>CAWGYD010000001.1:0-880471 GCA_963826785.1 uncultured delta proteobacterium
AAAAAAATAAAGGGGATTTTTGCTCATCCTCTCAATCTTATCGGAGCAGGAGTATGAACAGAATCATCATAATTAAAATTAATTATTATACTTCTGAAGAAGGATAATATACTCGCTCCTCATGGTGTTGGCCATGCCCGAGATCTGCCTTGCCAGAATCCGGACAGGTGCGAATTGATAAGGCCGGGCAAGATCGATTATGATTTTGTGCAATCCGGTTACTTCTTCTTTGGCAATACCAAGCGCTTTGCTCAGCTGGTTGTCGTTGGTGCCGATGATAATCGTGCAGAATCGTTCGGGTTTTAATATCCGGCTGCATTCGGAAAGGATTTTGTCCATATCCTCAACATAGAGTTCATATTTTTGCTTTACGGCTTTGCCACGAAGCCCGACCATGCTTTCTTTCAGGTCGCTTATGTTTTCCCCCATGGCATTTAAATGAAATGAATCGTTTGCCAGATAATCAATGGCAAAACTGTAGGGCGGTGAAAACAAAATTCCATCAATGCTGTTTTTCTCCAACCCCAGGCTTCGGGCATCGCCCTGCAGGATGTCGGCCCGGGCGAGAATCGATTCCGAGCCTTTCAGCACGAACTGAATTTTTTTCACTACGAAAATATAACGCGCAAGGATGGCCTGAAACTGCTCGAAAGGGGATTTACGATTGCTTCTTTCCGCATATCCCGCACTGTCCAGATAGGCCAGCAGTAAAAAATCAAATACCTCCCGAGCATCAGTCGAGATCATTTCCGCCAGCCGCTTCATCCCGTTGGAATTGAAGTTCGCCATGGATTCGTTGATGCCGGAAGGGTCTTTTTTCCAATAATTATTCCGGCTTTTGCTGCCGAAAATCGGAGTCCCGGCGGCACGGGAATAAATTTCAAATATCTGCTTTGTATGTTGTAGCGCCAGATCCAAAGGCGCTTGCGGTATGGTTAAAGCATTATATTTCACCTGGGTCATGAACCGGCAAAACGGGCTTGCATCAATCCCGATAGACTTTACACCCACGAGGCTTGCCTCAACTGGCACGGTTCCTGATCCCATCATTGGATCAAGGATGGTATCACCGGGCTTCAGGCCCATGATATTGATCAGCGCCTTGATCATTTGTGGATGAAATTTTCCCCGGTAGGGAAACAATCCATGAGTCGCATATCCGGTCCGGAATTGGTTTTTTTCGAAAAAGGATTTCAGGCGGGATGAAGAATGTTTCGGCAGAAGCAGCGGTTCGCCGGTGCACATCAGGTAATGCCGGGTCAGCCGATCTCCGATTTTTATGAAATAAGCCCCGTTATCCACCAGTTCATCTTCGTTCAGAATTCTGCTTTCATAAAAGGCCAGGGCCAATTCATAAACTTCGTTCAGCTGTGGTGAAAGTACCAGCCCTCTGGGGAAAAGCCGGCGAAACATGCCATCCGAAAGCACATCGGCAGGTGACTGGCTATCTTGTATCGTATTGAAGTTCATCTGAGCGCCCTGCCGTCGGTGCCTTTCGGAATAAGCGGGACATCCATGGATAATGTGTCATGTTCGATTTCAAGGACCGTGAGAACCCCTTCTTTGACCTGCAGATTCCGCCAGACTGGGAAATAAGGTTCAATCTCCGAATAGCTGCCGATCCGATCGGTTAAATATTCATACATGGGCCTGGAAGGAAGGATCAGAATACCGCCCGCCAACACCCCGTCCAGAAGTCCGACCGCCATCTTGTTCAATGCCCGATGGCTTGACGATATATTTCCCGTCTCCCATTCGACCGCAAAATAGCGGCCATCCGGAACTTCTTTGACTGCATCGATCGGGCCGGGCCTGAGCCGCGATGCAATGGACATTCGATATTCACGCAGCCAGCCATATTGGACCAGAACATCCAGAAATTTTTTTTTGATGGGCACCACCCCATTCCCCTTTCTCTTCGGATGAAGCGTAAATTGCCGGCTGTCTTTTGGATGGGTAACGGATGAAACAGCATTTTCAACTTCATCAAGGATGATTTTAAATTCCGAAGACGTATGAAAGATTCCCTTCTGGATCAGGAACTCATTCTTTATTATCTTCACTGAGAATTTCCTCCACTTTTGCGATAAGTTCGATGGATGATATGCGAAGTGCTTTGGCGAGTTGAAGCAGGGTGGTTAAGGATGGCTGCCTGAGTCCTCTTTCCAGAAGCGAAATATAGCTTCTGTCAAGTCCGCTTTCCTGTGACAGGCGTTCCTGGGAAATTTTTAAGCTGGTGCGGAAAATACGAAGGGTTTGTCCGAATGCATGTGCCGGATCCAATTGAATCTCCTGTCTTAGCTGCTTTATACCGAAGATCAATGTTTTCACAGATGCGCTGAGCCAAAGATTTAAATTATCATAGGCTGAATATGTATATCCGATATGTACGGTGTTGATCTACAGACTATAGTCCTCAAAAAAAACATTGAATGAACAAACCGGGTGTGCTATCAAAACAGAGGATTTAGCAAATAAATTGAGGAAAGATGATTATCTCAAAATGAAAAATTTATTTTTTAAGACATTGAATCTGAAAGCAACGGACAAATTGGCGCTGCACCGTTTTGCCCGCAATACCGGCATTCCTTTGGAAAGGCTGACTTATTACAATCAGAACAATATTCTCCCCTCCGGTCGGGATCTTAAGGACATATGTGAGGCTGCCGGTATTACCAAATTGGAGCTGATGCTGAAAATGGGGCTTCTGGATTCCGGGTTGTGCGCTTTAATCCAGAAAAATGCCGACAAAATCTTTGATATCATTACCCATTCCCCTGAAAAAAATCTCGAAATACCGCCTCATCCTCCTCTGATATTGGAAACGGAAAAGGGCAAGTTGTACCAGGGTGACTGTATTGCCTTGATGCAGAATATGGATTGCGACAGTATCGATTTAGTCTTTGCAGATCCGCCATTTAATCTCAGCAAGCTGTATCCTTCAAACATCGATGACAATTTAAAAAGCGACCAATACCTGAGATGGTGTGAAAACTGGATGGATGAATGCATCCGGATTTTAAAACCCGGAGGAAGTTTTTTTATCTGGAATCTTCCGAAGTGGAACACCCATTTGTCCGGGTTTCTAAACCGGAGAATGACCTTCCGGCACTGGATCGCCGTTGACATCAAATACAGTCCTTCCCATTAAGGGAAGACTGTATCCGTCTCACTACTCACTGTTATATTACTGTAAAGGTGAAAAACCGAAAACGTTTCATCCCGACCGGCTGCCCATGGACATATGCCCCCATTGTGTGGGAGATCTCAAGGATTATGGAGGGTATAAGCACAAAATGAACCCCGATGGCGTAAATTTGACGGATGTATGGCTGGATATTCCGCCGGTACGGCACCGAAAATATAAAAAGCGCAACGGCTCCAATGAACTCTCAGTCAGGCTGCTCGACCGCATCATTGAGATGGCCTCTGATGAAGGGGATATACTTTTTGATCCTTTTGGCGGGTCCGGTACGACCTACGCGGTGGCGGAAATCAAAAACCGAAAATGGATCGGAATCGAAATCGGGCCGTTTGAAGATATTATTAACCGTTTTAAAACCATCGATGAGGATGCTGAATATCTTAGCAAAATCAGACGAAACTCCAATTGCTTGATCACTGAAGAAGATTTAAGAAGAAGAATTAATAATGGTTGGTGGACGCCGGATTCTGTGAGGATAAAGAATCGAGTGGCGACCAAAGCGGAAAACAAGCAATAATTTATGCGTAAAGCATTACGGTTCATGTGTGCAGTATATCCTTCCGCCCCTGCCTGTCGCGACCGTAAAAACTGTTGTTTCGGCTTTTTTTTTCTCCTATAGTATCCAATCAAATATCGCCCGCATTGCCATCGCATGCCGTCCAACAAACCGGAAAGGCCGCAGGCGCCGGTTTCCGGAAGGAATAAGCCCGTGAAAGCGGCTGTTTACGGGTGTCATTATATCAAGGAGTTTTCATCAATGCCTGAATTTCAATATCAACCCATGTTTCCCCTGGGGGAAAACCATACATCCTACCGTTTGCTGACCAGAGATCATGTCGCTCCAGATCGTTTCGGAGATGCGGAGGTGGTCCGCGTAGAAGAAGCCGCGCTGAAAATCCTTTCGGAGCAGGCCTTCACCGATGTGGCTCACCTGTACCGGACATCGCATCTCACGCAGCTGTCTCAAATTTTGAATGACCCGCAGAGTTCGGACAACGACCGGTACGTGGCCCTGGAGATGCTCAAAAATGCGGTCATTTCCGCCTCATTTGTCTTCCCCATGTGCCAGGATACCGGAACCGCCGTGGTGATCGGCAAAAAGGGCCAGCAGATCTGGACCGGCATCCCGGACGAGGCCGCCCTTTCTGCGGGTGTGTTCGCGGCATATACGAAAAACAACCTGCGCTATTCCCAGCAGGCGCCGTTGTCCATGTACGAGGAGGTCAACACGGGATGCAACCTGCCCGCCCAGATCGACCTGTATGCGGTGGAAGGCGACCGCTACGAGTTTCTCTTTATCGCCAAGGGGGGCGGGTCCGCCAACAAGACCTACCTGTTCCAGGAAACCAAGGCCATATTGAACCCCGATAAGCTGGTTGCGTTCCTGACCGGAAAGATGAAATCCCTGGGGACCGCCGCCTGCCCGCCCTATCATCTGGCGGTGGTGGTGGGGGGCACTTCGGCGGAAACCAACCTGAAGACCGTCAAGCTGGCCTCCGCCGGATACCTGGATCATCTCCCCGCCGAGGGAAACCGCCTGGGCCATGCCTTCCGGGACCTTGAGCTGGAAGCCAAACTGCTGGAGATTTCCCGCGATCTTGGCATCGGGGCGCAGTTCGGCGGAAGATATTTCTGCCATGATGTGCGGGTGATCCGCATGCCCCGGCACGGGGCATCGTGCCCCGTGGGCATCGGGGTGAGCTGCAGCGCGGACCGGAATATCAAGGCAAAGATCACCCGGGACGGGGTTTTCCTGGAAGAACTCGACCGCGATCCCGCCCGGTTTCTGCCTGAACCCGAAGACGCGGGGCAGCAGGCCGTCCGCGTAGACCTCAACCGGCCCATGGCCGAGATCCGTTCGGAGCTGAGCCGCTATCCCGTGGCCACCCGGCTGCTGCTCACCGGCGACATCATCGTGGCCAGGGATATCGCCCATTCGCGACTCCACGAGCGCCTTCGGAAAGAGGGCGATCTGCCCCGATATTTCAAGGATCACATCATCTATTATGCCGGACCGGCCAAAACGCCTGAAGGCCACCCCTGCGGATCATTCGGCCCCACCACCGCCGGCCGGATGGACCCCTATGTGCCCGAATTCCAGGAGAACGGCGGGTCGCTGGTCATGCTGGCCAAGGGCAACCGCACCGAGCAGGTGACCCGTGCATGCAAACAGTACGGCGGGTTTTATCTCGGTTCCATCGGCGGTCCGGCGGCCCGGCTGGCCAAAGAATGCATTACGGCCATGGAAGTCATCGAATATCCCGAACTGGGCATGGAGGCGATATACCGGATATCGGTAAAGGATTTTCCGGCATTTATCATCGTGGACGACAAGGGAAACGATTTTTTCGCATCCCTGCTGTAGGGGGAAAAAGTATTCATTGTGGTTTCATCATACCCGCGAAACCCTTGAGGACAGAAATGCTGGAAGCGGTCAGGCGGCAATTCGAGCGGATGAACCGGTTTTTAAAGGAGGAAGTGTGGCTGGATCCCAGTGATCCGGACCGATGGACCCTGCTTTATTACTATGTGGTCCGCGTCTACCTGATTACGCTCCATGGCCTGAAAAACCAGCTCATTCTGCTGCGGGCCTCCGCGCTTTCCTACAGTACGCTCTTTGCCATCGTGCCCATCTTTGCCGTTGCCTTTTCCATGATGAAAGGCCTGGGCGCCCAACTCCAGCTGGAAAGAATCCTGATCAATTACCTGACCGCGCAGCAGGAAGCGGTCACCACCCGCATTATCACCTATATTTCCAATACGGATTTCAAGGCCCTGGGGGCTTTCGGCACCGCATTTCTGATTTATGCAGTGGTGATGATGCTCGGAAATGTGGAAAGCACCTTCAACGACATCTGGGGGGTGACCAAGAGCCGCAGCGTGGGCCGGAAGATCACCGATTACCTGAGTGTGCTCATTCTCGGTCCCCTGATGATGGTGATCGCCACCACTCTGATTGCCTCTTTTTCGTCCAATACCGTCATCCAGTACCTCAGCCGGTACTGGGTCTTTGAACGATCCCTGTTTCTTTTCAATACCATCCTGCCGTATATGGCGCTTTTCGTCGCGTTTACCGCCATGTATATTCTGATGCCCAACACCCGGGTCAGATTTCTGCCGGCCCTCATCGCCGGGATTCTCTGCGGCAGCCTGTGGGAACTGGCTTTCAGCCTCTACACGGACGTCTACGTCGGGGTGGCCCGGTACAATACCATTTACGGGACATTTGCGGTCATCCCCATTTTCATCATCTGGCTCTACATCAGCTGGATCATCGTCCTCATCGGCGCCCAGATTTCCTATGCCATTCAGAACGTGAAATCGTTTCAGCAGGATGTCACATCCAGGGATATCGGGTACGAGCAACAGGAAGAGATGGCGGTGCACATCATGCTCAATATCTGCGAGCGGTTTCACAAGGGGCTCCCCCTGATCACCGAGCAGGAACTTTCCAACATGCTGACCATTCCCGTCCGGCTGGTTCACCAGATCGTCAGCAAGCTGGGCCGGGACGGAATGCTCAGGGAATGCAGCGAAGAAGAAGAGCCCATCCTGCAGCCGACCCGCAATCTCGGACTCATCAAGGTTCTAGATATATGCCAGGCCATGCGCCGCGCCGACGGGAGAAGCTGGCAGATCACTGAAGAAGAATTTGGAAAACCCCTGTTTGATCTCTTCGACCGCAAAAGGTCGGCTGAAGCCGATCTGCTGGGCGGGGTCAGCATGCGCGATCTGTTGGAAAGGAGCCAAGCGATTGGCTTGGATTGAGTCTGCGGCCGCTCTTTTCATTTCCGTTGTCACCCTGCTCTTCCTGCTGGCCCACCCTGCCGCCGCCCAGGATGAGGAATATACGCTGGAAGTCAGCGATGTCACCTATGTCGGGATCCATCAGGTGGATAAAGTCCAGTTAATGGCCATTCTCGCCGTCCATCCGCCAGCCCTGTGGAAATTCTGGCGGACCGATCCGGTGGTGAGCATCCGGGATGTGGAGCAGGATGCGGTGCGCATCCGGCAGTTTTATCAGGCCCGGGGATTTTACGAAGCCAGTGTGGATTACTTTATCGAACCGGTGGACCTGTTCGACATCCGCTATTACACCAAAGCCGGCATTTCATCTAAAAAACCTGAATCCATACGGATCGATCCCGGAAAAGGTGAATACCACGTGGTCTTCAGGATCTCGGAAGGGCTGCCGGTCACGATTTCCGAACTTGTTCTCGATTGCCTGTGCGAAATCCAGACCCTGTCCGAACAGCAGCTCAGGGATCGGATGCCGGTCCGGGCCGGCCGGATTTTTGACTCCGATGAATATGAACAGTCCAAATCCATTATCCGCAAGATGCTGGGAAACAAGGGATACCCCTATGCGTCGGTGGAAGGAAACGCCCAGGTCCGCCTCCAGGAGCATGAGGCGCAAATCGGGTTTTCCATAGACCCCGGGGACCTGTACTATTTCGGCAGAATCCGGGTGGTGGACGATGCCGGCTATATCGAGCCGGGCGTCATCAGCCGGGCGGTCACCTTCAAATCCGGCGAGCGGTTCTCGCTGGACAAGCTCAATGCCTCCCGGCGCAATCTGTTCGGCCTGGGGATTTTCTCCACTGCCGTGATCGAAACGGGAGAACCCGATACCCTGGGGCACACGGTCCCGGTGATCATTACCATCATGCCCCGCAAGCAGCGGACGGTCAAATTCGGTGTCGGCTACGGAACCGATGACGGCGTCAGGCTACAGGCCGCCTGGATTTACCGGAATCTGACCGGATGGGCGGACCGGTTGTCCATCAGCGCCCGGCATTCGGATATCCTGGATAATGTTCAGGGTGAATACAGCATCCCTTATTTTTTGAGTTCCCGCAATCAGCTGATGGGTCAGGCCGGGTATAAGCGGGAAAATACAGAATTTTATGACGTGAATCAAATATTTTCCGGGGTGGACTTAAACCGGAAAATGTCGGACGACTGGCTCATCAATGTCGGATACAATCTGGAGATGAGCCGCCTGGAAAATATCAAGACGGATAACATCGACGATGTCCGCAATTCCATGGAAGATGATAATTACTACATCTCCTCAGTTGAATACTCCCTGGAGCGAAATACTGCGGACGACGCGTTGAACCCCAGCAGAGGGTATGTGCTCCGGTTCACCTTCGAAGACGCCGACCGGTTCCTGGGCTCTGAAACCACCTACCACAAACCCACCCTGGAAGCCCGGGCATTTCTGCCGGTTTATGGCCCGCTGGTCGTCGCGGCAAGGGCACGCTTCCGGACCATCAAGGCAACCGGAGACACGGGGGATATCCCCATCTTTAAGAAGCTGTTTCTAGGAGGGAGCAAATCGGTTCGCGGATATGATTACCAGCGTCTGGGGGTCATCAATGAACATGATGTGATGATCGCTTCCTCCGGTGTGTCTTCGTTTGACGGAAATGTCGAACTGCGGTTTCCGTTGTACAGAGATTTTTCAGGTGTCCTGTTTTTCGATACCGGCGTCATGGATACCACCACCTATCGATATGGTTTGGATAATTTGCGCTACACCTGCGGTCTGGGGCTGCGCTACAACACCGTTTTGGGGCCGATTCAGCTCGATTTCGGATATAAGCTCAATCCGCCGGTGGCGCAATGGAAAGACATGGTCAGCGCCGAGGGGGTGGATACCGCACCCTGGCGGTTTCATTTGAATGTGGGGCAGGCTTTTTGAGGCTGAAGTTCGAAAATTGAACAAGAAACTGCTCAGATGGGTTCTCAGAACCGTTCTTTTGTGTCTGGCCGGAATCTGCCTGGCCGCCATCGGGATCTATGCGGCTTTGGAGACCCGGCCGGTCCAGGACCGGGTCCTTCGCGTCGCCACCCGCATCATAGAAGATCGGACGCAGACCCGCTGCCATATCGAAAAGATCGGCGGCAGCCTGATTTCCAGTGTTTTGATGGACGGGTTGACCCTTTCGGATCCGGCCACAGGCACGCCGCTGATTGCCGTAAAACGGCTCGAGATCCGCTACAGCGCCCCGATGCTCCTGGGCCGCGTGCTGTGGATCAACCGGATGCGCATGGAGGGCGGTTCAGTGCATCTCATGATGGGGGCGGACGGCAATTGGCGGTTGCCCGCCTTTGCATCCGGGACCGGATTCCGGGATAAACACGTCGCCATATAGGCTCATCGTTCGGCGGTTCGATGTATCCGATACCGATATCCTCCTTTCGGCAGGCGAAGCGGCATCTGAGGTGCAGCGTCGCATCACATCCATTAACGGCCGGGCGTCCCTGCGCGTCGGCAGAAGCATGGCCCTTAAAATCGTCCAACTGGCTTTTCAGCTGGATCCGGGAAATCTCGATGTTCTGGAATGCTCGGGCGAAATCGATTATGCGCCCAGAACCGGCCGCGTGGAGATCAGCCATTGGCATCTAAAGACCCCGGCATCCGATATGGATGCGGATGTCAAGATCGATGCGGCAGCCCAGAATCCCGGCATCGACCTGTCTGCTGATATCGCGGCACTTTCCGTTTCCGAAATGGAAAAACTTCTTTTCCTGCAGTTGCCGGCAAAATTTGCCTATCCGGAGGCTGTATCCGGAAAAATTCAGTTAAAGGGAAGGCTTGCGGAACTGGAACATCGGATACAACTCAGTATCGGAGAAAGCCTGGTCCAGTCGGCGGGCAGAATCGATCTCGACCCCGACGGCGGTTACGGGGCCGGTCTTCACGCCAAGATCCGCCGGTTCGATTCTGCTTTGATCCCATTTCCCGCGCTTAAAGACTATCCGGCATTAATCAATGCGGACCTGTCCATGGACCTGCAGCATGTAACAACGCCTGATGCAAAAGGTAACATCTCGGTTTCGTTGTTTGATAGCCGGATTGCGGAACAGGAGGTGAAAACCCTCAAAATGGAGGCAAGTGTTTCAGGGCCGGATCTGAACGTAAGCGATTTGACCATCCGTACGCCCGGTGGCGGCTTGGAGGCCAGTGGCGCCATTGACGGCATACTCTTTCCGGATCTGGACAAGAAAATCCGGTTGACCGCTCAACTGCAGCACCTGGATACGGAGGCGCTGTTTAAAGGAATCAGGTTTAAGTCCGATCTCAACTTCGATGTGAACGCCGATGTTCGGATACCGGCCGGTCTCGACCCGGCTGGGATTTCCGCAAATGTCCTGTGCACAGCAGCCTCTTCCGAAATTGCCGGACTTGCTTTTGAGCAGGCTGACATCGATGCGAACTGGGAAAATGGGCAAGTGGAGGTCCGAAAATTTAACCTTTCCGGTAAAATGGGAAGCGCCAATGGGTCCGGCCGGATTTGTGTACCGGAAGGGACCTGCCGGCTTTCAGCAGCAATGCAAATTCCGGAAATGGCCCTGTGGAAGCCCTATCTTCCCGACATTGCCGCAGTGCAGGGGCTTTCGGGAAGGGTTTTCCTGACCGGCGGCATGGAAGGCCACTGGCGGCATCCCAGCATCCATGCGGTTGCATCGGCGGAATCGGTGGCGGTTTCAGGGCTCTTTTCCCGAAAAATGGATGCGTATGCACAATGGGATGGCAATCTGTCTGATTTTCGCCTGTCCGGGAAGTGCGATATGGCGGATTTCAAAATGGGGCACATCCTCATTTCCGAATTGTCGCTCGAAACGCGGGCGACTCCTGAAGGGGCGGATCTTGAATTGAATCTGGGCCATCAATCCGGCCAAGTTCTGCATTTAAAGGGCCGGGTCACGGATGTGGTAAAACCCGTTAAGCAGATCCTGATTTCCAGTGTTGAAGTGAGTTCTCCCGATCTTGCCCCCCTGACCAGCCAGGGGCCGATCCGGGCAGTCCTTTCCCCGGAACGGATCACGGTCGCCCCTGCTATAATGCGCTCCGGGGATGCGGTGGCCGAATTCTCCGCAAACATCGGGCGCACTCCGGACCGGCCGCTTGCAGCCGATTTGAGACTCCAGGGAATCGACATTGCCCGGCTGGCGAAAATATTGGATGTGAAAAAAGACATGAGCGGCATCGTCTCTGGGGATATCCGGCTGTCCGGGTCTGCAGGGGCACCCGCCATCGACATGCAGCTGGCCCTTGCTCGCCCCGTATTCGAATCACTGTCATTTTCGGAAATGTCGCTGGTGTTTTCCTGGAAGAAGGCCCGGGCGCTTTTTGAAATGAATGCGGACGGGGGAGGTGAGCGGATTGTCAGCGTCCATGGCGGGGCAGGGGGGCGGGTGTCCTTGTATCCGTTTATCTTCTCGCCGGATTATGACCAGGTCGAGGTCCTGTGTGATCTTTTCAACATGGATCTTCAGCAGCTGGCCTCCCTGTGGCCGAAACCGATGCCGCTGCAAGGCCGGATATCGGGAAACGCCCGGCTGACCGGCGCCGCAGATACCCTGAAACTGGCCGTGGAGGCGACGGCGGAAGATATCGTTTACCGTAAAATGGGGGTCAACCGTCTGTCGGCCTCCCTGTTTTATCAGGACGAAAACGCCCGCATGGCGGCATCTGGCTTTCGTGACGGCAGGCAAATCATCGACATGCATGGCGTGGCACCCGTTCGGGTGTCGCTGGTGCCGTTTTTGGCAGAATCGGCAGGCGAGGGCCTGGATGCGGATATCGCCTTAAACGGGATCGACGTATCGGAAATTTCGAACATGCTCGATCATCCCGAAATCGATGCGGGCGGGCAACTCGCGATATATGCCAAGATGAACGGCGACATCAAAAATCCCCGTATCGAAGGCAGGGTTTTGTTGGGCGACGGATTCCTGACGTTAAAAAAGCAGGGTTTATCCTATGAGAAAATGTCCGCTGAGATCGCTTTTGATCCGGACGGGTTCGATATTACCCAGGTCAATATCAGCGGGGACAAGGAAGGTGAATTGTCCCTGTCCGGCCGGATGGAGGCTGCTGGTTTTCGCCCGGAGAAACTGGATATCACCGCTACGGGAAAAAACTTTTACGTTCCGTTTTATGCGGGGATCGACGCCTGGGGGGATCCGGATTTAAAACTGACCGGAGTGCTGTCCGCGCCGGTGCTGACCGGCACGATCCTGGTCAGGAAGGGGCGGGTCAACACGGAAGCTCTGTTTGGAAATGCGCCTTCCGAGATCCGGGTGATCGAACCGGAAAGGGATGAAAACGGTGTCTTTCGTGTCCCGGAGGAAAATCCGGAGGCGCTTTCATTTACGGGGCCGCTTGCCGCAGATGTGCTGCTGACCATACCCCGGAATGTCTGGATCCGGGGCAAAGAAGAATCCATCGAAATACGGGGCGGCATCCATCTGAAGAAGGAACCCGGCGCCTCGTTCGTCCTTTATGGTCCCCTTCAGGCCGTGCGGGGAACTTACCGTTTCCGGAACCGCCTGTTCAGGATCACCAGCGGGGACCTGCAGTTCATCGGCCAGGAGGAAATCAATCCGCCTTTGAATATCGAGGCCGAAACCCGCATCGAGGATGTGCGGATTATCACGCGCCTGACCGGCACTTTCGACCGGATGAAAATGGAACTATCCAGCGATCCCGCCATGGATCAGACCGATATCATCTCCTATCTGATATTCGGGCAGCCCACCGATGCGCTGTCCGAAGGGGAAAGTTTCCGGGCCGGTGAAGCCGCCCTGGGCATGACCGGCCAGTTTGCCGCGGACGAACTGCGTGAAATCTTAGGAGAGAAGCTGAGTTTCGACTACATCGGCGTCAGCGCCGGGAGCGAGGGATTTCGGGACGGATCGGTTTCCATGGGGAAATACATCACCCCAAAGGTTTTTGTGATCTACCGCTACGGTTTTTCCGAGGAAACCCCCCAGCAGGTGGAAGTCAACTACGAGATCAACCGGAATTTCAGCCTGGAAACCGAAATGGACAATGAGCGAACTTCTGCGGTGGATCTGATCTGGAAATACGATTTTTAAAATACCTTTAATCCGATGGCTCGAAATATTCCTTTTCGGCCGCACATTTGGGACAGACCCACCCTTCGGGCAGATCTTCAAACGGAGTGCCGGCCGCAATCATGTTCTCCGGATCGCCTTCGGACGGATCGTACACGTATCCGCAGGGGCATTCGTATATTCGCATGGTTTCTTCTTTCATGAAAATGGTTTACTTGAGTTCATCCAGGCAGCCGTTCCAGGCGCACTGGTCGCAAAAAATCTTCACATTCCCCGTCAATTCCGGGATGTTTGAAGCTTCCACTTCCGGATCAAAGCAGATGCTGTCTCCGGTGCATTCAAATCCCAGGGTTTCAAACGGGTCCTCAGGGTCTTTGATGTAAAACCGGCGGCATGCGCATAATGGGCATTTCATGGGTTCTGTCCCGTATTCAGCCGTTTTGAGTGTCGTCCTTTCCCGCTTGATGTGCGGGCATAAATGACTATATTGCGCAGAGTGAAAAATGAATTGAACTGAAATTGAGGATAGGTCTTATGGATGCGAATTTCAAGGCGGAACATTTGAAAAAAGTTTCGGTGACGGTGTCTCCCGAATGCGGAAATGATGCTGTTTCAGCCGAATCCCGGTCATTTGAATTTATATACGGCATCGGCGTCGAGGGCCTGACCCCTTTTGAGTCCGTCATCGCGGGCGCCAGAACGGGCGATACCATTCCGATTCAAATCGGATCGGAAGATATCGCCGCCCTGTTCGGCCATCTTCTGCCATGCGGGGCGGGATTTCCCGAAACTCCGCAGGTCACGTGCTTAAATGTATGTATTGGCCGCATCAGCGAGCCGACCCCCCGGGAAGTGGTCCGGGCTATTGCCGGAAATGCTTCCTGCGGTTCGGATTGCGGCTGCGGATGCGGCTCTCATTGAAAAGGGGTTAGCGCTCCTTTAAAGATTTTTAAAAATAATAGCCGAAATTGATGTTGAACCGGTATTCCCAGTCATCGGTGGGGTTGGCGCCGAAGCGGTTGCTGGTGAAATAGGGCAGTTCCGCGGGTGCGGCGCCGTAACCGGCCTCGTTGCCCACGAAGTCGTTGCCGTTTGAATACACCAGGTCGGTGTAGATATACCACCCGCCGCTTGCCCAGGCGGCGCCGAGAGTGGCCAGGTCGGAGTCATTGAACCCGCTTTCCGTTTTGACGATGGCGCTGTACTCCACGTAGGGAACGATGTAATCGAGCCACTCCACTCCGGGCATATCCAGGTGGTAGCTCAGCGATGCGGCGGGAATCCAGGCTTTGGCGGCGGCCAGGGTGGGGAAGTCATATGCGCCGAGCTGGACCAGTTCATCGGTCCCCAGCGGCTGGCCGGCTTCGACATCATAGGCGTAATAGGTCACCTGGGTGGCCAGGGTCCAGTTCCCCAGTTTTGGGACGGCATGGACTGAGGCTGCATAGTGGTGGCCGTCATCCTGGGGACCGTTGCTCTTGAGCATTCCGTATTGCAGGGAGACGCCCAGGTCCGTCGTGTCAACGGTGTAAATGGCGCGGATGTTGAACTGGTTGCGCTCCTCATAGCCGTTTCCGGTTTCATCCACTACATCATAGGAGTAGCGGGAACTATCTTCGGTCACTCCGAAATAATCGCCTTCATCCGAATAATAATAAGCCAGGTCAAGGGTGAGATTGCCCATGGGCTTGGTGTATTTGACCCCCAGGTCCATGTCGTCGGAGAGGCCCACGTAATAGTGCTGGTCGAAAAACCAGCTCTGGGAGACCCCATAGGGGCCCGGGCCGAAGGGCACGCGGTTGACCCCCACCTGGACCTGGCTGTTGTCTTCGAAATTATATCCCACCCAGCCGGTGTGCAGGAAATGGTACCCGTCGCTGTTGTTGACATCGTATCCCGGGTAAAACCGATATTCCACCTTGGCCACATAGGGGCCCTGGAGAAAATCGAGATTGATGCGGAAGGTATCCAGGGCAAAGGTCCCGCCGTCTTCCTCGGCGCGTGAGGGCCGATCCGGCCCTTCCGGTTCCGTATAGTCCCCAAGGTAATAGTTGGCCCGGATGGCCCCGCCGATGGAGAGCGGGCCCACGTCAAACGCCTGGGTTGTATTGGGAAAACTTCCTGATAATATTATAAATAAGATAACGATAAAAGGTTTGGAGAGATAGCCTGGGATTGTGTTCATTCCGTGTGCTCCTTTCTTTAATCAGGGAGAGCGCAGCTATCGCCCAAGCGCGAGAAAAGGGTAATGGTTTTTGGGCGAAAGCGGCTGAATGGGGCGGTTCTTCCGCCGGATGCCGCTGCGGGCATCGGCGGAGAACGCTCGTTACTGGTTTATGCGATGCTAATCGAGTTTTCCGGTCACCCAGTAATTGACTCTTTTGGGATGGGATTCGATGTAGTCCTTTGCGGCCTGTTCATAGGAGGTGTCATTGGCCTTGACCATCATGGATTCGAGGTCTTCCAGGGGCAGATACATCCGGCACAGAAACGCGACGACTTCCGGATAGTCCTGGTAAAACCCGTTACGTGCGAGTATGGACACCTCTTCCAGTCCGCCCAGGGCGCCTTTGGGATCCTTCAGGTATCGCAGGTTCCACTTGCCGAACATCCAGTGGGGGCTCCAGCCGGTCACCAGAATCCAGTCCTTTTTCCGTTCGGCCCGAGCCAGCGATGCGGTCATGCCGGCGCCGCTGGACGCGACCAGTTTGTAGTTGTCGAGCCCGTATTCCTTGATGGCCTTTTCCGACAGCTGCATCAGGCCGGCGCCCGGATCGATCCCCTGGATCTGATAGTTCAGCTTTTTGGCCACTTCCGGCTTCTTCAGGTCCTCAATGGAGGAAAGCTCGCTTTCCGGGATATAGTCCGGCACCACCCATCCCAGGCGTGCGTTGAGGTAAAACGGGCCTAAATTGTTCACCTTGGTGCACATCTTGTCGTAATAGTCCTTATGGGTTTCCGGCAGCCAGGCCATGAGCATCAGGTCGATCTGGCCATCCGCCAGGCCCTGGTACATGATCCCGATATCCGCCAGGGTCATTTTGACCTTGTAGCCCATTTTTTCCTCAAGAATCTGCTTGGCCAGGTTGGTGGTGGCTTCCGTGCTCGACCAGGCCGTCCAGCCGATGTTGATGGTCCCTTTTTCCTGGGCGGTCGCCGGTGCGGCAAATATCATGGCAAATGCCGCAAAAAGAATTCCCGCGGTAAAACAAGCCGTAAACTTCTGGAAATGATGCATCTGTGTCTCCTTTTGCTTAAAGGGTGGATAGCAGCGTGCGGGCATGCGTTTGCCCGCAGATGAATATGATTTTCATCCGGAGCCGAAAAGTTCCCGGATCCGGGTGGACAGCCGTTTGCCGCCCATCTGCCCGAAGCTCTGGGTGATGCGGTCTAAAATAATGGCCAGCAGCACCACGCCGAGCCCGCCTTCGAATCCCATGCCGACGTTTAAGCGCTGGATGCCGCGCAGCACCGGGTCGCCCAAACCGCCGGCGCCAATCATGGAGGCGATCACCACCATGGACAGGGCCAGCATGATGTTCTGGTTGACGCCGGCCATGATGGACGGCATGGCATTGGGGATCTGGACTTTAAACAGCAGCTGCCGGCCGGTGCAGCCGAACGCCAGCCCCGCCTCGACGGTTTCCTTGGGCACCTGCCGGATGCCCAGGTTGGTCAGGCGCACCGCCGGCGGCATGGCGAAGATGATGGTGGCGATGGCCCCCGGGACCTGGCCGAGTCCGAAAAACATGACCGCCGGAATCAGGTAGACGAAGGCGGGCATGGTCTGCATGAAATCGAGCACCGGCCGGACGATGCCTTCCACCAGGTCGCTCTTGGCCATGGCGATGCCCACGGGGATGCCGATGAGCAGGCTGAAAAAAGTGGAGGACAGCACCAGGGCCAGGGTGGAAATGGTATCTCCCCAGAGGTCCATCCCGATGATCACGGCCAGGGCCGCGGCGATGAACAGGGCCAGCTTCCAGCTGACCCGCCACCAGCCCAGCAGAACGAGAATCAGCCCCAGGCCCCATATGGGCAGGGCGGCCAGCCCCTGGGCGAGCAGGCTGGTCAACCAGCCGATGACAAAAGAGATGACATTAAAAAACGGCTCCGCATTGTCTAAGAGCCATTCCACAATAGTGGTGATCCATTCGCCGATGGGGATCTGGTAGGTAAACATGGGTTGCTATTCTCCTCTTTGCAGGGCTTTCAGGTAGGCGGTTTTGGAGATGGTTCCCTTGAATATGCCTTCGTGATCGATGACCGGAACCGGATGGATGCTCTGCGTCACCCGGGGAAGCACTTCCTCCAGCGGCATGTCCACGGGCACCGGCTCGGGAGTCTTGAGCAGGGCTTTATGGAACTTGCGGTCCTGGTCCCTCATGGCCTGCTCCAGGGATTCCACCGATACGATCCCCTGGTATCTTCTTTTTTTGTCCAGGACATAGGCGCAGTCCCGGTCATAATCGATGAGGCGCTGGAGTACGGCCCGAAATCCCTCTTCGAAATCGGGGCGGCGCAGGATGGTCACCTGCTTGTACTGGGCGATGTCGCCGGCGGAAAGGACGGTGGTGGGATCGACCCCCCTGAAAAAGGACCGGACGTAGTCGTCGGCGGGATTCTGGAGAATTTCATCCGGCGCACCCACCTGCACGATGCGTCCCCCCTCCATGATGGCGATGCGGTCGCCGATGCGCATGGCCTCGTCCAGATCATGGGAGATAAACACGATGGTCCGCCCGGAATCCGCCTGCAGGCCCAGAAGCTCGTCCTGCATTTCGGTCCGGATCAGGGGATCAAGTGCGGAAAATGCCTCATCCATCAGCAGGATGTCCGGATCCACCGCCAGTGCCCGGGCCAGCCCCACCCGCTGCTGCATCCCGCCCGAAAGTTCGTCGGGCAGGCTCTCGGCATATGGTTTGAGCCCGACCTGGTCCAGGGCGGCCATGGCCAGCTCCTTGCGTTCGCTTACGGAATGGCCGCTCACCTCCAGTCCGAAGGCGGCGTTTTCCCACACTTTCATCCGCGGCATCAGGGCAAAAGACTGGAAGACCATGCTCATTTTCTTGCGCCGGAGCCGGATCAGCTCTTTTTTGTTCATCTTCGTGATGTCGTCTCCCAGGATCAGCACCTGCCCCGCGGTGGGTTCGATGAGCCGGTTGAACATGCGCACGATGGTGGATTTTCCCGATCCGGACAGCCCCATGATGACGAATATTTCTTTTTTCAGAATGCTGAAATTTGCGCTCTGAACGGCCACGGTATTGCCGGTTTCGGAATAGATGGTGTCCTTGTCGGCACCTTTTTCGATCATCTTCAGCGCGGAATGCGGATCGGGCCCGAAAATCTTGTAAAGATCCTTTACTACAATGACTTCATCGGAATCGGTCATGGCCTGCCTTTTTGATTTTCTTCAGTGATGGATATCCCAGCGGTAATCAGTCCGCAATCACCTGCTGGTCCGGTAAAAATTATAATGTCGGTACTCCGGCAAATCATCTGTTTTGGAAAAAAATGACTTTAAACATTTAAATTTATAAAACTTATAGAAAAAAACTTTTTTTATGACCCATGATTTAATGATCATCAGGCATCATTTTCGCCTCTGGCCTGGATGGTAAGAAAATGGATTTTTTACGGATTGAATTTTTCCTATTCATATTAAAGCCGGTGAATTAGTTAAAACTTATATCACTGCAAGTGGTTTCATATATCAGAATTTGTTTATAATGACAACCCTGTCAATTCAATAATTTGCAAATGGGGAATAACAAATTGAAAATGCCGGAAATCGGTTCGTAAAGCCTATGATGGCCTGGAATCGGTCCAGCCGTTGTTCTTTTTCAGGGATAGAATGAAGCGAAAGCGACGGAGGCGGTTTTTGCGGTCAGGGTGGAAAAGAAAAAAGATGCCGGTGGCGGGGCATGGGGTGATCATGCCCCGCTTTTGGTGACAAGATCAGTTCCTGAAAACCAGCTTCCCGCCGATGAAACCGGCGATGGTGGCGGCACCCAGCATGACGGCATGGACAAGCAGGAATCCCCAGCGCGAGGCGGAGGAAAACTGGGTGACATCCGGCTCGATCAGATACCAGATCACACTGATGAGGGCGCAGACCGTTACCACCAGGGCGGCGGCGATCTTGGTCTTGAAGCGGCGGGTCATGGCGCCCCGGTACTTTCGCTGCCATTCATTGAATCCGGTGTACAATACGAACGGCAGGGAAACCAGAACGAACACCATGCTGTAAAATCCCGCCGTGGAGAGGTTTCGAAAATGAAAGAGAGCGGAAAGAAACATGAAGATCACCACCATGGGGATAATCCCGTTTGGGATATGAACGGATACGGGGTGAAGGTGATGCTTCGACAACTGGGCGTTTATTTGCTCCAGGTAGTATTTTGCAGGCGTGATTTCCCGGTAATCGTCTTCTGTTTTGTCGGCCTTGGGCGCGGGCTTGCTGCGCTGTTTTTCCGGGGAAGCAGAAGCGGCGGTGTCCTTTTTTTCCTCCTTTGGCGCTTCTTTTTCGGCCATTTCCACGAATTTGCTCCGGTCCGCGCCGCACACGGGGCATTTTTCCGGCGGCTCCTCTCCATTATGGATGTATCCGCAGACCGTACACTGCCATTTTTTCATCTGATTCCTCCTGTGATAATGATATGAATTTGAGACAGGTGATTGTATTGCTGATGATTGATTCGAAAAGATTTCTACTGAAACATAAATTCTAAGGCGTGACAGGAAAAAAGCAACCCAATTCATGCTGCAAAACGTCAGGCGAAACCGGTTTCCAGGTTTCCACGGGCGATTGGCGTTTGACATTTCATACCGTGGCTGCATATAGTATCCCAAAATTTATCTAAATATAAGGAGCGTCGCATATGTCCAAATCGATCATGATCACGGGTGCCTCCTCCGGAATCGGAAAGGCACTGGCCTACGAAATGGCGAAAAGGGGATATTCCATCGGTCTGACCGGAAGGCAGGTAGATGAACTGAAAGCCATCCGCGCAGACATTGAGAAAAAATACGCCCCGGCGGCAATTTCCGTCCGGGGACTGGACGTTACCGACTACGACGACGTCTACCGGGCGGTGGACGAAGTGGCCGCCGACCTGGGGGGGCTCGATATCGTCTACGCCAATGCCGGCGTGGGACTGGGGGAAAAGGTCGGCCATGGTGATTTCAAAAAGATCCGGCAGACCATTGAAGTCAACCTGATCGGGGCCATGGCCACCATCGATGCGGGTGTGGCCTATTTCCTGAAAAAAGGCTCCGGGCACGTGGTGGGGGTCAGTTCGGTGGCCGCCTTCCGGGGAATGCCCAAAAGTTCGGCCTACTGCGCCTCCAAGGCGGGGATCGCCATTTACCTGGAAGCGGTCCGGGCGGAAATGTATCACAAAAATATCGATGTGACGGTGCTGTATCCCGGCTATATCGACACCCCATTAAACAGCATGCTCCCGAAACGGCCTTTTCTGATTCCCGTGGAAAAGGGGGCCGCCATTATCGCCGGGCTAATCGAAAAAAAGGTGAAGTCCTCCACGGTGCCGGCCTATCCCTGGAGCGTGGTGGGGCGGCTGCTTAAGATCCTGCCCACCGGCGTCATCGCCCGGATGTAAAAAAAACAGCATGCGCATCTATGCGGCAGGAGACCTGCACGGCCGGGCCGGCCGGCTGTCCCTCATCCGATTAAACATCGACCGGCATCACCCGGATGTGCTGGTAGCAGCGGGTGATATCATCAACTACCGGCAGCCGGAAAGGACGCTTGAGAAGTTAAACGGTCTTCCCGTTCCCGTGCTGGCGGTCCGGGGAAATTCCGATCCGCGCCGGATGGAGGGCCTGTTTGGGAATTATCCCAATATCACTCCTTTGCACATGCGGCGGCATGAAATCCAAACCATACCGTTTGCCGGACTCAGCGGCACCATTCCACTTCCTTTCCGCAACCGCATTGCCATCCGGGAGAAATCCCTCGTCGATCAATTGCTGCCGCTGGTGGGCCGCCAAACGGTTCTGGTGACCCATTCTCCCCCCTGGGGCGCAACGGATCGGGTGATGAGCCGGTTTCATTCAGGATCGAAACGGGTGCGCGATCTGGTGATTCAAGCGCATCCCCGTCTGCTGATTTGCGGCCATATCCATGAAGCCGCCGGAGTGGATCGCCTCGGGGAAACGGTGGTGGTCAACTGCAGCATGTCGGCAAACTGCGGGGGCTTTTTGATCGATCTGAATAGGGATGATCCACCGGTGGTGAATCGATTATCACCTTGAATTTCCGAGAGACGGCTCAACTGACAAACGGGCGCCTGAGCACCGTATCCTTTTTCCAGCGCCGGTCGTTTTTCTCCGGGTAGGCGATGTTGTAGTGCAGACCCCGGCTTTCTTTGCGGTGCATGGCGCAGCGGATGATGGCTTCGGCCACCGTGGCGATGTTGCGCAATTCGATCAGGTCCGGGGTGATCTTGAAATCCCAGTAGTATTCATTGATTTCGTTTCCGATGATCTCGATGCGCCGCTTGGCGCGTTCCAGGCGCTTGTCCGACCGGACGATCCCCACGTAGTTCCACATCAGCTGCCGGATTTCATTCCAGGTATGGGAGACCATGATGACCTCGTCGCTGTCGATGGCACCCATGTCATCCCAGGTTGGAAATTCGGGCGATGTTTCGAAAACGAAATGGTCGTTGTCCTCTATGGCCTTGGCGGCTGCCTGGTGGGCATATACCAGGGCCTCCAGCAGGGAGTTGCTGGCCAGCCGGTTGGCCCCGTGAAGTCCGGTGCACGCGGTCTCGCCGATGGCGAACAGTCGCTGGATGTCCGTCTGGCCGTAGATGTCCGTGGCCACCCCGCCGCACATGTAATGGGCCGCCGGCACCACCGGAAGCGGGTCTTTGGTCATGTCGAAACCGAATTTCAGGCATTCCTGGTAGAGGTTGGGAAACCGGGAGGTGACAAAATCATGATCCGTGTGGGAGATGTCTAAAAAGACGGATTCGGCCCCGCTTTTTTTCAGTTCCGCATCGATGGCCCGGGCCACCACATCCCGGCAGGCCAGTTCTTTCAAGGGCGAGTATTTATCCATGAATCGCCTGCCTTCGGCATTGACCAGGATGCCGCCTTCTCCCCGCACGGCTTCGGAAATGAGAAAGTTCTTGGCTTCCGGGTGGTACAGGCAGGTGGGGTGGAACTGGACGAATTCCAGGTTGGCCACTGTGGCGCCGGCCCGGTAGGCCATGGCGATCCCGTCGCCCGTGGCCACATCCGGGTTGCTGGTGTAGGCATAGACCTTTCCCGACCCTCCCGTGGCCAGAACCACGGTCTTGGCGCAGAAGGTATGGATGTCGAGGGTTTTTCGCTCCAGCACGTATGCGCCATAGCAGTAGTCTTCGTGGGTGGTGACCACCATTCCCCGTTTCAGGCGGGTGGACCGGGTGATCAGGTCGATGGCCACGTGGTTTTCAAACACGGTGATGTTCGGGTGCTCCAGAACGCGGGCCACCAGCGCCTCTTCCACCGCCAGGCCGGTCATGTCGTCGGCGTGTACGATCCGGTTGTGGGAATGGCCGCCTTCCCGTCCCAAATCCAGATTCAGGCAGTCGCCATCTTCTGCTTTTCCCGATTCCCGGGTGAAGGATACCCCCAGTTCGACCAGCTCCCGGATGCGTTCGGGGGCGCTTTTGACCACCATCTCGACTACACTTTCATTGCAGATCCCGTCCCCTGAGGCCAGGGTATCGGCAATGTGGTTCGCCATGTCGTCGGCATGGTCAAAGACGGCGGCGATCCCGCCCTGGGCATAGACGGTGTTGCTTTCCTTAATGTTGCGCTTGGTCACGATGGTGACCCGGCCGTGGTCCGCCACCTTCAGGGCGAACATCAGGCCCGCCGCGCCGCTGCCAATTACCAGAAAATCGGATTCATGTTCCATGTCAATCGCTTAATAGGGATTTTGGCTGAAGGCTGGAAGGGTTGGATGCCTTTATCCTCTTTTTCCTTGAGCCTGTTAATAGAGGGAAGATCGTTTGCGTTTGATGCTGGCGCCCAGGACCATTCCCAGCAGCAGGACGCCCGCGCCGGCCAGAAACCACTTGATGGCCTTTGAAATATCCGCATCGGCCGCCCTTTTCTCCAGAGAGGCGATTTTTTCGCCTTGATCGGCTTCCATCCGGGTGAGCCGGTCATATTCCCCTTTGAGTTTCAGGTAATCCGCCGAGTCCTTTTTCAGCTGATCATAACGGGTGCGAAGATCCGTGCGCTCTTTATCCAAAGCCTCCATCTCGGCGGAGAGCTGCTGGTTTTCATTGGTCAGCGTCTCGTTTTCCGTCTTGAGTTCGTTGATTTCCCGGCTCATCTGATCGACGGCCCCTTTGAGCCCCCCCAGTTCCAGGGTGGCGGGCTTTTGTGCCGTGAGATAGCGGCTGACCACCCAGCCGCTCTTGCCGCTGTCCAGCCGTATCCGTGTCCAGTCGCGGCCGGATTCGACCACATCGACCGTGCTTCCCGACGTCAGGGTGGCGATGATTTTGTAGTCCACCCCTTTTCCCGCCCGGACCGTGATTTCCGTCAGATCGGTGACATACATGGTTTTCGCCAGGGCCGGTGCGGCACTCCATATGAGAACAAGGCATATCATGGTAAAACGCTTCATGTTTGGATTACTCCCGTTGCACATCTGATTCAGAGGAAAATATTTGTCAGCTATAGTAAAACAGCGGGTGATATTCAAGTGAAATTCCGAAAAGCGGACGGGTAGGAAAAAGCATGGCCGATAGTCCACATCGATCCGGCTTAAAATCTCGATGTGAATCTGATTCGCCGTATCCGGATGCCCGTGGAAAATAGAGGGAAGGGTTAAATCCGGCAGCCCCGTATCCGGGCGGTGAGGCCGGACAGCCGCAGCTGGGGGCGGTTGTTGTTCAAGGCGATGGTCAGCGCTTTCGGGGAACCGATCAGGATGACCAGCTTCTGCGCCCGGGTCATGGCCGTGTAGAGCAGATTCCGCTGCAGCATCACATAGTGCCGGGTCAACAGGGGCAGCAGGATCACGGGGTATTCGGAGCCCTGTGATTTGTGGACGGTAATGGCATACCCCAGGGTAAGGTCATCGAGTTCGTCGATGTCATAGCCCACTTCCCGGCCGTAGAAATTGACCGTAATCCGTTCTTTTTCGACATCCATGGCGCAGATGGTGCCGATATCGCCGTTGAAGACTTCTTTCTGGTAATTGTTTTTCAGATGCATCACCTTGTCGCCCGGCTTGAATCGCCGGCCGTTGGCCGAGATGCCCGGCCGGGGATTGAGTGCCTTCTGGAGCCGCTGATTGAGATCGATGGTCCCGGAAATCCCTTTATGCATCGGGGAAAGCACCTGGATGTCCTCCACCGGATCCAGGCCGAACATGTCCGGCAGACGATTTGTGCACAGATCGACGATGGCGGCGGCCGCTTTTTCCGGCTCCGCCTGTTCGATAAAACAGAACTCCGTATCGGGGGCAAGATCTGTCCCGGGGGGATCGATATTGAAATCCTCCCCGTTTCGGACATGGTGGGCATTGATGATGATGCGGCTTTCGGCGGCCTGCCGGAAAATGGTCTGAAGCGCGAAAACCGGCAGGGTATCTGCCTCGATCAAGTCGGTGAGCAGGTTTCCCGCACCGATGGAAGGGAGCTGGCAGGCGTCTCCCACCAGGATCAGCCGGGCGGTCAGGGGAATGGCCTGCAGGAGATGGTGCATCAGGATGATGTCCACCATGGATGCTTCGTCCACGATCACCACGTCGGCCTCTATGGGATTATAGGCGTTTTTGCCGAAGATCCGGTCCTCGAAATGGTACTCCAGCAGTTTATGAATTGTGTGGGCGGGCCTTTGCGCGGCATCGGAAAGCCTGCGCGCCGCCCGGCCGGTGGGTGCGGCCAGGCAGACCCGGCAGCCGGTGAGTTCGAGCATGGCGGAAACGGACCGGATCAGCGTGGTTTTCCCGGTCCCCGGACCGCCGGTGATGATGGCGAACCGGTGCTGAAAAATCTGCTGGAGCACCTGCCGCTGTTCAGGGGCGAGGGCGATGATCAGCCGCTGTTCAATCCGGGACAGGATCTGCTCCACATCCCGTTCGGGCGGCGGAACCGGCGTGGAGAGCAGGGTATTGATCCGGTCGGCAACGGCTTTTTCCGCCTGGTACAGGAAAACCGGATATATCAGCCGGGCCGCTTCAGGGGCTTCGATGGTCTCGATGTGAATCTCGCCGCTCCGGACAAGGACATCGATGACCCCCGCGATGGCGGCGTCATCGAGTTCGAACTGCCGGGCGGCCTTTGCCAGCAGCGCGGTTTCATCCACGCACACGTGCCCTTCGTTGACCGCCGAGGTGATCAGGTGACGGATGCAGGCTTCCGTGCGCTCCGGGCAGTCGGGATCGGCGCCCTGGTTGCGGGCGATCCGGTCGGCCATGGCAAAGCCGATGCCCGGAATGTCGTTTGCCAGCCGGTAGGGAGCGGTTTCAATGATCTGGAGAGAATCATCCCCGTAAATTTTAAATATTTTCCCGCAGTAGGAAGGGTTGATGCCGTTTTCCTGCAGCAGCCCCATAATCCGCTGCAGCGTCGTCCGGTGGATGAACTGCTGGTGAATTTCGTCCGCCCGGCTCTGGCCGATGCCATCGATTTCCATCAGCTTTTCCGGGGTATGTTCGATAACGGAAAGGGTCTGATCGCCGAAGCGGGCCACCAGCTTTTTGGCGGTAACCCGTCCGATGCCCTTCACGATGCCGGATTCCAGGTAGTTCTGAATGCCTTCGAGGCTTGCCGGCCTCATCAGGTCCGCGCTTTCAAACTTAAACTGCTGCCCATAGCGGGGATGGGTGGTCCATTTGCCGGCAAACCGGATGGTTTCCCCTGCCCGGGCGCCTGGCAGGTGGCCCACCACTGTGATGAGCGCATCGGCCGCCGCTGTTTTCATCCGGGCGACGGTGTAGTGGGTCTCCTCGTCATGATAGGAGATCTGCTCCAGCGTGCCTTCAATGGTGGTCATGACCCTGCGTCCGATGTGCAAAATTGAGCGATGATCCAGTCGGCGGCACGGGAAAGGTCTTTTACGACAGCATCGGCTGCCATCTTCTTTTCCAAAAGCATCTTTTGCTCCATTTCCCCGTCTGCGCCCACCAGTACCGACAGGGCGCAGCCCGCGCGGATTGCGCTCTCGATGTCCCTGGCCCTGTCCCCCACCATGACGGCCCGCGACAGGTCGATATCATGGTCTTTTGCGGCCTGAAGGATCAGCCCGGGTTCGGGTTTGCGGCATTGACAGGCGTCTTTTGGGTGGTGCGGACAAAAATAGATGCCGGCGATATTTCCGCCGGCCATTTCGATTTCGCGGGTCATACGGGAAAAGATTCTTTCCAGTTCCCCCGGGTCGATGATTCCCCTGCCGACGCCCGACTGGTTGGTGATGACAAAGATGGAAAATCCATGCCGGGTGAGCCGGGAAATGGCGTTGATGCTGCCGGGCAGGAAGGTGAAATCGGCCAGGGAGCGGATGAAATCCGATTCATCGGCATTGATGACCCCGTCGCGGTCCAGAAAAACGGTTTTCTTGGGCATCGGCAGTTTCTGCCTTTTAAAAGAGGTGGTGATTAAGGGCAATATACATGTGCGGCAGGGGTTGTGCAAGCTTTGGGGTAAAATATCGGTCGGGCGGCCGGCGGAAATTTCAGGTGGTTTTGGCCTTTTTTTACTCGTCCCGGGCCACGGTGTAAATATTGGAAAAGCCGGCGGCGCTTAAGCTTTCCTTCTGTTTTTCCGCCTGGTTCAGGGATGAAAAGCGGCCCACCCGCACCCGGTACAGGACGCGGCCGGCTACATCCGTAAACGGCACGATTTCCACGGAACCCACTTCCTTTTTGAGCCGGTCTCCCAGATTCCGGGCATTGGCCTCTTCGGCAAACGCCCCCACCTGGATGGCAAAATCGCCGGTAAAATAGTCCGACTCGGACAGCTTTCGCTGGAAAATCAAATCATCCGTTCCAATGGCGGTGATCTGAACCTCGGCGGTCCCGTTTTTGATCATGTCCAGTTTTTCGGCCGCGGTGTAGGAGAGATCGATGACCCGGCTGCCGACAAAAGGTCCCCGGTCATTGATCCGGACCATGACGGTGCGGTCATTTTCCAGGTTGCGGACTTCCACGATGGTGCCGAAGGGAAGAAGCTTGTGGGCTGCGGTCAGGGCATACATGTCATAGGTTTCCCGGTTGGCGGTCTTCCTGCCGTGAAACGGGTTGCCATACCACGAGGCCCTGCCGGTCTCGCAGAACCGATGGGCCTTGTCCAGCGGATAATACGTGATGCCGTCTACGACATAAGAATCGGGCGCCTTTTCGGTGGGCGGCAATGCCCGGGGCTGCCTGGGGGCGCATGCTGAAAAGAGGGCGGCGAGCAGCAGCATGGCCGCCATGAGCCCGGCAAACTTTGCCGGGCGCATGATTAGAGCCTGTCTCATAGGGGTGATCCGGATTATTGCTTCAGGGCGATTTTCAAGACGTCGCGCATTTTGTCCGCAAAATGAAAGACAATGGCGGATTTTACATTTTCCGGCACGTCTTCCAGGTCTTTTTCGTTCCATTTGGGCATGATGATGGTATTGATCCCCGCCCGGTGGGCGGCCAGAACCTTTTCCTTGATCCCGCCCACGGGCATGACCTGGCCCCGAAGGGTGATTTCACCGGTCATGGCCAGATCTTTTGAGGTGGTGGAATCGGTCAGCAAAGACGCCAGGGCGGTGAGCATGGTCACCCCGGCGGACGGCCCGTCCTTGGGGATGGCGCCGGCAGGCACGTGAATGTGGATGTCATGATCCTTGAAATAATCCTCGTCGATTTTCAGGCTCTTGGCATTGGACCGGATATAGCTCAACGCCGCGGTGGCCGATTCCTTCATGACCTCCCCCAGCTGGCCGGTGAGGGTCAGTCGGCCCGAGCCTTTCATGGCGGTGGCCTCGATGAACAGAATATCGCCTCCGGCCTCGGTCCAGGCCAGGCCCATGACTACCCCGGGGGTGGACACCCGCTGCTTCATTTCATTGGTGGTCCGGATCGGTCCCAGGTATTCGGATATGCTGTTCGTGCCGATCTTGATGGATTCGGCCTCGCCTTTGGCGATCTTGCTGGCCACTCCCCGGCAGATATTGGCGATTTCCCGCTCCAGGTTGCGCAGCCCCGCTTCACGGGTGTATCCGGAGATGATCTGCTTGACGGCGCCCTGGGTAAAGGAGATCTGTTTGGAGTTGAGCCCGTTGGCCTCCCGCTGGCGGGGAATCAGGTAGCGCACCGCGATCTTGATTTTTTCTTCCAGGGGGTATCCCGACAGCCGCAGGACCTCCATCCGGTCCCGCAGGGCCGGCGGGATGGTGTCTAAAATATTGGCGGTGGTGATAAACATGACATGGGACAGATCGAAGGCCAGGTCCAGGTAATGATCTTCAAAAGAAAAGTTCTGCTCCGGGTCGAGCACTTCCAGGAGCGCGGATGACGGATCGCCCCGGAAATCGCTGCCCACTTTGTCGATTTCATCGAGCATGAACACGGGGTTGTTGGAGCCGGCCCGGCGGATGCCCTGGATGATCCGGCCGGGCAGGGCGCCCACATAGGTGCGGCGGTGTCCGCGGATTTCAGCTTCGTCCCGGATGCCGCCCAGGGCGATGCGGATGAATTTGCGTCCCAGGGCGTTGGCGATGGATTGCCCCAGGGAGGTCTTGCCGGTGCCCGGCGGACCCACGAAACACAGGATCGGCCCCTTGATGTTGGGATTGAGCTTTCGCACGGCCAGGTACTCGATGATCCGGCGCTTGGCCTTTTCCAGTCCGTAATGATCCGTGTCGAGAATCTTCTGGGCCTTGTCCAGGTCCAGGAGGTCCGGCGTGCTTTCCTTCCAGGGAATTTCGAGTATCCAGTCCAGGTAGGTCAGGGCCACGGTGTATTCGGCGGATGACGGATGCATCCGGGCCAGTCGGTTGAGTTCCCGCTCCGCATCCTTGGCCACGTGCTCGGGAAGGTCCTTTTCCGCAATCTTTGTCCGGTATTCCTCCACCTCCACCCGGGTTTCGTCGCTTTCGCCCAGTTCGCTCTGGATGGCCTTGAGCTGCTGCCGCAGGTAATAATCCCGCTGCTGCTTGTCCATGTCCCCCTTCACCTGGGACTGTATCTTGCTGCCGATTTCTAAAATTTCGATCTGATAATTGACCAGCCGGGTGACTTTTTTGAGCCGTTCCTTGACATCCAGCGTTTCCAGGATGTCCTGCTTTTCCTGGGTGGAGGAATTGATGGTGGAGGTAATCATGTCTGCCAGGATATCCGGTTCATCCAGCGATTTGGCCATGGAGGCGATTTCGGGCGGCAGTCCCGTGGACAGGGAGACCACCTGCTGGTAGAGACCGAGCAGGTTGGCCATCAGCGCCTGGATTTCCTTGTCCATGGTCCAGTTGACGGTCTTGTGGGCGATGCGGGCCTCGAAATACGGCTCCTGCTTCGTATATTTTTTCAATTCGAACCGGCCGATTCCCTGCAGGAGCAGCTGGGCCTTGTTTTCATCTGCTTTGGCCATTTTGAGGATGACCGCGCTGGTTCCGAACGTATACAGTTCATCCGTCGTATATTCGGGCTGCGGTTCGGATGATTTGGATGCCACCGTGCCGATGATGCGCTCCTTGGACATGGCATCGTCGATGAGCTGGATCGATTCTTTCTGAAAAACGATCAGCGGCAGCACCATTTTGGGGAATAAAACCACATCGAACAGGGGCAATATGGGCAAAACATCGGGAAGTTTCTCGGGCGGCTGGTTCGCGCCTTTCTGCTGCTGTTGCATGTATTACCTCCGGATACCTGTTGAACTATTCATTCCATTTCGCATTCAGACGCCGTCAGTGCGGATTGCGTTACATACCCGAAGGGCGGCAATCTCCGCTGACACGCGTGGCCATTTTGGAATGGGAAACGAAAATCAGTATATTCGAAAATCAGAACATCAATCATGTCGTCGTAAACCATCAAACAAGTGGTCATGAATTTAGATGCGGGCTGGCGCCGCCAACCGGTCCGGGCTTAATGCCCGTTTATTCTCCGGTAATTGGAATATCCTGACGGGATTCCACGACCAGCTTGGCAATGCGGATATGAAGAAGCCCTTTTTTATAGCTGGCGTTTACTTTTTCCGTATCAACGGGGACGGGCAGATAGAGGACCCGCTCAAAGGTCCCGTGCTGGATTTCCGCCAGGCGATACCGGCCTTTGGGCGCCGGCTGCTTTCCCGGCCGTTTGCCGGCGATCCGCATTGCCCGCGTATTGATCTCCAGCTGGAGGTCTTCCTTGTCGATGCCGGCCAGCTCCACAATGATAAAAATTTCATCCGCGGTTTCATAGACGTCCAGCGGCGGTTTCCATGAGCTTCTGGCCAGTGAGAACATCGGGTGCATGGATTGAAACATTTCGGCGATGGTTTCGTCAAACCTTGATCCCATTCGGTCAAAATCATTGACGAAACGAATCTTAATATAGTCCATCTGCGGCTCCTGTAAAAAAATAAAAATGGATGCGCATGTCCCGCTATCTGCATCCAGGCTGACAACGAATTATCATTAGTTTAAACATTTGTAAAGAAGAGTCAAACGATTTGAAACGGCTGCAGATAAGGATGATGCGAAATAATCTGAAATAAAGTCGAAAATCTATGCTTTAAATGATTTCGGTCGTTCTAAAACGATCATGATCTCGTGAATCAATGCAACAAAAAAGGGTTTACAGGCTTCTATGCCCGTAAACCCTTGTCATTTCTGGTAGGCGGTAGAGGATTTGAACCTCCGACTTCTACCGTGTGAGGGTAGCACTCTCCCGCTGAGTTAACCGCCCGCGTGATTACGTGATTAAATCTTTAATGTGCACCCCGGGGCAAGTCAAGCATTATTTTCCTCGGGGCCTGCATTTATCGGGTCAAATGGGTCCTCTGCTGATTCGGCTTCGGTGGCCGGCTGGCGGGATAAGAGCGTGGATAAATCCATTCCCTCGATGTCTTTGGGCGTGGGGAGGTCTTTTAAGCTTTTCAAATCAAATGTCTCCAGAAATCTGGGGGCGGTGGCGTATACCAGGGGCCTTCCCGGGATTTCCCGCCGGCCCAGAACGCGGATGAGCTTTCGCTCCATCAGGATGCGCAGCGTATTGCCGGAATTGACCCCCCGGATCTGTTCGATTTCACTTCGCAGAACCGGCTGGCGGTAAGCGATGATGGACAGGGTCTCCAGCGCGGGTTTGCTCAGGCGCGGCGGGGTCGGCTGGACGACCCGCCGGATCCATTCCTTGTATTCCGGCCTGGATCTGAACTGCCAGCCACCGGCGACCTCATGCAGCATGAACCCGCCATTGCGGACCGCGTAATCGTCCTTCAGCGCCTCGATGGCGGACCTGACCGCCTCGGTTCCGGCTTCCGGCATGGCCTGGCTGATCTGCTCAAGGGAAAGCGGGCTTTGTGATACAAACAGCAGGCTTTCGACAATGGCTTTAACGGGGATGGCTTCTGACATAGACGTTTACGGATTCGTTATTTATAGTACAGCCTCAGGACATGATGCCGTCCCGCCTGGGCGATCCGGACCAGCCTGAGCTTGACGATCTCCAGTATGGCCAGGAAAGTGACGATGATGTCGGATTTATCCGGCTGTATCGGCAGCAGTTCATGAAAGGCGATGGTCCCTTTTTCCTCGATGATGTTGATGATTTCAGTCATGCGGTCTTTGACCGACACCCGTTCGGCGGCGATATGGAGGCCCTTGCTGTCCTCGGATTTTTCCAGCAGGGAATAGTAGGCCACAATCAGGTCATACAGGTCTGTCTTGATCACCTCTTGTGCCGGGTCGATCTCATATGGCCTGGGATCGGCGGTCCGGACAAACACATCCTCATCGAGAATGCTGCGTTCGGCCAGCTGCTCCGCCACGGACTGCATCTGCAGGTACTGCATGAGCTGGTCGGCAATTTCCAGCCGCGGGTCTTCCCCCTCTTCGGCCTCCGGGTCGGATCTGGGCGCCGGCAGCAGCATCCGGGATTTGATATGGGCCAGGGTGGCGGCCATCACCAGAAATTCGCTGGCGATATCCACATTCAGTGATCGCATCCAGTCCAGGTAGGCTAGAAACTTTTCCGTGATAAATGAAATGGGAATATCATAGATATCCAGCTCATTTTTTTTGATCAAATGGACCAGGAGGTCCATGGGACCCTCGAAGATATTTTCCAGCTTGATTTCATAGGCCTGCTGCGTCATGGGTGCCCTGGATCAGATTTTCAGCGCCTGCCGGACTTCCACCATTGTCTGCTCGGCAATGGCGGCGGCTTTTTCGTTCCCGGAGGAAAAGATGTCGTCGACGATGCCGGGATGCTCCGAATAATACCGGTTTTTTTCCCGGATCGGTGCCAGGGCGTCGATGAGAAATTTCGCCATTTCCTTCTTGCATTCCACGCACCCGATCTGGGCGGTGCGGCAGGCCTGATCCACCCGGGACACGGTTTCTGCAGGCGAGTAGAGCTTGTGAAATTCGTAGACATTGCACACATCGGGGTTGCCCGGGTCAGAGCGCCGCATCCGCTGGGGGTCGGTGATCATGGTGGCCACCTTTTTTTCGATCTCCCCGGGGGAATCGGTCAGGAAAATCGCGTTATCATAGCTTTTGCTCATCTTTCGGCGATCCGTCCCCAGGATTTTGGCGGTTTCCGTCAAAATGGTGGCCGGTTCCGGGAATACATTCCCATAGAGGTAATTAAAGCGCCGGGCGATTTCCCGGGTGATCTCGATGTGGGGGGCCTGGTCGATTCCCACCGGGACGCCTTCGGCCTTGTAGACGATGATGTCGGCCGCCTGCAGTACCGGGTAGCCCAGAAAACCGAAGGTGGACAGGTCCTTGTTTTTCAATTGTTCGATCTGGTCCTTGTAGGTGGGGTTGCGCTCCAGCCAGGGGACCGGGGTAATCATGGACAGCAGCAGGAACAGTTCCGCATGCGCCTTGATGTGGGATTGGACAAAAAGGGTGCATTTTTCGGGCGAAAGGCCGGCGCTGAGCCAGTCGATCATCATTTTCCGGGAAAACGCGGAGATGTTGCCCGGGTTTTCATAGTCGCTGGTCAGGGCATGCCAGTCCGCGATAAAGAAATAACAGTCATAATCGTCTGTCATGCTGATCCAGTTTTTCAGCGCCCCGTGGTAATTGCCCAAATGAAGCGAACCCGTGGGCCGCATGCCGCTGACGATCCGTTTTTTTCCCGCCATTGAAAGCTCCTGATTCATTAATGTATTTTAAATTTCTGGTTCAGTATCAAAGAAGTAAGAGTCAATTCAAGATTCAAAACGAAAGATTATGGCACGGAGGTAGGCGATAATCGAACTCCATCACTCCGCCCTCAAACCTCAAGCCTTCTTATGCATATGCCTGGCCGCCGCTTTTCTCAAGTATTCCATCTCCTCACGGGGATTTTTGGCCTCCCCGTTGACCTTGGCATCGAGCACCTCGGACAGGATCTTTCCATATACCGGTGAAGCGGGAATGCCCATCTCTTTTAAGTTCCTGCCGGAAACCGAAAGCCGAATCTTCCTGAGATCGGTGACGTAGTGGGAGATGGCCCGGATAATCTTCTGTTGGCCGGATATCGCCATCATGTAGAGGACCAGCTCGATTTTGAATTCTTTCAACTGATGGTAAAGCCCGCTTTTCTGCTCCGGCAGTTTCCGGTGGAGCCGATTCAGGCAGTCTTCCGCCGCGATCCGCTCCTGGATGCAAATCTTCCGATATTTCGGGGCCAGTTCAAACCGCAGGCAGATCTCCTCGGTTTTGTCCTGGATCGAATGATGCATCAGCACCAGGAAATAGACCAGCCATTTCATGCAGGTCTCTTCCGTAAATAACAGCTCATACCAGGAGAGCACTTTTCGGGTCGCATCGAAATGATCGATCAGTTTTGATGTCAGCGAGATGGAGGGATCGATGACCTGCAGCAGATCGTATTCGTTTAACCGGATCAGCGCCGGGGTCGGATTTTCCTCCTTGAGAATCTGGCAGAGTTCCGAAAATACCCGGCGTCCGGAAAGCCGCTTGAAGAAATCCATTTTGACGGCGTTTTCAATCAGGCCCGAGGTGAGTTTGCCGATGGTAAACCCGAAGCGCTGTTCAAATTTGATGGCCCGAAACACCCGGGTGGGATCCTCCACGAAACTCAGGTTGTGCAGAATGCGGATGGCTTTTTCCTTGATATCCCGCTGACCGCCGAAAAAATCGATGAGTTGACCAAATGAATTGGGATTGAGTGCAATGGCCAGGGTGTTGACGGTGAAATCCCGCCGGAACAGATCGAGCTTGATGGAACTCATTTCCACCGTGGGCAGGGCCGCGGGGAATTTGTAATATTCCATGCGGGCCGAGGCCACATCGATCTTGAAGTCGTCGGGGAATATGATCACCGCGGTGCCGAACTTGGCATAGGCATTGATCCGGGCGCCGGAGCGGCGGGCAAATTCCCGGGCAAACGCGATGCCGTTTCCTTCGATGACGATGTCGATATCCTCATTTTCCCGGTATAGGAACATGTCCCTCACGAATCCGCCCACCACGTAGGCGGAAACCCCCATCTCCTCCGCCGCACTTCCGATTTCCTTCAAAATGGCGATGATCCGGTCCGGGAGCCGCTCGTTCATGAACCCCACCATGTTTTTGCGCCGGGGGCCGGTGCTTTCCTCCAGGGGATCCGGTGCCTGCAGCTGCCGGTTCTGGGATTCCTGAACCAGGGTGTTGAGCAGGTCGGTGCGGGTGATCACCCCGATGATGTGCCTGTTTTCCATCACCGGAAGCACCCGCTGCTTGTTTTCGATGATTTTTTCCTGGATTTCACTGATGTTCGCCTCCGGCCCCACGGTGGCAAATTCCGAAGTCATGTATTCCCGGATGGGGATTTCGTCCAGGTCATGATAGAGGGCCTTTTCGATCACCGGCCGGGTGATGTACCCCAGGAGCCGGTCCTCGCCGTTTTCCTGGTCTGCCACCAGCAGGGCATTGACATTGTAGCGGGTCAGCAGCTGCCTTGCCGCGCCGCAGGAGACGCCCGGTTCGGCGGTAATGGGAGGGGAGGACATGATATCCCTGGCCCCTTGCCTGAATTTGACATGCTGGTGAAGGATCTCGATCAGCTGCTGTTCCGTCTGGGCCAGGGTTTTGTCCCTGATGGTGGCAGCCGCGGCATAACTGTGGCCGCCGCCGCCCATCTCCCGGATGATTTCTCCCACATCCACTTCGAGAATCCGGCTGCGGGCGGTGATATAAATTTTATTCTTCATCAGGGCAATGGCGAAAATGGCGTTGAAATTTTCGATTTTCACCATTTTTTGCACCAGAAAGGCGAAATCATGAATGTATTCATCGCAGGTGACGCTGGTAACAGCGATATCCACCCCGTTGATCAGGTATTGTTTCACCGAATCGATCATATCGGTCAGCAGCCGTATCTGCCGGGGATCCATTTCCTTGGAGATAAAATTGGCAACGGTGGCCAGGCTGGCCCCCCTGGACAAGAGGAATCCGGCGGCGACGAAGTCGTTTTCGGTGGTGGAGGAGAACATGAATGCCCCGGTGTCTTCGTAGATTCCCAGGCACATGATGGTGGCTTCTTCAGGCGAAATATCGATTCCTTGGTCCCGGATCATTTCCGTCAGCAGGGTGACATTTGCGCCCGTGGGGCGGTTGGCCTCGAAATCCGGTTTGATATCGGTTCCCAGCGGCGGATGATGATCATAGATGTGGATTTCAATATCCCGGCGGCCCACCAGATCCCCCAGTTCGCCGATCCGGTTTTTTTGCTTGGTGTCGACAATGACCAGCCGCCCGATGCGGCTTTTGTCGATTTTCTTGATATCCACCATGTTGAACAGATAAGCCATTGAATTGATGAAAAAGTTCTTGGCGCTTTTTTCGTGAAACCCGGAAAGACGACGATGGAGTCCGGGTACAGTTTGTGGGCGGCAAGCAGCGAACCCACCGCATCGAAATCGGCGTTCACGTGTGTGGTGATGACCGTAAGGGGCCTGGCCGGATTCTGTCTTTTTGGGGGTGTGTTCAAGTTCTGTCCTTCAATTGCCGTGCAATTTAAAATTTGTAACTCATTAACAAAAAAATGAAAAATGGGCAATTAAGATAAACGGAAGTTTGGTTTTTCTTCATCCGGACCGCCCCCGATGCCGATTTGTGGATACGGCGGCCGTTCAGGCGCGGGTTTTTAGCCTGTGATATAAATAAAATGCATGGGATTATTGTCTTGACGCGGTCTGATGAGGTGATAATATAACTCAGCGCCAACAGCGGCCGACCATCGAAAAAAATGCAGTCTCCCGTATTGCCATATTGTGATTTCATCATGCCGAATCCAATCATACTGCTTGTGCTGAACAACAGCAAAGGAGGTTTTTATGCCGGTGTACCAGTGGGAAGGAAAAGGCCGGAAAAATCAGGTCCGTAAAGGGGAAATGGAGGCTGCCACCGAAGATGCGGTGCGAGCCAATTTATTGCGCCAGGGGGTTACCCCGGACAAAATCAAGAAAAAGCCCAAGGACCTGTTTGAAAATGTGACCTTCCTTCAGCCGGGGATCAAAGAAAAGGACATCGTGGTCTTTGCCCGGCAGTTTTCCACCATGATCGATGCGGGACTTCCCATTATTCAGTGCCTGGATATTCTGCAATCCCAGCAGGAAAATCCCACCTTCAAGAAAATGCTCAGGGAAATCAAGGAATCTGTGGAAAGCGGCCAGACCCTTGCCGAAGCCATGAAGAAATACCCCAACCAGTTTGATTCCCTGTTCGTCAACATGATCGCAGCCGGCGAGGCCGGCGGTATTTTAGACGTGATTTTGCGTCGGCTGGCAGCCTATATGGAAAAGGCGATGAAATTAAAGGCCCAGGTCAAGGGGGCCATGACCTATCCCATTGTCACCCTGATCATCGCGGTCATCGTGGTCGCCGTTATCCTGGTTTTCGTCATCCCGGTGTTCGAGGAAATGTTTGCCGATTTCGGCAAGGCGCTTCCGGCGCCCACCCAGATCGTGGTTAACATGAGCCGGTTTGTCAAATCCAAAATTCTATATATTATCGGTGCATTGTTCATTATGAGCTTTGCCGTCCGCCGGTTCTACAAGACGGAAAAAGGGCGTGCGATCATCGATGACCTGGTGCTCAAGATCCCCATTATCGGAATACTGATCCGCAAAGTGGCGGTGGCCAAGTTCACCCGGACCATGGGGACCATGCTCTCCAGCGGTGTGGCCATTCTCGAAGCTTTAGACATCGTGGCCCGGACCTCGGGGAACAAAACCATTGAAAAAGCCATTTACAAAGTCCGGACCGGCATTGCCGAAGGGCAGACCATTGCAGACCCGCTGGCGGAAACCGGAGTGTTTCCGCCCATGGTCTGTCAGATGATTGCCGTCGGCGAATCCACCGGCGCCATCGATGCCATGATGGAGAAAATCGCCGATTTTTATGAAGACGAGGTGGACCAGGCCGTGGATAACCTCACGGCGCTGATCGAGCCCTTCATGCTGGTATTTCTGGGAGTCACCATCGGTGGACTGGTCGTATCCATGTACCTCCCCGTGTTCAAGCTGGCCGGTGCGATTTCCGGATAAGCGGATTGAAAATCGAGCGAAAAAACAAATTCGAACTGGACCTGTACAGCAAGCTGAAGTGGCTGACGTTTTTCCGGGCGCTGTTTGCCGCGGTGCTTCTGTGCTCAGCACTGGTGGTGGGGTTCCATCAGGATATCTCCATTCTGAGCGATCCCCTGATTCTTCTTTACGCTATTTCCTTTATCCTGCTGATCCTGTCGACCATCTACGGCGTTCGGCTGGCCCATACCCGCCACCTGGTCCGGATGGCCTATTTTCAACTCATCATCGACACGCTGCTGGTGAGCTGCATCATTTTTGTCACGGGCAGCTTTTCAAGCGTGTTTTCATTTCTATACCTGGTGGTGATCATTTATGCGAGCATGGTGATCTACCGCAGGGGCGGGATGATCATCGCGGTCCTGTGCGCCATTCAGTACGGTTTGATGATCGATCTGGAATACTTCGGCCTCATCCGGCCCCTGGGGTTTGCCTCCGATTACCTGATCCACAGCTATAAATGGGATTATGTCCTTTACAAGATTGTGATCATCATGACAGCCTGTCTTGCCACGGCGTTTCTGAGCGGATTTCTGGCCGAACAGGAACGCCGGGCAAAACAGGAACTCTGGTCTATTGAAGAACAGATCAAGCGGGTGGAAAAGCTGGCGGCCATCGGCGAAATGGCCTCGGGCCTGGCGCATGAAATCAAGAATCCGCTGGCGTCTTTGTCCGGATCGATCCAGATGCTCAGGGAAGATCTCCCCTATGAGCCCGATCGGGACCGGCTCATGGAAATCATCCTGCGGGAGACCAACCGGATCAGTTCGCTGCTGACCGAATTTTTGATGTTTGCCAAGCCCAGGCCGGGTAAAAAGAAGCTCATCGACCTGCGTCAGGCCCTGGATGAAACCATCAAATATTTCGAGTCCGATAACCGTCGAAATCGCAAGATTAAGGTCGTAAAGGAATTGTCCGAGGACATCCGCGTGGAGATCGACCCGGACCATCTGCGCCAGATCGTCTGGAACCTGCTGCTCAACGCGGAAGAGGCGATTGAAGACGAAGGGACCATCCGCATCCGGCTGTATGCCAATAAAAAGTACGCCTGCGTGGCCATCTCCGATGACGGCTGCGGCATGACCGAAGAAACCATGGAGTCGATTTTCGATCCGTTTTTTACCCGCAAGGCCAAGGGAACCGGACTGGGGCTCTCCATTGTTCAGCGCATCATTACCTCATATAATGGATTGATTGAAGTCGAAAGCACCCAAGGCGCCGGCAGCACGTTTACCCTCCGATTTTTTCGCAGTCACCCGCCCCGTCAGACCGCTGCTTAATTTAAGAACCAAATTCCACGATGCTTCAAGACGTAAAAGCGACGTCAGGCTTAAACCTGGGTGCAATGTAAATAGTGGCTGAACGAAAACCGTCTATTTGCTCAATATCTGCGTCAGGCTCAAATTTTAATCCTCAAAATACCTCGAGTATTCCTGCGGTTAAAATTTTCGCCTTCCTTGATCTTGAACAAATATCCTGGTTTTCGTCCGGCCACTGACGGGTTCACCAGGCGTATGCGCCTTGGCCTTTCGGCCTTTTCAACCGTTTTCATTTTCAATGTTGATCTTGACAGGTTCGGGCAAATGGGATAACAAGGGCAGGATTAATATATATTCTCGGGACGTTATTATTTAAAAACCGGAAGGCCGGGTTCCCGGTCTGCTTTTCTCATAAATATACAGGCAGCGTCTAAAAATGGAACAACCAAAAGATATCATTGAAAAACGAAAAGAAAAAATTGCCCAGTTGAAGGCATCGGGAATCAATCTGTATCCCAATGACTTTCACGTCGAGCACACGATCAGTGAAATCCTCGAAGACGTAAAACGGCATCCACAGGCCGTGACCGATGAATCGGCGGGGATTACCCTGGCCGGCCGGATGATGGCCATCAATCGCTTCGGGAAGTCGACGTTCATCCGTTTCCGGGATCGGACCGGCCAGATGCAGGCCTACATCCGGGCCGATAAGGTGGGGGAATCCGATTACAATCTTTTTAGAAAATTCGATATCGGCGATTTCGTAGGGCTTTCCGGATACCTGTTTCAGACCAAAACCGGTGAATGGACGCTTTTGGCCGAGCAGGTCCGTCTGCTGTCCAAGGCCGTCCGGCCGCTGCCGGAAAAATTCCATGGGCTCAAGGATCCGGAGAAGCGTTACCGACAGCGCTATCTGGACCTGATCATGAATCCGGAAGTTCGCGAGGTTTTCATCAAGCGCAGCCGGCTGATCCAGCAGATCCGGCATTTTCTGCTGGAAAGAGGATACCTCGAAGTGGAAACGCCCATGATGCAGACGCTTCCCGGGGGGGCGGACGCCCGGCCGTTCAAAACCTATCATAATGCCCTGGATATGGAGCTGTTTTTGCGGATCGCGCCGGAATTATACCTGAAGCGGCTGGTGACCGGCGGTTTCGAGCGGGTTTTTGAAATCAACCGGAACTTCAGGAATGAAGGCATCTCCACCCAGCACAACCCGGAATTTACCATGCTGGAGTTTTATCAGGCCTATGCCACCTATGAGGACCTGATGGATCTGACCGAAGAAATGTTTGCGGCCGCAGCCGTTGCAGTGGCCGGGTCGACGGAACTCGACTACCAGGGACATCGAATTTCATTTGCCGGACCCTGGCAGCGCTTTTCGCTTTTGGAATCGCTGGAAAAGATCGGGGGGGTTCCGTTGGAAATATTTGCCGATCGGGCACAGGCCGCGGCATATGCGGAATCAAAGGGGATCCGGTGGGGTCAGAAAGATGCGGAACGGATCGGCACGGGCAAGATCATGACCAAGCTCTTCGACGCCCTGGTGGAACCCAAACTGATCCACCCGACGTTCATCACCGGTTATCCGGTCGAAGTCTCGCCCCTTTCCCGGCGCAGCAAAACCGCGCCGGATCTGACGGATCGTTTCGAACTGTTCATTGCCGGAAAAGAAATTGCAAACGGCTTTTCCGAACTCAATGATCCTGAAGACCAGCGGGAGCGATTTGTCGCGCAGATGGCAAAGAAAGAAGAGGATGACGGCATGCCCCGCATGATCGATGAGGATTACGTCAATGCACTGGAATTCGGAATGCCGCCCACTGCAGGGGAAGGTATCGGGATTGACCGGCTGGCCATGATCCTGACGGATTGCCCTTCCATCAGAGATGTGATTCTGTTTCCCCACATGAAATTGACCGAAAGACCTTAAACCCGTTGAACTTCAAGTTGAGACACTCAACAGATGGCTTTTGAATATTATGTCGGCGGACGGTATCTCCGTTCCAGGCAGAAGCACGCCTTTATTTCATTTATCACCTTCCTGTCCATGGCTGGAATCATGGTGGGGGTCATGGCCCTGATCATCGTGATCGCCGTCATGTCCGGCGCGGAATCGTATTTCAAAACACAGATTCTGGGTGTGGAATCCCACATCATCGTCCGGCGCCACGGCGGAGCCATCCAGGATTATCCGGAACTGGTCGACCAGATCAAAGCCCTGCCGGATGTTACCTCCGTGGCCCCCTTTGTCTATACCCAGGTGATGCTCAGATCCTCTTCCGGTATTTCCGGGGCGGTCCTGCGGGGGATCGATCCTGTTGCTGCGCCGAACCAGATCAAGGGATATTCTGAATCCATGCTGGAGCAGAAACTGCGTCCCCAGAGCGTATCCGGCGGAGAAGTGACCGTGCCGGGGATCGTTCTGGGCAAGGAACTGGCCGCCTCTCTGGGCGCCGGCCAGGGGAGCATGATTTATCTGATTTCCCCCAAGGGAATGATGAGCCCGGTGGGGCATATGCCCACCATGAAGCGGTTTGAGGTGACCGGCTTTTTCGAATCCGGTTTTTACGAATATGATGCGTCACTGGCCTACATCAATCTTAAGACCGCTCAGCAGCTGCTGAAAATAGACGATGCCGTTACCGGCCTGGGCATCCGGGTGGACGACATTTACAAGGCAGGCGACATTTCCCGGAATATCAGCGAAAAGATCGGCTATCCGTATTGGACCATCGACTGGATGCAGATGAACCAGAGCTTTTTTTCCGCGCTCAAACTGGAGAAAAAGGCCATGTTCATCATCCTGACATTGATCATCCTGGTGGCTGCATTCAATATCGCCAGTACGCTGATCATGATGGTCATGGGAAAAACCCGTGATATCGCCATATTGAAAACCATGGGGGCCACCGACCGGAGCATCTGGAAAATATTTGCTTACAAGGGAATGGTGATCGGAATGATCGGGACGGTCCTGGGAACGGTGCTGGGGGTCATCGTCTGCATTGTCCTGAAACATTACCGCTTCATCGAGCTTCCCGGAGACGTTTATTATTTCAAGACGCTTCCGGTTCAGCTGGAGGGGATGGATGTCCTGACCATCGTGGCGGCCGCCCTGGTGATCTGCTTCCTGTCCACCCTGTACCCGGCCTACAAGGCGGCCCGCTACAATCCGGTGGAGGCGCTTCGATATGGATAAATCAGCTGTTTTTCCGGGAGCGGATATGCCGCATCTGATTTCGCTTCGCGATATCGGCAAAGCCTATAAAAATAACGGCACGCAGATCGAAGTGCTCAATCATCTGTCCGTGGATATCCAGCGGGGGGAAACCATCGCCGTGGTAGGGGAATCCGGAATCGGGAAATCCACCTTTCTTCATATTCTGGGTACGTTGGATCCGCCGGACAGTGGGTCCTTTTATTACCAGGGGGACGATATTTTTGCTTATGACCGCAACCGGCTGGCGGATTTCAGGAATAAGACCATCGGATTCGTCTTTCAGTTCCATTATCTGCTGGCGGAATTTTCCGCCCTGGAGAATGTGATGATGCCCGGCCTCATCCGCAGGATGAACCGGTCTCAGGTGGCACAGATGGCGGAATCGATGCTGGTCCGGGTCAATCTCAAGGATCGTCTCCGCCACCGGGTGTCCGACCTGTCCGGAGGCGAGCAGCAGCGGGTGGCGCTTGCCCGGGCCCTGGTTCTCAACCCGGAAATCCTGCTGGCCGACGAACCCACCGGGAACCTGGACAAGAAGAACAGCGCCCAGATCCATGAATTGATGATGGCGCTGAATCAGGAATATAAAATGACGATCGTGACCGTCACCCACAACATGAAGCTGGCGGATTACATGGACAAACGGATGACGCTCGTCGATGGGAAATTGGTAGAGATATAAATCATGCAGAATCAAGACAGGCAGAAACGGAGTATAACTCGCATCGGGTGCCTCGTATGGATCTTTATGCTCATGGCGGCGATCCCCGCCGGCGCGGCGACGGTTCAAAATGTCAAGATCGAGGGGAATCAGCGCATCGAAGATGATGCGATCCTGAGGGTGATCCAGACCCGTCCCGGGATCGAATACGACCCGGCGATGCTGTCCGCCGATCTGGAATCCATATACGAAATGGGATACTTCGATGACGTCCGGGTGGAAGTGGAAGAAGGCGAAAGCGGCAACACGGTGATTTTCGATGTCAAGGAAAAGCCGACCATCCGGTCGATCGAAATTTCAGGCAACAGCGTCTATGATGACGAAAAAATAAAAGAAAACATCGATATCAGCGAAGGCTCCATCCTCAACATCTTCAAGATCAAGCGCAATATCAAGATGATTGAGTCCCTGTACAAGGAAAAAAATTATCACAATGTCAAAGTGACTTACCAGATCGAACCGCTGGAGCACAACCAGGCGAACCTGAAATTTGACATCGAGGAAGGCAAAAAGATCCGGATCAAGAAAATCCGTTTTGACGGCAATAGTGCCTATAGCGCCAAGAAACTGAAGAAGATCATGAAAACTTCAGAGAAAGGGTTCTGGTCCTGGCTGACCTCCTCGGGGGAACTCGATCCGGAGCAGCTGCAGCAGGATGTGAACCAGATTGCCGAATTTTACCACGACAACGGATATGCCACGGCCCGCGTGGGAGAACCGAATATTTCCTTCGAAGAAGACGGGATCTATATCGATATTAAAATCAACGAAGGGCCGCGATTCAAGATGGGGAAGGTCCGGCTGGAAGGTGATTTTATCGATGCCGGAATCCGAACTGCGATCGAAGCTTGGCATTGTCAAAGAAGAATATTACAACCGGTCGGTCATCCGTCAGGACGTGATCACCCTCACCGATGTTTATGCGGACAAGGGGTATGCGAATGCCGATGTCATGCCGGAAGTGACGGAGCACCCGGAAGAAAAGACCATCGATCTGACCTACCATATCAAAAAGAATCAACCGGTTTATTTCGAAAAAATTATCATCTCCGGCAATACCAAGACCCGGGATAAAGTGATCCGGCGGGAACTGGACGTATTCGAGCAGGAGCTCTACAGCAGCAATCGGCTCAAACGGAGCATCCGGAATCTGTATCGCCTGGATTACTTTGAAGATGTCAAGGTAAAGACCCTGCCCGGCACCACCGAAAATGACATGGTCCTGCAACTCGAGGTGGAAGAGAAACCCACCGGCACCTTTTCCTTCGGGGCGGGCTACAGCGGCGTGGACAAGCTGTATGTCATGGCGTCCGTAGCGGAGCGAAATTTTCTGGGACGCGGCCAGTTCATGGAACTGAAGGTGCAGACCGGCAGCGCCTCCCGGCAGTACTCGTTTGATTTTACCGAACCGTGGCTTTTCGACATCCCTTTGTCGGCCGGAGTCAACGCCTATAAATGGGAACGGGAATACGATGACTACGACCGGGACAGCACCGGCGGCGGGATCTCCTTCGGCTACCCGCTGTTTGATTATACCCGCGGCTATATCAAATACGGCTATGATGCCAGCAACATCAGCAATCTGTCCGAGGACATATCCCCCTATGTTTACGCAGGCGACAATGTGCAAAGCTCCGTTTCCCTGAGCATGGTGTACGACTCCCGGAACCGGGTATTCAATCCCACCGAAGGGTCCCGCCACCAGGTCACCCTGCAGTACGCGGGACTTGGCGGTAATATCGGTTTTTCCAAGATTATCGCCGAAGCCGGCCGGTATTTCCCTCTGTTCTGGGGGACCGTGGGATATCTGCACGGGGAGGCCGGATATGTCAGGGAAAACTCGGGGATGGATCTGCCGGACTGGGAGCGGTTTTACCTGGGCGGCATCAATTCCCTGCGGGGGTTTGACTGGCGGGAGGTATCGCCGGTAACGGACACCGGGGTCGAAATCGGCGGAACGGAATACGTGCAGTTCAATATTGAATACCTGTTTCCCATCATAAAGGATGCCGGGTTGATGGGACTGGTTTTTTATGATACAGGCAACGCCTGGGCCAGTGAAGGCCATTCCTACAGCGGGCTGCGGGAGAGCGCCGGATTCGGCATCCGCTGGTATTCCCCCATGGGGCCGCTGCGGCTTGAAAGAGGCTATATTCTCGACCAGAAACCGGGAGAGGGCAACGGCAGATGGGAATTTTCCATCGGCGGTTCTTTTTAAGCAACAGAAAAGAAAGAGCAGTTAACAGGCAATAAGGAGTGACGCATGAAATCGAATAAAATCTTCTGGATGATCATGATCATGGCGGCGGTTGTCGCGATGCCGGCATACGGAGCGGATATCGCCAAAATCGGGGTAGTCGATTTTCAGAAAATTCTGACGGAATCGGAAGCGGGAAAGGCAGTCCAGGAGAAGATTCAGAAAAGAGGCCGTGAAATGGAGACCAGTCTCAAGGATATCGGTTCCCAGATCGAAGCGCTCAATGATCAGCTGAGCCGGGAAGCCATGGTCATGAGCAAGGAAAAGCGCGACGAAAAGCAGCGGGAACTGGAAATCAAAAAATATGACTTCCAGTCGATGCAGAAAAAATTTCAAGCTGAATTCAGGGACATGGAAGGGCAGATGATCGACAAGCTGCAGAAGGAAATCCTGGCCCTGGCCGAACAAATCGGAAAAAAAGAAGGATACCTGCTGATCATCGAAAAAAGTGCGGTGGTCTATTACCCGTCTACCATCGACTTGACCGACCAGCTGATCGAGCAATACAATGCCAGCCATCCCAAGCCATAATGATTTGCAGGCATAACTGATGGAGATAAAACTTGGGGATCTGGCGCAAGCCATCGGAGCCGATTTTTCAGGGGATGCGGACAAGACCGTCACGGGGGTGGCTCCGTTTGATCAGGCGGGCGCCAACGATATCACCTTTGCGGAGTCTGCATCCATGCTCAAGCGGCTTTCGGAATCAAATGCCGGCGCCGTGATCGTCTCGAAAAAATATGACGGGCCGGCGCCGATGGATCTGCTGCTTGCCGACCACCCGCGCCTGGCATTCGCCCGGGCCATGGCCTTGTTCCACCCGCCGCGTCCGCCAAAAGAAGCGCGCCATCCCTCCGCGGTGATCGGCGATGATGTTCAATTGGGCAAAGACGTGCAAATCGGCGCAAATGTGGTGATCGGCAGCCGGGTGCAACTGGAGGATCGTGTGGTGATTTGCCCGAACGTGGTCATCGGAGACGGCGTCTTTATCGGCGCCGATACGCTGATTCACCCCCAGGTCACCGTGTATGACGGCACCCGGATCGGCCGGCGGGTGATCATCAATGCCGGTTCGGTGATCGGCAGCGAGGGATTCGGGTTTGTGCACGATGGCAAAATGCATGTCCGGATTCCCCAGGTCGGGATCGTTGAAATCGAGGATGACGTCGAGATCGGCGCCCTGAACACGGTCGACCGGGCCACCTTCGGCAGAACCTGGATCCGGTCCGGGGTCAAGACAGACAATCATGTCCAGATTGCCCACAACGTGGAAGTGGGGGAGAATACCATCATCGTGGCCCAGGTGGGGATTGCCGGCAGCGCCCGCATCGGCAGAAACGTGATTCTGGCCGGTCAGGCCGGGATTGCCGGTCATATCAGCATCGGTGACGGGGTCACCGTGGGGCCCCAGGCCGGCGTTGCCCGACCGGTGCCAGACGGACAGATCGTGTCGGGAACACCCGAGATTCCCCATCGTTTATGGCTGCGGGTACAGCAGTTGATCCCCAAGCTTCCGGAATTGAAAAAGAAGATCGATGACATGGGAAAGCGGCTCGAAAACCTGGAAAAAAACAGCCGGTGAACCAACATGATGAATGAGGACCCAATCCGTCATGAACGCGTTTGAGATCAGCGATATTCTTCAAGTGCTGCCGCACCGGTATCCGATGCTGCTGGTGGACCGGGTGATCGAACTGGTACCGGATTGCCGGATCGTCGCCATTAAAAATGTGACCATCAATGAACCTTTTTTCCCGGGGCATTTTCCGGATAACCCCATCATGCCCGGGGTTTTGATCATCGAAGGGATGGTCCAGGCCGGGGCCATCCTGCTCAAAAAGAGCCTGCCGGCCGAGTTTGAAAACCGGATCTGTTTTGCGGGAATCGATGAAGCCCGCTTCCGGAAGCCGGTACTTCCCGGTGATCAGCTGGTATTTGAAGTCAGTATCCTGAAGAAACGTTCCAAAATCATCAAAATGGGGGCCAAAGCCTTCGTGAACAAGGTGAAAGTCGCCAATGCGGAAATCATGGCCATCATCGGAGGGGAAAATGATCCATCCAACAGCAATTGTTGACAAGAATGCGGAGTTAGGCGCCAATGTCCAGGTGGGGCCGTTTTCGATCATCCGGGAAAACGTCACCATCGGGGACGGAACCTTTGTCGGACCGCACGTCACCATTGATCCTTTCACCCAAATCGGCCCCAACTGCCAGATATACCAGTACGCATCCTTAGGCACCGTCCCCCAGGCCATCCGATTCAAAGGGGAGGAGACCTATCTGAAGATCGGCGCCAATACCATCATCCGGGAGTTTGCCACCTTGAATCGGGGCACCGAATTCGGGGGCGGCATCACCGAGGTGGGCGAATCCAATTTCCTAATGGCCTATACCCACGTGGCCCATGACTGCCGGATCGGCCGGGGGGTCGTCCTGGCCAACAATGCCACCCTTGCCGGACACATCGTCATCGGCGATCACGTGATCATGGGCGGGCTGGTGGCCATACACCAGTTTGTCCGCATCGGCGATTTTGCCTATATCGGCGGAAAATCAGCCGTGGTCAAAGACATTCCCCCCTATGTGATTGCGGCCGGGGACCGGGCCACCCTGCATGGATTAAACAAGGTGGGGCTGCAGCGAAACGGGTTTTCGGAAGATGCGGTGTCCCATCTGAAAAAAGCCTACCGGATCATATTCCGGATCGGGATGACCGTCAACCAGGCGGTGGAGCGGGTGCTTGCCGAGGTGGAGAATACACCGGAAGTCCTCAACCTGGTGAACTTCATCAAGACGACCCAGCGGGGAATCACCCGGTAGGGTGATCACCGGATGAAGATGAATCACCGTATCGGACTGATCGCCGGAAGCGGCCCCTTTCCCCTGGTGTTTGCCCAGAAGGCGAAAAACAAGGGGTTTGATGTCTATGCCATCGGATACCACAATGAAACCGATCCGGCGCTTGCACATCACGTGGCGCATTTTGAATCCATCCATATCGGCCAGGTCAAACGGCTGCTGAACTATTTCAAATCCAACGGGGTCAGTGAAGCGGTGATGATCGGCGCCATCAAAAAGCCCGGCTCCATCTCCGAGATCAAACCCGATTTAAAGGCCATCGCCCTGATCGCCGGCATGCGGCACAACACCCATGACGATCGCATTTTGCGGGCGTTTGCCAAGGCCCTGGAAGACGAGGGAGTGAAAATCCGGCCGTCGACTTTCCTGATTCCGGAGCTGCTGGCGCCTGAAGGGTGCTGGACCCGGAGGCGGCCGACGAAAACAGAGCAGTCCGATATCAACCTGGGGTGGAAAATGGCCAAGGCCATCGGCCGTCTGGATATCGGGCAGTGCGTGGCGGTGCAAAACGGCACCGTCATGGCCGTGGAAGCGGTGGACGGGACCGACGCTACCATCAAGCGGGCCGGCCGTCTGGCCAGAGGAAATGCGGTGGTGGTCAAAGTCTGCAAACCGATCCAGGATTTTCGTTTCGATGTGCCCGCGGTGGGGACGCAAACCCTCCGGAGCATGAAAGAAGCCGGGGTGTCGGTTCTGGCCATCGAGGCGAACCGGTCCCTGGTGTTTGACCGGGAGGCCATGGTGGACCTGGCGGACCAGTGGAAGATGACGATTGTGTCCATGGCCGGCCCGGAACAGTAAATGCAAGCCGGGTTGGCTTAAGATCAGTGCGCGTTGATGCGCATGTGCACGCGGGTCTGAGGCAATATTTCCGAATGGCCGGAGACAGGCGCCTGTTGCGGGTGTGGAAATTGAAAAGATGAAAGGATCGATATAATGGCGAAAGTCCGGGCCGGAGTGGTGGGAGTGGGATATCTGGGTAAATTCCATGCCCAGAAATATGCCGCCATGGAAAATGTGGAACTGGCCGGGGTTGCCGATGTCAATTTCGAGCAGGCGAAAGCCGTCGCCCAAGATGCCGGGTGTACGGCATATGGCGATTTCAAAGATCTTTTCGGAAAAGTGGATGCCGTCAGTGTCGCGGTCACCACGCCGGCGCATTTTAAAATCGCCAAGGGGTTTTTGGAAAACGATGTCGACGTGCTGATCGAAAAGCCGATTACCACCACCCTGGAAGAGGCGGATGAACTGATCCATATTGCCAAAAATCGGGGCCGCATTATCCAGGTGGGGCATCTGGAACGGTTTAACCCGGCGGTCATGGCCATCAAGCCTGTCGTGGACCACCCCATCTTCATCGAATCCAACCGGTTGAGCTTCTACAAGGACCGCGGCACGGATGTCAGCGTGGTGCTGGACCTGATGATCCATGATATCGACATCATATTGAGCTTCGTGCATTCAAAGATCCGCTATTCGCATGCCATGGGGGTTTCGGTGGTATCAAACAAGCTGGACATCGCCAACGCGCACCTGGAATTTGAAAATGGCGCGGTGGCCAATGTCACCGCCAGCCGGATTTCCAGCAAGAGCGAGCGCAAGATCCGTCTGTTCCAGAAAAACGGATATATCTCGGTCGATTTCGCCAATCGATCCATCATCCATGTCCGGCCCGGAGCCGATGACCCCAATTGTCCCATTCCGGGCATGCACATGGAGGAAAAATCTTTTGCCGAGGGAGACGCCCTGGCCGCTGAAATCAAATCGTTTATAGAGGCGGTGATCCATCGGCGGACACCGGAAGTGACCGGCGAAATGGGCCGCGATGCACTCGAGGTGGCGCTGAGTATCACGTCCCAGATCAAAGAAACCAGCCGATATTTCAATTTATGATGCCATGAGCCCGCCATCTGAAACCCGAAACATCGTGATCATCGCCGGCGAAACGTCCGGGGATGCGCATGGGGCCCACCTGGTCCGGGCCATGAAGAAAAGGGATGAATCCCTTTTTTTTGTCGGCATCGGAGGTGAACGGCTAAAGGCCGAAGGCGTGGACATCATCATGGACGCGGCGGAGCTTTCCGTGGTGGGGATCACCGAGGTGTTTTCCAAGATTTCGAAGGTGCTTCAGGGGATCGGCGAAGTCAAAAGGATCATGCGCGAACGCCGGCCGGAGTTGATCATCCTGATCGATTTTCCGGATTTTAATCTGCTCATGGCCCGGTATGCCAAAAAACGCAACATCCCGGTGCTCTATTATATCAGCCCGCAGATCTGGGCCTGGCGCTCGGGGAGGATCAAGCAGATCAAAAAATACGTGGACCGGATGGCGGTCATCCTTCCTTTTGAAGCGGCTTATTACCGCAACCAGGGCGTTTCGGTGAATTTTGTGGGGCACCCCCTGCTCGATTACTACGAAGACTCTGGCGAAAACGCGCAAAAACAGCCGGGGTCGCCGCCGGTGATCGGGATTCTGCCGGGGTCCCGCCGCAGTGAAATCGAGAAAAATCTGCCGGTCATGCTGGCAGCCGTCAGCCTCCTGCAGCGCCGGTTTCCCGAAATGCAATTCTTGATTTCGCTGGCGCCTTCCATCGACCGGCAATGGGTTCAATCCTTCATCACCCCCTACACCGGGACCTGCCGGATTGAACTGGTTGCACAAGGAGTCGCGAAGATATTTGAAAAAGCCGATCTCATCGTCGCCGCGTCCGGAACGGTCACACTGGAAATCGCCATGCACGGGATTCCCATGGTCATCGTGTACCGCATTTCACCGGTGAGTTTCATGCTGGGCCGGGCGCTGATCAATGTCAGCCATATCGGTCTGGTCAACCTCATCGCCGGTGAGCCGGTGGCGCCGGAACTCATCCAGGAGCAGGCCAACCCGAAACGGATCGCCGCCGCTGTGAGCCAAATGATTGAAAATCCGGAAGAGACCGAGCGCATCCGGGAGAAACTCCGCTCGGTGCGTGCGCGCCTGGGGCAGCCCGGTGCCTCGGAAAAAACCGCGGATATCGCCATGTCGATGCTTGAACCGAGAGCTTCCATTGATCGCGACCCGGTCCAATTGCACCCCCAAAGCGAATTTTAGCTAAAAATGGCCAAAACACCGATTCTGAAAAAGAGACACCAGCAGCTGTTGGAATACATCAAGGGAAGCTGGTTCAAACTGGGACTCTCCATGGTGTGCATGCTGTCGGTTGCCGCCACCACTTCGGCCACGGCCTACCTGGTGAAGCCCGTTTTAGACGATATTTTCATGAAACAGAATGTCTTCATGCTCAAGCTGCTTCCCCTGCTGGTCATGATCATTTTCGTTGTCCGCGGGGTGGCCATGTACGGGGAAGAGTACCTCATGAACTATGTGGGGGAAAATATCATCCGGCAGCTCAGAGACAGTCTGTATGTGCGGATTACCGATCTTTCCCTTTCATTTTTCCATGCCGAACGGACCGGCGGCCTGATGTCGAGGATCACCTATGATGTCAATATCATCAAAAACATGGTGTCCACGGCGGTCACCGGCGCGCTCAGGGACTGCTTCACCGTTGTCGGGCTGATGGTGGTCATTTTGTACACCGACTGGAAGCTTGCGTTCCTGGCATTTGTCATCCTGCCGGTCGCATTTTTTCCGGTGGTCAAGTTCGGCCGACGGGTCAGGCGCTTTTCCACCCGCAGCCAGGAGAGCATGGCCGATATGAATGCCTTTCTGCACGAGACGTTTACCGGAAATAAAATCGTCAAGGCATTCGGCATGGAAAACCATGAAAAAAAGACATTTTTCGCCAAGAATCGAAACGTGTTCCGGTTTGAAATCAAGTCCATACGGGCAAAGGCGCTGACCTCCCCGGTGATGGAAGTGCTGGGCGGCATCGGGGTCGCGCTGGTGATATGGTACGGCGGGTATCGGGTGGTCAACGGCAGTTCCACACCGGGGACATTTTTTTCATTCATGACGGCCGTCATGCTCCTGTACCCGCCGGTGAAAAAAATTTCCAAGCTCCACATCACCGTCCAGCAGGGGATGGCTGCCGCCGACCGCGTGTTTGACATCCTGGAAACCGACCCGGAGATCAAGGACCCCGAAGAACCTGCGGTGATGCCGTCCGGAACACACCGGATCCGTTATGAAAATGTGTCTTTTTCATATGACGGAGAGGAGATGGCCCTGAAAAATATCGATCTGGCGGTGGATCCCGGGGAGATCCTGGCCATCGTGGGGATGAGCGGGGGCGGCAAGACCTCCCTGGTCAATCTGCTGCTGCGGTTCTATGATGTAAGCAAAGGCGCTATCAAGATCGACGGGATTGACATCCGGCAGCTGACGGTTTCGGATCTTCGATCCCAGATCGCCATCGTTACCCAGGAACCCATTTTGTTCAACGACACCATCCGCTGGAATATCGCATACGGCAAACCGGACGCCACCCAGGAACAGATCGAGGACGCGGCCCAGGCCGCCTATATTTACAACTTCATCAAAAGCCTCCCCAAAGGATTTGATACGGTGATCGGGGAGCTGGGAAGCCGGCTTTCCGGAGGGGAAAAGCAGCGGATGTGCATTGCCCGGGCGCTTTTGAAAAACGCCCCGATCCTGATTCTGGATGAAGCCACTGCGGCCCTGGACGCCGAATCCGAACGCCTGGTCCAGATGGCATTGGAAAACCTGATGAAGGGCCGGACCTCGTTTGTGATCGCCCACCGGTTTTCCACCATTGCCTACGCCCACCGGATCATCGTCATGTCAGCGGGGCGGATCGTGGAGGAGGGGACGCACGAGGCCCTGATGCGCCGGAAGGGGGATTACTACACGCTGTACCAGATGCAGTTTGCCGATAAAAACGGCCCGGCCTGCACGGACCGGTGCGCTGAAAACGCGTAGAACGGCCATGAAATCCCTTGACCGATACCTGTTTCTTGAACTGATCCCGCCGTTTGTCTTAAACCTGGTGTTCTTCATGTTTGTATTTTTGATGCGCCAGATCCTCGATATCACCAACATGATTGTCAATTACCAGGTGGGAATACTGGCATTTGCATTCATGTTGCTGTTTTCAATGCCTTTTTTCCTGATTTACATTATCCCCATGTCGGTGATGATGGCGGTGCTGCTGACATTTCTGCGCATGTCCGGCGATAATGAGATCGTGGCGCTCAAGGCCGGCGGGATCAGCCTCTACCGGATGCTCCCGCCGGTGGTCCTGTTTTCCCTGGTCTGCACCCTGATTACCCTGTTCATGGCCGTTTACGGCATGCCCTGGGGGCAGCAGGCCTATAAGCGGCTGGCCCTGGAGGTGGCCCAGTCCAATTTCAACCTGGGCATCAAGGCGCGCCAGTTCAATGACAGTTTTGAAGGGGTCATGTTCTATGTCAATGAGGTCGATACTAAAACCCGGGCTTTAAAGGACATCTTCATCGAGGACCAGCGGGAAGCCGGTGCCAGCAGCACAGTGGTGGCACCCCGGGGAAACCTGCTTTCCGGGGCCGAACCCTACTCATTTGTATTGCGGCTTTATAACGGAACCATCAACCGGGTCAACCTCAAGGACAAGACGGCGCATACCATTTCATTCGACACCTATGATCTGAGGCTGGATTTGAGCCAGGCGGTATCGGCGGTTCGCAGGGGGAAAAGAAGCGCAAAGGAGATGAGCCTTTCCGAATTGAGGGAGCAGCTGAAATCCACGCCCCGGAAAGATCAGCGGTATTATTCCCTGCTGCTGGAATTTCACAAGAAATGGTCCATTCCGTTTGCCTGTATTGCCCTGGGCATACTGGCCGCACCGCTGGGGGTCCAGTCGAATACGTCCCGGAGGACTGCCGGTTTGGGCATCGGATTGACCGCCTTTTTGATTTATTATCTGATGCTGTCCGCCGGTCTGGTATTTGGGGAAACCGGCAATTACCCCCCCTTGATCGGGATGTGGGTTCCCAACATCATCATGGGCGGGGCGGGGATCTATCTTCTGGTAAAGACCGCCAATGACCGGCCCATCGGGTTGTTGGAAATACTTAAAAAATGGCGGCGCCGGCTCGAAAATCTCATCAGAAGATGGGTTGCATTCAAATGACGGTTTTGAGCGCCTATATCACCCGGGTCTTCTTCAAGTATTTCGCCATCGTGCTCTTGCTGGTCAGTGTGATCTACCTGTCCATCGATTTTTTCGGCCGCATCGACAAGTTTATCCGCGTCGAGTTGACGCCGCTGCAGGTGCTCCTGTTCTTTATCTTCAAAATTCCGATGATCATCTCCCAGATCACCCCTGTGGCGGTGCTGCTGGGTGTTCTGATCGTCTTTGGGCTGATGTCGAAGAACAACGAGATCATTGCCTTGAAGAGCAGCGGGATCAGCGTGTATACGCTTTTGAAACCCATTGCGGTGATCGGTCTGGTGTTGAGCGTGATGCTGTTTCTTTTTTCGGAAGTGATCGTCCCCATCAGCACGGTAAAGTCCAACCAGATCTATGAGAATAACAAACCGAATCGGCGCATGATGACCTCCCGGGAGAAAAATATCTGGATCAGGGGGGATCAATCCATCACCTACATCAAATATTACGATCCCGGTGAAAACATGATCTACGGCATCAGCGTGATCTATCTGGACCGTTCGTTTGGCCTGCGCAAACGGATCAACGCCGAAAAAGGACATTATGAGAACAACCGGTGGCTCCTGTCGGACTGCATGATACAAACATTTAATCCAAAAAAGGGTACCCAGGACGTCGTCTTCAGCGATTTGCAGCCGGTTGAACTGGACCTGAGCCCGACAGACCTGGTGAGGGTCTCCAGGGAGTCCGAGGAAATGAGTTTTGCCGCCCTGTGGAATTATATCCGGCATGTCCAGACCCAGGGATATGATGCGACCCAGTACCGGGTGGATTTATTTGCCAAAACCGCTTTTCCCTTCATCTGCCTGATCATGTCCCTGATGGGTTCCGGAATCGCCCTGCGTGGCAAAACCCGTGAAGGGATGGCGGTCAGCTTCGCCTATTCTATTTTCACGGCCTTTATCTACTGGTCCCTGTACAGCCTTTCCCTGTCACTGGGGTATGGCGAGATGCTGCCGCCGATTCTCGCCGCCTGGATGGCCAACCTGGTTTTTTTGTGCATCACCGGCATCCTCGTGGTCCGGCTGGATTAAGGAGGGGCAATGAATCTTCTGGGATCGAAAATCGAAGCGGTCATGCAGTCGGAAACAGGGGGGAAACGCGGATGGTTATCCGGTTTTTTGTTTTTTTTGTCCGCCATTTTCGGCACGGTTGCCCGCATCCGCGACCAATGTTATGATCGTGGGATCATCCGGACTAAAAAACTGCCCTGCCGGGTCATTTCAGTCGGCAACCTGAGTGCCGGGGGGACCGGCAAGACGCCCATGACAGTTTACATGGCGGAGTGGCTTTGTCAATCAGGGCTGCGGCCGGTGATCATCAGCCGGGGATACCGGGGCGGCGCGGAGCATTCGGGGGGCGTGGTCAGCGATGGGCAAAATGTGATTATGGATGCGGATCAGGCCGGGGATGAACCCTACATGATGGCCTGCCGGCTGCCTTCAGTTCCCCTGCTGGTGGGAAAGGACCGCTATGAAATGGGGACGCGCGCCATCGCGCAGTTCCATCCGGACGTGATTTTGCTGGATGATGGATTTCAGCACCGGCGCCTGTTCAGGGATATGGATCTGGTGCTGATCGATGATCGGCGGTATCTGGGAAACGGGCATCTGATCCCCCGGGGAATGCTGCGGGAGCCCGAATCCGCGCTTCAGCGGGCAGATGCGGTTATTTTAACCCGGTGCGATCCCGATGCCCGATCGATCTCGTATGATCGGCTGAAGGCAGCCGTTCCCGGAAAACCGGTATTTAAAACCGTTCATGTCCCCTATGCGCATTTGCTGGTGCGGCACGGCCGCCCGGAATGGGGCTGGGATCTTGCCAATCTGAAGCAGCGAAACGCATTTGTGTTTTCAGGCATCGCGCAGAATGATGAATTTGCAAGGATGGTCGCAGAACTTGCCGGAGCGGTCGCCGGGGCGGCGGAATTTGCCGATCACCATCCGTACACGCCCGGCGATCTGGATCGGATCCGGCAAGGGGCAACCGAAAGCCGGGCTGACATCATCGTCACTACGGAAAAGGATTATGTCCGCCTGCCCAAAAAACCGCAGCTGGGTATGGACCTTGGGGTCATCGGCATTCGGATTGAGTTTATGGAACAGGCATTCGAATTTACTGAATTAATCGAGCAAAACCTGCCTGGCGATAGGGGTTAATCTTAAAATGGGCGAAAAAAAGATGCGCATGGGAAAGCCGTTTTTCCGGAAGGACCTTGAAGCCGGGCCGGTCGATATTTTATCCAGGGGAAGGTGGGCCAATGCGGACCTGTCCCAATACCGGCGCGGCGAAAACGTCTGGGTGGTCAAGGACTTTTTACCCTGCCCCCCCCTGATCCGGAAAACCTGGGGGCGGTTCATGGTCAAACGGGAATACAATGCCTTGAAAAAACTGAGCGGCCTGCAGGGGGTTCCCGGCAATCCGTTTCTTCTGGATGAATACGCCGTCTGCTACCCGTATATCCCCGGCACGACCCTGCGCAAAGCCGCTCCCGAGCGGATCAATGAATCTTTCTTCTTTCGCCTGGAGGAACTGGTCAAAAAAATGCACGAGCGCAAGGTGGTGCATCTCGACATTCGCCACCAGAGCAATATCCTGGTGACGGAGGAGGGGGACCCGGTCCTGCTGGACTTTCAGTCGGTGCTGAACCTGGAGCGGATTCCGCGCTTCATGCATCGCTTTTTAAAAAACATCGATCTGTCCGGCGTCTACAAGAACTGGATCAACGTCAAACCCGAACTGTTCGACGATGCCCGCAGGGAGCAGCTGGAGGCCTTGAACCGCAAACGATCCCTGTGGTTTTTCAAGGGGTATCCGCTGGGGACCCGAAAAAAACGGCGGCTGTAATCTATCTGAAATTTTTTCGACTCAGGATTGTCAACTCAGCGGGTAGACGAAGGTAAACACAAACAGGATCACATACCCGATGGCTGTGGCGATCATGTTTGTAAGAGCGTTGTTCTGCTCGAAGCTCTGCCGGTTGAAGGACCATAGCCGGGCGGCATCAAATCTTTTCAATGTGGGCAGATACGGCGGGACGTCCCGGCAGTAGGCCGCATAATCCCGGCCGAACAGTCCGGCAAGCAGTTTCTCCTCCCGGCGCACCCGGTTGATCATGTAAAAATAGTAAATGATCGTCAACGCAAGCATCAGCCAGACATTTCCGGTCATCATGACAATTCCGAACACCAGGAAGAAGCGTCCGAGGTACATGGGGTTGCGCACGAACATGTAGGGTCCGGTCACGGTCAGTTTTTTCTGGGTCTTGATGGTGGAAAAGCACCACACCTGCAGCATCTCTCCTGCAATCGAGACGATCAGGCCGGGGAAAAACCAGGCGGGATCGGTCAGGAAGGCAATCAGGGCAAAAAAGACGATCCCCAGAGGCAGCCTGAGTTTCAAGAATGTCTTGCGGGCTTTCCTGTTATTAAACAGGTCGTTGATGCGGGCCATCAGTTCCGGCATGGTCTTTTCCTTGCTCTATCTGTTTTATTCCGGTGGTCGCCGGTCGTGATCATGCAATATGCAATAGTCGCACGATTTCGGACAACCGGATCAATTGATGATCGAAGGTTGTATCCCTTTAGATATTTTCGGCAAAATTGTCAACCGGATAAACCCGCGTTGAGTGCCCGTTCCACCTTTTCGACATCTTCAGGCCGGTCCACACCGATGCTTACGTAATCGGTGACAACCACCCGGATGGGGATGCCGTTTTCCAGCAGTCTCAGCTGTTCGAGTTTTTCGATGGATTCAAGCCGGGAAGGCGCAAAACCGACAAACTGCCTCAATGCATCCAGCCGGAAGGCATAGAGGCCGATATGCCCCAGAAACGGTCCGGCCGCCCCTTCCCGCGCAAATGGGATCGGGGCCCGGGAAAAGTAGAGGGCATCCCCGTTTTCCGCCGCTACGACTTTCACCTGGTCGGGATTTCCGGCAGCCGATCTATCGATTGGTCTGGCCAGGGTGGTCACGCGGATGCGGCTGTCGGTGAACGGTGCGATCAACTGAGTGATCATCTCCGGGTTCAGGGCCGGTTCATCCCCCTGGATATTGACGACCACCGCGTCACCGGTAATGTCCAGTTGACCGGCGGCCTCCAGCACCCGGTCCGTTCCGCTGGCGTGATCCCCGCGGGTCATCACCGCAGGCACGTCCAGTTCTTTGGCCGCCGCCGCGATCCGCAGATCATCCGTGGCCAGGACCACCCGTTTCAGGAGGGGGCAGCGACTGGCCCGGGTAAATACGTGCCAGAACATGGGTTTACCTAAAATTTTGGCCAGCGGCTTTCCTGGAAACCGGGTGGATTCGAACCGGGCCGGAATGATTCCGTAGCAATCGGGTAAGGATGGCATTATCGCTTCTTTCCGTTAGGCATTTTCTAAAGGATCACCGACGCCAATTATCAATTTTCAGTTATCAATTGTCTGCTCTGCTTCCCCCATCATCTGCAGGATTTCCCTGCAGGCAAGTGCGGTTCCGCCCTGACGGGTCCTGATATACCGCAGGGCCCTGGCCGAAACCGCCCCGCGATCTTCCGGTGAATTGAGGCGATCGGCCAGGGCTTTGGCCGCAGAGTGCCAGTTGTCCGCCTTTTCCACCAGGTTCTGCCGGAAAATGTCTTCCCCCACCCATTGAAAATTTTCATAAGACGGTCCGATGACCGGGATCACGCCCTGGGTGAGGGGTTCGATAAAATTCTGGCCGCCCAGGGGGGCCAGGCTGCCGCCGACAAAAACGGCTTTGGCGCAGCTGTATGCGGAGTCGAGTTCCCCGAAGGTATCCCATAATATAACCGTGCCGGGGGCCACCGCCCCATGCGCCCGGGACCTAAGGGTCCACTGCCCCAGATGATCCAGGATATTCCGCCAAGGCATGATCCGGTGCATGTGCCGGGGAAACAGGCCGATCACGGCATCCGGGCAACGGCTCCGGATCATGGGGAGCATCTTTAAAACCTGCTGCTCCTCTTCCTCCCGGATGGACCCGAACACACAGAAGTTTTCGGTATCCGGGACCAGCCGGCGGACAGTCGACAGGTCTGAAGATGACGGCGCCGCGACCCGGTCGAATTTGATGTTGGGCATGACCGAAACCCCGGCGCTGCCGAAAACGGATGAGAACCGGCCGGCATCCGCCGGGGAGATCGCCATCACCCGCTCCGGCCGTATGGCATGAAGAGCAGAGGGCCACCGCCGGTACCCGGAAAGGCTTTTGCCGGTCATGCGGCCGTTGACGATCCATATCGGGCAGCGGGCCTTTTTCAGGGCAAAAAAGAAGCCGGGCCAGATCTCTGTTTCCAGGATAACTGCCAGCCGAGGACTTGCCTGGGCCACCGCCCGGTCCATCAGGCCCGGCCGATCGAAGGGGAAATAGGCGGGGCAGACATTGAGCCGGTTTTTTTGGATCCGGCCGTCTTTTTTGATCCGTTTGCTGATCTCCATTCCCTGGATGGTGTTGGTGGTGATCAGTACCGTAAGCGGACGGGCAGGGGAAAGACGGGAGAGAAGGGTTTGGGCAAGATATGCTTCCCCGCCGGAAGCGGCCTGGATCCAAAGGTCTGCCGGGGGCAGGGGGCTTTTCAGGCGCCGCTGGTCATAACCGTCCTTTAGCCGCCGGTTCAGGCGAAGCAGGGGAATGATCCCGGACCAGCAGAGATCATAGAGGAAAAGTGCCGCCCGGAATCGGCGATGTGATGCATCTGGTGCCATGAATTACGACAGACCCTGTCTTTGAGCAAAGTGAATCAAATTAAAAACCGCTCCCATATCCCGTGCTGCCGGGATATGGGAGCGGTTATCAAATCACCTGCCAACAATCAAAATATATTTTTTCAGTCCACTTCCGGACGCGGGTAAAGGCCGGCTTCCTTTACGATTTCCGGCACCCGTTCCTCCCACTCGATGGCCATGATGTGAAAGCCGGCAACCCCTTTGACTTCCTTTAGCCGCTGGATGGTCTCGATGCAGATCTTGATCCCTTCCTCGGCCTGCTTGTCCTTGGGGGCCGCGGCCATGCGGCTGACCACGTCATCGGGCACGTCCATCCCCGGCACGCGGTTTTTCATGTACTTGGCCATACCGGCGGATTTCATGGGGGTGACCCCGGCCATGATAAAGGTTTTTTCGGTCAGTCCGCGCTCCCGGGCCAGGCGGACCCACTCCTCGAACTTGTCTATGTTGTAGATGCACTGGGTCTGGATGAACTCGGCGCCCGCCTCGATCTTTTTGGCCAGCCGGGGCACCCGGATTTCGAAGGGATCGGCAAAAGGGTTGGCGGCCGCGCCCACGAACATCTTCGGGGGCCGCTTGATCTCATCTCCCCCCAGAAACTTCCCTTCGTCGCGCATGATCCGGACAGTCCTGATCAACTGCATGGAATCGAGATCATACACGTTCTGGCCCTTGGGATTGTCGCCGAAGGACTGGTGATCACCGGAGAGGCACAGCAGGTTGTTGATGTCAAAGGAGGCAGCGCCCAGGATATCGCTCTGCAGGGCGATGCGGTTTCGATCCCGGGTGACCATCTGCAGGACCGGTTCCAGGCCCATGAGTTTCAAATGGATGCAGGCGGCCAGGCTGCTGGTCCGGACCACCGATGTCTGGTTATCGGTGACATTTACCGCATCCACGTACCCTTTGAGCATCTCGCCCTTTTTCCGGATGATTTCGGGGTCGCTGCCCCGGGGAGGGCCGCATTCGGAGGTGACCCCCAAATGGCCGGCCGCCATGATTTTCTGGAGTTTGCTCGTTGTATTTCCGCTCATATCATTACATCCTCCCTTACCACTTTTCGGGGGCCGCCCGCCCGGTCCGTAGACCAGTCTTTCATATCGAAGAGCCGTTCATACAAATCCATCCGGTCAATGGCTTTTAAGCGGTCGATGATCAGCTGCCAGGCGCAATCGAGCTCTTTGTTGATTTCACATTTCCCCTTGCTGGAGCCGCCGCAGGGACCGTTCAGGATCCGCTTGGCGCACCGGGACACCGGGCAGATGCCGCCGGTGTAAGCCAGGATGCAGTTTCCGCAGGCCTGGCACCGTTCGGTCCACAGCCCCCGTTTTTCCGTTACGCCGAGAAAACAGGTATTCACCCCGGGAAAGACGGGGGTGGAATGATATTTCTCGGCGGTAAACTGCACCCCCACGCCGCAGGCAATGGAGATGATCGCATCGTAGCCGTCCGCGACGTTTCGGATTTCCTCCAGGTATTCCTGATCGCACTGGCGCTCCAGGGTGACCTCGTCCACCTCGGCTTCTTTTCCCTGGTTGGCAAAATACATGCGCAGGGTGGATGCCAGCACGCCCACTTCCTTTTTGCCGCCCGCTTCACAGACGGTGACACATTCATTGCAACCGAGAACGAGGATTTTCTTGAAATCCTTCACCTGTTCAATAATTTCCTCGACCGGTTTCCTATCGGCAACAATCATCGGTCTCTCCTTCAAATGTTATGATATTCTCCGAACCGGGTTTATCTGCCCCCGTTCCGGAGTTCAATGGCTTTGGCGTAACTGGAATAATGGAATGGTGGAATGATGGGTTTGCAGATAACCTCTGTTGTACCCAATATTCCATTATTCCAATCTTCCCCATCGGCGTCATGCCGCTTTATGTTTTTTCGCTTTCATGGGATTGGGCCCCAGGGCCTTGATCCGCTCATCCATCTCCTGTGCGTATTTTACAAACAGCGGTCCGTCGGAAGAGGAGAGATTGTACATCTGCACCCGCTCGCCGCCCACGCCCACGGTGTTTAGAATTTTCTGGGCCTGCTCCACGCGCTTGCGGGCACGGAAGTTGCCGAACTTGTAGTGGCAGTCGCCTTCCCGGCAGCCCACGATATAGACGCCGTCGGCGCCTTTTTCAATGGCCTTGAGCAGATGGATCACATCCACCTTCCCGGTGCAGGGCACCCGGATGATTTTGACGCTGGTGGGATAATTCAGTCTCATGGAACCTGCCAGGTCCGCGGCCGAATACCCTCAGAAATTGCAGCAGAAGGCCAGAATCGTCGGTTTGAATGGGTCGTTCATATCACTCCCTCCAGCAAGGATTCGATCTTGCTCAGTAGTTGCTCGTCTTCATACCAGTTCAGTTCAATGGCCTTGGCCGGGCATTCCGCGGCACAGGCCCCGCAGCCCTGGCACAGGGCATCGTCGATGAAGCTCACCCCCTCCTCGTTGATCTTCGGCACCCCGTAGGGGCAGGACCGCACGCAGATAAGGCAGGATGCGCACCGTTCCGGATCCACCTGGGCGGTCACCGCAGACAGCGTCAAAAAGGGCTGGGACAGCATGGTGGTGGCCCGGGAGGCCGCCGCCATGGCCTGGGCGATGGACTCGGTCAGAAGCTTGGGCGCATGGGCGGTGCCGCACAGGAAGACCCCTTCGGTTCCCATTTCCACCGGCCGGAGTTTGACATGGGCTTCGATGAAGTAATTGTCTTCATTGCGATTGAGCTTCATGATGTTGGCCAGCTCCTCGGTGTCCTCCGGCCGCATGCCCGCGCTCAGTGCCAGCAAATCCGCATCGACCGCCACCTTCCGGCCCAGGATATGGTCGGTGAAGGTGACCTCCACCTTGTTGTCTGAGGCTTTCGCCACGGGTGGATCCTCCGGGTCGAAGCGGAAGAACATGACCCCCAGTTTCCGGGCCTCGGTGTAATAGTCTTCCAGCAGCCCGTAGGTCCGGATATCCCGGTACAGGATATACACCTGGGCGTCGGGATTCATCTTCTTGATGTGGATGGCATTCTTGACGGCGCTCTGGCAGCAGATCCGGGAACAGTTGGGGTTTTCCTCGCTTCTCGACCCCACGCACTGGATCATGACCACCTGCTCGATCCCGGTCATCGCGTTTTCGTCTTCCAGCCGTTCGGACAGCTCCAGCTGGGTGAGAACGCCCGGGTGCTGCCCGTAAAGATACTCCACAGGCTTGTATTCGGTTGCGCCGGTAGCCATCACCGCTACGCCGTGGTCGATCTTTTTGCTGACCATGTTCTGGCCCACCAGCACTTCGGTCTTGAAATTGCCTTTAAATCCGGAAAAGTCCACGATGGTGGCATCGGTGAGCACCTCGATCCCGGTGTGGTCCGTCACCTTCCGGATGAGTTCGGCCAGGTAGGACTTGACATCCATCCCCTCGATGGTGTGGGTCAATCGGTTGGCCAGGCCGCCCAGTCGGGGCTCCTTTTCCACCAGCACCACTTCGTAACCCTGGTCTGCAATCCCCAAAGCGGCGGTCATGCCGGCCACACCGCCGCCTACCACCAGGGCCCGGCTGGTCACCGGTATCTGGCGTTCGTGCAGCGGGTGCAGGGATGCGGCCCGGGCCACGGACATGCGCACCAGTTCCTTGGCTTTTTCCGTGGCCTCTATGGGGGAATCGGCATGCACCCAGGAATTCTGGTTCCGGATGTTGGCCATTTCGAACAGGTACTTGTTCAGCCCGCAGGCCTCCAGGGTATCCATGAAGATGGGTTCATGGGTCTTCGGCGTGCAGGAGGAGACCACCACCCGGTTGATGTTGTGCTCCTTGATCACCTCTTTCATGCCCTCCTGGGCATCCTGGCTGCAGGTGAACAGGTTTTCGCCCGCATACACCACGTGGGGCAGGGTTTCCGCATATGCTTTGACCGAAGGGACATCCACCACGCCGGCAATGTTGATGCCGCAGTCGCACACGAACACGCCGATGCGGGGCTCCTCGCCCTCCACCTCGATTTCCGCCGGCCGGGTGACCTCCCTGATCAGCGTGTTGCGGGAGGGGGCCAGGGTGCTGCCGGCCGCGCAGGCCGCGGCGCTGGCCTCGGTGATGGATGTCGGGATGTCCTTGGGCCCCTGGAAAATGCCGCAGGCGAATACGCCCGGGCGCGATGTATTCACCGGAGTGAAGGGATGGGTCTTGGCAAAGCGGTAATGGTTCAGATCGACATGGAGCCGGTTGGCCATTTCAACGGTTTCGGGCGGGACCTGCAGGCCAACGGACAGCACCACCATGTCGAAATCCTCCATCTGCAGCTCGCCGGCTTCATCCACGTACCGCAGCCGCAGGTTGTCGTTTTCGATCACGTCAATGGTGTGAATCCGCGCTTTTTCAAACCGGACGCCGGACTGTTCTTTGGCCCGCAGGTAATATTTTTCATAATCCTTGCCGAAGGTCCGGATGTCCATGTTGAAGATCACCGTGTCCAGACCGTGATCCACGTGCGCCTTGGCGATCATGGCCTCCTTGATGGCATACATGCAGCACACTGACGAACAGTAGCCGTTTCCGCACCGGTTGGTGTCCCGGGAGCCCACACACTGGAGCCAGGCGATCCGCTTGGGCTCGGTATGGTCCGAGGGCCGCACCAGGTGGCCCATGGTGGGGCCGGAAGCGGACAATATCCGCTCGAACTGGGCGCTGGTCAGCACATTGGCGGCCGACAGGTACTTGTAGGTGTCCTCCAGCACGGCGGGGTCGTAGGTTTCATTTCCGGGGCAGAGAATTACCGATCCGACGGGCAGGTCACGCTCCATCACCGTCTGTTCATGATCGACGGCGCCGGCCAGGCAGGCTTTCACACACTGGTAACATTCGGAGCAGATGCCGCATTTCAGACAGCGATCGGCCTCGGACTTGGCCTCTTCCTCGTTGTACCCATAGGAGACCTCCAGGAAATTGCATTCCCGGGCCTCGGGGTTCAGGCACCGGACCGGCACCCGGTCCTTGTGGGGTTCGCCCAGGGCATCCGGCTTTTCAAAGACCCAGTCCTTGTCCCGGCCTTCCCTGAGGTCCAGCCCATTGATGTAGCGGTGGATGCTTTCGGCCGCGGCTTTTCCAGAAGACACGGCATCCACCACCGACTTGGGCCCATAGAAGGCGTCGCCGCCGGCAAACACCCATTCAAGCGAGGTCTGCAGGGTCTGCGGGTCCGCATCCAGCCCGCCCACCCGGGTCAAGGGGACGTTCTGGCCTTCAAAGTCGGAAGTGTGGGTCCCCTGTCCGATGGCGATGATCACGGTGTCCCCGAAAAAAGCCTGGCAGGCCGATTCATCGAATTGAGGGGAAAACCGCCCTTCTTCGTTGAACACGGCGGTGCAGGTCTTGAACTCGATGCCGGAAACCTTTTTGTTGTCGTTGATGAAAAAGGACTTGGGCCCGAACGAGTTGACGATGTCGATGTCGCCTTCCAGCGCCTCTTCTATTTCATGTTCCCATGCCGGCATCTCCTCGCGCTTTTCCAGGCAGAGCATGGTCACATTTTCCGCCCCCTTGCGCTTGGCGGTCAGGGCCACGTCGATGGCCACGTTCCCGCCGCCGATCACCAGCACGTCTTTGCCGATGGAAACGTCTTTGCCCATTGCCGCGTCCCGGAGGAAATCCACCCCCTGGAGCACGCCCTCGGCATCTTCGTTCTCCACGCCGAGCTTCCGGCCGCTGTGCAGACCGATGGCCATGAAGACGGCGGCATAGCCGTCCGCCTTGAGGCTGTCGAAGGTGACATCCTGGCCGAAGGTGACCCCCGTCTGGATCTCTACCCCCATCTCCTCGATGGCCCTGATTTCATTTTTCAGGATGTCCCGGGGGAGCCGGTATTCAGGGATGCCCACGGCCATCATACCGCCGGCCACGGGCAGTTTTTCAAAAATGGTGACCCCGTATCCCCGCCTGGCCAGGCTATAGGCGGCCGCCAGGCCCGCAGGACCGGACCCGATCACGGCCACCTTTTCGGCGCGTTTTTCCTCGGGCACGGCGGGCATGAATGTTTCGCCCTGTTCGTTTTCCCAGTCCGCCAGGAAGCGGTGAAGTTCCCGGATAGCCAGCGGCTGATCGTAATCGCCCCGGGTGCAGACCCCTTCGCAGGGATGATGGCAGACCCGGCCGCAGACGCCGGGGAAGGGGTGCTCTTCCCGGAACAGTTCCACGGCCTCCTTGTATTTTCCCTGGTTGATCAGGGCGATATAGCCCTGGATGCTGACGTGTGCGGGGCAGGTGGCCTTGCAGGGGGCGGTCCCGCGCTTGCTGATGGCATAGGCCCCCGGAATGGCCTGGGCGTATTTCTTGTAGGCGGCTTTCCGGCTGCCCATCCCCTTGTCCTGTTCGCTGGGAACCTCGATGGGGCACACCTTGGCGCACTCGCCGCAGGAGGTGCATTTGGAAAGGTCGATATAACGGGGTTCCTGGCGGATATGGGCCTTGAAGTTGCCCGGTTCGCCGTCAAGCGTGAGCAGTTCGGTGTTGGTTAAAAGCTCGATATTCAGATGCCGGCCGACCTCGACCAGTTTGGGCGAGATGACTCACATGGCGCAGTCGTTGGTGGGAAAGGTCTTGTCCAGCTGGGACATGATGCCGCCGATGGCGGATGTTTTTTCCACCAGGTATACATAATATCCGGAATTGGCCAGGTCGATGGCCGACTGCATCCCGGAGATGCCTGCGCCGACCACCATGACGGACCCCACCGGCTGGCTGCGTTCAGGGGTTTTCCCGGATTCTTTTGCCTGTTCCATTCTTATCTCCTTGTGATGTTGCTGCCGTACATATCCATTCAGATCATGCAAGAGGTCACGCATAAAGCGAACGCCGTTCATGATGCGGTGCGATCATTTCCTGGTCCGCAGAATAAAATACGCGTGTAAACGAATTCACCGCACGCCCGGATCGAAACATATTTTTTATTTTAAAGTGCCAGATATGTCAATGATAATAATATAATATTCATCGGGTTTGTTTTGAGAAATGTCTCAAAAAACGAAAATAAGAAGAGATCAATCGTCTTCAATCGATTTTCATAAATATATGCATGTTGTTTTTGAACCGGGACATAATAGAGGCCTGATCTATTTCTTGACAAGAATATATCACTTTGTGGCAGAATGGTCCGAGTTCTTCATGCATTTGGAAAGTGCTTATATCCTGAGTTGAATATGAAATATAACATCCGTTTCTACTTTGGCCAGATTCTATGGGCATTTTAGTGTTTGACAGGGAATCGGGATTTTTTTTATAGTGCCAAAAAAGTCCCATTTTCTTTATCATGAGCACATACATCAAGCAGGAGAATGTCCCATGAGCCAGAAAAGATTGAACAGATTCAAGCCATGTCTGATGGCCGGTGTCTTCACGGCCCTCTTTTTAATGTGCATTTCAGCGCCGCAGTCCGTCTATGGCTGAGGATCCAGCAATCTGACCGTGACTGTCAGTCCAGCAAACACCGGCCACGTCAAAGTCAATGGAACGGTTTATACGGGTTCATGCGGCTATAGCTCTGGTACCAAGCTAACCCTGGAGGGGGTTGCTTCCGAAAATTACAAGTTCGATCGGTGGGGCGGCGCCTTGAGCGGCAGCACCAATCCGACAACGCTTACTATGGATACCAGTAAAAGCGTTACTGCCTACTTCCGATTGAAGACCGAATCGGTCTCTCTGTCCGGTGCGAAAAACCTGATGGATACCCAAAAAGACCTGGTGGTTATCGATGTGAGGCCGGCCGCCGAATACAGCACCGCTCACATGTTGTGCGCCAGAAATTACATCTGGAATGCGGGGGCTAAAAATTTCACCACACCCCTGAATACGCTTAATTCCTTAAAATCTCAAAATATCCTGGTTTATGACCGCGATGGCACCAACAGCGACGATGCCGCCGACTATCTGGCCAACCAGGGTTTCAACTCGGTTTATTACATGACCAACGGTCTGGATGACTGGATGGCCGCGGGATACGAGACCTTTGCCACGGCCGCGGACAGCAGCATCTGCACCAGCCTTGCGCCCATGGCCTATGCCGGCACGGATGTGACGGTCAATGAAAATACCATGGTGACGTTGAGCGGTTCAGGGGCGGACCCGGACGGGGGTTCGGTACTTTTATCTATTGGACCCAGGTGGAAGGGACCACCGTCGCCTTATCGAATCCCGCATCGGCAAAACCCACTTTTAGGGCCCCGGTACCATCCGGGGGAGATGACGAGTTGATTTTTCATCTCACGGTCAACCGATGACGAGGGCCAGAAAGATACGGACAGTGTCACCGTGAAGGTCTCCTGGATAAATGATCCGCCCACGGCGGTGGCAACGGCGGACAAAACCAATCCCCAGCCCGGGGACACGGTGACCCTTAACGGATTGGGATCTTCCGACCCGGAAAACGGGACCCTGACCTATAGTTGGGTGGCTACATCCGGTACTTTGATGATCAATCTATCAAACCCGAATTCAGCCAAACCTTCTTTTGTAGTGCCTCCGGGCACGTCTGCCGGCCGGTGGGTGGAATTTACGCTGACGGTAACCGACAACGGTGGCCCAAAGAGCGACATACAAAGTCAAAATCACGGTGGCCGGCAGTTCGAACCAGCCGCCGTCGGCCTGCGCGGGGGACAACAAGACGGTGGCCGAAGGAACCATGGTTCAGCTGGACGGCTCCTGCTCCACGGACCCGGATGACGGAATAAAGCAGTATACTTGGGCGCAGACCGGCGGGCCGTCGGTGTCGCTGTCTAACATTCATGCGGTTAAACCCACCTTTACCGCGCCGCAGGTAACCCAGAACACCGCCCTTAATTTCAAACTGACGGTTCAGGATAACGGCGGCCTGACCCACAGCAAACGGTTACGGTAACGGTCACGGACAGCGGCGGCACCTCCGGTACTCCCGCCCCCCCGAAAAATGTTTCCGCAACGGACAACACGCTTGCAGGCAGGGTTCGCATCGCCTGGGCAGCCTCATCAGGGGCTCAGTCATATGATGTCTACCGAGCAGACATGCCGGCCTGGACGGGGGCGGTGCTCAGCCGAATTGCTTCGTCGGTAACCGGGACCTCCTATGACGACATCACGGCAAAGTCCGGCAGCCTTTATTATTATTGGGTCAGGGCCCGAAATGCCAAGGGGATGAGTAAATTCAGCGCTTTTGACACCGGATTTTTTGGGGCCACCGGCAAATCGCCCGCCCGGCCGACTGAAGTCGAGGCCAGTGAAAACAGTAGTGCCAACAAGGTGACCATCACCTGGAAGGGGTCTGCCGAAGCCTTGGTATACGAGGTCTACAGAGCGGATATCCCGGTGTATCTGGGTGGAAAAATAAAAAAAATCGCCACCGTCAAGACGCTCACTTATGATGATGCCACCGCGGCCGCGGGCAATCGGTATTATTATTGGATTACCGCCCGCAATTCCTGGGGGATCAGTCATTACAGCCTTTTTGATACGGGATATTGTTGCGGGCCGGCCCAGTCGCCCCCCGATTCGCCTGCAGGCGTGACGGCCAGCAAGGGAACGGTAGCGGGCAAAGTCCATATTTCATGGAATGCCTCCGCCAAAACGACCGTTTATGAAATCTGGCGAGCCAACAAACCGGGCAGTCAGGGAGGCAGGCCGGTTCGCATCGGTAAGGTGGACAGCAATACCTTTTCATTCGATGATAATTTATTGTCCTGTAACGTAAATTATTTTTATTGGGTAACTGCCCGAAACCCATGGGGCGTGAGTCGTTATAGCAAGTATGCTACCGGGTACTGTGGTTCGCTGCCCTGATTAACCTTTGGTTAGGGCGCAGACAACCAGAAAATAATTAATAATTGAATACAAACCGATCACTTTAGAGAGACAAATTCCCTGCGGGCACATGCACGCGGGGAATTTTTTTTGCCGCATCAAAGGAAATCGGCGAAACTTTCTTTCTGGCTTAAAAATTGCATCTTTATACCGCCTATAGTGGATGCGCTAAATCCCATTCATCGCAATTGAGCTGTCGGCTTCATTCAAGCAATTTGCGGGGGAATCGGGTTTTTTTTATTGACAAGTGCCTGCTACAGTGTGGCAGTATCACAAACTGATATGGTTGCAAATTTTGACAAGACCGTATTCAAAAGAGGACACTTTTATCATTGGCGCGGTAATCTGTTTGTTCTAACGGGATGAGCAGTTATCGCATTTATTGGTAATCTTATGTACCAGGAGACAGTAATTGAAGATGTTTGCAAATTCCGCTTCACCTTTCCGTTTCGCTTTCAAGGCATGCTGCCTGATCATGTTCACAGTGACGGCCCTGACCCTCTCTATTCCTGCACCCGCAGGCGCCGGCTGAGGCGGCCTGGCGCTGACCGTGGATGTCAGCCCCGCAAGGGCCGGTAAAATCAAGATCACTTACATAGACAGCAACCTGGTCACAAAGGTCTTAATCCCGACCAGTTATCCATCCGAAACCTACACTTGTATCAATTATGGCAGCACGGTCATACTGGAGGCGACGCCCTCGTCAGGGTACCGCTTCGATCACTGGGGCGGATCCGTTACCGGCAGCACAAATCCGGTGAAATTCGTGCTCAAGGAAGCCAGAGAGATCACGGCCTATTTTACCGGAAGCGCAACCACTTCAATTACGGCGAACGCCGGGCCCGACCAGAACGTCAGCGAGAACCAGCAGGTGACCCTCAATGGAACAGGGTCGACCGGAACCATTTCTCGCTACAGCTGGACCCAGACAAGTGGTCCGACGGTGGCGCTTTCAGGTTCTACATCCAGCCGCCCCACCTTTACCGCACCCTATGTGCAGGAGGGCGGAGCAACCCTCACCTTTCGCCTGACGGTGAGCAACAACCTGGGCCAGACAGATACCGACAGCGTCAACGTGCATGTGGCCTGGCAGGATCAGCTGACCGCATCCGCCGGACCCGACCAGAGCGTCAGCGGGGGGCAGCAGGTGACCCTCAATGGAACCGGATCGACCGGAACCATTGCCCGCTACAGCTGGACCCAGACAAGCGGCCCGACCGTTGTTCTTTCGGGTTCCACATCCAGCCGCCCCACCTTTACCGCACCTTATGTGCAGGCAGCCGGGGCAACGCTTACTTTTCTGCTGACGGTGAGCGACAATCTGGGCCATACAGACTCGGACAGTGTCAATGTGCGTGTCGCTTCGCAGAATCTGAACCTGGCGGCAGCGGCCGGACCCGATCAGTCCGTCGAATCCGGTGCAACCGTTGTCCTGGATGGATCAAACTCCTCGCCCCAGAGCGACATCGTCTCATATCAATGGGTGATGATCGACAACAACTTAAACCTTTCCGGCATCGATCTGACCAGCAAGTGGGGAGAGGGAATGGTGTCTTTTCTGGCACCCGAGCAGAGCGGTTGGATTGAATTTGAACTGACTGTCAGCGGTGTGGACGGCAGCAGCGACAGCGACACGGTTGTGGTCACGATCACTCAAACCAGCGGCGGCAGCGGGCTCGCAGCGAATGCCGGATCGGACCAGGCCGCCCTCATCGGGACCATGGTCATGCTCGATGGATCCGGTTCCCAGGGGGACAACCTGCAATATCAGTGGCGTTAGATCCCCGAAGCCACGGTCACCTTGTCCGGGGGAAATGAATGGACGGGGATTTCCCTGCAGAAAACCCCGACTTTTACCGCCCCTGAAACCGGGCAGCCGCAGCAAACGCTGACCTTTGAGCTGAAGGTGAAAGATACGGTCAGCGGACAGACGAGCATCGATACCGTGGATATCCTGATCAACAGCCAGGCTTACGTGGACAGCAATGCATCGCCGACCGCAGATGCGGGTCCGGATCTTCAAGTCGCCCCCGGTGCGGTGGTAAAGCTTGATGCAAGCGGTTCCACAGATCCCGAAAACAGGATCATCTCCTATCTCTGGACGGTCCAATCCGGTTCGGCTGCTATCCGGCTGTCGGATGACAAGGCAATCGACCCGGTCTTTACGGCGCCGGCTGCATCCGGTTCGGCTGAATTCAAGTTGACCGTCATCGATGATGCCGGAAAAAGCGATACGGACATGGTGACGGTCGACTGGGCCAATCAACCGCCCTCCGCGAACGCGGGAACGGATCAGACAGTTACCGAAGGAAGCATGGTGACCATGGACGGTTCGGGTTCCTCGGATATCGATGACGGCATCGTCTCCTATGAATGGGTCCAGACAGGGGGCCTTTCCGTCGCGCTCACGGGTAAAGACACCGCCCAACCCACTTTCAGTGCGCCGATGATCACCACCGGGCAAACGGCGGCATTGTCCTTCCGCCTGACGGTTAAAGACCGCCTCGGACAGTCGGATACGGACCAGGTGATTGTCACCGTCACCCGGGACGGTATGCCGCCAATCGCAGATGCGGGTCCGGACCGCACGGTCAACGAAGGCGATGTCATTGAGCTTGACGGGACGGAATCCATGGATCCGGACGGAAATATCGTCAGCTATCAATGGAAACAGGTTCACGGCCCGGTGGCCGGGATTTCAGACGAAACATCCGCAAAAGCCTCCTTTATCGCCAGGCGGTCAGGGTGGACCAGCTACCGCTGACCTTTGATTTGACGGTAGTGGACAACGAGGGACTGAGTTCTTCAGACCGGGTGATCATCACCATTGTCAATGTGGGGGAATTGCCCGTGGCGAATGCCGGGGAGGACCAGGCGGTTTACGAGCGTAAAACCGTCACCCTGGACGCATCCCGGTCAAAAGACAGGGACGGCCTCATCGAGCGGTATAAATGGAGCCAGATCACCGGTCCCACCGTCGTCTTTTCGGATTCCGAGGCCATGCAGCCCACCTTTGACGCTCCCATCATCGGGGAAAATCCGGTGGATCTCGAATTCCAGCTCATGGTCGAGGACAACGACGGACTCAAAGGATTCGACCGGGTGAAGATCACCGTGAACCCGACCACCCAGGCCCCTGTGGCCGATGCAGGCCCGGATCAGACCGTGAAAGAAGGGGAAACAGTGGTCCTCGACGGGTCGGGATCTTCGGATCCGGATGACGGGATTATCAGTTATAAATGGACCCAGGCGGCCGGTTCGGTCACGGTTGAACTTTCCGACGAAACCGCCCCGCAGCCGACATTTGAGGCCCCGAAAATTAGCGGCGAAGACGTTGCGCTGAGCTTCAAGCTGGTGGCAGAGGATTTCAGCGGTCAGCAGGGGGTGGATACGTGTGGTCACCGTCACCGATAAATCCGATGGCGGAGGCGGCGGCGGATGCTTCATCTCGACTTTGATGGAGTAAATGAAGTTTAGCCGCTTGGTCTTTTATTCATGATGATCTGAGCGTCCCTGCCGGGAAGAACTTCCGGCAGGGACGCTTTTTTTATCGGCTATAAAATCTGGCGAATCCCGGGGTCATGGATTCCGCTATGGCGCCGTCGTCCTGTTCATACAGGATGAGCGCCTCGATCCCCAGTTTCTGAGCGATGGCAAGGCCACCGGCGCGGCCGGCAACCGTGATGGCGGTGGCTGCGCCGTCCAGAAGGGCATTGGAAATCGCCGGGTCAATGGTCAGGGTGGTGACCCCCAGGATTTTTTCCGGGACCGGTTTGCCGGTTTCGGGGCTGAAGATGTGGTAGAATGCGTATCCCTGAATCATGATGGGCTGCTCATAATTGCCGCTGGTGGAAACCCTGAGCACGCCGGTGTGGCTGACGATGCCATAGACGGCATCGGGGTCCATGGGGTGCTGAATCCCGATGCGCCAGGGTTTGCCCTGGTTGTCCCCGAAAGCGGCCACTTCGCCGCCCAGCTGGATGATTCCGGCCGCGGCCCCGTTTTTTACCACCACTTGCCGCACCCGGTCCACCGCATATCCCTTGGCGATCCCGCCGAAATCAAACATGATGTTCGCATTGTCCAGATCGACATGGCCGTTCGACAGATGAACGTGCGAAAAACCCGTATCCTGCAGGGTGCTTCGGATTTGGCGCTCGGAAGGCACCTGCTGTTTTTTTTCGGCCTCCTGCCAGAGGCGCTTGATGGGCATCATGGTGGGATCGAACAGCCCCCCGCTTTCCCGCCACAATCGATCCGACAGCGACAGCAGGGCGTACAGATCGCTTGAAATTTTGAAGCTGCCGGTTTCATGCGCGGCATTGAGTTTTGCCAGTTCAGAAGCGGGGTCAAACGGATTGACTATTTTGCCGATCCGGGAAAATTCCAGCCAGGCCTTCCCGGTCAACGCCTTGGCCTTCTGCGGTGAGGCGCCTGGGAGATAAAGGCGCACCCGGGCGGGAATTTGGTAGTAGATCGCCTGACGGCTTTCCCACCATCCGGGAGAGACTTCCTGCGGATTGATGTCCACATCGCTTTGCTTCGGCGCATTCGCCGTGCTTTTCGGCCCTGCGGGAGACCAACGGGTATGGACCCCCCAGGAGATGACGACGGCCGTCAATCCAATGAAAAAAAACAGCGGTATCCAGCTTGCCTTCTGCAATGGTCCTCCAATCCAGGTGCCCGGATGTACTTACACGCCGGTAATCCGGATTAATATATCATAATACTTGAGCACGCGCTCGACGAACCGGACGGCTTCTGTTCCTCTGGCATAACCGTAGCGGGTGTTTTCGTGATATTGGGGATAGACCAGAAGCGGCAGAATCTGCTCCATGGAACGCCATTTGCGCGGATTCAGACCTTTTTCCCGGGCAATGGACTGGGCGTCGCGGATGTGGCCGTACCCCACGTTATAGCTGCCCAGCGCAAATTTGATCCGCTCATTCTCATCGATCCGGGGAAAACGATCATAAAGGGATTTAAGGTATTTGACCCCGCCCCGGATGCTCTGGAAGGGATCGAGGCGGTTTTCGATCTGCATTTCCACGGCGGTGGGAAGGGTCAGCTGCATGAGGCCGCAGACACCGGTATAACTGACGGCCAGGGGATCGAACTCGGATTCCTGGTAGATGACCGCTGCGATCAGGCGCCAGTCCAGATCGTACATATCGGCAGTCTCGATGATAGCGGGCTTATATTCGGGAAGCCGGGTATCCAGGCGGATGTGAAATTTTTTGATGTTGACATAGTCGAACTGGTCACGACCGGCGTAATACCGGTTGTAAATATCATCATAGACCCCGTTTTTTTTTATGGTTTTAAAGAACCGGTTGATTTTTCGACGAAGGGCGTCGTCTTCCTTGCGCACCGCCCAGGCGATTTCCTGTTCACCGCTGATGGTGCAGGCGATTTTGATGTCCGGATAATACCGGCGGTTTAAACGGACGATGTTGGAGTCTGCTGCGGTGATATCGATTTCATGGTCCTGGATGCGCCGCAAAAATTCCTCGGTGGGGACATTATCGTAGAGGACCAGTTTAAGGTCGATGCCTTCGTCGATTAACTTCAGGAGCCGTTCATGGTAAGAGGTGTGTTTGCGGATGTGGATGGTCTTGCCGTTTAGATCCGAAATCTTCGTAATATCGGAATTTCCTTTTCGAACGACAATGTGCTGGCGTACGGACATATACGGAATGGAAAAAGAGACCCGATCCATCCGGTTCGGGGTACGGGTGAGGCTCGATGCGATGAGGTCGCCTTCATGATTGACGAGTGCATCCATGATTTTCCCCCATCCCGGTGTGACCACCTCGAGATCGACCGCAAGGTCATCCGCAAACTCCCGGGCCAGGTCGTATTCGAACCCCATGGGGGCGCTCCGGTAGAGATAGTATCCGTGGGAGCTGTTGTCGGTAATGATGGTGAGCTTTTTATGCCGCTTGATCCGGCGCAGGCTGTCATCGGTGAAATGACAGAATACGGCCGCCAGTATGCACGCGGCCAGCATCGCAAGCTTGATTTTCAGATGTTTGTGTTTCAAATAAAAAAAGCCGGATTTTTTTGATTCCGTTTACATTCAAATCATCATCGTGCCGGCAAGAAAAGGGTGGCTCGAAATGGGGCGGCCCATGTCGGGGCACGAATACCTTTGACTGCGAACTGGAATGAGAAACTAAGCGAAAATAGACGGATATGATGTCAGAAGTCAAGAGCGACGTTCAGGCACAAGTTGGTGTCGGTCATCCCCCGCCGGTATATCAGCCGGGGCCAAAAGTATCGGTCCGGGCAAAAGGCCGATCCACGGTTTTTTGGCCTTGACAATCATCAGGATTAATACTGTAACTCAACTTTTCATCTTTATATTAGCGGCCCCGTATTGCATAATGCCGGAAAAGAAGAGCGCCATTCCATTTTGATTTAAAGGATTTTAATATGATACCGATGATTTCCGTAATCGGTTATTCCGATTCCGGCAAGACCACGCTGATCGAAAAGCTGGTGCCCGCCCTCAAAAAGATGGGCTTTCGGGTGGGGGCCATCAAGCACTCCGTTCACCAGTCCCGGTTTGATGTGAAGGGAAAGGACAGCTGGCGTTTCTATGAGGCCGGTGCAGATGCGGTGGTGGTTTCTTCAGCTGATAATATTGCGGTTTTTAAACGAAAAGAGGAAAACAGCGGCGAGAAATATTCTGAACTTCCTGAATTGATGACGTATTTCAATGACATGGATATCGTCATCGCGGAAGGCTACAAGAAGGGAAATCATCCTAAAATCGAGGTATACCGCTCGGGCGACAATGCCCCCATCTGTGAAAAGGATGGCCGGGTATTCGTACTGGTATCCGATTTGCCCGTAAAGACCGACATCCCCGTGTATGGCGCCGATGAAGTCGAAAAACTGGCGGAACTGATCAAAGACAGATTTCTCAACAATCGCGGTTTGCTCGCTGAGTGAAAAAACGTTTACGACGGCCAAGCGATTTTGAAACCGGAAAGAGCAGTGCGTTTTCCGGTTTCAAAATCGCTTATCTGGCCAAAGAATCATTCAATGATATCGGTTGAGGCAATCAGAATCAAATAGCAGATATTCGACGCCGGCATCAATTTGCCAGGGGGTTCCCGCGTTTCCCGGCACGTATTTTACAGATTCCATTTTGCCGGCATCGGATCATAACCTGATTTAAAGTCCGGCCAGTGCCCGGATTTCATCTGCCCTGTTGGTCTTCTCCCAGGTAAAATCGGGGTCTTTCCGGCCGAAGTGACCGTATGCCGACGTCTTGCGGTAGATGGGGCGCAAAAGGTCCAGGTATTCGATAATGGCCGCGGGCCGCAGGTCGAAAATCTCCCGGACGATTTCCCTGGCCTTGTATTCGGGGATATTGCCGGTGCCCAGAAAATCCACCAGGATGGAGACCGGTTCGGCCACGCCGATGGCATAGGCCACCTGGACCTCGCATTTTCTGCCCAGCCCGGCGGCCACCAGGTTCTTGGCGATGTGCCGGCCCATGTAGGATGCGCTCCGGTCCACCTTGGAGGGGTCTTTTCCCGAAAAGCAGCCGCCGCCATGGCTTCCCTGTCCGCCGTAGGTATCCACGATGATCTTCCGTCCGGTCAGCCCGCAGTCGCCCATGGGGCCGCCGATGACAAACCGTCCGGTGGGGTTGATGAAGTAGCGGGTGTCGCCGTCCACCATATCTTTGGGAATGGTTTTTTTGATCACCTCTTCAATAACGGCTTCCTTGACCTCGTCATAGGTGGCATCGGCCTTGTGCTGGGTGGAGACCACCACCGTGTCCACCCGCTTCGGAATGCCGTCGATGTACTCGATGGTGACCTGTGACTTGCCGTCGGGCCTCAGGAAATCCACCGAACCGTTTTTGCGGACCGTGGCCAGGCGCTTGGTCAGCTTGTGGGCAAAGGAGATGGGCATGGGCATGAGCTCCGGGGTCTCATCCGAGGCAAAGCCGAACATCAGCCCCTGGTCGCCGGCCCCCTGCTCCTTGAAGAGCCCCTGGCCCGTATCCACGCCCTGGGCGATATCCGGGGACTGCTGGCCGATGCTGGTAAGCACCGAGCAGGTCTGCCAGTCGAATCCCATCCGGGAAGAATTATAGCCGATATCCCGGATGGTATTTCGCACCACCTGGGGGATGTCCACGTAGCATTCTGTGGTGATTTCGCCGGAAACGAAGGCCAGTCCGGTGGTCACCAGGGTTTCGCATGCGACCCGGGCATGTTTGTCCTGTTCGATAATGGCATCCAGAACCGAATCGGAAATGGCGTCGGCAACCTTGTCCGGATGCCCTTCGGTTACGGATTCAGAGGTAAAAAGGACGCTGTTCTGTGTCATACATCACTCCTTTACGATTGGTTGTTAACGGGACAATTCCTCAACCAGGCATCGCTCCCTCGAAGGGGCTACGTTCCGGCTGTTACCCCGTGCACATGCCCGTGAACGTACACGTGTACGAATTTTCAAGCATTAAAAAGCAAAATGTCTTCAGCCTTTTTCCGGCTCCAGCACCATATTGTCGATGAGCCGCACGCTGCCCACCTTGACCGCTAAAGCCATCAGCACCGGTCCGGCGACGGTATCCACATTTTCCAGGGTGGAAGGGTCACAAACGGCGATGTAGTCGACGGTCGTTTCAGGGTGGGCGCCGATGATCTGTTCTGCCGCATGAATCAGGCGCCCGGCGTCGGTTTCCCCCCGGCGCACCTCGTCCCGGCAATGGTTCAGGGATTGAATCAGCAGCAGGGCGGGCTCCCGCTGGTGAGGCGCCAGGCGGACATTTCTGGAACTCATGGCCAGTCCGTCGGGTTCCCGGAAAGTCGGCTGGCCGATGATCTCGATGTCGAAATCAAGGTCCTTGACCATCCGCCGGATCACCGCCAGCTGCTGGAAATCTTTTTCCCCGAACACCGCCGCATGCGGGTTCACAATATGAAAGAGCTTGGCCACGATGGTGGTCACGCCCCGGAAATGGCCGGGCCGGGACAGTCCGCACAGGTGCTCCGGCAGGTTTTCCTGCACCACGTACGTTTCGAACCCGGCCGGGTACAGCGATCGGGCATCGGGGGCAAACAGCACGTCCGCGCCTGCGTTTTCGGCCAGAGAACGATCCCGGTCCATATCCCGGGGATAGGCCGCCAGGTCTTCTCCCGGCCCGAACTGCGTGGGATTTACGAACAGACTGACCACCAGATTATCGCAGACCTGCCGGGCTTTATGCATCAGGGAAAGGTGCCCTTCGTGGAAGTAGCCCATGGTAGGCACCAGGGCGATGCGGTTGTCCGCCCCTCTCATCCGTCCGGACCAGTTTTTCATTTCTTTTATGGATTGAATGACCTCGATGTGAGCGGTCCTCCTATTCGAAAAGTGCGTTCATCACCTGGCCGGTGATAACCTTGGGATAATAAAACGTGGTTTTCCGGGGCATGGTCAGCCCGGCTTCGGCGATCTTCCGGACCTGGTCGTTTGTGGGCGGATTCAGGATAAACGCCACGTCATGCGTTCCCGAGGCGATGGCCGCCGCCGCATGCCGCACGTTGCTGGTAAACGCCATCTTTTCCGGATCATCGAGATCCTCCGGCGCCATGTTCATGATTTTCATGAGCACCAGCCGGGTCAGCACCGTCACGTCGAGCTGAAGAAGCGGTGAGGGGATCTGGCCGGCAAATATTTTTTCCATGATACCGGGTTTAAGGGTCATCATGGCGCATTTGGGCTGATGTTTCATCAGCAGGCCGATGCGGTGCACCCCGTTTTCAGCCGCCATTGCCGACTGGAGGCAGTTCAGGGCCGTTTTCGTTTGAGCGGGATCGACCGGCATTTCGGTGATATCAAAGTAATCCTGCGCAGCAATTCGAAACGCCTCTGACTGCTGTGCATCGATATCGGACAGCAGCCGGTGGGTCGGGAGAATGATCAGCCCCTGGTCCTGCACCGGGCACAGATACATCATGATGTAATTGGCCGGATGGTCGGCGGGCAGCTCCGGCGTCTGCTGTGCCAGCCAGTTCCGGTAATTGAGCGCGGTCTCGTAGCGGTGGTGGCCGTCGGCAATGTAGAGCCGCCGGTCGGCAAATCCATCGGCCACCGATTTTACCAGATCCGGGTCGGTGATGCGCCACAGCCGATGGCGGTGGCCGGCATCATCGAAAAAATCCTGATCCGCCCCCTTTCCGGCGGCAAAATCCGTTAACGCGGCCATGACCCGGTCCTTATCTGAAAAAATAGAAAATATGTGGCTGAAATTGGCCTGGCATGCCTTCATCAATTCCAGGCGTTCGGATTTCACCTTGGAAAATGTTTCTTCGTGGGGGAGCACCACCCCCTTGTCAAAGGGTTCCAGCCGGACCCGGGCGATCAGCCCGAAGCGGCTGACGGTTTTGCCTTCCAGTTCAAAATCGATACGGGTGAGGTAATAGGCCGGGATCGGGTCCCGGATCAGAATCTTCTGGTCCAACCAGTCCCGGAAACATCCGGCCGCCCGGGTGTACGGATTGTCTGCATCCGTATCGGCGGCGGTGGGCATGTTCTTGTCCAATCGGATGATATTATGGGGATGCCTCGTATAAAACGCCTCCTGCTCCTTTCCGGAGATGATGTCGTAGGGCGGAGTGGTCACTTCAGACAGATTTTCAATTTTCCCGGTGTCATAAAAAATTCCCTGAAACGGAAGAACAACAGCCATAAATTCTATTTCCTTGTATGCGGCGCGAATGATCGAACAGCCCCGGCGGCAGTGAAGCCCGGTCGAGTGGTTGAATTTGTTAAGCGAGAAATATTAATGAACTTTAATAAATTTGTCAACTTTATTCAAAAAAGTTGCCTAATCGCTATAATTTTTAGTGGGTTGTATGGACTTTGAGTGGGGGTTGACAAAACAATATTTTTATTATAATAATATCAAATCATTATATATTACTATAGAAACAAAATTTCAGGCATATAAAAAGTAATTCGTAAAAAAAAATTTGCCGAATTTAAGAACATCATTATTCTCTTAAATAACCATTAAAAGGCCATTTAACATGAAATGGATTTTGCGGGGCCTATATTCAGATGATATATTAATGAAAATTAGATTGAAATAACGCACTGAAAAATATCCCACTAGAAAATTTATAAAAATCATTTTAATCAAACACTTATATTGTATATAATTAATAGCATGATCTAATTCAATTTGTATTAATTTCTATGATTTAGATTTATGAGATCGTGCGCAAATGACGACAGGAGGAAAATTTTCATGCAGCAGAATACCTATTCAGAAACTGTCGAGGTTGCCCGGACCTATTACAACAGCTCGGATGCCCATAATTTCTATACCACCATATGGGGCGGGGAAGATCTTCACCTGGGCATCTATGAAAAGGCGGATGACGCCATTTTCGATGCCAGCCGCAGAACCATCGCCCACATGGCCTCCCGGTCCGCCTCGATGGGCAAAAAGATTCGCGTGATTGACCTGGGGGGCGGTTTTGCCGGATCGGCGCGGTACCTGGCCAAAAATTACGGGTGGGAAGTGGTGGTGCTGAACCTGAGCGAAACTGAAAATGAATGGGGTCGGCGGATGAACCGGGAGCAGGGGCTGGATCATCTCATAGAGGTAGTGGACGGCAGCTTTGACGACATTCCCTTCCCGGATGGGTCTTTTGACATCGTCTGGTCCCAGGATGCCATCCTGCACAGCGAAAACCGCGGCCGGGTGATTGAGGAAGCCTACCGGGTGCTCAAGCCCGGCGGCGAGATGATCTTTTCCGATCCCATGCAGTCAGACGACTGCCCCGACGGGGTGCTGGACAAAATTTATCAGCGCATTCACCTCAAAAGCCTGGGATCTCCCGCCTTTTACATGGATCATGCCCGGAAGACCGGGTTTGGCCGTGTCGATTTTGAATCCCTGACGCCGCATCTCACCACCCATTATGACCGGATCCTGCAGGAAATGATTGCCCGCGCAGATGAACTGGAAAAGGTGGTCAGCCGCGAATACATCACCAACATGAAAGAGGGCCTCCGCCACTGGGTGGATGGCGGAAGCAAGGGATATCTGGCCTGGGGCGTATTCCATTTCACGAAATAGCGCTGCGGCACAATCTTGTACCTAATTTTCCGTTTTTGAACGGACGAATAATCTTACCAAAAACCAAAAGAGGAGGAATTTGAACATGGCAGTTGATTTGGGAAATATGGCGAATTTGCTGATCGCGGGTAAAGTGGACGATGTCAAGGCAATGACCGGGGAAGCGATTGATGCGGGCATGGCTCCGGAGGAAATCTTGCAAAAAGGCCTGATCGCCGGCATGGAAGTGGTGGGCCAGCGGTTCAAGGCCTGTGAGATGTTCATTCCCGAGGTGCTCCGCTCGGCAAAAGCGATGAGTTCGGGCATGGAGCAGCTGCGTCCCCTGCTGGTGGCCAGCGGCGCCAAGATGGCCGGGACCCTGGTGATCGGGACCGTCAAGGGCGACCTGCATGATATCGGTAAAAACCTGGTGGGAATGATGTTCGAAGGCGCCGGGTTCAAGGTGGTCAACCTGGGCATCGACCTGGATTCACAGGTATTCGTGGATGCGGTCAAGGAGCACAAGCCCGAACTGCTGGGCATGTCCGCCCTGCTCACCACCACCATGCCCAAGATGGGCGAGGTGATCAACGCCCTGAAAGAAGCCGGTATCCGGGATGAAGTCAAGATCATGGTGGGCGGCGCACCGGTCACCGAGGAATTCGCCAGGGAAATCGGCGCCGATGTTTACGGCGCCAACGCCGCCAGCTCAGTGGACAAGGCCAAAGCGACGCTCGGGCTATAGGCGCCTGATCACAGAGAATCTCTCGCAAAGCGCGCAGGGGGCGGTCAGGAAATATTTTTTCAATTTCTTTCTTTGCGGTCCTTTGCGCCCTGGTGAGAGAACTCGAATACCGGGTGAAAATAGAAACAGTCAGGTTTCCGGATGCTTTGCCGAAAACCTTCAATATACAGGAGATGCTCATGCAATGGGAATGTAATATGCCAAAAATGGAGATCATGAACCATACCGTCCAGGAGACGCCCAGTTACCGTGTCCTGACGGAGGATCAGATCGAACAGATATATTTCGCCGCACTTGAAGTGCTGGAGCGGGTCGGCTCCCGGGTGCACCAGGAAGAGGCACTGGAACTGTTCCGCAGCAGCGAGGCCGTTGTCGGCGACGACAAGCGGGTCCGGGTGCCGGTCTCCCTGGTGGAGCGGGCTTTAAAGACATATCCCCGGAAGATCACCCTCAAGGGGCGAAACGGCGTCCGGTCCATGGCCCTGCAGAAGGACCATGTCTATTTCGGCACCGGCTCCGATTTGCCCTTTACCTATGACCGCAAGACCGGCGAACGCCGCCGAACCCTGTACAGCGACATTGTCAACGCGGCCCGGATCGTGGATGCGCTGCCCAATTACGATTTTTTCATGTCCCACGGCATCGTGGGCGATGCGCCCAATCCCCTGACCTATGACCGGCACCAGTTCATGGCCATGCTGGAGGGGTGCACCAAACCGATGGTGCTCACCAGCGTGGACGGCGAAGGGCTTAAAGATCTGTGGAAAATGGCCTGCCTGGTGCAGGGGGGCGAGGCGGAATTTCGGTTAAATCCCATGTTCGTGGCCTACATCGAGCCGATCTCACCGCTGACAAATGACCGCACTGCGGTGGAAAAACTGTCTGTTTGCCGCGGAAAAGGGGATCCCGGCCATGTACACGCCGTGTCCGTCCTCCGGCGCCACCGCGCCGGCCACCATTGCGGGCATGCTGGTCCAGTCCCTGGCCGAAACCCTGCTGGCCGTGGCGCTGTGCTATCTCAAGAAACCGGGCATGCCGCTGGTCATGGGGGGCGTGACCACCGTCATGGACATGCGCACCACCACCTATTCCTACGGCGCCCCGGAACTCTCCCTGGCCTCGGCCGCCAACACGGACATTTCCAAGTGGCTGGGACTGCCCATGTTCTCCACCGGCGGATGCACCGATGCCAAGGTGCTGGACGAGCAGGCCGCCATCGAGTGCACCATCAGCCTGCTCAATGCCTACATGTCCGGCGCCAACCTGGTCCATGACGTGGGATACATCGATTCGGGGGTAAACGCCTCTCTGGAGAGCCTGGTCATGAACGAGGAGATCATCCGCATGGTCCGACAGGTCGGAAAAGGGATCAAGACCGATGAGGCCCACATGGCCTTAAACATCATCGATGAAGTGGGCCCCGGCGGCGAATACGTCACCCACGACCATACCTATGAACACTGGAAGGAATGGTTCAAGCCGCAGCTCATCGACCGTTCGGATTGGGAAACCTGGAATGCGGAAGGGAAAAAAACCATGCTGGACCGGGTCAATGAGGAGACTGAAAAGCTGCTCAACACCTATCAGCCAAAGCCCCTGGATGAAAAACTGGCCCAGGAGGTTCGGGCGGTTGTTGAAGACGCGGACCGGCGGCATTCCCATTAATTTCGTCTCCCCCAAAAGGTGCGGCGTAAAGATAGGTTAACAGGAGAATACAATTATGACCATCAGGACCAATTATACAGTTAACAAGACCCCCCGGTTTTCGTTTCTTTCCGAAGACCAGAAGGACCGGTTGTTTCGCGGGGTCATTAAAACCTTGAACGATACCGGCGCCAACGTGAACCACGAAGGCGTCCGGGAACTGCTGGGGAAAAACCGGTGCAACGTGGACGGAAAACGGGTGCGGATTCCGCCGGAAGTGGTCAAAGATGCGCTCTCATCGCTTCCGCCCACCACCACCCTGTACAGCTGGGACGGCAGCGAGGAGATGGTTTACGTGGAAAAAGGGCGCAGCTATTTCGGCCCCGGCCCCACCCCGCCCAATTTCATCGATCCCTACACTCTGGAGCGCAGACCCTATGTCCGAAAGGACGCAGAGATCGTGGCCCGGGTCTGCGATGCCCTGCCCAACATCGGCTACGTCCAGTCCCTGGGTTCGATAAACGACGTGACCAACGGCTTGGCCGACGTGTACGAGTTTGCCGACATGATCCAGCACACCCGCAAGATCATCATGAACTGGGCCTTCAACGTGGAAAACATCAAGGACGAGCACAAGATCGGCATCATCATGGCCGGCGGGGAAGAAGCCTTCCGGCAGCGCCCGAACTTCATCCATTACAGCGAGCCCATTTCGCCCCTGACCAGCGACTTCGACGCCATCGGCAAGTGCATGTACTGCGCCGAGCACCGGATTCCACAGGTCTATACCCCCTGCTGCATCGGCGGGGCCACCGTGCCGGCCACCCATGCGGGCCAGCTGGTGGTGGCCATGTCCGAGGCCATGGTGGGGGTGGTGGTCTCCCAGTTGATGAACCCGGGCACCTGCATCATCATCGGCGGGGTTCAGTCCATCCTGGACATGCGCCGGGCCATCTATTCCTACGGCGCACCGGAGCTGGGGATCATGAGCGCGGCATTTACCGAACTGCTCAGCCATGTGGGCCTGCCCATGTACTCCACCTCGGGATGCACCGACACCAAGATGATGGAACTCCAGTCCGGCATCGAGGCCGCTTATTCCATCCAGATGGCCATGTACAGCGGCGCCAATTTCGTTCACGACAACGGATACACCGAATCCGGGATCACGGGAGATGTCTACCAGACCATCATGGACGACGAGATCATCGGCATGTGCAGGCTCATCGGCGGGGGCGTGGAAGTCAACGAAGAAACCCTGGCCGTGGAAGAAATCTGCAGCGTGGGGCCCGGCGGTCATTACCTGTACGAAGACCATACCATGAAGCACTTCCGGAATCACTGGGTACCCACACTCATGGACAGAAACTCCTACGAGGACTGGGACGCCCAGGGCCGGACCACCATGAAGGAGCGGATCGTCAAGAAGGGGCAGGATATCATCGAAAACTACCCCGGCCCGAGTGTCAAGGTGCCGGCGGAGGCCAAGGCCGATATCGACAAGGTCCTGGCGGCCGCCGAGGAACGGGTAAAATCTCTGTAAACGATGCAACTTTCGTGAACGTGAACGTGCATGTGCTCGTGCACGTTCATGTGCATGAAAAAGCGCCTTTTGATCAATGATATGAGAAATGATGAAATGACCAGTACCAACAAACCCTTCGATCCCGGCGCGCGTCAGCGCAGCCGGGGGCGAAAGGAAGGCGGGGCTGATTACGTGGTGGGGATCGATACGGGAGGCACCTACACTGACGGGGTGCTGCTGGATTACCGATCCCGCAGCGTCCTTGCCTCCGGCAAGACCCTGACCACCCGGGACGACCTGTCCCGCGGGGTGATCGAGGTCTTGAAGATGCTCGCCATCAAGGATCCCGGCCGGATCCGGCTGGTGGGGATTTCCAGCACCCTGGCCACCAATTCCATCGCCGAGGGAAAGGCCCGGGAGGTCGGGCTGATCCTCATCGGATACGACCCGGACCTGATCGAAAAATTTTCGCTCAAGGACAAATTCACCACTGCCCACTATGCCATCTTCAAAGGGGGGCACACCCCCCAGGGTGCGGAAAAAGCGCCGCTTGACCTGGAAGGGATCAGAAATTGGGTGGATCTTTACAAGGACCGGGTGGATGCATTTGCCATTTCAAGTTATTTCAGTCCTTTGAATCCATCCCACGAGGAGGCGGCGTTTGCCGAAATCCGCGATATCGGCGATCACCCGGTAGTGATGGGACACCAGTTGTCCACCCAGCTCGACTCGATCAAGCGGGCGGCCACGGCCTCCCTCAATGCCTCCCTGGTGGCGGTGATGCAGGAATTTATCATTGCGGTGGGCGATGCGCTCAAATCCCAAAATATCAACGCCCCCCTGATGATCGTCAAGGGGGACGGGTCCCTGATGCCCTATACCGAGGCATCCGAAAAACCGGTGGAAACCGTGCTGTCGGGTCCGGCCGCCAGTGCTATCGGCGGTCAGTTCTTTTCCCATCACGCCAATGCGCTGATGATCGACGTGGGGGGGACCACCACGGACATGGCCTTCATCGAAAACGGCCGGGTGGCGGTGACCGACACCGGGGCCCGGGTGGGTCAGATCGAGACCGCCGTCCGGGCGGCCCGGATCCGCACCGCCTGTGTGGGGTGCGACAGCCGGATCGCCTTTGCCCAGGGCGGCGTCACTACGGTGGGACCCGACCGGGTGGTTCCCCTGTCGCGCCTGGCCCACCGGTTCCCCCAAGTGGCCGACAGCATCGAGGCGCTCTTTCGATATGAAAACCATATGTGGAGCGCAGCCGACATCCGTTACTGGTACATGCACCGGCCGGATGACGCCGATATCGTCCAGGGATTGGAACCCCGGCAGCGCCAGCTGGTCAATCAGCTCAAGGAGGGACCGAAAAGCGTGTTTCAACTGGTCCGGGCAACCAAAGTCAATCATGAGGTGCAGCTATGTGCAGATCTGCTCCTGCGGCAGGGAATCATCGAGGAGGCCACCCTGACGCCCACGGATCTGCTGCATATCAACGGCCGGATGGACCTCTGGGATGTCCGCACCGCCCGCCGGGCAGTCGAGGTCGCCTGCGCGGTCAACGGAAAGGACACAAAGACGTTTGTGGAAGAAACGTTGGACCTGATCATTGCCATGATGGTGAAGGAGGCCGTGATCTTCCTGGCCCGGCAGGAAAGCCCGCATGAACTGCCGGAAACCATAGCCGGCCCGTGGGGAAAATGGATGATCGATGAGGCGGTTGCCCGCCGCGATCCCTGCCTTTCCGTGCAGATCTCCTGCCGGTATCCGATTATCGGGATCGGTGCGCCCGCCGAATATTTTGTAAAACGGGTGGCGGAGCTGCTCAAAGCCCCCTTCGTGCTTCCCCGGCATGCCGGTGTGGCCAACGCGGCCGGGGCCGTTGCCGGCTCCGTGGTCACCGAGCAGGAGGCCATCGTCTATATCCAGGAATCCGATGACCAGCACTGCCACATCGTTCAGATCGGAGAGGACCGGAAAACCTTCAACGAATATGATGAGGCCATGGCTTATGCCCGGAAAGCATCGGGCAGCCGGGCCCTGGAGAAGGCCGAATCCGCCGGCGCCGCCGCCCCCCAGGTCAGTATTACCGTAAAAACCGAAGGGGCCATCGAGCGCGTGCGCGCCCGGGCTGCGGGCAACCCGAGACTGAGCGAGCAGTGGGGCTGACCCGGCCGGAATCATCAGGATGCATGCGGATCGAAAATGACAATGCGGATGAAACAGGTGCTTGTAATGACCTAATGGCGACGGGAATGGAATGGTGGAATGATGGAATGATGGAGTGATGGCACATGTCCTAACCATCGTGATCTTGCTATGCCTACCCTTGAGGTACGACCCTCCTAAATTCCCCCCTTGAGGGGGGCGAAGGGGGGTGTAAGGCCTTGCGGCAAACAAATACAGCCGGTTATACAAGTAGTGCTGTTTCTCCCATTATTCCATTATTCCAATATTCCATCATCCAATTGTGTCTGCCTTCCCTTGGGCCAATTTCATCTCAAATTTGAAAAATACGTTTTAAGGTAATTGCTCATATGACAAGTGAATACGTCTTTTCGGCCGTTGGGAGAAACATCACCGGTACGGTGGCCAAGGTTTCCAAAGAGATATACGCGTGCGGGTGCAATTTCGAGGATTCCCGCATGACCCTGCTGGGCAGTCATTTCGCCCTGATGATCCTGGTGACCGCCAAAGGCGATGAAATGGGCCGGGAACTGGCGCGGCGCTGCGACCGGCTGCAGCAGGATACGGATCTGGCCATCACCCTGTTTCCGGTGGACAAAAACATCCCGGAAGGAAAAAGGACGCCCACCGAACCCAATTATGAAATCCGGGTCAAGGGTGCTGACCGGATGGGGATCGTCTACCGGACCACCCAGCTGCTGGCTGAACTCAACATCAACATCGTGGAGATGAAAACCCGCCTGGTGCCGGGCAAGAAGGGGGAGCCCCTTTTTTCCATGCGCATGGGGGTGGCCGTGCCCCGGGAAGTGGACGGGGAAACCCTGCGCAATGAACTCAAATACCTGGCCGAGGACAACCGGGAGATGATTTCACTTACCCGGATGTAAAGGTGGATTATGCACGAACTTAAAATCGAAGGCTACGATAAGGTCATCTTGACCCGCAGGGGCGAGAGCGTGCGCGACGCCCTGTACCGGGCGGGGGTGGAGATCGACTCCCCCTGCAGCGGCGACGGCATATGCGGCAAGTGCCTGATCCGGGTTTCGCCCCCGGGCGCGGTGGCCAGGACGCCCCACAGGGACATCACAGAAGAGCAGGCGGCCGATGGGGTCCGGCTGGCCTGCCAGGTGATCTGCCGTTCGGACATGGCCATTTCCCTGCTGTCCGACTTTGCCGTGGACGAGCACCGCATTCTGGAGGGGGACCGGGACCCCGATGCAACGCCGTGGGGGGGAGAAAAGAAACAGCATTACGATGACCACTATACCGGGGGAAAGCGATCCGCCGTGCGCCTGGAGCGTAAAAATCGCACCCGCATCTTCCATTATGAATCCGATGCGCCCGCTGTCCTGAAACCCTGGAAAAAAGGCGCCGCTCCCATGGGGTTGGCCGTGGATCTGGGCACCACCACCATGGTGGCCACGGTGGTGGATTTGGATACCGGGAAAGAGATGGCCACCACCTCGGGGTTAAATCCACAAATCCGGTTCGGCCATGACGTGGTCCGCCGGATTCAGCACGGATCGAGCCGGGAAGGGCTCCGGGAGCTGGTCGACTGCGTCGGCGAGGGGATCAATGATCTGGCGGCACAGGCCTGCGAGGATTCGGATGTGTCACCGGAAGAGATCCTGGATGTGGTCATCGGCGGAAACACCGCCATGCTGCAGATTGCCGCCGGCATCGATCCCGAGCCCCTGGGCCGGGTCCCCTTCACCGTGGATCTCAAAAGCGGCCGGCACTATCTGGCAGGCGTTTTCGGCCTGCGGGTCCATCCGTTGGCCCGGGTGTATGTGCCGCCGGTGATTCACGCCTATGTGGGATCGGACATCAGCGCCGGGCTTCTGGTGTGCCGGGGCTTTTTCAGGGAGGACCGCACCACGCTGTTCATCGATATCGGGACCAACGGTGAAATCGGGCTTTCCGCCAATGGAAACTGGCTGATGACATCGGCTGCGGCCGGTCCGGCATTCGAGGGGATGGGCATCTCCTCGGGGATGCGCGCCCGCATCGGCGCCATCGAGGCCCTCACCAGCGACGGCCGGTCCATCAAGGTGCACGCCATCGGTGATGTCAAACCCACCGGGATCTGCGGCAGCGGCATTATCGATGCCGCCGCGGTGCTTTCAAAAACCGGGGTCATCGATCCGTCCGGCAGGATGGTGATGCCGCCGGATGCGCACCTGCCGGGCATGCTGGCCTACCGGCTGGAGAGGGTCGATGACAAGCCGGCCTTCAAGCTGGCCGACGATGTCTATTTTACCCAGGAAGATGTGCGCCAGGTGCAGCTGGCGAAAAGCGCCATCCGGGCGGCCATCGATATCCTGCTTTCAGAGGCCGGCATCACTGCAGACGATATCGACCGGATCATACTGGCGGGGGGATTCGGCTACAGCCTGCGGCCCAGAAACCTGGAGGCCATCGGCCTGCTGCCGCCCGGGACTGCACCCCGCGTCTATTTCGCCGGCAACACCTGCCGCATCGGGTGCGTTCGCATGCTGCGCAGCGTGGACAACCGGCGCTTTATCGAGGAAAAGGTGAAAAAGATCCGGCATGTGGCCATTGAAACCCGCCCGGACTTCATGGAGCAGTATGTGGAGGCCATGGAATTCCCGGAGATCGTCCGGGGCCGGGAAAATACGGGAGCCGTTTCAAAAATCCATGCAAATTGCAAATAAGACAATTATTCAGAAGGCAGATGAAAGTTCAAAAAAGACAGAAGCACGCCCGGGTGGTGATCGCCTGCCGGGTGATCCGGGCCGAACTGGAGGCGCTGCGGACATCCCGCACAACCGATGTGGAGGTGCATTACCTGGACCAGAACCTGCACCGGACGCCGGATCGGATGCCTGCGATCATCCAGGCGGAGATCGATGCGGCAGCAGAATATGCTGCCGAGATCATTCTCGGCTACGGCCTGTGCTCAAACGGCGTGGTGGGCGTCCGGGCCGCAAACCAGCCCATCTATATCCCCCGGGTGCACGACTGCATCTCCCTGCTGCTGGGGTCGAGGGGCATCTACCAGAAGGCCTTTTCCGGCCGGCCGGGCACCTATTACCTGACCCCGGGATGGATGGCCGAGGAAAAAGATCCCCTGGGGATGATGGAAAACGAATATGCCCCCAAGATGGGCCGCGAGACGGCCGAATGGGGGATCCGGGAGGAGCTGAAGCATTACACCCACATCGTTTTTATCAACACCGGGGCAGGGGACATCGATTTTCTGCGGGACCGGGCGCGCAAAAATGCCGCGTTTCTTAAAAAAGAATTCGAAGAAGTGGCGGGATCGATGGATTATTTTCAAAAAATCCTGTTCGGGCCAAACGAGCCCCCGGATTTCGTCTGCATTCCGCCGGGTGAAAAGATTGCGGCCAGGCCGTTTTTAATGGATTAGAAGAAGTGGTTTCAAAGACCTATTTCAGGCGGCGATGGCTGACCTGCCTCGACCCTGATCTGAAATTTTGAATCGCTTCCACGCAAGTTAATTCAGCATTAAGGAGCGATTTTATGCAAATTGTCGGAGAACTGATCAATTCATCCCGAAGCGCCATCAAGGCGGCCATCGAAAAAGGAGATGGGGCCGAGATCCAGCGCATCGCCAAGGCGCAGCATGAAGCCGGGGCCGGCTACATCGATGTCAACGCGGGCACCTTCGTGGGAAAGGAAGCCGAATATATGAAATGGCTCATCACCCAGGTGCAGTCCGCAACTGAAACCCCCTGCTGCATCGACAGCCCGGATCCCAGGGTGATCGAGGCGGCCCTGACGGTGCACCGGGGAACCCCCATGATCAATTCCATTTCCCTGGAAAAGGATCGCTATGATGCCCTGCTGCCGGTGATCGCCGGCACGGATTTCAAAGTGATCGCCTTGTGCATGAGCGATGAGGGGATGCCGGAAACCAAAGACGACCGCTTGGCCATTGCCGAAAAACTGATCAATGCCCTGGTCAAAGAAAACGTGGCTGTGGAGAACATCTATGTGGACCCGCTGGTGCAGCCGATCTCCACCAAAGATTCCTATGGCATCGAATTTTTAGATGCCATATCGGCCATCATGACCGGCTTTCCGGGGGTCAACACGGTTTGCGGACTGTCAAATATTTCATATGGCCTGCCGGAAAGAAAGCTGATCAATCAGACCTTCATGGCCATGGCCATCGCCAGAGGCTTAAACGGCGCCATCATGAATCCCCTGGACAAAAAGATGATGGCCAACATCATCACCGCTGAAATGCTCTCCGGCCGGGACGAGTACTGCGGGAATTTTCTGACGGCCTACCGGGAGGAGAAGTTCAAGTTCTGATGCATTCAGGGAAGTAACATGACCCGAGGCGACATGGCAGCGGATTTCTCCCGCTCACTGTTCATGATTTTGATGCTTCTAAGATTCGCTCCGCTGCATCCTGGAAACTCGCCTGTCGGCTCAGACAGTCCAGGATGCGGCCGCTCCGCTTCATCTAAGAAGCATTCGCAAAATAATGAAGCAATGTTCGCCGGGAGAAACCCACAGCCATGTCTTGGGCCATCCATTTCCTTTTGCAAAAATATCGCGCAGCAGCGTAGTGAAATTCAAGAAAGAGCTTGGCTGCACGTACACGATTTTTAATAAAAATCCATGGAGGAAAACATGAAAGTACTCGTCAGCGATAAACTCGGACAGGCCGGGATCGACATATTCGAGGCGGAAGAGGGAATTGACGTGGATGTCAAGACCGACCTGTCGCCCGACGAACTTAAAAGCGTCATCGGCGACTATGACGCCCTGGTGGTGCGCAGCGCCACCAAAGTGACCGAAGATTTGCTGGAATCGGCGGGAAAACTGCGGGTGATCGGCCGTGCCGGCATCGGGGTGGACAACATCGATCTGGCGGCGGCCACCCGGCGGGGCATCATCGTCATGAACACCCCCGGCGGCAACATTGTGACCACCGCCGAACACGCCATTGCCATGATGATGGCCCTGACCCGGAACATCCCCCAGGGGACCGAGTCATTAAAAGCCGGCCGCTGGGACAAGAAGAAGCTGCAGGGACGCGAAATCATGCGCAAGACCCTGGGGGTGATCGGGTTCGGCAAAATCGGGTCCATCGTGGCCAACCGGGCCCGGGGCCTGAAAATGCAGGTGATCGTCTATGATCCGGTGGTCACCCCGGAGAAGATCGAAAAGCACGGATGCGAGTCCGTGTCGCTTACCGAACTCTACCGCCGGGCCGATTATATTTCCATCCATGTGCCCAAAATGAAGAAGACGCTGGGCATGATCGACCACAAATCGTTTGCCGGGATGAAAGACGGCGTGATGCTGATCAACTGCGCACGGGGCGGGATTGTCGACGAGGAGGCGCTCCAGGAAGCCATGTCATCCGGGAAGGTGGCCGGCGCGGCCCTGGACGTGTTCGCCCTGGAACCGCCATCGCAAGATCATCCCCTGCTCAAACTTCCCAACCTGATCGCCACGCCGCACCTGGGGGCCTCCACCCTGGAAGCCCAGACCAATGTGGCCGTGGCCATCGCACAGCAGATCATCACCTTTTTGAAAACCGATACCATTGAAAATGCCGTCAATGCCGCCTGCGTCTCCTGTGAGATAATGGAAAAGCTGGCGCCGTTCATCCATCTGGCCGATCGGATGGGTCGTATCCAGGCGCAACTGGTCTCGGGCCACATCAAGGAAGTGGAAATTTCATACAACGGGGATTTTCTCCATGACGATCTGGCCCCCGTTACCACCGCTTTCCTGATGGGGCTGCTGGAACCGATTACGTTGGATGACGTCAACATGGTCAATGCGCCCTGGCTGGCCAAGGAAAAAGGGATCAAGGTGTCCGAAGCCACCAGCGCCGACGCCAGTGAATACAACAATCTGATCACCATCAAGGTCGTCACCGATGAAGGAAACAATGCCGTGTCCGGCACCGTATTCGGCAGGAGCTATCCCCGGGTGGTGAAGATCAACGATTTCCGGCTGGAGATGGAACTGGAAGGGTACATGACCCTGATTCAGAACCAGGACAGGCCCGGCGAGATCGGAAACATCGGCACCGTTTTAGGGGAGCACGACATCAATATTTCCCGGATGACCGTGGGGCAGGCCCGGGGCGGCGGACGCAACATCGTGGTGCTCAGGACCGATTCCGCCCTGGATGACGGCATCATCGCCCAACTTCAGGACCTGCCCATGAGCCGGTCGGTGACCTACCTGGAATTGTAATCTGAAGAATTCCGGGGCAGCCGGGGCCGCTGCAATCTGTCAAGCGGATTCCTGTCTTCGATGAAATTCGCACAACGGCCCAGGATGTTTCTTGCCATGGGGTGTCCCCGAATCCCTACGGCTTGAAAATAATCTTGATGACGCCCTTTTCCCGTTTATCAAACATCTGGTAGGCTTTGGGGGCGTCGTTAAGCTTCATGGTATAGCTGATCAGGCGGGTGGGATCGATCCGGCCCGCCTCGATGAGATGGAGCAGCTGCTCGTTGTAATTTTTCACCGGGCACTGGCCCATCCTCAGCTGGATCTCCCGGGAAAACAGGTCGCCGAAGGGGAACTGGTCGAACACCCCGATGTACACCCCCGGGATGCCCACCGTGGAAAACTTGGGGGCGGTCTGGCTGACCCACTTCATGACCTGCACCGCGTTTAGATTCTTATAGGGCGGCTCTTCCATCTGGGGAGCCGTCTGCGGGGCGGGATGATGACCCACCGCTTCGTATCCCACCGCATCGATGCAGATGGCCCCGTGTCCCCTGGTGGCCTCCTTGATGTGCTCCACCGGGTTTGTTTCATCGAAATTGACGGCCTCAGCCCCCAGTTCCCGGGTCAGGTCCAGCCGGTCCGGCTGACGGTCCACCGAGAACACCCGGGCCGCCCCCCGGATGAATGCGCTCATCACCGCAAAATAGCCCACCGGACCCGCGCCGAACACCGCCACGTCATCCCCGGGCTGCACGTTGGCGATGTCTGCGCCGAAATACCCCGTGGGCAGGATGTCGGACAGGAAGATGACCTGTTCATCGGTGAGATGGTCCGGCACCTTCAGCGGGTTGGTATTGGCGTAGGGAACCCGCACATACTCGGCCTGCCCGCCGTCATATCCCCCCATCATCTGGGAATACCCGTAGGCCGCGCCCACTTCGGCATTGGGATTGGACCGGTCGCACTGGGACCATTTCTGGTGCCGGCAGAACCAGCATTTCCCGCAGCTGATGTTAAACGGGATCACCACCCGGTCGCCTTTTTTCACCTCGTGCACTTCCGGGCCGGCTTCCTCCACGATCCCCATGAATTCGTGCCCCAGGGTCTGGCCCTGTTCCATGGTGGGCACCGTGCCGTGATACAGATGCAGGTCCGAACCGCACAGTGCGGTGGTGGTCACCTTGAGGATGATATCCTCGGGGTCTTTGATCTTGGGTTCGGGCTTGTCCACCACCCGGACGTCATATTTGTCATGATAAACCAATGCTTTCATTTCATACTCCTTTTTTTACGGTCGATTGCGGATCAATTGACAGATTTCTTCTTTTGATTGGAAAAATCCGTTTTTACTTCAACAAAAGTAAAAACAATCGCGGGCTTTCATATGATGAAAATCGTGTATTTCAATCACCGGGCGACCGTATTTGCGCCATTGAATATGCGTAATGTTAAACAAAATGCCTGCCCCTTCTGACGGGTCGAAATTTCTCCGGCGGCTTGAAATGGACGGCATCCTGCATAGTTTTTTATTCGGAAGCCGGAAAAAAAAAGGAATCTTAGTTTCCGGGACCCAAACAGATGATCGAGAAAATTCGATAAAAAGCGAGGTGGATCATGGCAAAGAAACAAGAAGATCAGGAGCAGGAAAAAGCTGTGACCCTGGAGCGGGGGGATATTTTTTTCTTTTACCGGCCCAAGGTGGAAGAGGAAGACCCGGATAGCCTGTCCGATGTCCAGCGCATGTACATGGTGCTGAAGCCCGAAAATAAAAAGAAGGTCCGGCTGGCGATCGTGGGGAAGAAGCGTCTTCCCGACCCGAATAAATCGGGCAAGGGCAGAAACTGGGGATTTGTGGAAACCGTACGCAACTCTCCCGATTTTTTAAAAGAAGAATTTGCGCAAGAGTCCTATCAGACCAAGACCCGGGGAGAGCGGCATACGCCGCCGGCCCGTCCGCTGGGGGAGGGGGTATACCGCATTGTGCGCCACAGCGGCCACACCCACCTGGTCTATGCCCTGGAACTGCCGGAATCGCCCGGCCCGGCCCAGGAGGAGACCCGCATAGAAGATCAGGCCAGCTACATCATCAGCATCAAAAACCCGGAAAAAGGCTCCCCCGTGGCCACGGGTCTGTCAGAAGACAGGAAAGCCGAGTACCCCAGGAAACTCCAGGAAAAATTCAGGGACCGGAGGTTCGCGGATGCCGATCCGCCCGAATTCCTGGATAAGGAGGGCACGCAATTCATCCTGGCGTCCGCATCCGAAGACATCGAAGATGAGCTGGATATCAACATGCGTCCGGAAGATGAATCCATTGATCAGGCCGGCATTTTCAGCCAGCTCCATCTGGACAGAAGCGAAAGGCCGACAAAACCCCTTTCCGAAGGAGACTGGGCCTGAGCGCCCATCCGGATGGCAAAGACTTCCAATATCCGCATCATGCCCGAATCAAATCCTGCCTTCGGGTAAATCCGGTTCGTCCACCATGGCGATAAGGGTCTGTCCCGGGTGAGGGGTCATCTTCTTGTCGGTGGTGAAGATCAGCAGGTTGTTTTTATCGGTGATGAGGGCCATGGGGATGGCCGACGCCCCGTAGTAATCTTTGAATGCCGCGTAATCGAACGCTTCAGTCAATGTCGTGGCCTTGATGACCGATCCGGATTGAAACCGGCGGGTCATGCCGGCATAATCGATGTCTTTTCCAAACAGATATCTTCCCCGCAGGTGCTGGGGGGAATAGAGCTGCTCGTCATCGATTCCGCTTTTTGCCGGGGCCAGCTGATAGAGTTCTTCCCGGTCGAACATCTCGGAAAAGTGAAGAATGGCCAGCGAATTGAGTTCATCGTTGGGGGTGATGGCCATGAGGCGGCCGATGCCGTTGAGCTGCAGCCTCCCCGTGAGTTCCCGGGTCAGCCCCGGGTTGTAATAGACAGGGACCCCGGCCATTTTGGCATGAAAGATGTCCGGCCGGTAAGTGTCCGTCATCAGCACGTTGAAATTTTTCTCCTGCAGGATTTTGGCCAGTTCCACCGCCCAGGGGAGCGCGCCCAGGAACAAGACCCCCTGGGGATTGGACTGATCCAGCTTCAGCCAGCGGGCCATGGGAAGCGCGGTCAACCCATAGAAGATAACGGTTCCCATGATCACGGTAAAGGTCAGGGGGACCAGGGCGCCTGCCTGGGGAAATCCGGCGGCATTGAGGCGCAGGGCAAAGATGGAAGAGACGGCGGCGGCAACGATCCCCCGGGGGGCCATCCAGGACAGAAACAGCTTCTCCCGCCAGGTGAGATCGGCGTTCATGGTGGAAACAAACACCGCCGTGGGCCGGGCCAGGAGGATGAGAATGCCCAGAAAAGCCAGGCTGTTGATGGAAAGCAGGAAAAACAGGTTGAGCTTGATGCGTGCGGACAAAATGATAAACAGCACGGATATGATCAGCAGACGCAGGTTCTCCTTGAATTCCATGATGTTCTTCACCGGCACCCAATTCTGATTGACCACCATGATCCCCATCAGGGTGGCGGCAAACAGGCCGGATTCCTCCTGGAAAAAATTCGAACCCATATAAGCGCCCAGCACCAGGGTCAAGGTGATGCTCTCGGTGAGGTATTCGGGAATCCAGAAATTCTTGAGCAGCAGGATCAGGAAGGCCGCAAACAGGCCGCCGAAAAGCGTGCCGAAAACAATGGTTTTGACCAGTCCCAGCAGCACCGTGGCGCCGGTGCTTTCCATCCCGCCGATGAGGACGGCCTCGAACACCAGCACCGCCATGAGCGCGCCGATGGGATCGGTCACGATCCCTTCCCATTTTAAGATGTCGGTGACTTTCCCGATGGGCCGGATGAAGCGCAGCAGCGGACCGATGACGGTGGGGCCGGTCACCACCAGGATGGCCCCCAGGAGTACGGCCATCCGGGTATTGAGCCCGAACAGGTAGTGGGCCGAAATGGCCGCAAAACCGCAGGTGATGAATACCCCCACCGTCACCATGAAAAAAATGATCCGACCGACCTCCTTGAGTTCGCTGACCCGCAGGGTCAGCCCGCCCTCGAACAGGATGATGGCCACGGAGAGGGAGACAAACGGGACCAGCAATTCCCCCATGAATTCATCCGGGTTGAGAAACCCGGTGACCGGTCCGGCGATGAAGCCGAAAAGGAGGAGAAAGACGATGGACGGCAGTTTCAGCCGCCAGGCAATCCACTGGGCGGCGATGCCGAGGAACAAGACGATGGTGATATCGGTGATGATGTGCTCGGGCATGGCCTGTCGCTATGCAGCAGATCGGGTTCTGCGGATGGCCGCGATCAGTTGTTCTTTGTCGCCGCTTTTCCTGAGGTAATCCGTTGCGCCGGCTTGCTCGATGGCGGTGGCCTGATCGGCGGCATCGAACATGGACAATCCGATGACACGGATGCCGGGATGTTCTTTATGGATGATCCGCGTGGCCTCGATCCCGTTCATTTTCGGCATGCTGATATCCATCAGAATCACGTCCGGATCGAGTTTGCGGGCCATCTGTATGGCTTCTTCTCCATCCGAGGCCTCGCCGGTGATGGCGATATCGGGATAATCCGAGAGGAGTTCGGAAAGCCCCTGGCGCATGACCGCATGATCATCCACCAGCATCACCCGGATACGGCAGTCGTTTGATTGCATTCCGGGCCTTTCACATTCCTTTCCGAAATTCCCGGCGGATGAAGCGTTTTCGCCGGCCGGAAGGGCCGTTGATTTTTCCGGGGCCATCAAATCCAGAACATCGAGTGATTCCGTGAGAAGGTCCACGGCCGTATCCAGCGTCGGCAAAATGTCTGCATCGCTTTTGCCCTTCAATAGATTCAAATCATCCCTGGTACGCACCAGCAAATGCAAAAGACGTTCATGCAGAACCTGTACCCGGCGTTTTGGTTCCATGATCATTTCCGAATACAGCCGGACGCGCGGCTGCCGCGTGCCCTGCAGTTGCTGTTGGCGGCGAGGGCAGTCAAATTTGCAATCATTGTCATTCACCTTTCAAAAATGAATTAAAATATAAGTACAACCCCATATTTGGCAAACTTTCGCCCAATGATCGAGGAAAATGCGTTTTATCGGTTCACGTCACATCCTTTTAACATTTCGGCACAACAGGCATGAAACTGTTTTTATGCCCTGATCTCAACTGCCGGGTTTTTTCGGGGTGACATACATGGTGATTTTTGCGCGGAACACGGTCTCGCCGGAAGGGTTTTTGACCTCTACGGGTACGATGACATCGCCGGGGGTGATCCGGTCCGCCGGAATTTCGGAGGTGCCGGTCAGCGTGCCTTTGGCTTTTTTCAGGTATTCCACCGTCATTTTACGGGGGATCCACCGCAGATTGACCGGCGTGGCCGCTTCCAGGGCCAGGCCACCGGCAAGCTCGGCCATGTTGCACATGACGATGGCATGCACCGTGTTGAGATGGTTGCGCACCCGTTTCCGGTCTTTGACGACCACGCTGCATCTGCCGGGGGAAAGGTGGGTAATCAGCGGCCGGATGGTTTTGAAATAGGGCGCCTTTGCCGCCACCAGGCGTGAAAAAACCTGCCTGCCCAGGGGCCATGCCGACAGCCGCTGATAGATACTGAGCGTTTTGCTCATCCGCTTCCTCCCCGCCCGGCCACCGGACGTTTGTCAATTTATCGTTTTGCTGCTATAGACGAGATGTCTGTCACGGTTGACATATCTGAAGTTATTCTAATATCCTATTTGATATGATTTCAAGAATTTTAAACACAAGTGAGGAGAAAACGTGATGCAAATCGACGATATCGGACAGGTGCTGATCATCGGGTCGGGAAACATGGGGCAGCAGATCGGGTTTCAGTGCGCCGTAAGCGGATATTCGGTGGTGCTCTATGATGTGGGCCAGGTGCAACTCGATCTGGCCATGGGGCGCCTGGGAAAACTGGCCCGAAATTTCATGGCCGCCGGCAGGCTCACCGAATCCGAAGCCGCCGCCGCCCTAAAACGGATCCGGGCCACCCCATCGGCCCAGGAGGCCGGCGCCAATGCCGATTTTGTAAGCGAATCGGTTCCCGAAGACCCGGTGCTCAAAGGGAAAGTGTTTGCCCGATTCAACGCCATCTGCCCTGCGCATACCATTTTCACCACCAACACCTCATCCCTGATCCCCTCCATGTTCGCCGAGGCCACCGGACGTCCCGACCGGTTTGCGGCGTTTCACTTCCACGATGTCCGGGTGACCCACATCGTAGACATCATGCCCCATCCCGGCACATCGGAACAGACCGTCCGACTCATCGCCGAATTCGCCCGATCGATCGGCCAGGAAGCCATCGTTCTCAAAAAAGAGAATTTCGGATATGTATTCAATGCCATGCTCATGGAACTGCTCCGCTCGGCCCAGTCCCTGGCCGCAAACCAGGTGGCCAGTGTCGAGGATATCGACCGGTCGTTCATGGGGGTGATGCACACCCTGATGGGGCCCTTCGGCATCATGGACAGCATCGGCATCGATACGGTCTACAAGGTCACCCGCTACTGGGCGGACGAGTTAAAGGACCCCCAGGCCATCGCCAATGCCGATTTCCTGAAGCAGTATGTGGACCGTGGTGATCTGGGCGCCAAAACCGGGAAAGGATTCTATTCGTATCCGGACCCGGATTTCGGCAAACCCGGATTTATCCGGAAATGAGAATACGGCGGCCATGGCGGTGATATCTCCTCCTGGCGCTTGACTTCTGACGCCAGATGATTTCCTTCTGATTTGAAACTATTTTAAACGTTCCTATTTTATAACCCAAGAAGCATCGGAAACATTTAAAACCCGATCATGAAAATGATCGGGTTTTCTCATTCGGGGAGGAACGCCATGGTCCGGAGCGGGTTGCCTGTCGAACACATCCAGGAGGTTCTCGAGGAAATCAACAGCATCATCATCGGCCTCGATGCCGAAGGGCGGATCACATTCTTGAACCGGTTCAGCGAAGATCTGTTCGGCTATTCCAGGGATGAAGCGCTTGGAAAACCCCTGGTGGGAACCTTCCTTCCGGAAAAGGAAAGTTCGGGCAAAGACAATTCCGGGCTGGTTCAAAGCATCATCCAATTTCCCGCCAAACACTACATCAATGAATCCGAGGGCATCAGAAAAAACGGGGAACGGGTCTGGATTTCCTGGAGCGCCCGGCTGGTTCTGGATGAACAGGGAAATGCGGCAGAAATCTTCATCGACGGAAATGATGTGACGCAGCAGCATCAACAGGGACTCAAGGCCCGGGAAGCCTACGAAATGATCAATCAGTCACCGGACCTGGTGATCCGACTGGATGCGAAACGAAGATACCTGTTTGTCAACCGCGCCTTTTCAGAAACCGCCGGTGTGCCGCCGGAAGACATTCTGGGCAAACGCGGGGAGGTCCACCTGCCGAAGCAAACGGTCAAATTCATCACAGAAGCACTGGATCGCGCAGCAGAAGCGCATGACGAGATCACCGCCGAGATCCCCTATGGTGAGCGCTGGTTTTTGTCCACGGTCAAACCGGTGTTCGGGGAAAACGAACGCATTGAATCGTTCATGATTTTTGCAAAGGATATTACCCGGCGGCGGCATGCCGCAGAAAGCGCACTGAAAGCCCAGCAGCAGGCGACTGAAAGCGAAGCCCGTTTCCGCACGGTCCTGGAAAATTCCCTGGATGCGGCTTACCGCCGGGACCTGCGCACCGATGCCTATGACTACCTCAGCCCGGTGATCGAAAAGATCACCGGGTACAGTGTCGATGAATTTGCGAGTATGGATACGGATGCCATCATGTCCGTCATCCATCCCGACGACCAAAGCCGGGTGAACGGGAGCATGGCCGCCGCGCTGGATTCCGAGAGCGGCTCCGGGCGGATCGTTTACCGGCTGAAGGGAAAAGACGGGTCTTATCGCTGGCTGTCGGACAACATGATCGTGGTCAAAGATGAGACCGGCACCCCGGTCTACCGTGTGGGAAATGTGCGCGACGTCACGCAATCCATGCAGCTGCAGGAAGAGTTGCAGAATTCCAAGGAAACGGCCGAAAAACGGGCACGGGAAGCCGAAGAGGGGGAGCAGATACTGGAGGCTATCCTGGAGCATGTCCCCGAAGGGCTTTCCATTGTGGATGCCCAGAGCCGGAAGGTATTGACGGTCAGCCGATATCTGGCGCAATTTGTCGGAAAAGAGCGGGGGGATTTTGAAGGCATTCCCCTTGCGCAGTACCTGGAAACCTTCAACGCCGCCCGCATCGACGGCACGCCCATCGAGGCGGACGAGGCGCCCATGTGGCGCTCCATTTACCTGGGGGAAACGGTGGTCAACGAACAGTACCTGCTCAGCACCCACAGCGGGGAGCAAATCAGCGTCCTGGTCAATACCGCCCCGATCCTGGACCGCGGCGGAAGGATTGTGGGCGGGATCGCCACCTGGCGAAATGTCGAACCCCTGATTCAGGCGGAAAAGGAATTGAAAGTCTCCCGGGATGCCGCCGAAGAAGCCGCCCGTCTGGCCGAGGATCAGCAGCGAATTTTAGAAGCCATCCTGGTCAGCATCCCCGAAGCGATTATCGTCCTGGAAGCCCCCGAAGGCCGCCTGCGGCTGGCCAGCCGGTATTATACGGAATTCGTGGGGGTCGCCCCTGAAAAGCTTCTGGAATCCTCCATGTCGGAAAGAATCGGCGGCGTGCTGTCCGGGTTTTCCGGTTACCGCAACGGATCCGAATCCGAAAAATATCCGGCGGCCCGGGCGCTGGCGGGTGAAACGATCATGGATGAGGAATGGCATGTGAAGAAACCGGACGGGAGCACCGCGGTGATATCGATTGCGGCAGCCCCGGTCCGGGATGCTACGGGTTTGATCACCCACGCGGTGGTGGGCTGGCGGGACATCACGGTATCCAAGGAGATGGAAACGGTCCTCCGTCGCAGCGAGCACGAATTAAAAACGCTGGTGGAAAGCTCCCCGGACATCATCATCCGCATGGACCGGGGCATGCGCTACATCTTTGCCAACGCCACCTATGAGCGGATCGCGGGAGTTTCGCGGGAAAGCCTGAAGGGAAAGACCAACCAGTCGCTGGGGATGCCCGAGGAGCAGTCCCGGCAGTGGGAGGAAACCATGCGCAAGGTCATCCGCACGGGCCGGGAAACCAATATCGAGTTTTCTTTTTCCGGTCTGTTCGGCACCCGTTTTTTCTGGGGGCGGATCATTCCCGAATTTGACAAGAACGGCATGGTGGAATCGGTGATGATGGTGGCCCGGGACATCACCGAGCGCAAGCGGGCCGAGGCCCACATCCGGTATGTCAGCTTCCATGACAATGTCACCGGTCTGTACAACCGGGCCTACTTCGAAGAAGAGGTCAACCGCTTAGACACCGTGCGCTCCCTGCCGGTAAGCTTCATCATGGGCGACGTGAACAACCTGAAGCTGGTCAATGATGCCTTCGGTCACAACGAAGGCGATATCCTGCTCAAGGCCATCGCCGATATCCTGAGGGAAGCCTGCCGGGAAAGCGATATCATCGCCCGGTGGGGGGAGACGAGTTTGCCGTCATCCTGCCCCATACGGATCTGGCCACCACCCGGGAAGTGATGAACCGGATCCGGGCCGTGTCACAGCAGCGTGCCGGCACGGCGGTTCCGGCCAGCATTTCCCTGGGCGTTGCGGTAAAGTCCAGCGACAGGGAAAACATTTATCATATCATCCGGATGGCCGAAGCGGAAATGTACGATGACAAACTGCTCCGGAGCCGGGAGAATCATGAGCGGGTCATCGCCGCACTTCTGGCGAGGGTTCATGAAAGCCGGCCGGATCTTGCGCATCACACCCGGCGGGCACAGGCCCATGTCCGGACCTTCGGGGCCGCCATGGGTTTAAGTGATTCCCAGATGGAAAACATGGAACTGATGGCGCGCCTTCACGATATTGGTAAAGCAGTGATCCCCAAAGAGGTGATCCAGAAGCAGGGACGGTTGAATGACCAGGAGTGGCAGATCATGAAACGCCATCCCGAGGCCGGCTACCGGATCGTCAAAACCTTTGCTGAAACCGCCCGGATTTCAGATGATATACTGGCCATCCGGGAGCGGTGGGATGGCACCGGATACCCCCGGGGTCTGAAAAAAGAGAAAATCCCCTACCTGGCCCGGATGTTTTCCATCATCGACGTATTTGACGCCATGACCCATGAACGGCCCTATGGGCGGGTGTACACCGCAAAGGAAGCCGCCGTGCAGATCCGGGAGAATGCGGGCGCGCAGTTCGATCCAAAGCTTGCGGAAGCCTTTGTCCGGACCATTCTGACGGAATAAACGCCAGAAGCGGATATGCCTTATCCATATCGCATCCGCCTTTTTCGTTCGGGCACAAGTTATCACCCGCCGATGAACCAGCCAAAAAAAATCGATCAAGAAAGACTTTTTCATTATTTAAGTAAATCAATCACGTACTGCTTTTAAAATCGTTTTTGTATCCATCCCTGTTTGCCCTTGTTCGCCAGCGACTCTATATTTAGAGTTGGCGGACATCCTCTGATGCCCTCACCAGCCAGCTTCCAAACCGGTGCAGGATCGACGTTAAATGAACATCAACGATATTCATGATGCGCGGGCTCATATCGAAGCCGTGTTCGAAACCGTGCGTGATCCGCTGCTGATCATAGGGGAACAGTTTCGGGCAATCTATGCGAATCCGGCTTTTTACGGCAAATTCAGGTTATCGGAAACCGAGGCGAAGAATCAGCCGGTTTTCGAACTGGCCGGCGGCGTATTCGATGCGGACGCTCTGCAAGCGGCGCTTTCGACAATCGCCGCCGGGAAAACCGATGTTTTCGAATTGAATCTCAAAGCCCGGCTATTGAAGGAAGGAGACCGGATACTGCGGATCAGCGGCCGGCGGATCGGAGAAGAAAACGGCAACGGATTGCGCATCCTCCTGTCGATACAGGATGACACCGAACAGGTGATGAACCGGCGGGCGCTCGACTTGATCGATCGATCGCCCAATTTGGTCATCCACCTCGATCCGGACCGGACTTACCGGTTTGTCAATGCGGCATTTGCCCGGCTGGCGGGAATGGAAGCGGAGCAGATCCGGGGCAAACGGCTGGGGGAAATCCGGTTTCCCGAGCGCCTGACGCAGTATGTCAATCAGGCACTGGATGAAGTGGAGCGGGAAGGGGCGGAGAAAACGTTTGAAATCCCTTTCGAAGGCCGAATTCACATGTCCGCCGTGGTCCCGGTGCGCGAGGCATCCGGCGCATTCTCGTTTATGATTTATACCGTCGATATTACCGAGCTTCGGAAAACCCAGAAGATGCTCGAAGAAAAACAGCAGCGTCTGGCCGAAAGCGAAAGCCGGTTCCGGCGCGTGCTCGAAGATTCACAGGATATCGCCTACCGCATCGATCTGACCACCAGAGGCGTCGACTATGTGAGCCCGATCATACAGGCGATGGTCGGTTATTCGGGTGAGGATTTGAACCGCACCGGCATGAAAATCCTGCGCGAGGGCATCCACCCTGAAGATTGGAAGCGCCTGAATGCGGAATTTTCAGAATTAATGGCCTCCGACAGGTCATCGGGAATTGCTGAATTCCGGTTCAAGGGAAAAGATACCGATTATTTCTGGTTTGCCGATAAATTCTCGGTGATACGGGATGATAAAGGCGTTCCCCGTTACCGGGTGGGGATGGTGCGGGATGTGACCACCGACAAGAAGATGGAAGAAATTGTCCGGGTATCCCTGGATACAGCCGAAAAAAGAGCGTTGGAGGCCGAGGAAGGGCGGCGGATCCTGGAGGCCATCCTGGAAAATGTACCCGAGGGACTCATTATCGCCGATGCCGAAAAAAATCAGGTGCGGCTGGTCAGCCGCTATCTGGCGGAGTTTTCGGGCATGTCCCGGACCGATTTCGAGAACAAACCCCTTTCCGACTATGCAGAAAAAATCAAAATCATGAAAATGAACGGGGAGCCCATCGCTTTTGAGGAAATGCCCCTGTGGCGATCTTTGAATGTAGGAGACCGGGTGGAGAGCGAAAACTACCTGATGACCAGCCCGGACGGAAATATCATCCCGGTGCTGGTGAATACCGCTCCCATTCGCGATGGCGAGGGGAGGATCATTGGCGGGGTCGCGGCCTGGCGGAATATCGAGCATCTCATCGAGGTGGAGGAGGAATTGCGGTCTTCAAGGGATACGGCCCGGGAAGCCGCTCGAAGGGCAGAGGAGCAGCGGCGGATTCTCGAAGCCATCATCGCCAGCATTCCCGAGGGATTTATGATCTCCAAGGCACCGGATGGGATACTCCAGCTGGTGAGCACCTATTTCGAGAATTTTATCGGAATTCCGGTAAAGCAGATGATGCAGATGAACATTGCGGAAAGATTCGCCAGTCTGGGTGAATTTCACCGGTATGATGACGGAGCGGATTCATTTGAAGATTATCCCGGCCTTCGGGCACTGAAATACGGCGAAGTGGTCATCAATGAGGAATGGAGCCTTCTCAAGCCGGACAAAACCCGGGCAGTCATATCGGTGATCGCGGCTCCCGTGAGGGACCCCGAGGGGGAAATCACCCATTCCGTGGTCAGCTGGCGGGATGTCACCGAAAGCAAGAACATGGAAGCCAGCCTGCGCCGCAACCAGTATGAACTCCAGACCCTGGTGGAAAGCTCGCCCGACATCATCATGCGCCTGGACCGGGAACTCCGCTATATCTTCGTGAACACGGCCTATGAGCAGATCACCGGGTTGACCCGGGAACAGTTCATCGGCAGAAACAACCAGGAACTGGGCATGCCCGAAGCGCATTCCCGGCAGTGGGAGGAGGCGACCCGGAAGGTGGTCTCCTCCGGCCGGGAAGCCAGCATTGAATTCAGTTTTTCGGGATTGTTCGGAAACCGTCATTTCTGGGCGCGGATCATTCCCGAATTCGACAAGGGGGGGCTGGTGGAATCGGTGATGATGGTGGCCCGGGATATCACCGAACGCAAGCGGGCCGAAGCCCACATCCGGTTTGTCAGCTTCCACGACAGTGTCACCGGCCTGTACAACCGGGCCTATTTTGAAGAGGAGATCGCGCGGCTCGACACCAACAGGTCTCTTCCGCTGGGCTTTATCGTGGGCGATGTGAATCACATGAAGCTGATCAATGATATATTCGGGCACAGCGAGGGTGACCGTCTGCTGATGGCCATTGCCGATATCTTCCGGGAGGCCTGCCGGGAAAGCGATATCATTGCCCGCTGGGGCGGGGATGAATTCGCGGTCATCCTGCCAAAAACGGATATCGCCACGACGCGGGGGATCTGTGACCGCATTCAGACGCTGCTCAAACAGCACAAGGGGGCCGTCATCCGGCCGGGCATCTCGCTGGGCACGGCGGCAAAGACGGATGCCGGGGAAAAGATCCAGCGGGTCATCCGCCTGGCCGAAGAATCCATGTATGACGGCAAGCTGATCGAAAGCCGCAATAACCAGGAACTGGTGCTCTCCTCGCTGATGTCGAAACTGGATGCCAAATGTCCGGAACTGGGGCTGCATCTGGATCGCGCGCGCCGTCTTTCACGCGCTTTCGGCAGTACTTTAGGGCTATCCGATGGTGACCTGGAGGAAATGGAAATGATGATCCATCTCCATGACATCGGCAAAATCGTGATTCCCGAAGAGTTGATCCGCAAGCCCGGACCGCTCGACCCCGAAGAGTGGGAAATGATCAAGCGGCACCCAGACGCGGGGTACAGAATTGCCAAGGCGTTTCCGGATACGGAAAAAATTTCCGAAAAGATCCTGGCCTACAGAGAAAATTGGGACGGCACCGGGTATCCCCGGGGGCTCAAGGGCGAGGAGATCCCCTATTTGTCACGGGTATTTTCCATTATCGATGCCTATGATGTGATGACCCATGAGCGCCCTTACGGGCGTCCGCTGACCCCGGAGGAGGCGCTGGATCAGATCCGGGCGGCGGCGGGGAAGAAATTCGAAGCCCGACTGGTAAACTCCTTTATTGAAAGCCTTTCGACATCATAAGCGGATTGTCTTTGCCGGTATATCAAAATTGCTGGGCTGATCGGCAATCGATTGCTTTTTCCGCTTTATCCGTGTAAGTTCCGATCCGGATTTCATTTTCCCCCAAAAGGCGCGAGGAAAAGGATTTCACCGCCTTTCGTTTTTTTCGTGAAAAATATGATTTTACAGAAGATGAACAGGAATATTTCTCTTGGAAAAACTGACAAGCCAGCAACGAAAGTATCTGAAGGGATTGGGCCACAAACTCAAGCCGGTGGTATTTGTAGGCCAGAAGGGTTTATCCGATTCCCTGGTCCGGGCGGTTGACGAATCACTTGAAAAGCATGAACTGATCAAAATCAAATTCATCGATTTCAAGGAAAAATCCGAAAAAGAAGAAATCAGCGAAATGATTCAGGACCGCACAGGATCGGAGCGGGTGGGCATGATCGGCCACATGGCCATGTTTTACCGGCAGCACCCCGATCCGGAAAAACAAAAAATCCACCTGCCCATGAAACGCATCGAAAAAAAAGCGCCCGCCCCTCGACCGTAAAAGCGTCGCCCCTGCGGTTGGAAAAACCCCGAAAATCGGTTATCCGCTTCCGCTATTGCACGTCCACGACCTTCACATCGAAATAAAGGGTCTCGCCGGCCAGGGGGTGATTAAAATCGATGGTGGCCGTGCTCTCTTTTAATTCGGTCACCCTTCCCCGGAGGGTCTGCCCGTCGGGACTCTGGCTCTGCACCCGGGCGCCGGTCTGCTGCAGTTCTTGCGGCAGCTGAGTTTTTTCCACTTCGATGACGGCCTCGGGGATGGTCGGTCCGTATCCTTCCTCCGGCTTGACCTCCACCTTTCGTTCATCGCCCTTTTCAAGGCCTTCTATCTCTTTTTCGAGCCCCGGGATGATCTGGTTGGAGCCGTGGACATATGTCAGGGGTTCCCCTCCGACGTTGGTATCGACGACCTCATCGTTTTGAAGCTTGAGGGTATATTCAATGGAAACGGTTTTGCCTTCTGTAATGCTCATGTGTTCATCCTTTCTTTTTGATGCCGTTTTTTTTCGGCTCGATTCCAAAGTGCCCGTTTGCAGATGATGATCCAAGCGTGTACGGATGCATTTTGGCAGAAACAGGAAAAGAGAAAATCGGAGAAAACGACAGGGATATCCCTGAGTCCGCAAACAGGACGATTTGAATGTTATTAATTAAAACTTAAGAACCCTTCGGCTTGAATGCAAGCGTTTTTCTATGCCTGTGCCTTCACCATCCGGAAATCGAATTCAGGCCCGGGAGGCGGAAAGGTAGAGGAGCACCGCAAAAAAATGGGCGGTGCTTCCCCCCAGAACGAACAGGTGCCAGATGGCATGGTTGTAGGGAAGCTTTTTCCAGACGTAGAAGACGATGCCCAGGGAATACAGCAGACCTCCGATGAAAATCCAGGCCAGCAGGCCCGCGGGCAGCAGATCCAGCATCGGCTTGATGGCGATGATGGCCAGCCACCCCATGGAGGCATAGATCGACAGGCTCACCGCCTTGTGCCGGCCCAGGTAGAGGAGTTCATAGATCAGACCGGAGGCGGCCATGATCCAGATCAGGCAGAACAGGGTCCATCCCCAGGCACCCCGCATGGCGATCAGGGTCACCGGGGTATAGGTGCCGGCGATCAGGACAAAGATAAAGGAATGATCCATCATCCGGAAAAAATGCTTGATCCGTTCGTTGGAAGAGGCGTGATACAGCGTCGATGCCAGGTACAGAAGGATCAGGGAGGCGCCGTAAATGGAAAAGCAGACCACCCGCCAGGTGTCCCGGTAATTGCCTCCGTAGGTGATCAGAACAATAAGGGCGATGATCCCCAGGGCCACGCCGATGCCGTGGGTGGCGGCGTTGGCGATCTCTTCGGATACGGTATAATGCATTTTGGGTTTGATTTTTCGATTGTCCGGGTGTTCCGGAAAAGCGGCGGTCATAAATTGAGCATCCTCTCGGCGATGCATTTGCAGCGCAAATTAACATATAAAATCGGATCCGGTTCTCCGGCTTACCCCGGTAAATCGATTCCGGATCAATGAAATGCGGATTTTTTTTACAAAGCGATCAGAAAAGATATTTTTTCCCGATTTCAGGGTAGAGATCTTCATCCCCTTTGCCGCTTTGGGGGCGGAAATCTCATTCTGGTCCACTATCGGATCCGCATAGAAATTTTTCTATCACGGATGAGGCGCAATGAAAACCGCTTTATTCGGACCTGAAATAAACGGCCCTGGTGCGGAAGTTTCGGATGCCGGCTTTACTCCGCGTGCCCGATTCGGTCCGGGCCCCTGACCGGCCATACGAAAAATTCCGGGTTGGTCTTGTAGCCCACCCCTATGATGCCGTCGATGGTGTAGAGCGCCCAGGCATAGGTCCGGTCGTAGCGGCTGGTGGTGGCGGACCAGTAAAATTGTCGCACATTTGCAAACGGCGCCCCTGCCGGCAGTGCTGGCGAATCGGCATTCAGGTCCACCAGGCTTTCGAGTTCCCGGATGTGGGGAAGCCGCCAGTCGGCATGACCGTATCGCGCATCCCTGTTCATGGCCTCGATTTTTCGGACGGCGGTCTGCCAGTCCACCGGTTTTCGGGTAAGATCTGCGTCTTTTGACCAGGCAAGCCCGGTCAATCGATCGACTGCCGTATATCCGTCCCCGGTGAATCGGGGGGAGGGCCAGCAGATGCCGGTTTGAAATTGGCCGTCCTGGCCGGAATGGTCACAGGCCATCTTTTGCCCGGCCGCGTCATAGCAGGATGTCTGGCCGGTTTGAAAAATGCGGGCAGGTCCGGCGCTCCGCACCGGCCAGACCATGTAAGAGCCGTGCTTCATCCCTTTAAACACCCGGGCGCCGCCCAGGTGGATGTACCATGCCTGGTCCGGCAGACGGCGGCAGGTGGTGGACGTCCAGTAATAACCGTTAAAGACATTTTTGAATGGATGGCCTTCCGGCAGGGCCGGGTTAATGCTGTCATAGCTGATCAGGCTCATCAGTTCCCGGCGGTTGGGCAGTTTCCAGTCGGTATGCCCGAATTGTTCATTGCGGTTCATCTGTTCAATGAACTCGAAGGCCTCCGCCCAGGAAAGCGGAAATTCGGAAATACCGGCATCTTTCATCCAGATCATCCCCGAGCGGGTATCGTGGACTTGATCCCCCGCAACGATAAAGCGGCTACGCGATTTGAAAACAGCACAGATAATGGTAATCCCCCACGTCACTGGTCTTGAAACTCTGAAAACCGTGGGCTTTGAGGAATGACTTCAGTTCTTCGGGAGAAAGCCGGATGTGCCGGGGCGGTCCGGGCGGGCCCTCGATTTTTTTAAATTCCACCACCGCGAGGATGCCGTCGTCTTTCAACACGCGCCTGATTTCCGACAGGGCCCCTTGAGCCTTTTGATCTTCGATCAGGTCGTGAAGCACGGATGCGGTCAGGCACAGGTCGATGAAGTCATCGGATGCCGGGATATGGACGCTGACATCCGCCACCTCGGCGCGGATATTGGTGATGGCTTTTTTCGATATGGATTCTTTCAAAAGGGCGATTCCTTCCGCCCACGCATCAACGGCGTAGACCACACCGCCGTCTCCGATGACCTCGGCCAGGGCCAGCGTATACGCACCCGGCCCGCACCCGGCATCCAGCACCCGGCTGCCGGGAATCAGGGGAAGCGATTTGAACAGCCGTTTCCGGTCGATCAGGTCAAAGCTGTCCTTTCCCGCGCCTGCGGGTTTTTCAGGCATCGAGTCCTCCTTACTGCGTCTGGATGGCAAACCGGAGCAGCGCCCCGATGCCGTGTCTGGCAAAATCCGCGTGATCGGTGAACACATGCTCGATTTTCGCGTCCTGCTGAAGGGCGAAATCGATCAACTCGTCGGGAAGATAAACCGTGTGCCGCATGGACTGGCCGCACATGGGACAGGACTGCTCCATGGAGGAGAGGATCCGGTCGTTGTCGCAGATGAATCCCTCGGCATGAAAATCATGGTTCATCACCAGGGTATGCACCTGGCCCAGACCCAGCGCCTTGATGACGGGATCCAGTCCGACGACGCTCAGCCCCTGGGGGCCGCATTTCTCAAAAAGATCCTGCAGGACCTGCTCCTCACGGGCGCGTTCCCACCGGGCGGCCGCGGCAAGCGCCTTTTCCTTGAGCTGGGGTGTGGGATCATCCGGCTGTGCGGAAAATTCACCGGCCAGGCGTTCCTGAAGGTAGCTGTGCAGGTGCGTCTTGAGCCGGGGGAGCGTCTTGTCCTCGGGACCGGCCAGGATCAGCCTCGAAAATCCCTCTTCCTTGAAATAATCAAACACCCGGGCGGCCACGGCCTTCAAGTGTTTGTGCATGTGCTCCTTGATGTGCCGGTCGATTCCCTGGGAGCCGTATCCGCTCTGCACCTCCGTTTCGTTTCTCGTGATCATGCCCCTGCGGGCGTCGCTTGCGCCCACCCGGTCCGGCACCTCGCTTTCCATGAAAATATCGGGTTCCGGCTCCAGCGCGCCCATGTGCAGCGAAAAAATCCGGGCTTTGCGTGAATCAACCACCAGCACCAGGTAGCGTTCAAATTCATCCAGCAGAACGGAGAGCGGCCGGGTGTAGGGATCCGAGTTGATCACCATCCGGCTGGGCCGGTCCATCGGCAGCAGGTATTCCTTGAAAATGCCGTCCATGTCTGCAAAAAGCGCCACCAGGCGGGTTTGTTTCAGCGGTTTGAGATGGTTGACATAGGTCTTTAAGGTATCAAACGTCTTTTCCAGATCCCGCACCCGGTCCTTGTCCACGCCGCCGTCCTGCTTCATTTCGGTGAGGGCCTGATGGGCCAGGGAATTGATCTCCGTCTCGATGCGCCGGAGGGGTTGGACGTTCAGATAGAGACTGACCACCGGGGGAGACTTGCTTTCAAACCGGCTCAATTCTTCGATTTCATTTCTTTCGATTACCATAAGGGCATCCTTTCCCGAATCGTCTGTTACAGGATACAGCATTCGTCCAGCATTACAAAGGCTCGATTTTTTTGCCGGATAATGAATGACTTTATAGAAAAACATGATGCCGGAAGGCGCTTGTGTCAAGGATGCGGCGCAACTGGCGGGATTTTCGATTTGAAGCGGTTCGGGAGCCGGTTCGTTTAAGATCGCTTCATCGAAAACATGGATTCAAAGGCATCGAGCAGCGGGAGTTGGCCGGGAAGGATTTTTTCCCGGGCGGTCTTCATGAAAAACCAATCGGCCCGGTCGACTTCGGGGAAAACGGCCTTTCGGCCCGATCGCGGAGGCCATTCCATTTCAAAGGTATTGCTTGCGATCACGGAGACCTCGATGTCGCCGGGAACCGCCCAGGCACAAACCTGCTTGCCTCCTTTCTGCACGACATCCGGCAGCCGGATGAACTCGCCTTCGGCCCTGAAGCCGGTCTCCTCGTAAAATTCCCGCGCGGCGGCCGTCAACGGGTCCTCGTCGGGATTAACTTCACCCTTGGGGATCGACCATGCGCCCGCATCCCGCTTTTTCCAGAAAGGCCCGCCGGGATGGACCAGCAGCACCTGAAGCTGTCCCTCTTTCCTGCGATACATGAGAATGCCGGCGCTCTTTTTCATATGAATTCAGGATGGCTCGAGCATCCCCCCTGCAGATAGCACAAATATTCAAATCCTGGCCCATTACCCATTACCTATTACCTATTACCTATTACCTATTACCTATTACCCATTACCTGTTACCCTTCAGCCTTCTTCCCTGCTGTCCGGCTCCAGGTGGACCACCACATCCAGTACATCGGGCCCCTGATCGATGAGCCGGTGTTTTACTTTTTCGGCAATGTCGTGGCCGGTGCGGACGGAGAGTTGGGGATCGACCGCGATGTGAAGATCGACCTGCAGGTTCGGGCCGATTTTGCGGGTCCGGATGGCATGGACCTCCCTGACCCCGGAAACCCCGCCGGCAATATCGCCGATCAGTTCACGCTCGCCGGGGGCGGCGCCGCAGTCCGTTAGCTCCAGCAGCGGGGGGCAGATGATGTCCCAGGCGACTTTGAGAATAAAGATGGAAATGATCAGGGCGCCGATGTGGTCGATAAAGGCCCAGCGGGGTGCGCTGGCCGCCACACCCACGGCGATCACCGCCGGTATGGAACTCAGGGCATCCGACCGGTGGTGCCAGGCATTCGCCACCAGCGCCGCGGATTTGGTCCGCCTGCCGATCCGGACGGTCCACTGGTACAGGATCTCCTTGCACACGATGGACAGGGCCGGGGCAAGCATGGCGATCCACAGGGTCTGCCGGTAATGCTTTTCACGGATGGTGACCAGCGCATTCCAGGCGATGCCGACGGCAGCGGCGGCAAGCAGGATGGCGATGGCCGTGGTGATCAGCGCCTCGATCCGGTGGTGCCCGTATGGGTGGTTTTCATCCGGCGGGGCGGACCAGTACTTGACCCCGAACAGGACCGCAAAATCGGTGGCCAGGTCGGACAGGCTGTGGACACCGTCGGCAATCACCGCCTGGCTGGCACCGATGATGCCCAGCAAAAATTTTATCGCCGCCAGAACGATATTGATGATGATGCCGATCCAGGTGATCCGCCGGATCTCGGTGATCTGGGAAATAGCCGCTCTCCTGTGAATCAGTCGATAAACTCGGCGATGGACTTGTGCCGCTGTTTGATTTCCTGCAGCAGGCTTTCCTGATGCCGCATCCGCAGAAAAGAACGGATGATCAGGTAGGCGCCCAGGGCGATTAAAAGGGTATTTAAAATAAACAGCGGCACCAGAAATCCGATGACATTTTTAACATCATAGTACCGGGAGGTGGCCACCAGCAAGCTCAAAACGGATAAGGGCAGCGCCAGCACGGCAATCCCGGTGCGCATCACGGCAAGCGATGTCCGCTTCTCCGCCAGGATAAGCTGGGCTTCATTGATGATGATGGCATCCGGCCCGGATTTGACGGCTGCTTCTCTTGCCTGGGTTCGTTTCGTCAAGATGTGTGCCTCTTTTTGGAATTCGACCGTGCTGACTCCGGGAAAAACTAATATGGACCGAATTGCAGATCAACTCTTTTTTTGCATTTCAGGGCGAAATCCGTTTTAAGATTCAAGAAGATATCCGCATGGCCGGAAGATGATAATGCAGCCGGATCGAACAGTGCCTGGATGCAAAATGGAAGCAAAAGATGTATTGACATGAAAAAGCGCAAACCGGATAGTTTAGCTCACATATGAATCACGATAAATGAGGTGCGAGATGATCCAAAATGAATGCAGCAAAACCGGCCGGCCCATGCCCCTTGAAGGGGTGCGGATCGTGGAATACGGTCTCTTTCATGCCGGCCCCGGCGGAACGGCCATCCTGGGCGACCTGGGGGCGGAAATCATCAAGATCGAATCCGGATTCGGCGACCCGGAGCGGTACTGGACGAAAATCGCCGGTCTGGACATGTCCCTTCCCAACAATGAAAGCCTGATGCACGAAGTTTCCAATCGGAACAAGCGGGGTATCTGCCTGGATATCAAGACGGAAAAAGGCCGGCAGGTATTTGACCGGCTGGTCAAGGGCGCCGACGTGTTTCTGACCAACCTGAGAAAGAGCACCAAGGCCCGGCTGAAAATCGACTACGAGAGTTTAAAGTCATTAAATCCGAGGCTGATTCATGCCAACGTGTCCGGCTACGGGCCTCAAGGCCCCATGGAGGACCTGGGGGCGTTCGATCCCCTGGGCCAGGCCGTGTCCGGCATGATGTATACCACCGGCGCGGACGAGCCGTTGCTGATGCACCTGGGGATACTGGACCAGGCCACGGCCATGGCGGTCAGCCATGCCATCCTCACCGCCCTGTACGTCCGGGAGCGCAACGGCATCGGCCAGGAGGTGCATGTTTCGCTGTTCGGCACCGCCCTGTGGATGCAGCATCCCAACCTGATGCTGGCCTCCGTGCTGGGCGTCGATCCCTGCGTGCGCTCCGTCCGGACCGATCATTCGCCCCTGCGCAACCGGTTTAAGTGCAAAGACGGCGGGTGGATCATCGGCACCCACCACCCCGAGGAAAAATACTGGAAACGATTCTGTGAATTGACCGGGCATGCAGAATTGATGAAAGATGCCCGCCACACCGATCCCCAGGGCCGGCCGATCCCGAGCGCCGAACTGCTGGCCCTGTTCGATGCCGTCTTTGCCACCCGCACCCGGGACGAGTGGATCGCGCTGTTTCTGGGGCAAGGGCTGATGTTCTGCCCGGTCAGGCATGTCCGGGAAATCAAGGAAGACGAGCAGGCCAGTGCCAACGGCTATGTCACGGATTTTAACCACCCCGCACTCGGCAAGATCAAAATTCCGGGTTATCCCGTACATTTCTCCGAATGCCGGGCCGGCACCCGCACCGCCGCACCGGCACTGGGGCAGCACACCACCGAGGTGCTCCGGGAAATCGGCTGCACGGATGAAGAAATCCGGGAAATGCGGGAATCGGGTGTGCTTGGATAGGCGCGGCAAGCAATGCTTTTAAATTATTCGCCCTGCGGGCCGGCAATGCGCCAGAGGCGGATCCGATCGCCGGAGGCGGCGGCCAGGATCTGCCCGTCGGGGCTGAGGGCCGCATCGGTCACCGAGGTTTCGGAGGTGCCGTCGAACGTTTTCACGACGGACTGGCCGGCGATGTCATAGAGGACCGCCTGCTGGTAGGAAATCATGATCAGCCGGTCGTTTTTGGGGGTGAATGCGGTGTAGAAAACCCGGTCCGGCGCGGCCCAGTTTTCCTTGGGGGTGCGCGCGGGGTCGATCTCTTTTTTTGATACGGACACGAACCGCGGCGCATACATGCTTTCCTTGTGCGGGTGGCGCGCCCCCCAGGCCAGCCATGCGCCGTCTCGGCTGTAGGCGATGGAATGGGGCATCCCCTTGTCCTGAAACTTCATCAGGTTCTTTGTCGCGGGGTTGTAAAGCGCAATGCCTTTCTGGTAGGTGAAGGCAAAGGCGAACCCGTGGGGGTCTTTTCCCGTGGGATGAAAGGCGATGGTGTTGATCATGCCGAAGACCGGGTAAAAGGAATCGTCTCCCACGATCAGGCTGTCGATGCGTCCCGAATTGGGTTCCCAGATGATCAGTTCATTGGTGCTCCCGGATACCAGGATCTTCGCATCCGGGCTGAACTCGATGCAGTTGACCCGGTCCGTGTGTCCGGCCAGTTTCCGGATCTGTTTTCCGGTCTGCGTATTCCACAGGGTGATGAGCTTGTCGTTTCCGGCCGATGCGATGATCCGGCCGTCCGGTGAAAACGCGGCCGCCCGGACACGGTCGCCATGTGAAAGTTTGTGGACGATGCGCCAGTCCCGGGTATCCCATAGGAACAGGTGCCCGTCATAGCTTCCCGAGGCCAGCATGCGGCCGTCCGGGCTGAAGCACAAGGCGGTGACCAGCCCCGTGTGTCCGGACAGGTTTTCCGGCAGGGCTGTAGCGGAAACGGATGCGGTTGCGGGCGCAAGCGCACCGGATTCAGGTGCCGCCGGCGCCTGGGCCTGGGTCTGTGTTTTTGGCCGCACTTTCGGAATGATTTTGTCGGCCGGACGGATATCCATCCGGGACACATTCGCGATGGCTTTTTCGTTTAACACTACTTTTAATACGGTATCGTTCTTCAGGTCGACAAAGTGATGGAAACTCTGGTAGCCGTCGTTTTCAACGAGGATTTCGTAGCGGTTGGGGGGAAGTTTGATGCCCGGGTAATACCGGGGGATGATGTTTAAGATCTTGACCGTGCTGAATCGGGGTTCCACCTGGATGGTCAGGCTGTATTTATCCGGCAAATCTGGAGCCTGCGTCGTTTCCACAGGTGCCGCGGAGCCGGGGGCGGTCTGTTCTGCCGGGGGGACGATTTTGGTGGTCATCCCCTGGGTGTGATCTTCTTCGTTTTTGAAGCGCTCCATTTCCATTTTTTGAAGGACCGTCCGGACGTCCGTTTCGATTCCCACCATGGTGCTCTGGCAGCCGTAGGCCAAAAGCGCAAGGATCCCCGCAAGAATGAATGCAAGCCGTTTCATGAAGCGCCAACTCCCTTTGATCATCAGCCAAGGTATAAAGAACGCGTCGGTATGGTTATTTCAATAGCATAAAATGCGGGGATCGCAAAAGCGTAATTTGGTGATAAGAGATGAAATGTGGATTGGCGGGAAAAGCGCGTGTTCAACTGCGCGCCCATCCGGAGTCCGGCCCGGAATGGGCGCGGAGGTCTTCAGGTCTGCTCGAGTTCGTCGATGACCTTTTCATATTTTTCATGGATCATTTTCCGGTCGAATTCCCAGAAGTCCGACAGCATGTCCGACTGCTCCTGATCGGAAAAATACGCCATGACCGCCGGAAAGAAGACCTTGTCCTCTTTCCGGATATGTTCGGGATAGAAACCGATAAGGGTTTTTAACTTGTCCAGAATCGTTTCGGCTGCGGACGGATCCTGTTTCAGCCAGGCGTTCTTGGCCGCCACCAGTTCCCCGGTGATTTTGCGGCCGAATGCATGCTCGGCGACGAGTTCGTCCATCAGCCTGCGATTTTCATCATCCAGGTCTTTTCGGCCCAGGTCGGCAAAAAGGATCTCCTCCTCCTTGCCGTGATGGGTCCGGTCCGCATACATGCGGATGAAATCCACCGCCGTGTCGATAAAGAGCGGATCGACGTTCCCGGTTTTTTCAATCGCCTTGATTTCCCGGGCGATCCGGGCGATCATCTTTTCGATCAGGCGGTGTTCGATCATCAGAGGGCCGCGTACCTGCATAATAGGTCTCCTGTTGAGAATTGAAACGTGGGGCTGCGATCAGTGAAGCCGGCTGCCGGCATCCTTGAACCGGTCGCCCACATGGTTTAAGGTCGCTTCCAGGTCGGTTTTCAGGCCTTTCCAGGCATTATCGCCGGTTTTGCGCAGGCCATCGAGTTTTTTGCGGACATCCGTATAGGCCTTCTGCATGCTTTGAATTTTTTGCTGATACTGCTCCTGCAGCTTTGCATCGGCCTTCTCTTCCTCGGCCTGCGCTTCCTTTGCCCGGGCTTCGGCCTTGGTTTTTTCGATCTCCTGGTCCCAGCTTTCAAGCTGCGCCTCAATCTTATTTTCAAATGCCTGTTTCAGTCCCATAGAATTCTCCTTTCTGCGTGAACGTTTTGGTTTTGCGCCCGAAAGCGGGCGCCGCATGATCCGTTCATACAAAAATGATAATCATCAATTGATGATTTGTCACACGGGCGATGCCGCCAAACGGCGGCGGCGGCGACGGGCCTGGCGGATCAATTCCCTGAACAGGCGGTGCTGAAGGTCGATCTGTGGCATGTATTCCGGGTGCCACTGAATCCCCAGCATGAAGGGGTACCCCGGAATGCTCGATGGCCTGGATGACGCCATTTGATTCCACGGCCGAAATTTTGATCCCTTGGCCGGTTTCCTTGACCGACTGGAAGTGAAGGGCGTTTATCCGGCAGCGGGTGGTCCCAAGGATGCTCCCCAGCAGGCTGCCGGGTTTGATTTCGACGGTTTTCCGGGGCAGAATCGTGTAGAGCTGGGGTGTTTCCACATAAAAGGAACTGATATCCTGGTAAAGGGTCCCCTTGAAGAAAATATTGATCAGCTGGGCCCCGCGGCAGATGCCTAAAACCGGCAGTTTCCGGGCGGCCGCCCGGGTGAGCAGGTCAAGCTCCATCGCATCCCGCGCCCGGTCCGGGCCGGAGATGCGCTTGGGGCTGATGAATTTGCGCAGGGCGAAGATCGAGCGGGGAGAACAGAAGCGTGAAGAATCGTTCGGTCTTGCCGGTCAGCCTGCGGATATGGGGGGTGACGTCCAGTGCGGGTTCGAAGTAGCGCCCCGGGTCGATGTCGGCGCCGCCGCCGAGGATCAGCCCATTCAGCCGCGGCTGGCCCCTCTTTCGCCCGGGTGTGATGCGGACCGGGCGGCCCCCGGAAAGCGTCACGGCAAGCCGGGTGAACAGCCAGGCGGCCATTCCGCCACGGTCCGGCCCGGTGACGCCGATGACCGGGCGGTGGTCGCTCAGGTAATCCAGTTTTTCACTTCGCGGATCCATGCGCCTTGATGTTTTCCATCCTCGAGGGCGAGAAAGGTTTCGCCCATGCGGTTTATTTTTTCCGGATCGGCGGCGAGTTTTTCGATTTCCACCCAGTATTGCCATTCCAGGGCCGGACTCCACGACGGCTCGTCGATCAGGGAGTTTGGCAGCCGGAAGTGGAATGCCGGCCGGGCCGAAACCAGGTCCGGGTGTTCCACCCGGCCGCGGATGTATGTTTCGTCGATGACGGCAAATATAGGAAGAAGGTCGAGCGCGCGGTTCCGGGTGGGGTTTGCCCCCACATAATCCGCCATCAGGGTGTTGATATCCGGCTGATAATCCGGATCGACCACTTTTGCTGAATATTCGGCGGGAAACGGATCGATAAACGGCGTGATTCTGCGGGCCAGATCGATGCCGGAAGTCTCCAGTATCCAGTCGTAGACCAGGAAAAACGCCTTCAGGTAAAAAGCAAGGGTCCGGGCGTCCAGAGAGGGGGTCTCCGGATTTACATGCAGGCCGAAGGCATAGATGATCGAAGACCGGGTCCCTTTTGCGCCGGCCGCCCGGAGTCTTTCGCAGAGCCGCTCCATGATGTCCATTTCGGTCATGGGGATGGGCGGGGTGACGATCTCGTAGGGGACCACAACGGAGGCGAGCCTGTTCATGACCGTTTCCATCGATTGCCGCAGATTCAGGGCATCGAGGTCCACCCCGATCATTTTCAGGTAGCGGTCATATTTTTTCTCGAGAAGGATCGACGTGTCCAGCTCGATTTTGATATCCCCCCAGGGCGTATCCGACACCACCCGGTGAAACTCGCTGCGGGTACCGGGTTTTCCGCCGAAGACGTCCGCCACGATGGCGGCTGATTGCTCGAGGTCCACGCCCGCATATTCGATTTCAAATCCGACTCCGCGGACCTGTCCCTTGTCGTTTTTCAAGCGGGGCGGCAGGGTGAAGGGCATCAGGTAACCTTATTTACAATCAGGGGATAGTGTCGATCCCGGCAAATTCGGGCTCGTGCAGCGGCAGCAGGATATCCGCGGTTTTCTTGATCTTCATCATCGTGTCATAGGCCTCGTAGACATTGACGTGGGTGCCGGGCGGGATCACCTCCATCTCCATGGCGCAAACCGCCGGCGGCGGATCAAAATTTTCCTTGATGACACAGAACCCCGTGATGACCGCCTTTCCTTTTTCCGTGTCGATGATCACCGACAGGCCGCCGTCCGTATGAACCGGGGTGTGCATCACGGATATGCCGTCCAGTATCTGCCGGTCTTCGGTCACCACCTCGATCTGTCCGTTTTCCTCGATGTCTTCGATATAGTCTTCCAGGTACCTGAAATCCAGCGGGTGAACATGATGGATCCGGTCCAGTTCCTTCTGGTGGATGTAAAACCGGGCATTTGCGCATTTGTAGTCGTTTTCGCAATGATCGTTGTGCAGGTGGGTATGGATGACGATGTCCACGTCTTCGGGCGTCAGGTGATACCGGGCCAGCCCCTCCTCAAAGGTGTAGATTTTTCCGCCGATGGCCGCTTCCCGGTCGGCGGAGCGGATGGGATTCATCTCACCGGTATCCACCAGGACGACCTTGTCCGGACCCTCGATATACCAGCAGTAAATGGGGATGGTAAACGGTTTTCCGTAATCGTGCTGATAGGTCATCATCCCCTTGTCAAAGATCTTGGTTCCCATGACGATGGGATGGATTTTCCAGTGGGTCATGAAATCACCTCATGAAATCTTGCGGAACTGGGCGATCTGCCGGCAAAGGGCCACGAGCCGGCCGTCCTCGTCCCAGAGTTCGCCGTTTTCCTCCAGCAGCCCGCAGCTGATATGCCGGGTCCTGAAAATACATTTGAGCCAGCGGGTCTTCGGGATATTGTGGATATCGACGCTCAGTTCCAGGGTGGGGACCCAGGCCACCAGTCCCTGGCTGGAAAATACCGGGGGCGGAAAGGCGTCGGCCATCAGCAGAATGGAAAAATGGTCGTGGGGCCGGTCGTCTGCAAACCGGATCCACCCCTTGTGCTCGGAAATTTTGGCCAGTTTTCCCTGCATCCACCCGGCGCAGGCCGGGTCCAGGCGTACATCCATGTGATCATAGAGGGTATAGCCCTGCATCAGGGGCGGAATCTGGACGCACTGGTCAAGGTCCGCCATCTCCGGCGGCCCGCTCTCATGGCGCTCGATGAAGCATTCATCCGTCTGTACCGCAAATATGCCCGAGGCCCGGCATTTTTCCACCCCATCCTGGATCAGCTTCACCTGCAGCCGGTTGAACTGTTTGGATTCGGCCACGTTTTCCACGTACAGGCCGGCTTCCCCGGGAATGGTTTTGGCCAGAAAACTGACTGTGACAACGGGCGTCTGCCGCTTTTCACTCTGAAGGGACATGGCTTTGGCCAGCAGCGCCGTGACATAGCCGCCGTTTGGGTTCCCATTAATGGACCAGTTATCAGCCACTTCCGCCGTAAAAGCGCTCTGGCCCTGACGGTCAAGCCGGATATCGTCGTCGAAAAGCATTAATCAAACCCCCGTGTTCGGATAATCCGGCGATGCAGCCGGTGCGCCCTGGACGGGTTTTGAAGCCGCATTTAGAATGTTCCCATTCCAGTGGCTTCCATCCACCGGTATAATAACATACGCAGCATGGAATGATCCGCAAACGTTTCATAAGCGGTTGTAAAATGGCGGCCGGCCGCGTTGCTCCACAGCATGTCCGCGTATCGGCCCGCGTCGGAAAATATATCGGCGGTTGATGATCCGAAAACGGCCACATCGGTTTCCAGGTTGTAGTCATCTAAATTTCGACGGGTGAAATTGGCCGATCCCAGGATCAGGGCGGCCTTGCCGCTGCGATACTGGACCCGCAGCAGCTTGGCATGGGCCTGCTCCCCATGGGTGTCGCTGAAGCGGACGCGGATGCCGGCGTTTTTCAGTTCGGCGGCACTCTGGCGATTGGGAATCCCGTTCTTGGCATAGCCGAAGGCGTCCCGGTTGGGGTCTAAGATGATCCGGATGTCGGCCCCGCGCTTGCGTGCGGATTTCAGGGCCGCGATGATTTTTCTGTCCGAGAGGTAGAACATGACCAGGTCGATCCTGTCTCCGCCGCCGCAGGATGACAGGACTTCCAGGACGGCGCTTTTGATCTTTTTCTCGGTGAGCACCTGCATTTGAAGCCCGTTTGCAGGCGGGTGTTCCGAAAAGACGATATCAGGCGGCAGCCGCCCTCCGGAAAAGGCCAGCACCGCCTTTTCGGATTCCAGCAGATCCATTACCGCCGGTCCTGAAAAATAGAGCCCCGCATTTCCGTGGGCGGAGCTGGCGTCATGGGGGTTGGCGGATGAGACCAGGGCCGCATGTCCGCCGGGGGTATCGGCAATGATGAGCTTGCGGTGATTGGCCTTGAAGTTGAGCAGCTTCAAATAGCTTAGGACCGATACCCGGCCATTGCCGCCGAAGGGATTGGGGAGTTGTTCGCCGGGCCGGCTGCCGAAGGGGCGGACCAGGATGCGCCAGAGGGCCGAATAGACCGGGTTGGAATCCCTGAGCCGGTCGAGTTCGGTGAAGGTGAGCCAGATGCCGTTTTCAGAGAGGCGCTCCAGCGGGGAATGGGCCAGGCCGCCGTAGACGGTGTTTATGGGGTCGGTGATGACGATGATCGTCATGTCCGGAAATTTTCGTTTTTGAGCGATCAGGGCGTCCGTCAACTCCTTGGAGACCGGCCGCAAGGCGCCGTCGGTTTCCCCGGAAAAGTCATTGTACAGGAACATGTCCACCAGAATGAACCGGCGGGCGTTTCGGATCATCGAAAGGACCCGGTCGAAAATTTCCTGGGCCATGAAGCGGCTGCCGGCCGGGTCCGACCAGGTGAGATCCTTTAGAAGTTGAATTTCGGAGACCGGGCGGAGCGGTCCTTTATAGGAGATTCCCCGGGGCAGGGGCTTTAATACATGACAGGCGCCCACGCAGACGAGCAGGAGAAGGAGCAATCCGGCCAGCATCAGCAGGGGATGGCGGAAAAATATCAACAGGCGGTCCGGCAGCATAGTCCAACTGTATAGGGGACTTGCCGCCTTACCGCAATCATTTTCTATATTTTCTCATAGGGGGTAAACCCCTTGGGCCAGCCGCTTTTCAGGGCTTCGCGGGGTTTGTGAAAGGCAGACGTGTCGAAGATGAATTTCAGGAGATCATCCCGGATGTCGGGCTGGGCCAGGTAGGCGATTCCCACGGCATGCTCCGACATGCTCAGCCCCTTGGGGTCGAATGCGCCATGCTCGGTCACGATGATCACCGGATCGGCGGGGATGCCGGTGGTCGTGATGCCGGCCGGGCAGGAGTGGACGATCTTGGAAACCCCGCTGCGGGTGGTGGATTTAAGGGCGATAATGGGCGCACCGCCTTCGGACAGGTAGGCTCCCCGGATGAAATCCGCCTGTCCCCCCACGCCGCTGTAAATGCTTCTGGCCTCCATGGAGTCGGCCCAGATGTTGGCGTGCAGGTCCACGCCGATGGCGCTGTTGATGGCGATCATCTTCGGCTGCCGGGCGATGTTGATGATGTTGTTGGTATAATCCGACGGCCGGCTCTGGACGGCGCTGTTCACCCCCAGCCAGTCGTATCCCGCCTTGCTGCCGGACAGGAAGATGGAGGCGATGGAGAAATTGCTCCGGGTGAAGGTAAAGCGGTTGGTGACGATGCGCTTCTCCACCAGTTTGCGCATGGCGTCGGCAAACAGTTCGGTATGGATGCCCAGGTCCTTGACTTTTTTTTCCAGGATGGCGTCGGTCACCGCCTCGGGAACCTCCCCGATGCCGTATTGCAGGGTGGCGCCGTCGGTGATGTATTTTTCCGCGATGATCCGGGCGATGCGCCGGGCGCGGTGGTCCGGCTCGGGCACCGGGCTCAGGGGCAGGTCGTATTCGCAGTCATAAAGGTAGTCGATGTCGTCCTTGTGCAGAAAGGTCCCCAGAACAAATGGCATTTTGGCGTTGCGCTCCGCCAGCACCACCCCGCCGTTTTTCTTGACCGATTCGATGGCGCCCATCATCCCCTCAACCGTGCAGCCCAGGCTGAAATTGCCGCCGCTGTCCGGCCCGCTCACGGAAACCATGACCGCGTCCAGGGGGATATAGTCCCTGAACTGCCGGGGGATGTCCGACAGGTGCATAAGCTGGTACTTGGCCCATCCATTGTTGACCGCTTTTCGCGAGTGCGGTCCGTTGAAGATGATCCGGTGGGTGACCCGGCTGCAGGTTTCTTCTGAAAACAGATCTTCGATGTCGCCCAGCAGCAGCACGGAGAAAAGTTCGATGTGGCGGATGGCGGAGTCGTACGCCACCCGGTTGAGCAGCGCCTGGGGCGTGGCCGCATTGCCTGACACATAGATGCGTGATCCGGCGCTTAAAATATCCGGGTTGATCATCTCTTCCACATGCTGAACAATCTTCATGATCCCTCCGTAAAAAGCGCTTTTATTGCGGGAGAAACAAATGGGGGTCTCCCGATCCGCCCGGGCTTTTTTAAAAAATGTGGATATCAGGTCATCCGGCGGCGGGCGGGGGCTGACGGTCCGGGCAGAAATAGGTGCCGCGGCCGTTTACGGTGATCTTCTCGATCCGGCCGCTCCCCTTCGGGCAGTCGGCCCCGGATTTGCGCGCATGGATCAGCCATGAATCCGGGAACTGCCCGGGATCGGCTTTTCGGTCAATGGCTTCTTCGAGCACCCGTCCCATGACCCGGTGAAGGGTTTTGAACTGGTCTTTAGAGAGTTCGCCGATGGGCATCTCCGGGTGAAGCTGAGCCTGAAACAGGACCTCGTCCGTGTAGATATTTCCCAATCCGGCGATGACGCGCTGGTCCATGAGCCGGGATTTGAGTTTTCCCCTTCCGGAGAGCCGCTCTTTGAATTTTTCGAGGGAAAGTCCCCGGGCGTCGGGCCCCAGGTTTTGATCATCGATAAAGGTGCCGGGGCTTTTGATCAGAGAGGCAAAGCCCAGCATCCGCCTGGAAATATAGGCAAGGCTTCCCCGTTCAAGCCCGAAAAGAATCCGGGTGTAATCGGGCTCTTTTTCCGGGTCTTTGAAGTAGCGGATGTCCCCGGTCATGCCGAAATGCAAATGGAGCCAGAAATCGCCGTCTGTTTCCAGAAACAGATGTTTTCCGTGTCGAAACGCCGAAACAAATCGGCGGCCGGAAAGGTTTTCGCAAAAGGCCTGCGTGCCGCCGCCCCGGATAATTTTTTCATTTTTGAGCCGGATGCCCTGGATCTGCTGGTGCAGGGAGGTGGCGTCGATATAGCGCTTGTAAATTTCCACATCGGGCAGTTCAGGCATCGTCCTTTCCTTTGAATACGAAAAATTCAAGCAATCGATTAATCGCTTCTTTTTTTTAAATTTCCAGATCAGGATAGAACGCAGGAAAAGGGGGCACCGGTATTCAGGTCCCTTCCCGGGTGATGCTCGACGGGGGTTTGTCCCTGCTGAGCCCCTTGAAACTGGGATGGCGCAGCCGTCCGTCTTTGGTCCATTCCGAGAACTCGACATCCCCGACGTACTTCGGTGTCACCCAGTGGACATCCTGGGTCGGCACGTCACCGGTTGCAAAAGGGGAAGTCTTGCGTTCATCGCGCAGCAGTTTTCTGCTGATGGAGCGCAGCATGTCATTGTCATACCCGCTGCCCACCTTGCCGGCATAGCACAGTTGACCATTTTCATAGTAACCCACCAGAAGCGCGCCGAATCCGATGCGGTTTCCCCTGGGTTCCGTATATCCGCCGATAACGAAATTCTGCCGGCGGGCGGATTTAAAAGAAGTCTTTTCCCGGAAATCGCCATGGGCATCCGGGACGGCAAGGTCGCAGTCGTCGAAACTCTGCGCGGTTTCCTCGAATCGAAGCGGATCGGTGAAATGAAATATCCGCTTCAGCACGTTTTTCCGGTCCGCCAGCATCAATCCGGAGATGTCGTATCCATCTGCAAACAGCAGGTCGAATATATAATAAACCGTCTCCGGCGTCTCTGTTGTCCCGTATTCCGGGCCCGGGTCCGGCGGTCTCGTCGAAAGGGACGATTTGCGCGCCAATGGTCACGATCTTTCCGTCCACAATGAAGTTTTTGCATTCCTGAACGCGCAGCGCTTTCACTAGATGCGGGTACTTCTGGTTCAGGTCTTTTCGGCTTCGGGACATGAGCGTCAGATCATTGCCGTTTCGAAATGCCAGGCATCGTTCGCCGTCGAGTTGTTCATATATCCAGTCCGGATCGGAAAACGGGTCCTGGGCCAGCGTGGCGGACACGGGCTGGGTCCATTCCGAAACCGGTATTTTGCGGATCCTGAACTGTTCGTCTTCAGGAATCAGGTTTAACAGATCATTCATGGGGTATCCTCGCTACGGATGTCGTTACTTCTCATTAAGGATAAATCCCATCGGATGAATTTGCAAAAGCGGCGCCCTTTTATTTCGGGCTGTTCAGAATGGATTTAAAATGCCGGGGCTATGCAAAAATCTTCAAAGCCATCTTCCGGCGCTGGCCGGAAGTGCAAGGATTTCTATGACGCCATCCCTAAAGGTGCGTTCCGCAGTATTTGCAGAACGCCGCATCCAGGTCATGGCCTTCAGCGCCGCAGGCCGGGCAGGCCTGGGTGGAGACCGGCTTTTTCCGGGAAGCTTCCGTCATTTCCACGGTGACGATCCCGGTGGGCACCGCGATGATGCCATACCCCAGAACCATGACCACGCAGGCCAGGGTTTTTCCCAGGGGGGTCTGGGGGGACAGGTCTCCGTACCCGACGGTGGTGAGCGTGACAATGGACCAGTAAATGCTGGTGGGGATATCGGTAAATCCGTGGGTTTCGCCTTCGATGACGTACATGACCGATCCGATGAGGATGGTGATGGTGAATACGGCAAACAGAAACACGCTGATCTTGCGGCGGCTGGCTTTGAGCGCACTGGTGAGGACGTGTGCTTCCCCCAGGTAAGCCGAAAGTTTGAAAACCCTGAAGATGCGCAGGAGGCGGAGAATACGGATGGTGAGCAGGGTCTGGCTGCCGGGGATGGCGATACTGATGTAGGTGGGGATGACGGCCAGCAGGTCGACGATCCCGAAAAAGGAAATTGCATAGGAAAGGGGCCGCGACACGCTGATCAGCCGGAGCGCGTATTCCACGGTGAACAGGAGGGTGAAAAACCATTCAATCCCATAGAGGATGCGGCCGTAGGACCGGTGAATGCCGCCGACGCTGTCGAAGATGATGGTGGCCACGCTGATGACGATACTGGCAATCAGGATGACGTCAAACGCCTTGCCCGCCGGCGTGTCGGCCTCGAAAATGATTTCGTGCAGTTTGCGCCGCCAGGGTGCGGTTAACCGGGCGGCGGGTCTGTCGCTCATTGTTTCCGCCTGCGCATCAAAAAGGGATTAATGGTGATGGACACCCTCCGAGTGCCCGCCGGCAATGATGTAAACCGCTTCATGAGACGAGGGGTTTTCCACGAAAACACTTTGCTCCCCGACAATATGAAAAACTTCTCCTTCGTGCAGGGTGCCCGTGAATTCACCGGTGAGATGAAGGATCCCCTTTGCGGCCATCACCATTTCCTCGTGCCCTTTGCCGGGTTTGACCAGGCGCTGTTTCTCGCCGGGTTTAAGATATCCGTAAATCATGTAGCAGGCATGGCTGCCGGTGTCCTGAAGGCCGAAAACGGACTCGCCTTCTTTTTCAGCCAGGGCCCGGCTTTTCAGATCGACTTTTTTCATGTTCAGCTCTCCTGTGGGCGGTTTGCTTTTGAGTTGGCTGTCTCTTTTACGTTCAAGGCGCGATGCATCGGGGATCCGGTGCAGCAAGGTCCCCGTAAAACTGATAGCTCATGGCCGGGCATCCGCCATGGCAGTGCGCGTGCAGGCTGCAGGTCGTGATCCGGGCACCGGTTTTTCTCAAAGGATTGGAAAAACCCGAGGGCCGGGTGCCGCCGGATGTGATCGAAATTATCGGTCAGCAGGTTGCCCAGCCGAAATGCCGGGTACCGGAAGAACAGGTAGCATGGATATACATCGCCGTTGGGCAGGACGGATAATTTGGTGGTGCCGGCCGGGCAGCGCCTGGATGCCAGGGAAGGGCAGGTTTGCACATCCGGGATGAACCCGGAGCAGAACACGCCGTCAATTCCATTTCTGTTTTTTTTTAACTGCATCATGTGGTGAAAAAAAATGGGAAACGCCACACGGTCCGCAATGTCGGACCTGTCGGCCAGATCCCGGTAAATCAGGTACCAGGTGATTCTGTCCATGCCGATGTAGGGGGCCGCCGCAGGCGGTATGGGCGCGTCCGGATAGAAGACGCTTTTCAGGATGGGCCGCTGATCGAGAATATAATCGTTTAGCGCCCGGCTGATTGGCGTGTCGTTGACGGAGATGCCGATGGTTACAGATGATGCGGGATAGGCGTCGGAAAGCGCCCTCAGGCGGTCCACCCGGGAGCCGTTTGAACTGACGGTGGTGCGCATGCCGCCGGTGTAAATCGTGTCCACCAGTTTTTCGATGTCCGGGTGCAGGGTGGGCTCTCCGCCCAGAAGATCGATATGGCCGACACCGGCCGATTTGAGAGAAGATGCCATCCGGGCAAACGCATCGGTTTTTACATCCGGCATACGGAAAAAGATGCCGGTTGAAGCAGAAATCGCAGGTAAGGTTGCACCGAAGGGTGGGATAGAACTGGATATAGGATAGCGTCATTCGACTGACCTTACGGAAAAATAAGCGTGAAGACGCATCATGGCCAAGGCTCGATCGCAAATGTCAATCAGGCGATTTCAAGTGACTGTTCATCCCATAAACCGCGCACATGACCGGGTCTACGCCCAGGGGCGACTGGGCTCTGAAACGGCACCCGCCCCGGCATTCGTCTAAAACCGGACAATTGCGGCATTCCAGGCGATCCAGGGGGACATGTTCCAGGCGGTTCCAGCAGTCGGCCAGTCGGGCCCGGGCATCCCCCAGGGGTTCATCGCGGTAAAAACCGCATTTGACGGCATTGCCGTCGGGAAGGACGGTCATCAGGTGGCGGCCGCAGGCATACCCCCCCGATGATCCGTGATAGCCGCCGCCGAAGGCATATGGGAACAGGCCGGCGGCCCGGTCATAGGGGACGGTCAGGTCCCGGTTAGACTCGAGTGAACCGGTGACCGACAGCACATCGATGCCCCATTCCACAGCCCCCACCTCTTCGATGAATGCCTGCATGGGATCAAATTCATCCAGGTTGTCCCGGTGGATCATGGTGGATATGGAAACCGGGATGCCTGCTTTACGGGCGATGCGGATACCGTTTACCGTTCGTTCAAAGGTCCCGGCTCCCCGCAATGCCTCATGCCCCCGGGTCCATCCGTCCAGGCTGAACTGAATTTCATCGGCGTTTTGCAGCCATTTAGCGTTTTCTGCGGTGACCCGGGTCCCGTTGGTGAACAGCACCCGGCGGATGCCCAGGTTCCGGGTTTCTTCCAAAAAAAATTGCAGGTCCGGATGGAGCAGGGGTTCGCCGCCGGAGATGAGCAGCCGCAGCCCGCCCATCTCGGCAAATTGCCCCGTGATGCGCAATGCGTCATCGATGGGCAGCATCGCGGGCCGGGCCGGCCCCAGGTAGCAGTGCCGGCATTTGAGATTGCACTGGTGCAGCAGGTGAAGCTCCAGGTACCGAAGCGATGGAATCGGACTCCGTGCGGCCGTTATGTTGATGGGTTCGGGGGCATTCAGCGCTTCTAAAATCCCTTCGGACAGTGCGTAACGGACGAATTCATCGTCATCCGTGAGTTCTTCCCCCGTGCGCCCGCCGGTGCAGCGCAACAGGAAATCGAGTGCGGATGAATCGATCTCATAGAGTTCGTCGCGCCCGATATGGTAGATAAAAGGCGTCTCCAGGACTTTGAGGGAGGCATCGGAAGACAGCCGCAGGTAGGAGCGGCGCCAGTCAGCTGGGATCATTTTGAATCTTCCAGCATCTGCTTGTCCAAGAGGCCGTGTTTAAGGAGCAGATAAACGGCGATGTAGCCCCCGCAGGGTTCCGGATTTTCCGTTTCCGGGAGTTCGGATTGAAAATCGCAGTCTTTTTCCTTGAAATCGCAAAGGGCGCACACCTGTTCATCCAGCAGACCCCGATGCCCTTCCCAGGTGTCGACGGTCTTGGGCAGATGCGCCACCGTCTCTTGCCGGATTTGGTATCTTTCCATGAGAGCCTGGGCCACCAGCGCCCCCCGGCAGGTCATTTCCTCTTTCTCTCCGGCTTTGAAATAGGTGCAGAAGGGGCGGCAGAGGTAATCGATATAATCTGTTTTGGGCATGAAATAACTTTGATTCCGTCAAAATACGCAGCCCGCATGCGGAATGCATGACGGGCTGCGGGGAATTGATTGATTCTGATCAGCAGGAACGTTTACACTTGCAAAGACCGGTGGGTGCTTTTTTGACTTTTTTAATTTTCATGGCAGCTTCTCCTTTCTTCGTGAAAGTGTTGTGGAAAATCGACATGTCTGCTTATTTTGCATTTGGCGGAATTCTCCCGTCAAACGCTTTTCGTGTTCATCACGAATTAATACATTTTATCAGCTGAAAATGACTTTGTCAATCATATAGCCGGAATTGTTCGACATCATCGTTTTGCGCCCTGTGCGTTTAAAAGCGCATGCAGTCTGTAAAAGAGGATAATACGATAATCATCAGCCGCGCGATTGCAAATCGGCTGCTTTCAATTTTTCGAAAGATATCTGGCCCCGCTGCAGGGAAAAGCGGCAACGGGCCCCCGTTTTGGAGGCTGCGGAGACGATGGAATACGGGGCCAGGCGGCATGCGCGAAAAGCGGTTTCTATAGTCTGATCATGGGCAGCGGCCGGAACGGGTCATGCATTGCCCACGAAAGCGCCAGTTCGGTCAGGCGCCGGTGAAACCCGGCCCGGGGAAAAGTGCAAAGCAGGTTCTTGAAGTACGAAGGCGGAAACCGGGAAGGAAATTGAAACAGGCAGACATCCAGCCAATCCGCACGGCGGAAGGCCTCCACCAGTTTGGGTCGGCGTCCCCGGTACGGGGTCAGTTTGTGGTGGTGCAGAATCATGCACCGGATTTCGTCTTTCCAGAACCCCCGGTGGGAGCGATCCAGAAATGCACTGGCCCGGTTTACAGAAGGGTTAAGATAGTCGAAGGTCTGATCGGTCCAGATGCCGATATCGTGAAAAGCGGCGGCCACGGCGAGTTTTTCGATTTCGGTGGCATCTGCGCGGGCATATGCGACGGCGATGTTGAATACCCGGCAGGCGTGATTCTTATAAGCCGTAAAATCATTTTTCAAATCATCGTGCCACTGCTCAAACAGGTGATCGATGAGGCGATGGCCCTTGATGGTCTTCATATTTGCTCCGTGCAAGCTGATCGGGTCTGCTCTGAATAAAGGATGCCGGGAGGATTTTTCAAGGCGATCCGCATTCCCAAATCTTCAGGGGACCACCCAGACCGCCGCATCAGATATTTTCTGGATCACGTAACTGGCGATCCCGCCGAGATGGGCGCTTTTTCCGGCGCCCATCTTACCGATGACAACGGTGCCATACGCGCCTTTTTTCATTTCCTGAATGATCGATTTGCCGGTAAACAGGCGCACGGTAACCGACTTGAAATGAATCCGCTCCCGGTCGATCCCCGACTTGTTCAGCAGGCTGAGCGCCTGCGTGCTGAAATCTGCGATGCATTTTTCATCCCCGGCCCGTATGGCCGCTTCCAGAACGCTTTCATCCCGGTCGAAATCCACTTCGCAGAATTCTTTGAGTGTCGGCCGGGCATGGAAGAAATCGAGATGAATCAAAGGGTTGTCACGAAAAATAAAAGCGACGTGATCCACCATGCGAAGAGAAGTCGGGGAGCCGTCCACCGCCACCATGACCTTTTGGGATGTGGCCCTGCCGTCCACCACCCAGACGGGAATCACCCGGGAGGCGGTCAGCAGATTCGAGGTGACGCTTCCCATGAACATCTCCTGCAGAGAAGACAGGCCCCGCCGGCCGAGGAGGATGGCATCGTATGAACCGGCTTCGGCCGCCTTCAGGAGATCGTCCGCAAGGCCGGTCTGCCGGGGAACGGTTTTGATCTCGATGCGTTTCGCATCGATTCCGCCCTTGATCATGGACTCCCTTGCGGTCTTCATCATTTGAAGGGCTGCGGCCTGGTTCCGGTCACAGACCTTCTGGAGTTCCGCCTGGGCTTTTGCCTGCTTTCTGGCTTCCTCCAGCAGGTACAAAGAAATCATCGGCTGGACGTGGTAGAGCATGAATTCGATTTCATGGATCACCCTTGCCATTTCAATGGCATATTGAACGGCATGCCTGGCGTGGGTGGATGAATCCAGCGCGATCATGATCTTTTTCAACATCGGTTTATTCTCCTATATTTCAGCGGGCACAGTGACCCGTTTTCGCCGGGCGGGGGTGTCCAGCCTGAAATTGGTCAGGCGGATGGCCGAGGGGACGAGCAGGATCGAGCCGATGGTGGTGTTGAGCATGGTAAAGGCAATCAGGAAGCTGAACAGCACCACCGGCATGAACTTGGAGGTGGCCTGCGCGATGAACCCGAAGATCAGCGCCATGGAGGTGAACACGATGGCCTTTCCGGCGACCAGGATGGTCTTTTCGATGCTTTCTGAAATCCCTTCGCCCCGGGACTGGTGAAGCCGATAGGTATTGAGAAAATGGATGGTATCGTCGATGCCGATCCCCACGGTGATGGAGGCGATGATGGAGGTGACCATGTCCAGGTCGATGCCGAACCATCCCATGATGCCGAAATTGATCAGGATGGTCACGGTCATATCGATGAGGGCCAGCGGACCGGCGGAAAATTTGCGGAACAGGAAAATGATCACGGCCGCCACCATCAGCAGGGAAAGGGCCAGATTTTCCATCTGTCCCATCACCACGTAGTGGGACAGCTGAACATTGATCAGCGGATAACCGGTCACGGCAAATGAATACGGGCCCGGCAGCGTCTGTTCGAGGTGCTTTTCGATCTTGTCGATGAGATGCTTGATTTCCGTAGTGCCCACCCGCAGGGCGGATTTCCGGGACAGCCGGACCAGGATGTTGTTTTTTTGAAAGTCATGATCCACATAGGGTTCAAAATCGTCCACCCGGCCATCTGAATTTTCATCTTCTCCTGAAAAGATTTCAAGGTAGTCGATGATATCCATCCGGTTTTCCGGCACCCGGAAATAGGCGGGATCGTCATTGTTCATGGCCATGTGCATCCGCTTGATGAAATCGGGGAATGCATCGGTCCGGCCGACATTGAGATCCTCGTTTCCTTCCGCCGTCAGCCATTTGCGGACCTCTTCGACGGTGTTGAGGAATTCGGGGGTTTTGGCGCCGCCGGGCGCCCCGGAGTCGAGGATTACGGAAAATCCCCATCCGCCGCCGAATTTTTCACCGGTCTCGATCACGTTGAGCCGGGCGGGGTCATCCGCCTTGAAGTAATGCAGAAATTCGGTGTCCACCTTAAGCCGCAGCGTTCCCGCAATGGAGAAGACCACTACCACAGCGGCCACCGCATAGACCTTTTTGGGATGGCGGGTCACTGCTGAAACGATATACGGCAGGAGCCATTCCACAAAGGTGGCCTTTGATTTTTGCTGCTTTCGGGTCAGGGCTGCGGGATAGGTGTGGGGGAGCAGGGCCAGGGCCGCCGGAATCAGGGTGATGGCGATGAGAACGGCAAAGGAGATGCCGATGGCGGAAAATACGGCCCATTGCTGGATCGCCGATACCCGGTTGGTCACCAGGGTCATAAAGGAGCAGACCGTGGTGAATCCGGCCAAAAACACGGTGATGGAGATGTGGGACATGGCCGCGGCAATGCCCTTCTTCTTGGTGGTCGCAGATATCCGGTCAAACTCGGTGTAGTACTGGTTTAGAATGTGGATGGCATATGAACTGCCCACCGCGATCAGCAGAGGCGGCATGGTGCCGCCCACGGAGGTGATCTTGTACCCCAGGTGGCCCATGAGCCCGATGGTCCAGATTTCAGCCATTCCCAGGGTGCACAGCGGCAGCAGCACCCCCCTGACGGATCTGAAGTTCAAGTAGAATACGATGGTCATCACCAGCAGGACCAGCGGGATGCTCCTGCTGATATCCATTTTGATGTAGTCGTTAAACTGTTTGTTGACATAGGGGACGCCGGAAATCCGGATATTCAGGTGTTTGTGCGCCGCGACGATATCCATGAGTTCGCTGACAATGGCTTCCTGGTCCTGGGTGCCGACAAATTTGACGATCACCGCAAAATCGGTAATCTGGCCGGTGTCGGGGTCTACGGAGTAGATGCCCTGTTTGAATGCAGGGTTTTTGGTCAGGCGCTGCTTGAAGGCGCGGATTTCATCTTCGGTCTGCGGAAGGATGCGCCGGCCGTTTCCATCCGTTTCCATCAGGTCACGGATTTCCAGTGTGTCCTCGGTGCCGGTGATGTCCCCGATGGTAAACGGGGAGATGATCCGGTCGATGATGCCGCACTTTTTCAGCTCCGTATCCGCTGCAATGGCCTGATCGAGGCGCCGGATGTCATGGTCCGAAAGCAGCGGCTTATTTTGGATGTTATCCGGCGTCTTTCGCTTCAGAAACCGGGTAAATTCCGGATCATTTGAAAATTCTTGTGCGATGGCCGCAAACGAGGTCGGGTTTTGGGTGACCTGATGAAACCGGGCCACGCGCTGTTCCTGATAATCCTTTCGAAAATCCTTGTACGCTTCGATATCCCGGATAAACGCATCGATGTCCGCAAAGGTCTTTGGACTCCACAGGGGATCACCGGTGACGCCCATGAGGATGAACCGGTCATTGTCCCCGTAATAGGCTTTGGTGGCCGAATATTCGATGAACTCGGGATCCTGCCGGGGCATGAAGGATTCGATGGAACTGTCGAACTGAATGCGAAGGATTCCCAGTCCCAGCAAAACGGTGATCAGGGCCAGGGCGATGATGGGCAGAAGGGGCCGTTTCAGGACCAGTTTGAGGTAGCCGTCGATCATTTTTAAAATGCCATGGAAGAGAGTAGATTGCCGTGTGCGCAAAACTATAGGACGGAGAAGATGATTTTACAAGAAAACAATGAGGTGGGCCCATCTCCTCTGACCCCGGTTTTGACATCTCCACCCGCGGAGGCCATATTTTACATGTATTTTAACTCCTTGGTTAAAGAGGGCAAAACCGGTGGCGCAGATAAGCAGATCCAACCCGTTGAACATACTGCGGCTGATCGGAATGATTGCCGTCGATGGGCTCCGCCGCCTGGGGAGGTCTGCCCTTTTCTTCTGTCATGCATTCATCTGCATGTTTCTTCCGAAACAGCCGTTCCGGATACTCGAGCAGGTCTATCACATCGGGGCCGCATCCACGGGAATCGTTGTGGTGGTGGGCCTGTTCACCGGCATGGTGTTCGGGCTCCAGCTCCATTACACCCTGATCAAATTCGGCGCGGAAAGCGGGATCGGGGCAGCCATCTCGCTTTCCATCATCCGGGAGCTGGGGCCTGTTTTGACCGCGATCATGATCACCGCCCGGGCGGGTTCCGCCATGGCGGCCGAAATCGGCATCCAGCGCATCTCGGAACAGATCGACGCCCTGTTCACCATGGAGATCGACCCGGTGAGATACCTGGTCAGCCCGCGGATGGCGGCATCCCTGATCAGCTTTCCCATCCTGACCACCTTTTTCGACCTGGTGGGCATCATGGGGGGGTGGATCACGTCTGTGCTTCTCCTGGGGGGCAACCAGGGGGCCTATTTTTATCGCGCCCGTTCAGTGGTGGAACTCATCGATATAAAGGGCGGATTCATCAAGGCAATCGTTTTTGCCCTCATCGTATCGAGCATCTGCTGCTACCAGGGATATTTTACGCACCTGCACAGGGAAAGTCATGGTTCCAGAAGCGTGAGCGTCTCGACCACCTGGGCGGTGGTGCTGTCATGCGTCATGATCCTCGTGTCGGATTACGTGGTCACATCGTTTCTCATGTAGGAGGCAAGGCCGGCGTGGAAACCCCGCTCATCGAATTCCGCAACGTCACGAAACGCTTCGACGGGGTCGTCGTCCTCGATGGCGTGGATGCATCGATGTATGAGAACCAGATCACCACGATCATCGGTAAAAGCGGAACCGGAAAAAGCGTGCTGCTCAAGCACTGTGTCGGACTGATGCACCCGGATGAGGGGGACATCCTGATGGAAGGGATACCGGTGAGGGTGATGAAAAAGACCGGCAAATGGCATCAGTATAAACGATGCATCAGCTATATGTTCCAGGACAACGCCCTTTTCGATTCCATGACCATATTCGAAAACGTGGCCCTGCCATTGCGGCAGACCACGCGGCTCAAATCAAGCCGGATCAGGGAAAAGGTCATGGCGCGCATCGAGCAGACCGAACTCGGCCCCGCGGTCAACAAGTATCCCGCCGAGCTTTCAGCCGGAATGCAAAAAAGGGTGGCCCTGGCGCGGGCGCTGGTGACGGATCCGAAAGTGGTGCTGTTCGACGAACCCACCACCGGACAGGACCTGGTGCGCCGGAACAGCATCCTGAGCATGATCGCCGATTCCAAAAAACGGTTCGGGTTCACCGCCATCCTGATCAGCCATGACATCCCGGACATTTTTTTCATCTCAGACCGGATCCTGATGCTCTGGGAGAAAAAGATCATTTTCCAGGGGACTTATGAGGAGGCCATCCGGCTTGAACATCCGATGATCATCGAACTGCTGCAAAGTCTTTCGGAATTGGAGAACGAAGTGACCCGGAGCCGCTACAGGCAGATGTTCAAATCCCGATATGCCACGATATTCGGCCCCCGGCCGGCGGACCCAACCGGCGTGGCGGTCGCATACGGCATCGATTATGATGTTCCGGGCGGTTTTCGACAGGCGGCGACAATGGCAGGAATAAAGTCGATCGAGGCGTTTATGGGCAACTACATGAAAGAAGTCGGCGGTATGACGGTGAGGCAGGATACGGGGCGGATGGTCACCTTGATTCCCCATATCGATATTGAGGAAGCACGGAAAATCGTCGCGGAATTCGGAAATGTTCTGGAAGCGCAAACCCTGCCCGGGGCGGCGCACCATTTCAAGGCGGAAACGGGTGCTGCGGTGCCCGACATCATGATTTCCGCCGGCATTTCGGACATAACGCCTGGCGCTGAACTGGAGCAGATTTTGAAAAAAGCCGGGGCGGTCCGGCAGCCGATCGCCCATTATGACGCCGGCGGGGGAGATATATCATGAAAAGAAGCACACTGGACATATGGGTGGGAATTTTCGTCGTGATCGGAATCGCCTGCATCGGCTACCTGACCACCGTTTTCGGAAAAGTGCAGTATTTCGGGTCGCCCAGCTATCCGCTCTATGCGCGTTTTACTTCGGCTTCCGGACTCAGAGCGGGCAGCCCCATTGATATTTACGGCATCGAGGTGGGAACTGTGGGCAGCCTTTCCATCGACCAGGAACGGGCGATGGCCGTGGTCGAACTAAATGTCCGAAAGGGATTGAAAGTCTATGATGATGCAAATGCCGCCATCAAAACCGCGGGTCTGATCGGGGACCGGTACGTGAGCATCGACCCCGGTGGGGCCGGAGAATTGCTCCGGCCCGGCGGATGGATTCCCCAGACATCTGCTCCCATCGATATCGAGGACCTGATCGGCAAATTTGCATTCGGCAACATATCCGGTCCGTCCGGTTCAAACGAAGGCATAAAGTGACATGCATACAAGGAGGCAAAATGAAACGGATGATGATACTGTGCATTCTTCTGCTCTGGCCAGCCGCTTTTGCAGTCGCGGCCGAGGGGCCGCGGGCGATGGTGAAAACTCATGTGGACGAAGTGGTCCGAGTCTTGAACGATCCGGCGCTTGAGGGGAAACCCCAGGCCAAGCTTGAAAAAATCAAAGACATTTCCAAAACCTTTTTTGACTACGAAGAGCTTTCGAAGCGGTCTTTAGGCGCTAATTGGCGCCGTTTTACCCCCGAGCAGCAGAAAACCTTCGTGTCCCTGTATCAGAAGCTTTTGGAGAAGGCCTATGGGGACCGGATCCTTGAATACAGCAACGAGAAAATCGATATCGGAAAAGAAAGACCGCTTTCCCCCACAACGGTGGTGGTGCCGACCACGGTGGTGAGACAGGGCGGCAATATCTCCATCGACTACCGGCTGACACAAGAGAACGGGAAATGGCTGGTGTACGACGTCGTCATCGAGGGGGTCAGCCTGGTGAGCAACTACCGGGCGCAGTTCCGTGATATTCTGGCGAACAGCTCACCGGATGAGCTGATTGAAAAGCTCAGGAAAAAGGTGAGTTGATTCGGGTAGGCATGGCCAGGAAAATATTAAAGATTTTAGGCATAGGGGCAGGCGTTCTTCTTCTGCTGATCGCCTTTGTGATCATCGGGGTCGACCTCTACCTGAGAACGCCCCAGGCCGGGAACCTGATCCGGGAGAAGCTCAACGGAGCCATTCCCGGAAGGGTCGCCTGGGATGCGGCGGACATCTCCCTTTTCCAGGGGCGGATTCATCTGAAGGATGCCGTGATCTACGGTCCGGACGGACAAAAGATCATCACCGCCGATGCCATGACGGTCAATATCGGACTTGCCGGACTGCTGCACGGAACGATAGTGCTCGAAAACGCCCAGTTTTTAAAGCCCCGGCTCTACCTGGCAACCGACAAAAATGGAACCCTCAATCTCTCCAAAGCCTTTTCAGCGCCGCTCCCCCCGGGGCAGCCGCCGCCTCCGAAGACCCCTTTTCCTTTCGGCATCCGGATCGATCATCTCCAGGTCATCGACGGGATGCTGCAATACGAGAGGGCGCCTTCATCGCCCAAGTCGCCTCCCGGGTCGGTCATGCTCAGAAACATCGCCATTACCCTGGATGAGGCGGACCTGGCCGGCAGGTCGGGACGCCTGGATCTTTCGGCGGGCAGTGGAAAAATCGACATGGGCGGGATCAACACGGCCGTTGAAGAGATATTTGTGCATGGCGCCCTTGAAAACGGGGATCTAAACCCGCTCAAGGCACGCATCATCACCACCGGGCCGCATATCGCCCTGACCGGATCAATCGCCGACCTCTTTGACCGGCCGGATGTGGATCTAAACCTAAGCCTTGAAGGCAACCTGTCGTTTGTCCGAAAAATGTTTGCGCTTACCATGCCCATGTCCGGACCCATTGAAATCAAAGCCGGTGTTTCCGGCCGGATGGACAACCCCGCCATCACCCTCGATGCCGCCTACGGGGGCGGCGCCCTTCCCGGGATCAGCGTCAATGCCATCGATCTGGCCGCACAATTGAAGGATCAGCGGCTGCGGATACAAAAACTGGCCATCGATGCGGCGCCGGGAAGCCTGACCGGTGAAGGGGTCATCCACCTGGCGGATGCCTTCGGGAAGGGGGGGCTGTTCGGGGGAAATTTTGATGTAAACGCGCTTTCCTATGATTTGAGCGTTCAGACCGCGGACCTGGCCCTTTCCAAACTTCCCTGGACCAGCGGCCTGCTGGCCGGACACGTCAACGGAACCATTGGGCTTTCCGGAACCGGGGTGAGGCCCAAAACCCTGAAGGCCGATGCGAAGCTCGATCTTTCCAGCCGGAGGTTTTCCGTTTCAAATGCCATCCCCCCGGTGCCCGTGGCCCTTTCCGGAGAGGCGCATATGGATGGCGGAAACATCAATGTCCATCCGCTGTCATTGAAAACCGGGGGGGCACAACTCGATGTGACCGGCGATTACCATATCTACGGCAACACCATGGACATATCCGCCGATCTTGACACCCCGACCCTGGCTCCCCTGGCCGGCCCTCTCGATCTGCCGGTGCAGTCCGGGCCGGCCCGCCTGAGCGCAAAGATTGCCGGCCCGGTGATGCAGCCGGTGGTCAATGCAGTGCTCAAAATGCAGGATGGCAGATACCGGTCAATCGCCATCGGTGACCTTTCAATGGAAGCCATGCTGGAAAAATCCGGCAGGCTGGTCGTCAAAGAACTCAAAATCGACAACAAGGGATCAAAGATCCGGGCCGAAGGGCGTATCGACCTGTTTGACGGCGGGTTTTCCCATTTCAATTCAAATCTTCCCGCAAATCTGACCACCACCTTCAAGGATGTACAACCCGGCCGCTTCATTTCCGGTCTTCCCGCATCCGGAACCATAAACGGCCGCATCCACCTGGCCGACAGCATCATGTCTCCCATGGCGGAGCTGTCGCTTTCCGGTTCCGGGCTTGCCTATCAGGATATGCGCATCGGTACCCTGGAGTCCAAGATGTCGCTGGACAAGGGGATTCTGGCATTCCGGCAGGTTTCGCTGCAAAACCAAAAATCCCGCGTAAACATCACCGGGACCATTGATATCCTGAAACCCGGGAGCCTGTCCATGGCTGAAAATCCCGGAATCAACCTGAAGTTTGGCAATACGGTGATCTATGCCGGAGATTTTTCGGACCTTATGTCCGGCAGGCTGGCGGTCTCCGGAAGCGTTGAGGGCCGTCTGCGCGATATCTCCGCAAACCTTGCCATCGACGGGCAAAATCTGGCCGCAAAAAACCAGTCCATCGGAAACCTCACGGCCGATGCCACCCTGTCCGGCGGCAGGGTCCGGGTACAAACCCTGACCATTCAAAACGGGAAATCGAAACTGACCCTGACCGGTACAGCCGACCTGTTTGCGCAAAACACCCTGACCCTGCTGGATTCCCCCCCCGTCGATCTGAAACTGACCGGACAGCCCATCCGGTTGTCTGATTTTGACCCATCGCTTTCCGGAGAGATATCCATCGAGGCGGCCATCGACGGCACTTTAAAATCCCCCCGGGGTGAAATTTCCCTGAAAGGCAGCGGCCTCGATCTGGGGGTTCAGAAGATCGAGGGCATCGAAATGGATTCGCGCCTGGAAGACGGGCGGATTTATCTTAAACCGGCCGTCATCACGATCGCTGCCGGATCACAGGTCCGGGCAAGCGGCTGGGTGTCGATGCAAAAAGCCTATAACCTTCAAATCGCCTCCGACGGCATCGCCCTGTCCAGCATCGGCGCGCTTCAGAAAACCGGATTGACCGGCGGAGAAATCAAGCTTGATCTTTCCGGCGACGGCAGCCTGGCCAAACCGGAGTTGACGGGCTCGGTCCGGGTGTCCGGCCTGAGCGCAAACGGCAAAACGCTCCCTGCGCTCGATGTGAAGATGGCCGTGCAAGAACAGAGAGCCCAAATCAACGGAAACCTGGGGTTTCCGCTCAATGCGCAATACAACCTGAACACCCGCGATTTTTCCATGAATGCGAAGTTTTCCGAAACCGATCTGGATCTGTACTTTGAGCTTGCCGGCATGCAGGGGCTTTCCGGTCAGATCACCGGCAGCATGTCGGCCTCGGGAAATGCATCCGATTATAAAAGTGCCCGGGCGCACCTGGAAATCGCCGGTCTGACCATTGAGCAGAATCAACATCAACTGGTTCATGCCGCAGACGTGAAGGCCGATTTTGAAAACGGGCAATATTTCATCGCAGAAAACCGCATCACCCTTCTTCGGGACGGATACATCGATGTGGGCGGCAGCGGAAGCATATCAGGAAACATCGATATCCGCCTGGACGGGAACATCCCCATGAAGGTGGTGACGGCTTTTGCGCCGGGCATTCAAAACACGGCCGGCAATATTGCCATGCGAGCCGGTGTTGCCGGAACGGTAAACGATCCGAGCATCGATGGGGAAATCAATTTTGAAACGGTGGGAATGACGATGCCCATGCTCAACCAGAAACTCCACGACCTGACCGGCCGGATACGGATCACCCAAGACGCGGTGAACCTTCAAAACATCACCGGTGGGCTGGATACGGGAACGTTCAGCATGGACGGCGGGATCGATCTTAAAAATCTGCAGCCGGAGCGGGCCGACATTACACTGACCGCCCACACGCTCCCCATACAAATTCCGGACATGCTCAATCTGGAAATCGATGCCGACCTGACCCTGCAGGGAACACCGGCCGATTCGACGATGTCGGGGACGGTCACCGTGCTGGACGGACTCTACTACAAGGATATCAATTTAAATGTCATCCAGAAAGTGGGTGAAATCGGCCAGCGCACACGGGAAGTCTCGCCCCCGTCTCAGATGCCGTCCATCAACGCCCCGTTTGCGAAAAATCTGCATTTCGATGTGGCCATCACCTATCGCAATCCGCTGGTGGTGAACAACAACCTGGCCCTGCTCCAGGTCAAGCCCGAACTGCGCTTTAAAGGGACCCTCAGCCAGCCGGACCTGACCGGCCGTGCGGAAGTTTCCCAGGGGACCATCACCTATCGGAACACCCAGTTCGACGTCCAGAAGGGCGTGGTCGATTTCATCAATCCCTACCGGATCGAGCCGACCATCGATATCGAAGCCCGATCACAGGTGCGCCAGTGGACCATCATCCTTTCCATAACGGGGACGCCCGAAAACCTGAAATTCGAACTCCGCTCAAACCCGCAGGAATCGGATGCCGATATCCTTTCCCTGCTCCTTCTGGGAAAAACCACCGCCGAACTCAACCAGGGCGGGGGGGCGGGTGCGGCCCAGGCCCCCGAGCAGATGCTGGCCCAGGTCCTGGCCGGGAAAGTCGCCAAAGACATCCAGTCGACCACCGGCCTGGATGTCCAGATCAAATACAACACCGAACAGGGTGGCGGGGCAACGGGAATCACACCGGAAAGCGGGGCGGAAACGGGCCCCGGCACCCAGACCGGCATGGTTCCCGGGGCGACTCCCGGGACCACCGCCCCGGGCCAGGAAACCGGACCGGGAGCCCTTGCGGCCGGGCAGGCCGCCGGTGGTCCGGAAAGCGCGGCAGCCCCTTCCGGGACGGTCATGGTCACCGTGGGCAAGGAACTTTCCCGGCGGTTGTCCGTGCAGTACGGGGTGGGACGCAGGAGCGGCCAGATCGTCCAGCAGAATACCGCCATCTACAAGCTTTTGGAAGACCTGTCGGTGGACGCCTACCAGGATACCAGCGGGACCTTCGGGGGCGAACTGCGCTACAAGGTCCAATTCAGGTAAAGGAGTGGATATGCGGCTGAAGGTATACGGGCGGTTCGGATGGATTTTAGGGGTGCTGCTGTTCACTGTGGTGCCCGGCAGAATTCTTTTCGCCCAGACCCCGCCCCATCCCGTCGTATCGAATATTAAGGTTCACATCATGAACCCGCCGGGGTATGGCAAGGACTGGGAGGCGATCGCCCGGAGCCTGATTTTCCTGGAAGAAGGAAAACCCTTTTCGGACAAGGACTTCAGCCAGTCCATCCAGGCGCTGAGAAATTCCAAGCTGTTTAAAAAAATCGATGTCCCCGATCCGGATTGGGCACGCCCGCCGGTAACCCTGGTGTTTAATCTGGTTCCCTTTGCGCGGATTGAAAACATCCTCATTACCGGCGGGTTCCCGATTCTTGAAAGCGAGATGCGCAGCGTGATGACCATCGCCGCTGGAGATCCCTATATCCCGGAGGTGCTTCCCGATCAGCTCCGGTTTTTGGAAAAGCTTTTCCGCAGTCAGGGATTCATCAACCCCAAGGTGACCATCCATTCGGACCAGGTTCCCGAAACCGGCAATTACGTCATCGTGATCGATGTCGACCGGGGCGATTTTTACCGGATCGAGGCGATCACGCTTGAGGGCAATGATTCCATTTCCGGGTTCTGGATCAAGCCCCGGCTGACCACCTGGCAGTCCTCCTTTCTGTACGGCGGGCCGTCGCGGCTGGTGGATGAGGACGTTAAAAAGGACACCCAGAAAATTCTCGATTATTACCGGAGCGAACATTATGCCGATGCGAAGGTCACCGCCACCATCGATCGGAACCGGGAGGCGCGCACCGCGGCCGTTACCTTCAATATCCGCGAAGGGCCCCTCTATGAGGTTGAGTTTGAAGGAAACCAGGCATTCTGGGATTACACCCTGAAAAAGGACCTGGTGATTTACCAGGAGGGAAACCAGAGCGATTTCGGCCTGCTCAAGAGTATCCGCAACATCAATGAGCGTTACCGGAAAGCCGGCTATCTCGATGCCAAAATCGAAAAACAGAGCAAGCGGATCGAAGAAGGAGGGCATCCCGTCCGGCAAGTCAAGCTGAACATCACCGAAGGTCCCCGCTACATCGTCAACAGCGTCTTTATCGAGGGAAACCGGTTTTTTTCAAGTGACAAGATCAAAAAGCAGATGCTGACCGCTCCCCCGGGATTTTTTTCTTCCGGTGCGTACGTCCCCGCCACCCTGGAGGAGGACGTCCGGGCGATTAAAACGCTTTACAGCCAAAACGGTTTTCAAAACACCGGCATGAACAGCCGGATAGAGGATCACCCGTGCAAAACGGATCCGGGTATCATGATGGTGGATGTGCGCCTCAAGATCGCCGAAGGCCCGCAGACCATCGTTTCCAATTCGACGGTGAAGGGAAAGGTGCCGCTGGATGAAGCGGCGGTTCAAAATGTGATTAAACAGGAGCCGGGAACCCCGTATCAGCCTTCGGTGGTGGAAAATACCAAAACCAATCTCGCCGCCAGGGTTTCGGAGAAAGGGTATCCTCGAGTAGCCGTCAATCCCGAGGTCGCCATCAGCAAGGACCAGACAAAAGCCGATATTGTCTACCAGGTGGATGCCGGACCTTACGTGGAGATGGGGCGCACCTCTTTTGTCGGCAATTTTCTGACCCGGAGAAGCGTTCTGATGCAGGAGATGGAACTCGAGGCCGGAGACCCCTTTTCTTTGAAGGAGCTGCTTTCCTCCCAGCGCAGCATCCGGGACATCAATGCCCTGGAGTCGGTGCAGTTCGAGACCTTCGGCCTGGAGGAAAACGAGTCCCCGGTGGCCATGCTGGCCCAGGTGCATGAACGAAAGCCGTATTACGCGCAGTTTGCCGCCGGGTATGACACCTGGCGCAATTTTTACGTGGACACGGCGGTGGGGACCATCAATTTTCTGGGCTTGAACCAGGAGATCCGGGCGGAGCTGCAGTGGAGCCAGATCGGTTACCTGGGGCAGCTCGGCATCACCGACCCGCACATTTTCGGATCCCGCATCGTGGCAAACGGCGTCGTCTACAGGGAACAGCTGGAGGAATTCAACCAGAATTTCGGCACAACCACCACCGGCGCCGGAATCGGCCTGACCCGGCAGTTCTCGAAATATTACACGGCCACCTTGAACACCCGCTATGAACTCAGGGATCAGTACCGGACCGGCGGCACACCCATCCCGCCCGAAGAAGCCTCCCAGTACCAGTCCCGCTCCGTGGTGGTCACCACGCCGGGCATGATCTACAACAGCGTCGATTCATTCATCAAGCCCACCGAAGGCATCAATTCCCAGTTCACCGTGGACATTTCCCGGGGGCTTCAGAATTCACTGGACAATTTTCTCAAATACCGCCTGGATACCCGGTATTACCTGACCCCGTTTGCACCGGTGACATTCGCCTTCCATGCGCTGTACGGCTACATCAGCCCCTCCAATGCCGCCAGCACCGTCCCCCAGGATCAGCTCTTTTACCTGGGGGGCGCCACCGATGTCCGGGGGTTCGGGGAAAACGAACTGCGAACCGATGCACAAGGCGATCCGGTGGGAGGGGAAACCGCCATACTGGGAAGTGTGGAGCTGCGCTACAACATCGGGAAGAATCTCCAGCCGGTCACGTTTTATGACACGGGCGCCATCCGCCGGCCGCTGGTAAATGCCGGATCGGGCAGTTTCCGGTCTTCGGTGGGCGGCGGCTTACGCTATATCACCCCGGTGGGCCCCATCGGCATCCTGTACGGCCATAAACTCAACCGCCGGCCCGGGGAAAGTTCCGGGGCGTTTAGTTTTACCATCGGGTATTCTTTCTGAGAAGGCCGGCGCTTTGATCCAGATCCGCAGGACGCGGCATACGGTTTGATTTTTGTGCAAAAAAATCAGGCGCAGTCGCTTTTGAGGACTTTGACCAGGTGCCGGATATAGCGGATGCTGGAGAGGATCAGGGCGGTTCCGATGGCCGCATAAACCGGTGCCAGAATGATTTTAGGGATGGCCGAGTGGCGAAGGAAAATGCCCATGCCCATCATGATCGCAATCAGCAGGTAGCTTTTTGCCGGTATGAATGAAAAAACGCACCGGGGGCCTTCCATGGGAAGAATCCGGCGGATGTTCCGGTCCACGATTTTTAAAAACCCGAAATGATGGATGGCCAGCGCCCCGGCAAAACCGATGGCAAAAACGATCAGGATTCCGGCGGCAGTCTGATGTTTCAGCCAGGTATAGGAGATCGCATCGAGCATGACCCCGATGCCGATCCACATGATTCCGGCAATGAGAAGCAGCGCGGCCCGGGGCACCCCGGGCTTGAATTTTTCCATATGATGCATGGTCTTTTTCATTCCATGGGCCGAAGGAGTGTCAACAGGTCAGAGGCGATACCCTCCGCACAGATTCACATTTCAAAAAATAATGATGATTTTCCATCTGTGCATATCCGGTTATGCACGCCCGCTTTTCGAACGGGGGATCCGCCCCATCTGAAGAACGGCTATATTATTTAAATATAATTCAGATCAGCGCAATTGAAAGGATGAACGGTCATGACAGCAAAAAAAGATGCAGACGGCCCCCGGGTTTTGTTTTTTGATGTCAATGAAACCCTGACCGATCTGTCCGGCGTCAGGGAATCGGTGGCAAAGGCCCTCGGCGATAAAATCGAACTGGCGAAACTCTGGTTTGAGACCCTGCTCCATTATTCACTGGTTGTTACGGTTTCGGGAAAATTTCTGCCCTTTGACCAGATCGGGGCGGCCGCCCTGATGCTGGTGGCACGACAAAACGACATCACGATGACGCAGAATCGGGCCAGTGAGGCCATCCAGGGAATTTTGTCCGCCCCTTCGCATCCGGATGTCTCCCCGGCGCTGTTTGCTTTGAAATCCGAAGGGTTTGCCATGGCCGCACTGACCAATTCGGCCCGGGCCGCGATGGAACGCCAGCTGGATCACGCCGGGCTTTCCCATTTTTTCGATCAGATGCTCAGTGTCGAAGAGATCGGTATCTACAAACCCCACCGGGAAGTATATCACTGGGCCGCAAAACGGATGGGAATCGCGCCGGACCAGTCGATGATGATCGCCGCCCACGGCTGGGATACGGCCGGCGCGCTGTGGGCCGGCATGCGGGCGGCCTTCGTGGCCCGGCCCGGCCGGTCGCTCTACCCGCTTTCCCCGGCACCGGAAATGGCCGAGCCGGACCTGGAAAAGATCGCAAACCGGCTGATCCGGCCGGCAGGGCGGGGATAACGGTAAAACGCGCACTCTGCAAGCCGGATTTAATCCCGGGTGAGCTGCCGGTACTTGATCCGGTGGGGGGTTTCGGCTTCGGCCCCCAGGCGCCGTTTCCGGTCGGCTTCGTAATCCGAGTAGTTCCCCTCGAACCACACCACTGCGCTTTCTCCCTCGAATGCCAGGATATGGGTGGCGATCCGGTCCAGAAACCACCGGTCATGGCTGATGACCACCGCGCAGCCGCCAAAGTTCTCCAGGGCCTCTTCCAGTGCCCGCATGGTGTTGACGTCCAGGTCGTTGGTGGGCTCATCCAGCAGGATGACATTGGCGCCCTGCTTGAGCATGCAGGCCAGGTGAACCCGGTTTCGCTCCCCGCCCGACAGCATCCCCACCTTTTTCTGCTGGTCGGACCCGGTAAAAGCGAAGCGGGAGACATAGGCCCGGGATTTGACCGACACATCTCCCAGCTGGAGCACGTCATTGCCGCCGGAAATGGCTTCCCAGATGGATTTGTTCGGATCCAGGCTATCCCGGCTCTGGTCCACGTAAGCCAGGCGGACTGTGTCGCCGATGCGCAGCGTTCCGCTGTCCGGCGCATCCTGTCCGGTGATCATGCGAAACAGGGTGGTTTTACCCGCCCCGTTGGGGCCGATCACGCCGACCAGACCGCCCGGCGGAAGCGAGAAAGAGAGGTTTTCCATCAACAGCCGGTCGCCATATGCCTTGGACACATTCTGCGCTTCCACCACCACCTTGCCCAGGCGGGGCCCCGGCGGGATGTAGATTTCGAGATTGCGGTTCTGCTCCGCGGTTTCCTTCGACAGCAGCTTTTCATAGGCGCTGATGCGGGCCTTGGATTTGGCCTGCCGGGCCCGGGGGGACATGCTGATCCACTCCAGTTCGCGTTCCAAGTGTTTTCTGACGGTGGCTTTCGGCCTTTTCCTCCCGCCGGAGGCGTTCCTGTTTCTGGCTCAGCCAGGAGGAATAATTGCCTTTCCAGGGAATTCCCCGGCCCCGGTCGAGTTCCAGGATCCATCCGGCCACATTGTCTAAAAAATACCGGTCATGGGTGACGGCGATGATGGTCCCCTCGTACTGCTGCAGGTGCCGTTCCAGCCAGGCCACGGTCTCGGCGTCCAGGTGGTTGGTGGGTTCGTCCAGCAGAAGGATGTCGGGCTTCTGCAAAAGCAGCCGGCAAAGGGCCACCCGCCTCTTTTCACCGCCGGACAGCACCTTCACCGGTGTATCGCCTTCCGGGCAGCGCAGGGCGTCCATGGCCATTTCCAGGCGTGAATCGAGATCCCACGCATCGGCGGCATCCAGTTTTTCCTGGACCTCTCCCTGGCGCTCGATCAGCTTGTCCATTTCAGCATCGGACATGGGTTCGGCAAAGGCTTCGTTGATGCGGTCGTACTCGTTTTTCAGATCGACGATCTCCTGCAGGCCTTCTTCAACGGTTTCCCGGACGGTCTTGGCCTCGTCGAGCCTGGGTTCCTGCTCCAGAAAACCGACGCTGTAGCCGGGTGCGAGGATCATCTCTCCGTTGAATTCCGTGTCCCGGCCGGCCATGATCCGCAGCAGCGAGCTTTTTCCCGCGCCGTTCAATCCCAGTACACCGATTTTCGCCCCGTAAAAATAGGAGAGGGAAATGTCTTCGAGCACCGGTTTCTTGTCATAGTATTTGCTCAATCGGACCATCGAGCAGATGATCTTGTCGGGTTGTTGACCCATGGTGTTTCCTTTCTTTACGCTAATCGGGGGTTTGCCCTTCAGTATATTCTGATGCATTTCAATCCGGCGATGTGGATCATCCCGCAATGACGGGCCGGAAAAGCAATCTTTGCAAAAATCATTGATGCCTGTTTTTAAATTTTTCGGGTAAGGGCTTTTTTAAAAACAGGATATCCATACCCGATTCGGCATTTTACCGCAAATCGATTTTTTGTGGCAGGATTTTGCAGGTTGTAAAAAAAAGCGAAGGCCGGAATGCAGCGGCATCCGGCCTTCGCGAATAAAACAGCGGGGGAATTCGAATCAGGCGGTCTTTTTCCCCATCGCGGCAAGACCGTTCATGAACTGCTCGGTCAGCCGCTGATGGTCCTCATTCCGGATCACGGCGGGCATCCGGTTCATGGCCGCTGCAACCGCCGCATCCACCAGTTCAGCCATAAACTGGTTTTTGGCGGCAATAATCTGGTTGTCGGCTTTTTGTTTTTCAATCTCTATGATATTCTGACTCTGCATTTTCGCATCTTCAATGATCTGCTTTTTCCTGCGCTCGCCATCCTTGATGATCCGTTCTTTCAGCGTCTTGAACCGCTGGCTGCTTTCCTCGATCGCCTGACGGGTTTTCTGGATCTGCGCATCCATCTGATTTTTCTGCTTCTGCAGGCGGGTGAGTTCATCTGCGACTTCCTCCTGCTGCCCTTTCAGGTAATTCATGAAGGGCTGACGGCCATACTTGACCAGCACGAAAACCAGGATGAAGAAATTGATCCACAGCATGACGGAGTCATAGAGGGGCCGCCAGCCCGGCCCCGCGGCCAGGGCGTCCGTCACGGTCAGACCGATGCATCCCCAGGCAAGCACGGCGATACCGCAAAACCGGTGCAGCCGCCTGATGAAAATGTTTTGTTTCATTTCGTCAGCCTCCGGTCCAGAATTTTTTCCATGATCTGCTCCGCAAGCGTTTGCGATTCCTGCTGCAGGGTCTGCCGGGCCCGGGAAATCTGCGCGTCGATATAGCGCTGTTTTTCATTCTTGAGGGCCAGTATTTCCTTTCGGGAGACCTCCATGATCTCTTTGGCTTCCCGATCCCCGTCTTCTTCCAGGTTGTTTTTGTGGCGATGGGCCTCATCGACCGCCTGGCGCTCTTCATCCCGGAGTGCGGTGTTGAGGTCCTTGATCTGCTGCTCGGACGTCTGGATCCCCTGGTTGAGATCGAGGATATGCCGGTCCCGCTCTCCAATGGTTTCCTTCAGGGGGCGGAACATGATCCGGTTGATCAGAAACAGGAAAATCAGAAATGAAACCAGCTGGATGATCAGCGTCTCATTGATGGATATAAGCGCAACGTTGCGTACGATCTCCATCTCCGGCCTTTCTTTTCCTATCTATTATTATTACACGACAAACAGAAGGAGCAGGGCGATAACCAGCGAATAGATGCCGGTGGATTCGGAAACCGCCTGACCGACGAGCATGGTCCGGGTCAACAGACCGGCTTCTTCGGGACGGCGTCCGATGGCTTCACATGCCTTGCCGGCGGCAAACCCTTCACCCACACCCGGTCCGATGGCGCCGAGACCCATTGCGATGCCAGCACCCAACATTGCCATTGCCCTGATAAATTCAGCACCCGTGATGTCCATGATGATACTTCTCCTTTATTGGTGGTTTAGATGGTGATTATGCAATTACACATTTAATGTCAACAGCAGCGCCACGACCAGCGCGTAAATACCGGTGGATTCGGAAACGGCCTGGCCCACCAGCATGCTCCGGGTCATCAGGCCGAGGGTCCGTGGATTCCGGGCCACGGCCAGAACCGCGTTTTCCGCGGCAAATCCTTCGCCGACGCCGGGTCCGATGCCGCCGAATCCCATGCAGAGTCCGGCCCCCAGCATGCTGCAGGCCGGTATCAATGCCATTTCCGGCGGCACCGATTTGTACAGCAGCAAAAGGGAGATCAGAAAACCGTAAATGGCGGTAGACTGGGCAACTCCGGCGCCAATCAGCATCAGTGTATTGAGTTGGCTGGCCACCTTGGGCTGCCGCCCGATGCCTGTGCAGGCACCGCCGGCGGGAAGTCCGGCACCGACACCGCATCCGATGGCGGAAAGTCCCATGGAAAAACCCGCCCCCAGATAGGCCCATGCCGTCAGGAGCGGTTTGCCTTCCATCGGTGAAAACAGCAGCAGCATGGCAATCACCAGGCCGAAAATACCGGCGGTTTCCGCCACGGCCTGTCCCACCAGCATGGTCCGGAGCACTTCACCCACCAGGTTGGGGCGAAAAGACAAGGTTTCATTTGCTTTGCCGGCGGTATACCCTTCGCCGATGGCGGCCCCGATGGCGGCGAATCCGACCGAAATTCCCGCCCCTACAAAGGAAGCGGCCTTGATCCATTCGATGGTTTCAAAAGTCATGTCAATTTACCTGCACAGAGATATAGACCAGAGTTAGCATCGTGAAGACAAATGCCTGTATGGCGCCGACGAATAATCCGAAAAAAGCCATGAGAAACGGTGGAAGCACCAGGTTCCAGACCAGATAGCTGACCACCAGGATAATGATGGAGCCGCCCATGATATTGCCGAAAAGACGGAAAGAGATGGATACCACCTTGGACAGTTCGCCGATCAGGTTCAGGGGGAGCATGAAAAAGATCGGGTCGACGTAGGCCTTCGCATACGCCTTGAACCCTTTTTTACGGATGCCGGCGTAATGGGCGATGATAAAGCCCAGGATGCCCAGGGAAAGCGGGGTGTTGAGGTCCCGGGTGGGCTCCTCCATGTGGGGAAAGATGCCCAGCCAGTTGCTGCTGACCAGGAAAAGAAAGAGCGCGGTGATCAGCGGCGCATAGGTTTTGGCCATTTCCTTGCCCAGTGCGTCCTCGGTGAGGCCATGGAAGGTTTTGACAAAGAGTTCTCCGACGACCTGCACCGGTCCGGGGACCAGCCGCCTGTTACGGGTGGCTAAATATCCGAAGATCAGCAGGGCAAAGATAATGATCCAGGTCATGGCAATGACATTGAGATTAAACGTGACCTGATGCCCGGACACGGGAACAATCAATTGATAGATTACGCCTAAGTCTTCCATGGCTTGAGTTAAAAATCCGGTCTTTTGTGGGTTGATGAAAAAGAGGTGCGCACCAGTTGTTCACACAGAATCAGAATTTGAACCATAAACAGGCCGCAGACAGTGGCAGCCATGTTGAATACTTCCATTTTAATGGCCATTCCCAGGGGCAGGGCGATCAGTGCATACCGCACCAGGATGGAGATGCCGGAAATTGCCGTGGCCCGGTTTCTGGAGGTGCCGAGCCGCATGGGCAGGGTTTCGCCCATCAGGACGAAATTGATGACGGAAAAGAGGGTGCCCAGGATAAAGCCCTTGCCCACCGGCTTCATGGACAACAGGATGAATGCAAGGCCGATGACGATGCCGGCGGTCAGCGCAAGTGAACAGTATTTTTTTTCCGTTTCTCTAATCGGATCCACGGTCGTTTTTATCTTCTTCGTTCTGATCAAAGATTTCCATGATCTGGCGGTACACCACAATGCCGCCGCCGATGATTCCCAGGATCATAAACAGGGTGACGAACACCCCCTTGAAACCCAGCCATTTGTCCAGATAGAGCCCGACAAAAAAACAGAACAGAATGCTGCCCGCCATGGTGAGCCCCAGCTGCATGACCACCTGCATGTTTTCCATCCAGGGCCGGTTCTCTTTGTAGCTGAACTTACGTTTCTCACCCATCGGGCAAAAGGCCTCTAATTTTGAATCTGTTTTGATAGCAATTCTGCCCCATGACGTCAAGCGAAACTTTTTTTTGATTATATGTATTTAAATCGAAAACTTGCATGCAATATGGAGCGGAATGCGGATTTTGCAGGGGGGAATGAGGCCAGGGGAAGAAACCGGGGGAGAATCCTTCGCGGCAGGCGATCAGGCGGAAAGGATCTGGGGGACGAGCTTTTCGATCTGAACCTGGATAAAATAGCCGTTTCCTTCCGGGGACAGGAGTGTGACGAAACGAAAATTCCCATGCTTCAGGGCATCGGATGCCTTGATCAGGATGATGCCCTGCCGAGTGTGCACAGTCATGCCGGTGCACAGATCAAACCCTTTTTGTGCGGTCATGGCGCTGCAGCGGGAGAGCAAATTGTTAAATTCCAGTGAAAACTGGTTGAAATCGATTGTCTCATCCACCATGTCCGTCGCCAGCACCTTTCCTTCGGAGTTGAGCACGGCCATGCCGCGATACCCCTTGGCAGTCCGCAGGATGCCCGCATGCCGGCTGAGCGCCGCCTGGAGTCTGGACTGGCCGGCCGGTGCCGGGCCTGCGCCGGGCCTTTTGGCCGCATCAGCGGCACTGCGGCCGGGGGCGGCCGCATCCGGGGCGTCTGCCGGTTTTTTCACGGTTTTTTTCCAGGTCGCGCCGGCCAGTTCCATCAGTTTGGCATGAATCCGGCGCTCTTTATTTTCATCGGGCAGACGGGATAAAGAGATACTCACCTCATTCCAGCGGGACATGGCCAGTGCGGCCGGATCCCCGGTCATTTCATCCTGGCGGGCATCCATTAGATGTCCTTTTTTGAAAAACATTTCGCCTTTGCGTTTCGCGCCGCTGGTCACTTCCATACGGCAGGTTCTCTGGCTGAGTTCCATCAGGGGAAGAAAGTTCTTAAGCGTCATTCCTTTGAGCGAAAGGCCCTCATCCTTGAGGTTTAAACCGACAAAGATGATGTTGGCCAGCGCCCCGAATTCGAATGGCTTCTCCAGGTAGTAAAGGACATCCTCATGGCCGGTGCGGTCCATGAACCAGGGTTTGGGTTTGCCTTCTTCGATGAGGGCGATGCACGGTGTGGTGCGGTGGTTCCGGGTCATGTAGGCCAGAAGTTCAACCCCGTCCACATTGGGCAGCCGGATATTGGTCACAAAAACACTGATTTTGATTTTTTTCAAGATTTCAATGGCCCCTTCGGCATCAGAGGCGGTCAGCAGTTCGAAATGGTGAAGCTCTTTAAATCCCTGCTGAATTTTCTGGAGATTTTCCCGGTCATTTTCGACAATCAGGACCTTATCCATCTCTTTATTCCTCTTGGTGCGCAAAGCGGCATCGGCAGGGTTTGACCGCCCGGGTCGGGCATCAAACGGGCAGAGGCCATGGGTTTCTTTTGGCTTGAATTATAACTATTTTGATTAACGAGGTATTTACAGGATGTCAATACTAATCTGTACTAAATGAGGTGTAAATTGAAAAAGAGGCTGCCGAAAAAATCGAGAATTCCTTCCATTCAAGGAAGAATTTGGCTTTCAACCGCACTTATTTACAAGGATTTTTAGTTCTGTGGAACCCGCATTGACCGGGGATTGTTTTTTGTCTATAAGAGATTAAAGACCTGTTGAACTCACAGTTCTTATCTCTCCAAAACGCGGATTTGCCGGATAATCGGCTATATTTCAGACAGCAGGCATATCTATGGCTCGGATATTCAACACGCGGATAGGCAGGACGATCATTTGCCTGTCCATCTTCTTTGTATGGGCAATATCGGCGGTGCCCGCAGAAAGCCGGGAATTTACGCTGGCCACCTACAATGTGGAAAACCTGTTTGACCTTCACCGGGACCAGACTGAGTATGACGACTATATCCCCGGGGGCTCCGCCGGGTGGAACCAGGAGATGCTGTCGGCCAAACTTGAGCATACCGCGACTGTTTTATCGGACTTGGCCGCCGATGTCGCAGCCCTTCAGGAAATCGAATCTCCGGCCGCCCTTTCGCTGCTGGTGCAGGCCTTGAAACAAAAAGGCGCGGATTATCCGTATGCCGCCATATCCGGGCAGCGGGACGCATCGGTCAGGTGCGCCCTTCTTTCCATTTTCCCCATCACATCCGTTACGGAAATTGCGGTACCCGGCCGGGGGACACGCAACATTTTAAAGGCAGCCATCGACATCGACGGCCGTCAGCTGATCATTTATGTCAATCACTGGAAATCCAAAACCGGTCCGGAAAGCAGACGTCTGGTCTATGCGAGCGCCCTGTTGGCCGATATGAAAAGCCTGCCCGTATCCGCCGATGTGGTGCTGGCCGGTGATTTCAATTCGGATTACAATGAATTCGAAACGTTTGCCCGAATCAAACGATTGAACGACACAAACGGGATCACCGGCATCAACCATATTCTGGGCACCCTCAAAAATTCCCGGATGGTTGAAGAAGCGCAGATGTTCATAAGGCCGGAAGACCGGGCAGTGTATAATCTCTGGCTGGAACTGCCCCCGCACCAGCGATGGTCCGTGGATTTTTACGGCCGGAAAAACAGTCCGGACAGCATCATCGTTTCAAAAGGGCTCTATGATGGAAGCGGCATCGCCTATGTCGATAATTCCTTCGACAAGTTCGATCCCCAGTACCTGTTTCAGGATGACCGGATCTACCGGTGGCAGCGGGCCGATAAAGGGAAGGGGCGTCATCTGGGAAAAGGGTATTCGGACCATCTGCCGGTATTCGCCCGATTTACCACCCAAGCCTACAAGAAAACCGCCCCCGGTGCGTTGCTTCAAAATAATCCGGAAGAGGCAGCCATCGCCGATCTGTATCAAATGAATCCCGGCAGCTGCAGCTGCCGGCTGCGGGAATGCCGGGTGATTTATCGCTCGGGGGATCATGCGGTGATCAAGCAGGAACAGGGACGTGCCATTTATATCTATGGGAGTGCCGGGAAATTGCAGATCAGGGGGATCTATGACCTGACGGTGGTTCAGCTGGCCCGCTATCACGGCAACATGGAAATCCATGCCGTCACGGACGTGCGGAAAACGGGCAGCTTCAACTCTCTGGATGAATACTGCATTGATCCGGGTGAAATCGATCTTTCCGATCCGGGCCTCAGAAATGAAATCGTTTGCCGCGTGGAAGGAGAATATAAAAATGGATGGTTATATTATTCTCCGGGCCGAAAAATCCGGATTTACTTTTCGGATCCGGCCCTTGCGCCCAAGGAGCCGGGAAAATTGTGCATCACCAGCGCCCGGATCAATTATCACGACCATCCCGAACTCCTCGTGGAGCACGAGGAACAGCTGAGTGCACCATAAGCGGGACCCGGGGAATCGGCATTAATCCATTGCCCCCGGGACAGGTTCAATGCTATGGGTTCATCATTTTTAAAAACCAATTGCAGGGCAGAAAATGCAGTCAGACCGATTCCCGCTGAGCGAACGCCAGCGGCTGTTTATTCTTATTCCGTTTTTAATCCTGATCATCGGCGGCCTCGTATTCGCCCAGTTCGAGTATGGGCTGTTCCAGAGGATCATGACGCTGATCGACGAGAACACCCCGACCGGCCTGTTTATCGCCTTGATGCTGGTGCTCCCGGTTGCCGGAGTGCCCATCAGTCTTTTTCTGCTGGTTCTGGGCATCAAGTTCGGCCTGATCTACGGCATCGCACTCATGGAGATGACCATGCCGTTTCACATCCTCCTGTCCTACGGGCTTGCCCGCACCATCCGGCGGCCCGTCGAGTATCTTCTGGTAAATCGATACGGCTATCGCATCCCCCAGGTCTCGCCGGACAAAGCCCTGATGTTCAGCGTGGTATTCCTTGTGTTTCCGGGACTGCCCTATGCGGCCAAGAATTTCGTCCTCCCCCTGTCCGGCGTACCTTTCCGGTATTGTTTCTGGCTCAACTGGGCGGTCCAGGGGGTGCTGGTGATTCCCTTCATCATACTGGGAAAATCCGCGGCGGATATGGATGCCGTTTTGTTTGCGGTGACCATATTATTATTCGTCATCCTGTTTTTTCTCCTCCGGTGGGCCCAGAAACGGTACCGCGGGCTTCAGCAGGAAGACACCCCTTAAGGAGAACTTATGAATACATACGAGGTTTACTTTATTCCCCATGATAAAAAAATCCGGGTGGATGAAGGGCAATTCCTGATCCGTGCGGCCATGGATGCGGGCGTTCACGTGAATGCCTCCTGCGGCGGGGAGGGGGTATGCGGCAAGTGCCGGGTGCTGATCGAAAAGGGCGAAGTCGAAGGCGGCGTCTCTGAAAAACTCAGCCGCAGGGATATCGAGGAAGGATACCGGCTGGCCTGCCGGTCGAAGGTCAAAAGCGATCTGGTGGTCCGGATACCCGTGGAATCCAGCATTGATGCCGGTGTGCTGAACCGGATGTCCACCCCCCGACGGATGGCCCGCATCAAGGAAGTCAACCTGGATGACTTAAAGGAACAAGGGCTCTTCATACCGCCGGTGGAGAAAAAGTATTTGGAACTGCCGGAACCGACCCACCAGGACAATGCCGCCGACGTGACCCGGATCGTCCAGTCCCTGAGAACCCAGCATGGCGAGCACCGGCTGGAGTTGGACCTGTCGGTGATCCGGAAAATACCGGATGTGCTGCGCCAGTCCGATTTTAAAGTCACCGTCAATATCGCCCGGCCGGTGCGCAACGAAGGCAAAAACCGGATCATCAATATCCAGAAGGGAGACGCCACCGGCCGCAATTTCGCCATTGCCGTGGACATCGGCACCACCACGATTTATGCGCAAATCATCGATCTGATTTCCGGAAATGTCATGTCCCAGTACGGGGATTTCAATTCCCAGATCAGCTATGGAGAAGACGTCATCAGCCGCATCGTGTTTGCGGAAAAACCCGGCGGCCTGGACAAGCTCAATGAAAAGGTGCTGGAAACCATCAATTCGGTGATCGAAAAAACCATCGCCAAGTCATCGGTGGATCCGGACGAGATTTCCACCATCACTCTTGCGGGCAACACCACCATGACCCAGCTGTTTTTGAAGATCAATCCCCGATATATCCGGCGCGCCCCCTATGTGCCGGCGGCTGCTTTCTATCCGCCGGTCAAGGCATCGGATATCGGACTGAAGCTGCCGGAGCACGTCACCGCCCTGGTCTTTCCCCAGGTGTCGAGCTACGTGGGCGGCGATATCGTGGCCGGGGTCATGGGCTCGGGAATGGCCCATGACGAGCGGCTCACGCTTTACATGGATATCGGCACCAATGCCGAAATCGTCATCGGAAATCGTGACTGGCTGGTGTGCGCCGCCTGTTCGGCGGGCCCGGCCTTCGAGGGCGGCGGGATCAAACTGGGAATGAGGGCCGCCAAGGGCGCCATAGAGGACTTTTCCATCGATCCCGTTACCTTGGAGCCCATGAATATCACCATTGGCAACACGCGCCCCAAGGGGATCTGCGGCACCGGGCTGATCACCATGGTGGCCAGCATGTTCGAGATGGGGCTCATCGACAACCGGGGCAAATTCAACCGGGACCTGAAAACCCCCCGGCTGCGCGAGGTCGACGGGGTCTATGAGTTCGTGCTGGCCTGGAATGACGTGACCGGCATCGATCGGGATGTGGTCCTCACTGAAATCGATATGGATAACCTGATCCGCGCGAAGGGGGCCATGTACAGCGGATGCATGACTCTGCTCAAAGAAGTGGGCCTTGGCATCAAGGACCTCGACCGGATCATCATGGCCGGCGGGTTCGGCTCCTATGTGGATCTGGAAAAATGCATGGCCATCGGGCTGCTCCCGGAAATCGACCCGGAAAAGGTGACCTTTATCGGAAACGGTTCCCTTCTGGGCGCCCGCATGAGTTCGCTCACCAACCGGATCAGGCGGGATGTGGGCGACACCCTGTCCCGGATGACCAATTTCGAATTGTCTGAAACAACCTCCTATATGGACAATTACATCGCCGCACTTTTCCTTCCGCACACCGACCTGGAATTGTTCCCGAAATTAAAAACCCGCCTGGAGGCGCGGAAAAAAATGTAATCCCGATGGGGGGATGGCCGGGACGGATATTCCGCCCGCCCATCCCCCCATCGTGACGCTCCCCGCTTTTTTGACCCTGAGCAACAAAAAAAAATCACATATTATTGACAAACATTATTTTTTCATATTAAATAACTATCTTTTGTGGCAGCGTATCTAATTTGTTCAAATATTAATAAATATTAATCAGTTCAATAGAAGCGGACCGTCCGTTTTCTGCGGGATGCGGGCCCCGTCCGCCATATATACCCGGCCTCCGGGACAAAGGAGCCGGACGAAGAAATGAGAAGGGCCGGATGGACCAGGAAGATCCATTCACAAGGTTTTAAGTACATTTAACCCTTTGTTAATAGGAGGAGGCAACTTTGGGCTTCGAAATCGTTAAAGAAAATTATGCAGGCAGCATAAAACCGATTGTGCTGGGCAAGGGCAAGAAGGCGGTGACAGTCGGCGGGGAAAAATGCTATCCGTTCTATCTGTTTGAAGGCGACATGCCCAATAAACCCAAAATCGCCATGGAAATCTGGGACATGGAGCCGACGGACTGGCCGGAGACCGCAAAAGCGCATTTTGCAGATGTGCTCTCCGACCCGGCGGCCTGGGCCAAGAAATGCGTGGAAGAGTTCGGTGCCGACATGATCGTTCTGCAGCTCAAGAGCACCGATCCCAACGACAAGAACGCGAGCCCCGAGGACGCGGCCAAAACCGTGGGGAAGGTATTGAAATCCATCAGCGTGCCGCTGATCGTCTGGGGAACGGCCAACAGCGTAAAGGACGAAGCGGTCTTAAAGAAGATTTCCGAGTCTTTTGACGGCGAAAATCTGGTCCTGGGACCGGTGGAAGAAAAGAACCACAAGGGGATCGGCGCCAGCGCCATGGGATACGGCCACACCCTGATCTCTTCTTCCCCCATCGACGTCAACCTGGCCAAGCAGGTCAACATTCTGCTGGAAAACCTGGGCATGCCCATGGACCGGATGATCATCGATCCCACCACCGGCGGTCTGGGGTATGGGATGGAGTACTCCTACTCGGTTATGGAACGGCTGAAGATGGCGGCCATGGCCCAGGGGGATGACAAGCTCCAACTGCCCATCATCAACAACCTGGCCAATGAAGTGTGGCGTTCCAAGGAAGCCAAGGAAACCGTGGAAGACGCTCCGGAATTGGGTGATCCGGAAAAACGCGCCGCCATGATGGAAGCCGTGGGTGCGATCAGCTACCTGATGGCGGGATCCGATATCCTGATCATGCGGCATCCCGAGGCGATCCGCCTGGTCCGGTCCTTCATCGATCTGATTTCCGACGGCGGCAGCGCCCAGGATGTCAAACCGATGGTCAAAAAGCTGGCGGACGTCAATATCGATTTTGCCAAGATGGCACCGGCTCCCGATCTGAAGATCGAAGAAGAAAAAGCAAAGCCGGCTCCGGTGAAGAAGGAAGCGCCCAAGAAGGAAGCGCCCGCCGCAGCCAAACCGGCGGCAGCCGCCGCCCCCGCAGCCGCACCCGCGGCCGAAAAGAAGGAAGCGCCCAAAGCCGAAGCCAAACCGGCTGTAGATGATGCCGCCGCCAGGGCCAAAGCCGAAGAAGAGGCCAAAGCCGCTGCCGCCGCCGATGCCAAGGCTAAAGTGGAAGCCGACGCCAAGGCCAAGGCCGCCGCCGAGGCAAAGGCAAAAGCGGATGCCGAAGCCAAAGTCAAGGCGGAAGAAGAGGCCAAAAAGAAGGCCGAAGCCGACGCCAAGGCCAAGATTGAGGCCGAGGAGCAGGCGCTGAGAGATCAGCGGGCCAAAGAGCGTGAAGAACTGAAGGCCAGACGCGGCGAAAAGAAAGAAGCCGCCGTTTCCATGACCGCAGCCGCGGATCAGAAATCCGAGTTGGACAAGATCATCGACCGGCTGGATCTAATTCACAAGAGAGTCGCATAACAGACAATAATCATAAATTAGGGGAAGGGCGGTGCAAACAGCCTTTTCCCGATTCACAAAATATGAGGAGGAACCTCGAATGGCAGAAGAAAAAGAAAAACCGACCAAGGCCGCCAAAGTGGCGGATCCGGTTGCCGCAACCATAGATGTCGCCTCACAGCAGCTGATCCGGCGTGCCCAGCAGCTGGGCATCGACACGGTATTCGACCGTGCCGAATCCATGAAGCCCTGCAACATCGGCACCCAGGGAACCTGCTGCAAGAACTGCGCAATGGGCCCCTGCCGGCTGCCCCTGCCCAAGAGCGGCATCGAAGGCGGAGACGACCGCAAGGGACTTTGCGGCGCAACCGCCAATACCATTGCGGCCAGAAACTTCATCCGCATGATCGCCGGCGGCGCCGCCGCCCACTCCGACCACGGCCGATGCGTGGCCGAAGTTTTCATGTCGGTTGCACGGAAGGAAACCCAGGACTACAAGATCAAAGATCCGGTCAAACTGGTTGCAGTGGCTGAAGCCATGGGGGTTGCCACAAAAGTCGACGTGGATGGCGAATCCAAAGACCGGGATATGGATGAAATCGCTCTGGAGCTTGCAGAAGTGGCCCTGGCCGAATGGGGCAAGCCCGATGGCGAACTGGTCGGCCTGAAACGAGCGCCTGCGCCGCTGTATGAAAAATGGAAGAAGGCCGGCGTGCTTCCGAGAAACATCGACCGTGAAATCGTTGAAATCATGCACCGGACCCACATGGGCGTGGATCAGGATTACAAGAACCTGATGAAGCAGGGGACCCGGGCGGCGCTGGCCGACGGCTGGGGCGGTTCCATGATCGCCACCGACCTTCAGGACATCGTGTTCGGCACGCCCTATCCGCTGCAGTCGGAAGCCAACCTGGGCATCATGAAGGAAGACCATGTCAACATCATCGTGCACGGCCATGAACCGGTCCTGTCCGAGATGATCGTGGCGGCATGCCAGTCCAAGGAAATGCTCGATTATGCAAAGGAAAAAGGCGCCAAGGGGATCCAGCTGGGCGGCATCTGCTGCACGGCCAATGAAATTCTGCAGCGTCACGGCATTCCGCCGGCAGGAACCTTCCTGCAGCAGGAACTGGCCATCATCACCGGCGCCTGCGACGCCATGGTGGTCGACATCCAGTGCGTGTTCCAGAACCTGGCCAACGTGGCCAAGTGTTTCCATACCAAGCTGATCACCACCCATCCCATTGCCCGGATGGAGCAGGACAATGTGCTGCACATCGAATTTGATGAGCACCACGCCATGGATGATGCCAAGCGCATCGTCAAGATGGCCATCGACAATTTCAAGAACCGCGGATCGGAGATCATGATCCCGAAGCAGAAGGCGACCCAGATCGCCGGTTTCGGCGTGGAATCCATCCAGTACCACCTGGGCGGAACCTTCCGCGGCAACTACTACACCTTGAATGACAACATCATCAACGGCCGCATCCGCGGCATCGCCGGCGTGGTGGGCTGCAACAACGCCCGTACCCGCCACAACGAAGGTCATATCGCCATCGTCAAGGAGCTGATCAAGAATGACGTCATCGTCCTGACCACGGGATGCAACGGCATCGCCTGCGCCATGGAAGGGCTGCTGACCCCCGAGTCCGCCGCCGTCTATTGCGGTCCGGGACTGGCCGAAGTCTGTGAAACCGTCGGTATCCCGCCGGTCCTGCACATGGGCTCCTGCGTGGACAACAGCCGCATCCTGCTGGCGGCCACCGAGGTGGTCAAGGCCGGCGGACTGGGCAATGACATCAGCGATCTGCCCGCAGCCGGAAGCGCCCCCGAGTGGATGAGTGAAAAGGCCATCTCCATCGGCCAGTACTTTGTGGCCTCCGGTGTCTACACCGTGTTCGGCACCACGTTCCCCACCACCGGCGCACCGGTATTCCAGGACCATCTGTTCAAGGATATGGAAAAGATCTACGGCGGCAAATGGGACTTCGAAGCCGATCCCATCCTGCATGCCCGCAAGATGATCGCCCATATCGACGCCAAGAGAAAAGCCCTGGGCATCGACAAGGCCAGAGAGCGCGTCCTGATGGATATGGCCGATCGCCAGGCACTGGATGCTTAATGCTGCGGATGATCATTGATAAATATATTACCGTTATAAATCCTCAACGAAGGAGGAACGCATGTCCAAATTAGTTGCATTTGCCGCGATACAGGGCGGCTACAAAGTCGTCTCAACGGTCGAAGGCGAGTATCAGAATGCATTGAACAGCTTCAATGCGGATACCAAGGTTGAATTTCCCAACACGGGGTATTACCTGCCGGTGATCTATTCCCTTCTCGGGCTGAAAGTGGAAACGCTGGAAGATCTCAAAGCGCCCCTGCAGTTCGCCCGGAAGCTGCTTCCCCCCCATATCAAAAGCAAACACCACCTGCCGTACCTGGGACCCCTCCTGGACGCCGGCATGGCGGCCATTATCGCCTTTGAGATCCAGGAAGCGCTCCGCATCGTGCGGGAGCCGGATTTCTACTTTGCCGAAGAAGACCCGGATCTGGAAAACGGCAAGAAATGGGTGGGCCCGGCCAACGACATCATCCTGCGGAAACGCGGCGTGGAATTCGTGGACGGATCGGCCCCCGGTTTTGCCGCCATCGTCGGCGCCGCGCCGAGCCCGGAAATCGCAAAGATGATCGTGGAAGATTACCAGAAACGGAACCTCTATATCTTCTGCGCGGCCCGTCACCAGGGGACATCGGTCATCGATCAGCTGATCGAAGCCGGCGTCCAGATCGGCTGGAACACCCGTATCGTGCCCTTCGGTCCGGACATCTCCTCGGCCGTGTTCGCCCTGGGATTCGCCAACCGCGCCGCCATGGCGTTCGGCGGCGTTCAGCCCGGCGATTACAAGAAAATTCTCAAATACAACAAAGACCGGATCTTCGCCTTCGTCAACGCACTGGGCGACATCGGCACCGAATGGGGTGTGGCGGCGGCCGGCTGCGTCAACTGGGGTTTCCCGACGCTGGCCGACACCGACATTCCGGAAATTCTGCCCACCGGTATCTGCACCTATGAGCACGTGGTGGCCAATGTCCCCCATGATGAAATCGTGCAGAAATCGGTTGAAGTCCGGGGCCTCAAGGTCACGGTTTCCCAGATCGAAATCCCCTGCGCGTTCGGTCCGGCCTACGAGGGAGAGCGCGTCCGCGGAAAAGACCTGTTCGCCCAGATGGGCGGCGGCAAGACCCAGTGCACCGAGCTGGTGAAAATGGCGGACATGAAGGAGATCGAGGACGGCAAGGTCGAAGTGGTGGGAAAAGATATCCCCGACCTGAAGGAAAACGAGACCCTGCCGCTGGGCATTTACGTCCAGATCGCCGGCCGCGAATTCCAGGCCGATTTCGAGCCGATCCTGGAACGCCAGATCCACCATCTGGTCAACTACATCCAGGGCGTCATGCACATCGGACAGCGGGACATCTCCTGGGTCCGGGTGAGCAAGGCGGCTGTTGAAAAAGGGTTTACCTTGAAAGATATCGGTGTGGTGCTTCATGCCAAGATGCACCAGGATTTCGGCAAGGTCCTGGACAAGGTCCAGGTGACCCTGTTTACGGACAAGAAGGCGGTGGATGACCTGACCAAGCGGGCACGGGCCGAGTACAAAGCACGCGACGAGCGGGTGGAGAACATGCGGGACGAAGATGTGGAAACCTACTACTCCTGCACCCTGTGCCAGAGTTTCGCCCCCAACCATGTCTGCTCGGTTACCCCCGAGCGGACCGGCCTTTGCGGCGCCTACAACTGGATGGACTGCAAGGCGAGCTTTGAGATCAATCCCACCGGCCCCAACCAGCCCATTCAGAAGGGCGAATGCTTGAATACCCGGCTGGGCCAGTGGAAGGGCGTCAATGAATTCGTGCAGAAAGCCTCCCGCGGCGCGGTGACCCACTACAACTTCTACTCCATCGTGCATGATCCCATGACCACCTGCGGCTGCTGCGAGTGCATCGCGGCCATGCTGCCGAGTGTAAACGGCGTCATGAGCGTCAACCGGGATTACACCGGCGAGACACCGTCCGGGATGAAGTTCACCACGCTTGCCGGCGTCATGGGCGGCGGGGCCACCTCCCCGGGTTTTGTGGGCCATTCCAAGTTCAACATCACCCAGCGCAAGTTCCTGCGCGGCGACGGTCCCAAGGATAAGGAAGAAGGCGGACTGCTGCGCATCGTCTGGATGCCCAAGATGCTCAAAGAAGAGCTGAAGGAGCGGATCGACAAGCGGGGCGCAGAACTCGGATATCCCGATTTCTACAGCATGATCGCCGATGAGACCGTGGGTACCACGGAAGAGGAGATCATGCCGTTCCTGCAGGAAAAAGGACATCCGGCCCTTGCCATGGATCCGATTGTCGGGTGATCGAATCGGTATTGATTTGCGGGACGGCTCAGGCCGTCCCGCTCATCCATATGATTTTACATTTTTGGTATGGATTTTTTGACGAATTGATAAGGAGACGAAAATGGCATTAACCGGTATTCAGATATTCAAGCTCCTTCCCCAGACCAACTGCAAAGAATGCGGGGTTCCCACGTGCCTTGCTTTTGCCATGAACCTGGCATCCGGCAAGGCGGAACTCGACAGTTGTCCCTATGTTTCGGATGAAGCGAGGGAAAAGCTGGCGGAAGCTTCTGCACCGCCCATCCTCCCGGTGGAGATCGGAAAAGGCGTGCGCAAGCGGACCGTCGGCGGGGAGACGGTACTATACAGACACGAAAAGACGTTCTACAATCCCTGCGCCATCGGGGTGAAGGTCGCATCCGACATTAGCGATGCGGACCTGAAGGCCAAGCTGACCACCTGGAACGCCTTCCAGTATGAGCGGGTGGGATTCAACCTGCGCCCGGAACTCATCGCGCTGGCCGACGTCAACGGCGATGCCGCGGCCTTTGCCAAGGCCGCCAAAACCATCGCGGAAACATCCGAGTTCAACCTGGTGCTCATGTCGGACAAAGCTGGACGTCATGAAGGCGGGGGTGGAAGCGAGCAAGTTCAAGAAGCCCCTGATGTATGCGGCCACCGAAGCCACCGCGGATGAATATGCCGCCATCGCCAAGGAAAACGACCTGCCGCTGGCGGTCAAGGCCGATTCCGTTGACGGCATCACCAAGCTGACCGATAAGCTGACCGGCATGGGATTGAAACGGCTGGTGATCGATCCGGGTTCCCGGGAGATCAAGCAGGCTTTCCAGGATCAGGTAAACATCCGGCGTTCTGCCCTGAAGAAAGGCAACCGTTCCGTTGGCTTTCCCTCCATCACCTTCCCGTGTGAAATGGCCTCCAACCTGGACATGGAAACCCTGATCGCGTCCATGTTTATCGCCAAGTACGGCGCCATCACCATCCTGTCTGATTTTACCACGGAATCGCTGTTCCCGCTGCTGCTGGAAAGATTGAACATCTATACCGATCCGCAGCGGCCCATGACCGTAACCGAAGGCATTTACGAAGTCGGCACCCCGGATGAAAATTCACCGGTGCTGGTCACCACCAACTTCGCCCTGACCTACTTCATCGTATCCGGTGAAATCGAAGGAAGCAAGGTCCCGGCCTGGCTGCTGGTAAAAGATACGGAAGGCTTGTCGGTTCTTACCGCGTGGGCCGCCGGAAAGTTCGCCGGCGACGATGTGGGCGCATTCGTCAAAAAATGCGGCATTGCCGACAAGGTGAAAAAGAAAGAATTGATCATCCCCGGTTATGCTGCGGCCATCGTGGGTGAAATCGAAGAGGAACTGCCGGACTGGAACATTGTCGTAGGGCCGAGAGAGGCACCGCATATTCCGGCCTTTTTGAAATCCAGATAAACCAACTAACTGCTGGATGAGGCGGGTTTTTGCGATTGGTTCAATCTCATGATCGGCGTCAATCCAGGTGATGGAGGAAAAAGCCCATGTTGTGTATTGGTGAGAGTTTAAACGTCATGTCCAAGAAGATCGGGACCGCTTTCAAAGAGCGCGACCCGAAGCCGATCCAGGAAGAGGCGTTGTTTCAGAAGGAAAAGGGGATGGACTACATCGACATCAATCTCGGCCCGGCCAAAAAGGACGGGGTGGAACTGATGCCGTGGGTCATCCAGACGGTTCAGGAAGTGGTCGGTGACATTCCCCTGGCCCTGGATACATCCAATATCGATGCCATTGAAGCCGGGTTGAAGGTGTACAAACCCACCTCGAAACCGGTGCTGATCAATTCCATTATGTGCCGCCCGGAGCGCTACGAAAAGATGATTCCGATTGCCGCCAAGTACAATGCGGATTTCATCGCGCTGATGTGGGGGCCGGAAGGATTGCCCAGAGACGAGAACGAACGCGCCGCCCTGTGCGTGGAACTGCTGTATGCGGCCAATGAAGCCGGCATCGAAAACGAGCGGATCTGGGTAGACGGCATCGTCACTCCGGTCAACATTCAGCAGCCCCAGGCCATCAGCCTGATGGAGTTCCAGAAGATGCTGCCGGACATCGCCCCGGGCGCAAAAAGCACCTGCGGTCTGTCCAACATCTCCAATGGCCCTCCGACCCACCTGCGGCCCATTCTGAACCAGACCTACATGATCATGCTGGAGCGCTACGGCATGTTTTCCGTGATCTCCGACCCGCTGGACGAGAAGCTGACGGAAATCGCCAAAGGCAAGCGTAACGACATCGTGGAGATGGTTCACAAGTCAATGGATGGCGAAGCGCCGGCCGCGGCCGACCTGCCCAAGGAAATGGCCGACTACGTCAAGACCGTGGATGTCATCCTGGGCCGGTCCCTGTATTCAGACTCCTGGCTGGAACTGTAGTCAAACAGAAGGTCGCTGTGTACCTTCTTCACATCAAGCGCCCCGTCGCGATCAGCGTCGGGGCGCTTGATGTTTTATCCCTTTTCTTACATAAAGCGCTCCCATTTTTCATCTCAACTGCCCCCGCCGCTTTTTGTCAAACATAATCCCAAAATTGTAAATGTGGGCACGGTGCCCATCCCATTGGAAACGATCGCTTTTTCAGGGGTGTCAGTATAAATGTAACTTTTCTGCAGCCATGTGTATCCTTTCGCCTGAATATCTTCTTTTTTTACATTTCAGATTTTTCCGTGTGAACACCTGCCGGTTCTATATCCTGTCGTTTAGATCTGCAGTATTTCAGTGATGACCGCCCCCCCGTCATGCTCACCTTCCGCCGGGTGCGGTTTAAACCCCGCATTAGTTAATGTTGAATCGATCGGCATGTTTATTGCTATGTTTTTTGAATAGATATAAATTTTTTCATCTCATCAACTGATACTTAAACTCCAGGAGGCCGATTCATGTCTGATAAGAGCAGGCGCATGCGTTTATGGGCGGGGTGTCTGGCGGCAATTTTATTCATTGCGTTTGGATATGTGGATGCCGGTCATGGTAAGACCGGTGACGATCCCTATGTGACCGGTCTGCCGGAACTCACTCCCCAGGAACTGGAGTGGCAGAATCAGCATATGGTGCGGGTGAAGAAAGTCCGGCTCAACCCGATTGGCCTGGAGCGGGTGAATAAGGCGCGCAGGGGGAAGGGGATGGCGCCGCTCTCTTCGATAACCGCCGGTATGGTGGAGAAGGGAAAGGAAATCGATGGCGTGATCGGCGCCCCTGCAGCAGGAGAAAACATTTCGGCGGCTGACCCGGCGCTGCAGGTGATGCCCGCCTATATCGACAACAGCGCCCTGAAGTATTTTCCACCCATCCGCTCCCAGGGATCACTGAATTCCTGCGGGTGTTTTTCCGGCACCTATTATGCCATGACCTATATGAATGCCATGGCCAATGATCTGGATGCCAAGGGGGGCGGGGAGGGTCTTCGCTTGAGCCCCAGGTGGACCTACAACATGGTCAATGGCGGGGAGAATGCGGGAAGCTGGTATTACTGGGCGTATGAGATCGGCCAGAAGCACGGCTGCGCCACCTGGGCGCAATTCCCCTATGTCGGATCCACCGCGAGCGCCTCGTATTACCGGGACTGGAGCGTGAATCCTGAGGTATGGCGAGATTCCATCAATCGCCGGTTCGACCAGTACGGATATGTCTCCAACACTAATCTCGATTCCGGGATCGAACAGGTCAAGCAGCTTCTGGTGAACGGCTATATTCTCAATTTCCCGACCTACATCAATTCCTGGAACTGGAAGGCCATTTCAAATGACCCCGCCACAGATGCCGACGATTCCTTTGCGGGGAAAAACTGCGCCTATTGGGTCAACGGCTATCAAGGGTATCACGGCATGACCGTGGTCGGCTACAATGACGACATCTGGGTGGATATAAATTCCAATGGATTTGTGGACCCCGGTGAGAAAGGCGCCTTCCGCATTGCCAACTCCTGGGGGACCGGCTGGGGCGAGGGCGGCTTCTGCTGGATGTCCTATGATGCCCTTAAGAATCCATCGGCAGTTTCCGGAGGGCCCGGCGCCAATAGAACCTATGGATGGGAGCCGGCCCGGGCCCACTGGGTAACCGCCAGGACCGGATACCGGCCCGCCATGGTGGCCGAGTTTACCGTAAATCATCTCAAGCGCAATCAGCTGCGCATTCACCTGGGGGTATCCGATACCTCCCGGATGTCGCCGACCACCACATGGTACCCCGAAATGATCAATTTTCAGGGTGGGCCCTATGCCTTTGACGGGTCAACCACTGCGATGGACGGCACCTTCGTCTTTGACCTCACGGATATCGCCCCTTCAAACGGCGGCGAGAACAGGTATTATTTAGGCGTCTATGACAGCGCATCCGGCGACCCGGCCACCTTGACCGCATATCGACTCATCGATGCGGCAAACGGCGGGATCGAGACGCTGTCCTACGATGTTCCCCAGGCTGCGGACGCAAGCCAGGCCTATGCGTACACGGATTATTATTTCAATGACGGCAACGAATTGCCGGTGGCGGCCGCTTCGGCGGATACCACCTCCGGCCCGGCGCCTCTTACGGTGAATTTTGAGGGCGGTTTCTCCTATGATCCGGACGGCACCCTTTCTCTGTATGCCTGGGATTTCGGGGATGGCGGTTCTGCAAATGGAGAGAGCGCCATCCACACCTATAATTCAGCCGGAACGTATACGGCAGTGCTTACCGTGACGGACAACCAGGGGGCAAAAAGCACCGATTCCCTGACCATCGCAGTAATGCCGGCACCCCCTGAAAACATGTATGTGGCCGCCATCGACATGGATCTGTCCATCCGCGGGAAAAACAGCGCGGGCATGGCCCGGGTGACCCTGCAGGATGAAAATCACAATGCGGTGGCCAATGCAGCGGTCACCGGGAAGTGGAGCGGAACGGCCACCAACCCGGCATCGGGAATCACCGGTGCGGACGGAAGCGTCTGGTTGTCTTCAGACAACATCAAAGGTACGGGGGTGTTTACCTTCACCGTCACCCAGGTGTCTGCTTCCGGATATGTTTATGAATCCTCCTTAAATGTTGAAACCTCCGATTCCATTTCCACGGGCGGATCGGTCAACCAGAAGCCGGTGGCGAACGCGGGTGCGGATCAGACCGTTACCATGGGGGAGGCGGTCAGTTTCTCCGGCGCGGCCTCCTCTGACCCGGACGGCAGCATCAATTCATACAACTGGAATTTTGGGGATGGGGCCACCGCTGGCGGCGTGACGGCAAGCCATGTCTATGGCTCGGCAGGCACATACACGGCAACCCTGACGGTGGTGGATAATGCCGGGGCCACGGATTCCGACGCCATCATCATAACCGTCTTGAGCGGTACGGTGACGGACATGTATATTTCCGATATTTCGCTCTATCCGGCATACAAAGGGAAGAACTGCAATATCACCGTGCAGGTGGTCGTCATGGATGCAAATGGCCACCCGGTGGCCAATGCTTCCGTTTCCGGTCGATGGGGCGGATTGTTCAACGGACAGGTCTCAGCGGTTACTGCAGCAGACGGAATGGCGACATTTCTATCCGCCAATACAAAAGTTTCCGGCGAGGTGATTTTTACCGTAACCGATGTTGCGGCGGCCGGATACGCTTACAATCCGAATATGGATAATGAAACCACCGATTCCCTGAACCTGTAAGGATCAGTCATTCAGAAAAAGGCGGCATGCAGCAGATGTTCATAGTTGTATGCCGCCTTTTTTGGGCGCATGGGAAGAAACGGGTCAATCCTCTTTAAAGGTTTTTTTCAGGGTGCGGGTAAAGTCAACATTTCCGTTGATGTTCTTGACATGCGATATTCCCAATACTTTGCTTTAACGGACAACACAAAGAGAATTTAGGGGCCGGACGGATATCGCCTCATGAATTTTCGATCAAGATAATCCTTGATGAGAAAAGCCGTGCGCCCTTCGAAGCTGATCCCCCCCTTGTGGAAAATTCCCGTCTTGTCGCCCATGTTGAAAATCAGAAGGTAGCCCCCGCCTGGATTGAAAGCCCGCAGGGGATTTTTCCCCAGCGCCGCTATCAAGTTGTGAAAAAGCACGGAATTTTCCCTGACAGCATAAACGCCGACCTTGTCCAGCGGCAAATCTTCGAAATAAATGCAGTCTCCCCCGCCGAAAAGGTTGGGAAAAGCGGAACTCTGAAGAAACCGGTTGACCCTCAGCCCGCCTTCGGGGCCGGAAGGGATGCCCGATTGGGTGAAAACAGGGGTGGGTTTTACCCCGACTGCGACAAAGATGATATCATATTCATGTATTTCACCGCTTCTATCGATGACCGCCCCGGATTGGATCTTATCTATTTCACATCCTTCAATTAATGCTATGCCCCGTCGCTTCAGAGCGGATCGCGCCCGGCTGCGCACCCCCAGGGGAAAACCGTCCAGGAGGGCTTGTTTTGACAGGATCGCAATACGTAAGGGGCGCACGTCCTCTATGTGACAGAGCCGGTCCAGGTTGCCCGCGATTTCCACTGCCGACGGACCACCCCCGATAATGCCGACGGTAATCGGTTTTCGGGCGCCGAGTTCCAATATTCGCTCCCTGGCTTTAACGAGCCCCTCGATGGGCTTTACCGGGAAGACGTCGTCCATGGAGCCCTGGATCAGATCCCTTGGCACCTGGCTGCCCAGGTTGCAGGACAGCACATCATAGGTGATCTCGTCACCGGATTCCAGCCGGACAAGCCGATTCTGCGCATCAATGGCCGACACCCGTCCGCATATGAATGTGCCGCCGCGGTTTTCCACCATCTGCTTGACATTAAACCGGATCTCATCGGGTCGATAGAATCCCCCCAACATGCCCGGCCCCATTCCGGAGTAGTAATGATATGCAGATGGTCCGATCACCGCAGCCCGATAGCCGAGATCGGAAAATGCATCCAGGTGGACCAGGGTTTCCATGTGGGCATGCCCGGCACCGGCCAGCAGCAGGTTGGTTCTCATTCTCGCCTCTTTCATATTATCAATTGAAATTTAGAACAGCATACCGGGCAACAGAATATAGTGAAATGCCCAAAAATACCAGAATCATCATACCCCGTGCCTTTTCATAAGGCTAAAGCGCTAAAAAAAAGAATGAATTTGCATTCGCTTTCGTGCGGTGAAGGCTTATAGGTTTTATCCGACGAACATCCGCATTTCGCAGAATGCGGCCGCATCTCATCGGCGAAAAAGAAACCCAGGGCGTTAAAGTTCAGATGCGTAAAAAGAAAGTACTGCAAAGTAAAAATTGAGCAAGATCCAGTGGCAAAACCCGTCAATAGCGTAATCTGAAGATGAATCGAAAAAATTTGATTCCCGTCTTTTCTCTCTTTCTGGCGGCCCTTTGCATGCCGGTGCATGCGGATGGCCCCGAATATCGCGATAAGGCCGAAAAACTGCTCAATTTCGCCCTTTTCATCGAATGGCCGAAGAGCGCCTTTGAAACGCACTCCAGTCCTTTTCGCGTCGGAATACTGGGGAAGAATCCATTTGGGCGACAGCTTGAGCGTACATTTGATGAGCGTCTCATCGGCGGTCATCCGGTCGAAATTGTCCACATGGAGGATGCGCCGGCCAAACCGGGGACGTTTCATTTGGTTTTCATCAGCCGGTCCGAAAGTCGTTATCTGAACCGGGTAATTGCCCAGTTGCGTCAGACGAATGCGTTGATTGTATACGACGGTGAGTGCAATGATTTTTGCCGTCAAGGCGGTATGGTTTGCTTTTTTGATCACGATGATGAGGTGCGCTTTCATTTGAATGCGGATGCCATCAAAAAAGCCGGATTGGAAATCGACTCAAAACTGATGCGGATGGCCGCATCTGTCAATTGCGGGGATGAATGAGGGCTCGACTATGGTGAAAAGTCCTCAAAACTGGTCCATCCGGCACAAGCTTCTGGCCATTATTCTCACCTTCTTATCCGCCTACCTCTGTTTTTTAGTGGGGGGAATCGTGATATATGAAATCGCCACTTACTTTTCCCGGATGAAGGCGGAAGTAAATGATCTGGGCTGGTTCATTGCTGTCAACAGCGCCCCGTCTCTGGCTTTTAATGATCCGCAGACGGCCCGGGAGATTTTAAATACGCTGGCCTCGCAACCGGAAATCGAGGCGGCGGCATTATATAGACCCAACGGCGCGTTGTTTGCCGCCTATGTCCGGAAAAACGAAAAAGACATCGTGCTGCCGTCCTCCCCCGGTCCGGAAGGGATACGGCGCGATGGAATGTCCATGGATATGGTAAAAAAGATCCGGCAGAAGGGGCAGGACTTGGGAACCCTTTACATCCATTCGGATATTGCCCTGCTGCATTCGCGGCTGAAGGGGTATATGGGCTTTTTGGGGGTAATGGTGCTGGCAACGGTCGGGGGGGCCTTTTTGCTCCAGTGGCTTTTGCGCAAAATGATATCCGAGCCGCTGCTGAGTCTTGCGCGCTCTGCAAAGCGCATTGCAGCAGGCGATCTTGATCATCGGGTCGAGGAAGGCTCCGGCGATGAATTCGGCCAACTGGCGCACGCATTCAATCAGATGACGTCGGACCTGCAGTACTATTACGCCGTTCTGGAAGATTCCCGCAACAAACTCAAAATTCGCGTAGCAGAGCGAACGGCCGAAGTCGAAGAGCGATCCCGCCAGCTCCAGCAGCTTGCATTGAGGCTTTCCGAAGCGGAAGACCGGGAACGCCGGCAGATCGCCCTGATTCTTCATGACGATCTTCAACAATATCTTGCCGCCGTGCGCTTCCATCTTCAACGTTTGATCCCGCCGGAAATGGATTTAAACGGGATCGAGGCGCATGCGCGCAAGCTTATCGGGCTTATCGACGAGAGCATCCAGAAATGCCGATCCCTGTCTCACGACCTGAGCCCTCCCGTTCTGCACCAGAACGGATTGTTTGCTGCGCTGGAATGGTTGGCGCGTGACATGCAGGAGAAGCACGGCCAGAAAGTGTACCTCCAACTCCAGCAGGAAGCTGAACCAGAAGATCCGGCACTGGCGGTCATGCTGTATCATTCCATCAAGGAACTGGTATTTAATTCCGCAAAACATTCCGGCGTGGATTCGGTTCGGGTGGAGGCGGAGAAAAGAAACGGATTTTACCGTATCCGCGTGAGTGATCGGGGAAAAGGGTATGATTCGAACCACCGATCTTTAAAAGATCAGGGCGCCGGTTTCGGTCTGTTCACGATTGAGGAAAGGATAACGTACATGGGCGGCCGCTTTGATATTGACTGCGCGCAAGGAAAGGGATTTTGCGTAATGCTGGAGATTCCGGAACAAGGGAAAAGCGTGGTGGAAAAAATTGAAAATCAGCCTCCCGGCGCACCTTCATGAGCTTTTTTCGGCATTTCGAAAAGCTCGATTGCCCCAAGCCAATTCATGATGTTTCCGATGAGCCTGCCTGATCTTCATTTTGGTTTTCTGGGGCTTCCGATTCATCTTCTTTCAGTTCGGATTTGCGCTGCCGCTTCAATTCCTGTTTTTCCTTTTTAGCTAATTCTTTTTGGCGTTTTTTAAATTGATAGTTTGGTTTTGCCAAATGGGATCTCCTTTAAATTATATATAGATCATTTTTTTATGAGCTGGCAGGCGGCGGTGTCGAATGACCTCTGGTGCTCAAATAAAAAGGGCACTCCTTCTTTTGGAAGGAATGCCCTTTTGTACATCAGAAAATTAGTTGGCGGTCACATTTTTCGCCGAGGGGCCTTTTTGACCTTGCTCGATGTCAAAAGTTACGCTGTCGCCTTCTTTAAGGCTTTTAAAACCGCTTGCGTTTATTGCTGAATGATGAACAAACACATCCGGCCCATTTTCCTGTTCGATAAACCCGAACCCTTTTTGGTCGTTAAACCATTTCACAGTTCCATTTGCCATGATAACATCCTCCTTTCATAAAATTCTCAAAATCTTCTACTGGAGGATGTTGCATGTTCCTTCAGAAAAAAATCGCCCTGACAGTCAAAGGCAGAGCCATGTTGATTGAAAGAATATTAACACTCTTTATATCAAAAGCAAGTGAATTGTTCGAAAAAAAGTTAAAAGCAACAAAGCCGATCCATTAAAAAAGAGGCGGATTGGGTTTTCTGACTTTTGGGTTTTATGCTATTTATTTGATATGATGTATAAAATCGATGATCAATAACCATTTCGGCGCAGTCTTAACAATGAGATTTGAGACCAAAAAATAATTTTTTAATTATCATGTGCTGATATATAAATTATACGCGCGGCCTTTTTTCCGACCGATAGCCGCTTCAAATAAAAAAGGCGGCCATTTAAGCCGCCTTTTTTATTTGCTGTGGTGCCCCCGGCAGGAATCGGACCTGCGGCACATGGATTAGGAATCCATTGCTCTATCCACTGAGCTACGGGGGCGTATGACGTTTTATTTACTGCAACCGGAGTTCCTGTCCCGGATAAATGGTGCTTTTAAGGTTCATGTTATTGAGCCGAAGCAGTTGGTTGACGCTCATGTTGTACCGTTTGGCGATATCCGAGGGGGTGTCCCCCTGGCGGACGGAATATACGGATGCAGTGACCTGGCCGTGACCCGGCCCCGCCGGAATCACCAGCTTCTGGCCGATATACAGGTTGACGGTTTTCAGGGTATTGAGTTCCTGTATTTTCTTGGTGGTGGTATCATAGCGCTTGGCCAGAATCCACAACGAATCGCCCTGGCGGACGGTGTAAGACACCACCGGGGCATTTTCCTCTTCCCCGGAAACGCAGGACTGTGGAATTTTGAGGATTTTTCCGGAAACAATATAATTTTTCTTGTAGATGTTATTGTAGCGGGCGATCTGATTGACACTGGTTCCGTACCGGCAGGCTATGGTGGAGAGGGTTTCACCGGGGCGCACCCGATGATACACGACCCCAGGCCGTTTGGGGGCGGGGGTATATTCGGAAATTTTGTCCAGGCTGGCGAACAGCAGCTCCTTTCGGTCAGCCGGAACTTTGAGCTCATATTCTTCAGGCGGCAGCAGCTTGTAGCGGAGTTCCGGGTTGATATCGGTCAACCGCTCCTCCGGCAGATGGATGATTTCGGCGATATCCTTCAGGTAGGCCTGCTTGGATACGGTCAGCGTATCGAATTCCATGGGTGGATCCAACTGGAGATCCTTCATTCCGTATTCATCCATGTTGTTCAGGATGTGAACGGCGGCCATGAATTTGGGAACGTACCGGGCCGTTTCCCCGGGAAGCCGCTGGTAGAGATCCCAGAAATCGTCCAGGTAATTGACATTCTGATTTCGGATGGTCCGCAATACGCGGCCTTCTCCACAGTTGTAAGCGGCCAGGACGGTCTGCCAGTCGCCGAATATTTCATGAAGCTCCTTGAGGTATTCGATGGCGGCATGGGTCGACTTGTAGGGATCCAGGCGTTCATCGATATACAGGTTGCGTTTCAGACCGAATTTATAGCCGGTGGAAGGGATGAACTGCCAGAGCCCCAGCGCCCGGGCACTGGATAGCGCCCTGACCTTGAAGCCGCTTTCAATCAGGGGAAGCCAGGAGAGTTCAGAGGGGATGCCGGCTTCAGTGAGTTCCTTGACGATATGATCCCGGTACCTGCCGGACCGCTTATATGAACTGATGAAAAAATCGCGTCCCTGTCCCTTGGTAAAATAATCGATTTCCTTTTGCACATGTTCATTGATCACGATGGGAATGGCGTTATGATTTCCTTTGACGGTCGCATGCCGGGAGGCATAAATCTCCAGTATCCGCTTGGAGATCATGAACCGGAGGTCATCCTTCTGCTGGTTCAGCTTGGGCAGGTCATACGGATCCACTTCCGTGATCAGCGAATATGCCTGATCGAGGGCATGAAGCGCATTGTCAAGCTCACCCTGCTGCCAGAAGTCCTGGCCGGCCTGATAAAAATCAAGTGCTTCGTCCAGCTTGGACTGGATATTCTGGCTGAGAATTTCCTCATCGGGGGCAAGCGTTTCCGTGCCTTCCTCCATGTCGCCTTCCATCGGAATCATCGGGACATACTCGATTTCGGATTCTTCGGATGACAGGATATCCTCTGAATCAAGGGCTCCATAAGTCTTGCACTGGATCGAATTGTCGGCCAGCGGGACTTTGCCGGCGCCTGCCGGCTGATTCTTGGAAAATGCGGAACATCCGATCATAACCGCAGGGATGATACCGAAGACGATGAGCAGGCGGAGAATCGATTTCAATGGGAACTTGCGTTTTTGCGTCATGACTGGGTTGCACCTATAATTTATGGATATTATGATTTGGCGTGTTGGTACTCACCGCGGCGGCTGCATTAATAATTTGAATCCCTTTTAAAAGATGATGATCGGGCGCCCGAAAAGGTGTCATGCCGCCGATCTTCACCAAAATACATCAAACCGTGTCTCAATGAGCGCGTATTTTTTGCTTGCGTATTTTCAAAATATGTGGCATACGGGACAGAATTTTTTCCGATGCAATACAAAAGTGCCGTATATTATTGAAGATATATAATTAAAACGGCGCAATAGCGCTCTTTTGATAAATTTGTAAAATAAGTACAGGATAAGATGGTCACTGTCAAGAATTTATGCCCGGGTGGAACGCATGATGGCTGAAAGCGTCGGACTTTTCGAGGAGTTGGCGGGACAAAGTCATGGCAGTTGGGTTGAAGTGGAAAAAAAGACAAAAAATCTGAAAATAAAAATTGACAATTAAAATTTTAAATTGGTATAAATAGTGGTTTAAAATTTCTTTAATTTTTTAGCCGGAAATTTTAAACCATAATACAGCTGAATTGCCAGTCAGCTGAGGGCATCACCCGGCTTCTAAAAGATTTGCCAGCGTAGCTCAGTTGGTAGAGCTACTGATTTGTAATCAGTGGGTCGGGGGTTCGAGTCCCTTCGCTGGCTCCAGTTTCGAGGTGGGGTTCCCGAGTGGCCAAAGGGAACAGACTGTAAATCTGTCGGCTCAGCCTTCGGAGGTTCAAATCCTCCCCCCACCACCAGCCCTTAAAAAGGTTTTATGTAGGAGATTTCGATCATTCGGAATCATGGACTACATGGCTGATTCAATCAGAGAAAACGCAAGGAGACGGTCTGTTGCCTTCTCCTTGTTCAGCGCATATGTAATGATGGTGTCCGGGTGCGCGGGAGTAGCTCAACGGTAGAGCTTCAGCCTTCCAAGCTGGATGTTGCGAGTTCGAATCTCGTCTCCCGCTCCAGTATGGCCGGACAACAGAAAATGCCCACGTAGCTCAGTAGGTAGAGCGCTTCCTTGGTAAGGAAGAGGTTCACCGGTTCGATTCCGGTCGTGGGCTCCATTGTTTTATTTCTCTGATGGATGGACAAGGGATTCAGGCGATACAATAATAAAAAGACGGGCCATGAAAACACCGGGAGGAGCAGAAAATGTCAAAGAAGAAATTTGAGCGTACGAAGCCGCATGTAAATGTGGGGACGATCGGCCATATTGACCACGGCAAGACGACGTTGACGGCGGCGATCACGAAGCACTGCGGGTTGAAAGGCTGGGCGGATTTCATTCCGTTTGACCAGATCGACAAGGCGCCCGAGGAAAAAGCCAGAGGGATCACAATCGCCACGGCGCACGTGGAATACCAGACGGAGAATCGTCATTACGCGCATGTGGACTGCCCCGGTCACGCGGACTATATCAAGAACATGATCACGGGAGCCGCCCAGATGGACGGCGCAATCCTGGTGGTGGGCGCGGACGACGGTCCCATGCCCCAGACCCGGGAGCACATCCTGCTGGCCCGCCAGGTGGGGGTGCCGCGGATCGTGGTCTTTCTGAACAAGTGCGACATGGTGGATGACGAGGAACTCATCGAGCTGGTGGAATTGGAACTCCGGGAGCTTTTGTCCTCCTATGATTTTCCCGGCGACGATACGCCGATTATCCGGGGCAGCGCATTGAAGGCCCTGGAAAGCGACGATCCCAACTCTGATGCGGCTAAACCGATCTGGGAGCTGCTGGCGGCCATCGATGACTATATTCCCGAGCCCCAGCGCGAGATCGACAAGCCGTTTCTGATGCCCATCGAGGATGTGTTTTCCATCTCCGGCCGTGGGACGGTGGTGACGGGCCGGATCGAGCGCGGCATCATCAAGGTGAATGAAAAGATCGAGATCGTGGGGATCAAGGATACGATCAACACGGTATGTACGGGCGTGGAGATGTTCCGCAAGCTGCTGGATGAAGGGCGAGCCGGCGACAACGTGGGGCTTCTGCTGCGCGGGACCAAGCGGGATGAAGTGGAGCGTGGCCAGGTGGTGGCGCATCCGGGATCGATCACGCCGCACACGAAGTTCAAGGCGGAAGTCTACATTCTGTCCAAGGATGAAGGCGGCCGTCACACGCCGTTTTTCTCCGGATACCGTCCGCAGTTTTATTTCCGGACAACGGATGTGACGGGAATCCTGACGCTGCCTGAAGGGGTGGAGATGGTGATGCCGGGAGACAACATCACGATTACGGCCGAACTGATCACCCCGATCGCCATGGAGAAGGAAGTGCGGTTTGCGATCCGGGAAGGCGGCCGAACGGTCGGCGCCGGCGTGGTCAGTGACATTATCGAATAGCTGGGATTTGTCCAAGGGGTGATATGTGAAAGTCAAGGTGACCCTCGCGTGCACAGAGTGCAAGAGAAGAAATTATTCAACGACCAAGAACAAGCGGACCAAACCGGAAAAAATGGAATTCAAAAAATATTGCAGATTTTGCAAGGTGCATACGCTGCATAGAGAAACCAAATAGCCCGGTGTTTCTGATTTCCGTCAAATAACCCGGAAAAAGGGTTATTCAGCTTTCAGGTACAGGCCAGTAGCTCTAACGGCAGAGCGTCGGACTCCAAATCCGGTGGTTGGGGGTTCAAATCCCTCCTGGCCTGCCAAAAATAAATGGATGGAAAGCTCAAAGATTGAAATTCAAGACCGTGATAAATTGATTTTTCATCTTTGAGCTTTCAATTTTTTGGGAGTCTAAATGGCACGGATCCAAAAGAAGAAAGCCTCAGATATCAAAAGAAAGAAAACCGGCGAGGAGGGCGCCTCTCAGCCGGTGTCCGGCCGGGATGAATCCGCCCGGGCCGATTCGGCTCCGGAAACGGTTGCTTCGGCAGACGCGGAGCGGAAACGGAAGAAGCTCTATGCCCCCCCGAAGCGATTCGGGCAGGAACAGACCGCTATGGCGCGTCTGGTGGATCGCTATTTCGGCTCTTGGATCCAGTTTCTCCGGGAAGTCAAGATCGAGCTGAGCAAGGTGGCATGGCCGTCGCGGAAGCAAACCATCGCCTCGACTGCCATCGTGATCGTATTCGTGTTCCTGATCGCGCTGTTTCTGGGGGTCGTGGACGTCACTTTATCGAGCCTGATCCGCTTGGTCATATAGAACCGGGGAAGTCGTCATGGCGCTCAAATGGTATATTTTACACGTTTATTCGGGTTTTGAAGCCCGGGTGAAAACCAATCTGGAAGAACGGATCGCCACCTCGGGCCTTTCCGATAAATTCGGGGAGGTGGTGGTTCCCACTGAGCAGGTGGTGGAACTGGTCAAGGGAAAACGCAAGACTTCCAGCCGCAAGTTCTACCCGGGTTATATCCTGATCCGGATGGATCTGAATGAAGATACATGGCACCTGGTCAATTCGACGGCTAAAGTCACCGGTTTTCTGGGGGGAAGAGACAAGCCCGTGGCCATCGGCGACGAGGAAGCCGACCAGATATTGAACCGGATGGAAGCGGGCAAATTGAAGCCCCAGCCGAAATTTTATTTCGAGGTGGGAGATGAAATCCGCGTCGTTGACGGACCCTTTACCAATTTCAACGGTACGGTGGAGGATGTGAATCCGGAGAAGGGGAAGCTCAAGGTCCTCGTGAGCATTTTCGGGCGGTCAACTCCGGTGGAACTGGATTTCGTACAGGTGTCCAAAAGTTAAGGCGCCTCAGCAGGTCCCCGGTTGCTGCGAATAAAAGCGCGCATGCGGCTTTTTACGATATTTTAAAATTCAGGAGTGTATGGCATGGCAAAGAAAGTGATCGCACAGGTGAAGCTGCAGGTAAAGGCCGGAAAGGCCAATCCTTCGCCGCCCATCGGCCCGGCCCTGGGTCAGCATGGCGTGAATATCATGGATTTCTGTAAGGCATTCAACGCCCGAACCGCAAACGAAGAAGGCATGATCATTCCGGTCGTGTTGACCGTATACCAGGACAAGACCTTCACGTTTATCACCAAGACCCCGCCCGCGTCGGTCCTGTTGAAAAAAGCCGCCGGGATCGCCAAGGGATCCGGTGAACCCAAATCGACCAAGGTGGGCAAAGTTACACGGGCCCAGGTGGAAGAGATTGCGAAATTGAAAATGGCGGATTTGAATGCCGCCGATCCGGAAGGTGCTTTCAGGATCATTGCGGGAACGGCCAGAAGCATGGGGCTTGAAGTCGTTTAAGAAGAAAGGGAGTAATTCAACCAATGCCGAAACATGGAAAAAAATACAGAGAAGTTCGCTCCAAATCCGATCCGCAAAAGCGGTACACATTTGAAGAAGCGGTGGAAGGGGCAATCGGTTCTTCCTTTGCGAAATTCGATGAAACTGTTGATTTTGCGGTAAAACTGGGCGTTGACCCCCGCCATGCGGACCAGATGGTTCGCGGATCCATCGTTCTGCCCAATGGCATCGGCAAGGACGTGAAGGTGCTGGTATTCGCAAAAGGCGAAAAAGTCAAGGAAGCCGAAGATGCCGGAGCCGATTTTGTGGGCAATGAGGATCTGATCGAAAAGATCAAAGGGGGATGGTTCGGGTTTGACAAAGCCGTGGCCACGCCGGATGTGATGGGTACGGTGGGGAAGATCGGGAAAATCCTCGGGCCCCGGGGACTGATGCCCAATGCCAAGACCGGCACGGTCACCTTTGATGTGACAAAAGCCATCGGTGAACTCAAGGCCGGCCGTATCGATTTCCGGGTGGAAAAAGCCGGAATTATTCATGTCCCCATGGGAAAGGTTTCCTTCGGTCCCCAGAAGGTCCTGGAAAATATGGCCGCCTTCATGGAACTGGTGGTCAAGATCAAACCGTCTTCCAGCAAGGGAACTTACATCAAGAGCATCGCCGTGTCTTCCACCATGGGGCCCGGCTTTAAAATTGATCCCGTATACGTCAAGGATCTGTTCAAATAGCAGGTTCAAATCATTTTCTGTCAAAGACCGTAGGTCCGCCCCGGCTCGAGGGGCGGTATAATCGGAGTATCCGGCCTACCGAGGCAGTCTTTCTGATACTGTGTCCTCCCTCCGGTTTTTTACAGATTCAGAAAGGAGGTGTAAAATTTGTTAAAAATAGCTGAAAAACAACAGCTTGTTGACGAACTTCACGAGAAATTCCTCAAATCCAAAATCGTCATTGTAACGGATTACAAGGGACTCAACGTCACCAAGATCAATGAACTGCGAAAGAAGCTCCGAGAAGCCGATCTCGAGTTCAAAGTGGTGAAAAATACCCTGTTGATCCGCGCTGCCGATGAAACCGATGTGGCCGTGGTAAAGGATCATTTTCAGGGGCCGAGCGCAATCGTGATGAGCTATGGCGACCCGGTGAATCCGGCCAAGATCCTGTTTGATTTTGCAAAAGACAACGACAAACTGCAGATCAAAGCCGGTGCCATGGGCGGAAAACTGCTGGATATGGCGGCCATCAAGAGCCTTTCCACGCTGCCGTCCCGCGAAGTATTGCTGAGTCAGGTTTTGCGGACAATGAATGCAGTTCCGACATCGCTGGTTCGTGCATTGAGCAATGTGCCGGAGCGTTTTCTGTATGCGCTTCAGGCCATCCGGGACCAGAAGGAAGCGGCTTAGGCAAGGCAGTTTTCATAAAAATCCATTTACGCAAATTTGAAATTTAAATTTTTTAGATTAGACATAAAAGAGAGGTTTTAGCCATGGCTGATATCACTAAAAATGATGTAATCGATTTTATCGCCAACATGTCCGTTCTTGAACTTTCCGAACTGGTCAAGGAGCTTGAAGAAAAATTCGGTGTTTCCGCTGCAGCGCCGGTAGCGTTTGCGGGCGCCCCCATGGCCGGCGAAGCGGCTGCTCCGGCCGAAGAGAAAACGGAATTTGACGTCGTTCTCATCGGTTTTGGAGACAAAAAGATCCAGGTGATCAAGGAGATCCGCGCCATTACCGGATTGGGTTTGAAGGAAGCCAAAGCGCTGGTGGAGGAAGCCCCCAAGCCGGTCAAGGAAGGCATCGTTAAAGAAGATGCTGAAAAGATCAAAGAGCAGCTCGAAAGCGCAGGAGCCACTGTGGAAATCAAGTAATTGTTTCATGCAAACATTTGACATTGCATGAAATGACCTTACAATTGGGGATTTGTAAAATACGGCGCCCGGATTATTCCGGGCGACTGTTTTTAATTGTTTTTTAACCCCTATCTGGAGACGCCATGACAGTTAATCCCCCGAAATATAAACGGATCAGGAAAAATTTCGGTCGCATCAAATCGATTGTCGATATACCGGATCTTATCGGGATGCAGCGGGAATCGTATGAACGGTTTCTGCAGATGGAAGTTCCGCCTGAAAAAAGAGAAGATATCGGGCTCCAGTCCGTGTTTAATTCGGTTTATCCTATCAAGGATTTTACGGGAACCGCATCCCTGGAATTTGTATCCTATCATTTCGGTGAAGTGAAACATTCGGTCGGTGAATGCATCAACCGGGGCATGACACACGAGATTTCGCTGCGCATCCGCGTCCGCCTGGTGGTCTATGACACGGACAAGGAAACCGGAGTGTCCAATATCCGGGACATCAAAGAGCAGGAAATCTATTTCGGCACCATCCCCCTGATGACGGAAAAAGGGACCTTTATCATCAACGGCACGGAACGCGCCGTGGTCAGCCAGCTGCACCGCTCCTCCGGCGTCTTCTTCGACCATGACAAGGGAAAGACCCATTCTTCCGGCAAGATCATCTACACGGCCCGGATCATCCCGGTGCGCGGGTCCTGGATCGATATGGAAATCGATCCCAAGGATATCGTCTACATCCGGATCGACAGACGGCGCAAGTTCCCGGTCACCCTGCTGTTCAAGGCGTTCGGCTACACCGATGACGATATTCTGTCTTATTTTTATTATAAAGAAGCGATTTACATTAAAAAAAGTCAGTTTTTCCGGGATCTGAACCCCGAATTTCTCAAGGGGCAGCGGCCGGGCAAGGACATTGTCCATCCCGAAACCGGTGAAGTGCTGATCAAAAAAGGCCGCGTTTTCTCCAAAAAAGCGATGCGGGACCTTCAACAGGCCGGCATCGATCAGATTTCGCTGGCCAAAGATGAAATCATCGGGCGGGTCGTCGCCAACGATGTGCTCCACCCCGAGTCCGGCGAAGTGCTGGCCAAGAGCAACGAAACCCTTGACAAGGACGTGCTCAAGACCATTATGGACGCCGGGATATCCCGATTCGAGCTGCTGGTCATGGAGGGCCCCTATGCCAGCAACGCCATCCAGAAAACCCTGCTCATGGACAAGGTGGCCACCAAGGAAGACGCCCTGATCGACATCTATCGGCGGCTTCGGCCCGGAAACCCCGCCACGCCGGAAGTGGCCCAGGATTTCGTGGATCACCTGTTTTTCAAAAACGCCTATTATGATCTGTCGGGCGTGGGCCGGCTAAAAATCAATCACCGCCTCGGCATCGCCACGCCAATCGATGTGCGGATTTTGCGGAAGGAAGACATCCTGCTCACCGCCAAAACGCTGGTGGAACTGCGGGACAACCAGGGTCCGGTGGATGATATCGATCACCTGGGCAACCGCCGGGTCCGGGCCGTGGGTGAACTGCTGGAAAATCAGTACCGCATCGGCCTGGTGCGCATGGAGCGGGCCATTAAAGAGCGGATGAGTATGCAGGAAGTCGATGCCCTCATGCCCAACGACCTGGTCAATCCCAAGCCGGTGTCTGCGGTGGTGAAGGAATTTTTCGGCACCAGCCAGCTTTCCCAGTTTCTGGACCAGACCAACCCTTTGTCTGAAACCACCCATAAACGGCGCTTGAGCGCCCTGGGGCCCGGGGGTCTGACCCGGGACCGGGCCGGCTTTGAGGTCCGCGACGTGCATCCCTCCCATTACGGACGGATATGTCCCATCGAGACGCCTGAAGGGCCCAATATCGGTTTGATCGTATCCTTGTGCACTTATGCCCGCGTGAACAAATTCGGGTTCATCGAAACCCCCTACCGGGTGGTGACCGATTCCACGGTCTCCACAGACATCCGGATGCTCAGCGCGTTTGAGGAAAAGGAGCACCCCATCGCCCAGGCCAACGCGCCGGTAAATGAAAAAAACACGTATGTCAATCCGGTGGTCATTTCCCGGGTGGACGGCGAGTTCATGCGCATCCCCAGAGAAGAGATCGAATTGATGGACATCTCTCCCAACCAGCTGGTGAGCGTCTCGGCTTCCCTGATCCCTTTTCTGGAAAATGACGACGCCAACCGCGCCCTGATGGGATCGAACATGATGCGCCAGGCGGTTCCGCTGCTGGACAGCAAAGCGCCCCTGGTGGGCACCGGCATCGAAGGGGTGGTGGCCCGGGATTCCGGGGTGACCATCGTGGCCAAGCGCCCGGGACAGGTAATGGACGTGGACGCTTCCCGAATCGTGCTGAAGCACGAGCCCACCGGGGCTGCGTCGGAAAAGGATGTCACCATATACAATCTGTCCAAATTTATCCGGTCCAACCAGAATACCTGCTTCAATCATCGGCCCATCGTCCGGAAGGGCGACTGGGTGGAAGCCGGCGATATTATCGCCGATGGTCCGGCCACGGAAAAGGGGGAGCTGGCGCTGGGCAAAAATGTCACCGTGGCCTTCATGCCCTGGGGCGGGTACAACTTCGAAGATTCCATTCTCGTCTCCGACCGGCTGGTCAGAGACGGTGTATTTACTTCCATCCATATCGAGGAATTTGAGGTCCTGGCCCGGGATACCAAGCTGGGCAAGGAAGAAATCACCCGGGATATTCCCAATGTGGGCGAAGAGGCCTTAAAGGACCTGGATGAATGCGGCATCATCCGCCTGGGCGCCGAAGTGGGTCCCGGCGATATTCTGGTGGGCAAGGTCACCCCCAAGGGGGAAACACAGCTGTCCCCGGAAGAGAAGCTGCTGCGGGCGATTTTCGGTGAAAAGGCCGGTGAGGTGAAGGATACCTCATTGCGGGTTCCGCCCGGCGTCAATGGAATCGTCATCGATGCCAAGGTGTTTTCCCGCCGGGGCGTGCAGAAGGACGATCGCACCCAGTCCATCGAGGACGAGGAAATTTCCCAGTTGGAAAAAGACCGGGATGATGAAATCAAGATCATCGAGGAAATGGCCCGAAATGAAATCGGTTCCCTGATCGCGGGCAAGCAGACGGCAGAAGATCTCTCAGACGGCAAAAAGGTGCTGATTCCCAAGGATACCCGGCTGGATCATAAGAAAATCGCCAAGATCCCGCTGGTCAAGCTTGAAGCCCTCGCCTTGAAAGACGCTAAAATTTCGGACAAGCTGCAGGAACTGCTGGGCCGGTTCCGTGAACAGGCGGACCTGGCGCGGCGGGCATTTGATGAGCAGATCCGGGCGTATGAGCGGGGCGATGACCTGCCCCCCGGCGTTATCAAGATGATCAAAATTTATGTGGCCATGAAGCGGACACTGTCCGTGGGCGATAAAATGGCCGGCCGGCACGGTAACAAGGGCGTGGTCTCGCGGGTTTTGCCGGAAGAGGATCTGCCCTATTTCGAAGACGGCCGGTGTGTCGATATGGTGCTCAACCCCCTGGGGGTTCCCTCCCGGATGAATGTCGGCCAGATTCTGGAAATTCATCTGGGCCGGGCCGCGAAAGGACTGGGCGACCAGATTAATACGCTGCTGGAATTGCACAAGAAAAAGGAACTCAAGGCCAAGCTGAAAGCGATATTTTCGGGATCCCCGGAAGAGCCGATGTTCGATAAAATGTCCGAAGACGAGGCGGCGGAATTCGCAAAAGAATACATGGACGGTGTTCATATGATGACGCCGGTTTTTGACGGCGCCAAGGAAGACGAAATCAAGAACCTTCTGACAGAAGCGAATTTCAGCCGAACGGGGCAGGCCATCCTGTTTGACGGCCGCACCGGCGAACCGTTTGACGGAAGGATCACCGTGGGGACCATGTACATGCTCAAGCTTCACCACCTGGTGGATGACAAACTCCACGCCCGGTCCATTGGCCCCTATTCGCTGGTAACCCAGCAGCCGCTGGGCGGCAAGGCCCAGTTTGGCGGCCAGCGCCTGGGAGAAATGGAGGTCTGGGCCATGGAAGCTTACGGTGCGGCCTATGCCCTTCAGGAATTTCTGACCGTCAAGTCCGACGATATGGCCGGGAGAACCCGGATGTATGAGAAAATCGTCAAGGGACAAAATGTATTCGAACCAGGCCTGCCGGAATCATTCCGGGTGCTCACAAAAGAATTGCAGAGCCTGGGTATCGATATCAACCTGATCGAAGAGTAGACTGTTTTGAATTCAATGATACCCTGCGGCAAGTATCATAACGCCGGCTGACAGAGCGTGAGTTGAAAAACCGGCGACGCGGGCAGCACCGGTAGCGATTGAATGCGAAATGAAAAAAATAAAAGGAGAAATCTTTGGAAACATTATATGATTTCTTTATAAAACCGAAAAACCCACGGTGTTATAAGGGCGTCCAAATTGCGCTGTCGTCTCCGGAAATGATTCGGAGCTGGTCACATGGTGAGATCAAGAAACCTGAGACCATTAATTACCGCACCTTTAAACCCGAACGGGACGGCCTGTTCTGCGCCAAGATTTTCGGGCCCACCAAGGATTACGAGTGCAACTGCGGCAAGTACAAACGGATGAAGCATCGGGGCGTCATCTGCGAAAAATGCGGTGTGGAGGTGATCCAGTCCAAAGTCCGGCGGGAGCGCATGGCCCATATCGATCTGGCCTGCCCGGTATCTCATATCTGGTTTTTGAAAAGCCTGCCCAGCAAGATCGGAAACCTTTTGGACTTGACCCTGAAGTCCCTTGAAAAGGTGATTTATTTCGACAATTACATCGTCATCGATCCCAAGGAGACGGGGCTTTCGCCCATGCAGCTGCTGTCCGAGGAAAAATATCGGGAGGCGCGGGAACTCTATGGCGCGAAATTCGAGGCCGGCATCGGAGCGGAAGCCATCCGCACCCTGATGGAGCGGATCGATATCGAAAAACTCTACAATGAACTGCGGACGGGCATCCAGGAAACCGGATCCGACGCCAAGCGCAAGAAACTGGCCAAGCGGCTCAAGGTGGTGGATGCATTCCGGCAGTCGGGGTTGAATCCCGTATGGATGGTCCTCGAAGCCATACCGGTGCTCCCGCCCGAACTGCGGCCGCTGGTGCCGCTGGAAGGCGGCCGGTTCGCGACTTCCGACTTAAACGATCTGTACCGGCGCGTGATCAACCGGAACAACCGGTTAAAGCGCCTGATGGACCTGAAAGCCCCCGATATCATCGTGCGCAATGAAAAACGGATGCTCCAGGAAGCCGTGGATGTCCTCATCGACAACGGCCGCCAGGGGCGGGTGGTGACCGGGACCAACAAGCGCCCCCTGAAATCGCTCAGCGAAACCCTGAAAGGCAAGCAGGGACGGTTTCGGCAGAACCTGCTGGGAAAGCGCGTCGACTACTCCGGACGAAGCGTTATCACCATCGGCCCCAACCTGCGGCTGCATCAATGCGGATTGCCCAAGCAGATGGCCCTTGAGCTGTTCAAACCGTTTATTTATCACCGTCTGGAAAAAAAGGGGATCGTCACCAACGTCAAGAGCGCCAAGAAATGGGCCGAGCGCAAGAGTCCCGAGGTCTGGGATACGTTAGACGAGGTGGTCAAGGAATACCCCATCATGCTCAACCGCGCCCCCACCCTGCACCGGCTGGGTATCCAGGCATTCGAACCGGTGCTGATCGAGGGCAAGGCCATCCAGCTGCATCCCCTGGTCTGTACGGCATTCAACGCGGACTTCGACGGCGACCAGATGGCGGTGCACATTCCACTGTCTCTGGAAGCCCAGATCGAGGCCCGGGTGCTCATGCTGGCCTCAAACAACATTCTGTCCCCGGCCAACGGCAGCCCCATTATCGTCCCCACCCAGGACATCGTTCTCGGGCTCTACTACATGACCCTGGGGCTGCAGAATGCCCGGGGGGACGGAATGGAATTTTCCGGCCCTGGCGAAGTGCGCTGCGCTTTTGATTCCGGTGCGGTGGATCTCCATGCGAAAATCAAAGTCCGCATGGACGGCACCCGGTACGATACCACGGTGGGTCGCATTCTGCTGTGGGAGCTGATTCCCAAAGGCGAAAGCTATATCCTGCGCCACATCATGGTGCCCGATGAAGAAAAGGCGCATGCGGTGCTCGAAGAGATCGCCGGCGGCGCCTCATTTCGAGACATGGTGCACAAATACTCGGAGGCGTTTGATAAAACATATACCGGAAACATCGGGCTGCTTGAAAAGGGGGAATTCAAGGAAATATTTCAGCTCAAGGACGCCGAAGCCGGCAAGGTGTTTTCGCTCAAGCAGGATGAGATCAGCCATATTGTCCGTTCGGGCGGAAAATATCATCTTTTCAAGGTCATCGAGATCCGCAGGGAAATCCCCTTTGTGATGATCAACAAGGTGCTCAACAAGAAAGGCCTGAGGGAACTGGTGGACTTCACCTACCGGCACAAGGGCCCCAAGGCCACGGTGGTGCTCTCCGACCAGCTCAAGGATATCGGATACCGCCAGTCTACCGCCGGCGGGCTTTCCATCTCCATCGACGCCATGATCATCCCGGAAAGTAAAACGAGCATCTTGACCAAGGCCGAAAAGGAAGTGTCCGATATCACCAAGCAGTACACGGAAGGTCTCATCACCCAGGGGGAAAAATACAACAAGGTTGTCGACATCTGGGCCAAAGCCACCGATGACATCGCCGATGCCATGATGGACGCCATGGAAAAACCCTATGAGGGCGTCCTGGAGAAACTGGCCCCCAGCGAAGACAACCGACTGGTCAAATCGAACGGGGGCGGGGATATGATCAACCCCATCTTCATGATGGCCGATTCCGGCGCCCGTGGAAGCAAGGACCAGATGCGTCAGCTGGCCGGTATGCGGGGGCTCATGGCCAAGCCTTCCGGAGAAATCATCGAAACGCCCATCACCGCCAATTTCCGTGAAGGTCTGTCGGTGCTCCAGTACTTCATCTCCACCCACGGGGCCCGCAAGGGTCTGGCGGATACCGCGCTGAAGACGGCCAACTCCGGGTACCTGACCCGGCGGCTGGCTGACGTGGCACAGGACTGCACGGTCATCGAAGATGACTGCGGCGTGCGCATGGGACTGGAGATCGAGGCCCTTCTGGAAGGCGGGGAAGTGATTCAGCCGCTGTCCGAGCGCGTACTCGGCCGGGTGGCCCTGGAAAATGTATTGGATCCGTTTACGGACGACGTCCTCATCCACGCCGGTGATGAAATTGATGAAGCCGGCGTGAAGAAGATCGATGAGGCGGGCGTCACCTCCGTGCGGATCCGCTCGGTTCTGACCTGCAAGACAGAAAACGGCGTCTGCATCAGCTGCTACGGCCGGGATCTGTCCCATGGCGGACCCGTGGAGATGGGGCAGCCCGTGGGCATCATGGCCGCTCAGTCCATCGGCGAACCCGGCACCCAGCTGACCATGCGGACCTTCCATATCGGCGGGACCGCCAGCCGCCGCGTGGAACAGGCCGACATCCGGGCACGCATGGAAGGGACCATCAAGTACAACGTGCTCAACGTGGCCATCAACTCGGATAACCATATCATCGTCATGAACCGGCGGGGCGGTGAATTTTCCATCGTAAGTGATTCCGGCCGCGAACTTGAGCGCTTCCCGATTATCTATGGTGCCGAGATCATGGTGAACGACGGCCAGAAGGTCAAGCAGGGCGATCTGCTGGCGACCTGGGACCCTTTCACCACCCCCATCATCACGGCGGTTTCCGGAAAGATCAAATTCGGCGACCTGGTCATTGGGAAGACATTGAAGGAAAAGGTCGATCCGGTCACCGGCAAATCGAGTCTGACGGTCGTCGACGCTACCAAAGCCGGGGATGTGCGTCCGCGTCTTTCCATCAAGGACAAGGAAGGCAAGACCGCGGTCATTCCAGGTTCGGGGTCTGCCCGGTACACACTGCCCGTGGACACTATCCTGATGGTGGAGGAAAACGACTATGTGAAGGCCGGCGATATCATCGGAAAACTGCCCCGGGAAACCACCAAGACAAAGGATATCACCGGCGGTCTGCCCCGGGTCGCGGAGCTGTTCGAAGTCCGCAAACCCAAGGAAACGGCTGTTTTATCTGAAATTGACGGGTACGTCTCCATCGGCAAGACCCCGAAAAAAGGCAAGCAGAAAGTAACGGTCAGCCCGGTGGACGCGGGCGAGAAGAAGGAATACCTGATCCCCCGCGGCCGGCACATCAACGTGCTGGAAGGCGACTACGTCAAGGCCGGGGAGCAGCTGACCGGCGGCAGCCCCAATCCCCAGGATATCTTGAACATCAAGGGGGATGTGGCGCTGGCCCGATATCTGCTAAACGGCGTGCAGGAAGTTTACCGGCTCCAGGGCGTACGGATCAACGACAAGCACATCGAGATCATTATCCGCCAGATGATGCGCCGGGTGAAGATCAAGACCATCGGTGATACGGAATTCATCCCCGAGGAGCAGGTGGACAAGGTGCGCTTTGAAACCGCCAACCGGGAGATCCTGGCCAAGGGCGGGATACCGGCCACAGGCGAACCGCTGATTCTGGGCATCACCAAGGCCTCTTTGTCAACGGAAAGCTTCATCTCCGCCGCATCCTTCCAAGAGACCACCAAGGTCCTCACGGATGCCAGCATTTCCGGTGCCTATGACTCGCTTAAAGGTCTCAAGGAAAATGTCATCATGGGCCGCCTGATCCCCGCGGGAACGGGCATGGATGAATACAGCAAACCGGATATCGAAGTGGAATCCGGGCATTAACGGATTTGGCGGATGATGCTGTTAAAAAGATGGGCAAATTCGTTGGTATTTGTTGAAAAGAAACGTTATGGTAATTGGGATAAAAGTTCTTGACAAGGGAATGATTCGAAGTTAATATTCGTTATTTTAGCTATCCGAAAAAAATAATGAAGATTTTTAAGGGTTTATGAAAGATGCCGACTATCAATCAGCTGGTTCGTAAAGGACGGAAGAAAATCGTAAAAAAGAAGGCGGCGCCGGCGCTTCAGGGATCTCCTCAGAAGCGAGGGGTCTGCGTTCGGGTGTATACGGCAACTCCCAAAAAACCGAATTCCGCCTTGCGGAAAGTGGCCAGAGTCCGTCTGACCACCGGCACGGAAGTGTCCGCCTACATCCCCGGGATCGGGCACAACCTGCAGGAGCACTCGGTGGTGCTGGTTCGCGGCGGCCGTGTCAAGGACCTTCCCGGTGTGCGGTATCATGTGGTTCGTGGAACGCTGGACACCCTCGGTGTGGCGGACAGAAGACAGGGCCGTTCCAAGTACGGATCCAAGCGGCCGAAATAATCCTTAATTTACGGTAAAACCCAATCAGGAAATGGTGTAGTCAATGCCAAGACGCAGAGAAGTTCCCGAACGAAAGGTCATACCGGATCTGAAGTATAACAGCGATCTGGTATCTCGTTTTGTCAACAACATCATGAAAGACGGGAAGAAGAGCACGGCCCAGTCGATCATTTATGACGCCTTCGATTTCATCGAAAAAAAGACCGGTGAACCGCCGCTGAAAGTTTTCGAAAAGGCCATGAACAACGTCAAGCCGCAGGTGGAAGTCAAATCTCGCCGGGTAGGCGGTTCGACATATCAGGTCCCCACGGAAATCCGGCCGTCCCGCCGGGTGGCCCTGGCCATTCGTTGGCTGATCTCTTACTCCTCAAAGCGCTCGGAAAAATCCATGGCGCGTAAACTGGCCGCCGAATTGATGGAGGCCGCGGAGCTCCGGGGTGCAGCCGTGAAGAAAAAAGAGGATACGCACAAAATGGCCGAGGCCAACAAGGCGTTTGCCCATTACCGCTGGTAGAGGGGTTATTTCCCGAATCAGTCGGATATCCGAGTCTTACAATAAAATGAAATTTGCCCATCCGGTATACCGGTATATCGGATGGGCAAAATAACTTAAATACTCAAAGTCATCAACCATACGGTCCGTTAGACACAATGCGCAATATGAAATTTGCCAATCGACCGGGAGGAGCAGAAAATGTCAAAGAAGAAATTTGAGCGTACGAAGCCGCATGTAAATGTGGGGACGATCGGCCATATTGACCACGGCAAGACGACGTTGACGGCGGCGATCACGAAGCACTGCGGGTTGAAAGGCTGGGCGGATTTCATTCCGTTTGACCAGATCGACAAGGCGCCCGAGGAAAAAGCCAGAGGGATCACAATCGCCACGGCGCACGTGGAATACCAGACGGAGAATCGTCATTACGCGCATGTGGACTGCCCCGGTCACGCGGACTATATCAAGAACATGATCACGGGAGCCGCCCAGATGGACGGCGCAATCCTGGTGGTGGGCGCGGACGACGGTCCCATGCCCCAGACCCGGGAGCACATCCTGCTGGCCCGCCAGGTGGGGGTGCCGCGGATCGTGGTCTTTCTGAACAAGTGCGACATGGTGGATGACGAGGAACTCATCGAGCTGGTGGAATTGGAACTCCGGGAGCTTTTGTCCTCCTATGATTTTCCCGGCGACGATACGCCGATTATCCGGGGCAGCGCATTGAAGGCCCTGGAAAGCGACGATCCCAACTCTGATGCGGCTAAACCGATCTGGGAGCTGCTGGCGGCCATCGATGACTATATTCCCGAGCCCCAGCGCGAGATCGACAAGCCGTTTCTGATGCCCATCGAGGATGTGTTTTCCATCTCCGGCCGTGGGACGGTGGTGACGGGCCGGATCGAGCGCGGCATCATCAAGGTGAATGAAAAGATCGAGATCGTGGGGATCAAGGATACGATCAACACGGTATGTACGGGCGTGGAGATGTTCCGCAAGCTGCTGGATGAAGGGCGAGCCGGCGACAACGTGGGGCTTCTGCTGCGCGGGACCAAGCGGGATGAAGTGGAGCGTGGCCAGGTGGTGGCGCATCCGGGATCGATCACGCCGCACACGAAGTTCAAGGCGGAAGTCTACATTCTGTCCAAGGATGAAGGCGGCCGTCACACGCCGTTTTTCTCCGGATACCGTCCGCAGTTTTATTTCCGGACAACGGATGTGACGGGAATCCTGACGCTGCCGGAAGGGGTGGAGATGGTGATGCCGGGAGACAACATCACGATTACGGCCGAACTGATCACCCCGATCGCCATGGAGAAGGAAGTGCGGTTTGCGATCCGGGAAGGCGGCCGAACGGTCGGCGCCGGCGTGGTCAGTGACATTATCGAATAGCTGAAAGAGAATATCTCAAATGATAACAAACACAAAAATTCGAATCCGGCTCAGGGCCTACGATCACAAACTGCTGGACCAGTCCGCAAGGGACATCGTTGATACCGCCCGGAAAACCGGTGCCAAGGTCGTCGGGCCGATTCCGCTTCCCACCCGGATCAACAAGTTCACCGTGCTGCGTTCCCCGCATGTCGACAAGAAATCGCGGGAGCAGTTTGAAATTCGGACACACAAACGGGTCTTGGACATTCAGGACCCGACCCAGCAGACGGTGGACGCGCTGATGAAGCTCGATCTTTCCCCGGGTGTTGATGTGGATATTAAATTGTAGGCAAGGAATTGGGTGCGGACATGAGCAAAGGGATATTAGGCAGAAAATTGGGGATGACCGGGTTGTTTGTCCACGACGGCCGTTACCTTCCGGTGACGGTGATCGAGGCGGGACCCTGCACGGTAACCCAGATCAAAACCAAGGCCAATGACGGATACAATGCCCTTCAACTGGGTTTTGCGGAAAAAAAGGAATCCCGCGTGAACAAGCCCCAGAAAGGGCATTTCGCCAAATGCGGGGGGACATGCTTTTACCTGCTGCGGGAATTTCCGGTGGATAACCCGGAGGAGTTCCAACTGGGCCAGGAAATCGCGGCCGATATGTTCATGGTGGGCGAAAAGGTGGAAGTTTCCGGAAACAGCAAGGGACGCGGATTTTCCGGTACCATCAAGCGGCACGGGTTTCACCGGGGCCCCAAGACCCACGGCAGCCGGAACTACCGCGCGCCCGGGTCCATCGGCCAGAGCGCCTGGCCGTCAAAGGTCATCAAAGGCAAGAAGATGCCGGGCCGGTACGGCAACACCCGTCATACCGTAAAGAACCTTGAAATCGTGGATATCCGTCCCCAGGAAAATCTGATCCTGATCAAGGGCGCAGTGCCGGGACCGAACAGTGGCATGATCGAAATTCGAAAGATCGTCTCCAAAAAGCCCTAATCGAATGATTTTTCAGGACCCATATTAGAAAAAGAGGAATGACATGGCTGTCGTTGATGTAAAAAATACCAATGGAGAAAAGGTCTCGGAAGTTGAGCTGCCTGAAAGCATTTTCAACATTCCGATCAAGAACGCCGTTCTCCATCAAGTGGTCCGGATGCAGCTGGTCTCCCGCCGAAGGGGCACTGCCGCGGTGAAGCACCGCTCGGATGTCAAGGGGAGCTCCAAAAAGCTGTTCAAGCAAAAAGGGACCGGCCGGGCCCGGCGGGGTGATATCAAAAGTCCGCTGCTGAGGGGCGGCGGCTCAATCTTCGGGCCGGATCCGAGATCCTATGCATTCAAGGTCCCCAAGAAGGTCCGGCGCCTGGCGCTGAAAATGGCGCTGAGCAGCAAGTTGAATGACAATATGCTCATGGTGCTCGACGCCTTCGATCTGGATCAGATCAAGACCAAAACGGTCGCCGCCGCGCTGGATCGGCTTAAGGTGGAAAAGCCGCTGATCATTACGGCGGACAAAAACGACAACCTGGAAATCTCCTCCAGAAATTTACCCGGCGTGAAGGTGCTTCGGGCCGATGGATTGAATGTCTACGACATTTTGAATCATAAGAATCTGATTCTTCTTGCGCCTTCGATCAAGCACATTGAAGGGAGGCTGACGGTATGAGAACATATCAAATCATAAAGGCACCGATCGATACGGAAAAAACCAATATCCAGAAGGAAACGAATAACCAGGTCACCTTCGAGGTCGATCCGTCGTCAAACCGGGTGGAAATCAGAAAAGCGGTGGAAGGCATATTCAACGTCAAAGTCAAAGCGGTCCGGACATCTTCGGTCAAGGGGAAGTTCAAGCGCCGCGGCCGCATCGTCGGCAAGCAGAAAGACTGGAAAAAGGCCATCGTGACGTTGATGCCCGGAGAGCGGATTAATTTCTTTGAAGGAGTGTAAGCGGGGAGCTTTATAATGGCAATCAAGAAGGTAAAACCCACATCGCAAGGCCGCCGATTTCAGGAATTTTCGACGTTCGACGAAATCACCACCGACAAGCCGGAGCGCAGCCTGATCAGGAGCCTCAATAAATCGGGCGGCCGGAATGCCAACGGGCGGATTACCTCCCGTCATCGGGGCGGCGGACACAAGCGCTACTACCGTATCATCGATTTCAAGCGGGACAAGGATGGGATCCCCGCCAAGGTGGCGACCATCGAGTATGATCCCAACCGCAGCTCCCGCATCGCGTTGCTCCATTATGCCGACGGCGAAAAACGCTATATTCTGGCAGCCGCCAAAATGGGGGTGGGCGATATGGTCATGTCCGGCCCGGACGCGGAAATCAAACCGGGAAATGCCCTTCCCCTGGGTCAGATCCCGCTGGGGACGCAGATCCACAACATCGAGCTTCAGTATGGAAAAGGCGGGCAGCTGGTCAAAAGCGCCGGCACCTATGCCCAGTTGATGGCCAAGGAAGGGCGGTACGCCACCATTAAACTGCCTTCTGGCGAAGTTCGGCTGGTTCTCCAGACCTGCAAGGCCAGCATCGGGCAGGTCGGCAACAATGATCACAGCAACATCAGCATCGGCAAGGCCGGACGCACCCGGATGCTCGGTAAACGACCGCAGAGCCGGGGGGTGGTCATGAACCCGGTGGATCATCCCATGGGCGGCGGTGAAGGTCGCTCCTCCGGCGGACGCCATCCCTGTACTCCCTGGGGAATGCCGACCAAGGGCTATCGGACCCGGAAAAACAAGAGCAGTGACCGGCTGATCGTCAAACGACGGAAGAAGTAATCAAAGCGTTTTCAATGTTTATAGCAAATATGGAATAGAGCAGGAGCGATTATGCCACGATCGTTGAAAAAAGGACCGTTTATCGATCCCTCATTGTCGGAAAAGGTGACCACAGCACAGGAATCACGAAGCAACAAGGTGATCAAGACATGGTCCCGTCGTTCCACGATCATACCGGAAATGGTGGGCCTGACCCTGGCGGTGCATAACGGTAAAAAGTTCGTGCCGGTGTTTGTGACGGAAAACATGGTGGGACATAAGCTGGGCGAATTTTCCCCCACCCGGACGTTCTACGGTCACGCCGGTGACAAGAAAACCAAATTGAAACGATAACATGCAAGGGTGAGGGATTTCTGCCATGGAGGTTAAGGCCACGGGAAAATATATGCGCATTTCTCCCCAGAAGGTCCGCCAGATAGTGGACGCCGTAAAAGGAAAACCGGTGGAAACCGGATTGAATGCGCTGAAATTCATGCCGCAAAAGTCAGCTGCAATCGTGGAGAAAATATTGCGCTCGGCGATTGCCAACGCGGATCACAATTCGGATCTGGATGTGGATTCTCTGGTGATCAAAAACATTATTGTCAATGAAGGCCCCACGTTAAAACGTTTTCGCCCACGGGCGAGGGGGCGCGGCTCTCGGATTCTCAAGAGGATGAGCCATATCACGGTTGTGGTTGACGAAGGGTAGCGAAAAAGGAGGATAAGAGCTTGGGTCAGAAGGTCAATCCGAAAGGAATGCGGCTTGGTATTACGCGAACCTGGAATTCCAGATGGTATGCGGGGAAAAACTACTCCAAATATGTCCTGGAAGATCATCAGATTCGGACGTTTCTGAAAAAGCGGCTGTTTCACGCCGGGGTTTCCAAAATCGACATCGAACGGTCGTCCAGGCGGATCAAGCTGCGAATATTTGCCGCTCGGCCCGGAATCATCATCGGGAAAAAGGGCTCCGAGATCGAGTTGTTGAAAAAGGATCTCGAAAAGATGGTGACATCCGAGGTGATGGTGGATATTCAGGAGGTCCGGAAGCCGGAGATCGATGCCCAGCTGGTCGCCGAGAACGTCGCCAATCAGCTGGTAAGACGGATCGCGTTCCGCCGCGCCATGAAACGCGCCGTGGTATCGGCCATGCGGTTTGGGGCCGAAGGGGTCAAGATCATCTGCTCCGGCCGGCTGGGCGGCGCGGAAATGGCCCGCACCGAATGGTACAAGGAAGGACGCGTGCCGCTGCATACCCTTCGGGCCGATATTGATTACGGGGTGACCAGCGCCCATACCACCTACGGGGCCATCGGGATCAAGGTTTATGTCTTCAAGGGCGAGATCCTTCAGGAAGAGCAACTGCCGGCATAATTCCATTTAAGCATTCAAGATGATACCCGGGCGGCAAGGCGGCGGCGGAGGCGTACACATAAGTACGTTGAGGTGCCGCGACGCAGCCAACTCGGGTAGCGCCTGAATGCGAAAAGGAACTTGAGGCAATCAATATTTGGGAGATAGTCAAAGATGCTGAGTCCGAAAAAAGTCAAATTCAGAAAACAGCAGACCGGACGGATGAAGGGGATGGCCTACCGCGGTTCAACCTTGAATTACGGTGATTTCGGCCTGCAGGCCGTGGAGTGCGGATACCTTACTTCCAGGCAGATCGAAGCCGCCCGTATCGCCATGACCCGCCACGCCAAGCGCGGCGGCAAGATGTGGATCCGCATTTTTCCGGACAAACCGGTGACCAAGAAACCCGCTGAAGTCCGGATGGGTAAAGGAAAAGGGGCGCCCGAAGGCTGGGTAGCGGTGATCCGGCCGGGAAGAATCCTCTATGAAATGGAGGGGGTTACCAAGGAAGTGGCCCATGAAGCGCTCCGTCTTGCTTCTTATAAGCTGCCCATTAAAACCAAAATTGTGGAAAGGGGCGAAATGTAATGGAAGCAAAGGAAATCAGAGATCTCAGCGATGCTGAACTCAATGCGAAAATTACGGATACGGTCCAATCCCTCTTTAATCTGCGCTTTCAGCACAAAACCGGCCAGCTGGATAACCCCACACGGCTCAAGCAGGTCAAGCGGGATATCGCCCGGATGAAAACGATACAGCGGGAAAGATCCTTATGAAAAGTGAAAGAGGCATGAAAAGACAGTTGGAGGGTACGGTTTTGAGCAACAAGATGGACAAAACCGTGACGGTCAGGGTGGAACGGACGGTCATTCACCCGATCTACAAGAAATTCATCCGGCGTCGCGTCAAGTTTTCCGCCCATGACGAGCAGAACACCTGCTCCATTGGCGACCGCGTCCTGATTACCGAATCGAAACCGATCAGCAAGTCCAAGCGGTGGCGGGTAAGCCGAATCATTGAAAAAGCTGTGTGATGTAAAGGATAAATGAAATGATACAGGCGGAAACGAGATTGTCTGTTGCAGATAATTCAGGTGCCAAGGAAGTATACTGCATCAAGGTACTGGGTGGAAGCCGGCGTCGTTATGCCCGCGTCGGTGATATCATCGTGGTGTCGATCAAGGAAGCCATCCCCAATTCCAAGGTGAAAAAAGGGGACGTCCATAAGGCGGTGGTGGTGCGGACCAAGAAGGAAATACAACGGCCGGACGGTTCCCTGATCCGGTTTGACGACAATTCCGCCGTCCTGATCAACGCCCAGCGGGAGCCCATCGGGACCCGGATCTTCGGACCCGTCGCTCGGGAACTGCGCGCCCAGCGGTTTATGAAAATCATCTCACTGGCCCCCGAGGTTTTATAGGATCACTCAGATCCTTAGGAGACATTATATGAACGAGCGCCACATAAAGAAAAACGATAAGGTCAAAGTGATTGCCGGCAAAGACAAAGGCAAGGTCGGCAAAGTGCTGGATGTATATCAGGACAAAGACCGTCTTCTGGTTGAAAACGTCAACATGGTCAAGCGGCATACACGCCCCGACTCCAAGAACCGCCAGGGCGGGATCGTCGAAGGGGAAGCAGCGATTCACTGGTCCAATGTGATGCTGATGTGCAACAAGTGCCTGGCCGCGGTGCGGATCAAGATGCAATACCTGGAAGACGGAAAAAAAGTTCGGGTGTGCAGAAAATGTAATGAAGTCATTGATGCATAATGGCGCATGCCGGAGGAATATTCATGTCATTAAAAGCGTTTTATGATACCGAGGTGGTTCCCAAGCTGATCGAGGCCTTCAACTACGGAAATCCGTTTGAAGTGCCCAAGCTGGAAAAGATCGTGCTGAACATGGGCCTGGGGGAAGCCATCCACAATATCAAGCTTCTCGATTCCGCGAAAGAGGAGCTCATGACCATCTCCGGCCAGGCGCCGGTGGTGACCCGGGCGAAAAAGTCCGTAGCGGCCTTCAAGGTCCGGGAAGGGATGCCCATCGGCTGCATGGTAACCCTGCGCCGCCAGCGGATGTTCGATTTTTTCGATAAACTGGTGAACATCGCCCTGCCCCGGGTGCGTGACTTCCGGGGAATATCCGGCAAGGCATTTGACGGATTCGGCAACTATACCCTGGGCATCCGGGAGCAGATCATCTTCCCGGAGATCGACTATGACAAGATCGATGCCATCAAGGGACTGAACGTTACCATCGTGACCAGTGCCAAAACAGACGAAGAAGGCAAGCAGCTCCTGAAATTGATGGGAATGCCCTTCAGAAATTAGCTTTGAGTCGATAAGGAGGCAAATTTGGCTAAGAAATCGCTGATGATCAAGGCGAGCCGGAAACCGAAGTTTTCCGTCCGGCATTACAACCGGTGCCCGATCTGCGGACGGCCACGGGCCTATATTCGGAAATTCGGCATCTGCCGGATCTGCTTCCGGGACATGGCATCCGAAGGGCTTCTTCCGGGCGTAACCAAATCCAGCTGGTAGGCAGTGATTACCGCTGTTGATCGCGAAATCATCGAAACTGAAACAATCATTGAAAGTAAACGGAGTATACGACCATGTCGATAAGTGATCCTTTATCGGATATGCTGACCCGGGTCCGCAATGCCGGCAAAGCCAAGCATGCGAGTGTGGACATTCCGGGCTCAAAACTGAAGGTCGCTCTGGCAGGGGTGATGAAGGACGCCGGATATATCCGGAATTACAAGTTTATCAAAGATAACAAGCAGGGAATCCTTCGCATCTATCTCAAGTACGATCAGAAGGACCAGCATGTCATTTATGGTATTGAGCGGGTCAGCCGCCCGAGCCGCCGCATCTATGTGCAGGGCAAGGATGCCAAGCCGGTCCTGAACGGCATGGGCATCGCGGTGCTGTCCACCTCCAAGGGGGTGATGACAGACAAGACCGCCCGCAAGGAAAACGTCGGTGGTGAAATACTCTGTAAAATCTGGTAGTCAAGGAGAATAACATGTCTCGTGTGGGAAGAAAACCGATTGCGATACCCGATAAGACCAAAGTGTCCTTGAACGACCGGATACTGACGATACAGGGCGAAAAGGGGACGCTGACGCAGGCGATTCATCCGGACGTACAGGTCAACATGGAGGACAACGTGCTGACCGTCAGCATCGGCCGTCAGGACAAGAAAACCCGCGCGCTGTGGGGAATGACCCGGGCCATCGTCGCCAACATGGTCACAGGGGTTTCCAAGGGATTCGAGCGGGTCCTGGAGATCAACGGAATCGGGTACCGGGCCGAATCCAAGGGAAACAGCATCGTGTTTCACCTGGGATATTCGCATCCCATCGATTATCCGCTTCCCGACGGCGTTGAAGCCAAGATCGATCGAAACATCATCCGGCTTTCGGGCATCAACAAGGAACTCCTCGGGTTTACCGCCTCGACCATTCGGCGACTTCGTCCACCGGAACCCTACAAGGGTAAAGGGGTGAAATATGCCGAGGAAAAAATCACGCGCAAGGCCGGCAAGACCGCAAAATAACAATCGGTTATAGATAGGTGGACAGAAATGGGATCAGTCAATCAGCGCAAAATGCTGCGCGAAAAGCGTAAAAAACGCATCCGGAAACGGATCACCGGCACCACGGAACGGCCGAGACTGACCGTTTACCGGAGCGCCAGGCACATCTATACTCAGATCATCGACGACACGAAGGGGGTTACGCTGGCATCGGCCTCCACCGTGGAAAAAGAGGTCCGGGAACAGCAGACGTTTGCAAACAAAACTGCGGCGGCCGTATTCATCGGGAAACTGATCGCACAGCGGGCCACTTCCCAGGGGATCAAATCCGTCGTATTTGACCGTAATGGATTCCTGTACCACGGCCGCGTCAAGGCAATTACCGACGGCGCCCGCGAAGCAGGTCTTGATTTTTAAGTAAAAGAGGAGGCACCCCTTGTTCAAGAAGGAAACAGACGAAAACTTATTGATCGATAAAGTCGTTCACATCAGCAGGGTGGCCAAAGTCCATAAGGGCGGCCGGCGCTTCAGTTTCAGCGCGATCGTGGTGGTGGGCGACGGTCGAGGGAGTGTAGGGCACGGGCTGGGCAAGGCTCAGGAAGTCCCCGAAGCCATCAGAAAAGGGGTGGAGAGCGCCAAGAAGAACATGATCAGCGTTCCGCTGGTGGATGGCACGATTCCCTATGAGGTGATCGGCAAGTTCGGTGCCGGACAGGTCCTGCTGAAGCCCGCCTCCAAAGGGACGGGCGTCATCGCCGGCGGTGCGGTCCGGGCAGTGCTCGAAGCCGTGGGCGTTGAAAACATTCTCACCAAGTGCATGGGATCGAACAATCCGCATAACGTGGTAAAAGCAACGATCAAGGGCTTGACGGACCTGCAGAGCCGGGAAAAAGTGGCGGCCAAACGCGGGATCAGTGTCGAGGATCTATAGGATCTGTAAAGGACTGTATTGACATGGCTGGTGTATTGAAAATTACGCTTGTGAGAAGCATGAACGGAAAACCCGAAAAGCAGCGCAAGGTTCTGCGCGGCATGGGCCTGACCAAAATGCATAGAACGGTTGAGCTGGAAGATACCCCCGCGATTCGCGGAATGATCCATAAGGTAACCCATCTCGTCCAGGTGGAGGAATAGACATGAGGTTAGACGAATTATCACCCGGAAAGGGTGCGAGAACATCGCGTCACCGCAAGGGACGGGGAGTCGGTTCCGGATGGGGCAAGACTGCCGGCCGTGGATCGAAAGGCCAGAACTCCCGTGCAGGCGGCGGCGTCCGTCCGGGGTTCGAGGGCGGCCAGATGCCGATCCACCGGCGGCTGCCCAAGGGGGGATTTACCAATATCTTCAAGAAAAAAGTGGTGGTCATCAATGTCCGGGACTTGGCCCGGTTTGCATCCGGAAGCGATGTGGATCGCGCTGCTCTGGCGGAGGCGGGACTGATCAAGGGGCAATTCGATCAGGTCAAGCTTTTGGGGCAGGGCGATATTGGTTATCCCATCAACATTAAGATCAATGCGGCCAGTGAACAGGCCCGGCAGAAGGTCGAAGCGGCCGGCGGCAGCATAGAGGTGATATCCTAATGGCAGTATCAAGTGCCGGAGTACAGAATATATTCAAAATTCCCGAACTGAAGCGTCGAATTCTGGTCACCCTGGGGTTTCTGGCAGTGTACCGGATCGGTGTCCATATCCCCACACCGGGCGTGAACGGGGATGCGCTGGCGGCCTTTTTTGCGCGGCATCGGGATACCATTCTGGGCATTTTTGACATGTTTTCCGGTGGCGCTCTGGAGCGGCTGTCGGTGTTTGCTCTCGGGATCATGCCCTATATCAGCGCATCCATTATCCTACAGCTGCTCACTGTCGTATTTCCCTACCTGGAGCGGCTTTCAAAGGAAGGGGAGCAGGGGCGCAAGAAAATCACCCAGTATACCCGATACGGCACGGTAGTGCTCAGTATCGTCCAGGGGTTCGGCATCGCCATCGGGCTGGAAAACATGGCGGCACCCGGCGCCATGCCCATCGTCATCACCCCTGGCTGGAGTTTCCGGTTCATGACCATGATCACTCTGACCGCCGGCACCGCATTTATCATGTGGCTCGGGGAGCAGATCAGTGAGCGCGGCATCGGAAACGGAATATCCCTGATCATCTTCGCGGGGATCGTGGCCCGCATGCCCAGCGCATTGGGCAATACCTTCCGCATGCTGTCCACCGGTGAAATGGCCATTTTCGGGGTCATCATCCTGCTGGTGCTCATGGTGGCGGTCATTGCCTTTATCAATTTCATGGAGCAGGCCCAGCGCCGCATCCCGGTGCAGTACGCCAAACGGGTGGTGGGCCGGAAGATGTACGGCGGCCAGAGCACGCATCTTCCCTTGAAGCTCAATACGTCCGGCGTTATTCCGCCGATCTTCGCCTCCTCCCTGATCATGTTTCCGGCGACCCTGGCGAGTTTTTTCAATGAAACGCCGTTCATGCAGACGGTGGCGCGGTCACTGGCCCCCGGATCTGTGGTGTACGAGCTGTTGTACGTGGCGTTTATCTTCTTCTTCTGTTTCTTCTACACCGCCATCGTATTCAATCCGGCCAATGTGGCGGACAACATGAAAAAATACGGGGGATACATACCCGGTATCCGGCCGGGAAAGCGGACGGCCGATTATATTGACAAGGTGCTCACCCGGATCACCCTGGGGGGCGCAGCATACATTTCAGCGGTCTGCGTGCTGCCTTCGATTCTGATGACCCAGTTTCACGTGCCCTTTTATTTCGGCGGCACCGCACTGCTGATCGTGGTCGGCGTGGCCATGGACACGGTCAGCCAGGTTGAATCGCATTTGATTACCCGGAATTATGAAGGATTCATGACCACCGGACGGGTGCGGGGAAGAAGGTAGTGGGCCCATCGGCTGATCCGGCCGGTAAGGACCCAGCAAAACTTAGACAGGAGTCGTTCTAAATGGCAAAAGAAGAACCGATAAAGGTTCAGGGCAAGGTGGTCGAGACCCTGCCCAATGCGATGTTCAAGGTGGAGTTGGAGAACAAGCATATGGTGCTTGCCCATATATCGGGCAAGATGCGGATGCATTTTATTAAAATCCTGCCCGGGGATACCGTTACGGTGGAACTTTCCCCTTATGACCTGACCCGGGGACGGATCACCTACCGGTCCAAGTAAACGCGGGCTGCTGACGGAAAAGTCAATTAATTGTCAATATATGGATGATACAGCGAATCGAGGTGGCATATGAGAGTGAGCTCATCGGTGAAGAAAAGATGCCGGAATTGTAAAATCATCAAACGCAAAGGGGTTGTGCGGGTCATTTGTGTGAACAAACGGCACAAACAGCGTCAGGGATAGGCATAATACAAGGAGGCTGGCTTTGGCAAGAATTGCGGGAGTAGATTTACCGAGAAACAAGCACGTTGTTATTGGATTGACCTACATTTACGGCATCGGTCTTTCCGCATCCAAGCGGATTTTGAGCAAACTGGGTATCGCCGAAAATCTGAAAACGGACGATCTGACCGAGTCCGACATCAACAATATTCGTAAGGTCATCGACAACGACTTAAAGGTCGAAGGTGAACTCCGGACCGATGTTTCGATGAACATCAAGCGGCTGATGGATCTTGGGGCTTACCGCGGACTTCGTCACCGGAAGGGTCTGCCGGCTCGGGGACAGCGGACGAAAACCAATGCGCGCACGCGCAAGGGACCGAGACGGGCGGCCGTTAAAAAGAAGGGCGCGGCCAAGAAATAATAGGTAAATCGAAAAAGGCGTAAATCATGGCGAAACGAAAAGTTACAAAGAAGAAGGTCAAAAGGATCATTCAGAATGGCGTGGTCCACATCCAGTCGACATTCAACAACACGATCATTTCCATTACGGATCCCGTGGGTAATGTCCTGTCCTGGTCCACCGCCGGCATGAACGGCTTTAAAGGCTCCCGGAAAAGTACCCCGTTTGCGGCGCAGCTCGCCTCCGAGGACGCGGCCAAAAAAGCAATGGAATACGGCCTGAGAAACGTAGAAGTCTACGTCAAGGGGCCTGGCCCGGGCCGTGAGTCCGCCCTTAAGGCACTGCAGGCCACCGGGTTGACCGTCCTGATGATCAAAGACGTTACCCCGATCCCCCATAACGGCTGCAAGCCGAAGAAGCGTCGCCGGGTATAGTCGACATACCTGAACACGTATGTTAACTGCAAGATTCGCGAAGTGAAAATATAAAAGGGAGGACGATTTGTCACGGTATCGAGATTCTGTATGTCGGTTGTGCCGACGTGAAAATTTGAAATTATATCTGAAGGGGGACCGCTGCTATTCCGATAAATGTGCGGTTGACCGGCGGGGATACCCTCCCGGACAGCATGGACAGCGCCGCGGCGGAAAAATTTCCGGCTACGGCCTGCAGCTTCGTGAAAAGCAGAAGGTCAAGCGCACGTATTGCCTGTCCGAGGCGCAGTTTCGGCTGACTTTCGAGCGGGCTGAGGCAAAGAAAGGGATTACCGGCACCAACCTGCTGGTCAACCTGGAACAGCGCCTTGACAACGTGATCTATCGGCTCGGATTTGCCAATTCCCGGCCTCAGGCCCGGCAGCTGGTCAGCCATAATCATTTTACGGTCAACGGCCGGAAGGTGAACATCCCTTCTTATCAGGTGCGGGCCGGCGAAGTGATCGAAGTGCGCGAAAAAAGCCGAAACATCCAGAGCATTGTGGACAGCATGGGCGCTGTGGTTCGACGCGCCATGCCCCAGTGGCTCGAACTGGATAAGGACAATTTCAAGGGGACCATCAAAGGGGTTCCGGTGCGCGAAGATATTACCATGCCGATCCAGGAAAACCAGATCGTCGAGTTGTATTCCAGATAGGATGAAGCGGTATGCGAGCCGCCCCTTAAAGAGGCCGGCTCGAATGCTTGAGTCAGTCTCCTTTTGCGGAATCGCCGCAAACACCTGATTGAATCGCGGATTCAAAGACTTGGAGATATGAGATGTCATTAAATGAAATTACGTATATGAACTGGCGGGACATGATCAGGCCTGAAAAGGTCGATATTGCCACCCAGAGTTCAACTTACGGAAAATTTGTCTGGGAACCGCTCGAACGGGGATTTGGAATCACCATTGGAAACTCATTGAGGCGGATCATCCTGTCGTCTCTGACCGGGGCCGCCATCGTGTCCGTCAAATTCGAAGGTGTCATGCATGAATTCAGCACCATCCCGGGCGTTTTGGAAGATGTATCCGAACTCATCCTTAATCTGAAGAGTGTCCGGGTCCGGATGGCGGATTCCGCCCCGCGGACACTGGAGATCGATGCTTCCGGTGAAACCGAGGTCACGGCAAAGGACATTATCAGCCCCGATGGCAAAGTCGAGATCATGAATCCGGACCATCATATCGCCACCCTTTCCGGAGATGGCGTCCTGAAGATGACCCTGACCGTTCGTGCGGGCAAGGGATATTCCCTGGCCGAAGCCAACAAGGATCCGGATGCGCCCATCGGCACCATCCCCATCGATTCGATCTTTTCTCCCATTCAGCGGGTGAATTATCTCATTGGCAACGCCCGGGTGGGGCAGAGAACCGATTATGACAAACTGACCATGGAAGTCTGGACGGATGGTTCGGTTTTGCCCGAAAACGCCATCGCCTATGCGGCAAAGATTTTAAAAGAGCAGATGAACGTCTTCATCAACTTTGACGAAGATCTCGTGCCGAATGTTTCCGAGCGCTCCTCCGATGAATCCCGGCCGAAGTTCAATGAAAACCTGTACCTGGACGTGGACGAACTCGAACTTTCCGTGCGCAGCGCCAACTGCCTTAGAAACGCCAACATCACCAAGATTTACCAACTCGTTCAGAAGACCGAAGGTGAAATGTTGAAAACCAAGAACTTCGGCCGCAAGTCACTCAATGAAATCAAGGAACTTCTCTCTGACCTGGGTCTTTCGCTGGGTATGAACATAGAGGGGTTTGAGCCGCCTGAAGAGGATATAGAGCAAGAGGAAGAGGAATAATCATGAGACATCGAAACAGCGGGGTTAAATTAAACCGTTCCAGCAGTCACAGAATCGCCATGTTTCGCAATATGGCGACGTCCCTGTTTAAACACGGCCGGATTACGACCACGGATGTCAAGGCCAAGGAATTGCGCCGATGGGCGGATCAGTTGGTCACGCTGGCCAAACGGGGCGACCTGCATGCCCGTCGCCAGGCCATGGCCATTATCCGGGAAAAGGATGTCGTGCATCAGCTTTTTGCAGAAGCGCCGGACCGGTTCGTCAGTGCGGGCGGCTATACCCGGATTACCAAGCTGGGCCTTCGCAAGGGCGACGCTGCCGCCATATCCATCATCGAGTTGACCGGACAGCCCTCTGAGCCGGCCAAGAAAAAAGCGGCAAAGAGCGAAAAGAAACCAAAGGCGAAAGCCGAAGAATCCGCAACAGAATAAAGTGCAGTGAAAAAGCTATTTTTTAATTGAAATGGCTTTTACATAAAAGGGCCCCAACCGTTTCCCCCCATACAAACGGTTGGGGTCCTTTTTTTTATTCAACCGACAGCCGGGCACGGCTGCCGGTCATAAAAATATCGGGTTTCCGATCACCGGAATGATGGCGGTTTCATTCTCATCGACAATGATGCGCACGGCGCCTTGATTCTGGGTCTGAAAGAGTTCACATCCGTAATCGCAAAGGCGCTTGATCACGCCGGGATCCGGGAAGCCGAACCGGTTGTTTCTTCCCAGGGAGAGCACCGCGATCCGAGGGTCCACCGCACGTATAAATGCGCTGCTGCAGGAGGTTTTGCTCCCGTGATGCGGAACAACGAGGATATCGGCAGACAGGCTGCCCCCGCATGCGGAAATGACCTGCGCCTCACCGGAGGCGTAGATATCTCCAGGAAACAGGATGTGCCGGCCACAATAGCCGATCCGGATCACCAGGGAGTGGTTGTTGGTATCGAGCGCGCCGGGATCGGAAACATCTTTTGCGAAATCCGGCCGGGGATGCAGGATGTCGAATGTGATGCCGCCGATGTCAAAAGATCCTGCCACCGCTTCAAACGCCGGGTGAGCGATCTTCTGGCTTTGAATAATGTCGAGCATGCGGCGGTACTCCCGGCTGTCCGATCCCTGATGTGTGGAAATCACCTGTCTGACGCCGAAATTTTCGCAAATGAAAATCAGGCCGTTTAAATGATCCGCATCCGGGTGGGTCAGAAATACCGTATCCACCCGTGCAATTTTATTCTGCCACAAAAAGGGCGCCAGGATGCGCGCGCCCATATCGAACACCTCGTTTCCGGAAAGCCCGCCCCCGTCAATCAGGGCGCATTTGCCGCCCGGCAGTTGAAGCACGGCCGCATTTCCCTGCCCCACATCCATGATCGTGACGCGCAGCGCAGAATCAAAAAATCGTCGGTTGACCCAGTACCCGATATCGATCATTAGAATGAGAAACAGGATGACAAGAGCCGCATTTACGGTCTGACGCCGCCTGGTGCGACTCATTTTCCCGCCATCCGGGGAAGGTCCGGCGTTACTATCCTGAAGATGTCCGCCCTTGCCGTCATGTGTAAATTCCTGGTAGCGCCAGATCAGCAGCCCCGCCATCCCGTAAATGATTGCGATTTCCATCCATGAAGGCGTGATGGTTTTGAATGCGGCAAACCCGAGACCGGAGAAGAAGTCGATGATCCGCAGGGAGAAGGAGAGCAGGTGGTCGTCCATATGAAGCCCCCACCGGGCGGCCGGTTCCCACACGGGATAGAACAGCAGAATGGAAACCAGGCCGATGGGCACCACCAGATAGCCGATCAGGGGAATCAGGATCACATTGGCGAAAATGCCCACCAGGGAGATCTGGTTGAAATAGGTCATGACCAGAGGGGCGGTGCCTAATGTGGCAAAAAAAGAAATGCACATGAACATGTAAACGGCATGGCGCGCCGATTGAAGAAAACCGGCGGGCACGGCGCGCTGCGCTTCAATGGCGGGCAGGCAGATGAGAATGGAGATCACGGCCATGAAGGAGAGTTGAAAAGAAATGGAAAAGAGGGCGGGCGGGTCGATGATGAGGATGATCAGCGCGGCCAGGGCCAGTGTGTTGAACAAGTCATGCTCCCGCTGAACCAGGAAGGTGGCCAGGAAAGCGGAAATCATGAGAACGGCCCGCTGGGTGGAAGGGGACATGCCGGAAAGCATTCCGTAGAGCACCACCGGTAATATGGCTGCAAGTGCCGCTCCCTTGGAAACCCAGGCGCGGCGAAGCAGGAGCGGAAAAAAGGACAGGATCAACCTGGAAATGAAAAATGCCCCCGAGGCCACAATGCCGATGTGGAGCCCGGATATGGCCAGAAGATGGCTGACGCCCGCACGGTTGAACGCATTTCGAACCTCGGGTGCAATCTCCTCCCGGTTTCCGGTCAGCAGGGCGGCCAAAACCTGGCGGGACGGATCGGTTCCGGCCTGGTGGATCAGCCCGGCAATGCGGGTGCGGTAATTCTGAAGCCATGCCCGGAATATGGAGCTGCAGTGGCGATTGATCACCGACACTTTGCCCGAAGCGGCATAGGTATTTCCGCTAATCCCCTGAAAATTCATGTATTGGCGGTAATCGAACCCACCGGGATTGTTGAAATTGGAAAAGGAATGGACCTTACTGACAAATTCAATCCGGTCGGCAGTTTTCAGATGGCTCGGATTACCGTACACCAGGCAGCGGACGCTGCCTGAAACCGCTATCGACTCGGATTCTGCCGATGGCGGTGCCACGGCAAGATCATTGAGAATAAACTGTGCGCGAAACCCCTGGTCGGCCACCGGCGTACCGATGGTTCCGGTGATTTTCCATGCGTCACCATCCAGGTAATGGCGAACATGGCGTTCCGATTGCGGCGGCGCGGTCCAGGGGGACAAGGAAAGGTAGCCCAGGGCAAAAAAGAGGACGAGGGGGAACAGCGGCAGGGATCTGCGGGCCAGCGCTGCTGAAAGCACCAGGGCGGATGAGAAAACGACCAGGATGATGGCTGCCGGAATATAACCGGGAAAATGCGGATTGGCGGCGATTCCGGCGGCAAAGGCGATCAGCAGCGGAATAAGGGGACGGAAAAAAAGGATCGGATCCTTTCGATCCGCAGCTGCGGGCAGAAAGACGTTTTCTTCCGGCGGCCCTTCAGGATGCGGCAGGAACCCGCTGGATGGAGGCGCCGAGCTGGGAAAATTTTTTCTCAAGGGCTTCATAACCGCGATCCAGGTGGTAAACCCGGCTGACCCGGGTGGTCCCGCTGGCCGCCAGCCCGGCCAGGATTAAAGACGCACTGGCCCTGAGATCCGTGGCCATAACCGGTGCGCCGGAGAGCTGATGCATGCCTCTGACCATGGCGTGATTGCCCGAAATGGTGATGTCCGCTCCCATCCGTTTCAATTCACCCACATGAATGAACCGGTTTTCGAAAATGGTTTCGGAAATCATTGAAAACCCGTCGGCCACCGACATCAGGACCATGAACTGGGCCTGCATGTCCGTGGGAAAGCCGGGGTAGGGCATGGTTTTAACGTCCACGCTGCGGATGGGCCCATTGGAACGGATGTGGATGGTGTTGTCCGTGGTGTCGATGATGGCCCCGGCCTTTTTGAGTTTGACGATCAGCTCCGACACGTGCTGGGGGTTGCAGTCGTTGATGCGGATGTCTCCCCGGGTGAGCAGGGCCGCCACCATGAAGGTTCCGGTTTCGATGCGGTCCGGGATGATGGAAGCGGTCACGGGGGAAAGCTTCTTCACCCCGTTGATGGTGATGATGGCCGTTCCCGCGCCGATGATGTCGGCACCCATCCGGTTGAGCACATCGGCCAAGGCCGTGATCTCGGGTTCACGGGCGGCATTTCGCAGGATGGTGGTCCCTTCGGCCAGAACCGCGGCCATCATCAGGTTTTCCGTGCCGGTCACCGTGGGGGCGTCAAAATAGATTTCCCCGCCTTTCAGCTGATCCGCAGCGGCTTCCACATATCCGTGTTCCAGTTTGATATCGGCTCCCAGAATGGCCATTCCGCTTAAATGAAGATCGATGGGCCGTGCCCCGATGGCGCAGCCGCCGGGAAGGGATACCCGGGCTCTTTTCATCCGGGCCACCAGGGGGCCCAGCACCAGGATGGACGCCCGCATTTTCCGGACCAGGTCATAGGGGGCCTCATAGAGGTTCAGATTGGACGTATCGATCTTCACCGTGTGGTCTTCCATGACCACCGAGGCGCCCATCGTTGCGAGCAGCTGGGTGATGCTTTCGACGTCTTTTAAGGCGGGGACGTTGGTGAAGGTGAATTCACCGCCGGTTAAAATCGATGCGGCCAGAATGGGCAGCGCCGCATTCTTGGCGCCGCTGATGCTGACCTCACCGGTCAGGCGGGATCCCCCGTTGATAATGATGTCGTCCATGTGTTTTCCTGTATAAAAAAAGCGTTATCCCGGCATTGTAGTCCAGGGATAACGCTTTGGCAAATTGTTTAACGGCCACTTCAGCCGTGCCCTTAGTGGTGGTCGTTTCCCACCTTATCGTGTCCGCCGGTGGTATCCATGATGGATTTGATGACACACCAGGTGAGTCCCAGTCCGATGATGCCCAGCGCGTACCACAGCGCCCCCATGAATACCATGTGGGCCATGTCCCAGTTCCATTCAAATACAAACGGAAACATATGATCCTCCTTGCACCGGCCGGGTTACTCGGTCGGATTCAATTCTTTTTCCTGAGGGAATACCGGCAGGTACCGGTATGCCAGTGAAATGACGATGAGGCCGTACGCCACCGGCAAAACAGTGGTGGCGACTTCCTGCCAGCTGGGGAAATAGGTGTACCAGGCATTGAACGAGAACAGCGGGACCGCCATGACCTGCAGCACCATGACCCAGCGGTTGAGGCTGACGCCCATCACGGCCAGAATTACCGCGGTCATCATCAGCTTATTGTTTTCACGGCCCTTTTTCGTAATCAGGATCAGGCCGGGGATGACGCCGCCCAGGATGATCTCGGCAAAAAGGATCCAGTAGCCGTAGATGGAATCCGCGCTGGAATTGTAAAAATAACTGAAGGTGAATCCGCGGGAAGGGGCGATGGCATAGGCCCAGTATGCGGTGTCGATGATCTTGGCGACGATGTAGGTGGTGATCAGCCATCCGGATATCTTGGCCAGCAGCTGAAACACATCGGGGCTCACCAGCTTTTTCCCCGTGATTTTTTCCGTAATCTTGGTCACCAGGATGGTAAACGTGGGGCCGTAGGCCGCAGCCGACCAGGTGAATAAAAAGAAGGTCCAGGGCCACACCAGCAGGCCGGTGCGGTAGGAAAACGGCCTTCCGTAGAGAACGCCGGCCACACCGCCCAGAGAACCCTGATGGAAAAAGGAGAGAAACACGCCCGTGGCCGCAAACACGGCCATGAATTCATGCATGTTGTGGCTCAGGTGGTGCAGAAAGGGCTTGGCCGACAGTTTCGGGTTTTCCAGAATCAGGGGGATGAATTCGATGGTCAGCACCCCGAAATAGACCGACAGGCAGAAGGCCACCTCGGTAAGCATGGAATGCACATTGGCGTGCCAGAAGATGAACCAGCCGCGCAGCGGCTGTCCAATATCGATGGCCAGTATCAGCAGGGCGGAACTGTAGCAGATGAACCCGATGATGACGGCGAAATTGATGATGTTCTTCAGCTTGTCCTTATCGATGATATAAGTGAGAAAGCCGGTGAAGAAGGCGCCGCCCCCCAGGGCGATCACCGCCAGGTCCGCCCAGATCCACAGGGCAAAACCGTAGGCGTCGTTCATATTGGTCTGATTCAAGCCATACCACCAGATCCGGTACATGGCATAGACGCCCCAGATCAGCACGGCGGTCACGGCGGCCATCCAGACGGAAAATTTCAGTGTCGAGCAGCGTTTAACACCCGGTGGAATCATTGGTGTTTCAGTCATCTACTTGCTCCTTATGGTTTTGATGCGTTGGTTTTTAATGGTGTTGTTCTATTTTTTTCCGGGTCATGCCGGGATGCTCGTCTTCCAGGTAATTGTCCCCGGCCCGCCGGACCCAGGTGCGGTTGGTCAGATAATATACCTTGGGATTGGTATCGAGCTTTTCCAGCAGCCTGAACGCATTGGGATGGTCCTTGAGTTTGGCCACCGCATGATCGGGATTGTTCAGATCGCCAAACGTGATGGCATTGGTGGGGCATGCCTGGGCGCAGGCGGTCTGGTATTCCGTTTCCCCCACATCCTCGCGCCCCTCGTTATATGCCTTGTCGCGGGCCTGTTGATATCGATGAAAGCAAAAGGTGCATTTTTCCACAATGCCGCGCATCCGGGCGGAAACATTTGGAGAAAGCGATTTTTCAAGGTCGGCCGGCCATACCGAATCCCACCAGTTGAATTTCCGGGCGTGATAGGGACAGGCGGCCATGCAGTACCGGCAGCCGAAGCAGCGGGTGTAGATCTGACTGACGATGCCGGTGCTGTAATCATAGTCGGTGGCGGTCGCCGGGCAGACGGATACGCACGGAGAATGACCGGCCTTGTGCTGGCCGTCGCACTGCATGCAGGGCATGGGCAGATAAGCGATCTGGGTGTCGGGAAAGGGCTTTCCGTTGGAGATTTTAAAAACCCGGATCCAGTTGATGCTGTCGAGTTTGTTGGTCTCGTTCTTTTTGAAGGGGATGTTGTTTTCCTGGTAACACCCCACCATGCACGCGCCGCAGCCGGTGCATTTGTCGAGATCGATCACCATCCCGTAACGCTTGGTTTTTGTGTGTGTGTATTGATTTTTCATGAAGGCCTCATATTATTTGAAGTCGTCCCAAAACTTTAAATCCCTGCAGGGGTCAGGATGGGATCATGCTTTGCCGAGTCTGGCGCGGATGCCCCAGGCCATGTCCAGACCCGTGGACGGGTCATCAATGGGCCGGATCAGGGAATTGAAATTGATTCCCTTTCCGGCCAGATATTCGCTGTAGGCGGTGTGGCCGAGCCCCCTGGGGAGCGCCAGCAGGCCGGGCATGATCCCGTCGAAGAAATGCACGTACACCTCGGCTTTTCCACACACCGTTTCCAGGATCGCGGCATCCCCTTCTTTCAGCCCCAGTTTCCGGGCGGTCTCCGGGTTGATTTCCACAAACCCCGTATCCTTTTTCAGCACCGTATCGTCTAAAGTCTTGGTCATGAAGGGCGCACTGCCCACGGTTTCAGCCAGGCGCATGGAATCATAGGGGATCAGTACCACCGGGAACTGTTGCGCGCCGCCTTCCAGGGGCACCGGAGAATAATAGGGCAGGGCGTCTTCATCTTTTCCGGACGGGTTGTTCCGGGTGGTGGGATAAAACTCGAATTTTCCGGAGGCCGTACCGAAGGACAGCGCCAGGGGTTCGGGTTTGTTGTCGGCAACGACGACATACCCTTTCCGGTTGAGTTTTTTCCAGTCCTTCTTGAATGTTTCCTTGAGGAACTTCTCATAATTCCTCCAGGGAAAGGCATCGGCTACGAACCCGCCCTGGGCTTTGGCCAGGGCGATAAAGGTGTCTGCCACATGCTGGGTGTCGTACAGGGGGCGAACGACCGGTTTGGAAAGCCCGATCAGTTGATAAGGCAGTCCGGCCGGCGTGGGCAGATCCTGAAAACGTTCCAGATACACATGGTTCGGCAGGATATAATCGGAATAGGCCGCGGTTTCATCCATGTAGGGCGAAAAGCTCACGATAAAGGGGATCTTGTCGAACGCCTGTTTCGTGGCGGCAGTGTCGGGAATGGCGTAGAGCGGATTTCCGCCCGCCACCAGCAGGGCCTGAACCGGGGATTCCCCCTTGGCCGCATTGATGATGCCCGGAAAACGATGCAGCAGAAACCGGGTGTTGGGGAACCGGTCCGTGCCGGCCTGATCGATGCGGGGCTGCTGCATGCCCTTGGCGGCGGTTTCGTCGATTTTGGCTTCGGGCCAGTCTGCATATTCGATTTCATCGACGACGGTAATCCCGCCTTTCTTGTTGATATTTCCCACCAGGGCATTCAGGGAATGAATGGCCAGGCATTCGTCCATGCTGCCCGGTAGCGCCCCCTTTCCTCTGCCGAAAATGGCCAGCGGTTTTTCGGCACCGGCAAATTCACGGGCCAGGGAGATGATGGTCTTGGCCGGCACACCGGTAATCTCGGCAACTTTGTCCGGGGAGAAGGATTCGAGCACCATGGTTTTGAATCCCTTGTGCACGGCGCCCTGGGCATCGCCCCAGTCTTCGAAGCCAAAGGAAAAGTTGTCAACAAAATCGGCGTTGTATAATTTCTGACGGACGATGACGTGAGCCATCCCCAAAGCCAGCGCGCCTTCAGTGCCGGCTTTGACGGGCACCCATCGGGACGCCCGGGTCCCGGTTTCAGAGAGGCGGGGTTCGACCTGAACGATCGTCTTTTCTTTATGACCATCGGCCGACAGCCGGAACATGCGCAGCATCGCGCCGCCGCCTTCCAGGATGCCGTTTCCGAAGCTGATGACATAATCCGCATTTTCAAAATCAATACCGATGGTTCCCTGCTGTCCCTGGGTCAGGTAGGCGGCCTGTTCCAGCGTATCGAAGACGGATGCCGAACGGATGAAATTGGGTGATCCGTAAGCGGTCATGAACCGCCCGATCAGGTTGGGCACGGTCCCCCGGTCCGAATCGGTGATGCAGGCGACGGTCTGGGGTTTTCCGGCCTTCCGGAGTTCGGTGAGCCTGTCCGATACGGCGGCAACGGCCTCCTTCCAGGAAATTTCCTGCCACTGGCCTTCTCCGCGCTTTCCCACCCGCTTCATGGGGGTTCTCACCCTCGCCGGTCCATAGAGGTACTGCAGCCCGGAAAGTCCCAAAGGGCAGAGGCCGCCCTGATTGATGGGGTGATCTTCCTGCCCGTCGATTTTCACGGCCCGGTCGGCGACTTTGCGCACGCTGATGCCGCAGCCGCCGGGGCAGAGGGTGCAGGCGGACGTCACATAGCTACTGGGCCCCTTGTCCGGGTCCGGCACCCAGGACCAGTTCTGGGTCCAGATGGCCGCATCGTCCATCAGCTTCCAGGGAACCGGCGACAGGGTGCTGCCGACGGCGCCCCCGATAACCAGTGATATAAAGCATCTTCGATCAATTTTCATGAATTCATCCTTATGATATGAATTTGATGAAATTTCAAAAAATTCAAATTAACACAACTGCGCCCATGGGCTGGAGCACCGCCCTTTTTAAGCTTCGGGACCAGCCGGTTACTTATGGCACTGGAAGCAGTATCCCTTATAACCGATCTGTTCCGTATGGCACTTGGCGCAGTCGTTCATTTTCATGGTCCTGCCGTGCTCGGATTCTCCCCCCAGCCGGGCGATATTCTCCCCCCAGATGTCCCGGCTGTATCCGGTAATCCGGTTTTCCTGGTATGGACGGGTGCTTTCGGACGAACCGGTGTTGCCGTGGCAGGTTTCACATTTCATTTCAGCGCCCTTCACGTGGGCGGCATGGGAGAAAAACACGCAGGCCGGCTGATCGGCATAGCTGTACCAGGGGACTTCCTTGCCCTGCAGCACGTATTCGTTGACGAATTTTTCCTCCTCGGGATCGGCTCCCTGAACATCCTGGTGACAGTCTGCACAGCTTGCCAGGGTGGGGATGCCGGAAAAGCTGCCGTCTTCCCGGAAAAAATGGCAGGAGTTGCAGCCGTCATAGACCACCCCCATATGCAGCGCGTGGTTGAAGTTAATGGGCTGCGTCTTGGTGGAATAGAGCAGGTCGGGAAACAGAAACCAGCTCCCCAGGAGGCTGCCCACCAGCCCAACGGCGAAAAACAGGAGTAATGTCCATCCCGAAGACTGCCCTTCCGGTTTCGGGGGCGCCCCGGTGCCGCCGGGGTGATCCGGCATATGTTCAGCGGGTTCGGTATGATTCTGGTTGGTCATGGAAACTCCGTCAAATCTGTCTGATGGTTCAGGTTGATATATTCATCCGGCGTGTCAGCTGCGGATTGTGATGGCTCCCGATCCTTTTGGTGAATGATTTTGAAAACCATTTGCAACTCATTGATATGCTTTAGCTTAAAGCAAATGAGAATGCCCCGGTACCCGTTTCGGATAAGCGGTCAAACACCCATTCAAGAAGATGGAAATAAGAGGAATTCGATATCGATTTTTGTCTAATTTGTCAATGAAAATTGTAAATTACTGGTAGCTGTGAAGGCCCGGCAGAAGGTTGACACCAAAATAGGTGAAAATTACGGCGGCAAAGCCGATGACGGACAGCAGGGCGATCTTTTTCCCCTTCCATCCCCGCATCAGCCGGGCATGAAGCAGGCTGGCGTATACCAGCCAGGTAATCAGAGACCAGGTTTCCTTGGGATCCCATCCCCAGTATCGCCCCCAGGCCTGGTTCGCCCAGACGGCGCCGGTAATGATGCCGATGGATAGAAACAGGAATCCGAACATGACCATCTGATAGGTGAGATCGTCGAGCACATCGAAGTCCGGGATGCGTGACTTCAAGCCCTCGCCATTGCCGTTCGATGTCGATTTGATCAGATACAGCAGGCTGATGCAGAAGGCGATGGCAAAGGCGGAATACCCGACGAAACAGGACATCACGTGGGCGATGAGCCAGTTGCTCTGCAGGGCCGGAATGAGCGGCTCGATGCCGGAATGTATCCTCGGCAGAGATGCATATGCCATGGCCAGAAACGGAATCAGGGAACCGAACACCCCGATGACGCGGATCTTGTATTTAAATTCCACAAACAGGTAGACGATCGCGATGGTCATGGCAAAAAAGACCAGGGATTCATACAGATTGGAAAGGGGCGCATGCCCGTATCCCATCTGATACGACTCATACCACCTCAGCATGATGCCGGTCAGATTGCCGATGGCGGCACTCGCCAGAACGAATGTGCCGGCTTTTGCGGCCGCCGGCTTCTTGAACACCCAGGCCGATATGTACAGCAGCACGGCAAAGCCGTAGATAAACGTGACTATGGAAAAAACTTGAGAATTTATCATTTGAACCCTCTATTGAAGAAGTTTTAGACCGCGGATACGTCTTGCCAGGTGACGGGTGGCTGCGGGCATGCCGGGCCGGTTCTTGCCCGGGATGCCGGAAACCATGATCACGGTTTGGCCCTTTCCGGCTTTGAGCTCCACGCAGAATTTCTTGTGAAACATGAAAAACGTGACCCAGCAGCCGATGATCATCAGGGCAAACCCGGCATACACCACCGGAACCCCGGGGTCTTTGGTGACCTGAAGACCGGTGTAATAATTGAACTGGGCATCGGAAATGGAAATGATGAACTCCCCGCCGCGCATGGCATCGAACCGGGGATAATCCAGGGTCAGCAGGATCGGCTTGGGATTGCCTTGAACAGGGATCAGCCGGGCCATGAATACGTTTTGCAGGCTGATTCCCCGAAACGAGAAGGAATTCTGGAATCCTTCCACCACGAGAGCCCCCTTGTTTTGCGGCAGGGGAATGGGCTCATTAAGCGTGCCCTTCTCCTTGTATTCCATGCCGGACGCCGCATCCGTGAAATTAACGGTAAAGGCATCGCCGGGCTCCTGCCCGTAGCTGGACTGGTAGAAACTGATCCCTTCATACCGCAGGGGATCGTTCACCTCGATATCCTTTTGCAGAACCGCCTTGTCATTTTTGAGGACGGTGAGCCGGGAGCGGTATTCCTTGGGCATTCCCGAATCATATTTGGTCATCTCGAACTCGTCGCATCGAACCGCAAAATCAAGGTCCTTGACGCCGCCCCCTTCCAGTGCGACGCTGTTGATGCTCTGGCCCTGGGGGATCTGGACGTATCCGTCGAAACCGAAAAAAGAGCCCAGCAATCCGCCGATGACCAGCAGCAGGATGGAAGAATGGACGGCATAAACCCCCAGGCGCGTCCAGCGGCTTTTTTCGGCAAAGATGGCCGCCCCGGTTTCCGTATCCTCCGTCTTGCAATGTGCATAATGCCGGCACATATAATCGCTGATGGTTTTTTTGACGTCACCCAGTGGCCGGGCGACCTGCCATTCCTGCAGGCCCTGGGCCTTGCGGAACCGGTTGAGGTCGTATTTGGCGGATTTGGGGAAGATGATTTTCCAGGTGGAGGAGAGGCGGTCGATGGAGCAGACAATGATATTGGCGCTCAGTAGAAACAGCAGCAGCTTGAACCACCAGGAATGGTACATATTGAAAAGATCCAGCGCATTGAAAATGGTATACAGGACTTTTCCATATGCTTCTTCATACATGTGCAGGTGCTGGTTCTGGGGGATCAGGGTCCCGATGATGGACGTGGCCGCCAGCGACAGCAGGATCACCACGGAAAGCTTGATGGAGGCAAAAAGCCGCCACCATCTACCCGCGAGGGTGGATTTTGAATTTTTTTTCATATATTCAACCTGTTATCATTAAAATTAACTAAATAGGCCCATTCTATATCAGAATATCCGTCCCCTGGCAAACACAAAGGCGGGCAAGGCTTTGATAAACATGTAATTATCGAAAACAGCCGCGGTTTTCTGCAAAATGATTATCAGCAGGAGAAGACGCGTGCCGTCTAAAAGCCCCCGCCCCGCATGCTCTGCCCGGAACAGGCCATGCCAAACTGAATATGTATTTGTAATTCGCTATGATAAAACCGTATGGAACTGATGAAGATGGCCGATTACAGTCTTTACATTAATGTGGACTTATAATAATGGTATCGCTGACGGGTGCCGCTGCGGACCCGCCTGCAAAAAGTTTTCTTTCCAGCTTGCATTACAACCGATGCCGGGCGTTGAAGGGGACTTTACCGGGCGGGATTTGAATGCAAAATGCAATGATTCGTATATTTCAAAGATACACAAAATAAGTATAAAAAGGAGGAATACAATGATCCGCAACCCTTTTTCCCCATGGGTGATGTTCTGTATGGCAATGGCCGCCATCGTTATCATGGCGGGATGTACGGCGACCACCCGGGAGATCTCCGTGGATGAAGTCCAGCCTTATGATGAGACCTATGATGTCTCCGCCAAGAAGAAGATCGTGGATGAACTGGTGACCTCGCTGACCAACAAATCCCCGCTGGCGGCCCGCAACGACCGTCCGGTGGTGGTGATTTACAACGTGGCCAACAAGACCTCGGAGCATATCAGCACCGATGGGATCACCGACGATATCCGCCAGGAGGTGCTGCAGTCCGGAAAAGCGCGTTTCGTGGGCAAGACCCAGCGGGAGAGCATTGAAAAGGAAACCTCCTACCAGTACGGCGGCAATGTTTCACCGGAAACCCGGATTGCCCGGGCCCGGCAGGTGGGCGCCGAATACATGCTGACCGGCACCCTGCGCGACATCCGCAAAAAAGAGCCCAAGCAGGTCCGGCTGAAACGCAAAGTGCTGCAGTATTACAGCCTGACCCTGGAGCTGACCAACCTGGAAACCGGTCTCATCGACTGGGCCGACAGCGTGGAGATCGTCCGGGAATCCTCCCAGCCGTTTATCGGGTGGTAGCCCTTCGTTACATCAAATGACCAGTTCTATATCGGCAAAAATGCGGCAGGGTCTGGCATGGATGCTGCTGTTCAGCTTTTTTTTCGCTGCCGGATGCGCCACGTCCCTGCAGAACGCCCGCCGGGATTTTTACAGCGGGAACGTGGATCAGGCCGCCGAAGCGCTTCCCGATCCGGGATCGGTCTCCAGCCGGGACCAGCTCCTGTATTACATGGAAAAAGGACTGATCCTGTACCAGGCCGGACGCTACGAAGAAAGTGTCAAGATTCTGCTGCAGGCCGTGACGCTGATGCGGGATCTGGACTACATCAGCGCCAGCGAGCAGGCGGGGTCGCTGGTCACTTCGGAGCGGATCACCCGGTACCGGGGGGAATACGCGGAGCGGCTGTGGGTCCACACCTATTTGATGATGGACTATCTGCTCATGGGGGATCCCGAAAATGCGCTGGTGGAGGGAAAACAGGCCCTGGAGGTGTTCAACCGGTATCCGGAAGCCCTCAACCGCGCTTATTTCACCCGGGCCCTGATCGCCCACTGCTATGAAACCATGGGCGACTTCAATGACGCTTATATCGAATATGTGAAACTGGCGGAAATGCTGCCCGATCCTTCTCCGGTGGCTCAAAAGGTCTACACCCTGGGCCGGCGGCTGGGATTTACGGAAGAAATCGCACCTTATCAAAAATATGTGACGGCCCCCGATGCGGACGCTGTAGAAGAACCCGCGGGCGAACTGATCATCTTCGTGGGGCAGGGCCGGTCCCCGGAGAAGATCCCGCACAACATCCTGCTGCCGCCATCCATCCGGTTTTCCTTTGTCACCTACCAGAACCGGTCTTCCTCGTTTACCCCCCCGGTGGTCATGAAGCCGTTTCAACCCGAGGGCACTTCCCTGGTGACCACCGACATGGGGGCGGTCCTGTCGGAATCGCTGCACCAGCGGCTGCTCAAGATCATCGCCAAGGAAACCGCCCGGGTTGCCGCCAAAGAAGCCATTTCCCGGCAGATAGACGACCCGCTGGTGGAAGCGATCGTGCGCATCTCGTTTTTGCTGATGGAGGAGCCGGACACCCGCGGGTGGGAGACGCTTCCGGCCTATTTGAGCATGGTCCGGATACCCCTGCGCCCGGGAAGACAGCGGGTGACCATCGCCAATTTCGACAACACCGTCGAGATCCCGGAAATCGATGTCCGTCCGGGCGGCCGCTATTACTATTATTTTTCCGTCCGGGACGGGTATCCGTCTCCGGTGGTTCCATAGGAGGGTGTGATTTCATGTCCGTAAGACGACCGCTCGGTTTTTTTCTGCTGGCCTGCTTTCTGCTGATCACGGCCCGGCCGGCCCCCATAGCTGCAACTCCCGCCGATATCTTAAAACAGGTGCTGGGGACATCGGAAAAAAATTCACCTTCGGATCAGCCGGCAGACAAAGCTTCGACGGACAAGAAATCCCCGCCGGTAACCGTTTCAGAAAATGCCGGGCGGTCCCTCCACAAGGAAGCCACGGATGTCCGGCAGCAGCTGACCAGCGGGGCCCGGAACCTGTTTGTCCATGAACCCCTGGGCTGGGACACCGACACGCTCAAGTATGTGTACAGGCTGATACTGGTTTCCCCCGCGCTCATTCCCCAGCTGATCAATGAAGTGCTGAAGCAGAGCCAGGTGCTGGGCGTGGCGGGGTCGATCATCATGCTGATTTTTATCATTGCGTTGGTCTACAGCCTGATGGGCCGCCGGCATGTGCTCAACATGGCCGAAGAGCTGGCCAAGCCGCTCACGGACCGGCTCCCCAAGCAAATCTATCCCTATATTCTGCTGGCCCTCAGATCGCTTACCGCAGCGCTGATCCCGGTGATTCTCTATTGGCTTTTCCTGTTGATCCGGGGGTTTATTGAATATAATGCTCCCTGGTTCCTGCTGATCGGCCAGCTGCTGAAGCTCTGGTTTGTGGCCGCGCTGATCCTGAGCCTGATCAACGGGGCGGAGAGCCTCCAAATTATCCGTCCGCGCAGCGACGCCGGCAAAAAAGTATTCACGCGCCTTCGCATCGTGGTGCTGTTCATCCTTTTCTGCATCGGCATTCTATGGGCGGCTGAGACCTTCGCCCTGCGCGTGGACCTGATGGCACTGCTCCGGTTCATCATTTCCATCTCCATCGTCATCGTCCTGTTCCTGTTTTTCCTGAACAAGGAGGGGATACTCTCATTTTTACCCGATCTTCCCTATGAAGGGTATCAGAAATTCATCCGGGGGCTGGCCCGGTTTTACTACCCGGTCATCGGGCTCACCTTCCTGACCGGTATTTTGTGGTCAATCGGATTCAAGCACTTCAGCATGGTGGTCTGGCGCAAAACATGGGCCATCGCCGCCGTCTATGTGGCCGCATCCGTGATCTACCACATCGTCATCAACCGGGTCCAGGCATGGTCCGAGCAACTCGACAGTGACAATGACGATGCCCGGCTGTTTATATCGTCTTTAAAAAGCCTGATCCTGTATCTTGCCGTGATCATCACGGTCCTGATCATGACCGAACTGCTGGGCGTACTGGGCCCCATCAGGCAGCTGCTGTCTTTTCAGCTGCTCAGGGTGGGCGAATCGACCCTGACGCCGTGGATACTGGTAAAAGCCATCCTTTTTGTGGTGGTGTTCGTCTACCTTTCCAAGATGGTGCGCTATTACCTTAATTACAAGGTATATCCTTCTCTGGGGGTGGAACCCGGCCCCGCTTATGCCATCAATACCTTTCTCCATTATTTTCTGCTGATCGCAAGCGTGCTCATCTCCCTTCAGATCGTCGGCTTCGACCTGCGGGCGCTGCTGGTCTTTGCGGGGGCCGTGGGTATCGGGCTCGGTTTTGCGCTGCAGTCCATGGCGTCCAACATGATCAGCGGATTCGCCATCATCTTCGGCGGTCAGATCCGTAAGGGGGATTGGGTGGAGGTGGAAGGCAGCGTGGGGGTGGTGACCGATATTTACATCCGGGCCACCAAGGTGCGGACCCGGGATAATATCGAGTATATCATCCCCAACAACACACTCATGTCGAGTACCATCATCAATTATTCCCTGTCCTCACCCTACATCCGCATTAAACTCCCTTTCGGCGTCTCCTATTCCGCCGATCCCAAGGTGGTCTCCAATATTGCCCTGGAAACGGCAGAAAACGAGTCTTCCGTCATGGTCTACCGGAAACCGGAAATCCGCTTTACCGGCTATGGAGACAGTTCCATCGATTTTGAGCTGCTGTTGTGGGTCGATATTCGTAAAACCGCCCGCAAGCTGGTTCGCAGCCGGATGTATTTCGCCCTGTTCGATGCGTTCAAAGCGGCTGAAATCGAGATCCCCTTTCCCCAGCGGGACCTCAATATCCGTACCGGGATCCCCTGGGACCGGTTCACGGGGCAGATGCAATCACCGGAGGCCAAAGCGCCCCCCGATTTTCCGGATCGGCACGAAATGCCGGATCAATCGGATGAATCGGACCTGGAAGAGCTGGCCGAAGCGGTCAAGTCGGGAAAACGGATTTATGAAACCGGGCTGGGGCCGGCCATGGAAGAAGATGAAAAAGGCGAAAAACCTGAAAAGTCTGCATCCAGGGAGCTGCACCAGATGCCGGATCAATCCAATCATTCCGACCTGGAGCAGGTGGCGGAAGAAGTCAAGAAAGCGCCAAAGTCCTATACCGCCGCAGAAGAGGAATTCGGCGGCCCCAAACGGGAGAAGTAAGACTCAGGTCAGGCCAGGTGCGCAATCCGTTTCCAGTCCAGGCCCAGAAGTCCGGCGGATTCCCGGTCCACCGCCTTTGCATCGTATCCGGCAATCAGTTTGTTCACCGGCGGGTCGCAGGTGCGGCCGCCCAGGTGAAAATCGGGCATGCCGATGCTGGCGTCCATCAGGGTCAGATCCGGGGTCCGGTATTGGTTGAGATCGACGATGGCCTGATGGATGCGGTCGTGAAAGACGGCCTTTTTCCAGATACCGCCCCCGCCGGCATAATACCGGGCAGGAGCGATTCCGATCATGTTCTTCATGGAGCCGGTGATGGCGGAAAATGAATGGGCCTTTAGCACCGGAAGCGATATCAGGTAGGAATCGAAAGCGATTTCCGGCAGGGTCATTTCCGGAAATCGGCTGCAGCCCGCTTTTCTGATAGTTGTGACCGGCACATCATCGAGGTCCACCAGCTTTACACCCAGTTGCCGTGCCATTTCCGAATATCCCAGCTGATCAAACACTGCCCGGGCGGTCAGCGAGGGATCACCGATGCCTTCGGCAATGACAATTTCCGGTGATCCCCCGGCCGCGCGGATGTATTCGATCACCGCACGGCAGCAGTCCGGGTGGGTGGTGACCGGATGTGCAGCCGCGGTGATCAGGTTGGGCTTGATCAGGATCCGTTTCTGCCGGGAAAGCATTTTTCCCGCACAAATCCGGTCAAACGCCATCCCCACAGACTCCGCGTAGGCGGTAAAGGAAACGGTGACCGCCATGGGCTAATTAACGGTTTCGGCCTGGGCTGCCGGTTCGGTTTCAGCCGGGGGCGCAGCCGAATTTGCGGTTTGTTCTTCCGGAATGATCCGGATGGTGGCGGCCGCAGCATTGTTTAAGTAGACCTTGGCCATCTTTCCCAGTTCATCGGCATTGATGGAAGCATAATCCGACAGAAATGTTCGTGCCCAGTCAAACCGCTCGGGATGATCCCCCGACCCTTTCAATACGCTGTCCAGCCAATAGCCGTTGGTCTTGATCCGCTCCCGGATGCCTTCCACAATGGGTTTTAATGCCCGCTGCAGTTCCTCTTGCGTCACCCCGGTCTGTGCCAGGTCGGCGGCGATTTCCCGGATGGCGGCGATCACCTCGTCGGCCCGGTCCGGATTGATCTGGGCCAGGGCGTGATACACCCCATATCCCGGATAAGCCAGGCTGGGATCATTGTATGCCTCATAGGAATAGGCCGCCCCCATTTTCTCCCGGATGCGGATGCGCATCCGGTCGGACATGACGGAAGAGAGAACCGACAGCCGCCGGGTGGTGGAAATGTTCCAGAAGTCGTCCGTCGGATAGGTCACATCCACGATTCCCTTGTAGATCTTTGTGGGCACCCGCACGTTGAGCTTCTCCGTTTCGGGGAAATTCGGCATCCGCACGGTGTGGGCGGTGATTTTGCCGCTGCGCGCGGGAAGGGTGCCGAAATAGGTGGTGGCAAGATCGATGACCCGCTGCACGTCGATATCCCCCACGATGGAGAGTTCCAGCGGCGCGCTTTCAATGGCCGGCGTAAGCCAGTCGCGGATGTCGGAAAGTGAATTCTTCCGGAAGGTTTTAAAATCGGGCAGACCGAACCGCGGGTCACCCCCGGCCAGGAAGCGCGCCCCCTCAAATACCATCCCGCCGTAAATTTCATGCATCAGCGATTCATACTTCTGGGCGAACTGCTTCATCGACAGGGAATAGGCATCCGAGCGGAATGCAGGATCCTGCATATGCGCATACAGCAGATCAAACAAAAGCCCAATCTCATCGGGGATGGTGTTCCCGGTAAAAACGAACTTGTTTTCCTCCACCTTGAAGAAGGTGTAGGTGTTCTTGCCGGCCAGTGCCCGTTTCAGCTCGTCACGGGTCAGCTTCCCCAGTCCGCTCAGGTTGACCACACTGGCGCTCAATTCGGACAGCCCCGGTTTATCCAGCGGTTCTGATGCCTGTCCACCGCCGAAGGCCAGGGCGGCCACCACCTGGTTGGCCTTGAAATCGGTTTTTTTAACGTTCAGGCGCACTCCGTTGCCGAATTCCACCACCGTGATCCCCAGGTCCTCGACCCGTTCAATGCGGGGGGCGACGGTCGGGGTTTTGGGAACGGCAAGATACGGGAATTTAATATTGCCCCGCTCTTCGGGCTTGGCCACCTCTGTTTCCTGACTTTGTTTGAAGGCCGAAAGGATCTGCTGCTCCGGGGCTGGCGACTCTTTTCTGAGGTCCGCGTTTCCGGTGACCAGAACCAGGCGCTGGTCCATTTTCCAGTAATCCATCAGGGCCTGGTGCAACGCTTCTGCCGTGGCGGTTTGCACGATGGGGAGCAAAAGCTTTTTTTCCTGCTCCGGGGATTGAAAAACCCGTATCTGGTTGAGGCCATTCATGATCTCGCGTGCCAGCTGGCGGCTTTCCCGGGTGGGAGCGGTCAGTACCGCCTTTTCCAGCGAGGCGACGAAATCCTTTTTGACCTCCGCCAGTTCGGATTCGGTGAATCCGTATTGAATGGCGCTTCTGATTTCCCGGTCGATGGCCCCCATGGCGGCCTTCCAGTTTTCCGGGGCGCAGTCCGCACTGATATCCGATGACAGGACGTATCCCAGATAGTTTCCGGAGCTGATATTGGCATCACTGAACGGGGTTTCGGGCTTGTCCAGCATTTCCTCCAACCGGTTGTTGATGATCCGGTTGGCCATAGCGCTATACAGGTTGGTTTTTTCAAGCGTTTTTGAATCCGGCGGGATCACCTTCTTGGTGATCACTTCGATGACCACCGAGGTGTTCCCGGCTTCGGGTTCATAATGATAAAATGACTGCGTGCCCTCGTGATGGATGGAGCCGGGGTCGTTATACGGCGAAAGGGGGGCGCGGGCTTTGATATCGGAGAAGCGCTCCCTGATCATGGAAACCGCCTTTTGGGGGTCAAAATCGCCCACCATGACGATCACCATCCGTTCCGGACGATACCAGGTGTCATAGAAGGACTTGAGAAGAGGCCGGTCCGCCTTGGCCAGCACCTCCTCCGTTCCGATGGGGAGCCGGCTGGAAAGCAGCGCGTTGGGCATCTCAAAATTAAACACGGCTTCAAACGTCCGGTAATCCACCGAATCCCGGGTCCGCTTCTCCGCCAGCACGATGGGGCGCTCCTTTTCCACCTCTTTTTCAAGGATCAATGCGCCGGCGGCATAATCATGCAGAACCAGCATCCCTTTCGCCAGGCTGTCCGGATCGCCGGAGGGGAGATCGATATCATAGACGGTCTTGTAAAACCCGGTGCTGGCATTGGCATCGGCGCCGAACTGCATGCCGATGCTCTGGAAGTACTTGACCAGTTCCCCCGGCTTGAAATGCTCGGAGCCGTTAAACAGCATGTGCTCCAGGTAATGCGCCAGCCCCCGCTGCTCATCGGTTTCATGCATGGAGCCGGCCTGGACGTACAGGTGCATGCTCACCCGGTTTTCCGGTTTTTTGTTTTTCATCACCACGTAGCGGAATCCGTTGTCCAGGGAGCCGTAAATGGCGTTGGGGTCCGGAGGAAGTTCACTGAGAAGGTGGGGCCATTTTTTCGAAGGATCGAAGATGGCGACTTTGTCCGGGATTTCATGTGCCGGGGATGCCGGCTGCACCTGCATCCGGGCGGTGCCGGAGCTCTGGGCAGCCGCTGCGCTGGGCAGTCGACTCTGGCCGCCGGGCAGCACCAGTGCTGCAATTAGAAGATATGCAAAAACGCGTATCGGTTTCTTCATCTGATCTTATTCCTGTATTCAAAATTGAAGTTGTAACGTCAGCCTTTTGGTATTCGGTATACCATAGTCACAGAAATTGGCAAGTTCAACCCGGCCCGGAAGCGGGGGGCTTTTTCCGGATTTTGCCTTGATGTTAACCTTGCCCTGTGCTATGACCCGATCAAATTTGCCCGGGCCGCATCAAGACGTCAATATGGAACGAAATACGGCAGAAACATGAGTATCGAACTGATCATTTTAATCTTGGGATTCGTCATCGGGTTTTACATGGCCTGGAATATCGGCGCCAATGATGTGGCCAATTCCATGGCATCTGCGGTGGGCGCCAAGGCCATCACCCTCAGGCAGGCCGTTTTGATCGCCGGCATTTTAAACATCGTGGGGGCGGCCTTCATCGGGTCCCACGTGACCGACACCATCCGCAAGGGCATCATCTCCACCCAGGTGCTGGACAATCCGGACGTCATGCTGATCGGCGCCCTGGCTGCGCTGCTTTCCGCATCCCTGTGGATTTCGTTTGCCACCTGGCGGTCGCTGCCGGTTTCCACCACCCATTCCATCGTCGGGGCCATGGTGGGGTTCGGGTTGATGGTGGGCGGTTTTTCCGTGATCAACTGGGCTAAACTGGGGGCGGTGGTGTTGAGCTGGATCATCTCCCCGATCTTTGCCCTTGCGCTCTCTTATCTCATGTTCAAGATCATCGTCTGGTCCATCCTGTCTCGAAACAACACCTATCAGGCCGCCATCCGTTTAAGTCCCCTGTTCATCGCCCTTGCCGTATTCGTTGTGATCATGTCGTTTTTGTTCAAAACGCCCCTGGGCGTGAGTCTGGCCCTGGGCACCGGGGCGGCATCGGCGGTCTCTCTCGTTTTGGCTTTTGCGGTGGGGTGGATCGGCAAGATGTTGATTCACCGCTACCTGGGGCATGATCCGGAAAGCGCGGCCGAGGACATTTTCCGCCGCATTCAGATCGGGACCTCCTGCTACGTGGCCCTGGCACAGGGCGCCAATGATGTCGCCAATGCCATCGGGCCGCTGGCCATGATCTATTTTCTGGTGAAAACCGGTCATGCCGGCGTCACCGTGCCGGTTCCGTTTTTTCTGCTTCTGTTCGGCGGGGTGGGCATTGCCTTAGGAATTGCCATGGGCGGCGCCCGGGTCATTCGAACCGTGGGGGAGCGGATCACCACCTTGAGCAACACCCGCGGCTTTTCCGTTGATTTTGCGGCCGCCACCACCGTACTGATCGCCTCCAAATTGGGACTGCCGGTCTCCACCACCCATGCGGCCGTGGGCGGTGTAATGGGCGTCGGTCTGGCCAAGGGGCTCGAGGCGGTAAATTTCGGAATTATTTTTCAGATCGTGTTATACTGGATTTTGACCGTCCCCATGGCGGCCCTGACCTGCATGGTCATATTCAAAATTCTCAAATTGATCTTGATGTAAAAGGAGGCGGTGCATGCGCATACCATTTTTATATATGTTTATGTCTTCCCCGTTTGATGCCCTGCAGGAGCACGCGGAGAAGGTGAAGGAGTGTTCATGGGCATTTCAGCAGGCCATCGAATGCTACTCTTCCAAAAGATGCGAAACATTTGAGGAGCACCGCCAGGAGGTCATCCGGTTCGAGCATGAGGCCGATGCCATCAAGCGCCGGATCCGGGGGCACCTGCCCAAGGGCGTGATGATGCCGGTGGAGAAATTCCAGTTGTTCCGGTACCTGCGGGAGCAGGACAGTGTGCTGGATTCCGTGCAGGAAGCCGTGAACTGGCTGTCCTACCGGCCGGTGGCGGAAATCCCGGATTACATGGAGAAGGACCTGTTTCTGCTGGTGGATGCGGTCATCGAACCCATTGAGGAATTGACACTGATGGTCATGGAGGCCCGGATCTATTTCAAGAATTTCTCAGAGCGGCAGCGGCGCAAGGTCAAGGAAATCATCAAGAACATCCGCCAGATGGAGCACGAGGCCGACCAGCGGGAATACGCCCTGATTCACAAGATTTTCAGCAATGAAACCAACCCCGTGGTGGTGTTTCACCACAGTAAGCTCGCTGAAATTATTGGAAATATCGCTGACCATGCGGAAAATACCGCAGACATGATGCGGGCCATGATGGCCCGATAGGGCAGGGCACTACTTGAGGAATGCCCACTTGATATAGAGGAAAAAGACACCCCAGGAAATAATGCATACGATGTAGGAAATCCAGTCGGGCCTTTTTCTGGCCCTGCCGTGTCGATCCGCCCGGGTGACTTTCGTATGGCAGGAGAAACATTGCGTCGCATCCAGGGGCAGGTTGATGAAACATTCCGGGCATCGCTTGACGAGGATGTCCTCTCTTTCCCCCTTTTGCTGCTTTTGCTGCCTACCTTCTCTTCTTGTCTTCTTTGCGCTTTCCAGAAATCCCATTGCGGAAATGATCCTGTTTACGGATGAATTCCAAACTGCATCTCCTCTCGGATGCAAATCCGGATAAGCAATATGGCCTGTTTCATGTTTTAGAGGTTTGCGTCCTTTGGCGGGGGAGGCGATAGCCGCTTCCCGCCAAAGGACGCTTTATTTATGGGTGGAATTTCTGACCGAAAGTTGCCTTGCCTTTCAATCAGCGCCTCAAGATATGTGCTTTTCGGGTGGGCATGGCATGTTGATCAATCCACCAGTTGCTTTGAAATGCTGATGTCACTCTTGCCGCGCAAGTAGGCAATATAGGATTCGAACAGCTGGGACTTCTTCTGGGACAGCAGCTGATTGATCACTGCGTCTTTTTCCTTGTTAAACTGTTCGTCCTCCGGGGTCTTGCGCTCCTTGTATGCGATCACGTAAAGGCCGGTATCGCCTTCCACCACCTTGTCAGAAAAAGGCTTGTCCCTGGACAGGTCAAAAGCGGCGCCGGACAGAGTTGAATCGTTTCCTATGTTGGGGATCGCCGCGCCGCGCCGGACAAATCCGCTTTCCTTGACTTCTTTGCCGTCAGCCGCGGCGGCTTTTGACAGAGACCCGGCAGTCTTGGCATCGGCCAGGAATTTGGCTGCCGCCTCTTTTGCCATTTCACGGCGTTTCTGCGCCACGGCGGCTTTGGTGACCGCGTCTTTAACGGTTTCAAATTCCGGGATCCGGGCATCCTGCTCATCCATCACCTGGATCAGGTAATATGACCCCCCGATTTCCACCACATCGCTGACTTCCATTTTCGGCAGTTCAAATACAGTCTGTGCAAATTCGGCCCCTGCCGGCATATTTTTCGGACCGCTGCGCAGGGTGAAAAAATCGGTGGTGACCATGTTGAGGCCGCGTTCGGCGGCATTATCGGCCAGTTCTTCCCCGGTAAAGGAGGCATCATAGAGGGCCAGTGCTTCGTCATAGGCTTTTGATTTGGCGGCCTGCTCCACCAGTTTGCGCCGGATGCCGTCTTTTACGGCTTCAAGGGGCTTGATCCCGGCTGCCTGCTCCCCTTCTTTTTTGATGAGGTGCCACCCGTAGCGGGTTTTCACCGGTTCGCTGATCTGGCCGACCTCCATGGAAAAGGCCTTGTCCGCAAAGGGCTTGACCATGTCTTCGCGTTTGAAGGACCCCAGGTCTCCGCCGTTGGCCTTTGAAGGATCTTCTGAATATTGCTTGGCCAGTTCGGCGAAATCCTCGCCGGCTTTGGCCTTTTCCAGAATTTTTTCAATTTCCTGCTTTTTTTCCGCAACCACTTCGGGGGTGGCTTTCGGGTCCACTTTGATCAGGATGTGGCGGGCGGAAACGGTTTCCGGCTGCTGATAATTATCCATGTTGTTGTTGTAAAATTCGGCGATTTCCGCGTCGGTGACCTCTACCTTGTCCTCGTAGGCCTTGGGATCGAAACGGAGATAGCGGGCCTTTTTCATGGGCTCGGTCTTGTATTCCTCCTGGTGGGCCTTGAAATATTCACGGGCCTCCTGATCGGAAACGGCCGGGGCTTCCACTGAGTCCGGGGCGAACTTGACGTATTCGAAATTCAGTTCACCGTTCTGCCAGTTGTACCACTGGTGGGCTTCATCTTCGCTCACCTTGGCGCCGCTGGTGACCACCGACTGGAGTTTATTGATCAGCATCTGCTCCCGCTGACCGGCCTCGAACGTCTCCGGGTTCAGCTTGTTCTGGGCAAGCACCATTTCATAGCGCTGGTTGCTGAAGGCGCCGTTTTGCTTGAAGACATCGATGTGGGTGATGGAATCCACCAGTTCCTTTTTCGACACGCTCAAATCGTTTTCTCTCGCGGCCTGCCGAAGCAGGGCGCTGTCCACCAGCCGGTCGACGGCCTGTTTGCGGATATTGAACATTTTGAGCATATCGTCGTTCAGCTTATTTCCAAACTGCATGCGCAGGTTTTGAAGGATGGCGTTATAAGTCTGCTGGAATTCGGCCATGGATATCTTTTCCCCGTTGACTTCGGCCGCCCGGCTGTTCTTGTTGGCTTTATAACTCCCGGTGCCCACCAGGACGAAGGCCAAAACGATGATGCCCAGCAGCACTTTGATCATCCAGGAACCGGCACTTTCACGCATTTTATTCAGCATTGCGGATCAGTTTCTCCTTTATCGAAATTTACCCGAGCCCGGGCCTGTCCCGGCTCGATATCGGGTCTATGGATGAAAACAGAAATATCCGTTTTCGCTCCGGTTAACGTTTTTTTACTCTTTTTAAAGCGAATGCGGCATCTTGTCAACACATTATCATGGATGCCGTCACAGCAGCGCCTGAACTGACGGGCCTTTCTCCAATCCGCGGATCATCACGGCTGATACCGGACCGCCGTATTTCATCGAGTTGAGCCGAGCGCTTTCCACGGAGGGCAGATTTGAGAAACTCTGCTAAAGGGACGGCATTCATCTTTAAAGAAGTTTTTCCGCTTCGCTTTTCGTTTTACGTGGATCAACCTCGATCCAGGTTCAAAATAAATGTTGACAGGCAAGCCATGTTTTATTATTTTTCTTGTTCATCCAAACGGGGCTGTAGCTCAGCTGGGAGAGCGCATGACTGGCAGTCATGAGGCCAGGGGTTCGAGCCCCCTCAGCTCCACCAGAACATAAGACAAGGCAGGGACGATGCAACACGCGTTCCTGCCTTTTTTATTTTGGGTGTGGGGGAGGACCGTGGTGAATCCGTTTTAAAGCGGGGGGGATAAGAAACCCCATCGTGAAAGGCGTCTAAATCGTTTTTTCCATCAACAGGATGACCATCCCGGTCAGGGCCGGCACGTAAAGGTTGTCATTTACCGTAAATCTGGAAAGCCGCAGGGGGAAAAGTTCAAGCGCCATGATGCAAAACGAGGCCACCAGGCCGATCATGAGCGGCAGGGCCCCGCCCCATCTGTCGTATAAAAGCGGAACATACGGAAACAATCCGAAAAACATGATCATGCATAAAATGAAACACGCCGCCGAGCCCTCGATGGTTTTTTTGCCCACGCGGATTTTGCCGATGCTGATCCCCACCAGCGCGGCCGCGCCATCTCCCCATAGGAATGTACTGATGACCATACTCGAAATATCCGGACGATACATGAAAATGACGGAGCAGATAAGAGAGGAAAAAGCGATATACGTAGCGCCGGTCATTTTTACCGATTCTTCCCGCCGGAGCACGGTACCGAAAAGCGCACTGAAAATTTTCTGAACCCATCCCAGTCTGAACCGCGCGAGTTCCACGACAAAAAGAATCAGGGTGAAGCCTGCAAGTATCATCGTGGGATACATCCATGGTCTGATCATTTTGCCGCTGTGACTGACCACCAGAGGCATCAATGGAATATACAGGATGCCTGCCGGAATGATGACTCCGAAAAAAAGGTGAAGCACCTTGCGCAAAATTTCTTCACGTGTCAGTTTCATACGCTTCCTGTAAAAACAATGAACGAACAAGTCGGTTTCAATATCAATGGCTTCGGCGGCAAATTACCGCCCCGGTACCCCGATGATTGTCATAGAGCCCGCATCACTTTCCGTCAAGATCAATTTCCATATTTGCTGCTGTATCTCCGGTAAAAAGACCTCTTTTTGCCGGGTTATGATCCATACATCCATACACCGGCGGCTTGACAGTTCGTGTCAAAATATGGAAGATGCAAATTGAAGTGCTTCCTTCTCCCCAAAACGTTTTCAATCAAAACAGAAAAAAGATGACCCCGGAACAATTTTTCGATGAAGTCGAAGCCATGGGCCTGACCCAGGATCAGGTGCTTTCATGCATGAAAGCCTACAGGGATAAAGGGGCTGAAGGCGCTTCGGCCCTGGCCCGGAAATTCAAAGATGAGAATCATCGTGCGAATTGCGCTTTAAAAGAATGGACCGGCAAAGAAGGGGGCGAAGCGTAAAGAAGTTTTTCGCATAATGTAACACCAACCGAATCTTGCCATGAACCAAGGAAAGGGATCCATGTTCACCTTCCTCCATGCGGCAGACATTCACCTGGACAGCCCCCTCAAAGGGCTTGAGATCCATGAGGATGCGCCGGTAGCCGCCATCCGGTCCGCTACGCGGATGGCCTTTGAAAACATGATCGATCTGGCCATCGAAGAAGATGTCAATTTCGTGCTCATTGCCGGGGACCTGTATGACGGCGACTGGAAGGATTACAATACCGGCCTGTTTTTCGTCAAACAGATGAGCCGGCTGGACAAGGCCGGTATCCGGGTGTTCATGGTTTCGGGCAACCATGATGCCGCCAGCCAGATTACCCGGACCATGCCCCTGCCGGACAACGTGACCCATTTTCCCCACAAGAAGCCCCGGTCCGAAACCATTGAAGAGCTTAGCGTGATGATACACGGGCAGAGCTATGCCGCCCGCGCGGTCACGGAAAACCTCGCGCGGCAGTTTCCAGTGTATGACCCCGACTATTTCAACATCGGCCTTCTCCACACCTCCCTGACCGGCCGGGACGGGCACGAGGATTATGCCCCCTGCACGGCCGATGACCTCACATCCAAAGGCTATGACTACTGGGCCCTGGGGCATGTCCATCAGCGGGAGGTGGTGTCCGAAGAGCCCTGGATCATTTTTCCGGGAAACATCCAGGGGCGGCATATCAAGGAAACCGGGGCCAGGGGGGTGACCCTGGTCACCGTGGCGGATGGCCGCATTTCAAATATCGACGCGCGAAAAACCGATGTGCTTCGCTGGGCCGTTAGCCGGGTGGATCTGTCCGGATGTGAAAGGGTGGATGACATCTATGATGCGGTTCGCCGGGCCCTTGAACAGGAATTTGACGCGGCGGAAACCAAACCCCTGGCCGTGCGCATGATTCTGACCGGCAAATGCGGCATGCATGCCGCCCTGTTTGACCGCATGCCGCAATGGATCGAAGAATTTCGCGGGATTGCTGCGGGCCTCGGCGACATCTGGCTGGAAAAGGTGGTCTTCGATACTCACCGGCGGGTCAGCCTTGAAGCGGTTGTCGGCAGGGATACCCCGGTGGCCGCCCTGCTGGAATCCATTGAAAAAATCGAGCTGGATGCCGATCGTCTCCGGGAACTGGTCCCGGATCTGGCGGTGTTAAAAAGCAAGCTGCCCCCGGAAATTCAGACCGGCACCGACCCCTTTCCGGATGGGACCGAAAATTTCTGCGAGATTCGAAAAGATGTGCGGGAACTCCTGATCGCCAGCCTGCTCCGGTCCGGGGGTGCCCGATGAAGATCAAGCGGCTGGACCTGATCGCATTTGGCCCGTTTACCGATCAGCGCCTGGAATTTGATTCGGGCACACCGGGGCTTCACATTATTTTTGGCCCCAACGAGGCGGGCAAAAGCAGCTCGCTCCGGGCGTTAAAAGCCCTGCTGTACGGTTTTCCCGAGCGTATTTCGGACAATTTCATGCATGCCAGCCCGCAGCTGCTGGTGGGCGGCGTCCTCGAGCGCGCAAACGGCCAGACCCTGTATTTCCAGCGCCGGAAAAAGCGCAAAGGCGATATCATCGATATGGACGGTAACCCCATCGATGCAAGTGTTCTCGCGCCCTTTCTGCACGGGGTGGAACCGGAAATTTTCGAGTCGCTCTACGGCATCGATCATGAAACCCTGGTCCGCGGGGGCGAAGACATTCTGGCCCAGAAAGGCGAGGTGGGACAGGCGCTGTTTGCCGCCGGCGCCGGGCTTTCCTCATTGCGGGAGGTCATCGAGGCGCTCGATAAAGAAGCCTCGGACCTGTTCAAGGCGACGGGCAAAAACCCCGAGATCAACAGCGCCATCCGGCAATACAAGGAGCTGCAGAAAGCCGCCCGGGATGCCAGCCTTTCTTCAAAAGAGTGGAAAGACCATCGAAAGGCCCTGCAGCTGGCCCAGGGCGAGCGGGCCGGACTGGAAGCGGAGCGGGTGGAGAAAAGCAGGGAACTGCGCCGCCTGGAGCGCCTGGCAAGAGCGATCCCCGAACTGGGTGCGTTGCGCAGCCTGCAGGATCAGAAAACAAACATGGGCGATGTGATTGTGCTGCCGCCTGATTTTTCCGACCGGTATCAGCTGATCGGCCGCCAGATCCGGGATGCCGAGATTCAGCTGGAAAAGGATTCCGGCCGGCTTGCCCAGCTTGAAGAAAATAAAGCGGTCGTTTCGTTTAACCCCGAGCTGCTGAACCATTCCGAACAGGTGGATGATTTTCACCAGCGTCTGGGCGAATACCGCAAGGGCCAGAAGGACAAACCGGAGCGAAACGGCATGCGCATCGCCCACCGCAAGGAGGCGGCGACGCTGTTAAAACAGGTGCGGCCGGACTTGCCCCTGGAGGATGTGGAAAAGCTGCGCCCCGCCCTTGCCCGGAAGCGCACCATCCAGACCCTGAGCGCAAAATACGAATCCATCGATCAGCAGCTGATTCAAGCACAGCAGCTGCACGCACAGGCTGTCCTGGAGCTTGCGGAAGCGGATAAACGCCTGGCGGCCATGCCCGAAAAATCGGACAGCGCTGATCTCCTGCAGGCCGTGCGGCTGGCGCAAAAGGCGGGCCAGGTGGATGAGCAGTTTGAAAAAGAGCGCACTGCAGTTCAGGAAGGCCGGAAAGACTGCCATGCAAAACTTGCGCGGCTCGGCCTGTGGGCGGGGGAATTGTCCGAACTCACGGCCCTTGGCCTTCCCCTGTCTGAAACCGTAAAGCAGTTCGAGCACCGCTGCGGCGATATGGCCGACGCGAAGCGGGCGCTTGAAAAAGAACGGGAAAACATCTGCAAAGAGCTGACCACCGTCAGGGCCGAAGCCCGGAAGCTGTCCTATTCCGGCGAGGTCCCTTCCGAGGAGGATCTGCGCCGGGTGCGGGAAAAACGGGAGCAGGGCTGGCAGCTCCTGCGCCGGCAGTGGATCGAAAAAGAAGAGGTGGAAAAAGAGACCCGGATCTATGACCCGGCCCAGCCGCTTCCCGAAGCATATGAAGGGCAGGTGGGCCTTTCCGATCACATTGCCGACCGGCTGCGCAGGGAAGCGGGCAGGGTGGCCGCCGGGGCCGAGCTTCGGGCCCGGGAGGAACTGCTGGAAGAAAACCTTTCCGAATGCGGCCGGAAAAAAGAGGCGCTCGACCGGGCGGAAAACGCGTTCAATACTGAATGGGCCGATATCTGGAAGCCCCTTGGCATCACCCCGCGTTCCCCCCGGGAAATGAACGGCTGGTTGTCCGAGATGGACAAGCTTCGCTACCGGGTGGGCGACATTCTGAAGAAACAACGGGAAAACGAATGCGGCCGGGACTGCCGCGACGATCTGCGCCGTGCGCTGATCAGCGCGTTAAAAGCCATGGGCGAGGATGAGATTCCGGATGGCCAAACCCTGGGGCCGGTCCTGGTGTTTGCCGAAGCCGTCCTGGAGAAAGCCGAGCGCCGGCGTGCCGAATTGGAAAAGTGCATTGAAAGGCGTGAAAATGCGCAAAAAGCCCTGTCCCGGGCCGATGATCAATTAAAGACCGCAAAGGCGCTGCTGTCCCGGTGGCAGGCGGACTGGCGTCAGGCGATAGCCGACATCGGACTTGAAAAAGCGGTGTCCCATCACGAGGCCATCGACATGATGGAGTCGCTGCAGAACTGCTTCGACCAGCTGAAAAGTGCACAGGATCTGCAGAAGCGCATCGACGGCATCGACCGGGACGCAGAAGCGCTGGAGCGGGCAGTGCGGGAGATATGTAAAAAAGTGACCCCGGACATGCCGGAAATGCCCGTGGACCAGGCCATCCTGGAGCTGCGCAGCCGGGTGAACCAGGCGGAAAAGCAACGCACGCTCCACGACAAGCTCACCCATGAGATCGAGGCGCTCGATGCCGAAATCCTGAAGACCGCAAACACTTTAAAGAGCGCCAGCGCGCAATTGGAAGATATTTTGAAAATCGCCGGGTGCAAAAAGCCGGAAGACCTGGCCCGGACCATCAGCCGGTCGACCGAATACCAGAGGCTGCAGCAGCAGATCTCGGACACCGAAGCGGCCATCGGCAGGATCGGCGAAGGCGTGCCCATCGAAGCGCTCGCCGAACAGGCCGCCCGGATCGATGCCGACGAACTGCCCGGCTTGATCGATGCATTGCGGGAGGATATCGACGGGCGGATCAATCCGGAGATCATCCGGATATCTGAAATCGTGGGCGATGAGAACAGGGCGCTTGCCGCCATGGACGGCAGCTCGAAAGCCGCCGAGGCGGCTGCGGCCATGGAACAGGAACTGGCCCGGATCCGGCGGCTGTCCGAGCGGTATTTGCGGGTGAAGCTGGCCTCCGGCATTCTGCAGAAAGAAATCGAACGCTACCGGGAGGAGCACCAGGACCCGGTGTTGAAGATCGCCTCCGCGTATTTTGCCAACCTGACCATAGGCTCGTTTGCCGGCCTGCGCACCGATGTGGATGACAACGGCCGCCCCCTGCTGGTCGGCATCCGGCCCGACGCCGGCCGGGTGCCCATAGAAGGGATGAGCAGCGGCACCCGCGATCAGCTCTATCTCGCCCTGCGCCTGGCCACCCTGGAATGGCGGCTGGAAACCATCGAACCCATGCCCTTTATCGTGGATGATATCCTGATCAACTTCGACGACGATCGTTCACGGGCCACCCTCCAGGCCCTGGCGGATCTGTCCGGCAAAAACCAGGTGATCCTGTTTACCCACCACGGAAAGATCCTGGAGGAAGCAAAACAGATCGGAAAAGCAGAGATCCGCATCCATCACCTCGCCATGGAAAAAAGCGTCAATTGATCAAAAGGGCGAGAAGATGTTAATGTATCAGCTATAGAAAACCCTTGGGCGTTGATCTCCGCCGCAGAGGCGCTAAAAGGCGCTTTCGGGGCGGCGGCATCGTGATTTAGATGTGTGGGGTTTATTTGCCGGACAACCATCAGCTGAGGAGGAAAAGTCATGGATCTTGGAGGACTGGTTTCACGCAACGCACGCACGGTTCCTGAAAAAGAAGGGGTGATCTGCGAGGATCGCCGCTATAACTGGCGCGAGGTCAACGAACGGGTCAACACCGTTTCAAACGCCCTTCTGGCCGGGGGGTTGAAAAAGGGCGACAAGGTGGCCATGTGGATGTTCAACTCGGACCTTTTCATCTTCACCTTCTATGGGATCGTCAAGGCCGGCGGGGTGGCCGTGCCGGTCAATTTCCGCCTGGCGCCGCGCGAGGCCGAATTCATTTTCGACAACTGCGATGCAGCGGCCCTGGTGTTCGACGACCAGTTCGCACCGGCAGTGGAGGAAATGCGTCCGCGGCTGGGCAAAATCAAGTCGGTCTACTCGGCCGGCACCGGCCGCTTCGAGGGCGCTGCGCCGCTGACCGATCTGTTTGAATCCGGTGACCGGAGTGAACCGGAGGCTCTGGTCGACGAGTTCGATGAAAGCGAGATCATCTACACCTCGGGCACCACCGGCAGGCCCAAGGGCGCCCTGTTCATTCACCATAACCAGATGGTGGTGACCGCAACCGTTTTGTCGCTGGTCGGGCTCCGGCCCCGGGACCGCGTCCTGCATGCCGCGCCGATGTTTCATTCGGCGGAACTGAACCTGTACATGAACCCCACCACCTATGTGGGCGGCACCCACGTGGTGCTGCGCGAGTTTCATCCCCAGAAGGCCCTGGAGCTGATCCAGAAAGAAAAGATCACCCAGTTTTTCGGGGCGCCGGTGATGTATTCGTTCATGATGGGCATGCCCGATTTCGACACCTACGATCTCTCATCGGTGCGCTACTTCGGATACGGCGCCGCGCCCATGGCGGCGGAATCCGTGCGCCAGATGATCGAAAAATTCAAGACCGACCAGTTCTTCTGCCTGTGCGGTCTGACCGAAGGCGGCCCGGGCGGAGTGGCGCTCTACCCGGAAGACCAGATCCGCAAGGCCGGGGCCGGGGGCAAGTACATCGTCAACATGGAAACCCGCCTGGCCGATGTGTCGGGCAACACCATCACCGAACCCGATGTGGTGGGCGAACTGGTGATCAGGGGCGAAACCTGCATGCGCGAATACTACAAAAATCCCGAAGCGACGGCAAACACCATCCGTGACGGATGGGTCTACACCGGGGATCTGGGCAAGATGGACGACGAGGGCTACATCACCCTGGTGGACCGAAGCAAGGACATGATCATCACCGGCGGGGAAAACGTCTACAGCAAAGAGGTCGAAGATGCCATCTACGAGCATCCGGCGGTGGCCGAGGCGGTGATCATCGGGGTGCCCCACCCGGTGTGGGGGGAGACGGTCATGTGCATTGCCGCCCTTCAAAAAGACAAAACATTGGAACTGGAAGAACTGCGCGAATTTTTAAAGACACGCCTGGCGGACTACAAGATCCCGCGCCTTCTTGAAATCGTTCCCGGCCTTCCCCGCAACGTATCGGGAAAGGTGCTCAAGTATCAGCTGCGCGATACCTTTGCCGAAAAATAAACAAGCCCGGACAGGACTGACCGGCCCCGGTTGAACGGGTTTGACGCTATGAAAATGATGCCCGGTGGCCGAAAATGGTTTCAAGAGACTTAACCATGACGCCTATATTCCGGGCAAGTTCCTTTCTGCAAAAACACGGCACAGCAGGGGATAATACTTTTCACGATGATTTCAGTTGAGATATTGACTGATGCAGCATAGCGACATCAAAGCCTTCATCGAGAAACCCTTTGCGTTTGTCGAACGCATCGGCCTCAAAGCCCTTGTTCTGGAGCGCGGCCGGGTGCGCCTGGCCGTGCCCCTGGAGGGCAACGTCAATCATATCGGGTCGATGTACGCCGGGGCGCTGTTCACCCTGGCCGAAATCCCCGGCGGCGCACTGTTTCTGACCAGTTTCGATACGAAGCGCTTCTATCCGGTGGTCAAGGAAATGACCCTGCGATTTATCAAACCGGTCACCACCGACGCCACCGTTGAAATCATTTTAGACGATGCGGCCATCACGCGCATCCAGACCGAGGCAGCCGCCAGCGGCAAAGCCGAGTTTATTCTGGAAGGCAGAATTCTGGATGCCGCCGGCCAGCTGGTGGCCGCCAGCCGCGGCGTCTATCAGCTGCGCTCCCTGGCAGAAATTGCAGGCTGAACCCGTGAATCCGGGGCCAGAATCTTCAAGAACAAAGATTTGACCGGACAATCGGTTTCAGCCGTATCCGCATGCGGCATAACCGGGTCCGGGTTTATAAAGACTGGATATCGATCGCGGGGGGCGTCTCAGCCGAATAGACCACTAATACCAGGGAAAGGACACTCAGCACAGCCATGAAAAAGGTACTCCTCTTCTCAATTCTGCTTTTGCTCGGCTTGATCGGGTCGCAGTGGCTGCCGGCCTATATCGGTCCCGGGTACGCCAGGGTGGCCGACGTCGTCCGGATCCTGACCATGGCAGGTCTTTCATTTATCATGATCCGGGTCGGCTATGAGTTCGACATCGATAAGACCAATCTTCGGCAATACGGCTGGGATTATTTCGTCGCTTTCACGGCAGCAAGCTTTCCCTGGGTCTTCGTCACACTTTACTTCGTATTCGTTCTCCTTCCGCCGGAGGCCTGGGGCACCCTGGCCGCATGGCAGGAGACGCTGCTGGCGGGAAGATTTGCAGCGCCGACGTCGGCGGGTGTGTTGTTTTCCATGCTCGCTGCGGCCGGACTGGGCGCGACCTGGTTGTTCCGAAAGGCCCGGGTCCTGGCAATCTTCGATGACCTCGACACCGTGCTGCTCATGATTCCACTCAAAATGCTGATGGTTGGAGTGGCCTGGCAGCTGGGTCTGATTGTGGTCGTCATGGCCGGCATGCTCTCAGCGGCCTATATATTTCTGCATAAGATCCGTATCCCGGTAACCTGGCCGTGGGTTTTGGGGTACGCCGGGGTCATCACCGGGCTCAGCGAGGTAGTCTATCAGGGTACCAAACTCATAGACGAATCGATCCCCATTCACATCGAGGTGATCCTGCCGGCATTCGTGCTCGGCTGCGTCATGGCTTACCCGAAGGCACACGCTGTCGAATCACCGGTACGGGGCGACAACCATGATGGTCATGAGGCGATAAACACACCTCAGGAACAGCATGTCTCAACGATTGTCGCGGCTGCTTTCATGGTACTGGTCGGATTGTCGATGCCGATGATACCGAGGGGCGGCTCTGCCGTTCTAGCTGGAGCTCAGACTGAACAGGTGGAACTTTCACTGCGGGGCGCCGGAAATCCTTCCGCAGAGGCCGCGGCTGGCGAAGTCGGCTCGGCAATGCAGATCGGTCGTGTCACCGCCGCTCAACCGCCCATGGGCTGGGCTCAGATCGTGCTGCACGTTCTTGTCATCACCATCATCTCCAACATCGGCAAGATGTTTCCTGCGTTTTGCTACAGGAAAGAGGCGCACTGGCGCGAACGGTTGGCCCTTGCGATCGGCATGTGGCCCCGTGGAGAGGTGGGTGCGGGCGTGCTGGTGATTTCGCTCAGCTACGGCATCGGGGGGCCTATCGTCACCGTGGCCATGCTCAGCCTTGCGGTCAATCTGCTGCTGACGGGAGTGTTCATCTACATCGTTAAACAACTTACGGGTTCATTGCCAGCCTACGGGCAGCAAACGCCGTCAGAAAGAATGGCCTGATCTGCCGCCGGCACACCCCCCTATAATTTTCCCTCGGGGGGAGGCCGGGGTGGGTATTGGATACTCGCCTATTTTTTCTTGCCGGCCCGGAGCTTTTCCAGCAGGGAATCGATACGCGCATGGTTGTCTTCGGAACCGACGTAGGTGCGAAAAAGCCATTCCTGGATTTTCATGGAGCTGTCCAGGCTGTTGTGCAGCAGTTCGATGGAAAGCTTCTTGGTTTCCACCAGGCAGGTGCGGTCGGAGGCGGCCATTTCAGCGGCAATGGCCTTAACTTTTTCCACCACCGTGCCTTCCGGGAAGACCTGGCTGACGTATCCGGCGCGAAGCGCTTCCTGTGCATCGATGATTTTTCCGGTCAGCGCCCATTCCCTGGCCGTGCCCAGGCCGACGACGCGCCACAGCGGATCGAGCAGGGGCGTGAGCGACAGGATGATTTCGCGCTGGCTGAATTTCGCGCGCTCCGAGGCGTAACGCAGATCGCACATGAGCGTCAGGTCGAACCCCCCGGCCATGGCGGCCCCGCCGACTGCGGCAATGACGGGCTGGCTGCAGAACATGATCGACCGGTAGGCCCGGTGGAAAAGGGCGGTGAAGGCTTCATTGGCATCCTTGCGCACGGTCTTTAAAAAATCCAGGTCAAACCCGGCCGAGAATATCTTCTCGCCGCCGGTCAGGATGATCACCGAAACATCCGTGCGAGAATCGAGGTGTTCGAAAACTGCCGCCAGTTCTTCCAGGACATCGGGCGACAGCGCGTTTCCCTTATCCTGCCGGTTCAGCAATACGGTTGCGACCTGGTTTTCCACATTCACGGACAGGTAGTTCAAAGACGGGACGTTCGGTTCCATGGAAATTCCTTTTCATTAGATTAAACAGCAACTTCCTGATTTTTTCCTTTATATCCCATCTTTTTTCACCTGACGCAAGGCCCTTGATGAAACACCTCAGAAGCCGTTTTGGGCTTTACTGATCGAGTTCGATACGAAGGGACAGGAACTTGAGCAGGTCTTTTAATGAAACCACCCCCGCCAGATGACCGCCTTCGGTGACCATCAGCCGGCTTTTGCCGCTCCGGTTCATCAGGGAAAGTGCTTTGATCGCATCCGTGTCGGGCTGAATGGTATTGTCCCCGTCACAGGGCGAGGAAATATCCGCCACTCTTTTTTCATGCCATTGCGCTTTTGGAATCTCTTTGATCTGCCGGGTGGTGACGCAGCCTTCCACCTTGTCCGCCCCGGAAATCACCGGGTACATTTTGTAATGGTACCGGTAGACATAATTTTCCACCAGGTCGTCGATGGTCGTGTCCGGCGAAATGGTGACGGGGTCCGTGTTCATGAAGCGGCGAACGGATTCGCCTTCCAGCGCCCGGCGGGTCAGAAGCTGTTGGTAGGACATGCTGGCTGCGCTGTACAGGAACATGCCGATGAGGAACCACCACATTCCGCCGATGAAATTGCCGCCGAAAAGATTGAATACACCGAGAATGATCAAAAAGATGCCGAATGCCGAGCCGATCCGGGAAGAAATGCGGGTCGCCCAGCGCAGGTTGTCTTTGGCGCCCCAGAGGATCGATCGCAGCACCCGGCCGCCGTCCAGCGGAAAGGCCGGAATGAGATTGAATATGGCCAGGATGAGGTTGATGATGGCAAGGTACTCCAGCACCCCGTTGACCGGCATGGGAATGGCCGATGCAGTGCCGGCGATGTACATGGCGTAAAACAGGCCCGCGAGTACGAGGCTCGACAGGGGGCCGACGGCGGCCATCATGAATTCGGCTTTGGGGCTCTCCGGTTCGTCGGGCATTTCCGCCATTCCCCCGAATATGAAAAGTGTGATGCCTTTCATCTGGATGCCGTACTTCCGGGCCACCAGCGAGTGGGAGAATTCATGGATGACAATGGAGGCAAACAGGCCCAGTGCACCGATGATGCCCATGCCCCAGTAGGTTCCGGCGGAAAGGCCGGCAAACTTGAAGGGGAAAAACCCGGTTGACAATGACCAGGCAATCAGCACGGCGATGATGATCCAGGAAAAGTCGATGCGCACCTGGAACCCGAGCAGCTTGAATAAATTGATCCGTCTTCCAAACATGGGCGCTCCTTTCAGGGCACGGTTTCATTCAATTTCAAATCTGATGAACTCGTAAAAAGCATCGCACTGCTGATTCCGATGCAAGAGAACCCAGCCGCTGTCCGGCGGGTTTCGTATTTCTTACGTCAGATGGTATGCGCCGGCCCCGAACGCGATGACCAGAAAGATCGTGGCGAGCAGGGCGATCAGTCCATCCCGGGCGGTCAACGACAGGCCGAAAGCGGTCAGTGCGACGCCCGCGATATTGGCGCTGAAGGGCACCATTTCCATAAGCGGCATGACGGCGGCCACCAGGATGCATATCATGGCAATGGCGTAGCTGCCCAGATCCCGGGTCAGCATGGTCAGCCGCGGTTTGGAGAAGCGGTCCAGGAAGCGGGCCACGGGCCGCAGCCAGCCGATCGTCCTGCAGAACCGATCCTGGCGGATGGACCGCGCAAGCATCCATTGGGGAAGCCAGAGATGGTCCCGGCTGAACAGCAGCTGTCCCGCAGTCAGCACCACGATGGCGGCCATGATCGTCGGCACACCCGGGATATCCCCCAAAAGCGGTGCAAGCGTGATTAAGCCGGCCAGAAGGAGGATCGGACCGAAGGACCGGCTGCCCAGCGTCTCCAGAATTCTGCCGATGGAAACCCGGTCTGTTTCCCGGGCCGCCTGTTCCGTCAGATCCAGGAGTTCCTCTACGCTGGTGGGTTCCGGGTCCATGTCAGGCGGCTCCCGGCTGCCGGATGTTTTCCAGGGCGGATGCATCCCCGGCCGCCGATTTTGAAATCACGCTTAAATTGCCGTTGGTCTCGAGCACCACAAAATCGACCCCATCGAGGGACGACATTCCCTGGCTGCGGATGGCCTGGAGGATTTCTTCCCGGCTCACCCGTTCTTCTTCCATGGCCGTTTCCAGAAAATTTCCCCGCTGAAACAAGAGGCGCGGATCGGACTTGATCACCTCCTTAGACCATTTTAACTGGGGTGAATAGCGGGCGACGATCAGCTGCAGAAAAATCAGGAGGCCAAGGGCGAGAACTCCGTCTGTCAGCCCGATGTTTGTGCTCAAGATGGTGGTGGCCAGGGTGGAGCCGAAAGCCACGGTGACCACGAAATCAAAGGCATTCAATTGGGAAAGCGTCCGCTTGCCCGAGATCCGGAGCATGATCACCAGGGCGGCATAGGAAAGCGGGGCGATGATGAGTATCCTGAAAATGGTGTTCCAGCTGCTGAAAAGCATCGTTATTCTCCATAATCAAAGGGAAATGGAATTCATTATTCAAAAATATGGAAGGCGCAGCTGTTTTTGTCAAATGTGAGTGGGAAAGAGAAGGCAGCTCAAATTCGGCTATCTTAAAAACCGGCGGAAAGAAGATACCCGGATCATATTTTCTTTGCTATTTGCCCGGGAATGTCTTTTATTATCCCGTAGTCGTTGCCCGAAGGTTTCTTGCTGATAATTCAAAAAAGATGGGCCTGTCAATCCCCATGCCGGAAAACCCCAGAGTCTTGATCGTTGATGATGAAGCCAATTTCTGCCGCTCCCTGCAAAAAATCCTGGGGGCCCGGAAAATTTTTGCTTCTGCGGTGAACCGGGGGGAGGATGCCCTGGAGGCGCTTTCCCGGGATCCCTATGATGTGGTGCTGCTGGATGTGAAAATGCCTGGGATCAGTGGGATCGAAGTGCTCAAACAGATGAAGGCCAGCGGATGCAAAGCCGAGGTCATCGTCCTGTCGGGCCATGCATCCATGGAAACCGCCCTGGAAATCGTCCAACACGGGGCCTACGATTACCTGATGAAACCCTGCCAAACTGACGAACTCCTGTTGAAAATTTCCAATGCCTATGAACAGCGCCTGGAAAAAGAAAAGATTCGTTAATCTTGTTGCCGGGCAGGCGCCTCCACACAGAAACGATAACTTGTTTTAAGACGGACCCTCAATGCGGCCGGCCGGCGGGATCCAGGTGATAGCGGCCCTCGAGGAAATGGGCCGAGAGCGTTTTGACGCTTTCTTCGGAATTCATCAGCATGTCCATCTGGCGGGTGTAGATAATCAGCCGGCCCAGTAAATCCAGCTTTTCCCATGTAATGTCATGCTCCTGCTTGGCCAGGCGGGCATTGACACGATCCCCCTGGACCTCCACCAGGAAACCGCCGGCTTCGAGGACATTCTGGATCAGCCGGGCCCTCCGGTTGCGCCGGACGTCGTCGGCGGCACCCCCCTTGAACTGAAAATTGATGTAGTTCTTCATGGCCGTCTGTCCGCAGTAACTGTCCAGAATGCTGTAGTGGTATCCCACGCGGGAGCTGAAATTCAAGTACTTGTCCGAAACAATGGCGTAGCTGCGGTCTCCGAACCGCTCCGTGACGGGATTGGGAGGGGAGAGCATCTGCTGGCTCATGACGGACAAAAAACCCTTGATGTTGACGGGCCTGGGCTCAAAGGGCTTGAGATCACTGTGAAGCATCCCCGAAAGCAGCGCCTTGAATGGCGCCGACACCACCTGATCGATTCCGATCTTTGCGGTTTTTTCCGTCATGTTCAGCCCGCCGCCGAGATCGATCACATACAAATCGATGGGAAGAGGGGCGTCGAGCTTGACCGAAATCCTGCCGTGGTCAGTGGTGAAGTCGCTGATCTGGAAGATCTCGTTATAGGACCACTCATGGGTCAGGCGCATGATGTCATGAATGGTCCTGCAGTTTGCGGGGGTGAACTTGCGGGACTTGGGGTGGGTGAGGTTCAGCGGGACGATCAACTGCGAGAGCCTTTGAAGCGTTTGATACACGGGGGTGTCTTTCATGAAAGCGCCTCTTTCCCACTGCATTTCCAGCAGTTCGGGGACTTTTCCCGCATAGACCCTGCCGGCAAACGCATCGACCGTGATGCGCATGCCGGGTTCGATGACGGTGGTGGCGTTTCGGGTGTTCAGTACCGTGGGGACCTTGAATTCCCGTGCCACGGAGGCCATGTGGCCGGTGATGCTTCCGGAATTGGTGACCACGGCCTGTGCTTTTTCCATGACGAGGACGTACTGGGGGGAAGAATGCGCCGCCACCAGCACGCCGCCTTCCGGAAACGACAGCAGGTCTTTTTCCGAATGGATGATGTGCGCCGGCCCGCAGCCCACTCCGGGGCAGGCGACGCTGCCATTCTCCAGCAGAATGGGATAGCTGGTCGAACCGCTGGGTGGAAAAAAAAGCCCCCTTGTCGCCTTCCAGGCGCAGGGGCCGGGTCTGAAGAATTACCGGACGGCCGTCGGCATCGATGGCCCACTCGATGTCCTGGGGCATTTGGTAGTGCGCCTCCAGTTTCATGGCATAGTCGGTCAGCACGAGGGCCTGTTCTTCAGACAGGCTTGCCGCATCCTGCAGATCGGGATCGACGCCCGTTTCCGAAAGATTCCCGTCCGGGAGAGTGACCAGGCGCTTCTCCTTGTGGGATATGACAGATTTTAAGAGCACCGGGGGATTTGTTTTGGACACCTCGAAGGTATCCGGCGCAACGGATCCGTCCACTACAAGAGCGCCCAGTCCCCAGGTGGCATGGATGATGAGGCTGTTTTCCATCAGGCGGAAGGGATGCCGGGTATAAATGACGCCGCCGGCTTTTGCCGGGATCATCTCCAGGCATCCCACGCTCATGGCGGCTTCTTCGAAGGAAATCCCCATGTGGTGGCGGTAGGAGATGGCCCGGGGGGTAAACAGGCTGGCAATGACCTCCTTGTATTTTAAAATGATGTCATCGCGCGAAACATTCAGGCAGCTCTGGTACTGACCGGCAAACGACAGTTCGCTGTCCTCGCCGATGGCGCTGCTGCGCAGCGACACCCGGGCGCTTCTGTCCGGGCTGATCAGCCGGTCACAGGCATCGAAGATCGCCTGCTCGACCTTGGGCGGAACCTCGGCGGCCAGGAAAATGGACTGGATGTCTTGACTGATGCGCATGATGGATTCCGGATCACTGGCATCGAGCGCCATCTTGTGCTTGCGGATCTCATCTGACAGATCGTTGTATTCGATCAGTTCATCAAACGCGGTGGTGGTGATGGCAAACCCTTTGGGGATGGGGAGTCCGACCCGGCTTTTGATTTCACCCAGGTTGGCGTTCTTGCCGCCCACAAAATCGACGCTGTCCTTTCCGATGCGGTCGTAGGGCAGGACGAAATCGATCCCCCGGACAACGTTTTTAAGATCGAGCTCCCCGTCGATGGCTTCCCGGATGTGCTTGAGCGTGGCGCTGAGCTCGGGAAATTTCCTCCCGGAAAGCCCTTCGAAACTGCCGATCATCCGGGCCGTGTGAAAAATCGTCCGGGCCGTTTCGGAGCGGATATACGACATTCCGAAAACATGCTGCCCGGTCAGCTTCTCCTCCATGCCCGAGATGATTTTCAGCAGCTCGGCATTGGATTCCAGGAGGGCCTTGAAATTGGCGTATTTTACCCGGAAGACATTCATCATCCCGCCCGGGTCCGGCGGCTGCTTACGGTTTTTCCGGAGCAGTGCGGTCAACCGCCTGAACATGAGATCCTCCCGGCTATTCGCCTTCTATGAGGGTGTAGCGGGTGGCGGGCCCGCTGCCTTCTTTCCGCAGCACGCCTTTTTTCACCAGGTCCTGCAAATCATATATGGCGGTGCGTGCGGATATGTTCTCGCCCACCCGGGCCTGGTATTCATTGCGGGTAATCGTCTTTTTGTCCAGAATGTGCGCATACGCCTTCTGCTGGCGGCTGTTCATGGGGATGTCCGCAGGTGCAGAAGCGGGTACTTCCGGGCTGCTTTCCGGGTATGGCGAAGCGCAATCATCTTCAGTGGATTGAAAAGCCGCATTTTCACCGGCGGCCTGGATCTCTTCCCCGATGAACTGCGATTTTGAATAGCCTGCGGATTCGCCTTCGAGCAGCACATCACCGGCCTGGATAATGTGAGACTCCGCCATGACCACCGCCCGGGTAATGCAGTTCATCAGTTCCCGGATATTTCCCGGCCAGTCATACTGTTTCATCTTTTCCAGGGCACCCTTGCTGATGCCCAGGTCCTCCCGGCCGGTGGAATGCTGCAATTGCGTCAGGTAATGATTGATCAGCACGGGGATGTTTTCCCTGTGCGCCCGCAGGGGCGGCGTAAAAACCGTAATCACTTTGAGCCGGAAATACAGGTCCGACCTGAATTGCCGGCTGTCGATGAGCTGGCGAAGGTCCACATTGGTGGCGCAGATGAGCCTTACGTCCACGCCGTATTCTTTATCCGTCCCCAGGGGCTTTACCTTTCGCATGGCCACCGCCCGCAGCAGGGCCTGCTGAACGGTAAGGGAAGCCGTCTGGATCTCATCCAGAAAAAGCGTCCCGTGGTCCGCCATCAAAAAGGCGCCTTTCCGGTCTGCCTTGGCCTCGGTAAAGGCCCCTTTCACATGGCCGAACAGGCTGTCCAGCAGCAGGTTTTCCGCAAGTTCCCCGCAATTGATGGAGATAAACGGCCCTTCCCCCCGCCCGCTGTGCGCATGAATCGCTTCTGCCGCCAGCTGCTTGCCGGTGCCGGTCTCTCCCATGATCAATACGTCGGCATCGACGCCGGCGGCTTTTAGAATATCCGATTTAAACCGGTCGATTCTGGGCCCATACCCGATGATTTCGGGCAGGGTGTCGATTGCGGCCGAGGGGGGGCTGCTGTTGAGCCCCGGCTGAATATCAATCCGCTCTTTGGATTCAACATCCTGTATTTTTAGATCTTTTCTCCTGATTTCAGCAATCTGTGAATTGAGGATCTTCATCATATTGTTGATGGCATGCTGAAGCAGATTGACCTCGTAAACCGATGTGCGGATATCGATGGGGGCCAGTTTCCGGTTTCTGTGAATGCTGTCCACCGCATCCGTGAGTTTGTAAATCGGTTGAGTGACCACACGGGAGAAGACGAAGATGATCAAAGATACCGCCAGTATGGTGATAATGGACAGAATCAGCATGATATCCAAATGTCTGTATCCGGCGGCCAGGGTAAACCGGGTTCGATCGATATAGGCGACCCCTGCAATGATCCGGCCCTGGAAACTGACCGGTGAATAGGCCAGAAAATAGTTTTTGACCTCCGAACCTGTCTGCGATTTCCCCGCCAGTTCGATAGCGTTGAATTTTCCCTCTTTGGTATCGCTTATCATCTTCCAGAATGCCTGAAACTGGGAACCGGGCCGAAAGGCGGCCGGGTGTCCCGGCTTTCCCAGGGTGCCGTCGGCATAATCCATTCTGGCCAGATCGGTGGTGAAATCCAGATTTTTTTCCCCGGGGTCCTCGGATTGAAACAAAATCCAGCCATCCAGGTCATAAAAATAGGCCAGCCGTACTTCCGGGGTGCGCGCAAACGCCCACAACGGGGACTGGGGGGAGTCATACAGGGACAGGATATTGCGCAGCACCCGGGTATCGACGGACATCAGCAGGAAACCGGAGCGCTCCCCCGATTGGGACGTGCAGGGGGTCCCGAAATATATCACATGTGAACGGATTTTCTGATTCGGGTTTGAAGATATGGGAAAGGGATATTCCACCTCCACGATGTCTGAAATCCAGATTTCCCCCGGTTTTAGTCGCGCAAGCGGCTCCAGATACAATCCGGGATCGGGATTGACTTCCGGAATCATTGAGGATTCCAGTTCGACAATCTGTTTTTCACCGGCGACGAAATAGGTATGGTTTTTGTCTTTTTGCGAGATAAAGCCGATTTCGCGAAAATCGATCCCCTCCAGGCGGATAAAATCGGCAAAGTTCTGCCGCAGCTTTGCGCTATTTGAATAATTTTGCGCAATAAAAAGCAGGTCCTGTCCGGTCCTTGCAAGAGCCGCCTCGATTTCATGCGCCATGGCTCTTGCCTGAAGCCGCGCGCTCCTTTCCAGGGCCTGGGTCAAAAATTTTGAAGAGGTGAGGTAGGTAATATAGCCCGTGATGAGCAGAATCAGGATCACCGACGGAATCAGGGTGAAGAGCAGTTTCGTCCGGAGACTCAACCCGTTCCCGTTTTTGGGCGGGAGGATGAATTCACCTTCTGTAAATTTATCGAAGATTGTCATCATTCCAACTTGTATATCAATGAATTCGGGTGGGTTGAAATGTCATCGCGCAATAATTGTAAGCCGTTGCGCAAAAGAGTCAATACTTTTGTTGGCACAGGAGCTGCATTTCAGAAAGCGCAACCGGAAAGTCGGACCAGGGGAAATCAAAATAAAATCAAACGATGTGAGAAAAAGGAGGCGCAACATGAAACAGGTAAAGACGTGGGTTATCATCGGCGTGCTGCTCGGCTTCGTCCTGCCGGGCATTGCGGCAGCCGGCGGCGGGGCGGCCACCGAACTGGTGGTGGTGGCGGACACCCGGGTTATTCAGGACACCGGGCACTATCATGCGTTCATGAAATACATGGCGGACGCATACAATTCGAACATTCTGGTGTTCGCCATCTGGTGCACGGTATTGACCGCCTGCTATGGCGCATTTCTCGGCTTTGCCATGGACTTTCTCATGTCCCGGACCGGCCTGGATTTGAAGAGCCGTAAAATCATCGAACATTAAGCCATCATTTTATGTAATCGATTCTTAAAAAGGAGGATGTTCATATGGAATGGTTATTCATGTACATGCCGATTGCCGGCATTGAGATTTTCTGGCCGGGTCTCGTGCTCATCGGGTTTGCCGTAGGGACCATCGGCGGTTTCTTCGGAATGGGCGGGGCTTGGATGGTGACGCCGGGGCTGAATATCCTGGGATTTCCCATGGCTTTTGCCATCGGGACGGACATGGCCCATATTGCCGGCAAATCGATGATTTCGACCATGCGGCATTCCAAATTTGGAAATGTCGACTACAAACTGGGGCTGGTGATGGTGGTGGGAACCATGGCCGGCATCGAAATCGGCGCCCAACTGGTCATGTACCTTGAAAAGCTGGGCAATGTTGGTTCGGTGGTGCGGTGGGTGTATGTTTGCCTGCTGGCGCTGATCTCCAGCCTGGTATTTTATGATTATTACAAGGCCACCCGGAAAAAGAAGAAGGGGGATGTGGGGGAGCACGGCGCCGAAGGGATTACCTGGTACAAGGCCCTTCATAAAATAAAGATTCCGCCCATGGTCTATTTCAAAACCGCCGGTTTCACCGTTTCCGTGTGGCTGCCCATGTTTGTCAGTTTCATCACCGGCATCCTCGCCGGTTTCCTGGGCATCGGCGGCGGTTTGATCCGCATGCCGTCGCTGGTCTACCTCATCGGCTGCCCCACCCACATCGCAGTGGGCACCGACTTGTTCGAGGTGATGATTTCAGGGCTTTACGGGGCGTTCACCTACTCCATGAAGGGGCGCATCGAAATTGTGGCCGTGTTTGTCATGCTGACCGGGGCCGCCATCGGTGCACAGATCGGCACAGTCGCCACCAAGTATGCCAAAGGCTACGGCATCCGTGTGGCCTTCGGGATCGCCGTGATCTGCTGCATGATTTCGATTATCTTAAAAGAATTCAAGTATAACAGTTCCGCCACGGTTCTGATCCTGGGCACCATTGCCCTCATCTGCGCCTACATTGTCAAGATCATGCTGCAGGGGGCGTTTCAGGAGCTTCGGGACAAGAAGATGGCCCATGCATTTCAGCCGTAAAATGAAAATGGATTTGAAAGGAGAACGCACATGAAAAAGCCTGTTATTGCCCTATGCATCCTGCTGATGGGACTGTTTTTTGCCGTCGATGTGATTGCGGCCGAAGTGGCCCAGGGAGAGTGCATCGAATATAATGCCGAGAATCATGTGATAAAAATTCGGGAGCATGACACGAATTTTTCAAAGAATAAATACGGCAATCCCACCAGCATCGAATCCGAATTCGATGTCTCACTATGCCAAAATCGGAATGCTGCCCGAACCCGGAGACATGCTGCGAATCGCCTACGATATCGGCGGCAGCAAGAAAATGGCCATCAAGGTCATGAACGTCAGCAAACAGGATATAATGAAGAAATAGCGGATTTACATCAAACCAGGCAAAGCGCCCGGAAAAGAGGCGCTTTGCCTGCCTGAAAGAAAGTGTGCGCAATATGAATATCAAACAGAAGCTGTTTGTCGTTTTTCTGGACATGGTGGTGCTGGCTGAACTGGCCGCATCCCTTTACTGGTCAAATCAGTTCGGCGACCTGATGACCCCCTTGTTTCTCAAAATCTATCTGCCCACGGTTCTGGCGACATTGATCATCGGCAAATTCTGCCTCAGCCGGCTCCGGTCCAAAGAGATTGCTGGGGAAACTGCGGATGCCGTTGCTTCCCACTGATCCGGATTTAAGCAGGCGCAGCTCAAGGGGTGAACCCTTTTATTGCGCTATAGACCGGATGATCACAATGGATCTGAGATAAAAGCGGCTATTTCTGGTACCATTGCCCGTTTTCATTCTGGAGCCATTCCCCCGGTTTGGCCAGATCCCTGAGCTGTGCGGCCCGCCGTTTCCCCACCAGTTCGGGGGTGACCCCCTGCTGTTTGGCAATGGCCTCGTAAACCTGGGCCCGGTCACTGTTTTCGGCCTGGACCACATCCGCCTTTTCATGCTGGCCGCCCACAAATTCCAGGAAGCCCTTGTTGTTCTCCCCCACGATCCCCTTGGACTTGAGTTCGATGATGACCGGCAGCCGCGCTTTCATCCGCGCCTTGATATCCTGGGCCTCCGCCGGTCTGACCAGAAACAGGGGCACGGCCAGAAAAGCCAGTAGGAATATGCATATCACATGATTTTTCATCCTGAAATCTCCCTTATCATTCAAATATTTATTTTTCAAAAAGGATACCCCGTCTGCAAACCCGCTACTGGGCCTGGTCTTCTTGCCGGGCGGCATCGATATCACTGAAATAGTCCTCCAGCGCCCGATCCACTTTTACCCTCACGTTGACGTTGATGGTCATCGGTTTGACTTCCACCACGTGCTCCGTCCGGATCGGATCCACATGGACCCGGTGCTCCGTGCAGGCCGTTGCCAGAAGCAAAAGCGCGCCGGCCGCCAGCACGTGCCATCCATTTTTATTGAACCTCATTTCTGATCTCCTTATTGCAGTGTGTCCCAAATGCTTTTATAGCGTAAAATTTTGTTCAGCGGAACCTGAAGGTTTACATTGATCCGGATGCCCTGGAAATGGGATACCTGTCCGCTTCCTTTCATCCGGATGAAGCCGCCGGCCGCTTCATCGTAGACGAAAGGAAGCGGATTGACCGGTTTTCCGTTAAACTGCAGGTCGAGAATGAGCATCTCCGCTTCCGTCCGCATGCGGATTCTCGCCCATTCATACTCATAATCCTTGAGGGCCTCGCGTGCCAGATCGATCTGGTCATACTGGGGCGAGCCCTTGGGGATGCCGGAAGTCAGCATCTGGGCGCCGGTCACCTGGATGGTCCCCCCGTCGCCCGGCGTGGTAAAGAGAAATCCGTCATCAAAGATGATCTTTCCCCGGGTATAGTGAACCGGAACGTAGCCGTTGACCGTTCCCTTGCCCGCGGCCTGTGCCGCCCCCAGCTGTTCCAGCAGGTCGGCGAGTTCCAGGCGGTCGCAGTACAGGGTGACATCGTAGTCGTTTACCCCGGGGAAGATCCGCAGGGCCTGGGCATTGACCTGTCCGCCGCACCATTTGAACCCCGATTTTTCCACCAGTATCGATTTTCCCGACTCGATCTGAAACTGCATCTGAAGTTCGTTCATGTGGATTTTCCCCATGGACAGCTGCGCTATGCTCAGTTCCTGGGCCGGTGCGCTGCGCAGCGTCAAAAGCTCCGGCATGTCGATCTTCAGCCGGATATTTTTTGCGGTCATGTCGCCTGATTTGATCCGCACGTCGCAATTTTCAAGTGTTGCGGATGCCGAAGCGTGAAGACCGCCAGGGCCGGATGCCATCGTTCCGGACACGGTCAGGTCGCCGTTTACACTCACCCCTTTGAGGTCCGGCATCACCTTTGCCAGGTCCAAGTCGTTTTTGACGTGATATCCGCCGTCGAACCGCACCTCGCTTTTGCCGGATTCGGAAAGAAAATGAGAAAACCCCGTAAGCCGGACCACCGCGCCCGGCAGCAGGTCCCCTGCCAATGTGCCCGTGAAGGCCAGCCCTGCCAGATCCTGATAAACAATGCCCTTGAGGCTGCCGACCCGGCGATTGGCATATTGAATGCCGGCTGCGGAGAATTTACCCGCTGGAGAAGGCGCCCAGGGCCAGTGCAAGGGAAGGCGGGCATCGATGCCGGTGACCTCAAGTCCGGATTCGGGATTGCTCAGGCGCCCCTTGCCCAGGGTGAATGCCCCGTCGAATTCCCGATTCTGGTCTCCGGCTGATTTCCATCCTCCGGATAGGCCGAAATCGGGGATTTCCAGGGTGTTTTTTCCCAGTCGAACCCGCCCTTTTGTACCGGCAACCGCAATGGTCCCGCTGGCCGCGCTGTCCGCGCCCCAAAGCACGTCTCCGTTTACGGACACCAAGCTGCTGTTAAGATCGATGCCGATCGTGGCCCGGGGATGGGGCAGAACCGCGTGATACTCTATTTTTCCATTATCCGGTCCTCCCCGGCCCGAAATATCGAGTTCGGGCCGGCCCGCTGCAAAAAAACGCTCATCCGCTTCGATGCTCCACTGCCGGGCCTCTGCTTCGGCAGGGGCATTGCCTAAATTAAAACGCCAGCTGTCTTTGTCATCGTATGCGCCGGAAAAATTGACATCCAGGTGCAGAGGGGCGGTGACTTTAAATGCGCCGGGGCCTTTTGTTTCATCTGTTTTAACAAAAAGAGCTGCGTGCCCGGAGGTATCGATGCCACCCCCCGCTACCCGCCGAATTTGGCCTTCCAGGGTGGAAATTCCCATGAAAAGAGGCGATTGGATGGCCAGGCCGGAAGCGGAGAAGCCCCATTCACGCCCATTGACGCTTTTGACCTGTATCTGCAGGGGCGGATTGGTTTGCGCATCCGCCCTCGTGGTTTGGAGTTGATACGCCTTGTAGGCGGAGCCGGCATTGCAAAATTGCGCTTCGGCCTGGGCCGATGCGATCTCAAACGGATTCAGGCGGATGTCTCCACCGGCCACCAGGTTAAGCGCGCCTTTCAGGGTAAGGCCTTGAATGTTTCCGATGATATCGGCAAACCGCTGGGGGGCAAACTCATCGGATTTCATCTTCCAGTGAACCGTTTTGTCCGCCATGTCGTAATCGGCTTCCAGTGCGATCTCCTGCTGCCGGGGAAGCAGGTGGACCGTTCCGTGCAGCACCTGGGCATTATCTGTTTCTGAAAACCGGGCATTTAAGGGGATGCGATAGATGCTGCCCTGCCACTCAAAAAGGATGACCGCGCTGCGGATCTCCATGGTGTCAAAGGAAAACGGCAGGTCCGTACCGGTTGATGCGGCCGGGGATGTGCCCGGAGGGGAAGGGCGGCCGGCCGGCTGCTTCAAATCGAATCCGCGGATGGAGAATTCACCTTCCCGGTAGGCGCAATGAAGCTCAAGCCCGCTGATAAGGAGGTGCCGGACATGCCGGCGCATCAATCCGGCCGGGGTGTACTCGAGCCGCACCAGGTCGGCTTTAAGCGCCTGGGCCCGATCCGGGCCGATGCGCACTGATGCGATCACCGCGCCCGTGGCACCGATTTTGCCCACATCCCAGTCAAACCCGGCCAGCCCCTTTCCCCGGATCGTCTGTAAAAAGGATTCCGAATTCAGGTAGAGCGGGAGCAGGAAGCACCATGCCGACAGCAGGGCGATGATCAGGACCAGAAAAGCCGGCAGAATATAACAAATTTTTTGTTTCCATGCCATGGCGGGCTAAATTCCAGGTGTTTGTCCGGCATTTTATGGGCCTTCGGGGATGCGCCCTTTACGTTTTTGCGTCGTCGGACTTTCGTAAAAACGATGCCGGTGAGGTCAAAATGTATGACATATTCGGCAGGGGTGTCAAATGTATAACTGCTTATTCTTAAACTCTTACAAGCCATCTCAAAAAAACATCTAACCTCCAATAGCTGCGTTATGGACCTTTTCAAAATACTCACATATATGAGATATGCTCCGTTTTTTCATCGGCCCATGCCTTGCTCTTGGGGGCGATCTGCTTTTTTGAGATGGCTTGTAGTATCGGTTTATGGTGCCATTGACTGCCCCACCTTAAAATCCCCCTAAATCCTCATTTTTCCAAGGGAACTTTTAAATTTTTACATAAAAACGCTTTTGTTGAAATGAATTGGGGTTTTACGCGGACCCTCCATTCCGGCCCATCTTATGAAATGGAGGCATAAAAAGGAACAACCGGGGCAGAAATGAAATCCATGCCCCGGTGTTTTTGCGGGGGGTGTGGCGCAGTTTTTATAGATCAGCCGCGCGCGCTGGTGGGCTGCAGCCTCTCGCTGATAATGGTGCACACCGATTCGATCACATCCGTTGCGGTCAGGGTGGAGTCGGGTTTTGTGGTTTCCGAAACCGCCGACCAAATCACCTTTTTCGTTTCCGCATCATAAAGACGGGTCTGCAGTTTGACAAATTTTTCAGGCACGCGTCTGTTTTTGCGAAACTTTTCCAGCATGCCGTAATAGTTGCCGCCGGATTCATATGCATGCAGGATGGGATTGTATTCCGGCACCCACGTGTCCTTTTCCCCGATTTCGACCACTTGCGTGAGCAGGACAAAATCGATTCCCTGCCTGTGGGCTTCCGCCAGGGCCGTATCCGCATCAGGATTTAACCCATCCATGCTGTCCGTGCTTTTAACAACCTGGATCCCTTTCTGGGTGAATTCCGCAGCCAGCGTTTCTTCAAAAAGGGTTCGGATTTTAAGATCATCTGCTGCGCCAACGATCAGCAATTTTTTCGCAAGGGGCTGTTGAGATCCTATATCCGACCAATTTGAAACCATTCGCGTGCTGGCGCAGGAAGTCAGCATGAGTACTGCCAGCAGGATCATTGCTGATCTGGATGCATAATCTTTCATTTTCATTTCTATCTCCTCCTTTTTAAAAGTTTGATAAGCCGTAAGTCGGATTTTTCGCTTTGTCTTCCGACGGAGCCCGGCTGGGTGTACTGGCGGGATATAATGCTTTTTTTACCGGGCCATCAAATTCGGTCGCTCCGTGAATTCATGTTCAACGTAATGCCAGAATGATGCCAAAACAAAATTGGTTACTATTCCAGAGGTTTGGATTCTGACTCATACAAAATGACCGTATATGGCTAATAATAATTGCCGTATATGGCTAATCGTGCCATAATGTTCATATGTGAACATCATGCGGATGGAATATCGAAATGAACGCGGCCTTGAATATTGATCCCAATGAATTTTTTCGGCAGGCCACCGTCCGGATCTGCAGCAGCCTGGACATCGAAATTGCCCTGAAACGGATGCAGCAGTACGTCAACCGGTTCATCCCGGCAGAATCAGTATCGTTGATGATCTTTGATCCTGCAAAAAGCATTTTTTTCAGCGTTGCCGGCAGTATCGCCAAAACCGAACAGGGCATGGGGAAAAATTTTTCCCTGCCGCCGGACAGGGAAATCCGGGCGAGGTGGGTAAAACGGCACCTGGAATTTGAAAAATTCGTGGTGGTCAATGATCTTGAGCAGGATCGGGATCTTTCCGAATTATTTTCGATCCTGGGGCTCAATACCCATATTTCTTTTATTACCATCCGGCTGGAACTCGAAGGCAATCGATTGGGCGCCCTCTGGGTCTCCACCCCCGGTAAACATCAGTACACCGACCGGCAGGCGGAATTGCTCTACATCCTGCGCGAACCCATCGCCATTGCCATGTCCAATGCGCTTCGGCACCGGGAAGTGCTCGACCGCAACGATGCCCTGCTCGATGACATCCGCTACCTCCATGACCAGCTGCATGAGCGATCCGGAGATGCAATTATCGGTGCGGACCTGGGATTAAAGCCGGTCATGGAAATGGTGCATCAGGTGGCCGGCCTCGACAGCCCGGTGCTCATCCTGGGGGAAACCGGGGTGGGAAAGGAAATGATCGCCGATGCCATCCATTTCGGGTCGAACAGGAGAAACGGACCGCTGATCAAGGTCAACTGCGGGGCCATTCCCGAAAGCCTGATGGACAGTGAACTGTTCGGGCATGAAAAAGGGGCGTTTACCGGGGCATCGGCCCGGACAAGGGGGCGGTTCGAGCGGGCCGACCGGGGCACCATCTTTCTGGATGAAATCGGCGAACTATCGGCCCAGGCCCAGGTCCGCCTGCTGCGGGTGCTTCAGGAAAAAAAAATCGAGCGGGTGGGGGGCACGAAAGAAATCCCCGTGGATGTGCGGATTGTTTCGGCCACCCACCGCAACCTTCAGGACATGCTGGCGGCCGGTGCATTTCGGGAGGACCTGTGGTTCCGCCTCAATGTCTTTCCGATCATGATTCCGCCGCTGCGGGAACGCCGGGAGGACATACCGGCGCTGGTGGCGTATTTCGTGGCCGAAAAAGCCAAAGAACTGAAGATGAAGCCGCCGCCGGAACTGCACCCGGGCGAGCTCAAACCGCTGTTTTCCCATGACTGGCCCGGAAATGTCAGGGAACTGCAGAACCTGATTGAACGCGCTCTGATCCGCTACCGGGGCGGCCGTCTTTCCTTTGAAACCATCCTCGGCGCAGAGCCTCGGGCGGCCCGGACCGAATCGCAGGCCTGCCGTGCCCCGGGCGACATGGCCACCCTGGATGAGGCCATGGCCGGCCATATCCGGTCGGTCCTGGAAAAGACCGGCGGAAAGATCAGCGGCGCAAATGGCGCTGCTGAAATTCTGGGTCTGCCCTACAGCACCCTGCGCAACCGGATGATCCGTCTGGGCATTTCGTTTGGCAGAAGCAGCAGGGAAAAAAAATTCACCTGAAGCGCCGGTAATCTCTGATTGAATGTCGGTATCCGGTTAAAACCGGCACTTATTCGACCGAAATTTCGGCATCTTCGATGATGACCGGGTATTTGAGCCCGAATCCGAAATCCCGGTCCACGGAAACAGTGCCGTTGATCAGGACCGTATCTCCAACCTTTGCCGTACCGGTCGTCGTGACGATCAGGTCGTTGGCGCCTTCCTCGCCGGTGCCGTCCTGCACGTGGAGCCAGTTTTTTCCCATGATATCTGCGGTGAATTTGACCACCCGGGCCCGGATCTTTACTTTTTTTCCGGCCAGGCTTTCCCGCTGGGTGATAATTTCAGACACCGTCTGCCCGCCTTGTGCCTTTTGAATGGACTCCTGCTTCAATCCCGGCATCCGGGGCCGCTCCGCCCATCATGGGCGAGGGTGTCATCTGCCCGTCCGCCGGCTCGCCGATGGGGGGATGTCCTTCGGGCAGCGCCGTTTCCGCCGGGTTTGCCGACGGTTCTCCTTCCTTGCGGATCTGGCCCACAAAATAGATCATGTCAAAATCGCGGTTAAGCGTTTTGCTGTGGAAATCCGCCATGGGCATTCCGGGCGGCACCTCGACCACATCACCGGCCTTGCCGTTGAAGACGGGGACTGCCACCCAGACTTTTTTCGTACCCGTATCGATCTGGACGTAGGCGTATCTGCCGGTATCGATCTTCTCCACCACCTCTCCTTTAAATGGCTCCGACATTTCGCCGGCATTTTCCGAAGCCGGCTGATCGCTGCCGGCGGATTTCGCGGACGACTTTCCATCCGTCCCGCCGGTCACCGGGTTGCAGCCGGCAAGGATCGTCAGTGACAGAAGCGCCAGCATGCACGCCAGCCAATGGTGAGATATTCTTTTCATTTTTATCATTCCTCCTTTTATTGGGGGTAATTTTGTGACTGATGCGCTTTTCCGTGGCATTTTAGAAAACATTGCCCCCGGAAGCGGCCGAGATCATTATATTCAAGCCGTCCCGTGTCATCGGGCATGACGATGGTCCGATCAAAATTGATGAGATGGCTGTTGCGGATGGAATTTCCCTGCATGTAATTGATGCCGTGGGGATCATGACAGGCCGAACAGGGCGTCTTTTGATCCACCACATGCGTCTTGTGCGGGAAGCTTTCATCATTCAGCAGGGTCGCCCGGCTGTGGCAAGTATAGCACAGGGCGTAGCTGGAGGGGGACTCTATCGTGTAATCATCGGTGACATACCGGTCGGTGAGCAGATGCGGCCAGTCCGATCCGTGGGGTCCCTTGGGTGCGGAGGGATCGCTGCTGCCATGACAGTCCGAGCAGGTGATGGTGCTGCTGACGGTATAGGGCGGCAGCAGGCTTAACACATCCGGGTTTTTTCCCCGGACTTCCACCGGGTGAAAGGAAGGATTGGCCGGATCAAATTCCAGCCGGGTGTTGACCTGATCAATCTGCCGGGCAACGTTTAGCGTATCGACGACATTGTTGTCGCCGTGGCATTTGAAGCAGATTTCATATTCATAGCGGGCTTCGGGCAGCATCTGGCCGGCCCCGGACATGCCCGATGCCCCCCGGGTCGCCCCCGATACCCGGGAGCCGTCCATGGACGGATCGGCGTTTGCCTGGTGGGGATCGTGGCAGTCGCTGCATTCAACATGTTTTTGGACGCCCCCCGATGCGAAATTTTCGCCCGGATCGTGAACGCCCGTATAGGCATCCACGGGATGCCGGTACCGCTTGGTGATGACCGACGCGATATCGGTGGCGGCCACCTTGCCGTCATGGCAGGCAAGGCAGTTGTCCTCTTCATACACGAAGCGCAGCAGCCGCTCGATTTTCTCCTGCAGAATGGGGCCGGTGGCAATTTTCACATCCGTTTTCGGCGACGGTCACGTAGTCGGTATTCGGCCAGAGCGTACCGGACCGGTCCAGTACCGCAGGGGAGCGTGAATGGGAAGAGGCGTTCCAGCCCTTTTCGTCATGGCAGGTAATGCACAGGGATGATCCCGTATTGTCCATCACCAGAAACTGGCCGAACGTGTCATCATGGGGGTCATGGCAGGTGATGCACTGCAGCACGCGATTATTTTCGAGCCGGATTTCCCGGGGGAGCGTGGACGGATCCCTGATCTCCCGGTTCTCCAGGGAAAGTCCGGTATCGTAGACAAATGAAACCGGATGGTCATCGGACAGGTCCGTGCCCAGTCCCGAGGGCCGCTGCTCGGGCAGATACCGGATGCCGCCCCGAAAAGGGATCTCGGTTTCCCCCGCAGCGGTCGCGCCAAGCGCAATGGTGCCGTCGTGGCAGCTCAGGCACATCCGGGAAGATCCGGTGGGCTGCCCCACGTCGGCGGTGAGGGTGGAACTGTAATAGGGGGTATAATGGCTTTCATTGACGCTGCGGTTCCACAGATACGGCATGTTCGAGCCTTCCCGGTGGGGAATGTGGCAGAAAATGCATATCCTCTCTTCCGATGAAGCGGTAATGGCGCCGGGGCCGCTGATGGACAGGTTGTGCCGGGTCGCGCGTATGTTTCCGCCCAGGGCGGACGTGGATAAACAGCACAGGAACAGGGCGAGGCCCGCAAGTTTTTTGTTTTTCATCCGTTTCATTTCAGGGCATCTTCTTTCAGGTATTTAAATACCTGGATCCGTTTATTGCTTGAATCCGACACGTAGATATAATCATTTTGATCGATGTAGATCCCGGTGGGAAGCCAGAATTCTCCGCTCCCCGAGCCGTGGTTGCCAAAGGCCATCAGCAGGCGGCCCTTCGGGTCAAACATCTGGACATTGTCGAAGAGCGCATCCACCACATAGAGATTGCCGTCGCTGTCGGCTGCCACACCCTTGGGCCTGGCAAAGGTCCCGGGCGCATCGCCCATCCGGCCAAAGGCGGTTTGAAACGCGCCTGTGCGGGAAAACACCTGGACCCGGGCATTTAGCGAGTCGGACACGATAATGTCGCCGGTGGGTGATGTGCATATGTGGGTGGGATAGTGCAGCCGGCCGTTTTGCGACCCGCTGCCGCCAAATGATCCTTTCGGGGAAAGGGTTTTCAGGTCGTATCTGAATACCCGGGAAAGAAGCGTGTCCACCACGAGCAGTTCCGATGTCTGCTTATTGACGGCAATCCCGGTGGGCCGTTTGAACACATCGCGGCCCAGCTCCGCAACGAATGTGTCCCCGCGGTCCTTGAATATCCTGACCACGGCATCTTTCGAGTCGGTGACGTAGATCCGCCCCCCGTCATCTATGGCAATATCCACCGGGGAGGCCGGCAACGACTGTGCCGGGGAGAAGGAAGAATAGCGGTTCCCCTTTGCATCGAACACATGGACCTTCTTCAGGAAGGTATCGACAACATAAAGCCTGCCGTCGGCGTCGGATGACACGCCATAGGGGGAAACAATGGATGCCCCCGGTCTGCCGCCGATATAATCGACCAGTTTTTTAAACACCCCGGGTGCGATCCCGGCATCTTCCGGTCCGGATATGGTGTCAACAAATTCGATGCGCTTTGTCTCCGGCGGTTTCGGCCAGAAGAGATCCGCCCGCGGGCGCAGAGGTTCCGCGTGCTTGACGCATCCGGCCGCAACTGCCCATATGATCAGTGCCGCCGCGAATATAGGGATCATCCTGCGCATGACCGGGCTACCACAGGCTCCGGGTGATGCCCAGGTAAATCCGCTGCTGCCGGTAGCTGTCCCCATTTTTCTTGTCCTCCTGATTGCCCAGCCGGTAGGAGAGGGTCCCTGTCCAGACCCCGTACGCCAGTTGGACGGTCGGGGCGATTTCCGTGTATACCATATCCTGATGGTCTCCGGAAACCCTGTCCCACAGACCCACCATGCTGAAAGTGCACCACCATCTGGGCGTCCAGCCGATGTTGGTCCCCAGGCTGTAAAAATCTTCCGATTCATCGATGTCCGGAAAATCTCTGTTTCCGTAATCTCCGGAAAAATTGAAATAAAAATTTCGCAGGGGCCTGAAGTTGATGAGTTGGCGAACGCTCCGGGTGATGATGGAATTGCCGTTGCTCCGGTCCTGATCCTCATAGAAAAACTGGGTCTCCGTCCAGTCGGTGTCGAACCGGATGCGGACACTGTTGCGGGTATCATCAATGGGATCATACAGCGATTCACCGGATATCACGTTCTGGTTGAGACGGCCGTGCGCCAGGGTGAGATAGAAAAACGACCACAGATCCAGATCGAAACGGTAGTCCTGGCCGAAGCGGGCATCGTCCACCGAGGCATCGATCCGGTAGCTGTAGCGGATGAGCACCTCCTGACCGTCGGCGATGGAGCCCAGCAGGGAGCGGCTGATGCTCACATCGGGCCCGATCTCCTGGATCCGGTAATCGATATTTTCAGCGTAGACGGTGGCGCCGGTAATGCTGGTCACCAGGATGGATTGGCGCAAAATGTTTTCTTCCCGCAGCAGCGTTTCCTCACCGATTTTCAATACATGGGGCTCCTGGGTCGAAATGATGTCCTGGTCGCCGCTTCGTTGGGTGAGATCATAGGTGTACCCCGCGCCCAGCTCCACGTTTCCCCAGGGGATCGGCCGATTGTAGGTAAAGCCCAGGTTGCTGCGGTACAGGTCTTCGCTTCCGCCGGAAAAATCGGTAAATGCCGCCTCCCCGCCAAGATCCGTGGTCAGGCGGTCATACAGGCGATGGGTCAAACCGGCCCTCAGTGCGGTTTCCTCGTTTACGAAGCTGTCGAAGTCGTTCCGGTTGTAATTGATGCTGTACCGGGTCAGCAGGCTTCTGCTGTGGGTCCAGAAAAGATTCTCCGAAGCCGACCAGATATCACTGTCCGCATCGGCGTATTCGGCCCGGTTGTTGTAAAAAAGCGAGTCGAGTCTGACCCTGTTGTCATCCGTAAAAAAGAGGGTGTTGGTCAGTTCCGTGTTCAGGGCATTGGATGAAATATCGGTGCTGTCATACAGTGTCCGGGTGGTTCGGTCCGCGTCGTCGTAAAGCATTTCGAGCTGGGTAACGCTGTTTCCCGCATTGTGACGGACATCGACCTGCAGTTCATTGCGATCTTCATCCCACCCGTAAAATCCGCTCTGGGAGGATTTCTGACTGCTGAATCCGATGGAGGCCGGCAGCGTGGGGTTGGTGAAATTCAGCCGGGTGCCCCAGGTTTCATTATCGAAATCCGTATCCTGGACGGTCGACAGATCGAGCCGGCGGGTGTTACGGTAGGCAAAGAAATCCATGGAGAACGGTTTGCGCTTCAGCAGCGTCGCCCGCGCGTCATAGGCCATAACCGATGTGTCCCTCCGCTCTGTATGGGATTGTTCAAATATTTCCTGGCGCCACTCGGGCATGAAGGTAAAGCGGTATTCCATCAGGTTGGGATGATAAAGCCAGCCACCGGTGCGGATGGTTGCAGTCTCCAGAAAGTCATGGGTGGTGGTCTTTGTTTCCGCCTCCGGCGTTTTTAGCGTTTCATCCTCAAATTCATAGGAAGTGCCAAGCCCCAGCTTGGGCCGCTCCATGAAAAAAAATCCATTCTCCTGCGCATGGGCTGAAGTCGCCGCCGTCATCAGGGCGGCACATGACAGCATAAACAGGATCATATGGGTTACTCTATTGCGGGAAAACATCATCGGTTCATTTATCGCCCATGGTCTTTCAGCTTCTCACGAGATGGAAACTGCGGGTTCATCGAAATTCAAGCCGGCTACTCAGTCTTTTTGCAATCCACGGGGGACAAATTTTCACCACTCGGGTCCGGCTTCAAAAAAGCCGTATGTTTTTCTTCCATGTAGTCTTTCTTCAACATAAACCGGTCTTTCCCCAGGTGGACATTGTGGCACGACAGGCACGGTTTGGGTTGATCTGCATCCTTGATGCATTTTGCAGCGCCGATTTTATTGCCTTCATTGTGGCAGCTGACGCACAAGCGGTCCGGATCGTCATTGAGCCGAAAAGGGTACCGGCTCTGATGGGCCGCGTGGCACGCCAGGCATTTTCCCTCGGCTGAAAGCTTTTGCAGATACAGCCCCCTTTGGATCGCCCACTCGGGGGACAGGTCCTTGTGACAGGTTTGGCAGAGCTTTTGGGCCGGGGCCACCAGGGGGCCCGGCTTTCCCCCGCCGCTTCTGAAAATGCCGTCCCAGCTGTTCCCGAAAATGGGGGTGGAAAAGGCGGAGGCCCCTTCATGGCAGGCCGCGCATTTTCTTCCGATATAAGGTTTGTGAGAAACCAGGGGGCGCTCGAGCACCCCGGCGTCGGCGGTCTGCACGACCGTAGATGCCGGGGTTTGGGCTTCCAGGGGCTTGGGTTTTTCGGCGGAAATTTCCTCTTCAGGAAACAGGAAGCGAAAGGCCGCACTTTCAGGATGCTTCTGGCACCCTGGCGTCAGAAACATCAAGACGCCCGTAAAAACAGCGAGGGCAAAAATGCTTATCTGCTTATCCATAAGACTCCAGTAAAATCCGTTTTCTCGCCGGAACAGCGTGCGGGTCGCAAGATATTTTCAAGTCGTCGGACCATCACCGCCCTATGCTCTGGTTTTCCGGGAGCGTATCGCCGACCCATTTTCCGAATCCATAGACATTGAGTTTGCTGGATCCGAACATGCTGGTGACATAAACGAGGTACTCGATTTTAAAATTCGGGGAGGCAAATTTGGAAAAATAGCCGACATTGGCGTAATCGATGGCGATGCCGGCAGGAAGATACAGGCTGCCCGGGGCGCTGCCGGAGCCGCCGAAAAAGAGCAGCAGCCGGCTCTGATCATCAAAGATCTGCACGTTCTCAAAGGCGGCATCCACCGCATAGAGATTGTTCGCTTTATCCACCGCCAGCCCTTTGGGCCGCGCAAAACCGCCGATCTGGTCGCCGTGGAACCCGATGGTCCGGCGCAGATCACCGTCGGGGGAGAGCACCTTGACACGGAAGTTGAAGGCGTCGTTGACAAAGACCTCGCCGCCCGGCCCCACGGTGAGGTGGGAGGGTTTGAAAAAATCCCCTTTTTTCCCCACGGCCCTGATCAGGCCGCCGGTGTCCTTATCCAGGATGAACAGCTGCTCTTTATCGATATCGATCACATACACCCGGTTTCCATGCACCGCCACATCCACCGGCTTTTCAAATATCTCCGCATTGCCGTAGGCCCTCAGAAATTCGTTGTTCCGGTTAAAGACCACCACCTGTTTTCGCTGCATGTCCGCAACGTATTTGAGGTCGTCATCTGAAATCCAGATGCCGGAAGGATTGCCCAGGCTTCCCATTCCGCTGTCATCGATGAAGGAAAGGGTCTGATCCGCCAGATCAAGCACCACGATTTTTCGGTAGACCCGGTCCAGGACGTAAATTTTGCCCTTTGAAGACCCCACATCATAGGGCCGCCCCAGTTTTTCATTGTCGGGTTTGCCCAGGATGAACTCCTGAAGGGCACTTTGCTTTTTGCCCAGGTCGTGGGCGTCCGTTATGGAATGGAGAAACTGCAGCCGCGGTTCCTGGGGCAGCGGCGGGTAGTATATAGGATTTTGATGCATCCCCTCCCTGGGCACGGAGGCGCACCCGATGAAGACGATAAACAGTGAAAACAGGAAGATCTTTTTCATTTTGCAGGGCGGATCCTTTATTTGTCGTGACAGGTCAGGCAAAGGGCCGACCCTGTATTGTCCTTGATCAGCAGTTTGGTTCCCGGGACCGCCCGGGTGTTGTGAACGTCATGGCAGGATGAACATTCCATCCGGCTTTGAAAAAGCATATCGTCATGAATGGTCCCGCTGCTGCCGACCAGGCCCGAAAGCTTGGCCAGCGGGTCGTAAAGCTCACCGTCCTGGGTGGCCAGAGAGGTGTCATAAACAAATGAAATGGGATGATCATTGCTCAGGTCGGTGCCGATCAGGACATCTCCGAACAGATAAACGGTCCCGTTTCGGATATCGCCGAAATTTTCCAGGGCCACGGTCCCGTCATGGCAGGAGAGGCAGATTTTGGAAAGCCCGTCCGGCTGACTGCTGACATTCGCATCCATGGTGGGGGAGCGGGTGCTGTTATACATGGTGTAGACCTCCGTGGACAGTTCATGATTCCACAGCGGGGCCGGAAGGGGTTTGGTGTGATGGGGCGTGTGGCAGGGCTTGCAGATTTCCCCGCTTTCGTTCCACAGATACCCGCGAAAGTCATGGGCGGATCCGACGATGGTCCCCGCCAGTGCGACAGACGAACAGACGAGCAGCAGAGACAGTATGGCCGCCGGTATTTTTCTCTTCATCTTCAACTTTATCCGCATGTTTGATCCTCTATGATTATTGTTCGTTTCCATCAACTTTGCTGGTGAATGCTTTATCTTCGTTCCTGGCGGAAAAATGAGATTTTAGTGCAAGACAGGCCAAAAAAAGGCAATCCCGGGCTAAAAGATGCGTTTTTCGCCTATGCACGATTTACATTTGGTGACATTCCTTGCACAGGTTTTCCGGCAGCCGATGCCGGTATTTGCTGTCCGCCCCCTTGGCCCCGGGCCGATCCTCCGGGATGACCCCTTTCTGGTGGGGGTTGTGGCAGGTGATGCAGGTCATCTCGCCCTTTTCATCCAATGGGAGCCTGACCTGATATTTTTCCTCCATGTGTTGAATCCGCTTCATTCCATCCGGGGAGGGCTTGATGCCCATGTGATCGGCATTTCCGGAATGGTTCCCGGCAATCCGGTGGCACCGGCGGCACATGGTTTCGATATTGCCGATGAACTTGACGTCCTTGAAGGTCGCATGCTTTTCGTCGGGTTTCTCTTCGTGGCAGATCAGGCAGTTTTGAATGATGATCTCGCCGTTCTCATCGATCTGGTGATGGGGGTCGAGCTTCTGGTAGTTTTGTTCGGCATGGCATTTATAGCAAAAATCCGTCCGCCTGGGATAAGGGGCGCCGCGCAGGGAATTGCGGTCAAACAGCCGCTTTTCGCACTGCAGGAAAACGTTGTGGCAGGTGTTGCAGGTGAGCCGTCCCTCCTGCAGCGGAAAATCGGCCGGCATCCGTTTTTTCTTTTCGGGCGACGGCGCGATGTCGAAGGGGTGGATGTACTCGGCCGGGGCTTCGGCATGACAGCGGCATAACCGTCCATAATCGGCCTCGAACTTGAGCCAGGGCTGTCCGCTCCCCTTGACGGGCGTGGTTTCATGGCATTCGCTGCAATATTGTCCGGTGTAATGGATATTGGTGGCGGCCGTGACGCCTTCGTTTACAAACGTGAAGTCAGGGGCAAAGCGGGGCGCTTCTGCCGCCGCCGTCTCCGGCGATGGGCCAACGTCCGCATCTTCATGATAACTTTGCGTCGAAACGGATTGGCAGGACACCATCATCAGGCAGAAGGCCAGGGTGATGAGGCGCGTTCTCTTGAACATGCCCAGGAGACGGCATCTGTGGTTATGCAAATACGCTTTTTCTGTCATCGGCTGCGTTGGTCGTCGGCTTGTGAAAATATTTGAATTTATACAGCGCCTCGACCCCGTGGCAATCCTTGCACACCCGGTCGGCCAGGTGGGGCCTCAGGAAACTGTTGACGGCATCGCCTTCTGCGGGAAGGGCTTGCGCCGGCCCTCCCGTGGAATTTGCGGTCCAGCGATGCGCATCGTGGCACGTCGGGCACGAAATATTGCCCGCCTTTACGTGTTTAGCCGTGTTCTTGTCAAATAAGGGGAACACGGGCGGCATCCGTTTGACCCGATGTCCACGGGTTGACCACGATGGTGTCGGGATGGGGGATACCTGGGGGACTTTTCTGGCTGCCGCACCCGTTTTGGAATGGCAGGAATTGCACATCCGGTCCATCATATTTTCCCCTTCCCCCAGGTCCCGGGCCCACAGCTTGATCCCCACCGTGCCGTTATGGACGAGGTGGCACGCACCGCATACCCCGGATTCAAATGGGGTTCTGCCGGCGGCATTCCTGGCCTCGGGCGCGGTTTCGATCAGGTTGTGATCCGTCTTCTGGACTTCGGCCTGATCCTTGTGGCAGCCGATGCACAAATCAGGCGGATGGGCTGATCCGGCGGCGCAGAAACCGGGTCACCGGCCGTCCGTCAACAGATACTAAATCGCCGTCTTTTCGGGTGACGGGAGACCCGCGATGGGGATCATGGCAGGTGTGGCAGGTCATGATCCCGTTTTCCAGCAGGCGGCCGTCTTCATCAAAGAGCGGCAGTCCCGTTTGGGCCATGCCTTCCGGAAGGCGGACATTGACCGGGTGCGAGTTTTTCTCAATGGCCATCTTGGGCGCAAGCCCGTCCTTTTCATGGCAGCCGGTACATCCGTCGTTTACGAGTTCGCCCGATGCCGTGGCCGTTTTTCGGCGCCAGATAAATCCGTCCGGCCCGGCGGCATGGATGCGGTGGCAATTCCGGCACAGGTCCGATTCGGAAACGTTTTGCCGCAAAATCGGGCTGCCCTCCGGAAAAACGCGGCCAAGGTCATGCCGGGTATTTTCGATAGCAAATTTTTCCGCATGGCACGTTTGGCAGATCTCCGGCGACGGCTTTCGCAGCAAAGGATTTTTGGGGGCAGATTCCCCGTTTGCCGTCGCCGGGGGTGCCTGCTGGATTCCGGTGCCGCCGCCATGGGCGTCATGGCAGGTGGCGCAGGTCATTTTGCCCTGGGGGTCGACCACCCCGAGCGCATTGAACAGGGGCAGATCGATTACCTTTTTTTCCATGGCCACCGGGGGTTGCAGCCCGCCTCCGGTGCTGTCCGCCGGTTCAGGAAGGCCCATGCCCACCGGATGGGTGTAGCCGGCAAGATTTTTGTTTTCGGCAAACTTTCCCCTGGCGTGGCAGCTCAGGCACATGGCCGTGGTCCGATCGGCTCCGTCCGGGTTTTCATAGGGCGTTCGGGCCGCCTTGTGCGGCAGGTGGCAGGCGGAGCATGCGCCGGATTCTGCAACGGTTTTTCCTTCCAGGTTCTTTTGCGTCCTGGCCGAGAGCGCCAGGTTGTGGCGGGTCTTTTCCAGGCGCTGTTTGTCCGGATGGCAGGTCAGGCACAGACTTGATTTGAAATTTTCTTCAATCAGCAGCGCCGCTTGTTTTTTAATCGGGTTGTTATGGATCTTATGGCAGGTCTGACAGGTCAGCATGCCTTCATATCCCAGTTTTGCCCCTTTTTTTTGCAGCGCATCCGGTATGACCGCTTTTCCGGGTTTGACGTTGATGACGTGGCCGGCGTTTCGCTTGCCTGAATCGGTGAACATGTTCTTGTCCGTGTGACACTCCAGGCAAAGGCCGCTGTCGCCGGCCCCCTTCACCAGGTACCCCTCGCTTTTCGCGCCATGGGCGGTATGGCAGGTTTCACAGATGACCTGATTTTTTTGACTCCCCTCGTGGGCGCCGCGCATCTTCAGGTTCTGCGGAATCTTTTTTTCGCTTTTGGAAAGGGAGTGATTGCCCGCATCCGTGCCGCCGTCTTTATCGGGGTGGCACTTTTTGCACATGGCCGAATCAATGTTCGACATGCGCAGAAAAATGGTTTCCTTCACCCCGGGCCCGCTCTCCACACCATGGGCGGTGTGGCAGGTGGCGCACTGAATTTTTCCGTTTTCATCCAGGGGAAAACCCTCCGGTATGATCATGCCCGCCGGCGGTTTCACCCCGGTTTTGTGCGCCTTGCCGTACATCACCCGGTCCCGGGAATCCACCACGCTGCCGTCATGGCAGGACATGCACATTTCCGGGTCCGCGGCCACCTTTTCCGACTGATATGGGACCAGGTCGGTTCCTCTTCCTTCCACAAAGAAGGTATCGATCCACCGGTAGTGGCATATGGCGCATCCTTTTGCCGAATTCGGGTTCTTGGGCGGCTCCACGGTGGCCGCAAACAGGCTGCCGGCCAGTATCTGAAACATGAATAGAAAATGGATATACAAGATGCGTCGGCGACGCCGGTTTCGTATCATTTGCCTGCTTCAATCCGGTAGACGCTGACTTTCTGCGCTGCCATTTCGACCACGTACAAGCGATTGTGATCGTCAATGTATATGCCCGTCGGCGTCTTGAATCGTTGAATCGCCTCACCGGCGCCATCTCCGAGAACACCCCGGAATTCCCCCCAGGTGTCGAATACCTGGATCACGCCCATGTAGCTGTCGCTCACGTAAATCCGGTTGGCCGTATCCACGGCAACACCCTTGGGCCGGAAGAATTGGCCTTTTTCAACGCCCCAGCCGCCGATGGCGGTGACAAACAGGCCGTCGGGATTGATCACCTGCACGCGCGTGTTGATGACGTCGACGATGTAGACGTATTGTTCCTGGTTGAGGGCGATGAAAAAAGGATACCTGAACATCAGGTCCTGTTCTCCAGGCTCTCCCACGGTGTTGGTGAGTTTCAGGGTGGAAAGGTCGTAGACCAGAAAATGGTGGTGATCGTTGTCCACCACGTACAGCCGGTTTCGGGACTCATCGACTGCGACATCGGTGGGGTCCGCCGGCCTGCCGTTTTTGGGGGAAAGCGTGATCATGGCGGTAAAAACATGATTCTTGTCAAAAATCTGCACCCGGTGGTTGCCCGAGTCGGCAATGTAGATGTTTCCGGCATTGTCCACGTCGATGCCGAGCGGATAGCGAAACTGCCCCTTGCCGTCTCCGGGTTCCCCAAAGGCGGTGAGCGCCTTTCCGTCAGGTTTGAATACCTTGATTTTGCTGTTTACGCCGTCGACGACATAGATTTTACCGTCCTTTGACACCGCCACATCGCTGGGTTCTTTAAAATCGCAGGTGATGGCAAACTCAAAATCGATATTGACGATCTCCACGGCCAATGCGGGTCGTGCCGGCACAGCAGCGAAAAACAGCAGTTGCAAAACGACTGAAATGCCGAAGGTTAAAAAGCTCCGACCTTTTTTGATCCATGTCACCAGGTCGAATTGAAGGTGATGCGTATCGGTTTTCTGCATGTTGATCCGGGGTGTAATTCTGATTTAATCCACTGGTGAAAGCAGGTGCGGCAAGTAAAAGACCTTGTATTTGGTCACGAGCCCCTTGATGTTCAATGATTTGAGATCATGGGCCCTTTTTTCTGAAAAGCCGAGCTGATGAAAATCGAGGATGCTGTCTTTTGAATGGCACTCCCCGCAGGTAACGCTGATTTCACTCTTGTGGATATCCTGATGGAAGCCGCTCAATCGCTTTTTCTTTTCATCGGCGCTCAGCGTCTTTTCTTCTGCCGTGTATGCCTTTGCCTTATCGGTATCCCAGGTGTTTACCAGTGATTTTCGCCTGCCGTTCTCATTTGAAAAAACACAGATGCGCGAAATGAAATGAGAAGATTTGGCGTCATTTCCGATTTTCGGGTTAAACCGCGCTCCAAAAGGCTCTCCCGCAAATTCGGCGGTTTCCGAGCTGGTCCAGTCATACTGAAGCGATTGAAATTTTTCCCTGTTGATGTGGCAGGTTTCACAGGTCATAAACCCAATGTGCATGTTGATGAATGCCCTTGCCAGCTCATTGCTCTGGTGCGGGTACAGGCGGTGGCATTCCCGGCAGGAAGAGCCGTCCGCCAGTTGGGTGATATATGATTTTTCTTTATCATGGATCGTCTTTAAATCAAAATCGGCGATGCGCTTTTTGTCTTTTTCCGCCAGGTGGCACCCATTGGTGCAGTTGACCGCTGTCTGCCCGGCATGGGGAACCTTTGTCACCGTCGTGTGGCATTTTACGCAGTCTGTCTTGCCGTGGGGCGACTGACGGTATCGGTTTTCATCAATGTGGAACACCTTGAATCCCGCCGGATCCTCCGGCCGGACCAGCCCGGGGTACTGGTGGCAGGTGAGACATCCGCTTTCATCCATGGCAAAGCTGTTTTTGACACCGGGCATCAGCATCAGCATCGATATCAACGCAGTGAAAAGATATTTGGTCATGTGAATTCCTTCATACCGGCAAATCAGTCCTTGCTGAAATCGAGCACCGACGGCAGGTAGAACGTTTTGTACTTATCGATCATGCCGACAAATTCGCTCGAAACCAGGTGCTCCACCCGCCTTTCGGGGAACCCGAGCTTTTTGAAATCGAGATAACCGTTCTTCTGGTGGCAATCCGCGCAGAATACCGGTTTTTTGGAAAGCGGTCCGTGAAGCTTGGCTTTGGCTTCGGCCACCTGGTCAGATGTCAGGTCAGGCCGCATTTTCAGAAACTGCTGGGCCGCCTCCGTCTTGATCGGTGTAAATATCCGCGAAGGACCCTGTTTAGTGAACTTGATGGGATAAATTTTGGCGGGGTATTTGCCGTATTCCCCTTTTACGGTATTTTCAATTTCTCCGGTCTTTCGGTCCACCCACAAAAAATCGATTTTCTCCTTCTGGGATCCGTCCAACTCCGTCCCGGCGTTTTCATCCTGGCGGGCGTGGCATACGGCACAGGCGATAAAACCGGTGTGCAGGTTCAGCAGGGCGCGGACCTTTTTCTCCTTGCCGTGGGGATAAGTCCCGTGGCAAACCACGCAAATCGGCGGATTGGGCTCCTGGTGGTCCACATACTGGTCGATCATGTGGAAATGTTCCCGGGGTGTCGATTCGCTTTTATGGGTGACGAGCTTGAGCATATCCGCATCGCCATTGTATTTTGAAAGAACGACCGATGCATTCAAGCCAAAGCCGGGAAAATAGACGACACTGATCAGCCATAGCCCGAAGATAAAAAAGGGAAGGAGATAGACGACCTTCAGGAAAAACAGAAGAATGCCCCTGACCCTGTGAAAGGCGCTGCCCAAAAGAGAAGATCCTTTTTTTTCAATCATTTTGTTTCCGATCCCTCCCGCAGGTAAATTTTCTGGAGCTCCGGGTCGCTCATGATTTTGTCATAATGAAGGCGGTACTCTTCTTTCATTTCTTCCTCATCGATGAGTCCGGTCAGCCACATGTTGTCAATGGGAAACTTGTGCGGCCGCAGGTGAATCTCATATAAATGCCAGACCATCACCGCCAGGCAGGCCAGTATGGCTTCCATCCCGTGCACCAGGGAAGCGATGTCGACGAAAAATTTGTCCCAGGCGGATTCAGACCATAACATCAGGCCGGTAACAGACATCAACGTGGTGCCGACAATCAGGGCCATGTATTCCGCTTTGTGCTTGTAGGAGAACCGGTCAAATGCCGGCGGCTGATCTTTAAACCCGATCAGGTACGCCATATTGTGTAAAAATTCTTTCATATCGCGCGGCCGGGGCATCATGTCCTTGAACCAGCGCCGTCCGGCCGGCTTGAAGATCAGATAATAGATGTGGTAGGTGCTCACGATGATCATGAGGGTGCCGAAGACGCGGTGCACCACCCCCCGGGCAATAAAAACGGGCTCCTTTGCGCTTCCGAGAAAGTGAAACGCCTGCTCGGGGAGCCAGACCATGAAACCGGTGAAGGCCAGCATGAAAAAGCAGACCACAAATATCAGGTGCTGTACTTTTTCGCTGGAATTCAGCCGGACAAAATACCGGGAAACGCCGGAAGGCTTATTCTCCCATTGGATATCGCTGTGACTAATGTTGCGGGTCATGCATCGCCTCTTTTTTCATTTTCTTGCGGGCGCGCCGGAAATCCAGCAGCTGGTGGACAAACATGAAGCCGATCACCGCCGCAATGAGTATCTGGTATACCATTTTGATCATCGACAGGACCTTGTAATGGAATACCTCTTTTTCTGAAATTTCCTTGCGGGCCCGAACCAGGATGAGCGGTTCCTCCGCAGCTTCCTCGACCTGTATCGCCTCCTGGCTGGCCATGAGCTGGACCTTGGTCCCGTAGGCATGGACCCGGCCTTCGGCGAAGTTTGCCGTCGCACCGGGATGACAGTTCTGGATGCCCCCCTGGTTGCTGCATGTTCTGACCCGGTTTTCTTTGTGGATGGGTGAAACAGTGTCGGTTCGGGGCTGGATCTCGTGAGTGGTGTACCCCACCGGTACATGGCAGGTGATGCAGTCGGGCGCGTTTTTGACGTCGTATTTCACCAGCGCCCAGTGAAACGTGTCCTTGAAGGTCGATACCGCCTCAAGCCCATGCCGTTTCATCTTCTGCTCATCTTCGTGGCAGCTGGTGCATAAGCGTATGATTTCGTTCTGATCTCTTCGCCGTCGCATGCGATGGGTGAAATGGGCGTAAATGGTTTGGGTCCATTCTTTATCCGTATGGCAGCCCTGGCAGCGGGCCAGCGTTTCCATGGACAATTCCTCGCTTTTGCCCCAGAACCCGGCATAGGGGTTATACGACCGGTTGCCGTGGCAATAGGTGCATGTGGGCCGGTCCTCGGGAAACTGCTTTTCGCCGTCTGCGCCTTGTCCGTGAACGCTGTGCTGATACTTTTCCACCATGTTCTTGTGGGAAAATTCCCGGTTGGAGGAGGGGTCCTTGATATGGCACTGGGTGGAGCAATCGACTTTTTTCACCTCTTCATGCGGGATTTTATCCAGATCCGTGTGACAGCTTTTGCATTTGAGCTTTCCGTGAACGGAATGGGCAAACAGCTGGTCATTGATGTAATAGACCCTTTTCGTCCCGTTTTCGTCATAGCGCCCCAGGCCGGGGTATCGATGGCAGATCAGGCAGTTCTCCTGATCCGAGGCCGCATCGGACTGGGTAAGACCCGGTGCGGCAAAGAAGATGACGATGACAGCCGATAGCACCGCCATTTCAAAGATCCGGCGGGTCTTGAATCCTGCCGATTTCCTTTTGCTGCCTTGCCTCATAGAACCTGACTTTCGTTTTAAACCATTTGGGGGATGCATGATGTTGATTTCGCCGAACCTATTTTCCCGTAATACCGGCCGCCTCATCTTCGCTCATCCCGGGATGCAGCATCCGCGGGACGTGGAATTTGGTATAGTCCCTGATCATTCCGACAACTTCCGTGCTGACCAGCATATCGGTCCTTTTTTTGGAATAGCCCAGGGCTTCGAAGGGCAGCAGCGGGTCCTGTTTGCGGTGGCAGTCCTCACAGAGATACGGCTTTTCGTTGATGAATTTGTGAATGATCTTCTTGGCCTTGGACTTCTGGCGCTCGGACAGGGTTTTTTCCGTTTTCTGGTATTCTTTTGCAAATTCGATCCGGTCCGGGTTGTCCATCCGTTGGATTTTGCCATCGACCCGTTCAAAAGGGATGATTTTCGCGTGGTATCTTCCCGGGGCCACGCCTTCCTTGATGGGGCTTTCGATGATCTGACCGGTTTTTCGGTCGTACCATTTAAAGACGCCGGTTTTCTGGTCGCCCTCCAGCCGGACATGGCATGTCTCGCAGGAGATGAAAGCCGAATGCATATTCCCGAAGGCCCGTATTTCCTTCTTTTCGTCATGGGGGATATCGCCGTGGCACTCCACGCAGGATGAACGGTTATCGGGGGCCATGTCATAATCGATGTGATGGAAATGACCCTTGATCTTCATCTCCTCCAGAACCCGGTACCCCAGGTAGTGCTTCACCTTGTCATCGCTTTCCAGGATGATCTTTTTAAAGGACTGGGCCTCTTTTTTTTCTTCGAGCCGGGCCGTCAGTGAATCGGTCTGATCGAGCACTTCCCGCTCATGGTATTCTTCGAAAAGATGACCGAAAGTGATATTCCAGATCACGACCATGAAGAACACGGTCATGGCCATGAACGCCAGTATGTACACTTTGAATAAAAAATTTTTCATTAAATGCCCCTGTTTCTAATTTTCAAGGGGGGGTGCTGCAGGAGCCCCATGCGGAGGACGTATTTCATCTTCAAACCCCTCCCGTTTCATGACTTCGACATAGTATTCATAATGTTCTTCCACCATCAGCTCCTCGGAAAGGTACCCGGTCAGAAAGACGGTTCCCATGGGGAAGACGGACATTGAAAAATGGACGTTGTACCAGTGCCACAAAAACAGGAACAGGGCGGCCAGAAGCGCCTCGTCGCTGTGGGCGATCAGCGCAAAACTGATGACCTCGCCGGGCAGGATCTTCGTTGCCAGTTCCTGTCCCCACATGATGATGCCCGAAGACCCGATGATGACAATCCCCCAGAAGGGGGCCCAGTAATCGAATTTTTCCTTCCAGTTGAACTGGGTCCCCATGGGCCGCTGGTCGGTCAAAAACAACAGATATTTCAACAGGGCGAATATATCCCTGGCATCCTTCAGGCTGGGGATCAGCGGCTGCCGCAGAACGGCCTTGATCATCGAAACCGGACCCAGTTTCCCGCTTTTCTTCAAGGGCACAATCTCGCCGGTATAGAACACGTACGCCAGGTACCCGATGTGATAGGTGAACAGAAGCAGCAGGGTGACCCCGGCAAACCGATGAATGATCGGCGCCAGGTGGATCCCGCCGAACAGGCTGTAGAGATGCGGCGCCCAGAAGGTATCATGAAACTTGAGCGGCATGCCGGTCAAAACGAGCGTGATCACACAAGAGGCCAGAATGATATGCTGCAGCCGTTGATTGACGGTAAACCGGAAAAAGTATTTCCTGCCGTCCTTGATTTTGATGACGTATTTCTTCTCCACGGCCTATTCCTCCGATTTCTTTTTCCGGGAAAACAGTCTTCTGGCCAGGTCCAGAAACATGATTCCGGTCAGGGGCAGCAGGGTTCCGCCGGTCAGCATGAGAAAAAAAGCGGAAAAGTAGAATTCCGACGGACTCTTTTCTTTGTCCAGTTCCGGATGGACATCATACTCGGCCAGTTTCGGAGAGGCATTGGGATGGCAGTCCACCATCCTGCAGCTCTTGATCTTGTTTTGTTCATTGGTGATGGAGGCCGGGTTTTTATAGCTGAGCATCTGGTGGACCGATTCCCCGGTGTTGACGTGGCAGTTGAGGCAGTCCGGGATTCTTTCATCCAGGTAATTTGCGGCCTTGCCGTGAAAGGTCTTCTCATAGGAAGCCACCGCCTTGTTGGACAATTCATGCCGCGCGATGAGCTGGTCATCATCGTGGCACCGGGCGCAGACTTCGGCGATATTCTTGGGGCTTCGGATGGCGTGCAGCCGGGTCGTGATGTGGTTGTAGAACCGGAAAATGAATTCATCCTTTTTGTGGCATACCCGGCATCTTCCCAGGGCGATTTCTGAAATGCCCGGGCGCACCTTCTTGAAAAAGGAGAGCGGCCGGTACAGGGGATTGTCATGGCAATCCTTGCAGACCGGATAGTCCTCGGCATATTTTTTGGGCTTTCCATCCGCATCCACCTTGCTGTGAACACTTCTGGACAAAAATTTCGCCGCGTCCTCATGGGAAAATTTCTTTTCGCTGGTGGGTTCAATGATGTGGCACTGGGCCAGGCAGTCCACCTTTTTGACATCCTCATGGGGGATTTTCTTGATGTCCGCATGGCAGCCTTCACACTTGACGTTGGCATGAACGCTGTTGTTGAAAACCTCTTCGTTGACAAAGAGCAGTTTCATGTCTCCATTTTCATCGATCCGGCTCAATCCCGGATACTTATGGCATAACAGACAGTTGCCGACATCCGCCGCCTGCACGGGGCCGGACAGGAGCAAAACGGCCAGCAAAACGGCGGCCGCCATGCCGGCGGCATATTCAAGACGGTATTTTTCTATCATTTTGAGAATCTGCTTGCCCTCCTCGTTTAGATGATCCGACCCATCGCGCCATGCGCTCCAAAAGCCTTCTATTCCGGCCGCCTGCCCTCGAGCATCTCTCTTTTGGCAGGCGAGTGAAAGTACGTGTAGCGCCAGATGGCGGTTTCGCCATGACAGTCGATGCAGACCGCCTTGTCGCTGGATGTCCGCAGAAAACTGGTGTCGGCATTACCCTCGGTGTTTTTGCCCGGGCCTTTTTGCCTGACCCGGTGGTCCCACATGAAGAAAGAATGGCAGGAAGAACATGACAGATCGCCGACATGGCTTTCTTTCCAGCCGCTGTCAAACAGCTTGATATGATTCGCGGGCAGGGCATGGGAGCGCATGATGTTATTCATGAGCTGTCCGGGCGGATGTTCCGCCACCGCCGGGATCTTTTTTTCCGCGATTTGCCCTTTGGAATGGCAGCCCGTACACAGGCCGTTCATGGGATGCTGATGTTCACCTGAAGGGCCATAAGCCCTGGCCCACAGCAGATGTTTTTTATCACTGTGATGGGCGGCATGGCACGCCCCGCACGGTCCAGATTCGGCCACCGTCTGCCCCTGCTGATTTGTCGCGGCGGGCGCGGTCACGAACAGGTCGTGGTCGGTTCCGGTCAGAAGTGCGGTATCTTCGTGGCAGACCACGCAAAGGTCCGGGGAAGGGGAGGCCGGTTTTCTCAGGAAACTGGTTTTCGCATTCCCCTCAATGTTTTTGACCGCTGAACCCTCTGCCGGTGAGGGCCGCGCAGGCATTGCCGTCTTCGGGTTTCCGGACGACCAGATATGGGGATCATGGCAGGTGCGGCACCTGATGATGTCGCCGTTTTCTCTGCCGCCCTCCGGGTTGAACAGGGGCAGCAGTCCACTGACGCTTGCGGACGGCGGGATTTGCGGCCCCTTAGAGACGACATCGACCGGATGATCGTTTTCTCCCGCCCGTTTTTCTTTTGCCGGGCCATTTTGGGAGTGGCACCCGGTGCAGTATGGCCGGGCGGATTTATTTCCATCGGGGAGATTCCGGGCCCACAGGGTTTTATCCAGGGCGTTGTGCGGGATATGGCACGCGCCGCAGGGCCCGGCGACTTGCGCGGTAAAGCCCTGGATGTTGGTCGCCTCCGGTGCGGTCAATGCCAGGTTGTGATCAAATGACAGCAGCTGCTCTTTATCCCGGTGGCATGAAACGCACAGCGCCGATGTCTTGCTGGCGGATATCCTTAAAAAACTGTTGGCGGCGTCTCCTTCGGCGTCTTTTCCGCCCCTGACGGTCCGGTGCGGCCGGATCCCATTGATGAAGGTTGTGGCAGGTGGCGCACTGGACCGTGCCGCCGGCCCGGGGGTGGCCGTCTTTGGCAAAAACCGGAAGTTTATCCGTGAGCCCGGGCCGGGAAGGTTTCGGGTCCGTTTTTGAAACCGGACCCATATCGATGGGGTGGGAATATTTGCCGATGCCCTTGATCTTGTCTGTTTTTGTTTCACCGTGGCAGGACAGGCAGGTCCGGGAGGCCGGGTTGCCGGGCCCGAGCTTCCGGGCCCAGAGCCGGTATCCGGCCGAATTGTGGGGGATATGGCAGGCCCCGCACGGCCCGGATTCGGACAGCGGCTGTCCTTTCAGATTGGTTTCTTCGGGCAGGGTCATCCTCAGGTCATGCTGGGTTTTTACGATGCTTCGTTCCTTGTGGCAGGTCATGCAGAGCTGTGAATCGCGGTTATCCATCAGGGTTAAATTGCGTCCTTTCGCCCCGTGGACCCGGTGGCAGGTCTGGCAGGTGACCGTATCTTTTTTTTCTGCTTCGACGGCCCCCAGCGCAAACAGCCTGTCCGGGATCTTGAGTTTATCCGTGTGCACCGGGTGGCTGTGGGTGCGCGTAAAGTCGGCTTCATTCACATGGCAGGTCTCGCACAGCCCGGAATCGATATTGCCGAGGCGAAGAAAGGACATGGGGCCGGGTATGGCTTCCTCGAGGGGGGTTGAAGGCTTTGCCGTTTCCCCGCTGTGCGGCGAATGGCACGTACCGCAGTAGATTTCGTCCTTGTTGCTCAAGGTCAGCGCATCCGGGATCTTCACATTCTCGGATGGCTTTTTGAAGGTGGTGTGGTTGTTTCCTTTCCACACCACATGGCGCGAATCGAGAACATAGCCGTCATGGCAGCTGTAACAGATCTCTTCGGAGCTGACGATCCCCTGGGTGTCTTTCATCAAGACATTTCCCGGCTGAAATTCGATCAACGTCTCCCGGTTGGTTCTAAACACATCCAGCCACATGACATGGCACATGGCGCATTCTTTTTTAGACGATTTTTCAAGTGCGGCCAAAGCGGGCGGTGCAGCTGACCAGAATGAGCATGCATACAACGGAAAAGATATGGAGGCCGGGGCGGCCCGACACCCCCCTAAAGCCCCCCTCGAGGGGGGAATGGGGATGGGCTTGCCCCCCAAGCGGAGAAAGCTTTAAAAATTCCCCTATGATTGGAGAAATCTTTTTGAACCCGCTTTTGAGCGGGGAAATCTTCTTGAATCCCCCTTTGAGGGGGGAATTAAAGGGGGGTGTCCCCCCGGATGGATAAAAGCCCCCCCCAATGTGAGCTGCCTTCTCAGCTATGGTGCGACAGTGTAAAAAGTGTTTCATTGCGCCACTTTCAACACACGTATCCGGTTGGCGCGCATTTCCACCACGTGGAGCCGGTTTTTCGCATCGAAGGCAATCCCCACGGGGGTGGTAAACTCCCTTTTGGTGCCGTTGTCGCAGACCACCCCGATAAACCCGCCCAGATCCGTGAACGCCTGGATGCATCCCATGAAGCTGTCCGTCACAAACACCCGTCCGGATCCGTCGACGGCCACGCCCTTGGGCTTGAACAGTTCCCCCGGGCTCACCCCCCAGGTGCCGATTTCGGTGATATAGTTGCCGTAGGGATCAAACTCCTGGATTCTTGTGTTCAAGACATCGACGACAAATATCTGGTTGAATTCGTTTACCGCCAGGATGCCGGGGTAGCGGAACTTGCCCCGCACTTCGCCGAATCCGCCCCATTCGAACATGAAGGTGCCGTCCTGCTGGTGGACCTTTATCTTGTGGTTGTCGTTGTCCGAGACATACAAAAAATTCTTGAGATCGATGGCCAGCACATCCACGGGATCGGCCGGTTTTTCGCCCGCCGACGTCTTGACCGGGAACATGTATAAAAAGGCGCCGTTTGAATCAAACACCTGGATCCGGTGATTGCCGGTGTCCGCCACAAAAACCCGACCCTGTTTTGACACATCGATGCCCATGGGGAACTGAAACTCGCCCGGCCCGCTCCCGTTTTTGCCGAAGGTGAGCCGCACGGCACCCCGGCTGTCCATCACAATGATCCGGTTATTGACGCCGTCCACAAGGTACATGTCCCCCTGCGGGCCGATGGCCAGGTCGCTCGGCTGGTCGGCGCCCGAAGGCTCAAGGGTTGCAAGAACTTCGCTGCTGACGCACTCCATGGCCGCCAGCGGGTTTGCCGGGACCAGCAGCAGAAAGACAATTGCGGCCGCAGGGACCAGAAGATCCCTGATCCTGATGTGAAAGGGGCGTTTCATCGTCCGTCCTGATCCTGATTCTGGTTCTGGTCCTGTGCGTTGGATCCCATTTGATCCGATTGCTTGAACAAGTCGGGGAGATAGAATTCATCGTACTTGGTGATCATCCCCTTGATGCTCAGGTTTTCCAGATCGGTGATCCGTTTTTGGGAAAACCCCAGTTTCGTAAAATCGAGGATGCTCTTTGATGAATGGCAGGTCTGGCATTCCGGCCCCTTGGGGCGGATGTCCACGTGAAATTTTTTGGTGATCCCCCCCCGCTGTTCGGGGGTGAGCTGATCCCGGATCTTTACATAGTCCTTTGCCAGTTCCGCCTTCTGCATGTGCAGGGTGGGGGAAAGATTTGCGCCGTTTTGGTAAAAGGGGGCGATTTTTGAAAGATGATCCACCGCACGCTTCAACTCCCCGGTTTCAGGGTCGTAGGCGGTACCGAAAAAGGGGCCTTCCGGGTGCTCCTGGATCGGTGAATACCATTTGTATACAATGGTTTCGCCTTCCTTGACGTCTAAATGGCATGTCTCACAGGCGAAGAAATTGGTGTGCATGTTCAGCATGGCCCGGATCTTCTTGGTTTTGCCGTGGGGCAGCTTGGAATGACAGATGAAGCAAGTCGGTTGGAGCGCTTCCGGAGCCTCCGGCAGATCGGCAAAGTGATGAAAGTGCCGGTGCTCCTCCATTTTCTTTTGCTGTTTGAATTCTTTGAGGATCGGTGATTCCTTTTCCTGGAATTTTTCCACCAGCGGGATCAAAAGCCCGGGCCCGTGGCTGGAAAAGGCAAGGTGGTTGACCACGCCGCCCAGCACGAAGAGGACCATGAACCACACGAAAAACCCGATCAGGTAAACCGGCCAGGGATGTTCCTGCCGTTTGGGGTCTCTATCCATTGCCTCCCCCTTCCTGATCCGCATATCCCAGTTCGGATAACAGCGACCGCATGTATTCACGCTCTTCGGGAATTTCAGACAGGTTGCGCAGGTATTCCAGGAAATGCTCTTCCAGTTGATGCTCCCGCGTGATCCTGCCTGTAAAGACCGTCCATTGGGCGGGGAATCTGCCCGGTACGAGATGCACATTGGACAGATGCCAGAACGCAACGACGATCAGGGCCATGATGGCCTCGTCCGCATGCATGATCCTGGCCAGGTCCTGGACAAACGACGGGTCAAAGGGCCACAGCAGCGCCACATATTCCGGGAACAGCAGCGCCGTGCCGGCAAATATCAGGACAAAACTTCCCCATAAAATGGCCAGGTAATGGATCTTCTGCTTGTACATGAATTTTTCCATCCGGGGCCGGAATGGCGCAAACCCGAGGAAGTATTTTACATCCTGTATCAGATCAAAAAGATCTTTGGGCATCGGCACCTGGGTCCGACGGATATCGAATTCTCTGGCGATCAGTTTTCTGGCGCTTCCCGCAGCGATGGTCAGCACATGGTACACGGATGCGGCGACCATCACGAAGGCGGCGCTCCGGTGGATCAATTGCGCCGTATCGACGCCGCCGAAAAGAAAAATAACATAGGGCGACCAGAACACGTCGCTGTAGTGAAGCGGGATGCCGGTGGCGGCCAGTGCGATAAAGGTGGTGAAAATCAGGATGTGCTGAATGACAATGTGCACCGAGTAGCGGGGGAGATCGCCCAGGGGATTGGATTTCACATATTTATAGATATCCCGGGGGATGTATCCCACGCCCGCCACATGGGTAAAGTAATCGGCCGGCCGGGTCTTCGTCAGGGCCGGGGCGGCAATCTCTTTGGCGGCGGCAGTCATCGGGGCTCCTTTTGCAGGCATTTTTTCATCATTTCGGTCTCTTCTGATTTCGCCAGCTGCTCCCGGCTTTTATTTTCATGCCGATGCCGTCTTTTTTCCGGCGGTACGTTTCCAGAAACAAGAGCCCCATGAGGCCGAATACGGTGCCATAGAGGATGATCCTGAGCACCATGTTGCTGATCAGAAACAGGATGGGATTACGCGGCTCATTAATGCTGGGGTGGACGGCGATTTTGACGAAATGTTCGTTGATCCGGGTGTGGCAATTCTTGCAGGTGGCCTGCAGGTTATTTTCGTTTATCGAGGATTTCGGGTTGTCTTTTTTATAGATGTCATGAATCAGGCTGGAGGTATGGCAGCTGATGCAGTTGGCGGAATCGGAAGAGCCCAGCGTGGTCATCTTGCCGTGGATGGACTCCTTGTAGGTTTCGACCACTTCCAGGCCCGCGCCGGAAACCCCCAGCTGTTTCATCAGCGGGGCATTGGCGTGGCAGTTTTCGGCGCACAACGTCACGATCTCCTTTGAAGACCGGGAGGTCTTATGGCGCAGCCGGTGGGTGATGTGCCGGTAGGCCTCCGTCACCCCTTTTTTCTGATGGCAGTTCAGGCAGCGGTCCAGGGTTTTGCCATAGGAAATGATATTTTCGTCGACTCGTTTATACAGCGGATTCAAATGGCAGTACTTGCAATCCGGCTTGGATTGCTTCATCAGCGGCGAATCATCCGGTTTAATCGCGTGCACGCTGGTATTGAACACATCGATGATCTTCTGATGCGAAAAGTTTTTTTCCGCAAAGGGCGGCTTGATGTGGCATTCATTGGCGCAATTGACTTTTTCCGTCACCGGGTCATGGGGAAATTTCCTGATGTAGGTATGGCATCCCCGGCACTCCACTTCTCCGTGCAGGCTGTTTAAAAAAATATGCTCATCCACCTGATAATTCCGCACCAATCCGTCTTCGCCGATTCTGCCCATGAACGGATATTTATGGCACATGAGGCAGTTTTCCTTGTCGGCGGCCCGGGCGTTCGAAAAACCGGATAAACCGGTCCCCAGAACCCCAAGCGACAATACTGCAATCAGGAGATATACCCGTTTCAATGGTTCAGTTCCCTCGCTTGAATTACATCTGGTGACATGCGATGCACAATTTGCCCGGCAGCCGGTGCCGGAACTTGCTGTCCGCCCCTTTGGCCGAAGGCTTGTCCGCGGCAATGACCCCTTTCTGATGGGGATTGTGACAGGTGATGCAGGTCATCTTGCCGTCTTTGGTCAGCGGAAGGATGATGTCATATTGCGCTTTCATGGCGTCCATCCGCTTGAGCGCTTCGGCCGACGGTTTGACCGCCGTGTGGTCGAAGTTGCCGGAGTGATTCCCGTTAATCTGGTGGCACCGCCTGCACAGGGTCTTGATATCCCCGATGAAGGTGACTTCCTTGTAGGTCGCATTTTTTTCATCCGGCTTTTTCGCATGGCAATAAAGGCACATCCGGGTGTTCAGTTCGCCGTTGGCCGCTATCTGGTGATGCGCGTTTAATTTCTGGTAATCCGTACGGTCATGGCACTGGTAACAGAAATCCGTTTTCCGGGGGTAGGGCGCCCCCCGCAATGACTGCCGTTCAAACAGGCGCTTCTGGCATTGACGGTAGACATCATGGCAGGTATTGCAGGTGAACTGACCGTCTTTTCTGGGAAATCCATCCGATATTTTTATTTTTTCGACAGACGCCTGCACAATGTCCAGTGGATGGCAATAGCCGGGTGACATGCCGTGATGGCACCGGCACAACAGCTGGTAATCGCCATTGAATTTCAGGAAGGGATCGCCGCCTTCAACCGGGGTCTTTTCGTGGCACTCGCTGCAGAATCGTCCGGTATAGTGTATGTTCGTATTCTCATCGACAACGCGGGTATCCGTCCGGGGGTTGATCTTTTCTGCTTCTTTTTCCCCGGGCAGGGACCGGCAGCCGCAAAAATACAAAAAGGCGATCAGAAGAATTATGGCTATGTTTCTCATACATTATTTTTTGATATTGTTTTGACGTTTCCCGGACCGGCCGCATTTTTCTCTGCTCTCCCGTATCGCTGGTAACGCCCGTAAACACTGTTTTCACAAAAAAACATAGCATTTCGTACCACAATGTGATAGCGGTTTCAATTAAAAAGATTTCACTTGCCGATAAAAGCAGTGAAATTAAAATTATGATGTTTTTCCCAGCGCTTAATCTTAAGAATGCCTGAAACCGGCCGTGTTCGTCGTGATCCAGGAAAAGGAATTGTTTTTTGATGAAAAGATTGGCGACCCCGCTTCTGCTGTCTCTGTTATGCCTCATTCAACCGGGCTGCAAATCCGCCCCTGTTCAGGAGAAGACAATCCCCCCTGCAGCCATCGTCAACCCTGAAATACCGGTCCGGGTTGAACCCGTCCCCGCACCGGAACAGTCCGCGCATGCCCAAGAGAAAAATCCGCCGGTTGAAACCCAACCGGCACCCGAAGTTCAGGACGGGCTCTGCAAGCGGACCTGGCCTGACGGCAGCATGTATACCGGAGACTGCGTGGAGGGCATCCCCCATGGACAGGGCGCGATGACCTTTCCCGATGGCCGCCGGTACAATGGCCAATGGGCAAACGGCAAAATTGCGGGTCTCGGGTCATTGTTTTTTCCGGATGGGAAGAATTATGCCGGCGGATTCCGGGACGGGAAATTCCAGGGCCACGGCATCCTGGTTTTTCCGGATGGCAGGGTCTATGTCTGTGAATTTGAAAGCGGCAGCGCTTCGGGCGAGGGAAAAGCGATTTATCCCGATGGCCGGGTATTTTACGGCCAATTTACGGATGGCATGCCGAAGGGGCAGGGAAGGCTGACCTTTCCGGACGGAACCGAATATGAAGGCCGGGTGGTTGCCGGCCGCCCTGACGGTGAGGGCACGGCCACATTTGCCGACCATGTGCGCTACAGCGGGCAATGGAAAAGCGGGGCAAAGCACGGCCGGGGGCTTGAGACCTATCCTGACGGCAGCCGTTACGAAGGCCGGTGGGAGCAAAATATCCGGCAGGGGCAGGGGATCATGACCTGGCCTGACGGAAAGCGCTATTCCGGCCAATGGGAAAACGGGACCCGCCGGGGACAAGGCATTGAGACCGGTCCCGACGGCAGCCGGTATGAAGGCGGGTGGGAGGATAATGTCCGGCAGGGACAGGGCGTCATGACATGGCCCGAAGGGAAAAAATACACCGGACAATGGAAAGAAAACGCCAAGCACGGGCACGGCATTGAGACCTATCCCGACGGCAGCAGCTACGAAGGCGATTGGAAAGAGGGAAAACCGGCCGGCCGCGGCATTGCGATATACCCCGACGGCAGCAGATATGACGGCCAGTGGCAAGACGGCCGGCCCAACGGGCATGGAAAAGCCACCTATGCCGACGGCTCCACGTTCGAAGGCGAGTGGAAATCAGGCGAGGCCCATGGCAAGGGGATGGCCACATTCACCGACGGGACCCAAAAAGCAGGAGAATTTAAAGCCGGGGAATTCATGGGGGAATAGCGATCTCTCCCCAGCAACCCGCATCGTTTGCTCTGGCGCCGATCCATCATCCCCGGCTGCGCTGCTCGCCGGTTGAACAGGTAAACGGATTGGCCCTTTTCGCGCCTTGACGGTAGACCCTTTGAAAGGGGGTTGCATTATTTCATAATTTTTCCCATCATATATAAGGGCTGAACAGTTGATCGGACACCCGAACGGATAAATCTTTTTTCGAATAAGGGGAGGGGGGCCGGAACAATGACTTATCGGGGATTTTCATTCCGGTGCCGGGGGGATCAGCGCGCGTGAGAGATGCCGGATCGCTTCTTGGGTTTGTGTGTTTGGCCGCCGCCGCCGTTTTCATTTTCAATCCTTTTTTTTCCAGTCTTAAAATTGAAGAAGCCCATGCCCTTCCGTCGCGTTTTGTGCCGCAGCCGGTTGCCATCTCCGCGAATTCGCCCTCCCGTTCCCCCCGCTATATTACCGTGCGGATGGAAAAGCCGCTTGAAACCCTGGTTGCTGGAGAAACCGGCACCTTCAAACTCGAGGCCCGCCTGAAGCATCCTGCGAATGCATCGGAAAAAGGGGTTGAGTGGAATCGTGAAGCGGCGTTTCCCCTGGTCATCTGGGTCGCATCGCCGGATGAAAGCGGAATCACGTTTATCGACAAAGTCCATCCTCAAAGGCCGCGTCATCATATCCTGGTGAAATTCAAGGCCCCCCCCGGAGCCGGCACCGCGCCCCTGACAGCACCGGTTTCATATCAGGTCAATCCGCGGACCCATGCCGGAAAGCACCATTTCTGGATGGATGTCTACGGAGAACTGACAACTGCGAACGGCAGCGGGATCCAGGATATGGGCATCATCAGTCTCCCGTTTGAGGTGGACACCCATTTCAGGACCAAGCTGCTGATGCTGGCGGTGGTCGCCGCCGCCGTATTTCTGTTCATTGTGGAGTGGGTGCGCGTGGATGTCGTCGCCATCGCGATGATGGTGCTTCTTCCCGAACTGGGCCTGCTCAACGCGCAGGACACGTTTACCGGCATCAGCAGCAATGCCGTGATGGCCATCATCGGGGTGATGATCATCAGCTATGGATTGAACCGGGCGGGGCTGGTCAATCGCATGATTCAGCCCATGCTGAATTACGTCGGCAACAGTTCACGCCGGTTGACGGTGCTGTTTTCCGGGCTCATTGCCCTGATTTCCAGTGTCATGCAGAATACGGGCGCCGCCGTCCTCTTTCTGCCCGCCATCCGGCTGGCCACGTCCTACCGCTTGAAAATCCCCATTTCCCGGGTGCTCATGCCCATCGGCATGGCGGCGATTCTCGGCGGCACACTGACCATGATCGGGACAAGTCCGCTGATCCTGCTCAATGACCTTCTGCCGCCGGGCATGCCCAAATTCAGTTTCCTGGAACTGACACCCATCGGGCTCGTTCTGGTGGTTGGGGGCATCTCATTTCTGTCCACCATGGGGATGCGCATGCTTGCCGCCCAGTCTAAAAACCTCTCCAATATGGAAAACGGCGGGGCCGGTCACCTGCAAGAAGGAATCCTGGGCGCTTATCCATTGATCAAGGGCCCCTTTGAGATCGGCATACCCAAGGATTACCGGCCGGGGCCCCTTCCCCAGTCAGTGGTCACGATCCGCCGGCGTTTCATGGTGAACATCGTGGCCTCGGCCGAGTCAAACGGCTCCTGCAAAATCGCCCCTCTTCCGGATACGACGATCCGGCCCGGCCATGTCCTGTGCGCCTACGGCCCCGCAAGCGCCATAGAAGAATTTGTCAGGGATTACGGGCTGATCCTGAAGGAAGCGCCGGACTGCTTCAAGGACAGCATGTTCAATCCTTCCCTGGCGGGGGTGGTCGAGGGGGTGGTGTCCCCCCGGTCCGGTCTGATCGGCAAAACCATCAAGGAAATCGGCTTTCGGGAGACATTCGGCGTAAATCCTCTGGCCATTCTCCAGTCCGGCACGATTTATTATCGCCAGCTGGCGGACCGCCCCCTGCAATCCGGCGACGCGATTCTCATGCACGGCACCTGGGAGCAATTTCACGCCCTGGAGGACCTTCACCAGAACCTGATCATCATCACCCCCTTTGAAAAGGAGTTTCACAAACCTGAAAAATCGGGCTGGGCACTGGCTTGTTTCTCAATGGCGCTTTTTCTGATGATCCTTTCCAGTTTCTATTTTCAGAGCCGCCCTTACAACCCCATTCCCCTGTCCGTCTGCCTGATGATCGGCGCCATCGGCATGGTCCTGACGCGGGTCATCACCATCAATGAAGCCTACCACGCGGTGGACTGGCGGACGGTGTTTCTGCTGGGCGGCCTCATCCCGCTGGGAATGGCCATGGATCAGACCGGAACGGCTGAATGGATCGCCAGGGGGATGGTCACCGGCCTCGGCACCCTCATGTCGCCGCTGCTGCTCCTGCTCGTCCTGGCTGTTCTGAGCTGCGGCTTCACCATGGTGATTTCAAATGTCGGCGCCTGCACCCTGCTCGTCCCCCTGGGCATTTCCATGGCCCACCAGATCGGAGTCGATCCCCGCGTTGCGGCAATCGTGGTGGGTCTGGGGGTTTCAAACTCCTTCCTCCTGCCCACCCATCAGGTGAACGCCCTGTATATGGGGCCCGGAGGGTATCGGACCCGGGACTACGTCAAAATCGGGGGCAGCCTGGCCATCATCTATATCGGTATCCTGGTGGCAATGACCTATTTTTTCTACCTGTAGCAGGGCAGCGGGGGACTTTTCTATGTGGCCGCCAAATTTTTGGCCCGGGATTCGTCTATAATAGTAGACCATAATTTCGTTTGTTGTGTATTATTGTATCCGCCTGTATATCTCCAACTCATCCATCGCCCGTCCTGTCGTAACGGTTTTTGAAAATCCTGTTAATGGGTTAGGTTCTCAGGTATCATCCGATAAGGTTGCGTGGCATAAAAGATGCTGCGCAAGAACCCCTGTTCATCCGGATGATGGAATACATTGATCGAAAATCATGAAAGGCCGGGGAAATATCCCTTTAAAATAATGAAGAAATCGAAACGCGCCAAGAATCGTTTTTTAAAATTCCTGCTTTTGTCCGGTTTGGCCGCATTGATCACAGCTGCCGTCTTTATGGCCGTATATGGCTACGCGATTTCCCGGCAAATCGACAAACGTTTCTCGGCCAGGAGATGGAGCCTTCCCTCCAGGGTCTATTCCGACACCCTTTTGCTGTACCCGGGGCAGCAATTCAAATTGTCTGCGATTTTGGACAAGCTGGCTCGCCTGGGGTACCATAAGGTCTTGCGCGCACCGGAAAAAAAGGGCGAATACGCCTGTGATAAAAAAGCGCTCACCGTTTACCTGCATGACCTGAAAACACCGGAGCAGAATGAAAAAGGTTTTCCGGTGCGGCTTGTGTTTCAAAACGATCAGATCGTATCGATCACAAAGAATTCCGACGGCACCCCCATCGGCCTGCTGGAGCTCGAACCCGAAGAAATCATGCTTTTTTTCGGACCGGAACGGGAGCGGCGCCAGTTGATTTCCATCGACCAGGTCCCCAAGCATGTGATCCATGCGGTGCTGGCCGCCGAAGACGCTCATTTCTATTCACACCAGGGGATGGATTATCGCGGCATTTTACGCGCGATTTACGTCAACCTGCGCCATGCGTCCATCAGGCAGGGCGGATCGACCATATCCCAGCAGCTGATCAAAAGCTATTTCCTGACGCCGGAAAGGTCCTACAGCCGCAAGCTAAAAGAACTCTGCATGTCCCTCATCATGGAGTACATGTATGAAAAAGATGAAATTTTAGAAATTTATCTCAATGAAATATACCTGGGGCAGAAGGGAAGCTCCGCGATAAGCGGCATCGGGGAGGCTTCCTTTTTCTATTTTGACAAACCGGTATCGGATTTATCGGTTGCAGAAGCAGCCGCCATCGCCGGTCTGATCCGGGGGCCCAACCGGTATTCACCGTATAAGGATGCAAACCGGTGCAAAATCCGGCGCAACCAGGTTCTTGCGGCCATGTGCAAGAACGGGTGGATAGATGAAAAGCAGCTTCGTCAATCCACGAAAGCCCCGCTGGCGCCGGCGGGATATCAGGCATATGGGAAAAAAGCCCGTTATTTCATGGATTACCTGACGGAACAGCTCAAAACCCTGTATTCCGCAAATGATTTATCCAGTTTGGGACTTTCAATATACACGACATTGGATACCGAGGTTCAGAATGCCGCGGAAAAAGCCCTCGAAAAGGGACTCTCCCGGCTGGAAGGGGCGAACCCCGGGCTGAAAAATAATTCAAATCCAGAATCCCGTCTCCAGGGGGTTGTCATCGTGATGCAGCCGCAGACCGGCAACATTCTGGCCATGGCGGGCGGAAGAGATTACAGCATCAGCCAGTTCAACCGCGCCGTTCATGCGCGCCGTCAGCCCGGAAGCGCCTTTAAGCCGTTTGTGTACACCGCAGGCCTCGATCAGTACACGCCGGCTTCCCTGTTGTCGAATATTGAAAAGACCTATGACATTGACGGGACGGTATGGACACCGAAGAACAGTTCCGAATTTCCCCAAACGCATGTCCGGATGAGAACGGCGCTGGCCAAATCCATCAATGTGCCCACCGTTGACCTGGCCATGCACACCGGTATGGACAAAATCCGAGAGACCTCCAAAGCGTTCGGGTTTTCGACATTTACAACCATATACCCCTCCATTGCCCTGGGGGCGATGCCGGTGATCCCGCTTGAACTGGCCCGGGCGTATTGTCCGTTTGCGGCAAACGGTATTCTGCCGTTTCCGCTCTCCTTGAAGGAAGTCGCAGACGAGAAAAACCAGCTGCTGCAGAGGCGCCACACGCAGACTGCGCGTGCGGTCTCCCCGGAAAAGGCGTTTCTCATCAATTCCATGCTGCAAAGCGTGGTGAACGAGGGGACCGCAGTTTCCTTGAAGAAAATGGGGATCACGTACCCGGTCTGCGGGAAAACCGGCACCTCCAACGACAATCGGGATGCCTGGTTTATCGGGTTTACGCCGGATGTCCTTGCGCTGGTATGGGTCGGATTCGACAACGGCGCATCCATTTCCGCTTCCGGCGCCAGGGCGGCGCTTCCCATCTGGGCCGACCTGATGTCGCAGCTGCCCCAGTATGTCAGCGGGAATTCTTTTACCATGCCTCCGGGAGTAACCGAGAACGTTATTTGCCCGAAAAGCGGCATGCTTGCCGTGGAGAACCGGTGCCCGGACCCGGTGAAAGAGTTTTTCCTGACCGGCCATGCCCCCAATGCGTTTTGTTCGGAACACCGGACGCACAATCCTTTCAAGCAGGTGATCGATGGGTTTAAAGATGTTTTCAATCCGTAATGCTTCTATGGTTTTCATTGCCGCCCTGGTGCTGGCCCTGGTTTCCTGTGCACCCAGAGTGATTGCGCCCTCCCGGGATTCCGTTCGGCTGCCCGCACCGGCAGGTGAGGCTGCCCGTAAGCCTGCAACGCAACAGCCATCCCCGGCGGAGCAACCCCGGGCCGAGCCCGAGGCCGAACCCAAACCCCGAGTACAACAACCCAGAATGACGGCTTCGCTCCAACTGACCCAGCAGGCCCAGTCGCTTATCGGGACCCGTCAGGCGGACAGCGCCATCCGTTTGCTTGAAAAAGCAGTGGCGATTGATCCGCTAAACGGCCAGAACTACTATTATCTGTCCGAAGCCTGGCTGATGAAAGGAAACAGGGCGCAGGCTGAAAATTTCAATGAGATGGCATCGATTTATCTGGATTCGGATGAAAAATGGCGCCCGCGCATAGCGGATCAGAAACGCAGGATAAAGAAGCTGGCAAATTGAACCCGCACAAGTCAGCCGATCAGCCGAAATCACCCGGCGCATCCAGGTCACTTGAAGGGGTTTTTTTACCGCTTGACTTGTATTTCGATTTCTGAGATACGACCTGATCGTCAATCAGATCTTTTACGTAACCTTTATCTTCAGGAGGAGACCCGTGGCGGATTATTGTATTCATATTATGTTGGATGACCAAAAGATTCAAAAGATTACCAGTGCAGGCCTTGCCGGGGACATCACGGAAGTCGACGGCAAAAAGATGATCCGGGTCAAGGTGTCCGACAAGGAGCAGAAAAAGCTGGCCAAAGGATTCCCGGACATGGTGTTTGACGCCGGCAATGCATGCGTTCTTCCCGAGGCGGCGGAAAATACCGTTTTTGATTTCATCTGCGACATGAAAACCGTCGATGTCATGAAATTTGCCATTATGAAAATTTACAATCCACTGGCCGGCAAGGCACCCCGATCCGCCCAGAGATAAGCCGCATATCACCTGCAAATCCACCCGGGTCGCAGGCCGAAAAAACCCCAAAGGGGGATACTCCACGTTCGGAAGTATCCCCCTTTTTTTATTGGATGGGTCCGTGCTGGGGTGGCCGGGCGTTCGCTGGGCCTTTGGTATCCCGACGGCAGTTCGCGCGCGGCAGGCATTTGAAGACTCAAAAGGCGTTCCCGGGTTTCTTACTGCTCATTTTTTCCGGGGGTGTAAATTCCATATATTGCCTTGACTAATTCATCGGAAGATTCACTTTTACTGACAAATGCCTCGGCCCCTGCCTTGCGCATCTTTCGGGCGGCATCCGCATCATCAAACATCGAAAGGCCGATCACCCGAATCTCGGGCATTTCGGCCTTGATCAGCCGGGTTGATTCAATCCCGTCCATTCTGGGCATGGAAATGTCCATTACCACCAAATCCGGTCGGAGCTGGCGGGCCCTTTCCAGGGCCTCTTCCCCGTTGGCCGCTTCTCCCACCACCTCGATATCGGGAAGGTTTGTTACCAACCCTATCAGGCCCTGTCTAAGAACCTTGTGATCGTCAGCAAACAGCACTCTTATGATTTTGGAATCCGGAACGGCAGGTTGATTTTCGTGAAAATCAATCTGCCGTTCAACTGTTTGCAGGCGCCCTTCCGGTTTCCTGGCCTCGGGCAATCTGATGGGGATGGTGAGGGTAAACCGGCTGCCCTGCCCCGGAGCGCTCTCGATGACCATTTTCCCGCCTAAAGCATGGGTGCGCTCCTGCAGGCTTGTCAGACCCAGCCCGAGTTTGGGTATGGAGGCGTTCAGAATTTCAGGATCAAACCCCTTGCCATGATCCCGGACGCAGAGGGTAAGACTGAGATCGGTGCCGTACAGGTAGACGCCGACACGCTTTACTCCGGCATATTTGACGCAGTTAAACAGAAGTTCCTGGGTGGCGTGGAAAAGAAATACCCGGAGAGCCGCATCTTCAATTGTCTGAGCGATTTCCGCATCCAGCTGAACCTTAAGGCCGAATTGTTCATCCATATGCCGAACCAGCCAGTTCAGTGCAGCGGCCAGGCCAAACTGATACAGCACCGGTGGGCTCAATTCGTGAGACAGGCGGCGGGATTTCTCAATCGAATCTCCCAGCAGTCGATCCACATTTTTCAATACGGGGATCGGGTCTTCCTTTTGAATGGCGGACTGCACCTGCATCCGGGCGCTGGCGATCATCTGCTGAAGATCATCATGCAAGAGATCGGCAATCCGCCGGCGTTCGCGTTCTTCTGCCTCAATCAGGTCCACCGCCAGTTTTTGAAGCTGTTTCGCGCGTGCTTCGGCAAGGCCGGTGCGCTCCGCCACCTGGTGTTCCAGGGTTTCGTTGAGCCGAAGCAGTTTTTCCTCGGCCCGCTTGCGGTCGGTAATATCCATTACCGTAAATGTTGAACTGCTGAATTGATCATCCTGATCAAACGGGGTCGAACTGACCAGTACATCAATGACCCGGCCGTCCTTGCGCTTCAAACGGGTTTCGACGAAGCCGACTCCGCGTTTTGCAATCTGCCGTTTTTTCTCGCTGCCGACATATTCATATTCATCATCGGATAGATAGACCATTCGTACATCTTTACCGATGAGTTCATCTGTGGCATACCCCGTGATTTCGCAAACCTGGTCGTTCACCTCCACAAAAATCCGATTGTTCAAAACGCCGATGCCGATGGGCGCCCCCTGGAAAATGCTTCTGTTCTTAGCCTCGCTTTCCCGGAGTGTTTCTTCTGCTGTCTTGCGTTCGGTGATGTCATGAATGATGGAGAGCAGCAGCGCTTGGCCATCCATGAAAAATGGGGCCGTGTGCACCTCTACATCGCGGATCCGGCCATCAGAAAGGCGGTGCTTGAAGAAGAACCGCCGGCGTTCCTGAGCCTGGGCCAATTGGATGACCAGATGAATCTGATCGGCCGGGAGCATATTGATATCCGAAACCTTCAGGCCGGTGATTTCTTCCCGCGTATAACCGTAATATTCGCATGCCGCATCATTGGCATTGACGATCTTTTCCGTCACCGGATCAATCAACAGCATGATTGCATGGTTGTTGTAAAAAAGGCTCCGGTATCGCTTTTCACTTTCCCGCAGGGCGTCTTCCCATTTCTTGCGCTCGGTGATATCCAGAACGGTAAAAGTGGCACCCGCCGTAAGATCGTTTAAATCCAGGGGCGCTGACCCCATAAGGACATCGATGATCCTGCCGTCCTTGCATTTTAACCGGGTTTCCACGGTCCCCGTTCCCTTTTTGGCGATCTGGCGATATTTTTCACTGCCCACATATTGAAACTCTTTTTCAGAGGGGTAGAGCATCCGTGCATTTTTTCCGGTGAGTTCATCCCTGGAATAACCGGTGATTTCGCAGAATTTGTCATTCACATCCAGAATCGTCCGGTTGCTCACCAGGCCGATTCCGATGGGCGCTGCCCTGCATATGCTGCTTGTCACCTCATGATTATCCTGCAGCAGATGCTGGTCGAACTCCCGGACGGCGGCATCGGCTGCGCTTTTTGATTTTTCAGCGGCGAGTTGGGCGCGGATTTGGACCAATTCCGCCATCAGCTGTTCCCGGGATTTTTCGCCATCAATAGGGTATTTTGGACCGTTAACCACTTTTCACCTTTATACTTCGTCATCTGACTGAAAATATAAATTATATGGGTTAAAGCAATCTTTCAAGAATTATAAAACAGGATAGTTCAGGTCTGATCTGTTAATTTTTGTTCGAATGGTCAATTGATGATTGAATTGAATGCAGACTTGACGGGAGTTGAGAGATAGGGCGGTCAACATGTATTTGACATATAAATTTATCTTGTTATGATAAATTTAGTGAAAAAGCCAAACCAATTGTGAAATTGGGGCGGAAAGTCTCGGGTCTTTTGGGCAGTGATATTCCTTCATTCCTGTTAAAAGATGGCCGGACTGCCATTTCTTCAAGGGTAGTCCGGCTTTTTTTTGTTCTTTATACTGACTTGGGAACCACTTTCTCTCCTTCTATCCTTCTCCTGATTCAAACATCGATCCCCGAAATTCCCAGGTCGTTTAAATCTCAGTTTCAAACCGTTTTATCGGGTCCGCGGGGGACATTTTTCTTCATCTATAATGTAAAGGAGGACCATCATGAATGCGAACCGTTTATTGAAAAGCAGGGATTTTGCCGGGTTTATTATTGTGCTTGCCACTCTTATTGTGGCCATGAGCGGACCGGCCTGTGCAGGTCAAGCCGATCTTCTCGTGTATTTTGATGGCCACATGCACACGATTCGCTCAGATGGTTCCGGCAATGTCAGTGATATCAAGGCCACTGCCCTCAGCAGGGGACTGAGTGCGGTCATTGTCACAGATCACTGCCCTCAGTTGACAAAGGAAGAATGGGATTCGCTGATCGCTGAAACCGCGGCTGTCTCGGATGAGACTTTTCTGGCGCTTCCCGGCTTTGAGATTACCGGCAGCGATGGTCTGCTGAACCGGACCCATGTCCTTGCCTGGGGAGTCAACAGTCCGTTTGTGGACCCGGACGCGGAACTCAGCCCCGATGAAATTTGGATTTCCCCACCCAACCCGGCGGGTACCGGCCCGGTATATCCCGAAAATATTACCAAGTGGGTCGACTACATCCATTCTAAAGGCGGCATTGCTATACATAATCACACCACCGGTTCCACCCGCCTTGATTACGGCGTCAACTGCATCGAACTTTACAACCAAAGCCATGTCGAAGATGTCATCAGCTATGCCAACATGCTGGGCATCTTCGGTCAGGAGGCCTGGCAATTCGGGATGACGCTCAACAATTTCGCCATTTACGGCGAGCGTGACGCGAACATGATCGTTGCGCTTCCCGGTTTCCCCCCCATGCCCCTGAGAAACGCTTTGTACTATGCAACTCAGGGCTTTACCGGGGTCGGTCAGTGGGTCGGGGCCCCCGAAGCGCCTTTGAACTCTTGGGACGATCTGCTGATGGCATATGTCAACGGCGAAATCGATCATCCGATTTTCGGCATGGCCGACAGCGACGCCCACAATACAGGGGCTTCGGATTCGAATGTCGGCATCGCTAAAAATGGTTTGTATGTCAAAGCGCTGACCCCGAAAGAATTTTACAAGGCGGTTAAGGCCGGCAGGAGCTTTGCGACAACAGGGCCTTCCCTGAATTTTGAAGTAAATGGTGAAAAGATGGGAGATACCGCGTTCATAACAAAGGGCGCCGCTGTTCTTGACATGTCCGTCAATTCCGATGACTCCGCAGCGTTGCTGGTCAAGATCGAGATTTATAAAAACGGCCAGAGTTGGAAGACATTCAGCCCCATGGCGCCAGCCTGTGAAAACACCATTTTCGATGAAGAGGTGAGCGCCAACGGTTATTACCGCATCGAGGTAACTGCATTTAATACCATCAATGCGGAATATACGTTTGCCTGGTCAAACCCGGTTTTTATCGAGACAGACTGAATCCATTACTCAAAGGAGGGCGGCAAATGAAAAGAGCATTATATATTATCGGCATTCTGGTGCTTATGGTTACGGGCTTTGCTTCTTCATCCACGGGGGGCGGGATCGTCGTCCCACAGCCGGATCACGGATTGCGGCCGATGATCTTTGTCCACGGCTATTCGGGTTCCGGGGCGCAATTCGGGTCTCAGGCGATGCGGTTTTCCAGCAATTTCTATCCGGCCGAATACATATTTGCATACGACTACGATTCCACATTTACCGTAAACACGATGGATGACGTATTCGCCGGTATCGATGCGCTGGTCGCTGCCGTAAAGGAAAAGACCGGGTTTGACCGTGTCGACATTCTCGGGCATTCCCTTGGAACCACGATACTGCAGGGATACCTGGCCTATCCCGATCGCGCGGCAAATATCGCCCACTATGTGAATATTGACGGCCGCACAGCGCCAGCGCCTCCGGGAGGCGTCCCCACTTTGGCGATATGGGCGGGATATGGCCTCCCTGGTCGTGAAATCGTCGGGGCAACCAACGTCACAATTCCCGGTCAGACCCATGTTCAAGTGGCCACTTCGGCGCAATCGTTTGTCGAGATGTACCGGTTTTTCACCGGGAATGAGCCGATGATCAGCGATATCATCCCCGATCCTCCGGATGAGGTCAGGCTTGCCGGAAGGGTGGTCTACTATCCGCTAAATATCGGGCTGCCGAATGCGAGATTGGAGATCTGGAAGGTCGATGCCGCTACCGGCGCAAGGTTCAAAAAGAAGCCGATGGTGAACTGCGCGCTTGGTTTTGATGGATCATTTGGCCCCATCGAGGTAACTGGAGGAGAGTCTTATGAGTTTGCCGTCATACAGGAGGGCGACGCAGCCTACACCCACCATTTCTATTTCGAGCCGTTTATCCGGAGTGATCATCTGATCCGCCTGCTCTCGTCACCTCGGGGCCAGGGCGTCAGTGCCCTGCTGGATACCGGTGACAACCACAGCAATGTGATTCTCCAGAGATATAAGGAATTATGGGGTGATCAGGGCGCCCAGAATGATGCGGTATTCATAAACGGCGTTGATGTGGTGAATGCCGCCACCTGCCCGGTTAACCAGCTGATCAACGCAATGCTTGTTTTTGACAAAGGGGTGGATGGGGTGAGCGACATCAGTATGATGCTCTCCCCCTTCGATACGCTTATGTTCCTGAGCGGCGTTGACCTCTATATCCCCGGCGCTAACCCTCCGGATGATACCATACAGATTTTGTCGATTCCACGGGGTGATTACAATCACCCCCAGGTCGTTAATGCCGCCAACTGGGCGTCTTCCGATGACACGATATCGATCATGCTAAATGATTATGTTCAGGATATAAAATCCTTCCCCGAGTGGGCCCGGCAGCAGGGGCAGTAAGGCCCGGAACAGATCCGGATAAGATGACAATCGCGAATAGGGCATTGATACTGGATTTGTGAGGAGTCTTCTTCCGGCTTCAATACACCGGGTATGCTTTTGAAGGAGACCATAGGCGTCACACCCTGGTCCGTGATCAAATCTTTTACAGATTTTTTTGATCATCATAGATCAGGGCGTGAGCCTCCATTTATTAATTCAACCCGGCAAACGCATGGCAATCCCCGCATTCATGGCTGATGCCGGCCGGGGTGGTATCGGTTATGCCCCGGGCCGATGCCATGGCATTGACGGATTCTGTGGCCATGGCATCGAATGTGTGGGCGCTGATATCGCCATGCCGGTATTGGCCCAACTGGGTGGTCAGGGCATCATGCCAGTCGGCCGATCGGGCGGTTTTGGGCATGTGGCAGAGAATGCATTTTCCCATCCCCGTTCCTTCGGGATCATAGGGCGCCATCTGCTGGCTGCCGGTTTTATCAAACAGATGCGCCTCGACATCGCTTGCGATAACTGAAGTGTCCTGGGCCGTGGCTTTTTTATTTTTCAGCCGGGTGATGGTCCCTTCTTCGATATTCGGAAAAACCCGGCCGGGGCCGGAATGGCAGCCAAGGCAGGCGGCATTATTCTCCGCGCTGTATGTCAGCATGTGCGCATTTTCCGAACCATGTGCGTCGTGGCAGCTCATGCAGGTTAAAAGCTGACTTGGGTTTTTAAATTTTGCCGTGCGAACCAGATCCGGGTAATGCTGCTGATGGTCTTTTGAATGGTTGACCACCGCACCAAAGAGCGTATCCATCCAGCTCGCCTCGGGATCTGTCTCGAAATTTGCCGGTTCGAGATACCCCTGGCCGGTGAGGGAGGCGATCTCCATGGTCCCGAAGGGGGCGATGTTTTTGCCCGTTTCATCCCCTGTTCCGAAAAACCGGGCGGGGCTCATGCCGGGGAGAAAGGTTTCATAGTTTCCCCGCCCGTCTGCCATCAAGGGGACTCCCCCCCCGATGTCCGTGTAATTTTGTCCCCTGATATGGCAGGTCCCGCAGATCATGTTCAATCTGCCCGGGGGAAGCTTTGACGGGGAGATGATCATGCGCCCCTTTCCTCCCGCGGCCAGATGGTTGGACCCGGGTCCGTGACATTTTTCGCAGCCGACATTGATTTCAGATCGGGTGCCGTCAATGTCGTACCCGTTGTCGTCCTTCGGATACACGGCTGTTTTTCTTTGCGCCGACGGGTTCGAGATGGATGGTTTTGATATGGGTGGCGCCATGGCAGGCCGCGCAGGCCAGATCAAAGGAGAAAAGCTCCGGGTCTGCCGTAAAGCCGTTGTTCTCCGTTCCGGAAAAATCCCATTGTTCGGCATGGTAGGTGACGAATTTTTCACCGTTGATCGAATCCGGGTCCTCGTTGTACTGGATGGGGGCCATCACATAGTATGCGTAATCGGTGCCGGCCCTCCCGTGATCCGGGGCATATGTCCCGTCACCGGCATATACCGTGGTCATGAAAAGTCCGCGCCAGAGGCCCGTCTCGCCCCCGTAGCTGTATTTGATGTAAAATCGGGGACTGGTGTCTGAGGTCAGCTGAAAATACAGACCATCGGCATCTTTTCCCAGCCAGAAGGATTTTTCGGCATCGTCGGCAAACGTGTACGGTGTGGCCGGATCGGTAAAGTGGCTCAGCATTTCATCATTGTTGGCGGATAAATCGTAGACGGATGCATCGTCTAAATCCATGGCATCATTGGTAACGGTGCCTGACGGCCCGATTTTTCGAATGCCCGTAAAATGAAGCGTGTGTTTTATCGATGCTTTCTGCGGGTGACAGATCAGGCAGACCGTGCTGCCGACGTAAGCGGCATCGGTGCCGCTGGTGTCTGAGAGGATGATGTCCTTTTTAATCGCGGATTTTCCCAGGACAAGGCTCGCCCCCGATGCATCTCCGCCCGGAAGCAGATCATTAGATTTTGCCGGCGGATCGACAAAGAGGAAATAGGCGTCGTTTGCGGGATAAGCACCGGAAAAATCATCGGGTGTAAATTGATAATATCCATTTGCATCGGTGACAGCGGAAGGATATCCATTGTCTGCTTTGGCCAGATCCTCGACGGGGGAAACGGAATCGGCTGTCTCGATATCAGCGGCGTCGACCAGGACCACCGTGGCCCCGGCAATCGCCCGGCGGGCTGCATCCTCATCGGGATGGTTGTTTATCACCCTGCCGGAAAGAACGGCATTTTTGGCAACAGGGGGATTTTCGCTGTCTGACCCACCGCCACCGCCCCCGCTGCATCCGGCGGTCAACAGGACGGCAAAAGCCGCCGCTGCGGCCATCATGATTGATGTTTTCATAAATCTTGCTGAATCTGGTTTCAAAATTTCTTTTCTTCCTGGTTATTTGGATAACTCCAGTAAATTGGCAATTATACTCTCTTTGAAATCGGGGCACAAAAGTCCCCCTTTGGAAAAGGGGGATTTAGGGGGATTTCAATGAATTTTGACGCACCGAAATTTTAAATCCCCCCCGGCCCCCCCTTTTGACGAAAGGGGGGAGAAAATAAAAAAACAAAAATGCTGCTGGAGTTTAATGGATAAGCAGATTTTTCTTTTATATCACATGATGCTTGAAAAATCATTGAATGCTGAAAAGACAAAAAGCCCCCGCCGGAGCGGGGGCTTTTTGATCTATCGGACAGGGCTGTTAAGCGGCCTTATCCTTGAGGGTTAATCCATCAGGCCATGGGCCTTGGTGACATCGGCGATATTGCCGGGTCCATGGCAGATGGCGCAGGTGTCGACGGTGTCCACAGAACCCCGGTTCCAGTCGATGGCCCCGCCGAACTGCTCCATGTGGCTCATGTCGGCAAGGCTGTTATGACAGGCGTAGCAGGCGCCGGCGATCGGCGTGATCACCCAGTCCGTGTCATTGGGCACGGTGTCGCGGGCCGCCGCCACATCGGCGCTGGTCGCATCCATTCCACTCATGACGCCCGTGATCCGGTCTGTGCTCATCAGCGCATTTTCAGGAACTTCATCCGGGAGGTAGGAGGTATCCAGGTGGCACTTGGTGCAGTTGGCGAGATTTCCCGGAAAGGTGACTTCAGACCAGTCATAGAAACCGCCGTGGCTTCCGCCTCTCACGAACTCGTAGGCAGATGCGCGGAAATCTGCCGCATGAATGCCGTGGATCATGTCCTTGAGGTTATTGGTGGCTTCGGGATAATCTATCGGATTAGGACCGGCACCGGCAATCGGGGTCGCATTTGCGCGTCCCGAACTGGTCAGGTTCTGGTTATGGCACATGGTGCAGATTTGAACGCCGCCATCGGCCGTAAATACTCGGTTTCCGCCATGTCCTTCGAAAATCTCATGGCAGGCGCCGCAGCCGAAACTGTCCGCAATGTCGCGCCGCGGGGTATTTCCGGCAACGGTCTTCACGACGGACTTGGTGTGCAGGGAGATCGTTTCACCGGCCACGTTCTGCTGATAATAGCCCTGCAGACCGACGGTCCGCATGGAGGCGCCGGCAGGGTAGGGATTGGGCAGGGTGGCGGTGCAGGTGCCGGAGGCAAACGTCAGATTACCGGCCGATCCATCTGCCAGGTTTGCGATGCTGATGGCTTGCGGCTGTCCGGCGGATCTGCCCAGGTTGTTGAAATCAGCCGGCTGGCTGATGCCGTCCTGGGGCAGGGCATAGGCAAACAGGAAGCTGGGCGAACCGCTCAGGCCGGCGGGCAGGCTTTTCAAATTCATGGCCGTGCCGTTGGAGAGAATCCGGAAGGTGATGGTCAGCATGTTGCCCTGGAGAACCGCCTTGTCGATTTCATACTCGATTTTGCGTTCCCCTTTGAGCAGGCCGGGGTTGTTTTCCGTGGCGTTTGCCGTGGTATGGATCTTGTCGATATCCAGTACCGGAACGATCTGGTTGTTGTGGCAGGCATCGCAGTTGCCGATGATGTTGGTGTGGAAGGAAGCGTTTTCCAGGACCCGGTCCGGGACGCCGTGGCACTGCATGAAGCACAGGCTTGCAGTTTGAACGGTCTTCCAGTTGTTTCCCTGGGGGGTGGCCTGATCATCGCCGTTGTGGCACTTCCGGCAGTTGCGCAGGTCCTGCGGATAGGTGACCTCCGAGTAATCCAGCGCGTTGCCGGAACGGTCGGTTATGTTCTCAAATTTGCCGCCGCTGTGGATGGTATGGGCAAGATATGCCAGATTCCCTTCGCCTTCGGCCAGTCCGGGATTGTGGCAGGTGACGCAGTATCCGACCTCGGTGCGGCGGCCATGGATGGCCAGCGGATCATGGCATTCGTTGCAGGATGCGGTCATGGCCACATTCCGGTCATGGGTCACCGGGCTTCCGTCGGGCACGAAGTCAAAGACAAAATTGCTCGGCTCAAAACCGGTGTCGCCGCCGCCGATCTGGCCGGCCAGGCGGTGGGTGACCGTGGGATCATAGGCGGGATCACTGCCCACATCCGCGGCAAAGGTATAGGTGTATGTATTGTCGCCATTGGCCACCAGGACGCCGCCGTGATTGGGGCTGTCATAGGTGGGCTCGCCCGTATTGCTGACAATGTAGCTGTGCCAGGAATCGGGATTTCCATCGCTGCCCGCCACCAGCTTGACCAGGGTAAAGCGGATGACGTTGTCATAGATGTTCTCGGCAATCGAATCGAGGCCGTCTACCGGGCGGCCCAGATCATCGACAAGTGCAAATGTGACTTCAGGCGGGCTGTCAATCGACACGGAAATGCTGTCGGGCTTCATGCTGACGGTGCCCAGTTCGGCCTGCTGTTCGACGGTCATGGTGGAAAGATCAACCACCGCACCGCTGGGGGGGCCGGCGGGCCCGGGAGGGCCTTCCGGACCGGAGGGACCGGCGGGGCCGGTATCCCCATCATCCCCGCTGCCGCATCCAGTCATAAGAAATGCGGACAGCAAGAGGATGAGAACACCAAAAAGCATTCTCCTCAATTTTTTTGAATGACTGCGGGGCATCAATTTCTCCTTTCTTCTATTTCTGCTTGGGGGTGTTGTTTGGGATTCCGGCATGGGCATCCCGTTTACGAACAGCTTATGTATGGGGGCTGGGAAATATCGCTATGCCCAACATCAGAAAACCACATTTGCATTTCGAAACAGTGTTTTTCATCAGGCAAAATAAACAAGCTGTATATATCACGTAGTGGCATGCCACAAAGTGACACAGAATAAAACGCAGTGTCAACAGAAAAAATGTGAGTTTCTGATAAGCGAATTTTCGCACAATGTCGCCGGTTGAAAGCGCCTGATCCGGCTGGGCGGTGTTTTTACAATTATCCGGTGAATTCGATATAATTTTTTATCAGCGGGAATTTGCGTGGGATGCGGGAAATTGACAGGGTACCCGCCAGGTCCTAAATTTTCAGGGGGCATCAATAGAATGGACATGAAAACAGGATCTTCGTCCGTGCAGGCATTTTTCCGGAACAACGGTTTAAAATCTGAATCCGGGTTCGATTTGGACGCACCGGCCGGCGATGTGCTTAAATGAAGATGCCTGCGCGATCCCTGCTGGTGCAGTTTCTCAAGTACGGCATTTCCGGCGCGATGGCCACGCTGGTTCAGATCCTGGTGTTCTATACGCTGGCATGGAAGGTGTTTCCGGCCCTTCACCCCGATGATCCGGTGGTGAAACTGCTGGGCCTTTCGGTTGCGCATCTCAGCAACTCGCAGCGCGCCATCCATTCGATGTTGTGCAATGCCGTCGCGTTTGTGTTTGCCAACACCACCGCTTACCTGATCAATGCCGCCTGGGTTTTTGAACCCGGCCGGCATCGCCGGTGGGTGGAAGTCGGGCTGTTTTATCTGGTGTCCGGGGCCAGCACGGCGATCGCTACAGCCATCATGGGGACGATGATCCGATATCTGGGAATGCACACCACCAATGCCTTTCTGGTCAATATCGGCGTTGCCCTGGTGCTCAATTACGGATTCAGGAAATTTTTAATTTTCAAGGGATGAGGCGGGGCGGGTGCCGATTTCCGTAAATGTCGTCCGGATGATCCGGCCATCTTCCAGCCCCTCCCGGATCCGGGGGCTGAGCAGCGCGCAAAATTCATCCTCGTTTCGGTAAGCCGGCATGGCCTCCCGGAGGGCCGCTGTTTTGCGGATTGCCGGGTGGCAATAAACCTCTGTCAGGCCGTCTTCGATGCGGGGGATGATGCGCATCCAGGCCGCTTCGGTCATATGGCCGGTTTCATGCAGCCCGAAAATCGCCCGGTTAAATGTAATGCCCGCCTGGATGAGCCGGATGCGCAGCCGCCGCACCCAGGGGGACATGGCTGCGGCAGTCACAAAGGGGGTGATTCTCAACGGGGGGCGCTTCTGAAAGGGGAGCCGTATGGCCTTGATCCCGTATTTTCGGGCCAGGGGCAGCACGATATCCAGGATGGCGGGATGGATGTGCAGGTGGTTGTGGCTGTTCAGGTGGTCCATTTCAAGCCCCGTGTCCAGAAAAGACCGGATCTGGGCCTCGCACTCTTTGGCAATCTGGCGCTTGTGTTCTTTTGAAAAAAAACGGCGGATGCCGCTTAAGACGATGTGCCGGGAAAACTGTTTTGAGGTGTCCACCAGTGCGGGAATTTCATGTGCCGGGAGCACGGAAAGACCGTCTGCCAGCACCAGGTGGAGGCCGACTTTGAGGGCCGGGTTTTGTTTGGCCATCCAAACGGCCTCTTTTGCCGCCCTGCCGCTGACCATGAGGCTGGCGCAGGTGAGCACCCCTTTTTCACAGGCCTGGATTACGGCCTGGTTGGTTTCCGTGCACAATCCGAAATCGTCGGCGGTGATGATGAGCTGTTTCATGTTTCTTTTTCCAGCATTCTGCCGTGTTTCAGGACAAAGCTTCTGCCTCTCCAGTACCCTTTTTTCTTTACAAGTCCCGTCAGCCAGACGAATACGCCCAGGATATCCCGCAGGGGCAGCAGCCAGGCATATTTCAACGCGTCCAGGTCGCCCAGAAAAGCCGCATTGATCATTGCGGTAAAAATCCGCAGGCCCAGCGCAGAAAGGAGCACCCCCATTCCGTAAGTGCCGCCGGCTGCAGCATAGAGGCAGGCAAACGGAAGGCCGCGCACGAACAGGCTCAGGATGAACCCGGAGGGGTTGGCCGATCTGGTTTTCTGGTCCCAGCAGACCTGGTGCCGCCACCACTGGCCGGCCGTCTGGATATCCAGGCTCATCTTGACGGAATAGGGGATGAAACGGATCCGATACCCTTTCTGCACGGCGCGGCGGCCCAGTTCGTAATCTTCCACGTAAAAGTCGCACAGGGGGGCCAGTCCGTCGATTTTCTGCAATACGCCACGCCGCATGGCCATGTTGGCCCCGGTGCAGGCCAAAGCGGTCCGGGTGACCACGGCAAAAATGATGGAGACGATAAAATCCGTGTTAAAGGAGAGAAGGGCAAGGGCTTCATAGAGGTTTTTCGGATTCCATGCCCGGTAAATGGTGCAGCAGACGCCCGTTTGCGCATCGGCCAGGGGCGCGACAATGTTTTTGAGGTAATCGGGTTCCAGAAACATGTCCGTGTCCGAGAAAACGAGAACCTCCCCCCGGGCCAGACGGCTGGCATTGTGCAGGTTGTTCACCTTTCCGTTGGTCCCGATCACCCGCTCATCGATAACGACCCGGGTATTTAACAGTTCAGAATCCCTGACGATTTTCTCTATGACCGCCAGTGCCGGATCACTTTTTCGCTGAACGGCAAAAATCACCTCGTATGCCGGGTAATCCTGGCGGCAGGCAGACGCCAGATTGGGCAGAAGATCCTTTTCCAGACCGCAGACCGGCCGGATCAGCGACACGAAAGGAACAAAGGGGTCAGGCTGGGCAAACCCGCCCTTTCGTTTTGAGACAAAAAAGATCACGCAGGCGGTGGTCCCCACCCAGAACAGGCCGGCCATGAAAACGGGAATGAGAAGCAGGAAGGGCCAGTTCATATCATATTCCCGATTGGACGCCCGCTGCCGGAAGGCTGCCGCATGGGGATCAATTTCAGCACTCCTTTTTCCGCTGGTGCATGAAAGTGAAAAATTCCCGCCCTTCCCGGAGCCGCCTGCGGCAGACCTCCCGGTCGGTGATCATGCTCCTTAACATCCGCAGGATCGGCTTTGTGCGGAAATAGAACCGGTGGTAAAACATTTCCACGGCATCGAAGATCTCTTCTTTGGACAGGTTTTCAAACTCATGGGACGCATGCTGGACCCCCGATCCGGAAACGACCGCATCTTCGCAAAGCCAGTTGTTCGCCAGTGCCTGCCGGTAGAATTCCGTCCCCGGATAGGGTGTGGCGATGGACACCTGCAGGGTGTCCGGATCGAGTTCTTTTGCAAATGAGATGGTCTTTGCGATCGTCTCCCGGGTCTCGCCTGGCAGGCCGACCACGAAAGTGGCATGAACCGCAATGCCGAGTTTTTTGCAGGTGGAGATGAATTTCCGGGACTGCTCCGTGGTGATCCCTTTTTTGATGTTTTTCAGGATCTCATCGCTGCCGGATTCGACCCCGACCATGACCAGCCGCAGCCCGGATTCTTTCATGACCCGCAGGGTCCTTTCGGGAATATCGGCCCGGGAACTGCATGACCAGGTGATATTGAGCGGGGCGAGCCCCCGGGCGATTTCTTCGGCCCGCCGGGGTTTGGCGGTAAAGGCGTCGTCGTCAAAAAAAAATTCCCGGACCCGGGGGAACATCTGCCGCGCGCGGGCGATCTCGTCGACGACCTGGCCGGGGGAGCGGGTGCGGTACCTGCGGCCGGCGATGGTCTGGGGCCACAGGCAGAAGGTGCATTTCCCGGTGCAGCCGCGCCCGGTATAAAGGGCCAGGTAAGGATGCTGAAGATAGCCGATGAAGTATTTGTCGATGGACAGATCGCGCTGGTATACATCGAGCACCGAAGGCAGCGCATCCATGTCGGAAAGGGGGTCCCGGTCCCGGTTACGGACGATTCTCCCGTCCCGGAGATAAGATATCCCCTCCACTCCGGACAGGGGCCGCCCTGCCGCGATTTCTGCGACGGCGTAGTCGAACTCCCCCCGGACGACAAACTCCGGTCCGGCATCGCCGGCCAGCGCCGCTTCGGGAAGCGCGGTCACGTGGGGGCCCACCATCCCGATGCGCATGCCCGGATACCGCTGCCTGAAGCTTTCGGCCAGCGCGAGGTCATGGCAAAATCCCGGGGTGCTGGTATAGATGATGAGCACATCGAAGCCGTTTCCCTGACACACGGTTTCTTCAAAGGTCATTTCTTCCACGGGGGCATCGATGACCCGGCTGTTCGGGCATAATGCCGCCGCCTGGGCAAGCCAGACCGGATACCAGAAGGAACGGATTTCCCTTCTGGCCTGGTACCGGCTTCCGGCCCCCCCGTCGAATCCCGCAAAAGAGGGCGGATTGACAAACAGTACACGTTTTTCCATGGTGGGTAGTCCCCTTCGCTGCTGCCGGAGTTTCTGCAAAATAATGTCCATCATCTTAACCGGTACGATAACAATCGATTATTGGGGGATCCATCTATTTTAGGTGCGGAACAGACAGTATTTTGATCATACCGCACATGGCAAATGACTACTGTATATGCCGAATTCCCCGGCCGTGCGGGCTCCCCCCGGTTTGTATTTCCATTTGATGAGATTATAATTCTAAAGTGGTTTTCGCGTAAGACAGGGTCTTTGGGCCCGTTATTCATAAAAGGACATAAATCAGAATGAGGAGCTTCAGTTGAACCCATGTGCCATCACTGCCATACTGCTGGCGCCGGATGCAGGCGGAGAAAAGCGTATATACCGCGTACCGGCAGTCCGCAGGCTCGCCCTTCTCCTGCGCAGGGCGGGAATCCAACGGATCCATATCATCGGGCGCACCGCGATCACAGACCCGACGCTCTCCGATCTTCTCCCGCCGGAAGCCTTCCTCTCTGCAGGGGAAGGGCAACATCCGGCGAACTGCATCCATTCCCTTTCTTTGAATGATGATGATCAGGTTCTGATCATGCGGGCCGATCTGGTCATCGACCGGATTTTACTGGATCGCATGCTGGCGGAAGCGGGAAAGGGGCCGGGTGTTTTCATGCCTGCAGAAAAATCAGCGCCCGGTGACGGGCTTTATCTCACCGGGGCCGGAGCCGGGCAGAAAATCATAGAGGCGCTGTGGTCTTGTGGATTGTCTCCGGTCGAATCTTCTGCCGGTCTTCGCGTGGTCAGGGGAGAGTCGGGGCTGCCCTGCCGTGCCGGGGATGAAACCTCAAGACGGATTGCGGAGGAAGGGTTGATCCGGTCCCTGGGGGGTGCCACCACGGATGACGGGTTCATGGCCCGCCATGTGGACCGGCGGGTTTCCCGTTTTTTCAGCAGGCGGCTGGCCCATACCCGGGTCTCGCCCAACCAGATCACGCTCATCGGGATGTCCATCGGGCTGCTGGGGGCGTTTTTCCTGTATCTGCCGGACTATGCCTTCCGGCTTTCCGGCGCGCTGCTCTTTGTCCTGTGTGTGGTCATCGACGGTGTGGATGGGGAGGTCGCCCGTTTGAAACTCATGGAGACGGATTTCGGGCATGCCCTCGATATCATCACCGACAATGTCGTGCATGTCGCGGTATTTGTCGGCATCGGGGTCGGCCTCTACCATCAGACGGGAAACAGTTTCTATCTTCATGCCCTGGGATTTCTGATTGCCGGTTTCGGCCTGAGCGCCATTTCGGTGTACTGCTGCATCCTGAAGCGCAGCCCGGAAGAGATCGTTCGGTTTCCCCGGACCATGCGGCTGATGACCCTTCTGGCCAGCCGGGATTTTGCCTATCTCGTCCTGATTTTCGCGGCCTTTGATCGCCTGGCCTGGTTTCTGACGGCCACGTCGGCTGGGATTTATCTTTTCAATGCGCTGCTCTGGGGCTTTTGCCTGCTCGAAATCCACCGGCAAAAACCGGGTTTTTCAAAACCTTACAAGATCGTCAAAAATGATTTATGAAGCTTCTGATCGTACAGCCATCTCATTACAAAAGCCGCTCCAATCGTTCCCTGCATAAAATGCGCAAGCGCAAGTTCATCGGTCTGACGCTGCCCTACCTGGCCGCGCTGACCCCGGACGGGTGGGAGTGCTCGCTGGTGGATGAGCAGCTGGCGGATGTCGACTTTAACGCCTCTGCGGATCTTGTCGCCATCAGCGCCTGGACCATCAACTCTTTCAGGGCGTATGAGATTGCCGACCGGTTCAGACAGCGCGGCGTGCCGGTGATCATGGGCGGGCCGCACACCTATTTCTATGCGGCGGAAGCGGCAAAACATTGCGACTCCGTGGGGATCGGCGAGGGGGAAAGCATCTGGTCCGAAATGCTCGAGGACGCGGCCCGGGGGGAGTTGAAGCCGGTCTATCGGGGGATCGAGGCCGGAGAACTCCGGAACCTCCCTTTTCCCCGCTACGATCTGCTGGATCTCAAGAAGTACGGCCTGGTCCGGACCTTCGCCCTGCAGACCTCCCGGGGATGCCCCTTCAAATGCGAATTCTGCTCTGAACGCTTCTACCTGGGCTCCGGATATCGCTATCGGCCGGTGGCGGAGGTGATCGAGGAGATCAAAAGGACCGAAGGCGCGCTATATCCTGTTCGCGGAAAGCAATTTTGCGGGGAAGATGAGCCATACCATGGAACTCATGGAGGCCCTGATCCCGTTAAAGATCAGATGGTCGACCCTGTGGTCCGCCTACCTGTGCAAGAACCGCGAGTTCATGGACCTGGCCCGCCAGAGCGGGCTCTTGCATGTCAACATCGGGATTGAAAGCATCGAGGGCGCCACCCTGGCGGCCATGAACAAAAAGCAGAACAAGGTGGAGGAATACCGGGAGATTTTTAAAAACCTGAGAGACCGGGGCATCAGCTATTCGGTCAATCTGCAGTTCGGCTGGGACACGGAAACACCGGACGTTTTTGCCGCCACCCTTGAATTTCTCCACAGGGAAAGGGTGCCGGTGGCCTATTTCGACATCCTGACGCCGCACCGGGGAACCACTCTGTATGAGCGGATGCAGGCCGAAGGGCGCATCATCGATGATTACAACATCGGCAGATGGCCCGGCATCAACTGCTACCTGAAACCGGCCTATTGCTCCCCCCGGGAACTGGAACAAAACGTGGCCAGTACATTCAAGACCTTTTACCAGCTCCCCTCCATCATCGCCCGCCTTCCGATCCCACTGACCAAGAGCGCCATCGCTTCATGGGTCGTCAACCTGTCCCAGTGGAAAATCACCCATGCGGGCATGGCCATGGAGAACTTCGATCATTATTGAATCGCCTTCTGCTGGAGGCGCATCTTTTCGATCAAATTATTGAAAGACGACCCCTTGATGACCCGGTTGAAGGAGTTGCGGTACTTCCCCGTGATGCTGACCCCGTCGATGACCACGTCCCGGATTCGCCATTTCCCATCCGTTATGGCCAGGCGGTAATCCACCGGAATCTGCTCGTTGGGCCGGAAGATGAGGGTCTTTACGATGGTTTCCCCATCGACGTTTTCCGCGGGGGAATAGCGGATCTGCTCCTGCTTGAGAAAATCCAGGACCAGCCGGGTGTAGGCGTCCTGGAACAGGTCCTGGAAAATGGAGGTGAACTCCGCCCGCTGTTTTTCGTCGAGTTCCTGCCAGTGGTCGGAAAGGGCGCTCTTGGCCATATCGGCCATGTCGATATTCCTGGAAATGACCGCCTTGATGGCGCTTCTTCTTTCTTCCCGGTGTTCCGGCCCGGCCATTTCCGGATTGTTCTGGATGGCCATGACCGCATCGAGCATGTTTGAGACATATTCCACGGGCCCTGCGGCGGCGCACCCTGCCTGCCGGACATAAATGAGCGGAATGAGACATGCCGCGATCAAGGCAACGATTTTTCGGGCAAAACAGGGTGTGGGGCACATATCGACCTCCTGGGATTCAATTTTTGGTAAATTTTTCCGGTTTAACCGCTATTCGGGTTTCAGAAACGAGCGCAGCGCCTCCAGCAATGCGGGCAGGAAAACGACCGCGGCCACCATGATGCTCAGGCTCCCGATCATGGCCAGCAGCCCCAGGCTGTAAATTCCCTGGTGGTGCGAAATGGTCAGGCTGCCGAAACCCACCGTTGTGGTGAGTCCGGCAAGAATCACGCCCTTGGCCGTACTGACGGGGATGGCCGTCCCTTTTTGTCCCAAAGCCCCTTCCTGCTGCCGCCGCTGGAGGATGATGATGCCGTATTCCACGCCGGCCCCGACGATCAGCGGCAGAAAGAGGCTGTTGGCCAGGTTGAAATTGACATGGAATGCGTCCATCAGCCCCACGGTCCATATGGTGCCGACGATCAGCGGCGTCATGACCAGAGCGGCCTGGATAATGTTTCGAAACGTCAACAGGAGCAGCAGGGCGATGAAAACAGCCGCATACGCGGCCGCCTTGATGGTGGCATCGCGAAAGGCCCGGGTGAAGATGAACAGGGTGATGGGGTCCCCCACCGCATCCGGGTCCACCTTCTGGAGATCATGGACGAACCGGCCGAGAAACGCGGGCTCCCAGATATCCCCGGCAGGGAAGATCCGCATGAGATAGTCCCCCTTTTTGGAAATATAGCGTTCGAGCAGGGACCGGGGCAGGTTGTCCACCTGCATCGGTTTCGCATGGATATTCATGCGCAGGATTTCGAGCTTGTCGTTTAGATCCTGCATGAAATTGATCTCAAACCGTTTCATGGAGCCGGCCAGAAGCGCGGGGTCCATGACGGAAAAGCGCTTGCGCAAGTCATCGATCAGACTGCGCACCTGACGCATCTGGATCTCGAGGGGTTTTGCCGCCCCCCACTCGGATGCCTGGGTATCGGCCATCTTGAAGCGGATCCGGCCCAGAACCGTGTCGAGCGCCGCAAGATCGACGGGATCGGTGTTGCTTTCGAGCGGTCCGATCCCGGAAATGACGGGTGCAAGCGCCTGCAGAAGATGGATTTTTTCCGCCTGGTGTTCCGGAAGCATGCTCAGCACGCTCTGGACCTCGGACACCGTGGGCAGGGATTCAAGTGCGCGGGTCTTGGTCCGTACTTCTTCCATGGAATTTGCCAGCATGGCGCCATACATGCTGGACCGGTCGGACCCCGATATCAGCTTCTGCTCCCAGACGACCGATTCCGCCCCCTGGGATTGAAGGTGCAGCATGTTCAAATCATAGGAGACGTTTTTCGCCCCCCACAGGGACAGGATGAATGCCAGGGCGGAGACGAAGAGCACGATCGCGGCGCCCCGCCTTTGCATCCGGAACAGGTACCGGGGGCGGCCCGGCCCGGCTTTCACCGCCGCCGGATCGGCCTTGTCGAATACCATCACCAGGGCGGGCAGGAGGCAAAGTGTGGTCACCGTGGTCATGATCATGCCCATGGACGTGATCTCCCCCAGTTCCACCAGCCCCTTGAATCCGGTCAGGACCAGGGGGAAAAAAGAGACCGCCGCGGTCAGGCCGGCCAGCAGGATGCTGGGACCCAGCCGGAGCATGGCGGCCCGCAGGGCCTCTTCCCTGGATTGCCCGCCCTGCTGCAGTTCTTCCTGGTAGCGGGCGAGCCAGTGAATGCCGTAGTCGATCCCCAGTCCCAGAAGCAGGGGGGCAAAGGTGATGGACAGGATGTTGAGATGGCCGATGAAAAGCGTGGTCAGGCCGAAGGTCCAGGAAAGGGCCGTTACGAGTTCGACGATCTCCAGGACCGGCCGGCGCCAGCCCCGCCAGAAGATCATGAGCAGCAGGGCAAGACCTGAAAGCGAAAGGAGCGTGGCGACGCTGATGTCATTTAAGGAGGTGCTCATTTCATCCTGGTTGAGCGCCTCCTGGCCCGTGACCCCCACCGCTACATCGGGGAAGACCTCCCGGACCTGCGCAATGGTTTCCCGGAGCCCCTTCAGGGCGCTCAACGTATCGGAAAAGCCCGCTCCGGATGATTCGGGGGTGACAAACAGGAGGAGATACCGTTTCTCCCGGGTCCAGAAATACGCATCCTCCGAGTTTTCGTCCCAGGATGCGCCGGAAAAGAATGAATTCCAGGGAGAAATAAATTGCGAATCCCCGTCCAGCCCGCGCTTCATTTCCGTCAATGCGCCGATGACAAAACTCAGGTCCAGCGGCTCCTGTTCTTTTCCGGAAGCGGGTTCATCGAGAAACCCGGTGAAGAGTTCCCCCACCATGGCGGACGCCATCTCGTGATTGACCCCGGCAAAAAAGCGGGTCAGCGTGGGGGAAACCGCCAGGTCACGGATGAGTTGCTCGTGTTCGCGCAGGTCTTTTTTAAGGCGCACAAGCTCATCTTCATCCAGGTAGAGCAGCGCCCAGGGCTTGAACTGCTCCGGGTCGACCCGGTAGAACACCTGGCGGTAGTGCCGGGTGTCGTTTTCCAGAAGGGGTGCAAGGCTGCGCAGAAAGGTGAGGGACCGGGCCGGGTTCGGCCCCTGGATGGCGACCACGAATGTGTCGAATTCATTGAAGGCGTGAATCGATCTGGACAGCTCCACATAGCGGTTTTCCGGAGAAATCAGATCGATCTGGCTGGTCTCGAACCCGATGTTTTCAACGGTGTAATACATGGAAAGGCCCGCCAGAACCAGCGCCGCCGCCAGTATCGGCACGGGATGCCGGATCTGGAAATCCACCATTTTTCCGATGATCTTCAGCAGTAATCGCATTTTTTAATCCAGCTTTCGCATTCAGCGTATTGTCTTTGCTTCACTAACCTCACGTTCCGGCCTTAACCGCTGTTCGGCTATTATTTCAAGTCCGGCATCGGCGAGCCACCGTTTTCAGCTTCTATGACAAAAATCTCAAATCCGTTCCTCATCTGCCCGTTCACGGCTTGGCGGGGACGCAAACGGAAGACTGGTCCGCTCAATGATCTTTTTGCCTGCTTTTACAGCTGATTAGCTGTTTATTTCAAGCCAGGTATCGGCGGGCCGCCGTTTTTCGGCTTCTATGGCAAAAATCTCAAATCCGCTCCCCAGCCCCCCGTTCACGTCCCCGCCAGGAGTCGCTTTGCACAAGGTTGCCGTTTCATTTGTTTTCATAATGTATACTTCTGATTGCTGCTCATTTCGACTTGCTGGATTCCGCTTAAAATTGCCGGAATGACAAATTGTGATTGATATCAACCCTGTTATAAAAGCGATGATGCCCTTGAGGGGTTAAAGGGAGGTGTCCCGAGGGCACCCATTGCTTCCAAAGAACTCAATTTGGCAAACAGATTAAGTGACTTCATTTTTTTGGTTATCCGCAGGTCCAACACCCCCCTTGGTCCCCCCTCGCAGGGGGGGAATAAAAAAAGGAGGCCTTCCTTGTATGGGGAATTTGATCGTAATTTCAATTCCTAATCCCCCCTTGAGGGGGGCAGGGGGGTGTACCGACGGCGACCGTTGCGATTCAAAAGTTCCTTCCTGTAAAAACACCGCGCAGCGGGGTCGGGAGCTTTTTACTAAGAGCTGCTGGATTGCTGCGATTGACCCATGACGGGGTGGTGAACAGGGGCATGGCAAGCGAATTTGATATTTTTGCCGAAAAGCCGGGGGAGTTGATTCGCGTTAAGAATTTCTCATTGTCTGAGGGCGGATGCCCGAGTTTGAGAAATTTAGCGGATCAACTGCCCCGGCCGGCAAAAAGATCACTGAGCGGCCAGGCCCCTGTTCGCCATCCCGTCAGCCACCATCCCATAACCCATAAGTTAAATGACCTTCGCTAAATATATCGAAAAAAAGCCCGCTCCATTGGCTTACCGACTCCCGGAGTCTTTGGCATATTGCCGGATCATGCCGGTGGCGTACTTCAGGTTGGCCATTGCCACATTGTAATTGTAAAGCGCTTCGATATAGTTTCCCTGATTCTCGCCATATTTTTCAATGGCCCGGAGCATGTTTTCGGCGCTCCCGATGCCCATGTCGAAATCCGCAAACGCGGACACCACCCATTTCCTGGAAGCCACGGCCGCATCGTGATATGTTTTTGCGCTTTTCTTCCACTCGATGATTTCCTGGTATGCACTGGCCACCTGGATGGGGATATTCATCTCGGCGGTTTTCCTGGAATAGAGAAGTTTGCTGTATTCCGCCCGGGCCTGAGCGATGCGTGCTTTTTTAATGCCGAAATCAAAATCCCATTTGGCGCCGGCCACGACTCCGGCATAGGCGTGGTTGAACTCGTCATCGATGTAGGCATTGTCCAGGTGGTCACGGCCGGGCGCCCCGGCCAGGGAGCCTTCCAGGGCCACGAAAAACGACGGGTAGAGTTCGCTGACGGCCGCGGCGGTCTGATATTCACTTGCCTTCAGGGCCGCATCGAGCTGCTTGAATTCCGGCCGGTTGGAAAGGGCATTGTGAACGAACGTATTGACATCTTCCAGTTCTCCTTTCCTGATTTCAAGCGGTTCTGCGGCGACTTCCAGGGGAGCGCCGGGGGGGAGGCCCAGCATGGCGCGCAGGGCGAACGTGGCGACTTGGACCCCTTTTTCGGCCTCGGCCTGGGAGCGGATGATGCCGGCGCGGAACGCATCGACCATGTACAGGTCGCTCTCGCTCACGCTGGCTGCGCCGGCTTCCATGAGGCGTTTGATGCGCTGGCGGGCATCATCGAAGAACGCTTCCGCATCTTTGGCCGTTCCGATTCCCGATCGGGCGAGAATGAGCGCATAATACAGCTCGGCCACCTTCAGGGCGATTTCGTCTGCGGCTTTGTCCATCCCCAGCGCCTTGGCGGCAACCCCGCTTTGCGCCGCCGCGCGCCCATTGGAGAGTTTACCGAAGGTATACAGGGGCTGGGTGACGGTGAAATCGAGCCGGCCGAAGACGCCGATGCTGGAGAGGCTCAAGCCCGGGGAAGGATCGTATATCCGGTTATTGACGATGACCGGTTCTTCGGCATCGTTGACCGGGCCGACCACGGCCGTGCTCTCCATCCGGGGATAGTAGGCCGCAACCACCTGATCCAGGGTACTCTGGGCCGCGGCCAGTTCACTTCTGGCCGCGCCGGCTTCCGGGCTTGCGGCAACGGCCTTTTCGATCAGCTGCTCAAGATTCAGGCCGGCGGTTTGCTTTGCGGCTTCGGCTGCGTCCCCGCTTCTTGGCCGGAAAAGAAACATGCTGCCTGCGATAAGTCCGCACAGAATGAAAATTCGCACAAAATGCAAATGTCCGCACTGTTTCATCATGGCACTGAATCTCCTTCTCCTGCCGGAGCAAGCGGTTAGAATTGCGTCTGCCTGTTCCTTTCAACCAGCAGCGTGGCATATAAAAACAGGCCGGCACCCGCCCAGAAAACCTGCGCCAGCCGCAAGACGACGCCATATGCCAGGCCCAGCGATGCGGAATATCCGAGGGCCTTGAAGGCGACGACCCGGATCCCCTCCAGGGCGCCGATATCGGTTGGAATGGCAAAAATGACCAGATCCATCCAGCTGCCCAGCAGCCAGATGCCCGCGGCCGAATAAAAGGAGGACTCACGGGCGAGGAGCGTCAGAAAGAGCCAGCACTGGAGAATTCCACAGGTCATGGCCGCCATGTGGAACAGGATGGCCGCGGGCAGTCCGCCCGGATGGTCCCTGTAAAAACTTTTAAGGGCCAGATCCACCCGGTTCATTTGCAGGGATGCCTTTTGAATGATGCTTCCGCCGATCCGGCGTCTGACCATCCAGCGGATGACCATCCCCAGCCTGCCGGTTTTCTGGATCACCAGAAAAGCGATGATCCCCAATCCGATGAGGATGCTGACCGCAAACATCAGGGACCACACCCCGAAGGGAAGGGCGACATTCCACAGGATGGTGAGCGAACCGATAATGACCAGGATCAGCTGCGCCATGGCATAGGCCAGCCGCCCGACGATGACGGCGGTGGCGGCTTCCGGGCCCTTATGGGCGCCGGCAAGGAGCGTGGCCTTGGTGACCTCCCCACCCAGGGCGGCAGTGGGTGTCAGATAGCTGATGGCATTGCCGGCAAGGAAAATCCGGTAGATCTGAAAATAGGGCAGATCCCGGTAAGGGTCCGACAGGCAGTATCGCCATCCCATGGCGAACAGGGCGCCGGACGCCCCTTCCAGCAGGAAGAAAGGGATGAGCCCCCAGCCCAGCATGGAAAGATCGCTGTAGAGTTTTCCAAACCCGATGGACCAGATCAGCAGGACCAGGAGGAGGGCGCCCAGCAGCATGCTGACCTGGTGAAATCTTTTCATCGGCTTTTTCCGGACTGAAAAAGCGCTCCTGTGTGCCGGCCCGTTTCGACCGGGGCGCCCCCCAGGCGATGCGACCGGTATGCAAGCTCCGTAAGATGCGTGCACCATCCGGCCTCGGTGAAATTGACGCCCCTTTTACGGGGATTTCTGACCTCCTGGTAGAAATTTTCCGCCACCGCTTTCATCCAGGCCGGGTGGTGGGACCCGGCCGAAAGGGGCGCGGGGAAATCATACCGGACGATAGGAGTTGCGGCCCGGGTTTCAAGGAGCAGATGGTTGTCATTGATCCGGAGGAGACCCGCATCCCCGAAGATGACGCCTTCGTTTCGCCTGCAGTCGGCGCGCCGGGTGAGGTGAAGCCGGGCCTCGGCGGTGGCAAATTGCAGGTAAAGATCGACGGTTTCTTCAATGCCGGAATCGTCTTCTACCGCAAAAGGCCATTTGCGCGCTGACAGCCGACGGAAAGTCGTCCAGGAGGGCCATGATGAGATAAATGCCGTGCCAGCCGTGGTCGAGAAGGATGCCGCCGCCGGCAGTGGCGGCGCATTGCCGCCAGTCCGAGATGCCGCCGCCCGGACCGGGCGTCCGGAAAACCGATAGCGAAACAGACTCGATATTGCCGATTTTTCCGGCCTTCACGATTTCAGCGGCTTTGATCCACAGCGGGGCATATTTCCAGTTGTTGACCACGAACAGGACCCGGTCTGCGGCATCGGCTTCCGCCCGAAGCCGGGTCAATCCCTGCCGGGAGGGGAGCAGGGGCTTTTCACAGAAAACATGGATGCCGGCCCCGCATGCCTTGCGCATCAAATCCTCGTGGAAACAGGGCGGGGCGCAGATATCCACGAAGTCCGGGCGGTCTAAAGCCATCAGGCTTTCCAGGTCGGAATGGATGACCGCTTCCGGGAGCAGGCGTTTGGCCAGCCCGACGCGTTCGGCAAGGGGCTCCACCACCGCATCGATTCGAAAACGCGGGTCTTGCAGCCAGACCGGAAGGTGGGCCTTAAGCGCCACGCCCCCGAAACCGACGATGGCCCCGCGCAGCGGTTTGATCGAATGGGGTTTTTCAGATGGCATTTTCGAATTTTTTCTCTGTTGAGAATTCATTTATGCCTTGTATGGCATCGTTCTGGCCGTAAAATCAAATACGTCATCCAGGATCTGCAGCCCTTCCTCCGCCTCCGCAAGCGTCAGGGTCAGGGGCGGATTGATCCGGAATCCGGCCTTGTAGTTCATGCAGACCATGCCCCGGGCGAGGGTTTCCAGAAAAATCTGCCGGGTGATGTCCCTGTCCAGCGGTTCCCGGGTTTTCCGGTCTTTTACCATCTCCACCCCGATCAGGAGGCCGCGGCCGCGGACGTCTCCGATAAACTCGTATTTTTCCCGCATCCGGATAAGGCCTTGAAGCAGGTGGGCGCCGATGACCCGGGAATTTTCCACCAGGGCGTCATTGACGATGGTCTGGATGGTTGAAAGGGCCGCCGCGCTGGCCAGGGGGTTTCCCCCGTAGCTGCTGGAAGATGAACTCGGCTTTGCAAAGGGAAGGCTCGACGTGATCTCTTGGGTGGAAATCAGGGCGCTGATGGGAAATCCGTTCCCCATTCCTTTTCCGACGGTCATGATATCCGGGCAGACGCCCGTGTGCTCGCATCCGAACATTTTCCCGGTGCGGCCGAACCCGGTGATCATTTCATCGGCAATCAAAAGCGCGCCGTGCTCGCGGGCGATCTGGGCCAGTCCGGGAAGAAATTCCGGGGGCGGGATGATGTTTCCGGCGGTTCCCTGGATGGGCTCCACGAGGATGGCCCCCAGGCTTCCGGCGGTGCTGTTCTTGATGACCTCCCGGACAAAGTCGAGGCAGTAGAGTCCGCACCCGGGGTATTGCATCTTGAATACGCATCGGTAGCAGTCCGCATAGGGGGCCAGGTGAAGACCCGGATGCAAAACGCCCCAGTCTTTTTTAAACGGATCGCCGATGAGCCCCAGGACCCCGCCTGTTTTTCCATGGAATCCCCCCCAGAAACTCAGAACTTCGAATTTTTTCCGGGCGGATTTGGCCAGCCGGAGGGCGGCCTCCACCGCCTCTGCGCCGCCGCTGTAAAGCTGTATCCGGTTGAGGTCCGGCGGGGTCAGGGATGCGATCAGGCAGAGCAGGTCGGTCCGGCTTTCTGAGGTGAAGCTGCCCACGGTGATTTTGTCCAGCTGGTCTTTTAGCGCGGCGATATAGGCCGGATGGGAGTGCCCCAGGCTGCACACCCCCACCCCGGCCATGAAATCAAGATAGGTGCGCCCCTCCATATCCTCCAGGTGACGGCCATCGCCCCTGCGGATCACCAGCCGGGAAAGCTGGGCGACTTCCTGCAGCCCGGGGGAGATGAGGGCCTGTTCCTTTTGAAACAGGTATTCGGATGACTGGGGGGGAAACAGTTCCGGAAAATTATGAAATTTCATTGCAAACGCCTTTGCGTGCATTGTTGCGCTCAAGTTGATGGACAATCGCCCATGCGGCGGATTCCCGGCACAGGGAGAATGTCGGCCAGGCATTCAAGTCGATGAGCATCCAGGTCCCATCCGCGGCGAGAATGGCATCACCGCCATAGATATCGAGCCCCACGGCCCCGGCGGCGCTTCTGGCCGTTTCGGCCAGCTGCCCGGCCAGGGAGGTGATATCGGTTCCGGAGCCGGGCAGAAACGCCCTGAAGAAGCCGCCGGGGGCCACGCCCACGCCGTAAAATTTGGCGCAGGGGCCGTCCACGTGGGCCTGGACGAGCACATGATCGATTCCCTGCCTGCGGAAATGATCGATCGCGCAGGAGAATTCCGAACAGGAATCGATTCTCGACACGTCACCGGGGCCTAAAGCGTGCTGATCCCCCCGCTTTATCCAGTAGCCGTATGGCTGCCTGAAAAATCCGGAAGCCTGCATGGTGCGGATGGATTCGATGCGCCCGGCCGGCATGGGGATTTCGGACCGGGAAAAGATTTCAAACAGGGACTTGCGGCAGCAGTTGCGGACGGCGGCGGGCGAGTTGAATACCGGTATGCCGGACCCGGCGGCCTGTTCGAGGACCCCGAGGCAATGCTCGGACTGGGCCATGTTCAGAATCAGATCGGCCGTTTTGATTTGGCTGCTCATCATCTCCGCGGACAGTGCAGCCGTTTTATAACCGCGGATGGAGAGGGTATATAGAACGGCATCGAGAATGGCCGCATCCTCGCGGACTTTTCCAGGAGAAAAGATCGGTTCCCTGTAGATGCCGATGATTTTCATGACCGTTCACCGATTTGACGCAGATAGCGCTCCGCCCTGGCGATATCTTGCGGGTGATCCACATCGATGGTCGTGGAAACCGGAAGACCATACAGGGGGTGGCCGCATTCGGGCAAAAGGGCCAGGAAATGGCGAAGCGCACTCAGCTCCCGGGTGCGGGATGGGGGCACTGCGGAGAAGATTTTTGGCGAAAAGTAGTAAAATCCGGCGGTGGCATAAGGTGTTTTGCCGGCGGCCGCATCCCCCATGGCAATGATCCGGCCCCGGGGGTCGATTTCCGCCCATAAGGGTTTGTCGTCATCCGTGCAGGTGGTAAGGGCCAGCATGCCTCCGGCGCCATTCATCCGCCTGCCGGCCGCCATCAGATTTTCCAGCGCATGGAAGGGAAATACGGCATCCACGGTCATCATCACGAAGGGGCCGCCCGACAGAAAGGGGGCCAGGGCAAGCAGGCTCTCCATGGAGTTTTTAGTGGTCTTGACCAGCAGTTCCAGGGGAAGGGGCCATGAGCGGTTGCGGAGATATTCTGAAACCGCGGGGTGGATGTCATTTACGATGCAGGCAACGGATTCGGCGCCCAGGCGGCCGGCCGCCCGGATCAGGCGGGCGATCATCGGCTCGCCGCACAGGGGGACCAGGGGTTTGGGGATGCGGACGCCGCCCCTTGAAAGCCTTTCTCCGATTCCGGCGGCGATGATCCCCACTTTCATGCCAGCACCGCCGCCAGGTCCGCCAGGCTTGAAATGCGTGCATCCGTTTGCGCGGCCAAAAGCGGTGTCCGCGGATTCGGTCCGGGAAGCCATACGGTTTTCATGCCCAGTTCCCGGGCCGGAACCATGTCCCTGTTATAGGAGTCGCCCACGAACACTACCTTGGATGCGGGCAGCCGCAAGGCATGCAGTGCGATCTGGAAAATGCGGTGATCCGGCTTCTCCACCCCCGCGGGGACCGAATCAACGATGACCTCAAGGGAATCCGACAACCCCGCCTCATGGCACACCACGGCCGCATTGCCGTAAAAATTGGATACCACCCCCAGCCGGCAGCACTTCTTCAACTCGTTTAGGAAAGTGGCGTTTCGCCGCAGAAACCGCTCCGATTTTGAGCAGAAGGAACGGGCCATGGCGGTTTCAGCCCCGGCTGTATCCAGGCCCAGAATCGAAAACTGCGCCCGGATGTGATAATCCACCAGGGGGCGCAGGCCCGAGCGGAGAAGGGCGGGATTTTTCTTGCAGCTGCTGCCCGCTTCATAGAAAGCGTCTTTGATCCGGGCATGCGGCAGCATCAGGCCGGCTTCTTCGTAAAGGGCGTAGAAGCGGTCGAGCCAGTGCTCCCCATCGGAATCCAGGGTGCCTCCGAAATCAAAGAGGACGCCCTTCACCTCATGAAACTTCCCGCTGAGCATGCTTTTCCTCTTGCGCCGCTGCATGGACGGGCCGTTGCGCCAACTTCCGGGGCGGAATCACTTCTTTTACCCCCCTGTCCCTTTTGCCCAGGATGAAGGCCTCGGTCATGCGATAGGCCTCGTCATCGGTGTACTGGCGGGGGGGGTGCTTCATCAGGTAAGCCGAAGGCGCGTACAGGACGCCGCCTTCCCCCCGGTCCAGGGCCAGCTTGCAGAAACGGACCGCATCGATCACCGTTCCTGCCGAATTGGGAGAATCCTCCACCGACAGGCGCAGTTCCAAATTCATGGGCACGTTGCCGAAAAGCGCCCCTTCCATGCGGATGAAGCAGACTTTGTTGTCCTTTTGCCAGGGCACATAGTCGCTCGGGCCGATATGGATGTTTTCGGCTTCCAGGCGGTGCGCTGCCACCGATTGAACGGCTTCGGTCTTTGATTCCTTCTTGCTCATGAGCCGCAGACGGTTGAGCATGTTTAAAAAATCCGTATTGCCGCCCGTGTTGAGCTGGTAGGTCCGCTCCAGTTTCACCCCGCGCTTCCGGAACAGATCGGTCAGCGTGCGGTGAATGATTGTCGCTCCCATCTGGGATTTGATGTCATCGCCGATCAGCGGGATATTTTGTTCCTCAAAGCGTTTTGCCCAGGCCGGGTCACTGGCGATAAACACCGGAATATTGTTCACAAAGGCGGTGCCGGCGGCCAGGGCGCATTCCGCGTAGAAACGGGTCGCGTTTTCGGATCCCACAGGCAGATAATTGAGCAGGATTTCAGCCCCTGATCGGACGAGGACATCGACAACTTCATCTTGATCCGGTTCGGGCAGGGCGGCCGGCAGAAAGGTGCGGTTTGCGCCATAATCATGCATGTGCTCGGAGCAGCCGTCCAGGATACGGCCCATGCGGACCCATGTTCCGTTTGAATCGATATCGCGGCAGAAGACTTTGGTGCAGTTGGGTTCCGCAAAGACTGCTTCTGCGAGCGGCTTTCCAACCTTTCGCCGGTCGATGTCAAAGGCCGCCACCACCTCCACGGCATAGGGTTTGAATCCGCCGATGTCCCAGTGCATCAGGCCGACGGCATCCTCCGCCCGGCTGCTGCGGCAGTAATTGATCCCCTGGATCAGGGAACTGGCGCAATTTCCGATACCAACGATAGCGATTTTAATATTTTTCATGCCTTTACCTTTTCCTTTGTCTCATTTACCAGTAGCTGACAACTTTAGAAAAAATAACCGCGTCCGGCAGAAACATAAATAAAGAGAACACTTTATTTTTGCAGTAATCAGACTTGATGTGTGAATGTACCGGTCTGCACCTTCAATGCCGGGGGGCCGGATTACCGGAATGCATCCGCGGCCATGCCGTAAAACCGTTTAAGGCTCCAGGGCTCCTGGGCGGCCCCCCGGCAGGAATACCAGCAGCTGCCGCAGTCGGCCGCCTTGAAAAATCCGTTGCGCCACTGGCTGAAATGCCCGGCGATCCGATGATCGGAGCAGCGCTTGATCATTCCGTCGGGGGTGACCTGGAGCCAGTTTTTTCCGGCCGTGCATCCGGGGATAAAGCGGTTTTGAAAAAACTCGGGCACCCGGTCCAGGTAATCGTCACCCGTTGTCACATTTCCCGTTTCCCTTTTCATCTGCTTTAAAGTTTCGATCATCTTCTCAAGAGAAGAGAGTTCCGCGTCAGGGACCATGTGATGTTCATTGCCGATCCGCCAGCAGTTGTATGCGCTCAGGGATATTTTTACCCCCATGTCCGCACTTTTTTTCACGAGCTTGGGAATGTCGGCATAGTTCTCCCGCTTGATGACCACATTGAAACACAGATTGACGCCGGCCGCCCGCAGCTGCGGGACCACGAAGAAAATCCGGTCCGTCAGGCCAGGGATCCCTCTTTCCCGGTCGTGCCGCTCGTCGGGATAATCCAGGGAGATGGACATTTCATCCAGGCCGGCCTCCCAGGCATCGAGACCCCCCTGGAAGGTCAGAAGCGATCCGTTGGTGATCAGTGAAATAAATAAAAAACCGAAGGAACTCCGCAGGGAGGCGATTAATTCCGGCAGGTCGCTCCGCAGAAAGGGCTCACCGCCGGTGATGCTCACCGACAGCGGATCCAGTGCGCGGACCACCGGGACATAATTGTTCAGTTCCGGAGGGGCCTTTTCTTTCCAGTAATCGCAGAAATCACATCGGGCGTTGCACCGCTTGGTGACCTCCAGGTTGATGTTCAAGAGGCCCCCCTTGAGCAGATACCGGAAAAATTTATATCCCCCCGCCGACATTTCCGTAAGGCTGAGTTTTCGGGACATCTGATACTCCCTTTGCTAATTGTCTTTCAATGAGGGCTCCTCCGAGAGATTGCGCCCGCTTTCGGCCAGAAGCGCCCAGTAGATGAAAAGCCCGATGCCGGCCCAGAAGATCTGCTCCACCCGAAGGGTCACCCCGTAGCTCAACCCGATGGCCGATCCAAATCCCAGCAGCGTAAACACGATCACCCGGCTGGCTTCCAGGACCCCCAGATTCATGGGAATGGGAAAACTCAGCAGGTCCAGCCATGAGCCGAGAAACCACACCCCCGCCGCCAGGTTCGGGGAAGAACTGCCGGTGAGCAGGTAGAGAAAATACCAGCTCTGCAGGATGCCGCACGTCATCCCGAGAATATGCCAGATCATGGACAGGAAAAGATCATAGGGATGCTCCCGGTAGAAAAGTTTCAGCGCGGCGTCCACTCGGGTTAACCCGTCCGCCGATTTTCGCAGGGTTTTCCCCCCGATCCGGTGGGCGGCCATCCACCGGACCAGCGCCCCCAGGCGGCCGTATTTCTGGACGGCGAGAAACCCGAGAATGCCGGCTCCCAAAAACACGCTGCCGGTGAGCATGGCCGCCCAGACCCCCGCGGGCAGCTGGACCCGCCACAGGATGATCAGGGATCCCGCCCCCACAAAAAGCAGTTTGGACATGGCGTATGAAAGCTTTCCGATGATCACGCCGGTGACGGCTTCGGGTCCTGAATGATTGAGCGCCAGAAGCGTGCCCTTGACCACCTCACCACCCAGGTCCGCGGTGGGGGTCAGGTAGCTGATGGACCCTCCCGCCAGCCGGATGCTGAAAATCCGGGAAATGGACAAGTCCCTGTGGGGACCGGAAAGGCAGTGCCGCCAACCAACGCGTGAAAGAGCTCCGCCAGGCCTTCTATGATGATCAGGGGGACAAGTCCCCATCCCAGAATCGAAAGCTCCCGCAAAAGTTCCCCGGGGCCGATCGTCCAGATCAGGGCCATCAGGAGAAAAACCCCGATGAGGATGGCCAAAACATGAAATCGCTTCACCCGGCTTCCCCTGCGGCTTCAACGGCCATGTCGCCCTGCCTGCGGTGCTGGTACAAACGCATTCCGTGCGCTGCGGCCGTCAGGGCGGCCCATGCGGCGGCAATGCCAAGCGTGTGAACGGGAAACCCGAGCGAAAATCCGATGATGAACATGAAAATGTAGATGTTTCGCCTTCCCGCGATCCGCCTGAATCTGGCATCGAAGGGGCTGAAAAGATCGATGCTTTTCCCGAACCACTTCTGGGCCAGCGTGTAAAAAACGTTATCCGCCGTATCGGAGAGGATCAGCAGCCCCGCCAGCAGGGGCGGCCCAATCCCCATCGGGGAGAGCCCGGCGCCCAGGGCCGCGTACAGGCTGTTTTCGCAGAAATAATCGATGAGCGACTCCTGCTCGCCGATCCGGGTGAAATACAGCTTGGTGCGCGCCAGTTTGCCGTCCACGCCGTCAAGGATCTGCAGCGCGAAAGCGCAGAATGCGCCGGATAGATAGAATCCGTGATAAAAAAGCCACGCCGCGGTGCCCGCAGCAAAGATGCCGAAAAGGGTCACCATGTTCGGCGTGACAGGCGTGTTTAACAGCAGAAGCGTCAGAAAATTTTCAAACGGCGGATCGATGAATTCGGCGGGCAGGTCCATTACTTGTTTCTGCTGGCTGGCGATCAGCACCCGGGTGGCGTGCCGGGCCTGTTCCTTTGAGTGCACCTCCATGAAATAGGGGGGCTGGGGCCCGCGGATGTCGGCGTTGAAGGGATCGATCATCTCCGGATAGAGCGCGTCCACTGATCCGGCTATGCCGCCGGGGCCCTGTTTGCACAGGCGCTGAAAATCCGCCCTTTTGAAAAACCCCGCCCGGACTGTCGACGATTTGCGATCAGACGGGCTGATGCAGGCGACCACCGAAATCGGGGCGCGCAAGAGATGTTCAAAAATCCTTGGGTCAAACAGATGCGCCGCGTCGACGTACAGAAAATTTTCGGCCAGATGGGAAAACGGGCCCATGGCGGCCCAGATGTCCTTTTCGACGATGATCGGCCACAGGCGCAGGCCCCCCACCCATCTTTCAAACCCGCCCAGGTCCTTTTCGCCATCGACCAACAGGTATCCCTCTTTCAATCCCAATGCCCTGAGATGATAGAGGGTTCTTATGACAAGGGGAATGCCGCCCACGCTTTCCCAGGCCCCGGGCCGGCCGGCATTAATGAACATCAGGGGCCGCATTGGGCCTTTAAGATCCTTTGCATGCGGATCTGGTTTTTCCGTAACTGACATATCCGAGCGCCTTTTTCGGTTTCACTGAAATGCCGGCCCCCGTAATGATCACCCGGAAGTCGGCAATTGCCGCTGATGTTTAACTGTTCGGCCCGGTCCGGCCTGTTGTCAAACCGATGCCGCTCGATGCAGCCAGTTATGAAGCGCTCGGAAAAAATGCAGGAAGATTTCATTCGGGAGGCAAAAAACAGACGGCCGGACGCTTGCGCATATCCGGGTGGCATGTATTGAAGATGCTCCCATGCTTGATTGTGCCTCTCGGTTTTGCATGACCCGGCATTTACCGCTTCGGGCTGGGCCCCTTGCTCACCTGTACCAGGCCCTCCGGCCGGATCCACTTGCGGTAGGCGGATTGGACCTGTTCGGCCGTGAGGGTGAGGTAATGCCGGGCCGCAAGGATCGGCTCGTCCATGGGCAGATCCATTTCCGAGCGGTGGATCAGCCCCTGGGCAATGGATTGAAAGCTCGACTCGGCAAGCGGAATTTCTCTGAGGAGCATGGCCCTGGCCTGCCGAAGTTCTTCAGGCCCCACCGGTGAATCCGCCATCCGTTTCAGGTTGTCGACGACGATCTGACGGGCACTTCCGACGTTTTCGGGGGCGCAGCCGTAGGTGACGTTGTAATCGGACCGGTGCCGGCTCACATCGAAGGCGGAATTCACGTAATAGACCAGTCCGTTCTTTTCGCGCAGATCCTGATACAGCCGGGTGGCGTAAAATCCGCCGCCCAGGACGCTGTTGCCCAGTATCAAGGCGTAATATTCCGGGTTGTCCCGGGTGATCTGAATCGTTTCGGCCAGGGTCACCTGGTCCTGGACCCGGCTTTTGTCCGGTACGGCGATGGTATCGGGCGGGTTGTCCGGAACGGCCGGCAGAAACGTGTCCGGCCGGGGTCCCGTGGCCTTCCATTTGCCGAAGTATTTCTCCACCACTTTCCGGGCTTCCTGCGGCGCGATGTTTCCCACCACCACCAGGGTGGTCATGTCCGGCCTGAACACCTTCTGATAGTAATCTCTCACATCCTTGAGCGTCAGTCCGGACACGGACTGGACAGTGGCATGGCGAATCGCCGGGTCCCCTTTCGGATACAGTGCCTTTTGCAAGGCCAGGTTCGCCAGGAAATCCGGGCTTTCCAGTTCTCCGGCGACGCTTTGCGCCACCTGCTGCCGGACAATGGAGAAGGCCTGTTCTGGCAGACCGGGCTGGAGCTGGTTTTCGGCAAGGAGTTGTACGCCGCGCTCAACATGGTCGGCCAGCACCTCCAGTGAAAAATCGGTGCCCGCCGAAACATCTGCGCCGATCTGGTCCAGCGCCTTCTGAAAGGCGATCCGGTCGAGCTTTTCCGTGCCATACCCAAAGAGCTGTTCAAGGACGGTGTCCACCCCTTCTTTTCCGGCGGGCGCCTGGAGATCGGGGTTGTTTTGGATCTGGCCGTACATGCAGACGGTGTCGCTCACCGAAGACGGCTGCACCATCAGTTTCATCCCGTTGGGCAGGGTGGCCGCCGTGGGGTTTACGGTGGAGGGGGGTACGGACAGCCGCTTCAGGGCGCTTTCGGCCCAGTCCGGCAAAGCGGCATTTGCGGTCTGCTTCAGGGCGATGTGCTCCTGCACGCCTCCTTTTTCAGCCTTGACCGGCTGCCCCGAGGTTTCCGGCACCAGGATCGCCTCGATGGCCGCATCCGGCTTCAGGTGGGTTTTCAGCACCCGGTTCACGTCGGCGGTCTTTACCGCCTCCAGGTCTTTGATGACCGCATCGGGGGATTTTCGGCCCTGGATGGCCAGGGCGGAGGACCAGGTCATGGCAAGGCCCAGGACCGAATTTTTCTGCAGCTGATTGCTCGCGCTTTCCCGGAGTTTGGCCGCTGCCACCATACTTTCGGAGACGCCCGTCTGCTGCAGCTGGGCGATGACCTTGCGCATGTCGCTGATCAGCGCCTTCCCGTCCTTATTTTTCGGAAAGGCGGCAAATGCGTAGCCCAGTCCGGCCTCGGGCAATACATCCAGGTTAAAGCCGGCCGCAAGGCTCTTGCCTTCTGCGGCCAGCGCGTACAGATCCCCCCGCTGGCTGTTCAGCACATCGGCGAGGATCTGAGACGCCGCATAGTCGGGGCTGTCATAACCGGGCATCCGAAATGAGATGACGGCCAGGCCATAGGGGAGATCCGTTTTGTAGTGAAACGTTTCGGGCGTGACGGGGCTCAGGTTGAACCCGGGGCGGGACGGCAGCTTTTTGGAGGGAATTTTGCCGAACAGATCTTTGACGTTGGCCAGCGCTTTTTCCGGCGCCACATCCCCGACGATCACCAGGATGGCGTTGTTGGGAACATACCATGTATCATAGAATTGTTTGAGCATCGCGCCGGTGGTTTTCTGGAAGGATGCAGTCGTGCCCAGGGGGTCGTGGGCATAGGGCGTGCCCTTGAACATGGCGGCCAGAAGCTGTGTGTAGAATTTGTATTCGGGGATGGACAGGTCCTGGGCGACTTCCTGTTCGATGGCGCCGCGCTCCTGACGCCAGAGTTTTTCAGTGTCGAGCACGCCGCGCATCCGGATGGCCTCGATATGCAGGGCCACATCCAGGTCCTGGGACGGGAACAGAAAAAAATACTGGGTTACCATCTGCTGCGTGTCCGCATCGAACATTCCGCCCATACCGGCGGTGATGGCGGCCAGTTGACCGGCCGATAGTCCCGGGCTGCCGCGGAACATCATGTGCTCCTGGGCGTGCGCCATTCCCGGAAATCCCGGTGGGGCCTCATTCGATCCCACCCGGTAATTCATCACCGTGGCCACCACCGGCGACAGGGTATTTCGGACGATCACCACCTGAAGGCCATTGTCCAGCGTGGCACGCGTGACTTGCGTATCGGCGGCCTTATCCGTTTCCGCAGCCTCTGCCGTAAAGAATCCGGCCGACAGCATCAGCAGGGTGAAAATCACGGCGGCGCATGAAAGTCGAACCCGAAAAGCAGCGGGTGAAAATTTTCGCAAGAAGAACCTTTTTCGCGTTTGATCCTGATCCATGATGCCCTTCTTTGTGTCTGATGGTTGAAACGGAAAGAGACGATCCATAGTCAACTTAATTCTGGATCATATTTTTCTGATGGGCAAATGGAGGCGTCTGTTTTTCCTTCTGCTTCAGCATTTCGGAATTCGAAGCGAAAGAAATCTTGATCTTCTTGTGCCGGGAGCGACGGGGAAAAGGGTGCGCGTTCCGGGCTGCATATGCGGATGGATAAGCCGGCAACGAAAATGCCGAGGACGGTCAGGCAGGGGGCATCAATTTCAAATTTTTTTTTCTTAGGCGCCGGGCGTTTATTTTTCCAGCGACTCCCAGCGGGCATAGGCTTCCGCAATGGCCTTTTCGAGTTGCTCCAGGCGGGCTCTTTCCCGGGCGATGGCTTCTGTTCCTTTTTTGTAGAATTCGGGATCGGCCATGGCCGTGTACAGGACGGCATGTTCGGATTCCAGTTTTTCGATCTGCCCGGGAAGGGCTTCCAGTTCCCGCAGCGCCTTGTACCCGAGTTTGGCGGGCTGCCCCGAACGGGGTTTGGCTTTCTTTGCCGGCGGGGGCGGCGGGCTGGCCGGCTGCCGGTCGACCATCCCCTGTTTGCGCTGGATCTGCCAGTCGTCATAGCCGCCCGCGTATTCGATGATGTTGCCGTCTTCCTCGAAGACGATGCTGCTGGTGACCACGTTGTTTAAAAATGCCCGGTCATGGCTGACCAGCAGGAGGGTCCCCGTGAAATTGAACAGGAGCTCTTCCAGCAGTTCAAGGGTTTCGATGTCCAGGTCGTTGGTGGGCTCGTCTAAAACCAGGACATTGGCCGGCCGGGTGAACAGCCGGGCAAGCAGCAGGCGGTGCTTTTCCCCGCCGGAGAGGATGTGGACGGGGGTGCGGGCCCGTTCCGGGGAAAAGAGGAAATCCTTCAGATACCCGATGACGTGCCGCTTTTCACCGTTGAAAACAATAAAGTTGTTCCCCTCGCCGATGTTTTCCGACACTGTTTTTGATTCATCGAGTTCGGCCCGCAGCTGATCGAAATAGGCCACTTCCAGGTTCGTCCCGTGGATCACCCTGCCGGCATCCGGGGTGAGCCGCTTGAGCAGGATGTTGAGCAGGGTGGTTTTTCCCGCGCCGTTTTCGCCGATGATCCCCACCCGGTCCCCCCGCAGGATCAGGGTGGAAAAATCACGGATCACCGGCTTTCCGTCATAGGCGTAGTAAACGTTTTCGGCCTCGATCACCTGTTTGCCGCTCCGCTGTGCATCCTGGATCTGCAGGCGGGCATTGCCGGTCTTTTCCCGGCGCATGCGCCGGGCTTCGCGCATCTTCTGCAGTTCCCGGACCCTTCCCTCGTTGCGGGTCCTGCGGGCCTTGATCCCCTGCCGGATCCACACTTCCTCCCGGGAGAGTTTCTTGTCGAACTCCGACTGCTGCTTTTCTTCGGCGTCCAGTGCGGCCTGCCGGCGCTCCAGGTAGCGGTCGTAGCCGCAGGCGTAGGAAAAGATCCGCCCCCGGTCGAGTTCCATGATCCGGGTGGCCGTCCGTTTCAGGAACTGCCGGTCATGGGTGATGAACATCAGGGTCAACGGGCTTTTTAAAAGGTATTCTTCCATCCAGGCGATGGCCGCGATGTCTAAATGGTTGGTGGGCTCGTCCAGCAGCAAAAGATCGGGGTCGCGGGCAATGGCCCGGGCAAACAGCGCTCTTCGTTTCATCCCGGCCGAGAGCCCCGCAAACGGCAGGTCCGGGGCAAGCCCGGTGCGGGAAAGGACGCTTTCCACCCGGTTGAGCATCTCCCATCCCCGGGTCGGGTCAAGCGATTGTGAAAGTGTTTCGGCGGCATCCGGGGCGGTTTCCTTTTCACGGGCCATATCACGAAAAGCGGACAGGGCCGCTCCGTTGACATCCAGACCGCCGGCCACCGCATCAAAGAGGGTCCCCTCAAATCCCGGCGGGACTTCCTGCTCCAGTGCGGCCACGGTGATGCCCTGCTGCCGCCAGATTTCCCCGCTGTCGGGGCGCATCTGTCCGGTCAGCAGTTTAAAGAGCGTCGATTTGCCCGCCCCGTTTCGCCCCAAAAGGCCGACCCGCTCCCCTTTTTCAATATTGAAGGTGATGTTTTCCAGCAGGGGCGTGCCGCCGAATCCCCAGCACACCTCCCGCATTCCGATCAGTGCGTCAGATTTGCGGCTCATTTGACCCCCGATCCTTTTCGAACAGTTCCCGCATCTGTATGGGGATGCCGGCAGTTTCAATCGTTAAGGGCGCTGTTTCGCCGGGCGGGCAAAAGGTCAGGGAGAGGGCGTGCAGCCCGAGCCGGTCAAAGGCATGGTTTGTTTTTAAAAAATTTATTGCCCGGGTGGAGCCGTACCGGTCGTCCCCCGCCACCGGATGGCCGGCCAGTTTGGCATGCCGCCGGATCTGGTGTTTTCGGCCGGTGAGAATTTCAATCTCCGCCAGGCTGTAGTGAACGCTTCGGTAAAGGACCCGGTACCGGGTTTCACAGAAAACCTTCGGACCGCTTCCGGCCGGATTTTTTCGTCCCCCGGCCTCCTTTGCCAGTGGCCACTGCCAGGTTCCCCAAGCCTTCTCGGCCTCAGGTCGCTCATTTGAATCGGGGGGTACAACCGGGCCGTGCAGAATGGCAATGTAGCGCTTTTGGATCCTTCGGGACTCAAACTGCATGGACAACAATCGAAAGGTCTCGCGTTCTGCGGCCATCAGCAGCACCCCGCTGGTCTCCTTGTCCAGGCGGTGCACCGGGTGGATCCCAAAATCCGTATACGGCCCCATATCCGTATACAGTGCCGGCTTTTCCCGGATATCGCGGTCCATGATGGTGCACAGGTCCCGGCCGGTTTCATTGTGGACCGTCAGCCCGGCCGGTTTATCCACCGCCAGCCACCCCTTTCCCAGGGCAAGCACCGGTATTTCTACGGATTTAAAATAAATAGTGAAAAAATGTCTTGACATGGGATAAATTATAGCACATCCTTGCGTACAAGTGTACGAACATTTGTTTTTACAATTAAAAAAACAATTAAACGATCAATTGTATCTCATATGACTTTTCAAAATTTTAAAATACTGAATCAAGGAGACCGTCAATGACACCACAAGCCAACGCAAACGTTGAAGCATTTAAAATCCGGGGCCGCGGTTTTGCCGGCGGCGGCGGAAAAGGCGTTCAGATGAAGAAATTTGCGCCCTACACCGACTTTGTTTTAAAGCATCTGGTGGGGCAGGGGGAGATCATCAATCCGGAGGCCCTGCTCCCCACCGACGGCCGGCCGGTGGTGGCGGTGGTTTCCCATGGCCCCGGCGCCGCGTGGATTCCCCTGGTGGCACTGGTGGGGAAATATTTCATCGACAACGGCTTCGGCGATATCGTCGGCGGCATGTACCCGCACAAGGCCCTGTTTCTGATCCCCGGCTTGAAAGACTACTACCGGCGGGTGCTGGGGACCCCCACCGACGTCCAGACGGTCGATGATGTGGCCGCCCTGTTGAAAAACAGGGAAATCGGGCTGACCGGCACCGCGCCCGAAGGGGCCAACTGCCTGCTCTCCTTTAGCGATTACGTGGCCCCGTTTCGTTCCAAAGGGATGATTGCGGCCGCCATCAAGGCGGATGCCGCCGTCTGCCTGATGGCCCACCAGGGCGCGGAATCGTGGAACATCCGGATCAATCTGCCCCTGGGCCTGAGTATCCCCCGGACAAACGGGCTGCGGGGGATTAACATTACCCTGCCGCCATATCGCAAAATTAATCATTATATGGTGATGTGCAGAAGGTATCAACCCTCCATTTCATCGGCGGACCTCGCCGCGTGTTCAAAGGATGCCGCCCGGCATCTCATCGGCATGGAAATCGAAACCATGCGCAGGCAGATGAACGCCATGACCGATGAATTAAAAGTCATGATGACCGGCAAAACGGTTGAGGAAACACGGCAGAGAAGGCAATCCGCCCGCCTGCGGCGGCAGGAGAAAAAGGCCATGATCGCCGCCGCGCTGTTTCCGGATGATGAAGCATACCTGATGCCAGTTCACCACTAAATTGTTGAGATGAAAAGGAGTTTTGTCAATGAACGTATCGCCGCCAACCATGGTTGAATCCGGCCAGCATCTTTTCAACGGCGCCCTGATGGGCATGGCCGCCCCTCTGCGCAAATTCGTTTACCCGGAAGTCGGGATTTCGAAAACCGCATCCGACCGCCTGGCCGAAGGCATCAGCGATGTGATCGGCCACCGGACCGAGGAATGGACGGTGGCGCCCCAAAATAAAGCGGCCATGGAGCGGCAGATGATGGTGTGGGATATCCTTCTGGACTATTATTTCCGCTCCGAGACCACCGGGTGGGAGCGCCTGCCGGCGCGACCCGTCCATGCTCGTCGGCATCCATTCCGGCACCTGGCTGACCATGGACGCCTGGACCCTGTGCGCGGAATGGTACCGGCATTTCAAGGAAAAGCGCATCCTTCACGGCACCGCCCATGATGTGCTGATGGCCCTGCCGGTGCTCGGGAGCTATTTCCGCAATGTGGGGGTGATCCCGGCCAAACGCGAAGCCGTGGGCGCAGCGTTTGCGGCCGGCCACGACGTGGTCATCTGGCCGGGCGGGGAGGTGGATGCCATGCGCTCCTGGAAAAAGCGCGATACGGTCGTGCTGGGCGGCCGCAAGGGGTTTATCCGCCAGGCGATCCGATCCGGCGTGCCCATCGTGCCGGTGGCCACCATCGGCGGGCATGACACGGTCTTTGTACTGTCCGAATGCCGCAAACTGGCTAAAATGCTTCGCCTGAAAAAATTGCTGAGATGCGATATCGCCCCCCTGGTTTTGGGTTTTCCGTTCGGCCTGACCCTCGAAGCCTTTCCCATGCACATTCCGCTGCCGGCCAAGATCCGCACCGAAATTCTCGATCCCGTGGACATCGACGATGACCCGGACCGGGCCAATGACGGCAGATACGTGGACGGCAAATACAGGGAAATCGAAGACCGCATCCAGGACGGGGTCAACCGCCTGGCCAAAAAGCGGCGGGGTTGGGTGTTCAGATAAGGGTCTTCATCCACTGTGGACAAACACCACGATCATAAATCAGATTTGAAATCGTTTAAAATTCTGATAACAACAAGATTTATCATAAAGAGATTGTGAAATATTTCGGGGAGAAAACAGATGGCTTCTCGCAATGAAGCAAAACAGCAGAAAGAAAAGACCAGCCAGACCCTGATCGAGTCGGCCCTGGAACTCTGTGCGGAAGAAGGCTACGCCAGTTTAAGCCTGCGGTCGGTGGCCCGGAAAGCCGGCATCGCGCCCACCTCTTTTTACCGGCATTTCCGTGAAATCGATGAGATGGGCGTGGCCATGGTAGATCAGGCAAAAGCGGTTTTAGCGGATTGGCTCGCCGGGGCGGGGAAAAAAATGACTATTGCGGCAACCAAACCCGGGGATGCCCCTGAAAAAATGCTTTCCGCTGTCGAGCACCTGACCCGCCCTTTTGTTAAGACGTTCACGGACTGTTTTTGCGCCAACTTTCGTCTGCTCCACCTGTTTTTCCAGGAGCGCACCGGATGCGCCGACCCCCTTCGCGCCGCCATAACCGATGCCATAGACGACTTGATCCGCAAACTGGCCGAAATTCTGAAACAGCCCGGCAGCCCATTTGCCGGCCAAAGCAAAAAAGCGGCCATGATCGCCCAGACCCTGATCACCATTGTCAGCCGCGATGTCATGGAAAGCGCCTCACCGTCAGACGCTTCACCCGATTTCGACACGGAGTCGACCATCGTCAAATCAAACCTCCTGTTGCTGGGGGCGCTCATTCACAAACAGATCAAACAGGAGTAGCCATGGAAGCGATGAGATTGGACAAGGCGATCAAGATTTTACTGGAAGCCCATGTGCAGCATGAACTGGGCCGCTTCAAATCCGGAAAGTACCGGCAGACGATCCGGGAGGAAACAGCGGCAATGTTTCGCTGGATCAAAAAAATTAAACTTTTGGAAATCATCACCCCCGAACAGGTGATCGGTCTGATCGACAGAAACGTGGTTCAAATGCCCGTGGCCGGGGGGATCACCGAACTGGCCGGTGAAATGAGCCAGCGGGTCCTGGCCTCCCCGCAGAATCAAGACACCGCCCTGGAAGACATTTTCCCCCGCAAGCCCTATGATGACATTGTGGACAAGATCGGCGGCCTGGACCGCGCCAGAAAAGATCTCATCGGGCGGCTGGTCAACAGTTCCGTTTACGCCCAGCAGATCTCAGAGGTGCTGTTTACCGGGATCAAGGAATACCTGCTGGCTGAAAACATTTTCGCCCAGAAGGTGCCCGGCGTGGCATCGCTGATCAGGCTGGGCAAATTTGCCGTCAGCAAGACCCTGCATCCCCTGGAGGTCGCGGTGGAAAAAACCGTCAAGACCTACATCGAAAACAATCTCGGCAACACCATCCGCCGAAGCGAAACCTCTTTAAACGCCTATTTCGACGAACCCCATATCATCGAAATGGGCGATGAAATCTGGGAATCGATTTCAGACACCCGGTTATCGGAATACTTCAAGATGTTAAACGCCGATGACATGGAGGATTTTATCATCATCGGGCATGATTTCTGGCTTCATTTCCGCAAAACGCCATATTTTAAGGGTATTTATACCGACCTGGTGCATTTTTTCTTTGAAAAATACGGTGACCGGGAACTCGATCTCATTGCCGAGGATGTGGGGGTGACTGAAGAAATGGTGGTCAACGAACTGACCCAGACCCTGTCCCACGGCATTGAAAAGGCGCTTTCCAGCGGGTACCTGGAAGAGCGCATCCGGGCCCGGCTGGAAGATTTTTACCTGTCGTCCCGGACCGCGGCCCTGCTGGGTTCTCTGACGGGGCCGCCCGAGGCTGCCGAAACGCTCCCCCCGCAAAGCGTTTCCGCGCTGCCGGCGCAAGGCAAAAAGAAAAAAGGCACCGGCAAACCGGCAGTCAAAAAGAACTGAAAACGTTTTCAAAGAAGTTTTAGCTGAGTGGTTTAAAGGGTCAGGCGGCCATATCCGTATCCAGCTTTTTTTTGACCGCGGCGATTTTGGCGGTCAGGTTGAGAAGATAGGCGGGTTCGGGCTGCTTGGGCTCGGGTTGGGGGTCGTATTCCTTCTGTTTTACCCGTTCTACTGTTTTTTCCATATCCCCTTTTTCTTCTTTGAGGCATTGCCGGATCAGGTCAAAAAATATTTCCGCCTGCCCCAGGGACCGGTCGGGGAGAATCTGCGCGTCGCGGCCGGAAAAGACTTTGTAGTGGCCCAGGCAGATGATGTTGGCATCCAATTGACGAAGCTTTTGTATGGAGTGGATGTAATCGTCATAGTCATAGAGCCATTCCGAATAGATATACCCGGTCTGGTCGACAATGCCCAGCGATTCGCCCGGAAACAGGATCCCGGATTCGGCGAATAAAATAGCTCAGGCAGTCCCGGGTATGGCCCGGGGTTTCGATGATCCGAACGGTCAGATCGCCGGACAGGGCGATTTGGTCGCCTTCTTCGGCAATGATATCCACCTCGAAGGGCTCAAAGGCGATGCTCCCGGCCTCTGGCTGCAACGGGTCCGAGGCTGCCGAGAGAAAACCGTTTAAACGGGTGATCACGTCGATGACCCGGGGACGTTTGAAATTTTGCCGGGCGATAGGGGAGGCGACGACTTTGAGGCCCGGAAAGGCATCCTTCAGCTGGGCCACGCTTCCGCAGTGGTCGTAGTGGGAATGGGTGAGAAACAGGTAGCGCGGCGGCCTGCCTTGTAAAATCCGCTGGATGTCCCGTATATAAGCGGGGCCGAAAACCGTTGCCCCGGCGTCAAACAGGGCCGGTTCCGGCGCATCCAGCAGGAACGCGGGCGCTTCCGGCTGGCCGAGCAGGTAAAGATTGTCTTTGATTATACCGTTTTGCTGAAAATTCATTTATTAATCACATTCTCTTCGATGGCTGCTTTACATTTTACAGGAATCCGGAAATCTCATGTTGGCTCGAAAAGCCATTTTGCGCGGGCACAAGGGGATCCTTTACGCGTGGATGTGTGGTTGAAATGCCCGTCACCATGCTTCGGGGTATCCGATGTCCACAAAGGCGTTTTCCATTTTGAGTTTGTGCCGGCGCTCCATGGCGGCCAAATCCAGAAAAATCCGCTTCTGTTCCGGGTCGGTGCACCCGTCGGCCAGGCGGGTGTAGCGATCCATGGCCTCGGCCTCCTTTTTCATGGCCAGCGCAAACGCATCGGCCGGACTCATGTCCGCGGACACCTCGGGGCGGGCCACCGTTTCGGCCACATGGTAGTCCCGGGTTTCCTCGAAAGGGAGGGTATCGGAAACGGTGGACAGGAAGCCGCTGAGAATTTTTTCATGGTTTTTTTCCTCCGCGGCAAATTCCGTAAACATCTCTTGTAAAAAGGCATCCTGCATCCGTCCGGCCGCATCCCGGTAAAACTGCTGGGATTCGATTTCGCCTTGAATGGCATCGGCTATGATTTTTTCATATTCCAAACGATCCATCAGCTGTCTCCTTTTCTGATCGTGAACTGCAATCGCCTAATGTATAGAGGGCGCGCGTCCGGGTGTCAATTTTTAATCCGCATGCGTCCGGACGCGTTTTAAACCTTCCGGCCGACCTTATTCGGAAACGGTTATTGAAATTATGAGCGGATCATGTAAAATACAGGGTATTTTTCGGCACTAAACCCCTTCAAGAGGAAACGGCGCATGGCTGAGGAAACGAAAATCATCGATGCGTGGCTGCAGCACCCCACCCTGGCGTTTATCAATCATCCCATTTTTGCGTCCCTGCGCCGATGGATGGGCGTGGACCGTCTCACCGAGGAAATTCCTGTGGAAATGACGCTTGCGGCCATGGATGAGGCGGGAATTGAAACCGCGCTGGCCAGCGCCTGGTATGGTCCGAACGGCCCGATGATTCCAAACGAGGCGGTGGCGGACCTCATAGAGAAGCATCCCCATCGATTTGCGGGGATCGCCTCCGTGAACCTGTATACCCCCATGCCCGCCATCCGCGAACTGCGCCGGTGGGTCAATGACTACGGCTTCAAAGGGCTGCGGATCCTGCAGTGGCTGTGGAATCTGCCCGCCACCGACCGCCGGTATGCCCCGCTGTTTGCCGAATGCGTCCAACTGGATATTCCGGTCTGCTTCCAGGTGGGGCACACCGGACCCCTGTGCCCCTCGGAGCCGGGCCGGCCCATCCCCTACATCGACGAGGTGGCCATCGATTTTCCCGAACTGAAAATCGTGTGCGGCCATATCGGGTATCCCTGGACCACGGAGATGATCGCCGTGGCCACCAAGCACGCAAACGTCTTTATCGACACATCCGCCTATACGGCCAAACGCTATCCCGCCGAACTGGTGGCATACATGAAATCAAACGGCCGCAAAAAGGTGTTGTTCGGTTCCAACTATCCCATGATCACTCCGGCCAAATGCCTCAGGGATATTGACGATCTGGGACTCGATCCCGAGGTCAAAACGCTCTTTTTATCTGAAAACGCCCGGCGGGTATACCAGCTCGACAAATAACTGTTTTATCGGTCAAATCCTTATCTTAAATGAATCCCGGTGGCCGTATCAAATGCCACCTGATCCCGGTTGCAATCTTTACAGCCGGATGATAAGGCAGATCCATTAACCACTTCAGAAAATCATTTTTCAGCCCTCTGTCGACCCTCTTTTAAGCGCATGGAGTCCATTTGAAACCGTTGAACCGCTTTAAAATCCTCGTTTTTCGACGAAGCCGTCCGCTCCTTTGCCGGCCACGGAATATTCTGCCGTGGAGCGCCCTCGCATTGCTCATCGTCCTGGGGGGCTCCGCCGCCGCCTGCGGCAGCCTGAAAACGACACCTCCAGAACCATCTGATACGCTCATGAATGCCACACTGCCTTCCGATGCGCTCATCCGTCGCGATGACCGCGGCATTGTCTATTACGTGAAGGGGGAAAATCTTTCCGGCCCGCTTGAATCAAGCCCCCGATTCCGGAAGCTCCAGTCGGAAAATAATCTGGCTGAAATTTCGCTTTTCTTTATTTCAGCCCACCACGATCTGTTTGCCCTCTCCCGGCCGGAAGCGGAACTGACCGTCCTTTCGGCGGTGACCGACGACCTCGGCCTCTCCCATGTCAAATTCCAGCAGGTATACAGAAAAATTCCCGTATGGGGATCGGAAATGATCGTTCATCTGGATCGCGAAAACCGGGTCTACCTGGTCCAGGGCCGGCATATTCCGACGCCGGATGGGATCCGCCTCCAGCCCGATATCACCGCGGCCGATGCTGCGCGGATCGTGGCCAGAGACCTTGATGCGCACTCCTCAAAATGTCCGATGTGCCGCACCGAGTTGGTCATCTACACCCCGGAAGCGACGGGGCGTCCCTGTCTGGCCTACCGCATTTCCGCGTCCATGCGTCCGGATGCGGGGTGGATGTATTTCATCGACGCGTCCACCGGTGAAATCCTTGAAAAGCTCTCCACCGTCCGGACGGGCGGATAATTATCCAATCCAGGTTCTTTAATGAAATATTTAAACATGTTTTTCAGCCGGTTTCTGTTTGCCGCGGCCCTGGGCTGCGCGCTGATGTTTGTATTTTCACCAGATGGCCTCGCCCGGGAAAAAGATCCTGCTTCGGCCATGAAGCTCATCCCTCTTCCCAAAGCCGCATCCATTCCGTCGCCGTCAGTGAAATCCGGTAAAGTTGATGATGTGCGGCTCAAAAAGATCAAAGATCGGCTTCAAAATCTGCACCCGGCCGGGCATACGGCGGTTTCCGGCGCCCGTCCGGCCGCCCGGGAAAAAAAGGCGGACAGGGTCCGGCGGCTTCGAAGGGCCCTGTCCGCCGAAATGCAAATCAAATTGCGGCCGCATTCCCGCACGCCCCGTCAGATCAAGGTCGGATCAATCGCCCGCCGGGAAGGAAAGGTGCTCCAGCAGGCGGTCTTCGGCAGCGGTTCCCGACGGGAACGGGATGAAAACACCGCCGGCGCTTTTTTAAAATCCCGAAAAGGCCTGCTGCGGATAAGTGAACCGGAAAAGGAGATGCGTCTTGCGCGATATTTTGAAGATTTCCTGGGGCGGCGGCATGTGCGCTATACCCAACGCTATCGCGGACTGCCGGTCTGGCCTGCGGAATTAAATGTTCACCTGGACGCAAGCGGAGATGTGGACCTGGTCAACGGCGCCTATGTTCCCACCCCCCGGCGGATGGTGACGGTGCCGGTCTGGTCGGCAGAAGAAGCGCTGGAGAAGGCACGGATTGAAATTGCCGGCGGGGACCTGGCCGAAGCGCCGGGTCCGGAGCTGATCATCTATGCGCCGGGGGACCGTTCCCCGCGCCTGGCCTGGAAGACCGAACTCGCCATCTCCCTTGAGGAAAACTGGCTGGTGGTGGTGGATGCCGCCAATGGTAAGATCCTGACGGCCTACAACCAGGTGCCCGGCGAACGCGTATCCGGCTCCGGCATCGACCTGTTCGGGGATACCCGGCTCCTGGATGTTTGGAGCGAAAAAGGGCGCTATTACATGGTCAATACCGCAAAACCGATGTACAACCCGGCCTCCGACCCGTCCGTCATCGATAAAATCGATGGGGGCATCATTATCCTGGATCTGGAAAACCAGGCGCTTCCCGACTCGGGGAACCTGTATGCCCCCCGGGCCTCTTCCGCGTCTCCCGACGCCGGCTGGGTCCCGGATGCGGTCAGCCTGGCGTATAACCTGTCTGAAACCTATGACTATTTCCGGAAGCGGCACGGCCGGGATTCCATCAATGCCGAAGGGGGATCGATACTGGGGTTTGTGCGGGTGGATGAAAATTACAACAATGCCTTCTGGACCAGTGAATATAACGGCGTCTTTTTCGGGGACGCCAACCCCTATGCGGGCGTGCTGGACGTGGTAGCCCATGAATGCACCCACGGCGTGACCGCCTATACCTGCAACCTGGTCTACCGGGACCAGCCGGGGGCATTGAATGAAGCCCTGTCCGATATTTTCGGGGAAATGGTTGAAGCCTGGTCCACCGGCGCCACCGACTGGCAGAACAGCACGGGCCTGGCCGACCGGCGAAATCTGAGCGACCCGTCCTCCGTGAGTATCCTGCCCGGATATCCCTATCCCGGGAAAATGAGTGAATTCTACAGCCGAAGCGACCCCCTCCTGCAGCGATTAAAAGACCAGGACTACGGCGGCGTCCACGTCAACATGACCATCGTCTCTCATTGTTTCTACCTGCTGGCCGAAGGCATGCCCGGTGCCATCGGCCTGGAAGATGCCGCCAAAATTTTCTACCGGGCCCAGACCGTCCACCTGGTATCCGGCTCCCAGTTCGTGGACGCCCGGCTGGCCTGCATTGCCTCCGCCGAGGAGCTGTTCGGCTGCCGGTTCGGTTCAGGCGGAAAAAGTGGCGCAGGCCTTTGATGCGGTGGAAATTTTTGAGGACAGCGCCACTCCGGAACCTGCGCCGTCCAAGCCCGTCAGCGGGCCTGATGCCGCTGTGTTCATCAGCACGGACCCGGATCGGGCCGGATCATCCTTTCTGGCCCGTTACGAAAGCGCCCGGGGAGATCAACTGCCGGGGGTATGGCTGTCCTGCGACAAGGTGATGGCTTCCCGGCCGTCTGTAAGCGGCGACGGCAGCACGCTGTTTTTCGTCGATGCCGTAAATGATGCCTGCTTTATCGATACCAACGGCACCGGATGTGAAATCCCGCTGGAACTCGACGATCAAATCTATTCCGTGGCCATGTCCCCGGACCAGCAGATCTATGGTTTTGTTTTGATGGAAGATGGAGAGCCTGCCGATTCCATTTCCGTAATCGACCTGCGCCCCGGTGGACGAAGCGCGGACCTTTCCCCTGGTGGCACCGGCCACGGAAGGCGCCGTGATCAATTCCGTGGCATATGCCGAAGCCATGGATTTCACGTCGGACAACCGCTATCTGATCTACGATGCCTATAACGTGCTCAAGTTCCAGGACGGCAGCAGTATCGGGGTGTGGAGCATCTATGCGCTCGACCTGGAAACAGAGCAGACCCTCCCCCTGGTGGGCCCGTTTACGGATGCGGATGTGGGCTTTCCGTCTTTGAGCCAGACTTCCGATCATCTGATCACCTTTGATCTGGTGGATGCGGAAACCGGCCGGACGGAAATCATCGCGGAAAACCTGATCACCGGCGATTTTCAAATCGTAGATACGGTGTCCGACGCCTGGACGGCCCCCGTTTATACCGGAGATGACCGCGCCATCGTCTTTTCCCGGTCGGATTCAACCACACCCACCGGTTATTCCCTGGTGCGGCAACCCCTGAACGAAGACCGGATCACGCCGGATGGGGCGCCCGATATCTGGATTTCCGATGCCAATTACGGGGTGGTCTACCGCAGGGGCGAATTCGCTTCGCCAAAACCCGACATCACCCTGTCCGCCGATCATCTTTTTTTCGGTCAGGCCGTTTTGGGCAAAACCGTCAGCCGGACGCTGAGCATATCGAATGCGGGTACGGGCGACCTCATGATCAATGCGGCTTCCTTGTCCGGTGCGGCGCGTCCGGATTTTTCCATCCGGGGCGGATGCGCCGGCCAGAAGCTGCCCGCCTCGGGCGTCTGCCAGTTCTATGTCGACTTCGTCCCCAGCGCCGCCGGGGCCCGATCCGCCACCCTGACCGTCTCCTCGGATGACCCGGATCAGCCGGCCGTTGCCATCGAGCTAACCGGGACCGGCATGGATGCTGATAATGGCACGGTTGGGGACAGCGGAAACGATAAAGGCGGCGGCGGGGGCGGCTGTTTTATCGAATCGGCCGCTGGGAGATGATGGGGCCCGGACGCTTGACGATCAGGATGTTCTGAATACATTAAGGTCAGGCTTGCCCTCCCGATCGGGCGACAAACCGGTATTCAGGCGTTAGGCTTAAAAAATGATGAAATGGATTTATCAACCCCAGTTCAAAATCGTATTTATCTATATTATACTGGGTCTGGCATGGATATTTTTGTCCGATTATGTCACCGACGCATTGTTCGGGGCGGGCGGGTATGTCTCTTATGCCCAGACCGTCAAGGGAATCGTCTTTATCGTTTTTACCGGGCTGCTCCTGTTTTTTTTGATCAAACGCGATATCGGTGCCGTCACAGCGATAAACCAGAAACTGGTCAAAAGTTACCAGGAGACCATTTGCGGCTGGGTGAATGTTATGGATCTGCGTCACAAGGAGACGCATGACCATAGCGCGCGCGTGACCATGATGACGCTGGAACTGGCCAAACAAGCCGGCATTACGGATAAAAAAGAACTCGATCACATCGAACGGGGTGCCATACTTCACGATATCGGGAAAATCGGCATTCCGGATTCTATTTTGATCAAACCCGACCGGCTGGATGAGAAAGAATGGGTTCAGATGAGAAAGCACCCGGGCATCGGGTATGATATCCTGTCGGATATCGATTTTTTGCAGTCGAGCATGGATATTCCTTACTACCATCATGAGAAATGGGATGGCAGTGGCTATCCATTTGGCCTCAAGGGCGAAGAAATACCCATTGCGGCCAGAATTTTTGCGGTGATCGATGTGTGGGATGCGCTGACCCATGCCCGCGTCTACAAGTCCGCCTGGCCGGAAGACAAGGTTCTAAATTACCTGAAAGATCAATCCGGAAAGCATTTCGATCCCAAAGTGGTGCAAATATTTACTGACCATTACGATGAGATCAAACAAAGCGCAAAAGCCGCCGGGGCAAATGGGATCAAAACAGGCTGCCAGGCCTGATGGACAATAGATGGTGGGCATACTTTTCCTTTCCGGGGCATCCGCCCTGAAGGGATTGCCCCGGAAAGGATGTTGTACGCCGCCTGGACCGAATCGTTTTTATTCCCGTCCATCTGCGAACTCCCCATTGAGAGACCGAAAAGCGAAAAGCCCTGTCTGCGTGCAGTATAACTCGCGGTGGCATGCTCTGTTTTTGCCTTGACCACCGGGACGCTTTGCCGTATGTAACGGCTTTACCAAACTTTGGATAATGAGGCTGGAGAATTTTCTTTTTAAATCAAGGTGATCTGAAAGTCAGACACCCTTTCCGGATGCCCGGCCCTTCGGGTATCGCGTTAAAATTCCCAGACCCCGACCCTGAAATGGAAGCGATATCAACATGACTGAACTGTACCGAAACTGGTTTCTGGCCAGCCGCCCCTGGTCATTTACCATGACGGCAATGTCCGTGGCGGTGGGCGGGTCCGTTGCGGCCGCCGACGGGCCGTTTTACTGGGGACTGTTTCTGCTCACTTTGATCGGCGCGGTATTCCTGCATGCGGCCACCAACCTGATCAACGACTACTATGATGTAAAAAGCGGTGTGGACACCATCGAGGTTTCCACCGCCCAGTACCGGCCGCACCCGTTAGTGGAGGGAAAAATACAGCCCCGCAGCGTGCTGGCGGCCGCTAGTCCTCCTTTTTGCCGTGGCCACCGTGATCGGCCTCTGGCTGGCCGCGGACCGGGGCTGGCCCCTGGTGGTCATCGGCGTGGTGGGCATCCTGGCCAGCCTCACCTACACCGCCCCGCCCGTCAGCTACAAATACGTGGCCCTGGGGGAATTGTCGGTGTTTCTGATGTGGGGGCCGCTGATGGTGGAAGGGGCTTATTTCGTCCAGCGGCAGACGTTCAGTGCCGATGCGCTGTGGATCAGCATCCCCTTCGGGGTGATCGTGGCCCTGGTCCTGCTGGCCAACAACCTGCGCGACATCAACCACGACAAGAGCCGGGGCATCCGCACCATCGCCATTCTCCTGGGAGCGCAAAAAGGGTTCTACCTCTATGCGGTGCTGATTTCACTGGCCTACCTGTCCATCCTGGTGATGGTTATTTTCGGGCCGCTTTCACTCTGGTCGCTGCTGGTCTTTTTTTCGCTGCCCATCGCCGTGAAACTGCTCAAGCTCATGGCCCAAAAGATCCCGGATGATGCCGATGCCCGCACCGCGCAACTCGATACCGCGTTCGGGGCACTGCTGGTCATCTCCCTGGTTCTGGGGGCATTGTTATGACGCGGGAAAATACCGGCGGATTGGCGGCGGTGACCGGCACGGTGGTACTGGCCGCTGCTTTGTGGTTTTTCACCTTCTATGTCCAATGGGGCGTTTTCTGGTACAAGATCTCTGTTTCCGCGCTCACCCTGACGGCCCTGTCGTTCGTATTCCAATCCCCCCGCAAGCTGCACCTGAAATTTGACCTGCGCGCGGCCGCCCTGGGCCTGGCATCCGCTGTTCTGCTGTACCTGGTCTTCTGGGCGGGAAAGACCGTTGCCGCGATGATCCTGCCCTTTGCCGGCGACCAGATCGGCTCCATTTATGGAAAAGGGGAGGGGACCGCCATCTGGAAAATCGCCCTGCTGCTCTTCTTTGTCACCGGACCCTGTGAAGAATTCTACTGGCGGGGATTCCTGCAGCGCCGGCTGATGGGCCGGTTCGGAAATCTACAGGGATGGGTCATCGCCACCGTGCTTTATGCCGGCGTGCATATCTCATCGCTCAATTTCATGCTCATCGGGGCCGCCGGTGTCGCCGGCGCTTTCTGGGGCGCCATGTACTGGCGCTTCAAAGACCTCACCCCGGTCATCATCTCCCATTCCATCTGGAGTACGGTTATTTTTGCCATTCTCCCGGTGCCGTAGGGACACCCCCCAAGCCCCCCTCAAGGGGGGAATAAAAAAGGGAGGCCCCCTCAAGGGGGGAATTGGAAAGGAGTCCCCCTCAAGGGGGGAATAAAAAAGGGAGGCCCCCTTGAGGGGGCTTGGGGGGCTTGGGGGGGGATTTGATCGTAATTTCAAGTCCTAATCCCCCCTTGAGGGGGGCAGGGGGGTGTCCTTTCGGCTGCCGCTGAAAAGTTCCTTCCTGTAAAAAAGAGCGCATGAGGCATTCACATGATCGGTGCCATTGCCGGCGATATCATCGGCTCCGTGTATGAGCACTTCCCCATCAAAACCAAGGATTTTCCCCTCTTTGATCCCGCATGCCGCTTTACCGATGACAGTGTTCTGACCATTGCCGTGGCCAGCGCCATTCTCACCGGCCAATCATACGAGCGGCCATCCGGGAGATCGGCCGGCGCTACCCCGACGCGGGATATGGCGGCTCGTTTATCCGCTGGTTGTTTTCGGACCACCCGCAGCCCTACAACAGCTGGGGAAACGGTGCGGCCATGCGGGTCAGTCCAATCGGGTTTGCCTTCTCAACCGAAGACGAAGTGCTGGAGGCGGCCGGGAAAAGTGCCTCGATCACCCACGACCACCCCGAGGGCATCAAGGGCGCCCGGGCCACCGCACTGGCGGTCTTTCTGGCCCGGACAGGGCACCCGAAGGAGACCATCCGCTCCACGATCGGCCGGCGTTTCGGGTATCATCTGACCCGGGACGTCGACGAAATCCGCCCCGGCTATGCGTTTAATATTTCCTGCCAGAAAACCGTGCCCGAGGCCATCATCGCCTTTCTCGATTCCGACTCCTATGAGGACGCCGTCCGCAATGCGGTATCGCTGGGCGGGGACAGCGATACCCTGGCCTGCATCACCGGCGGCATCGCAGAGGCTTTCTACGGGGGCGTGCCCGATTCCATCCGGGAAAAAGTACGGGGCATCCTTCCCCCGGACCTGATGCAAATCGCCGAAACCTTCTGCAGGCAATTTGGAAATCGGGCCTAAAGCATAATTTTAACAGAATTCCCCGGGTTGAATGCGGAAAGGCGAAAATGCCGATCGCCATAAATGAGTTGCAGGCCGTTTGAAAAACAGAGATAATCTGTTTGATCTGAATCGAGCAGATAAAAGATGGCAGGCAGCAGAATTTTTTCCGACAATGCGGTTTCCCCAACACAAAAAGAACCCACATCAAGGAGGCGGTGATGGCTTTTGCATACCAGCAGGAAGATACCCAGTCCGGGCTTTTTTTCAGGCAGGCGGAGAATTTCAGCAATGACGTGTTCATGCGGGCCAAAATCAAAGACGGCATTTCCTGCGATGAATGGATCGACACCACCTGGGGGAAAGCCGCACAGGAGGCGCGCTGCATGGGGGCCGGGCTGATCGAAATGGGGATCGGCAAAAATGACCGGGTCGGGATTTTCTCCCACAACCGGCCCCGGTGGGTCATCGCGGATCTGGCGATTCAGGGGGCCGGCGCTGTCGGCGTGCCCATCTATCCCACCAGCACCGATCACCAGCTGTCGTTTATTTTAAACGACTGCGAGGCAAAGGCGGTGATTTCCGGGGACGAATCGCTTCTGGAGCAGGTCCTTCGGGTCCTGCCGGAAGTGCCAACGCTTAAATTCATCGGATGCCTCTCCCCGGTCAAAAAAGCCGTGGACGACCGGGTTATCGATTTTGATGCCCTGGTGAAGAAGGGGGCGGATTCCGCTTCCGGCCTGGCGGCGTTTAAGAAAAGAAGCGATCAATTGAAGGCGGAAGATACCGCAGCCATCATTTATACTTCAGGAACCACCGGAAACCCCAAGGGGGTCGTGCTGAGCCAGGCCAATTTCAAGGCCCAGACCGATGTGCTTCTGAGCACGCCGCTTCCCCAGAAGATCATGGAGCGCAATATCCGCCTGGAAAGCCTCTGCTTTCTCCCCCTGTGTCATGTCATGGGCAGGGCGACCGATTACCACATGCAGATGGCCATGGGGACGACGATCAATTTCGCCGAAGGCATCAAGACCATTCAAAAAGATCTCCTGGAGGTTCGTCCCAATATCTTCTTTTCCGTGCCGCGGCTTTACGAGAAAATTTATGAAGGCGTGAATCTGCATGCCCGGAAGCTGACGGGTTTTTCAAAAAAGATGTACGACTGGGCCATCAAGACCGGCGATGTGGCCTCGGATCACATGATCGAAGGGACGCCGCTTCCTCCGGCGCTCGGTCTGAAATTCGCCCTGGCCAACGTCATGGTGTACGACAAGATTCGCAAGATGACCGGCTTTGACCGCCTGGTGGTGGCGGGCAGCGGGGGGGCCGCCCTTCCCAGGGATATCGCCAAATTTTTCCGCAGCATGAACATCACCATCACCGAAGGGTATGGGCTGACGGAAACCACATCGGCCATCACCTCGAACGCGCCCATATTCACGGAGCCCCTGCCGGATAAATGGATTTACAAAAAGGCGATGGACTGGCTCGTGGATACCATGGTGATCATGCAGGGAAGCGGCAAAAGCCCCTTTAAGACCCTCAAAGGGGGCCTCAAGATGACCGTCGTCTCGAAGCTGATTTCGCCGCGTTTTATCATCAAGCCCGGATTTGTCGGCCGGCCCTGCAAGGATACGGAAATCAAAATCGCCGAAGACGGCGAGGTGCTGGCAAGAGGGCCCCAGGTGTTCTGTCGGGAGAGCGGCTATTTCAACCAAAGCGGCAAAACAGAAGAGGTGTTCACCAAAGACGGCTTCTTTAAAACAGGCGATATCGGGGAGATCGATGAAGACGGCTTCCTGAAAATAACGGATCGCAAGAAGGAGCTCATCGTGACCTCCGGGGGAAAGAACATCGCCCCGCACCCCATCGAAATGGCGCTCAACCTGAACATGTATGTGGATCAGGCCTGCATCATCGGGGACGGCCGCAATTACATCACCGCCCTGATCGTCCCGCATTATGCGCTTCTCGAAGAAATGGCCCGGGAGAAGGGGATCTCCTATGACACGATGGCCGGCCTGCTCCGCTCCCCTGAGATCGTCGGATTTTTCGATGAGCAGGTAAAAAAAGTCAACGAGGGACTGGCCCGCTATGAGCAGATCAAAAAATACTGCCTGCTGGCCGCGCCCTTCAGCGAGGAAACGGGTGAGCTCACCCCCACCCAGAAGATGAAGCGCAGAATCATATTCGAAAAATACAAGCCCGAAATCGATGCGCTGTACCAATAAGAAGATAAGCTGATCAATACATCGCTTCGATCATGTCCGAAAAGGCCTGGTTGACGTATTTTCGTTTCACCTTCAGGGTGGGGGTGACTTCCCCGTCTTCTTCGTAGAGCTTCTTGGGGAGTATGGTGAACCTGCGGATGTTTTCCACCCGGGCCAGGGCCGAATTCACCTGCTCGATTTCCCGGCCGATCAGTTCGTTCACCTTTCGGTGCTGCGCCAGGTCCCGGTAGGTGGAAAACTGAATTTTTGCGTCCTGGGCGAATTTCACCACGTTGTCCTCGTCGATCATGATCAGTGCGGTCAAATACTTGCGCCGATCTCCGATGACCACGGCATCGTTGATGTAGATGCTGGCCTTTAGCATGTTTTCGATGTACTGGGGTGAAATATTCTTACCGCCGGCCGTGATGATGATGTCTTTTTTCCGGTCTGTAATTTTCAAAAAGCCATCTTCATCCATGGTCCCCACGTCACCCGAGTGCAGCCATCCGTCCACCAGAGTCTCGCCTGTGGCCGTCTCGTTTTTGAAATATCCCGCAAACACACCCGGTGATTTCACCAGGATCTCTCCATCTTCGGCAATTTTTACTTCCGTTCCCGGTACCGGGGTGCCCACGGTGCCGAATCGTGTTTTTCCCACCCGGGAAGCGCAGGTAACCCCGGTCCCTTCCGTCTGCCCGTATCCTTCGACCAGGTCAAGCCCAATGGATTGATAGAAATGAAGGACATTGGGCGAAATGGGTGCCGCGCCGGAATAGGCGACCCGGATCCGTTCAAACCCGAGCCTTTCTTTTAGTTTGCGGAAGACGGCCAGATGGGCGATTCGGAACAAAATCTCCAGACCGAAGGGGACTTTCTGTGAATTCATCTGAAAGAGGGCCCGGCGCTGTCCGATTTTTAACGCCGCATGAAATGCCAGCCGTTTCATGCGGGTGGCATCCGACATCCGGATCAGTATGCCCGAATAATATTTTTCCCAGATGCGCGGGACGGCATATCCCACTGTGGGGGATACCTCGACCATGTTGTCGGTAATCGTGTCCGGTTTTTCGACGAAGTTCACCACGTAGCCGTGCCGGATATGGGCGAATACGGAAAAGAGGCGTTCGAAGATGTGGCACAGGGGCAGGAAGGAAAGGACCTCGTCTTTTTCGTGCATGGGGTTTTGGCTTTCGATGGCCTCGGCCATCCAGGTGACATTCCGGTGGGTCAGCATGGCCCCCTTGGGCGGTCCGGTGGTGCCCGAGGTGTAGATCAGAACGCACAGGTCGCCGGGAGACAGGTTGTCGCTGCGCGCATCCACCTTTTGCAGGTCCAGCTTCCTTCCGTGTTCGACCAGTGCCTCATAGGACATCACCATCGGGTCATCAAACTCCCGCAGTCCCTTGGTGTCCCAGACAATGACCTTTTTAAGCCCCGGCGCGCGATCCCGGAAATTGAGCCACTTATCCAGCTGCTCTTCATTTTCGGCGAACAGGAAAACCGACTCGGAGTGGGTGACCACGTATTCGACCTCCTGCCAGGCGTTGGTCGTGTAAATGCCCACTGAAACACCGCCGGCGCACTGGACCCCCATGTCGATCATCACCCATTCGGGGCAGTTGTCGCCGATCACCGAAACACAGCCCCCCGGGGGCAGCCCCAGGTCAATCAGGGCGGCCCCGATCTGCCGGGCGGTCTGGTAATAGCGGTTCCACGAAATATCGTGCCACACCCCGTATTTCTTGTGGCGCAAGGCAACCGCATCACCTTTGGCGCGTGTCATGCGTTTAAACACCTCAGGGGTGGTCGGCCGCTGCGTCGATGCGTTTTTCACTCCGGTTTTCACTCTGGGTCCTGCAGGATCCTTCATTAACGCCACACCTTTTTTCGTTTCCACCGCTGGTAGCCCTTGGCCGATTCCTGCGATCGCATGCCCATGTAAAATTCCCTGACGTTTTCATCCTTCATCAGTTCGCTCGATCTGCCCGTGAGGACGAATCGCCCGTTTTCGAGGATCAGTGCATGGTCGGATATCTCCAGGGCCTTGCGGGCGTTTTGCTCCACCAGCAGAATGGTGACCCCTTCCCGGTTGATCTGGCCGATGATCCTGAAAATTTCTTTGACCAGCAGCGGTGAAAGTCCCAGGGAGGGCTCATCGAGAAAAAGAAGCCGCGGACGGCTCATTAACGCCCTGCCCATGGCCAGCATCTGCTGCTCCCCTCCGGAGAGGGTGCCCGCCCACTGGTTGATTCGCTGGGAAAGCACCGGGAAATAGGCGAAGATCCGGTTAAAATCACGATCAATGCCTTTTTTGTCCTTGCGGATGTATGCCCCCATCATCAGGTTTTCGCGGACCGTGAGTTCCTCGAATACTTCGCGGCCCTCGGGAACACAGGAAATCCCCAGCCGGACAATCTGCTCCGTATCCAAACCATCGATCCGCCGGCCTTCAAATTCGATCGTCCCTTTATCCGGCTGATCCTTGAGAAGCCCCATGACGGTTCGTAAAATAGTGGTTTTTCCCGCCCCATTGTTGCCGAGAATGGCGGTGATGCTCCCTTCCGCGACACTCAGCGAAGCGCCCCGGATCGCATAGATCAGGTCGTAATAGGTCTCGATGTTTTTTATTTCAAGCATTCAGCCCTTTTCGTCAATAAATGGGATGATTTTGCACCCGTATGCGGCCGCCCCATGATCCCGGCCCCCAGCAAACCCGATTGCTCGGTCCTGGTGAAAATCGTTTCAGTCAGCTGAAATGACATCCGGGAGCACGGGCTCCGGAGCGCTGTCTGCTTCTGCGTCATCGGCTTCCCCGAGATAGGCCGTGAGGACATCGGGGTGTATCCTCACCGCATCGGGAGTCCCTTCGGCAATGGGGCGCCCGAAATTCAGGGCCAGTATCCGGTCGGATATGTCCATCACCATGTTCATGTCGTGTTCGATGAGCAGGATGGTGATGCCGAGTTCATCCTGGATATCCTTGATCCAGAAAATCATGTCCTGTTTTTCTTCGGCGTTCATCCCGGCACAGGGCTCATCCAGCAAAAGCAGTTCGGGTTCGGCGGCAAGCGCCCGGCCGAGTTCGATTTTTTTCTGGATGCCGTAGGCAAGGCCCCCCACCATCTTATTCCGGACCGCCTGGAGTTCCAGCAGATCGATGATCTCCTCCACCTTGCGCCGGTGGGCGATTTCCTCTTTTCCCGCAAACGAATGTTTCCCCCACATCAATCCGCCCCGGAACAGCCCGGTTTTCATGAACAGGTGCCGGCCCAGCATGATATTTTCCATGGTGTTCATCTTGGAAAACAGCTCGATATTCTGAAATGTCCGGGCGATCCCCGCCTGGGCCACCTGGTAGGGCTTTTTCCCCTGCATGTTCCGGCCCTTGAAAATGACACTGCCCGCCGATGGGGGATAAATGCCGTTGATGCAGTTGAACATGGTGGTTTTGCCTGCACCGTTGGGGCCGATGATGGCATAAACCTCTCCTTTGCCGACTTCGAAGGTGACGCCGTCCAGGGCAGTCAAGCCGCCGAAGGACATGGAAAGGGATTGTACCGCAAAAAATGTCATGCGCGGATCTCCCGGGATGAGGGGAGTTCAGCGAATCTGAAATCCCCCCATCTTGTTTGGGGCTCCCAAAAGACCATCAGTCCCCCGTCGGGATATAGGTGGTTTTGATCCAGTCGGTGAGGATCTTGGATTTTCCGTCCGCCGTGCACTGCTGCAGGTAGATTTCATTCTGGCCCAGCCGGCACTGAGGATCATCGGGGTTGAACGGGGCATAGCTGATATTTCCCATGAGCCCCTTGAAATTCTTCATTTTCTCGAGTTCCTGGACCAGTTTTTCACGGGTCAGCTCCGGACCGCACCGCTTCAGCGCCTCCACCAGGGGTTCGGCCAGGCCGATACCCGTAGTGAAGGTGTATCCCCACCGTTCATCTTTGGCAGCGAACTGGTCGTAGACTTCTTTTTTATATTTGGCCAGAAGCGCCAGGCTCGGATTTTCGATGCCCTGTATTTCGCCGACGTTTCCGGTCGGCTGTGCCATGCCGAAGCTTGCCGTGATCACGCCTTCATATAAACCCTTGGTGATATCCATCATCAGGGGAAAATCCCCGCATGTGGTCGAACTCATCCACTGGGGTTGAAACTGCATCGCCTTGCCCGTGCCGATCATCCGGGCCACAATGCCGGGGGTGACGAAAAGAAGGACGGCATCCGCATCGGCCTGCTTGAGCTTCATGACATGCGGTTTCATATCCGTTTCGGTGACCGCCACGGGCACTTCCGCGATGAGTTTTTTCCCCATCTTGTCCAGAATGTACCGGGCACCCTCCAGCCCCTGTTTGCCGTAGTCGTCGTTCTGGTAAAGGATGGCGATGTTCTTTTTGCCCATTTCATTTACGGCATACCGGGTGAGCACCTGGGCGTCCCCCAGGTATAGCGGATAGACGTTGAAGAGGTATTTCTGGGGCGGCTGCACCCAGTGGCGAGAACCGGACGACGGCCCGACCCAGGGGATCTTGCGCTCCATGAGATAATCCTCCACCGCAAGACCCGGTGCCGTGCCGACCCCGGAAACCCAGGCGAACATGCCGGTCTGCTCCTGGAGCTGTTTGACGCCGGCCTTGGTCTTGGCCGGGTTGTAGGCATCATCGAAGTAGTGGTGCACCAGTTTGCGTCCGTTGATCCCGCCGTTGGCATTGATCCATTTGAAATAGGCGTCCGTGCCCCGGGCGACAGCGCCCCAGGGTGCTGCCGGGCCGGTCTGGGGACTCCACTGTCCGATGTGAATTTCCGTGTCCGTCACGCCGACTTCACAATTGCCGGCGGCGCCCAGGGCGAAGACCAATACGAAACCGATTAATGCGGTCATCCATTTTCTTCTCATCGGGACCTTCCTTTCTTATTGGTTAAACGCAAAATTCCGACCCGTCATCCGATTGAAAATTGTCCCGGGCCGGTCACACTTTTTTCACATAATGCCGCGCGAACAATCCGCTCGGCTTGATGCACAACACAATGACGATTACCGCAAAGGCCACCACCGACTTGAACTCGATGGATATGTATCCGCCGAAGAGATGTTCGACGATGCCGACGATATAAGCGCCGAATACCGCTCCCGGCAGAGACGTCATTCCCCCCACCACGGCCCCGGCAAATCCCTTGAGCAGCGGGTCCCACATCATATAGGGCTCCATGATGGTCGGCGCGATCAGAAGCCCGGCCACCGTTCCCACCATGGCGGAGATCCCCCAGGTCATCATTTTGACCCGGTTGGTCCTGATTCCCATAAGGCGTGCGGCGGTTTCGTTCTGCTGGGTGGCTTTCATGGCCACGCCGAGCCTGGAAAAGCGAAAGAAGAGAAACAACCCGGTCATCAGGACGAGGGCAACCACCAGCGTCAGCAGATCGAGCAGGCTGATGTACATGCCGCCGAACATCACGCTCGCATAGGGGGAGATCGGAAAGGGCATGGTCCGCTGGTCGGCCCCGAATTTCCATGACACCAGCCCCATCAGCATCATCTCCATTCCGATGGTGATAATAATCAGACCGAGAATATTGGGTTCCTTGGCCCTGCGGACGACGGCAAACTCCAGAAAACATCCCAGGAAAGCGGCAAAGAGAAGTGCGCCGGCAAATGCCGCCCATAGGGGAAGGCCGTAGGAATGGATGATCAAATAAGCGATGAAAACGGGCAGGAGCGCCATTTCCCCCTGCACGAAATTGGGGACTTCAGAGGCTTTGTAGATTAGGACCATACCCAGTCCCATCAGCGCATAGGAGCTTCCCACCGCGATTCCGCTGATGACCATCTGCAAAAATTCAATCATGGCAGTGCGATTTCCTCCGGATTAAAAGGGCCAGGTTTTCCAGTATTTTTTGGTGCGGATCCAGAAACCGTAAATTCCCATCGGCTCGAAGATGATGATGAGCACCAGAATCGCCCCGAAAATGATGAACTGGATGTTTGAAACGCCGGTGAGCGAGAAATAATTTTCCGAAAGCTGCCTCAGCCAGGTCCCCACGTAAGGGATGGATAGAACATTTCGCAGTTCAAGGTCGAGCCAGCTCAACAGGATCGCCCCGGCAATCGGACCCATGATTGAACCCAGTCCGCCCACCACCGCCATGGTCAAAAACATGATCGACATGAACATGGAAAACAGGTCGGGTTCGATAAACCGGAGTACAAAGGCGTATAAACCGCCGGCAATCCCGGCATAGAAGGCGCTGAGGGCAAAGGCCATGGTTTTGTAGAGCACCAGGTTCACCCCCATGGTTTCGGCGGCGATTTCCGCATCCCGTATGGCGATAAAGGCCCTGCCGACTTTGGTCCTGGTTACGTTTCGCGCAAACAGAACGAGCAGAATGGTGATGCCCATCACCACAAAATATAATTCCCGATCGGTATCCAGGTGCCGGCCCCAAATGACCAACTCCGGTGCATGCAGGCCCATCCTGCCGCCGAGCAGTTCGATCTTGCCGATAATCTGGGTAATGGTCAGGCCGAAACCGAGTGTGGCGATGGCAAGGTAAGGTCCTTCCAGGCGCAGTGCCGGAAGCCCCAGGAGGAAGCCCAGGGATGCGGCCGTCAATCCGCCTGCGGCAAGGGCGGCCGGAAAGGGGAAATGGGCCAGAGACATGAGGGCGATTGTCGCATAGGCGCCGACGGCAAAAAAGCCGGCATGCCCCAGGGATATGTGCCCGGTATATCCCACCAGCAAATTGAGCCCGACAACGACGATGATATTGATGGCGATGTAATTGGCGACATAGACATCATAGTTTTTGGCAAAAAACGGAAAGAAACCGAGAAAAACGATCAGGGCGGCAAACCAGAAGAGGACTGCACCCGAGGAAAAGAAAGCGACATCTTCATAGTAGCTTCTTTTTATATCCATGAGGATGATCTTTCGAGGGAAAGGCGGATGAGAAGGAAAACCCGTTTACGGGCCTGTCTGGAGCGATCTCGAGATGAAATGGACGAGGTCTTGGTAAACATTGTTTAATAACCTAAACGGAAATTTTTACCATGTCAACAAAAGTTCGACAGGAAAAGCCGAAGTTTTCCGGAGGGATGCAGCTGTGCTCGCAAATACGGCGGATCGGCCCTGGCCCCGCCGGTCCCACCGAAGGCGCGCGTGCGCGCTTCCGGGCGCCTTGTCCGGGAAAATCCGTAATTCATCGCTTGCATCGATCTCAACCGGTGTTAGGCTTTTTCTGTATCAGTATTGGCGAATGGTGAAATTACCGAAAATTCCAAACCGTGCCCATCCCTGATGGATGGATCACAAGGCAAGGAGCGGCCATGGAAGAAATTTCAGGAAAAGTGGCATTGGTAACCGGGGCAAACCGGGGCATCGGAAGGGCAATCGCGCTTGGCCTTGCCCAAATCGGCCTCGATGTGGGGGTGCATTTTCTCTCCGATGAAGAAAAGGCGGAATCGGTCTGTGCCCGTATACGCGAACTCGGCCGGCAAGCGGTCAAAATTCAAGCCGATGTATCACAAGCGGCAAATATCACCCGGATGGCAAAAACGATCGAGCAGGAACTCGGCACGATCCAGGTGCTGGTGAACAACGCCGGGATCGCCCACCAGGGCAAACTGGAAGATCTTACCGAAGCCGAATGGGACAGAATCATGGCGGTGAACCTCAAATCGGCCTTCCTGTTGACCCAGGCGTGCCTGGCCGGCATGCGGGAGAAAAAGTGGGGCCGGATCATCAATATTTCCTCGGTGGCCGCCCAGACCGGCGGTGTCACCAGCCCCCTCTATGTCACCTCCAAGGCCGGGCTCATCGGCCTGACCCATTCGTATGCCGCCATCCTCATCAAGGAAGGGATCACGGCAAACGCCATCGCCCCGGCGCTGATCGACACGGACATGGTCCGTGAACTGGGGGCAAAACCCGAAAAAATTCCGGTGGGCCGGTTCGGCACGCCCGGAAGAAGTCGCCCAGGTCGCGGCAATGCTGATCCAAAACGGATATATCACCGGCCAGACCCTCAACGTCAATGGCGGATGGTACTTCAGTTAGGCAATTTATTCGCTGCCCCATATTTTGAGTCATCAAATTTCTTGAAATCCTTCTAAATCCCCCTTTTCCAAAGGGGGACTTTTCTGCCCCGATTCAGGTATCGCCTCACCCCAAAATCTGCCCCCCAAAAAAAATTTGAGCACGATTATGGTCAAATATCAAACACCTCTGCTCCCCGTGCAGGGTGCCGATATAATTTGTCACCTGATAACAAGGTTTCCTATTGTAAACCCAGTTTTTTGCTGTTAAGAGAACGGGGAAATATGTCAAACGCATGATCCCCCAAGGATTGTCATCAGCGGATTTGAAGCGTGTCCTTTTTCGGACACCCCCAACAGCGAGAAACTGGCGGCAGACGGCAATGCAAATGCAGTCTATTCAAAACGCGACAGGCCGAGGTGATATCGATTTGAACATATTATCCGATAATTGGATGGTCATTACCTCAACAGAAAAAAAGGAGAATTTATGTCAGAAAATCACACCTTCGTTTCCCCCGGCCCGGCAGGACTTGGCGCTCTGGCAGTTGCATGTTTCGGTTTCGGGGCGGTATTTACCGGCAAGGTCGGATTGGGCGGGCTGCCCCTTCTGGCTGCATGGCTCATCGGGGGCGGAATTGTACAGTTCACCGTTGCGGTCATGGAATTGAAAGACCACAACATGACCGGCGGCAATGTATTTCTTTTCTTCTCCGCTTTTTTCATGTTCGGCGCCGCCCTGTCCGTATTTGCCAAATTCCTGATGCTTTCCGGTCTCATGGGCACCACGCCGCCCCAGTCCATGGTGGAAGGTTTTTGCTGGATGGCGGGCGCTGCCTTCCTCACCGCGGTAACCCCTGCCTATTTGAAGAGCCCCAAGCCCCTGTGCTTGATTGTCATCCTTATTGACATCGCCCTTTGGCTCATCGTCGGGCTGGATATGGGCCTGATCGGCGCTTCCATGAAACCCGTGGTCGGCTACCTTCTTTTCGGCGCCGGCTGGCTGGCCGTCTATATCGTTGCCGCCGTCGTCAATAATCATGTATACGGCAGGGTCGTGATTCCCACATTCGGCACCTTCGTTAAATAAGTTTCTAAAGAGAGCTTAAACCCGGAGCGGGTGATCTGCGCGCAAACCTTGCAGCGCACATCACCCGCTTTTTTTTATGGCAACGCCTGGGCACCTGCGGGGCAAAATGCGGTGATGGAGTTTGATTCAACTCATGAACGGTAAATGGCAGATCATAGGGCCATAGGGCCAGAAATTTTCAATTATGTAGCCGATCGGAGGACCGGGTTGGTATTTTATATTTGATTTTGTCTTACCGACCATTTAAAGTCCATTTTCTTAATTTATTGCACCATAAACAGGTATTGGACGAGAAATGAAGGGACGAATCGAAATCAACCGGGAACTGTGCAAGGGATGTGAAATCTGCATCTTCTTTTGCCCGAAAAAATCGATCACGCTTTCGGACGAACTGAATGCCGCGGGCTATCTGCCGTCGACTTTTACCAACGACGGCGGGGAGTGCACCGGGTGCGCCATCTGCGCGCTGGTGTGCCCGGATGTGGCGATAGAGGTGTATCGTGGCTGATGAAAAGGTATTGATGACAGGAAACGCCGCCATCGGCGAGGCCGCCATAAGGGCCGGCTGCCAGTCCTATTTCGGCTATCCCATTACACCGCAGAATGAATTGACGGAATATATGGCGGCGAAACTGAGCCGGAGGCCGGGATGCGCCTTCGTGCAGGCCGAAAGCGAGATCGCGGCGATCAACATGGTTTACGGCGCAAGCGTTGCGGGCGTGCGGGCCATGACCTCCTCCTCCAGCCCCGGGATCAGCCTGAAGCAGGAAGGCATATCCTATCTGGCCGCGTGCCAGCTCCCGGCGGTCATCGTGAACATGTCGAGGGGCGGTCCGGGACTCGGGAGCATCAGCGCGGCCCAATCCGACTATTTTCAGTCCACCCGGGGCGGCGGGCACGGGGATTACCGGACCATCGTGCTGGGCCCGGGCTCGGTGCAGGAACTGGCGGATCTCACCCGGCACGCCTTCGAACTGACCGATAAATTTCTTATCCCCGTCATCATCCTGGGGGACGGCATGCTGGGCCAGATGATGGAGCCGGTGAAATTTCAGCACGAAGCCCCCAAGGTTCCGCCGGTAAGAAAAGACGCGCTCAGGGGAGCGAAAGACCGGCCGAGCCGGTTTGTGCGCACGTTCACCTCCAACCCCCCTGATCTGGAAGAGCTGAACTGGAGCCTGTTCAGGCGCTATCAGCTTCTGCAGAAACAGGAAGTGATGTGGGAAAATTATATGACCGAAGATGCAAGGCTCATCGTGACCGCCTTCGGCATAGCGGCCCGGATCGCCAAGGGGGCCATCAGGCAGGCCCGGGACATGGGCCTCAAGATCGGGATGTTCAGGCCGATCACCCTCTGGCCGTTCCCCTCAGAGCCGCTCCGGGAACTGTCAAATACCACGAAATACTTTCTCGATTTCGAGATGAACATGGGGCAGATGATCGAGGACGTGAAGCTGTCCCTCGAAGGCCGTGGTGACGTCTCCTTCCACGGAAGACCGGGCGGCGTGATCCCCACCCCGTCCGAGGTGCTGCGCATCATCACGCGCATTTACTATCAAAAGGGTTTGAACAAATAGTGAAAAAGATATTCAGCCATCCCAAATCGTTGAAAAAGGCCGTTTTTCACTACTGCCCCGGATGCGGGCATTCCATCATCCACCGGATCACCTGCGAGGTGATCGACGAACTCGGCATCCAGGAGCGGGCCATCGGCGTCCCGCCGCCGGGCTGCTCGGTATTTGCCTATTACTATTTCGATGTCGATATGGTCGAGTCCGCCCACGGCAGGGGCGCGGCAGTCGCCACCGGGATCAAACGGGCCTATCCGGAATCCATCGTGTTCACTTACCAGGGCGACGGGGACCTTGCGGCCATCGGGACGACCGAAACGCTGCACGCCGCGAACCGGGGCGAGAATATCACGGCCATTTTCATCAACAATGCGGTTTACGGTATGACCGGCGGCCAGATGGCCCCGACCACCATGCTGGGGATGAAGACCACGACCTCTCCTTTCGGCCGGGACGGCAAGTTTGAAGGACATCCCATCAAGATGAGCGAAATCCTCGGACAGGTCCAGGGGAGCTGCTACGTGGAGCGGGTCGCGGTAAATTCGCCGGCCAATATCAAAAAAGCGAAGAAAGCCATCAAAAAAGCCTTCCAGAATCAGATCGAGGAAAAAGGCTACTCCCTTGTGGAGATACTCTCCCCATGCCCCACGAACTGGAAGATGAGCCCGGTAAAATCATGGCAGTGGGTGGATGAAGTCATGGCAAAGGAATTTCCTCTCGGATTAATCAAGGATACCACGGGTAAGAAAAGTGCTGATTAAAATCATTTTCGCCGGTTTCGGCGGACAGGGCGTATTGTCGATGGGGCTTAACCTGGCTCAGGCCGCCATGCTGGAAGGAAGACATGTGACGTACCTTCCGGCCTACGGTGCGGAAGTGCGGGGGGGCACGGCAAACTGCACGGTGTCGGTGTCCGACGAGGAGATCGCCTCCCCGGTGGCCTCCTCTCCCAGCTATATCGTGGCCATGAACCAGCCGTCCATGGTGAGGTTCCAGAACAAGCTGCAGTCAGGCGGCCTGTTTTTTTTAAATTCCACCTTGATCAAAGAGCCGGTCAGCCGCGGAGACATCGAATTCGTAAATGTACCGGCCAATGCCATGGCCGAGGAACTGGGCAACATCAAATCGGCCAACATGATCATGCTGGGGGCCTTTATCAAGAAGAGCAATTTGCTAAAAATCGACAGCCTGATCGACGGACTGACGGTTGCAATGAAGGGCAAACAGAAGATTATCGACATCAACAAAAAGGCCCTGACCGCCGGGTACAGTATGGCTTAACACTTTTCTGGAGAGACTCATGTCCATCAAACAGATATCCGTCAGTCTTGACAACACCCCGGGAAAATTCCTGAGCATCAGCGAATACCTGGCCACCGAAGGGATCAACATCCGGGCCATCACCGTGGCCGATACCTCCGATATCAGCACGGTGCGCTTCGTCACCAACGATCCTCAGAAGACCGTGACCACTTTGAAAAGTCACGGATTCTCGCCGAAGGAGACGGACGTGATCGCAGTAGAAGTTCCCGACCATCCGGGAGGCCTCAGGGCGATCCTGAAACCGCTGAAATCCGCAAACATCAACGTGCTCTATTTTTATCCCTTTCTCGGAAGGGGCGAGAGCGGCCAGCCCGTCGTGATCCTGGGGGTCGACAAGACCGAGGAAGCCATGGCGGTATTGAAGAAAAACTGGGTGCACACGTTCGGCGGGGAAATCTATTCTCTGTAGGCGTCGCGCCTGTTTTAATTTGCTTCCGGAACAGGTTTGATGAAGCCGGGCTTTGAAAACGCCGGATCCGGATAAGCATAAAAGCCCTTGCCCGTTTTTTCCCCCAGTTCGCCTTTGTCCACATAACGCCTCATGAATTCGGCATTCTTCATCTGCTGGGGATCTTTCACGATTTTGGCCCAGTAATCGGTGAGCTTCCACACCGTATCAATGCCGATGCTGTCCATGATCCCGAAAGGGCCCATCAGTGTGTGCATAACCCCCATCCAGGCCCGGTCGATGTCTTGAATGGTGGCCACGCCGTTGGCGGCCAGGGTCTGGGCGGACTTAAAAAGCTCCATCAGCATCGCGTTAAAAACATAACCGAAATTTTCCCTCTTCAACACAATGGGTATCTGGCCGATGCGAACGGCAAAGGCTTCTATCAATGCCGCCACTTCCGGCAATGTGCCCGGATGGGGCATGATGTCGACAACCTGTGTGACCCGCGTGTCATGGAAATGAAACGCCGCAAACCGTTCAGGCCGCCCCGTGGCTTCCGCAATCATGGAGGGCACCAAAGAAGATGTGTTGGTGGTGAAAATGGTATGGGCGGGGCAGATCTCATGAAACTGGGCAAATACTTTTGCTTTGAGTTTCGGATCTTCGGGGACGGATTCACTGACGAAATCAGCATCTGCGCCCGCGATCACGGGGTCTGTCGTCATTTGCATTCTGGACCTGGCCGCCCCAGCGGTTTCTTTTGTCAGCCGGCCGCTGGAAATATATGACCGGGACAGCTTATCCAATCGATTGTTCGCCGTTTGCAGCATGTCCTCGGAGATATCGTACATCACGACGTCAAATTCGCAAACCGCGCATTGAAAACCGATCTGCTGGCCCATGGTGCCGGCTCCGATAATCAGTATGGTCTTGATATCTTCCAGCTTCATGTTGTCCTCCTCCATTTTGAAGTAATCTGATCCGCTGATATTCGCGTGCGCCTGAATTTAGTCAGTGCCGCCGATTTTTATACAGCAGAAACAATAAGTCAATAAAATAACGAACGCTCGCTCTATATTTTTATTGACAAGCATTCCGCTACTCTTTTATGAATTTATAATCGAGTTTTCCATTTTCTTTTATGGCAGGAAAACAGAATTCATTCATCGGATTCACAGAGCTCAAACAGGTGAATCGATTTACCCGCATGCTCTGTGGAGAATCTTTGCAATTCAAAACAAAAAGGAGCAGTCATGGTGTCATTTGATTTAAAAGACAAAATCGCCGTTGTCACCGGCGCCAGCCGGGGCATCGGCCGGGCGATCGCCGAAACGTTTGCGAGCCGCGGTGCCGAGGTGGTGCTGGTCAGCCGAAAAATAGACGCCGTAACAGAGGCCGCCGATGCCATCGCGGCCAAAGGCGGAAAAGCACGGCCGGCTGCCTGCCATACGGGCGATCTCAATGCCATTGAGACGCTTTTCAACATGATTGAAAAGACATATGGCCGCCTGGATATTCTGGTGAACAATGCGGCCACCAACCCCTACTTCGGGGAAATGGCCGGTGTAGACGAAAGCGCCTGGAACAAGACATTTGATGTCAATCTCAAAGGCCCCTTTTTCATGATCAAGGCCGCCATCCCCCTGATGAAAGCCGCCGGAGGGGGCGCCATTGTCAATGTGTCGTCGGTCAACGGCCGGCGTCCGGCCCCGTTCCAGGGAATTTATTCCGTCACCAAAGGGGCGCTGATCACCATGACCCAGGCCTATGCCAAAGAACTTGCACCCTTCAAAATCCGCGTCAACGCGCTGCTGCCGGGATTTACGGATACCAAGTTTTCCGCCGCCCTGATGCAGCAGGATTCAATTTATAAACATGTCATCGCCCAGATTCCCATGGGCAGACATGCCGACCCTGAAGAAATGGCCGGTGCCGCGCTGTACCTGGTCTCGGATGCTGCTTCTTTTACCACCGGCACCTGTATCACCTGCGATGGCGGCTATCTTGCCTGATCTGCGCCGGAATATCGACAACGGCAGCCGGCGGGGCTGAGCAATAGTTCTCCGAGTGCGGCTGTAATGGTGATATGATCCTTTCAACTCATGTGGTACTGTTTACAAAAATGGCGAAAGGGATGATCATGAAAACAGCCGTTGTTTCAGGCGCTTCGAAGGGCATTGGCGCTGCCGTAGCTTCCGCTCTTGTTGAAAACGGATATAAGGTCTGGGGCTTGTGCCGCACTAAACCAGCCGACAAAAAAATCTGTTTCCTTTCCTGCGATGTCACCGATGCAAAACGCGTGGGCGAATGCTTCAAAACAGTATTTGACACTGACGGGAAAATCGACATTTTGATCAATAATGCTGGCATGGGCATTTCCGGAGCGGTTGAATTTGCCTCTGACAAAGATATAAAGCACCAGATGGAAGTGAATTTCATGGGAGCCGTAAACTGCGTGCGGTCTGCAGTTCCTTATATGCGTGAATCAGGCGGAGGAAAAATATTATTCACATCATCCCTTGCAGCCGTCTTTCCGTTGCCATTTCAAGCTTATTATTCGGCAAGTAAAGCGGCGGTCAGCATCTTTAGTGATGCTTTGCGGCTGGAAACATCACCGTTTAAAATCAAAACCTGTTCGTTGCTTCTCGGCGATATAAAGACCGCATTCACGTCAAACAGAATTAAAAATGATAGGGGGGATGCGGTCTATTCGGGCCGCATATCGAAATCGGTTGCCGTAATGGAACGTGATGAGCAAAACGGGATGTCTCCGGATTCTGTTGCGAAGATAGTGGTTTCGCTTCTTGGCAAAAAACACCTTCCATCCAAGAAGGTGGTGGGATTCAATTATAAATTCTTTTATCTTCTTTCAAAAATTCTACCGTCATCTCTTACCCTCAGGATCGTTGGCCTGATTTATGCGTGAGGTTATCGCTCAGGGGATAGGGGATAATATGCGGATAACTTGTCAGCATCTGTTTAATATTGCCTCTCAAACCCCCTGAACACTGGATCTGGCAATCCCCACCCGCGATAGATTTCCAGGAATGCCGGTCCATAGCCGGAATATGCATCGGGAGCAAAACATCTTTAAGTCAATGGCCACTCGACCGTGATGGCGGTTCCATGGCCGGGCCCGGATTCAATCTTAAAATTTCCGCCTGAAAGCTCAACGCGCTCTCTCATGCTGGTCAACCCGAGCCCTTGCCGATGATTTTCCATGTCAAATCCCACCCAATGAGGATCGGTATGTATGAATTGAGTAATCGAGGAGCAAGGGCAATGAATCTTAAAGAGGAACTTGAACACCTCATTCCTGGTGTCGAACAAAGCCCGTGGCGGAACCATGAGCATGACCGAGGATATGGAGTCTTCGGTTTCGTACAAGAAGAGAACTGGGGGTATCTGAACATTATGCCGGAGGATGATGCAGATTCGTCATGACTGTTTTTCTTGATCCTTAAAGATAATTACTTACTATTGGAATATGTCTATTTTCCAACAAAAAAGCTTAATCGGCGCCCTCATCAAAGGCATGTGCATCCTGGCTGTAAGCTGGTTTGTGTTCATATGCGTTATTGTGCGCGCGGAAAATAAGGCGGACGCGTTTCCGGAGATGCCCCGGCCGGACCACGTTGTCATCGTGATCATGGAGAACAAGTCATTTTCTGACATTATCGGCAATTCGGAGGCACCGTATATCAATTCGCTTGCCCGGAGCGGAGCGCTTTTGTCCCGTTCTTACGGCATCTCCCATCCAAGCGAGCCCAATTATCTGGCATTGTTTTCCGGTTCTACCCAGGGAATTTATAGCGACTCCTGCCCGCACACGTTTACCAGTCCGAATCTCGGGAGCGAACTGCTGGGCATGGGCCTGAGCTTCGGTACATTTTCTGAATCGATTCCATCGACGGGGTTCACCGGCTGTGTCCACGGCCAGTATTACCGCAAGCACAACCCGGCGGTGAACTGGCAGGGCGTAAATATCCCTCCTGAAACAAATTTGTCTTTTTCAAGCTTTCCATCAGATTACAACCTGCTGCCCACAGTGTCCCTGGTCATCCCCAACATCATCAACGACATGCATGATGGGAGTATTGCCGCGGGCGATAAGTGGCTAAAGGATAATCTGGATGGTTATATCGCATGGGCACGCACCCACAACAGCTTGCTGATTCTGACCTGGGATGAAGGCAAAACCTGGTTTGGCTTTATAGGGGGCAATCATATCCCCACCATTCTGGTCGGAGAGGATGTGCAAAATGGCGTGTACAATCGGCGGGTGGATCACTATGACATGCTGAGAACCATTTTGGAAATGTACGGATTGAATCCAATCGGTAAAAGTGGAGATGCCAGGCCGCTTGTGGACATATGGAAGAAATCAGAATCCAATCAACCGGCGGATAGTGCACGAAAGAACTTCTGAAAGGCTTGGTTTTTAGGGAGTTTCTGTATCGGATGGGATCTGCTTGGATTGTAATTTGGTGGTCCGAATGGGAATTGAAAAGAAAGGATAATAGTCTGATAAATAAAATAATAAGGAGTTTGATTTTAAAAAACGCGCCCGAATTGGAGATTACTTTTTTACAGATAAGAATAAAACTCTTGTTTAGTTAATCCGGATTGTTCAATCATTTTGCCAAGCAACCTGTGCCCGTATTTTTCTTTTTTACTTTTCATATGGTCCACTGTCACAATTCGCCTCTTGCCATTTACGTATCCCTCCCATTGGGCGTGACTTGCCTTCTGGCGCTTTACTGTAAATCCTGCTTTGGTTAAGATTTGTTCAACTTGCTGGCGGTCAAGAGGCGGGAATTTTTCTCCCATTAGCACTCATTGGCTAAGTGGAACGGAATAAACTCATTAAAAACGAGCTTATCCTTAAAATCGCGGAATGAAACAATTGCTTTAATGCCGTAATAAATCAACCAGTCTTTAATTGGAGCTTTGCGGGAGAGCAACTCGGGAATGGAATTATGGTTATCTGTGTCTGTAACAGCCTCAATATAGCTATATATCGTATCGGCAAGTTTCTCTTTTAAAGATTCGAGCGACTCTGCCTCTACCGCTATGTTGAGATCAAGGCAAACACCATACCAATCTCCAGAATCTAATCTATGCCCATAACACCGCAACACAAGTTTGCTAATTGAAATATTGGCCACGGCTCCACCCCCCAATCAATCGTTAATTTTTCATCCAAATTCAATAATATATATTTTAATTTCATCGTCAAGGAAATTCTATAAATTTCACAATGCTTCCTCATTGACTCCAAGGGACATTTTCAACTTGTCCAACCCTTCTTTGCTTCAACCTGTTCCAATATTGCCCTGACTGGATGAATGATCAAGGGATAACCTGAAATTGTATTACCTCTGATTCAGGGTGGCTCTTCAAGGGGGCGATTTTGGAAAATGCTTCTTCAGGTTGGAAATAGCTTTGGAAAAGAAAATTCTAAAAATGTGAAAGGGGGTCACAGAATCGTTGTAACCCCCTTAAATTATTGCTGGTGGTCCCAACGGGAATCGAACCCGTGTTTTCGGCGTGAGAGGCCGACGTCCTAGGCCGCTAGACGATGGGACCAGAGAGGGTAAATCCGTGTGCGGGGCGGATGTCGATTCGTGCTGAAGTGAATGGGCGCCCGCCAAAATCTGCCAAAACATAGTCGGGCGGCGGACTTTTGTCAATTAATATTTCGCTGCATCGAATCCGGTGCGGGCGGGTTTCCAAAGGACATGAAAAATAAGCGCCCTGGTGTTTCCGGCCGGGTTTTACTGGGGTTGCCGGACGCCTCGACGGAACCCGATAATCAGATAGATCAGCCATCCCACAAAGGGGATAAGGGACACGATCCACCAGAAGATTTTTTCGCCGGTGGAGGGAAACTGCTTTACCGCGACATTGATCAGTGCCCACAGGGTCAGCAGAAAAAAAGGGATCGTTGCTGCGAACACCAGGGCGACTGTCTGGAGATTGATCATTATTTAATAGCCTTTAAGTTTCTCCGAGATATTCAAGACGGTGTTCACGTAATAGCTGCTGTGATTGTAATTGTATACCACCTTTTCGGCATCCTTCCGGCTGATGCCGGGAACCCATCCGTAATATTTAAGGTAATTGGCGATGCTGGCGATGGCGTCCGCATGGTGAAACAGGTTGACTTTTCCATCCTTGTTGCCGTCCTGGGCCAGAATGAGAATGTTGCTGGGCATGAACTGGGCGATCCCCATGGCACCGGCATATGAGCCGTTGATTTCAACGGGATCGATCTGCTCCCGGTCGGCATACTTGAGAAATGCCTTGAGCTCCTTGTAGGCCCACTCCGATTTCTGTTTCGCTTTCCGGTCATATTCCGCCCGGGTGATCCGGTTTTGAACCGGGATTTCATCCCAGAACTCCGCCTGAATTTTGGGATCGGACAGGGCCGCCATGGTGGCGAGGATCCCCAGGACCGAACGGTTGCCCACGTAAGTGCCCAGCCGGGTTTCCACCAGCATGATGGCTGTGATCACGTGCCGGTCCACCCCGTATTCCATTTCCGCCTTCAACAGATCGGCATGATACCGCTCCATGTATTTTTTGGCCTTTGAAATGGAATCCTCCTGGAGGAACTGGTCGTAATTGAGCTTGCTTTCCTGGTGCCGGAAGTACGATGAGATCCCCTTGACATCGAAATCCAGTTCCGAATTGTTGAATATGGCGGCGATCGCCTCCGGGTCGAATTTGTCATCGGGATCTGCGATGAGCCGCTGCTGGAGACTGTTGAAATTGAGCTCTTTTTCGGCCCGGCAAGCGGTAAAGGACAGGGCGATAAATGCAATGGTGAAAAACAGGTGAAAACAGCAGGTGATGAATGGTCTGGGATACAAACGGTTATAAGCGGTCACACTGCCTCCGGAATTGGGGTTTGTCGAATGATAAAGCGATCGGGTCTATTGGAATCTGATAGCGGCGCCGGCGATGAAAACCGGTCAGATGATGGTATCCGGATGCCTGCAGCAGTTTGATTGCTTTGTCAAAATGCTGCCCGACACTGTCCGGTCGGTGGGCGTCTGATCCGAGCGTCATTGGGATGCCTTTTTGCCGGCATTTTTCCACCAGCGCGGCATCCGGATAACTCTCCTTAGCCGGGTGGTTGAACCCGCTGGTATTGAGTTCGACTACGATATTTTTATAGCTGATTATGTCCAGTATTGCATCAAGTTTTTCGAAAAAGCGGATAGTGGCGCGCCGGCCGAACTTCTTGACCACGTCTATGTGGCAGATCATGTCAAACCAGTCGCATTGAAGCATCGCCTCCAGGTGCTCAAGGTATGACTCGCAGATAAAGTCCATGTCGGCATTTTCCCTGGCTTCGGTCTGGCGGCTGCTGACCAGGTTGATGTCGTAAATAAAATGGACCGAGGCGCCGATGACATCGAAAGCCAACGGCGCGATGATTGCGGCGATGCGGCCGGCATTTTCGGGGTCGTAATCTATTTCCAGCCCCGCTTTTATGTCGATCCTATCCCTGTACCGGTGGGCCAGCCCCCGGACCGCATTGAGGTAAAGGGGAAGGTCGCCCGGCGTCATGGACAGATGACTTCCCCCCCTGTGCAGGGTGAGATGTTCCAGGAAGCAGATTTCCGAGAGCCCTTTTGCGACGGCTGCTTCGATGTACTGGATCATGCTTCCCCGGGCATGACGGCACAGGGGTGTGTGCATGTGGTAGTCGATCATGGCTAAAAAGAACTTTAAATCATTTGGAAAATCATTATAATAAACCCGTCGGGGCGCAACGGGGCAATGAATCGATCATGCCATTTGACCGCGGCGCTGTCAACGTGAACCGGCATGCTTGTGCGGCGCCGGAAAATGAATTGGGAAAATGATAAAGAAAAGCAGCCTCAAAACTCTGTACTGCTGCCGGGAATGCGGGCATTCGGCCCCCAAGTGGATGGGCCGGTGTCCGGACTGCGGCGGGTGGGATACGTTTGTCCAGGAGCAAAAAAAAGAGGGGCGCCCCTATGGGTCGGCATCTTCAGCTACCGGTTTCGCCCGGCCGGTGCCCATCGATTCGGTGGTCCTGGAGGACGAATTCCGGATATCCACCGGGATCAATGAATTTGACCGGGTCCTGGGGGGCGGGGTGATTCCCGGCAGCCTGGTGCTGATCGGCGGCGACCCGGGAATCGGCAAGTCGACCCTGCTGCTGCAGGTGTTTCATCAGCTGGCCAACAGCGGCCGCAAGGTGCTCTACGTGTCCGGGGAGGAATCGGTGCGGCAGCTGAAAATGCGCAGCCAGCGCCTCAATGCCGTATCCCCCAACATGCTGGTGGTATCTGAAATCGATATGGAGTCGGTCCTGTCCATGGTGGATTCGGTCAAACCCGACGCCCTGGTGATCGACTCCATCCAGACCATGTATTCACACGATGCGGGATCGGCCCCCGGCAGCGTCAGCCAGGTTCGGGAAGCCACCATGAAGCTGATGGTCATGGCGAAGAACACCAACGTGCCCACCTTTCTCATCGGCCATGTCACCAAGGAGGGTGCCATCGCCGGGCCGCGGATCATGGAGCACATGGTGGACACGGTGCTCTATTTCGAGGGGGATCAGAATCATGTATTCCGCATCCTGCGGGCGGTGAAGAACCGGTTCGGCTCCACCAACGAGATCGGGGTGTTTGAAATGAAGGAATTCGGCCTTGCCGAGGTGCCCAATCCCTCGGCCGTGTTCCTGGCCGAGCGGGCCGCCAATGCGCCCGGTTCGGTGGTGACCGCCTGCATGGAAGGCACCCGGCCGATCCTCATCGAACTGCAGGCGCTCATCAGCAGCGCGGGTTTCGGAACCCCCCGGCGTACGGTGCTGGGTCTGGATTACAACCGGGTTTCCCTGCTGGTGGCGGTGATGGAGAAGAAACTGGGGCTGAACATGGCCGGCCAGGACATCTTCATGAACGTGGCCGGCGGGGTGAAGGTCACCGAACCGGCGGTGGACCTGGGGATCGCGGCCGCAGTGGCGTCGAGCTTTTTGGATCGCCCCATCCCGGAGGGGACCCTGTTGCTGGGGGAGGTGGGCCTGTCAGGAGAGGTGCGGGGGATCTCCCACCTGGAAAGCCGGGTCGCAGAGATCCGGAAAATGGGCTTTACCCGGTGCCTGGTGCCCGCCAGCAGCTTAAAGCCTCTGAAGAAGATGAGCGGTATCGAGCTGATCGGGATCCGGCAGCTCGCCGAGGTGATGGAAATCCTGTTTTAAATCTGAAAAATTCTGACTCCCCATTTCGTACAAGCGGGGCAGGGCGGGGCACCAAATCCCCTGAATCTCTCTTTAATGGATGCGGAAGGCCTTGACGCGGGGCGGTATTAGGTATAGAAAATGGCAAAAAAGCAATCCAGACCCGGTAAGCTGAAAAGCCGGTATCAGACCGATTTTTACGCGCAGAAAGCCAAAAAAGAAAATTTCGCGGCGCGCTCGGTTTACAAATTAAAGGAAATCCAGCAGAAATATGCCCTGATCCGCAAAGGGGGCAGGGTGCTTGACCTGGGCTGTGCGCCGGGATCCTGGCTGGAATTTGCCGCAGAGATCACCGGTCCGGCGGGTTTAGTGACGGGGATCGATTTGAAACCGGTGGACCGCAGGTTTCCCTGCCATGTCCGGGTATTCACCGGCGATGTCCTGGAAATGGCCGGGGTGTCGGAAGGCGAGTTGGCGGATCGGATCGGGGACGGCTTCCAGGCCGTGCTGAGCGACATGGCCCCGTCCACCACCGGACGCAAGGAAGTGGATGCGGCCCGGTCCTATCATCTCTGCCGGGCCGCCCTCAAGATCGCGGAAAAAGCCCTGGAACCCGGCGGCAATTTCGTGTGCAAGATTTTCCAGGGGGAGGATTTCACCGATTTTGCGGCGTCGGTGCAGGGCGCTTTTGAGATGTCGAAAATTTTCAAACCGCAGAGTTGCCGCAAGGAAAGCAAAGAAATCTATATCATCGGCATGATGAAAAAAAAAGAGGAGGATCGAAATGTCAGGACATAGCAAGTGGGCGAATATCAAGCATAAAAAAGGTGCTGAAGACGCCAAGCGGGGGAAAGTATTTACCAAGATCGTAAAAGAGATCATCGTGGCCGCCCGTACCGGCGGCGGTGACCCCACCGGCAACCCCCTGCTGCGCACCGCCCTGGCAAAGGCCAAAACCAACAATGTCCCCAAGGACAATATCGAGCGGGCCATCAAGAAGGGGACGGGCGAACTGGAAGGGGCCAACTACGAGGAATCCACCTATGAAGGATACGGGCCCGGCGGCGCGGCCGTGCTCATTGAATCGCTTTCGGACAACAAGAACCGCACCGTGGCCGAGATCCGCCATATCTTTTCCAAGCACGCCGGAAATCTGGGGGAAAACGGGTGTGTTGGCTGGATGTTCGAAAAAAAAGGGTGGTTTGCTGTCAGCCGGAAAGACACGGACGAGGAAACCCTGATGTCCGTGGCACTGGACGCGGGGGCAGAAGACATCAAGGATGAAGGCGAAGATAATTTCGAGATCATTACCGCGCCGCAGGATTTTGATGCGGTAAAGGAAGCGCTGGAAAAGGCTTCCATTCCCGTTGAAGATGCCGAAGTCACCATGCTGCCCCAGAACTATGTCAGCCTGACCGGCAAGGAAGCCGAGCAGATGGTTAAACTCATGGGCGCACTGGAAGACAACGACGATATCCAGAACGTCTACACCAACGCCGATATCGATGAGGAATCGATTCAGGAAATGGCATAGGCGCTGTTGCAGTATAGTTGGGGTTCAGTCCTTGAGGGGGGCGTTTTTCACCCCCCCTGTCCCCTCCCGTCATGGGAGGCGAATTTGAAAGCGATATTCCGCCAATGAGCGGAATTCATTCCATCATTCCATCATTCCATCATTCCATCATTCCATCATTCCATCATTCCATCATTCCATCATTCCATCATTCCATCATTCCATCATTCCATTTTTTCCCCCTATTTCAATTCGATCATCCGCTGCACCGAGGAGAGGGCGGGCAAGCGGATTTCTTCGGGTACTCTGACTTCGTTTTCCAGGGTTTCCAGGGTGGACCGCACGTCGGCCACGGTGATTTTTTTCATGTCTTTACATTCCATGGCTTCGGATGCCGGGTAGAAGGTTTTTTCCGGATTCTTTTTTTTCAGGGGGTAGAGGAGGCCGACTTCGGTGCCCACGATGAATTCGCGCTTTGAGGATTCTTCGGCATACCGGAGCATGCCCGAGGTGCTGGTGACCACATCGGCGATATCCAGTACCTCCTGCCGGCATTCGGGATGGGCCATGACCACGGCATCGGGGTGCGCAGCCTTTTGAGAAAGGAGCATTTCTGCACTCAGCTTGTCGTGAAAGGGGCAGTAGCCGTCCCATGCATGGATGATTTTGTCGGTTTTGGCGGCGGTGTAGGCGGCCAGGTTCCGGTCGGGAACCATCAGGACTTCTTTTTGGGGAAGGCTTTGCACCACTTTGATGGAATTGGCGGAAGTGCAGCAGATAGTGGTCAGGGCCTTTACCGCTGCAGATGAATTCACATAGGTGACCACCGGCAGACCGGGGAATCGGGCCATTTTCGCCTTGAGCGCATCCGGGGTGACCATGTCGGCCATGGGGCATCCGGCGGACCGGTTGGGCAGCAGCACCGTTTTTTCCGGGGAGAGGATGGATGCGGTTTCCGCCATGAAGTGGACCCCGCAGAAGACGATAATCTGCGCATCGGTTTTGGCGGCCCGGATGCTCAATTCCAAAGAATCGCCGCACAGATCGGCGATCTCCTGGATTTCCGGCGGCTGGTAGTTGTGTGCTAAAATGACGGCGTTTTTTTCCCTCGCCAGTTTACGGATGAGCTCTTTTTCTGAGGGCATGCGTTTTCCTGTTTCCGGGGCGGACACCCCAAGCCCCTGAAAGGGGATTTGGTTAATGATCGCGGTTATCCGCTTGCTCCGGCATAACCGAGGTTCTTTAAAAAGCAACAGGCGCTATTTGTCGAGTTCCACTACATCGGATCCCGGGGGGATTTGGAACTCGAACAGGCTCTGGGCCAGGTTATCGGAAAATTTAAGGTTGGAAAACCGCAGTTTGGTTTCATCGCCATAGGCGTTTTTCGTAATCACCTGGAGGATGTCAAACGTCTGCCTGTCGATATTGACGATGATGGCGCTCAGATCAAGCTGCTGTTCCCGGGGGACCAGCTTGAGGGTGTACACGCCGTCTCCTGCAGGCGGCTCCCGGGTCACCGTGAACATTTCTTTGAGCAGGCTCATGTTGGAGAGAAAGCTTGCGCCCTTGCCGTTGCCGAAGTAGGCGGAGGCATCCCCCACCACCACCTGGTTGTCCACCGGCCGGTAGATCCACAGGGTTTTTCCGTCGGTGATAATCGCGTGTTTCTCCGGAGTTTCATATTCCCAGCGCATCATGCCGGGATGCTTGAACCATGCTTTTCCGGTGGCCGTATCCGTGATGTCCATGGCCTGGAGCGTCGATTCCTGGGAAAAATCTGCGGAAAAATCTTTGCCCGTATAGCGGTTTTCGAGCCGGGCGATGATTTCCGGGGTGGACAAGCCGGCTGCCGGGGATTGATCTCTTTGTGTTGCGTCCTGTGCAAAACCGGCTGCGGGCAGGACGGTAATGATGAGCAAAATATAAAATATTCTAAGCATTTGCAATATTTCCTTGGGGTCGTTTTTTTGCGTAAAATACCAAATATCCCTACCATATAATGTTCGGTGTGTAAAATAAATGTTGTCCGATTGAAAATCGCTTTTTTTTCAAACGAAAACGCGTTTGAGGCAATTCTGCAAATCAACAGGGATACGCGATTTATCCTATGGTTCTTTACGGGGCGATGATCTGAAGTTTCGCCCGAGTCGATAAATCATTTTTTATTGGTCCGCGACTGAATGGTTATTCATTGGAATCTACCGGGTTTGCGATAAGTTTCGGAATTTATAATTAAATGTCGGGTCTTTACGATCGAGTTTTTTCTTGACACCGAAAAAAGCACTCTGTTAAGAGTAATCTTTTGCCTTTTTTGAGGGGTTTGTGGCATTTTTGCTAAACACTATATATCTCAGGAGGTCATTATGCAAAGAAGAATCAGGAAGGTAGCCGTCATCGGTTCCGGTATCATGGGCGGGGGGATCGCTGCCCTTCTTGCCAGTGCCGGAGTGGAAGTCCTGCTGTTGGACATCGTACCATTCGATTTAAAGGAAGAGGAAAAAAACAATCCGAAGGCCAGAAACCGGATCGTTCAGGGCGGCCTGGATGCCACCGTTAAATCAAAACCGCCGCTGTTCATGGACAAAAAAAATGATCTGGCCCTGGTATCCACCGGCAACCTGGAAGACGACATCGACAAACTGTCCGACTGCGACTGGATCGTCGAGGTGGTGGTGGAGAACCTGAATATCAAGAAAAACCTGTTCAAGAAGATCGAAGGCGTCCGGAAAAAGGGAACCATTGTCAGCTCAAACACCTCCGGTATTCCGCTCAAAGACATGTCGGCCGATTTGAACCCGGAAATGCGGCAGCACTTCCTGGGCACCCATTTTTTCAATCCCGTCCGCTACATGCATCTCCTCGAGATCATCGCCGGTGAGGAAACCCTGCCGGAAGTTTTAGATTTCATGGCCGATTTTGGTGAAAAAATGCTTGGCAAGGGAATCGTCTGGGCAAAAGACACCCCCAACTTCATCGGCAACCGCATCGGCGTCCAGGGCATCGGCATGGCCATGCAGGCCATGCTGGAGCATGACATGACCATCCCGGAAGTGGATGCCCTGTTCGGTCCTCCCATGGGCCGGCCCAAGACCGCAATTTTCAAGACCTCCGACCTGGTGGGTCTGGACACCATGAAGCACGTGTCCGACAACTGCTATGAGTTGTGCCCCAATGATGAAATGCGCGACACCATGAAAGTGCCGGATTTTGTCAACAAGATGGTGGAAAACAAGCAGCTGGGAAACAAGACCAAGGGCGGTTTTTACAAGAAGGAGCTGACCCCGGAATGGAAGCAGATCCGCAAGGTCATCAATCCCAAGACCGGCGAATATGAGGAATACGGCAAGCCCGATTTCCCCTGCCTCGCCGAAGCCAAAAAAGCCGCCACCCTGCCTGAAAAAATGAAGGCCATCGTCTACGGTGACGACAAGGGTGCCAAGTACGCCTGGGATGTGGTGGCCAACGGCATGATCTACTCCGCCAACCGGATTCCCGAAATCTCCGACACCATCGTGGACATCGACAATGCCATGAAGTGGGGCTACAACTGGGAACTGGGCCCGTTTGAATCCTGGGATGCCATCGGCGTGAAAAAATCCGTGGAGAAAATGGAGAAAGACGGCCGCAACGTTCCGGAAAAGGTCAAGAAGATGCTGGCCTCCGGCAATGAAACCTTCTACAAGCTGGAAGGCAGCCAGCGCATGTTCTATGATTTCGCCTCCGGTTCCTACAAACCCGTGCCCACCAATGCCAAGCAGATCATCCTGGCCGACCTGAAGGCCGACAACAAGGTGGTCAAATCCGTTCCCTCCTGCTCGCTCATCGACCTGGGTGACGGCGTGTTCGACCTGGAATTCCATTCCAAGATGAACGCCATCAACAAGGAAATGGTCGATTTCATGATGGAAGCCGGTGAATACGTCCTGGAAAACGGCGTCGGCATGGTGATCGGCAACCAGGCTTCGGGCATGCCCGCACCGTTCTCCGCGGGCGGCGATCTTGCCTACATGCTGGGCCTGGCCAAGGCCGGCAAATTTTCCGAAATCGATGATTTCATCAAGAACGTGCACAAGGGCATCATGGGCACCAAGTATGCACCGTACCCGGTGGTGGCGGCCCCCTACGGCCTGGCCCTGGGCGGCGGATGCGAAGTCTGCCTGGCAGCCGACAAGATCGTGGCCCACGCGGACCTGTTCATGGGGCTGGTGGAAATCGGCGCGGGTCTGGTCCCCGGCGGCTGCGGCATGATCAACCTGTGGCAGAATTACGTCAATGCGAAGCCGGAAGCGGCCAGCCTGACCGACCTGGGCGGCTTCTTTATCCAGGCTTTCATGAACGTGGCCCAGGCCAAGGTGTCCAATTCCGCGGCGGACGCCCGGAACAAGGGCTTCCTGCGGGCAACGGACCGGATCGTGTACAACCGGGATTTCCTCATCGGCGAAGCCAAGAAGGAAGTCTTGAAGATGGTGGACGACGGTTATGTCGCGCCCCGGAAGAAGGATGTCACCGTATTCGGCCGGGAAGCGCACGGCATGCTGTGGGCTGAGATGCTCAACATGAAATCCGGCGGCTACATCACTCCGCACATGGAATTCATCGCCAAGAAGGCGGCATTCTGCATGTCCGGCGGCGATGTGCCTTCAGGGACCAAGGTCAGTGAAGATTACCTGCAGACGCTGGAAAGAGAAGCGTTTGTGGATTTGTGGAAGACTGAAAACACCCAGAAGATGGCCGAGAGCATGATGACCACCGGCAAGCCGTTGTTCCTTTAATGTTCGTATACATAAATTATTTCAGGAGGAAACACTCATGAGAGAAGCATATATCGTTAGCGCCGTTCGTACCCCCGGCTGCAGGAGAAACAAAGGAGCACTGGCGCAGACCCGGCCGGAAGACCTGCTGGTCACCGCCTTGAACGGCGTCATGGACCGTGTACAGGGCGTGGAAAAAGGCGCCGTGGAAGACCTGATGATCGGATGCGCCTTTCCGGAAGCGGAGCAGGGGCTCAACATCGGCCGGATCGCCGCCCAGATGGCGGGATTCCCGGATGACACCTGCGGCGCCACGGTCAACCGGTTCTGCTCATCCGGCTTGGAAGCCATCGCGCTTCAGGCCATGCGGATCAAGGCGGGATGGTGCGAAGTGGCCATCGGCGGCGGCATCGAATCGATGAGCATCGTCCCCATGGGCGGCAACATGCCCCGCCCTCACCCCGACTGGGCCAAGAAGAACCCGGATGTCTACATTTCCATGGGCATCACCGCGGAAAACGTGGCCAACCGGTACAAGGTCACCCGGGAAATGCAGGATGAATTCGCCTATCATTCACAGATGAAGGCGGTCAACGCACAGAAAAACAAGCTGTATGAAGAAATCGTTCCCACGCCGGCGCTCAAGTACGTGGTTAAAGACGGCCGCTGGGAAAGGGAGACCTTCATCCAGGATTTCGATGACGGCGTCCGGGACACCACCACCATCGAAGGTCTGGGAAAACTCCGCCCGGCATTTGCGGCCAACGGTTCGGTCACCGCGGGCAACTCTTCACAGACCACCGACGGCGCGGCCGCCACGCTTCTCATGAGCGAGGATGCGGTCAAGAAATACAACGTCAAACCCATCGCCCGCCTGGTATGCTATACCGTGGCAGGGGTAAAGGCGGATGAAATGGGCGTGGGACCGGCCTATGCCATTCCCAAGGCCCTGAAGATGGCCGGGCTGAAGGTCGAAGACATCGGTGTTTTCGAAGTCAATGAGGCATTCGCCTCCCAGGCCATCTACTCCATGCAGCAGCTCGGCATTTACGATGACAAGTCCCTGTGGGCATTCGACAGCGACAAGCGGATCGTAAACGTCAACGGCGGCGCCATCGCCCTGGGCCATCCCCTGGGCTGCACCGGCGCCAAGCTCTGCTCCCAGCTGATGACGGAAATGAAGCGCCGCAATGCGAAATACGGCGTGGAATCCATGTGCATCGGCGGCGGCATGGGCGCTGCCGCAATTTTCGAGCTGGTTTAATCCATCAAAACAAATGCCGGGGGGGCACAACGCCCTCCCGGTAAATCCCCGATGAGCGGGGTTTACCCCCGCTCCGCGCTGGCCTGATTCATCTGAATCGGGACACAAACTGCAAGAGCAAAGGGCCGCTTTTTCCCAAAAGCGGCCCTTTTGCTTCTCGATGCTGCAGTATCAATAGAAGACCTAAATTTTTCTTGAAAAACAAAAAATCCTGCCCTATTGCTTAATTATTATTTTCTTCGGCACCGGGGGATTTTACGCCAATACCCATGGGCGGTATTTCAAAAAATGGCATGCTGTAAGTATTTTCCGGCCCGTCCTCTTTTCATCTTTTCATAAAGGATTCAGTTGATGAAGCTTTACGTCGGCAATCTCGCCTACTCCGTCACGGAGTCGGACCTCAGCACAATGTTTGGTGAGTTCGGTGAAGTTTTAAGCGCAAAAGTCATTACGGATCGTTTTACGGGCAAATCAAAGGGATTCGGCTTCGTGGAAATGGCGAACAAGGAGCAGGGCGAAAGTGCGATTGCCGCGCTTAACGGCAAGTCACATGATTCCAGGGACATGGTGGTCAACGAAGCCCGTCCCCAGGCGAAAAAAGAGTTCAAATCCGGCCCCAAGCGCTGGTAATTGCCGATGGTCTCGGCCTTGGCCGCTATTCTGTAGAAACGTAAGCGTCAAAAGGGGACTGCTGTCTTCAACGGTCCCCTTTCTTGTAATTCGCAGAAAACGCTGCGCACTGGATCAATTCAAGAGGAGCCGGCATGGAAGTATGTACCTTAAATGAGTTTATGAAATCTATCCAGCCCTGGATCTCCGAGCAATATATTCGCAAAGCCTACCTGGATAATAACGGTGACTTCGTTCTGGCCTTCACGGACGGAGTGAAAAATGTCTACCGGGTGGCGGAATGTTCCCGGGACCAGCTGGTGGAGATACTCAAGGACATGGAGAAAGATGGAATTGAGGTGTCCTTTTGATGAAGGCTCAGCTGCGATCCGCCGCGGCGTCCGTTTACATCACCATAGAAGCGATCGGCGACATACTGCTGCGGAAGAGCAGCCGCGCAAAGCACCTGCATCTGAGCATCCGGCCGTATGATGGGATCCAGGTGGCGGTGCCGGAAAACGTGACGTTTGAGGCCGCGGAAAAATTCGTCCGCTCAAAAACGGACTGGCTCAAAAAACATCTCCCCAAAATCCAGGCACTGGAAGCCGGGGCCGACCGGCTGCGGCAGGAATCGGTCATGGACCGCAAAACCGCCCGGGGCATCATCGTTGCCCGCCTGCAGGTACTCGCCGAAACATCGGGGTTTTCCTACAACCGGGTCTATGTCCGATCTCAGAAAACCCGGTGGGGAAGCTGTTCGGAGAAGAACAACATCAACCTGAACATCGCCCTGGCCTACCTCCCCCGGGAATTGATGGATTACACGATTTATCATGAACTGGTGCATACCCGTATCAAAAATCACGGCCGCGGATTCTGGCAGGAACTGGAGAGACATGTTCCCGGTGCCAGGCAACTGGACCGTAAACTCTGCCGGTATCAGGCGGTTCTGTATCTGAACAACCCTTAATGTTTAATGAGGAGAGACATGGCGGAAGGCAAGATCACCCAATCCATGGCGAAGTTCTGCAAGGACACCTGCCCGGTCTGCACACGGGCACGGGAAAACGGCCAGGGAATTCTGTATCAGCTGACCCGGGTCGAAGAGCACGTATGCCCGGCCTGCCGGTCCTACAAGAAAGTGTACGGGGTGCCGGCCCATGAAAAGATCGTAAAAAAGACCCGCGCCCGGCGAAAGAAGAAAAAGTAGCCCGGCTTCGTTGACCCTGCCGCTGCAGATTCCTATTATTTTACAAGATAGTCTCTATACACAAATGAGATAATTTGCCCGATTCGCGGGGTGTGGATGCGGATATGAACTGCACGTTTCCATAAAAAGGGGGGACTTTATGGCTGTGATCACGATTGCACGCCAGTTCGGGGCCGGCGGGCAGACCGTCGGGCGGATGGTCGCTTCGCGGTTGGACTATCTTTTTCTCGATGATGCCATCATCCAGGAAATTTCCAGAAAAACCCGGGTGACCCAAGGGGCGGTCAAGGGAATGGAGTCGATGGCCGGCGGGTTTATTTCCCGCGTCATTACCGGCGCCATCAGCCGCAGCTATATGGAGCGGCTGATGGGTGACCGTGCGGGCTACATGGATGAAAACATCTATGTGGAAACACTGATTGCCGTCATCCGCGAATTTGCGGAAAAAGACAACGTGGTGCTCCTGGGGCGGGGCGGACAGTACGTCTTAAGGGATTTTGAAAATGCATACCATTTTCTGCTGGTGGCGGGAAAAGAGGATCGCATCCGTTTTATGAAGAACACCTATCACCTTTCCGAATCCAATGCAGCCGGGGCCGTTGCGGACGGCAGCAAGCGGCGGGCCAACCTCTACTCCAAATTCGGAAGGACTGACTACAATGATCCGTCCCTTTACCACCTGATCTTAAACATGAGCAGGATCAGCGTTGAGCAGGCGGTTTTGCAAATCTGCAGCCTGGTGCAAAAGAGTTCCTGAACGAAACGAACTTTTTGCCCGAAAGTTCAGCAACAGGCTGACCGCGATTTCTTCCCTGCTTGCGTCGGTTCGATCACACAGCAGCATTCCGAACCTGAGCGGCCCAGAAACGAGTTGATGACCGCGGCCGCACACCCGACCCCGGCATCGACCCGGATCGCGTCCGCCGGGCAGTTTTTGGCGCAGGCCCCGCATTCCATGCAGGCATCCCGGTCCGCAATTTTAGCGCAGCCGTTTTCCAATTGAAAAACCGCGTGCGGACAGACCACCGTGCACATGCCGCAGCCCACACAGGCACCTTCATCCAGTTTCAGTGTAACCACATCTTTCAGGTACTTCATCTCGTTCATTGTTTCTCATTGTTTTTTACATCTTTAAGGCGAAACCCACCCACAGGATCAGGCCTGCGGCGGCGGCTGCGATCTGTGCCGGAACCGCCCGCTTCATTTCTTTTCTGACCCCGGAAAGCGACGTGTAGGTGGATGATCCGGTAAAATTCATTCCCAGAAAAGAACCTGCCGCCGCGGCCATCAGGGCCAGTGCGGCAAACGGCATCAGTGGGGGCAGACTTCCGGAGAGGCCGTCCCACAGGAACATTACCGTGACCGCACAAACAAACCCTGCGGCGGCACCCTTGACGGAAAAGGACCTCCCGGGAAGCCACGGCAACAGCAGCGGGGTGAGCACCGTTCCCCCGGCCAGGCCCCCGACCAGAACAGCCAGGGCAAACAATCCCGCCCGGGGATCAAACGAATCCATCGGGGAAATCAGGCCGCCCAGGAGGAACAGAACGGGAGCAGCCAGCAAAACCCATTTCAAGGTCGGGACCAGCTCCATGGGGATCAGGGCCGCGCGTTCGGCGATGGGAAATGTTTTGCGCCGCATCTGCGGCGTGGCTTTTTCCCCGCAGTCCAGGAAGCGCGGGAGATCGGCAGCCTCCACCGGACCGTAAACAACCGAGAATCCGGATTGTTTCTTCACCATGTGGGCGGCGATTCCGGGAGCGCCCAACTGCGGCAGGATCAGCTTCCGGTGACTGACCACGGTGGAAAGTCCGCTGGCCCGGATTCGCAAAACCAGTTCATCCGTGCCGAAAGTGCCTTTTCCTGCGGCGCACCAGACATTGATGCCCCGGGTGTCCAGCACCAGCATCCATGCAGGGCGGCCGGAAAGCTGCGATCGGAGCCGGTCAAAGCTCATCTTGTAGTTGGCTGTCACCAGGACGGGGGACTGTTCATCCGGATTTCCGGCGGCATACAGCCCGGGGTCCACGGTATAGGTCATGCGGCCGATTCCCCACCGGGCTTTGACGGTGCCCCACCGGTCCGCAGGCTCAAGTGCGGTGGGAATCCGGGGGATCGGTCCGGATGCGGTTTCCACCTTTCCCATGACAAAAGGCTGCGTTGCGCGGGGGCGTTCAAACTGAACCCGCTTCCGGGGCGGTCAGCAGGAAGCGGAGGAAGCCGGCTGGATTTCAGCCTCGTTTACGGTCGCCGCAATATTGACCGGAAATTCATTCATGTCGGTTTTGGCCATTTCATTGTCCTGGATATGTTTTTACAAGGTATTCGAATCCGCCTGGATCCGTTCCGGGAACACTATTTTAAGACATTTTCCGCTATTTTCAAGATCAATCGTTATTTCGGCGGCCGCACTTGCTTCTTTCAGAACATATTTCCGAGGGGGGATGCAACCCCCTTTTTTGCGGCTTTGCGAGAGAAAATTTCGCGTTTCATTTCATGGAAACGATCGGTGGCGTGAGCGGATCACCGGATGGGAATTTTTTTACCGGGCAGGGGAGGCGCTTTCGGAATGGATTGAATTTCCGGTCGGTGACCGCTGATCCAAATGAAAGCAGCTTCCGGGTATGGATTTGACCCGCTTTTTGACTTCGGCGCAGGCATCGTTGACCTCCAGGTACTGCCGGAAAGCCTGTTGGGACAGGTCCACCCCGGCCAGGCTGATGCTCATGATGGGAAAGACCATGTTGCGCTCCTGGCGGTCCTTGGCGGCGATGCATCCCGATTGGGCGTCCTTCTGGTCGTAAAAACGGGTGATTCCGTCGTCGAACCGGCGGATGATCTCCTCGCATACCCGCCGGCACTGATCGGAGCCGATCAGCAGGATGAAATCGTCTCCGCCGATATGGCCGATAAACCCTTGCTGCCCGTTATGTCCGGCGATGACGTCCTTGAAGATACCCGCGGTAAACCGGATCACGTCATCCCCCCGGGCAAATCCGTACTTGTCGTTGAAGGGTTTGAAGAAATCAAGGTCTGCATGGATGACGCAGATGTCATGATTTTCTGATAGCGCCTGGTTGATCGCTTCGGCAACGGAGTTATTTCCCGGCAGGCCCGTGTTGGGATTGGCATCAAGGGCAAGGCGGTTGAGCATTTCCAGTTCAAGCATGGCAGTGCGGAGATTCAGGTGATTTTTCACCCGGACCTTGACGATTTGCGGGTTGATGGGTTTGATGACATAATCGATGGCGCCGATGTCCAGGCCGCGGTATTCATCCGCTCCTTCATGCAGGGCGGTGATAAAGATCACTGGAATGTCCCTGGTTTTCGGGTTGGTCTTGAGCAGTTTACAGACGGCATACCCATCCATATCCGGCATCATGATATCGAGCAGGATCAGGTCCGGCGCGTTTTGCGCCACCATCCTGAGCCCCTGCCGACCGTTTTCGGCCACCAGTGTCTCGTATTCGGATCCCAGAACATCCACCAGGATGTCAATGGTGAGCGGATCATCGTCTACGATCAGGATTCTGTGCCTTGCCTTGGCCATTCGGTGCGCCGGCGGTGCGAATTTTTTTTCTTCCGTCTCGTTGCGCCTGATTCGGCTGATCGAACCCAGGACTTCAGCAAGCGCATCGTTGAATCGGGTGATGGTGCCGCTGTTTGCCGTCAGGTTCCCGTCAGCGGCCGCTTGTTCGAGGTCTGCCGCCGCGTGCTGCAGGGATTGTGCGCCGAAGATCGCAGCGACCCCCTTGATGGAATGGGCCGTGCGGCGCACCCATTTTAAATTATTTTTTTCACAGGCTCTCGTCATCAAGCGTACGGTCTGCCCGTATTCATGGTCAAACGTCTGGAGAAGAGAAATGCAAAGGTCATTGTTCCCCTTGAACCACCTCTGCATCTTTTCCATATTGATGCCCGGCAAGTGAGCGGGCAAATCGCCTGACTGATTTTGCATGCGCAATTTTCTCACAAAAAATGAATTTATATTTTGAATTGAAAAGAACCGGTGGAGACGATGAGAAGCATGGGCGGAAAAACCGCAGCATGCATATTAGATGAAATTACAAACTTACACCAAAATTCTAAAAATGCAATATCAGAGTGCGTTTTCCAAACAAATGCAAGGATTTTTGCAGATAAAACCATAAAATGCAAATCCACTTTTGGTTTGATAAATATCACTATCCGGTATATCGGAGTTGGTTGATTCGATCGGCATCATGCCGTTAAATCGCAAGCAAGCTGTATGGAAGGGATAAGATGATGGGCGATTCTCAAGTCAAGATCGGGATGTTGGATATCCGGGATCGCATCGGCGGGATGGTGGATGATCTTTTTCTGATGCTCCCGAAGATGATCCGGCCCTTTATTCCCCTGCCGGACATGGACCGCAAGCTTTACGAGCGCCAGATCGACTTTTATTTCGATGCCGGGTACGTGGACTCGCCTGTCGATTTTTTCAGGCTGCCCGAGGCGGTTCCGGAGGCCAGGGTCGTCTCGAGCACCCCCTTTTTGAGTGGAAAGCGTGAAGTTTATGCCTTTGACAGCGGTTATGAACCGGCAAACCCCCTGGTGGCCGACCGTTTTTCCGCTTTTTCCGAAAACAGGACCGCTTACCTGGTGAAGTGGTCCCATGGGGAGGAAGGCCGGAAAACCGTTCTCTGTCTGCACGGCTACATGCTGGGTGACCCGGACCAGGCCGAAAAGATGTTCAATGTCGCCCGGCTGCATCAGATGGGCCTGGACGTGGCGCTGTTCATATCGCCCTTTCACTGGCGGCGGGCGCCGGAATCGAAGGTGCATCGGGGCATTTTCCTGCAGCCCAATGACGTGGTCATGACGTGTGAATGTTTCGGTCAGGCCATGCACGACCTTTACCGCTCCATGCGATTCCTCAGGAGCCGCGGGGCGGCAGATATCGGCATTATCGGGGCCAGTCTGGGCGGCTACAACGCCGGACTGATCGCTGCATTGACCGATGCCGCTTTTTTTTCCGCATTGATGGTGCCGGCCGTGCAATTTACCGGGGGAAATTTCACCCCGGAAGCGGTCCGGCATCCTTTTCCCATAGAGGCCGAATTCATGGATCGGATCATGCAGGTATGGACGCTGCATTCACCGCTCAATTTCATGCCGAAGATCTCGAAGGAGCGGATTCTGGTCATCGCCTCAAAGGGAGATCAGCTGTGCCCCTTCGAACATGTGCTTGCCCTGTGCAGAAAATGGGGATGGCCCCCCCACCTGTTCATGACCGGCGGCCACTGGCTGATGTTTGATGCCAAGGCCCGGGGGCGGATGTGGTACCGCTTCCTGTCCGACATGGGATTTGTGTCCGAAGCCCCCTGAAGAAGATCTTTATCGGATCAGTCCCAGAATGCCGAAAATGATCAGGTACAGTGCGATGAAGTAATTGAGCAGTTTGGGCATGATCAGAATCAGAATGCCGGTGATCAATGAAATGACCGCCTGGAGATCAAAATGGGGATTCATATGATTTCCTTTCTGCAATAAATAGGGTTCGTCGAAAAACAAGGATTACCTTTGGCGCCGATCCATTCAAGTTTTGGGGTTCAGCTTTTCAGTATGGGAATATCGATCTGATCGGCGGCGGGCGGTGCCGTGATGTGACGGGCCTTAATGGCCAAATCCCGCACCCGCTTGAAATCCGCGTCCGTGAGCACACCCTCCAGCCCGGAGATGGAAGCCAGCTTCATTCCGTGCTTGAGCCCCATCTGATAGATTTCGCTGACCTTCTCCCATTTGATGTCTTTTCCCATGCTGAAATTTTCAAACCGGCCCTCCAGGGCCAGCACGATGGTTTCCGCCAGCGATGCGTAGGCGACACCCGGCGGCAGCCCGATATCCTTCATTTCCGGCTGTCCGGGCAGGGTGATCTCGCCGGAAGCGATGATCAGAACATCCGGCCGCTTCCGGGCGTCCTTGACGGTGAAGTTGAGCGGCCGGTTGACATCGGTGATCACGCAGCCGGGTTTGACCTGCATGATGTCCAGTATCTTGCCGGTCCCGGTCTGCCCCGCGGTCACGATGACGTCCATGTCTTCCAGGTACTTGTCCGAACGGGTGCTCACATGCACCTTGACGTTTTTGATTTCACTGATGATGGATTCTCGAAGGGCCAGCAGCTTGACATCATGGACATCCACCATGTAGACCTCATCGAATGCGGTGGCCAGGAGCTTGCTGCACACGGACCCCACGGCCCCGGTGGCGCCGATGACCATGGTCTTGCCGTTTAGCTTTCGGCCCCTGGTCATCCTGAGCAGCCCCATTCGACGCACCGCCTCGGCAGCTGCCCACAGCGCTGCGGACGCGCTGTAGCTGTTTCCGGTGGTCACGGGAATTTCGGAAAATTTCGCCACGGTGACGCCGGCATCCCCGAGAGCTTTGGTGAGCGCACCCAGCCCCATGATCTGCGCGCCCAGGTTTTTGGCGATCCTGGCTGCCTTCACCAGCCGGGCATTGATGAACTCGGGGTCATGGGCCAGCATCTGGCGGGGGGTGGCGCCGATGGCGATCAGCCACCCTTCGGCCTCTACCCCGGTGGGCGACTTGATCCCGGTAATCTTGGAATACTTGAACGGCGGGGAATAGGCCATGAGCTTTTCGATGGCGTTCATGCCGGTTTTCCGGGTCAGTTTCGAAATCAGCCGCACCGGTTTGAGTTTTTTCAGGTAATCCTGGCTCAGGGGGTGGACCACGAAGGCGAACCGGTTGACCCGCTTTTTTTCACCCGACGGATATACCACCCGCGGGTCCATGCGCAGATCGGAAATGACTTCCAGGAGGTCGTCGCTGGTCAGCGTTTCCGGCGTCTTGTCCAGTGCCGTCATGATCATGGCCTCAATCACGCTGACTCCCACGACTTTTTTGAGCATCTTCGGGGTGGTATCGATGATTGTATCCACCCCCCGCTCCCTGAGAAATTGAATCCGGTCGTCGTAGGCCGTAGACGTGATGACAGTCTTGCCTCCGAGTTCTGTGATGCCGAATTCACCGACAAATTTATAAAAATCATGATAGGGGACCACCACGACATTGGCCTGCTGGATGGCCCGGCGGATGATGAACTGCGTGTATGCGCGCAGAGGCATGGCATAGTCCGAGAATCTCCGGCTGGGCACCCATTTCAGGATGGAGTGCAGTCCCCCGGCATAGAGTTTCAGGTCGTCCATGGACGTCAGGAACTTGGGGATGCCGTTTTCAAGGATGGGATCGCAGAACATGAGATTGGTCGTATACTCGGAAAGCGCCCGGGCCAGGGTGGCGTTGCTCATGCCGGACAGAAAGACGATCCGGCTGTTATTGAAGTAGCTGTTTCCCTGGGTATACTGGATGTGTCGGATGCTCCACTCATGGGTGACGGTCCGAAGGGCATCTCCGGCGGTGAACGGGGTGGACAGCCGGTCGGCCAGTTTACGGAGTTCCCGGGTCTTGTGGGCCATGAGCTGCTTCGAACCCAGCGCATAGGGAAACTGGATATACCCCAGGCCGATGGCATCCGCCTTCTGGTCCCATTCCTGGAGAAGTTCCGCGGTTTCATCGATATCGCCGTCCGTTCCGAATCTCAGGATGTGGAAGTCAACCTTCATGAACCGGGTTTTGAAATCGTAATCATCCTTGCGGGGGCCCATGCTGATATTGACGATGGTTTTCATGATGATTTCCTTTCTCTGGAAGCGTGCCCAACCGGGAAGTGGATCTCCTGGTACTGAAAAACTAAAGATCGACAGCAGGGATAAGCCGGCATACACGTCCGGTATGCAGGCCTATTCTCAAACATTATCCGGACCCTTGTCAAACAAAAGGAATATTGTCGATAGTTTTTCTGATTTCAGGCTAATGCCACTTGAAAATTTTAAGCCCGACCGAAAAGAAGAAGACGCCGGTGGCCAGAAGAATGGCCGCCGGAATCCAGATGTCGGCAAATCCAGCCCCTTCGATAAAAATGCTGCGCATGCCGTCCGTCAGCAGGGTCAGGGGGAGAAACCGGATGAAGGGAATGCTCCAGTCCGGAAAGTTGTGGTAGGAAAAAAAGATACCGGACAGAACGGTGAGGGGCAGGACTACGGCATTGATGATTCCGTTGCCGATCTCCGTATTGGCGGTGTGGGAGGAGACGAAAATGGCCAGCCCGCCGAAAGCGATGTTCCCGGCCAGGAATACGATCATCAGGGCGCCCGGATTCCCCTGGATGGTGATGTCGAAGACCATCCAGGCGACAAGAAACAGCAGGACCGCCTCGATAAAATTCATGAGCACCCGGACCGAGATCAGGGCCACCAGGAAATGCGATTTCTTCATGGGGGTGGCCACCATCCGGCGCAGCAGTTTCTTCGATCGGCGTTCGATCATGCCGTAGCTGATTCCCCACATGCACGACATCATGATGTCCACGGCAATCAGTCCGGGCACCAGAAAATCGATGTACCGGGTCCCGGGCACCGTCAAGGGGACAATCTCTGCCTGCGGCGGCGCTCCCCCCGGCGTTTGCATCCCCGCCATCAGGTTGGCCAGCTTCAGATAGGTCAGCTGGGCATCCGGGTTTTTGGGATCAAAATAATACCGTATGCGGCCGTTTTCCTCCTTGACGATGAGGCTCAGGCTGCCGCGCTTGAGGCTCTTCAAGGCCTCCGGCCAGGACGTGCGGATAAACGTGAAGGTGGTATTTCCCATTGCGTCATTATTTACGGTCAGCTGATATCGCACGGGGGCTGTGCTTGTCTGTTCGGTGCGGTTTTCGAGAAACGATTCAAATGCGGATGCCCCGGATCCGGCGGGCGCCTGCCGGCTGTTTTGTTCAACGACGGCCACGCTTCGGACGACCTCGGATTTCTGGGTAAAGGCGATTCCCAGCCCCAGGGCCATGAGAATGGGAAACACGATGCCCCAGAACAGCACCGCCGGCTGGCGGATGATTTCCTTGGCATGGGCGATGGTCAGCTGGATCAGCTGAAATAAATTGATCATGATTCGGTCAGCCGTCTTCCGGTCATGGCAATGAACAGGTCGTCTAAGGTCTGGCGGCGGCATTCCAGATTTTTCAGGTGAATCCGGTTGTTTTTCAGAAAAGAGAGAAAATCCGGAAGCTGGTTTTCCATGTCGGTCAGGGTGATATTGCCTTTCCGGTTCTGTGCATCCCAGTCGACGGCAAAGGGGCAATTGCCCATCAGCCGGCTTATCGGCGCGGTTTCTCCGGGTTCGACCGAAAATTCGATGTATTTTTCATCGCCGCTGTCGCGCAGCAGCTGATCCAGCGTCCCTTCCCGCAGAATCTCACCATTGTCCATGATGATAATGGCGTCGCACAGTTTTTCCGCCTCTTCCATGTAGTGGGTCGTCAGGATCAGCGAGGTTTCGGACCCGGCTTTCAGGTTGAGCAAAATGTCCCAGATCTCCCGCCGGGCATTGGGGTCCAGGCCGGTGGTGGGTTCGTCCAGGAGCAGGATTCTGGGCCGATTGATCAGGGCGATGCCCAGGGCCAGCCGCTGGCGCTGGCCGCCGGAAAGATTGACCGTAAAGGCATCGCGTTTGGCATCGAGCCCCACCAGATCGATAATTTCTTCCACCCGGTCCTCACGCAGGCCGTAAAAGCTGGCGAACAGGCGAAGGGTCTCCTTAAGGGTCAGCTTGTCGATGAACCGGGTCTCCTGCAGGGACAGGCCGATGATCCGGTGAATCTCATCCGCACTGTCTTTCCAGGACATGCCCATGACCCGGATGTCGCCCCGATCCGGCTGCTGAATCCCCTCGATCATTTCCACCAGGGTGGTCTTACCCGCGCCGTTGGGGCCCAGGATGCCCGTGAACTGCCCGGGATCGATTCGCAGGCTCACCCCCCGGACCGCGTCGACGGTCCTGAAGGATTTGTAGACGTCATCGACTTCGATAACCGCGGCAGCTGCGCCGTCGTTTATGGAGATTCTTTCATCTTCCTTTGTTCGTGATTCGAATCTGATTTGTCATCCCCCCGCCGACTCAAATGCCTGGCTGACGATCGCCTGGGCCTCCTGCTGGATCTTTTTCAGGTGATCCTTTCCCGAAAAACTTTCCGCATAGATCTTGTAAATCGCTTCGGTGCCGGAGGGGCGTGCGGCAAACCATCCGTTTTGCGTCACCACCTTAAGCCCGCCGATGGGCGCCTGGTTGCCCGGGGCGCGGGTCAGCGTGGCCGTGATCGGCTCGCCGGCCAGCTTGTCGGCGCGGATCGCTTCCGGAGACAGGTTTTTCAGGATATCCTTCTGCCGCCCACTGGCCGGCGCGTCCATGCGTTCATAGAAGCTTTGGCCGAACCGGTTTTCCAGATCCTTGTACAGCCCGGCAGGATCCCTGCCGGTTTTCGCCATGATTTCGGCGGAAAGCAGGTCCATGATGATTCCGTCCTTGTCCGTTGTCCAGACGGTGGCATCCTTTCTCAAAAATGCGGCGCCGGCGCTTTCTTCGCCGCCGAAGGCGCAGGTGCCGTCCAGCAGACCGTCCACGAACCATTTGAACCCCACCGGGACCTCGGAAAGGGTCCGGTCAAGGGATTTGGCCACCCGGTCGATCATGGAGGTGGAGACCAGCGTTTTGCCCACGGAAGCGGTTTTCGGCCAGCCGGGGCGGTTCTGGAAGAGATACCACACGGCCACGGACAGGTAGTGGTTGGGGTTGAGCAGGCCCGCCTCCCGGGTGACGATGCCGTGCCGGTCCACATCCGGGTCGTTTCCAAAAGCGATGTCAAAGGAATCCTTGAGATGGATCAGACGCTGCATGGCATAGGGGGAGGAGCAATCCATCCGGATTTTACCGTCCTTATCCAGGGTCATGAAGGAAAAGGTCGGGTCAACGGTCTTGCTGACCACTTCAAGATTAAGATGATACTGCTCGGCGATGGGCTCCCAGAAGGCCACCGCCGCCCCGCCCAGGGGATCCACCCCCAGTTTGAGGCCGGCTGCGGAAATGATGTCCATGTCGATGATGGTTTTAAGATCGGCCACATAGGGGGCGATGTAGTCATACGATCGGACGTGGCTTGATTTCATCGCCCTTTCAAAGGGTATCCGTTTAATGGCCGCGATATTTTCGGCCAGGAGTTCGTTGGCCCGTCCGGCGATGGCGGTGGTGGTGCCGGTATCGGCCGGGCCGCCGTGGGGGGGGTTGTACTTGAACCCGCCGTCTTCGGGCGGGTTGTGGGAGGGGGTAATCACCACCCCGTCGGCCAGTCCCTGTTTCCGGTTCCGGTTGTAGCTCAAAATCGCATGGGAAATGACCGGGGTGGGGGTGTAGCCGAACCCTTCCTGGACCATGACCGTGATGCCGGCGGCGGCAAACACTTCCAGGGCGGTGGCCAGGGCCGGTTCGGAAAGAGCGTGGGTATCCATTCCCAGAAACAGGGGGCCGTCGATTCCTTTGGATGCCCGGTGTTCACAGATGGCCCGGCTGATCGCCAGGATGTGGTTTTCATTGAAGCTGTTCTTCAGCGAGGTGCCCCGATGCCCCGAGGTGCCGAAGGCCACCTTCTGACCCGGTTCTGAAACATCCGGCTGATGGGTGTAATATGCGGATACCAGCCGGGGAATATTGGCCAGAAGTTCATTCGGCGCCGGCTTTCCCGCCAGTTCATGTATGCTCATATTCCTCCTTTCCGGGTAAAGAGCCGTCGATTCCATGGCTGCAGAAGTCGGCTCGAAATGTCAAACCCTCATTTTCCCAGCATTAAATCATAAGTCTTGAAGAAGGACGATGCCAGCGGATATCCTTCCGAACCGATTTGGATCGATTTGCTTTGATCGGATTTGCTTTAGCGGGGGGCATACGGGGGGACTGGGGGGGATCCGTTCGTTTTGGCGGCCGCATTTTTGTTTCTGCATTCACTGCCGGAAACGTCAGGCCCCCTTCCATCTCTGTCTGTTTCTCCCCGGTGCGTCTCCTCGCTGCATCCGGGCAGGGCCGCTGACTGATCATCGGGACGGCGCCAGAAGACCCGGACCAGGATATATCCGGCAACTGCGGCGATGCATCCCAGGATCATGCCGCCGGTCCAGACATAAACCGCGTTGGTGAACACCTGCCGGACCGGGCCGACCGGTTTGATATGCCCGGCGGCCAGAAATCCGGGGAGATGAGAAAAGACGAACCGGCCGATCCTGAATTCGACCACGTAAACATAAATCATGGTAAACGGATTGGTGATCCAGCAGGCGGCCAGGGCGATGGGCAGGTTGACCCGGAGCCAGATGGCGCAGATGGCGCTGATCAGCATCTGAAAGGGAATGGTGGGGGTAAAGGCGATAAACAGCCCCAGGGCCAGGCCGCCGGATATGGTTCGCCGGTTGATGTGCCAGATTTCCCTGTCGAAGAGCCGGTCCCCCAGCAACCGGTGGATCACTTCACCGCGAAGGCGTTCCTGGGCAAACACATACTTATCCAGCCATTTGTTCATTCTGATCTCCGGAAAAACAACCCGTTCAGGGCATCAGGCATCGCGCCCAAATACCGGCGCAAGAGGGCGGGCAAGGTGCATGAACAGGAAAACCGTGTCGAATTTCGAATTTGATCTGACATACAACAGATTTGCAGAGAAAATCAAATTAAAACAAAGGGCGCCTGTCCGGGTCGAAAGTCTCTGATTTTAGACGAACCGATTTGGTGAACAACTGAAGGACGGATACCGCTGCCGGATCGTTATGGCAGCAGTCGGAAGTAAAAAACCAGTTCCTCGATAAATTCGAGGAACTGGTTTACGGGACAGGGGATGTTCCAACTTTATAACTGAGGCCTGATCGGAAATCTTATATCGATCACAAAACAGCCGTTTTGAAATACTTCTACGAAGCCGACAGATGCATAAGGGCGTTTTCGTCGATGACGATAAAGAGGATTCTATTTTTTATAGACGCTCCCTCTAAATCCTACGATCTCGATGAATATTGTTTTGCGGAATTCGTCGATGGAGTAGATAATCCGGATATCGCCCATCCGAATCCTGCAGCTTCCAGACAATTCCCCTTTCAGTTGCTTGACATTGGGTAGGTTGAACGGATCTTCAGCCAGTTTTTCGAAGATTCGATTCAGACGGCCTGCAGTAGCATCATCGACCTGCTGGTAAAATTTAGCAGCCTTGCGAGCGAATTCGATCTTATACATTCCGCTTTATATTTTTCCAGCTCACGGTCCTTCCAGTTCGGATGTCTTCTTTGGCTTGGCGGTATTCTTCCATGAATCCGCTCATATAAATCAGTTCCTCTGTTGCCTTCTCATCGCTTTGTCTGAGATCTTCAAGGAAATCGAGTGCAATCTGCAACTTTTGTGGTGGAAGATGTTGAATAGTATCATGAATTCTGTCTTTTATTTCCATGGGTTTCATAAGTGGCCTTCTTTTTCAGGTTTCCTCCGGTCTTGTTGCTTTTGGGGTATTTGGCAATTTCTGCAAAACTTTAATCTTTTGGTGCTTCATGAGGTGATTTTATTTAAAAGTTCAATATAAGCACTTTTTACATCAAATAATACGATAAATAAAGGAAAATGGCAGGGAGCGAATTCGGGCGTGAATTCAGGTGTGTCCCGGCTGTGCGCGAATTTCATCCGCTTTAAAACACCAGTTCCTCGACGAAATCAATGAGCTGGTTTAAGTTCCGGCAGGGGCGGATTTCGTGGCAGTAGGCCTTGTAGACGTTCATTTCGCTGTCGCCCGTGCCCCAGAATTCTTCGGGTTCCGGGTTGAGCCAGATCACCCGGCGGCATCGGGCCCGCATCTCCTCCAGCAGCTGCTCCCGCGGATTGTGGTAGTTGGATCGGCCGTCCCCCACGATGATCAGGGTGGTCTTCTGGGTGAGCAGGTGCAGATAATCCCGGTGAAACTGGTGAAATACCTCCCCGTAGTCGGTCAGGGCATTCAAGTTGATGTCCGTGTCGGTGATCACCTTTTCAATGGCCCGGTTGACCTCGTGCTTCTCGAAAATGTCGGTGATATTGATCGTGCTGCAGACAAAGGCGAAGCTCTTGACGTCGGAAAAGCAGTCCTGGAGCGAATAGATCATGTTGAGCATGAACCGGGCCGCGCTCCAGACGGATCCGGACACGTCGCACAGGGTGACGACCTTGGCCTTGCGCAAAGGCCGGCTGCGGTACTTGATCACGATGGGAATCCCCTGGAAGCGGCCGGCATGGCGCAGGGTCTTCTTGACATCGAGGGTCCCCTTGTTCCGGGAGGCATACCGGCGGGTCATGATGTCCTTCATCTTGCGCACCAGATGTTCGATCACCACCCGCATCTCGGCAATTTCGGCTTCCGAAAGGGAGGCAAAGGGGCGTTCCCCCAGCCCCTTGTAATGCGTATCGTGGGTCTTGACCTGCTTGAGCCCGTCATTGTAGGGCCGGGTCTCCTCGGAGAGCATCCGGGCCGCGGTATCCAGGCGGCCTTTCAGGTAATTGATTGCATCTGCTGCACCCGGCCCGGCGTTTCCCCCCTGGAGTTGGACCACCCGGTTTCGGGCGCGGTTGATCCGGAGCATGATTTCCAGCCGGCTGGAGAGCTGGCCCAGGTTGGATTTCACCGAGCGGGTGCTGTATTCTTCCTGGCTCTCCACCCGCTGGATCTCGGAGAGATAGCCGATGGGGTCTCCGGAGAGAAAGTCCAGCAGGGCCTGGCTGATGGCGTCGTCCTCGGTCCGGCCGGAAAGGGCCTCGAGCAGGTTTTCCATTTCAGGGGAGCGGCCGCTTTCGGGTACCGCTTGCGCCTGGGGCTGGACATCATGGAAAAACAGGTGGTAGATCCGGTCGAACGTGCGCTGCTCCCGGCGGCTCTTGGCGAAGTTGGCCCGCAGGGCCGCCTTGAACTGCGCCTCATCCAGCATATCGACCAGCTTTATCTGCCGTACGCAGTCGATGACCTCGGCGGTGGAGACCCGCAGCGTGGCGGTCCGGCAGGCCTCCACGAATTTGAGCATCACGTCGAGCATGACGGCTACAGAAGCCTGCCGACGGCTGATTTCACCAGGGCCATGTCCGAACGGTACTTGCAGACCATGTTGAGGGTGTCGGAAATGATTTCCGGGGACAGTTCCCGGGCGTTTAGCACCATCAGGGACCGCGCCCAGTCCAGGGTTTCGGAGATGCAGGGCCGTTTTTTCAGATCCATTTCCCGGATGCGGTTGACGGCATTGATCAGCTGTTCGGCCAGGCATTCCTCGATTCCGGGAACCTTGAGCAGAAGAATCCGCTTTTCCAGCGTCTTGGGCGGGTAATCGATATATAAATGGATGCACCGCCGCTTCAGCGCATCGCTCATGTCCCGGTAGTTGTTGGAGGTCAGGATCACCATGGGGATGTTCTTGGCCTTGCGGATGCCGATTTCCGGGATGGAGACCTGAAATTCGCTCAGCAGCTCCAGCAGGAAGGCTTCAAATTCCGGGTCGGACTTGTCGATCTCATCGATGAGCAGCACCACCGGGTTGTCCGATGAGATGGCCTGGAGGAGGGGCCGGGCCAGAATGAACCGTTCCGAAAAAAAGGCATCCTCCTGCTGGGCGATCTTGTCCACGGCATCGGCCAGGCAGGTGGCCCCGGCGATCAGGTCGTTGATCTTCTCCTTGATCATCTGGGTGTAGAGCAGCTGCTTGGCATACTCCCACTCATAGAGCGCCTTGGCCTCGTCCAGCCCCTCGTAGCACTGGAGACGGATTTTTTTCCGGTTCATGCACCGGGCCAGGGCCCGGGCCAGTTCGGTCTTGCCGGCCCCGGCCGGGCCTTCCACCAGGATGGGCTTGTTGGTTGCCGCGGCCAGGAACACCACGGTGGCGATTTCCCGGGAGGGGATGTAATCCGCGCTCTCCAGCTTCTGCTGCACGTCCTCGACGCTGACAAACTCCATTTAAGAATTCCTTTCAGATAAATGCTTTAATCCGATTCAAATATTCTAATCGGCATCGGTTTTCAATGTCAATGAGCTTTGCCAGGGCACCGTTGAAATCGAGCCCGTCGATGGTAAATACGCCGTGGCCGTATACGATCACTCCGGGCTGGTGTGCCAGGGCGGACGGGACCGTACGGCACAGCCCGGTCCGGCCGGTGCCCACTTCGCCTGATACCACCGGAAATCCGCAGACCTGCCGATTTTGCGGGCATGCCGCATGGCACCGGCCCCGGTTTTCACAGCCATGCATCTCGCAGTCCATGGATAAAATCACGGAAAATTTGGGATGGCCGTGCAGGATCGCCCGGCAACCGGTTGATTTTACAATTTCCAGGTGCGCGGGCAGTTCGCTGGAGGCGGTCATGCCGGTGCAGGAGGAGCCGTCCAGGGGGACCGGGTCGATGCAGCCGGTCAGGGCATCCAGAAACGCCCCGGTCTGGCTGATGTAGAGAAAATCGCCTAAAAGATACGAAATGTTGCCGAAGCTGGAATCCACCAGTTGCAGATCCACCACCTGCCGGCCGGCTTCCACCAGTGCCGCCGTAACCTGTTCTTCCGAATCAAACGGACCCCGGATCAGCTGCCCCGAAAATTCACAGCCGGGCGGCATTTTGCTTAAAACCTCTGTCAGCACCTGTCTTTTAACCGGGTCCAGGTTTCCGGCGCGGGCGTCGCGAAGCATATCGGTAAAAAATTTGACGAAACAGGCAAAGCAGACCGATGAATAGGTTACCGTCGGCTGTTCCAGACTGACCGATCCGTGGGCGAGCACACCGACTCCGGGGATAATGACGGATTTGCGGTTTCGAAGCTTGGCTGCGATGGGCGCAGTCGACAGGGCAGGGGCCACCGGCAGGTCGTGGAGAAAGGTGCGGGTTTCGCAGTCCTCAGGACAGACGGCATCGCCGGAGGTTGATGCCAGGTAGTCGATAATGGTGCGGTAGGGTTCGGCCGGCCGGGCAAAAATCAGGGCATTGATGTTCATCTTCGAAAACAGGGGCAGCAGGACGGCTTGCGCCTCATGGCTGCGGTTGGTTTCGATTTGAGCATCCGCCATTGCCAGAAACAGATCCGTTTTTTTCACCAGGCCGGATCGGATGAGCCGGTTTTCAAAGGCCGCAAAATACGAATAGTTCATCGGGACAACCCCAGTTCGGCGGCTTTTTCCGATGTGGGGCGCCCCGTTTCATCCAGGCCCCGGATCCGGTAATAGGCGGCCCGGGCGGATAAAAACGCCTCCCGGTCGATGGCGCCAGGGCCGCCGGTTTTTTGGTGACCGACTTCGAAAAACCGCCCGGGCAGATCGTCTGATGCGGCGTTAAACCCGCAGGCCGCGTTCATGATCCGCTCCTGGTAGCAGATGCGTTCCCCGATATCGGCCAGGTCCTGGCCCGAGCTGGGATGCCCGGTCACCGCTGTATAGACTCTGGCGTATTCCTCCAGGGATGCGGCGAAAAAGATGAACTTGCAGGCGGTCAGGGAATCGGCCATGGCATTGACGTCTTCCTGCATCTTGATGATCCGGGCCTTTCCCGTAAAGGTGAAGCGGTCCGTGGGAACCGGTTTTCGCAGTATTTCATGGCTGATGGGATAGGCCCGCAGGTGGTATCCCCCCGGGTGGCCACCGCATAGGCGAGCGCCATGCCGCAGGCGCCCCGGGGATCATAGGCGGGCAGTTCCAGGTGCTTTACCGACATGGCGGCTTCCGGTTTTCCCTTTGAGGTTGCATACCGGGCCGCTCCCTGGCCCAGCTCGATGCCGACCCCCCGTCGCAAACCGATATCGGTGAGCAGCGAAATCACCAGCGCCGGGGATGGCTCTATTTCGTTTATTTCGAAATGACAGGCCAGCACGGAAGCCGCGGAGATGGTGTCCATTCCCAGATCGTTGCAGATGCCGTTTGCCGCCATGACCGTGTCAAGTTCGGAATTTCCGATCAGGGCGGAAAAGTGGGAAAGAGTTTCAAATTCCGGAAGATGGTGCCCATCGGTCGATTTTTTTTTGCACCGGATGTGGCATCCCGCACACCCTGTCTTCAAGGGGTGAAAGCGCTGGTGCAGGGCATGGGCGTTTGCGGTACAGGCCCCTTCGAACCGGCTTTGGGTGAAATTCCGGGTCGGCATCATATGCCGGCTGTCCATGAGATCATAGAGGGCGGGGGTGCCAAACCGGGAGATGCCGAACGGCCCTGAGATGGCCGGAGACGCCGACACCAGCCGGTAGATGTCCTCCCGGGCGTCTTTGAGCGCCTCCGGATCGGCCGTCCGGATGCGGCCGGAACCTTTGACGGTGATGTACTTGATGTTTTTGGCGGCAAAACAGCACCCGATGCCGCCCCGGCCCGCCGCATATTCGCCGTCGATGATCAGGCCGGCATAAAGGACCCCGTTCTCCGCGGCAGGTCCGATCACTGCAGTTGCGCCCCCCGGTTTCAGGCGGGAAAGGACGGTGCTGACGGGTTGCCGGTTTAAATGCGGGCAGGCCGCAATAAAGATGCCGTGATCGGTGATTTCAATGCCGCAGACGGTTTTGCTGCGGCCGGTGATGATCAGCCCGTCAAGCCCCGCCTTTTTCAGCTGTGTGCCGAAAGTCCCCCCCACGGAGGAATCGCCCACCGTTCCGGTCAGCGGTGAGCGGGACATGACGGTCATGCGGCCGGAAGTGGGAGAGGCGGTCCCCACCAGCGGTCCGGTAAACAGCAGAATCGGCATGTCCGGGTTATCCCAGTCCAGGTGAGCAGAATCTTTTAAAAAATGGCCGGCCATGCCCCTGCCGCCGACAAACCGGCGGCACAGATCCGGGTCAAGCTCAGCCGTTTCCACCTGGTTGCGGGTCAGATCGATCAAAGCGATGCGGCCGCACCATCCGGACATGGCAATGCTTCCAATTTGAGGTGATTTCCATAACGCGCCTGGCGCAGGGGGCGATATGGATAAGATAGCCCCCATTCTCACTTTTCGTCTACCACCGGACCTGAAATGCCGCAAGGCAAATCGGGGCGGCAAAATTAAACGATTTGACCTGATCTGAGGATTTTGTTAATTTTTAATCAAATTGAAAATGGATATCGATGAGATTTTCTCAGAAATGGAAAAAAAAGGAGTCGACATGACGGTGAAGGGCGAAGAAGTCAAACCCCGGGGGGATCGGTTCGAGATGCTGACCGGCGATATTTCGAAAACGGAACCGGTCAGCATCGAGGCCATCGGCGATCGGATTCGGGGGCTGAGGGAAGGGCGGCGGATCAGCTTCGAGGAATTGTCCAACGTGACCGGATTCGATGTGGACCTGCTGAAAAAGATCGAGCGCAGCGAGGTCCAGCCCCAGCTGGGGACCCTGGTCAAGCTGTCCAAGGCCCTGGACAGCGCCTTTGCGCGCCTGGTCTCCGATGTGGGAAACAAGCTTTTTTCAATCACCCGGAAAAATGAACGAAAAACGGTTTCCCGGTCCACTTCGGAAAAAGGGAAAAATCTGTATTCCTACCAGAGCCTGGCTCCCGAGGTGAAGGGGCGCCATATGGAAGCCCTGTTCGTCAAGCTGGAGGAAAACCCGGAGCAGGAAACCTCGGTTCACGACGGGGAGGAATTTATCTACGTGATCAGCGGCACGGTGCTGCTCAAGATCAATGAGGACCTTTTCGAACTGCAACCCGGAGACAGCGTTTACTATCTCTCCACCACCCCTCACATGGTGGCGGCCAAACAGGGGAGCGCCGATATTCTGGCGGTGATTTACGGGGAGTGATTAAATTAATTTAAAATCTCCAGTTTAATTCTGCAGGGGCAGCCCCAACAGGGTTGCCCCCGCAGCCTAATTTTCTTCTGTCTTGATTTTACAGGAATACCCTTCCCATTTCTCGTCCACCTCTTTCTGGAGCGCCGCGATCTGATCTTCGCTGAGCGCCCTGAACCGCGACTGTGTTTCAAAATATTCCTTTACCGGACGCCGGGCCTTGCCCAGCAGTTTCTCCGAGGCGCCGGTGAGCCGGAATTTGCCATGATCAATCTCGTAGAGGTCGTATAACCCGGTTTCCACGGCCAGACGGCCGATTTTGACCGTATGTCGGGGATTGAATCCCCACCCGGCCGGGCAGGGGGTGTGCACATGGATGTACTTGGGGCCGGAAATGGTTTTTGCCTTGACGATTTTGTCATAGATGTCCAGTGGATAGGCGGCTGTGGCCGTGGCCACATAATCGAGGTGATGGGCCGCCATGATGGCGGGCACATCCTTTTTCCGCTGCAGCTTGCCGCTGATGGGGGTGGTGGTGGTGATCACGCCCTGGGGAGTGGTGCCGGAGCGCTGGACCCCGGTATTCATGTAGGCCTCGTTGTCATAACAGATGAAGATGAAATTCTCGCCCCGCTCGCAGGCCCCGGACAGGGCCTGGAGGCCGATGTCGCTGGTTCCGCCGTCCCCGGCCCATGCAGCCACGGTGATGTCGTCTTTTTTCTGCGCCCTTAATGCCCCCAGCACGCCGGTGGCCGCAGCCGCAGTGGATGCAAAGGTTACGTTGAGGCAGGGGAGCTGGGTGGCGGCGATGGGATAGAGCCCCTGGAGCACGGTGAGACAGCTGGGGGGGACCACCAGGATGGTGTTTCTGCCCAGTGCTTTCAGACCGATGCGGTAGATGAGGCTCAGGCCGCAGCCGGCGCAGGCCCGGTTCCCCGGGTGGACGAGTTCGTCTTCGGGAAGGTTGAGTATGGTTGTCTTGGTTGTCATATGGTTTCCCTGTCGATAAAGGGTTTTCAGGGTTATAGGGTAAAGGCGGCAATGATGAGCCGCTTGACACCCCCCTGGCCCCCCTCAAGGGGGGAATTTTCTTTCCGGTGCTATTCTTTTAATACCCCTCAATGGACGATCGTCTTTCGGGTGTTCTTTTTTTTACCCCCCCTGAGGAGGGCCGATCGTCTTTCGGGTTTTCTCTTCTTAATCCCCTCTTGAGGAGGGGGTAAGGCATTTAAAGTTTAAGCCCGATCCACCGGGGTGTATCGCCGATCTGTTCTCTTTGGGTGCATGAACTCCGCAGCGCCGTCATCAGGTCCCCGGTTTTGATTTCCCGGCCGCCCAGGCCCAGGATGTAGTTATGGACGAAGGGCCGGTTGGCGGCAGGGTAAAGGGCCGCCTTGATGTCTGCATAGAGCGCCCCCTGGTTGCCGTAGCTCAAAGCCTTTTCGAACACGATGGCACCCTTGGCATTTTTGAAATGATCGACGATGGCCTGGTCGGGAAAAGGCCGGTAGAGCCGCAAACCGGAAACGCCAACTAAGAGGCCCTCTTCCCGCAGGACATCTACCACGTCCCGCAGCTGATAGGAGAGCGATCCCAGGCAGATGGCGATAAATTCGGCATCATCGCACCGGTAGGCCTCGATGAAGGGATCGGTTCCCCGGTTGAAATCCCCCTTGAACTGCTTGCTGATCTCTTCCACCACCGGGATGGCGCCGCGCATGTCCATGTGCAGGTTATGCCGGATCTCCATATATCCCGGTGCCATCTGGCCCCGGATATCCGGCCGGATATCGGGAAGGGTCACCGTGTTCAGGTTGGCCGGACATTTCGGGTCCAGCGCATAGGCCGGCTTGAAGGGGGGAGAAATTTGTCCACGGCTCTGGCCTCCGGGACCTCGAAGGGCATGTAGGTGTGGGACAGAATGTAGCCGTCGTAGCAGACCATGACCGGAACGCTGACGGTCTCGGCCAGGTAGAAGGCCTGTATCACCGTATCGATGATCTGCTGGTGGTCGCAGGCATAGAGCTGAATCCACCCGGTGTCCCGCTGGGCGATGGAGTCCTGGTGATCGTTCCACACGGTCCAGGGGGCGCCGATGCCCCGGTTCACCACGCACATGACGATGGGAAGCCGAGCGCCGGCGGCCCAGTGGAGCTGCTCATTCATGTAGAGCAGGCCGTTGGCGCTGGTGGCGGTAAAGGCCCGGGCACCGGTGCTTGAGGCGGCGATGCAGACCGACAGGGCGCTGTGCTCGCTTTCCACGGGAATGTACTGTGCTTTCATCTCGCCCCCGTCCACGAGTTCGGAAAGCTTTTCTGTGAGCGGGGTCTGGGGGGTGATGGGGTAGGCGGCGATCACCTGGGCGCGGGAGAGTTTCACCCCGTAGGCGGCGGCCACATTGCCCGATTCAATCACATGCATGGCTTATTCCTCCTCCTTGATGAACACCGTTTCCTCCACCATGGTGATGGCGCCCACCGGGCATTCCTCCGCGCATATTTCGCACCCCTTGCAGTATTCGTAATCGATTTTCGGGGGAATGGTGCGGGAGATCACACCGTCAGGGCAGTAGAGCCAGCAGTTGAAGCAGGCTTTTTTATTGGATTTGGCAGGGATGCATTTGGTCAGATCGATCACCGGACGCACCACCCGCCAGGAACCGGTCCGACCGGCATCGCCCGGCCCGGGCTCGCTATGGGATTTATGGCATCCGAAATCCTTTTTTTTCATGAGATTTCTCCGATGAGGGTGTTTTCGTAGACGGTCCGGGCCGCCTTGGCATTTCGTTTGGGTTTGCTCTTTTTGAATTCAGCCTCGATGGCCGCCGCCAGTTCGTCGATGCCGATCAAGCCGGAAGCCTTGGCGAAGGCGCCGATGATGCCCGTGTTGACGATTCCCTGGGGAAGCCCCACGCCGGCGGCCAGCGTGGTAACGTCCGCGGTGGCGACTTTCATCCCCTTGAACGGGTAGGCATCGGGATGGCGGGGCGTGTTGATGATGACCACTCCGCCCGGTTTGAGACCGCTGGTGACGCCCGCTTCTTCCACCAGCAGGTGATCGAGCACCACCACCATGTCCGGCGCGGTGATGGGGGACAGGTCATAGATCTTGTTTCTGGAGATTTTAAGCGAAGTCAGAACGGGCGCTCCCCGTCTTTCCGTACCAAAGGTGGGGGTCATGACCACTCCGCCGTACCCGGAGGCAAACGCCGCATTGGCCACAATTTTAGCGGCCGTGATCGCGCCCTGGCCCCCCCGGCCGTGCCATCTGATGGCAATGATATCGTCTCTCATATTGCGTCACCCAGTTTGATTCGTCGGTTTGTAAATCAGGGTTATTTCGAAGGAAACTTCAATTCATATCCCAATGCAGAAAAAAAATCAAGTTTCCATGGAATTGGGTTTGGTGGCTATAAGCCTTTGATCTATAAAACAAAAAACATTATGTATCCGGACAGCGAATCTTTCGAAAAAGGTTGGGCATGGCATTGAGATTCATGGAAATAAAATTGTTTGTCAACCTTTAATTCTCACCGGCCGAGGGCGTTTGAATTCATATAACCTGCTTGAATTTAGATGGTTTAATCGTCAACCCGGGGTGAAAACCAAACTTCACCCGTGTGTTAATTTTTCTTGATCATCAACCATAAAAGTTTTAGGGAGTAGAAATAACCCGTTTTCAAGTAAAAAATGAAATGAATCCAGCAGTTCTGAATGGAGAAAAAGATGTCGATCAGGATCGTTGAGTCAAAAAGCCGCAAACCGCTGCCGAATGAAGGTGAATTGACTTTCGGCACGCAGTTTACAGACCATATGTTCAATCTGGATTACGACCGTAAGAACGGTTGGCATAATGCCCGGATCGAACCCTATCAGCCGATTGCCATGGACCCGTCCACCATGGTGCTGCACTATGGCCAGTCCATATTCGAGGGGTTGAAGGCATATAAGACCCCCGCCGGCCGCGTCCAGCTGTTTCGGCCCGAGGAAAATTTCAAGCGCTTCAACCGGTCCGCGCACCAGTTGTGCATCCCGCCCATCGACGAGCGTCTGGCACTGGAAGCCCTCAAGAAACTGCTGGAACTCGATCTTCAGTGGGTGCCTTCCGCCCCCGGGACATCGCTGTATATCCGGCCCACCATCATCGCCATGGATCCCTACCTGGGCGTGCGGGCTTCCAACACGTACCGCTTCTTCATCATCCTGTCGCCGGTGGGCGCTTATTATAAGGAAGGGTTCAACCCGGTGAAGATCTGGGTGACCGACAAGTATGTGCGGGCCGTGCGCGGCGGCATGGGCGAAGTGAAAACCGCCGGAAATTATGCGGCCAGCCTCTATGCCGGTGAAGAGGCCCACCAGAAGGGATTCACCCAGGTCCTCTGGTTGGACGGGGTGGAGCTGAAATATATCGAGGAAGTCGGGTCCATGAACATCTTTTTTGTCATCGATGACGAAATTGTCACCCCGTCCTTGAGCGGCAGCATCCTTTCGGGCATCACCCGGGACACGGTCATCCAGATGGCCGAGTACTGGGGATCACCGGTGCGGCAGCGGCGGATCAGCATCGACGAAGTGGTCGCCGCACACGATGCGGGCAAGCTTCAGGAGGTGTTCGGATCCGGAACGGCCGCGGTGATCTCCCCTGTGGGGGAAATCAAATACAAGGACAGAGTCATGAAGGTGGGCAACGGCGAAGTGGGCCCGTGGGCGAATAAATTTTTCACCGCCATTACCGATATTCAGTTCGGCAGGGCCGAAGATCCCCACGGCTGGGTCATGCCGCTGTAAAATAATATCCATCCGGAAGGGCCATCCTTATTTTCCGGATATAAACCACAAATTGGCACATGCCGGCTGATGAAACCGCCGGTTTCCTTTCCGGGCGGAAAAGTCTCTTCTTTTCCGCCCGAATTGTTTCCCCCCCCTCATTTCCGCCTTAGAACCGCTTTATGCGTGCGATAGAATCCTTATTTGATCTGCCACTACATAAGAGATACGGATTCATAGCGCATATTAGGGTTTTGCCGTAACCTGAATCCGGGTGCCGGCGCCTTTTCCCCACCGAAACGATCTTCTTTCCTCCTGATTTTTTCATCTTTTTATCCTACCCTGCCGGGGTTTTTTCCCATGAATGTCGTTCGAATATACATAAAAACTCTGCCGAAAATACCTGTCCTCATTTATTTCAAAGAAAATTATTCCACGTTAAAAGTTCTATTAACATTGAGCACGTCCCCTTTTGGGATGTTCTCTTCTTATGGATACTGAAACCATGAGGCACTTTCTGGGACAGTGGGCATGAATGAAGGCTTCAGCAGCAGATAAGCGGAAAAAAAAGTTTGCGGCGGTTGAGTTCCGGTGGGGGCTAACCTGAGGGTTCCCGGATGTGTGAAAAAATTCCGGAGTTTTGACTTTTTGCAAACCGAAATTACCGGAATTGATGATCATGTCCTTTTTTAATTTACCACTATGAAAATAACGGGGGATTTAGACAATGCGTTTTTCTCTGCGAAATCGCAAATCTGCGGCTGGAATCGGCACGGCGCTTCTACTGGTGATTTTTCTGATGGGATGCGCTTCTCAAAATGTGAAAACTGTCGATTTAACGGATAAATCGAATATTCCGGTCACTGTTTCGGAAACCGAGGTGGCATTATCCCCGGGAGATATCATCGACGTCAAGTTTCCTTATGCCAGTGAATTCAACGAAACGCTGACCATTCTGCCCAATGGGAAAATTATCATGCCCCTGGCCGGCGAGGTGATGGCCGCAGGCAAAACGCCCGTCGCCCTTCAAAAGGAACTTTTTGATATTTATTCAGGTCAGCTGCAGCATCCCGAACTCGCGGTTATTGTCCGTTCGCTATATGAGCGCCGGGTTTTCGTGGGCGGAGAAGTGAACACGCCCGGTGCGGTCCCTTTGCCCGGAAACCTCTCCGTGCTGGAAGCCATAATGGAAGCCGGCGGGTTCATCATGGATAACGCGGATGTCTCCGATATCCTGGTGATGCGCCAGCGAAACGGCGAAAAAGTCGTATTAGTGCTCGATTACGAGGATGTCCTGGATGGCCAGGCCGCAAACCAGCCTTTCTATCTTCAGCCCCAGGATGTGGTGTTCGTCCCCAGAAAAGGCATCGTCAATTTCGATGTGTGGGTGAGACAGCATTTCTGGGATCTTTTGCCGAACTTCGGTGTGGCATACACATTTGGAAATTAGAAAGTCCAGAACGAAGGAAAAATCATTATGCAAGATTTCAACGATTACAGCGTTTCCAAAAAAACATCCCTCAGAGATATCTTTTTCGTTCTCTTCAAGCATAAAAGCCGCATCGCCGTCTTTTTCCTGGGCATCATGCTGACCGCGAGCGTGGGGACGTTCTTCGCTTCCCGGATTTACCAGTCCGAGGCCAAGCTTTTCATCAACCTGGGAAGAGAAGAAGTGACGCTGGATTCCTCCGCGTCCAACCAGGGGCAGCGTCGGGTACAGGTCAGCCAGTCCCTTGAAAACCAGATCAATACCGAAGTCGATATCCTGCAGAGCCAGGAATTGCTGGAGCAGGTGGTAGCGAGCATCGGCGTGGGTGCCTTCATCAATGACGGGGGCAAATACGGACCCGTCGGCAATTCCGCGGTGGATGAAATCCGCCTGAAACTCAAAAAGATGCTGGCCTTCCCCAAGCACGCCATTGCCAATTTCATTACGCCATCAGCAGAATCCCGGACCCGGGGATGATCAGGTTACGGTCAAAAAGATCGCCAAGGACCTAAAGGACAGTCTCGATATCGAGTCCGTCAATGACAGCAACATCATCGCGCTGATGTTTGAAGCGAAAAATCCCCAGCTGGCCCATGATGTGCTCCAGCAGCTCATCAATTTCTACATGGTAAAACACCAGCAGGTTCACGGAACGCCGGGATCATTCGAATTTTTCGAAAAGCGAAACCGCCAAATACCGGGAGCGGCTGGAAAAAACCGAACAGGAGCTCAGGGCGCTCAAGGACAGGATCAATATCTCCTCCCTTCAGGACCAGCGACGAATCCTTTCCGAGCAGACCGGCGCGATTCAACAGAAGCGCGAAGAAGTCGAAGCGGCTATCGCTTCGTATAAAGCCAAGGCAAACCAGGGCATAAACGAGTATTTTGATCTTTCAGTGGCAAGCGAATCGACCCGCTACCCCGAATCCAGCCTGGATGGCATGCGCAAGCAGCTTTACGAATTGAAATTCAAGGAACAGGAACTTTTGTCCGTGTACAAGGCCGAAAGCGTTCCGGTTACAGAAATCCGGCGGCAGATCAAGGAGGCGGAATCGCTCCTCAAGAGGGCCCAGGAGGGGACCATTGAAGCACTTTCCGCAAAATCGGACGCACTGGGGCAGCAGCTGGCCAGGACAAACCATGAATTGATCAAGCTCAATGATGCCGAGGTCCGGCTGGCCCAGCTGGAGCGTCAGAAGAAACTTCTGGAAGAAAAATATATCAAATATTCCGACAGTCTGGAGCAGACGCGGATCGACGAAGCCCTGAACATTGAAAAGATATCCAATATACGGGTAGCCCAGGCCCCTCTCATGCCGATTGCCCCCATACGGCCGAACACGGGACTGAATCTGGTGATGGGGTTGTTCCTGGGCCTTTTCGGCGGGTTGGGACTGGCCTTTTTCCTGGAATACATCGATGAAAGCCTCCAGAAGCCGGAACAGATCGAAGAGACACTCGAACTGCCGGTGCTGGGTTCGATCCAAAAAATGGTGAAATAAAAAATGTACCAGAATTTCTACCAGTTTTCCAGCAAACCGTTCGGCGTAACCCCGGATCCGAAATTTCTCTTTCTCAGCCACACCCACCGGGAAACCCTGGCATCGTTGATCTACGGCATACGGGAACGCAAAGGTTTTGTTGCCGTCATCGGTGAAGTGGGAACCGGCAAGACCACCCTTTTGAAGGCCACTCTGGAAAATCTGGATGACAATACCCGGTCGGCCTTTATCTTCAATTCAGACCTGGCCTTTGATGAAATATTGCACCATATCCTGGTGGATCTGGGTTTGACCGAACCGGAAAACGTGCTTCCCAAGTTCATGGCAATGGATCGTCTCAACCGGTATGCCATCGATCGATTCTCCGAAGGCGGAAACGTGGTCATCATCATCGATGAGGCACAGAACCTGGACCTTCGCACCATGGAAAACCTGAGGCTGCTGTCCAATCTGGAAACCAGCCGGCATAAACTGGTTCAGATCATACTGTCCGGGCAGCCGGAACTAGATGACCTGCTGAGAAAAAAGGAACTCCGGCAACTGGCCCAGCGGATCAACCTTCGCCGGTACATTTCTCCCCTGAGCGAGGATGAGACGTATCAATTTCTGGACCATCAGTTAAAAGTTGCCCAGTATCCGGGTGGCCGCCTGTTTGAAAAAGCCGCGCTCAAGCTGGTGTGGGAGTACTCCGGAGGCATTCCCCGGAAGATCAACATGCTTTGCGATAACGCCCTGCTGATCGCATACGGCATGGGAAAGAAAAAGATCACCCCCTCGGTCATGCAGGAATCCATCCGTGACCTGAGCTGGAGCCCTTTTGCGGGCGGCGCTGCCGAAGGCGGCGGAAGTTCGCCGGAAACAGGCCGCAATCCCGGGCCGAACCCCAGGCACCGGTTTTCTCTTGCCGCCGGTATTTTGATGGCAACGCTTTTTCTCAGTGCAGCGGGGGCCGGCGTATGGATGTCCAGGGCATCGCTGCCCCGCCTTGCCGGCTTTTCATCCCAAAAGGGGGTTTCCCTGACCGCAGTCGGGGGCCTTCCCGCACCGATGATGCAAAAACAGCCAGCCGGTCAGGCTGAAACGGATGCGCCCGGGGTCCGGATGAAAAAACCCCTTGTGGAGACGCTCCCCCGGAGGTCTTCGGCACCGGTCGATGCCGGGGGTTCCCGGGAGGTGGTGATTCAAAAGGGGGACTACCTCTACCGGATCATCAAGGACGCATATGGAAAAGACAAGCAGATGCTTTCCCTGGTGCTTAAGGCAAATCCCCAAATTGAGGACCCCAATCGCATTCTTCCGGGCCAGATCATTCGGTTGCCCGGATTAGACAGCCCGGAAAAACCCGGCCGGATTGAGGAATATAACCTGACCAGTACAAAAAAACCCGTCTCGTCATCGGTCGAAGAATAAAGGAAAGGAATGGTCGTATGGGAAAAACACATCAGGCGCTGCAACGTGCTGAGAAGGAATATCAGGAAAAGTATCAGGTGCTGAAAGCGGACACCGACCGCGTCGATTCCCAGGAATCCCAGACCCGGATGCCCACATTGCCATCGAAGTCAAAACCGCCGGTGCGGACCCGCGTCGAGGGATACCGGGATCAGTATGATTCCCTGAAAATCAATCTGTTCAGCCGATATCCCGCGGAGCAGCTCAAGCTGATTGTATTCACCGGAACCGCATACGGAGACGGAAATTCCACTACGGCGGTGAACTTCGTCACGTCTCTTGCCAAAGACCCCAAGCGTTCCGTGTGCATCATCGATGCGAATATTCAGAAGCCGTGCCTCCATCAGGTATTCAACCAGGACCTGAAAGAGGGGTTGACGGATTTTCTGGCGGCGGAAAATGATGCTGAACCCAGAATGGCCAGGATACAGGAAAACCTGTTTTTCCTGAATTCGGGAAGCATCGGCAACCGTTCTTCCGGACTCTTGGAATCCGCCAAATTCGAAGATTTCCTGGAAAAGGCGCGGGATCATTTCGACCATGTGATACTGGATTGCCCGCCGGTGTCCAATTTCCCCGAGACCCGCAGGCTGGCTTCAAGAGCGGACGGCGTCGTCCTGGTGGTTAACGCCGGCATCACCATGAAGAATGTGGCCCTGCGGGCAAAGCGGGATCTCAGCGAGGCCGGCGCCACTCTGCTGGGGGTGGTGTTGAACAAGAGGGAATATTTTATCCCCCGGTGGTTGTACTACAAGGTTTAGGGATTTATCCGTTTTTCTTCAGGATCAGATAAATCAGGCCCGATCAACACAGTTCCGAAAAATACAGGCAGGAGGGGCTTATGCGGCTCTTTGCAAATACATCAACCCTTAGACAGAAAAAATACAACGCCATTTATTCCAAGGAAAAATTTCAACTCGTACTGGACCAGGAGCGTGCCAGGGCGGACCGGAATGGAAACCCGTTTTCCTTGATTGTTCTCACCCTCGAAACTGAGAGGGAACACGATGTTCACCGGCTTATTCAGACACTGAAAAACCGTATCCGTCTAATCGATCATCTGGGGTGGATCAGTCCCGGCCATATCGGCGTAATTCTCCCGGATACGCCTCATGAGGGCACAACTGAATTCATCAAGGATATTGAAAACAGGCTGGCATCGGAAAATCGTTTCTACTCCTATGAAATTTACACCTATCCCAGTCACCAGATTGCCGGTGAAATCCTGAACCCGGAAATGCCGGCAGATGATAAAACCGCCGCACAGAAGGAAATTCTTCATTTTCTAGGCAGGCCGATTCCGGCCTGGAAGCGTTTCATCGACATCGTGGGGGCCGGCATGGCGCTGATTGTCCTGTCACCGTTATTTTTGATCATGGCGGTCTACATCAAGATCGTTTCCCCCGGCCCTGTTTTTTTCAGGCAGCAGCGCCTCGGATATCTCGGAAAACCGTTTGTCTGCTGGAAATTCAGAACGATGACCGCCGGGGTGGATCATGAAAAACATCGTGAGCATGTCTACAACCTGATCCGGAATGGCCAGAAGCTGACCAAACTCGATGACCAGCCCGACTCGGGCATTATCCCGTTTGGCAATATGCTGCGCAAACTCGGAATCGATGAACTTCCGCAACTGATCAACATCATGGCCGGGGACATGAGCATGATCGGCCCCCGGCCATGCATGGCTTATGAAGCCGCCGAATTCGTCAACTGGCATTTCAGACGTTTTGATATTCATCCCGGACTGACCGGCCTGTGGCAGGTCAGCGGTAAAAACCGGACGACGTTTGAGGAAATGATGCGCCTGGATATCCATTACGGACGGAAACGGACGCTCTTTCAGGATATCATGATCTTTATAAAAACGCTGCCGGCGGTCATCCGCCAGGCAATAGAACCGAAAAAAGGGGAAATTCATGGAAAATCCGCCAATTAATGTTGCCGTTATCGGATGCGGATATTGGGGGCCGAATCTGATTCGTAACTTCTGGTCGCTTTCGGAATCCAACGTGGCGTTAGTCTGCGACAGGGATCAGAACCGGCTGAACCATATGAAAAAGCTTTACCATGTCGAAACAACCACTGATTACCGGGAGGTATTCGAGAATCCGCAGATCGACGCTGTGGCCATTGCCACGCCGGTCTCATCCCATTATGAATTGGCACAGCAAAGCCTGAGGTCTGGAAAACATACCTTCATCGAAAAACCGATCACAAGAACCACTGAGGAGGCCCGGAGCCTGGTCGGTCTTGCACAAGATCTAAACCGGGTGCTGATGGTCGGCCACACGTTCATCTATTCCAGTCCGGTCCGTAAAATAAAGGAAATCGTCGATTCGGGCGAAATCGGTCAACTGCTGTATATCAGCTCCCAGCGGCTGAACCTGGGGCTTTTTCAGAAGGACATCAATGTGGCCTGGGACCTGGCCCCCCATGACATATCGATCATCCTGTATATCATGGGCAAACAGCCCGAATCCGTAAACTGCCAGGGAAAAAATCATATCAGCGGTGCCATCGAGGATGTCACCAACATTTCCATGAATTTTCCCAACGGGGGATTTGCCACCATCCTCAGCAGCTGGCTGGATCCCAATAAAATCCGACGGATGACGTTTGTCGGAAGCAAGAAGATGATCCTTTACGATGACAATGAACCGCTGGAAAAGATCAGGATTTACGACAAGGGCGTCCAGGTGCCGGAATACTATGACACGTTCGGTGAATTCAATTATTCCTATCATTACGGGGATCTCACCGTGCCCTATATCAAGCAGGAAGAACCGCTCAAGGTTCAGTGCCAGCATTTTATCGACTGTATCCGTGAGGGAAAGAACTGCCTGTCGTCGGGAATTGAAGGGCTCAATGTCGTGCAGGTTCTGGAAGCGGCAAGCCACTCCCTCAGCAATGACGGCGTAAAGGTCAATATCCTGATGAACTGATTGCAAATGATCCTGTCAGAAAATGGAGACAACATGAGTATCGGAAACACCCTGCAGCGAATCGCCCCTGATGTCCGGCTGGGCAAGGAGGTTGCGATCTATGATTTTGTCAATCTTTACGGCTGCGAAATCGGCGATCATACCCGTATCGGGACTTTTGTCGAGGTTCAGAAAAACTCGCGTATCGGTCGGAACTGCAAAATCTCCAGCCACAGTTTCATCTGCGAAGGCGTGCACATCGAGGACGAGGTATTCATCGGACACCATGTGGTGTTCATCAATGACCGGTATCCCCGGTCCGTGAATGCCGGGGGCGGCCTTCAGTCCGAGAGCGACTGGACATGCATTGCCACCACGGTCAAAAAAGGCGCCTCCATCGGCTCCAATGCCACCCTGCTGTGCGGAATCACCATCGGTGAACATGCCATGGTCGGAGCGGGGAGCGTGGTCACCGCCGATGTGCCCGCGGGCGCCATCGTCGCGGGAAATCCGGCCAGGATTATCCGGATGGATGCAGCCTCCGGCAGGGCGATGGACGCATCTCCTGAAATGAAAGCGCTTCGGGAGCAAATTTGACATATGAAAAACGAGCGGACAATCCCGCTGAAACAGCGCACATGTCCGGCTTCACCTCGGTAACTTTAACCCGGAAATAGAGGATCAATGCATATGACCGTTCCCTTTCTCGATTTAAAATCCCAGTACGCCCCGATTAAAGATGAAATCAGCGCTGCCATTTTTGAAGTCATTGATGATTGTGCATTTGCGGGCGGCCCCTATGTTGAGAAGTTTGAATCCGAATTCGCGTCTTTTTGCCGGTGCCGGGAGGCCGTGGGGGTGGGAAACGGCACAGAAGCCCTGTGGCTCGCCCTGATCGCACTGGGGATCGGCCCCGGTCACGAGGTGATCACGGTCCCGAATACCTTCATCGCCACCACGGAAGCGATCAGTTTCTGCGGGGCCACCCCCGTTTTTGTGGATATCGAGGAAAACACCTGCAATATGAATCCCGAACTGCTCAAGCGGGCCATCACCAAAAAAACCCGGGCCATCATTCCCGTGCACCTTTTCGGGCAGATGGCCGATATGGACCCCATTCTTAAAATCGCCCGGGATCACCACCTGTATGTGATCGAGGATGCCTGCCAGGCGCATGGCGCCGAATACCAAGGAAAAAGGGCGGGGTCCATGGGGGATGCCGGTTGTTTCAGTTTCTACCCGGGTAAAAACCTGGGCGCTTACGGCGAGGCCGGCGCGGTGGTGACCAGTGATCCCGCACTGGCGGACAAACTTCGTATCCTGCGGGACCATGGACAGCGCAAGAAATACGATCATGCCGCCATCGGCTGGAATGCGCGGATGGACGGCATCCAGGCAGCGGTCTTGAGCGTCAAGCTGAAATACCTGGACCAATGGAACGATTTGAGAAGGAAGCATGCCCGGATGTACATGTCGCTCCTTAAAGGCGTTCCCGAATTGACGCTTCCCCGGGAAGAAGAAAACCGGAAGCACATCTATCATGTGTTCGCCGTTAGACATTCGCATCGTGACATCCTGCAGGCGGAAATGGCCAATCGCGGCATCGCCTGCGCCATCCATTACCCGGTGCCGATTCATCTCCAGGATGCCTATTCCGGAATGGAAATCAAAAAAGGACGGTTCCCCCTGGCCGAAAAAGCCGCATCCGAATTTCTCTCTCTGCCCATGTTCCCCGAACTCACCGGTGAACAGATCGAGACCGTCTGCGATGGACTGAAAATCTTCTGCCGCCATTCGAGCGCCAATTAAAAGAACGGATGATCCCCATGGTTTCCAACCGAGCAATGCTGAATCTGTATTACCTGATCAAACCCTGCATCCCCCGGAAGTTTCAGATCAGGGCCAGGCGGCGGCTGTCCGAGATCATCAAGCAGAAAAACGGGGCCAGCTGGCCGATTTTGCCTGAATCGGCCACCATTCCGTCCTGGTGGAAGGGCTGGAAGGATGATCGGAAGTTCGCCCTGATCCTGACCCATGATGCGGAATGGCAGTACGGGTTCGACAAATGTGAATCGCTGATGGAAATCGAGAAGAACATGGGGTTCGTATCTTCATTCAACCTCGTGCCGGAACGCTACTGCATCGATATTGAAACCATCAACCGCATCAAGGCGCAGGGGTTTGAGGTGGGGGTCCACGGCCTCAGGCATGACGGAAAACTGCTCCTGTCCAGGGAAATGTTTCTGGAGCGGTCCAAAAAAATCAACGAGTATATTCGAAAATGGGGGGCGGCCGGGTTTCGGGCCCCTTCCATGCATCATGATCTGGAACTGTTCAAGCATTTAAACATCGCCTACGATGCCTCCACTTTTGATACCGATCCCTTTGAACCGCAATCCGACGGGGTCCGTACGATTTTCCCGTTCTGTGTGTTAAACGGCTCCAGGAAGATCTGTTATTGGGAACTCCCCTATACACTGCCCCAGGACAGCACCCTGTATATCATTCTAAGGGAGGATTCAAACGCCATCTGGAAGAAAAAGGTGGACTGGGTCGCCCAGAACGGAGGGATGGCGCTTTTGAATACCCATCCGGACTATATGAATTTTTCCGGAAGCCAATTGGGTTTCGAGGAATACCCCCTGAAATTCTATGTGGATTTTCTGGATTACGTAAAGACCAGATATGAAGGCCAATACTGGAATCCTCGTCCCGTGGACTTGGTTCACCATCTCAACCATGTATATCACAGCACCTTTAATTGACCGTACCGTCCGGGGGGGTCTGATGAATATCGGAATCCGCGGACCGCTGCGGAAATGACGATATAAGAGGGCAGAATTTGACTGATCGCCATAAAAAATCGCTCTGCATACTTCGCCACGGCTATTTCCCTCATGATTCGCGATTGATCAAGGAGGTCAATGCATTGATCGAGGCCGGATACAGCATCGACATCATCTGCCTCCGGCTGCCGGGTGAAAAATCGAGGGAAGTCAAAAAGAATCTGAGGATCTACCGGCTTCCCTACAAGCATCGGCGCAAAGGAATACTGGAGTATATCTTTCGATATCTTCTGTCGTTTACCATGATGTCGGCCATTGTCACCATTTTGCATCAAAAGCGCGGCTATGACCTGATCCAGGTCAATACCATGCCCGATTTCCTGGTATTCGCCACCTGGTACCCCCGTCTGACGGGCGCTAAAATCCTGCTGGATCTCCATGAACCGACCCCGGAACTCTGGAAATCCAAGTTCGAAAAACGCAAGATGCGCTTTTTGATCCGCTTCATGGAGCGTATCGAGCAGATGGCCATCTCCTATGCCGACCAGTCCATCACCGTCAATGAAACCATCCGGCAGCGGTTTATCGAGAGGGGTGCGGATGAAAAAAAGATTTCCATCATCCGCAATGTCCCCAGCGAGACGTTTCAGAAATCGGGGATCGCTCAGCTGCCGGAAGACCAGTTCAAGATCATCACCCATGGCTCCATCGAAAAGCGCTACGGCCATGAGTTGATTCTCCAGGCGCTCACACTGCTCAAGGACCGGATCCCCGGCATCCACCTGTATATCGTCGGAGACGGGGAGGATGCCCCGCAGCTGCGCCAGAAAGTATCGGAACTGTCCCTTTCGGAAGATGTCACTTTTACCGGGTGGGTTCCCATCGAAACGATCCCCCGGCTGATCGCTGCCGCGGATTTGGGGATCGTTTCCATCCTTCCCACCGCGTTTGGTGAACTGTGCCAGCCCAACAAGCTGTTTGAATATGTCGCGCTGCAGAAGCCGGTGGTCGCCCCTCGGCTGCCCGCCATTACGGAATCTTTCGATGACGATTCCCTGATATATTTTGAACCCGGAAATCCGGCGGACCTGGCAGACCGGGTCGAGGAATTTTACCGCAATCCCCAGATCAAATCCGAGTTGGCGCAAAATGCCTTCAGGGTTTACGAAAGGCTGAAGTGGAGCCGGGTGAAGACCGATTATGTCAAAGGGGTTGCATCCATGATTTCGGCATCCGGGTTGTTTGGACCGGCGCCGGCAGGAAAGGGCGCTGATGGATATCGAATATAAACAAACCGCAGATCCGGATCTGGTCCAGCGCCAGTGGATGGTTCCCATGATGTTTCTCATGGGGGGCCTGATCACCGGAATGATCATCCTCAAGCTGGCATGGCCGTTTCCCCTCGCGGTGCTGGCCGGACCGGCCGTGCTCGTGGTGTTCATTCTGAAGCCCCAGTATGGACTTTATGCCTTCTTCACCATGATCATCCTGATGACCGAATATTTTCCGGAAACCGCGTCGGGCAAAAACATGTTCATCTTCAATGATGCCGATACCATTCAGGGGCTGCCGTCACCGTTGATCATGTCGCTGCTGATGATGTTCACGGTCTTTTTTGCCTGGCGGTACTTCATCGAGAAAAAGCCGTCCGTCATCCCTCTGAGATATCTTTTCCTGCTGGTGGTCATCCTCACCCTGGCGACCCTGACCGGCATGCGAAACGGATGGGACCCCATCGATATCAGGGTCAATTTCATGGCGTTTCTTTTTCCGGCCTTCTGCTTCTATCTTTGCGTCAATATCCTGACGGAGATGAAGCAGGTCTACTGGATGGTCGGGATCATTTTTGCGGCCTGCGTGGTCAAGTCGGCCATTCTGGGACTGTATTACCTCGAGGGGCAGGGCATTGTCATCGGTACCGCCCAGGCGGCCGTCACCTATGATCCATCCGACCTGATGGCGTTTTCCACCATGCTGCTGGTGGCCTTTGCCATCGTTTCCAAACGCGGCATCCGGTTGCGCCAGATCCTTCTGTTTCTGGCGGCCGCCGCACCGATCCTTTTTGCGGTGCTGTACTCGTTTCGAAGGGGAATCTGGATCGGAACCACGCTGGCCGTGGTCCTTTACTTTCTGATGAGCCCGCTTGCCACCAAGAAACGGATCATCCGGGGCCTTGTTCTGTTCACGCTTCTGCTGGCCATCCTGGGCAATATCGACCTGGGCGGAAGCAGCGGCTCCGGCAGCATCATCAACCGCCTGTCTTCCATTCTGGATGCAAAACAGGACTCCAATCGGCATCATATGCTCGAGTCCCGGCAGGCACTCTCGGATATCTCCAAAAGCCCCCTTCTGGGGCTCGGCCTGGGATCGAAGCACAAACCGGTGAAATACATCGACTGGAGTGCGGACGAGCAGCCTGTCGGCACCGTGCACAACACATGGGTTCTGATCTGGATGAAAACCGGCCTGGTGGGCGTATTCTTTTTCCTGTGGGTCGGGCTGATGTATTTGCGCAGCATCGCTGTTATTGTGCGGCACAACAGGGATAACCGCTATCCGGTCATCCTGGCACTGGCTGCCAGTATCGGACTGTGGCTGATACAAAGCATCATCACCCCGATTCCCGATTATTATCATCGAAGCTTTCTCATCATGCTCTTCTCGGCCCTGGTGGTTTCATCTGCTCATATCCTGTCGAATTCATCGAAAGACCGGGTCGAGCGATGAATCGCCCCCTCTTTTTTCCAGGAACTAAAGGATTGAAGGATCTATGTTACAACGGCTGATACACGGCTCATTCTGGGCCACTTCGGAGAAAATGGTCTCGGTTTTTCTCGGGTTTGCCAGTTATTTTCTGCTGGCCCACCTGCTTTCGCCTCATGAAATGGGCGCCTATTTTCTGACCATGAGCCTGGTGGCCCTTTCCGCCACCCTCGCCCAACTGGGTTTGAATCAGACCATTGTCCGCCTGGTGGCCGAAGCGGTTGGAACCGGCCGGCCGGGGCGTGCCGCCGCTGCGGTGAAGAAGGTCATGCTGTACGGGGGGGCCGGCGCCCTGGTGGTGGCGGGCATCCTGATATCGGGAGCGGGCCGGTGGGTGGCCGTGGAGGTCTTTCATTCGTCCTTGATGGCCCATGTCATGGTTCTGGCCGGGATCATGCTGATCATGACCACTTTTCAGGGACTGCTCAGTGAATCTTTCCGGGGATTCTATGATATCCGGTATGCCAGCATCTTCAGCGGCTTCTTTTCCACTTTGATCTCCATTCTCCTGTTTTTCATCCTGTGGATGAAAACAGGCCATGCCGACCTGGCGACGGTGATGATCCTTTCCATCATCGGCGGGACCACCAGCAACCTGGCCGCCGCTTTTCTGCTGAAGCGGAAAGTGAATACCGTTGCCGGCAAGGATGAACTCAGGCGGCGGGAAATTCTAACCATTGCCTGGCCCATGCTGGTGACCAATCTGACCCTGTTCGTGCTCAACCAGATGTCCATATGGGTGGTGGGCGCATTCCTGCCGGAAAGCCAGGTGGCCGTCTACGGGGCGGCCCTGCGATTCGCCCTTCTGTTGGAAAAGCCCCTGCTGATCGCCAATGCATTTCTGCCGCCCATCATTGCCGAGATGTACTTTACCGGCCGGAAAACCGAATTGGAGAGAATCATCCGTACGGTGGCGGCCTTTGTGAGCATACCGGCGCTTCTTCTGCTGCTGGGGTTCATCCTGTTCGGAAAGATGATGCTGGGGATCATTTTCGGAGAATTCTACCAGTCGGGCACCATCCTGCTGCTGATCCTGAGCATGGGGCAATTCATCAATGTCTGGTCCGGGTCCTGCGGCATCACCCTGATGATGACCGGACACCAGAAGTACATGATGGGCATCACGGTGGTATGCGGACTGCTGGGACTCGGCGCATCCATTATCCTCGTTCAGCTCTACGGCGCCCTGGGTGTGGCCATCTCTTTCAGTGCCACCCTCTCGACGCAGAATATTCTGATGCTGGTGTTTTGCCGGATCAAAACCGGTATCTGGGCATTTGCGCATTTTTCATGGCCCGCCTTCCGCCGTCTGATCAAGTCCGAGCCCTTAAACGAACCTGCAAGGCCCTGATCAGATAAAATCAAACACAGGAGCATTTTTTTATGACCCAAACGGTGCCATATCCCATTCCGCTTTTCCTTTGCTCCCTGCCGCGCTCCGGCTCGACCCTGCTGCAGCGGATGCTGGCGGCCCATGCGCATATTTCGACGGCATCGGAGCCGTGGGTGGCACTTCCGTTTCTGTATGCCACCAGGACATCCGGGATCATGGCCGAATACAACCAGAAGGCGCTGCACGCGGCATTAAATGATTTTTTTGCCCAGCTGCCCAATGGAAAATCCGATTTTGATGCCGAGATCAGGACATTGATCCTCCGGCTGTACCGGAAAGCCTCAAAACCCGGCAGCATCTACTTTCTGGATAAAACACCCCGTTATCTGCTGGTGGCCGAGGACCTGTTCAGATTGTTTCCGGATGCCCGGTTCATTTTTTTGTACCGGTCTCCTCTGGCGGTGGCTGCATCCATCATCGAGACCTTCGGTGAGGGAAGATACAATCTCCCCTATTACGCCGTCGATCTGTTCGCCTGTCTGGAAAACATGCTGACCTGCCAGGGCACTTATGAAGACCGGATCTGCCGGGTCAGATACGAGGACCTGGTGGAAGGCCCCGAAAGGCAGCTTTCTAAGATCGCAACCTATCTGAACCTTTCCTATTCGGACGCGCTGGTTTCCGGAGTGGCCGGAACCCGGCTGAGGGGGACCCTGGGGGATCGGACGGGCGCCGGCCAGTATGCCTCCGTCAGCACCGAACCCCTGGAAAAATGGAAAAACAGCCTGGGGAGCCCCCGGCGCAAAAGATGGTGCCGGCAGTATCTGCAATGGATCGGAGAGGCGCGCCTTATGCAGATGGGATATGATTTAAGCCACTTGAAATCGGAGCTCGATTCGGTCCCTTTTCGATTCAAAACGTTTTTTTCCGATTTGCGGACTTCGGCCCGGCGGATGAAAACAGGCGCCGAGAAGGATCGAAGAATCGCATACGACCATGACATCGTTGCCGTCCCCTCCGACGGATGAAGGAAGCGCTGAAGCGATGAACATCCTGATGCTCAATTTCGGACAAAAAGACCACGGCACCTGGTACCGGCCGCATGCATGGGCAAGCTACCTGGTCCGGGCCGGGCATGCGGTCACCATCATCTGCGTTTCCGCAAGCGAACGACTCCGGCGCCGCGTTTACCTGCAAAACGGGATCCGCATTATCGAAACGCCATACTTCATGAGCGGCAAATATGCCATGGATCGGCTCGCAGGCGCTCCCGGGTGGGGTATTCTGGATATCGCCATGCGGCTGGGAGAGATCAAAAGGCATCGCTACGATGTCATCCATTGTTTCGAGCATTTCATGAATGTGTCCATCCCCGCTTACCGCACACTGGTGAAAAAGCACAATCCGGCCGTTCTGGTATCGGACTGGTGCGATCTGTACAGCGCGGGCGGATTCAGAGATCAATACGGGTACCGGCTCAACCGGATCTATTCCAGGGCCGGCCTGCCTCTGCGACGGCTGATGGATTTTCTGGAGCGCGACCTGCGCCGCCGGGCTTCGGCGGTAACGGTGATCAGCCGCTTTTTACAAGACCGCGCCACGGCGATGGGCGTGGACCCTCAAAAGGTTTTTCTGATCCGGGGCAGCGTGGATACCACGGCGGTGGCGGCCGTGGACCGGTCGGTCGCCCGGCGGCGGACCGGCCTGGCTATGGAATCATCAGTGCTGGGGTTCCTGGGGACCCACCAGTCGGACGTGGACTTTTCACTGGCCGCATTTCGCCGCGTGCTCGAGCGCAATCCCGGTGCGGTTTTTGTCATCATCGGGCGCATCAGCCCGGAGATCGACCGCCAAGTGCGCGCTTCTGGGATGGAAAATCGGATTGTCCAGACCGGATGGTGCTCCCAGGAAGAGATGATCGACTACCTGTCGGCCTCGGATGTCTTTGTCCTGCCCATGAAGCCCAATCCGGTGAACGAGGCCCGCTGGCCCAACAAGATCGGTGAGTACATGGCCATGGGGCGGCCGGTGGTCACCACCCGGGTCGGGGATGTGGCACAGATGATCGAGGAAGAAGCCATCGGCCGGGTGTCGGACACCGATCCGGAAGACTTTGCCCGACACATTTCATTTTTGATTGAAAATGAGCCGCTTTCGCTGGCCATGGGGGAAAATGCCCGGAAACTGGCGGAGAAAAAATTTGATACCCGCGTCCAGGGCGCATTCGTGGAATCCCTGTATGATTCATTACTGGCGGAGGCGTCGGTCCGAAATCCGGCCGGAAAACGGTTCGTGAAGGAAAAAGATAATGAAAAATGGCCCAACTGATCTGAATGCCCGATCCGGGCCGGACCTGAGCGTGGTCATCCCGACCTACAACCGGGCGGATTTTCTCAAAGAGACGCTCGCGCATCTGCTTGATCAATCTCTTGATCCGCACCGATTCGAGGTCATTGTGGTGGATGACGGATCAGAAGACGAGACCCTGGATATGCTTGCCGCATCCGGCCCGCAATGGGAGGAGCGTCTGGTGGTGTTGCGCCAAGACCACAAGTTTTCGGGGGCGGCCCGGAACCTGGGGGTGGCCCATGCCCGGGGCCGGGTTATCCTTTCCATGGACGACGATATCATGGCCGATGGCGACATGCTCCGGCACCATCTCCGCCTTCATGAAAAATACCCCGGCCGGAGCACCATGGTGATGGGACGGGTGATCACCGGCAGCCGGAAGATGGACCTTTGCGATCCGGACGACCGCACCGTCACCGCCATATCGAAAACCAACCAGGGGGATGACATCCTGGACCCCAGCGCATTCACCACCCAGAATGCGTCCTTCAAGCGCCGGTTTTTTCAGGAATGCGGGGGGTTTACCCCGGGCTTGAAAAGACTCGATGATCTGGATCTGGCGTTTCGGATGAAAGCCGGATACGTGCGGCTCCTTTACTGCAAAGAGGCCGTGGGCACCCATGTGCGCCCGCTGGAGACGGTGGATGCGGTCATCGATATGGGAAAACTCTATGGCCGGACCCTTGCGGAAAACTATGATCGGCTCTCCTGGGTAAACCGTGAATTCGTCCGCCTGGGCGCCCGGTTCAACGGCGGCTGGGCACATTTCGTGGAATCGCCGTCCGGCTACATCAAAGATGCAGTTCGTCGCCTGGCGATCAATCGGCTGACCATTGGGGTATTGGTATGGGCCACCATGCGGCTGCCCCGCATCAATCCGCCCTCAAGGACCGTGGTCCGCTGCTGCCGTGAAATCTGGGCCTTTTATTATCGTCATGAATTTGAACGGACCCGGAAGCGGCTTGCCGGCAAAAATCTTCGATATCAGGCGGAGAATTCTTGAATGGAAAATTTGCGCCAAAAAATTATTTTCATCTCCTGGAAAACGGGAATCCCCAGATCTGCGGGGCTGTCTGACGCCCTCGGTGCAACCCCTTATTATATTGAATACCTGCCCAATGCGCCAAAAGCCCTGCTCCCCTTGCGGTACCTGCTTCAGGCGGGAAAAACGATATCCATCATCATGGGGCAACGCCCGGACATCATTTTTGCCATGAATCCCCCCATCATATTGCCGCTGGTGGCCTACCTGGTCTCTGTATTTACGGGGGCGAAGCTCGTGATCGATTCCCATACCGGCGCGTTTATCGGCAAATGGGCGGCCTTTCTGCCCCTTCACCGGTTTTTGTCCAGGCGATCCCTCATGACCGTCGTGACCAATGACCATCTGAAACAGATTGTGGACGGCTGGGGAGCCAACGGGATCATTATGGAGGATCGTCTGCCCGAACTCGGATGGGAAAAACCGCCTGTGATCACCCGCAGGCCGTCGGTCTGCGTGATCAATTCCTTTTCCAAAGACGAACCGCTGGGTGAAATCCTGTCGGCCGCCCGGAATCTTCCGGCATGTGATTTCTACATCACGGGCCGTCTTCCGGCCCGGACCACCCCTTTGTTTGAAAAAAAGACCCAGAACGTGATCTTTACCGATTACATCCCCGATGCGGAATATGTGCGCCTGATCCGTTCCGTGGATGTGATCATGGTGCTGGTCAATACGGATCACACCATGCTGTGCGGGGCGTATGAAGCGGTGGCCGTGGAAAAGCCGCTGATCACCTCCGACTGGCCGGTGCTCCGGGAGTATTTTTCAAAGGGGACCCTTTATGTGGATAACCGGCCGGTTCAGATCGAGCGCGCCATAGGGCAGGCCCTGAAACGAAAGCACAAGTTGTCCGCAGAGATGAAGGACCTCAAAGCCCTGATCCGGTCCCGCTGGGAAGCGCGATTCGCGGCCCTCACGTCCGCCCTGGGACAACCGTCGGGCCGCCGGTCAGCGACCCCGGCGACTTCCACCGGCCCCGCGTCCCGGCGGCTTTTTCCGTCATGAGGCGGGCGACATGAGAGCGGCCATCAAAACCCGGGTAAACGCATCCGGCCCCATATCCTCCCCGATTTTCATCCCCGATATTGAGACCTCCCATCAGGTGTTTTCAGCCCTGGCCGATCAAGGATTTCCGCTTCAGACTGGAAAAAAAGGAGAAATTGCGCATCCAGGTGATTATCCCGTGGCCGTGGTGGACGGCCAGAGCGCTGCGGGAAGGGATGACTGGCTGGCATATGCGGCCGGCGGCGGCAGCCTGATGATGATCCACCCGCACGCTTCATGGGCGCAGGCCATTGGATTTTCAGGTCATATGCAAAGCATGGACAAAGCATGCCTGCGTTTTTCAAAAAGCCTGAACGATCCGATCGAGATACGCGGAAAGATCGACACCTGGGGGAATGGGCCGGGAAATATCCTGGCAGGATTCACCACCGCATCACATGGGGGGCAGGGGCCTTTGTTGCCGGGCATTGTGGAGTTGCCTTTTGGAGAAGGCAGCATCCTGGTGCTCCTGTTTTCGCTTGACGGATACATCTGCTTCCTCCATCAGCGCAACCATGAAATCGCCATCGAGGCGGGGGTCGGCAGCGCGGAGCGGATTGCGATCTCTGGAATGGACCCGGCCTTCCTGCGCCTCCCCCAGATCGACCTGCTGATGGGTTTCTTGAGCGGATGGATCTGCCGTCAACTGGATCGCGCCGACCGGCCCCTTCCCATGTTTGCGCCCCTGCCGGGAGGGCGCCGAAGCATGGTGACCTTCAGCTTCGATGATGTGGCCCCCAGCGGAAAACCCGTGAGAGGTGCCCTTGAACGGCTGCGCCGGGCCGAACCGAAGGCTGTGGGCCGCCCGGCACTCGCCCGGAAGATTTTCGATGTGAAAGCGGTGGGGCGGCAGCTGGTTGGCTATCCGTTCAATTACAGGGAGCAGGCGCAGAAGCTGGTCTCTTTATTTAATCGATATGATGCCTCGGGAAGCGTTTACGTGCTGCCGTTTGCCGCATGTATACAGAACCGTCCCCGGATAACCGGTTTTTCGGGATTTTCGAAAAAGACCTTTGACCTGTTGATCGAAAACGGCTGGGATGTGGGAACGCATCTCAAACCGGGTCAGCTGTCGGATTACACAGCCATGCACCGGGCTTTTTGCGGTCGTTTCAGGGTCTCGCCCCGCGGGCACCGGGGCCATGAACTGGGGTGGGTCGGCTGGGATGAGGATTTTTCGGAACTGGCGGACATGGGATATGCCTACGACACCACATGGAACTGGGGCGGCCACGGCGGGCTTGCCTGGGTGCTGGGAACGGCATATCCCTTCCATCCCCGGGACCGCCGGGGAAAGTCTTTATCCATTCTTGAAATGCCGGTAACCGCCTGGCTGGAAGATCTTTTTCAGGATGCCGACAGTAGCCTGAGGGCCATTGAACAGGCCATGGACCGGTATCCCGGCATATACCATTTCGGCGGCCACAGCAGCCTGATGGTGACCTCGTCGGCGTATGCCGGGCTGGTGGAGGACATCCTGTCCATGGCCACCCGGCGGCCGGATGCGGGAATTGACAAAAACGTCGGTCAACTGGCCGATTTCTGGATGAAGCGGGAGCGCTCCGGCATCGACCGGTTGTTCTGGGATTTCAATTCAGCCTCGATTTCCTGCCGGGTGGAAAGTTTTTGCGATGACGGTCAATTAAACCTGTACCTGCCCCGGAAATGGCGGGATCTGGTCCTCCGATCCGTTCTCATCGATCATAAAGCGGTCGTTTTTTCGGATACACCCACCGGCGCTGCCGTTATTCCACTGGCAAAAGGCCTTCAGGAGATGACGGCCTTTTTCGGAGATATATCATGAGAAACCATGCTGAAGAAAGCGTGTCAACATTTTACAATACAAAGGGATGGAAAACTGAAGGGGAAATTACTGAAGATGCCAAAAAATGGGAGGACTTGAGGGCGCACGCCCGGGCATATGTCAGCCGGTGCCGCTTAAGGATCTTGAGGCACATACCCGAAAACGGCATGAATATCCTGGACATGGCCTCCGGACCGATACAGTATAGAGAGTACCTGGCATTTTCAGAAAATTTCGAGAAGCGCTACTGCATCGATTTGTCATCGGATGCGTTAAGGCAGGCCGGAATGAAAATCGGGGCGCATGGCGTTTTTCTGCATGGCAGCTTCTTTGATATCGGCCTGGAGGAGAATTTTTTTGATTGTGCCGTCAGCCTTCACACCATCTATCATATGGACAAGGAAAGGCAGGAAGGGGCCGTACGCAAATTGCTCCATGTCACCAAGCCGGGAAAACCGGTCATCATTGTATACAGCAATCCCAATTCGATAATTCTGGCCGCAGAATCGTTTTTACGATTATTCAAAAGAGCGGCACCGTCTTTGAACAAGCAGAAGAACGAAGGAGAAAATGGGCAAAATCCGATTCTGTATTACCATGCGCACCCGATCTCATGGTGGCGCCGATTCAGCGACAGCGCGAGTGTGAAAATTCTGCCCTGGCGCTCATTTGATGCAGATACGCAAAAAAAGATTATACCGGATAACCGGACCGGCAGAAAAATGCTGGACATCCTGTTTGACCTGGAAGACCGGTTCCCGAATTTTTTCGTCCGATTTTTTCAATATCCCATGATTATTCTTACAAAAAAGTAAGGGGTTCTCATCATCTAACAGATCCGCTGCACGTGCGCGCGGGGTCAGGGGGGCACCCATCTGCCCCCTGGCTTATACCCTTACAAAAAAACCGGCGCCGGACTCATGAGTCCGGCGCCGGTTTTTTTTGCTCCTACTTCGATCTTTTATTGAACAATGCGCAATCCCGTCGGGGGCGGCAGGGGCGGTTCATTGCATTCGTATGCGCCGATATCCGGGCTGCTGCCGTTAAACGGGAGGCCGACATTGATCCCCGCGTCCACCAGGTTGGCGGATCCTCCGGTGGGCTGGTAATACGGATCCGGTCGGACGCCCGATTTCATCAGGTCCGGATTGAGGCTGATGATGTTGCTCTGGGTGATCGCGCCGGCCCAGTCCATGACCCATGTGCCATTGTTGAAGTTGATGTTGTAGCTGAGAGTGACCGGACCCATTCCCGAGCCGTTGGTGACCACGGCCTTGTCGGTATGGTTGACGAAGACGTTGTTCATGATGCGGACGCTTCCCAGTCTTCCGCCGTTCTTGCCCAGGTTGATCCCCTGCTTGTTGCCGTCGAAAACGTTGTTGTAGATACTGACATTGTCGACGGCCGTATTGATGTTGTTGGCGCTGACATGCACGCCGCCGTAGCTTCCGGCATTGGTGATCCGGTCGAAAATGTTGTTGCGGACCATGATATTTTTTACCCCGTCATCACCGCTCCTGTTGGCTCCCGAAGTCGCGCCCCAGATGGCGATGCCGTATTCCCAGGCGGAGCCGGAAAAATAATTGCCGTACACCTGCGCCCCCTGGACATCGGACATGATCTCCAGGGCGGGGGCGGGGGCAGTGGGCGTATATGACGCCTCAAAACGGTTGTTGTAGATTTCGTAGTTGACCGTCTGCCCCGTGCTGAGGCCATGGCTGCTGCCCCGGAGGGAAAACCATGAATCGGTGGTGTTGCTGTAGAATTTGCAGCCGTCCCTGTTTTCCCACATCTCGATGCCGATGACCGACCAGCCCTGGTCCCCCACCCGGATCACATTGTCGTAAACCTCGCAGGACTTGAACCAGAACGCGGTATGCCCGATGGCGGACCGCTTGGCGCCGTATGTGCCGTTGTTGTTGAAGGTGTTGCCGTGGATCTTGGCTCCTGAGAGCACGCCGGGATAGAGTTTGCAGTCATTAAAGGTATTGCTGTAAATATCGACCCCGGTGGCCCAGTCCGTGGAAGCGGGATCTACGCTGTATACGGGGTTGTTATAGGCCCATGAGCAGGTGGCGGTGGTGGATGCGGTGCAGTCGTCCCGCCAGAATCCGCCATTGCTGTCGTCGTACCCGTATTTTCCATAAACGGCCACCCCGTTTCCGGTGAAGTTGGCAAAGGTGCAGTTATGGATCTTCTGGTTGCTTCTTCCCCGGGAAAGAATGGCCATTCCGGACCGGTCCTGGCCGTTTAAGGTGATGCCGGAAATCTCATTGCCTCCGTTTACCGCCGGTACATTGCTGGCGGCGAGAATATAGGGGCTGGCACTGGTATTGATGGTGACCTGGCCCGCTCCGGCGCCTTCGATGGATACCCCCCTCGCCAGCACGCACGGGGTGTTGTCCGTGTAGGTTCCCGCGTTCACATGAATTTTCACCCCGGATTTCTTGACCAGGGAGCAGGCCCTGGACAGGGTGGCAAAGGGAGTGGCCGATGCGCCGTTTCCAGTGCTGTCGCTCCCCTTGATATCCACGTAATAGACCGCCAGATCGGGAATCGGCTGGGGGGTCGGATCCGGCGTGGGGTCGGGATTCGGAACCGGCGGGGCCTGGCCGTATTCATAAGCACCGATGTCGGGCCGTGCCCCCGCATAGGAAAGCCCCACGCTGGTTCCCGCGTCCACCACGTTGGCGGAAGCACCTGAGGCCAGATAGTAGGGATCCGGTCGGCTGCCCGATTTCTGAAGGTTCGGACTGGCGTTGATGGTGTTGCTCTGGGAAATCGCGCCGGCCCAGTCCCCCAGCCACAGGTTGTTGCCGGAATTGAAGTTATAGCTGACGTTAATGGGCCCCATGCCCGAACCGTTGGTAACGATGGCCTTGTCCGTCTGGTTCATGAAGATGTTGTTCTTGATGTTGACGGTTTCCAGCCGGCCGCTTTCCTTGCCCATATTGACGCCCTGCTTGTTTCCGTCGAAAACATTGTTGTAGATGTCAATATTTCTCACCACGGTAACGGAAAAATTGGCATCCAGGTGGACACCCCCCAAACTGCCGGAGCCGGTGAGGCGGTCAAATACGTTGTTTCTGACCACGATATTTTCCAGGATGTCGCTGGTGCTCTTATTGGCGCCGGAAGTCGCGCCCCAGATGGCGATGCCGCTCTCCCAGGCGGAGCCGGAAAAATAATTGCCGTACACCTGCGCCCCCTGGATATCGGACATGATCTCAATGGCCGGGCAGGGGGTGGTGGGACCATAAGCGGCGATGAACCGGTTGTTGTAGATTTCGTAATTGAGGCTGTGGCCGGAACTCAGCCCGTGGGTGCTGCCCCGCAGGGAAAACCAGGAATCGGTGGTGTTGTTGTAAAACTTGCTGGAGTCCTTGATCTCCCACATCTCGATGCCGATGACGGACCAGCCCTGGTTGCCCACCCGGATGATGTTGTCGTGAATCTCGACAGATTTATACCAGAATGCGGTATGGCCGATGGCGGAACGTTTGCCGCCGTAAGTTCCGTCATTGTTGAAGGTATTGCCGTAAATCTTTGCTCCCGAAAGCACGTTGGGAAACAGTTTGCAGTCGTTGAACAGGTTGTTGTAGACCAGAACCCCGGTGGCCCAGTCGGTGGATGCCGGGTCCACGCTGTACAGGGGGTTGTTGTAAGCCCAGGAACAGGTCTCGCGGGTACCGGAGGTGCAGTCATCCCGCCAGAAGCCGCCGTTGTTGTCGGTCCATCCGTATTTTCCGTAAATGGCCACGCCGTTTCCGGTAAAATTGGCGAAGACGCAGTCGTGGAATTTCTGGTTGCTTCTCCCCCGGGACAGTATGGCCATTCCGGTCCGGTCCCCGCCCTCGAACTTGATACCGGAAATCTCATTGCTGCCGTCCACCACAGGGACATTGTTGGCCGCAATGATATAGGGGCTGGCACTGGTATTGATGGTCACCTGGCTGGCGCCGGCGCCCTGGATGGAGACCCCCCTTGCCAGGACACACTGACCATTATCCGTATAGTTGCCGGCATTTACGATGATTCTGTCCCCGAAGCTGCCGGCGGTGGAACAGGCGCGGGAGAGGGTCCGCCAGGGGCTCGACTGGGACCCGCTGCCGCTGTCATTGCCGTTTGCGGCCACATAATAGGTGGCCGCAGAAACCGAAAGGGGCAGGATAAAACAACAGATGATGAAATATATGGCGATACGCGATTTTTTGAATGTCATTGCCTTGTTCATTATGTCTCCTGAATTCTTCGGCGCCAAATGGCCGATGACCATTTTTCGCCTGCATGTGCATTTTCAAAAGTATAGGATAATTTAAGTATTTATCAATCAGCCCGGCCGTGTCCGAAACATCATCGCCGTTTCGGACACGGCCGGGGCGGCCGGTCATTCGATAACGATATAGCCGACCACTTCCTTGGCGTGGCGGGTTTCTGAATCATTGGATTTTTCTTCGGTGACCATGACGTCGATACCGGCGGTATTTTTATTCTGAAATCGTAGGTTTGCCGTGTCCCATCCTTTGATGGTCTGCATATCCGATATGAAAACGGGATCAACGGAAAAGCGCCGGTCGAAGTAGATCCGGTAAAATGCATCGAGGACTGCATTTGGAGTTGCCGACACCTCATAGAAGTGGCCATCCACGTAACCGGAGGAAGGCTCCCACGCGATATACGAGATGGTTTCCGTCGCATGGCCGTCCCTGTTCGCTTCCTGTTCCTGGAGCACGTAATCGAACCCGGATGTGCCGGCCTTGTTGCACCTGCCGGTGACGGCTTCGCCGCCGTTGAAGGTGACCACCGCGGAAAAAACCACCGGGGTTTGGTTAAATGTTTGCGGGAATAAAACGGTGCCGGATCCCGCTGTTTGAAATTTTCCGGCCTGGACCCGGGTGCCGTCGGTGAGCGTGTGGGCGCCGGCTTCCATGACCATGTACCCCACGGTTTCATAAGCATGTGCCCCGTCGAGGTACTCCCATTCCTGTATGCGGATTTCAAAACCGATACTGCTGACATTGCGGATCCGAATGACCGCCGGTTGATTGCCGGCATAGCTCATGGGGCCGGCCACCACCACCGGATTGACAAAGCTTTTGGTCAGATCCACAAATGTCCAGTCGTGATTGATCACGACTTCACCGGCTTCAAATGCAAGCGCGGCCGCATTGTCGGCGGGGTTGGCCGGGTCTTTGCCCGCGGCGATTTCCGTGCCGTCATTGACGCCGTCATTGTCCGAGTCGGCATCCAGCAGATTGATGATGCCGTCCCCGTCAATGTCGGACTGCCAGTCATTTCCCCAGTAGAGAACTTCCTTGTAATCATTGATGCCGTCGGCATCCGTATCGGCCCGGTTTGGGTCCGTTCCGTAAGTTCCGCTCTCCTCGTCATTGGTCAGGCCGTCGCCATCCGTATCCGCCCGCGGCAGGGGCACATTGTAATAACACTCCTCGGCAAAAGCGCTCTGAAGGCCCTGTTCATCCACGTTCGTGATCGTAAAGCCGTAAATGGCGCCTGCCGTAAGACCGGAAATGGTGCAGGTGGTCTGGCCGGCCGAATTGATGGTTATCTTGGGGGTGCTTTTGTAATTGGTGCCTGACTGTCCATAGTAGACGTTGTAACCGGCCACCCGCCCGTCATCAGGTCTATCCCAGCCGATCGTCACGTCGGCGGCATTCACTATGCAGGGATAAAACAGGATGAGCGGCAAAAGCAGGATGAAGAACAAAGAGTTGAAATTAACCTTTTGTTTTCCGGACATTAAATAAAATCCTCCTTGGTTGCTGTTGTATGCCGTGCGTCAACAGCACTCCGATGGAGGGTTGAATCGCCCGGCAGGCCCGCTGCCCTATTCTCGATTTGGAACTTAGGCCGGTGCCTTTGCGTTGCATTCTTTCGAATGAGTTGCCTTTGTCAGACGAATGGGTTCACTTGAGAATGACCTGTTGATTCAGAATCAGAAAATGATATCCATGGGAGGCTTAATGCAATCGATGTGCCAGACAGTCTGAGGCCGGCGTAAAACTTATGCTAAACTGATTTCAATTGAGCGATATCCGGGTAACTGAGTGTGGAAATACGCTTTTTTACAGACGGGATTATCATCTGAATGAATTAGACGATTGAAAAAGGATTATCTTATGATGAAATGATTTTTCAGTTAGTTATCTACATGAAGGGGGCTATGAAAAAATAAAAAAGGAGATAATGGAGAGGTGGGGCGCCCTTTTTCAGGGACATGATGAAATGTGTATTTTTGTGTAAGAATTTGAACAAAATGATACCGGCGGCGATGCGGTTTGAAGATAAAACCTTTCCCCGAGCGCATCGCGCCGGCAGAAAAAACGGTTTTTATTCCGCCTCATCCCCCGGCTGGACCGAGGTGGTCACCTGGAGATTGTATTTTTCAATCTTGGACTGCAGGGTAGGGCGGGAGAGGTTGAGCATTTTGGCCGCCCGGCTCCGGTTGCCCGCCGTCAGGTTCAGCGCTTCGCTGATGACGATGCTGCCGAAGCGGTCCATCAGGTAATTGAACATATCCTGGCGCTCCTCGCCGGACAGGATTTCCCGGACCCACTGGTGGGCCAGGGTTTCAATGGACCTGGCCTCTGCTGCCGGGGGTTCGACGGCATTGGAAATGGCATGGGAGATGTCTTCCGGGCGCAGAGGATATCCCCGGTTGAATATCAGGGCCTTTCGAAGGGTATTGCCCAGTTCCCGGACATTGCCGGGCCAGAAATGCTTTTCGATCACCCGCCGGGCTTCCCTGGTGATTCCCGGGTTGTCGATTTTCATGTCAGCGGAATACAGGGTCAGGAAATAGTCGCACAACAAAAGGATGTCCGCCTCCCGGTTGCGCAGGGGCGGAAGCTCGATGGTGACCACCTTGAGCCGGTAATACAGGTCTTCCCGGAACCGTTCCTCCACGATGGCCCGCTCCAGGTTCCGGTTGGTGGCGGCAATGATCCGGACATCCACCGGAATGGGCTTGCCGCCGCCCAGCCGCTCGATGCTCCTTTCCTGGAGCAGCCTGAGGATCTTCGCCTGGATGGACAGGGGCATGTCCCCGATTTCGTCCAGAAACACCGTGCCGCCGTTGGCCTGTTCGATCTTGCCCACCCGGCGGTTGGCCGCACCGGTGAAGGCACCCCTCTCATAACCGAACAGTTCGCTTTCCAGCAGGGTTTCCGGAATGGCTACGCAGTTGATGACCAGGAAAGGTTTTCCGCCCCGCCGGCTGTGCTGGTAGATGGCCCGGGCCACCAGTTCCTTCCCGGTCCCGGATTCCCCCCGGATGAGAACGGTAGCATCCGTGGGCGCCACCCGGCCGATGGCCTTGTAAACCTCCTGCATGGCATGACTGTTGCCGATAATGGCATCCGGGATAGCGGATTCCGGGTGGACGTTCATTTCCACCTTGGTCTTCATGAGGCGCCCGGCTTCCAGCGCCTGGCCGATCAGGGACAGGATAAGGGGAATGTCAAACGGCTTGAGCACGTAGTCGAAGGCCCCCAGCTTGGTGGCTTCGATGGCGGTCTCCGTCGTGGAAAACGCGGTCATGATCATCACCGGCAGCTTGGCATCGATTTTCCGGATTTCCTCGAAGGCCTTGAGCCCGTTGATTCCCGGCAGCCGGACATCCATGATCAGAAGATCCGGGATCTCCTTTCGGATCTCCTCGATGCCCATCTCTCCGGTGGGGGCGGTGCGGATATGGTATCCCTCCTCCCGGAGCAGTTTGGCAAAACTCTGCCGCAGCTGATCATCATCATCAACGATCAGAATCGTACTCATTTCCGCTCCTCCTTGCGTGCCGGCAGGATGATGGTGAAGACGGCGCCTTCACCCGGTTTGCTCTGAAGCGTCAGGCTGCCGCCGTGCTCCTCGATGATGCGGACGACGATGAACAGGCCGAGACCCGTTCCGTCCGGTTTGGTGGTTTCAAAGGGTTCCAGCACCCGGGTCTGGAGTTCCTCCGATATCCCCGGACCACTGTCGCTGACCCGGATCTTAACCGCGTGCCCGATGGATTCTGCCATGACTTCTTCTTCGCTGATGACGACGTCTCCCCCGTTTTCAATGGCCTCGCAGGCGTTTACGATCAGGTTGACGAACACCTCCTTCAGCAGTTCGGGATCGGCCTCGATGGCGGGCAGTTTTACCGGGCGCTTCCGGTGCACTTTCACCGAATGCAGGTCCAGGCGATAGGAAAGCAGATCGATGGTCATGTCGATGATGTCGGAGATGAGGACTTCCTGCTTTTTCAATTTGTGGGGCCTTGAAAATTCCAGGAAGTTGCGGACAATGTTATCCAGGCGCCGCATTTCTTCGGCGACCACTTCGAAGTCTTCCTTCTGGATCTCGGACAATTCCAGGTTCCGCTTCAGTGAGAACAGCCGCATGTTGATGGAGGTCATGGGATTGCGGATGCTGTGGGCCACTTCGGTGGCCAGTTTCCCCACCAGGGCCATTTTCTCCGAATTGAGCAGGAGGGCCTTGCTCTGCTGCAGTTCCGTCATCGTTCGGTCCCGGTCTTCCATCAGGCCGTGTACCCGCTGGCTGAGGACCCTGACCTCGTTGCCCGATTCGATGTTCTCATCGGGGTTGGCGGCCTGTATGGCGATCCGCCGGATGGGAATGATGATCTGGGATATCAGGAACATGGCCAGCAGCCCGATCAACAGCAGGACGGCACCCATGAAGATCATGGCCGCGGTTACCAGCCGCCTGGCTTCGATCCGGCTTCTTTCCTGGGCTTTTTCAATCCGGGACTCATTGGTATTCTTGTAGATCATGGTGAGGTCGTTGAGTTCGGAAAACTGCCGGCGCACCTTCCAGTGGAGCCGTTCACCTGCTTCCCTGTCCCCCGTCCGGTACAATTCGATCACCTGGTCTTTTCCTTTTATGTATTGGGCATAATTTTCCCGGATCTGTTCGAGCAGTTTGCGCATGTCGTATTCGGGGTTGAGGGCGTAGGCGCGGTCCAGCCATTTCTGAAACGCCTGGCGGTGAACGGCCAGTTCATTGAGCCACTTGGGGTCGCCGTCTAAAAAATAATAGGTGACATACCCCTTCTGGTTGGCAAGCGCGGTGGCAAGTTCCCGGGAAACATCCAGGGCCTGCATGTCCCTGCTCACGACCCGATGAAACAGTTCATTAAAGTGGCTTGCATACCAGATGCTGGTGATTCCCATGGCGAAGGTGACGCCCAGGAACAAAAACAGGATGATGAATATGCGGGTGGACAGCCCGGCTTTTTTCCATGCAATCATTTCATTCAACGTTTCATTGAATTTTAAAGGTCAAAGGATGTCGATTCCACGGGTTTACCGGCAACACCTGATCATTCCAAAACACCAACACGATCTTTATGCAACAATTAAATGCAGCAAGTCGGATTGAACAGGCGCATTCTTTCGGCCGGGAAAAATCCGTCAATGCCTGCAAAATTTCAAGGTGGATTTTTTGCATTCGACCCCCTGGAGGCTTATACTTTTTCATCTGAAAGCGATCGTAAAGCATTTGGAATCCAAGTTGATCCTTGAAATTGGAGTTTCTGAAACATATCAGCGGTGCGATACATTTCCTAATTTAATGAAGGGTGTTTAATGAAATCGATGGATTTGCTCAAAGAATTTATCGTCAACGAACTTATTTCAGATCCGACTGTTACTGACATCAGCGAAACCGAATCGCTGATCGAAAGCGGCATTCTCGACTCGATGGGAATCATGAAAATGCTCGATTTCATCGAGGCCAGTTTTTCCGTGAAGATATCGGATGAAGATATCACCCCGGAAAATTTTGAGAATTTAGAGGCGATTTGCGGTTTGATTGGCGACAGAACTTTCAGCAGCCAGGAAAATTAATGGATTTCGACCTCTCGGACATGCAGCGGTCGCTTCAGAAAAGCATCACCGAATTCGCCCGCAGGGAACTAAACGACGAGTTGGCGGAAACCGATGCGCAGGCCCGGTTTCCCATGGATAAATGGCGCCGGATCTGCGACATGGAGGTGATCGGCATCCCCATTCCCGAAGCCTACGGCGGTCAGGGGGAGGGGATCCTCACGACCCTGGTTGCGATTGAGGCCCTTGGAAACGGATGCCGGGACAGCGGCCTGATCCATTGTCTGATCACCCAGATTCTGTGCGCCCTTCAGATCGCCCATTTCGGGGATGAAAAACAGAAACAACGATGGCTACCCGGCATTTGCCGGGGGGAGATCATCTGTTCCCAGGCCATTACCGAACCGGATGCCGGGTCGGATACCCTGTCCATTCAGACCGCCGCAGAACGGATCGCCGCCGGCGGGTATGATCTTAACGGCACCAAGATATTCATCACCAATGGCCCCATTGCCGACCTGGTGATCGTCTTTGCGGTCACCGACCCGGCTAAAAAAAACATGGCCGGGATCTCCTGCCTGCTGGTCGAGGACGGCCGGTCCGGATTTCGCCGGGGGCGTCCATTGGACAAGATGGGTTTGCGGACCCTTCAGAACGGTGAACTGGTGTTTACAGACTGCGGCGTCCCCGCGGAGAACCTGCTGGGCAAGGAAGGCCAGGGCGCGATGATCCTCAATGAAGCCATGCAGGTGGAGCGGACCCTGATCCCGGGTGCCCATATCGGCATCATGCAGAGAACACTGGATGCCTGCGTCAAATATGCCAATGGACGGCACCAGTTCGGGCAGCCCATCGGCAGGTTTCAGGCCGTCTCCCGGAAAATCGCTGAAATGCGCGTCAACCTGGAACTCGGCCGGTTGATCCTGTACAAGGCCGCCTGGCTCAAAGACCAGAAGAAAAGGGCCTACATGGAGGCATCCATCGCCAAGCTCTTCATCAGTGAAAATCTGAAAAAAGCCTGCCTGGAAGCCGTCCAGCTGCACGGCGCCTACGGTTTCATGAAGGAATTTGAATTAGAGCGGGATTTGCGGGATTCCATTGCCGCCACCCTCTATTCAGGAACATCGGAAATACAAAACAATATCATCTCCAGTTTGTCAGGCTTGAAATGAGCGCCACGCCGTTATTCCTCGTCCAGCAGTTCATTGAACAGTCCCATACCGGCTCAAACAGCGATGTCGCCCTGAGCGATCCGTCCTGCCAATTGACGTGGCAGGAACTGCGCAGCCGCACCAGCCGGTTGGCCCACTGCCTGAAAAAAAACGGCATCAGGCGCCAGGACCGGGTGGTCATCTGCCTTCAGCGGTCCGCGTGGTGTATCGTCGCCATGCTCGGCATTCTCAAGGCGGATGCCATTTATGTTCCCATGGATGAGAAAGCCCCGGATGAACGGATGCGCAAAATCATTCAGGACAGCAACCCGGGCGCTGTGATTTGCGATGACAAAACCATCGGAAGGATCAATGCCGTAATCGGCCTGACCGGGTTTAAGCCGGCCGTATTTCTGCTCAACAGCACTAAAATCCCTCCGGAAGGCATTGGCGCCAAACTGGTTGTCCAGCCGCAGATCGATGCCTGCGCACCATCGCCGCCGGTCTTTGAAAATATTGATGCGGATATCGCCTATATCCTTTACACATCAGGCTCCACCGGAAATCCCAAGGGGGTCATGATCTCCCATGCCAATATTTTCAATTACATTGAGTGGGCGGCGGATTACCTGGAAATCACCAGCGACGATGTGATCCTGAGCACGGCGCCCTTTCATTTCGACATGTCGGTATTCGATATTTACTGCGCCCTCAAAACAGGCGCCCGGCTCGCCATCGCCTCCCCGGGGCTGCTCCTGTTTCCGAATCGACTGGTGGATTTCATGGAACGGGAACGGGTCACCATCTGGAAGGGGGTATCGTCACTGCTCATGTATATCGCCCGGACCGGGGCATTGAAGCCGGGCCGGCTGCCGCTGTTGCGCAGGATCCTGTTTGCGGGGGAGGTTCTGCCCACCCGGTACCTGATGGACTGGATGACCTGCTTTCCGGATAAAATCTTTTACAACGGCTACGGTCCCACGGAGGCCACCGGCATGTCCGCCTGCTACCGGGTGCCCGATATTCCGAAACGCCGGGAAGAAATCATTCCCATCGGGAAGTCCCGGGCCAACACGGAGCTCTTCCTGCTGGATGAAGCCGGGCGGCCGGTTGCCCGGGGCGAAGTCGGAGAACTTTGCATTCGGGGGGCGGGCCTGTCTCCAGGTTATTGGAATGATGTGAAAAAAACCCGGGAAAAGTTTGTCCTAAATCCGGCAGGGGCGGCCGGGGATCGGATTTATAAGACAGGAGACCTTTGCCGGATAAGGGCGGACGGCAATTTCGAGTACAAAAGCCGCATGGATGATCAGGTCAAATGGATGGGGTACCGGATCGAACTGGGTGAGATTGAAAATATCATGCGGGCCATGGATTCAGTCGAGGATGTGACGGTGGTCATGACCGGAGGGGAATCCGATGCGGATCGGGAAATCGTCGCCTTCGTCGAAGGCGTCTCCGGCGCCGGCATTAAAGATCTGATCAACCAGGTGAATTGCAGTCTTCCGGGTTACATGCGGCCCAGACGGATCATCCCCATCGACCGTATCCCCCGCAACGAGCGGGGAAAGGTGGACCGGCAGGAATTGAAACGTTTTCATCTTCGCATCGGCCCGGCATTAAAGGATCCTCCGCGAAGGCCGCAAAAGAATCCGGGGCAGTCCGCCTCGATTTAGAACATTTTCGTCATTGGTGGGGCTTATGAAAAAGGTTTTCCTGATTTCAGGTCTTCGATCAGATCCAGGCGGAGAAACATGATATCAAAAGACGAAGTCCGGAAATATCTTGGCATCGTTTATGATCTCAAACGCGAGTGTGCTTTTTATGATGTGCACGCCCATCCGTTTGAAATCTTCTACAACGAGGTGCAATATGCCCGGCATCCTTCCGATGAGCGGCTGTATGCATCTGACGGGACGGATTTTGCGGGGCCGGCAATTTCAGATGTTATGGCCGATACGGATGAAAGGAGCCGGTCGGTGCTTCGTCTGATTCGCCAGTCATCCGGATCGAGGGAGAAGCTGAGCGCCGCGTTCCGGCATACCGGCCCTCGTATATTTGAACAGCACGCGCTTCTCAGCGGAATCGATCACGTTCTGCTGCTTCCCGCCTGGCCGCCGGACGGCGCCAGTGACGCGCAAATGGCGCAAACGGCACGCATGTTTGTCGACGAAAACCTTTTTCTGCTGGCCGGGAGCATCCCCAGAACCGTTAAAATCGCAGACATTGCCACATACATGCAGGATGCGGCTGACCGGTTCTGCCTTCGGGCCGTCAAGCTGCATCCGAACCTGACGGGGATCAATCCGGTGGATGCATCGGGCCGCGAACGGATCGAAGCCATCCTGGATGCCTGCGGAAATTGCGGTCTTCCCCTGATGGTCCACGGGGGAATGAGCCCGGTGCTCAAAGACAGTCCGGCGGCGACCTACGGCATACTGGAAAATCTGTCCCGAATCGACTGGGGAGCCGGCCGTGTTCCCGTGATCATTGCCCATGCGGGTTTTTACGGATATGAATTCGAGTCCGTCGATAAAGGTCGGTTGTCCGCGCTCAGGCGCCTGCTCGACCGGTGCGGCCAGGCCTGGGTGGATTTGTCCGGGCTGAACGTGGGCGTCATGTCGAAGGTCCTGGAAAACATAGGGTCACACCGGATTCTGTTCGGGTCGGACATGCTCTATGAGGATCAGTGGCAGATGGTGGTCCGGACGATGTATGCCATCGATCGCTCGGGCCTGCCCCTGGAGGAGAATTTTATCCGGATAGCGGGGCGCAATCCCGCAGCCATATTTGCTGACAAGTGAGTTTCATCAGAAGATAATGGTTTAATTACAGCTGTTTAGAAGCGGTGTGCGCGGTCCGGATCAAGGCCGCATGTGCACTATCATCAAGAGGACATACATGCTCGAATCGATTCAGATGCGGTTTTATCAGGTGCTGGAAACATGGAAAACAGACGGGTTTGCCGCCGTCCGGCGGGAGTCGTTTTATGCCGGCCGGGAGGCGATCCTGACGGTAAAGGAACTCAATCGTCAAAAACCGCCCCGGGTCCCCCTCGATGCGACCGGTCTGAAGTGCATGGAATTGTCGGGTTTGCCCTCTGCCTATCAAAACCTGAAATATTCGCTGAAAAGCCGCCAGGTGAAAATGATCCGAAATCTGAATAAAGGATACCAGGCGTTTGCGTTTGTCGGCGGCAACGAGGTCATCGGCGATGTCTGGCACTGCACGGGCGGCCGGGGGAAAAAGCCGGCACATCCCGATATGAAATGGCTGGGCATCGAGGAGCTGAAGGAAAACGAGGCCTATATGTTTGACTTCTATATCCGGCCGGACAAACGCAAAGGCGGCCTGATCAACACCGCCCTCGGCCATGCATTGAATACCTTGAAAGACAAAGGGTTTGAAAGGGTCTACGGCTTCTACATGGCCGACAATCTGCCCGCGCTGTGGATGCACCGCACCACCGGATACAGTGAAATCAACCGGGTCAGAATCAAGCGGCATCTTTTCGGCATTCATCCTGTCCGAACGATCGGGGCATAACCATAATATCGTATGATGCGCAGGATGGACGGTTCTCCGGGCGATACTTACAGTTCAGGAAAGATAATCTTTTTTTATTCCATGCGGACGAGGAGGCAGGTTTATGATTCGATATTTCGGGACGGCAATGGCGCTAAAGAGTTTTTCGGTGTCCTCTCACACCAAGAAAATGTATCGCTTCCTGGGAAATTCACTCGGAGCGAAAAAACGCTCAGATACGGGGCTTTCGACGGAGTACATTGAACGAGCCAAGTGGATTTTGAATCTGTTCAATCAATTTGGCGTCTCATTGGATAATTCGAGATTTTTGGAATTGGGAACAGGCTGGATCCACTGGGAATCAACGATACTCAGCCTATTCGGCAATTCCGAGTTCACCCTGTTTGATGTCTGGGACAATCGGCAGCTGGATGCATTTAAGTCATACTTTTCGAGTTTAAATACCGTATTCGAGGAAGTTTTTGGCCGGGAGGAAAGTTTAAATCCCGCCCAATACGAACAGGCACGTGCAAAATTAGGCAAAATCGCGTCAATGAATGCCTACGCTCAACTATATGACTTTTTGAAATTCAATTACATCGTTGAGCCTTCGGGAAAACTTCATCATTTAGAAGATGATTCATACGAGGCCTGTTTCAGCTGGAATGTTTTTGAACACATACATGAAAGTATCGTTTCAGATTACATCCGGGACCTTTACCGTGCGCTTAAACCGGGCGGGTATTCCTTCCAGGCGATCAATATCAGTGATCACCTGGCAGACTATGAAGAAGGCGTCTGCAGAAAAAATTATCTCAAATATTCAGATTTTACGTGGAAATTCTGTTTTGAAAATGATGTACAGTATTTTAACAGAATTCAGGCAAGTGAATGGCTGCGTCTTTTTCAACAGGCCGGATTCGAGTTGCTGGAAAAAGATTTCCTTTTCCAGCCGGTTCATTGCAGAATCAATAAAAAATATGAGAATCTGGATCGAAAAGATATCGAGTGCACGATGTTAAAAGTCGTCCACCGTAAACCTTCTTGATGAGTTGAATCCTCAATATTCGTAGTCAAGATGCGAAGTCATACATGATCGTTTGTAAAAATCCGAATCAAATGAATAATCCTGTCGATCCGGCCGTCTTTCCGGGCTGGGACGAAACCTTGGCCGCTTCGGATCAGTATTCCATTTTTCATTCGTCACCATGGGCAAAGGTTCTTCATGAAACTTACGGTTATGCGCCCCGGTATTTTTTGACCCGTTCGGGGGAGCGCTTCAACCTGCTGGTGCCGGTTATGGAAGTAAGCAGCAAGCTGACCGGCCGCCGGGGCGTGTCGCTTCCCTTTTCGGATTATTGCGCACCCATCCTGCCCGAGGGGGTGCCGCCAATTCAGCTCATGGAAAACCTCGCTCAATTCGGGAGAAGGGCGGGTTGGCGATATGTCGAAATCCGGGCGGACCGGCCCATGTTTGAAGATGTAGCACCTTATGAGACTTTCCAGGGCCATTTCCTGCCGCTGCAGCCGGATACGGACCCGATTTTCCGTACCTTTCGCAAGGCCACCCAGCGCAATGTCAAAAAAGCCGTCAAAAGCGGGGTAGTTGTTTCATTTCACACGTCCGCCTATGCGGTGAAGGAATATTACCGTCTCCATTGCCTCACCCGAAAGCGGCACGGTCTGCCCCCCCAGCCGTTCTTCTTTTTCAGCCGCATCCACAAACACATCCTCGCGCCCGGAAAAGGCTTCATCGCTTTGGCCGAACATGGCCACCGCAACATCGCCGGCGCCGTTTATCTCACATTCCATCGGCAGTCGGTTTACAAATTCGGCGCCATCGATCTGGATTACAGCGCCCTCAACCCTTTTTACCTGGTGATGTGGGAAGCCATCCGCCGCCTTGCCGAAAGCGGATCGGCCGGTCTGTGCTTCGGCCGGACCGAGCCTGAAAACAAGGGGCTCATCCAGTTCAAGGACGGGTGGGGAGGCGAAAAGAGGACCATCCATTACTACCGGTACGACCTGAAGCGCAAAAACTTCATGGAGAAACCCGCCACCCGGAATCCGGAGGACAGCCGGATCAACCGGATTTTCTCCCGCACGCCTATCCCGTTTTTACAGCTGGCCGGAAATATCCTCTACCGGCACATGGGGTAGCCTCCGAAACCGATTTCAAAGTCATATCCCCTGCGAAAAAATCGTTTTAATTCGACCCTCCCGATTTTCCCTTCATTGACCATTTTCGAAAAAGCCGCCTGATTTTCCAACAATATGCAGCGTTGTCCGCCTTTTTTGTTGCCGCTGACGCCCGGTCTTTCCTTTACAGGGTGTAAAACGTTTTGACATGAATTTTATGCGAAACCCGTGTGATTTCTGGCAATAAAACCGGTTTTTTCGCCAATGGGCAAGTTTAATTTCTTATATATCAAGTATTTATCTGTTTATAAATGGGATTGGCATACTGCTTGCTCAATCGGTTTGCAGCGATACTTCACCCGAAAGGCGGAAAAGCGAACGTGTTTACGATTCTTATTGCCGATCCTTACAAGCATATGCGCGATTTTTTGCGGCGGGAGCTGGCCGCTGCCGGGTATTCCATTACTGAAGTGATCAGCCACAAAGATCTGTTTCCCGGAATCCGGCAGCCGCATCCCCCGGACCTCATCGTGATGGATCTGGATCTTCAGCACTGGCGCAGCATGGACCATCTGAAAAAAATTCATGACATGGTCCCCTCCATACCGGTCATCATCTATTCCAACCGCACGGAATACGAATCCCATCCAGAGGTGGCCCGGGCCGAGGCATTCATTGAAAAAGACAGCGATCCGACGGTGCTGATGGCCGCCATTTCCGGGGTGCTGCAGAAGCATTACGGTCACCGGTGGGCATCGGAATCGCCCAGAGAACAACCCCCCCTGAGATGAGGCAGCCGGATATGTCTAAAAAAAAGAACATTGCAGCGGACCCGGTCCGGATCAATGTTTCATCGAATGATACCCGAAATTACTTCCGGCGCCTGAAAAAGCGCCTCCAGTTTTCCATCATTGCCGCCTTTATCCTTCCCCTGGCCATCCTGTCGATCTATTTCCACTTCCAGTTCAACATGACCTTAACGCAGAGCGGGAAACTCCACCTGATTTCACTGGCCGAAAGCCTGCGCAATACCATCGACCTGTTTCTCCAGGAGCGGGTGATCAATATATTCAACCTGTTTCACAGCAGGGACTTCAGCGTCACCCCCAACCAGGCGGAAATGAACCAGTATCTGCAGAACCTCATGGAAACCTCCGATGCCTTCGTGGATGTGGGGTTTCTGGACGCAAACGGCATGCAGGTCGGCTATGCGGGGCCTTTTCCGTATCTGCATGGAAAAGATTACAGCAAAGAGAACTGGTTTATCTCCCTCATGAGCCAGGAGGAAAATTATTATATCAGCGATATCTACATGGGGTTCCGGAACAAACCCCACACCACCATTGCGGTCCGCCAGATCGTGAGCGGCCGGAAATACGTGATGCGGGCGACCATCGATCCGGATAAGTTCTTCCTGTTTCTGCACCTGCTGGAAAGGGGCAAGGAAGTGGACGCCGCCCTGGTCAATCGCGAAGGAAAATACCAGGTGGTGGACCCCATAGAGGGAGGCGTGCTGGGGAAGAGCCATTTCAATCTGCCGGTCGATGACGCCACCGGGGTCGTGGAGAGCCGGTTCGCCGGCGGCCCCGAACTGGTCGCCTGGGCCTGGCTCAAGGAAGTTCCCTGGTGCCTGGTGGTCCGTCAGCCGTTGAACATCGCCTATGCCCAGATGTACCACGCGCGCCGCATCATCATCTTATTCACCATCGTGGTGGTGATCGTCCTGATTGCAGCCATCTGGTTCAGCACGGAGCGGCTCCTGAGCCGGGCGGAAGAAACGGAGGAAGCCCGCAGGCAGCTGAAATCCGAGCTTTACCATGCCGCCAAGCTGGTGTCCGTGGGAGAACTGGCCGCAGGCGTCGCCCATGAAATCAACAACCCCCTGGCCATCATCGCCTCCCAATGCGGGGTGATCAAAGACATGTTCGACCCGGAGCTGGGGGGCGGAGAGATCACCCCTGAAATGCCCGGCCAGATCATAGAAGAGCTCGATATCATCAACGAGGCGGTGTTCCGGGCAAAAGACATTACGTCAAAGCTGCTCAAATCCGCCCGAAAGGAAGAAGCCCGCCTGGTCGACAGCGATGTCAACCAGATACTGGAAGATGTGGTGGGCGGCCTGATGGAAAAGGAAATGGAGATCGAAGACATCTCCCTGGTGAGAGATTATGCGCAGAACCTGCCCAGGGTCCTGCTGGATCCGGACCAGATCCGCCAGGTGTTTCAGAACCTGATCAACAACGCCGTCGATGCCATCGAGGGACCGGGAAAAATCACCCTGTCCACCCGCCGGGAAGAGGACCGGGTCAAAATCACGGTTTCGGATACCGGAAAAGGCATCCCTCCGGAGGTCATGGGCAGAATTTTCATGCCCTTTTTTACCACCAAAGAGGCGGGCCGGGGGACCGGGCTGGGGCTGGGCATCAGCCTGAGCATCGTCGAGGCGATGAACGGCAGCATTACCGTGCAGAGCATTCCGGGTGCCGGCAGTTCATTTACCATATCCCTGCCCGTATCGCCCGGAAACGGGAAGAATCACAAATAGAACATGCCGCAGGTCGGCATTCAGTTTACCCGGATTTCACACATAACATTTTTGAATTGGGAAAGGAGTCATGATGGCGGTTCGCAAAGAAAAGGCCCAGGCCACCGGTTATGACAAGTATGTGGATTGGAAGATATTCAGCATCCCCGTGGCATTGCTCATCTTGATTCTGGCCATGCCCACCCCCTATGGGATGAAGGATGTGGGGATGGAATACCAGGTGGGGCCCAAGGTGGTGAAAAATTATTTCACCGAGCAGTTATTCCACGTGGACAGCAGCCAGGCCGAGCAGTGGCAGCTGCTGGTCGCCCAGCTGATGGAAAAGAACATGGACATGGGCGCGTTTTCAAAGAAGCGCTTCATGAGCCGGGATGCCAAATGGGCAAAGAAATACGGCATTGCCGTGGACGGCAAGAACCTGGAAAAAGCCAAAACCTTCATCGATGCGCAGGTTTCCGATGAAGCGTTCAAGCAGCTGATGCAGTCCGCCTTCGAGCTGAGAAGAGAGGGCCTCAAATACGAAGACCTTTCCCCCAGCCAGAAAGAGGCGGCGGACAAGGGCGCCTGGCAGTGAAAGTGGCCATCGCCATGATGGCTTTCGTGGTGCTCTGTTTTCTGACCGAATGCATCCCGCTGCCCGGGGTGGCCTTTGCATCGGCCTGATCCTGGTGTTTACCGGGGTGGTTTCCAGAAGCGACATGCCGGGAATGTACTGGGACGACGCGGTCTGGTTTATCATGGGCAGCCTGATGTTCGCCGCGGCTTTCGTCAAGACCGGGGTGGACAAGCGGGTCTGCCTGATGATGTTCAAGCGACTGGCGAAGCCCAACGTCAAGATGGATCACCTTGATTTTTTTCATCATCATCGCGCCCGCTGGCCGCCTTCATATCCGATCATGCCCTGGCGGCCATGTTCCTGCCCATCGGCATCCTGCTCTACCAGAACAGCCTGACCGAGGAAACCCCCGAGGACCCGGAGCTGGGCAAGATGCTGATGATCGCCATCGCCATGGCCTGCAACATCGGCGGCCCCGGCGCACCCTCGGGCGGCGCCCGCAACGTCATCATGATGACCTATCTCAACGACATGTTCGGCATGGACATCGGCTATTTCCAGTGGATCACCTACTGCATGCCCTTCGTGCTGATCATGATCCCGATCACCTGGTTTCTGGTCAACTGGCGGTTCAAGCCCACGATTCATTCCCTGGCCCCGGCCATGGCGCACCTGCAGCGTGAAATCGGACGCATGGGCAACTGGAACCGGAAGCAGATCTCGGCCTTGATCATTTTCATGGTCATGGTGTTCGGCTGGTTCACGGAAAAAACCTTCTATGAAATGGGCATCCTGCCGATCCGGCTGGGCATCGGCGTGATCGCGGTGGCCGGTGCGGTGGCCTACCTGTTTGCCGGGGTGGTCAACTGGCGGGACTACCAGGAGAGGGTGGACTGGGGCGTGGTCTGGCTGTATGCCGGCGCCATCATCTTCGGCCGCACTCTGGACCAGACCGGCGCGGCTTACTGGATCGCCCGGTCGGTGATCGACCTGATGGCGCCGCTGGGGCTGAATGCCGGACTGCCGCTGATGGCCGTGTCCAACGGCCTGACCGCGGTCATGACCAACCTGATGGCCGACGGCCCCGCCGCCGCCGCGGTGGGCCCCATCACCCTGAACATGGCCGGCCTGGTCCATCCGGGGACCACCTTCCTGCCGTTTATGGCCATGTCCACCGCCATCGCTTCTTCTTTCGCCTACTGCCTGATTATCGGTACGCCGCCCAATGCCATCGTCTATGCCAGCGGGTACCTGGAGCCCAAGGATTATCTCCGGGTGGGCATCCCCCTGTGGTTTTTTGCCAACATCCTGCTGCTGCTCCTGGTGGGCGGTTTCTGGGCGTTCCGGGGATTCGGGGAAATGGCGATGTTTTATTAGCGCTTCATCGGCACCGATGAGGGATGAAAGGAGATTGATATGAATCCGCAAACCAATGAAAACCGTGAAAAAACTTTCGTCTATAAAGACGGCCGGATCTATTTTACCAAAAGGACCGAGCGCCTGTTTTTCTTTGTCCTCACCCTCGTGATGCTCGGCTGGGGGGTTTGCCTGAAACTTGCGATCTTTTAGGAGTCATCCGATGGAAAATGGAAATGGGCGATTTACCGCCGGATATTATTTCGGCACCCTGACCCGGGTGCTGGGACAGCCGAAAACCTTTTTCCGGCAATTGCCGGCAGAGACGGGCTTTGTCCAGCCGGCGGGATTTTTGATGGTATCCTCGGCTTTTTTTACCGGGGCCTGCCTGCTGACCCAGTCCTTTGACCGTCCGCTGCTCACCGGCGGCATCTTCTTTGTCAATGCCGTGGGAATGACTTTTATCGCGGCGGCATTGGGATATCTTTCCATGTCGATGATCGCCGGCCGGAAAGCGGACTTTGCAAGAATATTTTCGGTTTACGCGTTTTCAACGGGGATAACGCTGCTGGCCACCTGGATTCCTTTGTTCATCTGGCTGACGGAACCCTGGAAATGGATCCTCATCGGCTCGGGGCTGACGATATCCTGCGGTCTGAAATGGACCCAGTCGCTTATGGTGATCGGGATGTCCATCGGCATCATGATCCTGTTCTTCAGCGCCCTTCTGCCCCTGATCGTCTGAAAGACGGCAAAACGATGATTCGAAAACCGCTCAATTGAATATGGAGATAACGAATATGGAAAAGAAAATTAAAGTGTTGATGGTGGACGATGAGGCCCAGTTCCGGGCGACCACGAACAAGATCCTGACCCGGCGGGGGTTTGACACCGTGATGGCGGAAAGCGGAAATGCGGCCATCGAGAAGCTCTCGGAGAACCCGGACGTGGTGATTTTAGATATCAAAATGGCCGGAATGGACGGCATCGAGACGTTAAAGGTTATCAAGAAGCGAAAACCGGACCTGCCGGTGATCATGCTGACCGGCCACGGGGATGAGTCGTCTGCCATGGAGGCCTACAAGGAAGGGGCATTCGATTACCTGACCAAGCCCTGCGACATCGACGTGATGGTGGGCAAAATCCGGGATGCCCACAAAAAGCAGGTGGTGCCGAAGGAATCGACGGAGAAGTCGGTGGCCGACATCATGATCCCCATTGCCGAATACACCACCGTCACGGGCGAGACCACGGTCAAGGCGGCGATCGCGGAAATCAAGAAATCGTTTACCACCAGAATCTCCACGTCGAAAATCATGGAAACGGGCCACCGTTCCGTCATCGTACTGGATGAGGCGACCCGCAGGGTCAAGGGCGTGCTGACCATCGCCGATCTCATGAAAATGATCATGCCGGGATACCTGTTCGCCCCCAAGCCGTCCCTGGCGGACACCATCCAGTACTCCCCCATGTTCTGGAAGGGAATGTTCACCTCCGATATCCGCCGGAATGCATCGCTCAAGGTTTCGGAAGTCATGTCGCCGGCCCCGCACATGATCGAGGGGGATGCCTCCCTCATGGAAGCCACCTACATGATGGTGCAAAACCGGGTTCGCCGCCTGCTCGTGACCGTCGGGGGAGAGGTCGCCGGCATCGTCCGCGAGCAGGATGTGTTCTTTGAAATGGAAAAAATATTGGGGATATAAAAGATTAGGGTTATTGTATAATAGATATCATCGGATGATGAAATTAAATCAATTTAAAACTAAACGAAAAGGAGGGGCTCGATGAGATCAAAAACCATCTTATGCCGTATTTTATGGATTTTCGGAGTGATGTTGTTAGCGGCTCCGCCTGTTTTTTCGGCGCCGGTGACGGTGAGTGATTATCTGGAAAACATGTCCATCAGCGGAGACTTGCGCATCCGGTTCGATTATCTGAAGCGGGACCTGCCCGATGAAGATGAACGGGAGCGGCTCCAGCAGCGGTTCCGGATCGGCATGGCCTGGGACAATCCTTCGGAGAAATGGACCATCGCCGCCGGACTGGCCACCGGCGGCCTGGATGCCAATTCCACCAATGCGACCTATTCCCAGGACACCATTTTCGAAACCGACGATATCCGGCTGGATTACGCTTTTGCGGCCCACAAACTAAATGACAGGTTCTCATTCTTGGCCGGTCAGCAGAAAAACCCCTATGCCACCACCTGGGCCCTGTGGGATTCGGATGTCCGGCCGGTGGGGTTTACCGCCATGGCGGATGTAAAGCCCGTATTTATCACCGCGGGCTGGTATGATGTCCGGTATATCGACAACGACATCGCCTGGATGGAAGCGGTACAGGCCGGCCTTAAACTGGATTGGGTCATCACTGCCCTGGCCTTTTACAATTATCACCGGGTGGATGAATTTGTACTGACCGAAAACATGGATCCGGATTTCAAATACCAGATCATCGATTTTTATGTTGAATCGGAAATCAAGATGGATCCGGTCAAGTTGATTCCCAGGGCCCAGGTTTTTTACAATGTCGGGGCAAAAGGGGGACCGGGCCAGAGCATACAAGATGAAAATCTGGATCCGGAAGATGAAAACCTGGGCTGGCTCGCCGGAATCGCCGCTTCCATGGGCCGGTTCAAGGCGGGGGTGGATTATGCCTATATCGAGGCGGATTCGGTCATCCCGATTCTCACGGATTCGACTTTCGGATCCGCCCTGGGGTCAACGGATGTAAAGGGGTGGGTACTGGGCGTCGGCTTTAAACTCACCAAAAACTCCGAGCTCAATGCCACGGCCTTCCTCTATGAGGCCATCGAGCGGAGCCTGGATCAAAGTCCTGAAAACTACCAGCTGGATTTAGCGTATAAATTTTAGAATATTGCAAACTTGCCCGTTTATGGCGGGAGGATTTCCCCCGCCGTTTCGTCCGGCAGTCATTACGGCCGCATGTCCCTTTGGCGGAAAATCTGCCAAAGGGTGGCATGGAAGGAACTTAATTCAGTAGATTTCTCACCGGTCCAACACCCCCCTGACCCCCCTCGAGGGGGGAATTTGATCGTAATTTCAAGGATCTAATTCCCAATTGGGGGTGGGAATTTCATAAGGCTTCAAGTCTCACCCCCTCTTGAATGGGAATTTCTTCGTAATTTCAAGGTCTAATCCCCCCTTGAGGGGGGTAAAGGGGGGTGTACCGGCGGCGGCCGTTACGATTCGAAAGTTCCTTTCTGTAAAAACACCGCGCAGCGGGGTGATCGCCTTTTACGGCTCCATTAATTTCCGCATTAAAAAATACCATCGATGCCCGGTTTTAAATTCCAGCCATAATTGCAGATTCTATTTTGAATGATGGGTAAGTGAAATTCATGAAGACCGATTTTTTGCCGGCTTCAGGGTGAAGCATTATCTTTATTAACGCTTAACGGACCTCGTCACCGGAACCAATGTCCGGTGTTCAATACGAAACATATATACAGAAGGACCCTCACGGATGGCGGCAAATTTCAGGATTTCACAAAACAGACGCAGCAATACGCTTTATCTGAAGCTGTCGGGTGATTTTGACGGCACTTCGGCGCTTGAGCTCATCCATGTACTCATGAACTGCCCTTCCGATATCGGTAAGATCTATATCGACACCTGCGGCCTGACATCGCTTCAGTCATTCGGACAGAATGTATTTCTAAAAAATTGCGCGGTTTCCAGAAATATGTTCAATAAAATGATATTTACCGGAAATTACGGGCGCCAGATCGCCCCGAGCGGCACGATTCACTGATTTTTTCATTAGAAGCTCCCGCCCCGCTGCGCGTGTTTTGGCGGTAAGGCGCTTTCGAATCGCCACCCCCGGTACACCCCCCTTTAATTCCCCCCTTAATGGGGGATTAGGCCTTGAAATTACGATTAAATTCCCCTTTCAAGGGCATTCAAGGGGGGTAAGGCTTGAAGCATTATGAACTTCCCACCCTCAATTGGGGATTAGATCCTCGAAATCGCGATTAAATTCCCCCCTTGAGGGGGGTCAGGGGGGTGTTGGAGCGGTAGCGAAATCAAAAGATAAACGGGTGAAAAACGTGTTGCCAAATTTAAGTTGCTTGAAAGGGAGACCTCCCTTTTTCCGTAGGTCTGCGTCTTGCTGTTTTTCCTGATCCGGGATTCAAAACCGATTTACGCGTTATCTGCGCTCATGATCTTATTGCCTGCCTGTCGGCTGCGCCCCCTCAGTACGACATGCGGCAATAGTGCCTGGGTATTTTCTGCAGCTTAAGTTTTCCTTCAATTTTATCCTTTTACATCCTGTAAAAGAATTTGACAGATTGTTGGGTGCCCAGCGCCCGCATCGGGCTTTGGGGTGTGCCGCAAAGAACATGAAAATGTGTGTTAAGGTGCCATTGCCGGTCTGGCATGTTTTATGCTCAATCAACTTTGTTGAGGATGCATTCAAAACAAGGGTCAAACACAAAATCGGGGTGATCAGATGAAAGATCAAAAAAAATTACTGGTACTGCTGGACGGCTCGGAACGCGCCATGAGAACCATTGAATACTTGCAGGCATTCACACCGCTGCACCATATGCGGATGGTACTTTTCCATGTGTTCACGGGGGTCCCGGAATCTTTCCTGGACCTGGAAAACCAGGATTTTGCCAAAAAAGCCATGGCCGAGCTGACCGCCTGGGAAAAGACCAAAAAAGATGAAATCAATGCGTTCATGGATCAGGCGGTCGGGATGCTTGTCGAAGCCGGCATCCCGAAAGATCTGATCGAGGTGCGGATTCATCACCGGGAAGCCGGAATCGCCCGGGATATCCTGAAGGAAGCGGCCGCCGGGTATGACGCTCTGGTCCTTCGCCGCCGCGGCGCGGGCGCCCTGGAAGGCATTACCATCGGCAGCGTGGCGGAGAAGCTTCTGGGCAAAGTGTCGTTTCTGCCCATCATGGTGGCCGGCCAGAAGCCGCAGAAGAAGCGGATCCTCATCGCCGTGGACGGCTCGGATGCATCATTCAATGCCGTGTCGTTCACAGCCGACCTGCTGGGCGGCCACGGGTATGTCGTGCGGCTGCTCAATGTGATCCGGGGGTTCGGGGGCATTATGTCCGAAACTTCCGATTTCATGATGCCCAATTCCAATTTCGAGGCCGCCCGCAGCGAAATGGAGATATTCTTCGAAAAGGCGAAAAAAAGGCTGGTGGAAGGCGGAATCGCACCGGAGGACATCTCCGAAAAGATCATCACCGGCGTATACAGTCGGGCGGGGGCCATCGTCAAGGAGGCCGAAATCGGTGAATTCAGCACGATCGCAGTCGGTCGCAGGGGGTTGTCGAAGGTGCAGGAGTTTTACATGGGCCGCGTGAGCAACAAGGTCCTGCACGTGGGGCGCCGGCACACGGTATGGGTGATCTGAGCGGGATACTGATTCTTGACGATCAGGTTGAACGAAGAAACGGTATCAAGGGCATGTACGGAGTCCCCGAGAGTTGATTAAGAGCCAGATGACAGCACGATTGCCGAAAAGTGACCGCCCTGGTGCCGGAATCCGGCCCGGCGCTGAACAGCCATCCGGCCCGGAAATGGTTATTTACGCTTTTTTTTGAAAAGCCTGCCCTGCTGCCCCCGCCCGTTATCATCGCCTGCTGCATCGGCCTGGCCCTGTTGATCGGGGGCGTGCGGCATCTCACCGGTCCGGAATATTCGCTGTCCCTGTTCTTTCTTTTCCCCATCATGCTTTCCACCTGGGTGGCGGGGCGGGGGACCGGGGTCCTTGTATCCGTCATCAGCATCGGTTCCTGGCTGCTGGCCGACCTCAGCCTGATGGCGCAATTTTCGCATCCGGCGATCCCTTTCATCAACGAGACCTTCCGGCTGATCATGTTTCTGCTGGCGACCTGCCTGGTGTGGGAATTTAAAAACGCCCTGGAAAATCAGAAAAGCCTGGCCCGGACCGATCCGGTCACCGGCATTGGAAACCGTCTGGCGTTTGTCGAATTTGCCGAATTGGAGATCCGGCGTGCCCGCCGTTTTCGCAGCCCGCTTTCCCTGATCGTCATGGATGTGGATAATTTCAAGCAGGTCAACGACGTGTTCGGGCACCTGACCGGGGACAAGCTGCTGCGGGTGGCGGCGGATACGATCGTGGGGAGCATCCGGTCCATCGACAAGGCGGCGCGGTTCGGCGGGGATGAATTCGGTGTGCTGCTGTCGGCGACCGACGTGCGGGGGGCGGGTTTCGTTTCCCGCAGAATGATGCGCCGGCTCAGGCAGCAGATGAACGCCAACGGGTGGCCGGCGACCTTCAGCATCGGTGTGGCCACTTTCGAACAGCCGTCCGGCGGCATCTATGACATGCTGCAAAAGGCCGATGCCCTGATGTATGCCGCCAAGCACCGGGGCAAAAACCGGATCATCCACAACCAGATCGTTCTGGAGCAGGACGGCATCATGGTGGAGCTGGAAGTGGCGTCTATGCCCTGCCCGGCGTGCGGAAATCGCACTTGAGCAGCAGGGCGTCTATGGAGCGGAACGGATTTTCCGGGTTATCGCCATTGCCTGGCCCAGGGCGATTCCGCCGTCATTGGGGGGGATGCGCTGATGCCAGCAGGGAGAAAACCCTTCCCCGCTCAGGCGTGCAATCGTTTTTTCAGTGAGATGGCGGTTCTGGAAGCATCCGCCGCTGATGACCACCCGCTTACGCCCGGCGCGGCGGGCGAGGCGTACGATGGCTTCCACCAGAAAGTTGTGGAAGCGGGCTGATATGAGGGAAAGATCGGCTCCGGCCGCAAGATCTTCTAAAATGGCGCTTATCATGGGCGCCCAGTCAACGACTATGGGCATGTTCTTTTCCGTCAGGATGTCCATCGGATACGATTCGCTGGTGTCCGTCCCGTGGGCAAGAAACTCCAGCGCCATGGCGGCTTGTCCCTCAAACCGGCTCACCCGGGCCACATCCAGGATGGCGGCGACCGCATCGAACAGCCTCCCCGCACTGGAGGTCCGAAACAGGTTGAGCTTCTTTTCAAATGCCGATTTTACAAGGTACCGCTCACTTTCGGTAAACGCCCGCACCGGCGCCAGGTCCATTCTGGCGAAAAGTCCTTCTCCCATCATCTCGTAGAGCAGCCCCATCGCGCTGCGGCGGGGCTCCCGGATGGCCGCATCCCCGCCGAGGAGGGGAAAGGTCCGGAAATGGGCCAGCCGCTCATACGCGCACCGGTTGATATCCAGAAACTCCCCGCCCCAGATGGTTTGATCCGGACCGTACCCGGTGCCGTCGAAAGCGACGCCCAGCGCCGGGGGCTCGATCTGGTTTTCCGCCATGCAGGAAAGGATATGGGCGTAGTGGTGCTGCACCGGCACCACGGTCAGCCCGGATTGCCGGGCAAACCGGGTGGAGGCGTAATCCGGGTGAAGATCGCAGGCCATGATTTTCGGCGATTGATCATAGAGCCGTTTGAAATCGGAAATCACCGACTCAAAGGCCCCAAGGGCGGCCGGGGTTTCCAGATCGCCGATGTGCTGGCTGACAAATACCCGGTTCCCCACCGGCATGGCCACGGTATTTTTCAGGTGTGCGCCGACGGCAATGGAGGGGGGCAGCGGGTCTTTCACATAAACGGGAAGGGGAGCGTATCCACGGGCCCTCCGGAGCACCTGCTCGCGCCCCGCCCGGATGCAGGCGATGGAATCGTCAACATGCCGCAGGATGGGGCGGTCATGGACCAGGAACCGGTCGGCAATTTTTGAAAGCCGCTGCAGCGCCCGGTGTTCGTCGATGCAGATGGGCTCCTCGGAGCGGTTGCCGCTGGTGGCCACCACCGGGGTGCCGAGTTCGGCCATGAGCAGGTGGTGAAGGGGGGAGTAGGGGAGCATGATGCCGAAATACGGATTGTCCGGAGCCACGGCCTCTGCAATGGGCAGCGTTGCTTGACGATGTTTTTCAAGAATCACGATGGGGGATTCGCCGGACCTGAGCAGCCGTTTTTCCGCATCGCCGACCCTGCACAGCCGTTCGGCCCAGGCCATGGACGGAATCATCATGGCCAGTGGTTTTTCTTCCCGGTGCTTGCGCGTTCTCAGCCGCCGGACCGCGGATTCATTGCCCGCATCGGCCATCAAATGAAACCCGCCGATCCCTTTGACCGCAACGATGAGGCCATCTTCGATGAACCGGGCCGCCATGAGAAGCGCTTCATGGTCCCGGGCCAGGGGCGCGCCGAGTTCATCCCAGAGTTCCAGGCGAGGACCGCATACCGGGCAGGCATTGGGCTGGGCATGGAACCGGCGGTCGGCCGGGTTGTCATATTCCGTCCTGCACTGTTCGCACATGGCAAATCCGGCCATGGAGGTGTGGGGCCGATCATAGGGGAGTTCGTCCACGATGGTGAACCGGGGGCCGCAATGGGTGCAATTGGTGAAGGGATAGCGGTAGCGCCGGTCGGACGGGTCGAAGATTTCTCTGACGCAGTCCGGGCAGGTGGCGATATCGGGCAGGATCAGGGCGGTCTTGTCCCCGGCGGCATCGCTTTTCCGGATGGTAAAACCGGTATAGCCCACCGGGTCCAGAAAAGAGGATTCCAGGGACTGGATATAGGCGTGCGGCGGTTTTCGGGCCTCGATGGCAAGCAGAAAGGCATCTAAATCCGCCGGGATTCCTTCGGCCTCGATGAAGACCCCCTGGTTGGAGTTGTTCACCCAGCCGGAAAGCGAAAACGATGCGGCCAGGTTGTAGATGAACGGCCGGAACCCCACTCCCTGGACGGCGCCCTGGATGACGATCCTCAGGCGCCGGAGGGGTTTGGGACAATGTGTGGTGTTTTCCATTTCGGTATATCGCCTGTCACGCGCAGAGGCAGGGACATATTGTCGTCTATGCCATGCGCCTTCGTAACATAAAGCCACAAATTAAGCACAAAGATCCTGCAGGTCAATGAAAACCACAAGGGCTGGCGGGGCACGGCTGAAATCTCAAGTGCCGGCAAATGCCCAGGGTTACGGTTCCATTTTTCCAAAAGGATCGTGAAAACCGGCATCGCGCAAATGATCATCTGCTGATCTGTGCGGTTCTTCCCGGCATGAAAAGAAGTTTGCCATTCTGTAAAAAAGGCCGCGCCTCCTGATTGCCGTATGGCCGGCATCCGGCACGACCACGACCTGACAGGGACTGGAACGGCAGAAGGCTCCTGAAAACAACCATCTGATTTCATTTAAATTTGACAGAGGGCAATCCCCGGCAGCTGCAAGAACGGAAACCGGATAGCGGGCCAGATTTTGCTGGCATACATGTTGCTATATTCCACACTGTACAGATTGGTATTGCCGAATACGAACTGAATAAAGCTTTGAAGGAAACGGATGAGCGTATTTAACCTGGAGAAAATGCTGGCGCCCCAATCCGTGGCGGTTGTCGGTGCCAGTGAAAAGCCGGAAAGTGTGGGCACCGCCGTGATGAACAACCTGATCACCGGCGGTTTCACGGGGCAGATTTATCCCGTCAACCCGAATTACCGGCAGATCCTGGGGCATCCGGCGTTTTATTCCGTAGACGATCTGCCGTGCATTGACCTGGTGGTCCTGGCGACGCCCATCCATACCGCCCCGGAAATCGTCCGGAAATGCGCGGAAAAAGGGTGCGGCGGCGCGGTGATTTTGTCTGCGGGAGGGAAAGAGACCGGCTCCAAGGGCGCTGCCATCGAGGCGCAGATCCATGAAACGGTGTGCGGCGGCGGATTTCGGGTCATCGGGCCCAATTGCCTGGGGGTCATATCGACCCGATCAAACCTGAATGCCAGTTTCGCCCGATGCATGCCTGCTCGGGGGAAGATGGCCTTCATCTCGCAGAGCGGCGCCATCTGCACAGCCATTCTGGATTTTGCGGTCAAAGAGAATATCGGCTTCAGCTATTTCATCAGCCTGGGCTCCATGCTGGACGCTGATTTCGGGGACATGATCGATTACCTCGGCAACGATGCCGGCGTGAGCGGTATTGTGATGTATGTCGAAGGCCTTTCCCGGATCCGCAATTTCATGAGCGCGGCCCGGGCGGTTTCCCGGGTCAAGCCGATCATCGCCTTGAAGGCCGGCCGCACGGCGGCCGGTGCTGCTGCCGCGGCTTCACATACCGGTGCCCTGGCCGGGGAAGACGCCATTTACGATGCGGCGTTCAAGCGCGCCGGAATCATCCGGGTCAAAACGTTTGCCGAACTCTTTGATTGTGCGGAGTTTATCGGCAAACAGCCCCGGCCCCGGGGAAACGGGCTTGCGATTGTCACCAATGCCGGCGGCCCGGGGGTTATGGCGGCAGATGCGCTCCATGACTACGGGATTGCGCCGGTGAACCTGTCCCCGGAAACGCTGGACCAGCTGGATGCCGTGCTGCCCGGCCACTGGAGCCGGGGAAACCCGGTGGACATCCTGGGAGACGCTTCGGCGGAGCGCTACCGGGACACAGTGGAAATCCTGATGCGTGCCCGGGAGGTGGACGGGCTGCTCGTGATGCTCGCCCCCCAGGCCATGACGAACCCGACACAGGTGGCGCAAACACTGGTCGCCCAACTGCGGGAAAAACCATTTCCGGTATTCACCAGCTGGCTGGGCGGAAAGGATGTGGAAGCGGGCCGGGGGATTTTCAACCAGGCCGGGATTCCGACCTTCGACTCGCCGGAACGGGCCGTCCGGGCATTCACCGACCTTTATCAGTACACCTGCAACCTGGAAACGCTCCAGCAGATCCCCGGCAGACTGCCCGACCCGGTTGAACCGGATCATAACACGGTCCGCAGCCTCATTGATGCCGGGCTGTTGCGTCCCGGCGGGCTTTTGTCTGAAATTGAAGCCAAGCAGCTGATGGCCGCATACGGCATACCCGTCAACGCCACCGAACCGGCCGGCAGTGCCGATCAGGCGGTGCAGATCGCCGAAAGGATCGGTTATCCGGTGGCAATGAAAGTCAATTCCACCCTCATCGTCCACAAGAGTGATGTCGGCGGGGTCGTGCTCGGCATCCGGGATGCCGGCGAGGTCCGAAAGGCGTTCGATGATATCAAGACCCGGGTGGAGGCCAGGTTCCCCGGGGCCTTTGAAGGGGTCAGCGTTCAGGAAATGATTCCCGGGGGAGATTATGAACTGATTGCCGGGGCCAAAAAAGACCGGGACTTCGGGCCGGTTCTGATGTTCGGGACCGGCGGAATTTTAACGGAGGTTTTCAAAGACCGCTCCCTGGCGCTTCCTCCCATAAACCGGATACTGGCCCGGCAAATGATCGAAGAAACCCGCATTTACCGGGTGTTGAATGGATACCGGAATCATCGTGCCCTGGATATGCTGCGGCTGGAGACGCTGCTGATCCGCCTGTCCCGGATGGTCGCGGACTTTTCAGAGATCACCGAGATCGATCTGAATCCACTGCGGGTCCAGCAGGGGCTCGTGGTTGCGGTGGACGCCCGGGTAATCGTCGGCCCGGCATCGGTGGCCGCTCCGCTGCATCTGGTGATCAGCCCTTATCCACGCCAGTATGAGAGGGAATGCGCCATCGACGGTGTGGGCATGGTGCTTATCCGCCCGATTCAGCCGGAAGACGCCCCGCTGCTGGAAGATCTGTTCGCAGCCCTGTCCCCCCGGAGCATCTACTACCGGTTTTTCGGTCCCATGAAGCGTCTGCCAAAAGAGATGCTGGCCCGGTTCACCCAGATCGATTACGACCGGGAAATTGCCATGGTGGCCATCGCACGTGGCGACGGAAATGAAAAAATGCTTGGCGTGGGCCGGATCATTGCGCAAAACGTCCCGAAAGAGGCGGAATTTTCCGTCGTGGTCGCCGACTCGTACCATGGAAAAGGCGTCGGGGCCGCCCTGTTGAAAAGCTGCCTGTCTATTGCCCGGGGCAGGGAGATTGAAAATATCCGGGGGCGGGTGCTGCCGGGAAATACGGGGATGCTGGCACTGGGGCGCAAACTGGGGTTTTCTGTCCGACTCGATCCCGTGTCAAAGGAATATGAACTGGCCCTTGATCTGAGCAGCACCGGGCAAGGGCAGAATCGAACAAAAGTTTATCAGTATCATCCATAAAGGACCAATTCCGTAAGATACTCGTTAGTGGCCGAACCCAACCCGGATGATTGGACAAATAGACGGCTTGGGTCCAGTCAATGGTTAACCACTCATTTACAAGGAGGCAGCAGAATGACCACCCATCATCCAAAACGATATATTCCCGGCACCTATGTCAACAGGATCCCGAGCGGCAGTCCGAAGGCCGAGCAGGCGATTTATGAATGGGAGCAGAAGCGGTTGAAGGCCATCAAGGAAAAAGCCGCTCCTCCCCGGGTGACTCACTGCATCGCCTTTTCCCGGAAAATCGGAGTGGGCGCCCTCGAGATCGCCGACCAGGTATCCAAGAAGCTCAACATGCGGGTCGTGGATCGTGAAATCCTGGAACAGATTGCCAGCAACAACAAGCTGGGTGAAAAGACCGTCGATTCATTCGACGAACGATATCCAGGGATCATGCAGGAATTCTCCTCGCTGCTGTTCGGGGAGAAATCATTTACCCTGGGAGATTACCTCCGGTATCTCACCGGGGCCGCATATGCTCTTGCGGATGCGGAGCCGACCCTCTTCGTCGGCCGGGCCGCGCACCTGATCCTGCCGCGGGACAGGGTGCTGGCGGTTCGATTCATTGCATCCCGGAGTTTTCGGGCCCGTCGGATTGCAAAGATCATGGATGTGGAAGCGTCGATCGCGGAAAAGGAAATCGACCGGGTTGATAAAGAGCAGCAGGATTTTTTCCGGAAAAATTTCGGGAAAAAAGACGCTTCTCCCTATGAATTCGATATGGTGATCAACCGGGATTATCTTGAAGATGTGGAACTGGCCGCAGAAATTGTGGCCCGGGCCTACCAGGGCAAGTTCCAGAAGTAGGGCGGCGGCAGATTCCAAAACGCCCATGGCCGGGCGACCAGGCACAGGTCGCCCGGCTGCGGCAGGTCAAAATTTTCCGGCACGGGCCGAAACCTCAGAAACAGCCGGCCAAACCTCACCTGAGCTTCAGCCCCGCCAGCTTGACGGCTCCCCGGTGGTAGCCGTCCGGAAAGAGCTTCTCGAGTTCATCGAGCTCAAGTTTCAAATTTTCGCAGGTTTCATAAACGGTGGGGATTTCACCGAATTTTTCGAAGTTCTCCCGTAAAAAGTTCAGCACTGTAAAGTGCTCGCGGGTAAGTCCGCCGGGAATCTTCATCTCGTGGGCTTTGTACACGGCATATGCTTCATCCCACTCACCGGCGTCCATGAGAAATCCCCGCACATCCACCCGGTATTCCTTTTCCATCACCCCGAGATGCAGATCCAGGTTGATGTCAAAAAATTCCCCCTGGCGGACGAATCCTTCCCGGTAGGTGACGCCGGACAGGAGGCAGGCGCCCCTCAGATATCCGGTGGGAAACAGTCTTTTGAGCACCCGGCGGTGAAGGGCCGTGCCTTTGGCGGTTTCAAAAACAGTGGGGCACCGGCCGGTTTTCTGAAACGTATCCCGGATAAAGTTGATCACTTCCCAGTGTTCTATGGTCAGTCCGCCGGCAATGCCCAGCTTTTTGGCCATGGTTTCAGCGAAATTTTCATCCCACTGGTGAAAGTCTTTCAAAAAACCCAGATGGTCGATTTCGTATGTCATTCCAATCGGATGCATGGTCATCTGTTTTCGTCCTTTCATGAACGTTATTTACAGCCGCCCGGCCCTGCGGACGGGTTCTGCAGGTCAAGAGCCGGGATTTTCCCGGGCCGGTCAATTGGCTTCACTAATTTCCTTCATGCTGCCTGTTGTGCCGGATTCTTTTATATTGAACTTCCGGTAAAAAGCGGTGGCCACAACATCCGCCGCGTGCCGGGGAGACGCGATGTAATCGCAGTTGATGACCATATCGAATTCTTTGGCCGGCGCCGATTTTTTATCAAATACGCGGCTGAAGAAATTGGCCTGCTCCCGATCGAGTTTTTCGAGATGGTAGGCCGCCTCCAGTTCCGATATTTCCATGATACCGGCCACGCGCCGGATGCGGAATGTCTCGCTGCAGATCAGACGAACGGCCAGGACACGCTCCCGGGGCAGGATCAGATGCGCTCCCCGTCCCACAAAGATGCCCGGCCCGAGGTCGGCCAGGCTCAGAATGGATTTGAACAGCAGGTGGCTGTAATCGCTTTTGACCCGGGTTTTGTTTCCGAACACCGCGGCGATGATGTCTTCAATCTCGCTCCGGCAGCGTTCTTCCATGAAGAATGCCAGCCTTTTGTCCAGCCCGTTTTCATTGGCCAGGTACTCCAGGATCTGTCGGTCGATTACGGGAAGCCCGATATCCCTGCTCAGTAAATCAGCCGTTTCCAGGGCACCCACGCCGATCATGCGGGAAAAGCAGACTACGGGAAAGCCCGTCGGCGCCGATGGGGTACTGACGCGTTTTGCAGTCCAGTCCTTGAATATCTGCTCGATGTGATCCCTTTCCAGCAGCGATTTTTGTTCCCTGTATCTCCCCGGATAGTATTGGCCGGCCTTGTCACCGTCGAAATCCATATGATTCACCTTTCTTTTCCCTCCGGAAATGCTGATGTCGTTTGAATCAACAACCCCTCCCCATGATTGAAAGTAAAATTCAAGAAGTATGCCACTGGCCGGAAAAGAACCCCCGCGCGGTTCCTGCTATTTTTCAAGAAGATGAAATGATCTCAAGAGGGGAAAGAATGCCGGGTTTTTTTACAACCTGTAAAAGAAACCTTGGGAATAAAGGCGTCCTTTGGGGAGGGATGGAAATCGGGGCGCAAATTTTTTTTTGCGCATGAAAATTTTTTTAAAAGCGCTCCGGCGTTTGGCTGCGCAGGTTGAATTTAAAGATATTCCTAATGGTTCAAGCGTTTATTAATTGAAATCGGGCGCAAGGCCGTTGGCTGAAAAATGTAAAAAATCACCCCGCCTTTCCCGTCAAACGGATGGAATCGATTTTCGGCATGATTTCTGAATAAACACCAATTTCAGAGCCGGGAAATCGCCCGGTCATACACGGGCGGTCACCCCGCTGGAATATGAAACGGTTGTAATTTGAAACATATGGATCAAATCGGAAGCCATACATGAGCAGGGACCGGCAGAACAAAAACGCCTATTATCAATCCTTGACCCGGAACATGATCCTCACGGTCATCGTTGTGTCGTTTACCCCCATGCTCGTGGTCATCTTCATTCTCTTCCAGCAATTCGGGCACTCCTACCGGGAAAAGACCTATGCGCATTTGAGCGAACTGGTCCAGAAGCACAAACAGAATATCGATACCTTCCTGGATGAAAAACTCGCCAACATCCAATTCGTGGCCGCAAACCACACCTTTGACGCCTTGAACAGCGACGAGGCGCTGAAGGAACTGCTGATCAGCCTGCGCCGGCAATACGGCAATGTGTTCGTGGACCTGGGGCTCATCAATGAAAAAGGGCACCAGGTGGCCTATGCGGGCCCCTATGAACTGGGCGATGCGGAATATTCCGGCGCCCAGTGGTTCAAGAAGGCCATCAACGAAAACTACTACATCAGCGACGTGTTTCTGGGCCTGCGGGGATTTCCCCATTTCATCGTGGCGGTGCGGCGGCAGAACGATGAGCAGAAATATCTGCTGCGAAGCACCATCGATTTCATGGCCTTTAACTCCCTGGTGCAGAATCTGCGGGTGGGGAAAACCGGGTTTGCCTTCATTCTCAACCGGGAAGGCGAGTTTCAGACCAATCCCGTGGTCGATTTTACCCCCTGCCGGGAGTGCTACCTCTACTTCTGGAAAGAAGTGCAAAAAACCAAAGACAATATCCTGACCCTCACGTGGAAGGACCAGACCGGCAAAAAGCAGCTCTACGGCGTGGGGAGCCTGAAAGGCGGCGACTGGCTGCTGATCCTCAAACAGGAGGCGTCAGATGCGTTTTCGGACCTGACCCGCATGCACTATATCGCCGTCTTTGTTTTCCTGATCGGCGGCGCGGGGATCGTGGCCATGTCGTTTTTGACCTCCAACCGGATGGTGCGCCGCATCCGGCGGGCCGATGCCGAAAAGGAGCAGATGAACGACCAAATCATCGAAACGGGCAAAATGGCCTCCCTGGGGGAACTGGCGGCCGGAATCGCCCACGAGATCAACAATCCCGTGGCCATCATGGTGGAGGAAGCCGGATGGATCGGCGATCTGCTGGAAGAAGAGGAGTTTGCCCGGAGTGAAAACCTGGAGGAATTCAACCGGGCGCTGGTCCAGATCAACACCCAGGGGAAGCGGTGCAAGGAGATCACCCACAAGCTGCTCAGCTTTGCCCGAAAGACCGATACCACATTAAAAGACGTTCAGATCAACGAACTGATTGTAGAGATCGTCGCCCTTTCCGGCCAGATGGCCCGGTACAACAAGGTCGCCATCCTCACCGATCTCTCGGAAAATTTGCCTTATATCAGCATCTCCCCATCCGAGATGCAGCAGGTCCTGCTCAATCTGATCAAGAATGCCGTGGACGCCATGGAAAAAACCGGCGGCACCATCACCATATCCAGCAAGATCAGCAAGCTGGAAAAGGATCACATCGTCATCATCGTGGAAGACGACGGACCGGGAATTCCCGAATCCAACCTGCCCCGGATATTCGATCCGTTCTTCACCACCAAGCCGGTGGGGAAGGGCACCGGCCTGGGGCTTTCCATCTGCTACGGCATCATCAACAAAATGGGGGGCAAGATCGATGTTCACAGCAAAGTGGGGGAGGGAACCGCTTCCGGGTCTGGATACCGATCCAGAAATAGGAAAAAAAGATGAGCGCGGAGCACACGGGAGACCAGCCCATACGGCTGCTTCTGATCGATGACGAGACGGGGTATGTGGATGTCCTGGCCAACCGCCTGGGGAAACGGGGGATTGCCGTGACCAAGGCATACAGCGGCACACAGGCCATCCAGGCGGTCCGGGGGCATGATTTCGACGTGGCGCTTTTAGACCTCAAGATGGAGGACATGGACGGCATCGAGGTCTTGAAAGTGTTCAACCGCATGGGCATGGACATGATGGTGATCATGCTCACCGGCCACGGCTCCCAGGAAGCCGCCATGGAAGGGCTGAGAAACGGGGCTTTTGACTACCTCACCAAGCCCTGCGAACTTGACGAACTCCTGGAGAAGATCATGGCCGCCTATGAAAAGCGCAACGAGACGATTGCCGGAAGAAGCAGAGAAGATCAATGAATGCATCCGCGGTGTGAAAAACGGGCGGATGCGATGGGGTGAACCGCAAAAGGGCAGGTTGTAAATGGAAAAGATCAATTTATTGATCGTAGACGACGAAGATCGATTTCTGACTTCGACCGCAAAACTGCTGGGCAAAAGAGGATATACCATTTTCACGGCATCCGATGCGGCAAAAGCGCTTAAGGTGCTGGAAGCCGAAGCGATTCAGCTGGCCCTGCTCGATGTGAAAATGCCGGGGATGAACGGCATCGATCTTCTCCGGGAAATCAAGAAGCGCTGGCCCCTGGTGGAAGTGGTCATGCTGACCGGGCATGCCACCTTCGATTCGGCCGTGACCGGGCTGAAAACCGGGGCCAGTGATTACCTGATGAAGCCTGCGCACCCCGATGAACTGCTCCAGAAGCTCCAGGAGGCCTTTGAGAAGCGAAAGATCAGCGAGGAAAAAATACGCCATGGCAGATCATGACGCATTTAAAAATCTATATCAATTTTCAAATGTTAACTTTTCAGCAGCACAGGAGGTGGAATTGAGGTGAAAATCCTTTTTGTAGATGATGAACCCGATTTTCTCGAAGTCATCTTGAAACGGATGCGAAAGCGGGGCGTGGATGCGACCGGCGTTCAGGACGGCGACGAAGCGGTGGCACTGCTGGAAAAAGACGGTTTCGACGTGGTGGTTTTAGATGTCAAGCTGGGCGGCGGTGTCAGCGGCATCGATATCTTAAAGCAGATCAAGCAGCGCAAGCCGCTGACCGAGGTCATCATGCTCACCGGGCATGCCCTGCTGGAGGCGGCCAAGGAGGGAATTGAAAACGGCGCATTCGACTTCATGGTCAAGCCGGCCGGAATCGATGAACTCTTCTACAAAATCTGCGACGCCTGCAAGAAAAAGACGATTCAGGAAGCAAAGATCAGCTGCATCGAGAAATTAATTAAGGATCCAAATCCATAAACATCAACCAAAAAGAGGTTCTTATGAAATTCATCAGAAAAATGGGTCAATTCATGTACATGGGGGCAAGGGCCCATGCGGATTGGGAAATCCAGACCGCCCGGGTCATTCTGGGGGATCGAAGGCGCATTTTTGTCCTGGGGCTGATGCTGCTTCCGATCATCATCGGCGGCATCGTGTTTGCCGATGAAGTGGCATCCGGGCTCCCTTCCGTCATCGGCGGCAAAACCGCCTACAGCCCTTCCTTTTTCACCCTGCAGATTTTTATCGCCTCCATTCTCATCGGGTTGTGCGCCGGCCTGATCACCGGGTGCATCGGTGCGGGCGGCGGGTTCATCATCGCCCCGGCCCTGATGAGCGCGGGCATCAAGGGGATCCTGGCGGTGGGGACCGACCTGTTCCACATCTTTGCCAAGGCGATCATGGGAAGCGTGCTCCACCGGAAGCTGGGCAACATTTCCGTGTCGCTCGCCGTCACCTTCCTGATCGGGTCCATATTCGGCGCCACGGTGGGCGGACTGATCAACCGGGCGCTCTACGAACTGAACCCCATCTTCAGCGACGTGTTCATCACCACCATCTATGTCCTGATGCTCGGCATACTGGGAATCTATTCCCTGGTGGACTATTTCCAGGCCAGAAAAGCGGTTTCGGGAGGCGGTGAGTTCCATGCGGGCAAGGATGAAGGGACCGAAATGGGGAACCTGCCGAAGAGGCTCCAGGCCATGAAGATCCCCCCCATGGTGACGTTCGATCAGTCCATCGTCCCCGGCGGGCGCCAGATTTCCACCTGGTTTCTGATCCTGAGCGGCTTTTTCGTGGGTCTTGCGGCGGCGATCATGGGCGTGGGCGGCGGATTTCTGACCTTCCCGATCTTCGTCTATGTCCTGGGGGTCTCCTCCATGACCACCGTGGGAACCGACATTTTCCAGATCATTTTCACCGCCGGGTATGCGGCCATCGGCCAGTATGCCATCTATGGTTTTATCTTCTACACCCTGGCCATGGGCATGCTGCTGGGCTCGCTGTTGGGGATTCAGATCGGCGCACTGGCCACCCAGGTGGTCAAGGGCATCACCATCCGCGGGTTTTACGCCATGGCGGTCCTTGCCGGGTTCGTCAACCGGTTTTTTGCACTGCCGGCCAAACTGGCATCGGTGGGGCTGATCCCGCTGTCAAAGGAGACGGGGAAAATTTTAGACTATTGCGGCATTCTGTTTTTCTTCGTGCTGATCGGTATTTTCGCGGTCTGGGTCATTTCCACATTCCTGATGAACATTAAAAAACTAAAAGGTCAGGAGGCCTGATATCATGGTAGCCAATAAAAAAGAATTTGCGCTGGGCGCAGGGATGATGGGCGGATTCATCATCGTGTTCATCCTTTTGTTCATGCCTGTCATCAACGGCCATAATGCCATCAATTACCTGGATGGCCTGTTCAATTCCATTTCCAAGGGTTCGGCCTACTATATTCCCAGCCTCCGGGAGGAGGTCCAGGCGGTGTCCGGCAAGCAGGTCGACCTGGAGTTGACCCTTCCTTCTGAGGAAATGGCAATGAACAGCCGGACCATATTGTCGAAAAATGAAATTCCGGCCACCGTGGAAGGGGCCGTTGTCCATGTTCAGGGCGGGCTGGCCAAAATCCTGGATGCGGCGCTTCAGGATTCGGACAACCTGTTTCACAATGAGGGGGATATCCTCGAAGCCAAGTACGGCATCGAACGCCGGCCGGTGTTGTATACATGGTGGAATATGTTAAAATCCACGCAGAAGGCGCTAAACGATCAGGAACTCTTCAAGGAAGCCAAAATCACCTATTCCGTGATGACAAAAGCGGTTGAAACTGCTTATAATTACTATAAGATCGTTCCGGAGAACATGTCCGACAAGGTGGGCATGGTCATCCTGGCGCTGGTCTTTTACGTGGTGTACACCGTATGGTACGGCTATGCCATCCTGTTCATGTTCGAAGGATGGGGGCTCAAGATCGGCCATTGACGGATGATGAATAAAGGGGGGACGGGATTGCCGGTCCCCCTGATCCAAAATGCAAAATATTGGCGATTTGACTTTTTGGCCAAGCCTGTTGACCGTGGAATAAAATGGCTGAAGACAACAGCTTCATCGAAAATTTAAAAAGCCGGTTCCGGAGGAAAAAGCCCGATGCGCCTTCCAACACGGAAGAGCTGCGCATCGACTTCAAGGAACGGTACCATAATTTCAAGCTCCTGCTGAACGCCAACAACAAGGCCCTGGAGATCATGGCGGATATCGAACAGGCGCTCGGGGGCAGACAGCCGTTCGGCATGTCGTTTGTCAAGACCAGCTGCCTTTCCATCACCGTGGACATCCTGCGCCTGCTCAAGCACCTGGAGCAACTCAGCGGCGGAAAGTACAATGCCCTGTACCCGCGCTTCGATGCCATCTGCGCGGAAATCCGCAGCCGGATCGAACAGAAAAGAGAAACCAGGGACGATCGGCTGATCATCCCCCTTCCGAAATCGATCGAACCATGGCGGACCTGGTGGGAAGCAAGATGGCCAACCTCGGAGAGATCGCCAACCGGATAGGCCTGCGGGTTCCCGGTGGATTTGTCATCACGGCCCGGGCATACCAGCTTTTCCTGGATCACAACGACCTTCAGAACGAAATCGACAAGCGGTGCCTCACCTGTGACCTCAACGACATGGAGGCGTTCTTCGCCCTCAGCACCGAGATCCGGGAGCTGATCATGGCCGCCGATATACCCGGGCAGCTCGCCATTGAAATTGAAAAATCCTATGCGACCCTCCGATCCGGCATGGGAAGGCCGATCACCATGGCCTTGAGAAGCAGCGCCATCGGGGAGGACTCTCCGGAAAATTCCTTTGCCGGGCAATACCGCTCGGAGCTGAACGTCCACCATGAGAACCTGCTGAGCGTCTATAAATCCATCATCGCGGGCAAATACGGAGTAAATGCGATAACCTATCGCCAGAACCGGGGGATTCGCGACGAGGACATCGCCATGAGCGTGGGATGCATCGCCATGGTGGATGCCCGGTCCGGGGGGGTGATGTATTCCAGAAACCCCATCGATGCCGCCGACAATTCCGTTTTCATCAACTCCGCCTGGGGACTGCCCAAGGCGGTGGTGGACGGCAGCATCAACTGCGACCTGTTCATCATTGCCCGTTCTCCCCGTCTCCGGCTCACCTACCGGGAAATAAAAGAGAAGCAGTCCCGGTTCACCTGTTTTTCAGATGAGGGGGTCTGCCGGTTCGAGATGACCGGCGCCGGAAAAGATGACCCTTCCCTCACCGACGATCAGGCGCTGGCACTGGCCGACCTGGCTTTGCAGATGGAGCAGTATTATGGTTCGGCCCGGGATATCGAATGGGCCATCGACAAGGACGGCGCCATTTACATCCTGCAGTGCCGACCGTTGAAGCAGATGGCGGAATCCACAATCGAGTACCCCGAAGCCCTTACCGGTTTGAAGCAGAACGTGATCGCCTCCGGGGGGGAGGTGATCTGCCCGGGGGCCGCTTCCGGCGAGGTGTTTGTGGTGAACAGTCCCGGGGATATGATGGGTTTTCCCGATCGCGCCATTCTGGTCACCCGCCAGGCGCTCCCCCTGTGGGCCTCTTTGCTCAACAAGGCCGCGGCAGTGGTTTCGGAGCACGGGACCTTTGCCGGCCATCTTGCCAACGTGGCCCGGGAATTCAACGTCCCCGCGCTTTTCGGCATCAAGGATATCATGGAGCAGCTCAAGAACGGGGACTTGATCACCGTGGATGCGGGCCAGACCACCATATACAGGGGCACGATCGATATCCCCCCGCCTGTCCCCAAAACGCCGGTCAACCGGATGGAGGGGAGCCCTGTTTTCAACCTGCTCAAGGAGGTCAGCCAATTCATCGTCCCCTTGAATCTTTTGGATCCCTACGCCCCGGAGTTCAAACCGGAAAACTGCGCCACCTACCATGACATCACGCGCTTTTCACATGAAAAATCGGTGCAGGAGATGTTCAACTTCGGAAAGGAGCACAATTTCTCCGAACGCTCCAGCAAACAGCTTTATTACAAGGTCCCCATGCAGTGGTGGATCCTGAACCTGGATGACGGATTCACCGAGGAGATCAAAGGCAAATACGTAACCCTTGCCCAGATCGCCTCCATTCCCATGCAGGCCCTGTGGGAAGGGATCATCGCCGTCCCCTGGGAGGGGCCGCCCCCCATCGACAGAAAAGGGCTCGCTTCGGTGATGTTTCAGTCCACCACCAACCGGGGGCTTGAACCCGGGATGCGCTCGGCCTTTACCGAACGCAATTATTTCATGATATCGAAGAATTTCTGCAGTTTCACCTCTCGTCTGGGGTATCATTTTTCCATTGTCGAGGCCCTGGTCAGCGAACGGGACATGGAAAACTACATCAGTTTCCAGTTCAAGGGCGGGGCGGCCGATCAGCACCGCCGGGCCCGGAGGGTTCAGTTTATCGCCGACATCCTCTCCGAACACGGCTTCCGGGTGGAGATCCGGGACGATACCCTCATCTCCCGGCTGGAGGGATTCGAAAAAACCTACATGCTGGAGCGGCTCCGGATTCTCGGCTACCTGGTGATGCACACCCGGCAGCTGGACATGATCATGTCCAACAGCGCCGCCATCAATTACTATCGCTCCAAGATCGACACGGATATCAAGACCCGCCTGATCGGGAGCAACTAAAGGAGTGGCCGTTCATGAGGAACAAGAAAATCAACCTGCTGTTTGTAGACGATGAAGAGCGATTCCTCGCCTCCATGCGAAAGCGCCTGGAGTCCCGGGATTTCAACGTAACGGCCGTAGACCGGGGGCAGAAAGCCATCGAAGCGGCACGGGAAAAACCGATGGACATCGCCCTGGTGGATTTAAAAATGCCCGGCATCGACGGAGAGGAAACCCTCCGGTTGCTCAAGAAGGAGCATCCCTGTATGGAGATCGTCATCCTCACCGGGCACGGCAACATCGATTCTGCCGTGGGGTGCACCCAGAGCGGCGCCTATTCCTACCTCCAGAAGCCCTGTGAAATGGATCACCTGATGGACGTGCTGAAAAAAGCGTACACGAAGCGGGTGATGAATAAACATCGCATCGAAGAGAAGAAGATGGACGAACTGCTCAAGCTGTCCCGGTCGGGTTCGGCCCGGGATATCCTGAAACGGTTAAAGGAAATCGATTCGGGCGCAACGGTTGAGTTCCTGAGATGACGCCTTTGGATGGATGGCCGGCTATCGCCATTACATGCGCTGCCGCCGAAAATCCGGGGTTTGTGATCATTGCGGATGGAATGGTTCCATCATTTTTTTAAAAACCCTGACACTGATGACAACATAAAAATCCGGTTTATGCGGTTGGCGCCTCCAGGTCAAATCGCATGACCGGGTTTTTATGTTTTGGCGGGCAAATCCTTGACGCGCGTCAAAGCCTCTGGATTTCCTGAATTAAAGGGGTTATGATGCCCACATGAAGATATTCTTTGCCTCCCTGCTGGTGCTGTTTCTGGCCGTGAGCGGCTATCACCTGAGCTTCCGCCGGTTAAAGGTGCCGCTGTTCGCCCGCAAGTTCTATCTCACCGGGCTGGAATTTCTGTTTCTGGGGCTTCTGCTCGGCCCCGGATTTTTGAACATCCTCGATGTGGAAACCCGCTCCAGTCTGGAACCCTTAACCGCGCTGCTGCTGGGCTGGATCGGACTGCTGTTCGGCTTCCAGTTTGAAATCGCCAAGCTCAGGCGGTTTCCCGCTTCTTTTCTGTCAAGCGCCCTGGTGGAAAGCGGCGTTACCCTGATCATCATCTTCGCCGGGGTGTTTGCCGCCCTGGCGGTCATCTCCGACGCCCCCGTCCACGCGCGCCTGGTGGCCGCCTTCGCCTTTGCCTGCGCCGGGGCCTGCACGGCCCAGACCGGCCTGGCGCTGGTTTCCCCCAACACCGCCGGGAAAAATGCCAAAACCATCCGGCTGCTGCGCTACATCGCCGGCATCGACGGCCTGATGGCCATGCTGGTGCTGCTGCCGGTTTTTATTTACTTTCCGGCCAATTCAGCGGCCGGTTCCCCATGGCGGATCTTCGGGGCGGATACCCTGGTGGCCCTGGTGTCGTTTATCGGAATCCTGCTGCTGTTCATCCTGTTCCTGGCCCAGCGGCGAGATGAGAGCGAACTCGCCCTGATCACCATCGGCATGGTGATTCTGCTCAGCGGGATTGCGGCCATGAGGGATTTTTCCCCCCTGATCGCCAATTTTTTTACCGGGCTGTTCCTGGTGAACATCACCCGGGAGAAAGAAAAGATTTTTTCCACACTGGTCAGCATCGAAAAACCGGTGTACCTGCTGCTGCTGGTCTTTCTGGGAAGCACCTGGCAGCTGGATTCGATCTGGCTGCCGGCGATGGCTGCAGGATATGCCCTGATCCGGTTGGCCGGGAAGGCGCTCGGCGGCGTTGCCGTCGCCTCGTTTTCCCCGGCCATGCGGGGATATCCGAACACGCTGGGACTGGGCCTGCTGGAGCAGGGGGGGCTGTCGCTGGCCATCATCTGGGATTTTCAGCAGGGATTCCCCTATCCCATGACCGGTGCGGTGGTGTCCGTGATGCTGCTGGCAGTCATCTTCAACGACCTGGCCGGCCCGGCCCTGATGAACCGGCTGCTCCGGAAGGGGTAACATGGTTTGGCCATCGAAACAATTCAACCTGGTGTCCTACCTGCTCATTATCGCCCTGATGGGCGCGTTCGCCTGGGGGTTCTTGCAGGTGGATATCGATTCGGCCCGGCAGAGCGGCGGGCTGATTATTTTTTCACTGGGCTATGTGCTCCTGGCCGCGTTCGTGATCGCAAAGATCGTCAAGGCGTTCGACCTGCCGCTCATCACCGGCTACATCCTGGCGGGGATCCTGGCCGGCCCCTATGTATCTAATTTCCTGGGTACGGAGATGGTCGGCCGCCTGAAGCTGATTGATGAACTGGCGCTTTCCATTATCGCACTGAACGCGGGGGCGGAACTGCGCGTCTCCGCGCTGAGGGCGCGCGGCCGGTCCATCATTTTGAATATTTTTTTTCTGACGGTGGTGGGGGTGGGCGCGGTCATGGCTTTCGTGATGACGTCGGGGCGGCATTTTGCGGCCACGGCTGAATTTTCGCCAATGTCGCTGTTTGTTTTCGCCCTGCTGCTGGGCGTCATCTGCGCAGCCCGGTCCCCCGCCTCCGCAATTGCCATCATCAACGAATGCAAGGCCAGGGGGCCGTTTACGGACACGGTTCTGGCCGTCTCCATCGTCAAGGACGTGCTGATCATTATCTTGTTCACCATTGCCCTGGCCGTATCGCGCATGATGATGCAGGGCGGCGGACCGGAGCTCGGGTCGGTTTGCGGGCTGTTCATCGAAGTGGTGCTCTCCATTCTCATGGGACTGCTGCTGGGAAAGGGGATGTCCGTGTACGTGGACCGGATCGGCCATGATTTCCTGCTTTTCCTGCTGTTCATCGCCTTCGGCGTCACCCGTCTGTCCATGGGGGCGGACCAGTTCATGCATGACCGGTTTGCCGTATCGCTTCACCTGGAGCCGCTGCTGATCTGCATCAGCGCCGGATTTTTTATCCAGAATTTCAGCCGGAAAGGCGCCTACCTGATCGAAACCCTGGAGCGCACATCCCTGCCCATTTATGTCCTTTTCTTCTCGCTGGCGGGTGCGGCCCTGGATTTTTCTTCCCTGGCCCTCTGCCTTCCGCTCGCCCTGGGTGTAGCCGGCGTCCGGATGGCCGGCCTGTTTGCCGGAAGCATGCTTGCCGGCACCTTCGGCCGGGACCCGTATGCCTTTCGGATCAGCGCCTGGATGGGCTATATCACCCAGGCCGGGGTGTCCGTCGGCCTGGCCCAGATGGTGGCCCGGCAGTTTCCGGAAATTGGCGTGTACCTGAACACGGTGGTGCTGGCGGTGATCGCCGTAAACCAGATCATCGGCCCCATCGGCTTTAAATTCGCGCTGGGCTATGTGGGGGAAACATATCGGCGGTGATGGCGGATGCGCTTTGGCAGGGCAGGGCATGACGTGATTTGATAAAGTCGCAAGGGGTCTGAAAAACCTGAATTTTCGTCATTTCCGCGAAGGCGGAAATCGTAATCCTTTGATCAAGATCAAGATAAGGATTAGGATCATGGAAAGGAGATATGTGCTTCAAACGTCTTACTGCAAAAACGTTAAACAGCAGAGTCGGATTTTTTTTTCAAAACCAGAAACTTTTTACACGGGAGGATTCGAAAAATGGCTCAAATGACGCAGCGGATGAAAGAAATGTTTGAAAAGGTTGCGGTTGCAATCCTGTCCACGGCCACCGGTGACGGCACCCCCAATGCGGTGCCGGTGGGGGCGAAGAAGATCATAGACGACGAAACCGTCCTGATTTCGGACCAGTTTTTCAACAAGACCCTGGCCAATCTGAAAGCAAACCCCAAGGCCGCGGTCACTTTCTGGGAAGGCCATGAAGGCTATCAGCTCAAGGGCACGGTAACCATCGAAACCAGCGGATCACGGTTTGACCAGACCGCCAAATGGATCGAGGACTTAAGTGCCAAGGCGGGCTTCCCCCTGAAATCAAAGGGCGCGGTCATCCTTCGCATAGAGGAAATCTACGGTGTGGCCCCCGGCCCGGGCGCCGGTAAAAAACTGGCCTGATCCAATTGTTGCGCAGGGGCGCAGGGAAAACCGCATGTAAACGTTTCATGAAAAGGCTTTCTTTGCGTCCCCTCGAGATATTGAACGCCGCTTATGATATCCCGATCCGACCGATTGAACCTTCTTGCCCATTCGCTGATCATCGGCCTGATGATCCTGTTTGCGCTGGGGTATGCTGAACTGGACATGGAATCGGCCCGCCAGGCCGGCGGGGCGGCCATATTCGTGCTGGGGTTCGTCCTGCTGTCGGCATTCGTTTTCGCCCGGATCATCAACATCCTCAGCCTGCCCCTGATCTCGGGCTACATCTTTGCGGGCATCCTGGCAGGTCCCTTCGTGAGCGGTTTTCTCACCACCGCCATGATCGGCAAGCTCAGTCTCATAAATGACCTTGCTTTAAGCTTCATCGCCCTCAATGCCGGGGCCGAACTCCACCTGGCATCGATCCGGAAACGCAGCCGGGCAATTCTGGCCGGCGTCTTGCTGCTGACGGCGGTAATCATGGCGGTCATACCGCTGTTTATCGTGGCGGCCGGAGGATACTTTGGCCTTCTGTCTTCCATGGGCATGCGCTCCCTGGTGGTTTTCGCCGTCCTGACCGGCCTGCTGTGCGTTTCTCTGTCTCCCGCCTCCGTGATTGCACTGATCAACGAATGCCGCGCAAAGGGACCGTTCACGGAAATTATCCTGGCGGTCACCATCGCCATCGATGCGGTGATCATCATGGCGTTCACCACTGCCATATCGGTCTTTCGGATGATGCTCTACGGCGGCGGGCCGGATCTGCTGCGCCTTGCGGGGACCGGCGTTGAGATGCTCATCTCCGTTGCGGTGGGGATCATGCTGGGAAAGGGGATCGCCCTGTATCAGGAACGGATCGGGCATGATTTCCTGCTGTTTCTTCTCTTTATCGCCTTCGCCGTCTCCAAGGTGTCGGTCTGGCTCATCGGGTACATGCATGGGCATTTCAATATTTCGCTCCACCTGGAGCCGCTGCTGATCTGCATGAGCGCCGGATATTTCGTCCGGAATCACAGCAGCTCCGGGCATGAGCTGATCCGGGTACTGACGAAAAATTCCCTCCCCATCTACGTGCTGTTCTTCACCCTGGCCGGCGCCTCCCTGGATTTTACCGCACTGGGAGCTGCCTGGTCCCTGGCCCTGGCGGTGGCGGCGATCCGGATCGCCGCGCTTTTTGCGGGAAGCTTCCTGGCAGCAACGATTAGCCGCGATCCGCCGGCGTTCCGGAAAAACGCCTGGATGGCCTATATCACCCAGGCCGGCGTGTCCATCGGCCTGGCCCAGCTGGCGGCGCGGCAGCTGCCGGAAATCGGGGTGAGTCTGACAACGGTGGTGCTGGCGGTAATCGCGGTCAACCAGGTGATCGGTCCGGTTGCGTTCAAAATGGCATTGGGGTATGTGGGAGAAACAGGGAAGCGATAATATTTTTGAAAGAGGACCCATGAAACTCAATTTCAAGCAGGACAACGGGCCGGCAGACCGGCTCATCGAAGACCTGATCCGGGAAGCAGGGGGTATCCTGCGGCCCCGGATCGTCCGGGAGCTGATCCTGGCATCACTCAAGGCCGGCCAGGAAGACGACGGCGGGGTGGATCTGAAGATGATGAACACCTCGGTCAAGGAGATGCGCTTTACCGCCAAGATTTTCGGGCAGTACCGCCATGTCAGAAAGGTGACGGTGTTCGGATCGGCCCGCACCCGGCCGGATGAAACCCTCTTCCGGATGGCCCGGGATCTGGGAAGCAAGCTTGCGGCGTCCGGCTACCACGTGATTACCGGCGGCGGCCCCGGCATTATGCGGGCTGTCCACGAGGGGGCCGGCCCGGATTTTTCCTTCGGGGTCAACATCTACCTGCCCTTTGAGCAGGAGTCCAACCCGGTCATCAAGGGCAGCCCGCGAAACATCCAGTACAAATATTTTTTCAACCGCAAGGTGGCCTTTCTCAAGGAATCGGATGCAGTGGTGGTATTCCCGGGCGGATTCGGCACCCAGGATGAGGTCATGGAAACCCTCACCCTGATCCAGACCGGCAAGCGCAACCCCATGCCCCTGATCCTGATGGACGAACCGGGCGGCACCTACTGGACCGACTGGGTCGGGTATGTCGAATCGGAACTGCTGGGCAGGGGATATATCGGCAAATCCGACCTGCACCTGTTTGAACGGGCGGATCGCATCGAGGATGCGGTTTTCAGCATCGATCGGTTCTACCACCGGTATCACAGCCTGCGCTACATCGGCACCCACCTGGTTTTGCGCCTCACTTCCCCCGTATCCGAGGCCCGCATCGAGGACCTCAAAACCCGTTTTGCCGATATCCTTGCTCCCGGCGGCAACATCATCCTCACGGAAGCGTACCCGGAAGAAGAAGACGAAAAAGATATCCGCCACCTTCCCCGGCTGGCCCTCGACTTCACCCGCAATCATTTCGGCCGGCTCCGGCAGTTCATCGATGCCGTAAACGAAGAGTAGAAGCGGTTGCAGCATAAAGATCGTATTGGATACAGACCCGGAGGCAGCAAAATACGCCACAGTAAGTTATTGGGGTTTTTTTGTTTCATTGCGATCAGATGCATTCCGGTTCGGCAAGCCGCTACACCCCCCTTTGTCCCCCCTCCAGGGGGGAATTAAGAGATAACAAAGAGTTGTGAATCACGATCCGTCATTCCGGCAGTCCTTAAGCCGGAATCCAGGAAAACGAAATGCTCAACTACCCGACGGAGAGGGCTCATAGGGGGACGCTGCGCGTGATTTTGCGCGTATGCCCTGGGGGGAATCAAGGGGTGTGCATTGCGATCAGATGCATTCCGGTTCGGCAAGCCGCTACACCCCCCTTTGTCCCCCCTCCAGGGGGGAATTAAAAGATGTGTCCCCCTCCAGGGGGGGAATTAAAGGAAGGTGTCCGGCCGGGCGATGCCGACCTCATCGCCCGGCGGACGGGAGGCGCTCTATTTCGAATCCGTCTCTATCTCTTCGATGTATTGTCCGATCTTGCCGCGAAACACCCAGAACTGGTTGTACGCATTGTAGATGAGGATCAGGGGGATGATGACGCCCATGACCACGGTCATGAAGATCAGCGTGGAGAGCGATGCCGCCGAATGGATGATCTGGACCGAGGACGTGATGACGTTGGGGATCATGTAGGGATAGAGGGCAAGGGAAATCCCGGTGAAGGAGAACAGGATCACTGCCGCATTGAAGAAGAAGGGCAGGGTTTCATACCGTTTCCAGAGGCTGAAGGCATACAGCACCCCCGAAATTCCGGCAAGGGCGGGGCCGGCCGCGACCCAGTATACGTCCGGCGTCCGGGTCCACTTGTCGATCATATGCGGATATTTGACAAACATCCACAAATAGACGCCGCAGGAAATGGGAAGCAGGAAGGCGGCGCTGATCCAGGCATACCGGTACCCCAGGGCCTGGAGCCGCCCTTCGGCCTTGAGGATGAGAAAGCTTGAGCCGAGCATGATATCGCCGAAGATCACCCCCGCGGTAACCAGGAGGCTAAACGGGGTCAGCCAGTCCCAGATGCTTCCGGCAAACCGCCCCGCCTCCACATGAATGCCGCCCAGCAGTCCGCCCACGGCAAACCCCTGGGTGACGGCCACCAGCAGGCTGCCCACCGCAAACAGCCACCCGGCAACCGGTTTCCTCCGGGCATGGGCATGGTAGTCCAGCGCCACACCCCGGATGATCAACGCAAACAGCATGGCCATGATGGGGATGTACAGGGCGGAAAACACCACGGCATAGAAGAGCGGAAACGCACCGAACACCATGCCGCCGACGATGACCAGCCAGGTCTGGTTGGTGTGCCAGGTGCTTTCAATGGAGCCGATCATGATGGACCGTTCCCTCTCACTCCGATACAGCAGGGACAGAATGCCCAGGCCCAGGTCGGCACCGTCCGAGATGGCGTATGAAAGCAGGAAAAAAGCGATAATGCCGATCCACAGGTTGGCCAGAACAGCTTCTGTACCGTTCATGATGTCTTTTGCCCCCGTTTGCCGGCGCGTCCGGCCCTGGTTCCGGGATCTTTAAACAGCGGTCCCCTGGCTATGATCCGGTAGAAGTACACGGCAAAGACCACCGGGAGGACCAGGTAGAAGACGATGAAGGTGGCCAGGGTGGATTGGACGGCGGCAGCCGGCAGATCGCTCACCGAATCGGCCGTGCGCACCATCCCGAACATGGTCCAGGGCTGGCGCCCGACTTCGCGCACCACCCATCCCGCTTCCATGGCGATGTAGCTCAGGGGCGCGGCGATGATCCAGGACCAGAGCAGCCGCCTCTGGGTGCTCACCTGCGCGACACTCAACTTTCCCTGGTACCATTTCCAGACGGTCCATAGCATGAGAAGGAAAAAGGCGCCTCCCAGCACGATCATGACGCGAAATCCGATGAAGGGCGGCCAGACCGGCGGCCGGTCTTCCGGCGGAAATTCCCTCAAACCCATCACCACCCCGGCGGTGGAGCGGGTGGCGATGAGGCTCAATCCATAGGGGATGTTGATTTCCCACAGGTTGCGCTCCAGGTCCGCCTGGGGCCAGGCGATGATGTGCCAGGGTGCCCCTCGCCCCCGGTCGTTGGTTACCCAGTGAGATTCCATGGCTGCCAGCTTGGTGGGCTGATGAAGGTAGGCTTCCCGCCCCACCCCGTCGCCCAGCACGATCTGAAGCGGGGTGATCAGGATGGCCAGCACCACCGCCATCTTGAATGATTTGAGGAAAAAGGCCGTGTGGCGGTTTTTGAGGATATATCCGGCACTGATGGCCCCCACAACGAACAGGGAAATCTCCACGCAGGCGATGATCATGTGGGAAACGCCATAAGGGGCCGCCGGGTTCAAGATGGCATTCCACTGTGAGGTCACCTGGAATTTGCCGTTTTGCATGAACCCGCCGGTGGGCGACTGCATCCAGGAATTGGCCGCCATGATCCAGAACCCGGACATGAACGCGCCGAAAGAGACCATGGCCGTGGAAAGCATGTGCACGCTATTCGGGACCCTGTGCCAGGCGAAGATCATCACTCCCAGAAAACTGGCTTCGAGCATGAACGACATGCCCGCCTCGAATCCCAGCAGGTGGCCGAAAACGTCCCCTCCGGCATTGGAAAAGGCATTCCAGTTGGTCCCGAATTGAAATTCCATGGGAATCCCGGTGGCAACCCCCACGGCAAAATTGAGCAGGAACAGAACGCTCCAGAACCGGGCATGATGATAGTATGCCACATCCCGGGTCTTGAGCCACATGGCTTCCATGATGACCAGGAACAGACTCAGCCCGATGGTGAGCACCGGAAAGAGGATATGAAAGATCGCTGTCAGGGCGAACTGCGTCCTGGACAGGGTCAGGTGGTTTAAAAATCCCAGTGTTCCTTCCACGATAATCCTTTCGCTATGCGGGCTGCCCCAGTGCATCGAGTTTCGGCAGGAGCCGCTCCCGCAGCACCCTCGGAATGGTCATGAATCGATTGGCAATTTCAATATAGGCCCCAAGCGACTCGGCCGAGTCCACCCCCACGGCGGCCACATTGATCAGCTGGCTCCAGAAAAGCCCCAGGATGTCCTTTGCGGGCAAGGGGTATGATCCGTCCGGGCCTTCTGGCAGTGGGTTTGACAGAATCGTGCCGATATTGCGCGCCCGCAGGTGGGGATGGACGGTCCGTTCAAATTCGAGATACCGTCGCCCATTGCCGTTCATGGGAATCTCGGCGGCTTCAAAATCAAAAAACCCGTGGATGGCGGACATGAAGAAATCGGCATTCCGGTATCCCGCCAACCCGGCATGCCGGATCATCTTTTTTCGTTTGGCCTCCAGGATGGCGCCGATGGCCCCGTCCATTGAAAATACGAGGGAGGGGGAAGCCTCATAGATGCTTTCCTTGATCATCCAGAGATCGATATAGTCTGTTCCCAGCAGGTCCAGGCTCTTTTCGAGCTGCTTCAAGCAGGCGGACTTCCCATGTCCGTCGGTGCCCGTAACCAGCAGGAGGTTTTCCCGCTTGACATCCACCAGGTTCCAGGCGACCAGCTGAACGGCGCGCTCTTCTTCCCACACCAGGTCGAGCACGGTCTTGCCCGGAATGTCAAAGGCCGCCCGGATCAGGGCCGCCGCGGCGAGTTCGTTGGACATGCCGGCCAGCTTCGCCCCGGAAAATCCGAGGATGGGCACCATCTCCCGGGTTTTTCCCAGCAGCCGATGCGGCATGGAATGATACAGGGACTTGTTGGTGATGGGCCTTTCCGCTGCCGTCGCAGGGGGAAGCGGCAGCGGATTCAATCCCGCGGCCAGTACCGCAAGCATCATCTCTTTCAAAAAAGAACGCCTGGACAGGATCTGCAATTCCACTTTCTCCTCACGGCAGGTGGGTGAAAACACCGGGGCCAAATAGATAACCATCTATGGAAACTATTTATAATCCAAACCGCCGATGGAATAAATCAGGCGCACCCGGTATTCGCGGGCAGTCTTGAAATGTACTTTCAGGCAAAGGAGAGGCTATTTTATCAGCCATGGGACATGATCTGGTCCAGGCTCCCGAAAACCCGGTTGATTTCAGCCATGCGTTTTCAAACCGCACCGGTCAGGTTTCGACGTATCCCGGTTTGGGGTTTACTGTTTGGTAAAGGCACGATGTCGTCCGTGCCCGGTGCGTGTTTGGAAATACCTGAACGAAAAGGCGGTAAACGATGAAAATGGGCGCTGTAAATGGAAACAATGCAGAAACTCTGGAAAATCCGCTGGAAGAAAATACACTGGACCCGCAGGAGGCACAGGTGTTCTGCCACTGGTTGTCCCTGATGAACGAAAATGACATCCCCTATGCGGTGAGCGGAGCGTTTGCCATCCACGCGTATACGGGGATCATGCGAAACACCAAGGACCTGGATATCTACATCAAACCGGCCGATCTGAAGAAAGCCCTGGTCGTGCTGGAAAATGCAGGCTACCGCACGGAAATCCGCGACCGGGCCTGGCTGGCCAAGGTGCACAGCGAAGATATTTTCATGGATCTCCTTTTTGCCGTTCACCGCCAGCGGTTCCGGATCGAAGACAACTGGTTTCAACACAGAAGACGGGCGAAGATCCTGGATGTCGAAGCCCATGTCCTTGCCCCGGAGGAGCTGTTCGTGTCCAAGGCCCACCTGGTCAAGACCTACCGGTTCGACGGAGCCGACCTGATGCACTTGATCCGCAGCCTCGAGGGGCGCCTGGACTGGCATCGGATACTCGATTACCTGGACGACGAGCGGGACCTGCTGCTCTGGTACCTGCTGCTGTTTCAATTTGTCTATCCGGGCCATATCGATTATCTGCCCACCGGCCTGATGGAAGATCTTTTCACGAAAATCCGGCAGGACTGGAAGAGCCGGCCGGCAAAAGACGCTTTTCGCGGCGCCCTGCTCGACCCGGATGGATTTGCCATGGATGTAAAGAATTGGGGATATATAGACTACGGTAAAGACCTGCCCCTGGTAAGCGAAAAAGGAGACCTTCTATGAGAGTCGCCGCCATTGCAGACCTGCACTGCTGTCGGGAATCGAGATCCGAACTGGCGCGGATCTTTACCGAGATCAATCGCTGCGCCGACATTTTGGTGATGGCTGGGGATCTGACCAACGTCGGGCGTGTGGAGGAAATAGAAAGCCTCATCGGGCTGCTCAAAGACATCTCCCTCCCCAAGGTGGCCGTGTTGGGCAACCACGACCACCAGGAGGATCATGCCGAAACCCTGCACATGATGATGGAGGCTGCCGGCGTCCATGTGCTGGATGCCTCCGCTTACATCACCGGAGATGTCGCGTTCATCGGTACGAAAGGGTTCTGCGGCGGGTTTGGCGACCTTCGCATTCAGCCTTTTGGCGAAAAGGCTTTAAAAGCTTTTGTTCAGGTGGGAATCGATGAGGCCCAACGAATGGCGGAAACCCTCACCTATATTAAAACCCGGCACAAAATCGCCGTGCTCCATTACGCGCCCATCCCCGAAACGCTGGCTGGCGAGGCTCCGGAACTCTTCCCCTTTCTGGGCGCCTCCCTTCTGGCCGAGGCCCTGGACCGGCATGGCGTGGATGTCATTTTTCACGGCCATGCCCACCACGGCTCCCCCCGGGGGGCCACCCCCGGCGGCATTCCCGTGCACAACGTCTGCCGCTTCGTCCAGAAGCGCGCTTTCGGGAGGGACTGCTTCATTTATGAAACCTGAAAAAAACGGGGCGACGTTAACCGGCAGGGGAGGGAAGCGGCACGACCAGCTCCGCCGCGCGCTTCTGGATCCAGCACGCCCGTCCGTCATCCAGGCGGATCCTGAACCAGTCTCCACGCTCTTCGATGACATGAAACTCCGTCCCTTCGTGCAAAGGCGCCCTGCAACTGTCCGGATATTCCATGCCATCCCTTTTCCCGGGCACCACCTGATCGGCAAGGATCACCCCGGCGGGATGCCGGATCCGGTTGATGTGCTCGGCTGCAAACATCGCCAGAAATAGGATCAGAATGGAGCAGACCCCGTACAGAAAGGGTCGGCCGATTTTTTCAGAAGTCAGCCACACGAAAAAAGTGACCCAGAACATGACATACCCGAAGGAGAAAAAGAGCGCCCGCGCTTCCGGCGAAAAATCGTGGCGCCAGAACAGAAGGGCTTCAAACAGTCTGTGTTTCTGTGCTTCTCCGAATTTGTCGATCCGCTGGCTCCGGGCAAATTCGAGGTTGCGCTTCAGGTTCGGATCATTTGGGATGTAGCGCTCGGCCCGGCGGTAATTCAAAATGGCCCGTCCCACGTTGCCGTCCCGGAAATAGGCCTGTCCGAGGTGATAATAATTTTTCCCGGTTTGCATCCCGCCGGCCGAAACCGTCTGCTCCAGCCGCGCAATCTCATGGCCGGGGGGCTCACGGACCTGCATCGAAGGCACCCGGTCAGCCGCAGCCGCGTGGCCGTTTACCCTGATGAGAATGGCGCACAAAGCAACCATCAGAAAAAGGAAGCGGCCCACTGTCCGCGGAACCGGCCGTCCCGGATCCTGCAATGAGAAAAGAGTGAAAAAAAGCATTATCCTGCTTTCTCTGTCAATGCAGCGTTTTTCCTGCTTCCGCTTCCAGTTTCACCTCCACATGGGTGCTGTCCTTGATGCTGTTGAACACCGGGGAATAGTGCTGGGCCATCCGGATCAGCTCTTGCTTTTCGTCTCGTGAAATATCCGCATCGATATCGAAGTAGACCCGGATCGCCTCGTATTGCTTTTTCACATCATCGTCAAGGCCCAGGAATCCGCGAAGGTCGATATCCCCTTCATACCGTGACTTGACCCCGTTCAATTGAATCCCCCTGGCCGCGGCATGGGTGACCAGGGCGGTGGTCAGACATCCGGACAGGGCGATCAGCAGGTATTCCACCGGGTTCGGACCCTGGTTTTCTCCCAGCAGCACGGGCGGTTCATCCTCGCTGAAGTTCATGGCCGATCGCGTGTCGTCCTCCTGCAGGGCGCCGTAAAAATCCTTGACGGAGGCCCGGTTGTGGGCACCACTGATCCAGTTATTCATGGCTCGGAACTGAAATCTGGCAATTTCCGGGTCTTGCCGTATCTTGTCAAGGGTGCCGCGCAGCGCATAGGTATCCAGACCGTTGATGATGCCGGGCCGGGCGGGTTTGCCTGCCGGACGAGTTGTGTTTTTCTTGGTTTCCATTTCTATCTCCTCCCTGCATATGTCGAAAGTTGAAAAATGTATCGGTCCGGTGTGGTTCCATCTTGAGATGAAATCTGTGCACCGCGGTGCCGGTCATCAATGGGGTGAATTCTGTAGGAGCGGACTGCAGGTCATGTACGCATGCGTACCGTCGGGATTTTGAAAGTGCTTATCGCCGATTTCATGGGTGCAACGGAGGCAAAAATCTGCGATTCCTTCGACGATATCATCGAAGCCCGCGGGCCGGGTCATCGTGTTTTTTTGAATTTCAGTGCTTTTCGGACTTGTCTTCGGGATTTTCGAACTCAGGGTTGAAATAATCGGGATAAAGTTTTCGGGCGCAATCCGGGCAGATGCCGTGGCTGAATTTTGCCTTTGAATGATGGGTAATGTAGGATTCGATCTGGTTCCAGTATCCCGAATCGTCCCGGATTTTTTTGCAGGAGGCACAGATGGGGAGCAGACCGCTCAGGGTTTTGACTTCGGCCAGGGCGTGTTTGAGTTCTTCGATGAGTTTCTGCTGGGCGTCCTGGGCTTTTATCCGCTGTTCGACTTCGGACTGGATTTTCTGATGAGCCTTGCGAACCTCGCGGTTCTGGTGGCGGAGGCGCTGCCGGAGGGTGGAGATAAATCCGCCGAAAAGGGCAAACCAGGTCAGCAGGATACCAAACATCACAAATACGAAGATTTCATATTCCGGATCGAATCCGGGGCGCTCCCGCAGGTATTCGATGGATAGCAGCCCTCCATAAAGTGCCATCACGCAACACACGGCATTCATGTACTGTCGGCGGGAAAGGCGCAACATGCCGAAACAGAAAGCGGGCACGTAAAACATCAGAACGACGGGGCGGATGCCCGGCAGGGCGTGCAGAAGAATAATGCCCCACATGCCTGAAAACAGGATCTGGATCCAGGTCAGGGAAGGATCGGCAAACCGCAGGCTGATGCCTGAATAGAGCAGGAAAAAAAACAGCAGGTTGTTGAAAATGCCCACACCGATCACCATCACCCACAGCATCGGGGAAATCTGGCCCAGGCCGAGCTGTGTGGTTAAAAATGCGGTCAGCGTCACCATGACATACGTTAAAAAAGCGATGCCGAAACGCTGCAGTCGCAGGTGCCTGGCATGCTGCATATCGGCGGCATCCGGCTCGATCTGACCGTGATGATGGTGTTTAATGATGGTTTTTTCTGCGATCATGATTCCTTTATGGATCTGAAACAGCCCGGCATCCGGACCTCCGGACATTGCAAGTATTCGTAGTTTAAAAGAAAAATCTTGGAAAAAACGTAGCATGAGATATGCTCCGATGCAATTCATTTTCATGCTTTTTAATGATTGTGAAACTCAAATTGTCATTGGGCAGTCTTCAAGCCGGAATCCAGTTTTTCCAATCGGTTCTGGACCCCGGCCTGCACCGGGGAGACGAACCTTGGTATTTAATGGCCTATCAGGTTCGTCATCCTTAAATTGACATTTTTTCCGATTTTTGATAGCCATGAAGCTGACCATTAGTTTTCACACCAGCCAGACCCGGCGCGGCTTCCGGGATTTCAACCCTTCTTGAGAAATTCGGACGAACGGTTTCATGGGTTCTAAAAAGAAGCGCTCCCAAATCGAACTCCTGCAGGAGCAGATTGTCCATGTTTTCAAGGAAGCCGGACTCTACACCTGGCACAGCCTGAACGTGACCCGCGCCTTTCTGCCGCTGGCCCGGGTGCTGGCCGTCCGGGAAAACGCCACGGTGGAAGAGGTTTCCGCCATTATCGATTCGATCTTTGCGGCCCTCTATGAGCACCCCGTCACCCGACAGGGGCATACGCTCACCGATTTTCTGCGCAAAAAGAACATCCTTCCCAACGAGCAGTCCACGGAAAAGCTGATCCGCTACGTAGTGGACCAGATCCTGCTCCGGAGCCCCGTAAAGGTCCCGGAGATGGTGGTCAACGAGTTCTGGTCCTTCTTCGACGAGCTGTTCAGCGAACCCGAACTCAAAGGGCTGGTGGAGCTCAACCTGGACATCGTCCGGATCATCCTGCGCTGCTATGAACCCCTGCTCACCGACATCATCAACATCATCAAGGAAACCCGGCGGCTCAACAAATCCATTTTAAACGATCTGGGGGGGCGGCTCGGCCTGGTCCGGGGCGACCTGGCCATCATCCGCCGCCAGATCCGCGCCCTTCGCTACATCAAGCCGTTTTTCGCCACAGACCCCAAGGACTTTGCCACCCAGGCGCGGATCGTGGCGGCCATGGTCAGCGAATTCGGACCGTTTTTCATCAAGATGGCCCAGGTGGCCGCGGCCGGTTCCGATTTTCTGCCAGACGAAATCGCCCGGGAGCTCAAGGTGTTCCAGGAGGATGTGCCGCCCATGAGCGCCGCTGAAGTCTACTCGGCCTTCGAGGAATGCTTCGGGAAAAAGCCCCATGAGTGCTATTTCGACTTCGATGTGGACCGGCCCCTGAAGTCCGGGTCCATCGGATCGGTGTACCTGGCCAAGAAGCCGATGGTCAAGAACGGGGAGGAAGTCCTTTTGCCGGTGATCATCAAGATCAGCAGAAACGGGCTGGACCGGGAATTCACCCTGGGCCGGACGGTGCTGGGCGTGGCCATCATCAGCAGCCATTACTGGGCGCCCCATTCCAAGCTGGCCCCGTTTCTGGAAGCCCTGCAGCAGCAGGCGGAAGAATTCGTCAAGGGATTCCAGCGGGAGATCGATTTTGCCCAGGAGGCCGAAAACCAGCGGCGGTTTTTCGAAAGAAGCCGGGATTCGCTCATCTGGCATGTCCCGGAAGTATTCCGGGCGTCAAAACGCATCATCGAAATGGAGTATATCGAAAACGCCACCAGCATCGCCCGTATCCTGGACTATGTCCCGGAAAAGAGCCGGGCGAAAAACGCCCGCCACATCGCCTCTCGCTTTTTGTACACCATCTGCCTGCACGCCCTGGTGTACCAGGAGTTTCACGGCGACCTGCACCCGGGAAACGTCCTGTTCGATACCTGCGGCGACATGTATTTTGCCGACTGGGGCAACTGCGTCGACCTGAAGGAAAAATGGAAACCCCTGTGGGATTATATCCACGGCGCACTGTCCGCGGATGTGGATCTGCTGACCACCGCCCTGATCAACATCAGTTCCAATCCCGAGCAGAACATAAAACGCGAAGCCGAAATCCGCGCCACTCTGGCCCAGACGCTGCGTAAGAAGAACGTGAAGCCGCTGTCCCGCTGCATTCTGATTCAGCTCAGCCGGGAGGGGATGCCCGGCCTGCGCCGAAGGCTTCAGGTGGTGGCCCATCTCCTGTCCAACACCCAGCACCTGGGACTGGTGGTCAAGAGCGAGTACCTGCATTTGTCGCGCTCCATCGCCGCCTTCGTGGGCACCTACCTGCAGCTGTACAAGGATGTCCCGAAAATGTACATCGTGTTCGACTCCGCGCGCACCCTGACCCAGTTCCCCGTCTCCCTGGTGCTCGACCGGTTCGCGGACAAGCGCTCCACCCGCTACATGCAGCTGCTGCACAAACTCCCGCTCCTGGCCGGGTTCAAAAAGCCCGCCCCCCTGTCCCTCACCGGCCCCATGCACATGTTCCCCCGCCGGATCGAATACGCAGAAATGATATCCGCCTGAACCCACACGATTCCCCCCGCAAGGGCCCTGTAAGGGAGCACCCCCAAAACTACCCCTGAGGTAAGCACCCTAACAATTCGTCCGCCTGAGGTGGGCACCCTTACAATTCCCCCCCGAAAGGAGAGCACCCCTGCAATTCCCCCCGTGAGAGGTGCACCCCCACTTGGACCCCAGTGAGAGGAGCACCCCCACAACGACCCCGGTGAGAGGCACACCCCCACTATCCCCCTTGAAGAACCCCCCCTTCACAATTCCCCCCTTGAGGGGGGCGCAGGGGGGTGTCCCCCCCGGATCACAATCCACGCTCATACGTCCGATTTCAAAATACATCCAATCAACACCAGGAGGCTCTATGCTTTTCGAAAGGTATTGCTTCACCTGCCGGCTGGAAAACCGATGCTGAACTCCCGTACGACAAAGGATCGACTTTCCGAGGCGTGTTCGGCCGCGCCCTTGAGACGTCGTCAATCTGTCGTGTCTATTTTGCCGGTATGCCATTGTGCCGGAAAAGACCTGAATTGCGAAAGGATTGAGAAAAAGGGAGAAAAAAAAGGGGCGCACCCGATATGCGGGTGTGCCCCGTGTTCCTGGCAGAGCGGAAATGGCTGGCGGAGACGGTCTGTTTTTAGGTTTTTGCTTACGCCTCGAACAGGTCTTGGAAATTTTTGCGCATGGTGCGTTTGAGGATCTTGCCCGTGGGGGTTTTGGGCAGGGCATCCACGAAGACCACGGACTTGGGGACCTTGTAGCCGGCCAGCTCCTTTTTGCACAGTGAGATGATTTCTTCTTCGCTGATGGTCTGGCCTTTGCGCGCAACGATGACGGCGGCAACGGCCTCGACCCACTTGGGGTGGGGCACGCCCACCACCGCGACTTCTTCCACGCGCTTGTCCAGGTAAATGGCCTCCTCCACTTCCCGGGTGGAGACGTTCTCGCCGCCGGTCTTGATCATGTCTTTTTTGCGGTCCACCACGCTGATGTAGCGGTCTTGGTCCATCACGCCGATATCGCCGGAATGAAACCAGCCGCCCTGCATGGCCGCGTCCGTCTTTTCCGGGTCCTTGAAATACATGATCATGGCATGGGGCCCTTTGCCGCAGATTTCGCCGGGCAGGCCGGGTTCCTCCACGGGATTGAATTCTTCATCCTCCAGCCGGGTTTCCATGTTCAGGCCGGCCATGCCGGCGGACCCCAGCTTGGTCATGGCGTCTTGTGCTTTTAAAATGGTGTGGTAGGGCGCAAGTTCCGTCTGGCCGTAGTAATTATAGACCTTGCATCCGGGCAGCCGCTCCATGAGTTCTTTCAACACTTCCACCGGCATGATGGAGGCGCCGTAATAGCACTTGGTCAGGCAGGAGAGATCGTATTTGGCAAAATCGGGATGGCGCAGGATGCCGATCCACACGGTGGGCGGTGCAAAGAACATGTTGGCGCGATAGCGGTCGATGGTGGAAAGGATCTTTCCGATGTCCGGGGCCATCAGGATGTTGGTGCCGCCGGTCAGGAAAATGGGGTTGAGAAAGACGTCGCGCTGGGCGCAATGATAGATGGGCAGGGCGTTGACGTTGATGTCGGCGGATTCATAGCCGCCGTCGATGATGGCCCCCATGTACTGCGCCAGCAGGGCCTGGTTTGAGATGATGACCCCCTTGGGCAGCGATTCCGTGCCGCTGGTATACGTCATCTGGCAGGGGTCTTCGATGTGCAGGAGCACGTCGGGCGCTTCGGCGGTGGCGGCGGCGACCCACGGATCGAAATCCAGGAACCGGCCGTCCACCGGCGGCTGCCCGGCGCCCTGGTTGGACCACACCAGCGTCTCGACGGTGGGCATCTGGTCCAGCACGTCTTCCACCAGCCCGTAAAGAGCGTCTTCCACGACGAAGAGCCGGCTTTCCGAGTGGTTGATGCAGTAGGTGATGTCCTTGCCCCGCAGCAGGTAGTTGATGGCCAGGTAAACCGCGCCGATCTTGCAGCAGCCCAGCCAGGTGAGCACATGGTGCACGGTGTTGTGGGCCAGGATGGCCACGCGGTCATATTTTGTAATGCCCTGCCCGGCAAGGGCGTTTGCCGTCCGGTTGGCGGCCTCCTCCAGCTGGCGGTAGGTCAGCGTCTGTTCACCGAAGATCAGCGCCGGCTTGTCGGGGTAGTGGTAGGCGGTCCGGCGCACCATGTCCGCAATCACCCAGCGGTTGACGTGGTTGTAGCGGTTCATCAAAAATTCGAGATTTTCCTTGTTCAGGACATTGAAACGTTCTTTTTCTTCTACGGTCATGGGCTGGGTGGACGACGGCATGGATGATTCCTCCTCTGGTTGGGGTGTGGGATCTCGGGTTTGCCTGGGATTCTTTTGTTGAGGATAGCCTGTAATTCATCGAAAATCAAATCTTTGATGGCATGACTGTGCCCCCCATCTGATGCGTTGCGCCCATATTGAAATGATGTTGCTGTCGGGCCAAAATACGGATTTTCCCTTATTTCCGCCCGGCCCGGATTCAAGATAAAGTGTGAGAGTTTCAGCGCCACTGAGCAAATCCATCCCCCCCGCGCTCCCTTTGGGAAGGGGCTGAGAATGTGGCGTCAAGGCGCGCTGATGGAGATATATGGATGCGCACGTTCATTTTTATTTGTTGAGGGTCATCCGATGAATGCATCGCGGAAAAATATCCCCCTGGAGCGGCTCAATCGGGTGGCCTGGCTGCTGGACAATTCAATCCGGGTTCCCGGCATCGACTACCGGATCGGGATCGATCCGCTGATCGGATTCGTGCCCGGCATCGGGGATGCCGTGGGCGCGCTGCTGTCCCTGTATATCATTGCCGAAGCCGCCAGGGCGCATCTGCCGCTGACGCTCATCTCAAGGATGGTGTTCAATGTGGCCGTGGAAACCATCGTCGGCGTCATTCCCCTGGCGGGGGACCTGTTTGACCTGACATGGAAGGCGAACATGAAAAATGCCCGCATCGTCCGGGATTATGCCGCCTCCCCCAGCGCGGCCCTCGCCAGGAATCGCCGGATGGTCTGGTCCGTTCTTGCGGTCCTGGCTTTTTTCATGATCGCCGCACTCTATTTTGGGTTTTTAGTGCTGCGGTGGCTCTGGACGGCGCTGTCGGCCTGAGTGTGAATCGTTTCAACCTCAGGTCAAAACAGCTGTTTCGATCATTTCGTGTTGCGGGAGACGCTTTTTCCAGTTTTTTGCATTATTTTTCTCGCCGGTTTCCTGTTCCTGGTCGGAATGCTTTCAAAAATTTGAGGTCGGTGATGAGTTTTTTAAATGCAGAACATTATCTGGGCCTGGTTGCTTTGGGGATTGCGGTGGGGAGTTACGGGACGCTCATCGGCGCAGGCGGGGGCTTTGTGTTGATGCCGGTGCTGCTGCTGCTCTACCCGGACCAGAGCGCCGATCTGCTGACGAGTATCTCCCTTGCGGTGGTATTTTTTAACGCGATGTCGGGGTCGGAAGCCTATGCATTGCTGAAACGCATTGACTATCGGTCGGGATTGATGTTTTCCATGGCGACCATACCGGGGGCCGTGCTGGGGGCCTTGAACACCTCGTTTGTGCCCCGCCGTCTGTTCGATTTCATTTTTGCCATATCGCTGCTGGCGGCCGCAGCCTTTTTGGGGTGGCAGCCCCGCAGGGACAAAACCGGCCGGAAACCCGTCCGGACAAACCGTCTCCGGGCAATGCGCCGGCTGATCGATGTTCATGGCATAACATATGAGTATAACTACAATTGGGGGATCGGAATGGCGATAAGCGCCATTGTCGGTTATGTTTCAAGTTTTTTGGGGATTGGCGGCGGCATCATTCATGTCCCGGCGCTCTCATATCTCTTGAATTTTCCCATACACATCGCCACCGCCACGTCCCACTTCATTCTGGCCATCATGGCACTGACAGGCACCATCGTTCACATTTTGACCGGGACCTTCGCCCATGGCGTTCATCGAACCATCGCCCTGGCCATTGGCGTGATGATAGGCGCCCAGATAGGAGCGCGCCTGTCCGAGAAAGTCCGGGGGGGCTGGATCATTCGAATTCTGGCGATGGCCCTGGGGATTGTGGGCCTGCGAATCCTGATGATGGCCTGGTAGCAGACGGTCGCACCCTCAGCGCATCGGCTCGAAAGGCGGCAAAGCGGCCTTGGCCTTTCAAAACCGGTGGGGAAATTTTCATGAAAATGAAAAACAGCCATGACAATGAGAATCTTATCGTGGATGCGATTCTGGCCTTTCTGCAGGAAAAAAGAACAGCACTTTCGATGGTACGGATCGGCATCACTACGATTGTCGCACAAATCGCCGTTTTCGGTTTTCTGATCGCCACCTCAAGGTACTATCGATGGGTGGAGGTTCTGCACCTGGTGATCCCTTTTGCACTGCTCAATATCATCGTTCTCGGGTTTGCCGGCTACTTTATTATTCGACCGGTTATCCTGATCCATCAACTGGATCGCCAGATTCTGAGGCACAAAAAACGCCTCAGCGGATTTGCCGGCCTTAAAGCGGATCCTCGAGACGCGGCACGGGAAGGCAAGGAGAAGGGTGCGTCCCCTTAAGCGGCCAGTCGGATTTTGGTGCGGACGGGTAGCAGGGTTTAAAAAATGGTCCTATAGTTTGGGAGTCAACAATCATCGACTGACTTGATCTTCATTAGATAATATGAATATGCGGTTAAAAACAGGCTTGCGCCTCTGGTTTTGCATACTGGTCCTCGGATTGTTTGTATCCCGGGCTTCTGCTGTCGGCGGTGAAAACCCCGATGCCGGCCAAAAGCCTTTTGGTTTCGATGACGTGATCAAGATTGCCGCCGGGATGTCGAAAGCGCCATTTGATCCGCCCGGCAACACCGTCCCCCAGTTTCTCCTGGACATGAGCTATGACCAGTGGCGGGATATCCGTTTCAAGACGGAAAACAGCCTGTGGCGGAAGGAAAACCTCCCCTTTGAAATCCAGTTCTTCCATCCCGGCGCATTCTACACTCACCCGGTGGACATCCGGGTGATCGACGGAAAGGATGTAAAACCGGTCGCCTTTTCACCGGACCTGTTCAACTACGGACAGAACCCGTTTAAGGACAAGGTCCCGCAAGACCTCGGATTCGCCGGTTTCCGGATTCACTATAACATCAACAATCCCGGGTACAAGGACGAGGTCGCCGTTTTCCTCGGGGCCACCTATTTCCGGGCGGTGGCCCGGGATCAGCAGTACGGGCTTTCGGCAAGGGGGCTGGCGCTAAATACCGGCCAGGATTCCGGGGAGGAATTTCCCGTGTTCAAATCCTTCTGGCTGGTCAGGCCGGATGCGAAGGCCGACCGACTGGCCCTGTATGCGCTGCTCGACTCCAAGAGCTACACGGGTGCGTATGCGTTCGTCATCCGGCCCGGGGAGAAAACCGTCTTTTCGGTCGATTCCCGCCTGTTTCAGCGGCAGCCGGTGAAAAAAATCGGGATCGCGCCGCTCACCTCCATGTTTTATTACGGAGAGAACACCGCCGTCCGTCCGGCGGATGATTTCCGGCCCGAAGTCCATGATTCCGACGGGCTGCTGATCGCGCTGTCCTCCGGGGAATGGATCTGGCAGCCCCTTCAGAATCCCGAGACGCTGTCCCTGTCGATCTTCGAGGCCCCGAACCCCGCTGGATTCGGCCTGCTCCAGCGCGATCTCAAATTCGACCACTACCAGGACCTCGAATCCCGCTACGACAAGCGGCCCAGCGCCTGGATCGTCCCGAAGAAAGGCGACTGGGGCAGCGGACACGTGGAACTGGTGATGATTCCGTCCGACAGCGAGGTCAACGACAACATCGTGGCGTTCTGGGTGCCGGACGTGCCGGCGGAAAAAAAGGAACTGTCCTTTTCCTATGATATCACCTGGTATTCCCCTTCGGGCAGCCCGCACGGCGGGGGAGTCGTGATCGGCACCTACTGCGCGCGCAAGGACAACCAGGACGCGACGTTTCTGATCGATTTTGCAGGCGGCCGGCTCCGGGAACTCGATTCCGAGGCACACCCCGAGGCGGTGGTTGCCGCGGGGGATTCGGCGGGCATCTCCGATCAGCGGGTCCAGAGGAATCCGTTTATCAATGGGTGGCGACTGGTGTTCAACCTGCACGACGACAACGCGCAGAATGCGCTGGAGAAAGTCCTCCCCGGCAAGGCCGAGCCGGTGGATCTGAGGGCGTTCATGCGCCTGGAAGACGATGTGCTGACCGAGACCTGGGTCTACACGTTCTTCCCCTGACACCCTGACACGTTGATGGTAATAATGAACCCTGCAATCATCGACCACGGCAGCGGCTCCGGATCCCGCGACGGCCGTCTGAAGATGGCCCGCAACCGGATGCTGATCTACATGGATGCGCTGGACATGGATCCGGTGGAGGCGGCCGAAATGACCCGGCAGGTTCTGGAAAATACCCGGGGCCGCATGGCAGCCGATCCCCGCGTGGAGCCGGTTTCGCTTGCCATGCAGTCCCTGCGCCAAATCCTTGCCGGAAAAAACCGGATCGATCCGGTTGGCCGGATGGTCCGGATCACTGAAATGGTTTTTCTTCCGCCCACGCCGCCCCTCAACATCGGCCACATGGTTCCCCAGAAGCTGGAGAGGAAACTGTTTTCCCGCACCGCCGCATCCGTGCGCCTCCGCTGGATCCTTTTCTATACGGGATTTCTGCTCCTGCTGGCCGCGATTTACAGCCTGATCTGAAAGCATACAGCGACATGGAAACCGATGATCTGAGCAGAAAATGGAGACGCAGGGCCAATACGCGCCGCCTGGCCCTATTGATACTGATCCTCCTGCCGACCTGCATCGCCACCGGGTACATGGCCTATGTCCTTCCCCAAAACGGGCCCCCGATCATCAACGGCGCCGTGCTTTTCATGTTTGCCATACTCTACGCGTGGATCGCGGTGGGTTTCTGGACGGCCATGGCCGGATGGATGGTGCTGATGAAAGGCCTCGATAAATGGTCCATTTCATGGATATGCCGGGAGGGGCAAGGCGCCCCGGTTTCCCGGGATTTCAGGACCGCGGTGATCATGCCGATCTGCAATGAGGATGTAAACCAGGTGACCGCCGGAATATCGGCGGCGGTGCAATCGCTTGCGGCCACCGGCCGGGGGGACGCGTTTGACATCTTCATCCTGAGCGACCCCGGTGATCCGGACATCTGGGTCCGGGAGGAGATCGGGTGGGCGGAGCTCAAATACCGCCATAGAGAGGATCCGGTCCATATCTATTACCGCCGCCGCCGGAACAATGCCAAGCGCAAGAGCGGCAACGTGGCCGATTTCTGCCGCCGCTGGGGCAAAAACTACCGCTACCTCATCGTACTGGATGCCGACAGCATCATGTCCGGCAAAACCATGGTGGAAATGGTGAGGATGATGGAGTGCCGCCCCCGGATCGGCATCCTGCAGACCGCACCGCAGCCGGTCAACCGGCAGACCCTGGTAGCGCGGACCCAGCAGTTTGCCGGCAGCGTCTACGGCCCCATGTTCGCCGCGGGGCTGAATTTCTGGCTGCTGGGGGATTCCCAGTTCTGGGGGCACAATGCCATCATCCGGGTGGAGCCGTTCATGACCCACTGCGCGCTGCCCCGGCTGTCCGGCAGACCGCCGCTGGGCGGCGATATCCTGAGCCATGATTTCGTGGAGTCCGCCCTCATGCGGCGATCCGGATACGAGGTCTGGATGGGCTACGACCTGGAAGGATCGTTCGAGGAGCCGCCGCCCACGCTACTGGAGGAACTCAAGCGGGACCGGCGGTGGTGCCAGGGAAACCTCCAGCATCTTCGCCTGCTCTTTACCCGGGGAATCCAGGGGGCCCACCGGGCGCTGTTTTTAAACGGGGCACTGGCGTATGGCTCGGCCCTGCTGTGGTTCCTGTTCCTGGCGGCGAGCACCGCGCTTGCCGCTGCCCGGAACCTGCGGGAACCGGATTACTTCCCCTCCGGGCGGAGCCTGTTTCCCAGCTGGCCGGTCTGGGAACCCCAGTGGGCGCTGGTGCTGCTGGCGTCCACGGCGATCCTGCTTTTTCTTCCCAAGCTGTGCGGTTTCCTTTACATCCGGTTCAAGAAGAAACAGGTGCATCTGTACGGGGGGAGCTGGCGGCTGGCGGCCGGCATCCTGCTGGAAATCGTCATCTCCACTTTGCTGGCGCCGACGCGGATGCTGTTTCATGCCCGGTTCGTATTCCTGACCCTGGTGGGCCGCCAGATTTCATGGGAAGCCCAGCAGAGGGCGGATGTGGGGACTTCCTGGGGCGAGGCCCTGAAATTTCACTGGGGGGAGACGGTTTTCGCAATGGTCTGGGGAGGCGGCCTGTATATGGTCAACCGCTCGTTTTTCTGGTGGATCTCCCCGATCCTGATTTCCCTGGCCCTTTCCATCCCCCTGTCCGTTTGGCTGAGCCAAAAAAGCGCCGGGCTTGGGTTTCGGAGGGCAGGCCTGCTCGTGATCCCCGAAGAAGCAGCCGTGCAGGCGCCGCTTTCCCCGTCGAACCGGCAGGTGCCGGAAGACCGGGACATATTCCGTCCTCTGCCCGGCCAGTCCGAGGCAGCCGGCTTTATCCGGGCCGTCGTGGATCCCGGTGCCTATTCCCTGCACCTGGGGATGTCCCCCGGGGGGCGGCACCATGCCGGCAGGTCGTCCGTCTACCGGAAGCACCTGGGGGACAAGGCGCTGCTCAAGGGGCCCCAGTCGCTCAGCGCATCGGAAAAGGGCGAAATCCTCTCCGATCCGGCCCTGTTGTCGGCCCTGCACCGGAAGGTATGGGAACTGTCCGACCCCGAGAGTATCCGTTCCTGGCAGTTGGGCCCGGATCTGACCTTCTGATCAGGCGCGTGTTTGCCTTGTTATGCCATGCTTCCTTTCTTCAGGGAGACACCCCTCTGGCCGCCCTCAAGGAAGAACACCCCCCTGACCCCCCTCAAGGTGGGAACACCCCCCTGACCCCCCTCAAGGGGGGAATCGTATAGCGTGAAGAATCCACGGGCCACGGGCCACCCTTCTTCCGGGATACATATAAAAAGGCGATTCCCTCCATTGTCACAGAGCGGCGGTACAATACTCCCAGGTTATTACAGAGCATGCGGGGCAGCATAGTGATCCCAGGTTATTCCGGAGCGAGAGCGGCAGCACTATGAATTCCCAGTAATTGCAAAGCATCGGATTCCTATCAAATACAATTCCCCCCTTGAGGGGGGGCCAGGGGGGTGTTCCGGCCGGGTTATCCGGCCGGAAAATATCAATATATCAATACCTTTACTGCTGCTGATTTTGCCCCTGGTTGGGGTGCCGGCCGGTTCCCTGGTTCTGCTGGTTTTGATCTCCCTGGCCCTGCTGCCCCTGCTGGTTCTGGTTCTGCCCCCCGCTCCATGGCCAGGAACCACCGCCCTGGTTTGTTCCCTGGCTGTTCTGGTTCTGTCCTTCATTGCCATAGTAGCCCCGGGCATGGTCCGGATAACCCCCGGGTTGGCCCTGCTGGTTCTGGCTGTTCCATGGGTAGTAGGCGCCGTTCTGGTTGTCCTGCTGCGGGTAGTGCCCCTGGTTGAAGGCGTTCTGCCCGTATCCCGTATTCTGCTGATCTTGATCCCCGTAGTAGCCGCGGGTCTGGTTTGGATAACCCTGCCCGTTTGTTTGCTGCGGGTCTTCATCGTGTCCGCCGGACCATGGCCGGAACCCGTCATTCTGATTGTCCTGACCATTCTGATTATTCTGATCATTCTGCTTCAGATACCAGCCCTGCTGGTAGGGGTAGCGGCCGTTTCCCTGGCCCTGCGGGGGATCCTGATCGCCATAGTATCCACGGGGCTGATCCTGGTCGCGATGTTGGTTTTCGTCATACCCGCGGTTGGAATTCTCATTGCCGTAATACCCGCGATTGTGCTCCCGGTATTCCCGCCCTTCCTGCTCCTGCCGGTTCCGGTTTCCTTCGCCGTTCCAGGGCCAGAAGCCCTGATCGCCGCGATTTTGGTATTCCCCCTGTTCATTCCGGTTCTGCTGGTTTCGATCCCCGTAATACTGGTAATAATATCCCCGGGGCCGCTCTTGTTCCTGTTCCTGCCCATTCCAGGTCGGCTGCCAGAATCCTCCATTCTGGTCGTTCCGGTCCTGGTCATCCACCTGCTGAAACCGGCCCTGTCCGGCATCCGGATTCCCGTTTTGCTGCGAAACAGCCGGACCTGCCGTAAAGCAGATGATAAAGCCCCCGGTGATCGCCGCAGTGATTGCCTTTATACGCGTAGATGTTTTCATCATTTCCTCCTTGTGGTTAGGTTTGCCTCACTTTTTCTGAAGAGACCTTCAAACATTTCCTAATCTTAACCACCGAAGTTTTAAAGCGTATGGGTTGATGCGGGTATTTGCAGCAAAGAAGGCAATGTATATCACTGATGGGCCGTTATGGGCGCACTTGCCCGGCGCGGTTTGCCCCCTTCGGCAAAGACTTCCGGGAAGCAGGCGATGTCGCGGGAGTCACAGGGGATCGATCCCGTCCGTCATTTACGGGAATGTGGCAATCCTGCGGTTGCCGGGGGAGATTTCGCATTGCCGCCGGTAAGCACGGGACGGGCCCTGGCGCTCTTGATGGACGGCGTTTTTTCCTCTCCGCCGGCGCCGGCCGCCAGAATCCGGGCGATAGCAATGAAGACTTCGGGGGCGAATATGAGGCCGAAATGCGTGGTCTGGACTTCCACGTGATGGATTTGTTTATTGACCTGGTCGATGCAGGCCTCCCAGGCCACAATATGGTCATTCCGGGAATATATGGCGGTAACCGGGATGGTGAGCGGGTTTTTATCGCGGGCCTCCACCTGTTTTTCAACCTCGTCGAGATCGTACCCCCGCTTTTGAAATTCCGTCGCAATCGCGGTGTATTTCGGACCCCCCACCACCGGGCTGCCCAGGGTAATCACCTGGCTGATGTATTTCGGCGTTTCCCGGGCGATTTCCCGTGCCAGGTAGCCGCCCAGGCTCCAGCCGATCAGGATCAGCCGGTGTTTGCCATGATCGGATTCATCCCCCACCATTTTGATCAGCGCGGAGGCCACCGCCGGCACTTTTCCATTGTTGACCCCCATGCCCCAGCCGATGGGATGGTATCCTAAAAATTTCAGGTACAGCCGGAGCAGGTAGGTGAATTTGTCATCCGTGCTGTAGCCCGGAATCACCAGGATCTTCTGTCCGCTTCCCCGGGGCTGGCGCGCCAGTTCCGGAAATCTCAGCACCAGTTTGGGCAGCTCGAACAGCGCCAGCATCTCCCGGAACAAACCCAGGCGTGACGGCGGGAGGATGTTCGAGATGGCATCCGCCGTATCGATTTCAAACGGCAACTCCGATTCGAACTGTTCGGGGCCGTCATCCGCCGGGGTAGAAGCCGTCTTTCCGGACAGCCCTTTGACAAAATCGGGTATGAATTTCATGCAGATGATCTCTAAGAAGTTTATGGAAAACGGTCTTTTTTCACCGATCTTTTATGTCAGTCCACCACAAAGGGAATCCGGATTTCCCCGAAATCGCGGCCGTTTTTTGCATCCACCAGGTCTGCACGGTACGTTACCTTAGGTACATCAGTGACTTTTTCGAAGTAGAGATAACCGTCCAGCATTCCGCCGTTTAAAAGGACGCCTTCGGGAAGGGCCCGGTCGACCATTTCCTTGGTGGGCAGCTGAATTTCCCGCCACTTCCGGTAATCGGGATTGTCGTAATAGGAATTATACCCGTACATGCCGTTGTAAGGCGACATGCCGGGATACAGCTTTGAGTACATGGGCGCCAGCATGAAACTTTCGGCACCGAACAGCGGACTGTCAATCGGTCCGTAGGGGGGGACTACCAGGGGTTTCTGGTCCACCTTCACGTCCACCTGGAAAGGGGACAGGGCGGAAAATCTTTTCCCGTCAGGCGCCACCAGGGCAAACTGGTCATAGGAGATGCGAAGGGGCTTGCCGCTCTGATTTTTGATGATCACCCGCACCGGGGTCAGCTTCTCCTTTATCTGGGCATATCCGGGCCAATCGGCGGTTTGAACGGTCATTTGAACATTATCAACCGAATTTCTTGCCGCATCTTCCATACCCGTCACTTTTTCAGCCGATGACGCCGGTTCCAGCCCCTGAGAAGCACAGGCCGCGACAAACATTATCATCATCATAAGGCAAAATATTTCTTCATGATATAAAACCTCCCTTTATTCAGATAATTGCTTTTTTTAACTTTTCTGGTTATCCCCGAAGAATCCAGTAATCATTTTTCTCCCCCCTTTTGAAAAGGGGGGCGGGGGGGATTTCTCCCGGGAGGCGCCAAATCCCCCTAAATCCCCCTTTTCCAAAGGGGGACTTTGAATCCGGATTTCTGACTGGAGTAGTCCGGAAACCAGATTAGCTTTTTCCTCATTTACATTAACGGATGACCCCTGATGCGCCAATGGGGTCTGCGGCCCATATGCGGCCGGCCGGGAACGCAATTATTGGATAAAGCCCTGTATTTCAATTCTCCGCGAAGAGATCAGGTTGGCGGTTTCGTAAAGATCGGTTTTCAAGTCATGCCTGCAAGGCAATGCATCCATAATAAGGCGTCATTTCTGGATATAGACCTTCGCGAAGATGGCCCTAGCCAGATTTTTCCGGCTTTTCAAGCCCACATCAAAATTCAAGGCGGTTTTTTTGTTTTCCAACGGGAATCATGTCCGGGAAAACCCAAAATAAGGTCCTTCCGTTATTTTCCTGCCGGTGACAAAAGCGGATAATGAATGAAAACATTGGAATCTTTGACATCATCGTGGGAAACAACCGTTTTATTATCTGCAGCGGTGGGGTTTTATGAACAGGCCGAATCACGATATCATCGTAATGGGTGCCTCATTTGGAGGCATCAAGGCGCTCTCCCGCCTGGTTTCACGGCTGCCCCCGGATCTTTCTGCCGCAGTTTTCATCGTTCAGCACATGTCTCCCAACGTGGACAGCATCCTGGACCGGATTCTCTCCGAAAAAGGGTCCTTGCCGGCCGTAAAGGCCGAGGACGGCCGAAAAATCGAGTCGGGTTTGGTTTACGTGGCCCAGCCGAATCATCACCTCATCCTCAACGAAGCACACATGTCGCTTTCCGCCGGACCCCGGGAAAATAGGGCGCGCCCCTCCATCGACGTGCTCTTTCGGTCCGCGGCCGCCTTTCACACGACACGGGTGATCGGGGTCATCCTCACCGGGTACCTGGATGACGGGGTGAACGGACTGCATGCCGTCAAGCGATGCGGGGGGATTGCCGTGGCCCAGGATCCTGCAGAGGCCGAGGCCCATGAAATGCCCGAAAATGCCATCCGGGATGTGCAGGTGGATCATATTCTCCCGCTGGACCAGATGGCATCCATGCTGCCGATCCTTTCCGGCCGGCCGGCGGGTGAACCGCTTCCCGTCCCGGAGGACATCATGGAAGAGATCAGAATTTCCGAACAGGCGGTCCCGAACCTGGACAATATGGAAAAACAGGGGCAAAAAACTTCGTTTACGTGTCCGGAATGCGGCGGTGTTCTATGGAAGGTGGATGAAGAACCGGTTCCCCGGTTCCGCTGCCATACCGGGCATGCCTTTACCCTGCGGACTTACATGGAAGGTCAGGCCGAAGCGCTTGAAAACTCGCTCTGGGGAGCCGCCCGTTTCATGCGGGCCCGGGTCAAGCGTTTAAAAACCATGGCCCGGAAGGAAAGGGAAAAATCCCGCTTCAAGTCGGCCGAAAGTTATGAAAAAACCATGGCGGAACTCTCCAACCATGTCCAGGTGATCCGTCAATTCATCATTTCAGGTGTACTGAAATAAGAATTCGAACCCATTGCTTAAAACAGGTCAGGTCGTTTGCTGCGCTGATGTAAGGTGTGTTTCTGAAATTTGACGAGGACAGCGATGAATAAAATATTGAAAATTCTTGCCGCATTGATTGCGGCCGCCGGCATATTCGTCCTGGTCGTGTTTATCGCCGCCAAAATCATCATCACCCCTGAAAGGGTGCGCGAGGCGGTGATTCCCCGGGCGGAGGCGGCTTTGAATCGGCCCGTTTCAATCGGTGATATCCGCATCAATATTTTTTCGGGAATCGGGATCAAGAATTTTGCGGTAAAAAGCCAAAACGGAAAAGAAACCTTTATCGCCGCAAGCGCCCTGGTGCTGCGATATCAGTTCTGGCCCCTGCTGAAAAAGCGCATCGTCCTGGATGAAGCCCGCCTGGAAAGCCCCGAGATCCGGGTGGTGAGATTTGAAAACGGGGATTTCAACTTCAGTGATCTTTTGAAAACCAAGCCCCAGCCGGAAAAGGCGCCCCAACCGTCTCCCGGGCCCGGCGGCGGGCCGTCCTTTGATTTCAACGTCAATCAAATGCGGATTTCAAATGGCCGCCTCGATTTTATAGACCATTCCGCGGGGCCGGGGGAGCACGCATACCATTTGACCCAACTCAATCTGTCCGCCGATCAGATTTCCCTTCAGCAGGCCTTTCCCTTTGAATTTGAAGTCCAGTTGAACGGGGCGCCCATCTCCATAAAAGGCACATTTAATCCGGACACGCTCAATGGCAAGGCCCACGTGACCGGCAAAAACCTCGATGTCAACCAGTTTGCGCCCTACCTTGCCGGAAAGGTTCCGGGCAAGCTTGAATCCATGACACTTGATCTGGACATCAATGTCAGCCGGGAGGGAAACACACTGTCATCTTCCGGAAAGATCAAGGCTGGCCGGATCAATCTGGCTTTGGATGCCATGCCTGAAGCGCCGATTCAAAACGGGCGCCTGGGATTGACCTTCGATGGGGCCGTGGATACGGGCTCTGAGAACATCCGGATCAATCAGGCCAAAGCCGATATCAACGGGATCCCCCTTCAGATGTCCGGAACCATCGCCGCATACAAAACCCGTCCGGTCCTGGACCTGCATGCGGTCCTTCCGCCCACCGGCATGGATGTTCTGCTGTCGGCCCTGCCGCAGAAGCTGCTGGGCGCTTACGGCCAGATGAATCCGGAGGGGCGGATTGGCGCTGAATTCCAACTGGCAGGGTCCCCGGACCGGATCCAGACTCTCGTTCAGCAGGGGGAAATCCGCCTCGATTCCATCCGGGCGACCTATAACGGCCTGCGGGCGGGCTTAAACGGGCGGGTGCAATTCAAGGGCGACTCGGCTGTGGGGGAAAATATTGTCATCGGGCTCGATGAACAAACCGCCCGGCTCGATTTCAAAGCTGAGAATCTGACCGGCAAACCCATCCGCATCACGCAGAAACTGACCTCGGATGCGTTGAATCTGGACAAGATCACGGCCGCCATGGGGGGCGGCGCCAAGGCGCCCCCGGAAAAAAAGCCTCCGGGAAAAACCGGACCTGCCCCGCCCTCCGAACCCATGAATCTTCCCATGGTGGCGGACGGAACGGTCCGGGTGGCCAACGCGGTTTACCAAGGATTGAACGTAACGGATTTTGCCCTGCTGTACCACCTGGAAAACAATATTTTGAACATCAACGAGATCAGCATGCAGGTGGCAGGAGGCACCATAAAGGGCAAGGGTCGGATCGATCTGGGACAGGCGGATATGGGGTACAATGCCGATGTATCGGTGGATGGGACACAAACGGATGATCTGGTTTCCGCCCTGTTTCCGAAGGCGGCCAATACGATTTTCGGAAATCTGTTTTTAAATGCGAAACTCTCCGGCAGCGGGATCGATCTTTCCGGAATTCAAAAAAGCCTCACCGCCCAGGCCGATATGCGGGTGACGGAGGGGAAACTCACCGGCATCGGGCTGACCCGGGGGCTGGCCGCGTTTTTAAATGCACAATCGCTTCAGGTGCTCAATTTCGATGCGGTCAAAGGCAATATCCGGCTCAACAACGGCAAGTTCGTGCTGGATACGGATTACAACAGCAAGGATCTGCGCATGAACCCCACGGGGACCATCGGCCTGGACGGGTCCATCGACCTGTCGCTCAATATGCGGCTGGCCCCGGAAATCGCCGCCCGTATCAAAGGCAATCAGCTGGTTTCCCAGGTGCTCACCGACCAGGAGGGATGGGCGCTGCTGCCCCTGGATGTCGCGGGGTCATTGAAAGACCCGCGTTTTGCCCTGGATACCACCGTCGTACAGAAACAGCTGAAGGAAAAAGCCACCCAGAAACTCCAGGAGCAGATCAGGGAAAAGCTGTTCAAGCAATCTGCTCCGAAGCAGCAGGAGGGGCAAAAACCCGCACCGCCGGAACAGAAAGGTCAACCGCCGTTGGACAAAATGCTGGAAGATACCCTTAAAAACATCTTCTGACATGAGTTTGAAGAAGGGAGGGGCCGTATCCCCATGCAGCGGCCGTGGGGCTGCTGATCATGATGCCGGGGCCGGACCCTCCCCGCCCGGTGCGGATGCCTATTTTAATACGCCGTTGATGTAGTTGAGATGGCGTCGCTCGTCGCTCAGGTTCTTTTCCACGATGGCTTTTGCCGCCGGGGTCAGGTCCCATTCGGTTGCACTTTCATAATATTTGTTGGTTAATTGTTCGTTGCCCTGCATGGCCTTGAGCGCCCCTTGGGTCCCGGTGATGCTGCGCAGGCTGGTAAACCCCTCGATCAGGTAGCCCTTGAAGTCCTTTGAATATGCTTCGGGCGTGCCCCCCAGTTCCCGGACTTCCTGGGACAGTTCGGTGATGTGGCGTTCATGGTCCCGCTGCTGCCCCTGGATATTATCCCTGATCACGGCATCTGAGATATTGCCGATGGCCTGCTCATAGGCGTGGGCCGCGTCGATGTCGAGCTGGATGAGCTGGTTGAGTTTTTTGATCATTTCGTCTTTGTTCATGAATATCTCCTTGGTTCGGTTGTGGTTTCCATGGCTGTTTTTCAGCCGTTGACGATCCGGCCGCCGTTGGGGTGCAGCACCTGGCCGGTCATATAGGATGAATCCGATGATGCCAGAAAAACGTAGCAGGGGGCGATTTCCTCCGGCTGCCCGGCCCGGCCCATAGGGGTATTGGCCCCGAATTCGGCTACGTGCGATTCGCTGAAGCTGGCCGGAATCAAGGGGGTCCAGACCGGACCCGGCGCCACGGCATTGACCCGGATGCCGTCTGCAGCCAGGCGGATGGCCATCGACCGGGTAAAGGCCGTGATCGCCCCCTTGGTGGCCGCATAATCGAGCAGCCTGGGATGTCCCTGGTAGGCGGTCACCGAAGTGGTGTTGATGATGGCACTCCCGCCGTTGAGGTGGGAAAGCGCCGCCTGGGTCATGAAGAACATGGAAAAAATATTGGTCTTGAAGGTTCGCTCCAGCTGCTCCCGGGTGATGTCCACCAGGCTGTCGTATTCGTGCTGCTCGCTGGCGTTGTTCACCAGGATGTCCAGGCGGCCGAAGGCGTCGAGCGTTTTTTCCACGGCATTGTTGCAGAAGGATTCCTCCCCCACATCCCCGGAAATCAGCAGATACCGGCGCCCTTCGTTTTCGATCAGGCGGCCGGTTTCCTGGGCGTCTTCATGTTCATCCAGGTAGACCACGCAGACGTCGGCGCCTTCCCGGGCGAACAGCACGGCCACGGCCCGGCCGATGCCGCTGTCCCCGCCGGTGATCAGGGCCGCTTTGCCGTCGAGTTTGCCGCTGCCCCGATAGGGCCGCTCATCGGTTTTGGGCTGCGGGTGCATCCCGGACTGCTCTCCCGGCTGATTTTCCTGGTGCTGGGGTGGAAACTGCCACTCTTGTTCGTCCATATACACTTCCTTTTATGGTTAAGGGTTCTAATTTACAATTGATCACCATCAAAATTGAATTTTCTCCAGTACTCCCTTTGCCTCCTTCAGCCCCTTGCGGTGGATGCCGGTGGCGGGGAATTCGACCCCGGCGACCAGGCTGATGGCGATATTGACCTGCCGTAAATGTTTATTGGCGGTCTGGGCTTCCACCAGGTCCCGGGACTGCCGGTGCTTGCCGATCAGCGCATTGCGCAGATGCACCAGGGTCTGCTCCGATCGGTCCGCGTCCGCATCGAGTTTCACCGGCGGCTGCTTTAAGGCGAATTCGATCTGTTCGACGGCTTTTTGGCACAGGCCGGCCATCTCCTCTGCCGGGGCGCTCTGTTGTTCGTCTATGATAAATTCGGTGGTGTCATCCATTTCCTATCTCCTTTTGAACATCGCGCATACGGCGAACCCCGCGCCTGCGGCCAGCAGTCCGAAGAGCAGCTTTTTCCCCCTGCCAGGCCGAACCGGCTGTCTTAATGAAGCGGCCTCTATATCGGAGATGCCCGTATGTTCATCTTCACGGCTTTTTCGGACCGGCTCGCTGGTGAGACTGAGGTAATCCGCCGCGTGCTTTCCCGATTCGCGCCCGGCATAGATGATGCCAAGAAGGAATGTGAGTCCGCCGGCGAGTCCGGACAGACCGGCCATCCACCGGACGACGGGGTGTGATTTTCCCGTGGATGCGGATAGCAGCCGAAGCGCAAGGGGAAACGCCGCTCCGGATAAGATGCCCGCCAGCACCATCTTTTCGTGCCTGGAATGCTGAAAAGAGGCGGCGCTCGCGTGATTTCGCCAGCGCAGAAATGTAATGGCAGCCAAAGACAGCTGAAGGGATTCGGCGGTCATGGCCATTGTGTCCAGGCGCCGGGCGGCATCTTTGGAGACCGGCATCAGGGAAAGGGCGGCAAAGCCGTTGCAGGCGGCCACCGATGCCAGCAGCGGCGACATCAGGGGATAGGCACTCACCCACAGGGGCATCTGGGTTTCCTCCAGTTCGGTGCCCGTATAGGCGGACACGACTCCGCCGGCTACAGCAGCCGGAATTCCGGCCGCCCGGGCCAGGCCCCGGCCGGTTTTTTGCCATCCCAGATCTTCTGCCAGCTGCCCTGCGGCCGCCGCCCCGCTGAGCAAACCCAGACCCGAGAGTGACCAGACGCCAATGGACATGGGGGAGGTGGGGCGAAAGATGCGAAGCATGTTATACCAGCGCTTACGGGTATGCAGGGCGCTGATGAGGGTGCCGGGGCTGATACTGGAGCCTGCCAGGGCCAGGTAACGCCCGGCGCGGACCAGGGAACGGTCCTTTCCCCCCCCGATCAAATCGGCCAGGGTGGCCGTGATCTGGGCGAATCCACCGATCCCTTCGGCAAAGAAGCTGACCGCGGTCAACCACCGGTAATGGCTGTGCTTGAGGGCGGGCATATCGTAGTAGGTGGGGCCGTCATATGTCGCCGGCACGTTTTTCAGCGGGGTGGTGATGGGAATGAGATCCCGGTCCGGCCATTGCCTCAGCTGTTCGCCCGGCATGGGTTGCACCAATTGTTCATGATCCATCATGATCTCCTGTTTCCTGTTTCCTGTTTCCTTTTCCGTTTTGCGCTGTAAACGAAAGCGCTTCTATGGCCAATCCGCCCGAACACCCCCCTGGCCCCCCTCAAGGGGGGATTCAGATTTAATTCCTCCTCACCCGAAGGGGGATGGAGAAACTTTAATTCCATCCTCCAAAGTGGGATTTAGCCATTAAAATTAGAACCCCTTCAGATGGAACCGAGCGCTAATTCCCCCCTCGAGGGGGGATAAAGGGGGGTGTCGCTGCCGGGCAGATTGCAAACTATTTTTGTTTTTAAAAGCACTGAACAGCCATGATCATTTCGCTATCGCCGGGCGGCAAGGGCCATGGCGGCTGCCGCCGTCAGCCCCGCCACTGCGGCCACCCCGCTGCCCAGGCTGGACCGGATCCGGGGGGCGGCCAGCCGCGGGTTGGCGGGCAAGTTGTATACTTCCGGAGGCGCCAGGAGCAGGAAAAAGGCGTGGAGCGCCTCCACGCCCCCGGTGGCCCCGGGTCCGCCGGGAACCCCGTACAGGTAGGCTTCCTTTCTCCCCATCTCCCTGAGGCGCGCAGCCCGGGCGTACGCCCGATCCACCAGTTCTTCCACCTCGCCGAACTGGATGGAATTGGTGGGGCAGGTCTTGGCGCAGGCCGGCTCCAGCCCGCCTTTTAACCGGTCGTAGCACAGGGTGCACTTGTGGGCCTTGCCGTCGCGCAGGTTCAGCTCGATCACCCCGAAGGGGCAGGAGGGGACGCAGTAGGCGCAGCCGTTACAGATATCCTCCTGGACCACCACCGTGTTAAATTCGGTGCGGAACAGGGCGCCGGTGGGGCAGGCCTCCAGGCAACCGGCGCGTTTGCAGTGCTTGCATACATCGCTCATCATCAGCCAGTGGCTCTGGAAGGGCTTGAGGTGCGTGGCCCGGTGCCCTTCCCGGTCCTTGATCATTTCCACAAACGCCACATGCCGCCAGGTGGCGGCGGACAAAGCCCGGGTATTGTCGTAGCTCATCCCGGAGATGGCGATCTTGTCCGCGGGCAGGGCGTTCCATTCCTTGCAGGCCACTTCGCAGGCCTTGCACCCGATGCACAGGCTGGTGTCGGTGAAAAATCCGTAAGACTTGCCGGGCCGAATGGTCACCCCGGCGGAAAGTTCGGATTCATCGGGGATCATGGCGTTCATGATGGAATCGGTATAGTCCCTGGCCCGGGGATGGACCGGGGGCGGATAGAGTGGGCCGGTCATAGGATCCTCCTGGTTCTTTTTTCCTTGAACAGGTTGCAGGTAAAGGCCTTTCCTTCGTGGATGGAGGTGTTGGGCTCCCCCACGACGGCGGTCAGGGTATTGGCGATATCGCCGGTGGCGTACCCCTGCCATCCGAAATGCCAGGGCATGCCGATCTGGTAGATCCTCTGGCCGTTGCTGTAAAAGGGGCGCAGCCGATGGGTTACCAGCACCCGGGCCCGGACCTGTCCCCGGGCGGTGGCCAGCACCGCCCAGTCGAGGTTGGCCAAATCCTTTTCACGGGCCAGCTCCGGGGGGATCTCGATGAAGCCCTCGGGCATCAGCTCCGCAGTGATGGGGGTCATGCGGGTGGGAATGGCGCCCGAGTGGTGTTCGGTGAGCCGGTAGGTGGTCATGGCATAGGGGTAGTCCGGGTCGGCCGGGGCATGGTAGGGATTGCTTTGTCTCACCCATTTCCGGGCCGCCGGGTTGTCCTGCTGTTTGTAGAGCAGGTTGATCACCGGCGACTCCACCGGCTCATAGTGGGTGGGCAGCGGCCCATCCTTCAATCCCGACGGGACAAACAAAGATCCTTTGCCGTCCGATATCATGATGAAGGGGGATTTGCCGTCAATGGCCGCCATCCCCTCCGGGTTTTTGGACCAGTCCGGTGTCATGCCCGGGGGCTTGGATTTGGAAAAGTCGGGCACGTCGGGCCCATCCCATTTTTCCTTTTCCGCATTCCAGAACATGTAGGATTTTTTTGCAGACCATGGCTTTCCCGCCGGGTCGGCCGAGGCCCGGTTGTACAGGATGCGGCGGTTGTCCGGCCAGGAGAAGGCCCAGTTGAGGTGCGTCCCCGGCCCGTCGGCGCCGTCGGGCACCCGGGAGCGGGACCGGTTGTCCCCGTCTTCGGGAAAGATGCCGGAATAGATCCAGCACCCGCAGGCCGTGGAGCCGTCCGCCTTGATGCTCTTGATGCCCGAAATCTGCTTTTTGTCCGGCCAGGTATATCCGTTGATCTCCTTTAACACCGCCTCGGCCGATGGGTCGCGGTTCTCCCCCATCTCCGGGTAGTCCCAGGTGAGGGTCTGGATGGGCACGTCCTTTTGATCGGTGCTGTCCCGGTACAGCGCTTTGAGTTTCTTTCCCAGGTGGTAGATGAACCAGAGATCGGAGCGGCAGTCGGCCGGCGGCTCCACCACCTTGTCGTGCCACTGGATCAGGCGGTGCAGGTTGGTGTAGGTGCCGTCCTTCTCTCCCGGCAGGGAGGCCGGCAGCATGAAAATCTCCGTCTGGATCTCGTGGGTTTTTAACGTCCCGTCAGCGATTTCCGGCGACTTGTACCAGAAGGAGGCGGTCTCGTTTTCAAAGATCTCCCGGACCACCATCCATTCCAGGTTGGGAAGGGCCTTGCGGATCATCTTGCTGTTTGATCCGCCGACCACCGGGTTCTGGCCGATCAGGAGCAGGCCCCGGATGACCCCCGAATTGATGGCAAGGGTCATGGGCAGCTGACTGTGATCCCCCATGATCTTGGGGATGCGGTCAAATCCCCAGCCGTTTTCCGCCCCGGCGCTGTCCCCGTACCAGGCCCGAAGCAGGCTGACGGTGAATTTGGGGAAGTTGTGCCAGTACCCGGTGGGCACGGTTTCGGATTCGATGTATTTTTCAAAGGTGTGGTGATAGGGTTTTCGGGCGTTGGGATGCCGCAGGTATCCCGGCAGCATGTTGTACAGGGTGGGGATGTCCGTGCTCCCCTGGATGCTGCAGTGTCCCCGCAGGGCCAGGATGCCGCCGCCGGGCCGGCCGATGTTGCCCAGCAGGAGCTGGATGATGCCCGCGGCCCGGATGATCTGCACCCCGGTGGTGTGATGGGTCCAGCCCACCGCATAGGAGAACGCGCCGGTCTTCTCCGGCCCGCTGTTTTTCGCCAGGGCCTCGGCCACGGAGAGGAAGGTTTCTTTCGGGCACCCGGTGACCTTCTCCACCATCTCCGGCGTGTAGGCGGCATAATGGCGCTTTAAAATCTGGTAGACGCAGTTTTTATGCTGCAGGGTCAGGTCCTTGGGGATTTCCCCCTTGCTGAATCGCTTGAGCTTCTCGCTGTAGGATTCCCCGGTGCTCACCTGGTGTTCGGTCAGTGAAGAGGGGACGACCTCCCCCCGGTACTGCCAGGAGGCCATGTCATAGGAGCGGGTGTCGGCGTCCCACCCGGAAAACAGGCCGTCCAGGTCCGAGGCGTCCTTGAATTCATCGGAGATGATGGTGGCGATATTGGTGTAATTTAAGGCATATTCCTTGAACCACAGGTCGTTTTCCAGGATGTAGTTGATGATGCCGCCCAGAAAAGCGATGTCGGTCCCGCAGCGGATGGGGGCGTAGATGTCGGACAGTGCCGAGGTGCGGGTGAATCGCGGATCCACGTGGATGACCGTCGCCCCCCGCTCTTTTGCCTGCAGCACGAACCGGAAGGTGATGGGGTGGCATTCGGCCATGTTTGACCCCATGATCACGATGCAGTCGGTGTTGGCCAGGTCCCACTGGGCGGTGGTGGAGGCCCCCCTGCCGAAGCTTGCGCCCAGACCGGGCACGGAAGCGCTGTGTCAGACCCGGGCCTGGTTTTCCACCCAGACCATGCCCAGGCCGCCGGCGCAGAGCTTCTTGATGAGATAGTTCTCCTCGTTATCCAGGGTGGCGCCCCCCAGTTCGGCCAGGGCCAGGGTGTGGTTGACGACTGTGCCGTCCGGGAGCGTCTCCACAAACGTTTCGTCCCGGGTCTGCTTGATCTTCTCGGCAATCCGGTCCATGGCCCAGTCAAGCGGCTTGTCCTCCCAGTGGTCGGAATAGGGCGCCCGGTATTTCACCGTGGTCAGGCGCTGGGGGCTGGAGCAGCCACCCGAAGGTGGCCGCCCCTTTGGGGCACAGGGTTCCCTGGTTGATGGGGCTTCTGGGGTCGCCCTCCATGTGGATGATGTCTTCCCCCCTGGCATAGACCAGCTGGGCACACCCCACTGCACAATACGGGCATATGGAGGTGCCCACCCGGTCGGCCTCCTCCAGGCGCGGCCGCAGCCGCCGGGACAGATCCGATTCGGCGGCTTTGCCCAGCGGGTCCTCGCCCGCCATCTGTTTGGGAAGCGACCAGTTGCGGCGCACTTTTCCTGCTCTGTCGTTGTCGTTTTGCTTTTCCGGCATGACTTCTCCTGTATTCCGTTCGAATTTTCGGGGAACTTAATCCGCCAGGTGTTTTAATACGTTGATTTTTGGGCTTCCCGCAGGTCCGACACCCCCCAAGCCCCCCTCAAGGGGGGAATCAGGAAGGGGTGCCCCCCCTCGAGAGGGGAATTGAGAAGGGGCCGCCCCACTGATATATTTATCCCCCCCTTCGTCCCTCTCAATGGGGAATAAAGGAGGGGCGGCTCCCCAGTTATACTCCCCCCTTGAGGGGGGCAGGGGGGGTGTGCCGACGGCATCCGATGCAAAAACCGCTGGGCGGGGCGCAATGCTTCAAAGGAAGTTCCATTAGCTGAGCGGCTGCACCTTGTGCGCAATTCCCGAGGCCAGGTTCGGCTCCCCCTCGTACTGGACCATGACCGGTATCTTGAACTTGTGCCAACGGTTCAGCTCCAGGTTGCCCACCGGGGCGGAATGCGAAAGGGTGAGCAGGTGCCGCCGGCCGACGGCGTCCTTGATCTGAAAACGGTTCTCCTGCACCAGCAGAATTTGGCCGTGGGTCTGTTTGAGCGGTTCTTGCGCCATATTATGGATCCTTTCTATTCAGATAAGCATAATAATCGGTGTGAAGGGCCGGCATTATGGATTGACGGTATTTTGGAAATTGAAGGGGTGTATTTGACCGCAGAAACAGCGGGGCCGCTCACGCAGGCAGGCGGCATCCGGCCGGTCCCGGGGCTTTGGTGATGCCTGCCATCACCATGTGGATCAATAATCTATTGGAAAAAAGACGAGATTCGGATGGTTATAGAGAATTGAAAGAGAGGATCATGCTTCCCGGTCGGCCCCTTTACGGATGAGCAAAAACAGCAGGCCCAGGGCAATGGCGGAGAGGACGACAAAGACCCAGAATCCCTGGCTGTAGCCCATGTCCGGCGACCATTTGACGAACAGGCCCATGGCCGGGGGGATGACAAACCCGCCGAATGCGCCCAGCCCGCCCACGATGCCGGATGCGCCGCCCACCGCCGCGGGGCTGTATCGGGGGACCAGCTTGAACACGGCGGCATTGGCAAATCCCATGCCCAGTGCCATGATCATCTGGCCGGCAAAGGCCAGTGCCGCAGACGCGGTGACCATCACCATCATCACCGCGCCGGCCCCGGTAATGACAAAAGAGGCCAGCACCATCTTCTCCCCGCCCGCCTTGTCGGCGGCCCATCCCCCCGCCACCCGCAGCAGCGATGAAGAAAGGGAATAGCCGGCGGTCAGGAATCCGGCAGTGACGATGCCGGTCTTGAAGAACTCGGACCAGTAGGTGGGAAACCAGACGGTGAGCGCAATGAACCCGCCGAAGGTGGTGAAATAGAAAAAGGTCAGCACCCAGGTGCGCCAGTCGGCGGCGGCTTTTTTGATGGAGTCCGTGGCGTTTCCGGACGGAACCAGCTCTTCGCCGCAGGCGTTGAGCAGGGCATCCCTGTCGATCTCGATCCCCATTTCCCGGTACTGGAAGTAAGGGGCGTCCTTCATGAAGATCATGACCAGGATAAACAGGAGCATCACCGATAAAAACCAGGACAGGTAGGAAATGGTAAACCCCATGAAGGCCACCATGGAGGGCAGGGCCATGGCAAACAGCCCCGGGGCGAGGTTTCCCAGGCCGGCATACGCCGCCAGCGCCGAGCCCTGCTTCTTCTGGGGATACCAGTAGGAAACCGTGGGAATCCCCACCGAAAATACGGCGATGCCGCACCCGCACAGGACGCCGGAAAATAAAAACAGCGGATACTGGGTGATGGTGGGCGAGGGGTAGAGGGCGAACAGGGCCATGATGGCAAACACCCCCAGCCCGGCCAGGCCCAGCAGGACCAGGATCGGCTTCTTGCCCCCGGTCCGGTCCACCATGGCCCCGAATGGAATCCGCAGCAGGGACCCGGTCAGGGCGGGGCAGGAGGAGAGCAGCCCGATGAGAAACGCGCCGATGTCCATGGATTCTTTTATCCGGTGAACAATGGGGCCAAAAGCGCTCACCCCGGCAAACCCGCCGAAAAAAGCCAGGGTGGTCCAGGCCAGGGCCGCCCCTTTGCTGGATTTGGCATGACAGACAGCGCCGTCTGAGTTGGGTTCAGTCATAAGCTCCCCGTGTTCTTTCGGGTTTCATTGACGGTTCATCAAAAGTCCCAAAGTCCCGGAAAAAAGTCCGCCTACATCTCCCCCGCCCGCCGGCGGAAAACCACGTACCGGCGAAACACGTATGTCACCGGGATGCTCCAGATGTGCACCAGCCGGGTAAACGGGCTGTATGCCAGCAGGGCCAGGGCCAGGGTGATGTGAAGCTTGAAGGAGACCGGCGCGGCGGCCATCAGTTCCGGTCTGGGGGCCAGCACCAGGATGCTGCGGATCCAGGGGGCTACCTTGAACAGCACATCGTATTTGGCAAACAGCAGGTTGTAGAGCCCCAGACCCGACACCAGCAGCAGAAACAGCAGCAGAAAATAATCGTTTTTCGATGTCGTGGCGAAGATCCGCCCGCGGAGAGTCCGCCGCACCAGCAGCCAGAAGACCCCGAAAACCATGAGGACGCCGGACAGCAGTCCCAGCCAGCGGGCCACCAGTTCATGGCGGTGGGTATCGAATCCAATCACGTCGTAGAGCGCCTGGGGGATCAGCATCCCGCCGAAGTGGCCCAGAAAAACGATGATCACCCCCCAGTGGAAAATACTGATGCCGTACCGGAGACTGCTTTTGTCGAGAAGCTGGCTCGACTTGGCATTCCAGTGGGTCCAGTCGGTGGCGTAGCGAAAGGCGTGGCCGACCACGAACAGGGTCAGCGCCAGGTACGGAAAAATGAGAAATGCCGCAATATTGATGGTTTCAGCCATTTTTCGGTCCGGTGATCATCGTTTTTTTTTGCTTGCCCATATCACTCCGGTAGTGATTTTTGGTTTTCCTGTTCATCCATTGTCTCCCCCCTTTTTTTCAAAGGGGGGCGGGGGGGATTTTTCGCTTGCCCGGCTTCACGCTTTCAAATATCTCGGCCAGGTTTTCAAAAACGCAGCTGTAGGGATTGTCGTTTTCTTTCAATCGTCTGGCCAGTTCGGCCACCGGCCGGGCGTAATCGGTCCGGATCCAGTCCAGGTCGCCAAGATCGCACAGGGAGAAAAATTCAAGAACCATGGGAAGATAATCCGGCAGTTCCCGGGTGGTCCGTTCAAAGCCGGCCTTTTCGTAGGCTTCGGCAAAGCGCGCCAGGGCCGCCCCCCGCTCCTTGTTGTCGCCATAGCGGTGGTAGGTCAGGTTCAGGCAGCGGTCCGGATTGAGGTCAAAGGTTTCCGAGTAGGCCTCCTGCAGTTTGAGCAGGGGCGTGTCGAGCAGATATCGGACCAGGTGATGCAGCCGGTCTTCCCCGGTATCCGCCAGCACCTTTTCCACCCGGGGCCTGGAATAGGCCAGGCTTTCGATCAGATCCTCGTCCGGAAACTGGAGCAGGGCCGACAGCAGCCGGAACACGTCGCAGATCAGTTTATTGTTGTCTTCGTTTACCATCCGAATCCCTCCTCTCCCTGAATGTCGAGCATGTCTGCATCCTCAGGTGTTTTCTTGACCGGGAGCACGAACCGGTCCGGGTACTTGGCAATGGCCAGCAATTTGTACATCTCCTTCGCATCTGTTTCCGTCAGGCCGGTCTGTTCAAGGCCCCCCGCATCGGCCCGGCCGTCCACCTCCATGCCCCGCATGTATTGGCGCAGCGCCATCAGCCGCTTCAGGGACAACCGGACCGGGGTCTCGTCACCGGCGGCCAGGAGATTGGCCAGGTATTTTACCGGGATGCGCATGGCATCGATCACCTCATCCGGTGTCGCCGCATCGGAAATCCCGCCTTTTACCGGGCTCATGGGCGGCACGTACCAGACCATGGGCAGGGTCCTGAACTCCGGGTGCAGCGGCAGGGCCAGCCGCCAGGTTTTAATCAATCGAAACACCGGCGACCGGCGGGCCGCTTCCAGGTAACCCGGGGGGATCCCCTGTTTTTCCGCGGCCTGCATCACTTCTGCATCACTCGGGTCCAGGATCAGATCCAGGTGCGCCGGGTAGATCTGCCCGGGGTCTTTCACTGCGGCGGCTTGACCGATCCGGTCCGCATCATAGAGGAGGACGCCCACATAGCGGATGCGGCCCACGCACGATTTGGCGCACAGGGTGGTCTCCCCGTTTTCCACCCGGGGATAGCAGAAGATGCATTTTTCAGAGGTCCCCCGCTTCCAGTTGAAATAGACCTTCTTGTAGGGGCACCCGGACACGCAGTACCGCCACCCCCGGCACCGGGCCTGGTCCACCAGGACGATGCCGTCCTCGTCGCGCTTGTACAGCGCACCGGACGGGCAGGAGGCCACGCACCCGGGGTTGAGGCAGTGTTCGCACAGCCGGGGCAGCCAGAACATGAACACCCGCTCAAATTCCAGGTAAGCCTTGGCGTCGATCCCGTCGAAATTGACGTCCCCGCCGCCGGTTTCCACCGTCCCGGCCAGGTCGTCTTCCCAGTTGGGTCCCCACTTGATGCGCATGTGTTTTTTCGTGATCACCGAATGGGGGCGGATGGCCGGCTGGTGCTTTTTCCGGGGGCTGTCGGTCAGATGCTGGTAGTTATAGTCCCAGGGTTCATAGTAATCGTCGATGGCAGGCAGATCGGGGTTGTTGAAGATGCGGGCCAGTTTGTAGAAGCGGCTGCCGGCCTTCAAACGGAGCCGCCCGTTTTTCTCCTCCCATCCGCCCCGGTAGATCGCCTGGTTTTCCCATTTTTTGGGATACCCGATTCCCGGCTTGGTTTCCACGTTGTTGAACCAGATGTACTCGGCCCCTTCCCGGCGGGTCCACACGTTCTTGCAGGGGAGGCTGCAGGTGTGGCATCCGATGCACTTGTCCAGGTTCAACACCATGGCGGTCTGCACCTTAATCTTCATACCAGTCCACCTCCCCGGCCTTTTTCACGATGATCACCTCGTCACGCTGGGCCCCGGTGGGGCCGTAATAGTTGAACCCGTAGCTGAACTGCGCATATCCGCCGATCATCTGGGTGGGCTTGATCATGATCCGGGTCACGCTGTTGTGGGTGCCGCCCCGCTGGCCGGAGCGCTTCGACCCCGGCGTGTTGATCAGCCGTTCCTGGGCGTGGTACATGAACGCTTTTCCCCTGGGGATGCGGTGGCTGACCACCGCCTTGGCCATGACCACGCCGTTGACGTTGAAGCATTCGATCCAGTCGTTGTCGGCCACATCGATGGCGGCGGCATCCTCGCTGTTGATCCAGACCGCCTCGCCCCCCCGGAACAGGGTCAGCATCAGGAGGGTATCCGAGTAGGTGGAGTGGATCGACCACTTGGAATGGGGGGTGAGGTAGTTTAAGACGATATATTTTCCGCTCTCCCGGATGCCGGCGGTGGACCCCATGGCCCGGGTGTCCAGCGGCGGCTTGTACACGGGCAGGCTTTCCCCGAAATCGACCATCCAGGGGTGGTCCTGGTAAAACTGGGCCCGGCCCGTCAGGGTGCGAAAAGGGAGTTTCTGCTCGATATTGATGACAAAAGGGGAATATCTCCGGTTTTCCGCCTCGATGCCGCTCCAGGTGGGGGAGGTGAGGATCGCGCGCGGCTGGGCGGTGATGTCGGAAAAGGTGATCCGGTCGCCTTGCCGCTCGGCGCTGAGATGGGAAAGGGACAGCCCGCTGGTCTTTTCCACGCCGTGCCACGATTTGACCGAGGTCTTCCCGTTGGTCTCCGGGGCCATGGCTAAAATCACCTGCGCCGCGGCCTTGCCGGTATCGAGCCGGGGCATGCCGAAGCTGACCCCCGGTGCGGTGACCGTGCCGAGTTCATCCTTCAATGCCGCGTATTCGTCATCGGCCTTCCAGGAAACCCCCTTGGCCCCCATCCCTTTTTCGGCGCAGAGCGGCCCTAAAGCCGTATACATGTTGTAGGTGTTGGGGTAGTCCCGGTTCACCACGGTGAGGTTGGGCATGGTTTTTCCGGGGACGGGATCGCACTCCCCCTTTTTCCAGTCCCGGATTTCGGGCTGGGCGATTTCGCCCGGGGTGTCATGGGAAAGCGGTGTGGCCACCAGGTCTTTTTCCACCCCCAGATGCCCGGGGGCCAGCCGGGAGAACTTTTCGGCCAGGGTCTTGAATTGGTCCCAGTTGGTTTTGGATTCCCATGGCGGGTCGATGGCCGGGTTGAAGGGGTGGATGAACGGGTGCAGGTCGGTGGTGCTCAGGTCGTGCATCTCGTACCAGGAGGCGGCCGGCAGGACCACGTCGGCATACAGGGCCGAGGTGGACATGCGGATTTCAGATGTCACCAGCAGATCGAGTTTTCCCTCCGGGGCGGTCTCCGGCCACTCGATCTCCTGGGTGCGGTGCGCGCTTTCTTCATTGTTCACCGCGTTTTCCACCCCCAGCAGGTGCTTTAAGAAATATTCGTGCCCCTTGCCGCTGGCGCCCAGGACGTTGGCCCGCCAGAAAAACATCACCCGGGGAAAATTCTCCGGGCTGTCCGGGGCCTCGGCGGCAAACCGTAAGCTGCCCGATTTAAGTTGCCGGGTCACCTGCTCAATGATGGCATCATCGGTTTTTGCGCCGTCTTTTTGGGCCTGGCGGCACAGATCGATGGGGTTGCAGTCAAACTGGGGAAACGATGGGAGCCAGCCCAGGCGCGCTGCCACGGCATTGTAGTCGGCCGGGTGCCGGTACAGGGGTGCGCGGCGCGCAGGGGGGGAAAGGGTGGTGGCATCCAGCGGGTCGTAGCGCCACTGGCCGGTGGCGAAATAAAAAAAAGAGGTCCCGTTCTGCTGCCGGGCCGGACGAACCCAGTCCAGGCCGAAGGCAACCTGCATCCAAGAGGCGATGGGCCGGATCTTTTCCTGCCCCACGTAATGGGCCCACCCGCCGCCGTTGACCCCCTGGCAGCCGCACAGGGTGGTCAGGTTCAGAATGGCCCGGTAGGTCATGTCGCTGTGAAACCAATGGTTGGTTCCCGCGCCAACGAAAATCATGGCCCGGCCCCGGGTTTTCTCGGCGGTTTGGGCAAACTCCCGGGCCACCCGGACCGCATCTTTCGCGGCAACCCCGGTGATGGACTCCTGCCAGGCCGGAGTATACGGCTTTTTATCCTCATACCCGGAAGGATAACCGTCAAGATCGGCATCATCAGGAAAGCCGGAGGCGCCCGCTTTTGGACGGATGCCCAGGTTGGCCGCCATCAGGTCAAATACCGTGGCCACCCGGATATCGCCCCGGTCGGTCCGGACGGTTTTCACCGGCACGCACCCGGTCTTTTCTTCGATGCCGGAAAGGGCGAACACGGGAAATTTCAGATGCACCCACCCGTCGTTTTCCTCGGCAAAACTCAACAACGGGTCGATTGGCACCCCTGTGTCCGGGTGTTCGAGTTTTAAATTCCAGCGCCCCTCTTCGTTCCACCGGAATCCGATGCTGCCGTTGGGGACCACCGGCGATGCGGTATTCGCATCGAATATCACGGTTTTCCATTCGGCATGGTTGTCTTTTCGTCCCAGGTCTGCGGCCCGAAGGAACCGGCCGGCTGCGTCGCCGCCCGTTTCGGCCGACTCGATCTTCACCAGGAAGGGAAGGTCCGTGTAGGTCTTGGCATACGGATAAAAGTAGTCGGATTGCCGGTCGATGAAAAATTCCTTGAAGACCACATGGGTCATGGCCATGGCCAGGGCCCCGTCCGTGCCGGCCTTGGCCGGCAGCCAGGTGTCGGCAAATTTCACGTATTCCGCATAATCCGGTGAGACGGCCGCCACCTTCGTCCCCCGGTACCGGGCCTCGGTGTAAAAATGGGCGTCGGGGGTCCGGGTCTGGGGAAGATTGGTTCCCCACACGATCATGTAGTCGGCCCCGAACCAGTCCGCGCTCTCGGGCACGTCGGTCTGGTCCCCCCAGATCTGGGGCGAGGCCGGCGGCAGGTCGGCATACCAGTCATAGAAGCTGAGCATGGCCCCGCCGATGAGCGACAGGAACCGGGCGCCCGAGGCGTAGCAGACCATGGACATGGCCGGTATGGGGGTAAATCCGAAGATCCGGTCCGGCCCGTAGGTCTTGATGGTGTGGATCAGCGACGCGGCCACCAGGGTGGCGGCCTCATCCCAGGAAACCCTGACCAGTCCGCCCTTGCCTCGGGCCTTCTGGTACAGCCGGATATTTTCCCGGTCGGCGGCAATGTGCGCCCAGGCCTCCACCGGGTCCGGGTGCGCCGCCAGGGCGGTGCGCCACAGATTCAGAAGCTCCGAACGGATGTAGGGGTACTTGATCCGCACCGGGCTGTAAACATACCAGGAAAACGTGGTTCCCCGGGGGCAGCCCCGGGGTTCGTGGTCGGGCAGGGCCGCGCCGCAGCCCGGATAATCGGTCGCCTGCAGCTCCCAGACGATCACCCCGTTCTTGACATGGACCTCCCAGGAGCACGAACCGGTGCAGTTCACCCCGTGGGTGGATCGGACCTTTTTATCGAACTGCCAGCGGCTGCGGTAAAACGATTCCCATTCCCGCTGATCACAGCGCACCTCGGCCAGGCCATCGGCCAGATTTTCTTTTCTGCACGCGCGGTCTTTTCCGCGGGGGCGCAGGAACCGTAGTCTCGAAAATAAAGGGGTTCGCCTCATCCGGCCTCCGTGATGCGGTTTTTGATTGCGGCATTTTGATAACAAAGAATGCGGTTTGCAAAAAAAGTTGTCAAACCGGAGAGAAGAGGCGTAGTTTATTTGATCGGATCATAAATATCTTGTTCCCGGTTGTCTTTGCGCGAAGAACTTTTTGAAAGTGGATAAAAAGAAGCAAAGCGAATCGACATCATAACCTTTTTTACTTCTGGCTCCTTTTTCGATCCGTGGGAATTGGAAACGCAGGGAAAACATCATGAACCCATCAAACGAACAAACGGATGTGGTATTGGTTTACCCGTACTATTACACGCATGCCCTCAAGGCCATGCTGTTTCATCCGCTGGGAATCGCCCAGTTGGCCGCGCTGCTGCGCGAAAGGGGCATTTCCACCCGGGTGGTCGACTGCACCTTTCTGGACAGGGATTCGGCGATCGCCTCAGTTGCGGCGGCCCGGCCGAAAATCGTGGGCATTTACATCATGCTGTCCATGTCGGCAAACGCCCTGGCGCTTGCGGCGGCCCTTCGAGACCGCCTTCCCGGAGCCGCAATCGTCTGCGGAGGACCGCTTCCCACTTTGCGCCCCGAAGTTTTTTCGCCGGTATTCGATATGGTTTTCCGGGGGGAGGCGGCCCAATCGTTTCCGGATTTCTGCGCCGATTACCTGGCGGAAACGCAGCCGAATGCGGATTTCGCATCCGTTATTGACGAGCCGACCCGATATCCGGGAATCTATCGGCGGCAGCCCGGCGGCGGGATTGTTTCATCCCCATCCCGGCATTCCGATGAAGACCAGATCAATCTACTGCCGAAACCGGATCGCAGCGATTATCCCCATGCGGCTTACCAGCGCTTCTGGCGCGATGCGCAGGGATTTTCCCTTGCCGGCATCATGACCACTTACGGCTGCCCGTATCACTGCGATTTCTGTTCAAAACCGATTTACGGGAATATCCTGCGGCGGCGATCCATGGACCGCATTTTCGAAGAGATCGCCGACATCAAACAACGGGGATACGACGGACTGTGGATCGCCGATGACTGCTTCAGCATCGACCCGGGCCATGTCCGGGCTTTCTGCCGTCGGCTGATTTCGGAAAAACTCGACATGAAATGGTTCTGCCTGGCCCGGGTGGACGGCATCTCTTCGGCCGACATCGGCCTGTGGGAGGCGGCGGGCTGCAAAAAGGTGTTTTTCGGACTGGAATCCGGGGACAACCGGGTGCTTTCTCTGATGAACAAGAAGACCACCACCGAAATGGCGGAGCGCACGCTTGACCGGTTTGCCAAAAGCGGCATCGATACCGCCGGGTTCTTTATCGTGGGATACCCCGGCGAAACCCACGAGAGCATCGAGACCACCTTTACGTGGGCGCTTTCCCTCCCGCTGGATGAAATCTCTTTTTCCGTTCCGTACCCGCTTCCCGGCACGCCCCTCCATGACCGGGTCGTCCTTTCCGGAAACCAAGCCGACTGGAACTACGAAAACGAAAACAAGATGGTCTATGCCTCGGATTTCGATGAATCCTACCTGAAAGCCCGAATCGATTCGGCATATGCCGAATTTGCGGCCCGGCGCCAAAAGCGGCCGACTGCGGGAACCCGCCGATAATGATCCACAGGCTCGGGTTGCCGGATGGATTGTACCTGGTTCATTCCGATCAGCCGGGAGAAGGCAAAACCCGGGGCATGGCCAAAGGGCCGCACCTGGGGTGTGGCCATACCCTGTTTGCCGGCGGATCATCGGGTTTCGGACTTCCGGTCTTAAAGACGCCGGGACGGACGGTCTTTTCGTCCCTGCACGCCATCTCCCGGCCGGCACCGGACTGCCTTGAAATCGTCTATGATGTAAACCGGATCGTTTCATGGCATTTCCTGGGCGTAAAAACCCCGTCGATTTTTTCCGAGGTTCTGGAGAAATTGACGGATGGGTACATGAAAGTCCCCGGATGCCAGCAGGGCCTGCTGATGATCCGCAACCGGCTGTTTCAGCTTTTTCGGATTAAAAGCCGCATGGCAAAAGACCGCAGCCGGGGCCTTTGTCGGGTGACCTGCCGGACTGAAACCGGGAAACTGGCGATCCGGGTGGACGGCAGGGACCTGGCGGGCACAGGAGAATTGATCCTGTTAAACGAGGCGGCGGGAAACGCCTTTACCCGGCTGCGGATCAACGGCCGGATCTATGACGATCATCAGATTCCCGCCTGGATTTCCTGCCCCCTGGCCGCCCGTTTTGAAAATCCGGATGCCGGCGTGGGCTTTGGGGTTGATTTTCCGGACAAGGAGCCGGGAAAATTCCGGTTGGATGCCGGCCGGGAAGTCGGCCGGGGGCTGAACTGGGCCGGATTTGCGCTGACCATGGGCCGGCGCGCCTTTGCCTACCAGGTCCATTTTGACACCGATCGATGCTGATGGATACGCAACGCATTGCCTCCCGACCCGGCCGCCCCGCCCGCCCCGCCTGCACCGTCCGCACCCCCTTTTTTTTTATTCCCCCTCGAGGGGACTCCCCATTTTTCACTCCCCCTTCGAGGGGACTTCTCGATTTTTTATTACTCCCTCAAGGGAACCACCCCCTTTTCATTCCCCCCTCAAGGGAACCACCCCCTTTTCATTCCCCCCTCAAGGGAACCACCTCCTTTTCATTCCCACCTCGAGGGAGCCACCTCCTTTTTACTCTCTCCTCGAGGGGATCTCCCCCTTTTTATTCCCCCCTCGAGGGCATAGGCGCTAACTTAATGACCGATGCAATATCTTCTAATTTGTCGTTCCTCTTAAGAGCGTCATTCCGGCAGTCTTTAAGCCGGAATCCAGGAAGACGAAATGAACAGGCAACCAGCGGTATACATTCTTGCAAATAAAAGAAACGGCACCCTTTATATCGGTGTGACCTCCGACCTCATCAAGCGAGTTTGGGAACATAGAAACAATTTCGTGGAAGGGTTCACCAAAAAGTATGGAGTCCATTTTTTGGTTTGGTATGAGCTTCATGGAAGTATGGAATCTGCTATCCAGCGAGAGAAACGATTGAAAGACTGGAAACGAAAGTGGAAAATGCATTTGATTGAGAGAACGAATCCCGATTGGGAGGATTTGTATCCCGCAATCATTTAGATGGATTCCGGCTAAAAGACTGCCGGAATGACATAAAGGATGATTACGGGGGGGATACTATGCGTTAAGTCAGCGCTTATGCCCCTCGAGGGGGGGGCAGGGGGGGTGTTCGGACCGGCGAAAAAAACTTATTTTAAACCCTTGTCGAGTTGAGGCCCTTGAAAGGAGCGACCATGCCGTTTGATTTCTTCCTGATGTTGAAGATGCTGTTCAAGTCCGTGGTCTCCTACCGGGCCACCGGTTTGAAATTTACCCCCCAGCGGATCGCCTTCACCCTCTTTTTCCCGGTGATGTTTTTGTTCCAGGAACTGATCACCTGGGCCTGTCTGCTGCTCGATGACCAGATCTACCCCGACTACCGGAAGGTCGAGGTGAACCGTCCCCTGTTCATCGTGGGATTTCCCCGAAGCGGAACCACTTACCTGCACCGGCTCATCGACAGTGATCCGCAGTTCACCGCGTTGAAGATGTGGGAGTTGATGTTTGCTCCCTCGATTCTTCAGAAGAAGTTTTTTCTGGCCCTGGGCAGACTGGACCGCAGAATCGGACATCCCCTTTACCGGATGGTGTTGAAATTCGAAGACAAAGCGTTTGCCGGGTCCCGCAAGATGCACCGGATCAGCCATTTCGAGGCGGAAGAAGACGAACTTATCCTGCTTCACATCTTTTCTTCGGCATTTCTGTTTTTCATGTTTCCTTTTGACGAGATGAAGCGGTTCACGCATTTCGACACGGATGTGCCCGCCCGCCGGCGCCGGGCGATTATGCGCTTTCTATAAAAAATGCGTACAGCGGCATTTGTTCATGTTCGGCCCGGAAAAGATCTTTTTATCCAAGAACCCGGCTGGCAGCGGTAAAATCGAATCCCTCTATGAGACGTTTCCCGATGCGAAAATCGTGTGCATGGTGCGAAACCCGCTGGATGCCGTGCCCTCTGCCATCAGCTGGATGTCCTACGGGTTCAATACGTTCAATACCGATGAAAAACCCTACCAGACAAAGCGGATCATGTCCGCCATTTCCCACTGGTACGCCTATCCCCTCATGCGGCTGGATTTAAGGGATGCGCATCAGCAGGCGATAAAAATCTACGATGCGCTGGTTTCCGATCCCGCCCCCTTTGTCAGAGGTCTCTATGAGCGGTTCGGGTATACTCTCTCCGGTGATTTTGAGGTGTTTTTAGCCAAAGAATCGGAAAAAGCGAAAAGTTATAAAAGCGGCCACGACTATTCCCTTGATCAGTTCGGCCTGACCCGTGAGCAGGTCGTGTCTGATTTTGCGCCGGTTTTTGAGCGGTTTGGTTTTCCGGAAAGGCAGGTTTAGACGCCTGTAATCCCTATCATCGGCAAATATATCCGAATTCATGATGAATTTGCGCTTGATAAACAAGCCTTTTGTTTTATTATTTCCAAGTTCCCCCGTTGTTTACCCGCAACCGATTCAATAACTTATATTTCATACCGCAGCTGGTCTGGACAGCGGACCCGATGTGGTGGTGATGGATGTCTCCATACCGAAGATGGACGGCGCAGAGTCCACCCGCCGGATCAAGGCCGAATTGCCCCAGGTGCGGGGAATTGCTTTATCCATGTTTGATGGTCAATATGTGCATAAAAGAATGGCTTTTGCAGGAGCGGAGACATTTGTCAGTAAAAATTCATCTTCGGATGACTTGCTCAAGGCGATTTTTGGCGAATCCAGCCCGAACCCAAAGGGAAATTCTTGAGAATTCTGAATCTGGAAAATTTTAGATAAAATGAATCCCAGCAAATTAAGCGATCCTGATTTTAAAGTCCTGTTCGAGTCGGTACCCGGCCTTTATCTGGTGCTTGACCCGGATTTGAACATTGCCGCCGCAAGCAATGCCTATCTGGAGGCAACCCGTACACGCCGCGCCGACATCCTTGGCCGGCACTTGTTCGACGTTTTTCCGGACAACCCCGACGATCCCTCGGCCGATGCCATCCGCAACACCCGCGCCTCGCTGAACCGCGTGCTGCAAACGCACCAGCCGGATGCCATGGTGGTGCAGCGCCATGACATCCGAAAACCGGAAGCAGAGGGCGGCGGGTTCGAGGTGCGCTACTGGAGTCCGGTCAATTCGCCTGTTTTAAATCCTGACGGTTCCCTTGCCTACATCATTCACCGGGTTGAAAATGTCACCGATTTTGTGTTTCTGAAGCAGGAGGGCGTTGAGAAATCCAGGTTGACGGATGAACTGCGGGAGCGGGCCGTCCAAATGGAGGCGGATCTGTATACCCGGTCCCGGGAGGTGGCGGACATCAGCCTGGAGCTTAAGCAGGCAAACCAGGAACTGATCCGGCTAAACGAAAAGGATGAACGCCGGCGCGCCAGCCGGATTCTGCAGCGGAGCGAGGAGCGATACCGCACCCTTTTCGAATCGATGGATGAGGGTTTCTGCATCATCGAAGTCTTGTTTGATGCAAGCGATAAACCCGTTGATTACCGCTTTTTGGAAATGAACCCCGCTTTCGAGAAACACACCGGACTGCACAACGCGGCAGGGAAGCGCATGCGGGAACTGGAGCCCCACCAGGAGGAGCACTGGTTTAAGACCTACGGCCGAATCGCCATGACCGGCGAGCCGGAAAGATTCATCAACCATGCCGAGCACCTTGAAAACCGCTGGTTCGAAGTTTATGCATTCCGGATCGGTCAACCCCGGGAACGGAAAGTGGCCGTTCTTTTCAGTGACATCACGGATCGCCGAGAGGCGGAAGAATCCCTTCGGCAGTTGAACGCGACGTTGGAGCAGCGGGTATCGGAACGCACCGAACTGGCCGAGGCCCGGGCCAGGCAGCTTCAGGCGCTGGCAGTTGAGCTGATCGAAGCCGAGGAAAAGGAACGCCGGCGGATCGCCGAGCTTCTGCACGAGGACCTGCAGCAGCTCCTGGCCGGCGCACGGATGCAGGTGCAGGCGGCCGCCAACCGGCAGTCGGACAGGCCCATCCTGGACAATGTGGACCGTATCCTCGAAGAATCCATTGAAAAGTCGAGACAGTTGTCGCACGAACTCGACCCCCCGGTGCTGCGCCATTCCGGTTTAATCGATTCACTGGAGTGGCTGGTCCGGCAGATGGAGAAGCAGTTCGGCCTGACAGTAGCGCTCGAGGTGGAAGGGGCGCGCCGGTTTGAGCGATTCCACATGAAAACCTTCATTTTCAGGGCCGTGCAGGAGCTCCTGCTCAATATCGCCAGGCACTCCGGGGCCAGGAGCGCCCGGGTGGTCCTGTCGGATTCAGAGGAAGCACTGGTCGTCATGATCAGTGACCCGGGCCGGGGGTTCATTCCCGGCAATCTGGCGGCCAACGGAAAATCCGGACTGGGCCTGGCGAGTTTGAGCGAGCGATCCCAGTATATCGGCGGCGGCCTGAAGATCGAAAGCGCACCGGGTAAAGGCAGCCGCATCACCCTGACCATTCCAAAGGCCCTGCCCGAAGCGGGCACACTGGTTCCAGCGGCCGGGTGGCAAAGGCGCACGCAAAAGAAAGAAGCGGAAGATGGCAATACAGCGCTCCGGGTGCTGTTTGCCGATGATCACAAGGTGATGCGCCAGGGATTGATCAATCTCATCGAGGGCCAGCCGGATATCCTGGTGGTGGGCGAGGCTTCCAATGGTGAAGAAGCGCTTGAACTGACCCGGAAGCTAACCCCCGATGTGGTGGTGATGGATTTCTCCATGCCAAAGATGGACGGTGCGCAGGCCACCCGCCTGATCAAGGCCGAAATGCCCCGGGTGCGGGTGATCGGCCTGTCCATGTTCATGGATAATAAAATCATCCGGAAAATGAGCATGGCCGGGGCGGATGCGTTCGTCAGCAAAAATTCCTCTTCCGCTGATTTGCTGAAGGAGATCTATGAAATTGGCAGGCGAAAAGGGGATGGCGGCACTGCCGATGCATAAGGCTATGGAATATCACCTCACCAAAAAGCCCATCCTTCAATTCAGGATATATAAGATTGCGGCTTACGCCCGGCATCACCGCGAAAAAGCCGTCGCGGTTTCCAGGGAAGTAATTTTTACAAATGCTATAAATAATGGGTTCTGTTGGTAATTGCTATTGTTTAGCCCCGCCGGTTGTCCGTACACCCCCCTTGGTCCCCCCTCGCAGGGGGGAATAAAAGAAAAGCCCCCCTCGCAAGGGGGATTTAAAAAAGGAGTCCCCCCTCGATGGGGGAAATAAGATCGTAATTTCAAGGCCTAATCCCCCCTTGAGGGGGGAATTAAAGGGGGGTGTGCGGGCGGCGGCCGTTACGATTCGAAAGTTCCTTTCTGTAAAAACTCCGCGCAACGGAATCGGAAGCTTTTTACGATGAGAAAGCCCGGTGCGCCTGAACATTTTAAAGCATGCGCTTTTCCGGGTCGGCGCGGCTGCCGTTGTTGGGCATATTTCAATATAATCAATGATATTTTCTGCACGCATCACAACAGTGAATTGCAATCAGGAGACTCCTGATTTAGAGCCGTCCCTCAGCCCTTGAGGGTGCAGGCATCCTTCAGATTCTCCACATTATCTCCGAAGGGTTTCGACATGATTTCATTCTTGTCGCCATAAATGAGAGTTGCCGCAAATTCTGCAATGTCAGTAATGATTTCCCGGCAGTGAAGCGCATGCTCCCGGCAGAGCCAGCTGTCTTTCCACTGCTTGCAGATTTCCCGGCACAATGTGTGGCCGTATTTAGCCTTGATCAAATTGGGCAGCTGGTTGAACATTCGATAAAGCCCGGGATTTCCGTACAGCTGTTCGGCAGCGGCCCTGGCTGCGGCTTTTCTGTCCTCCCCTTCGGGGAGGCTGCTTCGGCCATGTACCGCACCGACAGCCAGTACCGCACCCACGATTGCACCGCAGGTGTCCCCGTAAAGTCCGACACCGCCTCCCAATCCCGTAGCCAATCTGAGGGTTTCTCTGGGAAGGCCTGTATCCACATGCTCCAGCACTGCTTCCAGGACACATTCCGCACAATTGAATCCCTTTGAAAAATTTTTCCTTGCCCGTTCTTTTACCAGCGTAATTTTTTCTTCAGTTTCCATATTATCCTCTAAGATCCGTTTTGATGAAGTCATAAAAGTCTGAAAAGCATGGTCGTCGTCATTTCAGCGAAGTTAGAACCCGTCATGACGAGAATTTGATCGATGCATGCCAAGGGGACTTATGTTGAAAGGGTTCATGAAAAAGCATTCATTGAAATGAACAGGGTTTTCCGGAAATCCCAATATACGCTCAAATGATTTTTCCGTCTACCAAAACTGCAGGAAAAATAACGGCCGCCGCCGGGACACCCCCCTGCCCCCCTCGAGGGGGGATTAGGACTTGAAATTACGACCAAATTCCCCCCTTGAGGGGGGGCAGGGGGGTGTTCGGACCTGCAGAAGCCAAAAATCTGAATCAATATCATCCCGCGTATTCCGCCCGTTCGATGAGCTCCATCTGGATGTCTTTGTTGAGCTGCGTGAAGTAGGCGTTGTAGCCGGAGATCCGAACCATGAGGTGGCGGTAGTTTTCCGGGTGGGCCATGGCGTCTTTCAAGGTTTCCGAATTGACCACGTTGAACTGCAGCTGCATCCCGCCCATGCCGAAATAGGTTTTTACGTAGGCGCACAGGGTCTCCACGCTCTTTTCCCGGGTGTCGTTCGGATCCAGGTTGAACTTGACGTTAAAGGCGATGTTGTTGTCCATGGTGTCTGGGTCCAGGGCGGCCACATCCCTTAAGTTGTCCAGGAAGGTTTTGGAGGCCAGGGGATGCGGGGTGAGGCCGGGGGTGAAGGCTTTGCCGAAGACCCGGCCCGAGGGGAGCGCCCCGGACAGCGATCCGTAGGCCACGTGCTGGGACATGGACCAGAATCCGGTGGTGTAGGGGCCGCCCCGGAAGTTTTTGTGTTCCCGGTGGATGTCGTGCACCAGGGCGGTCACCCGCCGGGCCATTTCAAGCGCCCCGGGATCTCCGGAGCCGAATTTCTTCACCCGGGTTGCCGCCTGGGCCTGCAGGGCGGGGTCGTTTTCGAAATTTTCGTCGATGGCTGCTTTCAGGCGGGAAAAGGGGACGCGCTTTTCATCATAGACCAGCTGTTTGATCACCAGGAGGGAATCGATCACGTCGGACAGGCCGATGTTGGAGGTCCCCGATGAATTGTACACGGCGCCGCCCGCGGTGACATCGAGGCCCTTTTCGATGGTCCCCTGCATCAGGGCGCTCAAAAAAGGGGTGGGCCGCTTCTCGGAATGGACTTTGGCCAGCAGGTTGTTGAAATCCACGGCCTGGCCGATGAGAAATCTTAATTGCTGTTCATAGGCGGCAAAGAAGGATTCAAAGTCGGGGAAAACGTCATCTTCGATGCTGCCGGTTTTCGGCCCCGGGGCCCAGCGCATCAGCGGATGGCAGCCGTCATGCAGGGCCATTTCCAGAGGCGCCACCAGGTTGAACAGGATGGCCCCGGTGTGTCCCATGTGCTTTCCGGAAATGGTGGGTTCCACGCACCCGGTGGCCGACCAGTTCCGGATATCTTCTTCGGGATAGCCGTGCTGGGAAAGGGAGGCGAACACCGCCCTGTCGTTGTGCAGGGACGGGGTGCCGGCGGTGATGATGTTCACCTCGCACAGCCGCTTCAGATAGGTTTCGCTGTTGATCTCCGGGTGATGCCGGGCGTTTACGTTGACATCGCGCAGGGTCAGCATTTCCGCGGCTTTGAGCATGATGTAGGTCATGTCGTTCACCGCGTCCCTGCCGTCGGGCGTCACCCCGCCAATGGTGAGGGCCTGGGTGGAGGAGGCCCCCCCGAACAGGTAGTTGCCGATGTCCGGGGACAGGGGGAGATGGTCTGAAAAGCGCAGGAACAGGCAGCCGATCAGGTCGACGGCGTGTTTGATGCAGACCTTCTTTTCCGCATCGGTGGCGCATTTTTCCATGTCGGTTTCAAAATAAGGCTGGAGCCACTGGTCCAGCCGGCCGAACGACATGCCGGTGTTGGCGTTTTCCATGTTGACGGCGATCCAGGTGAGGTTTAGCACATTGACCGCCTCGTCCAAGGTTAACGCGGGGTTTGCCGGCACGTTTTGAAGGATTTCGGCCAGGCGGAGAAGCTGCGCCCGCTGTTTCGGATCCTTTTCCGACCCGGCTTGCATTTCGGCCGCACCCCCAAGGCTTTTTGCATAGGCGTCCAACCCGTCCAGGGCAATCCGCATGGCCGAAAGCGTATTCTTTCCCTCGGCAGACAGGCCTGTATCGGCCAGGCGAGCCTCGATTTCTTTTCTTATCCCCGTGGTTCCCTTTTTCAGAATGGTTGGAAAATCCGGTATGGTGTGGGATATTCCCACCGATTTCCAGACAAAGTAGGGGACCCATCGCTCCTCGATTTTCTGGCACAGGGGATAGCCGTTTTCCACGCGCACCCAGTTCCTGAAATTGCGCTCGGCCCAATAGGGAAAGATATCGAAGTGGAGTTTTTCCACCGTCTTTTCGGATATGGCATAGGGGTTTAAGATCCGGTGCGCGATGGAGCCGAGCTCCCCCCACAGCATGGTCCCCTGGGCCTCGGGATAGACCACCACCCCGATGGTGGGATTTGCGGTGGTGGTCCCGGCGATCAGGTCATTTTCCCGGATCAGCGGGGCCTTTTTCGCCATGATGTGCGCAAATACCCTGGCCTGCCGAAGGATCGGGTTCCAGGGGGCGCCGCCTACGTCTGTTTCAAATCCGTTTTGCCGGCACCAGGCGGTAAGCAGTTCGGCGCGCTCGGGGCAGATCTCGGGCTTGATGCCAAAATAGGCGTCCCGGAAGGCCTTGAGCCGGGGAAAGTCATCCAGGCTGTATTCGGACAGGTAGGGATCGGGCAGATATTTGACCCCGGGATCAGTGCCCGGACATTTCATCCGGTATCGCCGCCGCTCCTTTAGAATGCCGGCCAGTCCGGCCGGGCACCCGGAATATGTCTTTTTACGCTCGGCCACATCCGTCCGGTGGCGTTTTTGAAGCATCTTCAAATGCTTGTTTCCCATGAGCAGGGAGACCAGAAAATTGAACAGCTGCAGGTAGGAGAGGTTGCCTTCCAGGATCATCCGGTTTTTCAGGATGAGGTTTAACACCTCGTTGGGCGTGACCCGCAGCATTTCCAGAAGGGCCGCCTCGTCCTTGAACTTCAGCAGGGCATCGGCATCTTCCGGGATGGTTTTGCTCACCGACATCTTTCCGTTTGAAAACACCGCGGCCAGGCGGACGCTGCGGGTCTCCGTGACAAAACCGATGGTAAAGTCAAGCGGCCCGTCCTTTACCGTCAGATAGCGGTTCAGGGCCGGGCGCTTGTTGAAAAGCAGGGCCATAAGTGACAGCAGCGCATGGGACATGCCGTTAAAGACCATTCCCTTGCTTTTTCGGGCAAACGGGATTCCCGGAGTGACCAGAAGGGTCTGGTTGGCCTGCAGGATCGGTGTGCGTTTCATGGCGATGCCTCCAAAAGGGGTCGGTCAGGGGGTTAAGAAATCCTGGATGACGAAACGGCCAGCCGGTCGTTAAACTTAACGTCGTTCAATTGACATGTCAATATACCCTTGGCGCCGCTAATCCTTGCGCACCCGCATAAAAGAAGCAAACCGGGGGATGCCGTTTTTCGTCAGCCCTTGGTATTTGAATGTGACGGTAGTTCCGATCGCGGGGGGCTGACGGCGCTCGGCATCGGTAAATCCGGTGCCGAGTTTAAACTCGGTGCCGTTTTCGAGGACCAGGGTCAGGCTGCCCATCATGCCCTTGAGTCTGCCTTCTCCCGGATTGATCGCGATCACCTTTCCTTCCATATCGCTGAAGCGCTTGACCTTCAGTACACGGGGGCTGCGCCCGGCATGAAATGACAGGGCGGGATCCTTGATCACCACGCCTTCGCCGCCCCTGGATTCAATCTCGGTCAAAAAGGCATCGAGGTGATCGGGGCCGCTGCATACGATCTGATCAATGATCCGGACATGCGCCACCCGATGCGTTTTAAACCATTTCCGTGCCTTGTCGAGCCGGGCGGGAAAATCACCGGATGCACCGGGCACTTCGAAAATGTTATATGTGATTTCCTTCCAGTTTTCCGAAGGCTTCTGATCCATGACGGTATTCTGCACAAAGGAAAAATCGCTGCGTTTGCGCCACAGTTCGCCATCCAGGGCAAACGGGGGCAGCGATTGGGTGAACCATGCCGGTGCATGGATCACCTGTCCTTTGCGGGTGAGCAGTTCAGAACCGGTCCAGTACCCCCGGATGCCGTCGAGCTTCTCACTCATCAGCCAGCCGGCAACCGCTTCAGTGCCGGTGTAGGCGTCTGCATGCTGAAGAACAGGTGCTTCGGCCGCTTCAAGCGACCCTGCCGGGATGACCCCTGCCAAAAAAACCAAAATGCCGACGGCCATACGAAAAAGAGCGGACATAACAAACCTCCTTGAATGGTGAATACCCCAAAAAGCGTATCCCGGTGATCGAAAATCGATGCAAATCAAAATGGTTTTCAAAGGTTGATTCCTGAGCCGATTCGTGTCATTAAATTTTAATATCCGGGTTCACTTTATTCTTATCTAATTTAATCAGGTAAATAAACCCATGAATAATCAATCGAACAAGGCTGCAGGCTATCGGTGGGTGGTGCTTCTGGTATTTTCAGTCATCAATGCGGTCATGCAGATCCAGTGGCTGACTTTTGCGCCGGTGGCGCGGGAAGCCCGGCTGGTTTACGGCGTGACGGCCCTGCAGATCGATTTTCTCTCCATGATCTTCATGGGGGTGTTTATCGTGATATGCCTTCCGGCTTCTTACATCATCGATACTTTCGGCATTCGGATCGGCGTCGGAATCGGCGCTCTGCTGATCGGCATATTCGGTGTTCTCAAGGGAATATACGCAAATGACTACACCATGGTGTTGATTTCCCAGACCGGCCTTGCCGTTGCCCAGCCGTTTATTTTAAATGCCGTCACCAAGGTCGCCGGCCGCTGGTTCCCGGTGGAAGAAAGGGCGACCGCCGTCGGAATCGCAACCCTTTCCCAGTTCATCGGCATCATCGTGGCCATGATCGCCACCCCGCTGCTGGTGACGCAGAATGCGGACGGGAACTACCAGCTCGGGCATATGCTTTTATTCTACGGCATCATTTCCGCAGCCAGTGCAGTCCTGCTCCTGATATTTTTAAAAGAGCCGCCGGTGGAATCTTTGGATCAGGAAATCATCGATGGACGGATCGACGTGTTTGCCGGTGCGCTGCACATCCTGCGGCACAGGGACATGCGCCTGATGCTGCTGCTTTTTTTTCTGGGTCTGGGGATGTTCAATGCCATCAGCACCTGCATTGACCAGATCTGCCAGATCAAGGGACTGACCACCGAGCAAACCGGCATGGTAGGGGGGATGATGCTGATTGCGGGGATTTTCGGTGCGCTCATCCTGCCGGTCCTGTCCGATAAGCTCCGCAAGCGGAAAGCGTTTATCGTGGCGGGGATATTTCTGGCCACGCCCGGATTGGCCGGCCTGACTTTTGCGAGCGGGTATATCGTCCTGCTTTTGTCTTCTTTTGTTCTCGGGTTTTTTCTGCTGGGCGCATGCGCGCCGGTGGGCTTTCAATATTGCGCGGAAATCAGCTTCCCTGCGCCGGAATCGATCTCCCAGGGGCTCATTCTGCTTGCGGGTCAGATTTCCGGCGTGTTGTTCATCTATGGGATGAACAAATTGGGAATGATCTTCTCCCTGACGGTTTTTGTCGGATTTTCAATCATTGGGGTCATTCTGAGCGCGATGGTCAAAGAATCGCCGCTGATCCTGACGCCATAACACCGGGCTTATATGGAAATGGATTTCCGCGGATGATGCGCTTATCTCATTCCCCCCTGATTCAGATCATTCGGATTCCCGTAGCCTTCCTGACTTTCTTCCTGATTCAAATTTCGCTGTTGGGATGACGAACCGTAATAGCCCCGCACTTTGTTTTCAACGTTCGGGCTTGCAAAATTGGGCCACTGATTTGCGCTGAACACCGGCGCATTCTGCAATTGCTGCCGACTGACGCTGATTTGAACCCGGCCGTTCAAATAGGTCGGATTCGCCGCGTCCCAGGGAATCGGAATCAACTCTCCGCCTCTCCCGCTTAATCCCTGCTGGGAATACCCCGGGTTCACGATGATGTAATCGATCCCGCCATTTTGGCCGATCAGGATGTTTTCGACCTGCCCGATATTCTGCCCCTGGGAATCAACGACGTTCTGATTGATCATCTGTTGAAGGGTCGCGTATGCCTGCTGGATAGCCTCCTGCCCGGTAAGGATTTGGTTCAAGATATTCCCCGCCTGATTCTGGGCCAGGCCCGGCGTCGATCCGAGTGCACCGATCAAGCAAAGAGAAAGAAAGATTTTAAGCATTTTAGAGTTGAGCTTTTTCATTCTGGTTTTTCCCCTCTTTTAAAATAGGCTGCGTTGCCCGGCAGCATTGACGAAAAATGACGGCTGCCGGGCAACGCGCAACTTTGACGATTTGCGTCGTCAAATTAGCCGGTTATGATTATAAAGTTCTGCCGAAATCGTCTACTTCTCTTTCAGCTTTTTCCCTTGCCATTCCATACTTTTCCTGGATTTTGCCGATGAGCTCTTCACGTTTTCCCTCAACCACATCGAGATCGTCATCCGTAAGCTTGCCCCATTTCTGCCGGGCTTTGCCCTTCGTCTGTTTCCAGTTTCCCTTGATCTGATTCCAATCCATAGTGCAAATCTCCTTCCTTTGGGTTTAATCGCAGGGTTTCTGATAGGGTAAAATACGCTGCATCACTAACTTAAAGTCTAACTTGGGATCGTCGAAAAACAATGGAGGAAATCTTGTATTTTGGCCTCCCGGCCCCATGCAGAAACGGTATTTTCGATGGTACGTGCTTCCGGTCCTGCTCGTGAACGTGATCGCCGGTTTCTTACTGCAAAAACGCCGCGCAGCGAAGTAGATGGCTTTATACCAGGAGACAATCCGGGGGAACCAGGCCGTTTATACCGGCCGGACCGCTTCCGCATTCAGGGTGACCGCCCCCCAGTTTTCATCGACTTTGCCCGAGAGCAGAAACGGCCGGCCGTAATCCAGGATATGGCAGAAGCGATTGTAGATTTTGGGAAAGAGGACGGTTTCCACGATGCCGGTCTCATCCTCGAAGGTGACGAACTTCATGGGGTCGCCCTTGGCAGTGAGCACGGTCTTGCCGGTGATGAGCCACCCGGCGAATTGCACGCGGCGGCCCAGGTGTTTGGGGATGGCATCGGCCCTGGTAAGATTCAGCGGTTTTAAGCGGTCTTCAAACAGGGTCATGGGGTGGCAGGCACATAGAAACCCCAGCACGGCAAATTCGTACCGCAGCCGGTTTTGGGGGTCGTCTTCGGGGAGATCGGGCATAGCCGCGGGGGCGCAATCGGAAAACAAGGACAGGTTGGTGTTTTTTGGGGCGCGCGCTTTTTGCCATTTTGAAAACTGCCACAGGAGTGCGGCCCGGTGTTTCCGAGATGAAAACCGGTCCAGGGCGCCGGAGTGAATCAGGGCCCTGGCTTCGGTCTCATCGGGCCGGACCCGCGCAAAGAAATCATCCGCGCTTTTAAACGCCTCTTTTTCCCGTTCCTCGATGATGCGCTCCCGGCAGGCCGCGGAGAGATCTTTAATGGACAGAAACCCCACCCGCAGGGTGCGGTCACAGCCCATCCAGCGGGTGCGGCTTTGCTGAACATCCGGTCCCAGGATGGTGATCCCCAAACGCCGGGCCTCGGACACGTAGGCAAACGCGGAGTAAAACCCGCCCTGGTTGCTGATGACCGCGGCCATGAACTCGGCCGGGAAATGGGTCTTCAGATACGCGGCCTGGAAGGAGACCCGGGCATAGGAGGCGCTGTGGGGCTTGCAGAAGGAATAGCCGTTAAAGCTCATGATCATCTTCCAGATCTGTTTGATCTGATGGTCACTCACCCCACGGGCGCGGGCCCCGGCAACAAACCGGCCCAGGTAGTCGCGCAGCTGGTGCTCCCGGTCTTTTTTCGACATGACCTTGCGCAGGCCGTCGGCTTCCGCGTGGGAAAACCCGGCCAGCGCCACGGCCACCCGGGAGACATCCTCCTGGTAGACCATCAGGCCGAACGTCTCGGAAAGCACGTCGTTTAACAGGGGGTGGATCGCCTCCCAGGCGCCGCCGTGGAGCCGGCGAAGATACTCCTGGATCACGTCGTTGGCCGCCGGCCGGATAATGGAGGAGTGGATGACCAGGTGCTCGAAGTCGCCCACCCCGGACTTTAGCTGCAAAAGCCGCGTGGCCGGGCTTTCGATGTAGAAGCACCCCATGGTCCCGCCCCTGGCCAGCGACTCCTGGGTGGCAAAATCGTCTTCGGGCGCCCAGCGGCGCTCATCGAGTTCGCGCCCGTTTTCGCGCAAATTGGAAATGGCATCCCGGATCACCCCCAGGCTGCGGTTGCCTAAAAGATCGATCTTGACCAGGCCGGCGTCCTCGGCGGCATCCTTTTCCCACTGGATGATGGGGACCCCCTTGGGTGCGGTCTGCACCGGCACATAGGTGTCGATGGGATTGGGCGTGATCACCACCCCGCCGGGATGGACGGAAAGATGCCGGGGCAGGCCGATGATCCGCTGGGCGATGGACAGGATCTCCGGCCAGGGGTGGGGAAAATCGATCCCCCGCATCTGCGGCAGGGCGGCGATCCGTTCCTGAAAGTCCTGGTCGGATTCCTCCATGCGCCACAGCCAGGGAAGGCGTTTTGCCACCTGGTTGATCTCGGCATCGGTCAGGCCGAAGACTCTCGCGGTCTCGCGCACGGCCATGCGGGGCTGAAAGCAGACATGGTTTGAAACGAGTGCGGCCCGGCCCGCAAATTTCTGCAATACGCCCGCAATCACGTGATCGCGCTCGTCCCAGGCAAAGTCCACGTCGATATCCGGCGGATCGGTGCGGCCGGGGTTTAAAAACCGCTCGAAATAGAGGTTGTGCTTGACCGGGCAGACATTGGTGATCCCCAGGCAGTAGGCCACCAGCGAGGCCGCCCCCGATCCCCGGCCGCAGGTGCGGGGGCTTCTGGCCACAATGTCGGCCACGATGAGAAAATAGGCATCAAACCCCATCTGGGAAATGATGGCCAGTTCATGCTCCAGCCGGTCGGCCACGGTTTCCGATATCTCGCCGTAGCGTTTGCGGGCCCCCGTATAGGCGGCCTGGCGCAGGTGGGTTGCGGCATGCTTTGGATCGCCCGTTTCATAGGGCGGCATGACAATGCCGAAATCCGGCCGGGAAAAAGTGATCCGTTCGGCCAGTTTACGGGTGTTCTCGATGGCCTCGGGGCAGACGGAAAAGCGCTTTTCGTATTCGGCCGGGCCGGCCAGATACGCATCGGGGGGCGCGGCGTCCCCGGGCCGGAGGCGGGAGATCGCCGTATTTTGATCGATGGCCCTCAGCACCCGATGAATGTCAATCTCTTCGGGTGCTAAAAAGAAACTCCCCGGGGTGGCCACCAGGGGGATGCCCAGTTGCCTGGCCGTTTGCCGCAGGGGGTGGATGCCGGACACGGGTTTTCGGGGCATGGCCGCGGCCGTATCCACCCCGGCCGCATGCCAGGCGCACAGCCATTCCGGGTTGGAAGTGAGCACGATCAGGCCACGGTGAAATCGGGTGACGGCGGTCTTCAGGTCAAAACCGGCATCCCTGTGGCGGCGGGTCAGCAGTTGGCAGAGATGTCCGTACCCGACCGCGTCCTTGACCAGGCAGACGGCCCGGAAGGCGGATTGGGGATCGGTGACCTCAGCTCCGACAACCGGCCGGATCCCTTCGCGTTCGCAGGCATTCAGAAAGGGCCACAGGCCGTAGAGGTTGTCCGTGTCGGTCAGGGCCAGCCGGTCATAGCCGAGCCTGCGGGCATGGCGGCACAGGGCCTTGATGTCCGCAGTCCCCCACATCAGGGAGTATGCGGATCGGACGGCAAGAGGGAGTAGGCTTTTTTCATTCACAATCGGTCGTTTTTTCATCTTTTCATGATGCCATTGCCCGCCCCATGTGTATGCTGTCCGGGCCGAACCGATCCCGGATGCGGTCCATGGCATTTATCATCGAGGCGCGTTTTTGAAAGATCTGTCCGGGTTCGGGGAAAAGCGCCATCTGGGCGGGCGGGAATACCGGCCGGGGGCAGGTCAGGCCGATGTGGCGCAGTCGCACCCGCCGGGTCCAGGCCTTGTACAGGATGGACCGTGCGGATTCAAACAGGGTGATATCGTCGGCCGACGGCCGGACAAGCTTTGCCTGCCCGAACCGGCGCAGTCCGTCGGAGTGGTCCAGCACGATGGAAAGCACCGCCGCCGTCTTGCCCTGCTGCCGCAGCGCGGCGCCAATCGTCTCCACCAGCAGGTATACCGCCCGTTCCACGGTGGGTACATCATTGGTGTCATTGCCGAATTCATGACCGGCGGTGACCTTCGGCGGCTTCTGCCCGGCGGGCAGCACCGGCGCGGCATCTATTCCCCGCACCGTGTCAAAGATATATCCGGCCCGGCGGCCGAAGGGGATTTCCAGCTGGGGTAGGGTCAGGCCGGCCACCTGGCGCACCAGAGCCAGGTTGAGCTCCCGCAGCCGGGACAGGTCGGCAGGCTCGATGCCCGGGAGCAGGAAGACGGGGAGGGGGGCCAGAAAATCCGACTCCTCTCCGGCGCCCACGATGTATTCGCCTATGGGCTTGACCAGCCGGGTGGCCACCTTGGAGACCAGTTTGTTGGGGGCCACCGACCAGATGGGGGCCAGCGCCAGCCGATTCCTGATTTGCCGGTACATGCGCCAGGCCACGTCCACCGGCGGCCCGAACAGGCGGCTGGTGCCGGTCACATCGATGAAGAGATGCCCGTCGGCATCCCCCGGCTCGATCAGCGGGGAAAAGGCGAGCACTTCACCGAGCACATCGGCCATGGCCTGTTCATAGCGGGCCGGGTGGGGCGGCAGCACGGCGGCATCTTTGCAGCAGCGCAGGGCCCGCCGCAGGGGCATTGTTTTCCGCACCCCGGCCCGAAAGGCCTCTTCGCTCATGTCATACACCACCGCCCGGGCCGCTCCTTCCGGGGCGATAATCACCGGCCGGTCCTTGAGGCGGCGATCCACCAGGCGCTCCACGGCCACGGCAAAATCGGCGATGTTGAGGTGGACGACGGTGCGGGGGCGGTGCGGACGCATCCAAGCGGTGCGAGATTTTTCATTCAAAAACATAGTGCAAAGGTATTGGGTGATGGAATTAATGGAGTGATGGAATAATGGAATATTGGGAGGACTGAATCGTTTGATCCATTACTCCACTATCTGTTTATCCAGTTGGCTCAAGTTGGGCTTAAACACAGCCAATTTAATCATGATACTTGGATTCTCGCCTTCGCGGGAATGACGTAATCTTTAGTTAATGGTCATACCCGCGAAGGCGGGTATCCAGTTAAGTTGATAATTAATTTAGATGCTTGCGCCATTACTGTGTCGAAGTGGATAACCATTTTCCATCATTCCATCATTCCATTATTCCACTCTTCCATTCGTGATGTTGCGATTTGTCATGCATTTTCGGCCAATTTTTCATCGCTTTCCCCTTCCTTCATCAACCCCGCACTTTTCAGCAGCCGGATCATCATCTGCGCGTTTCGCGGGGCCTGGGCCCGGACATGATTGTTGAAAAACACCATGCCGGTGTCGGCCTGGCGGGCCATTTGGCCGATTCGATCGACCCAGGAGTTGAGTTCGGCATCCGTGTAATCGTAATCAAACTGTTTCTGCATGCTGCCGGAGCGCCATCCCGCGGCATTCCGGCCGTGAAACCGGATATAGAAAAAATCCGGGCAGGTCACCACCTCAAGCGGCGGAAACAGCCCCGGAAGAGCAGGTTCATCCACCGCCGCCAGGGCGATCCTTCGCCGGGAAAGCTCGTCAAACACCCGGTCTGACGCCCAGGCGGCATGCCGGAACTCCACGGCCACCGGCAGCCCTTCCAGTTGATCCAGCAGGGCGGCCAGGTAGAGCCGGTTTTGCCGGGAGCGGTCAAACGAGGGCGGCAGCTGCACCAGCACGGCCGCCAATTGCCCGGCCTGGAGGAGGGGGGCGATGCCGTCCCGGAAGGCGGCCGCCTGGCTGCGCCACTGGTCCGGCTCGATCTCGTGGGTCATGGTGCGGGTGAGTTTGGCGGCAAAGGAAAAACCGGGACCGGCCATCTGCCGCATCCGTTCGATGGAGGATGCCTTGGGCATCTGGTACCAGGTATAGTTTAACTCGGTGATGTCGAACAGGCCGGCATAGTGTGCCAGCATGCGGGCCGCGGGAGTGCCCGGCGGGTAAAAGCCGGCATCGATCCATTCGGTGTAGGAATACCCGCTGGTCCCCACCCGCAGCCGGCATGTGGATGAAAGCGTCATCTGGAGAGCCTCTGCATCACATCCGGTCCGCGGTGGATGCCGATGACCTTTCCCTGCACCAGGATTTCGTCAAAGGCGTATGATCTGGCTTCAAAGGCGGGGTTTTCCGGCTGCAGCACGATGCTCCCGGCGCGCAGAAAAAATCGTTTGACGGTGGCCTCGTCATTGCCGATCAGCGCCACCACGATTTCCCGGTCACGGGCATACTGCCGGGGTTCGCATATGGCCAGGTCCCCGTCCAGGATGCCGGCATTGATCATGGAATCCCCCTGGACCCGAAGGGCAAACAGGTTTTCGCCCTTGTACAGGTCCGAATCGACCACGATGCTTCCTTCCCATTCCTGCTGGGCATACATGGGCAGGCCCGCGGTGACCCGGCCCACCACGGGCACGTTTCGCCACCGGTGGATGCCCGCCAGCTGGCCCGGAGCGTCGATCAGGTAGATCCTGCGCCGGTAGCGCCCTTCGCGTTTGATCAGGCCCGCTTTTTCCAGGATTTTCAATGTCTGGGCCACGGCGGTGTGGCTGATGTCAAGGTCCTGGGCCGTCTGGCGCAGGGACGGTGAGGCGCCGGTATGGGCAATCTGTTCCTTGAAATAATCCAGAAGCCGTTGTTGTTTGGATGTCAAAGACATGTGCAAGGGTCTCCTTCGTGCATGGTGATCAATCCGGAAAAACCATAATTGCAAAAAATGTAAATGTCAAAGTAAAGGTTTTGTAAAGCTTAATGTAAAGACCGTCAACAATAACACTTGACTTTAAATTCAAAGTCCTTATCATGTTTTGCATTCTTAAAGGCCGGTTTGAAAGACCGGTGCATTTCTTTCCCAAGGCACACCTGTTTACCTAGTGGCGCCCTAAAGATTGAAGAAAAAGAAAATCTTATGAAAGGAGAACGTCACGATGGCAAACGGAACAGTGAAGTGGTTTAACGAAAAAAAGGGCTATGGTTTCATTGAGGCGGAAGATGGAAAGGATGTATTCGTTCATCATTCCGGCATCAACGCTACGGGCTTTAAAACGCTGAACGAGGGCGATTCCGTAACCTTTACCGTTGAGCAGGGTCAAAAAGGCCCTTCTGCAGTAAACGTTACCGTATTAGGCTGATCGGCTTACCAAAAGGCACCCTCGAATTTTCGGGGGATGCCTTTTTTCTTGATATTGCAAACGTCCCGCTCAGCCCGAACCCTTGTCAAATTATGCATGCCTGCGCGAAATTTTATCCGCCGTGCAGGCAATGATAATGCCGTTACCGTTACCCGTGGGTAGCTGCATCTGTGCTGAAAGGGGGTTGTTCAGGTCATTTCGTTTTGCATTCAAACGGGCATGGAACCGGCGGCAAAAGCCTGTGAACTGCCCGTCATTCAATGACCGGCTCCGGCCGCGTTCGAATGCAAAGGAATATGCCGCGGAGACATAAAAAAAAGAAAGGATTTAATGATGAAGATATATGTGGGCAACCTGCCTTACAATATCACGGATGAAAGCCTGGAGGCGATGTTCTCCGAATTTGGTACCGTTGAAAATATTAAACTGGTGATGGACCGATTCTCAGGACGGCCGAAGGGGTTCGGGTTTCTGGAAATGCCGGACAATTCAGAAGCCGATAAAGCCATGAAGGCATTGAACGGCAAGCAGATGGACGGACGCGCCATCAAGGTCAACCAGGCCAACCCCGAAGGCAAGAAGCAGAAAAAAACCCGCCGCCGGGGGGGAGGATTTAGATAGTCCAGTCGCACGCCGGGCGCCGATATCGCTGATAAAAGAGATGGGGCCCGCCGGGCAATGACTTCGATTATTCAAGCTTGATGGGGCTTTTTGCCCCATAGAGACAGGAAATTCCAGGAGGAGAGGGTTTTGGTAAAACCGGCTTCCTGAAATTTCCTGTTTTTTTTGACTGGATCAGTTTTTTATGGCGCTCACGGTTTCCTGGCCAGAGTAAAACCGGTCTTTGTCGGCAACAGATGGTTTTTCCACCAGGTAACGGCCTACGGCCATATATTTCAAACCGGATCTGGAAAATACGTCCATGGCATCCGCCGGGGAACAGACGATGGGATATCCGTGCAGGTTGAAAGAGGTGTTCAGCACGCCCCCGATGCCCGACATCTGGTGGAAAATCGAAATCAGCCGGTAGTAGGACGGATTCATGCGTTCCGAGACCACCTGCGGCCGGATGGTAAAATCATAGGGGTGGCAGGCGGCAATGATTTTTTGCACATTGCCGTTGGTATTGAAACTCAGAATCATGTATGGCGCGCTGATTTTTTTGGGATTCATGAAATATTCGGTTTGCCGGTCGGACAGGATGGAGGGCGCAAAGGGCATCCAGAAATCGCGGTTCTTGATGATGTCGTTGATGGTTCGGATGCTGTCGCGGTCGGACGGGTTTGCCAGGATGGAGCGGTTCCCCAGCGCCCGGGCGCCGAATTCCATCCGGCCTTCAAATCGCGCCACCACTTCTCCCCGGTTCAGCAACCCGGCCACTTCCGTTTCGATATCGCTGCAGGATCGATAGGAAAACGAATGCTGCTTCAAGACGGATGCGATCTGGTCATCGCTGAATTCAGGCCCGTAGCAGAATGAATCCAGATGCTGCAGTTTAACGGGCGCTCCCTGCCTTGTTTTTTCCTGTGCATACTGTAAAAAAGCCGCACCCATCGCATTCGATTCATCCCCGCAGGATGGAAATACGAACAGGGAATCGACTTCGTCGAGTTCCATGATCCGCTTGTTGGCTTTTACGTTCATGAAGACGCCGCCGCCCAGTGCGACTTTGCGTATGCCGGTAGCCTGGATGCTGTTTTGCACCCACCGGACCAGAAAATCTTCGGTAAAATCCTGGACCGCCCCGCAGATCCAGTCAAACCGTTGTGCTTCCGTCAGCTTTTGCAAAAAACGGTAGCTGTATTGCGCGTGGGGACACCCGCCGGCCCGATGCCAGGTCATCCCGCCGGTGGATGGATCAAATACCAGCAGCCTTTCAAATTTATGCTGCAGCTGCCGGTGCTTTTCACTCGAAGAATACGGCGCCATCCCCATGACTTTATATTCATGTTCTTCCGGGATCATACCCAGAAGCGCGGTGATCATGGAATAGATATATCCGATGGATTCGCTCACGGAAACCGCATGCAAACGGCTGATTTTTCCATTTCTGCCGATGGAGACCGTGGCGCAGAGGTCGTCTCCGCCGGCATCGTTGGTCAAGATCAGCACCGGTTCGTCCCGCCACCAGGGCGAGCCAAAGTAAGCGGCGGCGGCATGGCAAAGGTGATGATCGTATGATACGATTTTTTCAGCCGAAAACCCGAGGCGCACCGCCTGCTGCAGCCGTTTTCTGTTGCGCGAGCGGGCGTAAAATGAAAACACCGGCGTCTTCTTGAGCGCCCTTTTCAGATGGGTCTGTATTGCGGCCGAATCGATATATTCCCGTCTGATTTCATCCCGGTTCTTGTTTGCGGGCATGTATCGGCTGGAAAATACGAGATGATCGATATCCTTTGGCGTAAGCCCGCTATGGCTGAAGATGGATTGAATGGCCTGCCGGGGAAAGGTGGAATGGTTTTTGATCCGGGACAGCCGCTCCTCCTGGATGGCAAATTCTATTTTTCCTTCCCGCAAAAGGCATGCGGACGCGCTGTGACCGTCGTGAATGCCGATAATGTCCATTTCGACCTCCTGTCTGTTCGTGCCGATGCAATGCGCGCTTCATCCGATGTGCGGGTAAATCAATTCCCCCTGGATGCGCAGAAGCCTTTGCGGCATGTATCTGTTGATGGATTCAAGGATCCTGCGCCGGGTCCCCTTTTGGGCATTCAAATGCTTCGGCGGCAGGTAATAATAAGAAAGAGGGATGCGTGCGGCGTTCCATCTCTCTTTGAACTCGATCAGTGAAAGATTGTCCAGTGAGGATCTACCGAAATCGAAAAAAAGAGCGCCTTCTTCCTGCGCAAGCTTGATCGACTCCCATATGAGCAGCTGATTGGGTGAAAGTTTCAAAAACAGCTGATCGGAAGCACTGTATTCGAAATAGAAGGTGTCTTTGAATTTCAGCAGGATGGCGGCAGCGACGACTCTGTTCCGATACTCGATCAGGGGAAGATAGATCAGGCCTTCTTTTTCCAGGTACCGCCACAGGTTCAGAAAAAAGGAAAGCGGCGCCGGCGGCAGTCCGTGTTTTTTCCGGGTGGCGATTTCAAGATGGTAGAAGTCCAAGATATCTTTTTCGCCATGGCCCAGTCGAAAGGTCAGCCCTTCCCGCCTGGCGCGCCGGATGCGCTGCTGTATGCTGGTGCTGTGAAAGGACTGGAACAGCTGATCTGAGGGAAGGCCGATATCGAGGATATGGGTCACAAAATCACTCAGCTGCGAACCGCTAATGTAATCAGGCGATCGGTCCTGCCTGGATTTCAATTCGAGATAATCGATGCGGGGGTACCGGCTCGAAATGAAGGAGAGGAAACAGGCAAGCTTTTCATTTTTGATCAGCGGATCACAATAGCCGGCAAACGGAAGCGAGCTGAGGCGGGTCCCGGTCAGCCGGCTTTTCACCATCATCATCGGAAGACCGCCCATGATTTCGCCGGTCGAGGCGTTTTCCATGGACACGTAAACCGGGGTATAGCCGTATGTGGCCCTTAAAATTTTCGCCCATGCCGAGTGATGATAAACAGATGCGTTCGGCTGGGAGGAAATGAAATTTCCCCAGACGGCATCATCATCAACATCATCGAGGTTAAGAATTCTAAAACGGGTGCCGAGTTCGAGTTCGGCTTTCATCATGGATCACCCAGCATAATTCATTGAAATTCCTAAATTCAGCCCCCGATGAGATTATAAAAGTCGGTATGATAGCGGCCCGCCGGATCATGCTGCAGCCTAAGCTTTGATGAAGCCGTAAAAAGTCGGATTTTACGCTTTCGTCATTCCGGCGGAGGCCGGAATCTACTACAAACTAAGTTGGTTATAGACTCCGGTTTTCACCGGAGTGACGAACTTTGGACTTTTTGCGGCTTCATCAAGCTCCGGATCAGTTGTCGAATCGTATTACAGGGGTGATCTGGTGAAAATAGGGTTTAACCCTTATTTGCCGGAAGAATACCATGTAAACGGGATGACGCCGGCTACGGGAGGCGGATGGAGTGGATGCCCTTTTCGGGCTGGGGGATCTGCGGCCGGCCGCCTGCCTCAGGAAAGCTGCCGGCCGGTGAGTTCCTTGAAGATCAGCTCTGCGGTAAAGATGCCGCCGGCAATACCCGGGCTGTTTTTGGTGGCCGACACGTTGAACAGGTTGGCGGGGCAGTCCGGCTCCCGGATAGGGCCTTTGAGGATTTCATCCACGGTCAGCCGCCGTCCGTAGGCGTTTCCCATCTCTCCGCCGGTATCAATTTCAATGTCGATGGAAGAGACCACGTGGGCAAACGCCACCCGGCCGGCGATGCCGGGAAAAACGTTTTGATCCAGGATGGCGATGATATCGGCGGCAAGCTTTTCTTTAAAGGCCGCCACCGCCTCCGGGCCGTCCTCATGGATGCGTTTTTCCTGGTGATAATTTCCCGGGCAGAAGATCACCAGGGCATCATCGGTGCATCCGGATGACCCGCCGAACCCGTTGGCGGTGGGCGAACCGATAAAGAGCATCTGCGGCGGGGCGGTGATGTCGGGGTATTGATAATTCACCTCCAGGCCGTCTTGCCACCAGTAATTGCGGCCTTTCATTTCCGAAATGGCGTCAAGTCCGCCCCGGATGCCGATGCAGCAGGTGGGAATGCTGTGGGAAGGCGTATAATCAAAATGCCCGGTGTCCCGGCCCAGAAGCGTGCAGGTCAGCCGGGGGGAGATATCGCTGAAGACCACGTCGCAGGCATAATCGGACCCGTCTTGGCATACGGCCCGGACCACCAGGTCGTTCTCGACTTCCATCCGGACCACCCGTTTACCGGTCAGAACCGCGCCGCCCGCATTTTCGATGACCGATGCCAGTGATTTGAAAAAATGAGCAAACCCGTTTTTCGGGTACCAGGCCCCCTCATGATAGTTGCCGGTGCCCACGATGTAGGCGATGGCCGACATGGTCGATTCGTTTTCCGCAAAAATTCCGCCGTGTCCGTACAGGATGCGCCGAAGAAGGGGGCTGATCCGGTACTGATCGAAGAATTCCCTGACCGACATGGAGATGATTTTCCCCAGCTTCACCTTCATGGCCAGATGCACTTTGCCGGTCAGCAGAAATTTGGTGGCCAGCAGAAACCGGCCTTCGGTGGCGGAATCTTTCCGGAAAAAGGATTTATAGGTGTCAAAAACCGCCATCATGTCATCGAATAACGCATCTATCCCTTCGGCTTCTTCCGGAAACAGGACGCTGAGTTCCCGGTGAAAGTTTTGTAAGGCCCAGCGGCACCTTGAAATCGATAAAGCAGTAATTGCAGGCCGCGTTTTGGTTTCCGATAAAAATCCGTTCAAACCCGTCAGGGGTCATGGGCGTAAACGGATCGGATGTCTTTAAATCCAGAAAATCCAGGAACCGGTCGCCCAGCCGGCCTTCCCCGAATTCCCAGACATACTGGGGCCCCATGGAGTAGCTCATCCCGCCGAAGGTCAGGCAGCGGCCATGGCCGCCGATGCAATCGGGGTTTGCTTCCAGTACGGTGACCGCATGCCCGGTTTTTGCAAAAAGCGCCCCCGAAGCCATTCCGCCGATCCCACTGCCGATGACCACGATTTTTTTCGGTTCGCCGCTGTTCCAGAAGGGCTGCTCCTTTGCCCGAAAAAACGGAATGGACAGCTGGTCTGCAATTTCCTTGAGCCGGTGCTCTGATTTCTGCTTTGAAAATTCGATAATGTCGGAAAGTTTCATAAAGAGGCTTTTATCTGGTAAAAGAAACGGTTTCGCGTAATCTGCAGCAGAATAATCCTGTTTAATCAAAAATTCAAATCATTGTCTGCCGATCTTACCTTCCGGCCGGCAACTGTGAAGCGCGGATCAGGCAACGGATAATCATTGATTTATCCGTGATTGTTGCATATGCAAAAAAGAAACATTTCTTTCTGCATGCATTGGTCGAAAGTATTCTAAATTTTGATGATCGGAGTCCGTCATGCTGCATTTTCTGCCCCCGCCCGTGCGCGGGGCCGTTGCCATATCATTGTATATCGTCAATACCATCTGCTGTTTTACCCTGATGACCCCATTTATTTTTCTCAAAGTCATCATTCCTCATGCAGCCACCCGGAATCGGCTGACCATCGTGCTGATGAAACTGGGAATGGGTTGGGTCAGCATCAACAGCCTGATCATGCGGCTGACCCAGAACATTAAATGGGATGTGAAGGGCATCGAGGGGTTCAGCACCCGGGAGTCCTATCTGGTGTTCAGCAACCATCAGTCCTGGGCCGACATCCTGGTCCTGCAGCACCTGTTCAAATACCGCATTCCGTTTCTGAAATTTTTCCTCAAAAGGGAGCTGATCAAGGTGCCCCTGCTGGGGGTGGCCTGGTGGGCGCTTGATTTTCCCTTCATGAAGCGCTACTCCCGCGACTTTCTGGAAAAGCACCCGGAACTCAAGGGCAAGGACATCGAAACGACCCGCAAATACTGCGAGAAATTCAAGACCTCGCCGATTTCGGTGATCAATTTTTTAGAGGGGACCCGGTTTGAGCCGGCCAAGCATGACAAACAGGGGTCGCCTTTTTCCCACTTGCTGCTGCCCAGGGCGGGCGGGGTGGCCATCGTGCTTTCCAGCATGGGCGCCTGCCTGTCCGGAATCATCGATGTAACCATCGCATATCCGCAGAATCAGCCGCCGATTTCATTCTGGCATTTTCTGAAAGGCAAGGTGCCTGCCATCGTGGTCCGGGTGAAAACATATCCCGTTCCCCCTGAATTTATCGGCCGGAGTTATGAAGAAGACGAACACTTCAAGACGGCCTTCCAGAAGTGGATCAATCAGGTCTGGGAGGAAAAAGACCGGCAGATCGATCAACTGTTGAGGGCGGCATAAGTTTTCATGAACATGCGCATTGCCATCGTGGATGACGAACACCCGGTATGCCGGGAACTTGAACGCGCCCTTTCCGCCCAGGGTTTTGACACCGAGAGTTTTCAGGCGGCAAAACCCTTCCTGGATCGCATGGCGCAATTTCCATTCCATATTGTTTTTCTGGACTTGAAGCTTCCGGATGCGGATGGGATCGAGATTTTAACGAAGATCAAACGGGCCGGCGAAGAGACCGAGGTCATCATCATCACCGGTCACGGCACCATCGAATCGGCGGTGGATGCCATGAAGAAGGGCGCTTACCACTATATCACCAAGCCGTTTCGCCTCCATGACGTCCGATCGCTGGCCGGAAGCGCCAAAGAAAAAATCGAACTGGTCAACGAAAACAAAAATCTGCGCGCGGAACTGGCCGGGGGCGACTTTATTTCCGGGTTTATCGGCGCCAGCCCCCCCATGCAGACCGCTTTTGCCATGATGAAAAAAGTGGCGGCAGTGGACTGCAATGTGCTGCTCCAGGCGGAAACCGGTACCGGCAAGGAAATGGCCGCACGGGCCATCCATAGCTTAAGCCCCAGAAAAGACGAGCCTTTCGTATCCTTCAACTGCGGCGGATTTACCGAGGACCTGATCTGCAGCGAACTGTTCGGCCACGAAAAAGGGGCATTCACCGGGGCGGCGGCCACCAAGATCGGATTGCTGGAATCCGCGGACGGCGGGTCGGTGTTTTTGGATGAAATCGGAGAAATGCCGCCGGCAATGCAGGTGCGGCTGCTGCATGTGATCCAGGAAAAGCGGATCATGCGGGTGGGCGGCACGCGCCCCATCGATCTTCATGTCCGCATCATCGCGGCCACCAACAAGGACTTGAAAAAAGCGGTGGAAAACGGGGAATTCCGGGAGGATCTGTTCTACCGTCTCAACGTGGTGTCCATTCCGCTTCCCAAACTGTCTGAAAGGCGGGACGACATCCCGCTGCTGATTTCCCATTTCATCAAGAAATTCGACCGCGCCTTCGGCAAGAAGATCCGCGGCATTTCGCCCCCGGCCATGACCATTCTCATGGGGTACAATTTTCCCGGAAACGTTCGTGAACTGGAGAACATCATTCAACGGGCCGTGGCCCTGGCAGAAGGGGAGGTCATTGCCGTGACCGATCTGCCCGCCGACCTCCAGGAACTCGAATTCTCCACGCTGGAGGGAGAAGGTCTGCTGTCCCTGGCGGAGATGGAGAAGCGGCATATCGAGCGGGTCCTGAAGATGACCGCATACAACACCAGTCTGACCAGCAACATCCTCAACATCCCCCGCACCACCCTGTGGCGAAGGATGAAAAGGTTCGGTCTGATGAGAAATGAAGACTGAAGGCGACAGGATGGATTTCAGCCTTTTTCCAAAATGAAACACCCCTATTTAATGTATAAGCCATTTTTTTAATTCATTTTATCGTCTTTATCATCATTTGAAGCCTTTCTTGGGTTTCAAAATGAAACACTCCCCGGGGTTTTGCCGCTTCTTCCCATTCCTTGATGCCCCTCGTTCCGTCGATTTTGCAGGCGCCTCTTAACTCGCGCACCGCTTCCGTGATCCAACAATTTCAAAATGAAACCAACAGCAGCGCAAAACCCGCCCAACGCCTGATTTTCGTGCCATTGTGGCCCGGTTTTCGTGCATGCCATAAATATCTGTCCGTCTCATAATTTCTTACATATGAATGGCTTATCAATCTTTTGCAGGGAAAGCCGCCTCCTAATCGAACCCCGGGTCCGGATATGGCACTGGTATTGCTATCTTGAAAGTGAACGCAGGGGGTTTCGGTGGATTATGGAAAAAATTCTGGTGGCGATGGATACGAATATGACCAGCTTATGGTCGTTCGTTTATGCCCTGAACCTGGCCAAACGGATGCAGGTCAAGATTTCGATTCTGCTGGTCAGCGATCCGTCGGTTTCTGAAAACGGCCCGAAAAAGAAAGGAAAAAATGCCTTTTCGATCAAAACCGAAATTGAAAAGCGCATTGCGGAGGGGCGTTCGGATGGCATTTACATCGATTATTATCATACCTGCGGATCGTACAAGGACGAAATCATACGCTTTATCCAGGAAAACAAGATCGATCTTCTGGTGATCGAGAGGCATATCACAGACAACATGTCTGAATTCATAGAAGAAATTAAGTTACGGACATACTGCCGGATCGAACTGGTCCAGCCAAAAGTTATCCATCCATAACGTCAGGAGCAAAACATGTGGCATCTGTATTTGCCGATCGCAGGAAACAGCGTGAATGTCGTACTCATTTTTACCATTGGCGGATTCGTGGGGTTGCTGTCCGGGATTTTCGGGGTGGGGGGCGGATTTCTGCTCACGCCCCTGCTGATCATGCTGGGCATCCCCCCCACCGTGGCCGCCGCCTCCGACTCCAACCAGATCGTCGGGGCCTCCACATCCGGCACCCTGGCCCATTTCCGCCTGGGAAACGTCGACTTCAAGATGGGCATTCTCCTGCTCATCGGCGGGGTGGTCGGCGGCACGGCGGGTGTCCAGATCATCAAGGTTCTGCGCGCCCTGGGGAGCGCCGACTTTCTGATCACCATCACCTATGTGCTGATGCTGGGTTTCGTGGGCGGCTACATGTTCATCGAAAGTTTCCAGGGCCTTAAAAAGAAAGCGCCGGAAACCGCGCCCCCCCCCGTTCGAAAGGATTCCAGCTATGCCCGGTTGATGAAAAAGCTGCCCTGGCAGACATCCTTTGAAAAATCGGGGGTGGAACTGTCGCTTCTTCTGCCCCTGATACTGGGGACATTCGTGGGAATCCTGGCGGCCATCATGGGCGTGGGCGGCGGATTCATCATGGTCCCGGTCATGGTCTACCTGCTGCGGATGCCCATGCATGTGGTGGTGGGGACCAGCCTGTTTCAGATTCTGTTCACCTGCATCAATGTCACCATCATGCAGGCGTCCACCAATCATACGGTCGATTTCATCCTGGCGCTGATCCTTTTGCTCGGCTCCACCATCGGCGTGCAGTTCGGCGCAAAGATCAGCAAGCGCCTGGGGGGGGATCAGCTCAAGATTCTTCTGGCCATTCTGGTCCTCATCGTAATGGTAAAAATGCTGCTGAGTCTTTTGCTTACTCCCGAAATCATGCTATCGTATAAAGGAGGCCACTAACGTGTTTAAACGGATCATTATCTGCTTTTTTCTGGCTGCCGGTTATCTTTTCGTCCAGTCCGGCATATCCGCTGCCGTCGCTCCTTGTGATGTTCAGCTGGAACCCAACCTCGTGACCGTGGGGGCGACCTATAACGGTGCAAAAGTCGGCGTCACCGGGACGATTTCCGATGATGCGCAAGTGGTCATCGAGGTGGAGGGGGCAACGGCGGAAACCACGCTGCTGAAAAAAGAGCATGTTTTCGGGCTGCTCTGGATGAACAGCGGCACCGTCACACTGGAAGGATTGCCCAAGGTGTACATGCTCTACCTGCCCGATGACATGGCCGCCTCGAAAAGTGATCTTGGGATCGGCCTTGCGGCATTGAAAAGTCGGGCAACGGTCTTGCCCGATGACGGCACGGCGGCGCAGAAGCTGGACGAGTTTTTCAAACTCAAAAAAAAGGAAGGCCTGTATGCCATCCATGAGGATGCCATCGCGTATGGCACTAAAGACGGCATCAGGACCTTTTCCTGCGAACTGAAGGTTCCGGCGGCCATGCACCAGGGCATTTATACGGTAAAGACCTCGGTGCTGCAAAACGGACAGGTGATCGAGACCGTTTCAAGTCCGCTCAAAGTGGAAGAAGTCGGTCTGCCGGCACTGATCCGTTCCCTTGCATTCAACCATGCGCTCCTCTACGGCATCATGGCGACGCTGGTGGCTGTTTTTGCGGGATTGCTGATGGGGTATATTTTTCAGGGTGAAAAGGGCGCCCATTAAACCAATCGAAAACGCATATGAAATCATTCTTTAAAAGCCGTTTCCTGAATAGAAGCCGTAAAGCGGGTGATGATCAGCATCCGGTAAAGGCGGTGCCGTTTACGGCGGTGTTTAAAACCTTTCAGGAGACCCTTGCGCTCAACAACGAGGCGTTGACATTGATCGCCGAGATGGGCGCCATATTGAGCGGTGATTATGTGTATGACATCCATTACATTCAGACCGCCTGCGCAAATGCGGCCGACCTGGTCCACCGGCTGATCGAAAATTTGAATACCCTTTCCTCCCGGAAATACATGGATCTGTACGGCGCATTTCAGAAGATCGATGCCGGACTCAAGGAAGAACTTTCCGGCCGGCCGGTCATTCCGGAATCGCAGGATGTTCTGCCCTATGCGGAAATCAGCCGGGATGCCGCGGAAGTGACGGGGGCCAAAAACGCCAACCTGGGGGAGATTCAAAATGCGCTGGGATTGACCATACCGGACGGGTTTGCCATTACCACCCATGCATTTGCGCTGTTTATGACCCACAACGGCCTGTGGGAAAAGGTCATGGCCCTGTCGGATGCCTGGCAGCATCGGGAATTGCCGGCATCGGATGCGTCGAGTCGGATTCAGGAGGCGATCCTTAAGGGAGAGATCCCGGTTCCCCTGAAGAAAAACATCGAAAAAGCGTTGTCCCGGATCGGTCATGATCCGTCAAAACGGATTTTGCATCTGGCGGTCCGAAGCAGCGCCTGGGGAGAAGACAGCGCGCACAGCTTTGCCGGGCAATACGTGACCCTGTTGAACCAGCCGTCAGACAGGGTTTGCGATGCCTATAAATCGGTCCTGGCCGGAGCATATTCGGCATCGGCCATGGAATACCGGAGGCAGAAGGGATATGCGGAAAGCGAAGTGGTGATGGCCGTCGGCTGCCAGATCATGGTGGATGCCCGGGCCAGCGGCGTATTGTACACCTTCGACCCCCAGGACCCGGAGCGGGACCTGATGCTGGTGACCTGCGTATGGGGCCTGGGTGCGCCGGCGGTGGAAGGCCGGGCCGCCGTGGATCAATACCAGCTCAGCCGCCGTTTCCCCCACAGTCCGGCCAGGACGGAGATCTCCCGTAAAACCGAAACCCTGGTGCCGCTGCCGGAAGGCGGCACCCATATGGTTCCGGTTGACGCCGACCGCCAGGCCACCGCCTGCCTCACCCCCAACCAGCTCCGGCGGCTGGCGGAAGCGGGGCTGCTGATCGAAAAGCATTTCAAAACGCCCCAGGACATCGAGTTTGCCATTGATGCGGATGGCAAAATGATCATCCTGCAGTCCCGGCCCCTGATGGTGCAATTCAACCGGTCGAAGATCGCCGGGCATCTTCCCGTGATACTGCGCGATCACCCGGTGATTTTTTCCGGTAAAGGGAGCATCGCCCAGAGGGGGATCGGCCTGGGAAGAGTGTACATGGTCTATCGCGATGAGGACCTGGATTCATTTCCCCGGGGCGCCATCCTGGTGTCGCGCTATACCTCCCCCCGGTTTGCCAAGGTGATCCGAAAAGCCGCCGGCATCATTACGGACGTGGGGTCGGCCACCGGCCATATGGCCACCGTGGCCCGGGAATTCAGGGTGCCCACCATCGTCAACACGGAAGTGGCCACCTCCCTTTTGCAATCCAGTCAGGAAATCACCCTGGATGCCGAGGAGAACAAGATCTATGACGGGATCATCAAAGAACTGAGGAATTATCACCTGGCGGAGGAACCCATAGAGGAGACTTACGAGTACCGTCTGCTTCGCCGGGTGCTGAAAAAAATCAGCATTCTCAACCTGCTGGATCCGACCTCGCGGGATTTCGTCCCGTCTTCCTGCACGACCTTTCATGACATTATCCGCTTTGTTCATGAAAAAGCGGTGGAAGAGCTGATCAACCGCAATTATGACCGGGATCCCGATATCAAAACCAGCAGCGGCAAGCTGAAATTATCCGTGCCCTTGAACCTGGTGCTCATCGATATCGGAGACGGGCTTGCCGAAACCGCCGGCCGGAAAACCATTCTGCCCGACCAGATCGTCTCCGTCCCCATGCGGGCATTCATCGGCGGCCTGACCGCGCCCGGCGCCTGGAATACGGACCCCATGTCCATCGATTTCGGCAGCTTCATGTCGAGCATGACCCGGACGATGTTTCACTCGATGGCCACCCCCAGGGATGTCGGCCAGAACCTCGCGGTCCTTTCGAAAACATATGCCCACATCAGCCTGCGGCTGGGGTATCATTTCAACATGATCGACGCGTTTGTCTGTGACGATGACAACAGCAATTATGTATATTTCCGCTTCATGGGCGGTGTGACCGATATGACGAAAAGATCCCGAAGGGCCCAGTTTCTGGCCGATGTGCTCTCTAAAAACGATTTTCGTGTCGAGGTTCGCGGCGACCTGGTGGTGGCCCGGGTCAAAAAGCTTTCCATTGAACGAATGGAAAAGCGGCTGAATCTGATCGGGCTGCTGGTGGCGTTTTCACGCCAGCTGGATGTGCAGATGGTCAATGATCAGCAGATTACATTTCAGGCCGACCAGTTCAACGAACTGATCACCTCAACCCTTAACCGAAGTACGAAGGGGGTATATCAAGATGGATGATAAACAGCCTGTCCGGATTCTGGTTTTAGACGATGAACCGATCGTGTGCAAACGTCTGCAGCCGGTTCTGGAAAAAAAAGGGTACTATGTGGAGACGTTCTACCAGAGCGAGGATGCGCTTGAGCGGTTCAGGGAAACCCCGTTTCACATTGTCGTCACCGACCTTAAAATGAAGGGCCTGGACGGCATGCAGTTTCTGACCGAGGTGAAAAAGCTTTCTCCGGAAACCGAAGTGATTGTGATTACGGGGTTTGCCACCATGGAGACTGCCAAGGAATCCTTCCGCAAAGGGGTGTTCGATTTCCTGGCCAAGCCCTTCAAACTGGGGGAAATTCAGGACGTCATCGAGAACGCGGAAAAAAAGATCAGGGAACATTAACCGACAACTCCTTTTTGAAGAGAGGGACACACTGATGATCAAAGCCCTTATACCCGTGAATGCCGATCTGAAGTCGAGCATCGCCCTCCGATATGCGAAAGCCCTGTCGCAGCGGATCGAACTGATGCTGCATGACATTCATATCGTGGAAGCCGACCGGGTCGGGCCTGAGCCGGGTTCCGGCTGGGTCCGGAATACCTGGGAAAACGCATTGCTTGAAGCCGCCGACCAGGAAATCCGCCAATTTCTGGAGATGGAAAACCTGGGGTTGAAGCGGCTGGGCAATTCCGAAATCACTATCGGGGATCGCACCGAAAAGCTGCTGGAAACACTGGAACAGGGGGAATATCAGCTTTTTATGGAGGGCGCGCTGCCCACGTTCAATTATTCGGATTTCTCCTCTCTGGTGCATTCGCGGCTCTACCGCGCCATGCCCTGTCCGGCCTTGGTGGTTAAAAACCTGGTCCCCCTGGATAAGGTGGCCATCCTGGTGGAAAATGGAGATGTTCCGAATTTGATTTCTGATTTTCTAAATGTTTTTTCGTCATCGGGCATCGAAGTGGACCTGATCGGTTTCATGCCGACGCGGTCCGGCGATCTGACGGTCCGGGAAGCGGAGACCCCGCCGGAATGGCTCAAGGAAGCAGCAGCAGATGCTCTCGGACCGGGAAGTCGCCCTGAAGGCGCATGCCATAATGGAAGGATCGGTGGATCAGGCGGCCCAGCACCTGCGGGCATATGGCCTGGTGGCGGCTTCCCTGCCGCGCCATCCGCGCCGGCATGATCCCAAACTGGAACTGCTGGCCCGGGTGTCGTGCCCGGTCCTGATCTGCTGGTCGAAATCATAATGAAAAGGAGGTTGCCATGAGGATACTGGTTGCGGTGGATCAACATCCGGAGACCGGATTCGTGGTCCGCCAGGTAGCCGAACTGGCCGGAAACACCTGGGCAAATGTCACGCTGCTGGGTATTTGTGATTCAGATGCCGGCGTCAAGGACATGGCCGGGCAGCTCGATGCCTACCGGGGTATGTTTCTGTCCCGCATCGGGGGAGAAGTCACACCTTATGCCCGCCACAATGCGGAATATGAGCTGAACCAGCAGAAAAAGGGGGTCTGGAGCCTGCAGTACGGCGGCGACAACGGCAGAAAGGATTTTAGTTTCCGGATCCGAAGCGGCAGTGCGGGAAAGGCCATTGTGGCGGAATCGGTGGATGCGAATGCGGACCTGATCGTGATGGGCTGCAAGGACGGATCGCGATGCGAATGGCCGGACGATGCCGTCAAGAAAGTGGTGAAAAACGCCCAGTGCTCCGTGCTGGTGGTCAAGGAAGACAAGAAGCCGGAGATGATCGTCTGCTGCCTGGATCATGACACGGTGACCCAGGCGTCCATCGAAATGATCAACCAGCTGGTCACCCTTTACGGGGCTGAACTTGAAATCGTGGGCGTCACCGACATGAAAGGACTGCCGAGCGATGTGGACCGGCGGATGGCAAAGGTCCTCTCCTATTATACGGACCAGGGGATCAAGGCCTGGATCAAATCCGTGGATGCCGCTTCCCTGAAGTCGTTTGTGACACAGGCGGCGGAGGCGAATCTGGTGGCCCTGTGGATGGGCAAGGAATCTTTCCTGGACAAGATATTTTCCCGGCAGCGGCTGGTAAATCTGGCGGCAGACGCCGAGTCTTCCATCCTGATCTTAAGATAGCCATGCGTCCCGGGGCCTGCTGTCTCAGCCGAAAGAAAACCCCGTCAGCCTGAAGTGGGATTTTTGCCATGAACAAAAGTGACCCGATTGCAAGTGATGCCGAGATTCCCAGCGTCGAAGAGATGTTTGCCATGGAAAAGGCGCTTTCGGAGAGGCCCGCCTTCAGCATCCGTATCCGCATCATCCTGTCTTTTCTGCTGGCGTTTTTGTTTTCATTCGGCATCGGCATCTCTTCGATGATCTACATTTCCATTTTAAACGCCAAACAGAATTTTTTTGACAATGCCGGAAAATTCGCCATGCAGGTGGAACAGGCCCGGCGCTATGAAAAGAATTTCTTCCTCTATGGCACCCGGACTGACCTTTACAGCGCCCTTGAAAATATCCGCAGCGCAGAATCGGTTCTAAACAGCACCACCAGCGAGATGCGGTCCCTGCTGAAACAGGAGACGTTTAAGAGCCTGCTCAATGACTTGAACAAATATGAGCAGGTGCTTGCCGGGATCGCAGCCCGGTATCAAAACGGGGACTACGGGGCGAAGCCGGATGCCCCGGAGGCCGAAAGCCAGCTGCGGGTCTCGGGGCATCGGATCCTGACCTTTGCCAATGAACTGATGGAGCAGGAGCGGAGCAAACTTCATCAGGCGGTCCACCGATTCAGGCTGGCCGCCATTTTTTCCCTGATTCTGAATTTCATCATCATGGTCCTGGTGGCCGTGGAACTGAGCCGGCAGATCCTTCAGCCGCTGGGGCGGGCCGTTCAGTACACCCAGCGGATCGCGGCCGGCGATTTCAGCCTGATCAATCCCAAGCGAAAATTCCGGGATGAGTTTTCCAACCTGGCCATGAATACCAACCGGATGATCTACGAGCTGACGGAAAAGCAGAAACAGCTGATCCAGAACCGGAAGATGGTGGCGGTGGGGACCCTGACCTCCGGGATCGCCCATGAACTCAACAACCCCTTGAACAACATCAGCATCACCACCGAGGCGATGCTCAGCGACCTGGACAGCTTTTCCCGGGCCGAACTCAAGGACATGCTGCAGGACATCTTCACCCAGGTGGAGCGGGCCTCCGGAACGGTCCGGAACCTGCTGGATTTTACCCGCCTGGAGCCGGCCAAAGGCGAGACCATCGACATCAAACAGTTGATTCAGTCCAGCCTCAAACTGGTCAACAACGAACGGATCCTCAAAGGAATCGGGGAAGAAGTGCGGATCGAAGAACATCTGCCGTCGGTGGAAGGGAATTTCCGCAACCTTCAGCAGGTGTTTTTAAATATTTTTTTAAACGGCATCCAGGCCATGCCCGAAGGCGGAAAGCTGCAGGTGAAGGCCGACAATCACGCAGGGGGGTTCATCCGGATCGATGTCACGGACAATGGCTGCGGAATCGAGAAGAAAGACCTGGAGCGGGTGTTTGATCCGTTTTTTACCACCAAGGACGTGGGGAAGGGGACCGGGCTGGGTCTGTCCGTCAGCTACGGCATCGTCCGCAAAATGGGCGGAGACATCGGCGTGGACAGTGAACCGGGCAAATGGACCACATTTTCCGTCTACCTGCCGGCCTCGGACAGGGTGGGGTAAATGCTTTTGCAGGAAATGGAGGGAAGTTTCAGATCCGTCCGTTCGTGCGAAAGAATCGAACCGGGATTCAATTTGAATTTTGCGCATCATGGGCGCATGCCATGCAATACAGGCGGATCATCTTTAACTGCTCATAATCGAGCGCACCCTCGAGGGCATCGAAGACCGGCTTTAGATATTCGAACCCGATCCGCCTGAACTCAGCGATTGCATTTTTGACCGTTTCAGGCTCCATCCCTTCCATCAGGTACTCTACCCCCTTTTTCTCAATCAGATTCCCCTCCATTGCAAATTTAAGCAGATGATCCAGCACGGTCTGCTGTTTGATTTCATACCGGGCCATCAATGCCGCGATGGATGTCCCTTGATTATAGGCCTTGCCGATGGTGTGGTGGCGCATCTCCCGGGTGGTTTCGGGTTCTTGCAGACTGAAAGATGCGACTTCGGGAAATTCCGGCGGCGGATCGATCCGGTTTTCCGCGCAGTATGCTTTGATCAGGCCGATAAACAGTTCTCCGTATCTTTTAAGCTTGACCGCCCCCACACCGTGCAGGGTCAGAAGCTGCCGGTCGGAATGGGGCAGAAAAGAGGCCATCTCCAGCAGGGTCTTGTCCGGAAATATGGCATAGGGCGGAATATTGAGCTGATCGGCCAGCTGTTTTCTCTCCCGGCGAAGAATTTCAAACAGATCCCGATGAACCTCGGAGGGGTCTTCTGCTTCCTCGCGGGAGGCTGCCGTCTCCCGGCCGCGCGCCACCCAGACCGGGCGCTTGCCCCGCATGACCTCCCATGCCTCCGGGGTCAGGGAAAGACCGCCGTATTCCATGTCCTGAATTAACAATCCCTGGTGCAGGAACTGCCGGGTCAGCTGCATCCATCGCGCCTTTGAGTATTCCATGCCGATGCCGTAGGTGGACAGCCGATCGTGGCCCGAAGCGATGATTTTTTGTCCCTTGGAACCGCGCAGGACGTCGATGATATGACTGGCGCCGAAGATTTCTCCGGTCCGCTTTACGCAGGACAGAAATTTCTGGGCGGCCACGGTGGCATCTGTTTTTTCCCGCTCACCGGCTGTGCAGTTGTCGCACATGCCGCAATTTTCGGCGCAATAGGTTTCGCCGAAGTAGTCGAGAAGGGGTTTTCGCCGGCAGATTTCGGATTCGGCAAACCGGAGCAGGGCGTTTAGATGGCGCATGGCCGCCCGGGTCTCACTCTCCGGCTTTTGTGCAATGAAATATTTGATCTTGGCGATATCCTGGTACCCCAGAAGCAGGAGGCAGTGGGCGGGGAGGCCGTCGCGGCCGGCCCGGCCGATTTCCTGGTAGTAGCCTTCCATGTTTTTGGGCAGGTCATGATGAATCACATAGCGGACATTGGGTTTGTCGATTCCCATGCCGAAAGCGATGGTGGCCACCATGATCCGGACATCATCCCTGATGAACCGCTGCTGGTTCTCCTTGCGCACCTCATCGGGGAGGCCGGCGTGATAGGGGCGGGCATTGTATCCCCGTTCGGCCAGGGCCCGGCTTAAGCTGTCCACCTGTTTGCGGGAATGGCAGTAGATGATGCCGGATTCATCTTCAAATCTTTTGATGAAGGTGAGGACCTGGCCAAAGGGCCGGTGCTTGTCGGCCACCTCGATGAACAGGTTCTTGCGGTCGAAGGAGTCGAGAAAGGTTTTGGCCCCGTCCCTGAACTCGAGCATCCTGCAGATGTCGGCCCGCACCCGGGGCGTGGCCGTAGCCGTCATGGCGATGCAGACCGCCCGGGGAAACTGGCGGCGGATGTTTGCCAGCTGCCGGTATTCGGGCCGAAAATCATGCCCCCATTCGGATATGCAGTGGGCTTCATCCACCGCCAGGCAATCGAGCTGGACCGATTCCAGCAGAGAGCGCATCCGGGGGGTCTGCAGGGCCTCGGGCGCGGCATAGACCAGCTTGGATCGCCCTTCGATGATCTTTTGGACATTGTGGTCATAATCCGCGGGCGCAAGCGTGCTGTTCAGCAGAACCGCATCGATTCCGGCCGCGGTCAGCTGATCCACCTGGTCCTGCATCAGTGATATCAGTGGGGAAACCACCAGGGTGAGCCCCGGCAGAAGCTGGGAGGGAATTTGAAAACACAATGATTTCCCGCCCCCGGTGGGCATCACCAGGAGCGTATCGATGCCCGCCAGCAGGGTGGATATGGCATCTTCCTGCAGGGGCCTGAACTGTCCATACCCGAAGGTGTCTTTTAAAATGGCTGCGGCCTGGCAGATCATAGGGTCTTATCAGAAATCCGGAAGGTTATGGTTGGTTCACATTAGCGGATATGAGCGCATATCCGTTAACAACAATATGGTTTTTACCATACTGCCGGAAATGATTCAACCGTTTCACCCCACATGCAGCTGTTAAATCACTTGATACAGAGTCATTTAAATAGTATTTTCATACAGAATGAGAAACACGGAAGGGCTTTTATATGATGATTTTCGGATGATAACCTTTAAGAAGGGAGATTAAAATGAAAAGAATCCTGATCGTTTTAATGAGTATGGTATTCTTGACCGCCACGGTTCTTTTTGCAGCCGAGGAAGAAGAAGACGTGGGGTGGCGGTGCGGGAATCTTTTCATTCATGAAGGAATTCAATCATTTGAAGTCCTTCAAAGTTGTGGGGAACCGAATTCAAAAGAGGTCGTGGGATACGCCGAACACGGCGGCGACGATGAAGGCGACGCGGGTCTGGTAATTGAAAAATGGTTATATGGTCCCGACGCCGGATATTACCATGTACTCTACTTCAAGGCCGGTGTGCTGGAGAAGGTCGAAGCGGTCAAAGATATGAATTAGGCGCAAGGGCTGCTGTTTGCCACGAGCATCCTTGGGGTTTTATACCGTTTAGTTGCCGATACATGATAAAATCTGACTTGAATACTTTTCTTTTTGAGTAAAAATCAGCAGCATTCCTGATTTTTATTTCATATTGATTTCATATCTTCTCCATGGCAGGGCTCGATTAGAGACAGGCGTATTGAAAATTGCGCGGATGACCTGCCGTACATCAAAAGGAGGTGTTAGATATGAATAGAATTCTTTTTATCGTTTTGGCTGTCTTTGCAATGGTATTTACGCTTTCATTTACGGGATGCCATGGTCATATAAACGGAGGAATCGGGACGGATGAAGACATTCAGTTTCAGAGGAATGCGTTCGTCCAGGAAACAACCCCGTCGAGCGGGGTGAAAGCGCAATCGATTGTAATGGAGACGACGGTTTTGCCGGTATGACAACAAGCGCACAGCAGGGTGAGGAATATCAAAACCCTGGTTGAACGTGAGATGCTTATCATCGGAATCATTTATTCTCAAATTGAAGGCCGCAAGGAGAATACTCCTTTGCGGCCTTTCTGCAAGCGTGCGTAAGATACGAACAAAAAACTTTTTACAATTTGTAAAAACCTTTGTCATTTAAAAGTTTGCCCCATCCATCCTGAGTTCAAACAAATTCTTATCTTTTTCAAAGACTTAAATCTATTCTCCACAATGGCATTCCTTTTGCATTTTTGACTGTCAGCATATGCATCAATTGCAGGGCAGAACAGAAAACAAAAGGAGAAGCATCATGGCCGCATCAAAGCATGCATCGAAAAACGGACGCCGAAAAACTCAATTCACGTTTAACGCCGAAGAAGCCAAATCGGTGAAGATCGTAGGGGACTTCAACAACTGGCGTGAAGAGGGCAAGACCCTGAAACATAATGGAAACGGCAACTGGCAGATCACACTCATGCTGCCGCCCGGAACCTACGAATACAAGTTTCTGGTGGATGGCAGCTGGGTGAATGATCCGTTAAACGAGCGCTTGTGCATCAATTGCTTCGGCACCCGGAATAATTATATCGATGTTTGATATATTCCATGTCACGCCATGCGACAAATATGTTAGTTGGGCAGCCAAACGTGAAGAAACGCCATTCGCGCCGGCTGCATCAGACATTGATCCGCTCCTGCTCAATGTAGGGTCGCAGCTCCGGCCGCAGGGCTTTTTCGGTGACCAGATCGACCGGACAGCCGAGCAAATCCTCCAGGTAGAACTGCACGCCGAAATAGCGCTTGGAGGTGGCCGGGCCGTCGAAGGCCACCAGCACATCAATATCGCTGCCGCTGGTCGCTGTATTGCGAGCGGTGGAGCCGAACAACGCCAGCCGGGTCACGCCGAAACGGGCCTGAAGATCGGACTTGCTGCGGCTCAGTAGGTCAAGAGCGCGCTGTCTATTCATCGTTTAGCCTCGAGGGACGTTTTGATCTCCCGAACATTTGCGCACCGGAAACATTCCGGCTCATGTAGACCATCCAGAACTATTCGACGATATAACATCTGCTATGCAGCGTGCAACTTAAAATTCGAGGGAGCTCCGACAGATTCAAAGCCGTTCCGGTATGTAAGCCAATGGAGACGAAAGAGAAGCGGAAAATGGCTGATACCCTGAAAAGGAGTAATCGGGCGGGCGGGCGGAGAAGCGGAAAAAATTACATAAATATCAAATCTTACGCAAAAAACCCGTCGAACAACCGGACGCGGTTAGTGGACGGGTCTGTCTTTTGTAAATGGTGGAGGCGGCGGGAGTTGAACCCGCGTCCGAAAACATTCCATAATGGCGTCTACATACATAGCCTGAATTTTAATTGTCGCAGTTTAAGACTCCTTCAGGCAGGATTCTCAACCCGCTATCCTGTAAAATTTAACCGATTCCGGTACAGTCACCCGAAATCAGCTTTCCCGATAGTCGACGCCCTTGCATGGCCCTCGGGCAAAACCATGCAGGACGGCAGCCTTAAGCGGCTACAGCGTAGTTATAATCGTCTGCGATTATGTTTATGTTCCGCTTGTTTAACGAGTCAGCAGAAAACTCGGTATGCAACCATTACTTCCATGTCCCCGTCGAAGCCGTTTCGCCCCCATGAATTAAGATGAACCGTAAAGTGCCTGGTAAAGAAGGAAAAAGAAAAGAAAGCAGACGAATTTATAAGCAATAATAATGGCCGGAAGCCCGTTTGTCAAGATAATGCGAGAATCCATGCGCTTTTAAATCCCCTATGGGAAAACAATATTCATGGATTTTAAATTGGAAATGAATATGTTATTGCAAGCAGTTGGAGAAAAAATGGTTATGGGCGGGATAGCAGCGGGTCGGCTTTTCCGCATGCCGGCTTCTAAGCAATGACGCTTTTCCGGCTCTGGCGCCGAGCTCTGATGCACAGAGGAATGGGAATGTTTGAAAATAAAGGCGATATGGACATGAGGATTTTTTTTATCATTGCGATTCTGTCCGCTTTGCTGGTGGGAACGCTGCCATGCATTGCGCCGGCCGTTGAGGCAAATCCGGACGCCCGGACCCTGGTGGACCAGGCCGTGGATCACCTGCGGGGCAAAACGTCGCGCTCCCAGGTCACCATGACCATTCACCGGCCGGACTGGGAGCGGAAGATGACGCTCAAGGCCTGGACCAAGGGCCTGAGCGATTCCATCTTCTGGATCATGGCCCCGCCCCGGGACCAGGGGAACGGGACATTGAAAAAGGGCAGCGAGATGTGGGTGTTCAATCCCAAGATCAACCGGGTGATCAAACTGCCCCCATCCATGATGTCCCAGTCCTGGCAGGGATCGGATTTTTCCAACAACGACATTGCCAAGTCCGACAGCATCATCGATGAGTATACCCACGAACTCATCGGCACCGAAACCCGCGAGGGGAAAACGGTATATGTCATCCGCTCCCTGCCCAAACCGGGCGCTCCCGTGGTGTGGGGCATGCAGGAACTGAAGATCCGGGAGGACGATATCCTGCTGTCCCAGGAATTTTTTGACGAGGAAAAAAAGCCGGTAAAAAAGCTGGTGATGGAAAAGATCACCGAAATAGGCGGCCGGCTCTACCCGGTGAAATGGAAGATGTCCAAAGCCGATGCCGGAGACGAGTATACCCTGATCGACTATGACTCGCTTGAATTCGATGTGGATGTGTCGGATCGGATGTTTACCGTTTCCAGTCTGAAAAATCCCCCCTTGTGATGTGGTATGGCAGCCGAATTCATGGATCTTAAAATCGCCTGGCGAAACGTGTGGCGCAATACGCGGCGCACCTGGCTGACGGTGAGCGCCATCGCATTTGCCTGCGTGGTGCTGATCTTCATGCTCTCCTTCCAGTTCGGCTCCTATGACACCATGATCAATTCCTCCATCCGCATCAATACCGGCCATCTTCAGGTGCAGGATAAGCGCTACTTTGATAAAAAGGACATCCGGCGGGTGATTAAACATCCCGAACCGATCCTTGCGATGGTGTCCGGAATCGACCATGTCACCGCCGCAGCCCCCAGGGCGGAGGCATTTTCCCTGGCATCGTCTGAGAACCGGACGTACGGTGTCCTGGTGACGGGCATCGATCCCGTGCGCGAACAGCGGGTATCCACGCTCAACTCGCTTATCCGGAAAGGGGGCTTCCTTGCTGAAACCAGCGGAAGCGATACCATGGCCGGCGCCCTGGTGGGAATCCTGCTGGCCCGGAACCTGAAAGTCGGCATCGGCGACGAGTTGACGGTGCTGGGGCAGGGGCGGGACGGGTCGGTGGCCGCCACCGTGCTCGTGGTCCGGGGGATCTATCAATCGGGCATCGACGAATTCGACCGCAGTACCATCCACATTCCGCTTGTCACGTTTCAGTCCGTCTACAACATGGACGGTGCCGTGCATAAGATTGTCATCGATGTCGATTCCCTGGACCATGTCCAACAGGTCAAAACCGCCGTGCAAAAGGGTCTCCGATCAATCCCGGAAACCGCCGACCTGGTGGTCCTGGACTGGAGCGAACTGGTGCCCGGCCTGATGCAGGCCATCAAGGTGGACCTGGCCTCCGGGCTCATCTTCTGGTGTCTCCTGGTGCTGGTGGTGGCGTTTTCGATTTTAAACACCTTCTTGATGGCCGTTTTCGAGCGCACCCGGGAATTCGGGGTGATGATGGCGCTGGGTACCACTCCGGGCCGGCTGGTGCGACTGCTCCTGTTCGAATCCTCGGCCATGACCCTGGTGGGGGTGGCTTTGGGCATGCTGGCGGGCTGCGGAATAACCCTTCTCTTTCAGCACATCGGAATCGACTTTTCCGGGGCGTCGGATATCTTGAGCCAATACGGCATTTCCGGCCGGATCTACCCGCGGTTAAGCCCCGTCACCGCGTTTGCGGGACCACTGCTGGTGTGGGGGGTGACCTTTGCGGTCTCCCTGTACCCGGCATTGAAGATCCGCAGGCTCAAGCCGGTGGAGGCCATGGCCCATGTATAATTCCAAATCGACTTCGTCGCCTCCTCCCTGCCGCCCTGGCATCCTTTCGAATGCAAATTGGAATAAGATGGATTTTCAGTTGGCCTGGCGAAATATCTGGCGCAATCCCCGGCGCACCCTGATCATCATGACCGCCGTGGTCATCGGGGTATTTGCCATGATATTTCTGACCGCCCTCATGCGGGGGATGATGGTCGATATGATCGAAAACGGCATTTCCACCCTCACCGGCGATGTCAAGATCTATGCGTCGGGATACCGGGACGATCCCTCCATCGATCACCGCATTACGGATCCGCAGCAGATAATGAAAAGCGCCTCCCGGGTTCTACCGGATACGGCCCGGATGACCGACCGCGTGCGGGTCAGCGCCATTGCCGCAAACGCCCGTCATTCTTTCGGTGTCTTTTTGACGGGAATCGATCCGGCCGCAGAAAAAGGGGTCTCCTTTATCGGCCAGGCGCCTATCCGGGGCCAAATGGCCGCTTCGGAAAAAGAGAACTGGATCGTCATCGGCGCGGCCCTGGCGGATAAGTTTGAAACCCGCATCGGCCACAAGCTGATCCTCATGTCAGAGGGTGTCAATCATGAGATCGCCTCCAAAGCCTTTCGCATCACCGGCATCTACCGGGCCGAGCTGAAGTCCACGGAGGAGCAGTATGTGTTTGCCGGAAAAGCCGCGGTCCAGGAGATGCTGGGCATGGGAAGCAGCGTGTCGGCGATCGCCATCGCATTAAACCGCCATGATCAGGCCGATGCAGTGGCGCAACGGGTGAAAACGGCGGTCCATAAAGCGGACCTGTCCGTATACACCTGGCAGGAACTGCTCCCCATGCTGAGGGCATCTCTCTCCATGTTCGACGGTTTTGTCATCCTGTGGTATCTGATGGTGTTTGTGGCCATGGCCTTTGGCATCGTCAACACCCTGCTGATGGCGGTGTTCGAGCGGATGCGCGAGTTCGGCCTGATGAAGGCCCTGGGTATGACGCCCGGCCGGATCATCCGGTCGGTGCTGATGGAGTCGATCATGATTTTATCGATCGGTCTGCTTGCGGGAAACCTCCTGTCGGCAGCGATGATATGGATCGTTTCTCAAACGGGAATCGATCTGTCCGCTTTTGCCGCCGGCCTGGAATATGCCGGCATGACCCCGGTGATCCGGCCGGATGTGTATGTCCGGGACGTATTCATTGCCAATGGGGTGGTGCTTCTCCTGGGGCTTCTGGTGAGCGCATACCCGGCGGCAAAAGCGGCGCGCATTACGCCGGTTGCGGCCATGGCCCGGGTGTAAAAATGTAAATAATATTTAGTTTGATTGGAGGCGGCTGCAAATGCACATCGTGGAGGTAAACGGGGTGGACCGGATCTATGAACAGGGGGATGTAAAGGTTCATGCGCTGCAGGATGTCCGCCTGTCCGTTGCGGCCGGCGAGTTTGCAGCCCTTGCCGGCCCGTCCGGTTCGGGCAAGACCACCATGTTAAACATCATCGGCGGGCTGGACACGCCCGACCGGGGGGAGGTGGTGGTGGACGGCCATCCCTACAGCAAAATGACTCCTTCCGAACTGGCCCGGCTGCGCCTGTTTCGCATCGGGTTCGTGTTTCAGGCCTACAATCTCATTCCGGTCCTGTCCGCACTGGAGAACGTGGAATATGTGATGCTGCTCCAGGGGGTTGAAAAAAAGGAGCGAGAGGAAAGGGCCCGCACCATCCTTTTCGAAGTGGGGCTGGGAGACAAGATGGACAGCCGGCCCTCGGCCCTGTCCGGCGGCCAGCAGCAGCGGGTGGCGGTGGCCCGGGCCATCGTGTCGAACCCGGCCATGGTGCTGGCCGATGAACCCACCGCCAACCTCGATTCGAAAACCGGGGAGGGCCTTTTAGAGATCATGGGCGAGATGAATGAAAAGAAGCAGGTCACCTTTATCTTCTCCACCCACGATAAAATGGTGATGCAGCATGCCCGAAGACTGATCCGCTTGAAAGACGGCCGGATTGAAAGTGACGAGAGGAAATAGCCGGACATGAAATTCATCCGGCAATGCGGCGCGGTTTTTGCGGCAGTGGCGCTGCTGGCATTGGCTGCATGGCCATGTTGCGCGGCCGCAGATGATAACAGCCTGCTTTCCATGGTGGACTGGGGCGGCTATACCCGCCTCAGGGGATCGATGTCTTTCCCCGAAGAGGGCTCGGTGCTCGATCTGCTCCACCGGGACCGTCTGCATGACGCGGCATTCGAGGGGCGGCTGATTACGAAAATTCAGAAAAACCGGCGTGTGAGCTTTGATGCCCATTACGAAATCGTGGGCACGGCCGGCGAGACTAACCAGGTGCGGTCCGCACTTGCGGAGCGTTTTCCCGGATATTCGGGATTGCCGCTATTGGCCGGTCCTATCCAGGATGACCGCCGCCTGATGGATCTCACCCATGTGATCACTTCCGAATCCGACTATCTGCTCTACCATCGCATCGACCGCCTGGTGCTCACCCTGTCGCCGGACTGGGGCGCCCTTCGCATCGGCCGGCAGGCATTGACCTGGGGAAACGGGTTTTTGTTCAATCCCATGGACCTGTTCAACCCTTTTCCCCCCACCGACGTGGAGCGCGATTACAAGATCGGGGACGACATGGTCGATGCCCGGGTGTTTACCGGGAGCATCGGAGAACTGGAGATGCTGTACGTGCCCCGGCGGGACCCGGCAGACGGGGATGTAAAATGGGATCAGTCCTCTCTGGCCGCCAAGTACCATTTTTCCATCGACACCAGCGAGTTTGATCTGATGGCGGCGCGCCACTATGGAAATGACGTGGCCGGAGCGGGCATGTCCGGCTATGTAAAAGATGCGGCCTGGCGCATGGATATCACCTGGACCGCGCTTCATGATGACGGGGATGATTCCGGGTTTTTGAGCTATGTGGCAAACATCGATTACTCCTGGGTATGGTGGGGGAAAAACCTGTACGGGTGGGTCGAATATTATTACACCGGCCTGGGAAACAGCAATTATACCGATGCTGTAAAAAACCCGCAGATCACGGAGCGGATCGCCCGGGGGGAGCGCTACGTCCTGGGCCGGTCCTATGCCGACGTTAACCTTCAGCTGGAAGCCCACCCCCTGTTAAACCTGTATCTCACCATCATCAATAATACCAGGGATCCCTCCGGCGTGCTCCAGCCCCGGATGGTGTACAATCCACTGCAAGACCTGCAAATGACCTTCGGCACCAATCTGTACTACGGGGGCTCCGGCACGGAATTCGGCGGATTTGATCTTCCCGGAACGGACCTGGTGCTGGCGCCGGCAAATGCGGTGTACTTGTGGACGAGCTACTATTTTTAGCAGAGGGGGGAAGGGTGTTTGCGTCAATGGAGCTTGGCAGTTGCCGATCGGCCGTGTGCAACACCCCCCTGGCCCCCCTGAAGGGGGGAATTTCTATCAAAGTGGGGGGAAAGCGGCTGATGGGAAAGCGCAGGAAATTTTAGACCGCAGGTGGGGCGGACGCCCTTTTTCTTCAGCTGCTTTCAGTCGCTGCGGTTGTCTTTTCTGATCCGATCCATCTCCCGCTTCATTTCCCGGCCCTTGATGGCCTCGCGCTTGTCATAGAGACGCTTTCCCCGGGCCAGGGCAATGGAGATCTTGGCTTTGCCCTCCTTGAAATAGACCTTTAACGGGATCAGGGTGAATCCTTTTTCATTGGTCTTGCCATAGAGGCGCTTGAGCTCGGATTTGTGCAGCAGGAGCTTGCGCGGCTGCAGGGGGTCATGGTTGTCAAAATGGGCAAACGCATACGGGCCGATGTGCATCTGGTAGACGTAGAGTTCGCCATTGACGAATTTCGCGTAGGCATCCTTGAGGTGCGCCCTGCCGTTTCGCAGGGATTTCACCTCGGTCCCCTTGAGCACCATGCCCGCCTCGACTTCGTCCACGATGAAGTATTCGTGGCGGGCCTTGCGGTTGTCGGTGACCATTTTGATATGTTCATTGCCCATGGGGCTAATCCTGTTTGAAATTGCGGTTCAGGAGCGAACCGTAGCGGTCGTTGATGAGCTCGATGATGGATTCGGTGGTGGACAGCTTAAGGGCCTGCCGGACCAGGGATTCGGATTCATCCACCCGGATCTTGCGGATCATGTCCTTGATGCCCGGAATCGACTGGGGCGCCATGCTCAGTTCATCGATGCCCAGGCCGATGAGTATGGGCAGGTTGATCGGCTCCGATGCCATTTCGCCGCACATGAACGTCTTGATCTTTTTTTCCCGGCCGGCATCCACCACGTGCCGGATCATCCGGATCACCGCGGGATGAAGCGGATTGTAAAGATAGGCCACATGGCGGTTGACCCGGTCGATGGCCAGGGTGTACTGGACCAGGTCGTTGGTCCCGATACTGAAAAAATCGACCAGTTCGGCCATTTCCCCGGCCATGATCACCGCCGAAGGGACTTCGATCATGATGCCGATCTGAACGTCCTGCCCGCATTCCAGACCCTCCCGGCGTAAGCCTGCGCGGCCTCGGCGATGATTTTTTTTGTCTGGTGGATCTCCTCGCATCCCGAGATCATGGGCAGCAGCATCCGGACCGGATCCATGGGCCGCCGCTCTGAGGATGGCCCGGATCTGGGTCGTAAATATTTCGGGCTTTCTCAGGCAGAAGCGGATCGCGCGGAGGCCCAGGGCCGGATTGGCTTCCTCCGGGGTGGGAACGGCCGAAATTTCCTTGTCGCCGTTGATATCCAGGGTCCGGATGGTCACCGGGTGGGGCGCCATCAGTTCCACCACCTCCCGGTAATGATTGAACAGCTCCTGTTCGTCGGGGAAACTGGTCCGTCCCATGTACTGAAACTCGGTTCGAAACAGGCCGATGCCGTCCCCGCCGTGATCCCTGACCGCCACGATTTCTTCGGGCCGCTCGATATTGCCCATCACCTGAAACAGCCGCCCGTCCGCGCTGGTGGCCGGGTAGAACCCGATCCTGAGTATATCCGCTTTGTGGGCCTCGTAGCGTTTTCCAAGATCGCTGTACTTGATGAGCGTTTCGTCCTCCGGGTTGATGATGACGATGCCCGCGGTGCCGTCGACGATGATGATGTCGCCGTTGCCGATCATCCGGGTGGCGCTGTCAAGGCCCAGTACCGCCGGGATCTCCAGGGTGCGGGCGATGATGCTGGTGTGGGAGGCCACCCCGCCCCGGTCGGTGATGAACCCCATGATCTTTTCCAGTTGGATCTGGCTGGTTTCGGCCGGCGACAGGCTGTGCGCCACCAGGATGACCCGCTTGTCGATATTGGAGATGTTGATGTCCTTGAACCCGGTGAGATTGCACATGATGCGGTCCGATACGTGCTCGATATCGGCCGAGCGGCTCCTCAGATAGGGATCGGCGATGTTGTTGAAAATGGATTTGGCCTGGAAAGTCGCCTCCTTGAGCGCCCATTCCGCATTCACCCGCTCCGTTTTGATGATATTGATGGTCTTTTCATAGAGCATCTTATCCTTGTGAAGCAGCATGTGCGTCTCGAGGATGGATGCCTGCTGGCGGAGGTCTTCGGGCAGATCGGCGATGATCTGTGCCAGTTCGCTTTTGGCCTTGCAGACCGCCTGCTTGAAGCGGTTGACCTCTTTGGTGGCCTGATCTTTGGGGATGTGATATTTTTCAATGACATCGACGCCTTCCTTGTCCACCAGGTAGGCCCTGCCGATGCATATGCCGGGGGATCCGCTGATTCCCTTCAAGATCATTTCACTGGTTTCGGCTGAAGCCATCAGCATCTCACTCCCCGAATCCTCTTTCAAATAAATCGATGATGTCATCTAAAATATCCATATCCGCGGGATCGTCAATCTGCAGGGTCACCTGCGTGCCCTTCAGGCAGGCAGTGGACAAAATATCGATAATGCTGGAGGCGTCCACCCGCTGATCGTCATTGATCAGCCAGATATTGGATTTCGCTTTCAGTGCCCGCTCGGCGATCATCGCTGCGGGCCGGGCGTGGAGGCCCAATTCATTGATCACGATGGCGTTTCTGGTCAATCTTTTATCTAACCCATCCATTTTAAAAGATATAGTTTTGTATAAAACTTTAAAAAAGTAACACGTTGGGCCCAAATTTGTCAAACTAAATCATTGACAACCCGAGGGGTGACTGCTATTTACGAAAAAATCATTTCTTTTACAACCTGCTGATTTTATATTTAGAAACTTTTTATAAATCGGGTAATTCGCCTAAGATGCCGATCATGACGCAAAAAGTCCACATATTCGGTAAAATGACCTGACCTTTCACCCGGGCGGCCCGTGAGGCCTACTCCAAGCGTGGGATTGAGTGCGAATTTGTCGACGTGCTGGCCAGCGCCGAAAACCTGGCGCAGATGCTGGCCTGTTCCGGCGGTCAGCGCAAGATTCCGGTGATTGTCGATGGCGATGAGGTGATCATCGGGTTCAACGGCCGGGGGTGACGGGTCTGATAGACCGGCGGTCCGCCGGTCGCGCATTTGACTGCCGATCCCTGCATTTGATGACATATTTTCTCTGATACAGGAAAAAGCAATTATGGAAAGACAATACATCATCGACGAAATGGGGCTGAGCGAGTCCTGGCGGCTGTTTAAAATCATGGGCGAATTTGTCGACGGGGTCGAGGCCCTGCACGAACTCGGCCCGGCAGTGAGCATCTTCGGTTCCGCCCGGGTGCCCAAAGAACATCCGTATTATAAAAAGACGGAGGAAATCGCCGGGATGCTGGCGGAAAACGGGCTGGCCGTGATTACCGGCGGGGGCGGCGGCATCATGGAGGCGGCGAACAAGGGGGCCGCGGAAAAAGGGGGCAAATCGGTGGGGCTGAACATCGTTTTGCCCATGGAGCAGAAACCCAACCCCTATGCCAATATCGGGCTGCAGTTCAATTATTTCTTCGTGCGCAAGGTCATGTTCGTCAAGTATGCGGTTGCCTACATCATCATGCCGGGCGGAATCGGGACATTGGATGAACTCTTCGAGGCCGTCACCCTGATTCAGACCCACCGGATCAAACCCCTTCCCGTGATCCTCTATGATACGGAATACTGGTCCGGGCTGATCAAGTGGATCAAGGCCCGGCTGCTTGAAAATAAGATGATCTCCGCAGATGACCTGGACATCATCACCATGACCGATGATCCGCAGAAAATTTTAAAAATCGTCAAGAGCGCCGCCCGTCTGACGGCCTGACCGGTGCTGATGATATGAACACGAGCCACCGCATTTTCTTTGGCAATGCCGAAAACATGTCGCCCCTTCCTCCAGAAAGCGTGGACCTGGTGGTGACGTCTCCGCCTTATCCCATGATCGAAATGTGGGATAGCGCATTTGCCGCCCTTGATCCGGAGATCGGAAAAGCCCTGTCCGGCTCAGACGGCAATCTCGCTTTCGAACTGATGCACCGGAAACTCGACCGGGTATGGGATGAAGTGCATCGGGTGCTGCGGCCAGGCGGGTTTGCCTGCATCAACATCGGGGATGCGGTGCGCACCATCAACGGCAACTTCGTCCTGTATCCGAATCACAGCCGGATTCTGTCGTACTTTTATCCGGAAAAAATGACGCCCCTGCCGCCGGTCATCTGGCGAAAGCAGACCAATGCCCCCAACAAGTTCATGGGGTCGGGCATGCTCCCGGCCGGCGCTTATGTAACGCTGGAGCATGAATTTATCCTGGTCCTGAGAAAAGGCGGGAAGCGGACATTTGACTCGGACGAGCAAAAACAGGCCCGCCGGGAGAGCGCCCTGTTCTGGGAGGAGCGCAATACCTGGTTTTCGGATGTGTGGATGGATCTCAAGGGGACGCGCCAGGCCCTTTCGGATAAAAGCGCCCGGCAACGCAGCGCAGCCTTCCCCTTCGAACTTCCTTTCCGTCTCATCAACATGTATTCGGTCAAGGGCGATACGGTGCTCGATCCCTTCCTGGGAACGGGAACTACGTTGTTTGCGGCCATGGCATCGGGCCGAAACAGCGTGGGCATGGAGATCGATCCTTCCCTGTTTGAATGCATCTCGGACAAGATGGAGGCGGTGGTCGATTTTTCAAATGATTACATCCGGCAGCGAATGGAAGCCCACCTTGCTTTTGTCAAAGATCGTCTGGCCCAGGACAAAACCATCAAGCATGTGAATCGCCGATGCGGTTTTCCGGTGGTCACCAACCAGGAAAAGGAACTGGCCTTCGATTACCTTACCGGTGTCCGCAAGAGTGCCGATTTTTCATTTGAAGTGAGTTATACCCCCTGTGACGAAAGAAATCCGGCCCTTGTCCCCGCAAGCGCCGGGCCGCACAAAGAAAAAGCGGACACACCGACCCAGCAGCTTCTATTTGAGGATGCCCCCGAATCCCCCAAAAGAAAAAAACGGGTAAAATCATAATCATGAATCGGACGAGGCTGTTGTGAATATCGTTTTTTTCATGATCGTCGCCATTGCCTTTGGTTTTGCCGGGTGGCGCCAGTTGATGTGGGTGCCGGGAAGCACGGATATCGCCCCCATCCAGGCGCTTTCCACGGCCATGATCGATTCTGCGACCGGGGCGGTGGAACTGGCCATCGGCTTGATCGGGGTGATGACGCTGTTTCTGGGGCTGATGAAAATCGCCGAGGAAGGGGGGCTGCTCAAGGTCATTTCCCGGCTGATCCGGCCGCTGATGGTGCGCCTGTTTCCGGAAGTGCCGGCGGATCATCCGGCCATGGGGGCCATGATCTTAAACCTTTCCGCAAATGCCCTGGGGCTGGGCAATGCCGCCACACCCTTCGGCATCCGGGCCATGCAGGAACTCGATCGCTTAAACGCGCAGAAAGGGACCGCCACCAATGCCATGGCCTTGTTTCTGGCCATCAACACCTCAAGCGTCACCCTGCTGCCCACCGGTGTGATCGCCCTGCGTGCGGCGGCCGGGTCGGGAGACCCGGCGGGAATCCTGCCCACCACCCTTTTTGCCACCATCGGGTCCACCCTTATCGGCATCTTCGCCGCCAAGCTGTACCAGCGTTTTTCCACCCCGAATCCGCCGCTTAAAAAGGGCGAAATGGCTGAAATGGATGATGCCGGGGAAGAAAAGGCCCATAACCCTTCGGAAATGGCCGAAGACGCGGATACGGCATACCCCATGTGGGTCAGTGTGGCGGCTATCTGCGCCCTGGTGGCCCTGATTCCCGCCACCATCATCTATGGTGATGCCGTCTCGCCGTGGATCATCCCTTCGTTGATGATGGGATTTCTCCTTTACGGCGTCATCCGCCGGGTCCGAATTTACGAGGTATTTGTGGACGGCGCCAGGGAAGGCTTCCAGGTGGCGGTAAAGATCATCCCTTTTCTGGTGGCCATTCTGGTGGCCGTGGGCATGTTCCGGGCCAGCGGCGCCCTGGACGTGATGGTCGGCGCGCTGGGGCATTTCACGGGCCGGATCGGGCTCCCGGCTGAAGCGCTTCCCATGGCCCTGCTGCGGCCCCTGTCCGGGTCCGGGGCCTACGGCATCCTGGCCTCCATCATCAACGACCCCGCCGTCGGGCCGGACAGCTACACCGGGTACCTGGTCAGCACCCTGCAGGGGTCGACTGAAACCACCTTCTATGTGCTGGCGGTCTATTTCGGGGCGGTGCAGGTCCGCCGGGTCCGCCACACCCTGGCCGCCGCCCTCACCGCCGATGTCGCCGGAGTGATTCTGGCCATCATTGCCTGCACCTTCTTTCTGATGTAGCCGTTCAGAAACGGCATCTTTTGCCCCAGGACCGCGTTCTCGCAATTTTGAAATCCTCGACGTAGCGCCGCTACGCCTCCGGTTTCAAAATTGCTGCGGCCTTGTCCTGAGCCAAAATCTACCCTTTCTGAACGGCTACATTCCAGAATCTATTTTCACGAGGGTTGCGTTTTCGCCAATTTTAAATTCCCCCCCTCAAAGGGGAACTGAAATTGATTCCGACCCCTGGATGCGCCTCCCTTTTTTATTCCCCCCTTGAGGGGGGCGCAGGGGGGTGTTGGGCCGCACCTCAGAAATTTTTCACCCCATCATCTTAAATCTTCAAACACCGTCACGGGGCTAAGATCAGTACTTCGATTCGAACCCATGGTTTGAATTTCGGGCTGTGCAGGAAAGTCACCTCTAAGCGACGTCGGACTACTCCCAGTGGTCGTCTTTCTTTTCGAGTTCGATGGTGCCGGAATCTTTTTTCCCAGGGGTAGGGGTGCTGATGTCGGAGAAAAAACGGGTCAGCAGCCAGTTGGTGATGCTGATGATGATGGAACCGAAAATTGCGGACCAGAACCCGACGACGGAAAAGCCGGGGATCAGGCCGGATGCCATTTTCAGCACCAGGGCGTTGATGACAAAGGCAAACAGGCCGAAGGTGAGCAGCGTAAGGGGGAGGGTGAGGATGAACAGAACCGGTTTGACCAGCAGGTTGAGGACGCCGATGGCGCCGGCGCCGAAAAAGGCGCTTGCAAAACCGCTGATCCGGATGCCGTCGATGAGTGCATCGGCCACGAACACGGCGGCGGTGAGGATCAGCCATTTGATGATCAGCATGTTTCCCAGGGAGCGGGGCGGGCCGCCCGGGCCGCCTGCGCCGTACTGTGAATATTTACGAAATTGAATCTGCATGAAAGGATTCTCCATCAATGGTGATCATCAGCCGGTGGTGCGCTTCGCCCGAAGACAGGATCACATGCGCGTTCGAATGGCCCGACAGCGCCGGATAACGGGAGCGAAGACGCGCAAAGTCGAGCGTTTCCAGGGCATGATGGTAAAAATCGATCTGTTCTTCAAGCCTTTTTTTCGCGCTCGGCCCGCTTTCCTTGAAGTATGCGCTGAGTGCGCGATTGTAAAGGCGCCTGATCTCGGTTTCAATACAGTGATGATCTAAACATAATACCTTGTTCACCGGTATCAAAGTCCCTCTGTTTTTTACGAAACCCGGCGGCTTAGACAAACAGGTCCGCCGGGATTATTTTTATTGACAAATTTGCGGGTTCAAATTAAAAAAAATCCCTTGCTGCTGCTATCGGCAATTCCGCCGGAATTATCAAGCAAACCATTAATTTACAATTCACCTGCCGTCAATCTCCCAACGGCTGCGCCAAAAATCTCATTTCACCGGAGAATACAGCATGTATGTACCACGATATATCTTTTTTACCAAGGGGGTCGGGATTGACAAGGCCCAGCTGGCGTCTTTTGAAAATGCCCTGCGGGTGGCGGGGATCGCCCACCTGAACCTGGTCCAGGTCTCCTCGATTTTTCCGCCGGGATGCAAAATCATCGAAAAGGACCAGGGCCTGTCCAAGCTGGAGCCGGGCGAAATTACCCACTGCGTCATGGCCAAGGAGCAGAGCCGGGAACCCGGCCGCCGCATCGTGGCCAGCATCGGCCTGGCCATTCCCGAGGGGCATGAGCGCTACGGATATCTTTCCGAACATCACGGATTCGGGCAGACGGAAATGGAAGCCGGCGAATACGCCGAAGATCTGGCGGCATCCATGCTGGCCACCACCCTGGGTATCGAATTTGACCCGGACAAGGATTATGACGAGCGGCGCGATATCTATAAAATGTCCGGAAAAATCATTCAGTCCAAACACACCAGCCAGGCCGCGCTGGGCGCCGAGGGCAATCTCTGGACCACAGTGATCTCGGCGGCCATATTCGTAAAATAATGACCGGCCCCGATTCAATTTCTTTCGGTGGAGCGGATCTCCCGGCAGTTTCCCTGGAAGAAGCCGCGGCGCTGATATTGCCGGTCTATTATGAACTGGCCCCCTCCTATGGCACGGGCAGCATGGAGGGGCCGTTTCATATCCTGACGGCGTCTGCGGAACTCGAAGCCGTGGATGAGGAAACCTTCACCGAATGGGGGGCCATGGGCGTTCACACCCTGCCGGCTCTCCATCCGTCCGGGAATCCGGAAGCTTGTGTCGATCAGATCCGTTTATCGGCTGAAGCTTTTTTAAAAACCGGGAAATTCCTGTTGTCCCTGGGCGGGGATCATGCCATCACCATCGGCCTGGCTGGTGCCGCAAACCGGGTTTTCGGAAACATCGGCGTCCTGCAGATCGACGCCCATGCGGATCTGCGGGACAGCTATCACGGCAGCCGGTACAATCATGCCTGCGTGATGCGCCGGGTGGCCGATGATCTTCATCTCCCGTTTGTCCAGGCGGGAATCCGGTCGTTTTCACCGGAAGAGGCGGCCTATATCCGATCAAATCGCCTGTCCCCGTTCTATGCCCACCAGATCGACCCGCTGGATCATTCCTGGATGGATGCGGCCATCGACCGGCTGCCGGAATCCGTTTACCTGACGCTGGACCTGGACGGTCTCGATCCATCGGTTGTGCCGGGAACCGGGACTCCGGAACCGGGCGGACTGACGTATCGCCAGGTGGTGGAGCTGATCCGGCGACTGGGAAGCCGCCGCCGGGTGGTCGCCGCAGACATCAATGAACTGGCCAAAATACCCGGAACCCAGGTCTCCGAATACACTGCCGCCAGACTCGCCGCCAAGATTCTCATCCACTGCATCTGATCCGTTAAAATTCAAACTTGAATTTTCCCGATATCCCGGATACAAAATTTAAGGGTTGCAAATCCCGTCCGCTTTTCCCAGCGGATGATAAAAATCCCTTCCAATGTAAAGGACACCCGCCGATCCGATGAAACAACTGACCTGGAAAAAGAAGCTGAAGCTCGAAATATTGTCCATGCTGGTGACCGGCATGGCCCGCCTCTGGTTTGGCACGGTGCGCGTCAAGATCGTAAACCCGGAGGTATACGACCGGTATTTCAAGGACCCGCAGACGGGAAATGTGGTGGCCGGCAGCTGGCACCGCCACGCGATTTTCATGTTCTATTTTTTTCGGAAACTGGGTCCCCGGGGGATCATGATCAGCCGGAGCATGGACGGTGAATTGACCGCCCGGATCGCCCGACGGCTGGGATATACCCCCATCCGCGGGTCATCCTCCAAGGGCGGATCTGCCGCGCTGCAGGAGATGACTGCGTACCTGGGCGAGAAAAATGAAAAAAGGCTGTGCGGGACCCCCGTAGACGGCCCGCGGGGGCCGGCGCGGAAAATGAAAAAAGGGATGCTGGTGCTGGCCAAAAATTCCGGGTCATGGTTTATCCCCATGGCCTGCTCGGGGACGCGGATGCTCACCTTTGCCAGGGCCTGGGACAAGACCATCATCCCCAAGCCTTTCAGTAAAATGGTACTGGCTTTCGGCGACCCGGTGCGCATCCCCAAGGACATAGAAGATGACGCCTTCGAAAACCTGCGGGAAGAAATGGAAATCGAACTCGACGCCCTGACCGACGAGGTGGACCGGATGTGCGGTTATTCGGCAGCAGCATAAAGGGAGATAGAGGGAAGCATGAGCAAACGGCAGCGCCGCCGATCAATCTCCTGACTTCTGAAGTCTGCACAAAAAAAGCCCGGTGAAACATGGAAATCCATATACTCAGGTCAAGATGAATTACATTGGGTCAGGGAGATAAGGTAGGTTCTCAGGTTGATTTTTTATATTTCAGGTTCAGTTTCTGTCTGATATTTTCGTGATATTTATGTGGAGGGATGATCTATAAACGGCAATTTCCTTATTGGTCTTTGCTTCCCGGAATTGGCCACCATGACTTCCGTTGGGGTAAATTCAGATAGGTTGTCTGCAGCTTCCGCAGAACGGCGAGCTACTTGTTTGATATGCGATTTAATTGTCAGTATATACTCTTTTTCCACTGGCTGATTTTTTCCGATTCAACAATTTTTCAATATATGGGAAAATGTTTTTTTCCATATTTTCAAAAACATCCATTTCAAAGTGTTCCTTGTCTTTTTCTCTTTGTTCAGAAGACTTTGAGCGCTGCGTTCATCTCCCCAAGCTTCGGGTTCTTTCCATAACACGATTCTCCAAAGATCATGGGACTTTTTCAATTCTCTTTCCGCTCTTTTCCGGTCGGAGATGTCCACAAAGGCATACAATATATGGAGGGGTTCCATTTCCGCGTCGCTGATGGTATTGACGGACAATTGCACATCAAATGTCGATTGGTCGCGACGCTTTACCATCAGTTCGCCTAACCAATTGCCTTTTTGTAGGATCGCCTTGTTAATTTCTCTGGCGTTTTTTTCCAATCCTGCAAAATTCTGGATCGGGTGGCCGATAATCTCTGCCGGAAAAGAACCGCCCCACATCTCATAAAATGCGTCATTTACATAGGTTATATTTCCGTCGATATCCGTGATAGCCATCCCGTTGATGGAACTTGACAGCGCGATGTCCTTGATGCGCATTTGTTCCTGCATTCGCTTCTGTTCGGTCACATCCACAAAGGAACACATTATACAAATCGGCTGATTGGATGAATCCCTTATCAGGCTGGCGGACAGATGGACCGTATTATACGATCCGTCCTTTCGCTTGCCGACAAACTCTCCTCGCCAATAACCTTTTTCTTTAACCACGCTAAAGATGTGCACCATCTCTTCCCAGGATTGGGCGAATTTCGCCGCATAATTACCCGAAAGTTCAGATTTTTCACATCTCCAAATCTCGGCGGTGGCATCATTGGCAAAGGTGATTTTCCCTTTGATGTCGATTAAGATGATACCGGTAATGGATTTTTCAATGGCAATATCCTTAACCCTCATCTGCTCCAACAGTTCTTTTTTCTCGGTGATATCCATAAAGGAATACATCAGGCAGACGGGGATACCCTGTCTGTTCTGGACCAGGTTGGCCTGTAGATAAAGATAATTATGTGTGCCGTCCTTTCTGATGCCGGCAATTTCTCCGCTCCAGACACCGTCTGACATGGCGCCCTTAAATACCTCCAGGCTATTTTTCTTTGCAAGACTGAATTTCTCGGCAGATCTATTGATGTAATCCGATGGATCGGTGCACCGCCACATCTTTACCGCTGCTTCGTTTGCATAAAATATTTTGCCTTTCAGATCCGCAAACACAATGCCGGTAATGGATGTATCGATGGCATTGTTTTTAAGCCAAAGCATGTCTGCGGTTTTAGTAAAGTCAAGGTTCTCAAGGGGAAAGCCCCCGGGCGCAAATCGTAATTTTTCCTTCAGAACTTTTTCAGTCATGACGGACCTCTACGGATTGTGCTGCATAATTTTCTCTGTGAACCTAAGGGCTTTTTTTGTAAGCAATATTATCATTGAATCATATTTGACTTCAAAAAGAAAGAGGGAGTTTTTGCCTCCTGTTTTGCTCCTTTTTTTTGCCCATTAAATAGACTTGATCGGTCATCCGAAGACACTATATAGTTTTACCTAACCAACATATAAGAATTTGTCATAAAAATGGAAAATCGGAGGTCGCCTTATGAAGCTATTTACGAATTATTTATTAAAAACGCTGGTCATTGTTTTTCTTTGCATCGGACTGTCAGCACTTTCCGCTGAAGCCAGGCCGAAGTTTCAGATGCCGTTTCCATGCAACCAGTCATGGAGCTGCGCCACCTATACCAGTCACAACCCGCTCTATGCTGCTGACTTCAACTGTTGCGGCGGATGCAACTCGGATTTGGGGAAGAAAGTGGTTGCATCCTATAAGGGGACCGTAAAAACATCAGCCTATTCAACGACATCAGGATATGGGAATTATGTCGTTATAGACCATGGCAACGGATGGACCACCTGGTACTGCCATTTGAACAGCCGCAGTGTCGGCAAGGGGCAGAAAGTGACAAGGGGGCAGAAAATCGGCACGGTCGGCAACAGCAGCGCCAAATACAATCTTTGCGCCCATCTGCACTATGAACAGCGGCTAAACAATGTCGTCAAGAAAATTTATTTTAACGGCAGCCAAATCCCTTATTACAAAACAGTCACCTTAAAAAGCAAAAACTGCACTTCGACTGTGTATAAAACCGGTACGGTAAAAACATCAGGTGCCCCGCTCAATATACGTTCAGGGCCCTCAACTTCTTACTCGGTTGTCGGCACGGTTGCAAACGGTAGCAAGGTGACGATCTATTGCCAGACCTATGGTCAGAGAATTTCCGGCCCATATGGCACCACCACTGTATGGGACCGTATCGGCGCAGGGAAATATGTTTCCGATGCCTACATTTACACCGGGTCTGATGGTCTGGTGGCACCGCTTTGCAAATAAGCAGGTAAGTCAGTTTATACATTTTATCAAATCGAGTTTTCTTACAGGATCGCATACGAAATACAGCCGGGTTTTGACCAATACATAAAGATACAGGTTTAACAATGAAACAGATTAAAAGCACAACGTTTATTACTTACCTGCTTGTTTTCGCAATTGGCGTTCTATCCGGTTGGAACCTGCATTCTTTTCCAGATCCAGACCATGAGCAAGAATATTATCATCAAACAAAGCGGATGGGTGCCGGCGTTGACAACATCAAAGCGCCGGCCCCGCCACCGGATTCCTCATACGAAAATAGAGAAACGGAATGCATCCCGTGTAATGAATTTAAGGACAAACAGATTTCACCGCATGCGGTTTTGTCCGAAAATGTATCCGACATCAAGGATAAATCTCCAAGCGGCAGCGAAATGCCCATCGATGAATCGATCTTGGAAAAGCCTGAGGCTGCGCTGCTCCAGATGGCAAAAGAGGACCCTGAAACATTCATCGAAAATGTTTTGGAACAGTATCGTCCTGAAACAGAACTCAACACCCGTGAATGGCTTGCGGATTTAATGCGGTCTGCCAATCCCGGGACACTTGACAAGCTTTCTTTTAAATTGGCGGTCAGCGATGATCCGTTGAAAAGGCGGCTTGCTTTTGAATTGCTTCAGAATAAGTCACTGGAAGATCCCGAGGTCTGGCAAACTGTTCTTTATGCCTTGGAAAATGAATATGATGCTGAAACACTTGCTTTGGCCTGCCGGGCAGCCAATCCCGCATTGTTACCGGATCATGATGCAGATCAAATAGCGGACCGGCTGCGCAATCTTGCCAGGCATGAAGATCCTGCCGTAAGGGGTTGGAGCATCATTCAGCTTGCCGCATGGGATAAAGAAAGCGCAGATGTTGTGGAATTCATAAATGCCGGATTGATTGACACTTCCCCTGAAGTGATGAACTGCGCGCTATCGGCAATAAATGCGGCACACCTCCAGAACAGAGTTCTTCAGAGCAATCTCTTGAATATCGCATCTGATACCCGAATGCAGTTCGAAACCAGGGAAACTGCTGTGAGACTCTTGAGCGAAAGTCCGCTCAATGATTCTGAACGCAATCGCCTGAAGCTCTATGCCGGAGAACTGACAAGTCGTTATCAACAATCCGAAGGGTCATCGGATAACGAATAAAACGATAGATTAGAGTTAGATCAGTTGCGAGGCGTAAACGTAAAGCCACGGGTCTCATGAAGAGCCCCGGATCGGCAGATAACAATCAAAAAAAAAGGGGGCAAAAAGGGGGAATAATCTTAAGGAGATGTGTAGACAATTTTAACCTTTTCAAAAGCCGGAGATGAAATTAAAACCGATGTTGTGATTACGCCACCGAATATCAATCCGTTTGAAATCACCGACATGAAGGTCCATGATGGCACGAACATACGTTTTGAAATGGAAAAAAAATCAAATCAGACCCCAGACAGTTTATCCTTCATATTACCAACATCAAACCGGATCCGGGCCGCTATTTTGATAAAATTATGCTGACAACCACCAGTACCATCAGTCCGGATATTGATATCCGCGGATTTGGTATTATCCGGAAAAAATAATCGATTTCCTGTCCCTTGAGCTATCTTATAGTGGGCAGAGCATGTGCTCAGCATGCGACTGCCAGGCGGGACAGATACATGGTGCTGTTGAACCGCTCAAGAACAAAGAAAAGCCCGGTCTGCTCGCAAACGCAGACCGGGCTTTTATTTTATCTGGTTTAGAACAGGCCGGATACCTTTCCGGTGGCCGGATCCACGTCGATTCTTCTGAAGGCCGGGTTGGAACCGGTTCCGGGCATCAGGCTGATGGTGCCTGCGCAGGGGCAGAGGAACTTCGCGCCGGAGTAGATGAGCACGTCGCGGATGGGCAGCCGCCATCCCTTGGGAACGCCCTTCTTGACCGGGTCGTGGGTCAGGGAAAGGTGGGTCTTGACCATCATGGTGGCAAAGTCGGCATACTTGGGATCTTTTTCCAGCATTTCGGCTTTGGCGTTGGCATCCGGTGCCCAGTCCACACCATCGGCGCCGTAAACTTCCTTGGCAATCAATTCCACGCGGTCGCGCAGCTTCATTTCCAGCGGATAGAGGAATTTGAAATCGTTTCCCTCTTCGCAGGCATCGATAACCGCGTCGGCGAATTCCAGCGCGCCCTCGCCGCCTTTTTCCCAATGTTTGGACTCGGCGCAGCGGGCGCCGGCCGCTTCGGCAGCCTTCTTCACCAAGGCCACTTCCGCATCGGTGTCGGTGTAGAAACGGTTGATGCAGACCACCGGGTTGATGCCGGATTTGCGGATCACGCCGATCATGTGGACCATGTTTTCGCAGCCTTTCTCCACCAGGCTTGAGATTCTCCTTGGTGTAGGCTTCGTCAAGGGCCTTGCCCGCAACGACCTTGGGTCCGCCGCCGTGCATCTTCAGGGCGCGGATGGTGGCGGTCAGAATGGAGACATGGGGTTTTAAGCCGGAGAAGCGGCATTTCACGTTCCAGAATTTTTCAAATCCGATGTCTGCGGCAAATCCGGATTCGGTGACGTGGTAATCCCAGAGTTTCAGGCCCACGCGGTCTGCGATAATCGAGCTCTGGCCCACGGCGATGTTGGCAAACGGGCCGGCATGCACCAGGCAGGGCTGATATTCGGCCGTGCTCATGAGGGTGGGGTTGATGGTGTTGCGCATAAAGGCCGCCATGGCATTTCCCACTTCGAGATCACGGCAGGTCACCGGTTTGCCGCTCTTGTCGAAAGCCACGGTGATATTGTTGATGCGCTCTTTCAGGTCGGCAAGATCCGTGGCCACGGCCAGGATGGCCATCAACTCGGAGCCCACGGCGATGCCGAATTTGGACTGCATGGTGTAGCCGTCGGTGCGGCCGCCCAGGCCGATGACGATGTTTCTGAGCGCCTGGGCGCAGAAGTCGATGATCCAGCCCATTTCCACGCGGGTGGGGTCGATGTCGAGGCGGCGCATGCCGGTCAAGCGGGCCAGCTGCTCATCGTTGTAGTTTCTTTCATGCTGCATGCGGGCGGTCATGGCCACCATGCCCAGGTTGTGGGCGTTCATGATGTCGTTGATGTCGCCGGTAAGTCCCAGGGAGAATTCGGTCATGGGGATCAGCAGGGAGTTTCCGCCGCCGGCTGCGGTTCCTTTGACGTTCATGGTGGGGCCGCCGGAGGGCTGGCGCAGGGCACCGCCCACGCTTTTGCCCCGGGCGCCCAGGCCTTCCATCAGGCCCAGCGATGTGGTGCTTTTGCCTTCACCCAGCGGAGTGGGGGTGATGGCGGTCACTTCGATGTATTTCCCGTCCGGTTTGTCTTTCAGACGGTTGATGACTTTCAGAAAGTCGATTTTGGACAGCCGGCCCATCGCCAGCATTTCTTCGGGCTCGAGTCCCAGCTTTTCTCTCCACGCTTCCGGCATGGGCATGTTCTTTTCCGCTTCTTCGGAAATCTGCCAGTCGGCCATTTTGGTTGCATCAAAAGCCATTTTCGTTTCTCCTTATCATTAAGGGGTTAATATACTAAGTGCCCAATATCATTATCACTTATGTATTTATATAAATTTTTACCCTTTTAGCACGAATCCGCTTCTTTGACAAGCGGTATATATATAGGGACCTGATAACCGTTTTTGCAACAAGAAAGATCGGACAGGGTATGGACACGCGTTTTGCGGGTTCATCACGTTGTCCGTGACGGATGGTTCTGGAACTGATTGAGCCGGAAGTAGTAGCCTTTCTTTTCCATCAATTCGGCATGGGCGCCCGATTCGACAATTTTCCCGTCGTGGATCACCATGATCTTATCCGCAATCCTGGCGGTGCTCAGCCGGTGGGCGATGACCAGCATGGTGCGCAGCCGGCTCAGGTTGAGCAGGGCCTTCTGGATCTGATCTTCGGTGTTTGAATCGATATAGGAGGTGGCTTCATCGAAGATGATCAGTTCGGGTTTGCTGGCCAATGCCCGGGCGATGGAAATCAGCTGCCGCTGCCCGGAAGACAGGGAGGCGCCGTGCTCGGAAAGCTCGGCGTCAAGTCCGTTTTCCATCTGCTGGATAAAGGACCGGCTCATGGACTGGGCCAGGATGGTGTCGATTTCTCCGGCGGTCAGGGATTGATCGGCCGGAAGGATGTTCTCCCGGATGGAGCCGGAAAAGAGAAAGGGGTCCTGGGTCACCAGGGCGATCCGGGAGCGCAGTTCGGCGGCGGCAAACCGCCGGATGTCGATGCCGTTTAACAGGATGCGGCCGGTGTCCGGATCATAGAACCGGCAGATCAGGTTGATGATGGAGGTCTTTCCAGCGCCGGTGGGCCCCACGATGGCGGTGGTCTTTCCGGCCTCCAGGGTGAAGGCGATCTGCTGGAGCACCGGTTCCCCGGGAATATAGGAGAAACAGACATCCTCAAATTCAAGTGAATCCAGCCGGGGCGGAATTCCCGATGCGATCATGGGCGGCCGGTTCGGGGATCGTGTCGGTTTCGTCTAAAATCAGAAACATCCGCTCGGCCGAGGAAAGGGCATTCTGGGTGATGTTGTATTTTTCAGCGATATCGCGCAGGGGCCGGAAGAACATCCGGATGTAGGAGATAAAAATCACTAAAGATCCCAGGGTGATCCGTTCGGCCAGCAGGCTGTATCCCCCGTAGAAAATGACAATGGCCAAAGCCACCGAACTCATCATTTCCACAAAGGGCATGAACAGGGCGAATACATTGATCTGGCGCATGCCGGCCAGGTAGTTTTCATGGTTCAGCGTCTTGAAATTTTCATAGTTGGCCCGCTCCCGGTTGAACAGCTGGATGACCTGGATGCCGCCGATGGTCTCGGAAAACCGGGAATTGATTTCCGCAATCTTGATGCGCAGGGTCCGAAAGGCCTCCCTGGCGCTGCCGGCAAATCGGAAGGCGGCGTAGAAAACCAGTGGAAAGAGGGCATATGTGGCCAGGGTCAGCCGCCAGTCGATGGTCAGCAGGACTAAAGTGATGCCGGCCAGCAGAAAGATGTCCTTGATCACGAAGATCAAAACGGAGTTGAACATTTCCTGCATGTTCTGCACGTCATTGGTCGCCCGGGTCACCAGCCGGCCTACCGGGTTGCGGTTGAAAAAACGGATGGAAAGCCCCTGGATATGGGCGAAAAGCGACATCCGCAGATCGTGCATGATTTTCTGGCCGGCAATTTCCATCAGCATGACCTGGCTGAAATTGACCCCGAAATTGAGCACCACCAGAAACAGAAGAAAAACCGCGATCCGGGCCACGCCCTTCAGGTCGTTTCTGCGCAGGTAGATGATTTCATCTGCCGGCAGGGTCCTGAGATGCTCATAGGAAATGCGGACGGCGCCGTCCGTTTTTTCAAAGAGCCGGGGATGCGCGTTTACGATGGCCGTCGCCTTTGGATCGGAAGGGCTTACCACCAGGTATCGCTTTTCTGCGGATTTTCCGGAGGTGCTCTGGGCGATTTCCCGGGGCACGATGTATTGGTCGATGGCGATTTTGGTCACATAGGGGATGGCCAGTTCGAACAAGGTGACAAAGACCATCAGGCCCAGCGCCGCCAGGAGCAGGAGCCGGTAGGGCCGGATATAGGGATACAACCGCACAAACAGTCGAAAATCGTGCGATTTGCCGAGTGTTTTCTCTTCAAACATCGGTCATATTCTGCAGCAGAAAGGTTTTGGCATAATAGGGGCTGGAATCCATCAGTTCCTCGTGGGTTCCCGATGCGGCGATCCTGCCCTCATCAACGACGATAATGCGGTCTGCGAACATGACCGCGGAAAGCCGGTGGGAGACGATGATCACGGTCTTGTCTGCGGAAAGCGACTTGATGGTGTCGATGATGGCGGCGGCGGTTTCGGAATCCACCTGGCCCACGGGATCATCGAGCAGGACCACCGGTGTGTCGTGCATCAGGGCACGGGCCAGGATGATCCGCTGCTTCTGACCGCCGGAAAGGATCACCCCCCGTTCACCCACCAGCGTGTTAAATCCATTGGGAAACTGCTGGATGGTGTCATACAGGGCGGCGGCCTTGGCCGCACAGATCAGGTCGGACTCATCCGCCTCGGCCCCGAAGGTCATGTTTTCCCGGATGGTCCCGGAAAACAGGTAGGGTTCCTGGGAGGCCAGGGCAATTTGTTCCCGAAGGTCATGCAGCCGGATGTTTTGGACATCCTTGCCGTCGATGGTGATTTTTCCGGACACGGCATCATAGAGCCTGGGGATCAGGTTGAGCAGGGTGGTCTTTCCGCCCCCCTGGGGACCGACAATGCCCAGGGTCGATCCCGCCGGGATTGACAGGTCGATTTCTTCCAGCACCGGCGCGCCGGAAGCGGAATAGGCGAAGCTGACGTTTGTAAATGCGATATCGCCCCGGGCCGCTTCAAGGGGCAGGGCGCCGGGCGCATCGGCGATGGCCGGCTTGATGGTCAGGATCTTATCGATCCGGTCTAAAGAGGCGGTGCCGCGCTGAATCAGGTTGGTGACCCAGCCCAGGGCCATCATGGGCCACATGAGCAGGTTGAGATAGCTGATGAACGCCACGAAATCACCGGGGGTGATCCGGTTGAGGATGGTTTCCCGGCCGCCCCAGAACAAAACGATGGTCTGGCTGATATTGGTCATCAGCAGCATCAGGGGGAAAAAAGAGCCCGTGATGCGCACCAGGTCGATGTTTTTCCGGATGTAGTCCGTGGAAACCGAATCAAGCCGCCGGTATTCGCTCTTCTCCCGGTTGAAGGCCTTGACGATCTTGATCCCGGAAAAGCTTTCCCGCACCACCTCGGTCATATCCGAAAAGGTCTTCTGGACCGTGGTGTAGCGCCGGTGCATCTTGCGGCCGAAGATCCGGGTGATCAAGATGATCATGGGCATGGGAATCAGGGTGTACAGGGTAAGCTCGACGCTGATGTAGGCCATGAAGCAGATGGCGGCGCTGCCCAGGAAGACCGCGTCGGTCAGTGCCACCATTCCCATCCCCACCGCCATGCGGATATTGTTGATGTCGTTGGTGGCATGGGCCATCAGGTCGCCGGTTTTCACCGTGCCGAAATATGTGGGGGACAGGGTCTGGATGTGGGAGAAGATCCGGTTCCGGAGTTTTTTTTCCACCACCCGGGAGGTGCCGATCAAAAACCGCCGCCAGATGTATCGCAGGATAGCCATGCACAGGGCAATCAGGGCGATATAGCCCGCATAGGCGGCCAGGCGGACCGGGGTCACCTGCAGGGTGGTCAGATCATCCACCGCGGCCTTGATGATCCGGGGGATGAACAGCTGCAGGATATCCACCACCATCAGGCAGACGATGCCCGATGCAATCAGCAGCCGCCGTTCAGCGAAATAGGGTTTGACTAAGTACCAGGATTTCATGAAATGGCCTCTTTACTCCACGAAGGGCTTACACTCTGGGCCGTTGGGTGTAAAGCCTTTTTTAGTGAGACAAACATAAAAGCAAACGCATGAGCGGTCAGGCAATTGTATAAAGACGATTGAAAATAAAAATAGGTATGATATAGGGTTATTGCAGTTAAATAAAACTGATTTTTCATGAAATCAAAAGGATAGATTCGAGTGGAGTCAATGGCCAACATATCGCGTCGGCAATCGGCAAAAGTTTGTTTTTCCGGCTTTGGCGGATGCATCATTTATATTTTCATCTGTTTACTTTACTGCTCAAACGCATTTTGCGCCTCGGCCCAGAACGGTGCGGCCGCTGCGGAAGACAAAGGGTTGTACAAGGAAATCGCCGCCTCTGTCCAGTCCGCGCTGGATGCGGAAAAGCAGGAACTCGACAAACTCGATCAGAAACTGGCAAAGGCCGTTGAGTCGTCACAAATCGGCGAGACCCGGATACAGGCGTACAATCTTCAGGCATCCACGCATAACAATTTGTTGCTGCTTCCGAAGGTCAGCGTAAATGATCTGACCCAGGCATATAACGAACAGCTGCTGGCCCGGAGCCGGCTCAAGGACCACCAGGAGGAAATCCGGCAGACCCTCGATGAGATCGATGCCCTGAAACAAAAAACCGCCGCGCAGCTGAAAAATTATGAACAGCAGCTGGCGGAATTGAAACCCCGGGAAATCAGCAGCCCCATACTGGCGGGGGTGAAAAAGCAGCTGACGGAATTGACTGGTATTTTGAATGAAAAAAAACGGCTGCTGGAAGAAATTTCCACGCTGTACCAGACCCAGTCCGACCAGATCCGTCAGACCCGGGAGGAAATCGGCACCATTTCCGAAAAGACGGTCAAGAAGATCAGCGAGGCCAAAAAAAGCCGCCTGTATGATCATCAGAAGAGTCCGCTGACCGCCATTTTCGATTTGCAGGAATGGCAGCCGATGATGCAGCTGCCGGCTGATGCATCCGCTCTCTTTTCAGCCGCATACTGGGAAAAATTCGAGATCGACTGGCCGTCTTATTGTCTGTTCGCCGGCGGATTCATCCTTCTGCTGCTGATGTCGGAAATCCTGATGATAACGGCCGGCCGGCTGATGCGGCGGCCCCTGCGCTGGAGCCGGGAAACCGGAAATTTCGGGCAGTTTTTTACCCTGAAACTGATCCAGCGCTCATTGCCATTTGCCGGCGCGTTGTTATTTTTAAGCTTCTATCCGGTCCGACCGGAGTACCGGATGACCCCGTTTTTCGCAGCGCTGCCTATTGCCGTTCGGCTCCTGGCCATTATGACGGTAGTGGAATGGGGGCTGGTGCTTTTCCGGACCATCCGGCGGATGGACGTAGATCCCTTTTTAATCAGGGTTGCAAGGTGCGCCCCGTTTTTTTTCTGGCCGGTGCTGATATACGGCATCGGACACGTTTTGATTTCACATCTGGTGTGCACGGACTGCGCCGTGATGGTTTCCTGGCGGCTGGTGTTTGAAATCGGCCTGGTGGTGTGGAGCGCGTTGTTCTTGCGGATGTTCCGCCGCCGTTCCGTCGCCAGCCCGCTGATGAACACCGCCTGGTTTCCATCGATCCGTCTGCCCCTGATCATTTGCGGGTACCTGATTCCCGGTGCGGCCCTGCTTTTCGAATTGTCCGGGTTCGGCGGGTTTGCGGACTACTGGCTGGTGTCGTTCGGCAAATCCGCGGCAGTGCTGCTATGGGGGGTGCTGCTGTTTTTCGTGCTGAGGGAAATCAAGGCCGCACTGGCTGTTCCGGAAACCGATCCGGAAGAGGCGGAAGACGATGATGCGGCGGACAGGCCGTACCCGATCCGCCTGACCGTTGTCCATCTTGCCCAGATGCTGCTGGGGGCCTCTTTCCTGGTGGGCCTCCCCCTGATGTGGGGAGCGGAGAAAACATACCTGGCCGACCTGTTTTACGCGTTGAATTACAAGGTGGCCGTCGGGGGCATCGAATTCAACGTCATGGGGTTTGTATACGCGATGATCGTGCTGCTGTTCATCCGCCCCCTGGCCCTGATCGGAAAATACGTCCTGGCAAACCGCATCCTGGCCGATTCCAAAATCGAATGGGGGGTCAAAGATTCCTTCGGCCGGATCATCGGCTATTTTATATGGATGATCGGCATCCTGCTGGCCCTCCGGCTGGTGGGGATCGGCGCCACCTCCATGGCGGTGGTGTTCGGGGCCGTGGGGATCGGGCTCGGTTTCGGGCTGCAAACGATTTTCAACAACTTTGTTTCCGGCATCATCATCCTTTTCGAGCGGCCCATCAAGGTCGGGGATGTCATTGAAATGGACGGCATCTGGGGGACGGTCAAGGACATCCGGGTCCGGTCGACGGTGGTCCGGACCTACAACAATTCGGACCTGATCGTTCCCAACTCGGAATTTGTCAGCCAGAAACTGACCAACTGGAGCTTCCGGGATGCCAAGGTCCGGCGCTCCATCACCGTAGGGGTGGCCTATGGATCGGACACAGGTCTGGTCAGAGAAACGCTGTATGCGATTGCCTTCAAGCAGACGCGGGTTTTCCGGAGGCCCAAACCGGAGGTTCTGTTCATCGATTTTGGCGACAGCGCCCTTATGTTCAAGCTTCGGTTCTGGACGGATATCGATCACATGCTTACGGTAGAAACCGACATCCGCTTCGAAATTGAGAGGCAGTTTGCGGAATTAAACATCAAAATTCCCTTTCCCCAGCGCGATATTCACGTGATCGGCGGCGGAAAAAACGCCGGGAATGTGGAGGACGAAATTTACGAACCCGATGAACGCCAAGCCGTTTCCGAGACCCCGTGATCTTTTGACGCAATCATCATGAGCGGAAAAAAAACCCCTTTACCGCCATTTCCGGATTTTGCCGGGAAGAACTACGGGAAGAAAAGTTTTGTGCTTGATTCCGGTGGATACGAACCGATATAACCATTTACACGCTAAGCATTCGAACTCAATTTATTTATTTTCAGGAGCGTCCCAAAATTTATGGGTGATTTTCTTTTGTTGTCGATACTGATCCTGTTGTCGGGTTTCTTTTCGTCTTCCGAAACCGCACTTTTTTCCATTAGTTCACTCAAAGCGCGTCACCTCGCCAAGGAGGCGAGCAATGCCAATATCCTGATCCTGCGGATGAAGGAGAATCCGCACATGCTGCTGACCACCATCCTCATCGGCAATAATGTGGTCAATATCGGCGCTTCCTCGCTGGCCACGGCCATGACGCTGCGGATGATGTCGAACAATCCCGAACTCGCCGGAGCGGGAAATTATGCGGTGGCCGTGGCAACGGGGATCATGACCTTTTTGATCCTGGTGTTCGGTGAAATTTTTCCCAAGACCCTGGCCACCGCCAATAACGTCATGATCGCCAGAATGGTGATCTATCCGATTTTCTGGCTGTCCAAGCTCTTTTATCCCGTCATCCTGTTTCTGAACTTCATCCCCAAGCTGGCCGGATTCATCAAGGCCGCGCCCCACGCCACCCAGGAAGAACTGATGACGTTCGTGGATGTGGTTCACGAGGAGGGCCAGATCAAGCCGGGAGAAAAGGAGCTGATCAACAACATCGTCCTGCTGGACGACATCAGTGTGGCCCAGATCATGTCCCCCAGCGCGGACATGTTCGTCATCGACCGGTCCAAGGAGATCCAGCTGGATAGAATCATCAATTCCGGTTTTACCCGGATCCCCGTCATCGAGGGGGACATCGATCATGTGGTGGGAGTGATCAACATCAAGGACCTGTTCCGCCAGCAGGTGTCGCCCACTGAAAAATTCAACCTGGATGAAATCATGCGGGAACCGTATTTCGTCCCGGAGAACAAGAAGCTCGATCAGCTGCTCAACCAGTTCAGGAAACGCAAGGACCATGCCGCCATCGTGGTGGACGAATACGGTGAAGTGTCGGGCATCGTGACCTTAGAAGACGTGCTGGAAGCCATCGTTGGCGAGATCGTGGACGAAACCGACATCATCAAGCCGCCGGTGGTCAAAATCCGCAACCGGGAATGGCTGGTGCTCGGGGCGGCGGATGTCGAAACCATCAATGCCAAGCTGCACATGGAAATCCCCGAATCCTCCCATTACGAAACTTTTTCCGGATACATCCTGGAGCAGATCGGCAGGATCCCCAAGGAAAAAGAGGAGATCGTCATCGACAAGTATCTGATCACCGTCAATGAAATGGAAGGCAACCGGATCAAGTCGTTTATCATCAAATACAAGTAGAGCCTCGATACAAAGCGCATTTTTTTGGCCCGCACGGCGTTCCTCCGCCAACCCTCTTCGCATCCGGCAAAAATCATTTCGGTTTCATGATTCTTTGATTTCTGATATTATATTTTATTTTAGCTCCTTGACCGAACAGGTCGGGCCGGATTCACCAACAGGTCCTGACGGACCTTAGAACAGGCGGGTTATGGAACCAGGCACCATCGTCGAATACATCGATCAGCAGAAAATCCAGTGCGGCATCGTTTTGGACAGGGATGATGACCGGGTCCGGCTGCTTACTGCGCAACATGAGGAAATTTATCAGAAGATCAGGCGATTGTATCATGTTTCGACCCTTTCGCTGAAATTGAACCAGGGCCGGTCCAGGCTGGTGGAAAAAATCAAGGAGATTTCCGCCCTGCGCCAGTCGCTTGCCGAGACCATCGATATCCTGGAATTATGGGAAGTCTTGAATCCCCTGGGCGAATGGGTGGATGTCCATACCATGACCGGCCTGTGTTTTCCCAACCACGCCTCGCCGGATCATGAAGCCGCGGTGATCCGGGCCGTATTCGAAAACCGCATCTATTTCAAATTCAATTTTGACGCTTTTCTTCCCCATTCCGAACACCAGGTGAAGATCAATATCGCCAGGGAGCAGGAGCGGCAGCGTCAGCAGAAGCTGGTGGAAACCGGCGGAGACTGGCTGTCTCGCATTTTAAATGATCCGAAGGTGCCCGACATCGAGGATCGGGAGGAAATCGTCCGGATTTTAAAGTCCTACTACCTGCACGGGAAAGACAGCCCGGACAGTTCCATCGGACGGGCCATCGTGTCCAGGGCGGGTCTGGAGAGCCCGGACAAGGTGTTTTCCGCCATGGTGAAGGCGGGGGAATGGCACGTCCATCAGAACCTGGAACTGGAGCGCTTCTTCATCCCCATCGAATTTTCCGCGAATGCAGTGGAAAAAGCCGATCGTCTGGCCGAATCCCCTGCGGTCCACGGGTATGACGAACGGCGGCGGAACCTGACCGCACTGCCCATGATCACCATCGACAGCCAGGGAACGCTCGATTACGACGATGCCCTCAGCATCGAAAATGAGGGCGGTGTATATCGGGTGGGGGTCCACATTGCCGATGTGGGCGAGTTTGTGTCCAGAAATGACCCCATCGACCAGGAGGGAATGCGCCGGGGCACCTCCATTTACATGCCGGACATGCGGATTTCCATGCTGCCGCCCCAATTGGCGGAACATGCCAGCAGTCTGCGCCAGGGTGAAATCCGCCCGGCGATCAGCGTTTTTTTCAAGATCAGCCGCAGCGCGGATGTGTTCGATTTCGAAGTCGTGCCCTCGGTCATCCGGGTCAGCCGCCAGATGAGCTATCATGAAGTCGACAACATGGTGGAATCGGATGAGTCCCTGTCGCTGTTTTACGAGATCGCCAAAAACTTCCGCCAGAAGCGGATCGACGACGGGGCGGTGATGATTACGCTCCCGGAAGTCAGCATCCGGGTATTCGAGAGCGGAGATATCAGCGTGCGGCGGATGGATCGGGAAAGCCCGGGACGATTTCTGGTTTCGGAAATGATGATCATGGCCAACTGGCTGATGGCCCGATTCCTTTCCAGCCACAACATGCCGGCCGTGTTCCGGGCCCAGCCCGATCCCAAGGCCCGGCTGCACAACCAGAAAGGCGAGGGGACCCTGTTTGCCAACTGGATGCAGCGCCGCCTGCTCAACCGGGTGATCCTGGCCCCTTTTCCCCAGTCCCATTCCGGCCTGGGCCTGGACCGGTATCTCACCGCCACTTCGCCCATCCGGAAATATTACGACCTGGTGACCCAGCGGCAGATCCGGGCCTGTTTCGACATGGAAACCCCCTATACGGCCGATGAGATCCGGAATATCCTGCAGGTGCTGGCCCAGCCGCTCTCCCATGCGGCCTACGTGCAGATGCAGCGCCACCGGTACTGGATGCTCCGGTTCCTGGAAACGAAGATCGGCAGCAAGGAAGAGGCCATCGTGCTGGAACGGCGCCGGGACAAGTACCTGATCCTGATGACCTCCTACCTCCTGGAATGCAAACTGCCCATTTCCGGATCCTTCAGCTTGAAACCCCAGGACCTGGTCCAGATTACCATCCAGCACGTAGACGCCCGCCGGGACCTGCTCACCATCATCCTGGGGTAGCCGCGTTTGCATCCCCTCTGAATATTCCCTATTTTTAATCAACGTCAGTTTTCGTGCACGTAAACGTAAACGCCAATAATAACCGACAATGCGGGCGCTTTCATGCGTCTGCCGGAAAAAGCCATGCACAAGACCAAAATCGTCTGCACCATCGGCCCGGCCTGTGCCAGCGAATCTGTGCTGATGGAGATGATCGAAAGCGGGATGAATGTCGCCCGCCTCAATTTTTCCCATGGGGACCACCCGATGCATGCGGAAATGATCCGAATGATCCGGAGTGCCTCGGAGAAGACCGGCACGCCGGTGGCCATTCTCCAGGACCTGCAGGGGCCCAAAATCCGGGTGGGGGAGATTGCCGGGTCCGGGCTGCACCTGGCTGCGGGCGATACGCTGATCCTGTCCACCCTTTCTTTTACCGGGGCGGACAACCGCGTGTCCGTGTCCTACCCGCAGCTGCCCGGGGACGTGTCTGCCGGCGACCGCATTCTGCTGGCCGACGGGTTGATGGAAATTGAGGTGTTGAGCACCACGAGAGACGAAATCCGCTGCAAGGTCATCACCGGCGGGCAGCTGACGTCCCACAAGGGGATCAACCTCCCCTCGGGCACCATCCGGACGCCGTCGTTTACGGAAAAAGACCGGACGGACCTGATGTTCGGGCTGGATCAGGGGGTGGATTATGTGGCCATGTCGTTTGTCCGGGAAGCGGATGCCGTGCGCCAGGTAAAGGATGTCATTGCCGAAGCGGGCAAAAAAACCCCGGTAATCGCCAAGATTGAAAAGCATGAGGCACTGAAGCATATCGATGCCATCATCGAGGCATCCGACGGAATCATGGTGGCGAGGGGGGACCTGGGCGTTGAAATCGAACTGGAGCGGGTTCCCGGCATCCAGAAAATGCTGGTGAAGAAAACCAACCAGGCCGGAAAACCGGTGATCATCGCCACCCAGATGCTCCGGTCCATGGTGGATGCCCCCAGGCCCACGAGGGCCGAGGCCACGGACGTGGCCAACGCGGTTTTAGACGGCACCGATGCCCTGATGCTGTCGGAAGAGACCGCCACCGGCAATTATCCGGTCAAGGCCGTGGAATACATGGCGCGGATCGCCGAGATCACCGAAGAAAAATACCCCTATGAAAAATCGTTCCAGCAGATTCTGCAGACCCGGATATCCGAATCCGTGGCCCATGCCACCTGCATCCTGGCCGATCATTTGAATGCCGTGGCCATCGTCGCCACCACCAAGAGCGGGTTTACCGCCCACCAGGTGGCCCGTTTCCGGCCCAGGGGCTGGATTATCGCGCTCTCCCCGGACATCAAGACCGTGAGGCGGCTCACCTTGTATTGGGGCTGCATCCCGGGGCATGCCACCTACACCGAAGACACCGACGAGATGTTCGATACGGCCTCACGGTTTGCCATCGAATCCGGATACGCGAAAAACGGCGACCTGGTGGTGATCACCGCCGGCCACCCCCTGTGGCAATCCGGCACCACCAACATGATCAGCGTCCGCCGGCTGGGAAGCTGAGAAAGAGGGCCGTAATTTATGAGCCTTCTTGGAATTGCACCGGGAAAATGGGAAAATGAGTAATGGCTAAGTTAAAAGGCCCATATACAAGGCGCGGGGATTTTTCATTTGCGAAGGCATACGATGGTATGTTGAGCCAATGAAAAATCCCGCAACGCCGTAGATGGGTATTTTAACGACGCCATCAGTGTTTGAAGGATCGCTGGCCCGTGAGCACCATGGTCGCGCCGGCTTCGTTGCAGGCCTCGATGGACTGGTAATCGTTCAAGGAGCCCCCGGGGTGGACCACGGCGGAAATGCCTTCGGCCAGTCCCACATCCACGCCGTCCCGGAAGGGGAAAAATGCGTCGCTGACCATGGTGGCGCCGATCAGCCCCCCTTTTTCCCGCGGCCACCCGGGCGTCGATTTCCGCTTTTAGGTCCTTTTCCTTCAGGTCCGCATAGGAGACCCGGTGGGCCTCGAAGCAGTAGCGGTCGGCCAGTTTCCGGTAGGCCTTGTCCCGGGCGATTTCCGCCACGCCCACCCGGTCCTGCTCGCCCGTCCCGATTCCCACGGTGACACCGTCTTTCACATAGAGGACCGAATTTGAGGTGACCCCGGATTCCAGGAGCCAGCCGAAAACGATGTCCTTGTATTCGGCTTCCGTGGGCGGCCGGTTGATGACGTAGTTTTTGCCGTTGTATTCACACGCGGCCAGGGTGAAATCCGAGATCTTCCTGGGCGAGCGGGCACGAATGACCACTGGGCGACGATGCCGCCGTCGATCAGGTTTTTAAATTCCACCACCTGTTTACCCACGAAGGACTGGAGCTTTTCGATGTTGCCGATCTTGATGACCCGGAGGTTTTTGCGCTTTGCCAAAATATCGATGACCCCTTCTTCGAATTCCGGGCGCCACGATGACTTCGGCGTACTGGGCGGCCACCGCTTCGGCGGTGGCCCTGTCCAGCGAGCGGTTGACGGCGATGCATCCGCCGAAAGCGGCGATCCGGTCGGCCATGTAGGCCTTGTGGTATGCGTCTGCCAGCGTTTCCGCAAACGGCCGCCCCGCAGGGATTGTTATGCTTGACGATCACCACTGCCGGCTGATCGGAAAAATAGCGCAGGATGTTCAAGGCATTGTCCGCGTCGGTGAGGTTGGTTTTGCCGGGATGTTTGCCCGACTGCAGCAGTTCGATATCCGACACCAGGTAATTCCCCGGCAGGATCATGGACGTTTCCCCCAAGCACCAGATTCCCGTTGACCAGACGGTAGAGGGCGGCTTCCTGCCCCGGGTTCTCGCCGTACCGAAGCCCCTTCTTCACATTGTCGATGATCCAGTCGACCTTGTCGTAGAGCAGGGTCTGGCGCTTTTCTCCGTCGATGAAGCTGATCTCCATTTTCGGCGGGAAGTGATCGTCCATGATGGTTTTATACATCTCTTTCAGGTCAGCAGCCATGATTCATTTCCTTATAAATATTGATGAAATCGTAAAGTGCTATCTATTATCGCACATCCGGATACGCAGCGCGAATGTCTGCCATCGACTGCCCGTCCAGATATCCGGCGATGGCCTTGTCATAGGCTGCGGTGTGGGAAAAGGCCTTTTTGGCCAGACCGGAGCGCATCTCCAGGGTGGTGCACCCGTTGTTGGCCTTGAGACCGCTGATAATGCCCTCGTAATCGGACGGGTCCACCACCGGGGCCGTCCGGATGAAATTCTTGGCCGATGCCCGGATCATGCAGGGCCCGCCGATGTCGATGTTGCCCCGGGCTTCTTCCACGCTCACCCCGGGCCGGGCCACGGTCTGCTCGAAGGGATATAGATTCACCACCACCATGTCGATGGGTTTGGCGCCGGTGCGTTCGAGGTCCGCCTGGTGGGCCGGATTGTAGGTTTCGGTGAGCAGGCCCAGGTAGATCTTGAAATCAAGGGTCTTGACCAGCCCCCCCTGGGTTTCGGGCTGTCCGGTGTAGTCGGATACCTGGGTCAGCAGGGCTTTGGCCTGGTCGCCCAGGATCTGGACCAGCCTGGCATGGGTCCCGCCGGTGGAAAGGATCCGGATATCCGGGTTGATCTGCGCCAGTGCGGGGATGAACGTCTCCAGCCCCGCTTTATCCGAAACACTGACCAGAATCGTGTTTACCTTTACCCGGTCGTCGATGGTCTCAACAGTATTCATTCCCATAATGATCTTGGCCGTCCGCCGTCATTATCGGCCTGGGCGCTCCTCCTTTCATCTGATAGATGCAGTCCAATGAATTCGTTTTGAAATTTTGAAAAGATGTTCCCTAAACGTTATCCGGCGAAATAGTCCGGATGCTCCCGGCGGATCGACTGGATCATCTGATCGAGCTGCTGGAGAAAACGGGACCGGTCCTGTTTTTTCAGCGGCGGCGGCCCGCCCGTGATCTCCCCTGCGCCCCGAAGGTCGGAGAGCAGGTCCCGGATGGCGACGACCTCGCCGATGTTGTCTTCCGTAAATGCCCTGCCGGTCGGACCCAGCACACGTGCCCCTTTTTCGATGCAGCGGCGCGCCAGGGGAATGTCCGCAGTGATCACGATGTCTTCCAATTCCGCGTGCTGGACAATCCAGTCGTCGGCCGCATCGAACCCGTTTTTGACCACTTCGAGGGCAATCCGCGGTTCATCCGGGATCCGCATCCTGCAATTCGCCACCAGTGTGACGTGGAGGCGGTATCGGCCTGCGACGCGGTACACCTCGGGTTTGACCGGGCACGCATCCGCATCTACAAATATGTGCAGCAAACCAAAGCCCCCATCACCTGGAAATCGATCCTGTATTTGCGGATAAGATATTGTGGCATCAATTTTTCGAGACCTCCACCCGCACCCGTTGCAGGAAATCCGTTTCGGTCATCAAATGGAGCTGATCGAGAAACGCCACCTGGAACGATCCGGGCCCGGCGGCAGATTCCGCAGCCATTTCACCGGCCACCCCCATGAAGGCCATTGCGCTCATGGCCGCAAAAAAGGGGTCTTCCGCAACGGATGCGCAAGCGCCGATCAACGCCGTTGCCGTGCATCCCATTCCCGTGACCCTGGCCATCAGTGAATCCCCGTTGAGAACCCGCCCCTGGTTTTCACCGGCGATAATCATGTCCGCTTTGCCGCTGATGCAGATGACGCTGCCGAGTTTCCCATTTAAATATTTCGCCGCCTCATACGCATTTCCGGTATCAAGTGAACTGTCCACGCCCTTGGTTTTATGCGCAGAAGAGACCAGCGCCAGGATTTCGGAAGCGTTTGCGCGAATGACCGCTGGCGAAGCCAAGGAAAGCAGGTGGATCGCCGTTGACGTCCGGAAGGGGGTGGCCCCTGCGCCCACGGGATCGAAGATGATCGGTTTTTGCAATTCCCCGGCCTTCTTCATGGCCACTTCCATGGCTTCGATCCATTTTGCGCTCAATGTGCCGATGTTGATGACCAGTGCATCGGCGATTTCCACCATATCCGCCACTTCATCCACGGCATGGGCCATGACCGGCGAGGCACCGGCAGCCAGCAGCGCATTGGCCGTATTGTTCATCACCACGTAATTGGTGATGTTGTGCACCAGGGGAGCGCGCTTTCTCACCGCCCCAATCGTTTTCCACATCTGTTCTCTCATAGGCCTTTAAATATCCTTATCCATTCGAAGCTGTAAAGTTCTTCCGCCCCCTCACCCCAGCGCCACATCCAAAATCATCATCACCGAAAAACCGGCCATGGTTGTCATCGTGACCAGATCGATATTGGCTTCCTGCCGCTGGGATTCCGGAATCAATTCTTCCACCACAACGAAAATCATCGCTCCGGCGGCAAAACAGAGGGCGTAGGGCAGAATGTTTTGCATGTAAAGCACAAATGCGGCACCTATCACTCCGGCAATGGGTTCAACCAGGCCGGATGCCTGACCCATGAAAAAACTTCTGGCCCGACCCATCCCTTCTCTTCTAAGGGGCAAAGACACGGCTGCGCCTTCCGGGAAATTCTGGAGGCCGATTCCGATGGCCAAGGCAATGGCGCCGCCAATCGTCGCAGAAGAAAGGCCGGCCGCCACTGCCCCGAAAGCCACCCCGACCGCAAGACCTTCAGGAATATTGTGCAGTGTTATGGCAAGTACCAGCAATGTGCTTCGCTGCCAGGAGGTCTTCACGCCCTCGCTTTGTCTCGTGTCCAGACCCGGATGAAGATGCGGCAGCAAAAAGTCGGTCAGTCTCATGAAAATACCGCCGCCCATGAATCCGATGGCAGCCGTCAGCCAGGGAACAAGACCGAGCTGCCCGGCCATCTCAATGCCCGGTGCTAAAAGCGACCAGAAGCTTGCCGCAATCATGACCCCGGCGGCAAAACCGAGCATGGCATCCATGAGCCGGGGGTTGACTTTTCTGGTGAAAAAGACGAGTGACGCCCCGGCCGCAGTTACTCCCCATGTAAAGAGCGTGGCGATCAGCGCTTGCGTGACCGGACTGAATTGTTCAATGAGATCGACCATATGGGATCCATTCCGATTTTATATTGCTCTTCCGATATTTTTCAAGCCTGTTGCGGACTTCTCATTTTCGTATCATTAAAACCTGTCAGTCAAAAGCAGTATTTCTGCTCAACCGGCCATGACTTTCTCGAGAGGGTCCAAAATTTTAGATGTTTGCCGCCACCACCGCATCAGAACTGAAGGCACTTCCGATGGTAGACGGATATGTTTTTGCTCAACAACGCAGTCGGAAGAAAACGAATGAAAAATAAGGTTTACCCATTTTCTGCCGAATCGGCGAAGCAGAAAGACTTGTCAATTTTTATTGACAAGTGCCGTGCAAAATTAAACTCTGGATAGCATGTCGGCTTGGGCGATTGCAATGAGCGGCAGAGCCGCCTGGAAACTCACTGGCCCATAGCGGGATAAGTTTTGGATCAGGGTTTTCCTTGATTAGAAGAAGGTCATCTACTGATATGGCCCTTTATCCACAGCGCAGCGGTGGCAATCATTACCTGAAAATTTGAAAGGAGTCTTGCGTTGAATATTACGTTTTATGGCGCCGTAAGGGAGGTTACCGGTTCGATGCATCTGTTGACCTCGGGTCCGGACAAGATATTGCTCGACTGCGGGATGTACCAGGGCCGCCGGAAAGAAGCGGAGCGGAAAAACCGCACCCTGCCGTTTGATCCGAAGATTGTCACCAACGTGATCCTCTCCCATGCCCATATCGATCATTCCGGCCGGATTCCCCTGGTGACCAAAAACGATTTTTCCGGCCGCGTCATTACCACCCGGGCCACGGCAGACGCGTGCACCTACCTGCTCCCCGACAGTGCGCACATCCAGGAATCGGATGCCGGTTATCTCAATTATAAAATGGTGCGGTCCCTGATGTCCGACCTGAGGTCCAATTCCCAGAAAGGGCCCAAACGGACTCAGGATATAAATGACATCCGCAGATTGCTGAAAAAGGAAAAAGGCGGCTTCGATGCGGAAATGATCGATGAAGTGGCCCGCAAATATCACATGGATGTGGTCGAACCCCTCTACACCACGGAAGATGCCCAGCATGCACTGACCTTTTTCGACGGCATTCCCTACAGGGACAGCGTATCCATCGGAAAAAACACCTCCTGCACCTTCTATGATGCCGGCCACATCCTGGGCTCGGCCATCAGCATCATCCGCACCCATGACAACGGCCGGGATTTTACCGTGGGGTTCACCGGCGACATCGGCCGGTTTGGAAAACCCATACTGAAGGACCCCACACTTGCCTTTGCAGAAGAAGACCGGAATCTCGATCTGCTGATCCTGGAGAGCACCTACGGGGACCGGGAGCACGAGCCGGTGATGGATCTCGAGCCGCGCCTGAAACAGGTGATCAATGAAACGGTGGAGCGGGGAGGGACCCTGCTGATTCCCTCCTTTGCCTTCGGTCGGACCCAGGAACTGCTCTATGTGATTCACGAATTGTACAACAAGAATGAAGTGCCCCGCCTGCCGGTGTATGTGGACAGCCCGCTGGCCACGGAAATCACCCGGGTCTTCGGGGAGCATCCGGAAATGTATGATATCGAGACCCACCGGGATTTTCTGCGCGATGGGCAGAATCCGTTCTTCTTCAAGGAACTCCGGTTTACGGAGTCTGTGGCGGAATCCATGGCCCTGATGCGCGAAACCAGTCCCCATATCGTGATTTCCGCCTCCGGCATGTGCGAGGCCGGCCGTATTCTGCATCACCTGCGGTACAAGATTCACCAGCCGCAGAATACCATCCTGATCGTCGGGTTCATGGCCCAGCACACCCTGGGCCGTCGCCTGCTGGATCAAGGCCTGGCCTATGAGGCCTCCGGCCGAAGCGGAAATCCGCCCATCATGCGGTTCATGAACAAAACGTACCCCCTGCGGGCCCGGGTGGTCCGGCTGGGCGGATTTTCCGCCCACGGGGACAAAAACGAAATGCTTAAGTTCGTGACCGAATCGAACCTGAAGATCAACAAGATCGCCCTGGTCCACGGCGAGGAGGAGCAGACCCTGTCGTTTGCCGACCTTCTGAAAAACAAAGGGTTTGACATATTCGTTCCCCGGGTGGGCGAGTCCCTTGCCCTGCGCTGAATCAATCCTATCTTTTACTTGAGTTATAGTGGGTTTATGGATCAGGTCAGCTGCGAGTTTAAAATGATCAACAATCAAATGGTGGTGGATGCATGACCCCCGATGAACAGGCAGCGATCAACGAATTGGCGGCAGAACCTTTCCGGGGAGGTCCGGATCGGTTACCGGTATACCGAAGATGAACGCAGCCGGGAAATTAAACGGTTCTGCGATGAACTGGCGATGCTGGCCCCGTTGGTAAAAATCGACAAAAAGGCATCTGATGAGGCCTTTGCTTATATCCAGGTCCGCGACAATGTGCGGTACCTGGGGGTTCCTCAGGACAAGGAACTGGCGCCATTCCTGGAGGCGCTGGGGGACGGACCGGAAAAAGCAGCAGGGGGGCCGGGCTCTGAAATGGCGGATCGGATCACGGTTCCGGCGTCCTTGAAAATTTATGTCTCCCCGCACTGCCCCCATTGCCCCACGATGGCGAGGAAGCTGATCGGGCTGGCCCGTAATTGCAGCCGGGTCTTTGTTTCCATCATCGATGGCACCTTTTTCCCCCAGATGCCGGAAGATGCGGGGATCCGGTCCGCCCCCACCACCACGCTCGACGATCACGTTCGCTGGACCGGTCAGGTGGATCTGGCCGAACTGGTGGAGGTCATCGCCACCCGGGATTTTTCCCGGCTGGGCAGGGATTCCCTGATGCGCCTGCTCCAGGAGGGGGAAGCAGAGCGACTGGCCCGACTGATGAAGGAAAACGGGCAGATCTCCCCGGAGTTTATCGATCTGCTGACCCACGAGAAATGGTCCATCCGCCTGGGGGCCATGGTGGTGTACGAATACCTGGAGGAAAGCGATGCGGCGCTTGCCGACCGGATGCTGGAGATGGCATGGGAGCACTTTGAATCCGCCGATGATCCTGTAAAGGGGGATATCTTGTTTCTGGTGGGCAAGTCCGGCGCTGAAAAATTTAGAAAGCGGATCAATGCCGTGGCAAACGGACCGTATTCCGATTCCGTTCGTGAGGCGGCCGGAGAAGCATTATTGGGATAGCGGGTGCACACTTGCATCGGAGATGTTGATATCTGTTAACATCAATGAAGACCCTTTTGGGTAAAGCATACTTGCCCGTTGCCCGATTCGATTTATAAAATGAAAGAAAACACCTATGCTCAAACTCATCGATCTTGATATACCGGAACTCGGCTACCGGAAATTTATCACCGCCTGGCTCTATTCGGGGGAGGAGGGGAATTTTCTGGTGGACACCGGGCCGGTGTGCACCACGGATGCGCTTTTTGCAGGTATAAGCGATGCGGGCGTGGATCACCTGGACTGGATCCTGCTCACCCACATTCACCTGGATCACTCGGGGGGGCTGGGGCATGTGGTCAAGCGGTTTCCCGAAGCGACCGTGGTCTGCCACGAAAAGGGGGCGCCCCACCTGGAAGACCCGTCAAAGCTGTGGGATGCATCATTGAAAACCATCGGCAAGGTGGCCGAAATATATGGCCAGATGGCGCCGGTCCCGGCAGACAGACTGGTCCAAATGGAAGAAATCCCCTTCGGCGGAGGCATCCGGGTGATCGCCACGCCCGGCCATGCGGCCCACCACCAGAGTTATGTGTTTTCAGACTGGCTCTTCTGCGGCGAACTGCTGGGCATTTACCTGGATCTTGGCGGCCGGACATATCTGCGGCCGGCCACCCCGCCCCGGTTCATCCTGGATGAATTTTTATCCTCCATGAACCGGATTTCACCCTATGCGGACCGCAAATTGTGCTTTTCGCATTACGGCATGTCCCCGGACGGCCGAAAGATCCTGGATACATCAAGAGAACAGCTGAATTTATGGGTCGAGGTGGTCCGATCTCATTTGAAAGCAGAGGGGGGAGCGGCTTCAGAGCAGGCGGATCTGGATGAGATCTCGGCGGATTTGATGGCAAGGGACCCGATTTTTGCTCAGATCCGGGAACTGCCGGCCGATCTGATGGCCCGGGAAAAATATTATGTGAAAAATTCCATCCGGGGAATCATGGCCTACCTGAAGGATTTACGAGGATGAATTGAGGATTTCGTATACGGTTTTTGCGATATCTTCCAGCAGGTAGGGTTTTTTCAAACAGCCGCCCGCACCCAGGGCCTGTGCTTCCATGATCCGTTCCGAGGTGGAAAAACCGGTGGCGATAACGGCCTTCTGGGCCGGGTTGATCGAAATGATTTCCCTGAAGGTGTCCAGTCCGTCCAGCCCCGGCTCCATGATCATGTCCAGAATGATCAGATCCACCGGCGTGTGCCGGATATGCTCGATGGCGGCTTCTCCGGAAGGCGCCGTTTCCACCGAGTAGCCAAGCTGCATCAGGATTTGCCCCGCCAGGTCCCGCTGCTCTTTCAGATCATCCACCACCAGGATGGATTCCCCTTTGCCCGGATATTGATCCAGTGCAAACGGAAGCTTTGCCGCCGCCTCCACCTCCGACAGAAGCGCCGGAAAATAGATGTGAATGGCGGTTCCCGCGCCTGGCGTGCTTTCGATATCGATATATCCCTGGTGATCCTGCACCGCCCCCCATACCAGCGCCATGCCCAGGCCCGAGCCGCTGCGGCCCATGGTTTTTTTGGTGTAGAAGGGCTCGAATATCCGCTCCTTTTCCTCGGCCGAAATGCCGGTCCCCTCATCGGCCACGGTCAAATGGACATAATGATTCTCCTTGATATCCGCATAGCCGGGCAGGGGCTTTTCCATGTACCGGCTGGAAGTGGAAATGGTAATATAGCCGCCTTCGGGCATGGCTTCGGCCGCATTTGAAACCAGGTTCATCATGATTTTTGCCAGGTGAACCCGGGATGCGGAAATGTGGAGCGGATTTTCGTCCAGTGCGGTGCGCACATCGACCATGGGATGGTAGATCAAAAGGTTGTTGTGCTCCGGGCTTTTGAGGTAATCCTCGATCATGTTGTTGAGATTGACCACCTCCATGTTGGCCAGACCTTTTCGGGCCATGGTCAGCAGGTCGGCCACGATGGCCGCGGCCCGCTCCCCCGATTTCTTGATGGTCTCGATGGGTTTGCGCAGGTCGCTGGCCGGCGGCAGTTTCATCAACAGCAGGTCTGGATAGCTCACGATGCCCGACAGGATGTTGTTGAGATCGTGGGCGACCCCGCCGGCCAGGGTGCCGATGGCCTCCATCTTCTGGGCATGCCGCAGCTGCTTTTCCAGTTTCTCTTTTTGCGTTTCCGATTCGATCTGCCAGGTAATGTCCCTGATGATTCCCCTGAATCCGGCCGGCTGCTTCAAGTCATCTTCAATCAGGGCGATGGAGCCTTCCACGAAACGCCGGGTGCCATCCTTGCGCACCAGTTTCAAATTGAACGCCCGGGTGGACCGGCGGGTCCGGTAAACACGGTTGAACGTCTGCCGGATTTCCGCAATGTCATCTTTATCCGAAAACGTTTGAAAACGCATGCCGGACAGCTCGCTTTTCGAATACCCCAGGATCTGGCACAATGACGGATTGAAAAAGGTCAGGTTTCCTTTGAGATCGGTCTCGTAGTATCCCTCCTCGATGCTGTTCAAAATATTCCTGTATTTTTCGCTGCTGTCTTGAATCGCGCGTTCGTGTTTTTCCCGCTGCGCGATGAGGACATCGAAATCCTGTTTAATCAGAGAAAGCGCCTCCACGACGGGATAGAAAGGATGCGAGGCATCCATTTTCCGGTGAACGGGGTCGCTTCCCGGATGGTCCCAGCTGATGTCGGCCATGATGCGGATCAGCTCATCCACATGGCGCTGGTGGGGGGCCGCGGCCCGGCGGATGGATGGTTTGCCGCCGCCGGCAGCGGGCTGTGCCCGGCGGGTCTTATCGGTTTGGATCATCGAAAGGGCGTCTTTGACATCACTGACCACATGGATGTCATAGGGTGCGCTGACCCGGGCCAGGTTGATGGCCGCCCGGATCATCCAGTTGGTCCTGTAAAAAATGAGCATCTGGAACGGATGCTGATGAAACCATTGCCGATTGCGTTCGGAAAACAGCCGCCGGGCCTCCATGGAGGCATCCTTCAGCGCCGGTGTGCCGACCACCAGGTAATAGGGGGCCTGTCCGGGATTGAATTCGTCGTAGGCCTTGGCCTGGAGATCGAAAATAGCTTCGACATATTCCGCTTTCATGGACCCGCTTGCCAATACGTGAAGAATATCCCCGTCAATGACTTCAAGACGCAGATCAAAACCATCCATTGCCAGGGACCAGTGATCCCTGGTGGTCACGGATGGAATCGGCGGGGGTGAAATCGGTTTTGCCCCGGTGTGAACGTCGGCAAGCATCTGCCGGGCCAGGGGAAGGGCGTCTTTGAGATTTTCGGCCATGGCCACGGGGAAGGGGGGCGGGTTGATGCGCATGCCGAGCTTGATGCTCAGTCTTAAGAGGGCCGACGCATTGCAGAAGATAAAGCCTGCAATATCCGGCCGCTGCTTCAGGTCATTGATAAAAAGCCGCCGGGCTTCCAGAGAGGACCCTTCCAGGCGGGACAGGTCTTCAATCTGGATATAGGGCGTCCCGTCGGCAATCTTCTTCCGGACCACATCACGGATCATGCCGACAGCCTCCCGCATGTCCGCCAGACTGGCATATCCGGAGGGGCGGCTGACCAGGACAGCCGCCCCCTTCAGCCAGTGAAAATTTGGCTGAAATGGGTTGCTGCGTTTTTGCTTCGGTCGCCCCGGTGCTTTGGGGTTTCGCCGTGAATCTGCAGAGGACGGATGATGTTTTTTGGGATCTGACACGTGGGTCCGACGCTTTTAAGTGCTCACTACAAGCTGTTTATGCTTCAGGTTGTCACAGATGAGATCCACGGCCTGGTCCACCGTGGTTTTTCCCATATCGATCACCAGGTCGTATAAACGGGCATCATTGATCTCTTCTTTGAAATACTGGCGGATATATTCCGCCGATTCGTTTTCCCTGGCGGCGATAAACTGCTCGGCCGCTTTTGGGGTAATTCCCTTCTGCTTTACAACCTTTTCCACCTTGAGTGCGGCATCTTTGCGCAACCGGACGTGAAGTGTTCCCGGCTTGTTTTTCAGGATGCATTGCCCGCCCCATCCCAGGATGATCATATTGCCGTTTTCATATAGTTTTTCCACCAGCTCCAGCGTTTTTTCATGGTAGGCCCGGTCATCCAGGCACCCGTGCTCCCGGTCGACCACCCGCTGGATCACCGAACAGGTATACCGGTCCACCAGTCTCAATATCGAGGACCGGGGCTCTTTTTCGAGCATTTTGGCTTCGCTGGGGGAAAGATGCAGTTCTTTTGCAATCTGAGCGATGAGATCATCGCCGATATATTCATAATGGAGTCTTTCGGCCAGCAGGAACGCCACTTTTTCGCTGTCCGTTTCAAATTCATTGGTGATGGTAATCGTCGCCATGGTTCCTCCTGCAGTTGGATGTAAATATTGATATACGCGTGATTTCGAAGTTTATGTCCAGCCAGATGATACCATAAGCCAGATCTCCCATAATTATCAACCAAATAATCAGTTTCGGCACTTTGCATCCCCTGAAGTCGTCTAATTCATATTTATCCTAACTGACGAATATAATTTAGTTCTTAAATAGAGCGGGGTCAATGGTTGAAGCGGCAGTTGTTTTTAAACACATCCACTAAACTCCACAATTTTTTTCATCGGATTTAATGCTTAAAATTATTAATAAAAATTGCAAAATACTTTCCTTTTTTTCTTGACAATTTATCACGATATGATATTTTTTCCGTAAATCAGTGGAGATTAGTGGAGTCAAGCCGCATGTTCCGAGAAAGTTCCTACCATACAATCGATTCCAAAAGCCGGATCATCATTCCGACCCGCTTTCGTGATTCCCTCAGGGGGAAAATGAGCCAGGACCTGATCATCACCCGGCTGGTCACGGAGCAGGGGCTTGTGGCGTATCCCCTCGATGTATGGCAGAAAATCGAAGAGCGGTTTGAGGCCTTGACGGAATTGAGTCCGGGCATGCAGCGTTTCCGGCGGCTGTTCCTCGGCCAGGCCAAGCGTTGTGATCTGGATGGCCAGTCCAGGCTGCTGATTCCACAGCCGCTGAAAGAGTACGCCCAGCTGGAAAAAGACATCCTGCTGGTCGGTGTTCTCGATCATTTTGAAATCTGGTCCAAGGAAAACTGGGAAGGCCAGAACCAGAAGTTTGAAGAAGATCTGCAGAAAGAGGAGGTCGTCAACGAAATAGCCAAACTGGGACTTTGATCCATGTCATTTCGCCACACCCCCGTTATGGTCAAGGAAGTTCTTGCGCATCTGGACTGCGCACCGGGAAAAATAGTGGCGGACTGCACCGTCGGCGGCGCGGGCCATGCCCGGGCCATACTGGATGAAATCCTGCCCGGCGGTCTTCTCATCGGCATCGATCAGGACCATGCCGCCATCCGGCACGCACAGGAAATGCTTGCCCCACAAGCATCCAGCGTCCGGTTGTTTCATGACAACTTCATACGTCTTCCTCAAATCCTTTCCCGATTAAACATTTCCGCAATTGACGGCATTCTGGCCGATTTGGGCGTATCCCTGTTCCAGATCGAATCCAGCGGCCGGGGGTTCAGCTTCAGGGCCGATGAACCCCTTGACATGCGGATGAACTCTGATTCCGACCTCACCGCGGAAATGATCGTCAACACGTTTTCCCAGGACCGTCTCGAATCCATTTTCAGGGAGTATGGCGAGGAAAGATGGGCCAAGTCCATTGCCCGAAACATCGTTTCCATACGCAAGCAGCGGGTCATCGGATCCAGCCAGCAGCTGGCGGACATTGTCCGCGAGTCCATGCCGGCCCGGGCCGTCCGGGAGATGAAAATTCATCCGGCGACCCGGGTCTTTATGGCCATTCGCATCGCCGTAAACCGCGAGCTGGAAGTCCTGGACCGATTCATCACCGATGCGGTGGCGGCATTGAAGCCGGGGGGGCGCGTCTGCATACTGTCATTTCATTCCCTGGAGGACCGGATCGTCAAAAACAGATTCAGGCAGATGGCGCAGCCCTGCACGTGTCCGCCGGATTTTCCCAGATGTGTCTGCGATCGCAAGCCCGTAATCAAGGTTTTGACCCGAAAAGTCGTCCGTCCCACGGATGAAGAGATCCGGGTCAATCCCATGTCCCGCAGCACCCGGCTGAGGGCGGCTGAGAAACTCGATGGTTAATCACTTGCCCTAAAAAGGGTGAAAAGAAAGGGTCAGCCATGAAAACCTCGACGAGAGTTCTTTTTTTTGTACTGCTGGTGTCCATGATATTTGCCCTGGCGGCATTTGACCGCATGCAGCAGGCCCAACAGTTCATGCTGCCGGCGGGATACTGCCAGTCATGCATTGAACGGTCGGTCCTGGCCTGAGGGTGACCCGACTCAGGGCTGTAGGCCTTGCAGGTTTTTTGTTAATTTTTACGGTTAGTTGAGTTTGTCAATGGTGCGCAAAAGCAATCAAAAAATCCGACCCGTCCTGTTCACCCCGCGGCATATCGGTTATTCGGTGGTGCTGATGCTGCTGTTCCTGGTGGAATTTTTCACCCGCACCTGGTGCGGGGTGCAGTGCATCCGGACCGGATATGACATTTCCCAGGCCACACTGAAACAGCAGGAGCTGATCGATCTGGGGAAGAATCTCGAAATCGAGCTGGGGCGGCTCAAGTCCCCCCAGGTGCTCGGCGGGATGGCCAGAGAAAAATTGAACCTTACCATTCCCAAGCCCGGACAGGTGATCGTGGTCCCATGAAATCGGCTGAAATCGAAAAAAGGCGCTTGACTCTGAGGAACCGTCGGATATATCTGATCGGCGCGTTCTTCTCCGTACTGTACCTCATCGTGGGGGGGAAAGCCTTTTATCTGCAGGTGGTTCTGGAGAATAAGCTGTCCACCCAGGCATTGTCCGAATATCGGAAACAGATGAAATGCCAGGGAAAGCGGGGAACCATCTTTGACACCAAATACCGGGAGCTGGCGCTTTCCACCAATGTGGTGGCCATCGGCGCCCATCCCGGCAGGATTGACCAGAAACAAAAATTCGCCCGCCAGGCGGCGGTTCAGTTGAATACGGACCAGCAGGACATTTTTAGCAATATCTCCCAGAAGCGCCCCTTCGTCTGGATTGAACGGCAGGCCTCCCCCATCCAGGCGGAAGCCTTGAAGAGTGCCGGATTTCCCGGGCTCGAGTTTTTTCCCGGCTACTGCCGGGTCTATCCCAACAAGGTTCTGGCCGCGCAAGTCATCGGATTTTCGGGAATCGACGGGGATGGACTGGAAGGTCTGGAATTCTATTATGACGATTACCTGAAGGGAAACCTGCAGCAGTGGACCGTCATCAAGGACGCCCTGGGCCGGATCTTCGACCGCAAGGATGCCTGCGCGCTCGATTACGAGGGCAAAAACCTCATTGTCACCATCGATTCGACGATCCAATACATCACCGAAAAAGCACTCAAGAAAGCCGTTGAGGAAAATAACGCCAAGTCCGGCATCGCCGTGGTGATGGTTCCCCAGACCGGCGCGGTGCGCGCCATTGCCCATTTCCCCACGTTCAATCCCAATTCCCACACCATGTTTCCCAAGGAAATCTGGAGAAATCGGGTCATCACCGATTCCTTCGAGCCCGGATCGACCCTGAAGGTGTTCGTGGCCGCCGCGGCGCTGGAATCCGGATTGTGCAGACAGGATTCGGTGTTTGACTGCGAAAATGGGAATTACCGCATCGGCCGGAACACGGTCCACGACACCCATCCCTACGGGCTCCTGACCCTCTATGAAATCATCAAATATTCCAGCAATATCGGAGCGGTAAAGGTTTCAGAAATCCTCGGCCCCCAGATGCTCTATGACACGCTGAAAAAATTCGGATTCGGAGACAAGACCGGGATCGACTGCCCCGGGGAAACGCCCGGCCTGTTGCGGCATTATGAGGGCTGGAAGCGGATCGACAATGCCACCATCGCCTTCGGCCAGGGTGTTTCGGTTTCCGCCATACAGCTGGTCAGTGCCGTCGCGGCCATCGCCAACCACGGGGTGCTGATGCAGCCCAGGCTGGTGGAGGCCATTACGGACAAGAACGGCGAGATCATCAAGAGTTTTCCCCCCAGGGAAGTCCGCCAGGCCATATCGCCGGAGACCGCCGCCATTGTCACCCGGATGATGAATTCGGTCACCACGGAGGGGGGGACCGGCACCATGGCCGTTCCGGTGGGATATGACGTGTGCGGAAAAACCGGCACCGCCCAGAAGATCAACTCCGACGGCACCTATCGCAACTGTGATTACAACGGGGTCTTCGTGGGTTTTTCTCCGGCCAACGATCCCCAGCTGGCGGTGCTGGTGGTGATCGATGCCCCCCGGAAGCACCATTACGGCGGCCTGACGGCAGCCCCCGCTTTTCGGGAAATCATACTGGAATCATTCAACTATTTGAATATTGCACCCCGGCAGACGGATTCGTTGATCACCTGCCGGAAGGGAAAATCATAATCATATGAAGTGGTCGCAAATCATCAAATCACTCCATGCGCTCAATATCGCCGGCGAATCCCTCAACGGAACCGGGTCGGACCCGGACATCACCTCTATCCATTACCGGGCCGACGCCGTGGTTCCGGGAGGCCTGTTCGTGGCGGTGAAGGGGCATAAAGCAGACGGACACGATTATATCGGCCAGGCGCTTGACCGGGGAGCGGCAGCGGTGATTGTGGAAAAAGAATGCATTCTGCAGACCGACGCGGTGATCTTACGGGTCGACCATTCCCGCAGGGCGCTGGCGGCGGCGGCTTCCGCCTTTTACGGCCACCCGGCGGAAAAACTGGTGATGATCGGGATTACCGGGACCAACGGCAAGACCACCACCGCTTATCTGACAGAGGCCATTCTCAAACAGCAGGGAATCGCCCCCGGAGTGATCGGCACCATCAATTACCGGTACGGAACGAAAAATTGCCCCAATCCCCTCACCACCCCGGAATCGGTGGAAGTGCAGAAGATCCTGGCGGAAATGGCGGGAGCCGGGGTCACTCATGTGATCATGGAAGTCTCATCCCACGGGATCGCACTGGACCGGATTTTCTCCTGCGGGTTTGACGTGGGCGTCTTTACCAACCTCAGCCAGGACCACCTCGATTTTCACGGCACCATGGAAGCATACGGCAGCTGTAAAAAGCAGTTCATCACGGGCCTGGCGCGGCAGGACAGCAAATCTTCGGCCGTGGCGGTAATCAATATGCAAAACCCCGCCGGAAGGGAACTGGCGGAAATGGTTGATCCGTCCGGATGCATCACCGTGGGCACGGATGCGAAAAACAAGGTGTACCCGGAGGCCCTGTCCATGGACCAGGACGGCATCCGGGGAACCCTGGTGACCCCGTCCGGGAAATGCGGCTTCGCATCGGCGCTGTCGGGCGGGTTTAACCTGGAAAACATCCTGTGCGCCGCCGGAATCGCCCATGCGCTGGGTATCCCCCTTTCTTCCATTCAGAAAGGGATTGATTCATTTGCAAACGTGCCGGGAAGGCTGGAAAAGATTGCCAATACATCCCGGCGCCACGTGTATGTGGATTATGCCCACACTCCCGATGCGCTGGAAAATGTGTTGTCCACCTTGAGAAACCTGGCCTCCGGCCGCCTGATCTGCGTATTCGGCTGCGGTGGAGACCGGGATCGGGGCAAGCGGCCCCAGATGGGTGAAATCGCCGCCCGCCTGGCCGACCTGGTGGTGGTCACCTCGGACAACCCCCGCTCGGAAGACCCTGGGGCCATCATCAAAGACATCCTGCAGGGCCTTTCTCCGCATATGCCGGCCCCATGCCGCCCCGAAGAAATGCAAAACCAGGGATGCACCAGGGGATACGTGGTGGAGCCCGACCGGGAGAAAGCCATTTTCCTGGCCGTTGGCATCTTAATGGAAGAAGACACCCTCCTGATTGCCGGAAAAGGGCATGAACCCTACCAGATCATCGGAAAGACCGTGATTGCCTTTGACGACCGGGAAAAAGCGGCCCGGGCAATGGCGGAAAAAGGGTGGGCATGACAATGACGCCGATATCCTGGACCATAGACGATGTGATCACCGCCACCGGCGGCCGGCTGCTTTCCGGAAAAGGGGCGGTATTTGCCTCCATATCCATCGACTCGCGGACGATTGCGCCAGAAAACCTGTTTGCGGCCGTCCGGGGAGACCGGTTTGACGGCCATGACTTTATTCCCGGGGTGCTCGCCGCCGGCGTTAAGGGCGTGATGGTAAATGCGTCCAAAGCCGATACCCTCCCGCTGGCCCAGTATGAACAAGACGGCATCTGCGTGATTGCGGTGGAGGACACCGTCGCCGCCCTGGGGGCGCTGGCGTCTTTCCAGCGCAGCCGGGTGAACATTCCGGTGGTGGCCGTCACCGGTTCAAACGGAAAAACCACCACCAAGGAGATGATCGCCGCGGTGTTGTCGGTCCGGTTTGCCACGCTTTTTACCACGGGAAACTTAAACAACGAGATCGGTCTGCCCCTGACCCTGTTCAGGCTAAGCGCCTCCCATGAGGCCGCCGTGCTGGAGATGGGAATGAATCATCCCGGCGAAATCGATCGCCTGGCCGCCATGTGCCGGCCGTGCATCGGCGTGATCACCACCATCGGACCCGCCCATCTGGAAGGGCTGGGGAGCATGGACGCGGTCATGGCGGCCAAGGGGGAACTGCTTTCCCACATCGAAAGCGGCGGAACGGCCGTGCTGAATGCGGACAATCCATACTGCCGCCGCCTGGCCGAAAAGGCTGCGGTCGATGTTTTTCGTTTCGGTCTGGATGATACGGCAAACGCTCATGCCGCCGATATCCGGCCCGAAGAAGACGGGACCCGATTCACGCTATCGCTTGGCAGTGAAAAGATCGAGGTGCGGCTCCGCCTTGCCGGCGCCGTCAATGTGTCAAACGCGCTTGCCGCCGCCAGCGTGGGGCATCTGCTGGGACTTTCGGCAGCAGAGATTGCCGAAGGATTGGCATCGGTCCGGCCGGTCAAGGGACGGATGGAGATTATCCGTCTGGAAACCGGGGTCACCCTCATCGACGACACCTACAACGCCAACCCGGGGTCCATGGCCGCAGCCATCGGCGCCCTCATGGGGCTCAGAGGCCCTGGCCGGACGGTGCTGGTGGCCGGCGACATGCTGGAGCTCGGGGGCGAATCGGAAAAGCGCCATGAAGATATCGGCGCGCTGGCCGCCCGATCCGGAATCGACCAGCTTTACCTGACCGGTCAATTTGCGCCTGCCGCGCAAAACGGGGCGGTAAAGGCCGGCATGCCGGCCGGCCGGATCCGGGTGGACGACAAGGCCGCCATCATCGATTCCCTGATCCGGTTCCTCAGGCCCGGCGACCGGGTGCTGGTGAAGGGGTCCAGGAGCATGGGGATGGAAACCATCGTCAAAGGATTACAGAAATCATGATCGGAAACGCCATTTTCACGGCGATATATACACAGGTGGATTAAGACATGCTTTATCAACTCCTATATGCATTTCACGCAGAGCTGTCGGTGCTCAATGTGTTCCGGTACATCACCTTCCGGACCATCTGCGCCAGCCTGACTGCGCTGCTCATCAGCTTTCTGCTGGGACCGTGGGTCATCCGGAAGCTCAGCGAAAAACAGATCGGCCAGTACATCCGCCGGGTGGGACCGGCCAGCCACCAGGACAAGGCCGGCACCCCCACCATGGGCGGGGTGCTGATCATCCTGGCCGTCGGGCTGTCCACCATTTTGTGGATGGATCTGAAGAATTTTTACACCTGGATCATTCTGTTGATCACCGCGGGCTATTTTTTCGTCGGGTTTACCGATGATTATCTGAAACAGATCAAGAAGCGAAACGCGGGCTTGAGCGCAAGAAACAAGTTTTGCCTCCAGGTGGTTTTTGCCGCCCTTGCCGGATGGCTGCTCTACCTCCATCCGGATTTTGACACCAAGGTCACCATCCCGCTGTTTAAAAATTTCTCCCCCGACCTGGGCGCCGGGTACATCCTTTTTGCCGTCCTGGTGATCGTGGGGACCTCCAATGCGGTCAATCTCACCGACGGCCTGGACGGCCTGGCCATCGGCCCGGTGATCATCGCCGCGGCCACCTACATGATTTTCGCCTATGTGACCGGGCACGCCCGGATCGCCGAATATCTGCAGATCAATTTCGTCAACGGCGCGGGCGAGGTGACCATCCTGTGCGGGGCCATGGCCGGGGCCGGGCTGGGGTTTCTGTGGTTCAATTCCTACCCGGCCCAGATCTTCATGGGGGACGTGGGGTCGCTCCCCCTGGGCGCCATGCTGGGCGCCATCGCGGTGGTCACTAAGCAGGAAATCCTGATGGTCCTGGTGGGCGGGGTGTTCGTGATCGAGGCCCTGTCGGTGATCATCCAGGTGGGATATTTCAAGGCCACCCACGGCCGCCGATTCTTTAAAATGGCGCCGCTGCATCATCATTTTGAACTCAAGGGGTGGGCCGAATCCAAGGTGATCGTCCGCTTCTGGATCGTGGCCATCATCCTGTCCCTGATGGCGCTGAGCACGTTGAAGCTGAGATAGCACAACAACTTTTAACAAGATCGACACATGAACCTGAACGGAAAAAACATACTGATCGTCGGGCTGGGGCGTACGGGCACCTCGCTGGCCCGTTTCCTGGTAAAGCGGGGCGCTTTTGTCACCGTTACGGATGCATCGCCCGCAAAAAACCTTCAGGCATCACTGGAGCGGCTGGACGGCCTGGATGTCCGCAAGATTCTGGGGGGCCATGATCCCTGCACATTTTTTTCCGCCGACCTGATCGTGCTGAGTCCGGGGGTGCCCCATACCCTTGAAGTGCTTTCCGCGGCAAGGGAAAAGAACATCCCCGTCATCGGCGAAATCGAACTGGCGTCAAAGTTCATGCACACGCCCATCCTGGCGGTGACCGGCACCAACGGGAAATCGACCGCCACCCTGCTGCTGGGAGAGATGCTCAAGGCTTCCGGCTTTTCCGTATTTGTCGGCGGCAACCTGGGAACGCCGTTGATCGAGTACGTGGACAACGGCGAAGGATCCGATTTTGCGGTGGCGGAAATCAGCAGTTTCCAGCTCGACACCATCAACGACTTCAAGCCGAAGGTGTCGGTGCTGCTTAACATCACCGATGACCATCTGGACCGCTATGATGATTTTGAAGCTTATGTTCGATCAAAGGCCCGGGTGTTTGAAAACCAGGGGGCAGCGGATTTCGCGGTTTTAAACGGATCGGATGCGGCGGTCATGTCGGCAGCAAGGCACATTTGCGCAAAAAAGTTCGTGTTCAACTGCGAAGACGCTATGCCAAACGGGGCGCAGATATCGGATCGCGCCATCCGTTTTTTCATCGACGGGGCAGCGCAGGTGCTGGACTGCAAAAACATCCGGATCCCCGGCCGCCACAACCTGGAAAATGTCGCGGCCGCCGGTTTGGCCGCCCTGGCAGCGGGTTCGACCCTGGAGCAGATCGGTGCGGCGGTGGAAGGTTTTGCCGGTCTGCCCCATCGGATTGCCCACGTGGCGCAAATCAACGGCGTCGACTACTATGACGATTCCAAGGCCACCAATGTGGACGCGGTGAAAAGGGCGCTTGAAATGTTTAGTGTGCCCGTGGTCCTCATCATGGGCGGACGGGACAAGGGGGGCAGCTATGATGCGCTGATTCCGGAAATCCGCCGCTGCGTCAGCCGCTTGATCGTGATGGGAGAGGCGGCGGATAAGATCATGGCCGCGCTGGGAAAGCAAACGCCGGCCTCAGTGGTTTCCTCCATGAAAGAAGCGGTGGCCCTGGCGCACCAGAACGCCCGTCCCGGAGCGGCGGTGCTGCTGTCCCCCGCCTGTTCCAGCTTCGACAGGTATGAAAGCTATGCCCAGCGGGGCGATGATTTTGCAGCCCGGGTCCTTTCACTGAAGGGAGATTTTTCATGAAGCAAACGGAGAAATCTGCTTCCTGGCTGGCCTTTGATCACGCCATGCTGCTGCCGGTCCTGCTTCTGACGGGCATCGGCATTGCCATGGTCTACAGCGCCAGCAGTGAGTTGGCGCTCAAACAGCAGGGCGACGAATACTATTATTTCACCCGGCAGCTGATTTTTGCCGGGCTGGGATGCATTGCCCTGCTCATCGGGCGCTATGTTCCCTATCGGCTCTATTACAAGCTGACCTACCTGCTGCTGGCGGTGTCGGTTGCCCTTCTGGCGGCGGTGCTGGTGGAGGGGGTGGGCCATTCCGCCGGCGGCGCCACGCGCTGGATCAATCTCAAATGGTTTCATTTCCAGCCCGTGGAATTCGCCCGGCTCACGCTGATCATTTTCCTGGCGTATTCCCTGACCAAGAAACAGGATCGGGTGGAGGAGTTCAAGATCGGATTTGTGCCGCATGTGCTGATTCTGGGAATGTTTGCCGTCCTGGTACTGGCCCAGCCGGATTTCGGATCCACCGCCATTTTCTGCATGATCGCCTGGATCGTCATGTTTGCGGGGCGGGTGCGGCTGCTGCATCTCCTGTCCGCATGCATCGTGGTCCTGCCCATGGCCCTGTACGTCATTTTTACCAGCAAATACCGCTCCGACCGGATCTGGATCTTCATGGATCCCTGGAAAGATCCGCTGGATACGGGGTATCAGATCATCCATTCCCTGCTGGCGTTCGGCTCCGGGGGCATCTGGGGAAAAGGCTTCGGCCAGGGATATCAGAAGCTTTTTTACCTGCCCACGCCCCATACGGATTTCATTTTTTCCGTAATCGGCGAAGAAGGCGGGCTGAGATGGGTAATGATCGTGCTGTGCCTGTTTGTCATTATCCTGTGGCGGGGAATCAGCATTTCCACCACCACCCGGGAATTTTTCGGGTCGATCCTGGCCCTTGGGCTCACCGTTTCCATCACCATCCAGGCGGTGGTGAACATGGGGGTGGCGGTGAGCCTTCTGCCCACCAAGGGGCTGACCCTGCCGTTTTTGAGCTACGGCGGGTCCGCCATGATCATGAACATGGCCTGCATCGGCATCCTGATGAACATATGGGCGTCCAACCGAACATGAAGAAGGAGCGCAACGTACATATAAACGGCAGCAGGCCTGCCCCGGGGATCCTGATCACCGGCGGCGGCACCGGCGGACACCTGTTTCCGGGAATCGCCGTCGCCCGCGCTTTTTTGCGCAGATTTCCGGACTGCCGCATCCGGTTTATCAGTAGCGGCCGGCCCATAGAAGAGAGCGTTCTGGCCGGGGCCGGATTTTCGACCAGCGTCATCGGTGCGGCGGGCATCAAAGGAAAATCCTGGGGGCAGAAGTTAAAAGCTGTGTTCAAACTGCCCGGTGGGGCTGATCCAGTCGGCCACGGTGCTGATAAAGTTTGGGCCGGATGTGGTGATCGGCCTGGGCGGATACAGCGCCGGCCCGGTGGTGGTGGCCGCCTGGCTGCTTCGCATCCCGCGCGTGATCCAGGAGCAGAACGTGATTCCCGGCATCACCAACCGGCTCCTGGCCCGCTTTGCGGACCTGATTTTCACCTCATTTCCGGACACGGCCATTGCCGCACCGATTGAAAAAATCTGTTTTACCGGAAATCCGGTGCGGGATGAAATCATCAAAGCCTTTGATGCCAGTGCTTCCGAAAAGAACAGGCGGTTTACGGTGCTCATCCTGGGAGGAAGCCAGGGCGCCCGGGGGCTCAACCGTCTGGTGATCGCGGCCCTGGATCATTTAAAAGAAACGGACCGGTTCAGGTTTATCCACCAGACCGGCCCGGCGGACCTGCAGGATGCGGCAATCGCCTATGCGGAAAAAGACATTGCAAATACCACCGCCCCCTTTTTTACGGACATGGCTGCCCTCTACGCCCGGGCCGATCTGGTGATCTGCCGGGCCGGGGCCACCACCGTGGCGGAGATTATCGCGGCCGGCAAGCCGGCTGTTTTCATCCCTTTTCCCCACGCCACGGACAACCACCAGGTGTACAACGCCCAGGGCACTGGTCGACCGGGGGGCGGCCGAAATGTTTCTGGAAAGCGAGATGACCGGATCGGCCCTGGCGGAAAAGATCGTTTATTATGCGGATCATCCCGGCGCACTCCGGGAAAGACGAGAAAATATCAGACCTCTCCGGGTGGAAGATGCGGCCGGGCAGATCGTTTCGCGCATCAGCCGGCTCATCGGCCTGGACACCGGGGACAAAAGCGGTTCACACGCGTCAAACGGAATATAGCATAAGCGAATGTATCGAAAACAATATCATATCTTTTTTGTCGGCATCGGCGGCATCGGCATGAGCGGCATCGCCGAACTGCTGATCAACCTGGGCTACCGGGTGTCCGGTTCGGATAAGACGCTTTCGGATGTGACCGACCGCCTGGAAAAGCTCGGGGGAACCGTCTACCAGGGACATGCGGCAGACCACATCCATGACGTGGACGTGGTGGTGGCCTCTTCGGCCATCCGGCCGGACAACCCGGAAATCAGGGCTGCCGTGGAAGCATCGGTCCCGGTGATCCCGCGGGCCGAAATGCTGGCCGAACTGATGCGGCTCAAATACAGCATCGCCGTGGCCGGCGCCCACGGCAAAACCTCCACCACCTCCATGGTGGCATCCGTTCTGGCCTCCGGCGGGCTCGATCCCACCGTGGTGATCGGGGGAAAGCTCAAAGCCATCAACACCAATGCGGTGATGGGTCAAGGGGATTACATCGTGGCCGAGGCCGATGAGAGCGACGGGTCATTTCTGAAATATTCTCCGATCCATTGCCGTGGTGACCAACATCGACCTGGAGCATGTGGATTTTTACAGGGACCTGGAAAAAATCAAATCCGTGTTCCTCGATTTCATCGACCGGATTCCTTTTTACGGCCTGGCGGTCCTCTGTCTGGACAACGAGCCGGTCCAGGATATCATCCCGCGGATCCGGAAGCGTTTTGTCACCTATGGGCTGAGCGCCCAGGCCGATTACCAGGCCCGCAATGTGGAATTTGAGGGCATGAAATCCCGTTTCGAGGTTTTCCAGAATGAAAAAAGGCTGGGGGAAGTCAACCTGAACCTGCCGGGCATGCACAATGTCTACAATTCCCTGGCCAGCATCGCAGTCGGAGTCGAACTCGACATCGCCTTTGAAAAGATCCGCCAGGCACTGGAAACCCTGGAAGGGGTGCAGCGGCGACTGGAAATCAAGGGGGATGCCGGCGGCGTGAAGGTGATCGATGATTACGGACACCATCCCACCGAGATCAAGACCACCCTGGATGCCGTCCGCAAATGCTGGCCGGGCAGGCGCGTGGTGGTGGTGTTTCAGCCCCATCGCTACACCCGCACCCGGGCGCTGTTCAATGAATTCACCCGGGCCTTCTACCAGAGCGACATTCTGCGCCTCCTGCCGATCTATTCGGCCGGAGAGGACGAAATCGAGGGGGTCAGTCACGAGGCGCTCTATGATGGCATCAAGGAGCACGGGCACAAGGATGTGGGGTTTTGCAGCGGCCGGGAGGAAATGGCCGTCGAAATCAAGGCGCTGGTCAGGCCGGATGATATCGTCCTGACCCTTGGCGCCGGAGACGTGTGGAAGGTGGGGGAAGTCTTGATCAGGGAATTGGGACTCTAAATGGGAACGGGGGCGGCAGGAAAGAAAATGGGAATCGACCTCAACAGTCGGATATCTGCTCTAAACGAGCATTTTGCGCCCATTGTCATCCTGAATGCGCCCATGGCCGACCACACCTCGTTTAAGATCGGCGGGCCGGCGGATGCACTGGCTGCCCCCCGGGATACGGCGGAACTGGAAGACCTGGTGGCATGGTGCCGAAATCAGGACATTCCATTCATGGTGCTGGGCGCCGGAACCAACCTGCTGGTCAGGGATGCCGGCATCCGCGGGGTGGTGATTTCCCTGAAGCATTTCTGTGAAATTTTACGGCAGCCTTCGGATCCGGGAACCGTACGGGTCCGAACCATGGCCGGGGCCCGGCTGGGTGCGCTGTGCCGCTACTGTCTGGTTCATGGCCTGGCCGGCATGAATTTCGCCCTGGGGATTCCCGGAACGGTGGGCGGCGCCATCGTGATGAACGCGGGGACCGCCCGGGGGGACATCGATTCTGTTTTAGAGGATATGACGGTGTTGTCCCCTGAAGGCCGCCTGGCGCAATTGAAGCGGCCCGATTTTGAATTCGCCTACCGCAGACTGCGCGTGTGCCGAAAAGAATTTGAAGACGCGCTGATCATTTCCGGCGGATTTAAGCTGTTTCCCGCCGATCCGGCTGCGCTTCGGATCGAAGCGAAGCAGAACATGCTGTCGCGGAAAGCCGGCCAACCCTGGCGGCTGGCCAGCGCCGGGTCATTTTTCAAAAATCCGCCGTCCGGGGAACCGGCCGGCCGGCTGATCGATCTTTGCGGGTTGAAGGGCTTTCGCATCGGGGATGCACAGGTTTCAAAGATACATGCCAATTTCATCGTCAATCGGGGGAGGGCTGCGGCCTCGGATGTCATCGCCGTTATGGAGGTGGTCCGGAAGACCGTACATGGGCGGTTTAACATTTTACTGGAACCGGAAGTGAAAATTGTTGGGACATAGAACCGTACGCAAAAACAGGTACAGGAAAAAACCGGAAGAGGAGCGGGGGGGCGGGTTTTCCCTCCGGGAGGTGGGACGGATCAGTCTGCGCATGGTCTGCATGATCCTGATGTGCATGCTCATGAGCATCACATTTATTTTCGGCCATGACCTGCTCACCCAGTGCGATTACTTCAAAGCGGAGCAGGTTCGGGTCAGGGGTGCATCGCGGCTGCCCGAAGCGGAGATCCTGAAAACCGCAGAAATCGGGCCCGGCGTCAACATCCTGTCCATCAACCTGTCCACGGCCCGCAAACGGCTGCTGTCCCATCCGTGGATTGCCCAGGCCGACGTCTACCGGGAACTGCCCAGGTCCATCACCATCGTGATCGAGGAACAGCAGCCCATAGCGGTCCTGGACCTGGGCAAACCGTTTCTGATCAATCATCGGGGCAATATTTTCAAAGAGGCGGCGCCGTCCGAATCGGGGAATATGCCCGTGATCTGCGGGATCAATTACCCGGACTGGAAAACCGATGAGAATAATCAGCCCCGGGTGTTTTCATCGCTGATGGAGGTGCTCTGTTTAGGTCGATCCTCCATCGGGGTGCTTCCGAATGCAATGATCAAAAAAATATTGGTGGACCGGGAAATCGGGCTGACGCTGAAGATTGACGGCCCGGTCAAAACCGTCTGCCTGGGATTCGATAAGTATCCGGTAAAATACGAGCGCCTGTCGCGAATCCTGGCGTATCAGAATCAGAACGACGCCCTTCCGGCCATCGGGAATCTCGATTTGAGAAATCCGGACCGGGTTGTCGCAAGACCCGCATCGGAATCGGATCAATCCGGTACCGAGAAAGAGGAGGTTTGATGTGAAACATCAGGAAGAACTGATCGTGGGCCTGGATATCGGCACGACGAAAATCTGCACGGTGGTGGCCGAATTTTCGGATAACAACGTGAATATCGTCGGCATCGGGAGCCATCCCTCAGTCGGACTTCGCAAAGGCGTCGTGGTCAACATCGATTCCACGGTCGAATCCATCAAAAAGGCGGTGGAAGAAGCCGAGGTCATGGCCGGCTGTGAAATCTCATCCGTCTATACCGGAATTGCGGGCGGGCACATCACAGGGTTTAACAGCAACGGCATTATCGCGGTCAAGGGGGAGGAGATCACCCAGGCCGATGTGGACCGGGTGATCGAGGCGGCGCGCGCGGTGGCCATTCCCATGGACCGGGAAGTCATCCATGTCCTTCCCCAGGAGTTCATCGTGGACGGCGAACCGGGCATCAACAACCCTGTGGGCATGGCCGGCGTCCGGCTCGAAGCCAAGATTCACATCGTCACCGGTGCGGTGACCTCTGCCCAGAATATTGTCAAATGCTGCAACAAGGCGGGTTTGGACGTGAGCGACATCATCCTGGAGCCGATCGCCTCCAGTGAAGCCGTGATCACCCCCGAAGAAAAAGAGATCGGATGCGGACTGATCGATATCGGCGGCGGCACCACCGATCTGGCGATTTTTTCCGGCAATAACATCAAACACACCTTCGTGCTCTCCATCGGCGGAAACAACATGACCAACGATATTTCCGTTGGCCTGCGGACGCCCATGGCGGAAGCGGAAAAGATCAAGGTCCAGTACGGGACCTGCCTGGCCGACAAGATCAAGAGCGATGAAACCATCGAAATATCGGATCTGACCGGACGAGGGCCCCGAAAACTTCCCCGCCAGATCCTGGCCGAAATCCTGGAGCCCCGGGTGGAGGAGATTTTCACCCTGATCAAGCGGGAGATTCACCGGGCCGGCATGAAAGATTCCATCTCATCAGGGATCATCCTGACCGGCGGGGCCTGCCTGCTGGAGGGGATTTCCGATATCGCCGAATCGGTATTCGAGCTTCCCGTCCGGGTGGGCACGCCCCGGGGGATCACCGGACTGGTGGATGTGGTGAACAGCCCCATGTACGCCACCGGAGTGGGGCTGGTGATCTATGGTTCTAAAAACCAGGAAAAGAAGAAATTCAGGATACGGGATTCCAACATTTTCAATCGCATCATGAAACGCATGAAAACATGGTTCAAGGAAATTATCTGAAACTATTCCGGCTGCAACGAAAACCAAAAACAGGGAGGTGGTCACATGAGTTTTTCTTTAGTCGATTCTGAAAATTCCGCAAAAATCAAAGTGATCGGCGTGGGCGGCGGCGGTGGAAACGCAGTCAACAACATGATCACGGCAAACCTGACGGGGATCAGCTTCATCGTCGCCAACACCGATTCCCAGGCGCTGGCCAATGCCAAGGCCAACACCAAGATCCAGCTGGGAGAGGTTCTCACCGAAGGGCTCGGCGCCGGGGCAGACCCTTCAGTGGGCCGGGATGCGGCACTCGAATCCGCCGAGGTGATCCGGCAGTCACTGGCGGACAGCCACATGGTGTTTATCGCCGCGGGTCTGGGCGGCGGCACCGGCACCGGTGCGGCGCCGGTCATTGCCGAAATCTGCAAGGAGATGGGCGCCCTGACCGTGGCCGTGGTGACCCGGCCGTTTGCCTTCGAAGGCGGAAAAAGAAGAAAGCAGGCCGAAGACGGCATCGCCAAGCTAAAGGAAGTGGCCGACACGGTCATCACCATTCCCAATGACCGCCTGCGGGCCCTGGCCTCCAAGAAATCAAAGCTCACCGACATGTTCAAGATGGCAGACGATATCCTGCACCAGAGCGTCAAGGGGATCACCGACCTGATCATGCGGCCCGGGCTGATCAACCTTGATTTCGCGGATGTCAAAGCCACCATGTCCAAGGCTGGAATGGCCATCATGGGCATCGGCGTGGCGTCCGGCGAGAACCGGGCCATCGAGGCGGCTGAGCGGGCCATCTCCCATCCGCTTCTGGAAGACAACTCCATTGTGGGCGCCCGGGGCGTGCTCATGAACATCACCTGTAATTCGGATCTGACCATGGAGGAGACCATAGAGGCCTCCGAGCGGATCTATAATGAAATCGGAAATGAAGATGTGGAGATCATCTGGGGAACGGCTGTGGATGATTCCCTGGGCGACGAACTGCGGGTGACCGTGATCGCCACCGGCATCGGCGAAACCCGCGGCAGGCTTGGCAATTCGGATGTGCGCAGGCTGCATCACCGTCCCCAGCCCCAGCAGCAGGTGCAGCCGCCCGCCGGAAAAGTCCGGGTGGCCACTCCCGAAGACCTGCGCTATTTTGAAAATGAACTGGTCCGCCCCGCTTATATCCGCAAACAGGAAGCGGCCAAGGAACATCGCATGGAAGAAGACCGGAAAGTCAAGCATTTCACCGCCAAGGACAAAGGCCGCACCGGAGAGGATGCCTTTGTGGATTATGATATCCCGACCTTTTTGCGCAGAAAAGCAGACTGATATTCATCACAATGTATCATTATTAATGCAGCCCGTTTCACCTCCCTGAACAGCCGGACTTTCCGGCGGAAGGAGACGGAATTATCTTCCGCCTCCTTCCGCCGGGCAGGTCCGATTCCCCATGGATATCCGCATACAAAGTCCTTGACAAACCAGCCCCAAAATATTAGGTAAACCTTTTCCATTTTCTGCCGAATCCGCGGGCAAATTACCATTCAATGCTTTTGATATCCCGTAAACGCCCGGGAACGGCAAGAGACAGACGCCATCCAGGTTTCACCTGAGCCTCGCCTGTTTAACCGGGCGATTGCGGGAAAGGGGGTCCTGCAGATAACGGATATGAACCGATAGTATCACTCAACAGGATGCTTTTCGGTTTTTTTTGGATTTTGTCCCTTTGAAAGGAATTGCAGCATGTCTTCTAAGAAAGAACTGAGCATCGCGTATATTGTCGGGATCGTGTGCATTATCGTGGGAGCGCTGTCCTACAGCGTGCTCTCGGCCAAACCGCCGGAAGAGCCCCGCCGGATCATGCTGACGGCCACCGGCGGCAATGTCCTGTTTGACCACCGGAATCACAGCGAGGCCTATGGACTGGAGTGCACCGGCTGCCATCATCCGATCCTGGCGGGAGCGGGCGAAACAGAGGCCTGCGGCCAGTGCCACACCAAAGAGAGCGAATATGTGCCGGCGCTGGGCGAAAAGGGAAAGTTCAATCATGACGCCCATAGCATGGATTACGGGTTGAGCTGCACCGATTGCCACCACAACTATACGGAAGGCGATCCGGGCGGACCGGAACTGTGCACGGTATGCCACCAGGCCGGAATGGGGGATGACGTCATTCCGGGCCGGAAAGAGGCCTTTCACCAGCAGTGCATCGGCTGCCACGAAGAGTTGGGTATATCGCCCGGAAAAACGGACTGCAATGCTTGTCATGTCCCCCGGAAGCGGACCGATGCATTTCACGACCAGTGCGCGGGATGCCATGAAGAGATGGGTGCCGGGCCGGCCAAGGCGGATTGCAAAACCTGTCACGGTTATTAATTACTGCCCTTTCGGGGCAGGGCATTTTGCCGTTATTCATTCAAGCGTTTTAAAAAGGTTGATCCATGATTAAGCGATCATTTTTCGGATTTATCAAACCGAAGCTCAGGTATGAAACCATCGACGACATCCAGTCGGAACCGGTGGCCGTATCCCCCTCTTCGCGCATCATTTTGTTTTTCGATGAGAAGCTCGACTCCCAGTCGGGTGCGCTGCTGAAGGTCGGGGACCTGATCAGCCGGGGGCAGAAGCTGAAATTGTCCGCCGGATCCGATCAATATGCCATCGCCAGCCGGTCGGGACGGATCGTTGCCATCACGCCCATGATCGGGCTGATGGGCAAACCCATGACGTCGGTCGCCATCGACATTGATGATGAGGCAAATCAACGCATGGACGAGGGGTTTAAAGAAATCTCGACTGCTCCCACACTGGAGAACGCCCGGGCGTATCTGAGCGGGCTGGCGGGCAAACCGGATCTGAGCGTTTTTGACGACCCAGAACATCCGGTCAAGTCCATCATCGTCGTGGGTGCGGACAACGATCTGCTGAGCATGACCCAACAGCATTTTGTCAAATCCGCCGTCGTCTGCATCAAGACCGGTGTGGAGATCCTGCGCAAACTGACCGGTATCCACAATGTGGTCCTGGTGGTGCCCCATCATCTGGCGCAGGTGGCGGGGTCTGCCGGCACGGTGGTCAAAACAGTGGATTCGGAATACCCTGCGGCCCACCCCCAGTTGATTCTGCGGCACATTCTGGAAGAGACATCCGGCAGCGGCACGCCGCAAGACGCACCGCAAACGGCGATGTTTACGGCTGAATCGGTCTGCGCCATCGGGGCCGCATTCAACACCGGCCAGTTGTCCTTGGACAAGCTGGTCACCTATGTTGCCAAAGACGGCGCAAAGCATCTGGTCACCGTGCCCATCGGAACCCCCTTGAAGGATATTCTCAATGCCTTCGGACACCGTCTGGATGAGGGCGATCGGGTGATTTTCGGCGGCCCCATGACCGGCGTCTCGGTATATTCCGAGGACCATCCGGTGCTGGCCGATACCAACATGATCATGGTCCAGAAAGAATCCGATATCATAGAGCGCGAAGACATCTATTGCATCAATTGCGGTGAGTGCGTCCGGATATGTCCGGCAAACATCGGCGTCAATCTGCTGATCCGGTATCTGGAGGCGGGACTGTATGAAACAGCCGAGGAGCAGGCTGATCTGCATTCCTGCATCGAGTGCGGCCTCTGCAGTTATGTGTGTGAATCCCGGATCCCGATCTTTCAGCACATCATGCTGGCCAAGCACACGCTGGAGAAAATGAAAGCGGCGGAGGAAAACAATGCCTGATACTGTCAAACTGACCGTCTCGTATGCCCCGTTCTGGCACAACGGGAGCAAAATTTCGACCAAAAGCTACAACATTCTGCTTGCCGGCCTGCTTCCTGTGGCTTTCGGGATCTGGCAGTACGGTATTGCCGCCCTTGGGGTCGTGACGCTTGCCATCGGTTCGGCTATTTTCTGGGAACTGCTGATGAATTTCATCATGCGCCGTCCGGTTTCCATCGGAGACGGGAATGCGGCGGTGATCGGCATGGTTCTGGCCATGCTGATGCCGGCCACCACCCCCTGGTGGATCGTGGTTTTCGGAACACTGGTGGCGGTGGTCATCGGAAAGCAGATTTTCGGCGGCATCGGCGGCAATCCGTTTAATCCGACCATCGTTGCCTTTGCCATCCTCATGCTCTCCTGGCCGCTCTATTTTGATTTCAATGCGGCCCTGGTCAATTATGAATTTTCCTTCAACCCGGTCTACCCGCTGGTGCTGGCCAAGTCCTTCGGTTCCGGGGCGGTGGCTTCCTTTAGCTTGAAAGACCTGCTGCTGGGCCATCAGGTGGGCGGCATCGGGTCCACCTTCTCCCTGGGCGTGATCGTCGCCGGGATTTACCTGATGCTCAGAGGATTCATCCGGTGGGAAATTTCGATTTCCTTCCTGATCGGGGTGATGGTGACCGCGTTTTTCTTTAACCGGGCCAACCCGGTTGCCTATGCCAGCCCCGGCTTTCATCTGCTGACCGGCTACACCCTGGTGGGGGCCTTCTTCCTGGCCACCGAGGATTCATCATCGCCGGTCAACCTGATACCGATGCTGATCTACGGAATGCTGGGCGGTGTCCTGACGGTCCTCATCCGGAACATCGGCGCCCACACGGAAGGGGTGCTCTACGCCATCCTGGTGATCAATCTGGCCAATCCCCTGATCGACAAAATCAGACCCAAAGCAACGGGAAAGGTAATCAGTCATGCGTGAAATGATAAAAATGGTCATCGTCCTGACACTGCTGAGCAGTATTTCCGGCGGTCTGCTGGCGGCGGTCCGCAGCAGCACCAAAGAGCGGATCGAAGGTCAGGTGCTGGAATTCGTGCAGGGGCCGGCCATCCGGAAAATCATGGAGGGTGCCTCGAATGATCCCATCAAAGACCGGTTTACGTTAAAGTCCGGGGATACCGAAAAGAACTTCTTTGTCGGTGTGTTCGACGGCAAGCCCAGCGTGGTGGCTTTTGAAACCTCTGCCACCGGATTCGGAGGCGAAGTGGGGATCATGGTGGGGGTGGACGTGAAAACGGACAAGATCGTCGGCATCGACGCCACCACCCTCAGTGAAAGCCCCGGCTACGGCGCCAACCTGGTGACCGACAAGGAATTCAAGAACCAGTTTAAAGGGATGCCGATTGCATCGGCGCCCAAGGTGAAAAAGGACGGCGGCGATATCAACGCCCTGTCCGGCGCCACCATTACCTCCCGGGCAACGGCTGCGGCGGTGACCAAAGCCGGTGAAATCTATCAGCAGTTCAAGCCCGAAATTGAAAAGCAATTAAATACGTTTTCCGGATAAGGGAGATCAGTCATATGGCTAAAACAATCACGCAGGAATTTGTAAAGGGCCTTTGGGAAGAGATCCCCCCGTTTCGACTGGTCCTGGGGCTCTGTCCCACGCTGGCGGTTACCAAAACCGTGGAAAACGGCATCGGGATGGGCGTGGCCACGACATTCGTACTGGTATGTTCCAACATCCTGGTGGCCATGCTGCGCAATGTCATACCCGCCAAGATCCGGATCGCCTGTTTCATTATCATCATCGCCACCTTCGTGACGGTGGTCGAACTGGTCATGCAGGCATTTGCCTATCCCCTGTATCTCAAGCTGGGCATCTTCATCCCCCTGATCGTGGTCAACTGTATCGTGCTGGGGCGTGCCGAAGCCTTCGCCTTTAAAAACAAGATCATGCCGTCCATCGCCGATGGTTTGGGAATCGGCCTGGGATTTACGCTGTCGCTGGCCACCCTCGGGTCGGTTCGGGAATTGTTCGGCTACGGGACCCTGACGTTCTGGGAAAAACCGGCTTTTAACCTGGCCCATATCATCCCGTCCTTTCAGCCGTTTTCTTTCATGGTGGAAGCGCCGGGGGCGTTTGTCTGCCTGGGGCTGCTTCTGTGCTTCATGAACATGGCCGGCAAAAAGTAAACCGGAATTTTTTTCATCGAAAAACGATGAAACACGAGGAGAGGTTATGAGCGATCTGTTCGTACTGGTTATCAGTTGCATCTTCATCAATAATATCCTGCTGGCCCAGTATCTGGGCAACTGCCCGTTTCTCGGCACATCCAAGAAAATGGAGACCGCGGTGGGCATGGCCATGGCCGTGGTTTTCGTTCTGGTTCTGGCCGGCGTGATCACCTGGATCGTCAACATTTATTTTCTCAAAAGGCTGGGGATCGAATTTCTCCAGACCATCTCCTTTATCCTGGTGATCGCATCCCTGGTCCAGTTCGTGGAGATGTTTCTGAAAAAAAGCATCCCCGCGCTGTATGCGGGACTGGGCATTTTTCTGCCCCTGATCACCACCAACTGCGCGGTCATGGGCGTCTGTCTGATCAACATCAAGGAAGGATACACCTTTACCCAGGCCCTGATTGCCTCGTTTGCCTACGCCGTGGGTTTCGGTTTCGCCCTGATCCTGTTCACCGGGATCCGGGAGCGGATCATCCTGGCCCGGGTGCCCAAGCCGCTGCAGGACACGTCCATCGGACTGGTGACCGCCGGCCTGATTTCACTGGCGTTTTTCGCCTTTCAGGGAATGGTCTGATCCGGGAAATCTTTGCCTTTTATCTCTTGAATTTCCAGGGACAGCCACTATTTTCTGAGGAAATCTTCGGTTTAAAAACACATTAACGTAAAGAGGATATTGTGATAGAAGCCATTCTGTTTACCTTGGGGCTGGGCGCGACTTGCGGGATTATCCTGAGTTTTGCGTCCAAAATCTTTTATGTCTATGAAGATCCCCGGATTGCACAGGTGGAAAATTTTCTGGCCGGCGCCAACTGCGGCGGCTGCGGGTTCGCAGGATGTTCGGCGGCCGCCGATTCCATTGTCAATGGCAATGCCCCGCCAAACGCCTGCATTCTGATCGGGCCTGAAAATGTGTCTGCCATCGCCGGCATCATGGGAGCCGAGGCGGGTACCGCCGAACCCTTGAAATCTGTAAATACGTGTGCAGGCGGAAACCGGGCTGCGGACCGGTTCCATTACCTGGGGGTGGAATCGTGCAAAGCGCTTTCCGCCTTGTACGGCGGAAAACGGGAGTGCAACATCGGGTGCCTCGGTTTCGGCGACTGCGTGAAAGCCTGCGGCTTTGACGCCATTGCCATCGGTGCGGACGGCTTCCCTGTGGTCGATCGGGAAAAATGTGTGGGATGCGGTGCCTGCGAAAAGGCCTGCCCCAAGACGATCCTGGAAGTGCAGTCCATGTCCGCCCGTCTGCTCCATTTGAATGCGCAAAACGATGCGCTGGCGCCCTGCGCCCAGACCTGCCCGGCGGAAATCGATATTCCCCGGTACATCGACCATATCCGCAAGGGAGAATACGATGCGGCAGTGGATACCATCCGGGAGAGAAACCCCTTGCTGCTGGCCTGCGGCCGGGTGTGCCCCCATCCCTGTGAAAGCTTCTGCCGCCGCAGCATCGAGGATGAACCGGTTTCCATCAATCAGTTGAAGCGCTTTGTCGCCGATTACGAAATGAATTCGGGCAAGCGCATCCCCATTCCCTGCGCGCCGGACACCGGAAAACGGGTGGCTGTCATCGGCGGCGGCCCCGCTGGACTGAGTTGCGCCTACTTTCTGAGACGGGCCGGCCACCATCCCGAAATATTTGAAGCCATGCCCAAGCTGGGCGGCATGCTGCGCTATGGAATTCCCGAGTACCGGCTTCCCAAGAAAACCCTGGACTGGGAAATCCAGGGCATCCTGAACCTGGGGATCGATCATCATACCAATGTGCGCCTGGGCGTTGATTTTGATTTCAAGTCGCTGATCGCGGCCGGATTCGACGCGGTATTTTTCTCCATCGGCGCCTGGAACGATTACAAGCTGAATATCCCCGGCGAAGAAATGGAAGGCTGTTTTACCGGCATCAGCTTCCTGGCGAAAATGGGGAACAACGAGCCGGTACAGATCGGAAAACGGGTGGCCGTCATCGGGGGCGGCAACACCGCCATCGACTGCGCCCGGACCCTGGTGCGCAAAGGGTGTGAAAAGGTGTACCTGGTCTACCGGCGAACCCGCAAGGAAATGCCGGCCAATGAGGTGGAAATCGTCGCCGCGGATCACGAAGGAATCGAATTCGTCTTTCTGGCCGCACCCAACCGGGTGATCGGAAACGCGGACAACCAGGTAACCGGCCTGGAATACCTGAAAATGGAACTGGGCGAACCGGACGCCAGCGGGCGCCGCCGGCCGGTGCCGGTGGAAGGTTCCGAAACCGTGCTCGATGTGGAAATGATCGTTACCGCCATCGGCCAGTCCCCGGATATCGCGTTTAAAGGGCAGGGCGACCGCGTGGATGATCTCAAGATCACCCGATGGAATACCTTTGAGGTGGACCGGGCCACCTGCCAGACCAACGTTCCTTATATCTTTGCCGCCGGCGACTCCGCCACGGGCCCCGCCCTGGTGGTGGACGCCATCGGCGGGGGCAGGAAGGCCGCCCGCTCCATGGACCAGTTCCTGAGGGGAAAACCGGTGGCCGCTCAGCCCGACGCCATTTTGAACAAGCAGATTCCCGAAACCCTGTTCTCATCCGTTGCCGGAATCACCCCGAAGAAGCGGACCGAGATGCCCGAGTTGCCGGTATCTGAGCGAATTCATACCTTTGAGGAAGTCGATCTGGTGATTACCGAAGCCGATGCCCGGCGAGAATCAGAAAGATGCCTGAACTGCTGCCGGCTCTGCTACAACCCGGACGCAGCCTGATCTTTGAGTTTATGCCCCGCACCTGTTTGCGGTTTCAAAAATCCAAATTTGCTAAAAAAAAGCACCTGTCGAAACATGTTTCGGCAGGTGCTTTTTTTATGCTTTTGCAAAGCGATCCCGGGCTTTACAAGTCGGCTGAATTGGTCTAAATTAAATGTCTACGCATGGTGCGACATGGGTTGAAATGGATGCACCCGGATCCGCTTAGCCTGATGGACCGTGCATGACTTTTAAGTGACTGGCGGAAACCATGCCTGAAAAAACGCCCCTTGAATTTCTGCACTGGAAGCATGAACTGGAAAATGAACTGGCATCCGGCAGCTGCCTCATCGACACCCCGAAGGGTCCGATCGAATATGCCATCCGGGGAGACCGGGGGCCGGTGGTTGTGGGTGAACACGGCGGACCCGGCGGGTATGACCAGGTTTTTGCCATATGGCCCCATTTGCCGGAAGAAGGATTCAGGCTGCTCTCCTGGTCCCGGCCCGGGTATCTGCGGACCCCGATCACGGTGGGGCGGACATATCCGGAACAGGCAGATGCGCTGTCCGCCTTGCTGGATGCCCTCCATATCGATCAGGCCGCGATTCTCGGCTTTTCCGCCGGAGGTACTGCCGCCATGTCCTTCGCCCTGGCATATCCAGACCGGGTATGGGCGCTCATTCTGGAAAGCGCGGTCAGCCTCGAGTACGAACTGGTGGGCCACAGCATGCGGGAGTCTGACTTTTTCACGCGGTTGGCATTCAACGATCCCGCCATCTGGCTTTACGAAAAACTGGCGGAATATCTGCCGGACATGGCGTTAAAAGCGCTGGTGGCCATGGAAAGCACCCTTCACCATCAGGAAGCCCGGCGGGTACTGACACACATCCTGCAGGACCCTGAAAAAGTCGATATCCTGATGAACCTGATCCGGTCCATGTCGCCCATCAGCATCAGAAGAGAGGGCCTCGAAAATGATCTGGAGCAGCTTAAATACGCCGGCGCACTTCCCATTCACCGGATTTTGGCCCCCACGACGATTTTCCACGGGACCAAAGACGGTGATGTCTCCTTTGAGCATGCCACTCATATTGCAGACGCGATTGTAGGCGCTGAACTGTGCCCGGTGGAAGGCGGCTTTCACATTCTGGCACTGTCCGACAGCGCGGATGAAATTGCTGAAAAGCGCCTCAGTGCGCTGCGGCAACATCAGCCGCCTGCCCAAAAGTAGGATAACTTTCGCCCTTGGAAAGGCTTATCCGATCATAAAATGACCAATGAAGAATGCAAACATCATCTGATAACCTGTCACTGAAGGGGAATTGAACTGTGCTGTCCGATGATAAGAAACGAAAGCAGGTCGAGCACCGGATTGCGGAACTGAGCCGTCAGGTGGGAGAAATGGACAACAAGATCAGAGCCTACCTGGCGGATCGGCAGCGGCAGCCGCATCCGCGCCATCTGGAGTTTATCCAGAAAGTTCAGAATTTTCACATCACGCCCGATGTAACGAACCGGCATCTGGAAACATTGCTGGATAACCTGCAATGGAAAGTTTATTATCATCAACGATCGTGGAAGCAGTTGTGGGAGAATTCCGAATCTGCCAGAAATATGCCGCCGCCGGCATCCCCTGAACCCAGGCCGCCTTCTGTCGACGCTGCGTCGCGTCCGGACGAATCATCGTCTTCCCAGTACTCCATCGACAACCTGTGGGAAATCCAGAAGGAAAAGCTCCGGAATTATGGGATTGATACGGTGGATGAGTCCAAGTCTCAATTCAAGAAGCGTATGATTTCCGAGTATAGGAAACTCAATCAGTCCAAAGCAGCCGGACAGGAAATCGTGATGTCCTTTGACCGGGAGGAGAAGAAATGCCGGTTGGAGATAAAGAATAACAAGAACTGACAGGACTATTCAAGTGCTTCGAACTGCTCCCGGAATGCGGTCATGTCGGGGGGGAGCGGGGCGGTAAAGCGCATGCGGCTGCCGGTTTCCGGATGGGTGAATTCAATCTGCCAGGCATGCAGCAGGTGCCGGGATACGGTGCGGATCAGGGCGGCGGCGTGTGGATGATCCTTGAAACGAAGCAAGGGCCTTTTTGGGCCATAGAGCGAATCGCCCACGATGGGGTTCCCGATGGCCGCGCAGTGGACCCGGATCTGGTGGGTTCGTCCGGTTTTCAAGTCAAATTCCGCCAGGGTGATCCCCGGATATCGCCGGGCCACCCGAAAACACGTGACCGCCTGCCGGGCATTTGACGAGACCGCCACGGCCGTCATTTTTTTGCGGTCACGATCATGCCGTCCCACGGGCAGGCGAATGCAGCCGTCCTCTTCAGAAAACGCCCCGAAGACAAAACCGAGATACGTCTTTTTAACGGACCGGTCTTTGAATTGCCGTATCAGGTGGTGATATGCCGAATCGGTTCGGGCCACCACCAGGAGTCCGGATGTATCCCTGTCCAGGCGATGCACGATGCCAGGGCGGAAATCATCGGGAGTTTGCAAGGCGGCACCCGGATAATAATGGCGCAGCGCATTGGCCAGGGTCCCGCTCAAGTGGCCGGGGGATGGATGAACCACCATTCCGGGCGCTTTGTTGATGACCAGGATATCATGATCTTCATGGACGATATCCAAGGGGAGCGGCTCCGGGATCAGTTCAAACGGGGCGGATGCGGGGATTTCCCCTGAAACCAGGTCTCCGGTCCGGACCCGGTACCCGGGCTTCCTATGCGTATTGCCCGCCTGGACAATGCCGTCCCGGATCAATCGGGTGGCGATGCTTCGGGATAATTCCGGAAATTGTCTGGCAATGAGGAAATCGAGCCGCATGCCGGCGTCCTGTTCTGTGACAGGAAACGAAAATGAAAACGGGTCGCTTGCGGGCATGCGCCAATCGATTACTGTTCGGTCGGATCAGGGCATGGAAACAGGGCTTCGATTTCAGTCCACACGATGGATTCGTCGGCATTTCTGGCGGTGCAAAGTTCCTTCAGCAGCAGTCCCCGTGCGGTATCCAGCAGCTTGCGCTCGCCAAATGACAGATCCTTGACCTGCTTTAACAGGAACAGATCCCGGAATACTTCCGCCACATCATATAGCGACCCGGTCTTGATCTTGTCCATGTACTCCTTGTACCGCCGGTTCCAGGTCTGATTATCGAAGATGTCCTCCTTTTTACGGGTCAGCACCGCATAGATATCGGGGATTTTATCTTCTTCAATGATGGTGCGCAGTCCCACGGATTCGACGTTTGAAGTGGGGATCATGATGACCATGCTGTTTTCGAAAATCTTTAAGATATAGAACTCATGCTTGTCGCCGTTGATGGTACGGCTTTCGATCGATTCAATCCGTCCCACGCCATGGGCCGGGTACACGGCCAGATCACCCACCTGAAATGTCTTGATCAAGGGCCTCTCAAATTCGCTTTGTTTTGCTTTTCTCGCCATTATCATACACCAATGAAAAATTAAAAATCAGGAAATATAACCTAAAAAATACAAAATATCATTAATTTTATTTTTAATCAACAAAAAAAGGGGGCCGGTGGATGAACCACCGGCCCCCTTCAGGGGGTAAATTGCTGTATTAAATATTGATTACAGCAGGAACGGCACCATCAGCAGGGCCACCACGTTTAGGATCTTGATCATCGGGTTGATGGCCGGGCCGGCGGTATCCTTGTAGGGATCGCCGACGGTGTCGCCGGTTACCGCGGCCTTGTGGGCATCGCTGCCCTTGCCGCCGAAGAAACCGTCTTCAATGTATTTCTTGGCATTATCCCAGGCAGCGCCGCCGGTGGTCATGGAGATGGCGACGAACAGACCGGTGATGATGCTGCCGATCAGCAGTCCGCCCAGGGCGACTTTGCCCAGGAGGAAGCCCACCAGAAGCGGAGCCGCTACCGGCAGCAGGGCCGGAACCAGCATTTCCTTGAGTGCAAACCGGGTCACCAGGTCCACGCAGGCGCCGTAGTCGGGTTTGGCGGTGCCTTCCATGATGCCGGGGATTTCCCGGAACTGACGGCGAACTTCGTCCACCACCGCGCCGCCGGCCTTGCCGACTGCGCTCATGGCCATCGAGCCGAAGAGGAAGGGCAGCAGGCCGCCGATGAACAGGCCGATGATGACGTTGACGTTGCTCAGGTCAAATGTGATCTTGGCAGCGCCTTCGCCACCGCGGAGAGCAAACTCCTGGGTGTAGCAGGCAAACAGAACCAGGGCGGCCAGACCGGCGGAGCCGATGGCATAACCCTTGGTGACGGCCTTGGTGGTATTGCCGACCGCATCCAGGGGATCGGTCACGGCGCGAACGGATTCATCCATTCCGGCCATTTCGGCGATGCCGCCGGCGTTGTCGGTGATGGGGCCGTAAGCGTCAATGGCAATGACCATACCCGTCATGGACAGCATGGAAACCGCGGCGATGGCGATGCCGTAAAGGCCGGCGAAATGATGGGCCAGGCCGATGGCCAGGCAGATGGTCAGAACCGGCGCTGCGGTCGACTGAAGGCTGACGGCCAGACCGGCAATGATGTTGGTGCCGTGACCGGTGGTGGAGGCTTCGGCAATCCGCTTCACCGGGCCGAAGATGCCCGTATAGTACTCGGTGATGATAACGATCAGCACGGTGAGCACCAGACCGATCAGGGATGAATAGAAAATATTGATCGCGGTGATGCCGTTAAAGTCCGTGATGGTTCTCATGGTGACGAAGTAAAAAGCAACAGCCGCGATAATGGCTGCGCCGAACATCCCCTTGTACAGGGCGCCCATGATGTACTCGCTTTTGCCCAGGCGGACAAAGGCGATGGCGACGATGGAGGCGATAATGGAGATGGCGCCCAGGAGCAGCGGGTAATATACGGCCATGTCATTTGCCGGGAACAAAAGGTGTCCCAGGAGCATGGCGGCCACTGTGGTCACCGCATAGGTTTCAAACAGGTCCGCTGCCATACCGGCGCAGTCGCCCACGTTGTCGCCCACGTTGTCGGCGATGGTGGCCGGGTTTCTCGGATCGTCTTCGGGAATGCCCGCTTCCACTTTTCCCACCAGGTCAGCACCGACGTCGGCGCCTTTGGTGAAGATACCGCCGCCCAGACGGGCGAAGATGGAAATCAAGCTGCCGCCGAAACCAAGAGCCACCAGCGCCAAAACCGCATCCTGCAGCGGGGTGCCGTACTTCAGCAGCAGGGTGAAGTATCCTGCCACCGAGGTCAGCGCCAGGCCCGCTACCAGCATGCCGGTGACGGAACCGCCCTTGAATGCCAGGCTCAGTCCTGCTGCCAGACCGTCCTTGGCGGCTTCAGCCGTACGCACATTGGCGATGACGGACACCCGCATGCCGATGTAGCCGGCCGCAAAAGACGCCAGCGCGCCCACCGCGAAACCGACGGCGGTTTTGGGGCCCATCGTGAAGAAAATAACCACGAAAATGACCGCGCCGACAATGCCCATGCTCTTGGCCTGACGTTTCAGGTAGGCAATGGCGCCTTCCTGAATGGCCGAGGCGATCTGTACCATTTTTTCCGTTCCGGTGGGCTTGCCTTTGATAATGGTGGCGACCACCAGGGAATACAGGATTCCCAGGACGCCGACCAGCGTGCAAGTCAACGGAATGTTTGACAATACTTCTTGCATGTCTTCCTCCCTACGATTAAAAGTTGAAACAAGTTAGTTAAAACGGTTCATACCCGTACGAATTCCGTGGGTCAGTATGATAACTGCGGCATCCACAGCCGTGTTTAATACCTCCTCCGTCACCGCTTTTTCCTGTGCGGAAATTTTGCCCAGAACATAATCCGCGGCATCCATTTCCGCCGGGGGACGGCCGACGCCGAGGCGGATGCGGGGAAAATCACCGCTTCCCAAGGCGTCGATGATTGATTTTAACCCGTTGTGTCCTCCGTGGCCTCCTTTCATTTTGATTTTAATTTGTCCAGAATGGATATCAATATCATCATGTATGACCAGTATCCGGTCTTGATTCAGTTTGAAATATCTCGCCAGCTGGGCAATGGGCGGCCCGCTTCTGTTCATGTAGGCCTCGGGCTTGGTCAGAATCACCTTGATCCCCTCGATGGTCCCGGTGCCGAACCGATTATCAAACCGGTTCTGACCGACATCGACTTGGAACTTTTCCGCCAGACGGTCGATGACCATAAATCCCAGGTTATGGCGTGTTTTTGCATATTTTCGTCCGGGATTGCCCAGACCCGCGATCATGTACCCGGATTCGAAATTCAAGATTGAATGTCCGAATTATTCCTCAGAGGATTCTTCTGCCGCCTCCCCGGCGCCTTCTTCCGCTATCTCTTCGCCCTCCTCGGCTTCCCCTTCTTCACGCCTTGGGCTGACCACGGTGACGACGGTGAAATTCACGTCAAACAGAATTTCAACCTCGCCGGGAACGGTAATCTCTTCCACGTGAATCGAATCGCCAATTTCCAGGTTGGTGATGTCGATCTCGATCTGCTGCGGGATCTGGGTGGGCAGGCAGGCCACTTCGAGTTCCCGCCGGATAATCTGAAGAATGCCGCCTTCCTCAACGCCTTTTGAGGTGCCGGTGAAAACCAGGGGAATGGTGGTGGTGATCTTCTGGTCCATCTTCACTTCATAAAAATCGATGTGCAGATAGTGATGGGAGAGGGGATCGGTCTGCAGTTCCTTGATCATCACTGTCTTTTCCGACGATGTTCCGTTTTCGACCGTCAGATTGATCAGCACTTGATTGTAATTGGTCTTTTTCAGCAGCAGTTCGAGTTCATGCATATCAACTGACAGAGGCATACTGCCCGAGGCGGAACCATAGACCACGGCAGGAATTTTTCCATCACGCCGCAGCGTTCGCGCGGTCCCTTTTCCGGTGCTTTCCCGCGCCTGTACTGTAAGTTTTTTTATATCCAATTTTATGCCTCCAATTTCGATGGTGAATTTATATGAACAACGATGTGACAGAATCTCCGGTATGGCTCCGAAGGATGGCCTCCCCGAACAGGGAAGATATCGATAAAACCTTTAGTTTTTTACATGCCGAAGTCTTGTCGTTTAGCGGTATGGTATCGGTCGCCACCACGGTTTTCAACGGCGACTGGTTGATCCTGTCGATGGCCGGACCGGAGAGTACGGCATGGGTGCAGCAGGCGTGGACTTCATTGGCGCCGTGCTCCATCAGCGCTTTGGCCGCTTCGGTGAGGGTGCCGGCCGTATCGGCCATGTCATCTAAAATAATGCACTTTTTCTGGTCCACATTCCCGATAACCGCCATGGCCTTGGCCTTGTTCGGGGCATCCCGCCGCTTGTCGATAATGGCCAGGCCGCAGTCAAGCCGCTTGGCAAACGCCCGCGCCCGTTCCACCCCTCCGGCATCCGGGGAGACAATGATGGTGTCGCTGGTGAAATTGTCGCGCATATATTCGATCAGCACCGGTGCGGCAAAGAGGTTGTCCACGGGAATGTCGAAAAAGCCCTGGATTTGACCGGCATGCAGGTCCATGGTGATGATCCGGTTGGCACCGGCGGTGGTGAGAAGATCGGCCACCAGCTTGGCGCTGATGGGTACCCGGGGGGCCACTTTTTTATCCTGGCGGGCATAGCCGAAATAGGGGATCACCGCGGTGATCCGCTTGGCGGAAGAGCGCTTTAAGGCGTCGATCATCAGCAGCAGTTCCACCAGATGGTCGTTTACCGGATTGCTGGTGGACTGTATAACGAAAACGTCCTTTGCGCGGACATTTTCATCGATTTCAATCTGGATTTCGCCGTCACTGAACCGTTTAACTTTCGCTCCGCCCAGATCTCTTTTCAGGTAAGCACAGATCGCTCCGGCCAGCGTCGGGTTGGAATTGCCTGAAAAGAGGATGTATCCGTTTCCCTGTATATCCATCACCTTGATTTCCGCACCATATGATTGGAGTGGCTGGGGCGGGAGGATTCGAACCTCCGAATGCAGGAACCAAAATCCTGTGTCTTGCCGCTTGACGACGCCCCAATGGGTTTATCAGCAATATGATTCCATTTTGCCTTCGGCGACCGGTGTCTTTTCCGACCGGTCCCGTCTGGAATCAAAATGGAAATAAATCTTTGGAATTTGTGTTCCCGGCCGCCGGCGGCTTAACCGCGGGTGTGGCGGCCTCAGCAGCGCCATTCCTGCAGCCCTGACCCTCAGATGAGCCCGAGAAGAAAACTACGTCCGCAGTCGGGTCAGATAGATCTGCCATGTCTTGTTTTCCGATAGCGCCGCATGTGCATCGCGGGCCGCTTCTGTCGTCTCATAGAGACCGAACACAGCCGATCCGCTGCCGGACATCAATGCGGCCGATGCATGATGCCGCAGCAGGGCCATTTTTGCCCGCCTGCTTTCCGGACATAATGCAAACCCGGTTTCCTCCAGGTCGTTGTGCAAACAAACGGAATCCGCTTTTTTCCAGTTCAGCTCAAAAACATTTTTTTTAGGTATTTTTTTGTTTTTTGTCAATCCTAAATTCAATTTTTTATAGACTTGTGCGGTGGAAACGGGAACGGATGGGTAGATTACCAGCAGCTGAAAAGGGTACAGGTGAAGAAACGGGGTCAATACCTCCCCGATTCCGGTGGCCACGGCAGGCCTGCCCGAAATAAAAAAACAGACATCGGCCCCGATGGCGCGGCCCATGGCCATCAGCTGACCTTCAGAAAGCGGGTTTCCGTAGTGGGTATTAAGTTCTTTCAGCACGGCTGCCGCATTGCTGCTGCCGCCCCCGAGTCCAGCCCCCACGGGGATCCGTTTTTCAATGTGGATCCCCACGGCCCCTGCGATGCCGGCAGTTTCAAAGAAGAGGCGGGCCGCCTTGAAAGCGGTATTGGTTAAATCCCCGGGTACATCCGGATGGGTGCACGATACGCATGTTTCGGCGCAATTAAAATCAAGCCGGATAATATCATGAAGATCGATGCCGCACATCAGGGTATTGAGTTCATGATACCCGTCTGCCCGTTTTCCGGTGACCTGAAGAAACAGGTTTATTTTGGCAAAGGACCGTATTTCCATAAGCGGACTCAAATAATTCAGGGGGGGTAAAAAATCAATATGTTTAAACGGCGAATATAAAAACGGGTGAAGCCCTGCCTCACCCGTTTTCATCAGCTTTCAGCTTTTGAGTTTCTCAGTCTGCTAGACTTCAAATCATTTGGTCATCTTGATGACCGTATATCCTTGAAAAGCGCGTTTGATATACATCTGGATGGTTTCTCCGGGTTTGATTCCGTTGATGATTTTTTTATAATCTTCGACGTTTTCCACGGGTTTATGATTAATCTGTTTGATAACGTCTCCCTTGGTGACCCCGGCCTGAGATCCCTTGCTTCCATCATCAACGCCGACCACCACTACACCGGAAGTATTTTCAAGGTTGAGCTGACCGGCAATGTCATTGGTGATATCGGATACCTGTATGCCAAGGGCGGATTTTTCGGGCGGTTGCTGGGAGGGTTCCCCCATCGCGGTCGCCTGGGCTTCTTCCCGTTTGGCAACGGTGACCTCCACCGTCTGGGTTTTACCGTTTCGGAAAAGCTTGATTTGCGCCTTATTCCCGACCGCCAGCCCGGCTACCAGTCGGGACAGGTCCCGGCTGGAATTGACGGCCTCTCCATTGACGGACAAAATGATGTCGCTGGGCTGAATGCCGGCCTTGTCCGCCGGGTCACCCTTGAACACTTCGGTCACCAGCACGCCATGATCCACCCCGTAATATTCCTGCAGATCGGGGGTGAGATCCTGGATGGCCACCCCCATCCAGCCCCGGGTCACCTCGCCGGTCTTTTTGAGTTGTTCGATGATGTTTTTGGCCAGATTCACCGGAATGGCAAAACCGATCCCTTCGCCGCCGGCCACGATGGCCGTGCTGATTCCGATGACTTTACCATTCATGTCGATCAGGGGGCCGCCGCTGTTTCCCGGGTTGATGGAGGCATCCGTCTGGAGAAAATCGTCATAGGGGCCGGCACCGATGACCCTGCCTTTGGCACTGATGATCCCGGCGGTTACCGTATGCTCCAGGCCGAAGGGATTGCCGATGGCCAGTATCCACTGGCCGACATCCACCTGGCTGGAATCGCCCATTTCCAGCACCGGCAGTTCATGATCGGACTTGATCCGGATCAGGGCGATATCCGTACTGGCATCGCTCCCGATGATTTCCGCATCGTATTCACCGCCGTCCTTGAGCTTCACCTGGATTTCATCGGCATCGGAGATCACATGGTTGTTGGTGACGATGTATCCCTCTTTTTCAATGATGAAACCGGATCCCAGGCTCCGCTGCTTATATTCATGCTGGGGCTGGTTATTGAAGAACCGGTCGAAAAATTCACCGAAGGGATCTTCCTGGCCGCGACCCCCGGGACCGCCGAAAAAGTGTTCGAATACCCGGTTGCCGCCGGTCAGGGTTTTTTCGGTGCGGATATTGACCACCGCCGGACTGGCGTCTTTGGCCAACTGGGTGAAGTTGTTCGGCGCCACCTGAGCGCTTACGGGCACCGGCTTGGATCCGGCAGCGGAAGCGGCGTAGGGCTGGGGAATGAAGAGGAATACCGGTAGAAAAAGAGCGGCCGCGAGAAATAAAATAATTCCCAGTCGGGCGGAATGGAGATTCCCAGGGACGGTTTCCATCAATCCATCTCCTTCACGTTGATATTTAGTTTAATGAATAATTTCGGTAGTTAGCCTTCGCATTTTTTTTTGACGTACAATAATCTTAACTCGTACAGAAGATGTGTCAAGAGACGCTTCTCCTCATGGGTCAGGTTCCCTTCGGTCTTTTCCTTGAGCATGGCCAGAATGTCCAGCGTCTGCTTGGCCAGGATCATGTTGGCCGACCTGCTTTTCGTCACCGGGTCGGCTTCGAGCCCCATGTGCATCAATGCCGAGGAATTCAATGATAAAATGAAGGTGGTAAAATTAATTTCCGGCATGGCAAAGGCTTGTTTCTGCTGTTCCTGGCAATCCGATTCGAACTTTTTTTCCTGGTCAGACATTTTTTTCACCCTTGTATCATAGTGTTTAGATTACGGCGGCTTCCCATTCCCGCCGGGGGAACGTTAACAGCTAAACCTTCAGATGGACCTGACCACTTCATCCAGGGCGGATTCGACGTGATCTTTGATTTCGGTCAACCGGTTTTCCGACAGGGCCTCAAATCGCAGGACCAGCGCGGGCTGGGTATTGGATGCCCGGACCAGCCCCCAGCCGTCGCCAAACAGGATCCTGGCCCCATCGATATCGATGACCTCATGGGTGCTGCGAAACCGGGCGGTGATTTCAGAAACCACTTTAAACTTCTGCCGGTCCGGACAGTCCACCCGGATTTCCGGGGTGCTGTAGGTTTTCGGGACATCGGACAGCAATTCCGACAGCTTCTTTCCGGTGGCGGCGAGGATCTCCAGGAGACGGCAGGCGGCATAAGCGGCATCATCATAGCCGAAATACCGGTCGGCAAAGAACATGTGCCCGCTCATTTCACCCGCCAGTTCGGCATGCTCCTCCTTCATTTTCTTCTTGATCAAGGAATGCCCGGTTTTCCACATGACGGCACGCCCGCCGTGCTTTTTGATATCGTCATACAGGGTCTGGGAGCATTTGACCTCGGAGATGAAGGCCGCTCCCGGCTTGCGGGACAGGATTTCCCGGGAAAAAATAATCATCAGCTGATCGCCGTAAATGATGCGTCCGGATTCATCCACCACGCCGATCCGGTCGCCGTCGCCGTCAAATCCGATGCCCAGGTCCAGCTTTTCTTTTCTGACCAGGGCGATCAAATCCTTTAAATTGGCGGCCACTGTGGGATCGGCCTCATGATTGGGGAAGCGGCCATCCATATCACAGTACAGGTCGTGAACCCGGCAGCCCAGTTGTTTGAAAATCGGGACCGCCACCACGCCGGCAGTCCCATTTCCAGCGTCCACCCCGATTTTCAGCGGCTTTTCCAGCACGATATTGTCGACGACAAAATCATGATAGTCTTTAAGGATCTTTTTTTTCTGCACCGAGCCTTTTTTCGAAATGAACCGGCCTTCTTCGATAATCCTTCGTATTTCCTGGATCTGCTCCCCGTGCACCGAATCGGTGCCCTGGCATATTTTAAAGCCGTTGTATTCCGGAGGATTGTGGCTGGCGGTCACCATGACCCCCCCTTCCTGGGACAGGTGCCGGATGGAAAAGTAAAGGACCGGGGTGGGGCAGACGCCGATGTCGGTGATCTCGCAGCCGCTGGAAACCAGACCCTCGATGAGCCGGTCGGCATAGGTGTCCGAAGTCAGCCGGCAGTCGCGGCCCACGGTCAGTTTGCGGCATCCGCGGCTGGACAGATAGGCGCCGATTCCTTTACCGATGCGGATCACGTCGTCTTCGTTCATCTCGTCACCGGCAATTCCCCTGATATCGTATTCCCTGAAAATATCCGGAACCATCAAACCTCCTTTTATTTTATGATGCTATCCTTTTATAACGGCCACGGGCCGCAGTCTGGCAATTTTTCGGGAAATCCCGGATCCTTCTACCACATTTACCACGTCGGTGACATTCTTGTATGCTTCGGGCATCTCTTCGGCCAGCGTGGACCGGCCGGCGGATCTGACGTAGATGCCCCTGTCTTCGAGTTCCCGATTGATGCTCCGGCCCCTGGCCGCCTTTTTGGCGGCATGCCGGCTCAGGACCCGGCCGGCCCCGTGGCAGGTGGAGCCGAATGTTTCGGCCATGGCCCCGGAGGTGCCGGCCAGCACATAGGAGGCGGTCCCCATGTCACCGGGGATCAGGATGGGCTGCCCGGTGGATTTATATGGATCGGAAATATCCGGGTGCCCGGGGGGAAACGCCCGGGTGGCCCCTTTCCGGTGGACGCAGACCCGCCGAATTTCCCCGTCCACCTGGTGATTTTCGAATTTGGCGATGTTGTGGCATACATCATAAACAAAATGCATTCCCAGGCTACGGGGACTGATGCCAAGCGTGTGGATGAAGACCTCCCGGGTCAGGTGCATCAGGATCTGCCGGTTGGCCCAGGCGAAATTCGCCGCACCGGCCATGGCGCCATAATATTTTCGGCCGGCCGGCGAATTGATTCTGGTGGCGGCCAGCTGCCGGTCGGGAACGGTGATGCCGTCTACGCCCATCTGCCGGGTCATGGAAGCCAGGAAGTCATCGCATACCTGGTGGCCCAGACCCCGGGACCCGCAGTGGATCATCACGGTCACGCGGCCCTTTACCAGACCGAAAACAGCAGCGGTGCGTTCATCATAAATTTCGTCCACCACTGAGATTTCCAGGAAATGGTTTCCCGATCCCAGGGTGCCGAGCTGCTTTTTCCCCCGCTCCAGCGCCCGGCCGCTCACCGCGTCGGGATCGGCATCCGCCATACAACCGCCTTCTTCCGTGCGCTCAAGATCGGAATCTTCCCCGAACCCCTGGCCGATCGCCCAGCGGCTTCCCTGCTTCAACACTTTTTTGAGTTCGGGGTAGGACAATTTGACATTCCCGGAGGTGCCCACGCCGGAAGGGATCTGCCTAAAGAGAGCGGACGAGAGCTCCGGAAGGTGCGGCCGGATTTCTTCCTCGGACAGGCGCGTGGCCGCAAGGCGCACCCCGCAATTGATATCGTAGCCCACTCCGCCGGGGGAGATCACCCCCTCCTCCGGATCAAAAGCCGCCACACCGCCAATGGGAAACCCGTATCCCCAGTGCACATCCGGCATGGCCATGGCGGCCTTGAGGATTCCGGGCAACTGGGCCACATTCATCAGCTGTTTGACGGTCTCCTCTTTTTTGATCACCTCTATCATCGCCGCACTTGAAAAGATGCGGGCAGGGACCCGCATGGCCCCGGATTTTTTCACCTCGTAGCAATAAGGGGATATCTGTTTCAGTTCCATCTGGACGCACCTGGCTATATATACGTATTTGCAAGATTACCCGATAATTTAATCATTTTTATGGCCAATGGACAAATTATTCTGCTCCCGGGGTTCAGATATCGAATATGACCGTGGCCTGCCAGCCGGCCGGTGTGTGTTCGACCGATATTCCGGAATAGGTCACCGCCTTGATATCCGTCAGGATGTCATGCCGGTCCGGATCATAAAGCTCATAGAAAACGTCGCCTTTTATCTTCCGGTCGGTCAGTTCCCGGATGCAGACGCGCGCGGCAAGTCCGTTTTTCACGCTCCAGATACTGAAAAGCTCCCGCAGCCAGTTGATCAGCAGGTCGGAGACATCGGCCCCGCTGATGTTGATCGTCCGGTGGTGTGCTTCATTGACGGTCGATACATCGGTCATCTGTTCGAACATGGCCCGGGCCGCGGTTTCAAAAAGTTCTTTTACATCGGCGGCCGTGACGCGGATGCCCAGGTCGGCCGTGTGATCGATGATTTCATAGGGCATCGGCCGAGGTCCAGACGATTTTTCCGGTTTGTTCCGTGTGATACCCGCCGAGTTTTGCAGCCGCCTTCCTGAATTCATCGGATTCGATGATATCGAGCAAAAGGCGGATGGCCGGGGTGTCGAAAAAGGATTCGGGGATCACCAGTTCATAGGATTCGGTGACCACCGGGACAAACTCCAGATCAAGGGCCCTGGCGGCGGCCAGGATGCCCAGGCCGGCGTCGGCGGCCCCGGACAGAACCGCCGCCGCCACCGCCATATGGGTAAATTCTTCATTGGGATACCCGGCGATCTGATTTGGTAAAATCCCCAGTTCGGATAGCCGGTAGTCCAGCAGAATCCGGGTGCCCGAGCCGATCTGCCGGTTGATGAAGGTGTTTTCCGGACGGGTCAGGTCTTCGATGGTCATGATTTTCCTGGGGTTTCCGGGGGCGACAATCAGCCCCTGGTCCCGCCGGACCAGGTGCACCAGGTAGACGGGGACGTCTTTGAGATATTTACGGATGTAGCTGATGTTGTAAGTGCCATCGGCGGTATCGAGCAGATGGGTGCCGGCCACGTGGCACAATCCTTTTTTAATGGCGATCAGCCCTCCCATGCTTCCCACATGGCTGGAAGAAAGATGAATCCGGCTGCTCCTGGACCGGATCAGGTCGGCAATGACATCGAGGGTATTGTCGTGGCTTCCCACCGCCACCAGGGTATCGGAAATCTGGGTAAGCGGCCTGAGCAGGGTGGCGGATACCGGCTGGTCCCCGGGGATGCCTTCCAGGTGGTTGGGAATACGGATAATGCCGTCGGCCTCGGTGATGGAGGTGATGCAGCCGGCCCCCCGGGGAAGCGGGGTGGCCACGATCCGGTCCCCCACCCGGCCCAGCTTGACCCGCACGAATTCCTCCAGTCCCAGCCGGGAGGCAATTTTTTTGGTGGGCACGACCCGGGCGGAAGGGGCATTCGGTTCCGGCTGGTGCAGCAGGGCGCACAGCAGCGGCCGGATCAGCTGCTCAAAGGCAATGATGGCAGACACCGGGTAGCCGGGAATGCCAAATACCGGCATGCCGGCGATCTTCCCCGCGATAACGGGTTTCCCCGGCATCATGGTGACCCCGTGGACAAGAACGCTTCCCATATCGGCAATCACCTGACGGGTAAAGTCCTCAGAGCCCGCAGATGATCCCCCGACAAGCAGGATCAGGTCATAATCATCACCGGCAGCCTTCTTTATTGCACTGGAAATTTTCTCCGGATCATCGGTGATGATTTCGCTGACGTCATATTCCCCGCCGCAGGAGACGACCATCTGCCCCAGCATGTGGGAATTGGAATCGATGATCCGTCCCGGCTGCAGCCGGGAAGAGTCGATCTGACGATAGTCCACCATCTCCCGTCCCGTGGGAATAATGAAAACCTTTGGCTTTTTAAGCACGGAAACTTCGCGTATCCCGGCGGACAGAAGGGCGCCGATGCCATAGGGGGAGACGGCTTCGTGCCGCGCAAACACCAGTTCAGTGGCGACGATGTCTTCCCCCATGCGGCGGACATGCTGCCAGGGAAACACCGGCGCATCGATTTCGATGTGATTTTCATCCACCACATGGATTTTTTCGATCATGATCACCGCGTCCGTACCTTCCGGCAGAACATGTCCGGTGTTGACAAAATGCGCGTCTTTCCCCGTGGCAAGGATTATAGGAGCGGTTTCAGAGGCCCCATAGGTGGTTTTTGCGGCCACTGCAGCGCCGTCCATGGCGGCGGCATGAAAATTGGGCGAGGAGATGGCGGCAAATACGGGCTCTGCCAGGATGCGGCCGGATGCGTGGATGACATCGATGGTTTCTGATTGCAAACTGGCTTGGGTCAGATCGGTCTCGACAATGGCACGGGCCTCGTCCAGTGATTTCATCTTCAGGTAGATATTTCGATGTCCGGTCATGGCGGTTTTTTATTTTCGGTTATCCGGTTCGCACCGGAAATAGAATTTAAATTCTTGATCAAAAAACAAAAGCTTCAGGTCGTAAAAGGGATGACCATAACCCGGTCTCCCTTTGAAAGCCCTTCGGTATTCTCATCGATGCGGACCAGTCCATCGGCCTGGACCATGGTATGGATCAGGCCCGATTTTCCCGGTATGGGTTCGGCCATCAGGCCATGCTCGCTTGAAATGATCCGAACCCGGGCAAAGTCGATGCGGCCGTGGACCGAGGCGATATTGCGGGAAAGCGTGGCGGGCACGGAATGCGTCAGCGATTTGGACGAATCCAGACCGGCCATGTGCAGGAGAAACGGCCTGACCACGATTTCAAACACGACCATGGCGGAAGTCACGTGCCCGGGCAGCCCCCAGAAGGGCTTTTTCCCCACCCGGGCCAGGATGGTCGGTTTACCCGGGCTCATGGGGATACCGTGGACCAGGATCTCTGCGTTGTTCTGGGCCATGATGGCTTCTATGGTCAGGTCCCGTTTCCCCACCGAACTGCCGCCGGAAACCAGCACCATGTCCGAATGTGCCAGGGCGGCCCGGCAGGTTTTAATCAAGGCGGCCCGATCGTCTTTTATCAAGCCGTAAAGTTCAGGTTCTGCCCCGGCGGCCCGGCACGAGCCATGCAGTGTATAAGAATTTACATCGCGTACCTGGGCCGGTCCGGGGATCGAGTCGACAGGAATGATTTCGTCCCCCGTGGAGATGATGCCGACAACCGGCCTCCGGAATACGTTTATCCGGCTTCGGCCCAGGGCCGCCAGAAGCCCCATTTCCTGAGCACGGATGCGGGTCCCGGCTTCGAGGATGACTTTTCCGGCCCGGACATCCTCGCCGGCTCGGATCACGCTGGCACCGGGCGCAACACTTCTGTAAACCTCCAGCGTGGTCTCATCGACCGGTGCGGCGTGTTCGAGCATGACCACGCTGTCGGCACCGGGCGGAAGCATGCCGCCGGTGGCAATGCGGGCGGCTTCACCCGGCACAATGGGCGTTGTCGGCATCTGCCCCATCTCAACCGATCCTGTAATCGTCAGGTAGGCGGGATTGGCTTCTGAAGCCCCGAAAGTGGCCGCAGCGCAGACCGCGTAGCCATCCATGGTGGACCGGTCGAAACCGGGAATATCGATGTCGGAAATCAGGTCTTCGGCAAGGACCCGGCCCTGGGCTTCCAGAAGGGGCAAGGATTCCGGCCGGGTCCTGTCAAACCCGGACATGAGTCCGAAAACCGCCTCAAGGGGCGTGACATTGAAGAATTCTTTTGTCATTACAGGCCCATATCCAACGTCCATACCGGTCTTGTGCATTAATCTTCGATGAAGTCGTAAATTTTAAAATCCTAAATCCCGCACCCGGTTACCAGAACATCTCATCATCCATCTGCCCCCCGCCCACCCGGGTGACCGGTCCGGTCAGGGTGATCTCCCAGTCGTCGCTGATATGGATTGCCAGTCTGCCCCCGGGCATATGGACGGTCACATCATTTCCGGTCAGCCCCAGGCGGTGCGAAACGGCGGCGGCGGCCGAACTGCTGCTTCCGGAAGCCAGGGTGTAACCCGCCCCCCGCTCCCAGATCTCGATGGCGATATTTTCCCGATCCAGGATCTTGACGAACTGCACATTGATCCGGTGGGGAAACAGGGGATGGGTTTCCAGCAGCGGCCCGGTCCGGCGGGCCAGTTCCGGCGAGATCCGGTCCCGGATCACCACGCAGTGCGGATTGCCGATGGCGGCTGCCGAAAAGACGATCGATTCCCCCGACAATTGCACCTCTTCGTTCAAAACTTCCCGGCGCTGCCCGGCCACCGGTATCCGGGTGCTCTCAAAGGTGATGCGGCCCATGTCCACGGAAACCATTTTTCCGCCGTCATAGACGCGGGCGGTAACGATTCCCCCCAGGGTGTCCATGGTAAAAGGCGATTGGGACACCATTTGCCTGTCAAACAGGTACCGGGCAAATATGCGCAGCCCGTTTCCGCTTTTCTCCGCTTCGCTTCCATCCGGGTTGTAGATCTTCAACGCAAAATCCGCCAGCTCCGTATCCATCGGCCCCAGCAGGATGCCGTCTGATCCCATGCCGTAATTCCGATCACAGATCCGCCGGATTCGATCTTCGGACAACAAGACGTCGGTCTGCGGGGCAATCACCAGGTAATCGTTTCCCAGACCATGGTATTTATCAAAGTGCATCATTTAGAAGGATCATCCAGCCAGCCGTTGTTTTTGCCTGCAAAATGAATCGTGCATGCGGTCCTGAATTTGCAGTACAGGTCCGGGTCACGGCATTTCAGGCATTGTTCGCACAGGTAAACCCGGTGTTTTTGACAAAAATACCGGGTCTCTCGATCCGGATGATGTATACAGGTTTCTTTATCCATTTTTTCAAAGACGGATCGTGTGCCGGATACGACTAAAAAAGCCGCTCTTTCGGACAATTCGATCGATTAATTAAAATTATAAAACTAACATAAAAACGTAAATATCCGCAACCAATATAAACACCGCGCCCCGGGATGCAATGCCCCAAGAATCGTCCTTTTTTAGGCGATACCTTTTCATGGCCCGAAAAAGGCTGTGATCCATGGTGATTTTCGCCTTCACCCTTGAAAAACCATAATTTATTCATTAATATGCTGAGATGGGATATGTATTTGATTTTAAAGATGCAGTTTCGTACGACCGGCAATCGGCGGCCAAAAAGGATCATCCGGCTGTCCGGATGCAGCGGCAGTTGATGGTGGAGATGGTCAAGCCGATGTTCGGCGATCGACTGCTCGATATCGGATGTGGAACCGGAAACAGCCTGATGCCGTTTATGGGGAAGGGAATTTCCCTTACCGGGGTGGATCCGTCCCCCTACATGCTCGATTTCGCGCGGGAGCATTTGGGCAAACGGGTGGATCTGCACCGGGCGTTTGCCGAGGACCTGCCCTTCGATGATAATGCCTTCGATTATGCCGTGCTGTCCCTGTCCCTGGAATTTGCCAGAGATCCCGCAAAAGCCCTTGCGGAAGCCTGCCGGGTGGCTAAAGACGGTGTTTTTGTGGGAATATTGAACAAGTATGGCTTGAAGTCAGTTGCGTACCGGATCGGCGGCATTTTCCGCCCCACCGTTTATCGGCATGCCCGTTTCTTCGGCATAAGCGAGGTCAGGGGGCTGTTCTTCAGATTCCTGGGCGATGTGCCGATTACCTGGAAGACCGTCTGCCATGTCCCGGGCGCACAGTACCCATTGATCAATCGTTTGGCGGCGTCTCAGGTATCCCGGAAATTTCCATTCGGGGATTTCGCGGGTATCCTGGCCCAGCCGGTTCCCCGCTTCAGGACCACCCCCTTGTTTCTCAAACATCCTTCGCCCCGTTCCCGCCCGTCTCGCAGCCAGGTCGCCAGTTGCGCCAAAGAAGTGCGAATCGCAGAAGGCGCCGTTTGCGTTGAGGAGGAAAATACCGAATAATTGATTAAACCGGATAAGCGATGGTGACATTTAGGTGCATGCACAACCACGCCAGCGTTCATAAGGGGGCCGCATGGAAGCACTGCTCTATGATAAACAGAATGACCAGAAGGTCAGATGCCATTTGTGCAATCAGTACTGCCTGATCTCCGAGGGCCGGCGGGGATTGTGCAATGTCCGGGTGAATCAGAAGGGCACGCTGATGACGAACGTCTATGACAAGGTCATCGCCTTAAACGTGGACCCCATCGAAAAAAAACCGCTGTTTCATTATTATCCCGGAACCCTGGCCTATTCCTTCGGTACGGTGGGCTGTAATTTCCGGTGCCGGTTCTGCCAGAACGCCGACATCGCCCAGATGGCTACGGACCATGACGGAATGGTGGACGGAAGGACCATTGCGCCGGAAGCCATCGTTGCCGGGGCCGTGAAAAACGATTGCAAAACCATCGCCTATACGTATACTGAGCCGACCATATTTTTCGAACTGGCGCTGGACTGTGCAAAACTTGCCCAAAAACAGGGCATCAAGAACGTGTTTGTGACCAACGGCTATATGACCCGGGATGCCCTGGACATGATCAGTCCGTACCTGGGCGCCGCCAATGTGGATTTAAAGGCCTTTTCAGACGAATTCTACAAGAAGACCTGCGGCGCTAAACTGGCGCCGGTGCTCGACAACCTGAAACGGATGAAACAGCTCGGCATATTTGTCGAGGTCACCACCCTGCTGATCCCGGGATTAAACGACGATCCGAAAGAATTGACCGAACTGGCGAATTTCATTGCAAAAGACCTGGGGGATGAAACCCCATGGCATATCAGCCGGTTTCACCCCACCTACAAACTGGTGGACCGGCCCGCCACCCCGCTGCCGACCATGCTCAAAGCCCGTGAAATCGGCATCAGCGCAGGGCTGAAATATGTGTATACGGGCAATGTGCCGGGCGAAAACAGCGAGAACACCTTCTGCTACGCTTGCGGGGAGCAGGTGATCGGCAGGAGGGGATTTTTTGTCTCCCAGAACCTGGTTAAAGAAAACAAATGCCCCAAGTGCGGGGCGATGATTCACGGGGTGGGGCTGTCTGCATAACGATTTATCCGGCCGGTTCAATGAGCCTGCCAGGGCCGGATAACGCATGTGCCGGTATCGTCTGCCCGGGAAACGAGAAAGGGCGGGCGCAAGAAAAATGAATGGTATTGCGATGGGCAATCCGGTCGGCAAACCAGCTGCCGGCTGGGAAGGGCTTCTGTCCGAAAGCATCACCACGGCAAAAGCGCTGGCCGATGCATTGCCGGTGAATGCGCAAACCATCGGCCGGGTCATCTCCCATTATCCCATGCGCATCAATCCCTATTTTTTATCCCGGCTCAATCAATCCCCGGCATTGTACCGGCAGGCGGTCCCAGACATTGCCGAAATCATGCAAGACGATGTTTCGGATGCCGATCCCCTATGGGAAAACCGTCAGTCGCCGGTGCCCGGGCTGGTGCACCGGTACCCCGACCGGGTAATTTTTCTGGTATCCGGCCAGTGTGCCATGTACTGCCGCCACTGCATGCGAAAACGAACCATCGGCGCAGTCGGACCCGGAACCGCATCTATTGACCGGGGAATCGCTTACATCGAGAAAGCGCCGGCCATTGGGGAGGTGATCCTGTCCGGGGGCGATCCTCTCTTGCTTTCAGACGCCCGGTTACATTTTCTTCTCCTGCGGCTGCGAAACATCCCCCATGTCCGCATCCTGCGCATCCACACCCGGGTGCCGTGCACGTTTCCCCAGCGGGTTACCGGGGAGCTGGCCCGCATGCTTTCCCGGTTTCATCCCCTGTTTATCAACATTCAGTTCAACCATTCCGATGAAATCACCACGGAATCGGCATCTGCCTGCAAAATCCTGGCCGATGCCGGCATTCCCCTGGGCAGCCAGACGGTTTTGCTCAAAGGCGTAAACGATACGCCTGAGATCATGGAGCAGCTGATGCGCGACCTTTTGGAAATTCGGGTGAGGCCATATTATCTGCACCAGGGTGACCCGGTGAAAGGCACCCGCCATTTCCGCACCCCCATCGAAAAAGGCTTGGAGATCATGCGGGCGCTTCGCGGGCGACTGTCGGGAATCGGCGTGCCTGCCTACATGATCGATCTGCCCGAAGGCGGCGGTAAAATTCCGCTCCTGCCGGAATATGTGATCCGAAAAGAAGGGCGGGCGCTCACGGTGATCAACTATGCGGGAAAGCGCTATCGGTATCCGGATGAAGAGTAGAGTAGATCAGTGTTTCGAAGAAGGCATACTGCGGGGCGAAGTTTTAAAAAGTGGGCGATAGGGAGGCTATCGTGCAGGGGCGCAGTTGCTGCATCCGGCGGCTGCAGTTTCTCCGGGCTGGCCTTTTTTCTTGATGCGGAGAATGACCGGCCGGTATTTGCCGTTTTTGCGGGCGTGGCGGTCCAGCAGTTTAATCAGGCCAAACGAGAACACAAAGAACATGAACCCGGATATGGCTGCCGCAGCAGAGGGATCCATGCTGTAGGCCGGTGCCATGTGGTCGCCCGCCAATGCGCCGACGATCATGGAGATGACGGGAAACATGTACAGCAGGAAGGAAAGGGAGAGCAGTTGTCCGGTTTTAAAGGATAAAACCACACTGTCGCCCACCTGGGCGTGAATCGGATTTTCGGCTTCAAACTCCATTTCCCGGCCGCCGCCCATGCTGTGGCAGGTCTCCTTCTCGGAGCATCCATCACATGCGGTCGCCCGCTGGGTTTTCACCGTGGCCAGATCATGGTTCAATCCGGTAATCATTCCAATTTCGGTTGCCAATTTACTTTTCCTCTATTCGCATCTGAGCGTATCTTTTTGATCTGTCTCTGAAGTTAACATGGCCGAACCGGATGTCAATGGCGATTTGAATCCATGCGATCGCTGAATTCAAAAAGAAGCGGGCGGCCCTGAAGCCGCCCGCCGGTGTCTGTGATGCCTTTGTTTTTCAGGAGGCCATTTTTTCGGATATCGAATGTTCAGAATAGCAGACCAGTCCGCATTGCAGGCAGCGGTCGGCTTCTTTTTTGGCCTTTTCCCGATCAAATCCCAGCTCGATTTCCGGACACTGGGCGGAAATATCACTGACATTGCACAAGGGCATGATCTGCCGGGCAGAAGCACTGATCTGCTCTATATGGCTGACATTCTGAACCACCGTTTCGGAGGTGACCACCTTTTCGGAAAGTTCCGGCTCGATGCCGTACATGATCTGATGGGCGGATGCCGCTGCCCGCCTGCCGGCGGCGATGGCCCGGATGGCTGCGCTGAAATCGGTGACCGCGTCTGCTTCGGACAGAAATCCTTCCTTTAAACCAATGGCCGGATTTTTATAGGGGGAAACAGCCCGCCATTGCACCGGGCCGGCAGCGGATTCGGCTTGGGTTTGCCCTTCCGCCTCGGTTTCGGCCTTGATCGGGGTGAAAATCAGTTCGGGGAGCCGTCCGGAGTCGAGAATCAGGGTGCCGGCGCTGATTTCCTCGGATTCCTGAGTGGCCAGATTCCGGGTTTCGATACGGGTCAGGGCATCGTCTGTGCCGGAAATCCCGGTGATGATGGTGTCAAACCGCAGACGGACACCGTCTGCCTGGAGTTTGTTAATGGTTTGCGCATCGATTGTGCTTTGTGCCATGGAGCGGCGGGAAACGACCGTTATGCCGTCGGCGCCCAGTTTTCGGCAGATGTTGACCGCATCAACGGTCATGGGGCCGCTTTCGGCCAATACCACGTCTTTGGCCATATGGAGGTGGTGACGGTTCTCCATGCCGGACCGGATCAGGTCAATGAGCAGCAGGGTTCCGGGGATTGCTTCTTCAATGGGGGCATCCTTGAGTCGTTCGACCCGGCTGTCCCAACCGCCGGAAGCCAGCAGGATGGCCTCTGCGCCGCCGGCCAGCAATGACGAGACGGTAAAATCGACTCCCATGGTCTGGTTAAACCGGGCCTCTACGCCCATCTCCAGGATACCGTCGATGTCCCAGTCCAGGATATCTCCCGGAAGCCGGTTTCGGGCGATGGCGGTGCGCAGCAGACCGCCCAGCCGGGAAGTGGCTTCATACACGGTGGGGGAATGACCCAGCCGTGCGGCGAAAAATGCCGCGGAAAGGCCCTCCACCCCGCCGCCGACAACGGCGATTTTTCGGCCGGTGTCCGGGGCCTTGTAGGGCTGTATCCGGTCGTTCTGCTGTCTTTCATAGTCGGCGGCAAACCGTTTCAGGTAGTTGATCGCCACGGGTTCGTCCACCAGGTTGCGGCGGCATTCGTTCTCGCAGGGTCGGGGGCAGATGCGGCCGATCACAGTGGGGAAGGGGTTGCGCTCCTTGATGACCTGGACCGACTTGTGGTAATCCCCCAGAGAAATCTGGCGGATGTATTCAGATATATTGATTCCCGCCGGGCAGGCGCGCTGGCAGGGGGTGGTGCAGTCTTCGGTGGTGTACTCCTTCAGGATGCGCCGGGTGACAGAGGAAAGGGTGATGATGTTCTTGGGGCAGACCCGTTCACAGGTCCCGCAGCCGGTACATTTGACTTCATCAACTTGCGGAAGGCCGTCTTCTCCCATGACAATGGCGTCAAAGGGACAGGCCCTGGCGCATGATCCCAGGCCCAGGCATCCGATATGGCAGTGCTTCATTCCGCCATAGAGCATGGCGGCCGCCTGGCAGCTGCCCAGCCCGGCGTAGGTATATTTAAGAGCGGCGTCTTTGACCCCGTAGGTGCACCCCGGGCGGGCAATATCCGGCTCCCGGGCCTCGATGGACACACCCATGACCGATGCAATGGCCACCGCGAGATCCGCGCTGCCCGCCACACAGGATGAAGGGGAAGATTTCCCCGTGGCGATGGCTTCCGCATTGGCGCCGCAGCCCGGGTATCCGCACCCGCCGCAGTTGGCGCCTGGAAGAAGGCCATCGATTGCCTCGACCAGTGGATCCACATAGACATAAAACACTTTGGACGCAAGGGCCAGGCTGATGCCGATGATCAGACCCAGCGCCCCCATCATGAAAACGGATTCCAGCATAATGCAACTCCTGATCCTGACTCGGATTTTTCAATATCAATGGTGAGTCTGGTTTTAATGACATAAAACCTGAATCGAGAAAAAATGTAAATCGTTTATATAGCACCGGAGCCGGAGGGATGTCCATGCCTTTTTTGCCGGAGATCGCAAATCCTTTTTCTGGATTGCGTCTTGACGGCCGCTTGGAAAACAGACTATATGAAAATATTTTTCAAAGGACATTAATAGATGATGAAACGCCTTGCCCGGCAGGTCCATGAATCTGCGCAATTCTTAAAAACCGTCATCGGCGCCCCTCCCGTATTGGGCATCCTGACCGGAACCGGCCTGGGCGAATGTCTGGATCGGGTGGAGGTGCACACCGAGCTGCACTACCAGAAAATACCCCATTTCCCCGTATCAACAGTTGAGAGCCATCAGGGTCGGCTCCTGGCGGGAACGCTGGGAGGAAGCAGCGTGGTCGCCATGCAGGGGCGCTTTCACCTTTACGAGGGGTATTCCCCTTATGAGGTGAGCTTCCCCATCCGGGTCATGCAGGAACTGGGGGTCAGGAAGCTGATCCTGACCAACGCCGCCGGCGGGCTGAACCTGGCGTTTGTACCGGGTGACATCATGGTCATTCGCGACCACATCAATCTGACAGGTGAAAATCCGCTGGTGGGGAGCAACGAGGAGCGCTGGGGTATTCGGTTCCCGGATATGACGCGTGTTTATGATCCGCAGATGATCAGTTCAGCTGAACAAGGGGCGTCGGCCAACGGCATCAACATACGGTCCGGCGTATATGCCGGGTTGAAGGGGCCGTCTTTGGAGACACCCGCAGAAACCCGATTTTTGCGGCTGATCGGCGCCGATGCCGTGGGGTTTTCCACCATCATGGAAGCGATTGCGGCCGTCCATGCAGACATGGATGTCCTGGGCCTTTCCGTGATCACCAATATCAATGATCCGGACCGTCCCCGGTGTCATACGGTGGAGGAGATCATCGATGTGGCCTGCCATGCCGCCCCCCAATTGTCGGCCATCATCGAATCAGCGGCAAAGGACCAGAGCGCGCATGCATGAAGCCGATATTCTGATCAGAAACGGGACCGTGGTCACCCTGAATTCCGATGATACCGTCATCGAAGACGGGGTGGTGGCCGTTGCGGGAGATGCCATCATCGGTGTGGGACCCGCTGCCCGGTTTCTTGACACCCGGGCCCGGGAAGTCATCGATGCCAAAGGCGGCATCATCATGCCCGGCCTGATCAATACCCACACCCACGCGGCCATGTCCTGTTTCCGCGGTCTGGCCGATGACCTGGAATTAATGAGCTGGCTGAAAGACTATATCTTTCCCGCCGAAGCCCGGCTGGATCATGAAACCGTAAACATGGGGGCACTGCTGGCCTGCGCCGAGATGATCCTTTCCGGGACCACCTGCTTCTGTGACATGTATCTCTTTGAGGATGCGGTGGCGCAAGCCGCCCAGACCGCCGGAATGCGGGCGGTGGTGGGAGAAGTCCTCTATGATTTCCCCTCCCCCAATTACGGTCCCATTGAAATGGGTTTTGCATATACCCGGGATCTGATTGAAAAATGGCGCGAACCATCCGCTGGTCACCATTGCCGTGGAACCCCATTCCCCCTATTTATGCGCCCCGGACCTGCTCCGGCAGGCCGCCATGCTGTCGCAGGAATTCAATATTCCCATGATCATGCATGTGTCCGAAACCCAAAGCGAGGTGGAGCGCATCGCAAGCGACTATCTTTTAACCCCGGTGCAGCACCTGGCCGATATCGGGGTGCTCTCGCCAAGGCTGGTGGCCTGTCATTGCGTGGTATTGTCGGAGAATGACATTGTGCTTCTGAGCGACCATGGGGTGAAGGTGTCGCACAATCCGGAAAGCAACATGAAGCTGGCCTCGGGGATCGCACCGGTGCCGGAAATGATGGAAGCCGGGGTCTGCGTGGGACTCGGCACGGACGGGTGCACCTCCAATAACAACCTGGACCTGTTTTCGGAAATGGATATGGCGGCAAAAATTCACAAGGTCCACCATCTGGACCCTACTGTGATGGATGCCCGGACCGTGCTGCGCATGGCCACCATCGAATCGGCCAGGGCGCTGGGCCTGGACCGGGTAACCGGGTCCCTTGAAGCGGGAAAGAAGGCTGATCTGATTATTGTGGATACCTTCAAACCGCACCTGACGCCCATGTACAATCTATACTCCCACCTGGTGTACGCCGCTGGCGGCGCAGATGTCTCCACCTCGATTATCAACGGCCGTCTGGTCATGAAAGATAGGCAGCTGACCACCCTGGACGTAAACAAGGTCATGGCGGATGTGCGCCAGGTCGCAGAAACCATCCGCGGCGGATTTTCAAAGAATGCCGCCCGGGTTCAAGGGGCCTGAACGAACCCGGCCCGGCCGGAAAAAATGTTTCCAGCCCGGGCCTGGCCATAAGGTTTCAACCATTTTCTTTGAGTGGCCATTTGTCTGCGCCGTTTTCCCCGAAAATAAGCGGTCAACCTGAAAATCGGCAGCGGCGCTACAATTTTGCTGATCGGAGTCGACCGCGGGTTTAAAAGTATTATTATTTGAACAGTTAATTGTGTTTTTAGAATTCCGCTATTGAAAAAGCATTTTTTATGTTATCGATTAAGTTTACCCTAAACTGTCGGGCAAACGCGGAGAAAAGACATGAAAAGGTCTTATATAACTGGAATTCTCCTGACAATTGCATTGATATGCATGCCGGTGTCGAACAGTTTCGCACAAACGGATGCGGATAACACGGCGGCGGATGAAGATGTTTTCTCCGGATTTGATGAGTTTCAGCCGACTGCGGCGGAAGATACGGGCGTATACGATCCCCTGATCGGCTACAACCGGTTCATGACGCAGGTGAACGACAAGCTTTATTTCTGGCTGTTGAAGCCATCCGCTCAGGTATATTCGGCATTCGTCAAAAAGCCGGCCCGGGAGGCGATCAGCCGGGCATATCGAAACATTTTGTTTCCCATCCGTTTTGTCAATAACCTGCTGCAGTTGAAATTCAGGCGTGCGGGGATCGAAACCGCCCGGTTCGGCATCAATTCGACCGTCGGGGTCGCCGGTCTTTTTGATCCGGCAAAAGCCTGGTGGGATTTATCCGCCTATCCCGAGGATTTCGGTCAGACTTTGGGGTACTACGGAGTGGGAAGCGGTATTCCCATCGTGATTCCGGTCATGGGGCCTTCCAATCTGCGCGACCTTGCCGGAATGGCCCCGGATTATTACCTCGATCCGGCATTTTACTTCATCGACGATACGGGGACATCCGTCATCATTACGGCCCATGACCAGATCAATTCGCTGTCGCTGAATATCGGTGCTTATGAACAGATGAAAAAAGATGCACTTGATTTGTACATCTTTTTAAGAAATGCTTATGAACAGAACCGGAACAAAAAAATCAGGGAATAGGGCGATGAAAAAAATCTTTTGGACGCTGATCGGGCTGCTGTTATTGGTTCAGCCGCTTTACGCCGCGCCGGAACAGGATGTGGAAAACCTGCTGAAAAGCAAAATTAACGCCGTGGTCGATATGCTCAAACAAAACGAGATGAGCGTTGAAACCCGAAATGAAAAGATCATGGAGATCATCGGCCCCTCCATCGATTTTGAGCTCATGGCCAAACTCACCCTGGGGAAGAACAACTGGGGAAAATTGAACCCGTCCCAACAGGATGAATTTGTCAAATTGTTTGTTCAGCGATTGAAATCCTCCTACCTCGAAAAAAGCGATTTTTATTCCAACGAAAAGATCGTATATGGCAAGGCAAGTGCCGCAGGGGATAAAATCCAGGCACCGGTCACGGTGCTCACCGGCGGTGATAAGCCCGTTGAAATGCTTTATAAGTTCTACAAATCGGATCATGGGTGGCTGGTCTATGATGTGGAGATCAACGGGGTCAGCCTGATCCGCAGCTACCGGTCCCAGTTCGAGGAGATCCTGCGAAACGGTACGGTGGAAGACCTGATGCGGGAACTGAGACAAAAGGAAGGCAAGATCGAGTAATATGCCGAAACCGGAATCCCGCGTGATGGGGCTGTATGACAAAGGCATCCTGGCCCGGCCCCGGCTGGTGGTTTTCGTGATGCTGATCCTCGTGGCCATACTGGGGTATTTTGCCAGAGATTTTCAGATCGATGCCTCCACCGAAACCCTGATCAAGGAAAACGACAAGGAACTGCATTTTACCCGTGAAGTGTATTCCCGCTACGGCATCCAGGATTTTCTGGTGGTCGCTTACTCTCCCCACGGGGACCTGCTGGCCGATGAGACGCTGCAGGATATTGCCCGCCTGAAAAAACAGCTTCAGTCTGTCGATGACGTGGAATCGGTACTGACGATCTTGGATGTGCCGCTGCTGGAAAGTCCGCCCATCTCCATCCGGGAAATGGCCGGGGGCGACATCCGCACGCTGACCTCCCCGGACGTGAATAAGCAGCTCGCCCGAAAAGAGCTCAAGAACAGCCCCCTGTACCGAAACCTGCTGGTCAGTCCGGACCTGAGCACCACCGCCCTCCAGATCAATTTCAAAATCGATGAGGAATATGGGAGGCTGATCGATCAGCGGGACCGGTTGAAGATGCAGGCCACGGCCGGTCAGATGTCGTCGGCTGAAGCCGATCGCTTGAGCCGTATCAATGACCGGCTCGACGCCATCAATGATCAGTATCTGAGTGAACGGAAGCAGGATATCGCCAGGATCAGGGCGATCCTGGACCGGCACCGGGACAATGCCGATATCTTCCTGGGCGGGGTCAGCATGATTGCCGTCGATCTGGTCCGATTCTTAAAAAATGATATCGAGGTGTTCGGCATCGGGGTGCTCTTTTTTCTCGTCCTGACGCTGGGGATCATTTTCCGCCGGATGCGCTGGATCCTGCTGCCGCTTCTTTGCTGCGCGTTTTCCGTTGTGGCCATGATCGGGCTGCTGGGATTTTTCGGCTGGAAAGTCACCGTGATTTCCTCGAATTTCATCTCCCTCCAGCTGATCATCACCATGGCCATCGCCATCCACCTGATTGTCCGCTACCGGGAGCTGGCCGCTTTGCATCCGGAAACCCAATACCGGCAACTGATCCGGGAAACCATGCGCTCCAAGATGACGCCGGTGATCTATACGGTTTTGACCACCATCGCCGGTTTCGGGTCCCTGCTGTTTTCAGGCATCCTGCCGGTGATCACCTTTGGATGGATGATGGTGGCGGGGCTGATCGTATCATTTGTGGTCACCTTCATCTTCTTTCCGGCCGCATTGATGCTGATGAAAAAGAAGGTCCCCCAGGCGCAGGAACGCAGACGCTATGCCCTGACCACCATCATGGCGAATTTTACCGAAGCGCATGGCAGCTGGATTATCATGATCAGCATCGCGGCGCTGGTAGTGGGAGGGATCGGCATCTCAAGGCTTCGGGTTGAAAATTCCTTTATTAATTATTTCAAGAAATCCACGGAAATTTACAAGGGAATGACCATCATCGATCAGAAGCTCGGCGGAACCACCCCGCTGGATGTCCTGGTTAATTTTGAACCCGATAAAAACATCACTGCATCGGCCCAGGGATCAGCCCCTTCAGACGAATTTGACGAATTTTCGGAATTTGACAAGCCTTCCGATCAGGAGGCCTACTGGTTTACACCTTACAAGATGGGCCGGATCCTGGAGGTACACGACTACCTGCAGCAGCAGCCCGAGATCGGCAAGGTGCTCTCCCTGGGGACCCTGCTGAAGATGGCCCGGCGGCTCAATGGCGGCAAACCCCTGGACAGTTTTGAATTGTCTCTGGTTTACAACGAGATTCCCAAAGAATATCGAGATCTTCTGGTCGCACCCTATGTGTCGATTCCCCACAACCAGGCCCGGTTTTTTGCCCGTGTCGTGGATTCAAACCCCAACGTGCGGCGAAATGAACTGATCAAGCGGATTGATCACGACCTGACCACAAAGCTGGGATTTGATCGGAGCAACGTTCATCTCGCCGGAATGCTCATTCTCTACAACAACATGCTCCAGAGCCTGTTTACATCACAGATTCTGACCCTTGGCATCGTTCTAATCGCACTGATTGTCATGTTTTTTATCCTGTTCAGATCGTTGAAAATCGCCCTGATCGCCATTTTGCCCAATCTGTTGTCCATCGGCGTGGTGCTGGGGACGATGGGCTGGCTCGATATTCCCCTGGACATGATGACCATCACCATTGCCTCCATCAGCGTGGGGATTGCCGTGGACGACACCATCCACTATATCCACCGGTTCGGGAAGGAATTCAAGGCCGACGGGAACTACCTGGCGGCCATGCACCGGAGCCACGATACCATCGGGTACGCCATGTACTACACCTCCGTGACCATCATCATCGGCTTTTCAATCCTGGTGCTGTCCAGTTTCATCCCCACCATCATCTTCGGCCTGTTCACCGGACTGGCCATGCTCATCGCCCTGATGGCCGCCCTGACCCTGCTGCCGAGGCTCATCATCCTGCTAAAGCCCTTCGGCCCGGAGCAGGTCCAGCAGCCATAAGATGAAACTGGACCGTATCATCCATGATGCTTGCATCGTCACGGTCAATTCAAATTCTGATATCATCGCCAACGGGATGATCGGCATAAAAGATGGCCGGATCGCCTGCATCGCGGCGGTGAAAAAAGATACCCCCGAATATCCGGCCGCCGATATCATCGATGCCGCCGGCGCCCTGGTGATGCCGGGGCTGGTCAATGTCCATACCCACCTTCCCATGTCCCTGTTCCGGGGTCTGGCCGACGACCTGCCCCTTTCCGAATGGCTCAACAGCCATATCTTCCCGGCAGAAGCCATGCATGTGCGCCCTGAAACCGTCCGGACCGGGACCCGCCTCTCCTGCGCCGAACTGCTTCTATCCGGGACCACCTGCTGCTGTGACGGCTATTTTCTGGAGGATCAGGTTGCATCAGCCGTACACGAATCGGGTCTTCGGGCGGTGCTGGGCCAGGGGGTCATCGATTATCCCGCGCCCGGGGTGCCGGACCCGAAAGACAATATCCGCGCCGCCGCTGATTTTGTAAATCAACATCAGCACCTGGACCGGATTGTCCCTTCCATCTTCTGCCACTCGCCTTATACCTGCTCATCTGAAACCCTGCGGGGAGCCAAGCTGGTCGCAGATGACCTGGGGGTGCTTTTCCAGATCCACACCGCTGAAACCCGGCAGGAGACGGAAGCATGCATGGCCGCCCACGGCATGTCACCGGTAAAGTACCTGCACTCGCTGAAAATTTTGGACCATCGGACCCTGCTGGTGCATGCGGTGTGGATCGATGAAGCGGACATGGACATTCTGGCCGGCCAGGGGGTGCGGGTCGCCCACTGCCCCGAGAGCAACATGAAGCTGGGTTCCGGAGTGAGCCCGGTTCCCGAAATGCTCAAGCACGGCATCACCGTGGGGCTGGGGACCGACGGATGTGCCAGCAACAACAACCTCGACCTGTTTTCGGAAATGGACTGCGCGGCAAAGCTGCACAAGGCCGCGACCCATGACCCCACGGTCATGGATGCAAAAACCGTCATCGAGATGGCCACCATCGGCGGTGCGCGGGCCATTGGCCTTTCCGACCGGATCGGTTCCATCGAGGTGGGGAAAGAGGCGGACCTGATTGTCATCGACCTGAACCGGCCCCATCTCACCCCGCTCTATCACCCGGAATCGCACCTGGTCTACACCGCCTCCGGCGCCGATGTCAGAGACGTGCTGGTGGCCGGGGAGGTGCGGGTCAGGGATTTTGAACTGGTGGGGCAGGATGTGAAAACAATCATTGCGGATGCCGTATCGGCGGGGAAGGACATATGGAAGACCGATACTCACAAAAGCCGAATCTGATCACCGATCCCGAGTTGATCCGGGTGGCCGCGGGAGAAATCCCGGCCGATCTGGTGATCCGGAACGCAAACATCATCAATGTTTTTTCGGCAGAGATTCTTTTCGGCCATATTGCCGTGGCCGGCGGCCGGATCGCGGGGGTGGGGGATTACGAAGCCGAAACCGTCATAGACGTCAAGGGGCGGTATGTCTCCCCCGGGTTTATCGACGCCCATGTGCATATTGAAAGCGCCATGACGTCGGTGGCCCGGTTTGCCGCCGCGGTGCTTCCCCGCGGCACCACCACGGTGGTGGCCGATCCCCACGAGATCGCAAACGTTCTGGGCACTGCCGGAATCGATTACATGCTGGCCGCAGCTGAAAAACTGCCCATGCAGATTTACTACATGCTCCCCTCCTGCGTGCCGGCAACGGACATGGAGACTTCCGGGGCCCGCCTGGATGCAGCTGACCTGAATCCTTATATGGAGCATGACCGGGTGGCCGGACTGGGTGAAATGATGAATTTTCCCGGGGTGATCGCCGCAGACGGTGAAATCCTTCAAAAGATCGATACCGCCGCCACCCGGTTCAAGCGGGTGGACGGCCATGCGCCGGGGCTTTCCGGCAAATCCCTGAATGCCTATATTTCCGCGGGCATTTCAAGCGATCACGAATCCGTTTCCCCAAATGAGGCCCTGGAAAAGCTGCGTGCCGGGATGCATGTCATGATCCGCGAGGGAACAGGGGCCAAAAATTTAAAAGACCTGCTTTTTGCCATCAACGAGAAAAACGCACACCGATTCATGTGGTGCACGGACGACCGGCATCCGCACGATATCTGCGGGCAGGGGCATATCGACCACATGATCCGCCGGGCCATCGGCTACGGACTCGATCCGGTTACGGCCATCCGGATGGGGACCATCAACCCCGCGCGATATTTCGGGATCCGCACCGCAGGGGCTATCGCCCCGGGCCGCCGGGCCGACCTGGTGGTCTTTTCGGACCTGCAGGCGCCTATAATCGAGCAGGTGTTTTCCGGCGGCCGCCGGGTGGCCGAAAGCGGCCGGATGCGGCCGGAAATCAGCTTTTCCCCGGCGCCGGACCCGGCGTCCACCATAAACGTTGATCCTGCCAGTCTGCAATTTGAAATACCGGCAGGGGGAAATCAAATCCGGGTGATTGAACTGGTGCCCGGGCAGATTCTCACCCGCCAGCAGGTCATGGCGGCCCGGATCGAATCGGGACAGGCGGTGGCGGATGTCGGGCGGGATCTTGTCAAGCTGGCGGTGGTGGAGCGCCACAGGGGAAGCGGCGGGGTGGGCATCGGGTTTGTTCGCGGGTTCGGTTTCAAAGGCGGGGCCATCGCCTCCAGCGTGGCCCATGATTCCCACAACATCATCGCAGCTGGAACCAGCGATGCGGACATGAAAGCCGCCGTTCAGGCGGTGATCGAAATGAAGGGCGGGCTTGCCGCCGTCCGGGAGGGCCGGATACTGGCTGATCTGCCGCTGCCCATTGCCGGTCTCATGTCCGATCAGCCCATGGATGCGGTGCGAAACCGGATGGATGGTCTGATCTGCGCGGCCCGGGAAATGGGGTCTGCCATCCCCGACCCCTTCATGGCCCTGTCCTTTCTGGCCCTGCCGGTCATCCCGGAACTGCGCCTGACCGACCGGGGGCTGTTCGACGTCACCCGCTTTGCCCACGTGCCGCTGTTTGTCTGATGAGGGCCGGGCGCAACATGCGGGTCTACTGAACCGCCCAGTTTTCCTGGGGAATCCTGCGGGCGGTGCCGCGGACCGGGACATTTTTGATGGCCGGCATATCCGGGTAGCTGTTGAGGTAGTGAAGGGATATCCGGTTGAATTCACGGTGCTGTTCGATATTGCACACGTGGCCGCACCGCTGGATGATGTGGATGGATGAGGCCTGGTCCCGCAGGTAATTTTCGATGACAAAGGGGAGGAACAGGTGGTCCTCCTCGCCGGAAATGTAGAGTTTGGGGATATCCAGCGCCATGCGCAGGGGAAAGGAGGCGTAGAAGGCCTCAAGGGTTTCCATCAGCTTGAACCATTTCTTGAATTCCTTCCCGCCCAGCTTTTTCGCCTCCCGGATGAACACCCGGCGGGAGGTGGAATGGTTTCTCCTGGGCATCATGATCCAGGCAAAAAGCCGATAGAGCCACATGTAGGGAAGCAGATGCTTCAGCAGCGCTCCTGAACGCAGGAGAAAACGGGATTTCAAATCATACCCCATTACCGCGCCGCCAAGGACCATCGATTTGATCCGCTCGGGGGCGATCCGGCTGACGGCATCGATCACGATGGAGCCCAGGGAGATGCCCACAAAGTGTGCCGATTCGATACCCTCCCGATCCAGGGCCTCGACGACCTTGCCGGCCATGTCTTCGAATGAATATTTCCGGGGTCCGCGCCGGGTGTTTCCGTGACCGTACATGTCGATAAACATCAGGTTGAAATGCGATTTATAGGCCTCGACCTGTTTGTACCAGATTCCGGAATTGCCCCCCAACCCGTGGATGAAAATCGCCCAGTCCTTATCATCGCCGCATATGTGGGTTTCATAAGCAAACATTTTAATCTCCCTGCTGTTGATATTCTATCCGGCCGCCATTTTTTGCTGAACCTTTGACTTTGATATTCACCATTTCATAATTTTCAGCACCTGTCATTCTAGACGATTGGCAGCCTATTATCAGGTAAAATCTAGTACTGAACCTGTATCGCCAATAATGGCGGGCCGGAAGAATCGATCCTGCCCCGGCGGCGAAAAAGGGGCCCTGTGCGACTGATTTTCATTGCAGTTGACACCGCAATGGAAGTCTTTTACCGTTAAAACCATGATTTTCATGCAAGAAACCGCGGCTCTCCGGCTGCCCAGGGGAAAAGAAGTCTTTTTTTCGCTTGGCATTGCGTAAGAACCCATACCGATCTGCTCCTGCTCTGAACAGGAAAGAGTGGATTGTTTCACAGGAGGAAGCGTTGATAATGATCAGGGTGCGCTTTTGATTCTTCATGTGGACATGGACGCGTTTTTCGCCTCTGTGGAAGTGCTGGATAATCCTGCGCTCAAGGGAAAATGCGTCATCGTGGGGGGCACCTCCGGCCGGGGGGTGGTGAGTGCAGCCAGCTACGAAGCCCGTGTCTTCGGCGTGCACTCCGCCATGCCCATGTACCTGGCCCGGCAGAAATGTCCCCACGGCATTTTTCTGCGGCCCCGGGGGCGCCGGTACAGCGAAATATCCAAGCGCATCATGGCCGTACTGGACTCTTTTTCCCCGCTGGTACAGCAGGTCTCCGTCGATGAGGCCTATGTGGATATTTCAGGCCTGAAAAGCCTCTATGGGACGCCTCTGGAAATCGGGGGTTCCATCAAGCAGGCCGTGCACGGCAGAACCGGCCTGACCTGCTCCGTGGGCATCGCCCCGGTCAAATTTCTGGCCAAGATCGCCTCGGACCTGGAAAAGCCCGATGGCCTGACCTGCATTATGCCCGAAGACATGCCGTCCTTTTTAGACACCCTGCCGGTGTCCAAAATTCCGGGTGTCGGCGCCCGGACGGAGCAGCAGCTGCGAAAACTGGGCATCGTCACCCTGGCTGACGTGAAGCGATGCTCTGAAGCCGAGCTGGTGCGCTGCCTGGGCAAATTCGGGCACCGCCTTCGTGAACTGGCCCATGGCGTGGATCATTGCCAGGTGCGCCCGGAACGGACGATAAAATCGGTGAGCAGCGAGGAAACCCTTGCAAACGATACCCGGGACAAGGCCCTGCTCAAAACATACCTGCTCAAGCAGTCGGAAGAGGTGGGACGGGACCTGCGGCGCCATCACACGAAGGCCAAAACCGTGGTGCTCAAATTGAAGCATGCGGATTTTCGACAGGTGACGCGCCAGGCCCCCCTTGGCCGGTATACCGCGGCCTCTGAAATCCTGTATGCCGAAGCCGCCCGGCTGCTCGATGAATATCCGTTGTCCATGCCCGTGCGGCTGATCGGTCTTGGGGCGGCCGACCTGAATGCGGGCGACCGTCCGGTGCAGCAGGATCTCTTCCCGGCAGGCGCTTCCGGGCCCCCGGCCACCGGCAAATGGGAAGCCCTCGGGGATGCAGTGGACCGCATCTGCGAAAAATTCGGCGGTTATGCCATTAAAAAGGCCGGTTTATGTGATCATGAGAAAAAAACAGATCAGAAACCCAGGTAAAAGGCGAACCCGTAGGAAGTCAGGTCGTATGTGAAAAACTGGCCATAGGGGTAAAATCCGTCGTAATATTCCAGCATGAATTTCAGGCATCGGCTGGTCTGAAACAGGTTGGCCCATTCAAGCCCGGTTTTCACGCTCACGCCCGCCTCCCAGTCCAGCGCCTCGTATCCCTTAACATCGGCCCCGAAGATATAATGGGCCGCAAGCACCACCGGCTTGCCGGTGCGAAATTCCAGTCCGGTCTGATACCCCCAGCGATCCATGTCCGGATCACTTCGCAGGAGAAAATGCGGCCCGGCGTAAAAGCGGAATCCATCCCAGGTGACCGCCCCCAGCCAATCGGCGGCCTCATAGTTGAAATCAAATTCCTGAGACAGCATATCCGGGTGATTCACCAGGTACTCGTCGCCGACGTGAGAACTCTGGTGATACATCCTGAACCGGGTGGAAAAGGATTTATACTGGTAGGTCAATGTGCCCCCGACGGCAAAATCGGTGTTGACCAGTTCGTCGGACGGTGCATCCAGGTTGAACTGTGAAAAAATTCCGCCCTTGAGGTTCAGCTGCCAGGCGTGGTCCGCCTCCCCCAGGTACTGGCGGATGATCCCGAAGGTTTCCCCCACGCCGACGCTTCCGGCCGTGAACGTATCGGTATACGTGGCGTCAAACTGCTGCAGCCCGAAAAAAAACTGGGGTTCCTTGGGATCTGCGACCAGGGGTTGAAACACGTTGCCGCCGGGAAAGATGATCCGGTCGATGCCGGTCCCCGGATCTGCGCCGGATGCACGCGAGGCGATGAAGAACAGGAGAGAGATGGAAGCCAGAATTATCGGAAGAGCGCCTTTATGCGGGCGGAAATCAGGTTTCATTCGCGCATGCCTCTCATTGCTGTAGAATTTCAACAGGATTAAGGCGAATTCCATCCGTAAAATGGTGAAATTCACATAAATCAGAATGCGTTAATGATAACCACCAATTATTCCGGCGGCAATTGGCAGAAAGAAATAGGTCGGGATTACAGGGAATTGGGCAGAGGTGTGATCACCATCAGGTGAACCAGCGGGGGCGGTCCTTGATCCATTCGGAAACCGTGATCTGAAGCCATTCGGCCAGATCCGGGTCGAGATAGAACCGGGGAAGGAGCAGGTTGTCATCGGGGCGGATCACCCCCTGCTTTTGGGCGATGTCGGCAAGCGCGGTTTGAGGGTAAATGCGGATGCCGGTGCTGATCTTGGTCCCTTCCGTGTTCAGAGAATCGGCAAAATGAAGGCTTTGCATAACCGTTTCCCGGGTCTCCCCCGGTGCCCCGAACATGAGAAAACCCAGCTGTGCAATGCCGTGGTTTTTAAGCCGCCTGGAGGTCCGGACCACCTCCTGCGTGTCGAATCGCTTGTTTAAAATTTTTAAAATGGCATCCGACCCGCTTTCATAGCCCAGGCTGACTTCCACGCATCCGGCCTTTGCCATTTTCCCGGCCAGTTGATCGGGGAGGCGGGCGGGATAGATGATACAGCGCCACCTGATGTCGAGCCTGGCGGCAATGATCCGGTCGCACAGCGCTTCCGCATAGGCGGGCGGGAAATTAAACGTGTTGTCCACAAAAAAGAACCGATCAAACCCGGCGTCCACAAACCGGGCCAGGGCGGATATGACCTCATCGATGGAAAATTTGCGGATGAGGCGGCCCTCGATGGAACCGGTGGAGCAGTACAGGCAATCCATGGGGCAACCCCGCCGGGTCTGGATGGGGAGCCAGAGCTCTTTTTTATCGATGCCGGGGGGCATCTGAAGATGGGTTCCGGGATGAGGCAGAATCAGCAGGGATGAATCCCGGGTGTAGCGGGGCGGGGCCGCCTTTTTCCCCGGAAGGTGCAGACCGGGAAAGCCCGACAGGTCCTTGTTTTCATGAATCCGCAGGGCCAGTTCCGGGAATGCGGATTCGCCTTCTCCCCGGATGCCCATGTCGGCCCCGGTATAGGCCAGCACCGCCTCCGGAAAGATGCTGTACCCGGCGCCCCCCAGCACAATGGGGGCAGGGCACAGGCTGCGGCAGATTTTGATGGTTTCTTTGACCGGGTCGAGCATGAACCGGGTGCTGCGCATGGCCTGGTCATCGATGTTCCTGACGGAAATGCCGATGACATCGGGCGCCATTTCCGTTACGGCTTTTTCAAGCACGGCGCGGGCATCGGACTGCCCCAGCAGGCTGACAACGCGAAAATTCATGCCGGCGCGCTCGACGGCCGCGGCCACGCACGCCAGCCCCAGCGGAAGGACCGGCATGTTGACGGTTTCGGTATTGGCGGAGATTAGCAGTATGTTCATCGATTCATCTTTTTTGCAGCATTCATCACCGGTAAAAACGGACTTGCGCCGGAAGATTTTACAATTGCCACAACAAAAATCTTTTCGCAAAAATGCCGTTTGGGAGCTGAATACTCACTTGGGGCCGGGTATATCATACGTGGTGCACGAACCGCCGGAACAGGCGCGGGTGGTCGATTGAACACCGGAGGCCTTGGCGCCGCCGCCCCCGCCGGTTACGGCGAAGTTGCTGGCGCTGATGATCCGCTCCAGGGTATCGGCGCCGCAGGCTTCGCATTTCATTTGAACCTGATCCGAACTGCTTCGAAACAGGATCTCAACTTTTTGTCCGCACTTGAGGCATTTGAATTCATATATGGGCATGTTCAACTCTCCGGAAAATGATGTTGTATTTCAGGAATCGGCAGAATAAGGTTTTGCCTGCGGAAATCATGGGCTTATTATGATGATTGCAGGCCTTTTGTCAAGCCTGTGCATGAATATCGCTTCAGATTTTCGATTGTTTTTCCATCTCAAAAATACCAGAAAGGCCAATTCCCTGTTGAACTGGTTTACCCTCTCCCTGCTGACCGCCCTTGCCGTTGCTTCCCAGGATGCCTGGGTCAAGCGCTGGTTTTCCAACTTGGCCGCCCACGAGATGTTTTTATATCCGCTGATTTACAGCTTTCCCCTGTGCCTGGCCAGCCTGCTGTTCGTCCGGGTGCCGCCGCTGGACTATGTGTTTGCCCTCAGTTTCGCGGCCAGCCTGCCGCTCAATGCCGTGCCGTTTATCCTGTACATGAAGGCCATCAAGGAATCGCCCCTTTCGCTCACCGTGCCTTATCTTGCGTTCACCCCGGTATTCATGATCCCCACCGGGTACCTGTTTTTAAACGAACTCCCGGATTTCTGGGGGATGGTGGGGATCGGGTCGGTGTGCGCGGGAAGCTATGTCATCCATGTCGATTTGCGTCATTTTTCCCTGCTGGCCCCTTTTTCCGCGGTATTCAAGGAAACGGGTTCCTGGATCATGCTCATCGTCGCCTTCATTTTCGCCTTTTCCGCGGTCCTGGGCAAACTGGCCATCCTCCATTCGTCAGTGCTGTTTTTCCAGATGTCGTTTTTTTGCGTGCTGACTGTTCTGCTGACCCTGATGTATGCGGCCGCCGGAAAAATCCGGTTGAAAACGTTTATTCAAAATCCGCTCAAAGGCGCGGTGGCCGGCCTCCTGTTCTACGGACAGGTCCTGTTTCACGGGTTTGCCATCTCCATGGTCAAGGCCGCCTACATGATCTCCATCAAGCGCCTCTCCATCCTCTTTGGCGTGATCTACGGCGGTATTTTTTTCAAAGAGGAAAATATCGTGGTGCGGTTCGCCGGCGCCCTGCTGATGTTTGCCGGCGCGGTGCTGATCCTGCTGCGCGCCCGATAATTAGCAATTAGGGACGCCCTTTATATTTTACATTTTGCCCTTGAGATCACGCATCATGGATGTTGACGGACAAGATGCTTTTTGAGATATATTACGGCATGAAAAGAAATGCCTGCCTCATTCGTTCTTTCCTTTATTCCTCATAAACAATCGAATCGGCCCCGTTCCCGTGAGGGGAAAAACCCGCGGGAAGGAAATGGAGACACATGAAAGAAAGAAACCTCATGAAGATTGGGACCCTTCTCTGGGTAAGTTTGATGATCCTGTTTGCGGCGGGCGGCCCCGTGTCGGCGCAATCCGATGCAACCAGTTGTGAGGACCACCCCCTGTTCCCCACACGAATGCCGGAATACCGCATCGAAAGCTGCAAGGTCGAGCCGTTCGGGATCTATGAATTTTACAAATTGAAGGGGCCAAGAACGCCGGTGGAGGGCCGGTTTACCTTCATCACCTATGCGTTCACCGGGCAAAAGGGGACCGAGCCCAGCGCCGTCGCGGTTGTCCGCAATTACGAGAACGCCATCCGGAAGGTGGGGGGGCAGGTTGTGGAAAGCCAGCCCACGTGGTGGGTGGTCGGAAAGATCGTTCAGGACGGGAAGGAAGCCTGGGTCCAGGCGGAAAAAGGAAACGGCAAGATCTGGCTGAGGATCGTGGAAAAACAGGCGATGGAGCAGTTCATCGAAGCCGACGCGGCAGCTTTTGCCAAAGACATCCATTCAACGGGCCACGCCGCCGTCTATGGCATCCTTTTTGATACCGGGAAAGCCGACATTAAGCCGGAGTCGGCGGGCGCCATCGAGGAAATCGCCAAACTCCTGAAGAATGATGCCGGACTGAAGCTCCACGTAGTGGGGCATACGGACAATACAGGGACCCCGGAAGGAAATATGAAACTCTCCATGGACCGGGCACAGTCGGTTGTGCAGGCCCTGACGGGCGCACAGGGCATCGCCGCCTCACGCCTCAGCGCCTTCGGATGCGGGCAATATGCACCGGTGGCCTCAAACGACACGGACGAGGGCCGCGCCAAGAATCGCAGGGTGGAACTGGTCAAACGATAATCAGCGGATACCAGAAGCCGCATCGCTTGCCAATCCTTCAGCCATTACATCGCCAGAAAAGATGTTGGATAGATCCAGCTGGCAAATTTTGACGCCGTCACTTAATCAGCCGCCGCTTCATGGTCAGCAGGGCCAGGTACCCGAAGATCAGGGTGAAGGCCACCAGGTAGGACAGGTTGAAAATCATGTTTGACTCCATGGCCCCGATGCAGAAATAGCGGGTGAGTTCCACCAGGTGGAAGAGGGGGAAAACCAGGGTGATCATCCGGGCCCAGTCGGGGATGCCCGAGAGGGGGAAAAAGGTTCCCGAAAACAGAAACATGGGCGTGATAAAGAGAAAGATGGGAAGATTGAACATATCGATGCTGGGAATGACGCCGGTGAAGAACATGCCGATGGCGGCAAACGCCAGGCCGCCCAAGAACGCCAGCGGAATGCACAACAGCGCGCCCGGGGAAATTCGCATAGCCTATGGGGATGAGTATCACCAGCATCAGCGCCACCGCGGCCGCCGCCTTGGTGGCCGCCCACACGATTTCGGCGGTGATGATCTCCTCGAGGCTCATGGGCGTGGCCAGCATGCCGTCATAGGTCTTCTGGTAGTACATGCGCACAAACGAGTTGTAGGTGGTCTCAAAAAAGGAGTTATACATGCAGGCGGTGGCCACCAGGGCCGGGGCCATGAACCGGGTGTACTCGAGCTTCATCCCGGCATACTCAACTCCTGAGATGAGGCCCGAGAATCCCAGCCCGAAGGCCAGGATATAAAAGCCGGGCTCCAGGAGCGGGACCAGGAAGTTGACCCGCCAGATGCGGCGGTAGGTGATCAGGTTCCTGAACCAGACATGCCGGAAGCGAAGGGATATGGTGGAGAGTTTAACGCGGCTCATTCGCGCAGCTCCCTGCCGGTCAGGCGGAGGAAGACGTCCTCGAGATTCCCGGCGCGGAAAAGGCACGCCTCCACGCAGAATCGCCTGCGGATTTCATTCTCCAGTTCCCCGTCTGCCTCGGTATACAGGATCATCCGTTCGCCCAGATCATCGTGGGAAACGGCACGCTCCCGGATGAAGCGCCGGAGGTCTTCTCCCGGGCCATCGATTTCGATGACGCTGTCGGCTGCGTGTTCGGCGATCAGGTCTCGCGGCCGCCCCTCGGCGATGATGCGGCCGTGGTCCATGATCAGCAGCCGGTCGCACAGGCTTTCCGCCTCGTTCATGTAGTGGGTGGTCAACAGCATGGTCAGCCCCTGCTTTTTCAGCTCGAACAGGCGGTCCCAGACCTGGTAGCGGGATTGGGGATCCAGGCCGGTGGTCGGCTCGTCCAGGATGAGCAGGTCGGGTTCGGCGATCATCGCCCGCGCCAGCTGCAGCCGTCGGGCCAGCCCGCCGGAGAGTTCGGCCACCTTGGCGTCCCGTTTGCTGTTTAAGGCGAAGAAGCTGATCTGCTGCTCCGCACGTTTGCGGGCAGTATGTTTGTCGATGTCGAAATAACGGGCAAAGACCAGCAGGTTCTGTTCGACGGTCAGGTCGGGATCGAGGGTGTTGTCCTGCTGGCAGACCCCCAGCCGCGCGCGTATCTTGCGCCAGTGGACCCGGATATCCAGGCCGAACACCTCCATTTCCCCGCTGTTAATCGGTGAAAAACCATACAGCATCCGGATGACCGAGGTCTTGCCCGCGCCGTTGGGCCCGAGCAGCCCGAAAAACTCGCCGCTTTTTACCTGAAAGCTCACGCCGTCTACGGCGGTAAAACCGCCAAACCGTTTGACCACCCGCCGGGATTTTATCACTTCCATTTCGCGCATCAGCTCCACTTAATCAATATGCCATCTTTCCGGCAGTTTTTTCGCGATCCCCTTGGTGATCTGCCCGATGATCAAAGGCGTGATGCTGCCTGCGGCGATCAGCAGCCATCCGGTGCGGCCCGGAAGGGTCAGGGAAAGGATGCCGGCCAGAAACGGAATCAGCAGCGCGCACAGGATCAGCCCGGTGCACAGGGTCAGGGCCGCCCAGATGAATTTGTTCTTGATCACCAGGTTGTCAAACATTTTTGACCGGGTGTCGCGCATGTTGAATACATGGAGCAGCCGGGAAAAGGCCAGGGACAGAAAGGAGACGGTGACGGCTTCGGTATTGGAGAATCTAAAATAATACAGCGCCAGGGCGAACACGGCCAGCACGCATGCGGCGATCACAAATCCGTAATATCCGATAAATGCCCAGTTGTACCGCGTGATGATGGGTTCCTTCGGATCCCGGGGCGGCCGCTCCATCACGTCGGGCCCCTCATCGCTCATGCCCAGGGCCAGGGCGGGGAAGGCGTCGTTGATGGCGTTTAAATACAGGATCTGCAGGGGGAGCAGGGGCAGGGGGGCGGTGAACAGGGATGCCGCCGCCACGATCAGGATCTCCCCCATGTTGCCGGAGATCAGGTAAAGCACGAACTTGCGGATGTTGTTGAAAATGGATCGGCCGTGTTCGACGGCCGCCACGATGGTGGAAAATGCGTCATCCTGGAGGATGATGTCGGCGGCTTCCTTGGCGATTTCCTCCCCCCGCCGCCCCATGGCGATCCCGATTTCCGCTTTTTTGAGCGCGGGCGCATCGTTCACCCCGTCGCCGGTCATGCCCACGATATTTCCCGCTTCCTGGTATATGCGGATCAGGTTCAGTTTCTGTTCCGGAGATACCCGGTAAAACACCGCACAGGAAAGAATCTCTTCCCGCTCCTGTGTCGTGAGGTCTTCCAAGCATTCCAGGTCTTTTCCTTCCAGCATCAGCGGATCGGAGTGATCCGGGTCGATGAGTTCGACGGCCCGGGCCACGTTTCCGGCGGTGACCGCCTGGTCTCCGGTGGCCATAATGACTTTGATGCCCGCTTGTTTGCACTCCCGGATGGCCGGAATCACTTCCCTGCGGGGCGGATCATAGATGCCGGTATATCCCAGCAGGGTCAAATCCCGGTAGGGGTCGGCATCGGCCGAATCAATTGTTTTTGAGGCAATGGCCAGGATGCGCAGGCCCGAATCGGCCATCTGCCGGTTGGTGGCCTCCCATTTTTCCTTTTGGGCATCGCTGAAATCCGTGTCTCCGCCGGGCGCGGCAATCCGGGTGCAGGCATGTAACACCGCTTCGGGAGCGCCCTTGACCATTGCCTGAAAACCCGGTTGAACCCGATGGATGGTGGCCATCATCTTGACCCGGGGATCAAATGCCACCTCCTTTTCCTCCGGTTTTTGATCAAGAAGAGCATCTTTTGAAAATCCGGCTTTTCGGCCCAGCACCAGAAGCGCCACTTCCATGGGGTCTCCCAGCGGGCGGAGGTCTCCTTGCTTTTCGGCAAGGGACGCATTGGTGCAGAGCATGGCGCTTTCAATCAGCCGGTAGGCTGTGGAATCCCTGGAAAAGGACACTTCAGCACCGTCTTTTCCCCTGATGGTGTTTTCGGTGTCCAGGCCTTCGCCCTCCACCTCCACCGTCAATTCCGGCATGACCAGCCGGGTGACGGTCATCTGGTTTTCGGTGAGGGTGCCGGTCTTGTCCGTGATGATAATATTGGTGGCGCCCAGGGTCTGCACGGCGGACAGCCGCCGGACCAATGCATTTCGTTTGATCATCCGGCGCATGCCCCGGGCCAGGGAAACCGTTGCCACCACGGGCAGCCCTTCTGGAATGGCCGCCACGATCAGCACGATGGTGGTTTCCAGCATCAAAAAAAGATCCCTGCCGGAGAGGATTCCGGCGATGCCCGTGAGAGCGGCCACTCCGATGATCACCAGGATGAGCCGCCGAGCCAGTCGATCCAGACGCTTCTCCAGGGGGTCGGCCTCCTGCTCGGCTTCCTCGGCCAGGGTGCTGATGTTGCCGATCTCCGTGTTCATGCCGGTGGCGCAAACGATCCCCTTCCCCGATCCCATGGTCACCGCGGTCCCCTTGTAGAGCATGTTGGTGCGCTCGGCCAAAGAGATATCCTCCGGGAGGGGCTGCACGGTTTTGGTGACGGGCAGGGATTCTCCGGTAAGGGCGGATTCGTTGATCTGCAGTTTGGCGGATTCGAACAGGCGGATGTCGGCCGTGACCACCTGGCCGCTCTCCAGGTGCACTATGTCCCCGGGGACCAGTTTCCGGGCGTCGATTTTTTTGAGTTTGCCGCCCCGCATAACATGGGTGTGCCGTTTGTCCAGCCGGGTGAGAGCCTCCATGGAGCGGACCGCCTTGAGTTCCGTGAAAAACCCGATCCCCGCGTTGAGCAGCATGGCCGCGATGATGGCCATTGCGTCGACGTACTGGGAAAAGGCGAAGGAAAGCACGGCGGCTATGCCCAGAAAGACCATGATCAGGCTTTTAAACTGCTCCGCCAGGATCTGCGCCGCGCTCTTGGCCTTTTTCCCCCGAAGTGCATTTGGCCCGAATCCAGACCGCCTGCGGGCCGCTTCCTGCCGGTCCAAACCCTGATCCATCAAAACGGAGAGTTCTTCTGCGACCTTTGCCGGAGTCCGGCTCCAGGGGGCTAAAACCGGCCTGCCCGCGTCTTGAGAATGCGTATCAGCCACTTAAATCCTGTTCCTCGGGGTTGATGGGGATCTCAACCACCGGCACCGGGGAATTTCGCAGCACTTTTTCGGTGACGCTTCCGAACCTGTAGTCGCCTTTTTCTCCGCTGCTGGACATCACCACGATGTCGATGCCTTCCTGGTCAATGAATTTCAGGATTTCCTGCGCGGGATCTCCCACCACGGTGTGCCGCACGTAAAGGGGGCAGCCTTCCATATGCTCGGCACATATCTTATCCAGCCGGTTTTTGGCATCCGCCTCGAGTTTTTTCAGCAGATGGTCGACATGCTCCCGGTCAAACACGCCATACCAGCCTTCATGGCGGATAATGTCCTCGATCACGTACAGCACATGAATTTCCGCCTGGTATTTCTCGGTAAGCGATTTCACATAGGGCAGGGCGGCTTCGGCCCTTCCGGAAAAATCGGTCGGCCATAATACCTTTTTGATCTCCATTGGAGGCCTCCTTTAATTATCCTTTGACTATATCTTTCTCATAAAAATAATCCGCATCAGGTGAAAGTCGAATGGTCATATGCGTTGGATCTCCAGCCGGGACGGCATGAAACCCGGCTGACGGATACATCGCCTCCAGTCATCCGCCAGCGAGGGCCTTGAAAAAATAATCCTTGATCGCAACTTGTGTGCGGTTTTATGCTTGGGCCGTCAAATGCAAAATGAGATCGGGATATTCAAAAATGCGCATCCTGCTGGTGGAAGATGAAAAGAAGATGGCCTCCTTCATCGAAAGGGGCTTGAAAGAGCAGCAGTATACCGTGGATATGGCCCACGACGGGGACACGGGGCTGTTTCTGGCCGAGACCAACCCCTATGATCTTCTTGTGCTCGATATCAATTTACCCGGAAAAGACGGGTTTACCATCTGCCGGGAACTGCGGGGCAGGCACATCGATGTCCCCATCCTGATGCTGACGGCCCGAGACGATGTGAAAGACCGGATCTTCGGGCTGGATTCCGGGGCCGACGACTACCTGACCAAGCCGTTTGCCTTCGGCGAGTTTTTGGCCCGGGTGCGGGTGCTGCTGCGGCGCCAGCAGCCCAACAGGACCACCACCCTGAAGATGGCGGACCTGGAGCTGGATCAGCTCACCCGCCAGGTGACCCGGGGCGGTAAAATCATCGAACTGACCGCCACCGAATTTGCGCTGCTGGAATATTTGATGATAAACGCCGGCCGGACCGTGACCCGGACCATGATATCGGAGCACGTCTGGCACCAGGATTTCGACAGCTTCTCCAACGTCATCAACGTGTATGTCAATTACCTGCGCAAAAAAATCGATGCGGATTCTCCCCACAAGCTGATCCACGCGGTGCGCGGCGTCGGGTACGTGGTCAAAGAACAGCCGTCATGAAAGTAAATTCCATCCGTTTCAAGGCCAGTGTCCTGTATTCCACCATACTGTGCCTCATCCTCATCGTTTTCAGCGGCGTGCTTTTCAGCGTCACCCGCCACATCCTCTATCGCGATATCGACGAGGAACTGATGATCAAAGCCAACGAGATCATCAACATCATCCATTCCTATGAAACCCTGAACCGGCCCGAAGCCCAGACCCGGCATCTCATCAATAAGCTGCTGGGCGTCCCGGACCCCACCCGGCTGATCATCGATGACTTGTGGCGGTCCAACGTCCAGGCCTTAAACCTGAAAAACGATTACATCCTGGTCTTCAATTCCCAGGGGCAGCCGGTCATCGTGTCCGGCAATGTCGACAAGGATATCGCGATGATGTTCAAGGGCCAGCTTCCCATATCCATGAAGGCGGCCATCTTTAAAAATATTTACGATCCGGGCCATAAACTCCGTTCGGTCAATCTGCCGTTTGCCTTTGAAAATAAAAATCCACTGGTGATCCAGGTGGCCACCCCGCTGAACGCGGTAGCTCATCTCTTGAACCGCCTGATGCTGTTTATCGCGGCTTCCATCGTCTTTATCCTGGCCCTGACTTCCTTTCTGGGCGGCTTTTTTGCCCGGCGGATTTTGAGGCCGGTGATGAGCGTTACCGAAATGGCAGATGACATCTCCCATACGGACCTGAACCGCCGGATCGGTGAAATGGCCGCCGATGAGGAAATGCAGCGCCTGATCCACTCATTTAACCTGATGATCGGCCGCATTGAAAAGGCGTTCAACCACGTCAATGAATTCAGCTCCCACGTGGCCCACGAACTCAAGACCCCGCTGGCCATTATCCGGGGGGAACTCGAACTGGCGCTGTCTGAAACCCGGGATGCGGCCGAATACCAGCGGGTGCTGGAAACCAGCCTGGAGGAAACCGACCGGCTGATCCGGATCGTCAAAGACCTGCTCCTGCTGGCCCGGCTCGATTACAACCCGGATATCTACCATTTCGAAAAGTTCGACCTGTCGGAATTTCTAAGGGAAATCGAAGAAAACAGCCGCATCCTGGCCATGGAAAAACAGATCGGCATCGGCCTTCAAACCCCCGCGCTTCCCGTTCATATCAGCGGCGACCGGACCCACCTGCGGCGCCTGTTTTTCAACCTGATCAACAATGCCGTCAAATTCACCCCTGTGGACGGCCGCATCACCCTATCCCTGTCGTCCGGGGATCACGCCGCCCGAATTGCCGTATCCGACACCGGCATCGGCATCGCTGAAAAAGACCTGCCGAAAATTTTCGATAAATTTTTCCGGGTTCCCTATGATCCGTCGGTCACGGGCTTCGGCAGCGGGCTGGGGTTGAACATCGCGCGCTCCATCGCCGCCGCCCACAAAGGCGAAATCACGGTAACCAGCTGCCTGGGCCAGGGTTCCACCTTTATCGTCATCCTGCCTCTTTCCTGAATTTCAGCTCTTTTTCATCTTCGCATCCAGATAAGAAAATTTTAATCAAATTTTAACCGGATTCTTATTGATCATCCGGTAATATGCCCCCGTATGGTTTCAATGAAGGCAAAAAAATCGCCTTGTGGATGAACAGCCAGGAAAACCGGTAGGGGATCAGCCCATGAAAACCATTTTGATTGTCGACGATGAAGAGCGGATCAGAAACATCTATTGCAGGACATTTCGCAAGGAAGGCTTCGAGGTCTTTGAAGCGGCCAGCGCCGGGGACGCCTATGAAGTCATGACGGCCCAGAAGCTGGACATGATCCTGCTGGACATCCACATGGCCGAAGTTGACGGCGTGGTGCTCTATGACGCCATCCGGATGTTTCACCGGAATGTCCGGGTCATCGTCACCAGCGTCTTTTCCGTGGAGAGCCAGAAATCGCTCATCGAAGAGGCCGCCGATTACTACGACAAGTCGGAAAGCATTCAGATCCTGGTGAGGAAAGTCAGGGCCGGGCTGCGGATGAATTAAACGCCGTTAGCCAGCGATCGGAACCGGCAGGGATGTGTATTGGAAAAAAAGAAGATGAAGGAGGCTTTACATGCAGTTGTACAGGTTAAATACTAAAAAACTTTGCAAATTCACCATTTTTCTGGCCGTGGCATTTGCAGCGGCCTTTATGCTCATTCCCCGGGCGGGTTCGGCATCCGGAAAACGCTCCCCCGCAGTTCCCATGGTGCCGCAGAGCTTCACCCAGTTAGCCAAATCCGCCAGCCCCTCGGTGGTGAACATCAGGACAGAAAAGACCGTCAGCATGGGGGGGCGGATGTTTCAGCCGTTCATGGGACACCGGAACATGCCCAACGGCAACGATCCCTTCCAGGATTTCTTCGGCCGTTTTTTCAACAACGGCCCGCAGCGGGAATTCAAACAGAAAAGCCTCGGGTCGGGGTTCATCCTGGACCAGGACGGGTATATCGTCACCAACGATCATGTGATCAAGGATGCCGACAAAATCCAGGTGAAATTAAAAGACGGCAAGGAATATCCGGCCGAAATCATCGGCGCCGATCCGTCCACCGATCTCGCGCTCATCAAGATTAAGGCGGATCATCTCCCCGCGCTGCCCCTGGGCGATTCGGATTCACTGGAAGTGGGGGAATGGGTGGTGGCCATCGGCAGCCCCTTCGGCCTTGAACACACGGTCACTGCAGGCATCGTCAGCGCAAAAGGGCGCGTGATCGGCGCCGGCCCCTATGACGATTTCATCCAGACCGATGCGTCCATCAATCCCGGCAACTCCGGCGGGCCGCTGCTCGACATGAGCGGCGAGGTGGTGGGCATCAACACCGCCATCATCGCCGGCGGCGAGGGGATCGGGTTTGCCATTCCCTCCAATATGGCCAAGAACGTCATCGAACAGTTGAAAAAGAGCGGCGAAGTGACCCGGGGGTGGCTCGGCGTGGCTATCCAGGACCTGGATGCGGGCATGAAAACCTATTTCAAAGCCGACCACGGGGTTCTGGTGGGGGATGTATTCCCCGGCGACCCGGCGGATAAGGCCGGCATCAAGACCAACGACATCATCCTGTCCGTGAACGGAAACCCCGTCGACTCGGCCCGTGATCTGTCCCAGCGCGTCTCGGGGCTGAAGGTCGGGGATACGGCAACCTTGAAAATCCTGCGCGACGGCCGGGAGCAGACGGTGGATGTGAAAATCTCCAAGCGCGATGAATCGGCGCTTGCGGACAACCAGGGGCAGCCCGGCCAATCATCTTCGGCTTTCGGCGTACAGGTCTCCGACATCACGCCCGACATCGCCGGCAAATACAATGTAAACCCGGATCAGGGGGTCATCGTGAATTCCGTCGAGCCCGACAGCCAGGGGGACAAGGCCGGAATTCAGCAGGGAGACCTGGTGGTGGAAATCAATCATCAGGCCGTCAAGAGCGTATCGGATTACCGCAAGATCATCGGCGGCATCAAGGATGGGGATTCCGCCCAGATGTATATCAAACGACCCAACGGCGGATTTATGGTGATCACGCTGACCAAAAACAAATAACCCTCAAGGGCGGACACGCAGGATCCGCCCCATTTTCCCCCCGCCATTTGCTTCTCCTCAAATGGCGTTTAACCGGCCGGCTAAAAACCCTCCCCCTGGGTTTTGCCGGCCGGTCTTATTTAGTCACATATCAGGTTTTTGGTCCCGGCCACGATCCATCCGTCACAGGTCGATCCAAAACCCCCAGGCGATATAGGTTTCATCATACTGGAAGAATTCGCCCAGCACGGAGCGGCCGTCCCGGTATTCCACGCCCAGGCGGTAGGTTCTTGACGAATCCGGAAGGGCCATGACCAGTCCGGTCTGGACCGTGATGTCCGGCTCCCAGTCTTCTTCCTGGTAAGCGGTCAGGTTGAGCGCCGCGTAATAGCCGGCGTGCCCGTGGAAAAACCGCGTTTGATCTTCGAATTCCAGGCCTCCCTGCAGCCGCCACAGGTCCTGGATCGCCTCGTTTCGCAGGTCGAATGCGTATCCGCCCTCCCCGTAGACCCTCAATCCCGCCGGCAATAATTGCGATATTCCCAAAAGATATTCCTGCCGGGTATAGTTGAGCCGCTCCCGGCCGGTGCGTTCGATGAATTCATCCCCCAGGTGGCTGGAATCATGATCGAACCCGAAGCGCAGGGCCAGCCCGCGCCCGTTCGCCCAGGCGATGTTGAGGCCGTAAATGCCGTCCCACCCCATGTTGTCCAGTGAATTGGACCGGTCGAACATGCCCAGGAAGGCGCCTTCGATATTGAGCTGAAATCCGCTGTCCGGATGGGCTGCGGGAAAGAGACGAAACAGGCCCAGCCGTCCGCCCATGCGAATGATAAAACGATCTTTTCCGCTGTCGGGGATTTCGCTTTCGGAAAAATGGGTCACGGTAAAAGACGTGGCGGGCCTGAGCGGGTCTGCGATATATGCGGGGTAGAGATCGCATTCCGGGCTGAACAGCCCCTGATACCTGCCGGCGATATGAAAGGAACGGTCGTTTGAAACCGGGTCTTGATCTTGTGCTTGGGAGGCGGCCCGGGCGGGAAATGATCCCGTGATTGTTTTCAGCTGCCGCAGGTAATGCCAAAGCGACGAAAATGAATCCGATCATCAGCCAGATGAGCGGCAGGAATGCAAACCGGTTTCTTTTGGGTATCGCCATACAAGATCCTGATTATGATGCCAGCGGGTTTTAAATAGATATTAACCACTCATTATGGTTTCACCATGATTTAGACTGCCGGAGCGGCCTGCCCCCACCATATTTTTCAATTGAATTTTTTGAAAATTCAATCTATTTTGAGTGATGTCGACCCGAATCGGGCCGGTTGTGCCCTCATTTTTTGGAAAGAAAAAAGGCTTTTTCTGGTTATCCCGAAAAATCCAGTAATCGTTTTCTCCCCCTTTGAAAAGGGGGGCGGGGGGGATTTCTCCCGGGAGGCGCCAAATCCCCCTAAATCCCCCTTTTCCAAAGGGGGACTTTGAATCCGGAATTCTAACTGAAGTATTCCGGATAACCAGAAAGGCTTTTTTTGCAGATGATGACCAACCCTCAAAAGCCGCCTCCAAATGACCTTTCCAAAGGAGAAATCCATGAAAATCCAATGCCTTCATTGCAAAACCGTATATAATATCGATGAGGCGAAGATTCCCGCCGGCGGGGCCCGCATCAAATGCAAAAAATGCGAACAGAAAATCCATATTCCCCCGGCTCAGCCTGCGGCGCCAAAACCGCCTCAGGCGCAGGCATTCCCGCAGCATCCCCCCGAAATCGATGCGGCCCGCGGGCAGATGGCTGGAAACAATGAGGCAGCAGCGGTAAAAATTCTTTATGAGGGCATCATCCGGTATGTGGACGAAAATCAATTCCATCAAGCCGAGCAGCTTCGCGATGAGCTCATGGATTCGGCCCCCATGGCGATAACAGAGATCGTGGGTTCGGCTGAAATCATCGAATCCAGAAAAAAAGCGGTCATGGATCCAAGCCGTCTCTCCCGCTGGAATGATTTGTTTGCCGCCCTGTCTGACAGCGAGAGTGCCGCATTTTACTTTGCGCTGACCGATACGGATGTCCATGCCGGAGACCGGATCTTTGAACAGGGGCAGATGGATCAGCGGCTCTACCTGATCCAGTCGGGCAAATTCCAGCTGAGCTATTACGACCATCAGAATGAACAGAGAAATGATTATGCGGTACTTGAAGCCGGCGACATCGCGGGTGCGGATTCATTTTTCCAGTACACCAACCATACCGTATCTCTCGCCGCGCTGGAAAACGGCCAGGTCAGTTATCTGGACAAACCGTCTCTGGAAAGAATTCTTACGGATAACCCGGCGCTCGAGTCCAAGCTTTCCGCATACTGCCTTAAAAAGGCAAATCGCATCCAGATGTCAAGTGCCAACGGGGCGGGCCGGCGCGCTTACCGGAGGTATGAATGCAACCTGAAAGGAAGCTTCCAGGTGATGGACGGCAAAGGCGACAAGAGCGTAAAAGCCACGCCCATGCTCATAACGGACATATCCCAGGGGGGAATATGCTGCATGGTGCAGAATCTGAAAAAGCAGCAGGCCGATCTTCTCCTGGGCAGTTCGATTCACGTTCATGCTGCCATTTCAGGCGGCAAGACGAACCGGGAATTCAACCAGGCCGCCAAAGTGGTTTCCGTCCGGATACTGCCCTTCGAGGAGTGCACCGTCCATGCGCATTTTACGAAAACCCTGGATGAAGACCTGGTCCTTGAAATGTCGGGCCACCAGCGGAATTGAAATGCATATAGGCCTCATGATGGCATGTGGTGGGATGATTTAAACAATCAACGGGGAGAAAAAAACATGTCTGAAAAAAAGGATTTTATCGAAAAGCAAAAAGCGCTGTTGACTGAATGGAGCGGCCAGATCGAGCAGTTGAAGAAAAACGCCAAAAAGACCCAGGTGGATGCCAGCGTCAAGGTGGAAAACTATATCGATGATCTCAAGGAGAAACTCGACGATGTCCGGTTCCGGCTGGAAGACCTGCGAAAGGCGGCCGATGACAACTGGGGGCACCTGAGGACCAACCTGGAAGGTTCATGGAAGGATATCCGGGACGCCTTTGACAAAGTGAAGTCGCGATTTTCTTAAAAACCGGTTCAATTTTCCAGCAGGTGGAATTTTAGCATCCCATCGATGGTTTTGGATTGGATCAGCCCGGATTCCCAGCGCATGATCTGCCCGGCATCCACCGCCAGTCGTTCGGCCAGCTGTTGCTGCGTCCATCCCCTGGACCGGCGCAGCGACCGGATCATCTCCCCGGTCAAAAGATTCCGGTTCTTCCGGTAGGCGTCTGCAATGGCCCGCTGAATCGCACCGGCCGAGGCGATGGTGCCGGCTTCCAGTCCGCATTTAGTGCAGACATAGGCTTCGGTCTCATAGGTGACGGCAACCCCTCTGAACCGGGTCTCTTTTCTGATTTTGCGCAGCTTCATCTGGGCGTGGCATCCGGGGCAGTGGCGAATGTTCATGCCGCCTCCGACCCGGCGCGGTCCCGGTGAAAGGAAACCAGCCAGAACATCTCGTCCGCGTAGCAGAATTTGAGGTAGATGTCCGCGTCCAGCCGGGGAAGCGCAACCCGGAACGCAAACAGTTCAAGACCCGCGATTTCGGGTTCATAGCTGCGCTGGGGCGGACTCTGTCCGGCATAGTGGCCGGGCGTCAGCACGTCCAGGCACTCCGGAAGCAGCGACACCAGTTCGCCGTCGATGACGTAGTCGAGTTCGATGGCGTCGCAGGCCATGGCCGTCTGGTGCAGCAGGGCGATCCGATTGTCTTTTACCGCATCTTTTACCGCCCTGATTTTTTTAAACAGTTCATTCGGGGTCGGCCTGACCGTCATTTATTCCTCCTGTAGGTTTATCCGATCATACCCGATTTATCCGAACCGCACAAGTTCTGTATAAAACCTTTTCCCGGCGTAAAGGCCGCTGATACACCATCTTTATCTCATTTGCACCTATGATTTGACAGGCCTGAGCGTTATGCGCTATTTTAACCTGTCTGATGATATATCTTATCGTGATTCCGATAAAATTTGCTCAGTGAAGTTATCTGTTCATCATCATTAGGGAGATTAAAAATGGAAGCAAAAGAAGCAGTGAACAAAAAACCGCTCTGGTTGTCAATTGAAGAAAAATTACTGGAACTCGATTCGCCGACGCTCTCAGGGGCGGACCTGGAGGCGGCCGTTCACAGGGTAGCCGGCGAACTCGACAATTCCGGTTACAACGTTTCGCGTCATGGCGGCCACCTGCTTGAACTGAGGTGGGCAATCGATGATATGCGCAAAGTCGGAAGGCCCCTTTTGAAGGACTTCAATGACGCGGTCGCGGCGCTTTCACTTGAAGACATCGAAAATCCATTTTCGGTGGCGGATAGGCTTATCGGAGACATGGGGGAAACATGGCCTGACATTAAAAAATCAGAGCGCAGGGGGGAAATCATAAGAATCCTGGAAGCGACCCGGCTCGATCTGCTCATTGCCAAGGCGAAAGCGCTGCCTGATGACAAGGGGGTCCGGTTGCTCATCGAGGAAGAAGTGGCGCCCGACGTGATCATCGAGCGGTTGGACATCACCAAAGAAATGCTGGATCAAGTAAATGCCCGGATTAAACAGGAACGCGCAGAAAGGGCAAGAGTGGCCACGCTGCTCGAGGCGGTTCAGGACAAACCCGACCCGGAAAAAATCAAATACCTCATGACGAATAATGTCTCTGAAGAACTGATCATCGAAATGGCCGGAGTTGATTCGGCAGCCATCGATGGCGCCAAGCAGGCCATGGAAGCGGAACTAAAGGAAAAACAGCGGCTGGAAGAAGAAGCGGCCGCACGGAAAAAAGAAGAGGCTGCAGGCCCTCCGCTGGAAAAGATTCCGCCTGACCAAATGCTGGAATACATCGAAGCCATTCGCGAAATCCTTGAATTCAGCGATCAGGAAAAAGATATCCGGGTGATGTGCGAGCAGAGTTCCATTCCCAAGTCGCTTGTAGACGTTGCCGTTTCTGATCCAAAGCGATTGGATGAACTCGAAAAACAGGCGGAAGCATAGCAGATCGTCTCGGTAGATGTTTTTTCTCCAATCACGAGGGCAAGAATCTGGGATCGGCGAGTGCAGAGACCTTTTGAATATTGCGGGGGAAACGGGAAATCCACCGGCCATATGGGGTACCCGTCAAATGGTTTGAATTCAGATAGCATTTACAGATCCCAGAGTTTTGCTCGCCGCCGCTGCCTTCACCGTGCGAACCGGCTCAGCCGGCGGCCTTCAGGGATCCTTCCGGTATTTGCCCTGTCCGGCCATGCCGTAAATGGCCTTCATTAATTCATCAGAAGAAGCTGTTTTGGTCACGAAGGCTTCGGCCCCCGCATCCTTCATCTTCCGGGCGATGTCTTCATCTTCTAACATCGACAGGCCGATGACCCGCACATCAGGCAGTTCGGCCTTGATTTGCCGGGTGGCTTCCAGGCCATCCATCCCGGGCATGGAAATATCCATCAGCACCAGGCTGGGCCTGAGCTGCCGTGCCAGGTCCAATGCTTCTTTTCCGTTAGACGCCTCGCCAACCACCGATATGCCCGGCTGATCGGAGATGAGACCGATGAGCCCCTGGCGCATGACCTTGTGGTCATCGGCCAGCAGCAGGCGGATTTCACTGCCGGCCGGTGCATCCGGAACACCCGCTTTTATCTTCTGCATGAGGGCGTGCCGCTCAATTTCAACATCGGAGTTTGGCAATGCGGGTATTTCGGGCAGGCTTACCGGAACCGTCAGGGCGAAGCGGCTTCCCTGCCCGGGTGCGCTCTCGATGTGCAGGTCGCCCCCGATGGCATTGGCCCGCTCCCTTAGACTTACCAGGCCTAACCCTGATTTGACGCTCTGGGAAAGGGCTTCCGGGTGAAAGCCGATCCCCTGGTCGCTGATGACGACAAATATGTTTTTGTCGTTGCTTGACAGGGTTACCCGGGCGCTTTTCACCCCGGCATGTTTGACAACATTGAAAAGAAGTTCCTGGACTGCCCGAAACAGGAAAACCTTCAGGGGGGTATCCTCGAGTTGCTGCTTTGTCTCCGTTTTCAGCTGCACCTTCAATCCGAAGTGCGCGTTCATATGTCTGATCAGCCAGTCTACGGCAGTGACCAGGCCAAACTGGTGAAGCACAGGCGGGCTCAGTTCATGTGACAGACCCCTCGATTTTTCAATCGATTCTCCAAGCAGCCGTTCCACATTCCGGATAATCCCGGCAGGGTTCGATCTCTGGGAGGCCGCCTGCAGTTGCAGGCGGGCACTGGCCAGTAGCTGCTGCAGATCATCATGCAAAAGCGCTGCGATCCGCTGACGTTCCTTCTCCTCCGTCTCAATCAGATCCACCGCCAATAATTGAAGCTGCTTCGCCCGTTTTTCGGCCAGCGCCGTACGCTCGGCAACCTGCTCCTCCAGGTGTTCATTCAGATACCGCATGCCGGACAAGGCCTCTTCCAATCTGGCCCGGCTTTCCTTCAAGGCGATTTCGGCACTCTTGCGCTTTGTGATGTCCTGGGTCACGCCGACAATGCGGACGGGATTGCCGGTCGTATCTCTAATCGGTACACCGGCGGAGAAGACCCATGTCTCAGTTGCCGAGGCGGAAATCGCAAGGCGGTACTCTATTTTAAATTCCCTGCTGCCCTCTACTGCCTGATCAAATTTGAGCTTTGCGGTTGAAATATCATCCGCATGGATTCCCGCCCAGATTTCCGCCAATGTTTTCGGCAAAGGAAAAGCAATACGGCTTTGGGCATTCTCGGACCACTTCACCCTTTCGGTGTTCAGGTCGATTTCCCAGGCGTACATATCCGCGGATTGCGTGGCGATGCGCAGGCGTTCTTCGGATTCGTAGAGGACCTTTTCCGTTTGTTTGCGCTGGGTGATGTCCCGCATGATGACAAAGGATCGAACCGGCTCATCGGCCATGATGACCGAATCGACCTCAACCGGGAAATGTTCTCCGCCTTTGCGGATCGCCGTGAGTTCCCGCGCATGAATACGTCCCGTCCGCATCCGCTCTTCAAGGGCGGCCGCCAGCCGGGGATCGTTTGCATCAAGAATGCCGAAACGGCCTCTTTCTATGAGTTCTTGTTCCGAATAGCCCAGCATGGCGCATGCGGCCGGGTTGGCGGCGATAATGGATCCCTCCGGATAGGTAAGCAAGACGGCATCCGGGCTGTTTTCGAAAAGAGACCGGTACTTTTGCTCGCTTTCCCTCAGCGCATCCTCGACTCTTTTGCGCTCGGTGATGTCCATCACGGTAAAGGTGACGCCGGCGGCAAGGTCATCGGGATCAAGCGGTGTCGAACTTAACAGTACAACGATTTTTCTGCCGTTTTTACACTTGAAGGGGACCTCCACGGTTCCCGTCCCGACCATTTTGATCTGCCGGTACTTTTCCCTGCCGACATATTCAAAATCGTCGTCCGTCGGGTACAGCATCCTTGCGCTGCTGCCGATAAGTTCATCCCTTGCATAACCGGTTATCTGACACAGGCGGTCGTTTACGTCCTGGATGATCCGGTCGCTCAGAACGCCGATGCCGATGGGCGCCGCCCGGAAGATGCTCCTGGTCTTGGCTTCGCTCTCCTGCAGGGCGGTTTCGGCAACCTTGCGGTCGTGAATATCGATGTTCATTCCCACCCATTTTCTGACGGAACCGTCGGGATAAAACAGCGGCGCGGCCCGCACAAGGGTCCAGCGCCAGCTGCCGTCCGACCGGTGCAGGCGGAAAATGTCGCTGAATAGTAATTTGCTCAAAACCGCTTCCCGCCAATGCCGCCCGGCCGATTCCCGGTCCTCCGGATGGATCGCATTCAACCAGCCATCCGCCTCCATGATTTCATCGACGCTCTGGCCGGTAAAGGCGCGCCAGCTTTCAGAATCCGAAACGGTCATGCCCTCCGCATTCGCCTCCCACACCGCCTGCGCCCATGGCTCGACCAGGGTGCGGAATTTTTCTTCATCTTCCGAGAGCTTTCGGATTAGATTTTTTCGGGTGTTACGATTATCGGGGGCATATTGTGGATCAGCCATGGTTCACCTCTGGAGTGGTGTGCTTCCATCCAAACCTGCTGACAAAGGGGAGCTTAAGATATTACAATATAATGTGAAAATAACCCACCGGCAAGTTAAACCGAACAATCCGTGCTGTTTAAAAATGACGATGGCGGGAACCTGCGCCGATGCACCGGTCATTGCGGCAGGAAAAAGCAAAGCGGGGGGCGCCTTAAAAATTCCCGCCGGACAAAACGGGCATTACAGCGGCAGGGTGAAAACCGCCCGCACGCCGCCCCCGGTGCGATTTTCCAGCCGGATGGCGCCGTTGTGGAGCAGGGCGACTTCCTTGACGAAATTGAGCCCCAGTCCGGTGCTTTTTTTCCCGCTGCCGGGCCGCTGCAGGGAAAAGAACTTGTCGAAGATCTTTTCCTGCGCATAGGCGGGGATTCCGGGGCCGGTGTCCGTGATGATGAATTGAAGGTATCTGCCGTCAGGAACGATTTCAACGCCGATTTCGCTTTGGGGTTCGGAAAAATCAATGGCGTTCTGGATGAGATTGGAAAGGGACTGGTGGAGCAAAAAAGTGTCCCCCTTCACCCGGGCGGATCCGGGATCGCAGATGCTCACCTCGATTCTTTTCTGGTCCAGAGTGGTTCTTTTCCCCTCGATGATGGTATGGACCAGGGTGCCGGCGGAAGTGGTCTCGATCCGCTGCAGGTTTTTCATTCCCTCCACGGCTGACAGCGCCAGCATCCGGTCGATCATCTCCTGTATCCGCCCCGCTTCCTGCCGGATATTGGACAGAAACCGCTGCCGCTGGGGCGCTTCCATTTCTTCTCCCAGCAGTTCGGCGGCCCCCCGGATGGCGGACAGGGGGCTCTTGATCTCATGGGTGAGCTTCTGGACGTACTGCTCGGCATACTTTTTTCCTTCCAGGGCCTCTCTCATCTTTTCAAAGGCGGCCCCCATCTCCCCGATTTCGGTGCGGTCCAGTTTGGGGAGCTTCACCCGCCGTCCCTGGCGGATGTCATCGGCGTACCGGGTCAGGCGCTTGATGGGCCGGGCGATCCAGGCGGATACCAGCAGGCTCAGGAAAACGGCTGCGGCAAGCGACAGGATGCCTACTTTGAAAATCTCGGGTTTGGCGTCTCTGACAAACGCATTGATGGCCGAGGAGGGTTTGGCCACGGCGAGCACCCCGGCGATATCGCCGTTTATCCGGATGGGGGCGGCCACATAGAGGACGGATGAGGTCGGGTCGGCCTCGTCCCTGCGGGTGGTGCGGGCGCCGTATTTTCCTTCCAGGGTCAGCGAGACATCCCGCCACTGGGAGTAGTCCGTTCCCGGAATATCCCTTTTTTCCGAATCGAAAACCAGTTTCCCGTCCCGATCGGTGATGTAGACCCGCATGTCCACGTACTGTTTTACAAACCGGTAGATTCGGGCGGAAAAAATCCGGCCGTAGGCGTCGCTGAATGCATTTTCCATGGCATCCGGATCGAACTGTCCCGCTGTCATCTGGGCGCCCACCATTGCCGCCAGAATATTGGCCTGGTCCACCAGGGGGTCTTCCACCCCTTCCAGGTAGCGGTTGCGCAGGTTCTCCACCACCCAGTTGATGGGATAGGCGAAACAGATGGAAAAAACGATCAGATAGCAGCCGAATATGCGGGCGCCGAGTTTCACAGGTCCTCTTTCAGCGCGTATCCGGTTCCCCGGTGGGTGATGATGGGATCGATGTCCGCCCTGACGGTGCGCAGTTTGGCCCGGATATTCTTGATGTGGGCATCCACCGTCCGGTCCATGCTGGCTTCCGGCGCGTCCCAGGCAAGGTCCATGAGCTGGTCCCGGGTGAACACCTGCCCCGGCCGACGGATAAAGGTTTCCATAAGAGCGAACTCGTATCGGGACAGGTCCAGCAGGGCGCCGAAATAGAAGATGCGGCGCCGGGGCTCATCGATCCGAAATGCCGCCGGTTGTTTTAACGCCCCGGCGCGGGGTGCGCTGCGGCGCAGGACCGCCCGGACCCGGGCGGAGAGTTCCCGGGGGGAAAAGGGTTTTACCACGTAATCGTCCGCGCCGATTTCCAGGCCCACCACCCGGTCGACTTCATCGGACCGGGCGGTCAAAAAGATGATGGGAATATCATGCACCTGACGGATCTGCCGGCACAGTTCGATCCCGCTGATATCGGGAAGGCCGATGTCCAGCACCATCAGGTCGAAAGTTGATTCCGCCAGGGTTTCGGCCACCGGCGCGCCGGTGAACAGGCAGACGGTTTCAAACCCGTCGGTTTCCAGCGCATACTGGATGGCATCGGCAATGGCCGGCTCGTCTTCGACAATCAGGATTTTCGGTTTCATCTTTTTTTCTTTTGGGTTTCTGTGAAATCGCGTTTTTCGATCAGGCCATTTTACGTCTGATGATAACAAAACTCAACCGTACACATGATAAAAAAATGTAGACCGATGCCATGCCGATTAATACCGTCAGCCGGTGGGTGTTGAATAGTGCCGTCCGGTCCCGGTGGATGCCGTTTAGCAGGGGGATGAGCAGCGTGACGGCGCCGTAGACCATGATCGGAAGGGGGGAGGGAAGGAAGGGCCGTCGGGGCGGGCGGATAAAGCGGCCGGCGATGTTCTGCCTGGGCGGCTTTCTCAACAGGTGATGGATCAGGTACAGGCCGGGCAGATAGATGAGTATGCCCATTATCCGGTGGGCGCTTTGCTGGCTGATCCACGCGGTATAAAAGTCTGCCCGGTAGAGCCACATGGAAATGATGATCCGGACGGCATTGGCAAAAAGGGCGGCTCCATAGGCGACTGCGGCCGAAGCGATCAGCCATGCCGCCCTGTGCGCAGCTGTCTTGAACCGGGGCCATCCCGCAATGGATGCCACGCAGAAGGCGATGATCAAAAAATTGATCCCCGCGCACGCCGGGGCGATGATGATTCCGGCGCCCGGGCAGACATATCCCAGCGCCGGGTCTGCTTCAAAAGCATTTCCAGTGGCCGCTTCCACCAGCAAGGCCGTTGGCATCAGGATCCAGGACAGATCCCGGGCGGTTGCATGGCTGAAATGGGCTTTGAGTAAAAACGCCGCCGCCAGCATCAAAATCCAGGGGAGCGCGGCCGCGGCTGAAAATTTTGCAGGCCGGCCATTCATAGGGGCGCTCCTTTCCTGCCGATGCGAGTGATGACCAACCCCCCCAGCACTGCGGCCATCAGCCAGATCAATTCCGGTTCGGGCACCGTGGCGCAGGTGCCGCCCACGGCCAGTTCCGACACGCCTTGGGGCAGCGGCAGGGGCTGGGTGACCTGCTGACTGGTGCCGGCGGGATTGGCAATGGTTTGGCTGACCGCCACAAATGCGGTATGGCGGGTCAGCAGGTGGTAGGTCAGCCCCAGGGTGGTGATCTCCCGGGCGGTTTCATCCGTATCTCCGGATGCGGGGAAATCGGACAGGCGGGTGATGCGGCTGCGGGCCCACAGGTATTTGAGCGGGCCGTTAAACGATGATGAATCGGCATCCGCGGGAAAAAAGGTTCGTTTGAATTTTTCCGAACCCGTGGTGCCCGACAGGGTAATGGCCCCGGATTTGCCCCCCCGCCATTTGCCGAACACCACGATGGGACGTTTTGCAAACAGGTCGGGAATGGCGCGGGGTTCGACATCGTAGGCGTCAAAGTTTTCCATGTCCACACGGATACCGGTCATGAGGGGGTACTGGATGTATTCCTGGAATTTTTCCGCCGCGGCCGGTGCTTTTTCGGCATCGGTGACCACAAATATTTCTCCCAGGCCCGCCCGGGCCACTCCTTCGATCAGGTAGCGGTTTACGCTCGATCCGATGCCGAAGGCAAACACGTTGGCATCCCCCAGATGACCGGTGATCAGGTCGAATACCTCTCTTTCCGCGCCGATGTAGCCGTCAGTGACGATGACGATGGTGCGGGACATGTTTTCGGTCCGGGGCAGCAAAAGCGCCTTTTTCATGGCCGCCGCCAGTTCGGTGCCGCCGCCGCCTTCCTGGGAGCCGATCAGGGAAAGTGCGTCGCTCACCTGCTCCGGGCCGGCGGGCACCGAGGCCGGCGCCATGACGCTGGCCCCGCCGGCAAACAGGACCACGTTGAAGGTGTCGCCCGGACCGAGCGCTCCGATCAGGTTTTCAAGCAGCTTTTTGGAAATATCCAAAGGAAATCCGTTCATGGAGCCGGACACGTCCACCACGAAGATGTATTCCCGGGGCAAAACCATCTCCGAAACGATGCGCCTGGGCGGCTCCACCATCAGGGCAAAGAAGTTTTCGTCCTGGCCCTCATAGAGGAGCAGGCCCGATTCGATCCGGCTTCCGGACAGCCGGTAATTCAGTATGAAATCTTGGTTGGCCGCATTTTTTTCGTTTTTTGTCAGGCCGATCTCGCAGGCGGCGCTGTTTTGCCAGGAGATCTCGGTTTCATGGGTGTCGCAGCGCACCTCCTGCAGCGGGATGCCAGTGGACAATTTGACGCGGATGTCCAGATCCGGCGGGCAGTCCGCGCCTTCTTTCATGTAGGGGTTTTTGATCCACCGATCTTCTTCCGCGGCAGCGGATTCGGAAATACCCGAATACCGGGGCCCCACCACGGTGGGAAAAACGAATTCATAGATGCCGTCCTCGGGAACCAGCAATTCGCAGTACTGGAGCCGGATATCCACCTCGTCGCCCGGCATGATGTTGGCCACATCCATGGAAAAGACATTGGGCCGCTGCTGCTGGAGCAGGGATGCCCTTTTTCCTGCCTTTTTGGCCGCCTGGAAGGTTTTTTTGGCGGCGTCCTTTTCCTTGATCATAGCTGAAATCACCTTTTCGCCGATGGTCATGGACATTCCATGAACCGCGGCCCGGGTGGAGGCGGGAAAGATGTATGTTGCGCTGATGGGCTGTGTCCCGGCATTTCGGTATTTCTGGATGACCGTCACATCGGCCATGACGCCGCTGATGGCTGCGGTCACGGTTGTGTTTTTCAGGGGAAAGGCATCTGTCCCCTCATCCGTGTTTTCGATGAAAAAATAGGGGGCCAGGGTTTTGTCCGTATCCCGGGTTTCCCCCCAGGCGAGGCGCACCGGAAACACATAGAACAGGGCGAAGATCATCGAGAAAAGCAGGTGTAATCGAAACGGCGATTTCATGAAAAGCTCCTTTGGCTCTAAAGAATATGGATGTGAATCAATGAACGGATGATCTGCCGTAAACATGAAGTGAATATGAACCGGACATGAAATCGGGATGAAAAATGCATATGTTTGTCTATGATCGTGCTGATTACAGGTGAACGTGAACTGAAAATCGCCTGTGATCACCCAAGGAGATTGCGCAAGGCGGGGTTTTGCATTTATGATTTCGGATTGCAGAAAGGAGGGGATATGATCAAAACGGCCATCACGGAATTTTTCGGGGTGGAAAAACCCGTCGTTCAGGGCGGGCTCATGTGGATCGCCAGGGCCGAGCTGACCTCGGCGGTCGCCAATGCGGGGGCGATGGGGTTCATGACCGCCCTGACCTTTCCCGACCCCGAGGACCTGCGGGCGGAGATCCGCAAATGCCGATCGCTCACCGACAAGCCCTTCGGGATCAACCTGACCTTTCTGCCCACCCTCACGCCGCCGGATTATCCCGGCTACATCCGGGTGTGCATCGAAGAGGAGATCCGATTCATCGAAACCGCCGGGAACAATCCCGAACCGTACATGGATCAGATCAAGTCCGCCGGCATCAAGGTGCTGCACAAGTGCACCAGCGTGCGCCATGCACTAAAGGCGCAGCGGGTGGGGTGCGATGCGGTGGGGATCGACGGGTTCGAGGCCGCCGGGCACCCCGGCGAAGACGACGTCACCTCCCTGATCCTGGTGCCGCTGACCCGGGATGCCATCTCCCTGCCGCTGATCGCCTCGGGCGGGTTTGCCGACGGCCGGGGCCTGGCCGCAGCCCTTTCTCTGGGCGCGGACGGCATGAACATGGGGACCCGGTTCGTGGCCACCAAAGAAGCTCCGGTGCACGATCATGTCAAGCAGGCCCTGGTGAATGGCGGCGAACTCGACACGCGTTTGATCATGCGGACCCTGCGCAACACGGAGCGGGTGCTCCACAACACGGCGGCCGAGAAGGTGCTTGAAATCGAACAGCAGGAAGGGGAAACCCGCATCGAGGATATCGTCCCCTATGTGGCCGGCCGGGTGGGAAAAGAAATGCTGAAAGACGGCAACATGGAAAGCGGCACCCTGTCGGCGGGCCAGAGCATGGGCCTGATCCGGGACATTCCCACGGTGGCCCAACTGCTGGAGCGCATCATGAACCAGGCCGAAGCCATCCTCAGGGAAAACCACGGGAGGATGGCGGTCTGAACATGAACGCGCCCACGCCGGCCGACAAAAAGCGGATCAAAATCCTCTTCTGGGTACTGTCGCCTTTTTTATTTGTGGCGTTTTTGCGCCTGGTTTTCCTGGTGAGCTTTTTTATTTACGGCCAGATCTTTCTGCTGGTTGCCGGCCGGCAATTCACCCGCGCGGTGCTGGTGGTCTCCCTGGCCACGTCGGTCGGACTAACCGCCGGGGGTGTCGTGGTCCTCTACCGCCAGCTCAAACGCCATATTTTAGAAGAGGGATGACAAACATTGGAATCTGTCGTACTAAGGGTCTGTCCAGAAATATGTGTTAGACGAAGCCGGTTTCGCTGGGTCGCACCATTTCAGTCATCTATAAAATCGAGGAGGCGGGGTTATGAACGGCGGTGAACAAATTGCCCGGGTACTGAAGCACCATGGGGTGAAGTTTCTGTTTACGCTCTGCGGGGGGCATATCTCCCCCATCCTGGTGGAAGCCAAAAAACAGGGCATCCGGATCATCGATGTCCGCCAGGAACCCACCGCCGTATTTGCGGCCGATGCCGTCTCCCGGCTCACCGGGATTCCGGGCGTGGCCGCCGTCACCGCCGGGCCGGGGGTGACCAATTCCATCACCGCCGTCAAGAATGCCCAGATGGCCCAGTCGCCCCTGGTGCTCATCGGCGGGGCCCCGGCCACGGCATTGAAAGGCAAAGGCGCATTGCAGGACATCGATCAGCTCGGGCTGTTTTCCACCCTGGTGAAATGGTCGGCCTCCATCACCCGGGACTGCGACATCGCGCCGGTGATGGAGGAAGCCTTCGATGCCGCCGTGTCCGGCGTGCCCGGACCCGTGTTCATCGAGTGTCCCGTGGACCTGCTCTATGACGCAGAACTGGTGCGGGAATGGTACGTGCAGAAGACGGGCAAACCCCGGGGCATCAAGGAGAGGGCCGTCCGCTGGTACCTGCGCCGGCACGTGGATAAGCTTTTCGCCTGCTCGCCCAAGAGCCTCGACCTGGCCGAACAGGAATCCATCACGCCGTTTTCAGTGGACACGCAACAGGTCGCCGATGCCGCCGCACGGGTCCTTGCGGCGAGCAGGCCGGTGATGGTCATCGGCAGCCAGGCCATGCTCCGGGTGGATATCGTGGAAAAACTGGCGGGCCAGTTGAGCCAGTTTAACATGCCGGTTTATCTCACCGGCATGGCCCGGGGGCTGCTGGGGGCCGATCATCCCCTTCAGTTCAAGCACAGCCGGTCCAGGGCGCTCAAGGAAGCCGATCTGGTGATCATCGCCGGCATGCCCTGCGACTTCCGGCTGGACTACGGCAGAAGCATCGGCAAAAAAGCCTTTTACATCGCGATAAACCGCAGCGAAGCGGACCTTAAGAAGAACCGGAAGCCGGACATGGCCATCCATGCGGACCCGGGCACCTTTCTGCTGGAGTTGACCGCCCGGACCCGGCTTGACCTGAAACGGCTGCGGGAATGGAGCGATCAGCTGCGGGACCGGGAGCGCCAGGGAGAGGAAAAAATCGTTGAATTTTCCACCGTGGAAACCGAGCATGCCAATCCCCTCAACCTGTGCCGGCGCATCGATTCCGCTTTGGACCGAAACAGTATCATCGTGGGAGACGGCGGGGATTTCGTTGCCACGGCATCATATACCGTCAAACCCCGGGGACCGCTTTCCTGGCTAGATCCCGGCGCCTACGGCACCCTGGGGGTGGGGGCCGGGTTCGCCCTGGCGGCCAAGCTGGTCCGGCCCGAGGCGGAAGTCTGGCTTCTTTACGGCGACGGCGCGGCCGGATACGGGCTGATCGAGCAGGACACCTTTGTCCGGCATCGGCTCCCGGTGATCACCATCATTGGAAACGACGCCGGCTGGACCCAGATCGCCCGTGACCAGTCCGTGATCCTGGGCGATGACGTGGGCACCGTGCTCAAACACAGCGCCTACCACTGGATGGCCGAAGCGCTGGATGCCAAGGGGTACGTCATCAAAAAGGATGACGATATCGACGAAATCCTTGAGAGCGCGAAATATGCCGCCTCAAACGGACATCCGGTGCTGGTCAATGCCCTGATGGGAAAAACCGATTACCGCCGGGGATCGATTTCCATGTAAGGGAAGTCGGGAAATCAATTTCTGACAGGGCACAAAATCGCAGATGCGTTTCTTGCATGCAAAAAAAGATCGGGAAAAAAAACCGATCAGCGAAAACTTTATTTTTCAGCCCGAATCCATCAGACCCCGGCCATCCGGCCCTTTGTGCAAGGGATCGCTTGGGTGACGCTTTTTTCTCATGTAAAAAGGGGTTGATCTTGCCGCTTTGAAATTGTATTTTCCAACCTTATTTTAAAGTTCGTTCTTTTCACACCCCTTCCAGAAAATGTGCATTCATCCGACTCCGGGGTATCAACAAGAAAGATTGCTATGAAAGAGAATGCAATTTCCGACAACCCTTCCCGCAGCCGTGCAGCACATATGGCTCGAGCGGCTGAATCCGAAATCGGCCGGCTTCCGGACGATTTGCAGCAGCTGGTCCGCAATCTTCAAGGCTGGCTGATGGAGCTTGAAAATGAGAATGCCGCGCTGCGCCGGTCTGAAAAGGATCGGATGCAGTCCGAGGACATGCTGCGCAAGTCTTACGAAGACCTGGAATCAAAAATTCAGGAACGGACCCAGGAGCTTGCCGCGTCCAACCGGGAGCTCCTCCGGCGATCGGAGCAGCTCGCCCGGCTGTCGTCGGAACTCACCCTGGCTGAACAGCGGGAGCGCCGCCGCCTGGCCGCATTTCTACACGATCATCTCCAGCAGCTCCTGGTGGGGGCCAAGATCGGCCTGGAGGTGCTGCAGCACCGGGTCCGGGCGGAGCACCGGACATCTGTTGAGCAGATCCTGGACCTGGTTTTAAAAACGATCAAGGCCTCCAGGTCCTTGACCGCCGAACTTTCCCCGCCGATCCTGTATGAAGGCGGGCTTTGCGCCGCTCTGGAGTGGCTGGCCCGTTGGATGAACGAAAATCATGACTTTACGGTAATTCTGCAGGCGGATGCCAAGCTCGACACCGAGCGGGAAGATATGAATGTGCTGCTGTTTCAGTCCATCCGGGAACTTTTGCTCAATGCGGTCAAGCATTCCGGGGAAAAATCGGCAAATATCGAAATGCGGGCGGATGAATCCGGTTTTTTGCGCATCCGGGTCAGTGATCAGGGTTCGGGGTTCGACCCGGATGATATCGGTAAATCCGCCAATGAGGTCGCCGGCTTCGGTCTGTTGAGCATCCGGGAGCGTCTGGCCCTTCTGGGGGGCCGCCTCGATGTGGAAAGCGCGCCGGGCCGGGGCTCGGCTTTTACGCTGGTGGCGCCCATGGGAAAGACGGAAACCGAAGCGATCGCACCGGAAATCCGGGAACGGAGAAAGGCGCCGCTGGATCATCGGGCGCCTGCTGCGGCCGGCATAAAAGAGACCGGCCGCAAGATCCGCCTGATGCTGGTGGATGACCATTCGGTCATGCGCCAGGGGCTGTCCTCCCTGTTGAGTTTTCATTATGATATTGAAATCGTGGGGGAAGCATCGGATGGCGAAGCGGCGGTGGAACTGGCGCGAAAGATTTGTCCGGATGTGATCCTGATGGATATCAGCATGCCGAAGATGAACGGCATCGAGGCGACCCGGATCATTCACTCGGAATCGCCCCAGATCCGCATTGTCGGCCTTTCCATGTTCGATGCCGCCGACCAGCAGTCCGCCATGAAAGCGGCGGGCGCTGCCGCCTACTGCGCCAAGAGCGGCCGCACCGACGAGTTGATGGCCGCCATCCGGAATGAAATCTAAAAGTTACTGATACTTGCTGATCTTGTCCTCGATCTGGGCCAGGACCCCTCTCACCTCGGCCTTGGAGAAACCCTGCTCCATCAGGCAGTCCGTGAACGTCCCGTAGATCCGGTTGCGCTGGGCCACCGAAACCTGGCCGGTGCGCGCGCCGTAAACGGCGTTTTCCACATCCGATACCATGGATTCACAACCTGCCGGAACGGGGGGAATATCGGTGGTGACGATATATTCCTCCTCCGCATCTTCGTTATCCATCGCCGCACCGGCAAAGAAATGCTGGTAGCCAAAATACCCGATGACAATCACCACCACCAGAATGGCCAGATTCTTGAGTTTCTCCATGAATTTCCTCCTTGCGTTTTGTCATTATCCCACTTTTACCGTCGCCGGAATCCGCCGGGAAAAAATCTCCACGGTTTCGGCCACCAGCTCTTCCAGGACCTGGCGGGCCGGCTTGATCTCGTGAATGATCCCCGATACCTGCCCGGCCAGGCCGCCCACGTATTCCTTTTTGTCCGCCTGGATAAAGGCGGTGAGCAGGTAGGAGGAAAGCAGCACCTGGATGGGGAAGGGGAGCGGGGGCAGTCCGGACTGGTCCCACAGGTCGTGGAACTTGTTGTAGCTGGCCCGCAGGGTCTTGCCGGTATATGCCGTGGAAACCCGGGTGTCTTCGTCCGTGGAATCCAGGATGCGCTGCTTGTTGATGGCGGACGCGCCGCCTTCATGGGTGGCTAAAAAACGGGTGCCGATCCACACCCCGATGCACCCCATAGCCAGGGCCGCGGCCACTCCCCGGCCGTCGCCGATGCCGCCGGCCGCCAGCACGGGAACGGGCTTTGCCGCATCCAGGGCAGCCGGCAGCAGGGCCATGGTCCCGATGCGGCCGGTATGTCCTCCCCCTTCGTGTCCCTGGGCCACCAGCAGGTCCAGGCCCGAATCGGCCATCCGCCTGGCGTTTTTGGCATTTCCGGTGATGCCGAGCACCTTCATCCCTGCCGCGTGGGCCTGCTCAACCATGAAGCCGGGGTTGCCCAGCCCGGCGCAGAACAGGGGAACTTTTTCTTCGATGCACACCGCCACCGCCTGCCGGGGAAACATGGTGGTGGTGTTGAGCTTGATCACGGATTGTACATCCGGCAGCTGCATTTCCGCGCTGATCCGGTCCAGCCATTCCTGGTATTGACTGGGAAGCGTCCGGATGGCATCCTTTAACGCCATTTCGGTGACCCCCGCGCCCGCCGCCGCTTCGGCACCTTGAGAAGATACGCTCTTGGGCAGGAGCAGGTCCACTCCAAAAGGCTTGTCCGTGAGCTTCCGGATTTCCCGGATGGCGTCTCGCAGCTCGTCCACGGTAAAACCGCTTCCGCCCAGCACGCCCATGCCGCCGGCTTCTGAAACCGCCACCACCAGTTCCACCGGTGCGCCGGTGGTCTCCCCGATGAGCGTGGGGCCCATCCCGGCGCTCAAGATCGGATATTCGATCCCCAGAAGGTCGCATAAACCCGTGCGCAATACCCTTTTTCCCATAAGCGCCCCCTTGTTTTTCTTGGTTGATCGTCTATGACAAAAAACCGGTTTCTGGCTTCACCCGTTAAAGGGTGCCCCCCCTCTTCCTTTCTTTACAGATGCTTAATTACTCCAGATGCTTGTGTTCCGGAATCTGCCGGCGCCGTCCGGCAATCCGGATATACAGATGACTGCCTTCCTCTTCGATGATATCGGCAAGCTTCACCATGGCCGGTTCGCTAAACTTGATCAGGTCATTTTCGTATATCAGGTAAAGGATGTCGCTGCAGATGAACAGGGTTTCCGGATCGAGCAGGATCTGGCGGGTGGTGTTGAGCACCAGCGTCACCTCATCTTCGATGATCACGTCAAAGACGAAATAGGCGGTTTCCTCACAGGGAAAATAGACTTTTTCAAATACCTCCCCATTGTCCTGTGAAATGAAAAATCCGTTTTCATCCTTTCCAATGGAGCGGTTGAAGTGCTCTATGATCTTCTTATGCTGAAACCGGCCGCCGTCATTAAACCAGTTTCCGCGGCCGTCCATCCAGAATACCGCTTCTTCTTTGGAAATGATGATTTCTCTGCGCTGCTGCGCCATCGGTTCTGGCCCTCTTTCACTAAATTGCCGTTTTTGAGAAAATCCATCTTACGGGGAAATGCCTCCAAATGCAATTTTGATTTAATGGCAAAAATCAAACCTTGAAGGCTTTGACCGTAATGGTGCCGATGCGCCGGGGTAAAATATTTTGGCGCAAATTTGACCGGACGGATTTTTAACTTCTTCTAATTGATTCAAAGGGCTTCAGGCCGGCCATACCCGACGGGTTGCGCGACTGTTGATTTAAACTTATCCTTTTTAAAACCGGAAGCTTTTTCATGGACAACATGTCGCCCAAGATCCATATCGGCACCTCGGGGTGGAGCTATGATCACTGGCGGGTGAATTTCTACCCGGAAGATCTGCCCAAGAGCAGATGGCTCGAATATTACACCACGCGGCTAAAGAGCGTGGAGATCAACAGTTCGTTTTATCATCTGCCCAGGGCCACGACCTTCAATGGCTGGCGGAAAAAGGCGCCGGCAGGATTCGTATTTTCCGTCAAGGCCAGCCGGTTCATCACCCACATGAAAAAGCTCAAGGACCCTGAAGCGCCGGTGGCCGCTTTCCTGTCGCGTTCAGGCGAACTGGCGGACACGCTTGGCCCCGTCCTGTTTCAGCTGCCGCCGGGATGGAAATTCAATGAGGAACGGCTTGTTCATTTTCTGCGGACACTGCCCGGGGGGTATGCGTATGCCATGGAGTTTCGAAACGACGGATGGTGGAATGAGCGGGTCAATGAACTTCTGAGGGATCATAACGTCGCTTTCTGCATGTTTGAGCTGGCCGGGCGGCCGTCGCCTGAAACGGTGACGGCGGATTTCATCTATATCCGGCTGCATGGGCCGGATGGCGCCTATACCGGAAAATACGACGATCATTCGCTTTCGGCATGGTCGCAAAAGATAAGGGGATGGGTTGATAACGGTCTTTCAGTTTACTGCTACTTCGACAACGATCAACTCGGATATGCGGCATCCGATGCATTGCGGCTCAATGAAATGATATCTACAACCAGCTAAAAGCGTATCGCTAATGTCCAAGCAACCAAAGGAGGTTTTTATGGCAAAAGTGGCAATCAATGGATTGGGACGGATCGGCAGGGCCACCCTCAAGGTGATTGTGGACAACCCGGATCTGGAACTGGTGGCCATCAATGATCTGGTGCCGCCCGACAACCTGGCCTACATGCTCAGGTTCGACACGGTCTACGGCCGGTACGGAAAAAAAGTGGAACATACGGACAACACCTTAAGCGTGGATGGCAAGGAATACATGGTGTTCAACAAGAAGGACCCGGAGGAAATCCCCTGGGGCGAACTTGGAATCGACGTGGTGTTCGAGTGCACGGGGATTTTCACCACCCGGGAGAAGCTCGAAAAACACATCAAGGCGGGGGCGCGCCACGCCATCCTCTCCGCACCGTCCAAGAGCGACGATATGGATACCGTGGTTCACGGGGTCAACCAGTCGGAGTCCGGGGCGAAGGTGATCTCCTGCGCCAGCTGCACCACCAACTGCATCACCCCGGTGGTGGAGGTGATGGGCCGCCGGGTGGGCGTCGAAAAAGCCATCATGACCACCATCCACGCCTATACGTCCTCCCAGGCCATCGTGGACGGGCCGAACAAGAAATGGCGCCGGGGCCGGGCGGGAGCCGCCAATTTCGTGCCCACCACCACCGGCGCGGCCATCGCCACCACCAAGGCCCTGCCCCAGTTCAAGGGGAAATTCGACGGGGTGGCCATCCGCGGGCCCGTTCCGGTGGGTTCCATCGCCGACCTGGTTTTCATCACCTCCCGCAAGACCACAGTGGAGGAGGTCAACCGGATATTTACGGAGGAGGCACAGTCAGACCGGTACAAGGGGATTATGGGCGTCTCCGACGATCAGATCGTATCCTCGGATGTGATCGGCGACTCACGGGCCTCCATCGTGGACTTGACCATGACCCAGGTGGTGGACGGTGACGTGGTAAAGGTCATGAGCTGGTACGACAATGAATGGGGCTACTCCAACCAGATGGTCCGGGAGGCCGTGAACATGGTCAAACGGGTGGGATAAGCGGCGTATCGGTCCTGGTTTTGCTTTTTGATTTTCGATCCGGAAAAAGCAGGTCCATAAAAAAGGCCTGTACACATGCATTCCTGCGCGTGTACAGGCCTTCTTGCGGATGGATGGGGTTTAGATCACATCGATTCCTGCTTTTTTCCGGGTCTCAGCCAGGGGTTGCCCACCGGTAGCGTAACGCCGGCTTCGGCAAAAATGCTGACCGCCATCAGGTACCAGGCGATCAGGGCACAGACAATCAGATCCCAGGCGGCGAAAGTCCCGGCCGCCTTCATTCCATAAAGCTCTTTGAGATCCAGTCCGATAAACCCGATCACGAGCGTTCCGAACAACAGGACGAGGGCGGTGTGATGATAGAAGGTGTTGAGAAACAGGATAATGGTGAAGAATGTCCAGACCAGCAGATACATTCCGAGTTGGTGCGCATCGAACGCAAGCGTTGGAAAGGCTTTGACCACTTCGGCGTTATTCCCGAAGATCACGAATAGACAAAGAGATATCCAGAAAGCGCCGTAGGCCGTAAAGGCGCAGAAGCCGAAATTGTTTCCGGTTTTGAACTCCAGCAGGCCCGCAATCAATTGGGCGGTCCCCCCGAAAGCCAAACCGATCCACAATACAGGGGCAAGGCCGCACCATCCGAGATTATGAAACTGCAAGATCAGTGTTGTCATGCCGAAACCGCCAAGGCCTACAACTGCAGGATTGCCTATTTTCATTTCTGCCATTTTGTTCGCCCTCTCTTGAATGTTTTTTTGTGATAATCCATTTCGACTGAGGAGAATAAGATCCCCACTCCTTTTGATTTTCATTAAAACATCGTTATAGAAAAAAGACGTTGCATTTTGTTTACGGCGGACACACCCGGTTTCACCTTTTTTCTAAACTATCTTTCTTTGCCGTCACCTCCATTCTTTGCTCATCTTTTTGTTTCTTTAAAAATGCACCGCACCCTTGCCGAATTCACTATTTTGAAAATCTTTAAACGGCTTAAAATGATCGACGCTAAGAATCCGTAATGCCCAAGCCCACTCTTGTTGGGCAGACGCAGCTTCGTTGCGGAAAAACCATGAAGAGCGCTTCCCGGATTTTTCAATGGCCTGCCGTTTAATGAACAGCGGAGAACCGCCCGGGTGGACAACGGGCGGGTAAGAATTCCTGAGGGAATAGAAAGACCGGGGTGGTTGAATGGACAAACGAATCCTGTCTTGTCGGATAGAAAATCGTACACGAGAATGCTGGACATGTTCTGCTGTGAACATTGATCACGAATCAAATTTCAGATCAGCATAAAAAAAGCATTATCTCTTTATGATCGGGATTTAGCTTCGTGAACTATTATATAACACGAAAAATTTAAAAGTGCAATTTTTTTGAGCGGCACATCAGTGCATTGAAAAAGGATAAGAACCGCCGACGATTTGAAAAATCACCTGCGCCGCTTTCTTCGGGAGATGCCGGAAATCAGGTCCCCCAGGTCCACCAGGATCGGGGGGAGGGCCAGGCTGCCGGGAGAGGCGAGATACTTGTCGAACCAAACCGGGGAGAACCGGTTTTTATAATGCCGCACCTCCGAAAAGGATGAAAAATGTTCGCCCAGCCGGACCGCGGAGACCCCCGCCCGCTGCCACAAGGGGTCGAGCACTTTGCCCTGAGCGCCGGCAGCCGGTGTCATTCCGAGGCTGAACCATCCATATCCCATCCGCCGGGACCATAAGATAGCGGAGATCAGCATGAAATCAAGCATGCCGTCGGGCGCTTCGGATAGATATCGGACCAGGTCGATGGACATTTCTTCATTGCCGGTGCCCTGCCACAGATTGGCAAAGGCCACCGGCTTATCACCAGAGCGGACCAGTGCGATGGGAAACGGCGTCAGATCGTCCGGTGTGGATGATCCCCTGGAAAACCGGGATTCCCGCTGCGGCCCGGATTCGAACCAGGCGTCCGATATGGGGCGCAGGATCGAAAGCAGGTCTTTGGTCTGTTCCGGCGGAAAAACTTCAAACGAATAGCCCATCGCCTTGATGCTTTCGTAGGATTCCCGCAGCGGTTTTTTGGCATCGCCCGCCAGGGAGAAGTCGGAAAGCCGGACCCGGGCCTCATGCCCCAGCTTGACCAGTGAAAGCCCCAGATCCAGATAGATGGGGAGGCAGGCGGTATCGGCCATGTAAAAGACCGGCCAGCCGTCGGTCTGCCCCGAAGCCTCACTGAAGTGTCTGGCCAGGCCGATTTTTTCCTTCATCGGACCCACCGGATCACCCATGGCGATCCAGCTTCTTCCCTGGACGGCATACATGATGAAAGCGGAAACGGCCTCGTTCACCATAAAACGCGCACTACCGGTCAGGGCGAGGTTGGCATAGGTCGTGGGCGAGCTGCTGACAATGGGGGCAATCACGGACCGGTCGTCGGTCTCTGTAAAAGTCGGCCGGGGTGCGGCCGGGCGGCGGAAGCGCAGCACCGAGATGACCACTGTCAGGATAAGCACCGCCACCGTGGTGCGCATGAACCGGGGGGCATTGGCCCCAAAGGAGAAGTCCCACCACAGGGCATTGGTATAGTCGACGTTCTTGTAGGTAAACAGCCCCAGCCAGACCGAACCGATCAGCACGATCAGGATCGTGGCAATCCACCCGGCGTTGACATTCAAGTGTCTCAGGGGGGCCTTTCGGGAAAACTGGCCCCAGCCGGGAATCAGGGCCACCAGGATGATGGCCAGCAGAATGGCCTCCACATAATCGAGGCCTTTGAGCAGGGAGGCGGCAATTCCCGCCATAAGGGTCAGCACGGACAGCAGATAGGCGGCCCCGATCTGAAGCTGCAGCCCCCGGGCGAGCAGGAGAAGGCTCAGCCCGGCAATGCCGGCGGCCAGGTGTGAAAGTTCGATCACCGGCAGGGGGAGCAGTTTCTCCAGCACCTGCATTCTTCCCGGAACGGGGGGGATGGCCGAAGACAGCAGCAGGATGACACCGCCCATGAAGACGGCGTAACTCATCAGGGTTGAGACGGAAGCGGCAATCCATTGATTGTAGAACTCTTCCGCAAACCGGCCCAGCAGGTTTCTTTTGGCCAGTATTTCTTCGGCGCCCAGCAGGATGGTGGCGGCCACCAGGGGGATCAGGTAGTAAATGGCCCGATAGGCCAGCAGGGAGATGATCAGCTCGTCGGGGGACACATAGGGGCGGAGCAGGAGCATCATCAGGGTTTCAAAAACCCCCAGCCCGCCGGGAATCTGGCTGGCGAACCCGGCCAGTTGGGCCAGAAGGAAGATCCCGATGAATTCGGGATAGGAAATACCGGCAGAGGCGGGGAGCAACACATAGAGAATGCCGGCACCGATCGCCCAGTCCACCACCGAAAGCGCGATCTGCAGCGAAAAGAGCCGGGGCCCGGGAATTTCGATCTCCCAGTCCCGGATGGTGACCGGTCGGGTCCTGAGCAGCGTCAATGCGTAGGCCGCCCCCACCAGACCCAGCAGAAACAGGCCCACGGGAAAGGTGGAGGCGACGGGAAGATAAAAGCCCGTGGGAAGTGCAACCGGCCGGATCACAAACACCAGTCCGGACAGGGAGAGGAACCCGACCCACACCGTGATGGTGCAGAACCCGATGACCTTTGCGATGTCAAACGCCGACAGACCCCATCCCGAGTAGAGCCGGAAGCGCACCGAGGCCCCGGCGATCATGGAAAAGCCGATGTTGTTGGAAAAGGCGTATCCGATAAACGAGGCGGCCTGGATTTTGCGGTAGGGCAGGGGCATCCGGATGAATCTCAAGGCCAGAAAGTCGTATCCGGTCATGATCAGGTAATTGACCATAGTAATCACCAGCGCGGCGGAGAATTTCCAGTAGGAGAGGGTCCGCCAGTTGGTCAGCAGGGTCTTGAACTGGTACTGGTGCAGTTCCCGGCGGAGCACGTAAAGTGCGGCGGTGAACAGGAAGAGCCCCACGATCGGGCCGATCAGCTGTTTACCGAGGTGCTTGATATTCAAGGGCGATCCCCCGAAATGGATTTCAGACGGCTATGGTTTATGCCAGGTGCGCGCCGATTTTTTGTTGGGCCGATCCGGCTTCATCGATGATGCGGGTGATGAGTTCGGCCACGCCGGGCGTGTCGTGAACGATTCCGGTCACCTGTCCCAGCAGGAGCACGCCCTGTTTTACATTCCCCTCTTCCAGGCAGCGCTGGACCGGGCGGTAGGCATTGGCCATGCGCGCCAACTGCTTGGATCGCTTCCAGCCGGACAGCAGGATGGCAGCAGCCATTTTCCACCAGGGAAATCCGAAAGCCGCAGCCGCTTCCCGGGACGTAAACAGAGCCCGAAACAGGTAAAACCGGTCCCGGATCAGCCGGTCGGCTCCCTTCGATATCATAATTCGGCAGGGAAGCCCGTCAAATTTATCCGTATACAAGGTATGATGGGCGGTTCTTTCCACGCTGAACTGTTTGGCTGCCGCGTGCACCGGGCTTTCCGCGGTATTCATGAACCGGGTGCCCATGGCGATCCCTTCGGCGCCCAGGGCCAATGCCGCCGCCAGCCCCCGGCCGTCCCCGAAACCGCCTGCGGCGATCACCGGGATATCAACGGCATCGGCAATGCTGGGGACCAAAACCAGAGAGGTGACCTCTCCGCCATGGGCGGCGGCTTCATGCCCGGTGACGATCAGGGCGTCGGCGCCGTCCCGGCTTGCGGCCAGGGCATGTTTGAGGGTCACCACCGTAGCGATCACTTTTCCGCCGTAGGCATGGACCGCCCTGGCGATCCGGTCCCCTTTCCCTAAAGCGTAATTGACCACCGGCACTTTTTTTTCAAACAGGATTTCGGCTTTTTTTTCCGCACCCGGCAGCAGAAGCGGCACGTTGGCGCCAAAAGGCCTGTCGGTCAGGGACCGAACCCGGTCGATGGCCGTTGCGGTCTGGTCAAAATTCAGATTGGCCGTGGCCACGATCCCCAGTCCCCCGGCATTGGAGACCGCAGCCGCCAGTTCCGGCGTACTCACGCCGGTCATGCCCGAGCAGATGAGGGGATATCGAATATTGAATAATTCGGTGATGCGGGTCTTCATCTTCGCCTCCGGATGCGTTTGAGTTGCCCTCCTGTATACCATACATGCATGTGGATGTTCATTATCTTTTTATGATATAACCATCGACACTTGGACGCCAGATCACTATAGTTAATTTCTGGGAGTATTCATATGAAAGCCGCATATTTTAAAAACAGGCAGATTTCGATTGTAGACGTCCCCGTGCCATTGGTTTCGGATTCAGATGCGCTGGTCCAGGTCGCGCTGGCCGGGATCTGTTCCACTGATATCGAACTGCTTCAGGGGTATTCCGGGTTCGAGGGAATTCCCGGTCATGAATTTGTCGGTGTGGTCCGCGAGTCTCCGGGGTCTGTTGACCTGGTGGGCAGGCGGGTGACGGCAGACATCAATGTCGGCTGCGGCCAGTGCGGCGCCTGCCGGGCAAATCATCCATATCACTGCCCGTATCGGCGCGTGATCGGCATCCGCGGCATCGAGGGCGCTTTTGCACAATATCTGTTAGTCCCGGCGGCCAACCTGCATGAAGTCCCTGACGAAGTCGACTCCATCGAGGCGGTCTTTTCAGAACCGCTGGCCGCGGCCCTCAGGATTGCCGATCAGGTCCACATCCGGAGCCATGATCGGGTGGCCATCCTGGGCGACGGGAAAATGGGGCTTCTTACCGCCCTGGCATTGAAGCATTATGGCGCCCAGATCGTTTTGATCGGAAAATATCCGGAGAAGCTCGCCATCGCACAGAATCAGGGGATCGCCGTCTTTAAGGTGGATCCGGCGCTCCTGTTTTCCGATACCGTGGCGGCACTTGAAAAATTTGATATCGTGGTGGAGGCGACGGGCAGCCCGGCGGGCATCAATCATGCCCTGCACCTTGTCCGCCCCCAGGGCACCGTGATTCTCAAGACCACATCCCATGAACCGTCAAATGTGAATGTTGCCGATGCGGTGGTCAATGAACTGACCCTGCTGGGTTCCCGGTGCGGAAACATCGGTTTTGCCCTGCAATTCTTGAAACAAAAACGGATTGACGTGCTGCCGCTGGTGGAGTCCGTTTATCCTTTTTCCGATTTCATCGATGCGTTCAACCATGCCCGGGAAAAGGGGAGCCGGAAAGTGCTGGTGGCCTTTGAATGAAAACGGGACAACAATGCATTTTCAACATTTTTCACGCCGGGATAAGTGGGCGCGATTTGACATTTCCTGTGATAAAATCTTGTTTGAACTATTATTGCGCGTTTTCCGTTTATCCCGGAAAACCCTGAAGGGAGTTCCCATGATAAGAGATTTACGGGTGGCCACCTGTGTCGGCATTTTCGTGTTGGGTTTCGGCTGCAGTGCCGGCGACACCGGCATCCAGGGTGGCACGCTCAAACCCTGCCCGGACTCGCCCAACTGCGTTTCGTCATACGCCACTGACAAGAAGCATGCGATTTCCCCCATCGAGTATGCCACCTCGCGTCAAACCGCCAGCGCGGCCCTTATATCGGTGCTCGACGGCATGAAGCGGTGCCGGGTGATCGCCCGGGACGACCGGTATGTTCATGCGGAATTTCGCTCCCGCCTGTTCCGGTTTGTCGATGATGTGGAATTTTACTTTGATGAAAACAAGCCGGTGATTCAGGTGCGCTCCGCCTCCCGGGTGGGCTATTCGGATTTCGGGGTCAACCGCAAGCGGATCGAAACCATCCGCAACCGGTTCTATGATGAAATTCTTCATATGCACGAGAAATAACGGGAGACCAGCGGCAAAATGAAAGATGAAACCCCCTTCAAGGGGCTGGGCCGATACGTCCGGAAGAGAAATGCCGGCCTGGCATTGGAGCCGGGCGCCGGGCCGGGACCGGCAAGGGACTATGTCCATCCGGAATTAAATCAGCCGGTGACGGCCATCGGCGGTCAGTATTTGCTTTTAAGCGAAAAGCGGATGGCCTATGGGGACAGGGAGGTGTTTTACCTGATGGGAACGGCCGTCATCGACACCTCCTGCTGCGGCGCCGGCGGCTGTTTCTATGCCCTGGTGCCGGGATTCATCGACCAGTGGAAATACCGGGCCGACCCGGCCGGCCGGCCGGTCTCCCGGGTCATTCCCATTGAAAACCCCCGGGTGAGGGAAGAAATTACATCCCGGATCTCCAGGATTGAAACCGTTCATCAGTTCAATTTTCTGTAAAACCCGTCTCCAAACCCTCTCCTTCCCGGCCGTGTAAAATGCTTTTTGCGCTTCCAGCAAATTCGTCATCTTCGCTTTTCTTACCGGTGTTTTGCCGAATCCAGATCATATGGTCGGCATGAAAAATTGATTCCGCCCTTTTGGATTTTGTCTTGCCAATTCTCATGCAGTGACATATATGCTCATCTTTCTATGATCCGTTCCATAACGTCGGGAAAAAGGAAAATGAGCGATGCAGTTGAGCGTCCGGGATGCCGCAAGAATCCTCAATGTTTCGGATAAAACCATCTACCGGTGGATTCAGCAGGGCCGCCTCCCCGCCTACAAAATAAACGAACAGATCCGGTTTAACAAGACGGAACTGCTCGAATGGGCCATGGCCCGGAAGATCAATGTCCCGGTGGGCATTTTCGACGGGGAGGCCGCTGCCGACGCGCCCCTGCCGGCCCTTGGCGACGCCTTGCGGTCCGGCGGCATCTTCTACCGGATCGACGGGCACGATGTCGCCTCGGTGCTCAAATCGGTAGTCGCCCTCATGCCGCTGCCGCCCATCGCCGACCGCGATTTCCTCTACCAGGTGCTCCTGGCCCGGGAATCCCTGGGTTCCACCGGCATCGGGGGCGGGATCTCGATTCCCCATGCCCGCAATCCCATTGTCATGCATGTGGATCACCCCATGATCACGCTGTGTTTCCTGGAAGACCCGGTCGATTTCAACGCCATCGACGGCCGGCCGGTTCATACCCTCTTTGTCATGGTCAGCCCGATTTTAAGGGCGCATCTTCATCTGATCTCCCGGGTGGCTTTTGCCCTCAAGCAGGACGCCTTCATGGAGGCGATCATAGAGCAGAAAAGCCGGGAAGATATCTACAGGGCCGCAGCCGGAGTCGATTCGATGCTTGCGGTGGAACGAAAATGAGGGAGCGGCTGTTTCTGTTTTCTCTCGGGCTGTTTTTGCTGACCGGGATTGTTTCCCTTGCCGGAAGCAAAATGAACCCGGCCATCGGCCGCTGGGTCCGGACGATCCTGGGGAGCGCCGCGGCAATCATCGGGATGGTCCCGGCCTTAAATGTTCTTTTGGGGGGATCGCCGATAGATATTCGTTTTGCCTGGAATCTCCCCATCGGCTCCTTTCATCTCCGCATGGATCTTCTTTCCGCCTGGTTTGTGGTGGCCGTGCTGTTCATCACCGCATTGGCCGCTATTTACGGCACCGGGTATATGCAGGGGCGGGAATCGCGCAGGGGGTTCGGGTTCAACGGGTTTTGCTACCAGATGCTGGCCATCGGAATGGTGCTGACGCTCACCGCGTTTGACGGCGTTCTCTTCCTGCTTTCCTGGGAAATCATGTCCATGGCGGCCTGGTTCCTGGTGATGTTCGAGCATGAAAAGGCGCCGGTGCGGCAGGCCGGGTGGATCTACCTGGCCGCCACCCATTTGGGCACCGCTTTCCTGTTCGCGATGTTTTTGATCTTCAACAGCGGGTCGGGATCATTTGATTTTTCGGCCATTTCCGGAACTGCGGTTTCCGCCGACCTGATCTTTTCCCTGGCCCTGGTGGGTTTCGGCACGAAGGCGGGTTTCTTCGGCCTCCATGTCTGGCTTCCCGAGGCCCACCCCGCAGCGCCCTCACACGTGTCGGCCCTGATGAGCGGCGTGATGATCAAGACCGGAATCTACGGACTGATCCGGGTGATGACCTTTTTTTCCGCCTGGCCCGAATGGTGGGGATGGATGCTGGTGGCTGCGGGGATCGTATCCGGCCTGGGCGGCGTTCTCTATGCCCTGGTGCAGCATGACCTCAAACGCCTTCTTGCCTATCACAGCGTGGAAAACATCGGGATTATCGCCATGGGGCTGGGGATCGGGGCCATCGGGGTCAGCCGGGGCCTGTACTGGCTGGCGGTGCCGGCCCTGGCCGGCGCCCTGCTTCATGTGTGGAACCATGCGATCTTCAAATCGGCGCTCTTCATGGGGGCCGGTGCGGTGGTCCATGCCGCCGGCACCCGGGAAATCGACCGCCTGGGGGGACTGGGTAAACGGATGCCACTCACCTCGCTGGTCTTTCTGGTTTCCGCAGCCGCCATCTGCGGCCTCCCGCCGTTAAACGGCTTTGTCAGTGAGCTGCTGATCTATCTGGCGGCATTCGGCGCAATTTCCCAGGCCGGAGGATCTCCTGGCCGGATGGTCCTTGGCGGTTTTGCCGTGATTGCGGCCCTGGCCCTGATCGGCGGACTGGCGGCCGCCTGCTTTACCAAGGTCTACGGGGTGGTTTTTCTCGGGGAACCGCGGCATGCCGGCAAAAAACCGATACACGAAGCACGATGGCGCATGATCGGGCCCATGCTGATTCTGGCCGGCGCATGCGTTGCCGTCGGGATGGGTGGTTTTTTCATCGTCGGCAAGATGGGGCCGGTGGTGGCGGCGGTTTCCCCCGCCGGTTTTACCGGGACCCTGCCGGCCGTTCCGCTGGGCCGGGCATCGGCGATCCTGGCACGGGTCACTCTGGCCGCAGGGGCGCTGCTGCTCATCGGTATTCTCCTGACCCTGCTTCGAAAAAAATTGCTGTCCGGCCGGTCCCGGGTGTCCGCCCCCACCTGGGGATGCGGCTACACCCGGCCGACCCCCCGGATGCAGTATACCGGGGCGTCATTTGTCCAGCCCCTGATGTCGGCCTTTGCCTTCATGTTCCCGGGTAGACACGCGCAGGTGCCGGTTGCGGGGTACTTCCCGGAGGGGGGCGCCCTTTCAACCCATACGGATGATCCGCTCATGAAGTGCGTATACGGCCCGCTTTTCATAAAAGTGGCGGTCGTTTTTTCGAAGTTCAGGCGCATCCAGCACGGCCGCCTCCACCTTTACCTGCTTCAGATGATCATCACCCTCGCGGCCATCATCTGCTGGAGTTTCCTATGACGGAAAACACGATCATCCCGCCCGTTCTTGCCCTTCTTTTCGCCCCGCTCATGCGCTCGGTGATCAACCGGACCAAGGCGGTTTTTTCCGGAAAAGCCGGGCCGCCCATGCTGCAGCCCTACTATGAACTGGCCAAGCTTTTCCGGAAAGGGGCCGTCTACAGCAGCGTTTCCGGATGGGCGATCCGCACCGGCCCGATCGTTTACCTGGCCGCCATCCTGGTGGCGCTTTTTCTGGTCCCCATCGGCGGGGCGGGTGCCCCGGTCCGTTTTTCCGGGGATATGATCCTGTTCGTCTATCTTTTGGGGCTGGGGCGGTTTTTCATGATCGTTTCGGCCATGGATGCCGGTTCCAGTTTCGAGGGGATGGGCGCCAGCCGGGAAGCCTTTTACTCTGCCCTGGCCGAACCGTCCCTCCTGGTCGGACTCGGCGGACTGGCCGCCATCACCGGCGCCATTTCCCTGACCCCGATCTATGCCGGAATCAACCACAAGGTCATGTCCGGCGGATTCGCCCCCGCGCTGGTCTTTATCGCCCTGGCCTTCCTGATCGTCTTTCTGACCGAAAACGCCCGGATACCCGTGGATGACCCCACCACCCACCTGGAACTGACCATGATCCATGAGGTCATGATCCTGGATCATTGCGGCATCGATCTTGCGATGATGGAATATGCGGGATCGCTGAAGCTCTGGGTGTTCGGGCTCCTGATCACCGGGATTCTTCTGCCGGTCCGCACCGGTGCTCCCCTGGTCGACGCCGGTGCCGGAATTTCCGGCCTGTTTGTTCTGGCCGTGATCATCGGCATCATCGAATCGTCCATGGCCCGGCTGAAGCTGGTCCGCATCCCCCTGCTGCTGGCCTGCGCCTTCGTCCTGTCCGCGTCTGGGATCATCTGGATCGTGAGGTAAACCAAATGGCGGTTCAAGTCACCATCGCATTTCTGATCCTGATCAACCTGCATCTGCTCGGCACCTCCCGGATGAACGCGCTGATCCGGGCCGTGGCCTGGCAGTCCTTCCTGATCTGCGCCCTGGGCGCCCTGGTCAATCTGGACCGGCTCGAATGGCACGGATGGACGATGATTCTCGCAATGTTTACGGTCAAGAGCATGCTTCTGCCCATGCTCATGCGCCGGGCGCTGCGGGAAACCGCCGTAAGACGGGAAGTGGAGCCGCTTCTGGGGTATGCGCCGTCTCTTTTTGCCGGAGTCGTTCTCATGGCCGTTTCATTCTGGGGCGCGTGGCGGCTTCCCATGCCCCATGCCATCGACCCCCTGGTGATCGGCTCGGCCCTGTTCACCTTCGGCGTCGGGCTGCTGCTGATCGTCAGCCGCATCAAGGCGATCACCCAGACCATCGGGTACCTGGCCATGGAAAACGGGATTTCCCTGTTCGGCCTGTCCGCAGCGGTCAGCTATCCGTTGATCGTCGAAATGGGCGTGCTGCTGGATGTTTTCGTGGGGGTCTTCGTCATGGGAATCATGATTTTTGACATCAACCGGGAATTCGAAAACATCGACACCCAACGGCTTGCCGCTTTAAAGGATTGATCATGATGATGCTGGCACTCCTTCTGATTCCGTTCATCTCCGGCATTGCCTGCTACTGGATCGCATCGGATCGGATTCGCCGGCAGATCCCGGTGATCGCGGGGCTTGCCTGCCTGGCCGTGATCGGGGGGATATGGAAAAGGGGAGGGGACCTGGCCGACGGGAACTGGATCGGCATCGATTCTCTATCTCTCCTGTTTCTGCTCATCAACTCGATTTTGTTCACGGCTTCGGCGGTTTACGCCTCGGGATACCTGGAAAAACATGCCCATGCCCCCGACGCGGATCGTCGCTTCTCCCGTGAAGCGATCTTCACCGGCACGCTTCTGGTTTTTTTGACCACCATGACGCTTGCCATCGCAAGCCGGCACCCGGGCATTTTCTGGATGGCCATCGAGGCGACCACCCTGGCCAGCGCCCCGCTGATCAGTTTTCAGAGATCCGGCCGGTCCCTGGAGGCTGCCTGGAAATACCTCCTCATCTGCTCCGTTGGAATCGCCCTGGCCCTGATTGGCATCATGGCCCTGGCCGTGTCTGCGGCTTTCTCACCGGCCATCCGGGAGCTGCCCATGACGTTTTCGTCGCTGGCGGCAAATGCCGGCGCCCTTCAGCCGGTCTGGCTCAAGGCGGCCTTCGTCTTCATCCTGGTCGGGTTCGGCACCAAGATGGGCCTTGCGCCCATGCACAACTGGCTGCCGGATGCGCACAGCGAAGCCCCTTCCCCGGTATCGGTGCTCCTTTCCGGGGCGCTGCTCAACTGCGCCTTTTTAGGGATCATCCGGACCAATACCATCCTGGTCCATGCCGGGCTGGGGGAATACAGCAACCAGCTCCTGCTGGTGCTGGGGATTTTTTCCATGTTTCTGGCCGGGGGATTCATCCTGATGCAGGCCGACTTCAAGCGGCTTTTGGCCTACTCCAGTGTCGAGCACATGGGGATCCTGGCCGTAGCCCTTGCCGCCGGGAGCCATACCCATGCCGGAGGGATGCTCCATGCCCTCAATCATTCGCTGACCAAGGGGATGCTTTTTCTGGTGGCCGGGAACATCCTGGCGGCATATCACACCAAATCCGCCAGGGAAATCAATGGGCTGGTCCGGGGAATGCCGCTGACCGGCATCCTGTGGATCGCCGGTTTCCTGGCGATATGCGGCGTTCCCCCTTTCGGCACCTTCGTGAGCGAATTTTCCATCCTGACCGGACTGGCCCAGACGGAGCAATGGGTGTCCATGGTCCTGGTGCTGTCCGCCCTCGGGATCATCTTTGTCGGCATGGCCAGGATCGTCATTCCCATGGCCTACGGAGAGCCGGCCGCAGCCGGGGAGGCAAGCCTTGCGCTTTCCTGGCAGTCGGCCCTGCCGCCGCTGGTCCTGTGCATCCTGGTCCTGTCCCTTGGTTTTTACATTCCGCCCCCGCTGCAGCGCCTGATCGAGGCGTCAGCCCGGGTCATCGGAGTCTGATCATGACGCGAAATCCAACACCGGCGTCCATGCCTGATTCAAACGCCCCCGGGATTTTGGTTATGCCAAATGAGCCGGACAGGTTTCTGACGGCATATAATGCAGAACCGTTTCCATCAAGTGGAATCCCGGATGTAGACCCGGAGGCCTTCAAAACCGCCGTATGTAATGAGGCGGCCGGCGGGATGCGCCTCTGCGCCCTGTTTGCCCGGCCCGAAAAGTCGGCCAACCGGCTGTTTGCCGTTCTTGCGGATGATCGTAATGGGAGGCTCCTGGCGGCCTCCTGCAGGGTGAAAGAAGAATATGCTTCGCTGACCCCGGAGTGCCCCCAGGCCCATCTGTTTGAGCGGGAAATTTTCGAAACCCGCGGCATCCGGCCCCTGGGACATCCCTGGCTCAAGCCGGTACGGTTTCCGAAAAACAGCCGGCATCCGCAGAAGAATATCGGCGAGATCGACTTTTTTGCCGTCAAGGGGGATGAAATCCACGAGGTGGCGGTGGGCCCGGTGCATGCCGGGGTGATCGAACCGGGCCATTTCCGGTTCCAGTGCCAGGGGGAGATCGTCCACCACCTGGAAATATCTCTGGGCTACCAGCACCGGGGAATCGAATCGGCTTTTTTAAAGGCGTCCCCGATCCGACGGATTCATTTCATGGAAACCGCGGCCGGCGACACCACCGCGGGTCACACCACGGCCTACTGCGGAGCCATCGAGTCGCTTTCCGGCTGCCGGGTTCCGGCCCGGGCCCAGGCGATCCGGGGGATCGCCCTGGAACTGGAGCGGATCGCCTGCCACATCGGCGATCTCGGTGCCTTGTCCGGCGACGTGGGATTTTTGCCCACGGCCGCCTACTGCGGCCGGATCCGGGGAAACGTGCTGAACCTGACCGCCGACCTGTGCGGCAACCGGTTCTCCCGGGGGCTCATCCGTCCCGGCGGGGTGGCCTTCGATGTCGATGGCCAAATGGCCGACCGGCTCCGGTCGAAACTGGTAAAGATCCGGGAAGATGCCGAAAATGCCATTGAACTGCTATGGGGATCTCCGTCGGTCATGGCCCGGTTCGAGGGGACCGGAAAGATATTGCCAAAAACGGCTGCCGAGATCGGCCTGGTGGGGCCGGCCGCGCGCGCCTGCGGGATCGAGCATGACGTGCGCAGCGATTTTCCCTTCGGCATCTATGCCTTTCACCAGATACCGCCCTCCACGACCGATTCCGGCGACGTGTTCGCCCGGGCCATGGTCCGGTGGCTGGAAACCCTGCGTGCGTTCACGTTCGTGGAGGAAATGCTCCAGGCGCTGCCGGCATCGGATTTTCGGGCCGATCCCGGTCCGCTAAAGCGAGATCACATGGCCGTATCGCTGACAGAGGGATGGCGGGGGGAAATCTGCCACGTGGCCGTAACCGATGGGAAAGGGAAATCTCGGATTACAAGATCATCGATCCAAGCTTCCACAACTGGTTCGGCCTGGCCCTGGCGCTAAGATCCGAGCAGATTTCCGATTTCCCCCTGTGCAACAAGAGTTTCAACCTTTCCTACTGCGGGTTTGATTTGTAGGAATTCTGAAAAGGAATTTAAAAATTGTTCCTTGATATTCTTCTTGCCCGGACCCGACAGGGGCATCAGACCATGGCCTATCCGGACGGGCCTTTACCGGAACTGCCAGAGCGATTTGCCGGCCGTCCCCTTATCGCTTCCTCCGAATGCGCCGGCTGCGCCGGCCCCTGCGAAATTCAATGCCCCACTGGCGCCCTGAAACGCATTGGGGGAAACCCGCAGATCGATCTTGGCAAATGCATATTCTGCAGGGATTGCGAACGGTCTTGCCGACAGGGGGCCATCGTTTTCGGCCGGGACCACCGGCTGGCCGCCGCGGCCAGAAAAGATCTCCTTCTGTCGGAAAAGGGGACGCAGGCCGCCCCGGCGCCGCAAACGCGAGGCGGCGCAAAGCGGTTTCGCAGATCTTTTTCCCTCCGGGTGGTGAGCGCAGGCGGATGCGGGGCCTGCGAGGCGGACACGAACGTGCTGACCACCCTGGCCTGGGATCTGAGCCGCTTCGGTATCCACTATGCGGCTTCCCCCCGGCACGCCGACGGGATACTTATCACCGGGCCGGTATCGGCCAACATGGCCGAAGCGCTCCGGCAGACCTATGAAGCGGTCCCGGACCCCAAGTGCGTCATCGCCGTGGGGGCCTGCGCCATATCCGGAGGGATTTATGCCGGCCTGCCCGAGAGCAGCGGCGGATGCAACAAACTGGTTCCGGTGGATCTCTTCATCCCGGGGTGCCCGCCCCACCCGTTGACCATTTTAGACGGGCTCCTGCGGTTTCTGGGAAGGATCTGATGTTTGCGCTACACCCGCAGCCAGGGCATCAGGATCTGTAAAAAACTGAGCGCGGGCAGGGGGGAGAGGCGGTAGGGCCTCTGCCCGATGATGGCGCGGGCCGCCCGGATGCCGCTTTGGATGGCCGGACCGATGCCCTCGCCCATGTCCAGCGTGGCCAGTCCCGCGGCGTCTCCTGCCAGAAAGGCGTTTTTGAGGCGGATCGGGCCGGTGCGGTGCTGCAGGTAATAGGGATGCCCCCGGGGATGATATGACCTGCCGCGCACCAGGTGCAGATCGTTTAGTTTTCGGGTGAAATCGTGCCAGTAGGAACCGATGTGCTTTTCCCGTTTTTTCAATTCCGAAGCTTTTCCCCCGATCCCCACGTTGACAAAACCATCTGGTTTAGGCACGTACCAGGCATATCCCGGCAGGCGGTCATCGAAGAACCACAGGCGGCATTCGGGATCGGTGCGGGAATACGGAAATTCTTCTTCCACCGTGGCGATCAGCGATTTTTGGGGGCGTGGACGCACGCGGCGAAACAGGTTTCGGTACACCGGGCAGAAAGTGCCCCCCGCGCCAACGAGATAGGTGCAGCAAAACCGATCATCGATAATGTAGCCGTTGTTTTCTTCCCGTATGGATTCAACCCGGTGTTGATCAACCGGAACTTCGGCCCGGGCAAGAAGCCACTGGTCGAATTCATAGCGGCGGATGGAATACTGTCGGGTCCGGATGGGCATCGGCCGCTTCCCGAAGCGGCACACCAGCCGGTTGACCCGGATCAGGCCATGGGGATATTTTTCCGGAGAAGTGCCCAGGTGCGCAAAAACTGACGGGGTGATCCATCCGGCGCAAAGCTTGGCCCGTGGAAAAGAAGCCTTGTCCAGTATCCGAAAGGAAATGCCGGCATCGCGCAACGTTTTGGCGCAGGCGGCACCGGCCGGGCCGCCCCCGATGATCAGGACCGTCGATTCGATCATATAAGAGAATTCCGGCGCATCATACCAGCCGGCATTCCGGCGGGTCTGCGCCGATGGGGGTCATCACGATCTGCCACAGCTGCCCGGTCCTGGATCTAAACATGCCCGCCGAAGAGAGCAGGTAGAATCGCCACATGCGGTAAAAGCGTTCGCCGTATTTTTCCGCAAACCGGGGCCAGCTTTCTTCGAAATTTTTGTGCCAGGCCATCAGGGTCCTGTCATAATCCGGCCCGAAATTGTGCCAGTCCTCCATGACGAACAGCCCCTCCATGGCTTTGCCCAGCTGGGCGATGGAGGGGAGCATGCTGTTGGGGAAGATGTACTTGACCGTCCAGGGATTGCTGATGGTGATGCTGGTGTTGCTCCCGATGGTGTGAATAAAGGCGATGCCGTCATCTTTCAGGTTTTTCCGGGCATGCTCCATGTAGCAGCGGTAATTCTTGTATCCCACATGCTCCATGATCCCGATGGAGATGACCCGGTCGAACTGGCCCTCCACGCGCCGGTAGTCTTCCAGCCGGATCTGGACGGGCAGCCCTTTGCAGAGCGCATTTCCGAATTCAACCTGTTCCCGGGAAACGGTGACGCCGGTGACGATCGCACCATAATGTTTGGCCGCATACCGGGCAAACGACCCCCAACCACACCCGAGATCGAGTACCGACATGCCCGGTTCAAGGCCGATCTTCCGGCAGACCAGGTCCAGCTTGGCCTCCTGGGCGCTTTCCAGGTCCGGAGCATCCTTCCAGTACCCGCAGGTATAGACCATCCGCTTGTCCAGCATGGCCTGGTAGAGATCGTTTCCCACATCATAGTGGCGTGCGCCCACTTCATAGGCCCGGTGGTTTTTCTGCAGATTGATGATCCTTGATTTCAGGGAATATCCGATCAGGCGCCAGTCCGATCGGACCTGCTCTTCCAGCTCAACCCGGAAGACCCGGTCGAAAAACTGGTCCAGGGCTGCGCAATCCCACCAGCCATCCATGTAGGATTCGCCCACATCCAGTTCGCTTCCGCCCAGAATACGGTCATAGAGCCGGTCGTCATGCACCTGGATATCCCAGGGGTTGGGACCGTTCACCTCAATTCCCGCGTTTTCCAGCAGTTCCCGAACAATTTCTTCGGCCCTGCCGGGCAAAAAGGCTGCCTGTCTGTTTTTCATGATGAATGTACCCGAGGCGTTCGTGTGGTTAAAATGTTATCATTTCATTACACAACAAACGTAATTCCGGGTACGCGGGCCTGTCAAGGCGGGGCGGTGGGGTGCGTACCGTGATTTTAGTATATAAATATTTAAAATATCATTTGAAAGATCTTTCGTGATAATGCTCCAGCAGCGTAAAAAGGGTGCGGGCGCCGAAACGCACCGATTCGACGGGGACGCGTTCGTCGGCGGCATGGATGACGCTGTAGAAATCAAATTCAGGGGGGAGATTCATGGGGGTGAACCCGTAGGTCTGGATGCCGATTTTGGAAAAATGGCGGCCGTCCGTGACGCCGGCCAGCATCATGGGCACCGGAATTCCCTCCGGGTCGGTTTTTTTGAGCACATCGCAAATCAGCGGATACATGCCCATATCCGGATGAGCCGGTCCCGGGTCATGGCGGATCAGGCGGATGCTGACCCCGGAATCGATTTTCCGGTTGATTTCCGCGATCAGGTCATGGGGGGTAAAGCCGGGCAGAATCCGGCCGTCGAGTTGAATGGTGATTTCAGAGGGGATGACGTTTATCTTGTGTCCTCCCTGGACGATGGTGGGATTGACCGTGTGGTACAGCATGGGTTTGAAGCTTCTGCCCCTGTCGCCGAGCAGGTTTAAGATCCATCCGGTCAGGCGCGGGTGGGTCAGCTGCCGAAGAATGGTGCTGGTGGGAAAAGTCAGTTGGTCCGCCATGGTCAGAATCATCTGGCGGGCCACGGGTGTGATGTGGGGTGCAAGGGGCAGTTCGTCCAGATGTTTTAAAAATCCCGACAGCTTGGCCATGGCCCCGCCCCGCATGGGAATGGCGCCGTGCCCCCCGGGGCCGGTAATCGTCGCCTCCAGCCAGCAGATGGCCTTTTCCGTGACCTGAACCGGGTAGAACCGCTTGCCCTGGATATACATGGCGGTGCCGCCGAACTCGCCGACGGCAAACCGCACCCCGTCAAAATAGGGCCGGTGGTGCTCAACTACGTATTTGGCCCCCAGGTCCCCCCCGGCCTCCTCATCGCTCAGTGCCGCCAGGATAATGTCCCCGGCCGGCTTGATGCCCTTGTCCTTCGCTTCCAGCAGGGCGGCGATCATCATGGCCAGGCCGCCCTTCATGTCCAGCGCCCCCCGTCCCCAGACATAGCCGTCGGCGATCTCCCCGCCAAACGGCGGGTGCCGCCAGACCTGCTTGTCTGCCGTGACCACATCCACATGGCCGTACATCATCAGGGGAGGGGCCGACCCGCTCCCTTCAAGCCGGGTGATCAGGTTGGGCCGCTCGGGATTTTTCCCCACCACCTCCACCGCAAACCCCGCCGCCTCCAACAGGTCCCGTATGAACTCGATACAGGCAAGCTCATTGCCCGGCGGGTTTGAGGTGTCAAACCGGATTAATTTTTGCAAAATGGTTTCCGGACGGCGATCGTCTGCTGTATCGGTGTTCTTTCCCATCAATTTCTCCCCGTTTGCATGATGAAAGTTCGATCCATTGGCTCGGCCATGCCATTATAGCAAAAAATAGAACCGATGCCATTTTTGTGCCCGCTTTTTACGAAAAGAAATTTCAAGAAGGCGCTGTTTTCGGGTGATGACCAAAGAAAAGACTGATGCGGATACGGCCGGATGGAAACGGTTATCGCAGGAAATTTTCTAACAAATATCGCAGGGGCGGGCCAGTGCCCGCCCCTGCGGTCAATGATTATTCCGGTTCAGGCCTGCCGTTGCCGATCCACACATATAGGGAGGGCAGCACGAACAGGGTCAGCAGGGTGGAGGTGAGCACCCCGCCCACCACTACGGTGGCCAGGGGGCGCTGCACCTCGGCCCCGACCCCAAGCGAAAAGGCCATGGGGAGAAACCCGGCCGCATCGGTGACGGCGGTGGCCAGCACCGGAATCAGCCGCCGGCGGGCGGCTGCGGAGACCGCATCTCCGATTTGCGCCCCTTCGGCCATGCGGTTTCGGATGGCCGAAACCAGCACCTGGCCGTTTAAGACGGCAATACCGGAAAGCGCGATAAACCCGACGGCTGCGCTCACGGAAAAGGGAATCCCCCGGAAATAGAGTGCGAAAATTCCGCCCACCGCGGCCAGGGGTATCCCGGTGTAGATGATCAGCACGTCCCGCAGGCGCCCCAGGCTGAAGAACAGAAGGAAGAAGATCGCCGCCAGGGTCAACGGAACGATCAGCATCAGCCGCTGCTGGGACCGCTCCAGGTTCTCGAACTGTCCGCCCCAGTCGATGAGATAGCCTTCCGGAAGCGCGATGTCGGTGCTGATCCGGTCCCGCGCTTCCTTGACGAAGGAGGCGATATCCCGGTCGCGGACATTGACCTGGACCTTGATCAGGCGTTTTCCCCATTCCCGGTTGATGGTGGAGGGCCGGTCGACCCGGCGCAGGTCGGCCATGTGCTTCATGGGCAGCAATGCGCCGTTTTCGGCCGGAATCAGGATATCCCCCAGTGCGGCCGGGTTGCGGCGAAATTGATCGGGGAGCCGGACAACCAGGGGAAATGACCGTTCGCCTTCATACACGTCCCCCACCCGGGGGGTTCCCACCGCGGAGACCATGTCCAGGACCTCGGCCGCATCCACCCCGTTGCGGGCCAGCGCTTCCCGGTCGACGGCCACCTGGAGCACCGGCTGCCCGGTGATCTGCTCCACCGATATGTCGGCCGCACCGCGGACGCCGCCCAGAAGATGCTCCACCTGCTCGCCCAGGGAAACCAGGGTGTCAAAATCATCTCCGTAAATTTTGATGCCCACATCGGTCCGGATCCCGGAAAGCATTTCATTGACCCGCAGTTCAATGGGCTGGGACAGGGCCACGCGGATACCCGGCAGGCCGCCCAGTTTTTCCTGGATCCGGGCCGCCAGCGCCTCCTGGCTGTCGGCTTTGCGCCACTGATTACGGGGATTTAAAGTGATGAAGATATCGGTCAACTCCGTTCCCATGGGGTCGGTGGCCACCTCCGCGCTCCCCAGGCGGCTCCAGACATGGCGGATTTCATCCGGGAATTGGTCCAGCAGGAGTTTTTCCATGCCGGTGTTGGAGACGACCGACTCATCGATGGAAACTCCGGCCAGCCGAACCACGCTCATCACCAGAGACCCCTCGGAAAGCCGGGGCAGAAATTCACCCCCCAGGCGGATTCCCGCCATGGCAGCGGCCGCCACGAGCACGGCCACCGCCGCCAGAAAAGATTTCCGGTGCCGCAGGACCCGTTCCAGAAGGCCGCCGTACAATTTTTTCAGACCCCGCTCCACCCATCGCTCCGTCAGCTTCGGTCGTTTGGGCAGAAAATAATAGGACAACACCGGGGAGAGGCAGACCGCCACCAGAAGGGAGCCGGCAAGGGCGAAGATAAAGGTCCAGGCCATGGGCTTGAACATCTTCCCCTCGACGCCCTCAAGGGTCAGTACCGGCAGGAAGACCAGGACGATGATCCCCATCCCGTAGACAATGGGCCGCACCACTTCCCGGCTGGATTCCAGGATGGCGCCGAGTCGTTCGGCCTTCGTAAGCGGCCTTCCCAGCCGGAGCTGGGATTGGGTCAGCCGTTTCAGGTTCGCCTCGGTCATCACCACCGATCCGTCCACCAGTATGCCGAAATCGATGGCACCCAATGAAAGCAGGCTTGCCGCGATCCCCAGTTTCTGCATCCCCAGGGCCGCAAACAGGATGGCCATGGGGATGGTTGCGGCCACCAGCAGGCCGGCCCGGAAATTGCCGATCAGGACGAAAAGGACGGCAATGACCAGAAGCGCCCCTGCCAGCAGGTTGTGCCGAACGGTGGCAATGACCTGGTCGACCAGCTCGGTCCGGTCATATACCGTTTCGATCTTCACATCCGGGGGAAGGGTCCGGCGAACATGGTCCAGTGCTTTTTTCAGATCGCCGGTCACCTGGCGGCTGTTTTCCCCCATAAGCATGAAGCCCAGGCCCATCACGGCTTCCCCCTTACCCTGGGCCGTCACCGCACCCCGGCGCAGTTCGTGGCCGATGGCGATTTCGGCGACATCTTCCACCCGCACCGGCGTTCCGTTATGAGCGGTGATGACCACATGGGCGATGTCGTCGATCCCGGTCACCCGGCCCAGGCCGTGCACCAGCAGGGTCTGGCCCCCGGTGGTGATCTGGCCGCCCCCCACGTTGGTGTTGTTGCGCTTCAGGGCTTTTGCCACATCATTTAAGGACAGGCCGTACTTGATGAGCAGATCGGGGGAGACGATCACGTGATACTGCTTTTCCTGGCCTCCCCAGGAGTTGATTTCCGCCACCCCGGAAACTTTGCGCAGTTCGGGTTTGACCACCCAGTCATGAAGGGTGCGCAGTTCATCCAGAGTCCGCTGGGGGCTGTCCGAGGAAAGGATATAGTGAAAAACCTCTCCCAGTCCGGTGGAAATCGGCCCCAGTTCCGGGCGGGCGATCCCTTCGGGCAGTTCCACCCCGGCCAGCTGTTCCATGATGAGCTGGCGCGATTCGAGAATGGGGATGTCATCCCCGAAGGTGGCCACCACCTGGGAGAGGCCGAACTTGGAAACGGAACGGACGTGGGTAAGCCCCGGCAGGCCGGAGACGGCCAGTTCGACGGGGATGGATATCTGTTTTTCGATTTCCTCCGGGCCCAGGGAGGGGGCAATGGTGTTGATTTGAACCTGGACCGGCGTGGTGTCCGGAAAAGCATCCACCGGCAGGCGGGCCAGGGTCCATGCCCCGGCGGCCAGCGCCGCGCCAAAGGAGAGGATCACCAGCAGGCGATGATGAAGGACAAACTCGAGCATCTTGTTCATGGCCGCATCTCCTTTAGTGATCGGCGCAGGATGCGCCGAGGCGCGCCTTGAGCAATTCGGATTTAAGGGCAAATGCCTGGGCGGACACGACTTCCTCGGCAGGAGAAATTCCGTCGAGAACCGGGATCATTTCGCCGGATGCGCCCCCCTTTTCGATGCGCCGCAGTTCGAAAAGGTCATTTTCCATGCGCACGAAAAGATACGGGGCGCCGTCAATGTCCTGGACCGCGTCCGCCGGCACCGCGGCAACCGGTTTCTGCTTTTCATCGATGAAACGGACCCGGCCGTACATGCCGGCCTTGAGCGCATGATCCGGATTGGGAATCTCGGCCAGGACCTTCAGGGTGCGGCTTTTTTCATCCAGCGCCGCACCTGACTGGAAAATCCGGCCGGTGAACACCTGTCCCGGCAGACCGTCGAATTCGGCCTCCACCAGGCCTCCCGGGCGGGCCTGGTAGATCCGGGTTTCAGGGACAAAAACGGCGATCCAGAGGGGGTCCGGATCGGCGATGGTGAACAGGTGGGTCCCGGGGCCGACGAATTCGCCTGCCGCGATATTGGTTTCGGAAAGCAGCCCGGCAAAGGGGGCGCGCACCGGCAGCGCGGAGCGGCTCTTGCCGTCCCGCAGGAAATCATCGATGTCGCCCGAAGACAGCCCCATGTCCATAAGCTGGCTGCGGTACTGATCCGCCGCGCTCCGGGCGGACCGGTATTCGGCTTCGGCAGCCAGGTATTCCTGGCGGGAAGTAATCCCTCGGCCCAGAAGATCCTTTTCCCGCTGGTAGGCTTCCTCGGTCTGGGACTGGCGGGCCAGGGCCGCAAGGAGGCTTGCCGAAAGGGCGCTTACCTCCGGGGTGGCGATCTCCGCCAGGAGGTCCCCCTTGGCGGCGCGTTGTCCAGGCGTCATGAACACCCGCTGTACCGTACCCTGGGCCCGGGGGGTGATCCGCGCCAGGCGGGAGCGATTGAATTCGGTCCGGCCGGGCAGGGGCGCCCCGACGGGCAGCAGAACCATGTTTGGCCTGGAAACTGAAATTCCGGCTTTTTCCCCGGCATCCGGGGACGACAGGCGGATCTTCAACCCCTGCCCCGGCTCAAGCCGGGAAACCGCGTCGGGGTGGCACAGCGCGTCTTCGTCTTCTAAGAGCCGGTGCTCCGTGCAGAATTCGCCGTGCGCCCCGGCATCGGCATCCGTATCAGCATCAGCATTTTTGTTTTGTCCGGCAGCCGAAATTTCCCCGTGCCCGTGGGCATCGGGTTTATCTGCGCACGACCCCTCGGTTTCGGATGCGGTATCGGTTATGGACAGCGCACTTCCGGTTCTGTCGGGGATCGGATTAAATCCCAACACATTGAACAAGACGCCCGATCCCACTGCCAGCAGGATCCAGCCGATGATGGATATGGCTCTTTTCATGATTTTTTTCCTTTCGGGTCATATTGGCCCAGGACGTTTTCCATCCGGGCATACAGCTGGTGATAGGCGGTGAGCACGTCGATGTATCGGCTTTTGGCCCCAAACAGCGACTGTTGCGCGGTAAGTACTTCCAGATATCCGAATTTGCCGGAGCGGTACCCGTAGCTGACCGCATCAAATGCGCTCATTTCGGCCGGAAGGATTTCATCACGCAGGGTGGCGGCTTCCAGGGCCAGGGCCTCCAATCGGTGAAATTGCGCAGACAACAGGGTGTGCACTTCCTGCCGGATGCGGCGTTCGTCTTCCCGCGCCCTGTCGAGCCGGGACCGGGCCGAGTCGACGGCCCCCTGGTTACGATTAAACAGGGGCAGGGGAATGGAAATTCCGGCCATTGCGGCATTATCCCCGGTTTCACGGAAATTTTTGATCCCCAGGCTGACGGTAAGATCCGGAATGCGGCCGGCCCGGGCCAGTTCAAGTGCTTGTTTTGCAGCAGAAGCGCCGCTTGCCGCGGACTGGGATGCCGGAGTCGTTTTGATCCGCTGCGCAAGTTGTCCCCATTGCGGCAGGACCGGCAGGGTGTTGAGTTCTCCTGTGACCGAGGCGAAATCGGGCGGCGCATCCCCAAAGCTCAGGGCCAGGGCCGTGCGGGCCGCGGCCAGTTCCTGAAGGGTGCTTTCCCGGCGGATGCGGCTGTCGGCGAGAAGACTTTTGAATCGGACGGCCTCGACCGCCGGGGATTTTCCCGAATCGATGCGCTGCTTGACCGTATCCAGGATGCTTATATCCAGGTCGATCTGTTCTTCTGCCAGGGCCAGTCTTTCCTGGGCCGATAAGACCGCGTAAAACCGTTCCACCGTGCGGGAAAGGACCTCGTTTTTGAGAACGGCCCATTCTTTTTGAGCGCTCAGGTGATTTTTCTCCCCCAGCTTGCGGCGCAGTTCCCGCTTTTTTCCCAGTTCGATCCGCTGGCTGAGCAGGAGAGCGGATTCGGCGTTGTCGAGGCCTGAAAAGTCGCCGCTTCCCGCGAAATTTTCCATCTCCAGGGATAGTTCGGGGTTGATGCGCAGGCCGGCCTGGCGGCTTTCGGCTTCCATCGCCTTGACTTCGTGCGCAAAAGCGGCCAGTTCGGCATTGCCGGAAAGGGTCCGGGAAATGGCCTCCGCCTTCGTGAGCGGGCTTTCGACCGGCTCCGGCAAGGCGGATGGAATGGGTGCTGCCGGGTCCATATTGCCGGCGCTGCCGGCGAATGCGGCGCCGCCGACGAGCAGCAGCAGGCCGCACGCGATCACGGACCCGGCGGTAATCAGGGCATTGTGCATGGTTGTCCCTCCAGGTGCCTGAACGAAAAGGCGTCTTTGGGGTCCAATACGGGCGTTTTAGGACTCTTCCTCCGCAAGACAGCTGCGGCTGCGCCTGGGGTCGGAAAAATTCCTGCGGCCCGGCTTTGACCTAAAAAGCCGTGCATGTCGTTTAGGCACGATTTAGAAATTTGAAAAAACGGGGTTGTTCGGGAAATGGAATTCAGGCGTCAGCGCCTGATAAAGGATGTGATCAAATCAGGAGGATAGTGGTTTGCAGGGCGCAAAAAGTGTCGGAATACAGCGGGTGAGGGGTATCGGCGGCGGCGAAATTTTTCAGATTTACCGCCACATCCGGAAAAAGCGGGCCTTGTATCCATGTGAACAGGAAATAATGGCCGGTAAAATGGTCCTGGAAGCGTCCGCTGTTGGAAACGGATTCAGAGATAGGGGAAAGTTCAGGCATCCGTTTGAGGGGCTTCCGGTGGAGAAGCGGTCGGCGGCCTGGACCGTTTCAATCTGTTCCCGGGTTTCCGGGCAGGCGGCCAGGCATCTGCTTGAGCAGTCGGAAACAGAATAGCCGGTTGTGCCGGTGCAGCAGAACACGGTCTGGGCCCATGACTGCACGGCAAGAACGGCAATGAGCAGCGCGATAGAAACCACGCCGGATGGTGATGAGTTTTGCTTCATGGCTGTGTACGGTAATCGAAGGTTCAAGCGAATTCAAGTGAAAAAGGATATCACCCCTGCAGTTTGTTGCATTTAATCTTCTTTTCCGCCGATAATCGTCTGTTTCTTTTCCTCCAGGTTCAGGTAAATCGCCATTGCCGCGCCGGACAGGATCAGCACACCGGTGACGCCCACCCCGGCGGAGAACCTTCCGGCATCTCCCATCATGCCGATCAGGGCGGGGATCATTCCGCCGCCGAACATAAATGCCAGCGGAACCGTGAAGGATACGGCAATATTGCGCATTTCCGCGGGCACGATGGAGGAAAGGGCGGTAAAGCCGGCGGGGAAAAAGAGAGTGGACAGGAATGCCTGCAGAAAGACCATTAAAACAGCGAAAGAATCGGAGTTCGCGGCTCCCAGAAGGATAGTGGCCGCACCGGAGAGCAAAAACGCATATCCAATGGTCCGCTTTGCCCCGAACCGGTCGGTGGCCAGGCCGCCGGCCAGGGCGGTAAGCAGGCCTGTAGCCCGTGAAAACGCGATGATCAGGTTGGCGGTCCGGCGGCTCATCCCGATATCCTCCACCAGAAACAGGGGGAGCATGGAATAAATTCCCATATTGGCGCTGATGGCCAGCCCGAACAGGGCCACCATGATCCAGAAGGCCTTTCTGGCGGCAAGCTGCTTGAAAAACAGAAAATGGGGCGGCTTGCCCAAAAATTCGCCTCCACGGCCGAATCGGGCAAACAACAGTCCCATGGCGATGGACACCATGCCGATTATGGCCATAATGTGGCGCCAGGGCATGAACGCCAGCAGAATTTCGGAAACCAGCGGTGCGGCCATATAGGCCATGTTGGGGGCGATTTCATGGAGGGCCAGGGCCTTTCCCCAGTTCCGGGGGTGGGTCATGGAGGTCAGCGAGGCAATGCCCGAGGGCAGATAGATGCCGGCGGATAAGCCCAGCAGAATTACCGCGGCCGACAGCTGGAGGTAAGATCGGCACCAAGCGATGGCGCAGAGGGATACGCCCACCATGATGACGGAGACGACCACGGTGCTGCGGTGGGACACACGGGCGGACACGAATCCCGAACCGGTCAGGGCGATGAAATACCCGATGGAAATGCACAGAAACAGCGAGCCGGCCTGGCTGTGGGACAGCCTGAGATCGGATTCGACAGACGGCATGAGCGGAGAGAGGATGACCCGGGCGATGAAGGTCAGGAAGAAAATGGCCGCAAGAAAAAGGATCGGCGTCAGCTGAGCGCGGCTGTAGAAAGGCATGTCGGGCATTTCGGGCGGATGATGATCGGTCATGCAAAGCACCTGTTTTTTCCGGATTTTGACGGAGGCATCCTGTTTATGATAACCTTTCTGAAACGATTTTTCATAAAAAGACACGCCGCTTGCCCGGCAACGGCCGAAGGTATATCATTTCGCCCATGATCACAAGGGTTTTGATATTTAAGGCCTTTTGCGGATTTATCCGGTCGCGGCAACATTATACTTTTTTTGCGCAGGAGAACCCATGAAGCGGCTCCAATTGTATACAAACGTACTGATTTTTGCCATTAGCGCACTGGTGCTGTCCGGATGCAGTTCCTTTCTTGATTTTGCATTGAGGGATACGGTCCCCCCGGACTCCGGCTCGGCTTCACTTACCGGGCTGGAAGCAGAGGTCGTGGTCCGGCGCGATGAACTGGGGATTCCGGTCATCGAGGCGAAAAATGATCATGATCTGGCTTTTGCCGCCGGCTATGTGATGGCGTCGGACCGGCTGGCCCAGATGGTCTCCTACTCGCTGCTGGGCCAGGGCCGGCTGTCGGAGATGGTGGGGGAATTCGGCCTGGACATGGACGTTTATATCCGAACACTGGGCCTGCCCGGGGCGGCGAAAAAAGAGTTTGAAGCACTGGATGCGGACATGGCCGCCCTGCTGGAGGCATTTTCAAGCGGGGTAAACGCCTACCTTGCATCCCACCGGGACCGGCTCCCCCTGGAATTTGGCCTCACCGGCTATACCCCGGAACCCTGGCAGCCGGTGAATTCATTTTACATCGCCTATCTCCTCAATCTGGGCCTGTCCATGAATTTCCGGGAGGAGGCCGCCTACCTGGGGCTGGCCAGAAAAGTCGGTGCGGTCAAGGCCGCCTGGCTGGTCCCGGTGTATCCGGATGAACCCCTTCCGTTTGAAAAGGCATCCGTGCTGGCAGACCTTGATTTGAAGGACATGGGTGAATCGGTCAAAAACCTTTCGGAAGTCTGCGCCAAAATGGAGAAGATCATCATGCCCGCGGGGGTTTGCGCTTCCAATAACTGGGGGATCATGCCCGATCGTACGGCAAAAGGGGGGAGCATCATCGCCAATGACACCCACCTTCCCCTGATGCAGCCGCCCATCTGGATGCTGATGCATCTTCGATCCCCGTCCCTCGATGCCGCGGGAGTCGCCATGCCCGGCGTTCCCGGGATCGTGGCCGGATACAACGGGCGCCTGGCCTGGGGGGAGACCATTGTCATGGGAGACAGCCAGGACGTGTTCATCGAGAAATTAAGGCAGTCCGGCGGAAAAACCTTCTACCTGTATGAAGGAAACTGGCTTCCCGTCCAGACCCGGCGGGAAGTGTTTCTGGTCAAGGGGAAGGACCCGGTGGAGAAAACCATCTTATCCACCCGCCATGGTCCTCTGGTCAATGATGTGATTAAAAAGCGCCCCAAGCACTTCGCGTTTCCCCCCCAGGTGGAGCTGCCCTATGGGATCGCTCTCCAGACGGGCCTGGACCGGACCGGCCAGTCGGTTGCCGCCATGTTTCACCTGGCCCGGGCCAAAGACATGAAGGAAGCCCGCGACCTGATGATGCAGGTTGACTTGATGGCGTTGAATTTTGTCTACGGGGACAAGGATCATGTGGCCTGGCAGGTGAGCGGGACCTATCCGCTGCGCAGGTCCGGCAGGGGGCATCTCCCGTCGCCGGGATGGAGCGGTGAATACGACTGGACCGGATTTCTGGACGCCGAAAGGCTCCCCCACGTTTCCGATCCCGAATCCGGGTTCGTGTATACGGCCAATAACCGGGTGATCCCGCCGGATGCGGACATCATTTTGAGTTCATCCTGGTATTCCCCGGAACGATCCCAGCGAATCCATGAACTCCTGGTATCTAAAGACCCCCACACCTGGATTTCGTCGGTGGAAATGCAAAATGACCGGCATGACCTGTTTGTCCGGAAGGTCAAAGAAGTCCTGTTCAATTCGGATCTTCACGAAAAAATCACCGAAGCCATCGCCGGGCTGCCGGATGCGAAACAGCGGCGCCAGGCAAAAGAAGCCCTGGATATGATCTTTACCTTCGACGGGAACATGGAGGCTGATTCGTCAAAGGCCGCGGTGATGGGAATCTTCCGGCAGGTGTTTATTAAAAACACCTTTTTGGACGAACTGGGGCCGGAGGACTCAAATGCGTGGGACAGCTTCATTTCCCTGATTCAGGCATTCTATCCGGCGGACCAGGATCACCTGCTGGGAAGACCGGACAGCCCGTTCTGGGATGATGTGAACACAGCACCCATCGAGACCAAGGCGGACATCATCGCCGCATCGCTGGCCGACACCATCTGTTTTGCCGTCCGCGAAATGGGGCCGGACCGCTCCACATGGCGATGGGGGAGGCTCCACCAGTACCGCTGGGAAACCGCTTCCTCCCAGGCAAAGCCGTTTCTGGCCTTCTGGCAGCGCCCGGCCGTGTCGCTTCTGGGCCTGTATACCGACCGGGGGCCGTATCCCGCCGGCGGCGATTACAACACCTTGAATGTGGCGGGGTATTTCAGGGGGCAGAATTTCAATGTGTGGCTGGTTCCGGCCATGCGGATGGTGGTCGATTTCGCCCTGGAGGAGCCGATGTTCATCATCAACAGCGGGGGGCAGTCGGGAAACCCGGCCAGTCCGCATTATGATGACGGCATCCGCGTGTGGCGGGAAGGGGGGATGCGGTCCATGCCGTTTGACCCGGAGCGGATCAAGGCCGGTTATCCCCGGGTCTTTTACCTGATGCCGTGAAAGGGCAAAAATCGGATTTTTATGGTCTGATCGATGGGCATGCCCCGAAAATGCGCGCAGGTAAAGCAGCGGTATCGCAGGCCACGGGTTTTTTAAATGGCATTTGGCCTCAAAATTGACTATATCTCGATGAAATCAATAAAATCAGGAAAATGTTACATGGCACAAAACAAGCAAGAATTATCCCTGAAAGGTGCGGGAGTCGAGCGGATCGACGGCAAAACGGTCGAGATCTGCTGGGAGCCGCCGGAAGCAGCTCCCGAAATTCATGTGAGGGCAAAAAGTCCGGCTGAATCTGCGCAGCGCGTTATTTCGGCAGATGAATCGAATGCCGGCTGTATCCGCATTTCCGGTCTGGATCCGGTGGTCCGGTATTTCTTTGAGATCCGGGAGGAAAACGGCCCTTCTTTTCTGGCGGCCGAGCGGCGGATCTGCATGGATGGTGCGGTGAATTTCAGGGATCTGGGCGGATACCCCGCAGAAGACGGCCGGCGGGTGAAATGGGGCCGGATATTTCGTTCCGACGGCCTGGCGAGATTGAGCGATCGCGATCACCTGCGGTTTGAACAGATGGGGATCCGCCATGTTTTTGATTTCAGGACCATTTCCGAGGCCGAGAATTCACCGGATCGCCTGCCGGATAACGGCATCCGGCGGATTCACCTGCCGGTGATCCATGGGGAATTTGATTTCGTGGTGGCCATGGAGCGGTTGAAAAAAGGGGATGCCAGCTGGCTGACCCCCGATTTCATGGTGAACGGGTACATCAACAACCTGGAGGAATATGCCGGCGTCTGGGGTGATGTCATCAACCACATGGCAAACGGGGATCGCCGGCCCATCCTGTTTCACTGTACCGGCGGCAAGGACCGCACCGGAACCTGCGCCGCACTGATCCTGCTGATGCTGGGGGTGGACCGGGAAACCGTGATCGCGGATCATCAGCTGTCCAATGTTTACATCGCGGACCTGCTGCCCAAGATTCACGAAATGATCGCAGCCTACGGGGTCGATCCGGACATTTTATTCCCGTATCTGACTGCGCCGAGGGAATGTATCGACGCCGTCCTCGATTATATCGAAAAAAATTATGGGACCCCCTCGGACTACCTGGCCGAGAAGGCGGGGGTGGATCGGCCCACACAGAAACGATTGAAAGAAGATCTGCTCGGTTAATTTGAGGGCAACCCGAGGCGTGTTTCGGTTGTTGCTTACTCGGTGACCTCCTTGATAACCACGTCATCCAGCCAGACCGTGCCGTTGGTGAACAGGAAATCAAGGGTGATGACATCTGCGTTGGGGGGGGCGGTCCCGGTCAGGACCAGGTTCTTCCATTCCGTTTCCCCCTTCATGGTAAACATCAGGTCGACTACGGGGACCGGTACGAGGCGGTCCGGACGAAAATTGAAGCGGATGGCCGGGGCGATGAAATTGGGGCTGTATCCCAGGTTTTTCGCTTTCACCCAGACGCTGACCTGGTAAGTTTTGCCGGGCTTGATGTTGCCGATAAAATGTTCCGGGTACAGCAGGAAACTGCCGCCCGGTGCGTTCAGCTTTATCCGGTAGGAATAGTCGCCCGAATGCTTCTCCGCATTATCGAATCCGAACTCCGCGGATGTTCCCCGGTACTGCTTGATTTCCCACCCTTCCGGAATATTGTCCGTCTTTTTCTTTTCAAATCCGCCATTGTATAAGAGATTATCCGTTTGAGGCAACGCCGGGGCGGCGCAAAAGAGCAGGCAGAAAAACAGGATGGCAACCGATAGCAGTCTTTTCATCGACTCCCCCTTTCATCAGAAGAACCAGGTGGACGTGACCTTCCATCTCTTTGAAATCGCTATGGACGGGCACTAACAAAATTCAACTTATATGAGCGAACAGGGTTAGGCAAGAAAAATTATTTCAGGCGGGTAAAAAAATATGCTTTATTATCAGCTGTTAAAAATTGGAAGCGGAAACCGGGGCGCGTCAATCCACTATCGCCGAGAATCTGCCCCGATTTTTTGCAACTGCGGCATGCGGTCAGGCTGATAATTTCTGATAATTTGTATTGACACATGAGGCTTTATTATGTTTGATAATTGATGATAATTATTAAGGAAATACATTAGAAAACATAGGGTTGAAAAGTATAGATGCGAACATGCGGTCGTTGCGGTAATTGCCTGTTGCAGAAATACGCCACCAAAGGAGTAAATTTATGAAAGTTTCGATCAAACCGGCAGTTCTGGTTCTGTCCATGGTCATCATCGGCCTTTTTCTGTTTTCCTGTGGTCAGAAAAAGGAAGGAAAAGTCGTGGTATCTGAAAAGGAATTTGTTCTGCGGCAGGATACGGACCATTCATACGTGATCGATGCCAAGGGGAAGATAAAGAACGTGGGAAATGTGGATCTAAAGAAGATCGTGGTCACCGGCTACTGCCGATCCTGCGGAGAGATTCTGGTCAACGGCAAATGGTTTATTTCCGATTACGAAAAGACGCCCGATCAGAAGGACATCATCAGCTACCTGGCCGTTGGGGGAGAGGAAGACTTCAGCTTCCGGGGCGTTGCATTTCTGATGGACCAGAGCGGCAATGCGCCGGAATTGCCGGATAATATGGAAATCAATATCGTATCGTTTGAAGTGGCGGAATAAAGATCAACCCGTTTTTTTTTCTTTCAGGCGGATAATCACCGGCACCCCCGCGGTTTCGCACAGGCTGTCTGCCGCCCGATGAATCAGCCGTTCCAATCCTTTTATTTCATCTGAAAATATCTGGTCGGAAACCGGAATCCACACTTCCAGGCAGCTGCGGTCATCCTGGCGGATGATGCCGCAGCGGGCGGTTTCCGGATCAATGCCGAGCAGCTGGCGCAGGCTGCTCCGGATCTGCTGCTCATGGACATTGACGCCGTCAATTGTGAACATGTCATCCGTCCGCTCCCCCGCCCATTCGATCCGGGCCAGGTCCCTGCCGCAGGGACAGGGTTGATCCATCCGCCGGGCCCGGTCTCCTGTTTTAAATCGTATCAGGGGAAAGGCACGTGTGGTCAGGGAGGTCAGGACCAGTTGGCCCCATTGTCCTTCCGGCAGGACATCTCCGGTGCCGGGATCGACGATTTCGGCCAGGAAATGGTCCTCATGGATGTGGAGCCCCCTGTGGTGTTCGCACTCGAATGCGATGGCCGGCCCGGGCACCTCTGAAAGTCCGTAGTGCATCCACACGGAAACCCGGAACTGCGCTTCCATCATTTCGCGCGTCTGTTCATCTATGGCCTCTCCGGCAAGAATCAGGGTTTTTAAATGAAGCATGTCGAGATCCATCCGGTTTGCGCTGATGTGCTCCAGGAGATGGCGTGCGGAGGCCGGGGTGGTGACCAGGACGGAGGTCTTGTAGTCCCGCAGGACCATCAGTTTTTTTTCTGTGGAAAGGGGGGTATTGGGGATGACGCCGGCTTCAATGCGTTCGGCCCCGTCCTTGTAGTCCCGGCCCCAGTTGGCCAGCCCGGGATTGAAGCTGATCTGCAGGATGTCATGGGGGGTGACGTTGGCGGCGGTGAGCGACCGGGCCAGGATCGATTTCCATGAAGAAAGGTCCTGCAGGGTGTACCCGCTGACGGTGGGATTGCGGGTGGTCCCGGGGGCGGTGTGGATGCGCACGATATCCCGCAGGGGAACGGCAAACAGGTCATAGGGGTAATTTTCGCTTAAGTGTTCCCGTTCCATGAAGGGGAGGGAGGCGATGTCGGACAGGTGCTCGATCCCGGAGGGGTCGATGCGCATTTCCATCAACCGATGCTGATGAAACGGGACATTGCGGTAGGCCCGGTTCAGGGTGCTCTGCAGCCGCTCCAGCTGCAGCTGCTGTTTTTCCTCCAGGTCCAGATCTAAAAAACCGTCATCTTTCATCATCAAAATCTCCGTAATCCTTGCCCAGATAAGCCCGCTTGACATCTTTGTCCGCCAGGAGGTCGGCGGCAGGCCCCTGCAGCACGATGCTGCCGGTTTCAAACACGTATCCCCGGTCGGCGATCTGCAGGGCCGCCTGGGCGTTCTGCTCCACCAGAAGGACGGTCATGCCCCCGGACCGAAGGGTGGATATGGTTTTCAGTATGGTTTCCACGATAAGCGGGGCCAGCCCCATGGAGGGTTCATCCAGCAGCAGCAGTTTCGGTCTGGCCATCAGGGCCCGGCCGATGGCCAGCATCTGCTGCTCGCCGCCCGAGAGCGTCCCGGCCGCCTGCCCCGCGCGTTCCCTGAGTTTGGGAAACAGGGCCAGGACATTTTCGAGCTGGTCGTCGACCGCCCGGCGCTCCCGGCTGCGGTACAGGATGTAGGCGCCAAGCTTCAGGTTGTCCATGACGCTCAACGGCGGAAATATCCAACGGCCTTCCGGTACCAGGCTGATCCCCTTTTTCACCACCGCCGGCGGCTCCATGCCTTTGAGGGTATTGTCTTCGTAGCGGATTTCCCCTTCCCAGTCCGGCAGAAGGCCGCATATGGCATTTAAAAGCGTACTTTTGCCGGATCCGTTGGCGCCGATCAGGGAGATGATCTCCCCCTTCTTGACGGAAAGGCTCACGCCTTTGACCGCCATGATCTTGCCGTAGTAGCATTTGAGATTTCGGATGCGAAGCATGGCTTAAGCTATTTTTTCGTTCCCAGATATGCCGCCATCACGGCCTCATTTTCCTGAATTTGCCGGGGCGGACCTTCCGCGATCTTTTTTCCCTGGTCCAGGACGACGATGGTGTCTGAAATATCCATGGTCAGGCTCATGTCATGCTCCACCAGCAGGATGGTCACGCCGCTTTCGCGGATTTTTCGGATCAGGCCGCCCAGTTTCCGGGTTTCCACCATGTTCAGCCCGGCGGCCGGTTCGTCCAGCAGCAGCAGTTCGGGCTTCGATGCCATGGCACGGGCAACCTCCAGAAGCCGCTGCCAGCCGAAGGGAAGATCGCCGCTTCTTTTATCGGCGTGGTCGGCCAGTCCGACAAAGTCCAGGTATTCGAGCGCTTTTTTCCGGGACCGGCGTTCCTCCCGGGCCACACCGGGGGGGCGCAGGATGCTTCCCCACATGCCGCAGCGGGTTTTCGTATGCTGGCCCACCAGGACGTTTTCCAGCACGGTCATGCTTTCAAACAGCTCCACGTTCTGGAAGGTCCTGGCGATGCCCAGCACAACCAGTTCATAGACTTTTTTCCGGTTGATGAGCAGTCCGTTTAAATGAATGGTGCCCTGATCAACCGGGAAGATGCCGGTAATCAGGTTAAACAGGGTGGTTTTGCCCGCACCGTTGGGGCCGATCAGCCCGGTAACGGAACCCCGGGCAATTGCAAAACTGACATCCGTCAGCGCGGCAACCCCGCCAAATGATTTGCTGACACGGCCGACGTTTAGAATTTGCGCATCAGGCGGCATGCTTTTTCACCATCCGTTCGAAAAGGTCTATGATGCCCCGGAAGAGCCCCCGGGGCATGAAAATCATCACCACCATGAGGATCAGTCCGTAGACCACCATTTCAAATTCGGAGAACGCATGGAGCCACTCCGGCAGCAGCGTCAGAAGGGATGCGCCTAAAATCGCCCCCCAGATGCTGGCCATGCCGCCGATAACCACCATGGTGACGATGCGGATCGAAGAGAGAAACCCGAAAGTCCCCGGGCTGATGAAGTAGACCAGGTGGGCATAGAGAAAGCCGGCCAGGGCGCTGATGGCGGCGCTGAGCACAAATATCTGGAGTTTGAGCTGCTGGGTGTTGACGCCGACTGCGGCCGCCGCGGATTCCCCGTCATGGATGGACCGCAGCGCACGTCCCACGCGCGAATTGATGATGCGCCGGCACATGATGATGTTGAGCAGAACACATCCCCACACCAGGTAGAGGTAATTTCGAGCCGACACGAAGGAGATCGGCCCCAGTTCCAGCGGGGGGATGCCCACGAATCCGGACGCCCCTCCGGTAACGCTGCTCCACTCCCTGAAGGCGATATTGACGATCATGCCGAAGCCGAGCGTCCCCATTCCCAGGTAGTAGCCGGACAGCTTCAGCGTGGGGATGCCGACGATGCAGGCGACCAGCATGGCCGCCAGGATGCAGGCGGGCAGCGCCAGCCAGGGGGATATGCTGTAGTGCACCGTCAGGATGGCCGTGACATAGGCGCCGATACCATAGAAGGCGGCATGCCCCAGGGAGATCTGGCCGGCGTACCCCATGAGCATGTTGAGCGCAAGTGCCAGCAGGGTATTGATCCCGATGAAGATCAGCAACTGGATATTGTACAGATTGTCGACGAACGTACCGGTCAGCACGACAGCGAGAATAAACAGCCCGTATCCGATCCGGATTGGCCAAACGGAATCATTTACCAAGTGCGGGGCATCCTTAAATTAAAACCGGTTGACATTGGCAGAACTGATCAGTCCGCCGGGGCGGACGTACAGGATCAGCAGCAGGAGCAGAAAGGCCGTGGCGTCCTTTAATCCCGAAGAAACCAGACCGACGCCCATGGCCTCTAAAATGCCCAGCAGAAAACCGCCCAGCAGGGATCCCCACAGGCTGCCCAGCCCACCCAGCATGGCCGCACAAAATCCTTTGAGGCCCAGCATGGTTCCCATGTCATAGCTGGACATGGTGATGGGCGCGATGATCACCCCGGCCAGTCCCCCCAGACCGGTACTCAGGCCGAACGCGAACAGAACCATCAGTTTAGCGGGGATGCCCACGATCCATGCGGCCCGCCGGCTGATGGCGGTTGCGGTCATGGCCTTTCCGGTCAGGGTCTTTTTGAAAAACAGGTGCAGGCCGGCCGTGACGCAAAAGACGATGACCAGGATCCAGATGCTCTGGGCCAGCAGCTTGGCGCCGGCCACATCGACGGGGGGGTGGGCGGAAAAAGGGGGGATGGTATGGGCGTCCTTTCCCCAGACCAGCATTCCGATTCCCCGCAGAAAGATGGAGGCCCCCACCGTAATGATGATCAAGACGATGGGCTGGGGCTCTGCCACGGTCCGGATGGCCAGCCGCTCAAACACCAGCCCGGCCGCCCCCACCCCCAGTACGGTGATGAGAAGGGCGGCCGGGACCGGGAATTTAAACGCGCTGGTCAGGGTCACCATGGAAAGCGCCCCCAGCATGACGAATTCGCCGTGGGCGAAATTGATCAGCTCGGTGGAGCGGTACAGCATGGAAAACCCGATGGCGATGACCGCGTAAATGGCGCCATTGGTGATTCCGGAAAAAAAATACTGGAGAAGTTCCTGCATACGTATCCGACAGATGGCTTTGATAAAACAGGTTATGGTCGCCGATCTATCCCAAAATCATGTCAAATTCCGGGAATAGGGGAAATGGAATAATGGAATGTTGGAATCATGGGCGGTGAAAGTCGAATCCGTCCCAAGCCCATCATTCCATTATTCCAAATATTTTAGTCAAGCCAAATATGACAAGATCAACTGCACTTTGGGGTATCTGGGTTATTCCACGAGTTCCCATGTGCCGTTTTTGATTCTGACCATCACGAAGGCATCCGGGCCCAGACCGTTGTGCTCTGTCTTGCTGAAATTGAAGATGCCGCTGATCCCCACGTGATGATTGATGCTTTCCAGGCCGTCGCGGATTTTCTGCTTGTCGCCGTTGCTCCCCTTCAGTGCTTTGGCCAGCAGATGGACTCCGTCATAGGCATATCCGCCGAAGCCTGAAACCGGGGTGTTGAATTTCTTTTCATAAGCGGAGATGTAATCGATGAGCACCTTCTTCTGGGGATCGCTGTCGGGCAGAAGATCGGCGACCAGGATCTTGCCGGTGGGCAGCAGGATGCCCTCGGCCGCGTCTCCGGCCAGTTCGATGAATTTCGGGGAGGCCACGCCGTGACTCTGATAGAGGGGGATCTTGATGTCGAGCTGCTGGGCGTTTTTGGCCACCACGGCCGGACCGGGATTGGTCCCCCAGCAGACGATGGCATCCGGATTCTGCTGCCGCAGCTTGGTCAGCTGGGCGGTCATGTCCGTGTCGCTGGCGCCGAAGGTCACTTTTTCAGCGATGTTCAGCCCGAAGTCCGGGGCCTGCTTGATCAGTTGCTCACGGCCGCTTTCACCAAACGCATTTTCCACGGTGATGATGCCGACATTTTTGATGCCGGCAGACTTCATGTGGTTGTAAATAGCGGATACCGCCAGGATGTCGCTCTGGGCGGTTTTGAACACCCAGGGGTTCACCGGTTCAACGATCTTGTTGCCGGCCGCGCAGCTGACGAAGGGGATCTGGGCTCTTTCCACCATGGGTTTGACCGCAAGGGTGGTGGGGGTCAGGCTGGGGCCCACGATGGCGATGACGCCGTCCTTGTTGATGAGCTTGCCCGCATTCAAATTGGCCTTGGCCGGATCCCCCTCGGTATCATAAATCACCGCCTCCAGCATGTGCCCGTCCACACCCCCGGCCTTATTGATTTCATCGACGGCCATTTCCATTGATTTTTTTTCCGGGTCGCCCAGAAATGAGGCCGGCCCGGTTACGGCAAAGATCCCGCCGATCACATAGGGTTTTTTGTCGGATTCGGCGCCGGCAAAGGACACCAGCAGCATGCACAGGGCCGCGGCCAGACAGACGGCCGTCAGGAGCGGACGTAAACGGGTGTTTGAAATCATGGCTTTTCTCCTTTTAAGGAAAGTTCATGGTCTGTTTATGCGATCGGCCCCAGCGGCCGTAATCGAACTTGTGCGGCCCTGCGGGCCGATGTTTCGCTACAACGTATACAGGTTGGCGCCGTTGATCACGGATATGTTGTTGGCGGACAACACGCGGATGGCCTCGTCGGTCTGGTCGAACCTGAAGATCATGATGGCGTTGTCCCCGCTCTGCCGGACAAACGCGTACATATATTCGACATTGATCCCGGAATTTTTGAGGGTTTCCAGAATGTTGTGGAGCCCGCCGGGGCGGTCGCTGACTTCGACGGCCACCACCTTGGTTTTTCCCACGGTAAAGCCTTCCTTCTTCAGGGCGGCTTCGGCCCTGGCATTGTCATCGACGATCAGCCGGAGCACCCCGAAATCGGAAGTGTCCGCAAGCGCCAGTGCCCGGATGTTCACGCCGGCCTGCGCAAGAATGCCGGTGACTTCGGACAGGCGCCCGGCCCTGTTTTCGAGAAAAATGGAGATTTGTTCCGCTTGCATGAATCCCTCCTTGGCTGAAAAATTCTGTGATGGCCTGCGGCCGCTTGCTTCATACAAAAGGTGCCACGTCAGATCTTGCGATTATCGATCACCCGGGCGGCTTTCCCTTCGCTTCGGGCGATGGTCTTGGGTTCAACCAGTTTGATTCTGGCGGAGACGCCCAGGGTTTCCTTGATGTCATACTCGATGCGCTTCTCGAAATCCTGCAGTTTCTTGACTTCGTCCGAGAACAGATGTTCCCCCACCTCCACCCGCACGGTGAGCGTGTCGAGATTGTCATGGCGGTCCACGATAATCTGGTAATGGGGTTCCACTCCCTCGATCTGCATGAGCACGGATTCAATCTGGGACGGAAAGACATTGACCCCCCGGATGATGAGCATGTCATCGGTGCGGCCGCTGACCTTGTCCATCCGGACCAGGGTCCTGCCGCAGACACAGGGCTCCGGATTGAGGACGGTAATGTCCCGGGTGCGGTAGCGGATCACCGGGAATGCCTCCTTGGTCAGAGAGGTGATCACCAGTTCCCCCTTTTCACCATAGGGGAGGGGGGTTCCGGTAACCGGATCGATAATCTCCGGCAGAAAATGATCCTCGAACATGTGCAGACCCCGTTTGGCCTCATGGCATTCCACGGAGACGCCCGGGCCGATCACTTCGCTGAGCCCGTAGATATCGATGGCATTCATGTGAAGCTTGCGTTCGATCTCCGCACGCATATCCTCGGACCAGGGTTCGGCCCCGAAAATGCCGCACTTGAATTTCAGGTCCGCAAAGGAAACCCCCATCTCATCGGCCGCTTCGGCCAGGTGGAGGGAATAGGAGGGCGTGGCGGTGAGCACGGTGGGGCCGAAATCCTTCATGATGATCACCTGGCGCTTGGTATTGCCGCCGGACACGGGAATGACCGAGGCGCCGAGTCTTTCAGCGCCGTAATGCACCCCTAGTCCGCCGGTGAACAGCCCGTAGCCATAGGCATTGTGGATGATATCCCCCCGGGTTGCGCCGCCCGAGGAAAGGGCCCTTGCCATGAGCTCGGCCCAGGTATTGATGTCGCGGGCCGTGTAGCCCACCACCGTCGGCTGCCCGGTGGTGCCGGAGGAAGCATGGATGCGGACCACGTTGTCCATGGGAACGGCGAACATGCCATAGGGGTAGTTGTCTCTCAGGTCCTGCTTGGTGGTGAAGGGGACGCTTTTAAGATCGCCCAGGGTCCGGATGTCGCCTGGACGGATGCCCCCCTTTTCGAACTGCTTCCGATAGAAGGGCACGGTGGCGTAAACCCGGGACAAAGTCGCCTGCAGGCGCTTTAATTGTATGGCCTCAAGGGCTTCCCTGGGCATGGTTTCGTATTCGAGATTGAAAATCATGGCACATTTCCTCCTGTTCTGCGGTCAATTCGCACCAAAAAAAGGGCCGTGCGGTCATATCGACCCCACGGCCCTTGAAAAATGCAACCATGGGGCGCAATTGAGCCGTCTCCCCATGGGTATAATCAGAAAATCCTTCTTTGTTCTAAATCCGATCCATGGGAAGACTATTGAAAAAAGAAACCGTTCCCGGAGATCGAAAATCCCGTGTTCATCCGATTCATCTGCTTAGTATCGCCATAGAATGATTCATTAAAGTTTTTATGGCATAAACCGTAACGCGCTTGTCTGTCAAGAAAAAAAACATTATGCGTTGCCCTTCAAACCCTCATCCAAAGACTGCCGGGAGGGCTGCAGGCCGCTTCGGATGCGCAAACACGGGCGGTATAATGCGCTTTTTCCCCGGCCTGCTTCGTGACGCTGTACTATCCGGAATTTCTAATCCATTTCTATCCGTTTAGCTTTCCTTTGAATTCGGGCTTCCTTTTTTCCAGAAAGGCGCTGGTGCCTTCCCTGGCGTCTTCACTGGCCATGCACAGGGAAAAAGCGTCAATTTCCATGTCACAGGCCGTTTTTAGATCAACATTCAGTCCATTGTTGATGGCCTGCTTTGCCGCATTGAGAGAGACCCGGCCCTTGGCGGCGATGGTTTGGGCCGTTTTGACCGATTCGGCCATCAACTGGTCGGGCGCGAAGACCTGGTTGACGATGCCTGCCCGAAAAGCCTCTTCTGCGGACAGGTGTTTACCGGTAAAGATCAGTTCTTTGGCCATATTTTTTCCTATGATCCGGGCCAGCCGCTGGGTGCCGCCGAATCCGGGAATGATCCCCAGGTTGATTTCGGGAAGGCCGAACCGGGCATTTTCCGATGCGTAGATGAAGTCGCAGGACAGGGCCAGTTCAAGCCCGCCCCCCAGGGCAAATCCGTTGACGGCGGCAATCACCGGGATGGGCAGCTGCTGAAGCCTGTTCATGGCCCGATGGCCGTTTTGCGCAAATTGCCTGGCTTGCAGGGTGTTGAGCCGGTTGAGTTCGGTGATGTCCGCCCCGGCCACAAAGGCCTTTTCCCCCGCGCCGGTAATGATCATCACCTTTATATCCGGGTGCTTTTCAATCTGTTCGAATGCATCATAGAGTTCTTCTATCACCTGGGTATTGAGTGCATTGAGTGATTTCGGACGGTTCACCGTAATAGTGGCAATGGATTGATCCTCAACCATCAAGATGTGTTCAAATGGCATGGCCGACTCCTTGTGTGATTATATCAATTGGATGAAGGACGGCAGGATCTGCCGCCGGATTTTAAAAATCTGCCGGAAATTGAACCGACAGGCACCGTCTCATGGGATGGATGATCTCAGGCACTAAATAAATGTTCTTGCGCGATTTGTCAAACAACCGGTCCTTTTAACACTAAAATGACGCAGATAAACCCCGGATAATCGGATCGCGGCCACTTTTCATATGAGCGGCGGCCGGCTGGCGCAAAATGGAATCGATGCTGTTCGAATCATTTCTAAATCACATTTTAACTTGACACTGATGCATCTTTTAAATAATATTATTCATTTGTACTTTTAGAAAAGTCATTGATTTTATTGGATGTCCGAAAAGATCATCTGCTGAATGAAATACCTGATGCACGTCGGCACGATGAAACCGGAAAATCCGGTGCAATGCAAATCGCCCTGAAAAATAGCAGCACGGGGAGACCACTGGCGGATGCCGGTAATTTTCTGCTGTCATTTATTATCAGGGAGGTTATTCTTTTTAACGTATGTGTGCCCGGCGGGCAGTATACGGGTTCGAATTCTCCGAAAATTTCGTTTTTTCATTTGTTGTGCGGATACAGGACGGAGGCAGTTCAATGCTGGATGAATCTTCAATAAAGACGACATACAAACGTTACGCGAAAAATTATGATCTGTTATTCGGCAAGATATTTGAGCAGGGCCGGCGGCGGGTCGTCGAAATTATGAATTGTCAGCCCGGGGAGCTGGCCCTGGATGTGGGCGTCGGAACGGGACTGGCGCTCAATTTCTACCCGCAGCACACCAGGGTGGTGGGAATCGATCTTTCCTGCCACATGCTGGAGATGGCCAAAAAGCAGGTGGCCAAAAGATGCGACGATCAGGTGTGCCTGCTGAATATGGATGCGCAGAACCTGTGTTTCCCGGACAACACTTTTGACAAGGTGGCGGCCATGTACGTGGCTTCGGTGGTGCCGCATCCCAAGGAGATGATCGACGAGATCAAGCGCGTGTGCAAGCCGGGGGGGGATATTTTCATCCTGAACCACTTCAGCAACCATCACTTTATCCCCAAAATCGTAGAGACCATTCTGATCCCGCTGGAACGGGTCATCGGATTCCGTCCGCGTTTTCCACTGGAGGCATTCATAGAGGAAACCCGGATTCAGGTGATCGGGACGTATCCCGTCAATCTTTTCGGGTACTGGACGCTGCTGCATGTCAAAAATTCAGGAAATGGCTCGGGGGCGAAAATAGAGCACCGTATCGGAGTCGCCGCCCCGCACGCCGAGGTGGTGGAGCAAAGAGAAAAGCGGGCCTGCCATTAAATTCGGCAGCAACGAGGCGGAGGGCGGGCCGGGATCAAAAAAGGATGCCGGCCTGCCCCTTATGGGCCTTCCGGCGGATTTTTCCCGGTGAAAAGTCAAAAATGATTTCGATACGCATCGATTTCACTTTTGGATTTTGGCGCGCCTGGAGGGAGTCGAACCCCCGACCTACGGATTAGAAGTCCGTTGCTCTATCCAGCTGAGCTACAGGCGCTTTTAAAAAGAAAAAGGTAGTTAGCATGCTTTCTGTTCTTTGTCCATTATAAATATGGTATAAGGGTAAGTCAGGTTGCAAATTTTACCATCAATGAAGGTTTGTCCCAAAGGGATTAAGGCCTTATGTTTTTTAAAATGGTCCGTTAGGGCGCCTGCAGGCATCCTGGCCCGCTGACCGTGGTAAAAGCACGAAAACAGACGATCGGTATTATGGATAAAGACAAAAAAAATAAAAATAAAGATGAAAATAAAAACGGATTTCAAGTCGACAACAGGGTAAAGGCCGGTGCGGATTCCGGGAGAAGCCTGGTCGAATATGATCCGCTCCAGCGTTACCTGTCGGAGATATCGCGCTACCGTCTGCTGACCCGGGAAGAGGAAGTCGAACTGGGAAAACGGGTCCAGGAGCGGGAGGATTCCGATGCGGCTTACATGCTGGCGACTTCGAATCTCCGGCTGGTGGTGAAGATCGCCCTGGAGTTCCAGCGGGTATGGATGCAGAATCTTCTGGATCTGATCCAGGAGGGAAACATCGGCCTCATGCAGGCGGTGCAGAAGTTCGATCCATACAAAAACGTGAAGTTTTCATATTATGCCTCTTTCTGGATAAAAGCCTATATCCTGAAATTCATCATGGATAACTGGCGGCTGGTGAAGATCGGGACCACCCAGGGGCAGCGCAAGCTGTTTTTCAAGCTCAAAAAGGAAAAGCAGAAACTCATCGATCAGGGATTTGATCCCAGCCCCAGACTTCTGTCCGACCGGCTGGGCGTTTCCGAGCAAGAAATCACTGAAATGGATCAGCGTTTAGACAGCTGGGACGTTTCCTTGGATGCCCCCCTCAAGGAGGATTCCGATACAGAAAGGGGCGAATTTTTGAGTTCGGAAGAGGAATCCATCGAAGGCCAGATGGCCAAAAAAGAAATCGAAAATCTGCTGCAGGAAAAGGTCGATCTTTTCAGAAAGAAGCTCTCTGAACGGGAGCTGGATATTTTCGATCACCGGGTTTTTACCGACTCCCCCTTGACGCTTCAGGATTTGGGCGATAAATACCAGATATCCCGGGAGCGGGTCCGCCAGTTGGAAAAAAATATCCTTAAAAAAATGAGGGGCTATTTCAAAGACGAAATTCCGGATTTTGAGCTTTATGAATAAATTTTGTCCGCCCGGCCTGAAGATGGCCGTAAGGACGTCATTTCCGCCAGATTTCCGATTTCTCATCCGGATGCAGCCGGAGTCATCCTGATTGCACCTTGCCCTTTTAATGCATCTTTTGCTATTGCATCTCTTGCTAATGCATCTCTTGAAGACTTTGACCTGCCTGCGCAAACCGGCTTCGAAAAAAGCACTTGAAATCTTTACTCCTCTTTATCATCATGGCCATGATAAGAACCCGAATGATCCAATATAAATGTAAATCAAGGCACCACTTATGACAAAACAACGATCTGCCCTGTACCCCCTTTTGATCATCATCATTATTTTTTCCGGGTGTGCGCCCATGAAGAGCATGCCGAGTGCGAAAAATTCCAGCATGCAAAAGGCCGCCCCTGTGGTTTCCGAAATCGGAAACGCCGACAGGGAAGTTGAAAAGGCCATATCCGATGATTCCTTAAACAGTTATTATCTCTTTCTGGAATCCCAGATCCAGAAGAACGAAGGCCGCATCAGCAATGCGGTCATGCTGCTCAAAAAAGCGGTGGAACAGGATCCGGGATCGATTTTCCTGAAAAAGGAACTCGCGGTTTTATACCTGCACCAGGAGGACAATGAAAAAGCCCTTCAAGTGGTGGAGGATATTCTCAAGCAGGACCCCGACTCGGTGGATGCGCTGATCCTGGCCGCGACCATTCAAAAGACGCTGAACAAGGATGCCGACACCAAGCAGATCTATGAAAGGGTGCTGAAAAATGACCCCCAGCGCAAAAACGTTTATAAACTGTTAGGCAAGCTCTACCTGGATGAGGGTGACCTGGACAATGCATTTCGCATTTTTGAACAGATGACGCAGGTTTTTCCCGACGATTATATCGGCCATTATTATGTGGGCAAGATTCACCTGATGCGCAAAGAAACCGCCGAAGCGGAAGCCGCGTTTTTAAAAACGCTGGATATAGCCCCCACACTCATCGAACCCCGGCTGGATTTGATCCAGATTTATCAGGCCGAAAACAAGAAAGAGAAGATCATCTCCCTGTACGAGGAAATCCTTTCCCAGTATCCCGGCAATTCGGCCGTGGAGATCGAGCTTGCCCTGCTGTACCTGGATAACGGCAGAATCGATGAGGCCAATGAGATGCTAAAGGCGCTGGGGGAGCGCGCCGCCACAGACCGCGATGTGATCCGGGCGGTGATCCAAAATCTGATTCTACAGGGCCGGAACAAAGAAGCGGTGGTGGTTCTAAGCACCATGGCCCAGGCGGCGCCCGAGGATGCCGACATCCATTATGCCGCCGGACTGGCCCAGTTCAATCTGGAGGATTTTGAGGCCGCTTACCAACAGTTCAGCCAGGTCGACCCGGAAAGCGAACTTTACCCCAATTCGGTCATCCACATGGCCATTATCGACTACAAGAACGAGGATATCGAAGGGGGCATAAAGCTGCTGGAAACGGCGATCAATCAGGTTCCCGAAGCGGTCAAGCCGGAGCTGATCCCCTACCTGAGTTCATTTTACAAGAGCCGGGAGGAATATGACAAGGCATTGGCAATTGTCCAGCAGGGGCTCGGCATCGAACCGGAAAATCCGGACCTGCTGTTCGAACTGGGCGTTATCTACGACAAACTGGGGAATACTGAGGCCGCCGTCGGGCAGATGCAAAAAGTCATCGTGCTTAAACCCGATCATGCCGATGCCTTGAATTATATCGGCTACACCTATGCGGACAAGGGAATCAACCTGGACGAAGCGGAGCAGTTGATCACAAAGGCGCTCAATGCCGACCCCGAGAACGGATATATCCTGGACAGCCTGGGGTGGCTTTATTACCGTAAAGGCGAGCATGAAAAGGCGGCATCCACCCTTGAAAAGGCGGTTGCCCTGGTGCCGGACGATCCGATTCTGCTGGAGCATTTGGGAGATGTGTATGCCGCACTCAACAATGATCAAAAGGCGCTGGAATTCTACGACCGCGCCCTGTCCCGGAAGAAGGACGATGCCGCCCAACTCCAGGAGAAAATCAATCTGTTCCGCAAGCAGCCGTAAGCAGATGTCGGCGGGGTGGAAATATGGTGTGCTGATCATTCTGGCCGGGCTTTTTTTACCCGCCTGCGCCACGCTTTTGCCCAAAGGGGGTGAACCCTGCGGCGGGCCGCCCGGGATTGCCCGCAAACAGCTGCTTGAAATAGAAAGCCGCTATCGGCCGGCGTCGACGTTCAAGGGGATCGGTCACATCCGGATGTGGAATTCGGAGGGATCGCTGAGCGCCCGGATGGCGTTTGCCGGTACAATTGACGGGAAAATCCGGGTGGAGATCCTGGGCCCTGCCGGCCAGCCGATGGCCACCCTCATTTATAATGGAAAACGATATTTTTTCATTTCGCACACGGATCAGCAGACGTTTGAAAAGACCGCTTCGGGTTCAGCCATAAAGCGGCTGATCGGAGTCGAGATCACCACGGATGAACTGACGACCCTGCTGGCGGGGGGGCTTCCGGTCCGGGAACACGAGGCCGTGTGCATACAATCAGATCCTTCTGGTGTCGAATCGATCATAGCGCTCAGAAACGGCTGGTGGGAACGCACAGTGGAGAAGCTGTTTATTGACCCCCGCACGGGTCAGGTCCGCCAGATCGAGATGTATGACAGCAGCGGCCTGCAATATCGTATATCTTACCAGGAGCAGCGCCCCACGGAGGGGTTCCTGATTCCCTTTCAGTTTGAACTCTCCGACGATCAGGGCAATGGCCTGCGTATCCGGATGGACCGGTACTGGCCAAATGCAAAGATCAAGGCCGACCTGTTTACCCATGAGGAATTTCAATAATTTCAATTTTCTCTTAATCGCTGCCCCGGCTGTCGGCACCATCGGCATCCTCGACTCAGGACTGCTGGTCCTTCTTCTCCTTGCCGCCCGGATCCACTGTTGAGCGTGAAGACCGGTATGGTTATTGCCCTGGAAAACCGGCTGCGGCGCTGCAGCAATGTCATGACGCTTGGGGTCAAGCCCGATTTTTCGGATTATTCCCCGGAGGCGGCGGGTCAGATCCGGCAGGCAGCCAAAATCTATTATCCTTCTTCACTATACGCACCGATCTTTGGTGCCATGGGAAAGCCGGTATTTCCCAGCGTGCATACCTACCATTTTGCACAGGACAAGATCCGCCAGACCGGGTTATTCATGCTGCAAAACATCCCCTGCCCGAAAACGCGTATTTTTTATGGCAAGGAGAGAGAAAAGGAGGTCAGGTCGCAATTTGCCTTTCCCCTGATTGCAAAGATCCCCAGGGGTTCGGCTCTGGGGCGCGGCGTTTTTCTGGTCCGCAACCGGGAGGAACTGGCGCAATACTGCGCTTTGACCCATGCCGCTTACATCCAGGAATTTCTGCCCATTGACCGGGATATCCGGGTGGTGGTCATCGGCGACCGGGTGGCGCTGGCCTACTGGCGGATCGCAGCGCCGGGGGAGTTCAGGTGCAATGTGGCCCGGGGCGCCGCCATCCGGTTGGATGGCGTACCGCGTCAGGCACTGGAACTTGCCCTTTACACCGCCGGCAAATGCGGCTGGAATGATGTGGGGATCGATATCTGCGAGCATAAAGGAAATTTTTTCGTGCTGGAGGGGAATATGAAATACGGCCGGGAGGGATTTGCACGGGCGGGCATCGATTATACCCGGTTGATGGAGAACATGATCGACCATGGACAGATATGATATCAAATCGTTGGAGCAGCTGGGGGCGGTTCTGGACCAGCAGGAATCCGGCCGGCTGTGCATTGGGGCGGCCAGAAGCAGTTCTGGCGTTCGGCGTCTGGCCGAACCCCGGCTTCAATCGGAATACCGCCAGCATTTTGCCGTGGACGTGGATCGAATCCTTCATTCCCTGGCCTACTCCCGCTACATCGACAAAACCCAGGTATTCTACCTGATCGAAAACGATCACATTACCCACCGGATCCTGCACGTTCAGCTGGTATCGCGCATCGCCCGAACCATCGGCCGCTACCTGAAATTAAACGAGGACCTGATCGAGGCGATTGCCATCGGCCATGATATCGGCCATCCCCCTTTCGGCCACGACGGAGAGCGCTTTTTGACCCGCATCTGCCGCCGTCACGGCATCGGCGCCTTTCATCACAACGTGCAAAGCGTCCAGTTTCTGGAAAAAGTGGAACGAAAAGGCCGGGGATGGAATCTGTGCCTGCAGACCCTGGACGGAATCCTCTGCCATGACGGAGAAGTCCACAACCGGCGGCTTTCCCCCGACCGGGAAAAGAATTTTGATATCTATTCGTCTGAAGTCGAGGCTAAAAAATCCGTCGGAAAGGCGGCCCTGGTGCCCATGACCCTGGAGGGGTGTGTGGTCCGGTTTGCCGACACCATCAGCTATATCGGCCGGGATGTCGAGGATGCCATCCGGTTGAACCTGATCGACCGGGCGGAAATGCCTCAGCAGAGTGTCCGCTGCCTGGGCGACACCAACGGCTCCATTGTTTTCTCCCTGGTGTCCGATGTGATCGTCAACAGTTATGGACAGCCGTTTGTCGCATTCAGCCCGGAGATTTCAGAGGCTTTGAAGGTATTGAAAGATTTCAATTACCGGCGGATCTACATGAATCCGGCCATCAAGCAGCATCTGGACCGCATCGGCGACCTCTACGAGATGATGTTCGATCGATTCCTGGGCGATATCGATCACCGGAAATCCGATTCGCCCATCTACAAAAATTTCATTAACGGCATGGCCGATGAATACACCGCCGGTCACCGACCCGAGGAAATCGTCCGGGATTTCATCGCCGGCATGACCGATCAGTATTTTCTGCGCCTGGTTCCGCCCGAATTGCGCCCCAGGCAAAGGGCCATGTGAAAAAAATGAGCCCATTTGACACACCCATGCATCAGCCCAGAACCTACAGGCAGCATATCACCAGCGATCATCTGGTCTCCTTCGGGGTGAGAGTCCGGGAAACCGATCTGTGGGTGCAGGCGAAAGCCCCCCTTGAGGTGCAGACGCGGGAACGGGTTTTGAAATACCGCGCGCACATCGAATCCTATATCGAATCCCGCCCGGAGTTTGCAAAAAGCCATGCGCCCATTGCCCAATCCGGTTTTGCCCCGCCCATCGTTTCAGACATGATCAACGCCGGCATCGCCGCAAATGTCGGGCCCATGGCGGCGGTGGCCGGCGCGGTGGCCGAATACGTGGGACGGGATCTGCTGGAAATTTCTGATGAAATCGTGGTGGAAAACGGGGGCGATCTGTTTATCCGGCTCAACCGGCCGTTTGTTTTTGCCGTTGATGCGGGGAAATCACCGCTGAGCATGCGGGTGGGGCTTCGCCTGGACTGCGGCTTGTCCCCGGTTGCCCTGTGCACCTCTTCAGGGAGCATGGGCCATTCCTTCAGCCGGGGCAGGGCGGATGCCGCGTGCGTGGTCTCGCCATCCGGCGCCGTAGCCGATGCGGCGGCGACGGCTGTCTGCAACCGGGTGGGTTCGGAAAAAGATATTGCGACGGCTATCGAATTTGGGAAGACCATTGACGGGGTGACCGCAATCGTGGTGATTATCGGTGACCGCATGGGATTATGGGGCAACGCCGAACTGGTCCCGCTATCCAACTGAAGCGGCGCAGTTCAACGGCCGCAGGTTCCTTTCTATTCTTTCAACGCATATCCCAAACTTTCAGACCGATCATATCCCCCGGTCACCCGATACCTGCCATTCAATTGCTTTTCACATCCCGAAATACTTGGCATACCGGCGCCCCTTCATCCGTAAAGCTTCGAAAAAACGGTTGAGTTTTTATCCAAAAAACGTCAATATGACCCCCATCCATTATCAGTACCCTATATCTGTATTGTCCAGGAAAAGTTTTTTGTGAAATACCGTGACCAAATGTGCGGGCCCCAAATTTTTGTCAAATTTCTGAAAGTACCGGCATCAGGAGCAAGGGAGAATTTCATGAACAAAGTAAAACTGGTTTTTGGGCTGATTGTTCTGGCTTTGATCGGGACGGCTTTGTATCAGAATCGGGGTTTTCTTCTGGTCCAGGACACGGTCAGCGTCAATTTCGGCTGGCAGACGTATTCCCTGACCACGTGGAATGCGGTATACCTGCTGAGTTGTTTTCTGGCAGGCGCCTTGATTTCCTACTTTTTCAGCCTGTCGCATCGGTTTAGAACCCGAAAATCCGGTCGCCTGTTATCGGAAGAACTGGCTGATGAAAAAAAGCGCACGGCGGATCTTACCGCCCGGCTGGCAAATCGGGAAAGTGCAGTTAACCCTCCGGAGCAGATAAATGAATAGATTCGGGATTTACTTGAAATCAGATCGCCGGGATGAATGCCGCCGGACATGAACCCGCCCAAGATCACCCCCATGATCCAGCAGTATGTGAGCATCAAGGAGCAATACCGGGATTATATCCTGTTTTACCGGATGGGGGATTTCTATGAGATGTTCTTCGATGATGCAAAAACCGCTTCCCGGGAACTCGAAATTACCCTGACCTCCCGGAACAAGAACGATGCCGATGCCGTGCCCATGTGCGGTGTCCCGGCAAAAGCGGCAGATGTCTACCTGGCAAAACTCATTGAAAAAGGCTATAAGGTGGCCATCTGCGACCAGACCGAGGATCCTTCCCAGGCCAAGGGGCTGGTCAAGCGCGACGTGGTCCGGATCGTCACCCCCGGCATGCTGGTCAATCAGGAACTGCTGGACGAAAAATCCAACAATTTCGTCCTGGCCGTCTGCTTTGAAAAGAACGCCTACGGCATCTCCTGCCTGGACATCTCCACGGGCACCTTCCGGGTCGCCCAGTCCGCAGATTTGCCCGCCATTCTGGAAGAGGCCCTGCGTATCTCCCCCAATGAAATTGCGTTTCCGGAAAACGGCCGGCAGGATCCGGTGTATGCGCAAATCCAGATTGCTTTTTCCGGAAAAGCCGTGACCTATCTTCCCGACCATGCATTCGGGTACCAGGCCGCCAAAAAACGCCTGCTGGCACAGTTTCGCACCCGAAGCCTGGAAGGGTTCGGGTGCGAGGCCCTCCGGGCCGGAGTATGCGCGGCCGGGGCGATGGTCTATTATATCGGGGAAACCCAGAAACAGGAAACCACCCATATCGCCGGGCTCGAGACCTATACTCTGGACGCCTATCTGCGCATCGATGACGTCAGCTGCCGAAATCTTGAACTGTTGAAGAATTTGAGCACCGGCGGACGCCAGGGGACGCTGCTGTCGATCATCGACCGCAGTGTCACCGCCATGGGCGGCCGCCTTCTGAAGAACTGGCTTCGCTATCCCCTGCTCGACCGTGAGCAGATTGACCGCCGGCTCGATGCGGTACAGGAAGCAGTGGCCGCCATGGCCCTCCGGCGGGAGCTGCGGGAACGGCTCAAATCCATTTCCGACCTGGAGCGGCTGGGCAGCCGGGTCGCCCTGGGCCAGGCCCATGCCCGGGATCTGGCGGCGCTCAAGACCTCCATCTGCGAGATCCCGGAAATCGTCTCCGCATTGAGTCTGCTGAATTCGAATCTTTATCGCGCCGAAACGGAAATGATTCCGCCGCTGATGGAAATCGCCGACCGGATCGAAGCGGCCATCGTGGATGATCCGCCCCTGACGGTGAGTGAAGGGGGGATGATCCGCAAAGGGTATCATCCGGAACTGGACGAACTGATCGCTATCTCCACTAACGGCAAAGGATGGCTGGCCGAACTGGAGATTCGGGAGAAGGAAAAAACCGGGATCAATTCGCTGAAGGTCAGGTACAACAAAGTATTCGGATACTATATCGAGATTTCAAAATCCGGCCTTTCCGCCGTGCCGGACCATTATGTCCGGAAGCAGACTCTGGTGAATGCCGAGCGGTATATCACGGATGAACTCAAGGACTTTGAAGCCAGGGTGCTGGGTGCCGAAGAGCGGCGGTCGAAGCTTGAATACCAGATTTTCTGCGAAATCCGGCAATATGTGATCCAGCGTTATTCAGCCGTGATGACCGCCTCGCATTTCATCGGCGTGCTGGATTGCCTGCTCAACCTTGCCGAGGTGGCGGATCATAATGACTACTGCCGGCCGGAAATCAACACCGACGGGATTATCGACATCGAAGACGGGCGCCATCCGGTGGTGGAAACGCTGATCGCCGGCCAGCGGTTTGTCCCCAACTCCATATTCATGAACAATTCCGACCAGCAGGTGCTGATCATCACCGGGCCCAACATGGCCGGCAAGTCCACCGTTCTTCGGCAGGTCGCACTGGCCGTGCTGATGGCTCATATGGGATCGTTCGTACCGGCGGCCCGGGCTTCCATTTCCGTTACCGATCGGATCTTCACCCGGGTGGGGGCCCTGGATAACCTGTCCCAGGGCCAGAGCACTTTCATGGTCGAAATGGAAGAGACCGCCAATATCCTCAACCATGCCTCGCCCAACAGCCTGGTGATCATGGATGAGATCGGCCGGGGGACCAGCACTTTCGACGGGTTGAGCATCGCCTGGGCGGTGGCGGAATTTCTCCATGATACCCGGGATGCCGGCGTGAAGACCCTGTTTGCCACCCATTATCATGAATTGACCCAGCTGGCCCGCACCAAACCCCGGGTGAAAAATTTTTCCATCGCGGTCAAGGAATGGAACGATGAAATCATATTCCTGCACAAAATCGTGGAAGGCGGGACCGATCGCAGTTACGGCATCCAGGTGGCGCGCCTGGCGGGCATTCCGCAGAAGGTGGTGAAGCGGGCCAAGAAAGTGCTCTCAATGATTGAAAATACCGGGCACGTGCTCAACCCCGGCGGTGCAGACGAAGTGGGGGGCGTAAAGGAACGGCAGGTGCAGCTCAGTCTGTTTCGGCCGCCGGAACAGGTGATCATGGAAAAACTTCAGCAGATCGACATCGATCAGCTCACGCCGCTCGAAGCGCTCAACTGTCTGGGCATGCTGGCGGAAAAGGCCGGGTATGCCCGGCCGGATGATTCGAAAAGAAGGAAAAGATCGGCCCGTTGAGGGGTCGGAAGGGTTTGACGAGTTTGCGGTTCCTACAACATGATCTCAAGCGATTGCCGGCGCGAAGAATATCCTTTTTCGTGTTTTTTTGCACCTTGATGACCGTCTTCTGGTCATGCGCCTCCTATGGGACACCGGCAAAAAGCCAGTATTTCAAGGCGGAAAGCTGTTATCGAAATTTAAAAAACAGTCCGGAGAAACAAAAATACCGAAGCTACTGGCTGGATTGCATCGGACAGTTCGAGGCGGTGGGCCGGGAGTATCCTTCCGATCCCTGGGCCCCGGCGGGACTGTTCAAGGCGGCCAACCTCTATGAAGAGCTGTACGGGCATTCCTATAAAGACGATGATATCCGGGAAGCGGCAGGCCTGTATCGCCAGGTCATCGAAAAGCATCAGTACAGCGTATACAAGGACAGGGCCGCCCAGGCCCTGACCCGTCTTCCGGATATTGCGCCCGCAAAAGGGCAGGGGGACACGGCGGCCGCAAAGAAAGCGTATATGGAGGCCGAGTCTTCTTATGCGGCCCTTCGGGGCAGTCCGGATCAGCGTAAATTCCGGTCGCACTGGATGGAGGTGATCCGTGGATTCGAGAAGGTGCATCAGCTGGATCCCCAAGGTCCGTGGGCGGCGGCCGGGCTGTACATGACGGCGGTGGTTTATTCCGAACTCTACCGATATTCCTATCGTGATTCGGATCAGCGGGCGGCCCGTGAAATTTTTCAGCGGGTGGTCAAGGATTATCCCGACAGTGCCTACCGGAGCAAAGCGGAGGCGCAACTGGCGGATGAGCCGAAAAATCCGGTGGAGACGGCGGGCTTAAATGAAATCATTTCCGGTGAACTGGGGGAGCAGGCGCCGGAGGAAAATGCGACAGGCGATGATCAGGCCCGTGATGCCTCGGGATTGACCACGGTGACCGGCATCCGATACTGGTCCAATCCCCAGTACACCCGTGTGGTCATCGATGCGGACGGCGAAACCGAGTTTCAAAATAACCTTTTGAAAAAAGATCCGGATCACAACAAGACCCGTCAGCGGCTGTATGTGGATCTGCAGAAAAGCCGCCTGGGGGATCTTCAGCGGCAGATCCCGATCAATGACAGCCTGCTGGAATCCGCCCGGGCCGGGCAGTACACACCGGAAATCGTACGGGTGGTGGTGGATATCAAGTCATTTGAAAACTACAATATTTTCTCCCTTAAAAATCCCTTTCGCATCGTCATCGATGTCCGCGGCGAATCCGACGGAAAAAAAACGCCTGCCCCGCAAGAGCAGGTTGAAACGGCCTCAGGCGCTGGGTGCGGCAACGTCTCCATTGCCCGGCAGCTGGCTCTCGGGGTCGGCCGGATTGTGATCGACCCGGGGCACGGAGGAAAAGATTACGGCGCCCCCGGTTACCTGAAGGGAATTCATGAAAAGCATGTGACCCTGGCTATTGCCAGAAAGCTGGCCGAAAGCATCCGCCGTCAGCTCAACTGCGAGGTGATCCTGACCCGGGACAAGGATACCTATCTGACCCTTGAGGAGCGGACCGCCATCGCCAATACCCACAGTGCGGACCTGTTTATCTCCATTCATGCCAATGCCTCCAGAAACAACCGGGCCAGGGGGATCGAAACCTATTTTCTGAACCTGACCGCCGACGATGAATCCATCAACGTGGCGGCCCGGGAAAACGCCACCTCCCGGAAAAACATCAGCGAACTGCAGACCATTTTAAACGACCTGCTCCAGAACGCCAAGATCAATGAATCCAGCCGGCTGGCCACCTATGTGCAGAATTCATTGTTCGGCCACATGTCCGGCAAATACCAGCAGGTGAACAACAAAGGAATCAAGCAGGCCCCCTTCTATGTCCTTTTAGGCGCCCAGATGCCCGCCATCCTGGTAGAAACCGCGTTTATCAGCAACAAGCAGGAGTGCCAGCGGCTGATGGATGCGGATTATCAGGATGCTTTGTGCGACGGCATCATCAGGGGCATACGGCAATATATGACGGAAAACAAGGCCACGGCTTTCCTGGATCGGTAGTCCAGATGACGCATTCGGGTCTGCTTCAGTTCAAAAACCATTGAAATGACGGCGCATACATGCGCAATCGCTTAACCAAACAGCATAAACGGGACGAACGCAATGGAACCTCTGCAAGCCATATCGGTGATAGACGGCCGGTATCTTCGCTATACCAAAGAACTGACGGACCTTTTTTCGGAATACGGGCTGATCCGGCATCGGGTACATGTCGAGGTGCAATGGCTGAAATTTCTTTTCAGCGAATTAAAGCTGGAGGCGGTCAGTCCCGCGGACATCGAACAGATCGAATCCATCGCCAGCACATTTGATCCGACCGCCGCGCATCGGGTGAAACAGATCGAAGCCACCACCAACCACGATGTCAAGGCGGTGGAATACTATATCAAAGAGGAATTGCGCCGCATGGGGCTTGCGGACCTCAGTGAGTGGGTCCACTTTGCCTGCACGTCCGAGGATATCAACAACACGTCCTATGCGCTGATGATCAAAGCCGGCAAGGACCTGGTCCGCCGCCAGGCCGCCGAAATGCTTGACCGGATCGAATTCCTGGGGGATCGGCACAAGAACCTGGCCATGATTTCAAGGACCCACGGCCAGCCGGCAACTCCCACCACGGTGGGAAAGGAGATGATCAATTTCGCCTGGCGGCTGCGACTGGAAATGGACCATCTGGATGCCCAGTCCATCCAGGCGAAAATGAACGGCGCGAGCGGAAATTACAATGCCCATGCCTTCGTCTTTCCCGAAATCGACTGGATCGAGGCCAGCAGGCGGTTTATTACCGATTATCTCGACCTGGCGCCGGGACTGTATACGACCCAGATCAATTCATACCACTATATTTCCCAATTGCTGCACATCCTGATCCGCATCGCCTCCACGGTCATCGACCTGGACCGGGACATGTGGGGATACATCTCCATCGGGTATTTCAAGCAAAAACCCGTGGCCGGCGAAATCGGCTCCTCCACCATGCCCCACAAGATCAACCCCATCGATTTTGAAAACAGTGAAGGCAATATGGGGGTGGCCATCTCATTGATGGAACATCTGGCGGTCAAGCTGCTTAACTCCCGTTTTCAGCGGGACCTGACCGATTCCACCGTGCTGCGCAACATGGGCGCGGTGTTCGGCTACCTGATGATCGGATTTAAAAGCGCCGTCAAGGGGCTGGGCAAAGTCGATGTCGATCCCGATGTCATCGGAAAAGACATCGAGGCCAATCCGGAACTGCTGGCCGAGGCGATTCAGACGGTGATGCGCGTGTACAAGGAGGAAAACCCCTATGAGAAGCTCAAGGAACTCACCCGGGGACACAAGATCACCCGTGACGATATCGACCGGTTTGTCGATTCGCTGCAAAAGGTGCCCCCCGCCGTTCGGGCGCGCATGAAAGCAATCACGGTGGGGAAATATACCGGTCTGGCCGCGCAGCTGGTGGAATTATACTGCAAAAGTATCAATCGGTGATCATCAATTCACGGTGGCGATGTTCAGATGCCGCCCACGTCTCTTTCCGGCAGTTGATATTTCAAAATACTGAATCGTAAGTTAAATAAGAAACATACCCTGCAGAGTGAAACGGTATCCCCATACGAGAAAGAACCCTGAATCAGCCCCCTTAAATAATCGCTAATTTATTTTTTTTATTTGATTTAAGTTTTGGAATACGTTAAAGGTGGAGTACGTTTATCTTCAAAACATGGGTTCATTTCACGGATTGACCATTCAGAATCATGCATTTCCGGTAAAAAGCATAATCAGATGATGTGAAGGGGTATGGCTAAATGGATTTTACGATTGAATTTGACAAGCAGCAGATAGAAGCAATCGAGAATATCCTTCAGGAAGAATTGATCGATCTTGGTGTTCAGAGCGTCATATTGATGGACCTGGCCGGAAATGTGATTGTGAATCTGGAAAGCGGCGAAACCACTCATGACGTATATTCTCTGGCGGCGCTTGCCGCCGGCAATTACGGCGCCGTCAGCGCCATGGCAAACATCATCGGTGAACAGGAATTTTCGCTTCTCTTCCACAAGGGTGAGGAAGAGAGCATTCATTTCAGCAAGGTGGTGGAAGACCTGCTGCTGCTGACAATCTTCAACAAGAATGTCTCCCTCGGCTTCCTGCGTCTCAAAGTGGCGGAGGCGGTCAAACGCATCCAACTTCTGGTCTGATTTTTTCAATGCATTGCTTCAATACCTGCTTTTCTCAACCTATGCTGCCCGGTCGTCTGGAATGGATATCGGCTTGCTGTTAACCAATTAGTGCTGGAGGTAGAGGATTTGGCATTAATCAATCCGAAGAAGAAGGAGGTTCAGGTTAAGATTGTTTATTATGGCCCGGGCCGCGGTGGAAAAACAACCAACCTTGAATATATCAACCGCAAGTTTAAAAAGCGGATACAAAATGAAATGGTGACGGTCAAAACCTATGGCGACCGCACCCTGTTTTTCGATTTTCTGCCCTTTGACATCGGTGAAATCAAAGGACACAGCATCAAAGTCCAGTTGTACACCGTCCCCGGACAGGTCAAATACAACGCCACCCGCCGCCTGGTGCTCCGGGGGGTGGACGGATTGGTCTTTGTGGCCGACTCCATGGACCTGCGGCGGGAGATGAATATTCGTTCCCTTCAAAACCTGAAAGAAAATCTGGAAACCTTCAACAAGAACATTTTCAATATCCCCCTGGTTCTGCAGTACAATAAACGGGACCTGGAAGAGGAGGGGATTCCGATTCTGTCCATGGACACCATGCAGAAGGATCTGAACAGCCGCTTGAAAGCGCCCTATTTTCCCGCCAGTGCGGTCCGGGGAGACAATGTGGCCGCAACCATGAAAAAGATCATCGCACTAACGGTCAGTTCCTTAAGAAAGAAACTCGAATAGGAGGGCATTACATTGGCGACGATTGAAGATGATGGCAGCCTCAACGCCGAGGTTTCCAACCGGCTTGATGAATTATTCGGTGACGAGGATCCCAATGCGGGTTCACCACCCTCCCCAAAGAAAAGCGCCGCTCCCGTTGATCGTTCCCGTGCCGCCGCCAAATCCGATGTGCATATGGACGAATCCGCATTCGATGATGACAAGGATTCCCCCATCAAAAACCTCAAGGCGCTCGTGTTTTCCATCGACTGGGAAATCACCGACGAGACCATGGTGGCCTTCCTGAAGGAGATCAAGCACCTTCAGCAGATCTATCAGAATGACAAGATCCTTTCCCTGTTTTTAAAACTCCATGAATCCATCGGAAAATACATCAAGGCGAAAAAAGCCCGAGCCAATCCGGATTCCATTAAACTGGCGGCCTCTTTTTACAAGAATTTTGAAAAGGTGCTGCTGACGCCGGGCATGAACGAAGTCCAGAAGAAAAAGCTGCTCTCCGGAGAGGTGAAGAAGTTCAAGGAATTCAAACAGCGGGTGCTGATGCGCGAAGGGGCCATGCCCCAGCGCGAGGATTTCGATGCGGCCGATGAGCGGATGGATGTCCGGGTGATCGAAAAGGCCGCGGCGGGCCCGTCCATGTCTTCGGATTCTAAAGAATTGGCTGATTACATCATCGAGGAGATCAGAAAGACGATCAAGGCCGAGTTCCACACCCTGCGTCAGATCATCAAAAATCTGGGCGCTTGAGTCTGATCTTTCGGAAATAGATTTTTAATCGGAGGCGGGTTTATGGATGTGTTTGCAGGCGATGTTTCCAAGCTGGTGCTGAAAAGGACCGTGCGGGCCGATCTGGGCGAAGTTTCTCTGGATAGTGAAATGCTGCAGGTTTTGATGGAACTTGATGGAACCAAGACCCTTGGCCAGGTGTCCCGATCATTGAACATGAACATGAAGCATCTGCGATCCATTTTAGGCAGACTCCACAAGCTCAACCTCTGCGAAGCCGCAAAAGACTCCGTTCCCAAACTCAGCCGGGATTTCTTTAATTATCTGTCTTCTGAACTGTCCCGGGCTATGGGACCCATCGCCGACGTGGTGATCGAGGACGAGGTCAGCGAAATGGGAGAAGACATGGCCCGGTTTCCCGCCCACCGAGCGGCCGAGCTGGTTGACCTTCTGGCCCGCCAGATCCTGCGAGAGGAGCGTAAAGTGGCCTTTCAGCAGGCCATGGTCAAGAAGCTGCGCGACATTAAAACATGAGAAAGACGCCGTCATCTGATCTGCTGAGGCGATAGGATCAAGCTGCCAACATATAACAAGGAGGCTGTACTATGACAGTGATTTGTGAGGAATGTGGGAAGGTTTACCATATCGATCCGGATAAGCTCGGTCGATATAAAGGTAAGGCCATCCGCGTTCGGTGCGGTGAGTGCGGGCACGTCACCCAGATTGCCAAGCTGCTGGAAGCAGCGGAAGAGCCTGAAGATGATTTTGCCGAAGCGGCAGATGAGCATATGCCGTCCGCAGAGCCCGATATCGCCGAAGCCGAGGAACCCCCCGCCCCGATCGACACCCGGTCCGGATACGGCGTCCCCGAGATGAAGCGGGGCGGATTGCTGGGCATCCGGGGCAAAATGATGATCCTTTTTCTGGTGGTTCCGATTGTCATCATTGCGGGAATCGGTTTCTACTCGCAAATGCAGTTAAACACACTGGCCAATGATATTACCGCCAAAAGTACGGAACTGGTGCTGCAGGAAGGCAAGGAAAAGCTGATGCAGAAATCCAGGGACGTGGCGCTGCAGTGCGAGATTTATCTGCGCAGCCATCCGGATCTTGAACGGGAAGATTTCAATTATGATCCTGAATTCAGGGGAATTGCCGTTCAGACTGTCGGCGAGTCCGGATATACCTGTTTAATCCAGCAGCCCGAGCCCGACACCGGCCAGAACTGGACCATCTGGGCGCACCCCAATCCCAACATTATCGGCATTGATGACATCGACATGATCCGCAAGGCGCTGGGGCCGTATTTTGACGATTTCTTCGCCGTGCTGACCGCCTCAATGGGTATGAAAGAGGCCCAGGGATTCTACCACTGGAAAGACCCCGATGGAAAAGTCCGTGAGAAATACATGGCCATCGCCCCTGTCCACCTGGAAGGCAAACCCTTTTTGTTGATGAGCACTGACTATATTGCTGAATTTACGCAAAGAACTGAAGACCTGAAGGAAAATGCCGCGCAGTTGACCACAAGAACCCGCAACATCAATCTGGGTATTCTCATCGGCGCCATCATCCTGATCGGTCTGTGCATCACCATTTACGGCTATCGCTTGACCCGGAACATCCAGTACCTGACGGAAGCGGCCGACCGTATCAGCGTCGGCGATCTCGAAGCGGAAATCGAGGTCAAAAGCAAAGATGAAATCGGAAACCTGGCCGACGCGATTTCCCGGATGCAGGACAGCCTCCGGTTCTCCATTGAGAGATTGAGAAGAAGACGATAACGAGACGGATGCGTTTGAACAACACAAACAGGCAATGCACTTGATATCGGGTGCATTGCCTGTTTGTTTCAAAAGCGCAGCAGATAAATTCGCTCGGTATAGGGTTGAACCTCGGTGGCCGGCCGGCGGCAAATGCACATGGTCAATCAAATTATAGATTAAAAGGGTTCAAATCGTCGACGTTTAAGTTGAAACTGAAAAATGCCGGGTGGGGGCATCCGCTGCAGGAGCGGCGATGGACGGAGGGGGAGAGCCGAAGAAAGAGATGGCCTTAAAATGATTGTGATCCCAAAAGAACAGCCGGTAATAGAGGATTTAAACAGCTATTACCTGAGAATTGAAAAATTGTTTGAGCATTGTCAGGGGGCAATCGGTACGGGCGGTGTCTACTTCAAGGCGCCCACGGCGGAAGCGGCGGTTTTTTTTGATGAGGACAACCTGCTCAATGCCTATTATTCGGATAAATCAAGCCGATCCGCCGGTTCGGTGGCCTTCAAAAAGATTATCGAGACCGCCGAAACCAATAATTACCGAGTTTCCGTATACCAGATCATTCCGGAGAGAGTTTATTTCTGGGCTTATCTGAATAATTCCGAAACCCTCTATGGCGATTTGAGCTCCGAGTTCACGGACCTGGAAAGCCTGATCAAAAAACTGGAGACAGAGCGGCTCACCGGTTATCTTGAGGTGAAACTCCAGGAGAATGCCCATGGCGGGGTGCTGTTTTTTTATAACGGGGAAATCATCGGCGGTTCATCCGCCGCAGCCGAGGGAACGCTGGACCGGTCCAGAGAATACCGCGAAGTCCTGATTGCCAAGTCCCGCGAATCCAAGGGGACCTTTCATGTATCCAAAATCAATCTCGCCTCCCAGACGCCCCTGTCCAAAGCGAAAACCATTAACCTGGAAGTGCCGGCGGCAAAACCGGCCAGGGTTTCGCCGGGCAAGGCTCAACCCGCCAAATCGCCCCCCGCTGCCGGACAGCGTTTAGCCGATCCGGCAAGAACGCTGGAGATGCTGCAGAATCTTTTCGGAATGCTGGATAAGATCATCCGTTCCAACAAGAAGATCAAGGCTGATTTTGAAACCCTGCTGAAACAAAAATGCATGGAAAAAGCGGATAAATATGAGTTTCTGGATCCGTTTGCAGGGGAATTTGTCTATTCCAATGGAAAGATCATCTTCACCGGGAAGGCATCCCAGCAGCAGTTGGTCACCTCCACTGTCGAGTGCGTCAAGGAGATTGTGGCCGGTCTGGGCATCACTTCCAGTTTCAGCAGGTATCTCGATTCCTGGAGAAGGGGTTTTGCCCGGGAAATCATCGATTTTGACATTGAAATATGATTTTGCAACTGAAGTTCAAGGATCGGCAACATGACACCCATTGTATTGATTGTAGATGATGACTCCGCCTGGCTTCGCCTGATTCAAAAAGAGTTGGAACCCTTTTCGGATACCTTCAAGATGCTCACAGCGGAGAATGGCAGCGCCGCTATGGAAATATTGGGCAAAACCAATATCGGCGTGGTGGTATCCGATATCCGCATGCCCGGGATGGACGGGTTTGATCTGCTGTCCAATGTTTTGAATCTTTATCCTGATATTCCGGTTTATATGGTCACCGCCTATGACAAGCCCAAAACCCAGGACGTGGTATTTAAAAGCGGCGCCTCCGGCTATATGAAAAAGCCGTTTTCCGGAGCCGAACTGGCCCGGGAGATTATGCGGGCTTTGAATAAAAGAGCCGAAGGCGGCAACCTTCATAATGTTTCGCTGGATACCTATCTGCAGCTGGTCGAAATGGAGCAGCAGACCTGCACGCTAAGGATCATCGAAAAAAAGCGAAAAAAATCGGGCGTCCTGTTCTTTCGGGAAGGTGACATCGTCAATGCCCGGGTGGGAAACCGTCAGGGCATAAAAGCCGCTTACGATATTTTATCCTGGACCAGTGTTTCCCTTTCCATTGAAAGCGACTGCGTGATCAAGGACAAGAAGATCAAGGGGGATCTCCAGGCCATCTTGCTGGATGCCATGCGCTCCAAAGACGAGAGTGTATCGGATGAAACCATAACCGAGGAGGCGACCGTCAGCAGTGAAATTCTGCTCGATACCCCAATTTCCGGCAATCCCAATGCAAATGGAGAAAAGCCGCCGCCCCAGCCGCAGGCAACTGCGCCAAAGCCCGATGTCGATCGTGTGCGACTCAAACCCGCGGCCAAGCCGAAGATTACGGAGCCGGATTTTGCTTCCATGACGCCGGTGGAGGCGGCCCGGGCGAAAATCGCCAATGCGATGGGAAATAAAAGCGGAATTATCGCCGTCGATACCGATACGCACTGGGATGGTTTGATTTATCAGGCATCGGGACTGGGCGACACTTTTGATTTCGGTCAATTGAACGGACTTTTTATCAACAGAAGCGCCGATGAGCAGCTGGTGATCATACCCGGCAGTCAAACCGTGGTGGTTTCTATCAAACCGGAATCACCGCGGGACCGGATCATCAATATACTGATGGAATAGTGATACGGAAAATCAATGAAAGACATATTCGAGGATATTCTGGGAATTGACGGTGTACACGGCGCGTTCGTGATTTCAGGAGAGGGCGGGGTGACCATGAGCCGATTTTCTGCATCCTTTAAGGAAAAGGAAACCCGGATCGGACAGGCAAACTGGAGTCCTTTGATCATCGAACTGGAGGGCATTGCCGAGGCCGAGTTGATTTATGAGACCGCCCGGCTCTACGCGCGCAAGGCAGAAGCGGGATATCTTTTTATTGTCATGGGAGATGCCGCCCCGATTTCGCTGATTCGCCTGAACTGCGATGTGCTGATCCCCGCCCTCGATCGGATGAAGCCGGCCGGAAAACGCATCAGCGCGCTGCTGAGGAAAAAAATATTCTGATTCCCGAATCGGTTTTTCAGGAAAAGCAGCACTTATTTTCTGGATTTATGGGACGGGAATGCCACGCGTTGTTCGGCGGACGTCCTGATTTTTTAGCAACCGCAGGCCAAAGAAAAGCGCTGTGTCTGGCGGCGGTTTTGCGTGTTTAAAAAGGCATGTGATGCGGCCGGCGGGTCTTGGAAGGGTTTTTTCTTCCTTTTTAGAAACTTTTGACCGCCAGTTCGGCGCTCCTGCCGGTCGCCCTCGGTATCGAGTCCTGCAAACACCTGATTTATGTGCGCAAGTTGGCTTCTTGTGCCGTCGGTCCCCTGCCTGTTTTGCCCCATTGTTTTTTTTCATTGAAGTCTTTTGCCAAATTATTTATCATTCCCGGGATATTCTTTAGCCAACGCTCTGGGATACAAGCAAATAAATATTGGGAGCCTTATAATGGCAGAATTGCAGACACCTGTGGATAAGATCGACGCCAGGATCAAATCGGCCGAAGCCTATGAAGCCCATGGCCTGCATAGTGAAGCGCTGGTGGTCTACCAGAATATCTTAGCCGAAATTTCAGATATTGACGATGAGCGGCGCCGGCAGGTCCAGGAAAAGATTAAGGATCTGGGCAGGGAAATTGAAGATCAGGACCAGGACAGTGCGTTTGAAATTTCCTCCGAGCAGGTCAACCACATCAAAACCGGACTTTCCATCGGGGAAAGCGCCCCCGAGATTTATGACAGCGCCACCGCATTTCGAGAACTCGGCCTCTTCAAGGAAGCCATAGCGGAATATCAAAAGCTTTTCCGGACCGACTTTCAGATAGATGACTTTCTTTCTGATTATCTGGAATGCCTGCTGGTGGTGTACGCGCCTTCTGAGGTAGTGGAAGATGTGGAAAGAATGATCGGTGAGAATCAGATCGATGAAAAAGCCAGTGCCCACATCAAGTTTGCCCTGGGCGCGGAACTGGACCGGCGGGACTATAAAAAACTGGCTGTCCAATGTTACGAGGCGGTTCAGAAGATCGACCCCATCTATCCCAAGCTCAAAGAAACCATCGAATCGGTCCAGCCGGAAAAAAGATTCGATTCCCGTTATGATTATCTGCTGAGAAACAACATCGTCAACACCGAACAACTCCAGAGTGCGCTGACGCTTTCCAAAAAAATCAGGAAAAGCGTCGAAGCCGTGCTGATGGAGCAGTTCAAAATCTCCAAGGAGGACATCGGCAAATCCCTGTCCGCCTATTACAACTGCGAGTTTAAAACTTTTAGCGAGGGCATGGAAGTCCCCTATGAGCTGATCAGCAATCTGAAAAAACCGTTTCTGCTCCAGGATGTGTGGGTTCCGATGAGCTGGGAAGTCGATCATATTGAAATCCTGATGGATGATCCCAAGGACCTGCGTAAGCTTGACCATGCCAAGGCCCTGTTCAATACCAATAAATTTGTCTTTTCGGTGGGGATCAAGGAAGACATCGAATCGATTATCAACCATTTCTTTTCGGAAAAGAAGGCCCAGGCAAAATCTGCAGATTCCTCTCGCCAGATGGATGATTTCGATGGCATGCCCGACATCGCCTTTGAAGAGGAAGAAGAGGATGATCACGAACAGGAGGTGGGCGACTACGACGAAGCCTCCGGCAAGATCGTCCGTCTGGTGGATCAGGTCCTGATCACCGCATACCGCAAGAATGCATCAGATATTCATATTGAGCCGCAACCCCAGACCAAACGGACCAAAATCCGGTTTCGCATCGACGGCGTCTGTCAGGAATTTTTAGAAGTTCCGATCTCATTTTCCAATGCCATCATTTCGCGTATTAAAATCTTGTCCAATCTGGACATTGCGGAACGCCGCATGCCCCAGGACGGCAAGATCAAATTCAAGCGCAAAGGCGTTCCCGGATTTGAACTGCGTGTGGCCACGTTGCCCACATCCGACAGCATGGAGGATGTGGTCATGCGAATCCTGGCCACCAGCGGGGCCATGAAAATTGAAGACCTGGGGCTGACCGAGCGCAACCTGGCGGTGTTGAAAAAAGCCGTTTCAAAACCCTACGGCCTGGTCCTGTGTGTAGGGCCCACCGGATCGGGGAAAACCACTACCCTGCATTCGGCACTCCATCACATCAATACCCCGGAGCGCAAGATCTGGACGGCGGAAGACCCGGTTGAAATTTCTCAGTTGGGACTGCGCCAGGTGGAGATCAAGAACAAGATCGGGCTTGATTTCGCCCGGATTATGCGGGCATTTCTGCGGGCGGACCCGGACGTCATCATGGTGGGTGAAATGCGGGATTACGAAACGGCATCCATCGGCATCGAGGCCTCCCTCACCGGTCACCTGGTGTTTTCCACCCTGCATACCAACAGCGCGCCGGAAACGGTTACCCGGCTTCTGGATATGGGACTCAACCCCTTGAATTTCTCCGATGCGTTCCTGGCGGTGCTGGCCCAGCGCCTGCTCCGGAGATTGTGTAAAAAATGCCGGCAGGAATATCATCCCACCCGCGAAGAATTTGACGAAATGGTCCAGGACTATGGGGAAGCGGATTTTGCGAAACTGGGGATTTCGTATTCGAGCGATCTGAAGCTCCATGCGCCTGCCGGATGTGATCAATGCAGCGGTTCGGGTTACAAGGGCCGGATGGGCATCCATGAACTCATGGATGGGACCAAGGAAATCAAACGGATGATCAAGAAGCAGGCCAGTGCAGAGGAACTGTTCATCCAGGCCAAAAAGGAAAACATGACCACCTTGATGCAGGACGGCATCATCAAGGTCTTGGCCGGGCATACCGACATGAGTGAAGTCCGGCGCGTTTGTATTACTTAATCATTTATTTAATCATCCCGACATCCGGCAGGCTGCCGGATTGAGTTTACTATGGAATCAGCAGCGCACATGTTTTCATCCCGAAACCGGATAACGGATCTTTTAAAACGATTTTTCAGGCGGCAGCCGAATTCATCCGCGCCTTCAGATCGGTGCCAGCGGAATTATGACCGGTTTCCCATAGAGTTTCGCCTGGAGGCCGCCTTCCTGGATGAAAACGGCCAGGAGCAGACGGACCGTGCGGAATTGCATGATATTTCCGCCAGTGGGGCGCTGTTTAAAACCCAATTATACCGGCAATATTCCCCGGGTCAGCGAGTGCGGGTAACCGTATTTCTGGCCGGGACCGACGACGTCAAGGCCAATCTGCACACTGAGGCGACGGTGGTGCGGATCCATTCGCTGGAGCAGGACCCGGAGCATACCGGCGTGGCCGTCAAGTTCGACAAATCCTTTGAATTCCAAAGGGTAAATTCCCACAATTGGCGATAGGGCAGATGAAAGCTTCATATCGGGGAGAATATAATACCATCGGCGGCAAAGTGCTGATCGCCTTTGTGCTGATGGCCGTTATTCCCTATCTTATACTCATTTATCTGGTGGTATACGCCCAGATTAATATCAGTCAGACCCTGATCTTGTCGGCACCCGTCGTGCTCTTTTCCATTCTGGTGGGATTTATGATGATCAGGCGGTCTGCCGACCAGATCGTCCATCTGAGCCGGGAAACCAGCATGCTCGAATCAGGGGAAAAGCACGGCCCCATCGAGATCCAGGGGGACAGGGAATTGACCGAGATCGCGTCTCATTTTAATTCGCTGTATAACAAACTGGAGCGGATGAACCGGAAAAGCCAGGAGCAGGCGACCCAGCTGATGGTCTATTCCCGCGATCTGGCCCTTTCATACCAGAAAACCAAACAGGAAGAGGAGCTTCGAAACCGCCTGAGCCGGTATGTGGGAAACAACCTGGTGGAAAAGCTGGTGAATTCAAAAGACGGCGTTCTGGTGGAAACGGAGCGGCGTGAGGTGACGGTCCTGTTTGCAGACATCCGCTCCTTTACCATGATCGCCGAAAGAATGTCCGCAGAAGAGGTGGTTCTGATGCTGAATCAGTACTTTAGCGTGATGGTGGACATCGTCTTTAAAAATAATGGATTGCTGGACAAGTTCGTCGGCGATCAGCTGATCGCTGTTTTCGGCCTGGTGGACGCATCCGGGAATGCAGCCGAAAACGCCATTCGCACGGCCATCGAGATGCAGGAAGCCATCGAGGACATGATGCGCAAACGGGCCAAGGCGGTCCAGGAAATATTCGAAGTGGGGGTCGGCATCAATACCGGAGCAGCCATTATCGGCAATATCGGATCGTCCAACCGGATGGACTATACGGTCATTGGAGATTGCGTCAATACCGCCGCACGCCTGGAGCAGATGGCCCTGGGAGGCGAGATCATCATCGGAGAGCAGACCTTCCTTCAAAACACGGAGGATTTCATTATCGAAAGCCGGGGGGAGGTCCATGTGAAAAACAAAATGGAACCCGTGGTCTGCTACAATGTTTTGAGAAATCAGATCCAGTCAGATGAATTTTCATCCCCGGACCTGATGGCCGCCCCGCTGAAAAGAAATATCCCTTGAACAACATACGCAATAGCCCGGTATATATTAATTTTAAGTTTGCATAACGGTTTTATTTCTGAAGGGAAACTGAAGATGAAAAAGCAAATCATCGTATTTTTATGGAGCATGCTGGCGGCCGGAATTCTGATGGTCGGCCTGTGCGTGAACGGGATTTGCGCTGAAGGGATCGTCGTCAAGAACATCAGCGCCCAGATTGCTGAAAAGGGCGCGGACACCTATTCGATTACGGTAAGCGCATTTGTAACCAACCAGACGTCGCCCCTTGATGATGTCATCGTCGACATTATCGCCGTGGACAAGCAAGGCTATCAGCTTGAGAGCATCTCCCTGAGGGGAAAGGTCAAGCCGGGAAAGACCCGGGTGCTGATGGACATGATGAAAATTTCAACCGCTGTCTACGGTCAGATCGACCGGTGGGAAGTAAAGCATTGATCGGCTGACCGTCTTTGGGGGCCCTTTTTTCCTGACGGATAAGGGCCTTTTTTATCATCCCCAATTTTTTCCCGAAAAATTAAAAAATTCTTGTCCGACGGCATTCATCCAATCCCGGCTGCAAAAATGGTTTAATCGATGAAATGGCCGGTTTCTGCTTCCAGGGTGGGATACGTGCTGCTCGTCAGCCGTTTGGAGAGTCCTTCTATCTTTGGCAGCTCATACTGGTAGAAGTATTCGCAGGTCAGGCGTTTTCCCTGAAAAAATTGAGTGTCCCTCAAGGTTCGGGCGCCGGATACGCCCTGTTGTGCGGCGATTGCCTGTTTCAGCCATTGCCAGGCAACGGCAATGATTCCGAAAAATTCCAGATACAGGGTGGCATCCGCCAGGTAAGCCTCCGGGCCGTGTGTCTGTGCGACATCGATCAGATGCAGGGTCACTTTTTCAAGCAGGGCAAGACTTCCCTCCAGTGTTCCGGCAAGGTGCGAGACTTCGTTTTTCCCGGCGGCGGTTTCAATTGTTTTTCGCACCTCTTCAAGATAAAGGCGCAGTGCTTCCCCTTTTTCCATGATGACCTTTCGGCCGAGCAGGTCTATCCCCTGGATGCCCGTGGTCCCCTCGTGGATGGGGTGAATCCGGACATCCCGGTAATATTGCGCCACCGGGAAATCGTCGCAGTAGCCGTACCCGCCGAGGCACTGAATGGCCGCGCTGGTGGAAAGAACGCCGGTTTCAGACGGATAGGATTTGGCCACCGGTGTCAAAACATCCAGCAGGAGCCGGGCCCTTTCTTTTTCCGCTTCTTTGCCGGCATGACGCATATCCCGGTAAAGGCAGCATTGCAGCAGTAGCGACAATGAACCCTCCACTACGGCACGCTGGAACAGCAGCATCCGTTTGATATCGGCGTGTTCGATAATCGATACCTGGGGCTTCAGCGGATCCTTTGATGATATTTTCCGGCCCTGGGGACGGGATTTGGCATAATCGAGGGCCGCGTAATAGGCCGCAGAGGCAATGGCTGCCGCCCCCATGCCCACGCCGATGCGCGCTTCATTCATCATCTGGAACATGTACTTGAGTCCCTGGTGAGGTTCCCCGATTCGATATCCCCGGCAGTCATCTTTATCCCCGATGACCAACTCGGTGATGGGCGCACCCCGATAGCCAAGCTTGTGATAAATCTGGCTGACAATGACGTCATTGCCGGTCAATTTCCCGTTTTTCTCCGGTCGCAGCTTGGGAACCACAAACAAAGAAATCCCTTTGACGCCCGCAGGTGCGCCTTCCACGCGGGCCAGCATGAGGTGAACCACATTTTCCACCCCGTCGTGGTCGCCGGCGGAAATGAAAATCTTTTGCCCCTTCATCCGGTAAGATCCGTCTTCAAGCGGCGTTGCCGTAGTGGTAATATCGGATAGAGAACTGCCGGCCTGGGGCTCGGTCAAAGCCATGGTTCCCTGCCATTTCCCGGAAAGCATATTGGGCACATAGGTGTCGAAGAGTTCCCGACTGCCGAAAGCGGCAATCAGGTGGGCCGCACCTGCAGAAAGATGGGGGTAAACCGATGTGGAATAATTCGCCGCGGCAAAAATAAAGTAGCATGCGCCACCGATGACGGACGGCAATTGCTCGCCCCCGTCTTTTTCGGGAAATTCCAAGCCGATCCATCCGCCTTCACCGGCTTCCTTCATAATCCGTTTGACTGCCGGATGCACCTTGACCTGCCCGTCTGTGAGTTCAGGCTGCAGGCGGTCCATCTCTTCAAGCAGGGGCCTGTGAAAATCCCTGGCCAGCCTGATGCAGGCATCGATTACCATATCGAACATTTTCCGGTTATGCTGATGAAATGGATCAAATTGGGTGACCCGCTCGGAATCAAGCACGTCATAGAGCAAAAACTTCAGGTTCCGTTCGCTGAAAAATTTATCCGTCATCCGTTTCTCCTTCGTTGTCTTCGCAAAATATACTGTCTTTGAACTCACATAAACACTTCACCCGCAATCCCATTTGAATCCTCCGGGGCGGGAAATACATTTTTGAATTTTTGGAGGAGTCGTGTAAGGTGATCATGCGATGTGTTCTTCGGTTGCTTTTGCAAATTCAATTTAGCAGAATCCGGCCGCGCGTTCAACAATGCCTTATTGAATATTAAAATAGATGCAACCTTCGAATTTAAAATTGAATCCGCCCAACCCCCTGCAGTCGGCAGACGGCGTTGTCGTTCTTTCTCCAACATTGGCCATCATGAGCGCCAATCATGTCATACGTTGGATCATCGGCCGCGAGCCAAAGCCGGGAAAACCATTTCCTTTAGACAAGCTGTTCAGGGAACCCGAATTGACCCGGATGCGGGCGTCCATTCAGTATACCATCGAAACCGGCCAGCCGCAGACCCGCCGCGAGACTGAAATTCTCTGCGATGCCGGGTTTGCCCATCATTGTACATATTCGGTTTATCCCCTTTTCGGGACGGGCCAGGCGATCATCGGAGGACTTCTGTCCTTTCAGAACCTGCCGGAAATGCCATTTGAGCGGGGCGTCCCCCAGAGCCGGCTGTCGCAGCGGCACAGCGCGTTTGAAAATGATCTGCTGATCGAGAGGCTGCCGGAAGCCGTCTTTACGATAACGACCCACTGGCGGATATCCTCCTTTAACCTGATGGCGGAAAAACTGACCGGATACCGGCGGGAAGAGGCCATCGGCAAGTACTGCTGGGAAATTTTCCGCTCGGATAAATGTAAACTGTCCTGCCCCTTGCGCACGGCCCTGGAGAGCGGGCAGGGGACCATGGATCAGGAAGTGCGGATATTGAACAAGCAAGGGGCGCGGCAGGTGATCCTGGTCAACACCAATGTGCTGCGTGATGGTACCGGACTGGTAATGGGTGCAGTGGAAACATTCAGGCCGATCACCGGCGAGGTGCATCCACCCGAAGGGGTCCATTACAACTTTTCGTTTGACAACATTGTGGGAAAGTCAAAAGGGATGCGGCGCCTCTTTGAAATGGTGCCCGACCTTTCCGCAAGCGACGTCAACGTGCTGATCACCGGTGAGAGCGGTACCGGAAAAGACCTGTTTGCACGGGCGATTCACAACCATTCCCTCCGGGCCAAGGGGCCCTTTGTGGCGGTGAACTGTTCGGCCCTTGCGGAAACGCTGCTGGAATCGGAACTGTTCGGTCACGAAAAGTCCGCCTTTACCGGTGCGGACCGGGTGAGGATCGGCCGTTTCGAGATGGCCAAGGCCGGCACCATTTTCCTGGATGAAATCGGGGATCTCAAGACCGACCTGCAGGTCAAACTTCTCCGGGTGATCGAGCAGCGGGAATTTGAGCGGGTGGGCGGAAGCCGGCCCATCCCCATGGATGCCCGCGTCATCAGCGCCACCAACCGGAACCTGGCCGAGTCCATCCGCAGCGGAACCTTCCGGGAGGATTTTTATTACCGGCTGCGCACCGTGCCGCTGAACCTGCCGCCCCTGCGGGAAAGAAGGGAAGACATCCCGCTTCTGGTCAGTTATTTTATCAAGCGCTTCAACCAGAAATACCATAAAAGCGTACGTGCCGTGGATGTGAAGGTGAGCCGGTTTTTCCAGAATTATCATTTTCCGGGCAATGTCCGGGAACTGGAACGGACCCTGGAACATGCATTCGTCTTTGTCAAAGGTCCGGTAATATTCATGAGCAATCTCCCCGATCCTGAAGAGTTCGATCTGGCGGAAAGGGCCGATTTAAAAACGACTCCCCCCATGTCCGATACCCGGAGCAGGGATGCAGTTCTCTGGGCACTGGCCCAGAGCGGGGGCAAACGCGTTCAAGCCGCCGACCTGCTGAAAATGAGCCGGACCTCCTTCTGGCGGCTGATGAAAAAGCATGGAATCGAATAAATACCAGGCGTTCGGAAGCCGGAATGTCATGATGCGCTTTTTTCTCATATTTTGACATCCATTGAGCAACCGCGCATGAATCCCTTCTTCCATCGAAATAGCGGATCAATTAAGCCGGATTTGTTTCAAAGCGTTTCAATCGTTTCATCTGTCGTTTCATCTCCCTGAAGGCAAGATCTGACATAGTTTACGGCATCATACATACCAAAACAGCGCTTTTGTCCCCCGTATTGGAACAATTTTCCTTTTGAATTTGCGTTTCCTTTCCACCGTTTCACCTGCCCCCCTGCGCACGGTGTCTTTCCCGATGTCCTGCTTCATCTAATTATTTTTAAATTCAGCTAATTACTCACTTGGCACGCTAATTGCCTTAGAAACTGCCTCCATCTGGACGAATATTAACCGACGACGACACAGGAGGACAGATTATGATTCATCAACCCGAATTCTTAGAAGATATTCTGGAGCGATATCCGGCCAAACCCGAATATCTGATTTTTCTGCTCCAGGACATCCAGTCCGATTGCGGCTACATCTCCTCTGAATCCATGAAGCGGGTGTGCGACCACACCGGCGTCCCCCTCACCCAGGCGTATTCGGTGGCCACCTTTTACCAGTCCTTCCGCCTGGAACCCCAGGGCGAGCATGAAATCCGGGTATGCCTCGGCACCGCCTGTCATCTGAAGGGCGGGCAGCGAATCGTGGAGGCCCTGGAAAGGCGCCTGGGCATCAGCGCCGGTGAAACATCGGAGGACCTCATGTATACGCTGGATACGGTCAATTGCGTGGGCGCCTGTGCGCTGGCGCCGGTGATGGTGGTGGATGATGAATATGAATCCAATGTCACCGCCGGGAAAGTGGAAAAAATGATCAAAAGGCTTCAGCCGCAATAATTTCTGCCACGGAAGGAAGATAAAATGAATCCGAGCACAGCATTGAAGATCGACACCCGGCGCCTGAATTCTGCCGAGGATGTAAACGCGCTGAGACAACAGATTCTTGGAAGCCGGGACCCGGACCGGCTCGAAATCGTTGTCTGCCATGGAACCGGGTGCATGGCCAACGGCAGCGCCAGGGTGGCCCGCTCCTTAAAAACCGCCCTGGAAGCCGCGGGAATCGATGCCAAAGTCATGCCGGGAATCAAGACCACCGGCTGCCAGGGGTTCTGCTCCCGCGGGCCGCTGGTGCTGATCAAGCCGAAAGGCTTGTTTTATCAGCGCGTAAAGCCCGAGGATGCCGAGGAAATCGTCGCAAAAACCATTGTGGAAAATGAAACAATCAAACGGCTGCTGTACAAGGACCCCCATACGGGCGACACCATCGAGACCGAGCAGGAGATCCCGTTCTATCATCTCCAGGAGCGGATTGTATTGCATAACATCGGCAAGATCGATCCCACCGATATCGAGGATACCATCGCCGCCGGTGGATACCAGGCACTGGCCAAAGCCCTGTCCGCGATGACACCGGAACAGGTGGTGGCGGAAATTGAAAAATCGGGCCTCCGGGGCCGGGGCGGCGCGGGTTTTCCCACCGGCCGCAAATGGCGCGGAGCGCTTGCGGCCGTGAAGAAAAAGGGGCGGCCCGTGTATGTGGTGGTCAACGGGGACGAGGGGGATCCGGGCGCCTTCATGGACCGCACCATCATGGAAGGCGACCCCCATGCCGTGCTCGAAGGCCTGATTCTGGGCGCCTATGCCCTGGGCGCCGAAAAAGGGTATCTCTATGTGCGGGCGGAATACCCGCTGGCCATCAAGCATCTGGAGATGGCCATGGCCCAGGCCCGGGCATACGGACTGCTGGGAGAAAACATATTAAATTCCGGGTTTTCCTTCGATGCCCAGATCAACCGCGGGGCCGGCGCTTTTGTGTGCGGTGAATCCACCGCCCTGTTTACTTCCATCGAAGGAAAACCCGGCAATCCGAGACCCAAATATGTGCGCTCCGTGGAAGAGGGCCTCTGGGGCCGGCCCACGGTGCTCAATAACGTGGAAACCTGGGCCAATGTCCCCCTCATCATCGACAGGGGCGCGGACTGGTATTCCGGCCTGGGCGTGTCCACCTCCACCGGCACCAAGGTCTTTTCCCTGGTGGGCAAGGTCAACAACGTCGGCCTGGTGGAAGTGCCCATGGGAACGCCCCTGGGTAAAATCGTGGAAGATATCGGCGGTGGGCTGCCTTCCGGCAAACCGTTCAAGGCGGTGCAGACCGGCGGCCCTTCCGGCGGATGCATCCCCTATGATTTGAAGGATCTGCCCGTTGATTTCGATTCCCTCACCAATGCCGGTTCCATGATGGGCTCGGGCGCCATGATCGTCATGGATGACCGGGACTGTGTTGTGGACGTGGCCCGCTATTTTCTGCGGTTTCTGGAGGAGGAATCCTGCGGCAAGTGCCTTCCCTGCCGTTTGGGGCTTACCCGGATGCGGGAAATCCTGGACAATTTTTCACATGGCTGCGGCAGCGAGCAGGACATCGACGACCTGACCAGCCTGGCCCAGGCCGTTCAGGATGGGGCGCTGTGCGCCCTGGGCAGCAGTGCGCCCAACCCCTGTCTCACCACCATCAAGTTCTTCAAGGACGAATATATCGCCCATGTGCAGGATCATAAATGCCCGGCCGGCGTCTGCAAGGATTTGATTACCTACAGCATCGATCCCGAGGCCTGCACCGGATGCCGCAGCTGCGCGCGCCAGTGCCCCCAGGGATGCATCAGCGGTGAAAAGAAAAAGCCGCATCAGATCGATGCGGATCAGTGCATCCGGTGCGGCATCTGCATGGAAAGCTGCAAGTTCGACGCTGTGCGCGTAATTTAGGAACCTCAACAGAACGGGAGATCTATCAAAATGATCAAATTCCATATCAACGGATCTGAAGTCGAAGCGGAACCGGGCTGGACGGTGCTCGAAACTGCGCGCCATTACGGGATTGAAATCCCCACGCTCTGTTACCATGAAGCGGTGTCCGCCAGCGGCGCCTGCCGGCTCTGCATGGTGGAACTCAGAGAAGGCAAATGGTCGAAGCTGGTGGCGTCCTGTATCTACCCGGTCAAGGACGGCATCGAGATCCACACGGAAACCGAGCGTGTCAGCAACGTCCGCCGCTGGATATTCGAAATGCTGCTGGCCCAGTGCCCGGCAAGCCCTGAAATCCGGGAGATGGCCAAAAAATACGGCGTGGTGTCCACCCGCTTTTCGGCGAACAACCCGGATGAGGACTGCATGGTCTGCGGTCTGTGCACCCGGGCCTGCGAGGAAATCGTGGGCCTGTCCGCCATTTCCGTCATGGACCGGGGCGTGTACAAAAAAATCGGTGCGCCCTTTTCAAGGCCCACTGAGATCTGCGTGGCCTGCGGCTGCTGCGTGACCATCTGCCCCACCGGCGCCATGCGCCGGCTGATCGAGTCGGTCCGTGAAACCCCGGCCGTTAAACTGACCCCTTTGGCCCTGTAAATAAGGAGAGAGCCATGAGCAATCCCAGAATCGGCGTATTTTTGTGCAGATGCGGAGAAAAGATCGAACCCTTGGTCGATCTGGCCGCATTCAAGGAAAAAGTGAAAAAAGATCCGGCGGTCGCCTGCTGCGACATCCTGCCGTATCCCTGCCTGGAACCCGGCATGGACCACATATTGAAGCAGATCCGGGAAAAGGGCATCAACCGGCTCATCGTGGCCGGGTGTGAAAACCGGCTGATGCTGAAAAAATTCGAGCGGAAAATGGAACCGGAAGGAATCAAAAAAGGGCAGGTGGATGTGATCAATATCCGGGGCCATGTGGCCGCGGTCAGCGATGAAACCCCGGCCCGGAAAGCGGAGAAGGGCGCCAAGCTGGTCCTCGCCTCGGTGGCTGAAATGGCCGCCATGCAGCCGAGCATCCAGAAATCCGTTTCCGTAACTTATCCGCCCCTCATCGTGGGCGGCGGCATCGCCTCGTTCAGCGCGGCCCAGGAACTGGTCCGCCAGGGGATCGACTGCCTGATCTCAGTTGAAGAAACAGATCCGGAGGTCATCCTTCAGAATCTGTACAGGACCTATCCAGGGGAGCGCATCAATTACGGCCGTTTGAAGAGCCTGATCTCTACTGTGGTTGAAAATCCCCATGTCACCATCCTTCCGCCGGGGCAGCTGTCCGGGCTGGCCGGAGTGACCGGGGACTATGCCCTCACCTTTTCGGATGCAGAGACCATGACCGGCCGGACATACAGGGCCGGCACCGTTATCGCCTGTCTGGACGGCGAATTGTCGTCTCCCGGCCCGGAATTTGGATATGACGGAAAGACGGTGGTGTGCCAGACAGAGTTTGAACACAGGGTTTTCAATCAGCAGCTTCCCGAAGGAAACACGGTTTTCTGGATCAATGACTACGAGCACGGCCAGCCGGAAAACGCCCAGCTTTCGGGCCGGACCGCCTGGAACATCGGGAGGCACATCCTGGAAAATTCACCCAAAGCCCGGGTGGTCATTTTGTACAACGAGCAGATGGCCCTTCCCATCAGCACGGCGGAGCGCAACATCAGCCGAAAACTCGGGATGATCTGGGTTCCCTATGATAAGTCGGTCCAGCCGATCCTCCAGGCCGGGTTTATCAATTTCGGGGGCATCAACGATCACCTGGAGCATGAGCTGCCCTGGGATCACCTGGTGCTCTCCCCCGTGCGCAAGATCGGCCCCGCGGCCATGAAGACGGCCCGGATACTGGGCATCGTCCATGAGGACAGCCAGTTTCTGGGCATCCACCATGCCCGGGTGCGGCCGGAAATGGTCGGCCGCGAAGAAACCTACCTGGCCGGCAGTGCCCGGTATGCCTGTGATCTGACCGATGCGCTCGGCCAGGGGAGAAAAGCCGGAAAAAAGAACGCGGAAATGATCGAAAAATCGAAAGCCGGCAATTTATTTGCGCCCCGGGTGGTGTGCGTGGTGGATACGGACAAGTGCGTGGGGTGCGGACAGTGCCAGGAGCTGTGCGACTGCGGCGGCATCGGCGTGGCCGAAGGGAACGGCGGCGGCCTGCCCCGGGTTGTGGACCCCATGGTCTGCACCGGCGGGGGCACCTGCGCGGCGGCCTGCCCGTACAATGCCCTGACGCTTCAAAACAATACCAATGACCAGCGGGAAGCCCGGGTGGCCGCCCTGGCCAGGCAGATGGCCGATGATGAGTTCGTGGCCTTTGCCTGCTCCTGGGCGGGACTCCCGGCGGCGGACAATGCCGGAAACCGGGGCATGAAATACAACCCCCGGATTCACATGATCGGGGTGCCCTGCCTGGGGCAGATCGATCCGAGCGTCATGGCACGGGCTTTTGTGGAAGGAGCACCGGGGCTGCTGCTGGTGGGGTGCGTACCCGAGGACTGCCATCATTCCTTTGGCATCGACCATGCCTGGAGCCGGGTCAACCTGATGAAAAAGCTTTTCCTTTTGTGCGGGTTTGACCGGAACCGGATCACCATCGCCCATGCCGACCTGAACCAGCCGGAGGAATTCATCAAGACCGTGGACAGCTTTTCCAAGATGATCACCGCCCTGGGGCCCATTGAAAAATCTCCGGCCAATCAGGAGAAGCTGGAAAGCATCTACCGTCTGGTCAAATACAACTCGCGCATCCGCCTGCTGCTTTCCGCCGGACTGCGGCGGCCCTGGGAGAATACCTACCGGGGGGATCAGCGGTTTGCGCTGCAGTACGACCGGGAGGATTTCATCACCGCAGTCAAGGAGGAACTGGTCAAGTCCCGCCTGGAAGGGATCTTCCTGACATCGAAAACGCAGCCATTCGACATTGATCACCTGAAGGAACTCATCTGCGAAGAAAAGCAGCAGGTGCTTTCACAGCTGTCGGAAATGGTCTCGGAAGGCACGATCAGCGTCCGATATCAGAAGGGCAAACCCTACTACCTGTGGCCCAATTAGCCTTGTGCCGGATTCGATGCATGCCCCGTCCTGCTGCAGATTTCATGTTTGGTTTCGGAAGGTGCATGCATCAGCCAGGCATTTCGGTTTTGTTTTTCCGGAGAAATTCGTGTGAACATATTTTCAAAAGATCTCGTAACGTATTTTCACGTCATGCCTGGGAAGGCAGCCTTTCGTAAATACCCGTCATCACGGTGTTCCCGTCTTAACGGGAATGGCGGCAGCCAGGCTTTCCATGCTTTTTACGATTTTATCAAATTTATTATTGCAAAAAGAAGGTGTTGATTATAAAAAATGCAGTTCCGTGCGGAACGCCATCATCTCAAAGGCCGATATTGTTCGAATATCAACGCCTGTGAATAAGTTCTTGATGCAAATAAGTCCCACAGTGTGGTATAAGATTTTTTAAAAAGTTTATCAAACACTGGCGAAAATTTCATGGAACCGCCGTTTTATTTATTAGGCTGCACCCCTGGTCGGTGGGTTCCTGGACGCATTCAACGGCTTCCTGCCCGCGGATATCTCACAGGCAGGAAGCCGCAATTTTAATTATTTGAAAAGTAAGCATGGAGCCTGCCCGAGATCATTTGCACCGCTCGATGGATCGGTTTTTCCGCCAGGGGCGATGGGACATCTGTTTTCCTGTCCGGCAAAAGCACACCCGCTGCCGGACAGAGGCGCTGAAGCGCAAGATGTATTCAATGCGTTTCAGTCCGCCTGTCCTTTATTCAAAACACATTTACGGGCGCAGGGTTTTCCTTCCATATATTTGTCATCCAGATCACAAAACTTCATTGCTGCCCTTCCTTTTGTCCGGAGGCCATATCTTTCCGGATGTGCGATTTGGGGCAGGCTTGAACCGTTTGTAATATTTTTGAAGGATTAGTGGAATATGAAGAGGAGAAAACATCTGGTGGGTTTGGCCTGTATGTTATCGATTGCCAGTGTCGGTATTTTTTGTACCCACCTGTACGGGGTGCAGCAGAATTTGACGGATTCTGCCCGGTCCCGTACCGACCTGATCAAAATTGACGGCATGAGTGCTTTCGGCCCGCTTGAAAAATCGCCTGTCGAATTTCTCCATGACGCGCACACCAAAGCCCTGTCCGGGAAGAACAAGGACTGCAGCGTCTGCCACCTGAAAGACAATGAGGGCATGTCCGTAAAGTTCCTGCGAATCAAGGATACGGACCGGATCGAGGTGATGAACGTTTACCATAAAGGATGCATTTCCTGCCACGGGGAAATGAAACTGGCCAACGAGAAGGCCGGGCCCACCGAATGCGATGAATGTCATCGGGACAAATCAGAATATTCATCCGCGCAGCAACCCATGGGTTTTGATAAATCCCTGCACTTTCGCCACGTGGAGGCACAGCAGAAGAAATGTGAACGGTGCCATCACGAGTACGATGAAAAGCAGAAAAAGCTTTTTTACGCCAAGGGAAAAGAAGGGACCTGCCGCTACTGCCATCTGCCGGAAACCCGAGACAATGTTATCTCCATGCGCCTGGCATCCCATACGGCCTGCGTCAACTGCCACAGCAAAAATATTTCGCAGAATCTGAGCAGCGGCCCGGTAACGTGCGCGGGGTGCCATGATCGGGCGGCCCAGGCAAAAATCAAAAAAATATCTCCCGTGCCGAGAATGGATCGAAACCAGCCGGATATGGTCTTGATCAAGACGCAGGCGAAAGCGGCGGCTGCCGATGTCAATCAAGAGCCAAACCGGATGAAATTCGTTCCTTTTGATCACAAATTGCACGAACAATATAACGAAACCTGCCGGGTCTGCCACCATGAAAGCCTGCAGCCGTGCAATGAATGCCATACCCTTGCCGGAAAAAAGGAGGGCGAGGGCGTCAATCTCGAAAATGCCATGCATCGGGTTGACGCATCAGAAAGCTGCATGGGATGCCATGAGATCCGGCAGGCATCGCAGGACTGCGCGGGCTGCCATGCCCCCATGGGCAGGACCCGCGTAAAAGAAGACGATTCCTGCCAAAGCTGCCACATGATGCCGGTGCCTGAAACGAAACAGGGGATGAGCCCCGATCAGGAAAAATTGCTGGCATCGGCAATGCTGAAGAACAGAAAACCGGTAAGCGGCACATACCCGGAAAATGATATACCGGAAAAGGTGACCGTCGGGCATCTTTCCAAAGAATATGAACCGGTTGAGTTTCCGCACCGCAAAATCGTTCATGCCCTTGCCGAAAGAATCAAGGATGACAAGCTGGCCGGCTATTTTCACAGCGGGGAAGGGACCCTCTGCAAGGGATGCCACCATCACAGCCCGGCCGCCAAAAAGCCGCCGCAATGCAGAAGTTGTCATGGCCAGTCCTTTGATGAAACCAATCCGTTAAAACCCGGGATCATGGGCGCCTATCACCAGCAGTGCATGGGTTGCCACCAGGAGATGGGCATCAAAAAACCCGCCGGGTGCACTGAATGCCATCAAAAAAAGACGAATCAATTGTAGGCTGAGGTATTTCGTATGTCCATATCACGAAGAAAGTTTCTATGGTGGATCGGCGCAGCGGGCCTGGGAACCACCGTGGGCAAATCGGCGATTGCCGGCGGCAATAAACATTTCGAGGGATACCCCGACAGTTTCGGCGTTCTGCACGACATCACCCAGTGCGTCGGATGCCGGAGCTGCGAGGCGGCCTGTGCCCGGGTCAATGACCTCCCCACGCCGGACAGGCCGTTTACGGATCTTTCCGTTCTCAAGGAGAAAAGAAGAACAACGGCTTCTTCCTATACAGTGGTCAATAAATTTGAAGTCCCGGGTCAAAAATCACCTCTGTTTGTCAAAAAGCAGTGCAATCACTGCCTGGAGCCCGCATGTGCATCGGCATGTTTTGTGAGGGCTTTTCAAAAAACGGAAACCGGGGCGGTCACCTATGATCCCGGCGTATGCGTAGGGTGCCGGTACTGCATGATTGCCTGCCCGTTCGAGATCCCGACCTATGAATATGATGAGGCGTTTTCCCCCCGGGTCATGAAATGCACCATGTGCTATCCCCGGGTGATCAAGGGGGAGCTTCCCGCATGTGTCGCGGCCTGCCCGAAAGAGGCGCTTACCTTCGGACGGCGGGAAGATCTGATCACCATCGCCCGGTCCCGGATCCGCAAATACCCGGACAGGTATGTCGATCACATCTACGGCGAAACCGAAATGGGCGGGACCAGCTGGCTGTATCTTTCGAGCGTGCCGTTTTCTCAAATCGGCATGCGCGAGGACCTGGGCATTACGCCGGCGCCCGAACTGACGTCCGGCGCGCTGTCGGCGGTTCCCGTGGTGGTCGGGCTGTGGCCGGTCCTGTTGATGGGATTGTTCGCCGTGTCCAAACGCAAGGAGAGCATTGCGCGGCAGGAAGTTGCCGAGGCGGTCCGGGCGGCTTCCGAAGATGCAGATTTAAAACTGGAAAAAGCCCTGGCAGATGCCGAACGCGAAAAAGCGGCGGCGGTTGAAAAAGCGGTTAAAAACGCACTTGGAAAAGATGACCGGCCCCGGAACAAGGAGGAAAACTGATGTCCGACAGCTCTGCCCTGGCGGCCAGATCATGGCTGACCCCTTTTAATATCGTGGCCGGCGCCATCATCATCCTGGGGATGATTCTCACCGTCATGAGATTCACCATGGGATTGGGGGCGGTCACCCATCTGTCCAATGACAACCCCTGGGGAATATGGATCGGGTTTGATCTGATGGTGGGCGTGGCGCTGGCGGCCGGCGGCTACGTCACATCGGCGGCCGTCTACCTTCTGGGAATGAAAAAATATCACAGCGCGGTGCGGCCGGCGGTGCTGACGGGGTTTCTCGGTTATTCCCTGGTGGTGTTCGCGTTGACCTACGATGTGGGGCGGCCGTGGCGTCTGCCGTATCCATTTCTCGTACAGCAGGGGACCACCTCCTTTTTGTTTGAAGTGGCCCTGTGTGTTGCGCTCTACCTGACGGTTTTGTTCCTCGAGTTCATGCCGGCTCCCCTGGAATGGCTGGGCCTGAAAAAAGTAAGACAACTTGCCGTCCGGCTGACGCTGGCGCTGACGGTTTTAGGGGTTGTGCTTTCCACCCTCCATCAGTCTTCCCTGGGCGCCCTTTTCCTGATCGCGCCGTCAAAGCTTCACCCCCTGTGGTACTCGCCCTACCTGCCCGTATTTTTCTTCATCTCCAGCATCATCGCCGGATTGTCCATGGTGATCTTCGAGAGCACGCTTTCACATCGGTATTTCGCGGACAAAATGGATGCGGCGCATGAAAAGGAACATGAAGGCGTGACTCTTGGTTTCGGAAAAGCCGCGTCTTTGGTGCTTGCCGGCTACTTTTCCATAAAGGTGATGGGGATTGCCGGTTCAAATACCTGGAACCTGCTGACCACCCCCTATGGGCTCTGGTTTCTGGTCGAGTTGATGGGGTTCGTGGCCCTGCCTTCATTTTTGTATGCGGTCGGGGTTCGAAACCGGGATATTAAACTGATAAAATGGACCGCCGCCTGGACGGTGCTCGGCATTGTCGTCAACCGGCTCAATGTCAGTCTGATTGCGTTCAACTGGCAGCTTCCGGCCAGCCAGCGATATTTCCCCAGCTGGATGGAAATCGCCACCTCGGTTTTTATCGTCACCGTCGGCATCGTTGTTTTCCGGTTTATCGTGACGCGAATGCCGATTTTCTATGCGCACCCGGATTACAAGGATACCCACTAGCCGCATGGGCGAGGAAACCGGAAGGGGCAAGGCACCCAAAAAAGAATTCAAGGAGTCATTTTTCTGATGGAAACCGTTTATTTCACTTCTCAGGACTTTTATACCCATACCAAAGGGGTTCTGTATCTGTTGATGTTTGCGGCTGTGATCGGGACTGCATTTTTCTGGAAATTCCTGTCCGGAAAGGATGACGAGGAAGCATCTTGAACCCGCATAAACGCAATCTGTCCGCTCACGGAAAAGGAATCTAAAAGGAAATCCGACACATGTTTTACAACGTCATCCTGTACATGGCCCTGGCCGTTTTCGGGGTTGGTCTGATCTATAAAATTTCAGGCTGGTTCCGTTTCAGCATCGGTGTCAACCCCTGGAACGAAAACAGGCCGGCAAGGTTTCGGACCGCCCTGAAAGGCATGCTGTCGGCCGTCTTCAGTAAAAAAGGCAAGGTGCTGGTCCGGGTGTTTATCACGGACGTGCTGCTGCAGCTGCAGATACTGAGAAAAAGCAGGCTGCGCTGGCTCATGCACATGCTCATTTTTGCGCCTTTCCTGTTCCTCTTGTTTACGCATGCCCTGGCCAAAATCATCCCGGTTTCGTTTTATGGCCGCTATTATCTGAAGCCCAATCCCTTCCTGCTCCTTGCCGGATGCATGATACTGGCCGGGCTGGGCATCGCCCTATACCGCCGATTCGTTTTGAAAGTGCCGCGGCTTCAGACCCGTTCCATGGATCTTTCCATCATCGTCATACTGGCCGTTATTATCGTTTCCGGCATCGCCATGGAACTGACCAAGCTCACCTCCTACAACCATTATCAGCCGATCTGGAACATTCATGTCCTGACCTGCTTTTTCGGGCTTGCCTATGTGCCGTTCAGCAAAATGCTGCATGTGTTCACCACGCCGGCAAGCCTGCTCTCCAATGCCGTCATGGATCAAAACGCCGCTCCGGGCAACATCATGACCCGTCAGGCAATGGAACTGGACGCCTGCACCCGCTGCAGCACCTGCAGCCTTCAGTGCTCCGTTGCAACTGCCGCCGACAGCATCGGAAACCCGCATATCCTGCCGTCGGAAAGAATGATGTTTCTGAAGGATTATATCGCGGACAAGCGGATCAGCGCGCGGGGTCTTGCCGCGATTCAGCAGGGAATATACCTCTGCACGAATTGTGATCGCTGCACCGTGGCCTGTCCTGCGGGAATCAATCTGCGGGACCTGTGGTTCAATGTCCGGGAAGAAATGATTCAGCGCGGGGGGGGCGTTCCCCTGATGCTGACGCCCTTTTCGTTTTACCGGGGACTCAAGCAGGACAAACTGGATCGGCAAGCATATGACCATCCGCTGGACATCACAGAAAAAGCCCTGACCGGGCACTTTGAACTGCTCAACCAGACCGATGCCGTCATCGAGCTGACATCCGCCGGCCGGGAATTCAAGACATCAGCCGGACTTTCGCTCCGGGCACGCACCAGTTCCTATTGCTTCACCTGTGAAAACTGCTCGACCGTGTGCCCGGTGGTCGGCAATTATGACGACCCGAAGGCGCATCTCGACCTGCTGCCGCACCAGATTATACGGTCCCTGGGTTTTGGCCTCAAAGACCTGGCGCTGGGTTCCCGGATGCTGTGGTACTGTCTGACCTGCTACCAGTGCCAGGAGCACTGCCCCCAGGGTGTGAAAGTGACGGATGTCTTCTATGAACTGAAAAACCTTGCGGTAAAAAAGGCCAATCCTTCCCCCCAGAACATCGCAATGGATGAACGCGCTGTAAATTAGGAACTCGATGATGAAATATGCCTTATTTCTCGGATGTAATATTCCGGTCAGAGTCGCGCAGTATGAACTTTCCGCCAGAGCCGTGTTGAATCATCTCGGCATAGAGGCGGCGGATAACGCTGAATTCAAGTGCTGCGGCAATCCCATCCGGAATACGGACAACAAGACATTTGTCCTGATGGCCGCCCGGAATCTTGCGCTGGCGGAGCAGCAGGGGCTGGAAATGATGGTGCTTTGCAAATGCTGCTACGGCAGCCTGAAAAAAGCGGCCCACCTGATGAATCAAGACCCCGGCCTGAAAGAAGAAGTCAACGCGGTGCTTGCCCGGGAGGGATTGCAGTACACGGGGGATGCCAGGGTGAAGCATTTCCTTTCCGTCCTGTATCATGACATGGGGTTGGATGTCATTTCAGAAAAAGTGACCCGGCCCTTCAAAGGGCTGAAGATCGCCACCCATTACGGCTGTCATGCCCTGCGGCCCAGTGATGTCACCGAATTTGACGACCCGGTCGCACCGGTATTGTTTGACAAACTGGTCTCCGCCACCGGTGCCCAGAGCATCAACTGGCCCATGAAGCTGGAATGCTGCGGCGCTCCGCTCACGGGTGTCAATGACCGTCTGGCCATGGATTTGACCGAAAAAAAACTGGCCGATGGAAAACGGGCCGGGGCCGACTTTCTGTGTGTCGCCTGCCCCTATTGCCAGATGCAGTTCGACCGGGTCCAGCAAATGATGCCACCTGCCGGTATGGGCCTCGCCAGCATGGTTTTTCCCCAGCTTCTCGGGCTTGCCATGGGCATCAGCGGGGATGCCCTGGGGATCGCCATGAACAAAATTAATAACAACAGTATTGAATCCTTTCTGGAGTAAGAGGAAAAATGTCTCAAAAAGAAATTGGCGCTGTGATGGTTGTCGGCGGCGGCATCGCCGGCATGCAGGCGGCCCTGGATGCGGCTGATTCCGGTTATTACGTCTATCTGGTCGAAAGGTCGTCTTCCATCGGCGGGGTGATGTCCCAACTGGACAAGACCTTTCCCACCAATGATTGCGCCATGTGAGTCATCTCGCCCAAACTGGTCGAGGTCGGCCGGCACATCAACATCGAGTTAATGACCCTGTCCGAAGTTTCCAGCATTTCCGGCGAACAGGGAAATTTTGCGGTCTCCCTGCGGCAGTATCCCCGCTACGTGGATCTGGAGAAATGTATCGCCTGCGGGCTGTGTTCGGACAAGTGCCCCAGGCGGGTCAAAAATGAATATGACGGCAGCCTGAGTGAACGCAAGGCCATTTACGTCAAATATGCCCAGGCGGTTCCCCTCAAATACGCCATTGATCCGACCCAGTGCCTTTTTCTGACCAAGGGAAAATGCAAGGCGTGTGAAAAATTCTGCCCCGCCGGCGCCATTAATTATGACGAGCAGCCCAAAGACATCGACCTGAATGTGGGCGCCGTCATCCTGGCCGGCGGCTGCACCCCGTACGATCCGAAGATGCATGACGTCTATGGCTACGGCAAGTCCAAGAACATCGTCACCAGCCTGGAATATGAGCGCATCCTCTCGTCGTCGGGCCCCTATGGCGGGCACCTGGTCCGCCCCTCGGACAAAAAGGAACCCGAAAAGATCGCATGGCTTCAGTGCATCGGATCAAGAGATGTGCACATCGGCGCCAGGGGATACTGTTCATCGGTCTGCTGCACCTATGCCATCAAGGAAGCCATGCTTTCCAAGGAGCACAGCAAAAACCCGCTGGATACGGCTATCTTTTACATGGATATCCGCGCCCATGGAAAAGACTTCGAGCGATACTACAACCGGGCCCGGGATGAATACGGCGTCCGGTTCGTCAAATCAAAAATCACTCATATTGTTCCGACGGAGGGCGGCGGTCAGCTGATCCGCTATTTCGATGAATCCGGCAGGCGGGTGGAAGAGGAATTTGACATCGTGGTGCTTTCGGTGGGGCTGGGCGCCAGTGAAGCCGCCGTCGCCCAGGCCCGGGCCGCTCACATCGGCATGGATGCCTATGGGTTTGTCAAAACCAGCAGCTTTGCCCCCGTCAAGACATCCCGGCCCGGCATCTTCGTCTGCGGCGCTTTCGAGGCCCCCAAGGATATCCCTTCTTCGGTGATTGAAGCAAGCGCATCCGCCGGAAGCGCCGGAAGCTGCCTGACCAGTGCGCGCTGGTCCCTGACCCGGAAGAAACAGCCGCCCACAGAACTGGATACGCGCGGCGTCCCCCCCCGGATCGGCGTATTTGTCTGCTGCTGCGGCACCAATATCGCCGGTGTCATCGATGTGCCGGCGGTGGTTGAATACGCAAAAACCCTGAAAGATGTCGTCTTTACAGAGCAGAACATGTTTTCCTGTTCCCAGGACACCCAGGACAATATGGCCCGGATTATCAAGGAGCAGAAATTGAACCGGGTGGTGGTGGCGGCCTGCACCCCTAAAACCCACGAACCGCTTTTCCAGGAGACCCTGATTAATGCCGGCCTGAACAAGTATGTTTTTGAGATGGCCAACATCCGGAACCATTGCTCCTGGGTCAATAAAAGCAACCCTGAAACCGCGACCGACAAGGTGAAAGATCTTGTCCGGATGGCAGTGGCCAAGGTGGGGCTTATGGAGCCCCTCAAGGAAGCCGAACTCCAGATCAATCCGTCGGCCCTGGTCATCGGCGGCGGCATTGCCGGCATCACGGCCGCAAAGACCCTTTCCGACCAGGGGTATCACGCGTATCTGGTGGAAAAAAGCGATCGGCTGGGGGGGCAGGCCCTTCAGATTCATGAGACCTGGCAGGGGGAGAATGTCGCAGAGAATGTAAACCGCATGATCGAGGAGATTTCCGCGGACAGCAACATCGATATTTTCACGAATGCCGAAATCATCGGAACGGACGGATTCGTCGGAAACTTCAACACCACCATCCAGATTGCGGACCAAAAAACGGAGCTGCCGCACGGGGTTGCGATCATCGCGTCCGGTGCGGTGGAGTTAAAGCCGGATCAGTATCTGTACGGCCGGGATGATCGGGTTCTCACCGCACTTGAACTGGACCGCCGGCTCATTGATGATGATCCGGCTCTGTCGAAGAACAAAACCGCCCTTTTCATTCAGTGCGTCGGGTCCAGAATCCCCGAGCGGCCCTATTGTTCCAAAGTCTGCTGCACCCATTCCATCAAAAACGCCCTTGCGCTTCGAAAACTCAACCCGGAAATGGATATATACATTCTCTACCGGGATATGCGCGCCTATGGGCTTCGCGAGGACCTGTACCGGGAGGCAAGAGAAAAGGGCATCATTTTCATCCGTTATGATGCGGACCCGGGGCTGGATGTTTATCGCGAAGAAGAAGATCTAAAGGTCGCCTTTTCCGACACGGTCCTTCGCCGCAAACTGGAGATCAACCCGGATCTGCTGGTGCTGGCCACGGCCATCACACCGCCCATGGAAAATCCGCTCGCGCAGCAGTATAAAGTGACCTTGAACAACGACGGGTTCTTCATGGAAGCCCATGCCAAACTCAGGCCGGTGGACTGCGCAACCGACGGTATTTTCATCTGCGGACTGGCGCATGCACCCAAGCCGATTGACGAATCCGTGGCCCAGGCCATCGCGGCGGCAACCCGGGCGGTGACCCTGCTGGCCCGAAAATCCATTCAGACCAGCGGAAATATCGCCGAAGTGGTCCCGGCGGCATGCAGCAGCTGCGGGGTCTGCGTTTCACTTTGCCCGTATTCGGCCCCTTCCTTTATCGATCAAAGCGCACGGTTTTTCCCCGGAAAAGCCACCATCAACCCCGTGCTTTGCAAAGGGTGCGGATTGTGCGCGGCCTCCTGCCGCTCCGGCGCCATCCGGCTGAAGGGGTTTGACAATGATCAGATATTCGCGCAGATAAACGCGCTGACCGAAATCGCATAGCACAGCAATATTTTTAAGATTGTTGATAAAGATCACATTTCGCCGTATCGTTGGTAATAGCGGTATCCTGTCATTTTAAAATGAGCGGAGGGCGTTATGAAAACTTTTTCCGATCTGATCGAGGAAGTTCAAAAACCGGGTCTCTGCCAGCGCTGCGGCGGCTGTGTCGCCTTTTGCACCGCCATTAATTACGGCGCCCTGGAATTGGATGAAGAAGGCCGGCCCCGGTATAAATCGGCAGAAAAGTGCATCGAAGGCGGTCTGTGCTACTCCATCTGCCCGGAGACCCATGAGCAGGATGAGGAAATCAAGAAGCTCGTGGGATGGCGTCCGCCCATGGGACGCGTTTTAAACACATTCGTCGCCCGGGCCAACCAGCCGGCCATTCAGCAGCGGGCCACCGATGGCGGTGTGGTGACCGCCCTGCTGCTCCATTTATATGATAAGGGCGATATTGACGGGGCCATTGTCACCAAAGAGACCGGATTGTTTCAGCGGTCGCCCTGGGTGGCCTTCTCCCGGGAGGAAATCCTGGAATCCGCCGGGTTCCACTTCGATGCGTCCCACGGCCTGGAGCTTTTTTCGGAACTGTATTCAACCTATTCCCCTGCATTTGTTAAAGCCGGATATTTAGGCGCAAAACGGCTGGAGCGGGTCGCCTTTGTTGGCTCCCCCTGCCAGGTAAACGCACTCCGACGAATCCAGGCGCTGAGCCTGGAACCCTCCAATTCCATTACCATCGTCTTCGGGCTCTTCTGTACGGGCAATTTTATCTTCGGCCCCGAACAACGGCTCCGGCTGGAAGAAATCGGCCGTTTTAACTGGAGCGAGGTCTCACGGATCAATGTGAAGGAAGATTTCATGATCCATCTTCGCAACGGGGAGGTTCGCCATCTTCCCATTGACCAGCTTGAATTCATGAAACGCCATGCCTGCCATTTCTGCTCCGATTACAGTGCCGAATACGCGGATTTATCTTTCGGAGGCCTGGGCTCGCCGGAAGGGTGGACGACCGTTCTTACGCGCACACCCCTGGGGCAAACTGTATTAAACGATGCCCTGGGCGGGGCTGTGGAAACAATGCACAAGCGCAATCCCCAATTGGCGGCGGCTGCTTTTCAAAAAATCACCGGGCAATCCGAGAAGAAGAAGCAGTCGGCGAAAAACAGCAGGATGGAGGAAATGCGGCGTCAATAGCGCCCGTCGGCAGTCGGTCTTTGCATTCGGGCCCGTTTCGCACCCCTTGACTTTTGGTTAAGGGATCACCTGGGACTCTCGGTTTTCCGGGCACTTTCCGGAAATGGCCATCAGAACAGGAGGACGATAATGTTCAGCAAAATTCTGTTTGCCACCAACGCATCCCCCACATGCGACGAGGCGGCCCGGGTGGCTTTTGATCTGGCCAGAAAATACGGGTCAAAACTTGTCCTGTTTCATGTCATGGGGATTCCCACCCGCGGGTTCAGCCCGTTTATCAAGGACATCCGCACGGGTGAGGAAGAAACCTACGATCAGGACTACACCGCCTGGGTGGTGGAAGAAATGGAAACCACCTATGCAAAGCAGCTGGCCGAGTGCAGGGATTTCAAGATCATCACCCGGATCGGCCAGCCGCACACGGAAATTTTACGGCTGTCCCGGGAGGAGGATGTCGACCTGATCGTCATGGGGGCGCATTCCCGGTCGGAAAAGACAGGGGAGGCAAGCTACCGGGGAATGGCGGGCAATACCATGCGGAAGGTGACCAAATTCGCCAAGTGCCCCGTATTTATCATCAGCAGGCCTTGCATGACCTGTTTCTGTTATTTTTCCAATATCGTATTCGGAACCGATTTTTCAAAGGCATCTGACGCAGCATTTCTTTTTGCACGCAAGACGGCGCTGGAAATCGGCTGCCGGTTGTTTTTGTTTCACGCCCTGGATGTAAATCCATTCAATCCGATCCGGATGATGCGCCAGGAGGAAATCGAAAAAGCACTGGAGACGGCCCGAAAGAAAATCACGCATCGGTATGTGTCCAAAATGGATGGCTTCGACAACTACCAGGTGGATGTCCTGGAGGGAATACCCCATGTGGAAATCATCAAATATGCCAGGGAGAAGAAGGCCGATCTGATTGTCATGGCCCATCATGCCCGGGACATCGATCCGGAAGAAGCCGAACTGGGAAGTACGGTGGAACAGGTGGTGCTCAGAGCCTCCTGCCCGGTGGCCAGCGTGAACCGCCCGGATAAAATTTAGGAAGATCTTCACAGAACTTCGCACACCAGTCTCCTTCAATCTGTTCGCTTTCAGAAATGGGGAGATAGCCCTTAAACCTGCGATCCATGGGCGGTTTACAGTGCCCAAAATCTTCAAGCCCTGTCCGGTTCATCCCTGACGGCGATGCAGCCCGTGATCATCGGTTATCCTGGAAAAAACGGGCCGACATCGCCGGAAAAACTTGCATCCGACCTGAACCTGAGCAGGTCCGGGTTCGAGCGGGCAATGGCTTGCAGGAAGGCCGGAAACTGATCTGCCTGTGGTAAAAGGAAAACGCATGACTTCAATGGCACCCGTATTTGAGAAGATATACAGAGATTATGTCGCGCAGGTGGCGGCCCTGGATCTGACCGGAAGGGCCGAAAAGCTCGGCATCCAGGTCGACGGGAACACCGCCCGGATCCCTTTTTTTCATGAATTGTATACCATTGCCCCCGACGGGATCACGGATCGGCAGAAAAAGCGTCCCCCGCACGCCGTCAGCGTCATCCTCTGCAAATATCTCCTGCTCTGCCCCGAAAACGCCGGAAATGACCGTGATCTGGTAACCTACAAGGATTTCAGGGATGCCGCCCCCTATGTCGAAGGGTTCAAAAACACCGCGGAGAAGCCTGTCACCCGGCATTTTTCCGGAAAAATCGATGCGCTTGAAAAATGCTGCCGAAAACTGGGAGGATCACCCCACGATCTGGGCATCTCCTCTGAACTTTCCGACCGCTTCCTGCCCCTGCCGGAGGTGCCTGTATATCTGCTCTTCAATGATAAAGACGATGAATTCCCAGCGGACTGCTCGCTGCTGTTTGAGCGCCGCGCTGCAAATTACCAGGATATGGAATGTCTGGCCATGATCGGGATGGTGCTGGCGGAGTGGCTGGTGAATGCGGATCGGCCCTGACCACCGGGCACATGCTAACGAAAGATCGACCGCCAGGTCCCGCTGGACCCGCTTCATCCATTCGGGCAGACAGATCCGGTCGGAAATGAACGGATCCGATAAGGTTTATTGGCTTTCCCGGGCATTGCAAGTGCAATGTAAACGATGTTTAATGAAGTGAACCGATTTTTGTTGTCTGCCATTAAATAAGATGATATTTTTTCTTTCCCACTGGTGCTCGACAAGAATGGAACACTCAAACAATATAAGGAGAGCTTATGAACGACCCATCTGTTAATTATGAAGTTGAAACGCCGATCAGTTTTCTGGAACGCAGTGTGCAGGTGTATCCGGAGAAGACCGCCGTTGTTTACAATGAGAAACGATACAGCTACCAGGAATTTAACAACCGGATCAATCAGCTGGCCAGCGCATTGAAGAAAGCGGGGGTTGGCAGAGGAGACAAGGTTGCGTTTATCTGTCCCAACACCCCGCCTCTTTTAGAAGCCCATTACGCGGTGCCGCTCATCGGGGCCGCCCTGGTCAGCGTGAACATACGGCTCAGCCAGGGGGAAGTCGCCTACATCCTGGAGCATTCGGACAGCAAAATCGTTTTTGTCGACAATGAGTTCGCGCCCGTCGTACAGCCTTCCCTGGATCAACTCCACAAGGTCGAAGCCTTTGTCAACATATGCGACCAGTCCCCGGACCGCCCGCTTCCCGGCATGGAATATGAAGAGTTCCTCCTTACCGGTGACACCGCCCCAGTTGAGAGGGAAATAGACGATGAACGGGGGGTGATCACCATCAATTACACCAGCGGGACCACCGGTATGCCCAAGGGGGTCATGTACCATCACCGGGGCGCCTATCTCACGGCGATAGACGATGCCCTGGAAACGCTGATGTCCTATGAGTCGGTCTACCTGTGGACTCTGCCGATGTTTCACTGCAACGGCTGGTGCTTTACCTGGGGCGTGACCGCGGTCGGGGGCACCCATGTCTGTCTTCGAAAAGTCGATCCGGCGGAGATTTTCAAACTCGTCGAAAGGGAAAAGGTGACCCACATGTGCGGCGCCCCGATCGTTTTGATCGGCATGGCCGATTACGCCAAGAACCATGAAGTCAAGCTGGAAAAGCCGCTGAAGATCGTCACCGGCGGTGCCCCGCCGTCACCCTCCATTATCGAGGCGATGGAATCGCTGGGGGCGCGGATTACCCATGTCTACGGTCTGACCGAGGTGTACGGCCCCAACACCATTTGCGCCTGGAACTCGGAATGGGACAACCTTTCCGCCGAAGCGCAGGCGAAGCTGAGATCGCGGCAGGGCGTACCCTATATCGTTTCGAAGAACATGGATGTCGTCCATCAGGAAACCATGGAACCGGTGCCCAAAGACGGGAAAACCATCGGTGAAATCGTCATGAAAGGCAATCTCGTGATGCTCGGGTATTACAAAGACCCCGAAGCAACCGAAAAAGCATTTCGCGGCGGATGGTTTCACACGGGCGACCTCGCGGTGACGCACCCGGACAATTACATTCAGATCATGGACCGGGAAAAGGACATCATCATCAGCGGCGGCGAAAATATTTCCAGCGTAGAGGTGGAAAACACCCTGTACAAGCATCCGGATGTTCTGGAAGTGGCCGTGGTGGCCACCGCGGATCCGAAATGGGGGGAAGTGCCCAAGGCCTTCATCACCCTGAGGGCGGGCAGCAGCGCCACCGAAGAAGAGATCATTTCATTTTGCAAGCAGCACCTCGCCCGATTCAAGGCGCCCAAGAAGATCGAGTTTACCGCGCTGCCCAAGACGGCGACCGGCAAGATCCAGAAATACGTGCTCCGGCAGCAGGAGCGGGAGAAAAGTAAACAAAATTAGAAGCGGCAGGCAAACAGGTTTAAAAAAAAAATCACCTGAACCGTCCGATCCCATATCCTGCCGGACAAAATTAATGAAGTCGTAAAGTAAATCAGAAAGATCTGCTCACTGGGCATCAGCAAACTGTCAATGAGCAGATCTTTTATTTTCATCCGGAAGGCCGGATGTTCTGGTTGACGTGAAAGAAGTTGTCCGGGTCGTATTTATTCTTCAGTTCAACAAGCCGGGAATGGTTTTGCTGATAGCTGGCACGGATGCGCTCCTGGCCTTCCTCCATCATGAAATTCACGTATGCGCCCCCGGCATCGACCGCAAACGGGTGCAGCGCTTTCCAGTAGTCATCCGCCCATGCAATCATACGCTCATTATTGGCCGGGTCCGGATCAACGGCGATAATGACCTCCGACCACACCACGTCACGATAGCTGAACGCAGTGTCCTGTTGTTCGATCCGATGTACGGCACCGTCAATCGGGTACAGGTGCATTCCGGACTGGAGTGTGGGCAGCTTCCGGGCATGCTCGACATGCTTCTTCACGGCTTCATCATTGATCTCTTTGACGAAATCTCCCTTCCAGTACCACTGATTGCCCGGAGGATAAATGCCGTCAAAGAGACTTTGCAAAACGGGATACGGCATCGGGCCGACCATGTCCAGCACCGGCGGACCGATTTTGCGTATCTCCTTGAAAATGTTTTCCGCCTCCGCAATCGACCCGGTATAGGACCAGGCCACACCGCAGACTTTCTGGTTGTGAAGACTTTCCGGAAAATGCGGTGATGGCGGAACGGTCATGAAAACGAAAAATCCGGAGAGCTCTTCGGGGGCAGCCGGCAGAAAATCCCGGTACCAGGAAAGGACTTGCCCGGCTTTGTCCATCGGCCAGAGCATGGGGCCGCCATAGACCGTCTGCACCGGATGCAGCCGGAACAGAAAAGACGTTACAATACCGAAATTACCGCCGCCGCCCCGGATGCCCCAGAACAGATCCGGGTTTTCATCGACACTGGCGGTCACAAATTTTCCATCCGCCAGCACGACATCCACCGACAGCAGATTGTCGATGGTCAGGCCGTACTTCCGGCTGAGATGGCCATGGCCGCCGCCAAGTGTCAGCCCCCCCACGCCGGTGGTGGAAACGACGCCGCTCACGGTGGCCAGGCCGAAGGGGTGGGTCGCATGATCCACATCTCCCCAGTTGGCCCCGGGCTGCACTCTCACTGTCCGGGATTTTGGATCGACATGGATGCCTTTCATCGTGGAAAGGTCAATCACCAGCCCGTCATCGCAAAGGGCCAGGCCCGGCCCGTTGTGCCCCCCGCTTCGCACCGCAACCAGAAGGTTGTTTTTCCGGGCAAAAACAACGGACGCAATGACGTCGGCCTCGTCCCGGCAGCGGATGATCATCGCAGGCCGTTTATCGATCATGGCATTGTAGATCTGCCGCACTTCATCATACTGCTCATCGTCAGGCAGGATGAGTTCCCCCCTCAGCTGATTCCGGAATGCGTCGATGCTTTCGGAAGGCAGATCCAGATATTGTTCTGATGAACTTTTGATTTGTATTTCAGGAATATACATAATGTCACCTCCTTGAAGGTCTAAACGTCTGTTGTTTCGAAGGACTTCAAAATCCTGTTCAACATTCGTTTCTGCCGGACCGGGCTTACGGCTTTACCTTCAAAAGGCGAAATTCATATTTTCCAAATCTGTGTCCGGTAATCTGAACTTTGACATTTTACATCCAGCAGGCCCTCCTGTCAGGATTAACACAAAGTCCTTCTCGATGTCGCCAGTATCCGAAATATTCTAAAAATCACAGCTTCAACTTGCGGCATCGATTCGTCTGACTTTAGCGTAATGTTGATCAGGAACATGTCAACCCGCTTTTTGAACCGTTGGTATAAACCTCACATGTTGAGTCTTCGGATCATCCTTAGCGTTATACATGGGCGCATTCTTTTCGTACAATTCTATGAGATGCTAAAAGGAATTTCAGGCGCTGATCGATTGCAAGCGGCTATTTTTATTGAACACGCATATGAAAAAATACTTAAAATTTTAGGAACTATTTACTGGCGTTATTATATGAAATAATGGTAAATCACGGACAATGGTGCCAATGAGTAGGATAAATCGGTATTTTTATATTTGAACCATTTCATATGTGGAGGTTCGCATGCATCCCACTGAAAAAGCAAACAAGCTTATCATCACACGCCGAAAGTTCTTAAAAGGTGCAAGCGCCTTAGCAGCAGCACCACTTTTGGCCGGTTTTAATAAAGAAGCGCTGGCGCAACCATCCCAAATGAATTCAAACAAATCCCCTGCAGGAAATTGCAGAACAAGGCTGATACTTTTAGGAACTTCGGGAGGCGTATCATGGTGGCCGGGAACAAGCCGCACAAGTTCCTCATCGGCCCTGGTCGTTGGAGATGCCATTTATCTTATTGACCTGGGTCAAAACTCCACCTACCGGCTCTCGCAAGCCTTTAATTCGGGCTCTTTTGTGAATTCAAATACCATAGAAGATCCCGACAACTTCACCTTTCCTGGCGGAAAAGTTGAAGACGGCTCTCCAAACTTCCTTAATAAGATAAAAGCCCTCTTCTTTACGCATCTCCATCCGGATCATATTTCGGATTATCCCGCTTTTCTGCTTATTGGCAGTGGGGCAAGCCTTGGCAATCCTCAAAGAGACCCCGTTACAAAAGAGATGCTTTACAATCCACTGCAGGTTTTCGGCCCCTGCAGCCGGGGAGAACTGGAGGAAGATAAATCCAATTACCTTGGAGCTCCAACCAATGGAACTATCGTTCAGACTGATATGGCTGATCTGAATTCCATTGCGTATCCTGGTGTTGTAACCCCCACGCCCGGCACCCGGCAAATGACAAAAATTATCTGGCAGGCCTTTGCCCAATCAATTAATGATATGGCGTTGGACAACGGCTATCCTGATTTTACAAAACTCATAAAAGTCAAAGAGATTGGAGGCACTGATTCCGATGCCGGAGACATTCCATGGCCCGCGGGTTTCTCCCCGGACCCAAACACGAACACCTGTCCGGCGATTGATAAGTTTCTGATTTACCCTGAAGATGAAAACGGCGTCAGTGTCTGGGCTACGCTTGTTGACCATCATCAGGTATTTCCGGCGTTTGCATTTCGATTCGATACGCCTGATGGATCAGTGGTATTCTCGGGTGACACCGGTCACAACACTACGGGCATAACCAATCCCACCAATCAACAACTTGCAGATGGCAATATACAGAAATTGGCCGACGGTGCAGACATTTTAGTACATGAAGTTATTGACCGGGCCTGGATCGATCAGAAGTTTGGACCCGCACCGACAGGCAATCTGGCAGCACTGAAAACGCATATGTTAGGGTCGCACACGACGATTGATGAAGTGGGGACGGTTGCAGCAAATTGTAATGTAAAGACCTTGGTTCTAAATCATATCGTACCCGGTAATACACCGATTTCACATCTTCTGCAGGCAAAACAGAACTTCCCGGGAAAGCTAATAATCGGGGAGGACCTTATGCAGATTGGAATGGGTAAGGAAAGAAGAAGGATATCAGAAAAATAAGGCCTATTCAGTTGTCAGGCAAAAGCTGAATTACGGCTGAGCCATTGCCGGAATATGCATACAAGTCTAGTGCTGAAGCGTTATGAAGATAAGCCGGTCGAACCGCCGGTGCCAAACAGATTGTTAATGCCATACCATGAGGATGTGGTGCTGGAACAGGAAGGAAAGCGGATTCTTCGGATTGGCAGCGCCCACGGCCACTTGCCCTTGAACGCCAGGGAGGGAAAAAGCTTTGACGGAAGCGAGCTTCTCCTCTGGCGGAAAGTCCAGCTGCGCAGTGAAGTGACGGGGAATCTGAACCGGAGCAGGGGGGCGGCCGGCCTTCAAAGCGGCGAAGCCGACCCGGTCATGATCCTCGGATTCGAGGTCCCCCGGGAGAGCAACATACTTGCTGCCGCAAAAAAAAGCATTTTTTTGACGCTGGTCACGGCACTCCTGTTCATATCCGTCAGTCTCATTACCTGGATCACGGTGATCCGGAGCCGTCTGCTGGCCGGGCAGCTCGAGGCTGAGCGGGCCCGCCGCGCCCACCTGGAAGAGTTGGGACTGGCCGCGGCCGGTCTGGCCCATGAAACCAAAAATCCCCTTGGCATCATCCTGGGACTGGCCCAGCAGATCTCCGCAAACCCAGGTGAGCCGGTGCAGAGCCGGAGGATGCGTCGCTCTTAAGGGCCATCGAGACCGGCCGCATCAGGCCCGTGGGCGGCGACAGGGAAGTCGAGGTGGATTACCGGCTTTTATCGGCGACCAACCGGATCCTGATGCAGGAGATCGAAAACGGCCGATTCCGCCAGGATCTCTATTACCGGTTGAATGTCATTTCCATCGAAATCCCTCCCCTTCGCCAACGGCCGGAGGACATCCTTCCGCTGGCGCGGCATTTTCTGCTTCAAGGGCAAACCGAAGCCCGGCGGCTTTCCCAGGCGGCGGCCAGAACGCTGACGGCCTATCCCTGGCCCGGAAACGTCCGTGAACTCATCAATGCCCTGGAACACGCCCGATTTCTCTCCCAGTCCGATGTCATCCTCCCCGAGCACCTTCCGCCCGCTGTTCGCAGTGCTGCGGCACATGGAAACACGGCGCATTCGGATAGTGGAGCAGACATGCCGGCGGAGGTCAAAACCCTGGGCGAAACTGAAATGGAAACCATACGGCACGCCCTGGAGCAGACTGCGGGCAACCGAACCCGGGCCGCCAAACTGCTGGGCATTACCCGGCGCGGGCTTATCTACAAGCTGAAGCGGCTGGGAATCAAATAGAGCCCTCGGATTCTTTCACCGGCCCGGCGCAGTTTTCCCATGCAAAAATTTCACACCGGCCTCCCGGTGAGAAATTCTTTCCCACCCCATTTTTGCATTCAAGATGATCCCCATGCGGCAGAAAGGAGGCGACCGGTAAAACCTTTCCGGCAATTCGCCTCTTTCCTGTGACTGGCACATTTGTTGCTCCATTTAAGCCACTGATCGCGGCAAAAAGATCGTGTTAAACGAGATGGAGTGCATAATGACCCGGACATTGTCGATGGCCGCAGCGCCTGGTCGCGGGTGCAGCAGGCCGACGCCATTTACGCGCCAGGCGGCTGCAGTGCTGAAACCGGCCCTGTTCTGCACGGCCAGCGCCGAAAAGAACCGGCTGCAAACAAAGGAATCGAGCGCTGAAGCCGGGCGATCGAACACCGAAACCTTAGCTGCCGGATTGGGGGCATCTTATGAAATCGACCTGTGGGGCCGCCTCAATGCATTGCGCCACTCCGAGGTCTCAAGTTTTCAGGCGGCCCGGGAAGACCTGGCTTTTGCCGCAGTCACCGTTTCGGCGGAAGTCGCCTTCATTTGGATTTAAACTGAACACATGATAGGAGGTTAAATGATGAATTGCCCGATATGCAACATTTCGTTGGTCATGAGTGAAAGACAGGGGATTGAAATTGATTATTGTCCGCAATGCCGGGGGATCTGGCTGGACCGGGGTGAACTGGACAAAATTATCCAGCGATCGGCCCCGGAGATGGTCCGTGATTCCGGCGGGGAAATTGAGAGTTTGCATCCCGGTAAACTCCACGACCATGATCACGATCATAACCGCGGTCATGGTAAAAAGCATGGCAAAGGTTACTATAAGAAAAAAAACCTCCTTGCCGATCTGTTTGATTTCTAATGTTAAGCTGCAGAATCCGCGCCGATCATGAATATCCAAAAATACAGATTAAACCGGTATATCATCACGGAATATGAAGGCAATGTCTTTACCTGGGAGACGCACATCGCGCTGGGGTCTCAACTCTCGGGGAATTGTTTCATCATAGGGGATATCCTGGTGTTAGGGCCGCGCGAACATGAGGATTCCGGGTTTCTGATTCTGGAATTTCATGAACATCTTCGTAAATTGAGGGCTTGGGACCAGACACGGTATTACTGCCCGAGTTCAAGTTTGCAAGATATCGAATCCGGACAGAACCTTTGCCGGCATTTTAATCCTCAGCGCCTTAAAACCGCAGACAATGTTCAGTCGCCGGGTGTATTTCGCCTGGGAAAATATAAGATTGAAGTTGGGCAAAATGGGAATATATCATGGCATGCCTATGAAGGCGTAAACCAGATCATCAGCGGAAAGTGCATGATTGAATCCGGCATCCTGTTCATTGGAAACAGGGAATCCGAGCGCTGCGACAGCCGGAAGAAGAAGGAATGGTTCAAGGCACTGAGTGCTTTTCCAAAATGGGACAAAACTTTTGCCTGGGGGCATTCGAGGGTTTTGCAGGATTGCCGGCATAAGGAAATTAAAAGGCGGTCCATCTGGGATTATGCGGACGGTAAAGACAGGATAAAAAGTAAAGATCAACTTTCAAGCCGGGAAAAGGATCATCCAGATCAGCAGATTGATCCATTACCGGATCTTGGAAGTATTTGGCGCCGCTTCCGGGACTGGGAGGGATGGCGAAATTGGGTGCTGCCTTTCCTCATCAAAAGTCTGTCGGCTTTCCTTTTCGTCCTCTGGTTCGTAATTGAAAAATCATTGAAATTGTTTGGCAAAATGATGAGGTGGAAAATGAATAAATCCTTAAAGATATTATTGCTGTCATTTGCGCTTATGACCCCCACCGGATCGATGAATATGGCTGTGGCAGATGACCATGGAACAGACAGGCACAGCCATGAAATGGATTTCGAACATGATGATGAGCATAACAAAGGGGAAGAGGGCCATCAGGAAAGGCATAAACACCACGGAGATGGGGATGATGAGGAGAAGGGAGAAGACAAGCTGAAAGCCGTCGATAATCCGGTCTATAAAGAAAATTGCGGCGCATGCCACCTCGCATATCAGCCGGAACTCCTGCCTTCGGCTTCCTGGATGGAAATCATGAGCAGCCTCGATGGCCATTTCGGGGAGACGGTTGAACTCGGGGACGATTCCAAAAAAATCATTTCAGAATATCTCAAGGCCAACAGCGCTGAAAACAGCTCCGCCGAAGAAGCGGCTAAAATCATGCGCAGCCTGGGCGGCCGGACGCCCATGAGAATCACAGATATCCCCTATATTCAAGAAAAGCATCACGATATTTCCCAAAGTCGCATAAGCAACCAGGCCGTTGGTTCGCTCTCAAATTGTTCAGCATGCCATCAAACTGCTGAAAATGGAAATTATGATGATGATAATGTTACAGTCCCCAGATAATCTTATGCGCCCATTTTGATATTGTTTGCCCGAAACATAGCATTTTCGCCTTAATCATTTACCAATATTGGCTCAGGATTTAGATGAGCAGTAAAATATTTGGAGAACCCATGCGATAGCCGAATAACAGCATGGGCAGGGAATCCGTAAATATGAAAAAAACAGACCGCTCCACCCTCGATCTGAACGGTATGAAGGGGCTGAGCGAGCAAAGCGCGCGCAAGCGGCTGGAAGCGGAAGGACCGAATGAACTTCCGGCTCAGAAAAAACGGAGCCTGTTGGCCATCGGCCTTGAGGTCGTCCGTGAGCCCATGTTCATCATGCTGGTGGCGGCCGGAAGTATTTATCTCTTCATGGGCGAGCCGGCGGATGCCCTGATGCTGCTTGGATTTGTGGTCATCGTCATCGCCATTACCATCGTCCAGGAGCGGCGCACGGAGCGGGCACTGGATGCGCTGCGGGATCTATCCAGTCCCCGGGCGCTTGTCATCCGGGACGGACAGCAGCAGCGAATTGCCGGGCGCGAGGTGGTCAGGGGCGATTTCGTGGTGCTGTCCGAGGGAGACCGCGTCCCCGCCGATGGCCTCCTGCGGCGGGGGATCAACCTTTCAGCCGACGAGTCCCTGCTGACCGGAGAGTCCGTGCCGGTCAGAAAGCTGCCCTCCATTAAAAGCGGGGAACTCGAAAAGCCCGGAGGAGACGATCTTCCCTCGATGTTTTCCGGAACATTGGTCACCGCCGGGCAGGGTATCATTGAAATCCTGGCCACGGGGCCACGCTCGGAACTGGGCAAAATCGGCAAGGCGATAGAGAAAGTCAACCCGGAACGAACCCTTTTGCAGAAAGAGACAGGCCGCCTGGTCCGCACTTTTACCATCGTCGGGCTCACGGCTTGTGCGCTGGTGGTGGTGGCCTTTGCGATGACCCGCGGCGGTGGTCTTGGGATGTGGAAAGAGGGCCTGCTTGCCGGAATTGCCATGGCCATGGCGACGCTCCCGGAGGAATTTCCTGTTGTGCTCACGGTTTTTCTGGCCATGGGGGCGTGGCGGATTTCGCGCCGCAACGTGTTGACGCGGCGGATGCCGGCCATTGAAATGCTGGGGGCGGCGACAGTCCTTTGCGTCGACAAGACCGGGACGCTCACCCAAAACCAAATGGGATTGCGCAGGCTTGCCGTGTCCGGAGATGCCATCGATCTTGCTGCAGATGGGTTGCCGGAAAAAATGCACAATCTTCTGGAATATGCCATTCTGGCGAGTAAACGCGACCCTTTCGACCCGATGGAGCGGGCACTGCAGGAGACCGGTGATCGTTTGATCAAGGGTACCGAGCACCTGCATCCGGGCTGGTCACTTATACGCGAGTATCCATTAACCCCCGGCCTGCTTGCGGTAAGCCATGCCTGGCGGACCGGGAACGGGGAGGACGTCATGATTGCAGCCAAAGGTGCGCCCGAGGCCATAATGGATCTCTGCCACCTGACACCCTCTCAGCGCGAGTCCATGTCCCATGACGTGGCCGACCTCGCGTCCCGGGGACTCCGGGTACTGGGCGTCGCCCGGGGAGAAACCGCCCTGGGGGATCTTCCGGAGGCGCATCACGACCTTAGCCTTGATCTCGTCGGTTTTTTGGGTTTTGAGGACCCGCTGCGGCCGGATGTGCCTGCCGCTGTCGCTGAGTGCCGGGCCGCTGGCGTGCGTGTGGTGATGGTCACGGGTGATTACCCCCGGACAGCCCAGAGCATTGCCCGGCAGGCAGGCCTTGCACAATGCGGCAATGTGATTTCCGGGCCTGAACTTGACCGGATGTCTGACCAGGATCTTTCCGACAGAATCAAGGATGTGCAGATATTCGCCCGTGTCGTCCCCGAGCAGAAGCTGCGCATCGTCAGTGCGCTGAAGGCAAACGGAGAGGTGGTGGCCATGACCGGGGATGGCGTTAATGACGCCCCCGCCCTCAAGGCAGCGCATATCGGCATTGCCATGGGCGGCCGGGGAACGGATGTGGCCCGCGAGGCGGCCTCGCTGGTCCTGCTCGACGATGATTTTTCCTCCATTGTGGCCGCTATTCGGCTTGGCCGGCGTATTTTCGACAATATCAAGAAGGCCGTCGCGTTTATTCTGGCGGTGCATGTGCCCATTGCCGGCCTGTCCATGATCCCGGTCTTTTTTGCCGACTGGCCGTTGCTCCTTTTGCCGGTCCACATCGTTTTTCTGGAACTGATCATCGACCCCTCGTGCTCTCTTATTTTTGAGGCCGAGCATGCCGAAGCCGATGTGATGAACCGGCCGCCCAGGAAACCGGATGAGCGGCTCTTCTCCATGCAGACCATCGGTATTGCCGTGATGCAGGGCCTGAGCACACTTGCGGTCTGTCTGGGTGTTTTCATGCTCGCCCGCAGCAGCCATTCAGCCGGGGCCGCCCGGGCCCTGACTTTTGTGACCCTGGTGATGGCCTTTCTAATGATTATTCTGGTCAACCGGTCCTGGACAAGATCCCTGTTCGAGATGCTGCGTACGCCCAATGCCGCCCTTCACTGGGTGGTATTGGGCACCAGCGTTTTCCTCGCTGTTGTCCTGTCAGTCCCTTTTGCCCGGCGAATTTTTCATTTCGCTCCCCTTCACCCGACGGATCTTATCATCAGTCTCGGGGCCGGCCTGCTCTGCGTTTTGTGGTTCGAGCTGGTCAAGTTCGCCAGAAAGCGCCGCAAACCGGCCCTGCATTATGACAACCGGAGTGCCGCTCAGTAGACCGCCGTCCTGTCCAAAAAACTTTCCGGTTCGTGGAGAAAGTCTATCGACTCCATACGCAGCCTCTTATTTTCTTTGCAATGATTCTGCTTGTGCTGGTGGGGCATCTGGTTGTGGATTAAAGCGGGAAGTGCGGCCCGGCTTCTGTGCATAAATCAGCATACTGAAAGGCCATGGCCGTTATGCCCGCGGTGGAAGAAAATAGCATGTACAAGACAATTACGGGGTAGGGATGAAGAAGGAAATACTTGCTTTCTGCATGACCTGGTCCCCGCCGGCAGTCGCTTTTTATTGTCACAGTGGTTTTCATATTCCAGAGGGCTAAAAGGGGTCTTGATTGCTATATCCGAACGAGGGCCTCCGGCACCCAGGTCGATTCTTTTAATCACAACTTCAACGGAATAAGAGGAAAAGATGAAGCCATCTTTAAAAACCAATGATTCCAGAAAATTAACACTCAATAAGAAGCAGTACTACCGATTTCATGTCTCAAGTCTTCACCTCAGTTCGGCTTTCGGCAGTGATTGGTTTGGATTGAAGGCGGAAGCATTCGCCAGGTTTTTTGGGACGCCGACTTTTCTCATCTCCCAGACCGTGTTGGTGGGGATCTGGATCATCTCAAACGCGCTGGGCATTACCCATTTTGATGTTTACCCCTTCATTCTGCTCAATCTGGCATTCAGCCTGCAGGCGGCTTATGCGGCCCCCCTTATCCTTCTGGCGCAGACGCGGCAGGCAGATCGGGACAAGGCGCTCTCCGAGTCTGATGCCCAACATCGTGAAGCCCTGGCCCAAGCTGCCGAGCAGCGTCAGATCATTGCCGAACAGCATTCAGCCCGCATTGTCGAGTTGGTCCAGCAGAATACCGATCTGACCGAAATGATCAAGAAAATGAGTCAGCATATCGAATCGCTGACAGTCGAGCTGCACCGCACCGTCATTGCAGAAAGAAACGCTGATTAATCTTTTCGTCAAGAATGATTTTGGTCCACTCGGCTCACCCGCAAAAGAGGATCCTGTCGGTAATATTCCTTAAGCACCCGATAGAGTTCAGGCGCATGTTGGTGCATTTGCCGGGGTTGATCGAAAAACTGTTCTGTGGCTACAGCAAAGAATTCAGCTTCATTGGTCGCACCATAAGAATCGAGAAATGATTTTTTTCCATGCTGGGCGTCATGCCTGAGGCGGAGATATTCAAGGGAACATATTTTCACCCAATCCTTGTATTCCTTGCGGTCCCGCATCGGCGGGGTGCCGTCGGCCGCGCCATCGAGCATATCCAGCTTGTGGGCGAATTCATGATATATGACATTGTGGCCCAGCTCCGGATGGCGTCCGCCCTTTAGCGCAGCATCCCAGATAATGATGACAGGCCCTTGCCGGAAGGCCTGCCCGATAACGGGCCGGCTGATTTCCACAGGCGCCACGACATTTTCAAAAAAGCCCGGATGATGCTGAGGCGGAATGACCGTAGAGGGGTAAACGATGATAGATTGAACATTCCGATAATAGTCATGAGGGATCCCCAGCAGCAATAGACAAGCCTGGGCGGATATGGTGACCCGTATCTCATCGCTAAGCACCAGCCCCCCGGCCCCCTCCCAGTTTTTTTCGGCGATGAAAACTTGAATCAAAGCACGCAACTGTGCGCGTTCATCAGAATTCAGCATGCAATAATGAGCCACATTATGCTGGATAATGGCTTCCCATGAGGAAGGAAATGGAGTTGCCATTAATTTTTTGCGCCGACCATGATCAAAAAAGCGCATGTTTTGATCCTCATCAAATTTAATTGAAACAGAAACCGGGAAAGATTGAATCTGTTCACTCTTTTACAAGATGCCAAATATCCAGGCAATAATTATCGAAGATTATGATAGAGACTGTATTCGATAGGCGACCCTCTTAGCTTGAAAGAGAAGAGGGTCGCCTTGGAAAAAATACTTATGGCGTCACATAGGTTACCCGCCCAAGGGCAGTCCCTTCGGGGCCATAGACAACCGCGGGAACGGCGCCGCCGAATGTCGGGAGATAGTTGAGCAGGGCCATCCATTCCTTGAGTTCCATCACGCCGGCATCAGGAGTGGCATCGATGCGGTAGTTGATGAAGTCGGCTGACGCAAGGGGCGTTCCATCCGCCTTTTTGGGCTCAAGAGGGAATCCGTAGCCGGTAACCACGTTGAGCATCTGCAGGGCATAGAGGTCGACGGCTATGTGGTAGAGCCTGTCCGGATCAAATGGGTTGATAAATACCGGTGTACCGGTGCAGAACGGGTCGGCCGGCGAATAGAGGTACACGGCCTGAACCCCGTGAAAACTCGCCGCCTGGGAAGGATCATAGACGATGTTGAGCCCCGAAAAATTCAGGTAATAATCCGACCCGATCATCCGGGAAAGCGTCATCCCGACCTCGCACATGGTGTAGACTTCCATGCCGTTCAAGTATGCATGCATTAATGGGTAACCGGGAGGGGATGTCTGGTAGGGGGAAATCCCCAGGGGCAGGCAGTTGTAGGTGTCCATAAAGGATATCACCCCCGTGTTTCCGGCAAGGATCGGATCACGGATCACCCCGCTGGGCACAACACCGATCTCGACGGGGCTGGCCGGATAATTAAACGGCGCCACTGCATTGGCCACGTTTCGCACCGCGTCCGCGCAGAGGCTGCCCAGTCCGGTCACCTGGAAGGGGGCAAGATTAAGGTCGAAGCCGGTGGTGGAGACGGGATCGCTCAATGTCGGCAGGCCGGAATCGGTAAGCGTCGCATCGATGGCGGCATTATAACCTGCCACCATCCCCTGAACAGTGGAATTCCCCGGCACCGTATCGTTTACATCCAGCAGGTTTAACTCAAACCCCACCACCCGGTCCAGGTCCGGGCTGAAGATTGCATCAAGCCGGCTCAAGTACTCGCCATACTCGCCGGGAGAAAAGATGATGGTGTTGGAACCGCCTGTCACCACCGCCTCATGAGTGGCCGTGTGGAAGTGCCCGGAAGCAATGATATCGATACCGGAGACATTTTCGGCCAGGTCGGCATCGTCTCCGGTCCCGTTGTTTTCCACTCCGCCGTGGGACAGGACCACCACCAGATCAACCCCGTCGTTGTCTCGCAGATCGTTGACGCAACTCTGGATGAATGCATAATCGTGATTGAAGGTCACCGGCGTAGCCACGGGGGCCTTTTCATCTGAATCGGGGCCTGTCAGCCCGAGAAGTCCGATTTTGATGCCGTTGGGCAGTGTCATGATCTTCTTGCTGACGATTGTGCCTGACGGAAGATAATCGAGTGCTGAACCATTTGAAGCCATATTAGAAGCCACGATGGGCACCGAAAATCCGTTAGCCAGCCCGTTTCCCAGCAGCATCGCCAATCCCTGGGGCCCCCAGTCGAATTCATGGTTGCCGAGGGTGACCGCATCGTATCCCATCGCCTGGAAAAACTGGAGAATAATGGGATTGTCGGCGGCAAGATCATAGGCGGTTCCCATGAAGAAATCCCCGGAATCAAACAGCAGCGTGGGGATTCCAGCCGCTGCCTGACTCTGCCGGACCATGCCGATCAAGGTCGCCAGCCGGGCGAATCCGCCCCGGATGCCGTCATCGTTTAGAGTAAGCGGGGTGTAATCAATAAACGGTCCATACCCGCTGGCATGGTCATGGACATCTGAGGTCTGCATGATCGTGAACTGCAGATCATTCTTCCCCGCCAGAATGACTTTGACCGTATCGGTCCCGGTAAAGGTGTCTGTATCGGTCAGGCTGCCGGAGACCGTTAGTGTCTGGAGCCCCAAAAATAAATGGTCTTGAAGCTCCTGGCGGTCGAATTTGACCATCAGGTCGGGAACGCCGTCCTCGTCATAGTCGCCGATGCAGGTCGGCTCGGATTTAGCGGATATGTCGGTCCCGTTCGCTTTCAGGGCGACCGTGTTGACATCGATATCGGCGACATCGTAAGTATCAGGCAGCTCGATATAGGCGGTTACATTGTTGCCATTTGAATTCAGGATGATGGTTTTGGGGTTCAGGTCCACTACCGAAGAGATGATACCGGCCGCTGCATCAGCCGGATGCATTCCGGTGAACGCGGCAAAATACAAAATGCCAAGCGCCAGTGTTGTAATCGCTTTTTTCATAAGATACCTCCATTTGCGGACCTTCATAGTCCGCCATCATGTGATTGGCAAAAAAAACGAAATCTGATAAAGATCCGCCTGTCTGCCTTGCGGGGGGATCCCGGGTATGCGGATTAGATACAGGAAGAAATCGTGTGTATAGAATATTTCTGGTGTTCATTTCATTTCTTTCCTTTGATTCAAACCAATCGTAAAAACCATAACCGACAGAAAAGGACTTTGTCGGTTTCAGGAAAATAAAAAAGCCGGGCGCTTTTCAGGCAACCCGGCTTTCTAAATAGATCCGTGGCTTTCCGTCTCCGAATTACATTCGGAGTTGGCTTTTTCTGATCTGTCGAGACGATATATTATGTGGTATTTCAATTATGAGGTACTGATAAGCAATATGTCAAATATCCATTGTGCTAAGCGAATGGGGAAAGGTATGCAATATCAAGGGCTCAGATCATTGACAGGCTGGCATAGCGACGCCCTTGCGGGCACATTCCCAACTTAGTGAATCACTTATCTCACATGCGGAAAATGGCAAATCAAAGGTCAGGTCGGCGAAAGTATTACGATATCTTTTCCCACTTCTATGATGGATTTATAAGGCTGCATTCCCGCAATGACAATGCGGAAACCCGCGCCTTTTTAGTCGATTCGGCAGGGCTTGAGGGCCAGAAAAGCCCCGGCGTCCTGGATGTCTGCTGCGGCACCGGATCGGTGATTCTGGCGTTTGCGGAGCGGTTTGCCGAGATTGTACCCGTGGGCTGTGATTTTTCCCGGGGCATGCTGCGCCGGGCGCAGGAGAAGGACGCTTCCGGCAGACTGATCCTGGTGGAGGGGGATGCCGCGGCGCTGCCGTTTGAAAGCGACCTGTTCGATGCGGTCTGCTGCTCCCATGCGCTCTATGAACTGAAAGGCCGGGCCAGGGAAGCGGCGCTTTTTGAAATGCGGCGGGTGGTCAAGCCCGGCGGCCGGGTGCTGATCATGGAGCATGAAGTCCCGGCCAAATTGTGGGTCAGGGTTCTGTTTCACATCCGGATGCGGATGGTGGGGTCAAAGGAGGCTTCCGCGTTTTTAAGGCAGGGCAGGGCGGCCTTCGAGAAAATCTTTGCCGAAGTCTCCCTGTCGCACACCCCGTCCGGAAAAAGCCGGCTGTTTACGTGCCGGAAATAAGCAATTCGCGTTTTGCCGCCCACATCAAAAAATCCGCCTGACCGACACCCGAAGGGCTTTTTAAACTTCCGGCTTGCATCATTTATGAGTATATGCTTATTATTCAAAATCAGTATCGAGAAAACAGTTACATCCCCGGTTTCGGTTTCAAAATTTCTGAAAGGTACGATCGAAAAATCAATGGATATTTATGAGCAATTGAAACAGGCGCTGAAAGAACAGATCCGCACCCGCCACCTTGCCGGAAAGCGGATTCACGTCAACTGCCGCGCCCTTTCCGCCCGGGAGGCCATCGGCGACCCCGAGCACGACGATTACCCCATCATCAAGGGCAAAGAATCGATGGTGGAGGCCGAGTTCTGCGGCGCCAGGGGCCAGGCGTTCTCTGATGATTTTGAAAACACCACCCTCGATATCGAGGATCTGCTCAGTCTCGATCTGGATTCGAACCGATCCAGGGCCACGTTTGTCGCCGCTTTGAATGCGATTTACCGGCATCTCGGACTGATCGAAAAGACGGTGCACTGCCGGGACCAGGAGCCCGTGGAATGCGCCTCGCATCTTTCCGACATCATCGCCCCGGGGAAAAGGGTGCTTCTGGTGGGGCACCAGCCCAGATTTCTGGAAGCGCTTTCGGCAGGCAATCGGGTGCGGGCGGTGGATATGGATGCAGGCAATATCGGCAAAGCATTTTCCGGCATCATCATAGAGCCGCCGGAAAACACCGATGATGCCATCGGGTGGGCGGATTTGATCTTCGCCACCGGCTCAACCCTGGTAAACGGCACTATTACGGTGCTTTTGAACCAGGATACGCCGGTGATCTTTTACGGGGTGAGTATTTCAGCGGCGGCCAGGATTTTGGGCCTTAATGTCTACTGCCGGTGCGGTCATTGATGGATGCCAGAAAGGATTTCAAATGAAATGTCAAAAATGCGAAGTGGAGATAAAGGCGGATGACGCCATGGAAATCCATGGACAGGTCGTCTGCGAAGATTGTTATATCGATATGATGGCAAAACCGAAAACCTGTGATCCATGGGCGGTTTACAGCGCCAAAAACCTGGAGTCCCTGTCCGGCTCCAATATAACGGAATCACAGCAGGCGATCATCGATTATCTGGAAAAAAACGGGCCGACTCCGCCGGAAAAACTCGCCTCCGATCTGAACCTGAGCCTCTCCGAGTTCGAGCGGGAAATGGCCGCCCTGCGGCACATGGAAAAAATACGGGCCCAGCTGCAGGAAGGCCGCAAGGTGATCTGCCTCTGGTAGCGGCGATTCGCAAATCCGGTACCGCAAAATTCCCCGCCAGGGGCGCACTTGTCAGTGGCGACGCTATATGGCGTTCAATGTGCCCTTATGGGCGCGGGACACGACGAACGGGTTGTTCAAGAAATGACGCCGCAGAGAACCCGTAATCGGACTCACGACAGATCGATCTCCAGGTCCCGGTGGATCTTTTTCATCCATTCGGGTATTTTCCGGTCGTCCGCTTTGTAAAAAGGCTGCACATAGGGCTTGATGTCGATAATGGGGCTGCCGTCCACCGCGTCCAGTCCCTTTACGTTCAGCACATTGCCGTTGCGGCCGAGCAGCGGTACGGCCGACACCAGCACGGGATTGGGCCGGGCCGGGCTGCAGGTGGCGAAAATTCCCTGCAGGGGCAGGTCTTTGCGCCCCATGGGGTGCACCTTCTGAAGTTCCCGGCGCCCCGGTTCCACCAGGTGCGGCCAGTAAAGCACCAGGATGTGCGAAAAATCCTCGATGCCGTCCAGCAGGGCCGTCCATTTCGAAAAGATGATCAGTTCGCTGGTGCCCGCTTTGACCTTTTCGTGGTTTTCGCGGATTTTTTCAATCCGCTCCTCAAGCGCAATTCCTGATTCGCCCGCCGTCAGAAAGGGCTTTTTGATGCTGCTGCTCACCCGGCCGATGGGGGTCAGCTGCATTTCCGGCCAGTTGTTCTGAATGTCGTCCATTCGGAATTCTCCTTTGAAGAATATTGATCAACATCATAAATATTGGCAGAGTTTGACTTGAAATTCAAGTTTTATGAGCATATGCTTAAAAACTAAGCATAGCACGCGAAGGGGGAAAAAGAAATTTCTGGTCATCGGCGCAGATGCCGCAGGAGTCACGGGCAACACAGAAGGATCCGTTCATGAAAATCACCATCCTCTATGACAATACCGCATGGGATAAAGATCTGATCGCCGACTGGGGCTTTGCCTGCCTGGTGGAGGCCCACGGCCGGTGCGTATTGTTTGACACCGGCGCCAGGTGGCCCATTCTTGATACGAACATGAAGACACTCGGCATCGATTCTTCCCGGATCGACTGCGTCTTTATCTCGCATGACCACTGGGACCACACCGGCGGGCTTGCCGGGATGCTCAAGCAAATCCGGGTTCCGGTCTATGTCCCCGATTCCTTCAAGGGCGCCGGCAATATCGACGGCGCAGTCAGCATCCTGGAATCGCAGGCGATCGGTGAACATATTTTCTCCACGGGGGAGCTCAAGCACATCGAGCAGGCGCTTGTCATCCAAAACGGGGATGAACTGGTCGTGGTGGCCGGGTGCGCCCACCCGGGCGTGGGAGAGATTCTCGCAGCCGCATCGGAATTCGGAACTGTCGCCCACCTGGTCGGCGGATTGCACGGGTTTGATCAATTTTCCCTGGCCAATGATCTGAAAAGCATCTGCCCCACCCACTGCACCCGGCACATCCGGGAGATTGCCGCCTACTGCCCGGACAAATACATCCCCGGCGGCGCAGGAAAGGTCATTTCAATTGATCAGACCGGCGGAATCAACCCGGACGCTAAACAGGCAGTAAATCCTCCATGAGAAAAGGATATGTCCAAATCTATACCGGCGACGGCAAAGGAAAAACCACGGCAGCCCTGGGTCTGGCCCTTCGTGCGGCCGGCGCCGGCCTGAAAGTCTATTTCGGCCAGTTCTTAAAGAAATGGGACTACTGCGAGTTAAAAGCCCCGGAGCGCTGCGCAGACCTGATCACCATCGAGCAGTTCGGCAGCGGTGAACACATCATCGGCGCCCCCAAACCGCAGGACATCGAAGCCGCCCGGCGCGGCGTGTCCGCGGTCCGCGAGGCCATGGCCTCCGGCAGATGCGACATGGTGGTCATGGACGAGGCCGGCGTGGCCGAACACTTCGGCGTCATCCCAACCGGCGAGATCCTGAAGATCATCAGAGAAAAGCCGGACAGCATGGAGCTGGTCATCACCGGCCGATGGGTTTCGGAACAAATCCTCGTCGCGGCCGACCTGGTCACCGAAATGAAAATGATCCGCCACTACTACAACAAACCCCTGTGCGCCCGGGCGCGCAAAGGGATCGAAAACTGATTGTCGGCCCCTGAGACCCGGAACCGCCCCTTCCGATTTGTCCTTCCTGGGATGCCGGAGTTTCCAAAATTTCCTTCTTCAAAGCACCAGATCTGTTTGCCCCCGCGTAAAAATATCTCTTTAAATCGATATGTTTAATTGATATGCTCGAAGCAAAAGACAGAAGAAAATGACCATTTGGTCATTTACCATGAAAGCAACATATTGGAGAATGTGATATCGAGAACTTTTTCTGAATATCACCCTTCTGAAGTGAGATATTGACCGAATTCGCTCGATATGAAGATTTCGTAAGCGAATTGGCTGTAAAATTAATGAGCGATTAGTACATTCATTTCTTGTTGGGCGTATAAACAAGGGAGGGAAATATGATCGACATTTCGTTTGAAATCGGTGGGAAGAAAGTTAATCCCAACAATATAGGTGATGCGCTTGAAAAAGCAATTCTGCAATCAGTAGTCGAAAATATTACAAAGAAACTTAGCACTGTTCGTTGCGCAGAGCATGGTCGTCAACCTCAAGTGAAAGTGAAGGGGCATAGTACTGATAAATTATCATTTGAAGTCAAAGGGTGTTGCCAGACACTCATTGACAACTCTCTCAAAAAATTAAGGAAAATATCAGGAGAAAACAATGAATGGTCCGCCGGAAGTACCTCCTCATGTCAAGCTCGCTCAAGAAAAGGCCGAATGGGATGCAAAACAAAAGGAAAAAACAAAATCTCAATATGTTGTTATCACCGACATAGACATCCCATTCACGAAGCTTATAGGGTTTCTGGTAAAATTGGCAATTGCGGCCGTTCCTGCCGGTATAATTTTTGGCATTTTATGGATGATACTTGCAACAGTATTTTTTGGTGGGGCAATGAAGTAGCAATCCAATTTGATTAACCTATATTTGAAAGCGTCCTAATACTAACAAACTGAACGGAGTCGCCGAACGATCGGTTGCACATGGATTGCAATTCCGCTGCACTCCATTGCAAACCGTGAACCGAAGCGTTGGGCTTGAAATGAAAAGTTTGCTCATGAGTAATGATATTCAAGCTATTTTTGAAAATATAAAGACTCAGTACGGAGATGTTGCAAGCTGGGCAGTATGGAAACGTCATAGAGGCAATAGTTTGGTATCGAATATGGAAATAGAAGGTCTTTTTGATTTAGACATCAATTCTGAAATATTAGACCAGCTCAATAATAATATCATTATGGTTGGTTACAACTTTTCAATACCGCTGAATAATCCACCGAGATTTCATAATTTCCACACCTACAATGGTGCAAATATGAAACATAAGACCTTATGGAATGCATCAAAAATAAGATATGCTTTAACAGGCACTCCGTGTTATGGAGCATACATGACTGATATAATAAAAAACTATGTTGAATCTAAATCGGAAAATGTGAAAACAGCCGACATTGATAACGACTTTAGGGTATTCCGCAAGGAACTTAAAACCTTACAATCTGATAAACCAACCATTATCGCTTTTGGAAGTAAAGTGTATAATTTGTTAAATAAACATTTAAAATCTTATGAATATTCAAAATTAATTGGTGTAACACACTATGCTCATTACGGTGATGGCTGCGCAACTCATGAAGGATACAGAGCAAAAGTACTAGACCAATTATCAAAATAAATGATGGCCCAACCACCGTCTCAACCAGATGCCGGATACTATGCGGTTTTTTAGCTGGCGTCCTTGGCGGCGCTGGTTAGCCGGAATGTTGGGCGTTAAGGCAGGTACGGTTCAGAGAGCTATAAACGGAGGAGAACGCGCCTATGAAAGAACGCGAGATGGAGGATCTTCTGTGGGAGCATCCCGAAAAGCTCCTCAACGAGCCGCTGAAGCAATTTCGCCGGCAGCCTCGGCGGCCCGGGATTGGACGAGCGGACCTAGTATTTACGGATAGGCTCGACCGTCTTCTCGTGATCGAAATAAAGCACGGCACTCTACCGCGGGGCGCGGTCCCGCAGGTGATCGATTATTTCGGCATGATGAAGAGGGAATTCCCCGATCGTCCGGTGGAAATGATGGTGGTTGCTAACGTGATTCCTGCCGAACGGCGAATCTCGTGCGAGCAGCATCACATTGAGCCGCGCGAGATCAGTGACAAAAAGTTTCGGGACGTCGCGAATGAAGTCGGCTACCTCATCCAGTCTGAACAGGGTCAATCGGCCGAACCGGTTGCCGTTGGCAATACACAGCCGGTCCCGTCAGGCCGCCTCGTCACAACACCCCCCGCCACTCCACACCCCCTCAAGGGCGAGGCCAAAGGGTTAGCGCGGAGCGGGATGCCGAGGTACGATGCGAATGGACGGATGTCCCCGGAGCGGAAGCGTCGAGTGGCCCTGAGGAAGGCGTTTGCAGCGAAAGGTTTGAGAATCGGGGCTGACCGCATTGATCCCCTCATCATGGCGGGGCTATCGGACGACGAGATTATTCGCCGTCTGACCAACGTCTAAGCCAAGGACGATAGGCGGTGTCGGGTTTGCGAAGAGTCATACCAATTCGGATCGCCCAACAAGTCTAATGCAGCCGGCGCAAAAAGCAGCGCGGCTGATTAGCAGCGTTGGGCTCTTATATGCTGCGAGCTGGGATTCCGGGGACACCTTACTAAATTCCAACCAGAAAATGCACCGAATAAAACCGGCGATAAATGGTGGTCAAATTTTAATTTTTGCTATCAGGGTAGGTTTCTATAAATATCTTTTCGGTGACCGATCCTGACAACCAGTATTAAGAGGTCATCCTCTTGAATCTCATAAATTATCCGATAATCTCCCACACGGATTTTGTGAAAAGGATTGTCGCCCTTCATTTTGGTTGTATCCGGATTTGGAGGGCCTTCAGTCAGGCTGTCAATTTTCTCGGCGATACGCTTTCTGTCAGCTTTCGGGATTTTTTTGAGCGTTCCTGCAGCAGACCTTTTGACCTCTATCCGATAACTCAAAGTTCAAGGTCCTTTTTCAACTCTTCCCAGGGTATTGGATCACCTGGTTCTTTTTTGGCCTTCCAGGCATCCTCGATATCTATTTGATCTTCTAATTCCTGCAATAGTTTAAGTTCCTTCATCGAAACAAGAGCGGCAATCGGCTCCCCCCGGCGTGTCAGAACAAATGATTCATTTCCGAAGGCAACTCTGTTGATGATGTTTGAAAACTTTTTTCTGGCGTCGGCGGTCGTGATTTTGTTGAGCATAACAAGCACCTCAAATGTACAATTTGGTTAATTTGTACAAAATGTAAATATATATTCGTAAATTGTCAACCAATACAATCGATCACCTCAATGAATCTGCACGCGCAATAGCGGAGGCGGAAAACCGGGAAATCCGGCTGTATGAGAAATACAAAGCGCATTGCAGCTACGGTGTATATATTCTAAGAAAGCTGGATCCGCAAAACGCCGGCACAAATTCTTCTGGCACATGAACCCTTGCTGCATCAATGAATGGAGTGACGCCATGTTTATCGAACTTGCCACCAGACGCAGAAGCATTCGACAGTTCCAGAATCGGCCAATTGAAAAGGAAAAGGTCGATTTGCTCCTCGAGGCGGCCCTGCGGTCGCCTTCTTCCCGCGGACTCAACCCCTGGCGGTTTATCGTGGTGGACGATCCCAGAATCATTGCAAACCTGTCTGCGGCCAAACCCCACGGAGCGGCTTTTTTGAAAAATGCCCCCCTTGCCGTGGTGATCTGTGCCGAGCCGGAAATTTCGGACGTGTGGGTGGAGGACGCGGCCATCGCATCGATTTTTGTTCACCTGGCGGCAACCGATCTGGGGCTGGGCAGCTGCTGGATCCAGATCCGGGGCCGCGACCACGATGCAAAGCAGTCGGCGGGCGCCTTTATCGCCGGACTTCTGGGCATCCCGGAAGGGGTCGAAGTCGAATCGATCATGGCCATCGGCTATGCCGCCGAGGAAAAAGCGGCCCATCCCACAGACCGCCTGCTCTACGACAGGGTGAGTTACAACGCCTATGGCCGCACGCGCTGATATGCCCGTCAGCTTATAGGCATTGAACGCGCGCGCCGGGAAGTGCCAGGGGGGGCTTAAAATTTTCATCGGATCATCATTTTCAGGTTGACAACAAAATCTTTTTCCGGTTATTTTTTCGAGCATATGCACAATATGAAATTGTGCGGGTAAGCCGTTTTTTGCTGTCCTGATCGATGCGCCTGTGAAAGGCGTTGCCCAATTTTTGTGATCAAGCGGCAGCATTATTCAAAATAGTAATTATAGCCAATTTCAAGCCACGAAGGCCGTATTCCGATGGATCGGGTCTTCGTGGCTTTTTTTGTGCGCAGAACCCGGATCCGATTGACATGCAAACTGATACGGAAAGGTACTGTGACATGAAAAAATTGAAGCACCTGCTGGCGGCCATGATGATTTTTTTATCCGGCGCCGGCGGTATGGACGTTCATGCGGAGGAGGCCGCGGCCCAAAGCGTTGAACTGGAGGAAATCAAAATCACGGCATCGCCCATCATCGAGGGAAACCAGGTGGACCGGTATGCCGCTCCGAAAACCGTGGTCAGCCAAACCCAGATCGAGGACCTGAATGCACAGGATCTGAGCGCTGCGCTTCGAATGTCGCCCGGGGTGAACATTTCCCGCTACAATCCGGTGGGGGCGTTCGGCGGCGGGGAGGGGGGCGCCGTGTTCATCCGCGGGATGGGCTCCAGCCGGCCGGGCGCGGAAATCAAGACCTATGTGGACGGCGTCCCCATGTACATGAGCGTGTGGAACCATCCGCTGCTCGACCTGCTGGCCGTGGACCCGGCCGCGGCCATCGAGGTCTACAAATCCCCCCAGCCCCAGTATTTCGGCAATGCGGCCGCAGCCATCAATATTGTCCCCAAACAGAAAACGACCCCGGGCTTCACCACACATGCGGAACTGGCGGGCGGCAGCTTCGGCACCGCCGTGGGACGTGCGGAGACCGGCGGAAGGGTCGATCGGTTCGATTACTACCTGGGCGGGGGATACCGGCGTTCAGACGGGCACCGGGACCATAGCGAAGGCAAAACCGGCAACGTGTTCGGCCGCACGGGATACGAGATGTCTCAAAACTGGGACCTCTACTTTTTCGGGCTGTATACGGATAATTCCGCCGAGGACCCGGGGGCGAAGGGTGCAAAACCGGCCGAACGGCTGGGAACGTATGAGACCCGCGCCTGGCTGGCCAGCATGACCCTGTCCAACCACTATGCCCATGCGAACGGATATCTGAAGGTCTACCGCAACGCCGGGGAGGGGGACTGGCTCGATCAGCCGTATGATGAAAATCTCAGGGAGGACCTGTACAACGACTTCAGGTTTTACGGTATTAAGGCCAAAGAGACGTTTGGGTTCGGGGAAGGGGGCGAACTGATCACCGGCCTGGACTGGGAGAATACCCAGGGGGACTACAATGAAGCGCTCAGCGACGGCACCTCGGATCGATGGGACGGTGAAGATTTTTCTCTGCTGATGCCCTATGCGGCCTTAAGCCAGCGTTTCGGTGATGAAAATGGCTGCTATGTTATTCCCTCGGCAGGGGCTCGGTATTATGACCATACGGATTTCGAAGCTAAATGGGCCCCCTTTGCCGGCCTGGTGGTCGGCTACGGAAACATCAAGACCCATGCGGGATATTCGCGGGGCGTAGTCTATCCGGGTCTGGATGTGGTGGTCTTTTCCGAAAAGGTGATCCCCATGCTGGCAGACACCTGGAAAAACCTGGACCCGGAAATCGTGGACCATTATGAAGCCGGAATATCGTACCTGCTCGGGGAAAAGGCCGCTGTCGACCTGACCTGGTTTTACAATGACGGAAAAGACCGGTACGTGGTGGTCCCCCCGCCGCCGCCCCCGCCCGTTTACGCCAATATCGGCGAATATGTCACCCGGGGAGTCGAAGCGGATCTGCAGTACTATCCGGACGTAAACCTGTCTTTCTTTTTCGGGGCCACCCTGATGGACACGGATCCGTCCGATCTGCCCTATGCGCCGGAGGTTACCCTTTCCGCAGGTGCCAACTGGCGGTTTCTTAAATGTTTCACACTCAACCTGGACGGCCAGTATCTCGATGACATGACGGTGAATTCCCAGGCCCGGCGGGCCGGCGCGGAAAACACAAACCGGGTGGACAGCTACTTCATTTTAAATGGCAAGCTTTCCCGGGAATTTCAACTGGCCGGTTCAAAGCTGTCTGGAAGTGTTTTCGTGGCCGGAGAGAATCTGACCGACACGGATTATGAATACCAGCCCGGCTATCCCATGCCCGGCATCAACGGCATGGCCGGCGTTACCCTGACGTTCTGAAGAGGAGGATTCAAATGTTTGAGAAAGGAAATATTTTTACCGATTCGAACAAATTTCCAGGTCTCACCGTATCTGTGGAAGCGGAAGCCGGGATTCAGCATCTCCCGGCATCACTGGATTCCCGCCTTTGCAGGAATGACGGCAAAGACATACGCCCCCCTTTCGGAAAGGAAGGAAGGGGGGGATTTTACGCAAGCACGCTTTGGCTGTGTCTTTTCATCCTGCTGGCGTGGGCATCGTCTGCTGCCGGGCACGGCATCGAGGTCCCCGTGATCGTGGACACGGACGGCGCCCTGGATGATATCCGGGCGGTGGCCATGCTGCTGAACACCAGCGGTAGTGTGCGGTTGATCGTCACCTCCGACGGCGTCCTGTCCCCGGAATCGGCCAAAACGAATATGAACCGGGTGCTAAAGGCCCTGGATCGCAGCGATATCCCCGTGGCAACGGGCCGCGGGCTTACGGCCGATCCACCGCCTTTCAGGGCATTCAACCAGTCTTTGATTCCCGCTTCATCATCGCCCCCGGAAACCGGGCCGCCCGCAGAAAAGGTCATCCGGGAAACGCTTTCGGAAACCGATGAGGTCATCTACCTATGTCTAGGCCCCATGACCAACCTGGCCGACGCCTTGAACGCCGATCCCGGGGCGGCCAAAAAGATTAACCGGGTGATCTACCTGGGCGATGCCCCGGATTCGGCGCATCCGGGATGGAATACCCTTCGGGATGAGGCCTCGGCGCGGGCGGTGTTTGCATCAGGCGTTCCCGTTTACGCCATCGCCCTGCCGGATGACGAATATCTGGGATTTGACCAGCGGACATATGAAGGGATCTGCAGGATATCGACCCCTGCGGCCCGCCTGCTGTGCCAAATACATGCAGCAGACGCCGTCCAGGCGCGGATTGCCGAAAATCATCTGCGCATCTGGGATGAAATGGCGGTGATGTACATGAACCGTCCGGAATATTTCAGCTATGATGTCTTTTCAGGCGGGGGCGGCTACCGCCGGGTGGGCCATGCGGACCTGGCGGCCATCCGCGCGGCTTACCTGAAACTCCTGGAAAATCCGGCCGATTTTCATCTGCACGCGCGAGAAAGCGTGGTATTGCGCGAATTTCCCGCCGATCCCGGCCTGTTCCGGGATGATGTCGCCCCCCGGGCGGCGGAAATCATCAATGCCCACGGCCTGGAAGAGTGGAAAGCCTGTCTGCTGACCAATGAACTGCACCGGCACCTGGGCATCTATTCTCTGGTGGGGGCCAAGATGGGCATCTACGCCCGGGAATTGCTCGAGGCGCCCTTTGACACCCTCACGGTCGTCTCCCATGCGGGATCAGCGCCGCCGTTGAGCTGCCTGAACGACGGGCTGCAGGTGTCCACCGGCGCCAGCCTCGGCAGGGGGACCATTAGCGTAAATCCCGATGGGCATCAACCTGCGGCGGAATTCATCTATCGCGGCATGGTCCTTACGCTGACCCTCAAGCCGGAATATGTGAAACAGATCCGGGCGGACATCTCGGCGGCCCTGGACCGGTTCGGGACCACCAGCCCGGCGTATTTCGCACATGTCCGCAGCCTTTCCATCGATTACTGGCGAAAGTTCGACCGCACCCGAATGTTTGATGCCGCCTGGCAGCGCCAATAGCGGCAGTTCGATGATCAGCCCTTGATTACCCGGATGCCGCTTTTTGCTGCCGCCTGCTGACGGATGTTTTTCAGCTGCTCGGCAAGGTCCATGCAGTGGCCCCTTAAAAATCGGGGGTCACCTTCCTGGAGGGGATCGATATTCCGGTAAAAGTATTGAAAAATGGGGCCGGAATGGCGCTGATTCAGTTTTTGAAGCAAAAGGGCCAGCCGGCGGGCGGTGGAGAAATATTGACCGATGTCGATGGTATCGGAAACCACATGATGGAGAAGATCGGTGAGTTCCCTGCATGAAGAGGGGTCTGAGCGCATGGCCATTTCCGAATGCGAAAGGGCCTGCGTCCATTTTTGCTTAAGTTCGGCAATGGTGACCGGTGTCATGCCGTTCATGGTTTTGTCCCCGGAGAGGTTGGTAAACCCGCCGCGGATCGCGAGAAATCGAAAGACGGAGGTAGATTTTCTTCTGATTTCTTTATAAGATCCGCGACAGGTACACCAATGGAGGAAACATATGCACTACATCTCTGTTTCCGGGTGAAACACATTGACTTCTTTTAAATCATCGCCCAGGTACTCACGTTCGTTGGGCCCCAGGATGCCCAATGACAGGCAGATCAGGGTCCACAGGTGAACCACACTGTAATGACCGCCGTAATGCTCGCTCAGTTCATGAATCTGTGCGTGGCAATTATGGCATCCGGCAATGCAGTAAGTGGCGCCGGTGGCCTGGATCTGTTCGTCTTTCAACCGGCCGTATTCCAGCCGGGCTTCCTTGTAGCCGGATTGCAGAAAACCGCCGCCGCCCCCGCAGCAGTAATTATTGGATCGGTTGGGGGTCATGTCGATGAAGTTTTCTTCCCCCACCACCGATTTCACCACGTAATCGCAGATCTTCGGCGATTGGATCTCCGTAGCTCTTGCGGACGATCTGGCAGGGATCCTGAACCGTGAACTTGATCTTTAAATCCCGGTTCCAGTCGGAGTTGACTTTGAGCTTTCCTTCCCGGATCCATTTGGCATAATATTCATAGATGTTTTTAACGTCGAAGCGATGCTCGATATTGAATTTTTTCAGTCCGGCCCGGACTGCGAAGGTGACGTGCCCTCACTCTGTATTGAGAAAGGTCTTGCACCCCAGTTCATGGGCCTGGTCCGTGGCCGTCTGGACGATGTGTTTCCAGGCGTCGTTGTCGGCCAGAAACATGCAGTAGTTTTCGCCGGCCCATCCTTTGGAACCGTAGGTCCAGTTCGCTCCCACCAGATGCAGGATTTTCCAGAGGGGCACCATTTCGTCGGGTTCCGTCACCGGTTCACGGGAATTCTGGTTCAGGAAGAACTCGGCCCCCTGTTTGTCGATGGGCGCCTCCATTTTGGCAAATTCCGGCTGGGCTTCCCGGTATTCCTCCAGCACATCTTCCACCACGAATTGGAAGTCATCCGGAGTGGTTCCCATGGCGCTGCAGCTTTCCGTGTTCAGGGCCATGTCGCACGATCCCAGGATCCCCTTGGGCCGGCTCTCCCGGGGCCAGGTGGTCCGGGCATTGAACACCAGTTGGGGAATATCGATCTTCATGGGGCAGACATGAACGCACCGCTGGCACATGCTGCACATCCAGACCCAGGGGGTGCTGGTAATCTCTTCATCCATTCCAAGGGCGGCCATGCGCAGAAACTTGCGCGGGTCCATTCCCTCCAGCCCGGTGGCCGGGCATCCTGCGGCACAGGCGCCGCAGGTGAGGCAAAGATTGAGATTGCCGCCCTCGGGCAATAGCGCTTTCACCTTGTCCATGAAGGTGCTCTTTTTTGCGCCGCCGAGCTTGATGGTGTCTGTTTTCATCTTTTCTCCTGTTTTAGCGGTCCATCATAAAAATGGTTTCGAAAAGGGATGTTCTGAATAAAATCCAGTATTCAAAATAGACGGTCTCGAAAAAGCCGGTTTTCACTAAATATCTGTCTTACTCAATAAGTACTTGTTATTTCAGTATTTATGCCTTTGCGACAATGGCGGCGACTACGCTTGCCAGACTTTTAACGACTTCGGCAAATAAGCATATGCTCAAAATAAAATTGCAGGCATCTGCTTGTCAAGGGGTTTTTATCATATGCTCAAAAAAAGAAGAGGTGAGACTCGATGACATCGAAATCGGATGCCATTGTGGTATTTTTTGAAAATATGGATTGAATTCGACCCCGCAGTGAATATTTTGATATTGAGCATATGCCCAAAAAATTGTAAGCTGATCAAAAAAGGTCAAGTGCAGCGGGCACGATCAAGAATTGGAAATATACGAATAAACCGCTAATAAAATGCCCAAAAACGACAATATGGATCAAAATACGACTCGGATCATCCTGGAGAGCATCTCAGACGGTGTATTCACGGTTGATCCCAACTGGAAAATCACCTCCTTCAACCGGGCCGCCGAAGAAATCACCGGGATTTGTCGCTCGGAAGCCATCGGGCGGCACTGCTGGGAGGTGTTTCGTTCCAATATGTGCGAGGGCGACTGCGCCCTGAAACGGACCATGAAAGAGAACAAGTCGTTCGTCAGCACGGCGACGTATATCATCAACAGCCAGAAAAAACGGATTCCGATCACCGTCTCCACATCGCCCTTGAAAAACAGCGACGGCGAAATCCTCGGCGGTGTGGAAACATTTCGCGACCACAGCCTGGTGGAGGAACTGCGCAAAGCGCTTTCCGCCCGATTCCAGATGGGAGATATGGTGAGCAGCAGCCCGGCCATGATAAAAATTTTCAATATTCTTCCCCAGGTGGCCCAAAGCGACTCAACGGTCCTGATTGAAGGTGAAACCGGCACCGGCAAGGAACTGGCGGCAAGGGCGATCCACAACGCCAGTCCCCGAAGAAACAAGCCGTTTGTCGCCATCAACTGCGGCGCCCTTCCGGATACCCTGCTTGAATCGGAGCTGTTCGGTTACAAGGCCGGCGCATTCACGAACGCCGTCAAGGACAAACCGGGGCATTTCGCCATGGCGGAAGGCGGAACGATCTTTCTGGACGAAATAGGGGATACCAGTCCGGCTTTTCAGGTGCGACTCCTGCGGGTTCTGGAGGAGAAAGCGTACCAGCCCCTGGGCGGCATCAAAAAAACAGCCGCGGATATCCGCATCATTACGGCAACCAACAAGGTTCTTTTGGAAATGGTGGAAGAAGGAACCTTTCGCCAGGACCTCTTTTATCGCATCAATGTGGTCCGTATCGGGCTTCCGCCGCTTCGGGAGCGGATGGAGGACATTCCGCTTCTGGTCGAATATTTCATCGGCAAGTTCAACCGGATCAAAGGAAAAGCCGTCAGCGGAATGGTGCACGAGGCGCTGGAAAGGCTCATGTCTCATAATTTTCCCGGCAATATCCGGGAACTGGAAAATATCCTGGAACATGCTTTCGTCCTTTGCTCGGAAGGCGATATCGGCTTGCCGCATTTTCCCGGACACCTGTCGTCACCGGCTCTTGTTAAGGATAATCGCATTTTTGTGTCTGACCCCATAAAGGCTGCGGAAATAGAGGTCATCACAGAGGCGTTGAAACGGAACCGCTACAATCGGCGGGCTGCGGCCGCTGATCTTGGAATGCACAAAAGCACGCTTTTCCGCAAAATTCATAAACTCGGCATCCATCTCCCGGAAGCGGACGGGCGCTCCGAACGCTCCAGCCAATCGCCCTCATAACGACGCATGGTTGCGACCATACGGTCGCATCGTTGCGCCTGTCGATGGAGTCTCCATCTTTAAAAATCTCGCCGTTCTTTTTTAAATATTTGATATGATATTATATATTTACTTACAAATCATATGGCACGCTTGATGCAAACTTGAAGATGAGAGGAGAGCTTCCGGTATGAGAATCGCACTGACAGTCTGGGAAGACCGGATTTCACCGGTCTTTGATGCAGCAACGACGCTGCTGATCGTCGATCTGGTGGAGGAAGGCTTGACCGATCGGCATTTGGCGACGCTCCCCCGGAGGGGTTCAGCGCAGCAAGCCGGGATACTGAAACAGCTCGGGGTATCGATTCTGATCTGCGGGGCCATTTCGGAAGGGCACGCAAACAATATCGCTTTCAGCGGCATCGAGCTGATACCTTTTATTTCCGGAAAAACCGAGAACATCCTTGAGGCGTTTGCAAGCGGGGAGCCGATTATACCGGCATTTTCCATGCCGGGATGCGGCGGACCCTGCCGCAGACGTATGATGAAACATGAGGAGGTGATGAATATGCCGAAAAAAGATGGAACCGGGCCTGCGGGCAAGGGGCCAGCCACTGGAAAAGCCCGTGGCGGATGCAGATCCGGGAAGGTCGGAGGAAAAGGCAGAGGTCCTGGACGCGGCCAGGGTCGCAAATCCGGGCAGAATCAGGACCCGCGCCCGGAATAAAAAAATCAATCTCAGTGACGGAGGATACATCATGCCAGGATATGACAGAAGCGGCCCGCTCGGCACCGGGCCCATGACCGGCAGAAGGCGCGGTCTGTGCAACAACACATTCGCACAATTTCGTCCCGGCTTTGGAAGAGGCCCGGGACTGGCAAGGGGATTCCGGGGCGGTTCGGGACCCGATTTGAGAGGCGGTTTCGGCAGGTGGTTCGGCCGGCAGCCAATGGATTACAACCAAAATCCGGATGACTCTGCGCATGAACTTCAAACATTGAAAGTCCAGGTGAATTCGTTGAAAGATTCGCTTGAGGCGGTCATCAGAAGGCTTGCTGATCTGGGAAAAAACGAAAATTAGGCGAATCCATTCAAGTTATCTTATCCATGCGAAACGCAAGGGCGCTAAAACCCTTGCGTTTCAGGTGAGGTTTTTGCGGGGAAAGAAATGACCCAGGTACTTCTGGTCACTGGCGACGAGACACATTTTTCTTACATGTGTTCCGTGTTTGCCGAAAAAGAAATGAAAACAGTGTGTGTCCATTCCGGTTCCGAGGCGCTTTCGACTGCGGCGGGCCGAGGTTTTGACCTGATCGTCGCCGATGAACACCTGCCGGACATGACCGGTCTTGAACTGGCGGCAAAGACGCTATCCGAAAACCCCTTCACCCATTTTGCGGTTGTCAGCACGCTTTCCGACGGGGAGTTCCACGAGTCCAGCGAAGGCATGGGGATCCTGATGCAGCTTTCGCCCTCTCCCGGAAAAGAAGAAGCCGAAGAACTGGTGAATCATCTCAATAGGGTTCTCCTGCTGACGCATAAAATAAATTAAAGTGGAGGACTTGATCGCCGGGAAACTGCAGGAAATCCAAAATGATCAGGTATGCGGCGGAGGCGTCGGCCATTGACAAAAAGGAGGATCAAATGAAAATTGCAGTGACATCCCAGGGTAAAAGCCTTGACTCGCCCATCGACCCACGCTTCGGAAGGGCTCCCTATTTTTTGATCGTGGATACGGAAAGTCTCGAGTTTGAAGTCGTGGACAATTCCGTCAATATGGGCGCGTTCAAGGGGGCCGGTATTCAGGCGGCGGCTTCGGTGAGTAAAAATGGCGCCAGGGCCTTACTGACCGGTTACTGCGGGCCCAAAGCGTTCCAGGCACTGGAAGCGGCGAAAATCAAGGTGGCGAGCGACGTTTCCGGCACGGTCAGGGAAGCCGTGGCGGCGTTTAACCAGGGGAAGGTATCGTTTGCCTATGCCCCCAATGTGGCGGCGCGCTGATAATGCGTCCCGGAAATCCTATGTGTATTAAAAAAAGGACCAGACCATGAAGATGCATACTTCTGAAGGGATCGGAATCATGGAGAAACCGCCGGAAAAGGATCCGGATGAGTTGGCGCGGCAATCGCTGACCCGGATCAGGCATAAACTCCTTGTCATGAGCGGCAAGGGGGGCGTGGGAAAGACAAGCGTTTCGGTCAACCTGGCCATTGCCCTGGCCGGCAGGGGATACAAGGTCGGCCTGATGGACGTGGATGTTCACGGTCCCGATATCCCGCGGATGCTCGGCCTGAAAGGAATGATCGGCGGTGATGACAGTGGAAAGCTTCTCCCCTTGCATTATTCCGATCATTTATCCGCGATTTCAATTGAATCGCTCATGCCTGACAAGGATGCCGCCGTGATCTGGCGGGGACCGGTCAAGCATTCCCTCATCCGCCAGTTTATCGGGGATGTGGCGTGGGGAGATCTCGATTACCTGATCATCGATTCCCCGCCGGGAACGGGTGATGAACCGCTGACCGTCGCTCAGTTGGTCAAGGATGCGCAAGCCGTCATCGTCACCACTCCCCAGGAAGTCGCGTTGGCGGACGTCCGGAAATCGATCAATTTCTGCAAAAAGATGGGAATGGTAATTTTCGGGCTGGTGGAAAACATGAGCGGCCTGACCTGCCCCCACTGCGGCAAAGTGGTCGAAATATTCGGGGCCGGAGGCGGCGAGCATACCGCGGCCGACGCGGCAATCCCGTTTCTCGGCCGCATTCCTTTCGATCCGAATATGGTCAATTGCGGTGATAACGGGATTTCCTATCAAGAACGGTATGGGGAATCGCCCGTTACCGCTGCATTTGCCAAAATAGCTGAAAATATAAGAGCAACCCTGAAATAAACTTCAAAAAGTGACGGAAAGGAATGAAAATGAAAAAAGTGGCGATTGTCGGATGCGGGGCTTACATGGAAAGCGGGTACGGGTGCCCCGGGGAATGGCGCTGTCTGAAAGCGGCCGCCCTGGGAGAAGGTAAATTCGAGGACCCTTCTTCGGTTGTGGCGTTTGTCAAATGTGAATGCCCGGGCCGGGCACTTGCGCCGAACACGGGGATGGCGATGAAGCTTTCGGAAATGAAACCGGATGCCATTTATTTGAGTTCCTGCTTGGTTAACGCAAAACCGGGATGCCCGTACGCCACTGCCGAGGAAATGGCAGAGATTCTCCAGAACAAGACCGGCGTTCCCGTTATCCTGGGAACGCATGAATATCACTGAAGGCAAAAAAGGAGAATCGGATGATCATCAGTGTGGCCAGCGGTAAAGGCGGCACGGGAAAGACGACGATCGCCACCAACCTGGCCTTGTCTTGTGGAGGCGATGTCCAGTTTTTGGATTGCGATGTGGAAGAACCAAACGCGCATCTTTTTATCCGTCCAGATGTCCGGGAGATCATTGCCGTCAGCACGCCCGTTCCGGAGGTGGACATGGAAAAATGCACCCTCTGCGGGAAATGCAGTGAAATATGCCAATTTAATGCCATTGTGGTCCTCGGAGAAACTGTTTTGCCCTTCCCTGAACTCTGCCACAGCTGCGGCGGATGCATGTTGGTATGCCCGGAAAAAGCCATTTTGGAAACAGGCAGGGAACTCGGTGTCATTGAGCGCGGCAGCCGCAACGGAATGGAATTCATCCACGGGAAACTGCGGATCGGCGAGGCGATGGCCCCGCCGCTCATCCGTAAAGTGCGGGAATACCAAAGGCCGGACATCCTGACGATCATCGATGCGCCGCCCGGCACCTCCTGCCCGGTGATCACCTCAATGCGGGGCGCGGATTTCGTGCTGTTGGTGACGGAGCCCACCCCGTTTGGCCTTCACGATCTGAAACTTGCGGTCGGGGCGGTCGAAATTCTCGGAATTCCTTGCGGACTGGTGATCAACCGTTCCGATATGGGCGATGACCATGTCCGGGAGTATGCCGAATCGGAGGGTTTACCTATCCTGATGGAGATCCCGTTTGACCGGAAAATAGCGGAAGCCTATTCCAGGGGTGAAATGATTATCGACGCCATCAGCGGATGGAAGGAACGTTTTCTGGATCTGCACCGGCGCATCGAGAGTATCGTCACGCAGAAATCGTAACCGGGGAAACGACATAAAAGGCCATGAACACGGCTATGGTGCACTTGAAAAGAAACTGTCCGCTTTTTGGAAATTGGAAAAAAAGAACCCATAGCAGATATGAATACGGAAGAAGTCGATACCATCATCATCGGGGGCGGCCTCAGCGGGATTTATGCGGCCTCTCTGATGGCGGCAAGGAAGAAATCTATAGTTTTGCTTGAGGCCCGTTCCCGTGTCGGGGGAAGGATTTTGAGTTTGGAGCACCAGGGCTTTTTTGCTGATCTGGGACCATCCTGGTATTGGCCCATGGTCAATCCAAAGGTAGCCGCGCTGATACAGGAACTGGGCATTAAAGGATATCCTCAGTTCGAAACAGGACTGGGTCGACTTCAGGCCAGGGATGGTCATGCCGAAACCATTGCAGGTTATCCGATGGATCCACCCGGATGGCGGCTTATCGGTGGAATGATCTCCCTTGTTAAGGGGCTTTGCGCTCGGATTCCCGAAGATATCATTAGACTGAATCATCCGGTCAGCGAAATTGAACGGCTGGGCAATGGCGTCCGGGTCACAGTGGGGCGTCATGACCAGGAGCCCAAATGCCGGCTGAAGGCATCCAGAATCATTCTTGCCATGCCGCCCCGGCTTGCGGCTCGCTCCATTTTGTTTACACCTGATTTATCCTACGATCTTATCCAGGCAATGTTAAAATCGAGCACCTGGATGGCAGGACATGCAAAGTTCTTTGCCCTTTATGATAAGGCGGATTGGCGAAAAATGGGCCTTTCCGGGCAGGGGTTCAGCATGTGCGGCCCCCTGGCGGAGATCCATGACGGATCCAGTGAAGCAAACAGCCCCTATGGGCTGACCGGATTTGTCGGCATCCCGGCTTTGCGGCGTAACAATAGAAAAGACATGATCCAGTCCATCCTCAATCAGCTCACCCTTCTTTACGGATATGGGGCGGGACAGCCGATCCAAATTTATTATCAGGATTGGGCAAAAGAAGAATTTACAGCCACCGAATATGACCAGCGGTCTGCCCACAATCACCCGGAGTTCTGCCCGCCTTCCGGGAAAACGAGCATCTGGGGCGGCATGTTTCACTTTGCCGGCACTGAAACCGCGGACCATTTCGGCGGTTACCTCGAAGGCGCATTATCCAGCGCTGAACGCGCATCTTCTTTTTCTTTGTAATGTCATTCGGATCAGCTGCGCTTTTCCAGAATTTCCCGGACCTTTTTCGCGAATGCTTTGACGGAAAACGGTTTCTGAATAAAGTTTACCCCTTTATTCAGTACGCCGTGTTGGGCGATGGCCTCGGCGGTATATCCGGACATGAACAGGTGCCGGATTCCCTGCTGTAGCGGCAAAATGGCCGCTATCAGTTCCCTGCCGTTCATCTCCGGCATGACAACATCTGTGATCAGCAGATGAATCGGGCTCGTATGGCGTTCGGCAATGACGATCGCCTCGGAGGGCTTCTGGGTGGCAAGGACGGTATAGCCATATTTTTTCAGGATATTGACCGTCAATTTCAAGATTGAGCCTTCATCCTCCACCAGCAGTATCGTCTCAGTGCCGTTTAAGTGGTTCTCTTCCGGCTTTTCAGTTTGCGCAGCGGTTTGCCCGTCTGCCCGCGGCAGGTAAATCTTTGCAGTGGTCCCTTTTCCGGATTCGCTGTAAACATAGATGAACCCGTTGTTTTGCTTGACCACGCCGTAAACCGTGGATAGTCCCAGACCGGTTCCTTTGCCCACCTCTTTTGTCGTGAAAAAAGGTTCGAATATGTGTTCGATGATACCTCTGTCCATCCCCGACCCGGTGTCACTCACTGCGATCATGGCATAATCGCCCGGGACAAGGCCCGCGTGCGATTTGCAGTGAATCTGGTCGAATGAGATATTTGTCGTTTCGATAATCACCCGGCCTACCCCGGCAATTGCATCTTTCGCATTGACCAGGAGGTTGGCCAGGATCTGGTCCACCTGGGCCGGATCAATTTTCACCGGCCAGAGATTTACCCCTGGTTTCCACGCCAGCTCGATGCCTTCTCCGATAATTCGCCTGAGCATCTTGAGCATACCGGAAATGGTATCATTGATATCCAGTACTACGGGATTGATGGCCTGCCGGCGGGCAAACGCCAGAAGCTGACGGGTGAGGTCCGCAGAGCGCCTTGCGGCTTTCTGGATTTCCAGCAGGTCCTCATAGATCGGATCAGCTTGATTCGCCTGGTCTATCGCCATTTCAGCATGTCCGATGATGACCCCGAGCATGTTGTTGAAATCGTGCGCCACGCCTCCGGCCAGCCGGCCCACGGATTCCATTTTCTGGGCCTGGGACAATTTCGCCTCAAGAAGTTTGCGATCCGTAATGTCTTTGGTGATATTAAAAAAATGCGGTGCCCCATCCAAATCGATAATGGACAATGACATCAAGCCGTCGATGATTTCTCCGTTTTTCAGGCGGAAGCGAGATTCAAAATTTTTTACTGAGCCTTCTGTTTTCACTTTTTCAATGACCATTTCCCGGTCCCGGGGATTCTCCCAGATATTGATATCAAGGGCCGTTTTGGCGATGAGATCTTCTTCAGTGTACCCGGTCACATTATAAAATTCCTGGTTTGCCATTACCATCATGCCGTCGCTGCACCTGGTGATGGCAACCGGGTCGGGATTGGTCATGAAGACTTTTCTAAATTTTTCTTTACTTGATCGAAGTGCCATCTCAACCCGCTTGCGCTCGGAAACATCCCGGGTCAGGGCGAGGATGCTTTCGGGTTTGCCCTCGGCATCCCGGATAAAAGAGAACGTGTTTTCCAGCCAGACGACTGAGCCGTCCTTTTTGTATTCCTGCAGTTCCAGGACACGTGACCGGTTCGGGTCTGCTGTTCCCGATGCCTCCAGTCGCATCTCTTCATCAAACACTTCGTAAATGATCCGGAGCGACTCCGGGGTCATGATCTGATCCAGAGTCTGCTCCATGGCCTCTTCAGCAGTGTACCCGCGTACCCTGTAGATGGAGGGGCTGACATAGGTGAATCGAAGATTCATGTCGACTACGCTGATGACATTGGCCATGTGGTCCGCGATCAGCCGGTATTTTTCCTCTGATTTTTGCAGATCTTCCAGCAGCGCATCTTTTTGGGCGATAATTTCACTCAGCTGGGACCGGCTCTGGGCCAGAGATGAAATCAATCCGGCAAAACCGGCGTAGAATGTCTTGGCTTTTTCAATGGTTTCGCGTCCCCATCGCGGGACCTTTTCGAGAGCTGAAAGATACTCGTTTTCATCAAAACCATACTGCTGGGCAGCCTTGCGAAAAAATTCGGTATCCGGCGGATCCTCTTTCAGAAAGAACTGCCCGATAAACAGGGTTCCCACTTGCCGATTTTCCACAATGACGGGCGTGACCATATCCCACATGTGATTCCTGCAGCGATAGGATTTGAATTTTCCGGGCTCCAAATCAATTGTCAGCTGCGTGTCGCTCTCTATGCACTTTTTTCGGGTTTCAGGATGAATCCTGTGGAATTTTGAACAGATTTCCTGCCACCCGACAGACGCCAGAATATTGCCGGACAGGTCGAGAATGGCCCCCCCGATGCGGGTGAACTGGTAAAAGTCCTCAATCATTGTCTGCAATGTTTCCGCATCGATTATATCTGAAAGGTTGAGCGGCGGGTCTTGCAGGCGGTCTGCCGTGTCTTTCATTCTGTTTGATTTACTCATTCTCAGGCCTCGATTACCTCCCGGACTTTGATCAGCAGCGTTTTTACGGAAAACGGCTTTTGAAGAAAATTAACCCCTTCATCCAGTACGCCATGGTGGACGATAGTGTTTGCCGTATATCCGGACATGAAAAGATGCTTCAATTCCGGATATAGTGGCATAAGCGCATCCAGCAATTCTCTGCCATCCATTTCCGGCATCACCACATCCGTGACCAGCAGGTGAATATGCTCCGGGCTGCTTTTGGCCAGGACCATCGCCTCGCTCGGTTTCCGGGCCGCAAATACCGTGTACCCATGATTTTCCAGAATAGATTTTGCCATATTCAATATGGCCTCCTCGTCTTCCACCAGCAGGATGGTTTCTGTACCGTTCAGTTGTGAGGCAACCGATCTTTTCGTTGCTGTTTTGACGGGTTGTCCTGCTCCGGGCAGATATATTTTGAAAACAGTCCCTTGTCCGGGTTCGCTGTAGACATTGATAAACCCGTTGTTCTGTTTGACAATGCCGTACACCGTGGCAAGTCCGAGTCCGGTCCCTTGTCCCACATCCTTAGTAGTATAAAATGGCTCAAAAATGATGTCCCTCATTTCCTTGGGAATGCCCGAACCGGTGTCGCTCACTGCCATCATGACATATTTGCCCGGGATGAAGCCGTTATGCGATTCACAGTAGATTTCGTCAAAAACCACTTTTTCCGTTTCAATGGTCACAGAGCCGACGCCTTTAATGGCATCTTTTGCATTGACCAGGAGATTGGCCAGGATCTGATCGACTTGAGACGGATCAATTTTCACCGGCCAGGGTTCCGGACATGGCAGCCACACCAGTTCGATGTCTTCTCCGATCATCCGTCTCAGCATTTTCAGCATGCTCGAAATCGTCTCATTAATATCAAGAAGAACAGGCAGAGCGACCTGTTTTCGGGCAAACCCTAGAAGCTGCCGGGTCAGAAGCGCTGAGCGCTGGGCGGCATTTAAGACTTCCTGCAGTTCCCCGATGATGGGTCGGGTCAGATCCCTGCGCTCCAGCATCATTTCGGTATGCCCGATGATAACGCCCAGCATGTTGTTGAAGTCATGGGCAATTCCGCCGGCCAGCCGGCCCACGGATTCCATTTTCTGGGCATGCCGGAACTGCTCCTGAAGCACCCGCTGATCGGTGATGTCCCGGGCGGAGGACAATCCACCGACCGGTTCTCCGTTTTCATTTTTCAGCACCTTGCACCACCAGGCCAGAAGCCTTTTCTTCCCATCTTTCCGGCGCTGCCAGCTCTCCAAATGGATCACCTCCTCCTTGACGTCAAACAACGGCTGCGCCCGGTCATAGGTGTCCTGTTCCCCCTCGAAATAGAACGCGGCTTCCCTGCCGATGACATCATCACCGAAAAAGGCATAGCCGGCCGGGTTCGCCCAGGTATAGACCTTGTTGATATCCACTTCCATGACAATATCGGGAATGGCGGACAAGAGCGCTGCCTGGCGGCTGGTTAAGTTACGGAGCGTCTCTTCCGCCCGCTTTTGGCCCACAATCTCCCAGGTGGCATCTGCAAGATGGGAGATGATTTCGATATCCTTTTCAGTGTAATCCTCGGGCTTGTTGCCCACCCCCAGGATGGCAACGACGAGATCGTCCCTGATAATGGGGACCACAAGCTCCCGCACGACGGTGGCGTGTCCCTCGGGCATCCCCTTTTTGTGCAAAAGGATATTATGATCGTTGTGGATGACCGGCCTGCGCGCATGAACGCAATCCACCCACACGCCGGCATTGTCGATGTCGTAATGCAACCCTTTGCCCTCGGCCTTGCAGAATTCATTCAGTGTGCGGGTGGACCAGGTCTGAAGCGAAATGGTTTTTTGGTCGGGTTCGAGAAAATGATAGAATCCGATGGGGCTGCGGGTCATGGAACCCAGTTCATCCAGTGTTTTCTGCAGCAGTTCCCCGAGAGAGTGGTCATTGGCATATTCCAGCAGGCAGAGTCTTGCATGGATCAGGTTTTCGATTTCACGCTCGCGAACCTGATCCCGGAATACCAGCACCACACCGGCAATCTCACCCTCGGCGTCCCGGATGGGGGCGCCGCTGTCCGTGATCGGGATCTCGTCTCCTGCTTTTGTGACCAAAAGGGTATGATTGGCCAGGCCCACCACCCGCCCGCTCTTCAATACTTTTTGGATCGGGTTTTCCGCCATTTCCCGCGTCTTTTCGCTGATAATGCTGAAAACCGATTCGATGGGGTTCCCCTGCGCGTCCTTTTCCGTCCATCCCGTCAGCTGCTCGGCGATCGGGTTGATCCGGCGCACCCGCCCCTGAACATCCGTGGTGATCACTGCATCGCCAATGCTGTATAATGTTGTCTTGAATTCCTCATGGGTCTCGACGCGCTCCTTCTCGGCGGCATAAAGTGCCTCGAATGTCCTTTTTCCCCTGTGCTTGTAGTAGAAAGAGAGACCGGCACCCGACAGAAGAATCAGCATGAGGGTGAGAAACCCGATCAGATAGGTCTCCCGGCGAACGTCCGCAAAGATCTCATCTGAATCGATTTTACAGATCATGCACCAGGAGGCGCCCGGAATGCTGCGGATATCGGTCAGCACGGCCACGTCCCGGTAATCCCTGCCTTCAAACAGCCCGGTTTGCCCCATTACCGCGCGGGTGGCGGGAAGGTCGGATGCCGACACCGGCTTTGTCAGGGAAAGGGGCGGTTCGGATCGATGGCGAAGGCGGTTCAAGAACAGCACGTTGTTGCCTTCTTTTCGCACCAGGAGGGATTCTCCGCTCCTGCTGGGCAGGGGCCAGGATTGAATCATCGGGTAAAGAAACGTTTCCGGGTTCACCCGCAGGATGAGAACGGCCAGCGGACGGTTTTGATCATCCATAATCGGCGCGGCCACATCCAGATGCACCTGGCCGCAGACCGGGCAGCGGAAGAAATCACCGAAGAAAGCATCATCGGAAGATACGGCAAAATGAACCAGCTCGAGGGACTGGGGCTCAAGTTTGGTCAGGCGGGGATCCAGGGAGAGCAGAATGCGGCCGTCAGGGCCGGCCAGCATTATATTTTCATAGTCATACATGTCCTGCAGCATGCTGAGGCCAGTCCGCATATCCGCGCGCAGGGCCGAATCATTCGGATGAAGGATGAACTGGTGGACCGCATCGCGAACAAAAGGGGAGGCGGAATGAAGCCTTGCATCGGAGATGCGCTCTTTTCTCCATGAGATGATCTGATCGCTTTTCAGATCTGCAATGGCTTTCAGGTCGTGATATTTTTCATCCCTGATGAGGTCGGTTTCATGTTTCTGGAATAGATATCCGGCTGCGATAAATGCAATGGCAACCACGGCAAACAGCAGCATCAACCACCGTTTGGAATCGCCATCGTTTTCCGGTGGTGCCCGGTTTTCGCTGGTCATATCCAAATCTCTCCTAAGGGTAAACTTTAAATTTTATTATATATTTTTAATACAACTTAAGATTGGACAAAGTCAACGGGATAAAAAATAGTGAGGAGAAGCTGTCATCTTCTTCGTTACAAATATCACGATTCGGATATGTTTGGTTACCCAAGCCGAACGACGAGACTGATGCGCCAATATACATCGGTGACCCACCTTACAGTCGGCAAGAGATGCCGCTATCGAAAAGGTCTGAGAAAGAATATCTGAAAAATCTCATTTCTCACACCAATGGTGATTTTGAACCAGCCATTAATATCTTCTGGCCTTTGCCAGTCTCACTTATATCACCTGCACAAAAAATATGGCATCAAGCATCGATAAATTTAACCTGCGACCAGCAATCCTCAGATCTAAACATTGTTAATGTTTCCTTCCATATAAGAATTTTCCTGTTTAAAAGGAAAATTCCTCCCGAAAAATGTTTTTGAGGCTTGAACCGTGTTCTCTTATTTGTGATAAGTTATTTAATTTATTCTAATTACACTGAAATAAATTGGTTTGGCACAGGTTTTGTAAGTTTGTCCTTCAATCCATAGAATATCCTTTTGAAGCAGCAGCCGAACTTCATTGTACTTGGGACGGGAGAATTTTGTGAAAACCACTTTTGCCAGAAAAAAAATGATTTTTCTGATTCGCCTGCTAGTGATCGTCACCACTGCTTATTTCATTCTTTTCACCCCTTCCAGCAACCAAATGCAATTTTGGGGCTATATCTTTATAGGGGTTTATGTATCAACCAACTGTTTGGTCGCGCTACTTCCCAATCGTCTTTTTTACCAGGATAAATTATTTTACACGCTTATTCTCTGCGATAGCATTATGTTACCGGCAGGAATTTACCTTTCCGGGTATGTCGGGTCCGACTTATACCTGATGTATTTTTTCATTATCTCACTGACCACAATGGGGGCTCGCTTTGAGTATTTAATGCTCAATACCATCATTTTTTCGATTATTTATGGATCAATTCTATACCAAAACGGGATGCTGGCGGGTTTGTCTGCCGTTAGTTACGGCCTAAGGATACCATTTATCATTTCAATCACCACATTTTACGGCTTTCTCGTTACTACCCGGATAAAGGATAAGGAAGACAAGATTCGTGAAATACAAGAAAGATATGAGCAGATCGTCCAGGCGACTGATGTGTTGATCTGCATTGTCGACGATAGAGCCAGACTGATCTTTGCCAATCAAAAATTCGTCACCATGTACAGCAGGGTAGAAGATAATAAAATTCTCGGAAAATTCTTCTCTGACTTTCATTCACCCGGGGATTCAAAAGATACAATAGACTATATTCATGCGGTGTATCAAACAAACAAACAGGTTCAGTATGAAGCTTACGATCCATCAAATCAAAGATGGTTTTCAAATACGCTTAGTCCTGTAAGAAATCCCAATGATCGAAACGTTTATGCAGTCAGTATTATATCGAAAGATATTACAGAACGGATTAAAAGAGAAAAGCAGCTCAATGATACCATCATACTGCTCAGACGGACCCGGGATCAGCTGATTCAAAAGGATAAAATGGCTGCACTCGGCCGTATGGCCTCCGGCATTGCGCATGAAATCAGGAATCCATTGGAAATCATTTCCATGGGAATGGATTATATCGACTATAACATTCCGAATGATAACGTTATGCTTCGGCAATCCATAGAAAAAATCTATAATGCGATAACCCGCGCCAATAACATTATCAGAGATGTTCTATCTTTTTCTCGAAAATCAATTGTAAAAATATCAAATATCCCACTTATTCCCCTGCTGGACAACACGCTTTCTCTTACCAAGCATAACCTGCGGAAAACCGGAATCACTCTCAAGCGCGAATACGCATCTGAAACAATGGAAGTCGCAGCGGATCACAATATGCTGCAGCAGGTATTTTTGAACCTGATCAACAATGCCGTTGATGCAATGCAAAACCGGGCAGAAAAACAATTAACGATTCGCGTTTACAAACAGAAAGTATATCAGATCGACTATAAGGCCGGCCGCCGGCGATCCGATTTCTTTAAAATTGGGGATGAAATTGTGGTGGTGGAAATTTCAGACACCGGAAGAGGGATACCTAAAAGCGAACTTCCCAAAATTTTTGAACCATTCTTTACGACTAAATCTACCAGTGGGGGCACAGGATTAGGCCTCAGCCTCTGTCATATGATCATTGACAGATTAAAGGGCGTTATTGATGTCGAGAGCAGTTTAGAAAAGGGGAGTACCTTTTCTGTAAAGATTCTGCCTGCAACTAAAAAACCAAAGATCAGAACAGGAATTGAAAATGCAGCCCAAATGGAAAATCGTCTTAATTGATGATGAAGAGGATTTTTGTTTTTTTGTCCGGGAGAACCTGAAGAACAGCGGTCTTTTTGATGTATTCATTGCAACAAACGGGAAATACGGCATCGGATTGGCAATAACAGAAAAGCCCGACATTATTCTTCTGGATCTGGTCATGCCGGACATGTCCGGGGAAGATGTCGCAGATATGCTAAAAAGGTCACCGGAAACCTCAAGCATACCCATTTTATACCTCACAGCCCTGGCAACTGATGATGACATTGAAGATATTACCATTGGAAATCGATATATTCTTGCCAAACCGGTAAGAACAAAGAAACTTATCGATACGGTTCAAAAAATTTTGTTGGATTCGCAGACGCGTTCAATCTCTATCTCGAATTGAATTTTCATTTCCGTTTTTTACAGTTATGCGTGCGGGGTAATCGGCGTTTGTGTATACGTCATGAATTTTTCCAATCTTTCCTTCCGTATGGGAATTTTTCCTGCAACACAAGAAATCTGCTCCAAGTACAATTATTTCGTGATTGATTTTTCACGTGCTTATTGGAGTAACGATTTGGAAATACATAATGTTATTAATTTAAAAGTGTTGGCATAAATTTTGTAAGGTAGTCATTTAGGGAATGAAGAATTTTAACCAGGAGATCGACATGGCCCCTCAATGTGCGGAAGGAAAGCTGGAAAACATGGATGATAATTTGGCAAAGCAAGATGCATTGCCCGAAGAGACGTTTATTGGCAAAACCAGTGAGGTCAAGGAGAAGATCATGCCTGAATTGGCGTTTATAGAGAAAGAATCCCGGATCAGGAGCGCTAATCCGATAAAGATTTTGGTCGTGGACGATGAATCCGCTATTCGGAAAATGCTCACGCACCTTTTGGAGAAGGAGGGGTATGACTGCGTTACCGCCGAAAATGCCGGATCAGCCATTCGCTACCTGTCCGCTCATTCGGTCGATATGGTGATCAGCGATGTTTCCATGCCGGGAAAAACCGGGATAGAACTTCTAAAGCATATCAAAATAAACTTTCCGACGATTGCCACCATCATCATGACAGGGGTCGGCAGCCAGAATATTGCCGAAACTGCAATCTCCATGGGCGCATACGGCTATCTGTATAAGCCATTTCAGAAGCGCCAGGTCTTGGCCAATATTTCAGATGCATTACGCCGCAGGTCAATGGATCTTCAAAGCCAGTTTGAAATGGAGCATCTGGAGCAGATCATCGATGAAAATAAGCGCGATCTCTCCACCTTTAATGATAAAATCACAAAAATTCTTGAGAGCATCATCCGGGCCATGTCCATGGCAATTGAATCAAGGGACCCATATACCGCCGGTCATCAGCACCGGGTGGGAAGACTGGCTGCGGTGGTCGCTTCTGAAATGGGTTTTTCCGAGGAACAGACCCAGTATATCCGAATGGCCGGCATTATTCACGATTTGGGCAAAATTTCGGTGCCGGCCGAGATCCTGAGCAAGCCGGGCAGGCTCACCGAATCCGAGATGAACATCATCAAGGACCATCCCCGGATCGGCTATCAGATCTTAAAAGAGATCGAATTTCCTTATCCCCTGGCCCAGATCGTTTATCAGCATCATGAGCGGATAGACGGTTCAGGATACCCCCAGGGACTTACCGGAGACGAGATTCTCCCCGAATCCAAAATCCTGGCGGTGGCGGATGTGGTGGAGGCCATGATGTCGCACCGGCCCTACCGGCCATCTCTGGGGATCGAGGCGGCCCTTGGGGAAATTAAGAAACACAGGGGCGTATGCTTCGATCCGGCGGCGGTGGACGCTTGCTGCCGGGTATTTTCAAACGACAGCTTTCAATTCGAATGATCATCAAAAAAGATCAGCGGATCAAGACCATTTTCGACAGGCATCAGCTGTTTGACCAGGTGAAAGCGGTTATGAACGTTGAAGTATAAGCATAATTTCTTGCTCTCGGATCATCAGGGAAACATGTAATTAAGGGCTTTGCGATTGCGGTATGTGTTTTGTCTCTATTTCGGTTCAGCTTATCTTTAGAGTTGGTGTAACAGGAGGTAACCATGGATGATGGTTCTGAAAAACAAAGAGTTTTAATTTTCACCCGTCAATTTGAGATTACGGGCAACCTTCATATCCTATACGGGGTCAGGCTGACCGACTATATGAATGAGTCAAAAGAATTCATAGCGTTAACGGATGTTGAAGTAAAACGTCCAGATAGTGAAGCGGTCGTATCCTCGTCTTTTTTAAATATAAATAAAGCAGATATTGAAATTATCATGCCGGCGCATTTAGTGACGCAAACCACTCCCTGATGATGGGCAACTAAGGACACGTTCCATGGCAAAATTAGATGAACTGTTCAGTGCCGCGATTAACGTGAATGCATCTGATATACATATTGTAGCGGGTGAGCCCGTCATCATAAGGCATTTGGGAAAGTTGAAAAAAACTGACTGCGCGCCGCTGTCGATGACGAAATGCCGGGAAGTTGTTTTTGAACTGTTGTCCGAGCCGCAGAAAAAAGAGTTTGAAGAAAAATTTCAACTGGATTTTGTGTATGAGATTTCCGGTATTGGCCGTTTCCGGGGTAGCGTTATGCAGCATCAACGCGGGATGAGTGCCGTGTTTCGCGTTATTCCGCCGAAAATTATACCCCTGGATGCCCTCGGATTACCGGACACTATAAATGAAATTCTGGATAATCATCAGGGGATCATACTGGTCACCGGCGCAACCGGGCAAGGCAAATCTACTACACTTGCGGCAATGATCGATTATATCAATGAAAACCGCTCACACCATATACTGACGATCGAAGATCCGATTGAATTTGTCCATCCGTTCAAAAAAGGGGTGGTCAATCAACGACAAATTGGAACCGGCACATTACAAGTAGCGGTTTTCGGAGTTTTGGCCAAAGACCGGTTTGCCCTTCCGGTGGATGTCCGGTTGTACCTGCCTAAAAAATGGACCGATGATCCGGAGCGCTGCGACAAGGCAGGCATCCCTGAAACAGCGCGCACATTTCGCACCAAAGAGGAGCTTGCCCTTGAAATCGTCGCCCATGCCAGAGAAAATGATCTGCATTATGCCTGGGTGGGGGCTGACGGCGGATATGGAAAAGGTCCTGGATTTTGTATCGCCCTGGATCGGATGGGTGAACGCTTTGTAGTGGATCTGCACTCGGATTTTCGAGTTTATGTGGAAAAACCGAACCCCTATCTTCCTGTAAGCCGAAAAGGTCGGAAGTTTACCCGCTATCGTGTTGATGAAAAAAGCATAGAGGTCAAAGATGCTGTTGAACGGATGGGCCTTTCCGTCCAGCCCATTCTGGAAGTGAGAAATACCACGCGTGGAATACTCAAAATGCGGGCGTTGCGCATTCCCGTTTATATTTGGGAAAATGGAGACGGCATGATTCATCGGTATTCTCTCATTGCGACACAGACGCTGGGCAAAAATCCCGAAACAAAAATATCGCTCTCCAACGCGCCGGAAACGCTTGACCTGAAAACCATTGCATGGATGCAACTTCAACGATTCTGGGTAGAGCGGGCCTTTGAAGATGCAAAAAGCGAGTGCGGCATGGCCGATTACCAAGTCCGTAAATGGAGAGCGTGGCATCATCATATGGCTCTGGTGATGATGGCAATGCTGTTTATGCTCAATGAACGGATAAGACACAAAGACACATATCCCCTGTTATCATGTTCGGACATTGAAGAACTTACCTATGCCAATGCATTAAAAAGCGCGCTTCGTCAGGACCCCGACGTTATCATGATCGGTGAACTCAGGGACCTGGAAACAATCTCAATGGCCATAACAGCTTCGGAAACCGGACATCTTGTCATTGGAACCCTGTCAACATCCAGTGCCCATAAAACAGTGGAGCGGATCATCGATTCGTTTCCGGCAAAGGAACAGAATCAAATCCGATCGATGGTGAGCGAAACGTTGAAAGGCATTATTACGCAACGCCTGGTGCCGGCAGTGGATGGCAGTAAAATGGAACTGGCTCTTGAAATTTTAATTGGCACATTGCCTATGGCCAACTTAATCCGAGATGAAAAGACCTACCAGATTCCATCCATGATGCAGACCAAAAAAAAAGAAGGAATGATCCTGATGGATGAATCACTGATGATGCTGATGCAGGATGGAAAAATTACGGCAAAAGATGCCATGGCCAATGCGAATAAACCGGATAGATTCAAAACATATCTGGACAAAACAAACTGAACCGGTCTGACAGCAAGTTCATATCCATATCTATAACAGGGATGAATGAATGACGAAACAGCTTCATCAATATTTCACGGAAATGGAAGAGAAGGGCGCAAGCGACCTGCATATGGTGATCGGATTGCCCCCCATGATCCGGCTCAACGGTGAACTGTTACCACTGGACCATCCAGTCATTACACCGGACTCGAACAGGGAGATTCTCTATGATATCCTGCTGCCCGAGCAACAGGCCCGGCTTGAGGAAAACCTCGATTTTGACATGGCCTATGAGCTTGAAAACGTCGGGCGGTTCCGGTGTAATTTTTTCTATCAGCACCGCGGCATCGGTGCGGTATTCAGAATAATTCCTTCAAAAATATTGACTTTGGATGAGCTTTCGCTTCCCGAGGTTCTTAAAACCATTGCTGAATATCGGAAGGGCCTTGTTTTGGTTACCGGACCCACCGGAAGCGGGAAATCAACGACGCTGGCGGCGATCATCGATTACATCAATGACAGAAGGGACGCTCACATCATTACAATAGAAGACCCGCTTGAATTTGTTCATCAAAACAAAAAATGTCTGATTACACATCGCGAAATAGGCTCTCATGCGAGAAGTTTTGGTGAGGCATTAAAAGTTGCCAGCCGGGAAAATCCGGATATTATCCTTGTGGGCGAAATGCGGGATCTTGAAACAATTGCGCTCGCTTTGACCTGTGCGGAATTGGGCATCCTGGTATTCGGAACATTGCATACGAACAGTGCGGCACGAACCATAGACCGAATCATTAATGTCTTTCCCACAGACCAACAGGCCCAGATCAGGACCATGCTGTCCGAATCCATCCTGGCGGTCATTGCTCAGCAGCTCATCAAAACCAAAACTGGCGGAAGGTGTGCGGCCAATGAAATCCTGATCGGCTCGACGGCCCTGGCCAATATGATCAGGGAAGGGAAAATTTCGCAGATCGGTTCGCTTTTACAAACGGGCATTTCGAAGGGAATGCAAAGCATGGACAGCCATTTGTCGAGATTGGTCAAAGAAAATAAAATAACCAAGGAATCCGCATATGAAAAAGCCATCGAAAAAACGCTTTTTTTATAAGGACATGTCATCTTAGGAAAATTGAAAATGGAAAATCCAGCTTTTAATGAACTAAACATTGCGGCGCAAAGGCTTTTTGGGGCGCTTGAAAGCAATGGTTTTGATGCTGCCAGTAATTTTATAGATGAACTTGAGCAGTTGAACAACTGGCGTAAAAGCCTCTTGGATTTCACCAACGATTTGGCCGTTGCCATGGGTAGTTTTCACATTAACGATACGGCCACCAACAAGAGTCATATTCATTCTTTTGTCAAAGGGATCAGCACCATCACCGCCATTCCGACCAAGGACAGCGATAAAAGTATCGTTATCCGACACCGCGGATTGAGCCCATCGGACAAACATACGGATCAGGAGTACTTTTTAAATAATGACTATGTGATATCCGTCGGAGATTGCGTTATTGATAACCAGCAACTGGATTATCTTGTAAAATTCGGGATCATGGATGCCAAAGAGTTGGCCGAGCAATTGAAAAAAACATTTCAGTTTTTTCACATGGCAAACATTTACATCATCACCATCCGTTATAACAACTGGGAACTCAAGGAGCAGCAAACGGTCCATGACGCGCTGATGGCATGGGGGCAATATTTTACGGGGTATAAGAAAGGGTTTGGTATTGTTTTAGATGAAACCGGGCGGCCGAACGCCGGCCTGACGATTCTCGCGGGATTAAATAAACTGAAACTGGAAAAATTTCAGGCGGTGGCGGACAAGGTCCAGAAACTTGTGAGCCAGGACAAATCCGGGATGAGGTTTAAAGGCGTATACAGCTTATATGATGCCATTTTCGCTATTGACGAGTTGAAATCAAAATTTAAGAAATCGCCCATCGAGATCAACAATGACAAATATATACAGGTATGGCAAAACTGCTTTGACAAAAACGGGCGGTTTAACCGAATTAAGTTTAATCAACACCGGCGTGTTTTTCAGGACTGGAAAAACGCCTTTTATGTCTTCTGGATGGATCTAAAATCCGTGATCATCGCTGAAGACAGGGAAACCATTCTCAACTGCATCATCCGGTTTATCGCCGACAGCAAATTGCTCAATGAATATGTGGATTATATTCTTAAAGATTTTTATTATTACCCGTTGAATCTTCAATTCTCCGACAGGGATTCATTGTTTGTCGCCAACCTGCTGTTATTTAAGAACTACGTGAACATCTCCTATGACTTCGGTCATACGCCGGGGGAAGTCCTTTTTTCCGAGGACCCGTTAAATGAGGATTTGGTGGAACGGCTGCACACTGAAATCAATGACAAATGGGCGGAAAAATTTTTACAAAAGCATGTCACTGTCAAAAAAAACTTACATCAGGCGCTTAAAGAGATTGAAGAGCAGGACAATATCATGCCCCCTCCGTTTTTGATCAATGTGATGCGGGAGCTTTACATTTTTTTAACACTTGTTTGGGGCAAGGAGTTTAAATCGATTGTTTTAGATACGGTGAAAGAATATGCCAATCCAAAATCAGATCTTTACTGTTCTGAAAACAGCCCAAAGGTCCTTTTGCCGCTTTTGCAGTTTTTTCAGATTACCATTTTATGCCTGATCAAGCTGGGTGATGAAAGTGACGTCGATTTGTTAAATTCCATCCGGTTCAGGGAGACCGATTTTTTGTCCATGAAAGGGGTTCTTCCGTCTGAATCATCGCCTCAAAAAAAATTGATTCACAAAATAATGAGCGTGGTAGCAGAGGGGGTCGTTTCAGTTGGGAAAAAACCGGGGCCTTAAGAGCAGAAACAGTCAATGGATATGCTGTTTTCGTGCTTTGTTCAATTGAGATAGTTCAATAATCCAAACGGCTCAGCGGTATGATAAATAAATTAATTTCAAGTGTTGAATTTGCCCAGAATCATGTAAGGCGCGCGGGTTCCCTCAATCTCCATATAGGTCCATTTCCGGATAATATTTCTCCGCGCAACCCGGGCAGATACCATGGCTGAATTCGGCCCGTGAGTGTTCGCTGATATATGATTCAATCTGTATCCAATTACCACTTTCAGATCTTATCATTTTACAATGCGAACAGATGGGGAGCAGTCCCTGCAATGTTTCAATACGATCCAGGGCGGCCTGCAGTTCCGCATTCCTTTTCGTCAATTTGCGCTGAAGATTGACCAGCTCATTATTCAGGCGGGACAATTCTTCATATGTATCTTCATGTTCGGTCATTCCAATGCTCTCGTGATTTTATATGTTCGTCATGCGCTGCTGCATGATCATCATTCCATTCAGGTAGGGTTTGATTTCCATAAATGCCTGATCGGGAATTTTTCTCTCCAACGCATGGGAATACCGTTTTAAGTTGTCCATTACCATTTTTGCGGATACACCATAAACCGGCAGACGTGTTTTCGCCCATTCCATTTCATTTTCGAGAATACCCCCGGCCGCAAATACCATTGCAGAACGAAGCATGCGGGTCACAAATCCCAGCCCGTTTCGTATCATCGGTTCTGCGTCGGCACCCATTGTAGATTGCGGATCATCCTCGGCCATGCAAATTTTGGCCACTTCCACCTCGACCTCGGCACAAACCACATCAAAACAGGCCAGGGACGCCTCTGATACCGCCTTCGAATCTTTAAACGGACTTTCATTTTCTGACATTTTTTATCCCGCTCTGTATCATTTCATCTGCCAAGCGAATGGCCTGCTGAGCGTCTGTTGCCGTTCCATCCGCCCCGATTTTTTGCCACATGGAATCCACATGTAGGAACGTATATCCCCCCACAAATATGGGGATATCTCCTGTTTGGGGCGAAGCATTTACGGCATGGATCAATTTTTTTGCATCCTCCAGTCGATCGTGCATGGTGACGCTGACGGCAAGCAAATCATATTTCGTCGATTCCAGCACACTGACAATGCTTTCACTCGGTGTATTCGCACCAATATAATCCGTGTTCCATCCTTCCATCTCAAAGAAATCCGATAACATGCGCAGGCCCAGTTCATGAAGTTCACCCTGCACACAGGCGGCAAGCAATCGTCTTCCTTTTGCAGCGCCAGTGAATATTCTGGAATAGAGCATTGACATAATGAGTTGCGTCGCATTGGTGCAATAATGCTCCTGGCCAACCGATATCTTTCCGGATTCCCAGAGCCAGCCGACCTCGTACTGGACCGGCTGGAAAACATACAGGTAAATATCTTTGATGCTGACACCTTTCTCCACTGCCTGCAAAATCAACTCTTTTGACTGACTTGTTTCGCGCGAGAGCAAGGCTTTCAGATACTTGCGGGACAATTCGGATAACGGCATATTCGGAGTGATGAACTTCATACCTTGCGCAATATCAAAGATTTCGTCGTTTACAGGAGTAAGATCAAGGTTTCAAGCGTACGGCCACCACGAATATCATAGATTTTTAAACAGAAAAAGTAATCTTTATGAATATTGTTATAGAATTGAAGAATTCTTGCCAGTGTTTTTAACAATCCCGCCTTTTCTGCCTCATGAATACTGGATCTGGCAATCCGCAACGGGCGAATTAGCTTTTAATCGTGAAAAATGGGAGACCAGTGTTTTGAAAATTCAGGATAGCCAAATAGGAAATGTTTTAAATTCAGGAATTCAGGCTCAAATAATTAACTCATTCGATAATAAATATTTAAAAATATAATACTTAATTGCCAACCCGAATCACAGGGACTCACGAATTTTTGACACAGATCAAATGGGAAATATCATGTTTTGACATGATAAAGCTAAACCTGCCGTAAGGCAGGGACGGAAAGTCACGGGTCTTTTCGTTCTCGTCTTCAAATTGCGCCCCAAGAAGATAGCCGGACTGCCGATTCCCCACACCCTTTCCGACTTGCCTTTTCCGATACGAGGAGTTGGGGTGTATGGACTCACTTCTATCTCCAGGAGGAGACGAATATGGTCAGGACAATGTCAAAGTTCGGCTATTTTCTTGTTGCAGCGGCAATACTTGGCGGACTTGCAACGTCATCTTCGGCGAAAAGCCGCGCTGCAGATAAAGCGGGCCAGCACCCGGCCGGCAACCTGACAGAGGCCACGGAGTCTATCCCCGATGAGTTTACCGGGGCGCTGATCGGTAGCCTGGAGCAACGCGGCTTTCAGGTCAGCGTGGGCTTCGCCACGGAGACCGGTAACGCCACCTATGTGGGCTTGTCCGCCAATGACGCCGCTATCATGGGGGGAGTCCCGAACGGGACCCTATTGGATACTGAGCTCAAGGGATCCGCAGATGTTTATGCGCCCGTGGACAAACCCGACAAGTTCAGCAAGTTCTTCGTGCATTTTTTTGCCAGTGACTGTGCCGTACTCGAGGGACTATCCAGTGACTGTGAAGCCGATCCCGTATCCGGCGGATCGAAGTGCTGCACCAGGATCAGCGGCATGTCGACAATAGGAGATCCGGTTCTGCAGGGCATGATCATGATTTCGCTGCGCAACTACATCTCCCCGGAAACGCAGAGCGGGCCGGATTCCTCCAGACTTTTGACACCGAGGATCATCACATTCAAGCCATAGCGGCTGAAGAGGTCTGCAAAATGGAAAGAAAACGCATCCGTAAATCCTTTTTGACCCTGGGGTTGATTTGCCTTTCGGCTCTCTTGCTCCCCACGGCAGCCTTTGCCTGGAATCAGGCCACTCATGCCTATATCGCCGACCGGCTGAATGCGCACGTCGGGCATGACAACCTGCTTGAAATGTGGGGGAGCGTCGCGCCGGATTTCTTTAATTACATCTTCGACCCGGCGGTCTGCCCCGGCTGGGTGTCGGATCAGACCCATGGAATGGTCTCCGATACCTTTCTGAAGGTATGGAATGCCGCAGACTCAGAGAAGGAAGCCGCCCTTGCCTACGGGTTCGTCAGCCACAATGAGGCCTGGGGCGCCGATCACATCGCCCATGAATCGAGCCTGACGCTCGGGTCCGGATGAAGGGTATGTCATCACCAAGGCCAGACTGCTGTTGAACGCGCCGGTGGATCCGACCACCCCCCACCCGACCTTCGACGAAGTCTTCACCGGGAATTTCGGCATGGAACCTGACGAGGCGCTGCTGATTGCCCATGCAATCACGGAATATGCCGTCGATATCCGGCTGGGGGGCGAGGTCGATCCCTCCCTCGGCCGGAAGCTGGCAAGGGCGGCCCGCGGTGAAACCAAGCGGTTTGCCGACCTGCTCGTCGCGGCTTTTGCTGCCGATTACGCAGCCTATTGCTTCGACGGCGACACTGCGACTGCCGCCTCCGTGTTGGTCGCCGCCGAGAAAAAGCATAGAGAGGACATGATCTATCTGGGTCGGGCGATTTCCCAACCTGAGCCGGTTGCGGTTCAACTGATGGCCGGGCAGCTCGTGGCGATACTCCCCGACTTTTTGGGCACCCCGCTCCCTGCAAATACGCAGGCGATCATGGAAGCTGGAATTTCCACCGCCATGGTCCTTTGCGACGACTATCGGCCGGAGATTGAGGCAACGATCAAATTCGTGGCTGACAACCTGCGGGATCACTGGATTGTCTATGAATATCAAGGCAAAAAGGGGCCATCCGACTCCTGCAAGGCGCTCGAGCGCTGGGTCGCGTCGGACCTCTGTTCATCGTTTGATCCGCAGGCGCTGGCGGACCAGCTCCGCTCGGAAGACACGCAGTGGCCGGACATCCCGACATCCATCACCTCGGACGTCGCCCTTACCGATGACGACAAGGCATTCCTCAAGCTTGCCGTGGAAGCCTACGTCTGGGGCTACGCGCCGATGACCATCTACAGACTGGAGCAGCAGAAAACCAACAGCCAGGCGCCCCTGAATCATTTCTACCATCCCACGCACCTGGCCCACTGGCAGCTCCCGTCGCCGGTGTCCGCTCCCAACATGGATGTGCTCTACAGCAGCGCATTCCTCGACCTTTCGCAGGGACCATTTGTCTTCACGATACCGTCTGTGGAAGGCTACTATGTGATCCAACTCGATGATGCGTACGGCAATTCCCAGGCCTCGCTGGGCAGCCGAACCCAGCCGGGCGGAGCGGCCGAAGAGTACCTGATCGTCGGTCCGTCGGACCCGGGCTACACCGACCCCGTCAGCTACCTGGGCCAGGGGTTCGATCAGCAGCATGTGCTTCCGGTGGACACGGAACACGCCTGGCTCATCGTGAGGATCCCCGTGAATCCATATGCGGAGCCCGGCTCGCCGATATCCCTCACCCAAAGCGACAGCTACCAGGCCAATGCCGCCTTCGACCTGACGCCGCTATCGAACCCGCAACCGGTCCCGCCCATGGACCCGGCGGTGGCGAAGGAATTCGAGGCGCCGCCCTCCGACGCGATGACCTTCTTCACGTGGCTGGGAATGGCCGTGAAGAACAGTCCTCTCCCCATGCAGGCGGCCTTCAGCAACGCGGTGCTACCGCCTTACCTGATGAGTCCCAGCCCCTCGGTGAGCGATGCGCAGCAGGCGCTGCTCGACTCTTTCCAACCCCTCGGGCTTGACGCTTCAGGCTTCCACCCAGAGGTTCTCGACTGCCGTCAGCGTGCGCTGCTGGAGGCCGGTATGGTCATCGGGGACTGCATCCTCAAAGCGGGACAGAACTTCATCACCGTCGGGCCACCCGAACAGAACTACTGGCACGTCATCGGCACCTCCAATATCGGCAAGTACCCTAACACGCCGAGCGGCTGGTCGGTGCGCTCGGTCGCGGCCTACGAGGGCGGCATCGCCAGTCTGGCGCCGGACGGCACTTACCCCACCACGACCCACGATATCAACCGCGCTCGCATCAGGGGCGGCCGCGCCTATACCATTACCTTTGATGCACACAGCCTGCCACCCGTGAGCGAGGGCGGCTTCTGGAGCCTGACAATCTACTCCGACGACAGCGCGAGCGGCGTGCAGACAAACCTTCCCGCAGTCTCCTCCGCGGCCGTCCTCAACACGGCCTACTCACAGCCCCCTGTCGATGCCACCTCAGTGGTGGACACGACGCACTTCTACAACCCTGATTACCAGGAGGACGACACCATCTATTTCGCAGTGTCCGGGGGCGGGATCGACGCGGAGCGCCCGTATTTTGTGATCGACGTGAGGTGCGGCGTCTTCCAGCTGAGTCGCGGCCCATGGACACCCGATCACAGCGGCATGGCGGCAATCACCGTGGATCCGTCCCTTGTCGGCAAGACGCTGATGACGGGGCTCGTCATCCCCGTTCATTCCCTGGGTTCGCAGCAGCTGCCGGCCGCCCCGCCCGCGCTCCGCGGCACCCAGCTGGCATTCGAGAAGGACGGCGATGGAAACAGCCTCCTGCGCCTCTACCTTCAGAACACCCCGCCAGCACTGCGCAGCAACTGGCTGCCCATCCCGGACGGCGGGACGTTTCAGGCCATGTTCCGCCTCTACAACCCCACACCGGCAACCGAGCAGAGCGGCGAGGCTTCCGTCCTGTCCAGTACCACCATCCCCCTGACGACGGACGACCCCGACCTGGCGAAGCAGTACCCGCAGGAGCCGGTCAACGACTCGAACCGCTACGGCACCTTCGTATTCCCGCCCATCATGCCGATCGATTAGGGAGTTATGGATTTACTTATCTCGCGTATAAAGGGTATGATGTGGCAGCATCCTTGGCGGTCGCTGCCAGGCGCTATGGAAAGCCGTACAGAATCAGAGTGGACAATGGCCCGGAATTTATATCAAAGGAATTGGATATGTGTGGGCCTATGCCGTACATACACCGTATCTATTTCCGGACCCCCTCCAAGTTCCATAATCTTGCTATGTGTTCTCCCTCCGTTTTTCGAGCTTTTCCGCTCATTATGAGAACCAATGCGTCGGCCCCGGTTCATCCTTGCCAGCCCCTGGAGCAATCCTGCCTTTTCTGCCGCATAAAGACTGGATCTGGCAATCCTCAGCACCAGCAAAATGGGATTACTGGAAGCCTATAGCCGTATGGTGCAACTGAATGCAGCGCGCAGGGCATGCACCTTGTGGTCGCAATCCAGTCGATAGAGGTTGTTTTATTCGAAGCATTAGAGTGCATTTATACAAAGATGGCACCTAATCCGCTTGATTTTTCTTTCATGTTTTTTTATTTTAACATTTTGGGTTAAAATAAAATAAAAGAAAATCTTATTTTAGGTACGGGGGCGGAATGAAGCGAGAACTCATAGGCAGATACGTTACCATATCGACGGTTGGTGAAAAGGCCCAAGCCTTCGTGCCTACACCACTGCCGCCGCATCCGCCCATCGACTGGACACCGGAATTGCGCGGTAAGTTTGACCAGGCTCTGCTGGGACTCGGACGATTGGACAGCGTTTCGACCCTGCTGCCGGACACCTCGCTTTTCATCTATATGTACGTCCGCAAGGAAGCGGTGCTCTCCTCCATGATCGAGGGGACCCAGTCGTCACTGTCTGATCTGCTGCTATTCGAACTGGATCAGGAGCCGGGTGTCCCGATGGATGACGTGAGGGAAGTCAGCAACTATGTCGCGGCCCTTGATCACGGGCTGCGCTTGATGAAAGATGGTCTGCCGCTATCGCTGCGGCTGTTCCGGGAGATTCATGGCGTGTTGTTGGCCGGGGGCAGGGGGCGCAATCAGATACCAGGTGAGTTCCGGCGAAGCCAGAACTGGATTGGCGGCACCCGGCCAGGGAATGCCGCCTTCGTGCCGCCTCCGGCCGAGGAGGTGCTGGAGTGCATGAGCAAGCTGGAGTTCTTCCTCCATGATCAGCCGGAACCAACGCCGGTACTGCTCAAGACGGCACTGGCCCATGTACAGTTCGAGACGATCCACCCGTTTCTGGATGGCAACGGCCGTCTGGGTCGTCTGCTGATCACGCTGCTTTTATGTGAACAAAAGGTGTTGCGTGAGCCGATGCTCTACCTTAGTCTCTATTTCAAGACGCACCGCCAGTATTACTATGAACTGCTTAACAACGTGCGTTTGACCGGTGACTGGGAAGGATGGCTCGATTTCTTCGCCGAGGCGGTTATCGTCACCGCTACCCAGGCGGTGGAAACCGCCCAAAAGCTTCTCAACCTGTCAAATCAGGATCGCGAGAAAATCAGCAATCTTGGCCGGGCGGCGGCATCGATCCTGCAGGTTCACCGGGCGCTGATGGAGCACCCCATCGCCACCTCGGGTTCACTGGTAGAGAAAATCGGCATCACACCGGCGACGGTCAATAAGGCGCTCGGCCATCTGCAGCAGCTCGGCATTGTGAAGGAGCTGACGGCCCGGAAGCGCAACCGACTGTTCAGTTATGCAGGATACATCGAGATCATGAGTCGCGGCACGGAGCTGCCGGAAAGGTAATTTGGAAAAGATGATAAAAAACACAGAAATGATCATTCCATACACACCGGACATACCGGTTTGATGAAGTCGGATATTTTTTATCAAGCAGGGTTATCCCGATTAATATCTTGTGATCATCCGTCCAAATGGGATTTCATTCCGCCCCGGGCAGACTGCTCGATCCGTTTTACAAGTGCGTGCAGCATCTGCAACGCCTCTTTTCCATCCTCATCCAAGAGAATTCTTTTCATTTCCTGAAATTCCTGTTCGGTCAACGTCACCACCATCAGAAGGCCTCCTTTTGCATTTTTTTATCCACGCTATAAGCGAACATGGGAATATAGATCAGCGTCAGCACGGTTCCGACCAGAAGCCCGCCCAACAGCCACATCGGCCAGGGGCGAGAGCCGTTCCAGCCCGACGGCCCATTCAAAAGCAATGGGGATCATGCCGGCAATGGTGCCGAACGCGGTCATGAAGACCGGCCGGAAGCGCACCCGCACGCTTTCCAGGGCCGCCTCGAACGGTGAATTGTTTTCACTGCGGAATCCTGGTAAAAATCGATCAGCAGAATCGAATTTTTAATGATGATGCCGAACAGCAGCAGAATGCCCACCATGCTGGGCATGCAGCTCGGCTTGTTAAAGATCAGCATCCCCCAGGAGGCGCCGATCATGGCCAATGGCAATACCAGCACCATGACAATGGCCAGGCGCACCGATTGGTAAATGGCGACCAGCGCCATGAGCAGCAGGATCACACCCATGACCGATCGATTTGATCATCCGCCCGAAGGAGTCCTTCATCTGCGCGATGTCGCCTTCCTGACTGACCTCCACTCCTTGCAGGCCGGCCGATTTGAGCGCGGCCACGGCGTGTCTTCGGTCAGGATGGAAATGGCCCGCCCGCTGCGGTAGCCGGAAACGTCCAGCGAGTAAAGCATCTGGTTGCGTTCGATCTTGTTGGCGGTCATCCCGTAATCGATTTGCGCCAGGGCGCTCAAGGGCACGGGGCCTTTGGGCGTCTGGACGGGAATCAGGCGCAATTGATCAAAGTTCCCGTCAAAGGGCCGGTTGAAATAGAGGCGCACGAACTGGTTCTGCATGGAGACCAGGTTCCCGCTTACCGTGACCGGAACGCCGGACAGGGGGAGCTGGGCGGCGATCTGTGCCGGCGTCATGCCATAGGCCAGGGCGCGATTGGTGTCGATGTTCAGCCGTGCCTCCATAAAATCGTTGTCCCAGCTGGTGTTGACCGAGGTTAAGCCTTTGACCGTTTCCAGTGCGGCCGCCGCCTTGGCCGCTGCCGCGGGCAGGACATGGTAGTCTTCCGCCAGCAGCCGGACGTCTATGGGCGCCTTGATGCTGGACATGGGTGTGGCCCCGAAATCATAGACATCGGCGGCTTTGACGTTTTGAAGAGTCGGCCAGCCGGGACCGGATCTCATCCTCGATCCGCCAGATGCTTTTCTTTCGCTGGAACCGGTCAACACAATTGATGGTCATCATCGCCTCGGCGGGCAGCGAACCCGAGCCCAACGACAACACGCCGGGTTCGGACCCGAAACTCACCGAACTCATGACCACTTCCGGCTGCTTGTGAAGCCAGTCCAGAAAGGGTGCCAGGCGTTTTTCCGCCGCATCCGTCGTCTCATTGGCGCTGAACCTGACATGGGCCTTGATAATGCCGGTATCCATGGGCGGCATCAGGTCCCGGCCGATCACCGGCATGATGCTTTTCACACTGACGGCCAGCAGGACGACAACCCCGATGGTCATCAGAATCCGCCGCAAGCCGGAACGGCCCGGCAGGAAAATCGCAAAATGGCGAGATAGGGGCCGACCAGACGTCCGAAGCTTTTTTCATAGAGCCGGTCGAGGGCCAGTTCGAACCGCGTCTTTGCCGTCCCTTTTCGGTAGAGGAAAAACGAGATGGCAGGAATAAAGGTAATGGATAAAAAGTAGGAAACCAGCAGGGCGATGATCAGGGTGGAGATCAGCGGGCCGAAAAATCTGCTGCGGAAAATCACCGGCAAAAAGAAACGGGAACATGATGGCCACGGTGGCCACGGTGCCGGCGAAAACCGGCGCGATCGACTTCCTTGGTGCCGGCGATAATGGCCGTGTTCAGATCCTGCTTCAACTCCACCAGGTGCCGTTCGATATTTTCAAGGACCACCACCGCATCATCGACCAGCATCCCAAGGCCAGGATGATAGCGGTGTAAATGACGATGTTCAGTTCGCCGCCGCTCATCCAGATAATCGCCAGCGTGGCAAAAAACACCATGGGAATGGAGGCCAGGGCGGCGGCCACGGCCCGCAGGTTGCCCAAAAAAAGCAGAATGACCAGCAAGGTGAAGATGATGGCATCCCGCAGGGCTTCCAGCATATTGGTATTGGCGGTGTTGATCAGGTTGCGCTGGGTGTCGGCCAGTTGAAAGCGGATGTTGGGGTAGCGCGGTTTCAAAGTTATTGATCACCGCACGGCCTGCCTTGCTGGTGGCCAGCACCGATCCGCCCGGTGCGCGCTGAATCGCCAGGGCGATGGCGGCCTTTCCGTTGCCCTCGTAGCCGGAAAAGCGCTTCTGGTGTTCCCATTTGACCTCGGCGATATCGCCCAGGCGCACGTTGGTCGCCACGGGCAGCATCCTCAGATCTTCGATGCGGTTGTGTTCCCCGTAAACGGTGAGGGTATAAAAGGAATCGGCGCCTTTGCTGAAACCGATGGGCGCATCCCGGTCCAGGGCGCGCACCGTGGCGCTGATTTTATCCAGGCTCAGCGCCATAGGCCTTGGCCTTGAAGGGATTGACATTGATGCTGATCGCGCTCTGGTAGCCGCCGAATATTTCCACGTTGCCGACATTCGGGTTGCGCAGCAGGGCGGGCTTGATGTCGCTTTCGGCGATTTTGCGCACATCATCCAGCGTCAGGCCGCCGCCGGCCGGTGACAGGGCGAACACATCCACCGGCAGAATATGGGAGCCGGCCGTGTAGATGGAAGGATTGACTTCCGGCGGCAGTTTGCCGCGCACTTTGTTGATGGCGTTGTTGACGTCCACGGCCGCCGGGCTCCAGCCCTTTGGCGTATTCGAATTCGGCCGTGACAATGGACATGCCGGCGATATTGACGGAGCTGACCTGCCGGATCTGGGAAAGGGTGGAGACCTCTTCTTCAATGGGCTTGGAAACCGTGGCGGCGACGACATTCGGGTGTGGCTCCGGGCACCTGGCTCATGACGATGATCGTCGGCCGGTCGCTGTCCGGAAAAAGATTTTTGGGCATCTCGATCAAACCGTAGACGCCAAGCACGAAAAAACCGGCAATCAGGCTGTACAGCAGGTATGGACGTTTGTGAAAGAAATCGAACATGCCGGTCCTCCTATAAATTGCTCTGAACCACGGGGACGCCCGTGGCCACCCGCAGGAGGATATCCGGCTTGGCGATGATCACGGCTTTGCCTTCCAGATTTTCCGCAACGGTTACGCCTTCAACACCGCGGGCTTTGATATGCACCTCAATTCGCCGCGCTTTCCCGTCGGGGGTCAAAACAAATACCGATGAGGCGCTGTCCATGGTCAATATCGCATTAACGGGGAGCAACACATCATCGGCTTTGTAAACGACCACGCGCACATTGACAAACTGGCCTTCAACCAGTCCAATTCCGATCCGGGAGACCGTCCGGTTTTCACTTTGAGCGCCATATCATCACGGGTTTTGGCCAAAGACGCGCGCCTGGCTTCGATGGCCTTTTCAAGGCCCCGCAGGTAGGTCAAAGCGCTGTCTAATGAAACAACCGCAGCTTCCCGGCCGAGCAGATCAAGCTTCCGGTCGATTTCGGCCTTTTGATTCAATATTGCCGCCTTTTGTCGAAGGACGTAGAATTCCCTGACGTAAACGGGGGCATCGAGCGTTAATCCATAGCGCAGGATCTGCCGGGAAAACGGAATGGATTCGCCGCCCTGGACATTGACTTCCGTGGGGGACATGGGCCGCAGGTTGGTCGGGGAATTATAGGTCTCCGCCCGGCCGAACAAAGCCACCCTGGGAAACAGGGCTGAAGTGGCCGCCTTTTGTTCAAGTGCGCTTTCATGGACGGACATCGCGCTGATTTCATAACCCGGCTGCCGCGCTGTCGCTTCCAAAAGATCGTTGATTCCAACCGCCCAGCTTTGCCCGACCCAGAGCAGGCAAAATACCACCACAGTGAAAAGCCGCTTCATTTGAGCTCCTACATCAAAAAATTAAAGAGATAACCCACCAGCAGGATGCCCATACCGACAACGCCGATAAAGGTGGCAATCAAAGTCGGTTTGAGTACCTTGCGCAGAATGATCATTTCGGGCAGCGATAACGCGATCACCGACATCATGAACGCCAGGACGGTCCCCAGGGCCGCACCCTTGCTGAGCAGCGCCTGGACGATGGGGATAATGCCGGCGGCATTGGAATACATGGGAATGCCGATCAGCACCGACAACGGAACCGACCACCATGCCGATTTCCCCATGAAAGAGGCCATGATCCCCTGGGGAACGTATCCGTGTATGCCTGCGCCCACGGCAATCCCCAGCATGACATAGAGCCACACCTTGCCGACGATATCGCGCACGGCCTCAAAACCGTACCGAAGCCGCTCGGACCAATCATTCGGGCCGTCTCCCATGTCGAGTTTTCCGGCCTGGATCTGAAAAACCCATTCTTCGAGATGCCGCTCCATTTTGAACCGCCCGATGACCCAGCCGGCAATGATGGCGATCATCAGACCCATCCCCATGTAAATTGCCGCCACCTGCCAGCCGAACAGGCCATAGAGCAGCACCAGGGCGATTTCGTTCACCATGGGGGCGGCAATCAGAAACGAGAAGGTCACGCCCAGCGGTACGCCCGTGGTCACGAAACCGAGAAAAAGCGGTACGGCCGAACAGGAGCAGAATGGGGTAACAATCCCCAGGCCGGCGGCCAGCACATTGCCCACGGATTCGCGTTTACCGGCCAAAATGGCGCGGGTGCGCTCCGGAGTGAAGAACGAACGGATGATGCCCACGCCGAAGACCACCAGCGTCAGCAGCATGAGCACTTTCGGCGTTTCGAACACGAAAAACCAGACCGCGCTGCCGAGATGGCCGCTCATTGAGAAGCCCATCATGCCGGAAAGCAGTTGCGTAAGCAGATTGGCAAATTTTTCGAGATTCCAGTAAACCGGAAACCATACGGCAATCAGCAGTACGCTTGCTGCCAGGTACACTGCCATGTGCGATTGATGGGCGTCAGCCATCACGGAAGCGCTGTCCGTATTTTCAGCGTGGCAGCAACTATTTTTATCTTCCAATTGATCCGGGTCCATGTCATCCTCTCTTTTCATTCGCGGAAATCGGTTTTATATATCGTTAAAACAGAATATAGGCTTGGCCATGCATGCATGTCAAACATTAAATATAGTTATTGACAACCAAAAAATGTACCTTTATATTCTTATTTAACGATTCAAGGAGTTCTGATGAAGCCATTTATCAAAGTTATGAAAGCCTTATCCGACCCCACCCGGATCAAAATGATGAAGATGCTCCAGCGACGCATGATGTGTGTATGCGAGATCCAGGCCCTGCTGGGAATCGCCCAGTCCACCGCCAGCAAGCACCTCCAGTTGCTGGAAGAGGCCGGGCTGGTCATTCACCACAAGGATGGATTATGGGTCAATTACACATTGTCTGACGGCGGTGATCATCCTTATGCGTCAAGCATGCTCGGCAACCTCCGGCACTGGTTGGAAGATGACCCGGAAATAGAGGCCCTGCAGGAGCAATTACCCCAAATCCACCGGGAAAATATCTGTTCCCGAAGTAATGATATCAAGATTCCGAAATAATAGATTCAAAATGGCTTATGATATCAAGCAGATAAGAATAGGCAAACACGATTTCGGCATTGTGGGATTAACCGGGGCCATTGCATCTGTTGCCCGGGCGCATAAAGGCGCAGAAGATTCCGTTATTGCCGAGGCCCTGTTTCAGATGCTTTCCAGAGACAATTATATCCCGGCAGAGGCGAAAGAGAATTACAAGGTGGCATTTTTAAGAGCATATCAGAAAGACCAGGGCCTGCCATTAACTGTCGAGGATGCCGCTAAAGAGGGACTGGTGGTCACAGTGGTCGGTCCCGGGTGCAGCATGTGCGATAAACTCGAACTTGATGTGATGAACATCCTTTCAAAGCTCAAACTTGCCGGCCGCGTCGATCACATCAGGGATTTGAAAGAAATCGCCCAAATGGGTATCATGGGGACGCCCGCGCTTTTGATTAATGGCGAGAAAAAGTGCGCGGGGTCCGTCCCGTCACAGTCACAACTCTTTGAATGGCTAAAACCATTTCAAAAAGAACAATAGGGAGGCTGTCGTGGAAATTAAAGTGTTGGGGCCGGGCTGCCCCAAATGCATGAAAACCGAAGAAATCGTAAAGGAAGCGGTGGCGGAATCCGGCATCGGTGCATCCGTGGAAAAAGTGAGCGACATGATGGAAATTGCCAGGCACGGCATCATGGGAACCCCCGCCGTGGTCATTGACGGCCAGGTGAAATCCGTCGGTAAGGTGCCCAAAAAAGCTGAAGTCCTGAAATGGATTAAAAAATAGTTTGAGAGAGGGTCCCATGCTTCTGACGGGCTATACCAAGCGGATATTCCGGCCCGAGTGCAATTCCAGCTTCGAGTCCTTACATTGCATCGCCGCATTGAACCAGGATGTCACCGAAACTCTGCCGTATCTGAATGCGGAATTAGGGGGCACGCAATATTTTGTCGATCCACCGGCGGTGATGTTTCATGTCTATGGCAAGATTATCAAGGTCAGCGGCAAGGAGATCGCGTTAAATGCATTAAAGGACGAAAATCAGCCCCATTACCCTGATCGCTCTGCTGTTTACCATCCTGGTGATGTTTTCCCTTAAAGGCGAATACATCGTGGAACTGCCGCTGGATGTGGTCCGGGTGGCGATCCCCCTGTGCATTTACTTCATCATCATGTTTTTCGTATCTTTTTACCTGTCCCTGAAGGTCCGGGCCACCTATGAGCAGGCCACCACGCTCTCCTTTACGGCGGCCTCGAACAATTTCGAACTGGCCATCGCCGTGGCGGTATCCGTCTTTGGCATCAACTCGGGCCAGGCGTTTGCCGCAGTGATCGTCCCCTTGGTGGAAGTGCCGGTGCTGATTTCCCTGGTGAATGTGGCCCTTTGGTTTAAACGGAAATATTTCCCCTACGAACTGGCAACGCTCACAGGGGTATGCCATGTGAGCTGCAAGCCATAATCCTGTCTGGCAAAAATCACCTGAATCTTTAATTTGGAGGTTTTATTTTCATGCGGTTTATTTCAAAAAAGAGCGCTCTTTGTATTTTCCTGATTTCCATGCTGACGTTTATCTTTTCCGCTGCCGCGGCAGCGGAGGACGGCCCTGCGGCCGACAACCAGAAACCCGACCATTATATGGTGGCCACCTATTTTCACAACACAGTCCGCTGCCCCACCTGCCATAAAATCGAAGAGCTGTCCGCGGAGACCATTCAGAACAACTTTACCGAAGCATTGAAAAACGGGACATTGGTCTGGCGGGTCATCAACGTGGATGAATCTGAAAATCAGCATTACAACCAGGATTATCAGCTCTACACCAAATCGATCATCGTTTCGGAAGTCAAAGACGGCAAAGAGATCAGATGGAAAAACCTGGACAAGATCTGGACGCTGGTCCGGGATGATCAAAAATTTGAAGAGTATGTGACCTCGGAAGTTCAAGACTGGTTGAAAGAATAGATATGGAAATGGGTTCGGTTCAGATCCTGTCGGCCGTGTGGCTGGGCATCCTGACTTCCATCAGCCCGTGCCCCCTGGCCACCAACATCGCCGCCACCACCTATATCGGCAAGCAGATCAATTCCCGGTATGCCACCATTTTGGCTGCCATGGCCTACACCCTCGGCCGGATGCTGTCTTATATGGTCATCAGCATCCTGATCATTGCCGGGCTGATCTCCATTCCGGGGGTGGCCCGGTTTCTCCAACTGCACATGAATCAGGTCCTGGGGCCGATCCTGCTGGTCACCGGACTGTTCATTCTCGATCTGTTCAGGCTGAAGCTGCCGAATCTCTCCCTTGATGCCGGCCGGCTCCAGAAGATAGGGGAGAGCGGGCTGGTGGGCGGCGTGCTGCTGGGATTTTTATTTGCCCTGACGTTCTGCCCGGTTTCGGCCGCTCTCTTTTTCGGCAGCGTGATTCCTCTGGCGCTCAAATTCAACTCCCGGGTGATGCTCCCCTTCTGCTACGGGCTTGGCACTGCGGCGCCGGTGATCGGCTCAGCCCTGATCATCGCCTACAGTAGCAGGCTTGCGGGTCAATTTTTCAACCGGCTCTCGGTGGCCGAGCGCTGGCTTCGCCGGATCACCGGAGCCCTTTTCATCCTGATCGGTCTCTATTTCTGCCTCAAGTACATTTTCGGGGTCATCAATTTCTGAAAAAAAAATTGAGGAAGAAAATCCGACAGGTACCGGAACCATATTCAAATTTCTTTTTTGGAGGAGTTGTTTTCTCATGCCAAGGATCAAAACCCGGCGTCTCCGAAATTCGGGGGCATTCCTTATCATTATTTTTGCTGTATTTGCGATAAATACTGCAGTTGCTGCACAGGACATTCCAGACCAGCTGAAAATACTCTCTTCCAAGCCCTATGCGCCCGTCATTAAAGTACTGGATACAGAATCGAGTCTCGGTCCGCTGTCTTCAAATCCGCAAACAGTCACCCTGCAGGATCTCGTCCGCTACCATGGCCATCCCTGCGATGGTCTCGTCGTGGCCTCGGCAGCCATTGGTTATGGTTTTAAAATCCTCTTTCCGGATGGGATCATCGACAGGACGGACATGGTAGCAGCGGTTAATGGATCACCCTGCTATGGGGATGCGGCGGCATACTTGACGGGGGCGAGGACACGTTACCATACGCTGATCATTGACCAAAAACTGGAGGATACATGGATTTTGCACCGGAGGTCTACCGGAAAAACAGTGGCCGTTAGCCTCCGGGAAGGCATCAAACCAAAGGAACTGCCCGGCCTGGAAAAGAAGCTCCGGTCGGAAGGTTGCGACATGCCCCTCATTCGCCGCATACAGGATCTACAGTTCAAATATTCTGAGGCGGTGCTCGCGAGTCCGCCCCAAAAGATTTTCGAAATCAAAAACCTGTCCTCATTTCCCTATAAATTCGGGCCAATCCGTTCCGATGCCACCAAGGCGGGATGTAGCAGCTCCCGATAACTGATATTGTGCATCCACCTCATCTCAGAATGGGGTGGATGATAACATCAGTCCAAATCAACCCATTTCCCTTTATGATAGCAAGAACCGAAATTTTCGCCCTTGTCACAACATAATCTGCCAGCCCCTGGAGCAAATCCTGCCTTTTCTGCCGCATAAAGACTGGATCTGGCAATCCTCAGCACCAGCAAAATGGGATTACTGGAAGCCTATAGCCGAAATGCAAGCTCTTCCAGGGGCAGGAGTTTGGTGCTTCGAGTCCCTTCTGCTATTTTGCGGACCACGATGAACTGGCTGAAGTGGTACACAGCGGGCGCATGGATCTCTGCTCCAGTTTGAAAGTCTGACCGACCCCAAGATTAAAGAAAATGTGCCCCATTCGTCCGATCCGATGACTTTTGATATTTGCAAGATCGATCATTCCGAGCGTGAACAAAATGCACATCTTTTGCGGCTTCATCGGGATCTCATCCGGAGCAGGCGGGAAGATGACGTGTTCAAAGCACAACGGACGGATTGAATGCATGGCGCGGTGATCGGGCCGGAAGCGTTCGCCATTCGTTTTGTGTCTTTCGAGGCGGAGTTTCGACTTCTGCTCACCCAATCGGCGCTGATCAGTTTCACCCGCCATACCATTTAAAGCCCTGAAAATGGCCATATGTGACCGATAATTCATATATGGCCATTTTTTTATGGCGGTTAACGGCTGTTCTGAAATCCCCCTATGGCTCATTTGATTGCAGTTTCAGGATGATGGGCATCTATTGCCTCCGCGTATGCGTCTTGGCACAAAGATTGAATTCTAAATAGCATGAATACATGAATTGCCCGGAAAGGGTTTTCCGGGAACACCACCCAAAAGACAACAGGCAAAGGAGTAACTGCCATGAAAAAAAGAAACAGGTCAATCGGCTATTTTGTCATTATGATGCTCATCCTCACCTTTGCGGCCTGCGCAGCGACACCCAGGCAGGAAAGTACGGGCGACTACGTTGACGATTCGGTCATTACGGCCAAGGTCAAATCTCAGCTGGCCGCTGATGATTTTCTCAAATCATTCCAGATCGGTGTCGAAACCTACAAGGGAACCGTTCAGCTCAGCGGTTTCGTGGATTCCGCACAGGCATCGGAAAAGGCCGCCCAAATCGCAGGCTCGGTTCCGGGTGTCAAAGCGGTTAAGAACAGCCTTGTCGTGAAATAAACCGGCAGGAAATGATAGACGCAAATTGAAAGGGGGCGGCAAATGTTGTGGATAACTGCGGTCATACTGGTCATTCTCTGGGGGCTGGGATTTGTGAGCAGTTACACGATGGGCGGGTTTCTCCACATCCTGCTGGTGTTTGCCATCGCCGCTGTGCTGGTCAGCCTCATTCAGGGGCGGAGAGTCATTTAGGCAGCCACCTTTATTCATCTTGATTGTGCCCTGTAAGGACGGGAAGGCCGGACCGGATGAGAACAACCATAATTTTGGCAGTCATATTGATTGGTATCGGGATCGTAGCTTTCGGGTATCAGGGGATCACCTACACGACCCGGGAAAAGGTTGTCGATTTAGGACCGATTGAAATGACAGCGGAAAAAACAAAAACGATTCCCTTGCCGCCGATCGTCGGCGGTATCGCGCTGGCGGGCGGCCTCTCCCTGCTGGTTCTGGGAAGAAAAAAGACTGCATAAATGTTCAGGTGACGGATGGTAGCACGTTGATGCGAAATGAATGTTGGCAACAGCCGTTTCAAATGAATATCGCTTGGCAGAGCCAGTATAACTCAACCACAAATAGGAGAATGACAATGAAATCGAGCATAAAAGATAACGCGGAAGGCAAGCTGCACCAGGCAAAAGGTACGGTTAAGGAAGTCGCCGGGATTATTGCCGGAAATGAAGACCTGGAAGCCGAAGGCAAAGGGGAAAACCTTGATGGGGAAATCCAGGAAAAGCTTGGCCAGATCAAGAAGGTGATGGGCAAGTAGACGCGTTCGCCATAACCGCCGGCCGGGGCTTAGAATACCGGCTCAATTTAAAAGCAGGCGAACCAAAGTCGACAGACGAAAAGGAGTTTTGAAATGAAAAAGACGATTTATATGAAAGCACTCCCCCTTTTTCTGCTTTTGAGCATGTTTGCTCAACTATCGGGTTGCGGCACGATCCTGCACCCCGAAAGAAGGGGGCAGAACAGCGGACGCATCGATGCGGGAATTGCGGTTCTGGATGGCGTCGGGCTCCTGTTTTTCCTCATCCCGGGCATCATTGCCTATGCCGTGGATTTTTCGACCGGCGCGATTTATCTTCCGGGCGGAAGCTACTCCTCCAACTTTGATCCCGATGGCATCAAGATCGTGCATGTCGATCCGGCCGAACTAAACGAAAAGCGGATTAAAGAGATTCTTGTCCGGGAAACAGGGATATTGAAAACAGTTGATCTAAATCAGGCAGAGGTCTGGCCGTTAGAGGAATCCGCGGATGTCGGCGCGAAGTTTGCCGAGATGAAAATATCCGGCTTCCAGACCCGGTAATTTTTAAATTACAGGCTTTTCAAGGATGAACACCCCTTCTCTCCCCTTGTATGGGGAATTAAAGGGGGGCGCCGCGAAGCGGGGCCGGAAACTTTCAAGGAGAAAGCGATGAAAGCAAATCAGCAGAAGTTAGAACCCGAAAATATCGATCAGTTAATGGCTGAGGCCGATGAACTCATCCATCAGATTCATTCCGATGCTATCGAAGACATGGAAGAAGCGCATCGCCTGAAGTTTGAACAACACGCTCAAAAATTCAATGAGATCAAATCCGAGGTTCAGGAAAAGATGAAGCAAAAAGAAACATCAGACATCGGTTCAAGTGCCGAGGGGATGCACGAAGCCATCCAGGACATCGTGAAAGCCATGCGGGACTTGAAAGAAAAGCTTTTCTAAAAAGGGGATCATGTAAAAAATAAAGAAAGATGCTGGATCAGAATGGCCGATGGTTCCACAAACAGCTAACCAAAGCGTTTGCGACAGGGTGGGTGCAATGATCATCATACGAACAATTATGAACGTGCTTCCGGAAAAGCAGAAAGAGGTTCTGCAAACGCTTGTTTCGTTGATCGAGATACCGGAAAAAGAAGGTGGATGCCTGAGCTATAACATCTACTGCGATATCAGGGACAATCATGTTTTTAATCTGATTTCGGAATGGAAAACCCGAAAGCATCTGAATCATCACATGCGCACCGACAGATTCAGCGTTCTTCTCGGAACAAGGAGCCTTTTATGCGAACCATTGAAATTTCAAATTTATTCGATTTCAGGTGCTGAAGGAATCGAGGCGGTCAAATCGGTGAGAGAGAAAATGGAACTGATTGTTCCCATATTACCGCGGAAGGAAGACTGCTGATATGAACGTTCTTCTGATTTCAAACAGATTTGATTCTCGAATCTTTAAAGACCGCTCCATTCATTCTTAAACGAAAAGAGGAAAAAATGGGAGACAAAGGAAAAAAAGATAAAGACAAACGCGAAGATCAAAAAAACGACAAGCATACACTCAAGGAAAAGCGGAAGCAAAAAAAAGACAAGGATAAGACTGGGTGGGAAACTGAAAAATAAAAGCAACGCAAAAAGGCAGATCAATGACATCTGTTATTAAGTATTATGAAGGGATCAACTCGGTTGCCGTCATCGGCAACTATATGCCCCGCCAGTGCGGTATCGCAACCTTCACCACGGACCTGGTGGAGGCGTTGTCCGCGGAAGCCCCTGATATAAAGTGCTGGGCGGCGGCCATGAACGACAAACCCGAGGGGTATCCCTACCCGGAAAAAGTCCGCTTTGAGATCAATCAGAATAAGTTGACGGATTATCGTATCGCATCTCAATTTCTCAATATCAGTCAGCCGGATATTGTCTGCGTGCAACATGAATACGGCATCTTCGGGGGGCCGGCCGGCAGCCATCTGCTGAAATTACTGGGTGATCTGCGCATGCCGGTGGTGACAACGCTGCACACGGTTTTAAAAGACCCCGCACCGGAATATCGTGCCGTGATGAGCAAACTGGCCGATCTGTCCGACAAACTGGTGGTGATGAGCCATAAGGCTTTTGATTTCCTTAAAGATGTTTATGCCGTGCCCGATGATAAAATCGTTTTTATCCATCATGGCATTCCGGATACGCCGTTTATTGACTCAAGCTTTTACAAAGACAAATTCGGTGTGGAAGGCAGAAAGGTACTGCTGACCTTCGGCTTGCTGTCCCCGAACAAGGGCATTGAAACGGTATTGCAGGCGCTGCCGGCGGTTATCAGAAAACACCCCGAAGTGGTCTATATCATCCTGGGCGCGACACATCCGAATATTTTGAAATTCCATGGAGATGAATACCGGATCATGCTGCAGCAGCTCGTGCGGAAACTCGGCATCGGGGCTCATGTCATTTTCCAGAATCGTTTTGTCGAAATAAAAGAACTGTGTGAGTTTCTCGGCATCGCCGATATCTACGTCACCCCGTATCTTGAAGAAGCCCAGATTACTTCCGGTACCCTTGCCTATGCCATGGGCACGGGCAAAGCGGTCATTTCAACCCCATACTGGTATGCCACCGAGATGCTGGCCGAAAACCGGGGCCGGATCGTACCTTTCCGCAATCCGGATGCCATGGCGGAACAAATCATCGACCTTCTGGACAACGATATCGAGAGGCACGCCATGCGCAAAAAAGCCTATATGTTCACCCGTGACGCGGTTTGGAAGGAAGTATCCCGAAAATATATCCAGGTTTTCAGTGAAGTGCGGCAAAACCGCACCAAAAATCCGCGTCCACGGCATTCCTATGTTGAAAACATAAAGGCCATCACGAATTTCGAACTTCCGGAGATCAAGCTCAATCATTTAAGAGCCTTTACCGATGATACCGGTATCCTGCAGCATGCCAACTATACGATTCCGGATCGCTCTTTCGGTTACTGCACAGATGACAATGCCAGGGCGCTGCTGGTGGCCGCCATGGGCCAAAAATATTTGCCGGCAAACGGCTGGGATCTTGATATCCTCAGCGGTCATTATCTGGGTTTTCTTCTGTATGCCTATAATGAAGAAAACGGGCGGTTTCGAAATTTCATGACCTATTCGCGGCAGTGGATGGAGGAAATCGGGTCCGAGGATGCGC
>CAWGYD010000002.1:0-86101 GCA_963826785.1 uncultured delta proteobacterium
GATGTATCGCTGGCTAAAGAAGGCTCGAACAGGTGCGCCAAGATATTTTCATCCATTCCGGATCCATTGTCCCCAACGACCAGCATCACATATTCCCCTGGAGTCAATTCCGGATGATTGGCACAATACGCGTCATCGATAACAATATTTTTCGTTTCGATGGTGATGTTGCCCCCTTCGGTGATGGCATCCCGGGCATTGATGCAGAGGTTTGCCAGAATCTGGTCGACCTGGGCCGGGTCCATGTTGACCGGCCACAGCCCCTCCCCGGGTATCCATGCCAGGTCAATGTCTTCTCCGATAAGGCGCCGAAGCATTTTCAGCATGCCCGTCAACGTCATGTTCAGGTTGATCACCCGCGGATTGATGGTCTGCTTGCGGGCGAATGCCAGCAGCTGCCGGGTAATATCCGCAGAGCGATTCGCCACCTTGAGGATCTCTTCCAGTTCATCATGCAGCGGCTGATGGAAACCGGTTTTTTCAAGGGCCAGTTCGGTATAACCGATGATCACGTTGAGCATGTTGTTGTAATCATGGGCCACCCCCCCTGCCAGCCGGCCCACGGATTCCATCTTCTGGGCCTGCTGAAACTCGGGCGGATAACCGGAGATGTTCGGAAATATCCCGTTTGACGGCCACATAGTTGACGATGCGGCCCGAGGCATTCAGCACCGGAGAAATAGTTGACTCTTCGTGAAGAATGTTCCGTCTTTTCGCCGGTTGACCATGCGGCCCTCCCATTTCCGGCCGCTGGCGATGGTTGCCCACATCTCACGATAAAAACCTTCCATGCCTTGTTGACCGCTCCTGAGGATACGCGGAGTTTTGCCGATGGCCTCTTCCCGGGTATAGCCGGTTACCGTCTCGAATGAGGGGTTCACAAACTGGATTTTGCCATCGGCACTCGTAATGACAATCATTTCTCCGGTCTGTTCGATGGCCGCCATGAGGCGCTCCCGCTCGGCCTCGGGATCTGCGCTCGGTGATGTCCACATTCACGATGACACCACCGTCGATTTCACCGTTTTCGCCGATCACGGGTGCCGTGTAGTTCAGGATCGTCTTTTTCCGGCCGTCAAAGGCGTCGATTCCAGTTCCCGTCCAGAATCGTCTCGCCCATTTTGATCGTACGGATGAGTGCCCAGTCTTCAGCAGCAAGCGCCTTCCCGGAAGGCAATCGACGCGCCTGAAGATGCCGTATTCATCAGGCGCGGTTTGTGTTCTGTGCCCCAGATCCGAACGCCGGCCGGGTTGCCCCCGAGCAGTTTGCCGTCTTTATCGGCAAACCAGAGCCCGATGGGAAGGATGTCGAAGACTTTGCGCATGCGGCTTTCGCTTTTCCGCAGATCGGATACCCGCCGGGATAGTTCCCGGCGAAGGGTCCTGGACCAGATGAAAAATGCCGCAGGCAGACCAGCAAAGGGACGGCAACAATGGCAATGTATACGGCAATGGTGGTGAAAGGCGGTTTCGAACTGTCGTAAATTCCGATCCATTTGTTATATATGGAACGGTATTGACCGGTTTCTTCGATAATCTTCAGCCCTTCGCTGAGCTGTGCAAGAAGCGCTTTTCGGTTATTCGGCACGGCAAAGCCGTATTCCGGGGAAAGGATCGGTTTCTGGCCCAGGACCAGATTTTTCCATCCGTTTTTTTCAATCAGATATACAGCCGTCAGACGAGAAACCAATGCACAATCGTACTTCCCCGCGACCAGTTCCCGCAATGCATCCTCCTGCGTTTCAACTGGGGTGATCTGCCCCGCAAGGCCATATTTATCGGCAAAATTGTGCATGATATCTCCGCGCTGAACAACGATGTCCATGCCGGAAAGCCCTTCAACCGTGGAAGGGGGTACGCCTTCTTTTTTTCGGATGACACTGATGTAATTATTTACCATATACGGCTGGGTGAAATCGTAAACCAGGTCGCGTTCAGGCGAATAGAGCATCCCCTGAATGGCATCGATTTCACCGCGGTCCAGGGCAGCTATGATCTCTGACCACGGCCCGAGCCGAATCTCGATTTCCAGCCCGGCCTCACGGGCCACCGCCCGCACGATATCGACATTGTATCCTGCAGGACGGCCATTTTCATCCAGAAATTCAAAAGGCGGGTATTTGAAGTCCCCGCCGATAATCAGGCGGTGGTGAGCGGGAAGCTCCAATGCGGCAAACCATTTGGCATGAAGATGGCTGTAGGTGCCATCAGCCGTAACGATGGCAAGCCCCTCGTTGAGAAGCGCAAGCGTATCTTTATCCCCTTCGTGAACGGCAAAACAGAAATCCTGCCGAAATCCGGGGATCTGCTTTTCGATGATCCGTAAATTCCCCAGGCCTGATTCCCGTATCAGGCGTATGGCGACAAGCCGGGAGATCAACACCGCGTCATGGCGCCCATTCGAGAGCTGTTTCAGGGCGTCAACAAAGGTGTCGGTGGTGTGAAGGTCTATTTCAGGGTGAGTTCTGCGCAGAAACTCTTCTGCATTATCGCCTTTCATGACCGCGACCCGTCGACCTTTAAGGTCGCCGATGCCCTTTATCCTGCGGTCATCATCCCTGACCACGATGGCACCGTGGAGTGAAAGATAGGGAAATGTAAAATCAAAGATCTGTTCTCGTTCAGGCGTTCGTCCCACCAGCGGAAGCACATCGATCTTGCCGCGCGCCAGCAGGTCTTTGATTTCTGCCCATACGCCTGCCTGGAAGGTGACATCGCGCCCCATGATGTGAACTGCCGCTTCAAGAAGTTCAACTGAAAAACCATCGGGTTTGCCTTTTTTATCCACCAGACAGAAAGGAGGGTAATCGTACTCAGAACCAGCCGTTATAATGGGCCTTATCTGGAGGGGGTTGCCGGCATCCGCCGAAACGGGTGACAACCATATCATCAGGCAACAAAGTATCGCAAAGATTACGATATCTGTCCTTCTGAAAAACCGGCCAGGGGTGCTCACTCGATCAGTTCTTTTAATCAGGCATTCCCCGATATTTTCGTTGAAGTGAGAGGGGTTTAAAACGCGTGTGAAAAAACAGTCCGATTCTACCACAATCGAACGCTTGGCCAAAGGAATTAAAAGAAAAATTTGTTTAACTGAACCACTATTGGCCGAACGGAAGACCGGATATCGGGCGGATAGGCGGGTTTTATTAATTTAAAATGGCGTTTACACGTTCAGCAATGAACAGGGGCAGTCAGTTATGTGAACCCCGCGCTAAGGTGCATGGTTGCAATAAAAAAAGGGGTTACAATTTGTAACCCCTTGATTTTATGGTGGGCCGTGAAGGAATCGAACCTTCAACCTACTGATTAAGAGTCAGGTGCTCTGCCTGATTGAGCTAACGGCCCCAGCTGTTTTTTGAAAAAACCCTGATTAGCAGGTTCAACCGGGGTTGTCAATTTAATTTTAAACCCCAAACCCGGATGCCGCAAACAGGACAGGCCTGTAAATCGACATTGACTGAACGTCGGGCGGTTACTCATCGGGCCAGAAATGCTTTTTTTCACGGCGCAGACGCTTTTTGTTGGTTTTCCAGTCTTCCCCCTTGTGCGGTTTGTCCGTCGGCTTTCCTCCATGGAGCTTGCCGGCGGCCATCGGGAAGGTGCCGGCCCGGGCCTTGCGGATATAATCATCGAGAGGATCGACGGGTCTTTTCTCTTTTTCGGGGGCTTTGGGCAGCGGCGGCCCGGTGAAGCAGTCCGGGGGGATTGAATTTGCCAGGTAGAGCGATTCGCCGAAGGATAAAAATTGAACGCCGGCCTCGAGCGCTTTTCCGGCCTGGATCGTCAGCAGCACCGGGTGCGCATCCCTGCGGCTGCCGATCCAGGCCGGAAAAGCGCTCGAGGCCGGCGTTCAATTTTTATCCTTCGGCGAATCGCTCTACCTGGCAAATTCAATCCCCCCGGACTGCTTCACCGGGCCGCCGCTGCCCAAAGCCCCCGAAAAAGAGAAAAAACCCATCGATCCTCTCGATGATTATATCCGCAAGGCCCGGGCCGGCACCTTCCCCATGGCCGCCGGCAAGCTCCATGGAGGAAAGCCGACGGACAAACCGCACAAGGGGGAAGACTGGAAAACCAACAAAAAGCGTCTGCGCCGTGAAAAAAAGCATTTCTGGCCCGATGAGTAACCGCCCGACGTTCAGTCAATGTCGATTTACAGGCCTGTCCTGTTTGCGGCATCCGGGTTTGGGGTTTAAAATTAAATTGACAAGCCCGGTTGAACCTGCTAATCAGGGTTTTTTCAAAAAACAGCTGGGGCCGTTAGCTCAATCAGGCAGAGCACCTGACTCTTAATCAGTAGGTTGAAGGTTCGATTCCTTCACGGCCCACCATAAAATCAAGGGGTTACAAATTGTAACCCCTTTTTTTATTGCAACCATGCACCTTAGCGCAACGTTACACATAACTGTCTGCCCCTGTTCATTGCTGAACGTGTAAACGCCATTTTAAATTAATAAAACCCGCCTATCCGCCCGATATCCGGTCTTCCGTTCGGCCAATAGTGGTTCAGTTAAACAAATTTTTCTTTTAATTCCTTTGGCCAAGCGTTCGATTGTGGTAGAATCGGACTGTTTTTTCACACGCGTTTTAAACCCCTCTCACTTCAACGAAAATATCGGGGAATGCCTGATTAAAAGAACTGATCGAGTGAGCACCCCTGGCCGGTTTTTCAGAAGGACAGATATCGTAATCTTTGCGATACTTTGTTGCCTGATGATATGGTTGTCACCCGTTTCGGCGGATGCCGGCAACCCCCTCCAGATAAGGCCCATTATAACGGCTGGTTCTGAGTACGATTACCCTCCTTTCTGTCTGGTGGATAAAAAAGGCAAACCCGATGGTTTTTCAGTTGAACTTCTTGAAGCGGCAGTTCACATCATGGGGCGCGATGTCACCTTCCGGGCAGGCGTATGGGCAGAAATCAAAGACCTGCTGGCGCGCGGCAAGATCGATGTGCTTCCGCTGGTGGGACGAACGCCTGAACGAGAACAGATCTTTGATTTTACATTTCCCTATCTTTCACTCCACGGTGCCATCGTGGTCAGGGATGATGACCGCAGGATAAAGGGCATCGGCGACCTTAAAGGTCGACGGGTCGCGGTCATGAAAGGCGATAATGCAGAAGAGTTTCTGCGCAGAACTTACCCTGAAATAGACCTTCACACCACCGACACCTTTGTTGACGCCCTGAAACAGCTCTCGAATGGGCGCCATGACGCGGTGTTGATCTCCCGGCTTGTCGCCATACGCCTGATACGGGAATCAGGCCTGGGGAATTTACGGATCATCGAAAAGCAGATCCCCGGATTTCGGCAGGATTTCTGTTTTGCCGTTCACGAAGGGGATAAAGATACGCTTGCGCTTCTCAACGAGGGGCTTGCCATCGTTACGGCTGATGGCACCTACAGCCATCTTCATGCCAAATGGTTTGCCGCATTGGAGCTTCCCGCTCACCACCGCCTGATTATCGGCGGGGACTTCAAATACCCGCCTTTTGAATTTCTGGATGAAAATGGCCGTCCTGCAGGATACAATGTCGATATCGTGCGGGCGGTGGCCCGTGAGGCCGGGCTGGAAATCGAGATTCGGCTCGGGCCGTGGTCAGAGATCATAGCTGCCCTGGACCGCGGTGAAATCGATGCCATTCAGGGGATGCTCTATTCGCCTGAACGCGACCTGGTTTACGATTTCACCCAGCCGTATATGGTAAATAATTACATCAGTGTCATCCGAAAAAAAGAAGGCGTACCCCCTTCCACGGTTGAAGGGCTTTCCGGCATGGACATCGTTGTTCAGCGCGGAGATATCATGCACAATTTTGCCGATAAATATGGCCTTGCGGGGCAGATCACCCCAGTTGAAACGCAGGAGGATGCATTGCGGGAACTGGTCGCGGGGAAGTACGATTGTGCATTGGTTTCTCGTCTGACGGCTGTATATCTGATTGAAAAAAACGGGTGGAAAAATCTGGTCCTGGGCCAGAAACCGATCCTTTCCCCGGAATACGGCTTTGCCGTGCCGAATAACCGAAAAGCGCTTCTTGCACAGCTCAGCGAAGGGCTGAAGATTATCGAAGAAACCGGTCAATACCGTTCCATATATAACAAATGGATCGGAATTTACGACAGTTCGAAACCGCCTTTCACCACCATTGCCGTATACATTGCCATTGTTGCCGTCCCTTTGCTGGTCTGCCTGCTGGCATTTTTCATCTGGTCCAGGACCCTTCGCCGGGAAGTATCCCGGCGGGTATCCGATCTGCGGAAAAGCGAAAGCCGCATGCGCAAAGTCTTCGACATCCTTCCCATCGGGCTCTGGTTTGCCGATAAAGACGGCAAACTGCTCGGGGGCAACCCGGCCGGCGTTCGGATCTGGGGCGCAGAACCACAAACCGCGCCTGATGAATACGGCATCTTCAAGGCGCGTCGATTGCCTTCCGGGAAGGCGCTTGCTGCTGAAGACTGGGCACTCATCCGTACGATCAAAATGGGCGAGACGATTCTGGACGAGGAACTGGAAATCGACGCCTTTGACGGCCGGAAAAAGACGATCCTGAACTACACGGCACCCGTGATCGGCGAAAACGGTGAAATCGACGGTGGTGTCATCGTGAATGTGGACATCACCGAGCGCAGATCTGCCGAGGCCGAGCGGGAGCGCCTCATGGCGGCCATCGAACAGACCGGAGAAATGATTGTCATTACGAGTGCCGATGGCAAAATCCAGTTTGTGAACCCCTCATTCGAGACGGTAACCGGCTATACCCGGGAAGAGGCCATCGGCAAAACTCCGCGTATCCTCAGGAGCGGTCAACAGGATGAAGGTTTTTATCGTGAGATGTGGGCAACCATCGCCAGCGGCCGGAAATGGGAGGGCCGCATGGTCAACCGGCGAAAAGACGGAACATTCTTCACTGAAGAGTCAACTATTTCTCCGGTGCTGAATGCCTCGGGCCGCATCGTCAACTATGTGGCCGTCAAACGGGATATTTCCGAACATCTCCGGTTATCCGCCCAGTTTCAGCAGGCCCAGAAGATGGAATCCGTGGGCCGGCTGGCAGGGGGGGTGGCCCATGATTACAACAACATGCTCAACGTGATCATCGGTTATACCGAACTGGCCCTTGAAAAAACCGGTTTCCATCAGCCGCTGCATGATGAACTGGAAGAGATCCTCAAGGCGGCGAATCGCTCTGCGGATATTACCCGGCAGCTGCTGGCATTCGCCCGCAAGCAGACCATCAATCCGCGGGTGATCAACCTGAACATGACGTTGACGGGCATGCTGAAAATGCTTCGGCGCCTTATCGGAGAAGACATTGACCTGGCATGGATACCCGGGGAGGGGCTGTGGCCGGTCAACATGGACCCGGCCCAGGTCGACCAGATTCTGGCAAACCTCTGCATCAATGCCCGGGATGCCATCACCGAAGGGGGCAACATCACCATCGAAACGAAAAATATTGTTATCGATGACGCGTATTGTGCCAATCATCCGGAATTGACTCCAGGGGAATATGTGATGCTGGTCGTTGGGGACAATGGATCCGGAATGGATGAAAATATCTTGGCGCACCTGTTCGAGCCCTTCTTCACCACCAAAGAAACAGGCCAGGGTACCGGCCTGGGGCTCGCCACCGTCTATGGCATCGTTCAGCAGAACAACGGATTGATCAATGTCTTGAGTAATCCTGAAACAGGAACGCTCGTGAGCATCTACCTGCCCCGATATACGGCCTCTGAACCCGTTGATCAAAAGGGATCGAAAGTAGATATCGCCCGGGGCGACGGCGAAACCGTGCTGGTGGTGGAAGATGAGCCCGCCATCCTGAAAATGAACCGGATCATGCTGGAAAGACTGGGATACCAAGTGTTAACCGCCGCGACCGCAGAAGAAGCGCTTGATTTGGCCCATAATTCTCCGGGCGGGATCCATCTGCTCCTGACAGACGTGGTCATGCCCGGGATGAACGGCAAAGAGCTTTCCGAAAAGATGAGATCGCTTGACCCGGGGATCAAATGTCTGTTCATGTCCGGTTACACCGCTAACGTCATTGCCCATCACGGAGTTTTAAATGCGGACATGCATTTTATTCAAAAGCCATTTTCCATGAAGAACCTGGCCGCCAAAATAAGGGAAGCGCTGAGATCGCCGGCCAATGGTAAAAACTAATAATCAAGTTGAATATATGGCAAACATTCTCATCATCGATGACGATCCGGCCATCTGCAGGCTGTTGGAAAGATTCTTCCAACGGGAAAACCATCACACCGACTATGCCCTTTCCCTGGGCGATGGATTGACAAAGGCACGCCAACACCCCTTTGACGTGATTTTTCTGGATGTCAACCTGCCGGATGGAAACGGGCTGAACGCCCTTGCCCAGATCACCGCTGCGCCTTCAGCACCGGAGGTGATCATTCTGACGGGCATGGGCGACCCGGATGGTGCTGAACTGGCCATTCATACCGGCGCCTGGACCTACATCGTCAAGCCGCCGTCCATGAACGACATCATGCTGCAACTCAACCGCGCCCTCCAGTACCGCCGGGAAAAGGCGCATTCCAACTCTCCGGTGGTTCTGAAACGCGAAGGGATCATCGGCAACAGTCCGCAGCTGGCCGAATGCCTGAACCAGGTCGCCCAGGTGGCCGTAAGCGATCTTTCGGTGCTCGTCACCGGGGAAACCGGAACAGGCAAAGAAATGATCGCCCGTGCGATACACGCCAACAGCGCCCGGTCGGAAAAACAGTTCATTGTGGTGGACTGCGCCTCCCTTCCTGAAAACCTGGTGGGCAGCATGCTGTTCGGGCATGAAAGGGGCTCCTTCACCGGGGCGCAGAAGGACCGGATCGGACTGATCAGAAAAGCGGACCAGGGGACCCTGTTTCTAGATGAAATAGGAGAGCTCCCCCTGTCACTGCAGAAGGATTTTCTTCGGGTTCTGGAAGAACACCGATTCAGGCCCCTGGGCAGCGACAGGGAAAGAGAGAGTGATTTCCGGCTGATTGCCGCCACCAACCGGAATCTGCAAAAGATGGTGGATGCGGGCCAGTTCAGAAGCGATCTTCTCTTCCGCATCAAGACCTTTCATGTCAAGCTGCCGCCGCTCCGGGAAAGGGCCGCGGACATCCGGGAACTGGCGCTGCATTGCATGAGCGGCTTCTGCGAGCGCCAGGGAATCGAAACCAAGGGATTTTCACCGGATTTTTTCGAAGTTCTGGCCAATTACAACTGGCCGGGAAATATCCGTGAACTGGTCAATACCATGGAGCAGGTGCTCACGGTCGCCCGGTTTGAGCCCACCATCTACCCGCGGCATCTTCCCGCGGCTATCCGCGCCCTGCATGCCCGCACCGCAGTGCACAAGAATATGGACAAAAGCGATACGCCACCCGTCCCCAACGGGCAAGACTTCCCTGCCCTTCAGTCGGTCAGAGACGCCGCCGTGGCCCAGGCCGAAAAAGAATATCTGCAAAATCTGATTGCCCATACCCGTGGCGACATCAAAAAAGCCATCCGAATATCGGGGCTTTCCCAATCCCGCTTTTATCACCTTCTCAAGAAATACGGCGTCAATCGCCGATGATCTTCTGTTGAAACCGCTTGAGAGAACGCAGGAATTTGCGATTCCTCCTGCACAAGAAATTTTCCTGCCAGATAAGAATTTCCGGTGAAGAATCCTCCTGAAATTCAATCCTTATCTCCATGTTTCCTGACAACCTGTTGAAAAAATTAACATCTAATTTTATCTTAGTTTTTGGCACACATTTTGTATTTCCTTGATCAGGGTATCGGAAAACAACTGTCAATCAGGAGAATAAAGTGGCTGTCCATTGCGCAGAAAAACAGGATGAAATCAGCGGCGCCCCGGAGGCCCATGTCGAAGATCTGCCCGAAGAAACTTTTATTGCGAAATATCTCAAGGGCAAGCCCCTGGCGGAAATCGTCATGGCTTACGGTAACGGGATCAAACGATACGCCCGCCAGGGAGAATTCGGAAAAGCGGAGAAACTGCGGGAGAGGCTGATCGCCGTCGCCCCGACTGCGGTTGCCGAAATCGTCCAAACCGCAGAGATCATTGAACGCGAAAAAACCGCATCAATGGATTATGAGCGGATCAAACCCTGGGCCGGCTTGTTCAATACCTTTACACCGGGGGAAGCCGCCGAATTCTATTATGCCCTCAAAGAAGTGAACGTCAAGGCCCGCCAATCCATCTTCCGACAGGGGAATTGCGATAACCGCCTCTATTTCATCGCTTCAGGCAAGTTCAAACTGAGCTACTTTGCGCCACAGGAAAAGAAAACAGTGGTATTTGCAGAAGTCGGGCCCAGGCACATTTGCGGCGTGGAAACGTTCTTCACCCATATGACCCATTCAACCAATCTCGTGGCCATTGAAGACTCGCATATTCTTTTTCTCACCAAACAGGAATACCAAAAACTGGTATCAAAGCATCCGGCCATACAATCCAAACTGATCACCTTCTGTGAAAAGTATCAGTTGAAATTCGAACATTTGAAAAAAATGGACAATCCGGCCAGAAGAGCACATCCCCGATTTCAGATCGCCCTCAAAGGTGAAATTCACCGAATCGATTCAAAAGGCTCAATCCAACCATCGGGGCTTGAAATGACGGTTGCGGATATCTCGGTGGGCGGACTCTCCTTCAAGATTCCGAGAATGGGGCTCAGCGATGCGGCCGGTCTTCACCTGAGTATCGTCCGGGCAACGGTTTACTACCGGAAATTTTCCATCACCCATCAGTTCAGCAGAATGGCCAAGGTCGTGGCCGTCCGGTTTCTGCCCTTCGGGGAATGCTCGGTCCACCTTCAGTTCCAGGATCCGCTGGAAGAGGGAAAGGTCTTTGATATTGCAAAGCATACGAACGTCACCGCATTTTTATAAAGAAGCGGACCACAGGAGAATGACCATGCCCTACCTATCCGTCATGGAAAAAGAACCACCTGCCGAAACGATCAACAGGGCGAAAATTCTGATCGTCGACGATGAACCCGCCATCCGGCATCTGCTCAGGCAGCTTCTGGAAAAGGAAAGATATGCCTGCTTCACCGCCGAAGACGCGGAGTCGGCAATCACATTTTTAGACACCAATCCAATGGACATGGTGATCAGCGATTTGTCCATGCCGGGAAAATCCGGGATGCAGCTTCTTGAGCATATCCGGGAACAGTTTCCGGGTGTCGCCACCATGATCATGACGGGTACGGGCAATTCAGATACTGCACGGACAGCCATAGCCCTGGGCGCTTATGGTTACTTGTACAAGCCTTTCCAGAAAAGGCAGGTTCTGGCCAATATCTCGGATGCACTCTGCCGCAGATCGACGGAACTCCAGAACCGGTTTGAAAAGGAAAACCTGGAGCAGATCATCGACGAAAACAAACGCCACCTCTCCACCTTCGATGAAAAAATCAACCAGATATTGGAGAGCATTGTCAGGGCCATGTCCATGGCGATTGAATCGCGTGACCCTTATACCGCCGGCCATCAGCAACGGGTCGGAAAACTGGCCGCGGCCATCGCATCGCAGATGGGATTTTCAGAAGAACAAATCCAGTATATCCGGATGGCCGGGATCATTCACGACCTTGGCAAAATCTCCGTTCCGGCCGAAATTCTGAGCAAGCCCGGAAGACTTTCTGAAGCGGAAATGAACATTATCAAAGATCATCCCAGAATCGGCTATCACATTTTAAAGGAGATCGAGTTTCCCTATCCCATTGCGCAAATCGTCTATCAGCACCATGAACGGATGGATGGATCAGGGTATCCACAGGGGCTGACCGAACCCCATATCCTTGCCGAAGCAAAGATTCTCGCGGTGGCTGACGTGGTCGAGGCCATGATGTCGCACCGGCCCTACCGACCGGCATTAGGCATAGATGCGGCGATCGCGGAAATTGAAAAAAACAGGGACCGGTATTTCGATTCAGCGGTTGTGGACGCCTGCTGCCATCTCTGCCGGGACGAAAAATTCAATTTCGAATGATATATCATCCGACTCGACAAAACGCATGAGACGAGGAAATGACATGTACCAGGGCATACCTCTTGATAACGAAGCCAAAGCACTTTACGAGCAGATTGAACTGAGCGGCATAAGCGGCAATGAAATTGAGACCATCATTAAACACGAATTTACCGGGCTGGATGATGAAGCCCAACAAATCTACAAGGACGTCAACCTTCTTCGGGAATCATTCATTTTCCTGACGCTGACCCATAGCGTCATCGTTCAGAAAACACTGCGCGACACGGTGGAAAGTTACGGCAATCCCAGGTCCGACGTATACCATTCAGTAAACAGCGCCGATTCGATGAAGGATATCTTTTCCCTGATTCAAACTGCGGTCCGATGCCTCGGCGCATTCGGGGACCGGGAAGATGCCGATCTGCTCAACACCATAAAAATTCGGGAGGAGGATTTCTGCAATCTGAAAAAGGGATTTTTGCAAAACACCGCCCATCACCGGCAATCGGTGAAAAAATTAATGACAGTTGTGGAGGAAGGACTCCAGCGGTTATCATTTGAAAACATCTGAAAAGGAGTCCCGGTAAATGGGCATTTTCCTGCTGATGCGCCCCCGGGCAGGCGCGGAGAAATCACAAAGGAGATCGAGTATATCCAACTCGCTGCTGGCCGTCATTCTGCTATTCGGCATATTGGTCATCACCATCGATACACTGAGGGATTACGTCAGCACCCGAAAAGAGATCATCCGGCTGGCGATCGAAAACCTCACCGGCATTGCCGGAAACAAAGCCGAATTGATCCATCTTTACATGGGTCAGAAAAAAAACCTGGTGGCGGAGCTGGCCACCCGGCCCACCCTGAAACATGCGCTGGCAGATTTCAGTTTCGTCTATGACCAAAACGGCCTGAAATCGGCAGAATATCGAAAAACAGACCAACGATATCGAAATTATTTCAAAAGGTTCGGGCAATTTGGAGAATACCACGATATCTTTCTTATTTCGCCCGATGGCAGGGTCATTTTTTCCCTGGCGCATGAACCCGATTTCGGCACCAGTTTGATCAGCGGCCCTTACCTTAAATCCGGATTGTCTGACATTTTTTCGAAAACCGTCTCAAATGGACATACGCTGGCCTCCGGTGTCGATTATTACCGACCGACCGGCGCTCCGGCCATTTTCATCACCGCACCGATCTTCATCGATGATGATTTGGCCGGTGTCGTGGCGGCCCAGTTGAGCTCAAAAGCCATCGACAAGTTGTCCCGGGACTACACCGGTTTGAAAAGCAGCGGTGAAATCGTTCTGGCCAGAAAGGCGGGTAATGAGATACTGGTGATCGCCCCCCTGCGCCATATCTCAACGGCTGCATTTGAGAAAAAGTTCAAGATCGGCGCTCCGATTGCAAACCCGATCCAGGCGGCGGTGGAAGGCACCACGGGGTCGGGTGAATCGATCGATTATCGGGGAAAGCGGGTTTTTGCCGCCTGGCAGTACCTCCCGGATATCGATTGCGGAATGGTGGTCAAAATAGATGCGGATGAAACGATTGCCCCCGTAATGGAGAATATTCAATGGTCGTTAGCCATGGGTTGCGGATTTCTGATCATTCTGGCCGGTATTTCACTGCTGGTGTCCCGCTCCATTACCCGACCAATCACCCGCCTTACCCGGGCGACCCAGCTGATCGCCGAAAATGAACTGTTTGAAAAGGTGGATATCCGCCCTCGAAATGAAATCGGGACCCTGGCCGATTCATTTAACATCATGGTGGAGCGCCTGAACGTCTCGCGGAAGCGCCTCAGCGTTCAGCACATGCTTCTGGAGGGCATCAACGAGGTTTTCCGTGAATCTCTGGCTCGGGATACCGTCAGGGAAGCCGGGCTTGTGTGTTTGTCCGTTGCCGGGAAAATAACCGGCAGCCAATTTGGATTTCTGGGCCAAGTCAATGAAAACGGCAGGCTTGACACCATTTGCCAAAGCGGTCCGGGATGCCCGGAGTGCGCCATTCCCTCGCCGGATTCAGACCTGCATATCGGCGGCATGTGGGGGGATGTCATCACCAAAAGCAGATCGCTGGTCATCAATACCCCCGCCGATCACCCTGGCCCGGCCGGAATACTACCCGGATATCCGGAGATCACCTCGTTTATGGGAGTCCCCCTGCGGCATGGAAACCAGGTCTACGGAATGATTGCCCTGGCCAATAAACCCGGCGGATACAGTGAAACAGACCGGCACAATATCGAACGGCTGGCCACCGCCATTGTAGAGGCCATCACACGAAAAGAGGATCAGGAAGAACTCCGGCTTTACAAGGATCACCTGGAAACGTTGATTGATAAGCGGACCCGGCAATTGGGCGAAAGCGAGGAGCGATTCCGTGCCACATTTGACCAGGCACCCGTGGGGATCATCCAGATTGCACAGGAGGGACGGATTCTGAGGGTAAACCGGATGATTTGCGAAATTACCGGCTATACCGAAGAGGAATTCATCGGACTTAATTTTATGGCGACTTCCTTTGCGGATGTTCTGAAACCCGATTCGGAAAACGTCCGGAAGCTTCGCTCCGGTGAGATCAATTCCTATTTCATAGAAAAGCAATATACCCGAAAGGATAAAAAACAGGTCTGGATCAACCTGACGGTCAGCCTGATGCGTGACACGAACAATGCCCCCAAATACTTCATCTGCATCATCGACGATATCAGTTTCAAGAAGGAATCTGAGGAAGTGCTTCAGCGCGTCATGGAAAATCTCGAACGATCCAATCACGAACTGGAGCAATTCGCCTATGTCGCGTCCCACGACCTTCAGGAGCCGCTTCGCATTGTGGCGAGCTATGTTCAGCTCATCGAGCGGAGATACGCGGACAAACTGGATCAGGATGCCCGGGATTTCATCCATTTCGCCGTGGACGGAGCCAACCGGATGAAATCGCTCATCAACGATCTGCTATCATTTTCCAGGGTGGAGACCCGGGGCAGGCCGCCGGAAAAGACAGACATGAATGAGGTGATGGGAGAAGCGCTGGTCAACCTGAGCCATTACCTTCAGGAGCATCAGGCACTGGTCACCCATGATGAACTGCCGGCGGTCTGGGCGGATCGGGGCCAGATGGTCCAGCTGCTGCAGAACCTGATCTCGAATGCGGTCAAATTCAGGCGTGAGGAAATTCCCCGCGTCTATATCTCCGCCGCAGAAGTCGAAAGTGATTGGCTCTTTTCCGTTGAGGATAACGGCATCGGGATCGAAGAGATCTATCACGAGCAAATATTCGTGATTTTCAAACGGCTGCATGGTAAGAAAGACTATCCCGGCACCGGAATCGGCCTGGCGATCTGCAAGCGGATTGTGGAGCGCAACGGCGGGCACATCGGAATAGATTCCACCCCCGGATCCGGAACCACCTTTTATTTTAGTTTACCACAAGCCGAAGGAGAAAAATGATCATGAGCATATTGGGCGCAAAACCCATTGAGATTCTGCTGGTGGAAGACAATCCTGGCGATGTCCGCCTCACCCAGGAGGCGCTGAAAGAAGGCAAGGTGGCCAATAATCTGCATGTGTCGTATGATGGCGTTGAGGCGTTGACTTATCTTAGAGGCGAAGGCAATCATGCAGACAGAACCCTTCCGGACCTGATCCTGCTGGACCTGAACCTTCCCAAAAAAGACGGTCGGGCGGTTCTGGAAGAAATCAAAAATGATGAGGAACTCAAAAAAATACCGGTGGTGATCCTCACCACTTCCCGTGATGAAGAGGATGTCCTGAAGACCTACAAGCTGCACGCCAACTGCTTTATTTCCAAACCGGTGGAGCTGGATCAGTTCATTCATGTGATACGGTCCATCGAGGATTTCTGGCTGACCGTGGTGCGGCTGCCATCTTGCCGTAAACATTCCTAAATCCCAATCCCTTCAGATCGGAGCTGTGCATGGGGGATGTCACAAAAATCCTGTTGATCGAAGACAATCCGGCCGACAGCCGGCTGATGGGCGAAATGATACGGGATTTCAAATCGATCCGGGTTGATCTGCATTGCGAAGAGATGCTTAAGTCCGCCATGAAAGCGCTACAGGCTCGTCCTTTCGATCTGATCATTCTGGACCTTTCCCTTCCGGACAGCACCGGACTTTCGGCCCTGGAGCATTTAATGCGCCGGCATTCGGATCTTCCGGTCATCATCATGACGGGACTCGATGACGAGCATACCGGTATTGAGGCCATGCGCAAAGGGGCCCAGGATTATGTGATCAAGGGCAGCATTGCGGCAAATTCCCTGGAGCGGATCATCCGGTATGGAATCGAGCGGAAGCGCTCGGAAGGCGAACTCAAAAAAGCACTCGAAAATGCCGAATGCCGAAGAAGAGAAGTACTTGCGCTCTATAACGGAGCGCATTCGGTACTCCATTCCAAAAACTTCGAAATCGCCGTGCGTCATCTGTTTTATATCTGCAAGGAGCTCATCGGCGCCACGTCCGGAAACGTGGCCATGTTGTCCGTAAATGACCCCGACCATGAGGTGGTGCTATTCCAGGACAGTGCCTCCGGCTACTGTACAGCCAGACCCGACCTCCCCGTTCGCATTCAGGGGCTCCGGGCGGAAGCCTACCGGACGGGAAAAGCCGTATTTGAGAACGATTTCGCCGACAGCCAATGGATGCAATTGCCCCCGGAAGGGCAGGCCGAGCTTGAAAACGTGCTGTATGCCCCGTTGATTCGAAATGAAAAGGCTGTGGGCCTGATCGGGCTGGCCGATAAACCGGGCGGATTTACGCCTGAAGACGTCTATAAAGTGAGCGCCTTTGGAGATCTGGCCGCCATCGCCCTCCAGAACACCGAACAATCAGAAGCGCTTCTTTCCAACCTGAACTTCGTGGAAACCCTTCTCAATACGCTGCCCAACCCGGTGTTTTATAAAAACAGCCAGGGTGAATTTCTCGGGTGCAACAATGCGTTTGCCCAACAGATTCTCGGAATTCCAGAAGAAGAAATCAAGGGACGGACCGTATTTGATTTTCCGAATATCTTCACTCCGGAGCAGGCCCATATCTCTCAGGCGCAGGATGAGCAGCTGTTCAGAGCCGGTGGGGTCCAGTCCTTTGAAGACACCTTCATCTGCGGGGACGGTAAAATCCGGGATTTTTATTTCGATAAAACCGTTTTCTATGATTCCGGGGGAAACATCAACGGAATCGTGGGCATCATGCAGGATATCACCGAACGAAAGAAACTTGAAAAGCAGCTCCTGCAGTCACAGAAGATGGAAGCGCTGGGCACCCTGTCCGGGGGCATCGCCCATGATTTCAACAATATTCTCACGCCGATCCTCGGCTATACGGAAATGCTGATGGAAGATATGCCCGAAGGTTCGGTTCAGCACAGCAACCTTCATGAAGTCTATTTATCCGCCCAACGGGCAAAGGACCTGGTCAAGCAAATCCTGACCTTCAGCCGGCAGACTGAAACCCGGTCGATCCCATTTCAGATTCACTCCATCATCAAGGAGGCCGTCAAACTGATCCAGTCTTCTTTACCCGCCACCATTGAAGTGACCACGCACATTCAGTCCAGGGGGGTAATCACCGCAAATCCCACCCAGATCCACCAGGTGGTCATGAACCTGTGCACCAACGCTTACCAGGCCATGCGGACGCGGGGCGGAAAACTGGAAGTTTCCCTTTCCGACCAGACGGTGGGGGATGATTTTGCCGCCAAGCTTCACCGTCTGAAACCCGGGGAATACATCTGTCTGAGGATATCGGATTCTGGCGGGGGAATTGCCCGGGAACACCTGGATCGCATTTTCGAGCCCTATTTCACCACCAAGAAAAAAGAGGAAGGGACCGGTCTGGGGCTGGCGGTGGTGCATGGCATTGTCACTGCCTGCGGCGGGGCCATCACCGTTAAAAGTAAAATCGGCCAGGGGACGACCTTTGATGTGTTTTTCCCCAAAACCGGCCAAGAAGAGATCTTGAGTATCGAACCCGATGGCGCTTCCGAATATGCCGGAAGCGGTAAAATCCTGCTGGTCGACGATGAACCCCAAATTATCAAGATGACCGGCATTCTGCTGAAAAAAATGGGGTACGAAGCCTGTTCCCACATTGAATGGAACGCCGCCCTGGATGCATTTGCCAAAGACCCGTATTCCTTCGAGCTGGTGATTACCGATATGACCATGCCCGGCATGACCGGCGACCGCCTGGCCGAAATCATCATGCGAATCCGCCCGGATATTCCCGTGATTATCTGCACCGGCTATAGCGAACTGCTCACCCGGGAACAGGTCAGAAAAAAGGGGATCGCCGACCTGATCATGAAACCACTGTCGCGGGCCGAGCTGTCCAGGGCCGTCCGGGAGGCGATTGAGACACACCGAAATTGAAAATCGCAAGCAGGCCATATGAATATGGAGACACTTGAAATCAAATATGTTTTAGAGCTTGGTACCGGCAGCACTCAGATATTTGATCTGCGCTTTGATGCCCGGCGCCTGGAACTCATCCGGGGAGCGGTCACCGACCTGCCCGAGTGGACCCGGCTCGAGTTCTGTCAATGTCCGCACTGCCCGCTGGATTTCGAATACAATCCGCATTGCCCGCTGGCCGCCAGCCTATCGGAAGTGGTCGATCGATTCAAAGCGGTCATTTCCCACGATCAGATCGAATTAACGGTAATTACTGCGGAAAGACGAGTTTTTGCCAAGACCACCGTTCAGAAAGCCTTGAGTTCACTGCTGGGGCTCATGTTTCCTGCCAGCGGATGCCCGCACACGGCCTTCTTCAGGCCCATGGTGAGATTTCACCTGCCCCTGGCCTCGGACGAAGCCACCCTGTTCAGGGCCACCGGTATGTATCTGCTGGCACAATATTTTATCACGAAACAGGGGGGAACCGGAGATGGTGAACTCGAAGGCCTCAAGGAACTCTACAGCAACCTGCACATACTCAACACGCACATGGCCGAACGCATCCGGAGCGCCGTATCCCGGGATTCATCGGTCAATGCGATCATTCTCCTCGATGTATACACCCATACCATGCCTTTTGCCATAGAGGACCAGCTGGCGGAAATCCGATATTTGTTTGCGCCTTATTTTAATAACTGCGGATCGGTTTGAATAAACTTAAATCTGCTTGACAGATTTTTTTTCTATTGTTAAATATGTTTGTTTATATAAAGGGGCTGATCGATGCACATTTAAAAAAAAATCAGTTCCCTATCGTATTTTCCTTGCTCTGGCGCAACCAGGGCTTAACATCCACGAGGAGGTCGCATGAACCGCTACGAAACCATTCTGATGGTGGATACCGACACACCAGAGGAGGAGCAGGAGGCGATATTTGAAAAAATTCGCACCCTGATCGAGAAAGACGGCAAGCTGATCCTGTTTGACGACTGGGGGGTCAAAAAGTTTGCCTACGAAATCAAGAAGAAACGGCATGGCCACTATGTCCGGCTGGATTATTGCGGCATGGGAGGACTGGTCGATGAACTGGAGCGAATTTTGCGCCTGGATTTCCGGGTTCTGAAATTCATGACCATTCGCGCCGCCGTCGATGTCGATCCCGAAGCGATCATCATCGAAGAAGGCAAAGACCAGGAAGCAGAAGCGCAGGCAGCACCGGAGGCCAAATCGGAAGAAGGCGCCGCCGCCGCAGAAGAAGCCCCGGCAAAAGAAGCCGAGGCCGAAGCCTCACCCGAAACCGCAACAGAGGAAAAGGAGTAAGCCATGGCCGGTCCACAAAAAAGAAAGTTTTTCCATCGCCGCAAAGTCTGCCGTTTCTGCGCGGACAGCAGCCTGAAAATCGATTATAAAGATCAGAACATGCTGCGCTATTTCATCACGGAACGGGGGAAAATCATTCCCCGCCGAATTTCAGGGACCTGTGCCAAACATCAGCGGGAACTGGCCCGTTCCATCAAGCAGGCCAGGACCATTGCGCTGCTGCCCTACGTCGGGAACCTGGATGTCTGATTCGGGCGCCATCGAAGTGTGCAGATGACGGACGATCCGTCAAGAAGCGAAGGGAGCTTGCCCAAAACGGTCAAAGCGCAGGACTTTAAAAAGCTGGCCAGCGGAATTGCGGCGGCGATTCTGGTCTGCATGTTGTCTTTTACGGTTCCGGTCCTGGGAATTTTCTTTTTCCTGCTGATCCCGCTGCCGTTGATTTTATACCGGATACGGCTGGGCCGAAAACAGGGATTGATCATTGCCGGGGCCGCTTTTTTACTGCTGGCGGCCATCGGCAATGCAGGAATTGACCTGGTCTTTCTGGCCGCTATGATGGTTCTTGGCGTCTGCATGGGCGAATTCATCGACCAGCAGCGAAGCGTTGAACAGATCATCGGGATTTCCTGCGGTGTAGTGGCAACAGCCGGCATGATGGGCCTGGTGATCTATAGCAACATGATCAATACCGGTCCGGTGCAGCTGATCTCAGGTTATATCCAAACCAACCTGGGAATGACCATTGCATTTTACGAAGAAATCGGCATTTCAGCGGAAACCGTGGGCATGCTCAAAGCGGCCCGGGAACAGATCCAGTATGTATTGCTGCGGATCATTCCCGGACTGATCGTTGCATCCCTGCTGTTTTCGGCATGGCTGAATCTTGTCCTGGCACGCAAATTCATCCGTACCGGGCGTATGGTGCCAAATGAACCGGCGGCCTTGAATGCCTGGAAAACACCGGATCCGCTGGTGTGGGCCGTGATCGCCTGCGGTCTGCTGCTGCTGATTCCCGATGCCGCGCTGAAACTGATCGGTTTAAACGGGATGATCATCCTGCTGACAATCTATTTTTTTCAGGGAATAGCGGTGGTTGCATATTATTTCGATAGAAAACGCGTCCCTGTTGTTTTCAGGTTCTTTTTCTACCTGTTTATCGCACTTCAGCAGATTTTTATGATCGTGATCATCGGAATCGGTTTTTTTGATGTCTGGGGTGATTTCAGACGGATCGGAAGTGCTGACCATCAGGACGGGAATGAAACCAAACCGACTTGATCAAATTGGATTTTGATAGTTATTATCGTTGCGGAGGCCAACCATATGAAAATTTTGTTGAGAGAAACCATTGAAGCATTGGGAATCGTCGGCTCTGAAGTCGAGGTTAAAAAGGGATATGCCCGCAATTACCTCATCCCCCAGGGCAAAGCCATTTATGCCACCCCCCAGAACCGCAAGCTTTTCGAACAGGAAAAAAAGAAGCTGGATCTTCAGGTGACCAAGGAGAAGGAACTGGCTGAGCAGATTGCCAAGCAGGTAGAAGGGGTTGTCTGCACCGTCAAGGCGAAAGTCGCGGATGAAGACCGTCTCTACGGGTCGGTGACTGTCCGGGATATTGAAGAGGCTCTGGCCGCCCAGGGCATCGATGTCCAAAAACGGATGATCCTGCTGGCCGAACCCATCAAAACGCTGGGGTCCTATTCGGTTCCGATTCGGGTCTACAAGGACATCGAGCCTGAAATCACCGTGGTGGTCGAACCCGAGTAACTCACTCGAAGAGGACGGCAGGTACTTTCGGGTTATATACGCGGCTAAATCAGCCGGGACTGCCGAAATATCTTTTCAGACGACTTTTCCACCAGCTGTTTACAGAGACCTTCGCGATGTTCCGCAATGAAAACAAATTCAGCGGGCCATCGGATTTTCTGGTGTTTTTTTATCCCATCGTTTGCGCCCGGGTCCTTTTTCAAGTGATCCGGGCGCTTATTTTTTTTCCCGGCCGTTTAACTTTTTGTTGCTGAGATTGACGGCAAGTTATGATACGATCAGACCTTCCATGCAGCAGTTGATCGCCCGCTGACCTTGTTGACAAAAGACCATTCCCGTTTGTTTCAAAGATGATAAACCATTAACCCAGACGCTAAGCCGCCGGTATTCAGTCATTATCGTCGGCTATTCACATATTCCGCTAACCACACGTTAATTTTCAGTTCAGAAAACAGGCCTTATGGATACACCCTCTACGCGACCGGATAAAGATGCTGCCATGAACAAGCTTCCTCCTCAGAATATCGATGCCGAGGAGTCGATCATCAGCGCAGTGCTTTTGGACAATTCAACGCTTCTGGAAATCATGGACGTGGTTTCGCCCGCTGATTTCTACCGAACCGCCCATCAGAAGATTTTTGAAGGGATCACCGAACTGTTTCAGCGGGGAGACCCGGTGGACCTGGTGACGCTGGCGGATTTCCTCCAAGGCAAAAAACTGATAGAAGAAATCGGCGGCGCGGTTTACCTGGCCAAACTGGTGGATACCGCTCCGGTGCCCTCCAATGCCCGCTTTTATGCCCGGATCATCCGGGACAAGGCTTCGCTGCGGCGGTTGATTGCCGCGGCCAATCAGATCACCACCCGCTGTTTCGACCATTCCGCGCAAGTGGATGATATCATCGATTATGCGGAGAAAACCATCTTCGAAGTCGCCGAAAACAAGACGCGCAATACGATCTCACCCATCAGTGAATTGATCGACAGCAATATCGACACACTCATCGAGCGGCAGGGAAATAAGACACTGATCAGCGGTGTGCCCACCGGTTTCACCAAGGTCGATACCATGACATCGGGATTTCAGGGGTCGGACCTGATCATCCTGGCAGCCCGCCCGGGTATGGGCAAAACCGCTTTTTCCCTGAATGTCGCACGAAACGCCGCAGTAAATGCCGGCGTACCGGTGGTCTTTTTTTCCCTGGAAATGTCCAAGGAACAGCTATCCATGCGTCTGCTGTGCGCCGATGCCCGCCTGGATTTCTCCAAGCTGCGGGACGGAAGATTCGATGAAGAACAATGGGAAAAGCTGACCCAGGCGGCCAGCACGTTGTCCAATGCCCCTATTTTTATCGATGATTCTGCAGAACTGACGTCGCTCGACATCAAAACCAAATGCCGGCGTCTTAAAATGGAAAAGGATATCGGCCTGGTGATCATCGACTATATTCAGCTGATGAAACCCCGGATTCACATGGAGCGGCGCGATCTGGAAATTTCCGAAATTTCAAGATCGCTCAAATCCCTGGCCAAGGAACTCCATATTCCGATTATCGGACTTTCCCAGCTCAACCGGATGCTCGAATCCAGAAGCGATAAACGCCCGCAGTTGTCCGATCTCCGGGAATCGGGTGCTCTTGAACAGGACGCGGATCTGGTTATGTTTATATACAGGGACGAAATCTACAACAAAGAGGAGAACAACCCCAAAAAAGGGATCGCGGAAATCCATCTGGCCAAACAGCGTAATGGTCCCGTGGGCATGCAGGAACTGATGTTTTTAAACCAGTACACCCGATTCGAGAATATGGCTTTTGGCTTCGATACCTTTCCCGCTGAGCCTGAAGGCAGCATTCACTGATCGGGGATAAAGCCCCCATCGACTGCGTTGGGGGCATGAAAACCTTTGGGGTCTTTTTGCAGCTAAAGAAGCGCGCTTAACCTGTCCTTGCTTCCTTTAAATTTTGCGATCCATTATTTTGTGATCCTTTGGGGATCTTAGACATAAATGAAAAAAATCTACGGCAACCTGATCGGGCTCAAAGCCGGCCAGGTTAAACATCTTGAAAATCTGAGCAACCACCGCGTTCCGCCGGAGCGCATCATCTCGCCCCGGCTGATCGGACAGATGAGCGAACTTTCGCATGAAATCCGGCGGCAGGTCGGACTGCTGATCAACCGCTCGGGGAAAGTCGTTTCCGTCCTGGTGGGGGATCCCAACGGCATTCTGCTTCCGGATACCAGCGAATACAAAACCCCGCCTGGCCGGCTCAAAGGGTTGCGGTATATCCACACCCATCTAAAAGACGAAAAGCTCTCCCGTGAAGACCTGACCGACCTGACCCTGCTTCGTCTGGACCTGATCGCCGCGGTAACCCTGACATCTGCGGGTCTGCCTTTTCAGGTCCACGTGGGCAGCATTTTGCCCAATCCGACGGATAAAACGCCTTATCAACTTCATCCTCCCGAAGATCCCGAGAGGCTGGATATCAACTGTATAGAACTCATCCGGGCAATTGAATCCGAAATGTCGAGGATCAGTGCCGCCCATGAAGTCGCCTCGGGTGTGGAAAAGGCGATCCTCATCAGCGTGACCGCACTGGCCCGTCACAAGGCGGAAGCCTCCCTGGAAGAACTGAAGGAACTGGCCCGCTCCTGCGGCATCTATGTTCTGGATTCTGTTATCCAGCATCGCCGCCAGTCAGACTCGCGGTTCCTCATGGGCCGCGGCAAGGTGGAAGAGCTTTCCATCATGGCCATGCAGGAAGGGGCCTCCCTGATTATCTTCGACCAGGAGCTCAACCCGTCACAGATTCGCTCCATCACCGACACCATCGACCTGAAGGTGATCGACCGGACCCAGCTGATTTTAGACATCTTTGCCCAGCGCGCCCAGACCCGGGAAGGAAAGCTGCAGGTGGAATTTGCACAGCTAAAATACATGCTTCCGCGACTGGTCACCAAAAACACGGCCATGTCCCGGCTGACCGGCGGTATTGGTGGGCGCGGCCCCGGGGAAACCAAGCTTGAGATCAACCGCCGCCGCATCCGGGACCGGATCACCCGCATTGAAAAGGAACTCAAAAGCGTTCGAAAACAGCGCCAGCTCCAAAAATCAAGGCGGGAAAAGAAGGGGCTGCCGGTGATTTCCATTATCGGCTATACCAATGCCGGCAAATCCACCCTGCTCAACACTTTGACGAAAAGCGATGTTCTTGCGGAAAACCGGCTTTTCGCCACCCTGGATCCATCCAGCAAGCGCATGCGGTTTCCCCGGGACACCGAGGTGATCATCACCGACACCGTGGGGTTTATCAAGGATCTGCCCAGGGAACTCCGGGTGGCCTTTCAGGCGACACTGGAGGAGCTGGAAAGTGCCGATCTCCTGATCCATGTCATCGATGCGGCCAATCCCGACTGCCGGGCGCACATGGAATCGGTGGACCGGATTCTGGAAGACCTCAGCCTCAATCGGATTTCACGCTTGAATGTGCTGAACAAGCAGGACCTGACCGATCCGGATACCCTGGCTGCCCTGATCAGAGAAACCGGCGGCATCCCTGTTTCCGCAAGACGGGCGGATACCATTGCGCCGCTCATCGATGCCATGGAGCAGATGATCGGCCAGCCGTTTGCAGATCCCGCCGGATCATTTTCACCCCGGCCCGAAACTGCCTCCGGTCCGGCAATAATCTGTTGACGTGAACAGATCATTTGGGTACGGTGCTGGCATATGGATTTAAATCACGTGAAAAACGTCGGGATTGGTGCGGCATACAAAGGCGCAAAAATCCTGACTCATTATTTCGGGAACCTGCCAGAAATCCGGAAAAAAGGCCCCGATGACCTGGTTACCCGGGCCGATATCGAATCCGAAAAAATGATCATCGATACCATTCGCGCTGCCTACCCCGAACACGCCTTCATGGCCGAGGAAAGCGGGAACAGCAGTGCGGTATCCTCATGCCGCTGGATTATCGATCCTTTGGACGGCACCACCAACTTTGCGCACGAGATTCCGATTTTTGCCGTTTCCATCGCGTTTGCCATAGACGATGTGCTGACCGTGGGCATTGTCTTAAACCCGGTTTCCGGCGAACTGTTCACCGCGGTCCGGGAAAAGGGAGCCGAACTAAATGGCCATCCCATCCGGGTTTCCGCACAGACCCGATTATCCGACAGCCTTCTGGTCACCGGCTTTCCCTATGATGCCAAAGCCTGCACCGATCCGCTGATGACCCGATTCGAAAGGTGCCTTTCCGCGGCCCAGGGGGTGCGGCGGCTGGGCTCTGCGGCCATTGATCTGTGCTATGTGGCCTGCGGGCGGTTTGAAGGCTTCTGGGAGGAAGGATTAAAGCCCTGGGACACGGCGGCCGGTGCGCTTATTGCGCGGGAAGCCGGGGGATCGGTAACCAATTTTTCGGGAAGCCATTACGGAATCATGGACAAGGAACTGCTGGCCACCAACGGTCACATTCATAAAGACGTCTTATCATTACTGGAGATTGAGAATTTATTATGAAGGACCTGCTGCTGAGAGTCAAAAACCGGTTTGCGACCAAGTACGTGGAATGCTTCGGCGATTTCTGCCTTTCGGATACCGTTTGCCGAAAACATTGCGCCCTGCGCCTGCAGTGTGCCATCGAGCAAAATGAGCAAGTCGGAATTGAGCAGCTTGAAGACCTGTTTACTTTCCAGGAGATGTCCTTAAAAATCCAATAATGAATTACAACCGCATCTTACCCGGGTTTAAAATCCCGGCGGGATCAAACGCCTTCTTGATGCGCTTCATCAGATCAAGCGCATCTTTATGGATTTCCCTGGACATGTAGTCGGATTTGCTGATGCCCACGCCGTGCTCCCCGGAGATCGTCCCGCCCAGTTCAAGGGTATAATCGAATATATCCGACACCGCCCGGTCCGCCTTTTCTTTCTGGGCAGCCTCTTTTTTATCCAGCATGATGTTGAAATGAATGTTGCCGTCGCCGGCATGGCCGAAACTCACCATGGTCAGCCCGGTCTCGGCGCTTAACCGCCGGATCCTTTTTACCATGTCCGGTATACGGCTTCGGGGGACCACGATGTCCTCATTGATCTTGTCCGGCCCGTACTTGAACAAAGCCGGGGACACCGCCTTTCTGGCTTTCCAGATCAGGGCCGCTTCCTGCTCGGTTTTGGCGATGCGAAATTCCCGGGCGCCAGAATCCCGGCAAAGCGCTTCGATGCGCTCAAGGGAATGGCGCACTTCCTGTTCGCCGCCATCCACCTCGATGATAAGCATGGCTTGTGCTGAAACAGGCAGCCCGGCTTTAAGATATTCTTCCACGCAGATAATAGAGGCCTGATCCATGAACTCAATGGTGGCGGGAATGATTCCCTGGCGCACGATTTCCGATACGGTGGATGCGGCGGCTTCCATCTGGTCATAGATCACCGTCAGTGTACGGGTAAGGGCGGGCTTTGGCAGCAGACGCACGGTAAGACGGGTGATGACCCCCAGCGTCCCTTCCGAACCGACCATCAGCCGGGTCAGGTCATATCCGACGACGCCCTTTACGGTCTGTGTCCCCGTTTTGATGATCTCACCGGCGGGAAGCACGATCTCCAGGCCCAGCACGTAATCCCGGGTGACTCCGTACTTGACCGCCCGGGGGCCTCCTGCGCACTCCGCGGCATTTCCCCCCAGGGTCGAAAATTCGGCGGAGGATGGATCCGGCGGATAAAACAGGCCCTCGTGTTCCACCGCCCGGGCAAATGCACCCGTGGTCACCCCTGGCTCCACATGGGCCACCAGGTTATCCCTGTCGATTTGAATGATTTGGTTAAACCGCGTCATGACCATGACCACCCCGCCGCTGACGGGCACGGAACCGCCCGTCATGCCCGACCCTGCACCCCGGGGGGTCACATAAAATCCTTCCTGGGTGGCCAGTTTCAAAATGGCGGCGACTTCTTCACGGTTGGCCGGGAATACCACGGCGTCGGGCAAAAACCGGTGGGCGGTGGCATCATAGGCATAGCAGACCCGATCTTCCATTGCGTAAAGACAGTGGTCTTTTCCCACGATCTGCCGAAGCTTTTTGTAGATGTCCGGTTTCAGCATGCACCTGCCTACGGATTATCAATTTTTGGGTGCGTTGAGTTTTTTCTCTATCAGGTCCACCTGCCGCGACACATCGCTTTTGAGCTTCATCTCCTTTTGCACCACATTGATGGAATGAATGACCGTGGCGTGATAGCGGTTGAAACTCCGCCCGATGGCTTCGATGGGATGGTCGGTATGCCTGCGCGCCAGAAAAATAGCAATCTGACGGGGCCTGACAATGGACTGTTTCCGGGACTTGGAAACCATGTCTTTTATGGAAATGCCGAATTCATTGCATACCGTCTTTTTGATATCCTCCACGGTTATTTTATAATGCTTCAGCACAATATTCTTGGCCACGCTTTCAGCCAGTGACAAATCTATGGGATGACCCATCAGGGAGGATTTCATGATGACCCCGGTTAATCCGCTTTCCAGCTGCCGGACGCTCTGGGTCAATTCACCGGCCAGATATTCGATCACCTCGACGGGGATGGCCATGGCTTTTTCCCGGGCCTTGTTCTGCAGAATCTTGACGCGCGTCTTGAAATCCGGGGCATCGATTTCGGAAACCAGGCTGAGCGAAATACGGGATTTTAGCTGTTCGCTCAGCTTGGGAATTTCACCTAAAGGCATACAGCTGGAGTAAATGATTTTCTTTCCGGAATCATAGAGGTAGTCGAGTGTGAGGGCCAGTTCTTCCTGGGTCCGGGTCTTGCCGGACAGCATATGGATATCCTCCATGAGCAGTACGTCGCAAAACCGGCGATATTTGCTTTTGAAGGAGTCAATGGCATTTTTCTTATACGCCTCCACCATTTCATTGGTGAAATCCTCTGCAGTGACATAAAAAACCTGCTGGCCCGGGTATGAGGCCAGTATCTGGTGACCGGCCGCCTGGGAGAGATGGCTTTTCCCCATTCCCGCAGGGGAGAGCAGAAACAGCGCGTTCTGCGACGGTTTTTTCTGAGAGGCGAGTGAAAGCGCGGCCATGTAGGCAAAATCGCAATTCTTGCCCACCACGAAACGGTCGAAGGTGAAATCCCGGCGCAGCACCCGACCGTACTTAGGCCGGTTGCCCATATTGGGCAACGGGAGCTGACGGGGCTTCTGCCGCTCACAAGATAATGGTTCCGCCCCCGCATGTTGGCTGTTTTCGGCTTTTACAGGCACTTCCAGTATGAAATTCAATTTTGAATTTGCCGCCTGGCAAAGTTCGGACCTGATCAGTATTCCGAAATTTTCGATGATCCGCTTCTTTAAGAAATGATTCGGACAGACCAGCACGATGTTTTCTCCCGCCGGTTTCAAGAACTGGATCGGCTCGATCCATCTTTGAAACATGTGCGCGGGGATCCGTTCCTTGAGAGTTTCTTTTACGCGGTGCCATACGTTTTCCATAGTGAATCAGTTCCTTGTCATCAAAAAAAGGTCAACCACGGGCCGTTCAAAATATCCAAATACTACTTGTTGCTGTATATAAAATCAGTTAAAAAGATGCGGAGGATCAAAGAATCCGAAAACGGAAGGGTGTTACATCGGGTGTAAAAGAACGTTGTTTCCTGCTGATAACTCTCAGCCGTCAATTGACTCCTCTTATAAGGGATATACCGCGCTCCGTCAACTCTGATCACAAGCGCTCGCATCCCCTTGAGCGGCAAATTATAAACATTGTATATTCATATGATTCTAAACATGTTAGACATCGGGTTAGTACAACTATTCAGAACTTCAGACAATTTATCAAAATCCGCTTTTATGTAGAAAAAATGAGCCGCTTGAGTTGAATTGACGGTTTCACTGGCCGGTCCGCCAAACTTTCGATCTTTCATTTGCTCTTTTTTTTGTCAATTTTTAAAAAAAATTGCGGATAAAGCGACAATTCGGTGACGCTCCTTTGACGGCATGATTTTATTTGTTACCATTTCAGTTGATTGCGGTTTACACCGGTGAAAGCCGTTCATCTGCTCGGTTAAATTCACACCCACGCCTTCTGGAGGTAAATATTATCGTATGACACACGTGATCACGGGACTTGAGCAATTGATCCGGATGCGCCCCGGGCGCCTGTCCGGCAAACGACTGGGCCTTCTGTGCAACCCGGCTTCCGTTGACCGAACCTTTCGGCATGCGAAAGAACTCATCAGCGAACATTTTCCGGGGCAGCTTTGCGCCCTGTATTCCCCGCAGCACGGATTTTTCGCCGAAAAGCAGGATAACATGGTCGAATCGGACGATTTTATGGATCCGCGCCTGAAAATCCCCATTTTCAGCCTGTACGGAACGTCACGCGTACCCACGCAAAAAATGCTGGACCCCATTGACGTGCTGCTCATTGATCTCCAGGATGCCGGAACCCGGGTATACACCTTCACCTCAACGGTTTCATACTGCATGGAAGCCGCCGCACAAGCAGGAATTGCCGTCATCATCCTGGACCGTCCCAATCCGGTCAGCGGGCATCAGGCGGAAGGCAACCTGCTCAACCCCGATTTTGCATCCTTTGTGGGCCGCTATCCCATACCCATGCGCCACGGCTTGACCATGGGTGAGTTCGCCCTGTATATCAACCAAACCCATAATATCGGCTGCGACCTGGAGGTAGTGCCCATGGCGGGATGGGAACGGAAGATGTATTTCAACCATACCGGCCTGCCCTGGGTGCCGCCGTCGCCCAACCTGCCCGCAGTATCTTCGGCCGTGGTCTATCCCGGCCAGGTCATCTGGGAAGGGACCTGCATTTCAGAAGGGAGGGGAACGACGCTTCCCTTCGAGATGTTCGGCGCCCCATTTATGGATATTGAAAAGATCCTGACCTCCTTCGGCGGCACCCGTTTTCCAGGCGGGGTGCTGCGGCCCATCATTTTCGAACCCACCTTCCACAAATACGCAGGGCAGTCGTGCCATGGATTTCAGCTGCATATCACCGACGTGTACCAGTTCTCGCCCTATGCGACATCCCTTCGGCTGCTTGAGGCCATTTTCAAACACCATCCAGACCGTTTTGAATGGAAATCGCCGCCCTATGAATATGAATGGGATAAAAATCCATTTGACCTGATCACCGGCGATGACCGGATCCGGATCCGCATGGAAGACGGAGAACCCTTCGAATCCATTGAAGCGGACTGGCGCGGACCACTAAATGATTATATCCAGATGAGTCAGAAATTTTATCTTTATTCATAGAAGGCCGGGGGAAACGATTTGAACCCAGAAGCCCGCGACTGGATCCGGAAGATGTTTAAGAAAAACAAGGTGTGGATGGCTGTAGACGAACAGGGGCAACCGCTGGTCCGCAGCGGGCGGGTGCTGATCAAATACCAGCGGGATCAGGATTACGAATACTGGATCGATCCCGCGCAAATTAAGGAGATTCCCGCCGGGAGCGAAACGTCTGTTCAAAAACCGCGTAAAAGGAAAGCGGCCGGGGAAAAAACGGTGGAGCCGCGGCTGGAGCCGGATCATCCCGAAAACACCATCATCATTTATACAGATGGCGCTTCCTCCGGAAATCCCGGGCCTGCCGGCATTGGCATCGTAATGCGCTACGGGGCGCATGAACGCGAAATCTCAAAGTATATCGGGGAAGCCACAAATAACGTGGCTGAACTGGAAGCGGTGAGAACCGCTCTTGCCGAACTCAAGCGGACCGATCTGCCGGTGTGGATTTATACCGATTCCACCTATGTTCAGGGACTGCTGATTTCCGGATGGAAAGCACAAAAAAACAAACCCCTGATCGATTCGATCCGCAAATTATGTGCGGCCTTCAGCGATCTTCACATCATCAAGGTCAAGGGGCACAGCGGCGTTTCGGAAAATGAGCGGGCGGACGAACTGGCCACTTCCGCCATTGATACGCACCTGAAGGGAGAAGGCCGATAAAACGAACACCCCCGTGAATCATCTCCACGGGGGTGTTCGTATATTTACAAAATCAAGAAAATCAATTCACATGCGGGATGCCCCGGCCCGGCACATTTCGACGAAGCAGGCGCAGCGATCCCGCAGATGTTGATTTATTTCTTTTCTTTGAGCGTTTCAATCTCTTTTTTCAGCTCATCATTTTCCCGCTTAAAACGATCCAAGTCGGTTTCCACGTCTCCTTCGGCAATGCCGCCTTCTTTCTGCCAGGTATCCTTGAGTTCGTCAAATCCCAGATAGAGCGCCAGGCAACCGCCGAGCAAAAGCATGATGGGGAGTGCACCCGCCAGAAGATGTAAAAACGCTTCAAACCAAATCGCCAATCCGATGACTCCGATAACCGCCGCTATTGCACCACCTATCAATGTCTTCATAAATCCGACTCCTCCTTTGAAATTAACAGTGAATATCTTCTATATTTTGATGTGTTTCTCTTTAATTCAGCCTGATGAATAATATTATTTTCTACCATAATCCTTTTAGTAAAGCAAGGCAAAATTTTTCCATTCCTATCCTTCAAGCGCATCTTTGCTGGCCTCGTAAAAGGGCATCCGCATTCTCGATACACATTTTTTGGGCAAAGAAATTTTTGCCAGTCGATTCCGGATCAGGCGATGCCGGATCAGGATGATCAAGGCGCCGGAGTTCACCGCAATTGCGCTTGCAAACATAGCGGCAAATTGATAATATTTTCGGATTGCCATCGCCGCCCTGATCCAAAGAGGGGGGACCGATCCGGTTTTTTAAGGATTTTGCCGGGAAAGCGGCGGCAAAAAGTGATGAACATGCGCACCATCGTGAGTGAACCGGATGAAAATGAATCGGATGATAAAAAGCAGTCATTCCGGCCGTAAAAAATGGTTCGGCCGCAAAACGTCCAAGCCCGGCCGCCATTTCGGCTGTTATCTGCCGCCTTACACCGGGTTTTTATCCCAGCTGATATTCAAGCTCCTTTTTTCGGGAATCAAAATCCCGCCGACGGAAACCCAGTCCATTTCGAATGCGAAAGACCGGGGCATTATCATTTTGGTGAACAAGTACAAAAGCCCGTTCGAATTTTATTTTTATCATACCCGGTTTCAGCAGGAAAACATCCCCCATCCCAGCATCGGCCTGGATTACACCCTGATGCTCTGGCAGCCGTGGCGGTTTTTCGCCATTGCCTGGACCCACATCCGGTATTTTGCCAAGCATCTGTCATTTCCCAATCCTTACAACAGCGGCTTTATATATGATAAACTGTGCGGCGGGGAAACGGGCCTGATTTCACTGGTGGAAGAAAAAGGATTTTACCGCCGGTTCGTCAAGTCAAAAACAGACCCCTTTCACTTTCTCATCGGGATGCAGAAATCCGCGGACCGGCCCATCATCTTTTTTCCTCAGCTGATGCTGTTCAGCAAGGCGCCGGAAACCACCAAACTCTCATTTATCGACATGATCTTCGGTACCGCCGAAAACCCCGGGCGTCTCCGGCGCCTGGTGGCCCTGATCAAAAGTCCCAAAAAAATCATCATCGAAACAGGCGATCCCGTTTATCTGACTGATTTTCTAAACCGCCCTGAAATCGCCACTATGGGCGCGGCCAACCAGGCGGTCGCCCTCCGGCGATTTCTGCTGCTCCAATTGAACCGGCACCGTCAGACCATCACCGGACCGCGGCTCAAATCCCGTCTGGAAATCATGGAGGAACTGCTCACCAATCAAAAAGTCCAGAAAACAATCGTCGATTACGGCGAAAGCGAGCACGTCTCCATACACCAGGCCCACAAACGCGCCGTTCAGCATCTGGATGAAATCGCGTCCAATTACAATTTGAAAATGATCCGGGTATTCGATGTGGTGCTCCGGTGGGTGTTCAAGCATATCTTCGAAGGGATGGTCGTCGATACCGGGGGACTGGACCGGATCAAGCGGATCTCCAAAAAAGGCCCGCTGGTCCTGGTTCCCTGCCATAAGAGCCATCTGGACTACCTGATCCTCTCTTACGTATTTTTCAACAACAACATGCCCTGCCCCCTGATCGCGGCGGGCAAAAATTTATCTTTCTGGCCCCTCGGCCCCATTTTCAGGGGCGGCGGTGCTTTTTTTCTCCGCCGGACCTTCAAGGGCGATCCCCTGTATCCCAAAATATTCGCCGCCTATATCCAGAAAATCCTGGCAGAGGGTTTTAACGTCGAATTTTTCGTCGAAGGGGGAAGAAGCCGCACCGGAAAGCTGCTGGCGCCCAAGGTGGGGCTGTTGTCCCTGCTCATCGAAGCATTTCTCGATAACAACTGGCAGGACATGTATTTTGTTCCCATTTACATCGGATATGATCGTGTGCTCGAGGAAAGCGCATACATTCATGAAATCGAGGGCGGCAAAAAAACGCCTGAAAATTTTAAAAACGTCATCAAGGCACGAAAATTCCTGAAAAAAAAATATGGCAAGATCTACCTGAATTTTCACGAACCCTTTTCCCTTCGTGAATACCTGGATCTGCTCGACCCGGCTTCAACGGAGACGGGAAAATCCAGGGGCATGTTCATGGAATTCGGCAGAAAGATGGTGGGCGCCATCAACCGGGTGTCTGTGGTTACCCCCCACGGGGTGGTGGCCGCAGCCATACTCAACAGCCAGCAGAAGCGCTTCTATTACAATCAACTCATGGACCAGGTGGAAACCTACATGTCGTATCTCATGTCACAGAACGTCAATCTGGCCGACACCCTCATGATCGATCGGGCCAGCGCGTTCAACCACGTGCTCGAATCCTTTGCCCAGAACAAGCTGCTTGAAAAAGGCGCATCCGAATTTTCAAATGTGCCCGATGCCAACCCGATGTTTAAGGTCATAGAGGCCAAACGGCCGGCGCTGGATTATTACAAGAACAACGGCATCATTCATTTCATTCCGGCCGCGTTCACGGCACTGGGCATTCTCAAGAAGGATGCGTTTCAGTTCTCGGCCACGGACCTGCATGCCAGCTACAAATTCCTGCAGGAATTTTTCGAAAACGAGTTTATCTTCGATCCGGAGCAGCCGGTGGAGATCATCGTCCGCAAAAACCTCAAATCCTTTATTGACGATGCCATTATCATGCCCCACCCCGCCCTTCCGGACACGTATAATCTCACCTCCGCCGGATTCAGGAAACTCAACCTGTTTGCCGGTTTCCTCGCCCCCTACTTCGAGGCATACTGGGTGGTGCTCAATTTCATCCGGCGATATACCAAGCAGTCCATTTTCGATGTCAAGGATTACATTAAAAAAATCGAATCCATGGGCACCCGGATGTACAAGCGAAATGAAATCCAGCGGCGCGAATCGCTGTCGAGAATCAATTACAAGAATGCCGTCACTTTCTTTACCAGCCACGGCCTGATCAATCCGGAATCCGACCGGGATAAGATCGAATTTTACAAGAAGGTCATCCAGGAGTACCGGCGCTATCTGCCCGGCTGATCCGCGGTTTTGCGCCGAGCGCGTTCTTTCGAAAACCTTTTCGTCAATTACAGCTGAATTTTTCTATGAAAGCACTGATTCTGTCGGCCGGATACGGGACCCGGCTCCTGCCGCATACCCAAATCCTTCCCAAGCCGCTCTTTCCCATCAACGGCCGCCCGCTGGTGGATCGGATCATCGGACGGCTCATCGAATCGGGATGCACCGGCATTATCCTCAATATTCACCACCTGCACCGGCAGATCGCCGAATTTGTCCGCGCCCGGTCCTATCCCGTGCCGGTTGAAACCGCCTTTGAAGCGCAAATCCTGGGAACCGGCGGCGCCATCCGCAATGTTTCGGCCTTTTTGAAGGACCAGCCTTTTCTGGTCATCAACAGCGACATCGTCACCGACCTCGATTTTGCCGCCATTTACCGGTTTCACCTGGGACATCCCCATCCCGCCACCCTGGTCATGCATGATTATCAGCAATTCAACAAGGTCTGGGTGGACGAGTGCCACCGCATCGCAAGCTTTCGTGAAGATCCACCGGCGGATCCGGCCGTCAAACTGGCTTTTACCGGCATACAGGTTTTAGACCCGCAGGTGATTGACTGGATCCCGGAAAACCGGTCCGTCGGCAGCATCGGTATTTTTCAGCACATGATCGACAGCGGCTGCACCCTGGCGGCGTATATGGCCAAAAACCATTACTGGCGCGATGTGGGCACGCCGGAAAGTTATTTCGAGGCGGTGTATGAACAGACAATGCCGGCCGCCTTTCAACGGGCCTTCGGAGTGCCGCCCGAAGCGCCGGTTACCCGCGTGCTGCTTGCCGGCGACGGCTCGGACAGGAAGTGGTACCGGATCACATCTGCAGGCCGCTCCCTGATCATGGCCGACCACGGCATCACCGCAGGATCGGAAACATCCGAGATCGACGCCTTCGTAAACATCGGAAGCCACCTGCTCAAAACCGGGGTCCCCGTGCCGGAAATTTACTTTTCCGACCGGTTCTCGGGCATCGCCTACATGGCGGATCTGGGCGATATTCACCTGCAGTCGGCTGTTTTGGCCCGCCACCGGCCGGAACAGGTGATCGATCTGTATAAACAGGTGATCGATCATCTGGCCCATATGTCCCTTGCCGGGGCAGACGGGTTCGATCCGGACTGGCCGTATCAGACCCCCCGCTATGACCGGGAGCTGATCCTGGAGCGGGAATGCCGGTACTTTGTGGAAGCCCTGCTCAACCAATACCTGGGAATCGGCCTTTCCTATGAGGCCATGGAATCCGAGTTTGAGTGGATCGCCGCAAATCTGCTTGAAAACGCGGTTTCCGGATTCATGCACCGGGATCTTCAATCGCGCAATATCATGGTGAAAGACGGCCGCATCGGATTCATCGATTTTCAGGGTGGGCGCCTGGGGCCGGTGCAGTACGACCTGGCCGCGCTGCTATGCGACCCTTATGTTCATCTGTCCCCTTCGATTAAGGAGCGGCTGCTGGAATATGCCTTAAGCGCATTTAAAAAGCAGGCCCGCCTGGATGCGGAAAAATTCATCAAAGGATACCGCTTCTGCGCGGTCACCCGCCTGCTCCAGGCTTTGGGTGCCTTCGGGTTCCTGGCCGGCCGGAAAAAAAAGGCGTTCTTTGCCGACTATATCCCCATCGCCCTGGAGACGCTTACGGCACAGCTTCAGCACCTGGATTCCCGTCACATCAAAAAACTTCAAAACACCGTTTCAGAAGCCCGAAAAGCAGCAAAGGTTAAAGCCCGGGCGCAAATGCCGAAACCTGCAGGCTGAAACAAACCGGTCAATATTTGAAACCTTGTTCCTGCTGTGTTATCTTGATTTTTCAATTATCCTGATGAATTTGCGAGGTCGATATGCAACCAGTCAATGTCATGATCAATGGGATTCCCGGAAAAGTAGCCATCAATATCGCCGAACACGTGCTGAGCGACAGCCGATTTAAGCTGATCCCCTGGTCGTTGACCGGGCCGGATATCGGGGAGAACTCCTGTATGGTAAAAGACGTATCCGTGCGCCTGGTAACACCGGCGGACCGGTCCGCTGAAATTAAAAAGATCCTTTCCGCGCATGGCTCTTTTATCACCATTGATTTCACCCTGCCGGCAGCCGTAAACGATAATGCGCGCTTTTACTGTAAAAACGATCTTCCCTTTGTCATGGGAACCACCGGCGGGGATCGGGCCGCCCTTGAAGAGACGGTCCGCGCCTCATCCATCTCGGCCGTGATCGCGCCCAACATGGTCAAGCAGATCGTGGGATTCCAGGCCATGATGGAATACGCCGCCGAAAATTTTCCGGGACTGTTCGCCGGCTATCACTTGAATATTACGGAAAGCCACCAGCAGACCAAGGTGGATACCAGCGGCACGGCCAAAGCCATGGTAACCTATTTCAATGCACTGGGAGTGCCTTTTAAAAACGACGATATCGTCCAGATCCGGGACCCGGAAATACAGAAAAACCAGATGGGCATACCGGAAGCCTATTTGACGGGACACGGGTGGCACACCTACAGCCTGACCTCGCCGGACGATACCGTAAAATTCAGCTTCACCCATAACATCAACGGACGGGACATCTATGCCGGGGGGACCCTGGATGCGGTCATGTTTCTTTGCCGCAAAATGGAGGCCGGAAGCAAAGGCCGTGTCTTTACCATGATCGATGTCCTTAAAGGAAACCAATCCTCATGAAAAAATTCGCCCTCATCCTTTGCCTGCTGATCGGTTTGCCTTCAGGGGCATCCCTCTGGGCCGCAGGCGGCAAGACTTTTCCGGGGCCGGACTGGAAGGACCGGATCGACCCCATCGCCTCCCCCGATGCCATTGTCGGGGGTGAAGTCTCTGTTTTCGGCGGACAATATCCCAAGAGCCTCAACTACTACCTGGACAACAACGTCCTTTCCGCGGAAGTGTTTGGCTCCATGTTCGAAACACTCCTGTCCATGAACCCCATCACCCTGGATTACGAGCCGGGGCTGGCGGATTCCTGGACCATTTCGGAAGACAAAAAAACCTTCACCTTCCACATCGATAAAACCGCCCGCTGGAGCGACGGCCAGCCGGTGACGGCAAAGGACGTGAGATGGACCTATGATGCCATCATGGATCCCAAGAACCTCACCGGCCCCAACAAGATCGCCATGGAGCGCTTTGAACCGCCGGTGGTGGTGGATGATCAGACCATCCGGTTTACCGCCAAAGAAATCCACTGGAAAAACCTTCAGGCGGCCGGCGGCTTCCAGATCATGCCGGAGCATGCCTACAAAAAACTGGATTTCAACACCATCAATTTCGAATTTCCGGTGGTTTCCGGCCCCTACCGCCTCGGCCCCATCAACGAGGGCACGTCGCTGCAGCTCAAGCGCCGGGATGACTGGTGGATGATCCATGCCAAACGGAATCAGTACAAGGGCAATTTCGGAACCCTCACCTACATGTTCTTCGCCGAGCGGACCAACGCCTTCGAGGCCTTCAAAAAGGGGCTTATCGACATATTCCCGGTGTACACTTCGCGCATCTGGATCAATGAGACCAACGGCGAACCCTTTTTCAAAAACCACATCATCAAGCAAAAGATCAAGAACCACAACCCGGTGGGGTTCCAGGGATTTGCCATGAACATGCGCAAGCCTCCATTTGACGATATCCGGGTCCGAAAGGCCATGGCTTATCTGCTCAACCGCCGGGAAATGAACCAGACCCTGATGTACAACCAGTATTTCCTGCACCGGTCCTATTTCGAGGACCTCTATTCAAAAGACCACCCCTGCCCCAACCCGGTCATCGAAATGGACAAGAAAAAGGCGCGGGAACTGCTGGCCGAAGCGGGCTGGAAAGTCAATCCCCAGACCGGCTACCTGGAAAAGAACGGCCAGCGGTTTTCTTTCAACTTCCTCTCCCGGGATGCCTCCTCGGACAAATTTCTGGCCATTTATGCCGAGGATTTAAAGGATGTGGGCATCGAGATGAACATCGACAAGAAGGACTGGGCCGCCTGGGCCCGGGACATGGAGGAGTACAATTACCAGATGACCTGGGCGGCCTGGAGTTCGGGCGTGTTTAAAGACCCGGAAAGCATGTGGCTGTCCACTGAAGCGGACCGGAAGGGCGGAAACAACATCACCGGGTTTAAGAACAAGACCGTGGATGCACTCATCGAGAAGCAGCGGACCCTCTTCGATATCAATGAACGAAATCAGATTTACCGGCAAATCGACCAGATTCTTTATAACGATTTTCCCTATGTCCTGCTGTGGAACATCGATTACACGCGGCTGTTGTACTGGAACAAATTCGGCACCCCGCCCACGGTGCTCTCCAAGTACGGCGATGAGAGCAGCGCCCTGTCCTACTGGTGGGTGGACCCGGATTCACAGGCGGCGCTGACCGATGCCGTCCGCATGAATGCCATGCTGCCCCCCAAGCCGCCCACCGTCTCTTTTGACGAGGCCTTCGGCAAATAATAAAAAAAGCCGGGTCGTAAACGGCCCGGCTTTTTTTATGTGTGGCATTGATGCTTCATTAAGCGATTTACGGATAGAAAGAAATGCCCTTTTTCCGATAAGCGCGGCACCCCCCAAGCCCCCCTCAAGGGGGGATTAAGAAGTATCCTCTCTTCATGTGGTTTATTCCCCGATTGAGAGGTGGTCTTTACCCGCACAAGACACCGGGAGAAATGATAAATGGCCAAATAAAAACCCCAAAACGAAAATTCCCCCCTTGAGGGGGGCTTGGGGGGTGTCGCGGACAGAAAAAACGCCAGACCCATTACGCCCCGTCAGATCAAATCGAACACCTTCTCCAGGGCCTTGTCGAGATTTTCCGGCTTTGATCCGCCGGCCTGGGCCATGTCCGGCCGGCCGCCGCCGCCGCCGCCCACTTCGGCCGCCACCGACTTGATGATCTTGCCGGCATGGTATTTCTCCAGCAGGTCTTTGGTCACAATGACGATCAGCATCACCTTGTCGCCGGCTGCCGCCCCCAGGACTACGATCCCGGAGCCGATTTTATCCTTGAACCGATCGGCCAGATCCCGCAATGCAGCCGGCGAATCCGCTTCCACTTTTTTGGCAATCACCGAAATGCCGTTTACCGATCGGATCTCATCTTCCACCCGGCCGGCCGACAAGGCGGCCATCTTGAGTTTCAGCCGGTCAAGTTCCTTCTCCAGTCCGCGCTGATGGGAAATCTGCGCCTCCACCCGTTTGCAAACCGACTCGGGCCGGTCCTTCACCAGCGCGGCTGTTTCTTTTAGTATCCGGATCAACTGCTGGACATAAGCCAGAGCCTGCGCACCGGTGACCGCCTCGATCCGGCGCACCCCTGAGGCCACGCTCGATTCGGAAACGATCTTGAAAAGGCCGATGTCGCCGCTGCGCCCGGTATGGGTCCCCCCGCACAGTTCACGGCTGACGCTGCCCAATTCCACCACCCGGACCCGGTCCCCGTACTTTTCCTCGAACAGAGCCATGGCGCCGCTGCCCAGGGCCTCTTCTGCGGACATCTCCGTCACCGCCACGGGCATGTTGTCCCGGATGCGTTCATTCACGATGGTTTCGATTTGGCCGAGATCGTCTTCCGTCACCTGGGAAAAATGCGTGAAGTCAAAACGAAGGCGATCGGGGGCCACATAGGAGCCGGACTGGCGGACATGATCGCCCAGCACGGATCTCAGGGCCGCATGCAGCAGATGCGTGGCCGTGTGATTCAAGGCCGTGGCCCTGCGCTTTTGACCGTCCACAGCCAGCACGGCCGGTTCCCCCGGGCGCACCGTCCCGGAAACCACTTTCCCCTTATGTATAATCAACCCGGTGGGATCCTTTACTGTCTCTTCGATCCGGATTTCAAAACCGGTTCCGGAAATGACGCCCGCATCCCCCACCTGTCCGCCGGACTCGCCGTAAAAGGGGGTGAGCGGAGTAATCACTTCCACTTCCTGGCCTTCGGCAGCACTGTCAACACTGCGGTTTTCCGTTACGATGAGATCGATGGTCGATTCGGCGCTCAGCCGGTCATAGCCCACAAACTCGGGAAGCTTCGAAACAGAGGCGGTGTAGTTGCGGTAGGCATCGCTCATGCCCGAAAACGAAATCACGGAGCGCGACATTTCCCGCCGCTCGTCCATGGCGGCATTGAACCCCTCCATGTCCAGGGACAGGTCCTGGTCCCGCACCACATCCCGGACGATATCCACCGGAAACCCGTAGGTGTCGTAAAGTTTGAAAATCACGTCGCCGGGGATGGTGGTCTGGCTTTTTCGTTCCAGTCCGGCAATGGTTTCGTTGAGCAGCTTCAATCCGTTGTCCAGTGTTTCGGAGAACCGCACTTCTTCGTTTTTGATGACATTGGTGATAAAGGCGCTGGCATCCTGAAGTTCGGGATAGCCCGATTTCATCACCTCAAACACCGTCTGAACGGTTTCGTGCAGAAAAGGGGCGGTCAGCGAGATATTTCGGCCGTAGCGGATCGCCCGGCGCAGGATGCGCCGCAGCACGTATCCCCGGCCCTCGTTTGAAGGCAGCACCCCGTCGCCCACCAGGAACGCCGCCGCCCGGCTGTGGTCCGCAATGACCTTCATGGCGATATCCGCATCGGGATTCTCGCCCTTTTTGTGGCCGGACAGCGCCTCGATTCTGGCGATGACGGGGACAAACAGATCGGTGTCATAATTGGTGGGCACATCCTGGAGGACGGCTGCAATGCGTTCCAGTCCCATACCGGTATCGATGCTGGGCCGGGGCAGCGGGTTCAAATTACCGGCCTCGTCCCGGTTGTACTGCATGAACACCAGATTCCAGATTTCCAGATACCGGTCGCAGTCGCACCCCGGGGCGCAATCGGGCCGTTCGCAGCCGTACGCGGCCCCCCGGTCGATGAGGATTTCGGAACAGGGGCCGCAGGGGCCGGTATCCCCCATGGACCAGAAGTTGTCTTTCTCTCCCAGCCGGACGATCCGCTCGGCCGGCATGCCGATGTGATCCTTCCAGAGGTTGTAGGCGTCATCGTCATCCAGATATACCGAAACCCACAGTTCTTTAGCCGGCAGCCCGAAATGGTTGACCAGCAGATCCCAGGAGTAGGAGATGGCTTCCTTCTTGAAATAATCGCCGAAGGAAAAATTCCCCAGCATTTCGAAGAAGGTATGGTGCCGGGCGGTATAGCCCACATTCTCCAGATCGTTGTGCTTGCCCCCGGCCCGCAGGCATTTCTGGCTTGTGGCGGCCCGGGTGTATTCTCGCTTTTCCTCCCCCAGGAAAACCCGCTTGAACTGGACCATTCCCGCATTGGTAAACAAAAGGGTCGGGTCATCATGCGGGATCAGCGACGAACTCCTGGCAATCTGGTGGCCATTTTGCTTAAAATAATCGAAAAATTTCTTCCGTATCTCGTCTCCGGTCATCCATCCTCCGTCCTTAATTCTTCTCCGCTTTCTTTCCCGGAGCCGTCTCCGTTTTTTCGGCGGGGACTTCTTTTACCGACAATCCCACCGCCGCCCGGACCTTATCGCGCACCTGGGCGTACAAGTCCGCGTGGTCTTTGAAGAAGGATTTGACATTCTCCCGACCCTGTCCAATCCGTTCGCCTTCATAGGAGTACCAGGATCCGCTCTTTTCGATAACGCCGGCCTCCACCCCCAGGTCCAGCAGATCGCCCTCGGCGGAAATGCCGTCGCCGTACATAATGTCAAATTCCGCCTCTTTGAACGGCGGAGCCATTTTATTTTTTACCACCTTGGCCCGGGTGCGGTTTCCGGTGATCTCCTGGCCATCCTTGATGGCCCCGGTACGGCGGATTTCCAACCGGACCGAAGCGTAAAATTTCAGTGCATTGCCGCCGGTGGTGGTTTCGGGATTGCCGAACACTACGCCGATCTTCATGCGGATCTGGTTGATAAATATGACCGAGGTCATGGTCTTGCTGATGGTGGCGGTGAGTTTCCGCAGGGCCTGGGACATGAGCCGGGCCTGCAGGCCCATGTGGGAGTCGCCCATTTCCCCTTCGATTTCAGCCCGGGGAACCAGCGCCGCCACGGAGTCGATTACCAGCACGTCGATGGCGCCGGATCTCACCAGCATATCCGCAATTTCCAGTGCCTGCTCACCGGTATCCGGCTGGGAAACCAGCAGTTCGTCACAGTTGACCCCCAGCCTTCGCGCATAGGAGGTGTCCAGGGCATGCTCGGCATCGATAAAGGCGGCAATGCCGCCCTGTTTCTGGGCTTCGGCCACCACATGCAGGGCAAGCGTTGTTTTCCCGGAAGATTCCGGCCCGTAGATTTCCGTCACCCGTCCCCGGGGAATGCCGCCGATGCCCAGCGCCTTGTCCAGGGCAATGGAACCCGTGGGAATCACCGGCACGCTCACGACCACATTCGCGCCCAGTTTCATGATGGATCCCTTGCCGAACTGTCTTTCGATCTGGGTGATGGCGGACTCGACCGCCTTTTCCTTTTCAGCGGTTCTGCTCATTTTGGGCCTCCTGGAAAATTAAACATTAATATCTGCCTGCCCGCACATACGTATACGGCCATGCACCCATCCGCGCGCTGTCTTCACCTCTTCAGGGGCGCGGTAAACAATCGGGAGTGGACCGCACCGGAAGGCAGAAGATCGCTCTTATACAAGTGGACGGCTTCGACGACAAATGGATCGGATGCAAGCCCCGCATAGGCTTGAATCAGTTCGATGCACTGATCCGGACGGACTCTATCCTTGAAACGGCCCAGGGTCAGATGCCCGGTAAATTTCCGGTTTTCCCGCAAAAAACCCAGTTCGGCCAGACGGCTGTCCAGATCGGCATGAAAATCGGCCAGCTCGTCGGTCTGTCCATGGATACCGGTCCAGATCACGTTTGGCCGCCGCACGCCCGGAAATACGCCGACGCCTTTGACGGCCAGGGTCATCGGGGCGGCTGCCTCCGCGGCTGCCGTCATGGCCCGGCGGATCATCTCGACATCGGAGAGCGCCGCATCTCCTAAAAATTTCAGTGTCAGGTGCATGCTTTCGGGAAGCACCCACCGGGCCCGGATTCGCCGGCGCTTGAGATCCTCCTGTATCCCGCACAGGATGCTTTTTAACGCATCGGGAACGGCAACGGCGATAAAGGCTCGAATATGATCCGAATTGGGTGCGGCCATGACAATTCCAACCCGTGTGCTGCGTCGTAGTTGGTTTTATATTCAGACAGCAGTTTGTGTCAAGGTAAACGTAAGGATATTTGGCGGCTATTTCCGCCCGGATTCCGCCTGACGGCTGACCCGCTCATAGATTTGGCGGATAGGCAGATTCTGCTGCCGTGCGATTTCAGCGCAGGTTTCGTATTCCGGCACCAGGCGCCAGCCGCCGCCGGGACCACGGATTTTTTTGACTGAAACGATTCCCCACTCGGTTTCAACAGTGATGATTTCCCGCTCCAGAATGCGCCGGTTCACTTCATGATGCCGGACCCCCAGGGTCGTGGTTTCGGAAAGTATCCGCCGGATCAGGGCTTCCTTCAGGTGCAGGGGAGAGAGGACCTGCACCAGGGTGGCGGGCCGGTTTTTCTTCATGAACACCGGCATGTAGCAGACATCCAACGCCCCATCCTCGAACAGGCGCTCCATCAGGAAACCAAAAATCTCCGGGTTCATGTCATCGATGCAGGTCTCGATCACGGACACCGTGTCCGCCGACAGCAGGGGCTCACCCAGGACGATGCGGAGCAGATTGGGCCGCTCTTTAAAATCTGCACTGCCCGACCCGTATCCGGTGTTCCGGATGACCATATCCGGCATGGGGCCGAAGTGGTCCGCCAGCGTTTTGATAATGGCCGCACCCGTGGGGGTGACCATTTCACCGGCCACACCCGGATCGTATACCGGTACATCCTTGAGGATGGCCAGCGTGGCCGGCGCCGGCACGGGCAGACACCCGTGGGCGCATTGAACAAACCCGCTGCCCAGGGGGAGGCGCGAGGCGGATACGGATTCAATATTCAGGTGGTCCACGCACAGAGCAGTTCCCACGATGTCGATGATGGCATCGATCCCCCCCAGTTCATGGAAATGGACCGTTTCTCTGGGGCGGTTATGGATGGCCCCTTCGGCTTCGGCCACCTTGTCGAACATGGAAAGGCTAAGAATTTTAGCCCTTTCCGGCAATGAAGAGGCCTCGATGAGCCGGACAATGTCGGCATAATTGCGCTCCGATTTGTCCAGCGATACCACCTCCACCTTTTTGGCGGAGATGCCATGCCGGGAAGTCTGCGAGACGGTCAGGTCGAAACCTTCCAGCAGATGGACCTTGAGTGTGCGGCGCAGCCAGTCCGGATCGACGCCCGCATCGATGAACGCCCCCAGGGTCATGTCCCCGCTGATGCCGGAAAAACAGTCGAAATAGGCGATCATATGGCGCCGCCGGCTTTGTGGTGCATGGAAATGATCTCCAGCAGGAGATGGACTGTTTTTTCCATGTCCGCCAGGCGGATCGATTCACGGACGCTGTGGATGTCCTTCATGCCGGTTCCGATGACGCCGGTGATGATCCCCTTGCCGAAAAAGATGTTGGCATCCGCCCCCCCGCCGGTCTTCCGGGGAGTGATGGTTCTGCCCAGATTTTTCGCCGCTGACCGGGCCAACGAAACCACCGGATGGTCCTCCGGGATAAAAGTCCTGGGAAATTCGTGTTCGATGTCGGCTTCCACCCGGGGCAGATCCTCCGTGTGGTGCGCCCGCCTGAATTCCGCCGCCGCCTCTTCAAACGCGGACACGATGCCGGTGACTTCCTGCTCCAGTTTTTTATCGTTATGGCTGCGGGCCTCGCCCTGGATGCGGACCAGATTGGGGACGATATTGGTGGCCCCGCGGGCCTCGATGACGCCGATATTGCTGGTGGTTTCATGGTCCACACGCCCCAGCCGCAACCCGGAGATGGCTTTTCCCGCCAGCCAGATGGCATTGATCCCTTTTTCCGGGTCTGCGCCCGCATGGGCGTCCTTGCCGTACATCCGGATTTCAAACCGCTTCGCCGATGGCGCCTGGACGATGATGCTTTCCGTATCCGCCGTATCCAGGGCATAGCCGTATTCAGCGGAAATCAGATCGAAATCCAGGTTTTTGGCACCCATCAAACCGATTTCTTCGGCAACGGTAAACACGATTTCAAGCGGGCCGTGGGGAATGTTATTTTCATGGAGAATTCGCAGCGTCTCGACGATGATGGCAATTGCGCCCTTATCATCGGCTCCCAGGACCGTGGTTCCGTCACTGGTGAATACGCCGTCTGCAAACACCGGTGTCACCCCCCTGCCCGGCTCAACCGTATCCATGTGGGCATTGATGAGAAGCGGCTTGACCTTCGGGTCCCCCTTGATTTTTATGATCAGGTTGCCGGTATTCCCGTTGATCATAGACCCTGCCTGATCGATGAGGATGCGGTGGGCCATGGGCGCTGCCATCTGCTGAATTTCCCGTGAAATCTGGGCCTCTTCCCTGGAAACGCTGTCAATGGAGGCCAGCCGTTTAAACGTATCGATGAGCCGTTGTTGGTTTAACATATCTTTACCGCCTGTGAGCCTGCTAAAAATCTGTTGACAAGAATCGAGCCGATTCATTACTTTAATAAATTAAGAATGCAAATGGAAGTGCCAAGCTCACTGGTGGGGCTCCCGGACTTCAAATCCGGTGTAGGGCGTTAATACCGTCCTAGGTGGGTTCGATTCCCATGCACTTCCGCCACTCTTTTCTAATAAAATCGATTGCTTACCTTTTTCAAAATCCCCAAAATAGGTTGACAAGACGTTGACAAGGTTTTTTTCTTATAAGCCCTCCCTTAACTAAAAGCAAGGGGAGAACAATAAGCTTTTTCTTTATCATTTAATATATATCCCCTATTCCGGTTCAAGCCATTATGGAAGTCGCAGAAGAGATCATGTGCTCCGACGAGCTTCTGGGGACCCATTCTCGCACATGATGTCGTCCTGCTCAAGCTGTGCCGGATTTTAAATGATCATCTTTCCACATCCCTTCTCCCTTAAACCATTTTTATCTTGATTTTTTTTGATTTTTGGATAAAAATACCTATATTCAATAAAAACTATATGTATAATTATCCATGAGAAAAAAGATCAGCAGTAAATCTCCCCAGGAAAAAGCACAACAGATCATCAAAAAAAGGGGGGGAATAATCCGGACAGCAGAGGCCATTAAATCCGGAATTCACCCGCGAACTCTCTATGCGCTCCGCGATAATGGTATTCTGGATCAAATTTCGCGCGGGGTTTACCATCTTTCGGAACAGGCTCCGATATCCGATCCAGATCTTGTTACAGTGGCCTTGAGAATCCCCAGAGCGGTTATTTGTCTTGTTTCCGCACTGGCTTTCCATGGCATCACGACTCAGGTTCCGCACAAGGTTTACATTGCGCTTGAAAAAGGCGCTGAGTCACCGCGGATAGACCACCCGCCTCTGTCCATTCACCGATTTTCCAGGGAAAGTCTTTCTACAGGAATAGAAAAACATGAAATTAATGGCGTTGCGATCCGTGTCTACAGTCCTGAAAAAACACTGGCGGATTGTTTCAAATTCAGAAACAAAATCGGCATGGATATCGTTCTTGAAGCTCTGAAACTTTATAAGGCAAGGAAGGAATTCAATATTGGAGAGATTTTACAGAATGCGCGTGTTTGCAAAGTAGAAAGGGTGATGAAACCTTATTTGGAGATGGTAATATAAACCAAAAAATCCGTTTGTAATGGAAATAAATTCCGGCCACTTAAGCTTCAGCAAATGGGTAGCCACCGGTCCCTGGGTTTAATTTAACAGGCCGTTTGAGCCGCCAGTCCGGGCCGAGGACCCGGATCACCTGGCCCATCCCGGCAATCCTTGAGGATATGCGTTTGTCGACGCGTTCCGCGATCTCGTCAAGGGAGAGGTTGGAGGTGAATATGATGGGCTTAAAGGCGTTGTCTCGTTCGTAAATGATGTAATTGAGGGTCTTTTTCACCCAATCCGTGTGTTTTTCTCATTTCAGAAAGGACGATTGCCCGCTCCATTTCAGTTTTTCTGGCGGCAAAGCATCCGCCTTCAATATTTTGGCCTCATCGGTCCTGGGGTGATTACCGGAAAATGTGCGGATAGCGGTGATAATGTCCTGCTTGTAGGGAAGATCATCAATCAGCGGATCAAGGACAATAAGCGTCTTTGCCCCTACCCCGCCGATAACCTCCGCGGTGGACAACATCCCCAGGCAATGTCCCAGGCAGATAATGAGGACCTTGCCGACGATCATCTCATAGTCGCGGTGCGACTTTTTAATCATATCCATCGCGATCCGCGCCGCGCGGATTGAGTGCTCCCGCAAAGAAATCCCGGATAAAGCCTCTTCTTCATCCGAATTATCACAACAGGAGGGGCAATCCCCTCGTTCATCCAGCAGGGTCGTTATCTGATCAATGACCGGTTTTACCGGACCGAGTGCGCCAATGTGAGGCGCCACACATTGGGCATAAAACCGGCGGATCTCTTCATGCAAGTTATGTAGCGACTCAGGCAAGCCCCGATTGATCCGAGGATAACTGAATTGCCATAAAGAAGAATTCGTCGGTTTGCTTTGGCCATAAGTCAAAAAGCTTTTTTGATCTGGCGCCAGCATGTATTTTGGGCCGTTCAGCAAGTGAACGCACCTGCCTGATTCTTTCAATACTTCATAATGGGATATAACGGTGGCGACAGAAGAATAATTCCTTTATATATTTAGAGGAGTGGAAAGATTGGAGGGATTATGATCAAGGTTCATATAGACGCGACCATTAGTCGGCCGATTGAAGTGGTTTTTGAGCAATTAATCGATATTTCGCGATATCCTGAGTGGATGCCGGATAATGGTCTGTTCGTCTCATGTACCAAGGTTTCACAATCCGCTATTTTAAACATTTACTATTGAATGCTTTCTTGATATTTTTTTTAAACATCCGGAAACTTCCCGCTTAAGCGCGTATACACTAAAATTTAAAAATAGATATTCTGAAACTGTCTGCGGGATTATTAATTTTTGTCGATTACAAATCGTTAAATTATTTTTCATGACTATTTCAAATGTCCGGGAAATTTTATTTTTTCCACGAAAGTATTGCGGATTATTTATCATGAAGGTGGCCGTATATGGATAAGGACAATCCAAAACCACGAACGCGCATGCCGGAAAAATCCGAGAGTCAAAATGCCCTGCTAAAGCAGGAGATTAACCGTCGCAAGCGGGCTGAAAAACAATTGACGGTCGTAACCGAAGAATTAGAAGCTATTAAATCGGAGAGGGCTTCTTACAAGCAGAATACGGAGGAGGGATCTCGCTTTGATAAGCTGCTGTTGGATATCTCCGCACATTTTATTAATTTGCCGTCCGAACAGATAGATAATGAGATTATGGACGTCCAGCGCCAGGTTTGCAAATTACTGGGACTGGATCTGAGCACACTCTGGCAATGGTCGGATGATGATCCGGAAACGTATATTCTGACCCATTATTATCGCCCTTTGGGAGGGCCGCCGGTGCCTGAGAAGATGAGAGCAATCGATTTTTTCCCATGGAGCCAGCAAAGAATAAGGGAGGGCAGGAGAGCTACAGTTTCGTCCATGGATAATCTCCCTCCCGAAGCCGCCCGTGATAAGGAAACGTGGCGTCATTACGGCGTCAAGGCAAATGTGACAATACCGCTACAGCTATCCGGCGAGCAGGTTATCGGCGCTATCTCGTTTAACGACATGCAGTCCGAGCGCACATGGTCGGAAACGATTTTGCAGCGGCTCCATTTGGTTGCGACAATATTTGCCAATGCAATTGCCCGGAAATTCAAAGACCAGGACTTACGCGAGGCAGAGAGGCGTTTAAGAATGGCCACGGATGCCGCCAGGGCGGGTCTGTGGGGCATGGATATGGACACCGAAAAGGTCTGGGTGTCGTCGTCATTAAAAGAATTATTTTATTTTGCGCCGGAAGAAGAAGTGACTTATCAGAGTTTTTTGGGAAAAATTCATCCCGACGATCATGATCGGGTTCGTCAATCGGTAGAGCAGTTGGTTCATTCAAAGGAAAACCTGCACAGCGATTACCGGATTGTTCTTCCTGACGGACAAATCCGGTGGATATGCGCGCGGGGAAAACTGCAACTTAAGCCGGATGGGAAATCGAGCCGGCTGATGGGTATTTCAGTCGATATTACCGACCGCGTGAAGATCGAAAACCAGCTAAAAGACCGTATCCAGGAGATTGCAAAACTGAAGAAACAGGTTGAAAATGAGAACCTCTATCTTAAACAAGAGATCAAGTTTATCGGTGAACATAGTAAGATTGTGGGTCAAAGCCTTGCCATGAAACGGATTCTGGCGGAAGCCGAGCAGGTCGCTTCCACGGATTCAACCATCCTTCTCCTTGGTGAGACAGGGACCGGCAAGGAGATGCTGGCCCGGTTCATTCATCAGGTGAGCAAACGAAAAAGCCGTCCGATGGTGACCATCAATTGTGCGTCTCTTCCCCCAACTTTGATTGAAAGCGAGTTGTTCGGCCGGGAAAAAGGCGCTTATACCGGCGCTTTAACCCAGATGATCGGTCGTTTCGAAATCGCGGACGGGTCGACGCTTTTTCTTGATGAAATCGGCGAAATCCCGCTGGAGCTTCAAAGCAAACTGCTTCGGGTTCTTGAAGAAGGTGTTTTTGAGCGGCTGGGTTCCACAAAGCCTATCCACACCAATGCCCGAATCATCGCCGCCACCAACCGCGACTTGGAGAAGGAAGTGGCTGAGGGCCGCTTTCGAAAGGATCTTTTCTATCGGTTGAGTGTTTTCCCTATTTTGATGCCCCCACTTCGTGATCGTCCTGAAGATATCCCGCTGTTGGTGTGGTCCTTTGTCGAGGAATTTAAAATGCGGATGGGAAAGGAAGTCAACGCCATTCCATCAAAAAGCATGGAATCCCTTCGTTCGTATTCCTGGCCGGGCAACGTTCGAGAACTGAGAAATGTCGTCGAACATGCCATGATCCTGTGCACCAATGCGAATCTGAGCATTCGGCCCCCGCAGTCTGGATTGGAGCAGCAAAACAGTTTGGATAAGCTGGTGGATATTGAGCGGCAGCATATTTTGTCCGCATTGGAGCGAAGCAACTGGCGGGTCAGCGCCACCGCCGGAATCCTTGGCCTGAAACGGTCGACCCTTCATTCCAAAATGAAGAAATTGAGTATTTCCCGCCCCAACAACCCATAATGCCGATATTAAGGCTTTTTGACGAAATATCGGCAAAAAGCTATTTCCCTCCAATTTTTAAAAACCTTTCATTTCTCAAAAAATCTTATTTAACGCAATCTGTTTATCTATGAAACTCCAGCAGCGCGTTTGGGGATCACTTTCTCCCCCCATTCGCAAAGGGGGGGCTCCGGGAGAGATTTGAATTCCGGCACGTCAAAATTCCTTGAAAACCCCCTTTCAAACTTTCAAAGGGGAACTTTTGTGCCCCATTTCAAAGAGAGTAAAATTACAAATTTATTGGAGTTATCCAGATAACCAGGTAACGCAATATCATTATAAATAAATGCCCCAGTTGGTTTCCGTCGGGTGTGCCTTTCGCTTAATATTTTCCATATGGCAACAAACAGAGCCATATTAAATGGCGATATTAAGCCATCTTGCTTAAATATCGCTACCCAATTGCTTTTTTTGCCTCTCCCAAGAATTCCATTCAACTGAATATTTCAAGTAATTCAAGCGCATTATCAAATAATTTGGTTTTTATTTCCAAACTGGCACATGTTTCGCACCACATTTATCATATTCATGAATGCCAAATGATATTCGTCGGAAAACCGATAACATAGCTATTTTTTGACGACTTACGCATGATGTCAATCAAGCCAGAAAAAGGGCACCAATGATCCATTCAAGCATCAGAATGACAATATCCCCAAGAAAACGAACCGAAGCATTAAAAATCCTCAGAATGGCCGCAGAGTATTGTAAAATTCGGCCTGAGTGCCTCAGTTGTCATATTTATGAGGATCTGGATGGAAAAAATACCATTCTGTTCACTGGAAAATGGCGGTGCGGAGAGGATTTTGAGCAATATCTCCGGTCGGATGAATACCGGAATGTCCTTCTCGTGATGGAGATGGCGGAAAATGAACCGGAGGTCCGGTTTGATGAGGTAGGCAGATCGACAGGGATCGAGACTATTGAAAAAGCAAGGAGATACAATCGAATTCAAAATGGGTCAGATTAGTGGTCGCAATGATAAGTGCTGAACATAAAAATCATATGAAAACCCAAACCCGGATGCATTTGGAAAACGCTATATTTTTTTACCTGAAAAAACCAGCAAAACAAGGAGAACGTCATGAACAAAAAACAAACAACACTGATTAAAATGGTTATCGCGCTGGCCCTAACCTGGACCTTAATTGGCTGTTCATCCCTGCAATCCAAGCCGGAAGGATCAGGTTTTTTGAAAGATTATTACCCCAAAATGGGACCGGGACCTGAAGGCGGCGCTAAGATGCGCTGGCTTGAGCCTGGCGTTGATTTTGGGAAATACAACAAGGTGATGCTTGACAGTGTTGTGTTCTATCTATCAGACGATTCCGAATACAAAGGCATTGACCCTGCAGTTTTAAAAGATTTGGCAGATAAATGCAATCTGGCGATTGTAAATGCGCTTAAAGACAAATACCCGATCGTGGCTGAACCGGGACCCGATGTGATTCGACTCAAAGTCGCATTAACCGGCATCAAACAAAGCCGGCCGGTTCTCAGCGGGGTAACCTCGATTGTTCCTGTTGGTCTGGGAATCAGTATTATTAAAAGAGGGGCCACGGGATCATGGACCGGATCCGGGGCCACCAGCGCGGAGTTAATGGCGTTGGATTCGGCCAGCAATGAAGTGATCGCAGTCGCACATGATGATCAGACCGCCGGGTTTACGGAAAGATTTTCCAAGTACGGATCAGCTGATGATGCTTTTAAATTCTGGGCGGAAAGGATCCGGTATTTTTTAGATAATGCGCACCGCATGTAATTGAATGCTCAATGCAGATAAGAGAGATGAGTCAATTTAGAAAAATTTGATGGTATTTTTTATGGTGGTGGTTGCGGCCGGATATGCAGTCACGCATCAAATCCAACCAATAAGGAGATGATAGATAATTATGAAAACTAAAACGCTTAAAGCGATCACCTGGTCACTTGCATTGCTGCTGTCAACGACTTTGACAGTGAATGCCCGGATGCCCGAAAAAATTTCAGTACAGGAAGCGCAGCAGATTGCAGAGGAAGCCTACATCTACGGCTATCCCATGGTGGACAGCTACCGCATCGAATACGGCTACTTCGTTGATAAGACCGACCCCGAATACAAGGGGGCGTGGAACGAGATACACAACATCCCGCGCGTCTACACCCCGGAGGACAAGGCCATTCAGACGCCCAATTCCGACACGCCCTATTCCTTTATCGGCGCGGATCTCCGGACCGAACCGCTCGTTCTGACGGTCCCGGAAATTCCCAAGGATCGCTATTATTCGATACAGTTCATCGACGCCTATACATTCAACTTTGCCTATGCCGGCAGCCGAACCACCGGTAACGAAGCGGCTAGCATCATGCTGGCTGGCCCGAATTGGAAGGGCGAGAAACCGCAGGGAATCAAGGAGGTCATCCAGTCCGAGACCGAGATAAACGTCCTTCTCTACCGCACCCAGCTTTTCAATCCGGCCGACCTCGACAATGTGAAGAAAATCCAGTCGGAGTACAAGGTGCAGCCCTTGAGCCAGTTCCTCGGCCAGCCCGCGCCCACCCCCGCCCCGGCCATCGACTACATCAAGCCGCTCAGCCAGGAAGAGCAGAAAAGCTCTCTCGAGGTGTTCAGTATCCTGAATTTCGTCCTGCAATTCTGCCCGACCGATCCGTCCGAGAAGGAACTCATGGAGAGGTTCGCCAAGATTGGCATCGGTGCCGGAAAGACCTTTGATCCCGCTGCGCTTTCTCCTGAGATGAAAAAAGCCTTCGAGGACGGTATTGGCGACGCCTGGAAAGAATTTGCGGACGGCGCGAAGTTATTGGGGGAAGGTAAAATTACCGCCGGCGATGTCTTCGGCACGCGCGCATCCATGAAAAACAATTATCTCTATCGCTGGCTCGCAACCATGGGCATCTGGGGAAATTCAAAACAGGAGGCGATATACCCTATTTATTGGACTGACGCCAGCGGCCAAAAGCTCAACGGCGCCAACCGTTATACGCTGCATTTCCCGAAGGGCCAACTGCCGCCCGCGCATGCGTTCTGGTCGCTCACCATGTATCAGCTGCCGGAGAGCTTGCTGGTGGACAATCCCATCAACCGCTACCTCATCAACTCGCCAATGCTGCCGAAGCTGAAAATGGATACCGATGGCGGCCTCACGCTCTACATCCAGAACGAGTCACCCGGCAAGGAGCTGGAGTCCAACTGGCTTCCTGCACCCAAGGGACCATTCTCAGCTTATCTGCGCATCTATTGGCCGGAAGCAGCTGCTCTGGATGGTACGTGGACCGCTCCGAAACTGGAGATGGTGAAATAATGGATTAGCGGATTGTTGTTCGGCATTTTTTATGAACCGCCAAAAGGAGAAACTATGAAACGAAATTTTCTCAAATCGGCGTTGGCGGTGGCCGTCATCGCCACCTCACTTACCGTCGGCATGCCCGTATCAGCGCAAGAAACGCAAAAGAAAACCGACTGGCGCGAGGATTACGCTTACACGCTCGGCGTGCAGGCTTACATCTTCAGCTTCCCGTGGGACTTTCTTTCGAAGATTCAGTACCAATGGGTGGTCGTACCGGCCAAGAATCCCGCGCTGACCCCCAACATGCCGCTCAATCAGTGGTGGCACGCCCGCAACATCATCACTTCCGACTACCGGGACGGTGGTGCGCCGAATAACGACACCCTCTACTCGGCAACGTGGCTGGATGTGGGCAAAGAACCCATCATCTTGAGCCATGGAGACATGGGCGACCGTTACTTCACCTTTGAGATCGCCTCCATGAACTCCGACAACTTCGCTTATGTGGGCGCAAGCTCAACCGGATCCAAGGCGGGCCATTTTGCCATCACGGGCCGGGACTGGAAGGGAACGCTGCCCGAAGGCGTGACGCAGTTGCCCCCGTCGCCTACCGACTCCGTCCTCATCCTCGGCCGCACCGCAGTCAGGGGGGCAGACGATGTCCCCGCGGTCAACAAGGCCCAGGACACCTATAAGCTGACGCCGTTGAGCCTCTGGGGCAAGGAGGGTGCCGTTGTTTCGGAGAATCGCGACGTTCCCAAACCGTTCGATCCAAAAGCGGATCCACTTGCGGACTGGAAGACCATCAATCGGGCGATGGTAAAAAACCCTCCCCTCAAGCAACATGCGGTCCTTCTCGACATGTTCAAGCAGGTCGGGGTCGGACCCGGTCTGGATGTTGAGGCCATGGACGATGCGACCAAGCGTGGTCTGGCGCGTGCCGCCACAGACGGCATGCAGATGCTTCAGTCCATGCTCGCAACCGGCCTTGATTTGCCCAAGGTCAATGGTTGGAGCGTTCCCCCGGCGACAATGGGCCGCGCCATGATTCACAATGATTTCAATACACTGGCCCTCCAGTGTCTCGGCGGAATCATTTCCAACGATCCAAGTGAGGCGATTTATTTTAACACCCACGCGGATGCCGACGGCAATACTCTAAACGGGGCGAACAAATACACGCTCCGTTTTGCACCGAACCAGTTGCCCGACGTGAAGTATTTCTGGTCACTAACCATGTATGACCTGACCAATAACCTTGTGCCCAATCCCATTGACCGGTGGGCGATTGGTTCATTGGCCGGGGGATATCAGAAGGCGGCGGACGGCAGCCTGACGCTTTACCTGCAGAAGGATTCTCCGGGAAAAGACAAGGAGGCCAACTGGCTGCCTGCTCCAGAGGGGGAATTTTGGGTCGTGTTTCGCACCTACGGCCCCAGCAAGGAGATAGTCGATCAGACCTGGAAGCTGCCACCGCTGGAGGTAACGAATTGAATTCATTGTCAATGCAAGTAAACCTAATGGAGAGACAAATGAACAAATTAAGACACGTACTTCTATGTGGCGCTTTATGCAGCGGCCTCGCTGCAGGGCTGCTAAGCGGCTGCGGGACGAATGGCGCCCCATCCGGGCTGCAGAACAAGACCGCGTGACGCGAGAAGGAGGTGGACAATGGCGTTAAGTCTCAGAAGTTTGCTCGTTGTTGGTGCTCTGCTCGTTCATTCGGCAGGCTACGCTGCGGAGCTCGTCACGGTCGACAACTTTGTTCGTGCAGAGACCGACAAAACCCTCGGCCGTTACGCAAAACAGGGAGCATTCGGTAAATTCCTACACATTCGTCAGCCGACGCCCATCGACAAGCAGGATGTCGTCCGCATGAATCTGGATACGCTGTACTCGGTTGGCGTGTTCGATCTCACCACGCCGGTCACCATCGTGAAGCCGGAATCCGCAGGGCGTTTTCAGTCGATGATGGTCATCAATCAGGACCACTCGATGCTACCCATCGAGCATGGCGCGGGCGAGTTCACCTTCACGAAGGAACAAATCGGGTCGCGCTACATGATTGTCCTCTTCCGCACATTCATCGATGCAAACGATCCGGCTGACATCAAGGCCGCCAACGCCCTGCAGGACGAGATCGCTGTCCGGCAGGAGACCCCAGGAGCGTTTGAGATTCCGGAGTGGGATGATGCATCGTTAGCGAAAGTCCGGGATGCCATTAAGGTTCTTGCGGCGACCCGAACCGATGCCAAGGGCATGTTTGGTGACAAAGCAAAGCTTGATCCGATCAGTCACCTGCTGGGCACGGCCTACGGCTGGGGCGGAAATCCCGAAGAAGCCGCTATGTACGACAACGCTGTGCCGGAAAAGAACGACGGCAAGACACCCTATGTGGTCACCGTCAAGGACGTGCCTGTCAACGGCTTCTGGTCTATTACCGTCTACAACAAGGATGGGTATATGGAGAAGAACGACCAGAACGTCAATTCCTACAACAACGTGACCGCCAAAAAGAACGCGGACGGAAGCATCACGATCAATTTCGGTGGTGGCCCGGACGCCATCAACAACCTGCCGATCACTCCCGGATGGAACTACATCGTGCGGATGTATCAGCCGAAGAAGGAGATCATCAACGGTTCGTGGAGCTTTCCCAAGGCGCAATCGTTGGAGTAGTGGATAGAGTGCGTGAACATTAGTAAAAAAACCACCGTCACAAGGCGGTAAACCAAAAGGAAAAGAATAATGAAAACAATGACAACCATATCCGTGAAGACAATAGCACTGGCGCTTGCGCTTCTGGGTGCCATGACGCCGGCCTTTGCCGAACAGAAAGTTACCCTGAAGGATCCCGTCAAGGTCGAGATCGAAAACTGGCGCGGCAAAGCCTTCTACGAAATTCTGTTCATGAACCGCCAGGCCGACGGCAGCGGGGTCGGTTTCTACCACAATTCTCTTGGCTTAGACCTTGAAGCGTCGAACGAAGAGATGGACGCGCGCTTCCGCGCGCTGGATGCCGATACCTTGATGAAGGAATACGGCGGTGATGGTGTCATCTTCAATGGTCCGCGTCGCCTCGTGGCGAACAGCATCACTGGGATAATCGCCTGGGATGGCGGCAAGAAGACGGTGATCGGAACGATCCCCTATCGCGTGTTAGGCCTCTTCGAAACCCCTGACCTCGATAAGGCCGCTACCGGAGAAATGCCTGCTTATCATGTGCTGACCTCTAAACGCACCAATTCCTTTAAGTTCAATGCCGGCGAAACGGTGTATGAGCTGATCACCCCCGAGGGCACCGTCTACACCATGTTCAGTCTGTCCCTGAGGATCGACCCCAACAACACCATCGAAAACCTGCCCACCCTTGGCGAGCGCCTGAAGAAATTACCGGAGGGTTGGAAATTCAGATCACGCAAGCTGGACAAGGAAATGATTCTGTCGTGCACCGCCGATTCCAACCCGCCTAACACCATCGTTCTCGACGAGCTTGTGGGCAACTATCAGTACAACGCTGAAGCCAGCCAACAGACTATGAATCGGCCAGATCACCCATGATCGCTCCAGGCACGAGAGTTTTATTAACGAATTTAATTTATTGTAAATGCAAGTAAACCTCAAGGAGAGACAAATGAACAAATCAAAACCCATATTTTTATTCTGTGCTTTATGTTGCGTTTTCACTGTTGCGCTTTCAGCAGGCTGCGCTACGAATGGCGACCCTATTACTGCGGCAGGTCAAGCCGATAAAAAAGCAGGCGTCGCTACGCCTGGCATCGCCGAGACCAAGGCTATCGCCGAGGAGGCGTTCATCTACGGCCTGCCGATCGTGATGAACTATGCAGTGATGCAGGAGTTCTCGGTTGACAAAAACTCGGGGCAGTTCAAGGCGCCGTTCAACACCATGTGGAACGATGCCGCTACGCTCACTTACAAAGACACTGCCGTCGTCACACCCAATGCCGACACGCCGTACTCAATGGTCTGGCTTGACCTGCGGGCGGAGCCAATGGTGATTTCGGTGCCGGCAGTGCCAAAAGAGCGCTACTACTCTGTCATGCTATGCGATGGCAATGCCTACAACTATGGCTATATCGGCACCCGTTCGACGGGTCCGGATGCCGGTCACTATCTCGTAGTTGGCCCTGACTGGAAAGGTGAGAAGCCCGCGGGTATCAGGGAGGTATTTACATCAACGACGCCCTTCGCGCTGACTATTTTCCGCACCCAGTTGTTCAACGCCGACGACATGCCGAACGTGGTTAATATCCAGGCCGGTTATAAAGTCGAGCCGCTCTCTGCCTTCCTCAATCAGCCCGCGTCCGCCGCAGCACCGAAGATCGACTTTCTGCCGGCCACGACGGCGGGGATCAAGGCGAATTTCTATGCGTATCTCGACGCCGCTCTCGAGTTCGTGCCCGTCACCCCAGAGACCAAGGAGCTTCGCGGCCGGCTTGCCAGTATCGGCATCGGCCCGGGCAAGATGTTCGACTTCAAAGATCTCTCGCTGGAACACAAAGCCGCTGTCCTGTTAGCGATGAAGGAAGGCGACGACAAGGTGAAGAAGTATCTCGCCACCGGACAGAAGAATATCAACGGATGGGGTGTCGGTTCGCTGTTTGGCGACAGCGCGTTCTATAACGGCGATTGGCTGAAGCGTGCGGCCGCCGCCATGGGAGGGATCTACGGCAATGACGCGAGCGAGGCCATGTATCCGATGGCCCGTACGGACGCCACGGGCGAAACGCTTGATGGCAGCAAGCACAATTACACACTCACCTTCCCGGCAGGACAGCTTCCTCCGGTGAATTCCTTTTGGTCGGTCACCATGTATGACGGTAAGAGCCAGCTGCTGATCAAGAACCCGATCAACCGCTACCTCATCAATTCACCGATGATGCCGGACATGAAGAAAAACGATGACGGATCGCTGACCATCTATATTCAGAAGGATTCGCCCGGTGCCGACAAGGAAGCAAACTGGTTGCCCGCGCCGGACGGTCCGATCTACCTCGTCATGCGCCTCTATTGGCCGAAGACGGAAGCACCTTCCATCCTTCCAGCCGGCTCAGGCAGCTGGAATCCACCGGGCGTCGTGCCGGCGAAGTGAGCCATAAAAGAACCGGTTGTAGCGGATGGCGCGGATGAGCCGCCGCTGCAACCTTGTTTATTCCTAAAGTAAATTTCGAGGAAATTTTATGAAATCGATGATTTTATCATTCTGGGTGTTATTTATTGTTGCCGTTCCGTTGTGTCACACAGCAATTGCTAAAAATGAAGAAGATCTGGCTAAAAAACTGGCCAACCCCATATCATCGCTCGTGAGCGTGCCGTTTCAGCTCAACTATGATGAGAATATCGGTCCCAATGAGGACGGGAAAGTTTACAAACTCAACATTCAGCCGGTTATACCCGTTTCCTTGAATGAAGACTGGAACCTGATATCGCGAACCATCTTGCCGGTAGTATGGCAAAAAGACATCGCACCCGGTGTAAGTGATGAATCCGGTTTGAGTGATACGGTGCAGAGCCTGTTTTTTTCACCGAAATCACCGACGAGAAGCGGATTGATCTGGGGCGTTGGGCCTGTTTTTTTGATTCCGACAGCCACCGATGAAGTCCTGGGCAGTCGAAAATGGGGGGCCGGTCCGACGGCGGTGGCGTTGATGCAAGAAGGCCCCTGGACCATCGGATTTTTAGGTAATCATATCTGGTCTTTTACGGGCGATGACGACCGGGCGAATGTCAGTAAGACGTTCGTCCAGCCCTTTCTTGCTTATGTCACAAAGACCAAAACCACAATAGGGATAAATACGGAGTCCACTTACGACTGGGAAGCGGATCAGTGGTCTGTGCCGGTGATCGCATCGGTGTCTCAAATGCTGAAAATCGGTCCGCAAATCTTTCAAATTCAGCTGGGTGCGCGTTACTGGGCCGAATCACCCGACAACGGACCGGATGGATGGGGCGCTCGTTTTGCATTAACCTTTCTCTTTCCCAAATGAGTTTGTGTCAAATTTCAGATGTATTCATTTAGTACCATTTTTCTTTAGACGGAGATTGAGTGAAATGAAAAACAAACGGATGCATCACACAATTAAAACAAGAAATAAAGTTACCTTTTTTCATAGGATGATGAGCAAAATTGTTTTTTTTATGGCAATTTCCTTGATGCTCGCGGCGTCACTTCCCGGCGCTGCGGCATCAGAAGAGACCGTTCAGCCGGAGGGGTGGCAATTCGGCGCAGATGTTTATTTCTGGATCAGCGAGATTGGCGGCGATACTGCTGAAGGGGATTCGATTGATGTTCCCTTTGACACCATCGTGGATAACCTTGACTTTGCCTATATGGGCGCCTTCCACGCCCGCAACGGCAGGTGGCATCTTAGCACCGATGTTATCTACATGAACCTGGAGGATGACAACAGCAGCCGGGTGACGCTGCCCGGCGAAAACGAAATCAGGGCGGATGCCACTTTTAAGATGGAATCCTGGATCGTAACCCCGGTGGTCGGCTTCGGTGTGATCGATACGGAAAGGATCAGGCTGGAGGTGCTCGCCGGTGCGCGATATCTCTATCTTAAGCCGGAGCTGAAGTTCGATATCACCGGCCCGCTGGATTCTCGGGGCCGCAGGGTCTCTGATTCGGATAGTTTCTGGGACGGCATTATCGGCATAAGGGGCGATGTGAACCTGGCCCGAAGCTGGTATGTTCCGTTTTACGCGGATATCGGTACCGGTGACAGTGATTATACGTGGCAGATCATGGCTGGTGTTGGCTACAGGATAAACAAGGCATTGGATGTGGTCGGGGCCTATCGCTATCTGGAGTGGAAGTTTGATGATAACAAAGTGCTCGATAATCTGGACATCAGCGGTCCCTTGCTGGGGCTGAGGTTCCGGTTCTAGGGCGGACGGAATGATTCTGTTAAGATCATGCTTTAAAAGAATGTTCTACAAACAGTCAATAATAGCTCTCCTTGTGATTGTGTTCCCGTTGGCTGCGATGCCGGCATATGCCGGTGAAATCGAACCAAGGGCCTATGTCAACACACCGGTCGGGATCAATTTTCTGCTTGCGGGTTATCTCTATTCTGACGGTGGCTTGTCCACAACCGGTTCATCGCCGCTCAAAGACGCCCGGCTTACGATAAATACCGGTGTTTTGGCGTATGCCCGGGCACTGGATGTGTGGGGCAAATCAGGGAAGATGGATATCATCATGCCATACTCCGGACTTTCCGGGAGTGCCATGGTTGCCGGCCAACTTAGAGAGCGTAACGTTTCCGGGCTCAATGACCCGCTTTTTCGATTTACGGTCAATTTCTATGGCGCTCCGGCGGTATCTCTTCAAAAATTCGCGGACTACCAGCAGGATCTGATCATCGGGGCAAGCGTTCAGGTTTCTGCACCCTTAGGACAATATGATCCGGATAAACTGGTAAACCTTGGCAATAACCGATGGTTTGTAAAACCTGACATCGGTATTTCCAAGGCGTGGGGACCGCTCGCGCTGGAGCTTTCCGCCGGTGTATTTTTTTTCAGCAATAATGATGATTTTTTCGGCGGGCAGAAGCTTGAGCAGAATCCTTTATACACTACACAGGCACACCTCACGTACAATTTCGGGAAGGGGGTTTGGACGGCTTTGAGCGTAACCAATGATTACGGCGGCCGCACAACAGTAGACGATGTCCGTAAAGATGACCGGGAGGATAATTCACGTTTGGGCGGCACATTTGCGTTGCCAATAAACCGGAACACCTCGGTCAAGTTTTTCGCCAGCACCGGCGTCCATACCAGAGTCGGTACGGATTTCGATCTGGCCGGGATTGTCTGGCAATATCGGTGGGGCAAGGGGTTGTAAAAAAATTCATCGGCCAATAAAAAAGGAATATTTTGGTGAATAAAGCATCTGATTTCATAAGAAAAGAATTTTGGGAGATGCTCCCCCCAACCCTGTTTTTTCTTGTTGTGTTCTGCCTGATTGTGTTCACCCATGACCTAATGTATGCACAGAGCGATGTAGATATGCTTTCCTATGCCGCGGCTCTAATTGGCGCACTGGTAATTGGCAAGTCTGTGCTCGTCGCGGATGCCCTGCCGGTGTGGAACATCTTTGATAGACAACCCAAATTGGCACTTATAATCGGGCGAACCTTTACTTATGCGATAGTTGCTTTGCTTTTCCAGTTCTTAGAGGAATTCATTCCCCTTGCAAGAGGAGGAGGGTCCATTGCTGCCGGGCTAAATGAGCTGCCTGAAAAAATACACTGGCCGAGATTCTGGGGTGTTCATATGCAGCTTATTGTTTTCCTACTTTTATATAACATTATTGCCGTACTATCAGAGGAAATCGGTCGGGAGCGTCTTATGCGGTTGTTGTTGGGTAAGGCCGGGCGTGTAACCTGAAACGATTTCTCAGAAACTTGAGCGAAATTGATAACCAGGAAAAATATTTTTCACCGTTAAATGCCCCATCTATTAACGCGAAAATTTTGACCCAGGAAATTGGGGATATTGTTAGAGACGCCGGAGAACGGTAGCTCATTGTTCTTATAAAAAGGTAAAAGCCAATGCAAGATGAACTACTCATCGCCTGCCATGACTGTGATTTGCTGCATCTTATCGGATCAGTCCCGGAAGGAGACTCTGCTATATGCCGCCGGTGCGGCGCTGTTTTGTTCAGTCATAAAATTGACAGCCTGAACAGGAGCCTGGCAATGACCTTTGCGGCGTTGGTCTTTTTTATTATTTCAAATGCCTATCCGTTTCTTGAAATAAAAGCCGAAGGCATTTTCCGGTCAACCACTTTGATGGGCGGCGTTAATGCGCTTTTTTCTCAGGGGCTTTGGGAGGTCGGTGTTCTTGTGCTGCTCACTGCGATACTGTTCCCTTTTTTAGATATTTTAGCACGGCTTTACGTTCTGGTGCCCTTAAAACTGAATAAAAGCCCATGGAGGTTAAAATTCCTATTAAAATTTACCCGGACAATAAAACCATGGGTAATGATGGAGGTATTCTTGCTTGGCATTCTGGTTTCCATGATCAAACTGGCCAAGATGGTCACCGTGATAACAGGCCCGTCTTTGTATTCTTTTCTGGCATTGATTTTTGTGCTGGCGGCAGCCTCCGCATTTACAGATGTTCATGCCCTCTGGGAAAAAGCAGGTGATCAATAATGGCATCTGAATTCCTGACTGCTAAGCAGGCGTCAATGATCAGCTGTCAAAGCTGCCATCTGGTGAGCCAAATTCCTGAAATGGCAAAGGGCGCTGAACTATCGTGCCCCCGATGCAGCACCCGGATGCACCAGAGAAAGCCCAACAGCCTTTCCCGGTCGTGGGCGTTGGTTATTGCCGCTATTGTTTTTTATATTCCGGCCAATGTGCTGCCAATATCGGTTACCACAGCGCTGGGCAGTGCAGAGGGGGATACAATTTTGAGCGGTGTGATCTATTTTATCCAATCCGGGTCATGGCCCATTGCACTGGTTATTTTTGTGGCAAGCATTTTTGTGCCGGTGCTCAAGATTATAATTTTAATTTTTTTGCTTGTTTCCGTACAGATGAAATCAACGTGGCGACCTTTGGATCGGACCCGGCTGTATCGCATTATCGAAGTGATAGGCAAATGGTCCATGGTGGATATCTTTGTCATCACGATTATGGCGGCATTGATCAAGCTCGGGGCCCTGGCAGATTTTAAAGCCGGTCCAGGCGCATTGTTTTTTGCGGCAGTGGTTGTACTTACTATTTTTGCTGCGATGAGTTTTGACCCAAGACTTATATGGGATGATGTGGAGGAAGAGGATGACACCAGAACAGAATATATCTGAAATGAAGTCAAATGCCAATGAGGCAGTTATCCGGGAAAAGAGTTCTTTTTCCATTGTCTGGGTTGTGCCGATTGTTGCGCTTCTGATTGGCGGATGGCTTATATATAAGGCCATATCAGAAAAAGGGCCGACCATTACCATTTCTTTCAAGACCGCAGAAGGCCTGGAAGCCGGTAAAACGAAAATCAGATTCAAGGATGTGGAAGTCGGAAAAGTGACCGATATTGTTTTGGACAAAGATCTTGCCAATGTGATTGTGACGGCCGAATTAAGCAAGGGAACAGAAGCGTATCTGACTGATCGGACACGCTTCTGGGTGGTACGGGCGCGTCTGAGAGCCGGAGAAATTTCCGGACTCGGTACGCTTATGGGCGGTGCCTATATTGCCATTGACCCGGTTCAAAAAGGGAAACCGTCATCTTCGTTTACCGGTTTGGATACCCCTCCTGTGGTGACCACGGATGCGGCAGGACGACATTTTATACTCAAAGCCGAAAAGCTCGATTCCTTAGACGTCGGTTCACCGGTTTATTTCCGCCAGATTGAAGTCGGACAGGTCGAGAGTTATAAACTCGATGATGACGGTAAAAAAGTTTCCATCAGTATTTTCGTTAATGACCCCCACCATACTTATGTCAGAAAAAATACGCAGTTCTGGAATGCCGGCGGTATTGATTTTTCGGCAGATGCCAATGGCCTTCGCGTGAATACCCAATCTATCGTCAGCATGATGATCGGCGGTCTGGCTTTTGACAATCCAAAACGCATCGGCAATGGTGATCTGGCGGAAAATGGCGATATATTCAAGCTTTATAATAGCAAAGAGGAAGCGGCTGAAGATGAATATAAAATAAAGAATGATTGGCTGCTTGTGTTTGAGGGGTCTGTCCGCGGACTGTCAGAGGATGCACCGGTGGAGTTTAAGGGGATTAAAATCGGAAAAGTTTTGGATATCAATGTCAAGGTTGACATAGACTCTGGGCAAATCCCGATTTCAGTTCTCATCGAAATTGAACCTGAACGGATTATGCCTGCAATGACCTCATATAATGAATCAGAGCGAAAAGAATTCCTGAATTCACTCATAGCAAAGGGCCTCAGGGCCCAACTGAAATCCGGCAGTTTTTTGACGGGTCAGTTGTTCGTTGATCTGGATTTCCATCCGGATGAACCGGTGCAGCAAATTGACTGGAAAGACAAATATCCAAAATTTCCGACCATTCAGGCACCGTTGGATGAAGCATTCGCAGACATTAAGAAGCTGATCAACAAGATAGATCAAATACCTTTTCAGCAGATCGGCGCGGACCTGTACGCTGCAATCAAGAATCTGAATACAATGATTCAGCAGACGGAATCATTATTTGCGAATTTAAATACAACGGTTGCACCTGAAATGACCGCTACACTTGAACAGGCAAAAAAATCTCTGTCAGCCATGGAAAAAGTTCTGAGTTCAGATTCACCGATCAACCAGGACATACTGCGGGCATTGGATGAATTTTCCAAGGCTTCCCGTTCCATGAGGGTGCTGGCGGATTACCTGGAACAGCATCCGGACGTTTTAATCTACGGAAAAGGAGGAAATCAATGAGAAATACCATAAAACGCTCCATTCCTGTGGCTCTTGTTTTTGTCTGTATATCCGTCATCGGGTGCAGAAGCGCGTCACCGCCGGTTGCCTTTTACTCGCTTACATCCCTTGACGCCGAAAATATGAAAGATAATGATCAAGCAGCGTCAAAAAACATGTCAATCGGTATCGGGCCGGTCAACTTTCCGGAAGTGCTTGATCGACCGCAAATCGTCACCCGACTGTCTCCGAGCAGAATCGAATTTTCGGAATTTAATCGATGGGGCGGTGATCTCAGGTTGGATTTTTTAGATGTACTGGCGCAAAATATTTCTATCATTACCGGTTCTGACCAAATATTCAAATACCCGGTTTCAGGTAATCTGGAACCTGCTTATCACGTAGTCCTGGATGTACATCAGTTTGATGGTCGGCTTGGAGAATCCGTTGTGCTTAGGGTGTCCTGGGCATTGAAAAAAAATCAGGCAACTCCGGCTCAGCAGATTTTAATAAAAACGGTCATCAACCAGCCGGTCAGTGGAAATGGTTATGAAGCACTGGTGAATGCACAGAGCGAAGCAATAAATATATTAAGCCGCGAAATAGCCAGTGCAATTAAGAAAGACTCTGATCCGCAATAGATTTGTACGAGATATGATTCAACTAATTCTCAAAGGAGGAAAAGGATGAAACTTTTTAAAAAAATTCTGATTCTGGTGGCTTTGGTCCTGGTAATGGTAGGATATGCGGCGGCGGACGATTTTATCATATTCCCAAACAAAGGGCAGAGCGATGAGCAGTTGGAAAAAGATAAATATGCCTGCTATGAGTGGGCCAAAAAACAAAGCGGGTTTGATCCCATGGCGCAGCCGAAAGTATCCGCCCCGGCACCGGAACAGGAAGCACCGCAGGGTGGGCTTGTAAAAGGCGCTGCACGGGGTGCATTGCTTGGTGTGGCAATCGGAGCTATTGCGGGTGATGCCGGAAAAGGGGCAGCCATCGGAGCGGCGGGCGGCGGACTGGTCGGCGGCATGCGGCGTCATGATCAGGAAACACAACAAGAGCAAAAAGAACAGCAATGGGCAAACCAGCAGGCAAATGAATATCAGAAAAATCGTTCGGAATATAACAGAGCTTATTCAGCGTGTCTGGAAGGCAAGGATTATACGGTTAAATAGTTGAAAAGGAGACGGTATGTTTAAATTAAAGCTTTTTATTATAGTGCTGATTTTGGGATGCTTCTTTCCGCTGTCGGGATTTGCAGCGGAGTTTGACGGGGCCAAGCCGATTCTCTGCACGGTAACCGATGTTTATGAATGCACGGTTGAAAATGCGTGTCAGCAACTCAGGCCCAGCGACCTCCTGATTCCGAGGTTTTTAAGTATTGATGTGAAAAACAAAGTTATTACCGGCAAACTTGAAGACGGTACTCCCCGGACGGTTGATATTCTGGAAATCGCTCATGATTCCGGCAACCTCATTCTTCAGGGGCACCAGAAAGGAAGGGCCTGGAGCATGGTTATCCGGGAAGAGACAGGTAAAGCGACCTTCAGTATTTCAGAAAAAGGGATGAGTGTTGTCTGTTTTGGGGAGAGTATCCTTCCCTGACCCTTGCTTTATTTATCGACGGTTTTCATTAAGTGAAATCAAATCAGAGGAATTGCAAAAGGAACCTCATAATGCAAATGCCGCATTCATATGACAGATTAAAAACAACTAATAATAAAAATTGTATCCTGACTTATTTTATGTGGGGCATTATATTTTTATTTTTTTCAGGATGCGGGCTATGTCAGACGAAGCAAAGATCACCGGGTGATGCCGCAGTCATCGAAAGTGGGACACCGAATTATTTAGTCTGGGAGAATGGTCGCAAAGTGGCCTGGCTGGCATGCGGCGATCCTGATGGCTTCCCGGTTTTCTATGCGCACGGGAATCCGGGTTCCCGTTTAGAAATTCTGTTTATGGATGAAAAAGCCCGAGAGTATGGTTTGCGGCTGATCGTATTTGAGCGGCCGGGCATTGGAAAATCGGATTATGTGGAGCCCTACCCTTTGCTGGCGTTTGCTAAAGACCTTGAGAGATTTGCAGATGAGCAGGGAATTGATAAGTTCGGATTAGTGGGGTGGTCCAGCGGCGGGCCGCCGGTTCTTGCGGCTGCCTACTACATGCCGGAAAGAGTCCGGTTTGCGTTTTCACTTTCCGGTTATACGAATTTTGGTGAATACGCGCCTGCGCGAAAGCTGATGGAGGAAAAAGGTCTTTATGGTCCGATGCTATCTGAAGACATGCCGATTCTGTTTAAAATTGTTATCAGGAATTTGCGCAAAATCGACCTGTTTTTGCCGGACGTCTATTCCAAATTATCCGAAGACGAAATGTGTGATGCTGATCGCGAGATTTTAAAAAATCAAGCGATTGCCGATCTCTTTTCACTCGACCAGCAGGAGGCGCTGTTGTCAGGTACCCAAGGCGCGATTCAGGATCTTGAAACACAATGGGCGCCGTGGGAATTCGCGCTTGAAGAGATCAACGTTCCGGTTCACATCTTCCAGGGAAAACAGGATACCTTTGTTCCCTGGCAGTTTGGCGAACATCTGGCCGGTAATATTCCGAATGCAACATTGCACTTATACGAGGACCGGGGACATCTGTATCCATTGTGGCCGGAATATCAGGATGAAATATTTGAACTGGCCCTCACTTACATTGTGATGGCAGCCGAAAATCAGTAAATATGTCGCGAGCTTTTGATCCATACTTTAAAAAAACGTAAGTTTAAATCAATTTTTCAGGCCTGTTAAGCCAGCGATGATAGATATGAGCCCACTACAATCCCCATCTAATCGGCTGCTTCAAATGACCTTTGAGGATCATCTCAAAGCGCTGGTATTTTCCCATCTCGAAGAGCACCAATCTGCAAGGCATCTACTGCAAGTACTCGAACAGAACGATTTTGCCATTAGTTACATTGCTCCGGAAAACGGCATCAAAAAAAAGCAGTTTATAGGAAGCCACTAACGAAAGAAGCCTCGAACAGTTCATGCATGTTTTTCAACGATTGCAGCAACAGGCCAAAAATATTTTGCCTGACCACCACCCGGATCCTGACAAGCTTGTCGGCATTGATGGTTCGTTGGTTGATGCCACCCTGTCCATGAATTGGGCCGATTACCGCAAAGGGGCAAAAAAAGGCCAAGGTTCATGTCGGCTTTGATCTCAATCGCGGCATCCATCAAAAAGTGTTTCTCGCCGATGGAAAAGGTGCTGAGCCTCCTCTGGTAAGCCATATTCTTTCACCCGGTGAAACCGGCGGGATGGATTGAGGCCACCAGGGGAACCAGGCATTTGATCTATTGCAGACGCAGAACCTAACCCTTATTCCTGAATGAAAAATCCGGAACCGGCACATCATATGATCACGACACATATCCATTGCTGAATTTGGCATTATGAAATGAGGATCGAAATCATGCGGTTTTTGTATAGAAAAATTTTTGGGCTGACAACATTGATTATTATTTTGCTGTCAGGTTTTGTGATGGCCAATGAGCCGCCCAAGAAAAATCCAGTCTTACCTGCCGGAAACTCGTCTGTCGAACAAGAGCCTGATATTGCGAATATTATTCCCTTATCCGGCAATCTATCCGGCCGCCTGACGATCTTAAAAAAACAGATTTCAACTCTGCCGGAGACATCTGTAACAGAAATAAAATATGATGAAATCGATCCGGAACTTAAAAAACTATCTGGTCAACTTGAAGGAATAAAGGAATCAACTGAGAACCGATTTAGCAAGCTTGAAACACTCAAGGACCAAATTAAACATCAGGATGAAATATTTACTATCTTTAGCGTACCCTTAAATCAGGCCATCAGTCAGGTTTCTATCTGGAAAAAGGAGTGGGTAAAAGAGAAAAATCAATGGCAGTACTGGCAGACCGCGCTGGAAACAGAAGATGCCCCGGAGCAACTGAAATCAGCGTTTAAAAAAACAAATGCCACCATTGACACAGCTTTAAATCTTATCCGTTCAAAAATGGACAAGATGATGTCCTTGCAGGAAAAAGCGTCCGCGATACAGCAGCAGTTCATTGAAATTAACTCAGTAATAGATGCGCTGATGCGTGGCGCATTAATCAATGCGTCACCCCCCATGTTTTCTTCCCAATATTTTTCTCAACTTGGTAGCGGTTTATGGTTTGCCGTAAAACAAGGCATAAATAGCATCGCATGGACGGACAACAGCTTATTTGCCCATCAGGGATGGACGCTTTTTACTCAGGTCTTCTTATCTCTAATGCTTGGTCTACTTTTCTATCGAAAACAGCAGGAGTTAGATAAACTTGAGCACTGGCGTTTTCTTGCGGGTCGACCTTTTGCTGCCGGATTTTTCATGATCAGCATGGTGGCAATGATTACTTATTCATATTATGGTTTAAGCGATATATGGAGAACATCAAATATCATCGTTGCCGTCCTTTCCTTCATGCTTATTTCAAAAAAGTTGATTGCCGTTTCGTGGAGAAGACAGCTTGTTTTCGGACTGATGATCATTATTATCGTCAACCGTATAATGAATGTCATTAATTTACCGCTGTCGCTTGTCAGACTTGTCACGCTCTTCGAAGCAATGGCCGGCTTTATATTTTGCCTGCGGTGGGCAAGAGAGAGCACTGAAAATAAAGAATGGGCTTTTTATACTACATTGATACGATTGGGGGCATTCTTCTTTGTCATCATAATTATTGCTGAGATTGGCGGGGTTCAGGTACTGCCGTTAGAGCTGGCCATACCCGTTATGAATTCAATCGCAATGGCACTTGTTCTTATACCGTTTTTGTACTGCATCCATGGCGGAGTTCAATGGTTGACGCACAATCTCCCTTTCAGTCAGTCAGGCTTCCTGGAAAAAGAAGAAATTGATTCCATTATAACCCAGACAAACCAATTTCTTGATTATACGATATGGGGCCTGATCTTTTTGCCCGCCACCCTGAAAGAATTGGGGTTTTTCGACAACCTGCATGATGCGATCAAATGGATGCTGTCAACAGGTTTTCAGGCAGGAAGCCAGAGAATTACGCTCGGATTGCTGCTTGTTGCTGCAGGCACTCTTTATTTATCCTTTCTTATTTCCTGGATAATACAAAAATTGCTCATGCATATTGTTCTTGTAAAAAAAGTAGCGGAACAGGGTATCCGTTATTCTATTACCCGACTGGTCAACTACATCATTGTATTTATCGGTTTTTTAATCGCCATTTCAGTGATCGGACTGGATGTTACAAAACTTACCATCATGATCAGTGCTTTGGGTGTGGGTATCGGTTTTGGCATGCAGGGAATTGTGAATAATTTTATCAGCGGTCTTATCCTGCTGTATGAACGTCCGGTCAGGGTGGGGGATTTGATTGAAATCAACGAGAAGTGGTCTCAGATAAAAAGAATCGGTCTTCGGGCCACAACTGTCCAGACGTTTGACGAGGCAGATGTGATCATTCCCAATGCAGACCTAATCGCAAATAATGTTACAAATTGGACCCTTACCAATCGGTTGATCCGGTCGTCGATCCGGGTGGGGGTTGCTTATGGTTCAGACGTTGCCCTGGTGATGGAAACGCTCATTGCCAGTGCCGGTTCAAATCCTAAAGTAGCTCAACGGACCCCGCCTCAGGTATTATTTCGGAGTTTTGGGGATAGTACCCTTGATTTTGAACTTCTTGTCTGGGTGATTGATGTAGACTACTATCGGCAGGTAGTTAGCGAACTGAATCAGGAAATTGACCGAAGATTTCGGGAAGCAAACATCGAGATCTCATTTCCCCAGCGTGATCTTCATTTGCGCAGTGTGGATGAATCGATTAAATTAGGACCGAATCCCGATGCACCAAACTTAGGAAATCGGGACACTGGAGAACGGGCAACGATCAACGACGACCCGGCAATTGTTATTGAGGAACAGGCAACTGGCGCTGAAAACAAGCCAGCGGACACTTATGCGGACATGCTCGAGAAAAACTGAGTAACCACAGGGGGCCTCTTTATCCCTTTCAAACAGTTGCATCCTTTGGTCCAACGGTTAGCTACTCCGGGGGAGTGGTTGACGGCGGGGCGCCGATCTGCTCCTGGAGGTCAATGAGCGGCTGCTGGCTCACCGTTAGGAATCCCTCACGCGGCCGATCGAGATCGACCACGAGGGTGATGACCGCACCAAGGAAGATAATTAGCACGATGGCGGTGAGGGGGCTGCGATGACGGGTGAGGCCCGCGCCATAGCCCACCATCCCCAGCGTCAGGGCCGAGCCGAGAAGAAGGAGGATGAGGATCGTCTCGGGAACTCGCGCATACAGGCCCGCAATGGCCCGCGTCTCGTGCAGGTCGATCGTCTCGTTCAGTGAATCGATGAAGAGGGCCAGAACGTCCGAGTCGGGCATGGCGCGGGCCAATCCTTCTGCAATAGACCAGAGCTTGGTTTGGATCTCGACCGAGCGGGCCATCCTCGCCCGGATGTCTGCCAGATCATTGTGGACGATGCGCAGGGGCCCATACTCGCGGATCAGATCCCGGATTTCGCTCGAAGCCGGCTCCGGCAGATAGCCGGCTCGGAGATACGTGGTGCCCACCGAGTTTGCCTCGGCGAGTATGAGCCCGCGGCGTGTGTCGAAGCGATCGGATGCCATTCCCATTGTGATCGCGAGCAGGAATGCCATGAGAGCCAGAAGCGAGCCCACAATCATATTTGCGGGCCCCTCCTTCTCATCGGGTGTTCGCTCCTGCCACCAGCGCCCGAGGCGGTAGCCGAGCTCGGCTATGATCAGCGTGATGATCGTGAACGCCACGAAGACATCGACTATCGGCAGTGAATCGATTAACTGTTGGAAACGCATCATCTCCCTCATGGTTGGAATCAATGATAAATTTTATCGTTCGCCCTGATTTAACATGGCATCACCTGTTTCAATATAGGTGCCGTCAGGCTGCCGGCAGAGGACGGTGTTGAAATCATGCGTTTTGGATTTCCTGAACCAGCTTTTTTTGATCCAGATTTCAATTCGGATCTCACTGCATTTAAAATCGCTGCCCGCTTTCTTTTCCAGCAGGGTGGTTTCTCCGAAATTATTGGAAGCCGGGTTTTCCCATGGGATAAATTCGCCCGGTGTCGCATTTTCAATGGCTTGAATGGTCGTTTCCCGGATGTAGGCGATATCAGCATTCGTCAATGCAGGATTTTCCTTCCCCGGTAGCACCAGGCTCTTTAATCGGGCGCTAAGATTAAACGGGTCTACAACGCCCATGACCAGTCCGGTAACAGCACCCTTGCTCGCCTCTGAACCAAACTGTTGCCCCTGAGTGACAATCTTTTCCGCCCTGTCCAATATCCCCGGCATGGCTTCCCGTGTTTTCTGCGTCTCTTCCAGAATCGCCGGAATGGATTTATTGATTTCGGTGATCTCGGCCGTGAAAGAAAGCATGGCTCCCGATGCAGTATCGACGGTCTGAATCATTTGCGGAATTTGTTCACGGATACCATCAGCGGTCTTGATCATGTGGGGAATCTGGACGTTGATATCATGTATTTCCTTGACAATCCCGGGAACCGTTTCACGAATTTTCTCTGCTTCTGCAAGTACCTGCGGCAGGTTCCGGGTCGTAGCATTTGTTTTATCCAAAATCACAGAGATCTGGGTTAGGATATCCGGCAGGCTTTCCCGGGTCGCCTTGACCTCGGCAAGAACATCCGGCAGGCTTTTACGCACTTCTTCGATTTCACCGGCAATCGGGGAAATGTTTCTGCTGATTTCGGCGATGCCGTTCACCGTCGGGAAAATGACTTCCGATGTCTTTTCCATTTTCACAAGTATCTTCGGAAAATCCGTGCGGAATTGATAGAGTTCGAAGGCAAAATATGCGATGGCCAGCGCCAGACAGAAGATGCTCAGCGGAAATATGAGATGGGTTCCTTTTTTGCTGTTTTCGGCAGTGTTCATAATATTTCGCTTATTTTGGTGGGAAACAGAATGCAGGGCCGGATTTGACGCGAAGCCTGCTAAATGCGATAATGAGAACGTTTGATACCGGCTTTCCGATAAATTCTTCATCAATGTGCTTCTGGGTCAGCCGGGTCCCGGAACTTGAAGCAGCGACCAAAATTAAAGTAATCGTACCAATCCATTTCAAAATATTCTTCATCATTTAACTTCTCCAATCCGTGAAAGATCATCGTCTAAAAAATTTGCCTGTTCACCAAGCAAAGGCCAGGTTTCCGTAAGTTCATCCCCTTTTAAAATGAAATACCTGGAAACGCCGATGGAAGGTTGAGCGCTCATCTCTTCATCAATTTCCCGGTCAACATAATTTACGATGATGGTTTTATCTTGAATGATCATGTTTTGAGGGCTGATCCGGTCACCGATCAATATCGCATGGGTTCCCTCAAAGGTTCCGTTGCGGGCAAGGGCGGCGGCCGCATAAAAGAATGTGCCGCTGCCGCCGGTATTTTGGACCAGAAAAAGCGCCGCATCTCGATGAAAGGCCTCATCACCGTACCATGCGGTGTTGCGATATAGTCCACACCGGTCACGAAAGACGACGTTATCAACGGATTTAAGATCGCTCGCCGTATCGGAGCGTCTCCATCACCGAAGAAAAGTATTTTTCCACCACTGCGGCGAGCTTCCTGCCGCAGGTACTCCCCATCGTGGCCGGCATATCGGCTTTTACTTCTGCTCGAAATTCATGTCATTTAAATGTTCGATGAGAATCCGCCGGACTTCTTCTATCACCACCGGTTCCATCTGGCAGCTGTGACCGTACGGCACCACCAGCTCGGATTCCACGCCCGCGATGTGGGCGCTTTTATAAGCGACCACACCGTCGTCCCCTTCGGGGGGTTTCTCATCCCCTTTAATTGCAATGATGGAATTGGCCTTGACACCCGGTGGAAACGGGAGATCCGCCACGGCGAGAAGCGCCGGATTATCGGGCGACATGCTGTCGATGCTTGTCCTGGCCATGCTCCACTTCAGCTTGCCCATGACCGAAAATCTTTGGGTAATATCTAAAAGGGCGGTACCGGTTTCGATAAATTCCCTCGGCAGCGCAATGAATCGCGTCGCCATCCGCCGGGCGAAGGAACCCGCCAGGATGCTTCCCCGGTGGGGCGTGGAAATGAATATGACCCGCCGGACTTCTGGCAAGGGATGAATTACCGCATATTTGTCGACAAGCGCCAACTCCTTTGGAGAGAGATTCAATTCACTGAGCGGCTTTCCCATAACCGCCTTGATAATTGCATCGCCCGTCTCGACGACGGTGTATCTGGCCAGCAGGCCACCCTGGCTGTGCCCGATCACCACGATGTCTTTTAATGCCGGATCCTTCCCTTCAGGATCACATTGCCTGATTTTATTTTCAATGGATTCCCGCAGATCAATTGCGGAGAACACAACCGGTTTGCCGCTGTCATAGAGATAGAGCCATATCTGAAAATGTTTGCGGACCTTCGGGTCGCTTCGCAGGGTGTTGAGCATTTCCGCCCACCAGACCGGACTGCTCATCGTCCCGTGCACCAGCACAACCGGAATCATGCCCGGCTCATAGGGTTGAATTGGATATATGCCGGGTTCGAACATGGATCGCCCCATCCGGAATAAATTGCGTCCCAGGCTCCATAAAACCGGATCATTCAATGAGTATGCGATGGGCGTTGTCAAATCGGCTTCAAGAGGGATTCCCTTTTCACCGATTTTGATTTCGCTCTCGTGCATGGTCGAGTGGATGCTGAGTTCCGCCCGGCAGTTCCCATTTTCGATGCCGGCAAGGCATCCCTTGATTTCTGCAAAAACCGTCGCCGGGACAGCTTCGGCAACCGGCATCCCCGGCTTCTTTTTCCGAAGCGCAATGATCGGGGCGCCCATCCCGGGCAGTCGATTGCGAACGCTTAATCCATGGATTTCAAATTCGTCTGCCGGAAGGACCGTCTGGAGTTCTTCCGGGTTCCATGGTACGCCTATGCTTTTGACGGTCAGATGGATATTTCCCACGGGCAGCGGCAGAATTTTGTCTCCCAGTTCGATCCTGCCGTCGATGAATGTCAGCAGCTTGGCAAGGCCCCGGTTATATAGATCACAGGCAAGGCGGAACCGGCGATCATACGGCCCGGGAGGCGTGTCGCTGCCCGGCTCCAGCAGGAACAAATAGGCATAAACCATTGCGCCCCGGTAAAATGTCCGGGGATCGGACGGCTCAGAGGTGAACTTGATCGCTTCCGATTCAGGGGGCAATTGAAGAAACGCTTGTTCATAATTCATTACCTGACGCTTGCCTTGAGCAGACTGCGCCCTTTTTCCTGCCAGAAAACATAATTCAGACAGGGACAGCACCAGGTCCCGGCGGGGATCCTTGGCGGCAATTTCATGAAGGTTTTGAATAAATTTTAACGGATCATCCGCAAAATCCGATTCATTCAGCCCATGCCGATGAAGGACTGCAGCGGTATAGCTGCTGTATGAATTTCCCGTCAGCGCACTGCTGTCGATCTGATTATATACGATCTTTTCATTTACCCGTGAGACGCCCACGGGTGTGGCACATCCGGCCATCCACACGAGGGCGGACAGCAGAACCACCGGCCAGACTAACCCCGGCATCATTTTGATGCCAAAGATCATTGTTTTCATTTTATCCCTCCTCTTTTTCCGGGCATCCTTTCCATTCCCGGAACCCCCATGCGGATCATTTTTGAAAAATCAGGCGCATTGTCTGCCGCCACCGCCTGTGGATTGATGCGGCTTTTTTGCTTGAGTTCAGCAAAAGGCAAAGAGGTGTCGATGACTTTGTTCTCATACAGATGGCGGTCCGCAAATCCATTGACAATGATGGACCAGTGCCACTTTCCGCGGCCGGGCGCCGCATGCTGCCGGGCGAGACGAAAGGCGCTGGTCATGCAGTTCTGGGTGAGCGCATTATACCACTCCGGCTTTTCATGAAGCTGATTGATCCGGCTCAGATAGTCCATCAGGAAGCCACGGACATTTTCCATGGATGCGGTCCGCAACCGATACAGGTATACGTCCTCCCCTTTCCGGAAATTGGTCCGGAGCCGGACCAGGTCCTTCTCATCACCGGCGATATAGATCAATTCATACTGCCGGAAAAACCCTTTCAGAGCGGAATACGATTCCCCGGCGTCCTTTCGCGTCTCAATGGAAAAGCAAAGGTAACGGTCATCCGCGAACCCGAAACTGACCATGGTGTGCGCGATATATTTCAATCCCCAGTCGGTCAGCATCAAATCGACACTCTTCAGCTTGGACAGGTCATATGTCCGCGTCTCAAAATGGGGGACGAAGTCTGTTTCGGTGACGTAATCGCAATTTCGGACATTGTGAACAACCACCCGGTCGCCTTCTATCTCGGCAAATGGCGTGGCGGCGACATCCGGCTGCCAGTTCCGGTCATTGGACGGCTGCATCAGAAAAAATGAAGCCAGCGGTATCAGAAATATCAGAAAGCCGAATAAAAGAATCCTTCTCCGGGGGGCGGCAAGAATGATGGCAAAATGAAGAAACGCATACAGGGCCGCCATGGACAGACAAACCCGGTAAGGCCAGCTGCCCCACCAGAGCGCCAAAAAGCCCCACAAAAAAAACGGCAGCAGTAGAACCGTATAAAAGATTCGGAACAGCCAATCCCTGCCATTTGAATGGGATGGCGTTTCGATGCGTCTGCCGGTTGTGGATTTTTTAGCGGTCTTCATAGCTCGTTTCCCTTCATGGAAAATCCGACGCCTTCAGCGCCTGGGTTGCGATTTCTTCCACAGGGATCGATTCTGCAACCAGGGGCGCCTCCGGCGTGTTTTGCCCCATTGCAAGACCTGCAAAGGCTGTCAGCAACACGAAGATGCCAAAAACGGCGCGTAACAGGGTCCCGGCATCGTTCATGTTTAATCGCTGTGCATTTACAGATCTGTTTGAGTGGATAATATTCAATTATTTTTCATTTTAGATTCATATTCAATTATGCGGTCGTCTTTTCCAGCATGTCATCGATTTGAAAACCGCTCACGCCAGTTGGCATTGGTTCCGCAAATTCTCCCCCGGCAAGCCGGATATGACGAAATCATATCCGGCTTTTTTCAGTCCCGAGTTTCAGGGCTTATCAAATTTGATGACGTCCCCCTGGACTTCGGTTACCGCTCTGCTGAAAAGAATCCAGAATTCGGTATAATATTCGACCGTCACATTGATCAGCGCGTCTCCACCCTTTTTACCGATGGCGGTCTCCATGGCATCACGGGTCGAATTTCCAGTGCTGATGGGGAAAATGCCCAGCAGGCGGATGGCGCTGTCCGTTCCCGCTGAAGGCCCCAGATTCGTGTAGCTGCGCCCCTCGATCGGAACCGTTGAAGGGGCGATGCCGCCGGGTACGGTCGCGCATCCGGCTATCATTGACACTAAAAACAAGAATAAGACGATACGGCCTGCCGATCTCAAAACCATAATGCTTTTTCCTCCACTTTTAGATTTTTAGTCTTAACTACCATTGGGTCCCGATGCCGAAAACAATCGCGTAATTTGTGGTATACTCTCCCTGGATTTCGCCCCCAGTCGGGATATCCTGGGTGAATTTGCCGTCACCGAATTGCAGATAGGTCAGGTCAAAGGAGATGCTTCGTCCTTTTCGAATTTGATATTCCAACCCCAGTCCGGTTCCCCACATGGCATCAAATCTTGAAAAAGCGGTGCGGTCCTCATCGTCCAGCGCCGAGGAGAGATAGAATACACCGCTCCTGGCGGTCCATACCGGCGTAAACGCGAAGTTGATGCCGAGCGACGAACCCCAAATGTCCTGATAGTTGCCGGGGCGGCTGGAAATTTCAGAATCACCGATTTCAACATTTTCAAGACCCCACTCGGAAAAATCCACCCAGAGGAGATCAACTGAAAAGGACCATCCGCAGCCGATCTCGTGAAAAACTCCCGCGTTAACCATCTGGGGAGTGCTGGTGTCAAAGGAGATCGTCTGGTCGAGCGCACCGAACTGATTGAGAAGTTGTTTCCGTTCTTCGGTAAGCCCTGAAAAATCGGGATTTCCCTCATCTGTAATCGATATCTTTGACCGGTAGACCAGGCCGAAACGACTGTGCTCCGTCAATTCATAGAGCACCCCGAATGTAAACCCAGCCCCCCAGCCATCCGCATCCAGCTCCATGGAACCATCATTTGCCGCCGGATCGAGATTGTAGACGGCTTTTTCAAATGTGTATTGCGAATAAGTGATCGGCACGGATGCGCCAATCGAGACTTTGTCATTGAACCGATAGGCGACCGATGGCGCAAGTCCGACAAAATTCAGGGACCATTCCTTTAAGAGATAGCGCCCCGCCCATTCGTCATCATAGGTTGATCCAAGCCCCGTGAATGCGGTCGGACCGATACCGATCGCCCAGCGTTCGCTCAGTGGACGAACGTAATAAAGCCCGGGCATGGCGACAAACGAATCATTGTCGATTTTCTCCTTCTGATCCGTGCCGCTGGCGCTAATCTCGGTGCTGCTTTTGGTGTATATGACCATTGGATTTCCATATATCGCCGGCTCATTGAAACGGGTCATGCCGGCGGGATTTCTGACCACAGTTTCCGCAGAGTCTGCATTTGCCGCAATGCCCGAAAATGCAGGTCCCAATGCCAAAACAGTTGAAACCGGCGCCAGGAGCATGGAAACCGCACAGGCAATTACGGTCAGAATCTTCATCAATTTTCTCCTTTTCGCATTTATGGAGACCCCTTTCTGCGACTCTACATGAGTGGTATATGCGCTGCGGCATCAAATCGCACCACCGCCTGTATCTTATTTTCAAGCTGATAGTATCGGGCGACTTTCGTGTCCGGCAGGATCTCTCTGAACCTGGGCAGATAGGCCCTTCGAACATCGAGCATGTCGGCATCGATGGCGAGAAGATCGTTTAACAGGCTTCCGGCCTTTTCATCCGGAACTTCCGGGTAGCTGGCCGCATAATCGTCAATCAATTTGACGTACCGGACGGCAACCGCACCCAGCGCTTCCTGGTAATCTTCGTATAACGGCCAGAATTTTTCAGCTTCCGCTTCCGTAAGACCCATGTTCACCGCAATCAGCAGCTTCTTGTCCGCATTGATTTTTTCCCGGACGATCTGCATCGTATCGGCGGAGGCTTCATCTGCCGAGAATGCGGGAACGATCGAGAACACACAAGTTGCGATTAAAGTTGCCATGAGAATACTGATTAACCGGATTTTCATCTTCCATCTCCTTTTTCATTTTCATTGGGGGTATTTCCAAATACACCCGCACGCCAACCGTTCGGGCATTTTCAGATCGTTGTGATAAAACATCTTTTTTTATCATTTCAGCCTAGCTCCGCCTAACCCCTTATAATCACCGGACAGGGCAAGTTCCTTTTCATCGGGGTCTGTAAAATTCTGTCCCACAAAACGACCCAGAAGTTTTAGATGTGCATTGATTTCAGGAAGCCGGATTTCCGGAAGCTGCATCAACAAATCATCGAGCATGGCCCGGAGACGACGGACCACCTGGATACTTCCGGCGCCATAGTGAAGAATCTCACTCACAGCAAGCTGTACATAATCCTCCCAGTCCGGTGTCGGAAAGACACATCGAAGTTTGCCGTGCCGGTCCCGGAGCTCGCCATCCCCCAGATCGCGCTGCCCAATTTCGCGGAGCAGACGGTGCAACTGATCAATGCAGGAAATCGCCGTGGTCGGATCATTTATCGCAGGCGAAAGGGCTTTAATGGCGATATCAACGATGATCCTTAATACAAAGCCCGGGTCCTGTTCGATCGTGCGTTCAATACTAAACGCCACACTATGGCGAAGATCGTTAAAACCTAAACATTGACCGCCCTTGTAAATGCTGAAAATCGGGTCACCTTTGGTGACGAAGTCTCCCATTTGTGGAATCAATCGGACCACGCAATTGTTTCGGGAGGCGATTTTAACCAATCCTTCCGGATCGAAAGCCATGATAATTCCGGATCCACCCTCATGATTGATCGTGCAGGAAGCCTTTCCCAAAAGGGTTTCAGATGAACGGGATACATCGGATTTTTCAGGTGACAACATCGCCGGATAAATCGTTTCGATAATTTTTGAGCAGGAATCCGCCAGTTCTTCGCAAATGCTGATGGGGCGAAGCGACTTGCCCATGTAATCCACAAATAAAAGAAAAGCAGCGATACTGGCCAGAGTAGAGACAATCATCACGAAGATTACCAGCTGCGGGACCGGATCTCCAAGTCGGCTGAGGGCAGCGATGGAGAACATATAGGTGAACGTAAAGATGCCAAGTGTTATCTTTATACTCCGCCTGCTGAAGGCAAAGGCCATGATCCGTGGCGTAAGCTGGCCCACCGCAAGCTGGAGGGCGATAAAAAGCATGGACATTAAAAATACGATAAAGGTCAGCATCGCTACACTGATGGCGCTGGCAAGGGAGCGGGCGCTTTCAAGTGAAAAGTCGAGTAATTGCCAATGCGCCCAGATGTCCAGTTCCCGTGCCAGTCTATGGAAGATTAACGCTATCACCACGCAAAGCATCGGCACCATCCAGAGGGAAGACTTTATTGAAGCTCTTAATTTATGCCGCTGCAGCCACGTCATTGACCGTTCCTTTAAATTTATTTGTTTATTCGGCCTTAACCTGCCACGGCCATCGGCCATCGATTTCGACCACCAGGGACCAGCTCAAAAAGGTCCGGATGATCACCAGAACCCCCAATACAGCGACACTCTCCAGAGTAGGCACCAATACGACCGTTCGAATGATATCGGCGGCCACCAGAAACTCCAGCCCGAGCAGAAGAGATTTGCCGATCATATCTTTAAAGCGTTTGTATGCTTCTTCGCCGTGCCGGCGGTATCGAAAAAAGTAGCGACCGATGCCGTAGATAATACCCCCTACAATAATCAATACTGCCAGGACCTCGATCCCCTGAGACATTCGCTCGACCAGCTCTCGAATCATTTCAGGTCCCCTTATTTGAACTGGGTATTGAGGGCACGATGGTCAAGGGTCGATGCCACTGGGAAGTGGTTGAACGGCAGGGACGCGCGCATGATCCGCAGAGAATCGCAGATGGAAAAGGGCTTTGCAAAACGGACCCATGCCTGATCGGCATCCTCGTCATCCAAATCGGTGAGTTCGCCGATGTCGTAGTTGTGAACATTGAAAGCGGTGAGATTCGCAAGCGGATTGTTTGCCCGGGCTTCAGCGCTCACCGCAGGTCCTTCCTGGGCACTTGCAGCGCCAGTCAGGCATAGAAATACAGCCAAAACAAGGGCGACGACACGCGCTGTGCTATCCACATGGTTCATCAGCATTTTTTGAATTCCCGTTTTCACTCTTTAAAATGTTTGCGCCCTTTTCCCGGATAATGATCTTCGCTGCTTCTTCAGTGACCCATCCGGCGCGGTGAACAACCTGGTTGGATTCCGATCTCGCCGAATGACGAAAGCGAAAAAGTCTGCTTTTACGGATTCATCATTGATGCCTGTTTTTCTATTTTGCGCCATGCGCCTGGTCTAAAAAAACCCTGATCCGCTCCGCCCAGAGCTGAAACGCCGCTTCGGCAGACCCATACCTGGAAAATCTATCCGTAAACCCGGCGGTCTGCTCATCACGCGCGACCATGATCACGTCGTTGCTCATGGAGTCGATTGCCATGAGTTCGGCACTGGTTGCGCCCGAACCGGTCCAGGCGCCGGTTGCCCCTTTTTTAATGATGCTGATGCCCAGCCCGATGGGCACAATCGAAGTCACCGCACTCAGAACCGGTCTGCTCTGCTTGATGCCGGTCAAGGCAACTCTCAACCGGACCACATCCGGTCCCGGTTCAGCCACCACCGGATACTTGTCTTTGAGTGCATTGACGATGGCCAGGTTGCATGCGTCGGACAACTCTTTCAACTGCACAGGATCAATGCCGTTATATTCCGAATCCTCTGCCAAATAAAAAACTACGCTGTCGAGCATCACCTTGTTGTACTTCGAAAAATCGACCCCCTGTTCGATCCATCGCATATCCGCGCCGCCCGAGGGTCCCGGCTGCATGTTTTTGGCATAACCATTCAGAAATCCGGTGGGCTTTCCAGCCGATGCACAGGAAATCAACGTCAGCGCCAGAACGACACTGATGATGGCTTTTATGTGATGTCTTTGTATTGCTTTCATGACGGCTCTCCTTGATTTCGTTTGTCGATTAATTCATTCCAATGATAAGAGACTCACCATTGGGTTGTATTGCGGGGTGGAGATGTCTGACAGGACGCCGCCGGGATGTTTATGTGGGATTCAGCCTGTTGGAATATCCTCTTGCCCTTTCAATGGTTTCAATCCCGGTGGTGTTCGAAATGATGTCAAATCGGATTTCCGGTTCCTTCAGGGCCATCTCCAGAACGATCAGTAAATTTCGGTACACTTCAGAGCGCAGATGCTGATCCATTTCTTCCCAGCTTCGCCAGGTCTCTCTATACATAAACAGGCCGTTTTCCTCTATATCCCCGTAGATATTGCAATTCAGGCAACCGCTCCGTATCCTGGACTGAACTGCTGTCGATTTTAGAATTTTCAATGCGGCATCGCACTTGTTCGGCGGTAACTCCATCATAAAGGTTGCAATGATCATCAGTCGTATCACCTCCACTCGGGGTTGAAGTTTCACAATGCATTGAAAAAAAATATTTATCTTATCGAGGAAAGAGGGATCAGGCCCTTCTCGCCCATCTTACCAACACATAGAGCGAGAAACATGCCAAGTCGGATGTTTAGGAATTTTAAAAATAATTGTCTGAATAATTGGATGATTCTGGAGGAGGGGGAAATATTCGGAGAATTGGCCATTGAACTTTGTGCTTATATATCGTCACGAGTGCCTTCATGTCGGCATTATGTGCCAGGTTTCTCAATGCCCAGTTTTTTTCCATCCGCCTAACATATACCATGGGATCATAAAATGATTCGATTTGAACAATGAGCACTACGGCTATGGCTTGGCAGTAATCCGGGGATTGTCCTGCTGAGGATTGCCGGATCAATGGTTTACTGGGCGGGATTTGCGGGATTGCTGAAAGCCCTGGCAAGGAGTGTTGTGCCCTCCGCTTATCCCTGATCCCGATTCCGAGGCTATCGGCTCCAGGCTGCCAGCTGCGAACCTTCAGCCCGCAACCGTCTTAAGGTTTCAGGGGAGTTGAACAGTTTTCGACACAGCTCGCATTTACTGTAGGTTATGATCTCGCTGGCCTTCATACCGGTAAATGATGCTATATTTGTTATCCCCATGGTTCTGATGAAGCTGTACAGCCGGTCAGTTTCGGTTTTAGTAAAAATCTGTTCCACTGTATTGTCGGTCAGGTTCCCAAGGTAAAAAAAATTTGTCTCCGAAAATTGGCTCCCTGCATCGCAACAGGCGTACATATCAAGATCCGGAGCCAGATAGGGGTTCATGTCACAGCAGTTTGCCTGATAATCGGTCAGAATATTTCTGCGTTTAAAAAACGCGGCACGACCTGCATATATGACGGGTTCCGGGAAAAACTTGAGGCCCTGATCCCGCAAAAACTGTTCATGTGGATCATCCTCTATGGAAAAATCGGTGATAAATGAAATAAAATAATTTAACCCGTTCTTCTGGCAACTGCGTGCGGCATTCAACACATTGTTCCGGTCTATATTTTTCTGGTGCCACCTTGAGTAACTTAATCTCAATTGGCAAAGCCCGTTTTCTTTCAATTCTGAAACCAGACTTTCGGAAGCATCTGCTGTCTTTGCCCAATAACTATTGGTAACAATTCTTGAATATATTCCGATTTGTTTGCACAGTTTCACAAGGTCTATAATTTCATTGAAATACAGAAACGGTTCACCTGCTGAAAAACTTATTCCGACAACACCTGCCTGGGCCATTTCGACAATTATTTCTTTTGCCTTATCATGATCCATTTTCCTGCAATCAGGGATATCCTCTGCAGCCACACAGTGTTCGCACTTGATATTACATCTGGTTGAGTATCCAAAAGCTAATTTGCGCACTCTCCAATATGACAATGACAATGGTGAAAAGGATGCTCCAGATCAGGACCACATCAAATGCTTTGCCAGCTGGCGTGTCTGTTCCAAATATTATTTCATACAAATTACGCCGCCAATTTTTATATACGTGCCCACTTGAAGAAGCATCCCTGTATTTCAACCTCAATATAATCTGTTAAATCAATACCCATTTTAAACATTCGATAATTTGCGAAATAGTACAATAGAACCTGTGATAATACAAAGTTTAGATAATTTTTTGAGCGCTGATTATACAGCAAGCGGGGTGTGACACGAGAGGACAAAAGCATAAAATAGATATTCCGATAATTAGAAAGGATTAGACAAGTACAGGCGCGGTAGCTTTTTGCCGTCGCCTCTTAATGCCTTTTTTAAATTGCAGCATTCGCTTAGCCACTAAAGATCAAATGTTAGCCTGTTTATTCGGAATTAATACTGCTACTTTTTAATTCTATCAGGCTATCTTGTTTAACCATAATCAACCCTCTTTTGGGTCGGTCTAAATCAATAATGATAAACACTACCAGAACTAATAATAAAGAAAATATTACTGTGGGGATATAGGCTCTTTTTAAACTCAATCCACTATTGTAGCCCATCAAAGCTCCACCAATTAAAAAAGCAAAAAACAGTAAAAATAAACGCGCGGGCTGGACCCCCACGAGACGCCGGAGGAGTACGAGGCGGCGTGGGACGAGGCGCTCGCCGCGGCGGAGAAGTCCGTGGCCGACGAGCACGACGAGGTCACCTCGCTCGGCGGCCTCTACGTCCTGGGCACCGAGCGGCACGAGTCGCGGCGCATCGACAACCAGCTGCGCGGCCGCTCCGGCCGACAGGGTGACCCGGGTGAGTCGCGGTTCTACCTTCTCGCCGAAGGACCACCTCATGCGGATGTTCAACGCCGGCCTGGTCGACCGGGTGATGACCACGGCCAAGCCGAAGGACGACCAGCCGATCGAGTCCAAGATGGTCACCCGCTCCATCGCCTCGGCGCAGGCGCAGGTCGAGGCGCAGAACTTCGAGA
>CAWGYD010000003.1:0-415269 GCA_963826785.1 uncultured delta proteobacterium
TTCATGTATCGCTCTATTTCAGGGGTAATCTCCACCGTTTATCCTTGTATAGTATCCACTACCGCAATGAGCGCCCATCGGATGGAAGGTCCTTTGTGTCCCCAAAAGCGCTTTAAAGCAACTCTTTTTTGCGGCCGGCGCCACTTGCCCGCCGATGGATCAGCCGCGGCATGAAAGATTCTTTTTCCAGCAGATGCCAGATATAGGCATCCGAAACGCTCTTTGATTCCTGAATGGATTGCCGCTTCTCCATCAGCCTTTTAAATTGACGAAAAGCATCTTTTTTCGCCTTCCAGAATGTGCCTGCCTGCCCACGGATGGAAAAAAAAATAAATGAAAATAAAATATAGCAAATGTGCAGGACCGCCGTCCGGGCGATCAGCCGGGTCGGCATGTTTTTCAGATAGACCCATTCCAGATTCCGGTGCCCGTAATACACAGACATCGGCGAATCATATTTCAGACTGCTGCTGACTTTATGATATACCATTGCCCCGGGAACATACAAACATCGATATCCATTCAACTGCGCCCGGAAGCTAAATCAACTCTTCATAGATCAAAAAAAATTCGAATCAAACAATCCGATATCTTCCAGCATGTTGCTCCGATAAATCGAAGCCCCTCCGCACGCACCAATACCCATTCAGTTTGATCATAATCTTCGGCCGGCATCCCCCTGCCCCTCAGGAGGCCGGCCCCGGCCCGGGTATATCCGTCTTCCCGCCGGTCGATGACCTGCGGCCGGTCATGATATAGAAGCCTGCTCGTCGCAGAACCGGCCTCCGGATGGGCATCCATCTCCTTAACCAACTCCAGCAGCCAGTCCGGATGGCGATTCCGTCATTGTTCAGCAAGGCGGCATAAGGGGTGTTCACCTGAGTCAATGCGAGATTATTGGCCTCACAAAACCCCCGATTTTCATCAAGGGCGATCAATCGCACCTCGGGATATCGGCTGCGAATCAGAGACTGTGAATCATCAACGGAGCCGTTATCGACCACGATGATGGAAAATTTCCTGAACGTCTGCGCCTTAAGGCTGTCCAGGCAATCGCCTATCAGGGCGCGGCCGTTCCAGTTCACCACGATGACCGTGACCATGCATTCTTTTAAATTGGGGTCAGTATAAATCAAAACCTTAAGATTGCCGATTTGAAAAGGAAAAATCGAGCAATTCCCATTTGCGCTGACTTATGCACTCCACCCGGAGGGACAGGCTGTTTTTTCCCTCTTTATCGGCATCAATTTCAATATATCCGTTTTTCGCTGGCACATTCCGGGAATCATGCGAATTAAGATGTATCCGATAAATTGAATTCTCCGGCGACACCCGCAGGGTCATCCCCAGATGTTTCTGTTCGCCATAAAGCGGAATCTGAATCCACCCCGGGCCTTCAACCGACCGTTCATTCCGGTAAAAGCCGTATAATGTGTCAGTTGACCTTTTAATCAACCGCTTCTTAAGCTGACAGGTCCGGTCCAGAAGATTAAAAAGCAGACTTTCCCTTTTCGTTTTTTCCGACTTGAACGCCAAGTCAAAATGATAAAAACCGGGCAAGGCGACTGGCAGGAATCGCCGGCCATATAATAGACCGATGCGCCAGATTTCCCGGTATCGCCTCAAATCGCCGCTCAAGGTTTTCGTTTCGGGGTAGTATCGAACCGCGGCCAGCGCTTGTCGTATATATTTGAATCTTGCTCCGTTCCTGGCCAGTCGGCACCACAGGTCCCAATCCATGGTATACTGCAATGCAGGATCTATACCACCTGCGGCTTCGTATGCTGCTCTTTTTACGAAACACGCCGGCTGACAAATATAGCAGGAGGTAAAAAGCGCCTTTGCATCGTGGGCTTGTATGCCGGGGAAATAGGAAAGAAAAGCCCCTTCCGGAGTAACGTGCACGGCATCCCCATACACCACGTCCACCTCCGGGTTATTTTTAAACTCTGCAGCCACCCGGTCCAGCGCATTCGGAAAATAATAATCATCGGCATTCAGCCAGCATACGATATCCCCCTTTATTGCGGATTTCCCCTCTCGAATGGCAGACGCCTGACCGTCATCTGGTGAGGAGCGGAGATAGGTGATCATATCCTGGTAAGGGCGGACGGCCTCATCAAATTGATCATTGGAACCGCCGTCCATAACGGCCAGATTCACAGGAGTGGATTGATGGCGGATACTCTCCAGCGCATATGGCAGAAAATGGCTCTGGTTGTAATTGGGGATAACCACCGCAATCATCAGCATGTACAAACTCTCGCCGGGGCAGCAGGTTTCACCTCAAAACGGCGGCTGATCCTCAGCCGGGCTGGACTGAACGATAAGAGGATCAATATTGAAAGATTCCGGACCGGTACATTTTCTGGCAGAACACGTGCCGGTAAAGATATTTTTTGATATGGAAATTGATTTCGGCAGGCGATACCGAGCGGCCGATATATTTCTTTCGAAGCATCCCCATCTCAAGTTCCCCCTGCTGCTGCAGTTCAGCTGAAGTTTTCTGGTGCGGATGAACCCGAAATGCCCCTAAGAACCTTGGCAGCCGCTTGAAACGGGCGCCGGCTTCGCGCAGCCGGAGCAGCAGTTCCCAGTCCATGGCAAATTTATATCCCGCGTCCACATACCCCCCGGCCTTCTCCCAGATACTCCGCCGCCAGAAAAGCGTTTCCTGGGGAATATAATCCGCCCAAAGCAGGATATCATTATCATGGGGCGGAAGTACCCATCTGCCGATTTCCTGATCATATTCATCAATCAATACCCGGTGCCCGTAAACCACATCGATTTCAGGATGGGATTTAAAATAACGGGCCACATAGTGCAGCGTACCCGGCAACAGGAGATCATCGGAGTTCAGATAAGACATGATGCTTCCGGTGGAACGCCCCAACCCTGTGTTGATGGCATCCGCCTGCCCCTCGTCCTTTACCGATTCCCATCGGGCCAGCCGGTCTGAAAAACTTTTAAGAATGTCGGCGGTGCCGTCGTCGGATCCGCCGTCCTGGACAATGTACTCGAGATTTGGATATCCCTGTGAAAGGACGCTTTCCAGTGTCCGGCCGATGAATTCAGCCTGATTGTAAGAAGGCGTGGCAACGGAAATAAGGGGCCAGTCTTGATTCGGGGCGATGCCCTTTTGATTCTTGTACTTTTCGGGGACTTTCATGGGCCGCGGCGGATAATGGTACAGAACTCCCAGTCGGGGTTGGAGCCACATCCTAATTTTTGCCGAAATCCCCTGCCGCTCCTGATAGGCGCGGATGGCGTTTTCCTGCTGGCCGATCACCATCAGACGGGACTCGGCCACCGCATTTGCCTTTTCAATATGGTTCTGCTTTTCGATCAGCAGTTGATTCAAGGTATCGATATGGGCTTCTTTTTCCGCTACGACAGCCTTCAGGCTGTCAAGATGGGATTCAAAGCCCGTTCGGATGGACGCATGGGCCGATTCAAACTGTTGAACCAGATAAAGCCGCTGCTGAGCCACGGCGCCGATGTTTTCGATTTCCACCTGCTTTAAGGCGATCTCTTTTTCCTTGAGCTGGATCTCCCTGTCCTTGATCTGCAGATCTTTTTCCAGCAAAAGGCTTGATGCACTTAAAGCTTTGATTTCCGTTTCCTTTGCCTCCATCTCCGCAAACAGGTCCGATTTCTGCCGGTAGATGTCCATCACGCGCAGCCAGTCCACCCCATGCTCGTGGGCGTATTGTTTCACCTCGGGTTTAAGTACAGCCGGAAAAAAGAGGATTGTGTCGTTTAGCACCAGCAAAGCATGTGCTTTGCTGAGTTCAACCATCAGTTGGAATATTTCATCCAGATCCGGCCATTGGGAATAATCATGGGGGACGCCCGGCGGGCTCAAAAAAAGGCGCGCGTCATCGATTGCGATGACGCTTTTTTCGTTTAAGTGCCCGATGGCGCGAAGTTCGGCAGTCAGGGAACACTGTGACGTGATTCCGGCCGTGGAATCGGCATCACACCAGTGTGAATCGAGAAAAAAGAGCACCGATTTCTCTTTCAGCTTGGACATCAGCTTGGGCAGAATCACACCGGCATCACCCTGTAAAATGGAAACCTGAGAATCGCCTTGAAACCGGGACGCCGCTTTCTTTGCAAAAAAATCTGATAATTCAATGGAATAGAGCCGTTTGAAATAAGGTTTTACCCGATCAATTGAATCTCCCTCGTACGTGCCGGTTTCCACAAACGTATCCAGCGGCAGGATGCCGGATAGAAACTGAACCAGGTGCTCATCGATTGAAAAATGTATTGCGCCCATAAAAAATCCCTATTTTTGCCCCTGCACCTGTTCCTGGAGCGTTTGAATAATCGCGGCGCGCTTTTCCGCCTCTTCATTGATGCGTTCAATCAATGCAAGCCGCTCGTCGCAAACGCCTCGAAGCAGTTCGATCTCTTCAGCCATCCGGGTGAGCAAAGACTCGTCGCCCCCCCGGCTGCGCCGCAGGCCCTGCCAAACAATTCTTTTTCACTTTCAACCACCATCTCCAGCAGTATGGCAAACGCTTTCTGATAAACCGAATCGTTCATGAAGATCAGGTTTCCCCACTGGGCATCAAAGAACCCGCAGGGCCCCAGCGAGATCAGTTCCGACGCGCCATGTCTTTTTATGGCCATATAATGCTCGTATCCAAGCCCGGTTTTAACGGCGTCGATTAAAACCGAAGGATTTGCCTCCTCCCATCCGGCATAAATTCCCGGGGTGAAAAATTCACATATCAGAACTTCCGGACGAACATCGCCCAGGCCGGAAATCACGCGAAAATCATTTCCCTCGGTATCGATTTTGAGAATACCGGGAGCTTTCGGAATAATCTTCTCCCTGAGAAGGCTGTCCAGGCTTCTGCATTCGACCGGAATCGTCTCCTGATGCAAAACCCGCGGGTCATTTTCCAGATAATGCAGGGAATGATAATAATCCTGAATATTCCCGTCCGGATCACAGGCGATATGCAAATCGGCCATACGATCGCATGTGTCGATGGCATAAGGGAAAAAGGTTATGCCGGTCTTCTGCGAAAAAGCTTCCAAAGCCGGCTGATGTTTTGGGCAGGGCTCAAAAATGACCCCATCGAATCCTAAATTTCTCAAAAATCCGGCAAAGGCCCCTCTTTCCGCCCCCACATCGATAAACGTGCGGTTCTTAAGAAACTTAACCAGGCTTTTTAGAATCTGAAATTCCGATTCCTGGGCATACCACTCGGTGTCTTCTATTTTCTGATCTGCCGCCATCAGAAATCCGCGCCCCCGGAAGCATTCATCTTCCCGTGCAGCCTGTTGATCAACTCCAGGCGCTCTTCGCAGACCACCTGGAGGCGTTCGATCAAATCCTGGCGTTCATTGCAGATACTCATCAAATGATCATTCTCCGTTTTCAAACTTCCAATCAACTCCCGAATTTCACGAAGCACCGCCTTCAGGGTTTCAGGAACCGCCGAGGCCCCGTCCAGCCCATATCCCAACCGATCCATGAGAGCACCATGCAGCGCCCTGAAGAGAAAGGAAACGGCTTCCGTCCAATCGGCATCGGGCTGGAACTGCATGGCCCGGTCATTGAAAAAATTGGGTTCGTATTTTTTCAGTTGATTCAAAGGGTTTTCCCACGGCCTGATCTCTTTTTCATATCCGACGAAAGCCGCAATCGTTTGCAGCTGATCGAAAGTCACATCCACCAGCTGCTCAAACCGGACGCTGATTTTTTTTAATCCTGTACGATCGTTCCATTGATGATAGTGATCCGACCAGCCGCCGTATGGGTCCAATCCCAGAATCAGAGAAACCAGCGACACGTTCCGGTCGTTGTAATCCCGGTGAAATTTACGATAGCTCTGCAGCGCAGCCCGCCCATCCCGAATCACATATATAAACGGCTGGGTGTCGATGGGGTTCCGGTGGGTCTTGACCAGGTATACGTCAGGTGATGACGATGCCCGCTCGTAAAAAGAATCCCAGGGTTCCGCATACTCCTTGTGGCCGATCAGGTCCGGGTTGCGCCGGAATTCACTTTCCCGCCGGACCGGTTCGTCAGAACTGGAGTAAATTCCGAAACATCGCCTGCAGATGGTCCGCAAAAGGGTGTTTCCGGATCGGGGGTATGAGGCCAGCCAGATAATCATAACACCGGTATTCCTGCCATCCTTACAAGGGGACGTGCTTCGCCGCAATTACGAGGATTCATGACAGATCCCGCACAAACTGATTGTATACCACACGCCGCTTGACACACACAATATTTAGCTGTTAATGATACGGTTAAATTCTTCATCCGCATATGATTTTTGCATCCTGAATTCAAACACCCAAGATAAAAGGAAAGTAGATAAACATGAAACTGACGTCCCGTCAAACAAAACTCTTCTCACTGGTTCTGATCATCGTGTTTGCAGGTCTGAGCGCCTGTTCCACCTTTCAACGCAAACCCCCTCAGGAGGCGCTTAAGGAACGAGTTGAAGGGCTGATGGAGGCCAAGGTCAACAACAACTGGACCAAAGTCTATACCTTCTATGATCCAAACTTCAAGAAAACCACGACCCAGGAAGGCTTTGCCGGCATGAACCGGGGCGTTTCCTTTTCAAACTTTTCCATCGAATCCATAGATATCGCTCCGTCCGGCACCGAAGCCACGGTAAAGGTCAAGTATGATGTCAGCATGAAAGGCTTTGACTTCAAAGGCACACCGGAAATTCAGAAATGGATCAAGGAAGGTTCCCATTGGTATCTTCATATCAAGCCCATAAATTCCGATAATCCTCTCGGATAATCCCGCGCACAAAAATACGGGGGGGGGCTGAAAAATTTTTCGCCCCCCCAATGAATTTCCTCTTTTACCAATCGCCTCAGTCAAGAATCCCTGCTCCCGCCAAAACGCAAGGCGCACAGAATGCGATTTTATTTTTGCCGGCTACGCTCTGTCAGGACATCATATACTTACATGTTTGCGCCCGCCACCATTTCCACCTTCGGCACTCCTTTGATCATGTTGCCCATCATGTAAAAACCACCGATGGGGGCGTCCGCGCCCAGAACGTCTTTTCCTTCGAACCGGATAAACTCGATTTTTGAAACCGCATCCGGAAAGGCCTGTTCCACTCGGAAAACGGTATATGCGCCCGGCGCCATTGTCTCTGATTTAGTAGCCATCGCGTCGCCGTTTGCGCCATAAGGGGTCATGTTCACCTGCACCTCATAATCAGCGGGGTTGCAGATCACGATGCCGGTCCAGAAGTATCCGCCTTTCCCTGCAAAATGGGGAAGAACCAATCCCGCCTTAAAAGATTGTGCATCCATGAGCGGATAAAACGCCTCGTCGCCTCCGTAAGGGGGGGAATAGCTGTAATATCCGGCTATCGGATTCTCTCCGAAAATCTTTAAAATCGACCGGTCCAGATCTCCGCCGAGATTGCCGAAGGCGGTAGAAAGATTAATTACCCGCTTTTCTCTGGGCTCCAAGGTGATGTTCAGATCATTTTTCGTGTTCAGCGCGGAGCGGACCGGATGTAATATGACGTTATTGGTCATGTCGCTCGGATTTATCAGGGTCAGGCTGGTTTCCCACCATCCCAGGGTAGGCGTGATATGGGGAACATAGCAAACATTTCCGTCCACCGGCAGAGCAAACAAGGTTTCGAGTGCATTTCGTGTTCCCGCGGTGTTGCTGATTTTCTCATATGCGGAAAGCAGGCTCCCTTCGGGTGCGGAGACATCGATCCAGCCGCCGTCAGGCATATGGTAGAACGGCCGCTGACCGGGTATGATATCGTACCGGCTTCCGGGAGAAACCGTCGCTTCGGTTTCCAGGACCATCAGCCCGGTCGAATCATAAATTTTGATCACGACCGTCGCATCCGAAAACGATTCATTGAAAACCGCTCCGGTCATCTGCCGGGAAAATGTATTTTCACTGAAGGTATCCGGTATGACCAGACGGCTGCCCCATGCGTCCCCCTGGACCTGGGCGGCCATGGGCTGCTGATCGGCGCCGAGAATGTTGAGCATACTCACCGGCTGATCGGCCATCAGCTTCAGTGAAGTGGTATCGCCATACTCATGCTTGCGCCAGGGCAGATCCTCAAACATGAGCACCCGTTTTTCCCCGGGGGCAAATGTTGACGGACCGAAAACCGTCTGCAGCGGATGGCCGTCAGGCATGCATGTGGCAAGCGTCACTTTTTCCACCGGCGCGTTGCCGGCATTGGTGATCACCACCCCGGACCAGGGCCCGTTCTTGGGAATATAGGGCATCAATGATGAAAACGACGCGGTCCTGTCGATGGTCAGATCATAGATGTTGGGATCCCCATAATTGGTTTGGGAAAGGGAGATGGTATAAGGGGGATTTTCAACCTCGATCACCTCTTCAAGCGGCACCCGGTTTGACATGACTTGCGAGAATACCGGATTGCCGTCTTTGTCCGAGACCGAAATATCGATTGCCTGATCACTGGTATCGTCCTTTCCGAGCTTAAAATAGATCAGGTCCCCGGCCGGGGCATTAACCATGTATTGGTCCTGATCGAGAAGCACCAGGTGATAGGTGCCGGGCTGGATGTTCACCGCTGGATTTCCGGGCATCTCCAAAAAATCGTCTTTGGACTGGGCGATCTTTTTAACGGTAGCATAGTCCAGGTAGGGATTCCGGGGCGATGTGTTGATCGGGAAAGAAAGGTTTTCCGGGTGATCGCCGATGCTGGTTCCGGTCCAGGCGCCACCGGTAATCTCATTTATGCTGTTGAGATAAAGGTCATAGGTTAAGGTCTTTGATGCGGGAAGGGTGCCGATGTAATCCGGGGTGACATTGTCTAAAGCATAATAAATCCTAACATTTACGGATTCGATCTGTCCGCTGCGGGTCGTCTGCATTTCGTAGCGGTAAATGGGATGGTACCACACCTCCGCACCGGGGTCCATATCCGCGGTAAAGGCCACTCCCTGATCCCCGATATAATCGAGCAGCCAGAAATGAAAATCAACCGGATCGTCACCCGAGGCATGGGTCACATCGCCCCAGTCATGGCAGACCGTCAGCAGGCCCTTCTTATCTCCCACCCGGAACAGAAGATTATCGATCGATGAGGGCAGAATATCATAGTTTTCCTTGACGGAAGCCCTGGCCCAGTAGGGGCACAATCCCCACCAGTCCTCCCCCGAAGGTTTATAGTACATGCTCATGTACCAGGTGATCAAAGGCCCCGAGGTGATCCCTTCCGTGTATAAAAGGTATTTTTCCAGGGGAGCGGGATGATCCCGATAATCCCGCCCAGTGGCCAGACCGCCGCTTCTAAACGGCCACCACCAGCCTGACCAGGGGGTGTATCTGGCCTGGGCACAATAGGCATCACATGAAATGAGCAGAATAAACAAGCCGCTCAGTACGGCAAGAGGATATGATATCTTTTTACATACCGGTTTGGGTGCCACTTTATAGATCCATCAGGTTTAAATATTTACAGGGATTCCGTACGCCTATGAAAAGAAGAGGGATATGTTTCCCAGTGAGTTTGAAACAAACGTCTCTTGCCTTTTAAAGGGAGGAGGAACGTTGGATTTTCCGAGTCAGGAAGAACCATTTTGAATGGTACTTCCGGATTGATCATGGGGGCTGAAGGGATTAACGCCCCTGAAAGGTTATCTTGATCATCCGGACAGACTACTCCAAAGATGACGGCATCCGCCAGGATTGCGGAACGGGGTTTCCTCATACAGCCACCAGATTCCGTCCACGGCCCATAACTGCTGAACCATCAGGGTATTGGTCCGCATGTTCACGGCGCGGATCATTTTCGAGCCCTGGACCGGTCAGCGGAGTATCCGGTTTCAACCAGCCATTGACTCTGGCTTCTTTTGTTTCATACGGCCCGGCTGTCCACCCTGATCCGGTCTACAAATACCCGGCCGCCAGCTTCCCGGCGGACTTCAATGATGCGTTCGGACCCGCTGTCGAGCACCGGCAGCATATCGCAGGGGATGGGACGAACCGGGGACAATGAGGAGCCCGGGGGCTTCAATGGCTTGGGGAATATTGGCGTCTTCCGGCCAGAAGATGGAAATACCGGAAGCCTCCAGACCAAGAGTGCAAGACAGATGTTATTTTCCTTTCCGGACAGAAAGGAAGCCGCGTCATGGAGTCAAGCTGTTCACGGTACAATTCGAATATCAAGATCGGATGGAGAAGGGACGTCGGGCACTGCTGACCGGGTGATGACCTGCACGGGTTGTAAGACCGAATGGGGCAGATCGCCAGAACAACTGCGGGGCTGAAGAATAAGGCCGAAAGACAAACAACCCATAAAATGGATCTAGGAAAAAGTGAATTCACGTGATTCATATATATAAGGCATTTTCGCGGTTAGAGAACTCATAAAAAAACGGGGAGAGAGGTTCCCCTCTCCCCCGTTTCGGTTAAAGACTTAGTGCATTTTAGATCATTATTCCTGGCCAACCAGTTTCAGCGCTTGCCGAAGCAGGAGGCATCCGGAATGTAGCCCATGGATTCGCCGGTCTAGGTCTTTGCAATCATCACGAAGCCGTGGCTGGCAAATTGGTTTCCACGAGAGCATAGCCTCTTGATCACCCAGTGTGCCGTTACCAGCGGTCTGGGTCATCAAGCCTACCAAACCGCCCATGGTGTTCAGGTAAACACCGTTGGCATCACGGTCACATCAACGGTGCCGGCGTCGCCATCGGCTTCGTAGTAGTTGACAGTGGCGGTGCCTTCAAATGAGCTCAGGTTGGTGATAACCATGCCATTGAGGTTCCAGTAGCCGTTGCAGGGCGGGAAGTACGGGTAAACCAGGTCGCACTGGGCATATCGTCGCAGCACAGTTCGCCGATGTAGATGGTGCAGCAGCATTCCAGATCGTCGGAGCAGATGCCGGAGCAGTCCAGGATCAGGCAGATTTAACATAGACTTTCCAGCCGGCCTGTACTTTGTCGGGATCGGCGCGAAGGAGGGAATGTCGATTTCCCAGGTAGCGGCGCCGGCATTCACTTCATTTGCTCCAATTACATAGCCGTGGCTTGCAGCCTGATCAAGGGCGTTGGCCGAGGGGCAAATTTTACCACTCTTAAATCTTTCGTCGGTCAGCGTGCAGCCGTTACCGTCGTTTTCGCTGCCACGGTTCCATCGGCAAGTTTAGTACACAAAATTGCCCGACGAAGTCATCAGTTATTGATATAACTTCGTCGTCAGTCCCTGAAGGTCACAGGCGGTTTCCTGATTTTCCCAAGTCGTCAGGGAATTCCGGTTAAAATTCACATCCTGGGCCCAGTAAACACCGTTGTCACCGGTGACCATGCCGTTGCCCTTGTCCACCAGGATCTCCATGGAGATGTCGATGGTATCGCCGACATCGGCTGTTTCCCACACTTCGGGGATGCAGTCGCAGATCTTAAACAGGGCGATATTGTCCTTGCATGGTTTTGGAATAAGAACAGTAGCTGTACATTGGTGCATTGTCTTCAAAATCCCAACGGGAAGCAGGCGATATCCTGTCCGGATTCGCATCCCCGGGCGATCTGCCCCGGATCACCGCCGCAGTTCAGGCAGGCAGCCGAGGCAAATCCGGCCACGCCGAAGACCATCGTGAATACTGAAAGAATCGTGATTAATTTCTTCATGTTTTCTTTTCCTCCACTTTGTTTTCTGTTTCTGGGTTGTTTTGATTATGTTTGGTTGTGTGTTGATTTTCGTCATGCCATTTCGAACTCTGCATTCAGTTTACTGCAAGTTTGGTGCCGGAATATCACCTCCTCATATATTTTCGGTTTGAGTTTGTTTGAAGATGAAGATAGTTTTTTCTAAATTGAGCAATATTATCGCAAAATGATATTTCTGTCAACGCTTGTTTTGGTTCTATCCGTCAATTATCGGTTCTTTATCAAATGTCAACGGCAGAAGTTTCGATGGCAAAAGCGATCCATCGATTTGCCGTTTCCAGATCAATCCACTTGAACTGCTGCGCCTCACCCGAACCCACCAGAATCCGGTATTTGCCGGGAGGAAGTGATATCTGATATCCGCCGGCCGGGTCCGTTAGAACATCATATGCCCTCCCCTTGGGTCCGAATTCCTTGATATTGAACCATCTGACCGGCAAGACCTTCGCCTGCATCATAGAGACCATTGGCATTGATATCCGCATAGATTACCCCTGTAATTGCAGCCGATGCGGGCTTCCAGGGAGAGCCGAAGGTCAGCGTGGTGAGGTGGATGTTGTCGCCGCATAATCCGCCCAGAACCGCACTTTGGGCCGCCGTGGTCCGGACGCCGGCATGAACGGCCATTTCGGAAAAAAGATTGCGGTCTTTCCAGGATTCCGCCCGAAACGCCTTGAGCAGCAGGTGCTTGAATATGTAGTTCACTGTAAGGGCCGGGGAAACACTGTTTCCGCAGGTGGAGAGCCTTCCCAGGGATTCGGCAGCCCAGGCCGGGAGGTACCCGGCATCCCGTATCCGTGCCACCGGAGTGGATCCGTCGGGAGAGACATGGGCATAAAATTCTTGTTCCAGCATGTTTTCATTGTGCCGCGCCGCGGCGGCATAAAGGGCCGGATCCATGATCAGGGGCGAAAGGCCTTCGGCAAACAGACCGCCAAATTCCGGCATGACTGCAAGAATATCGGCCGCCGAAAATCCCTGAACAGCAACTGCCTGAACCGGATTGACCCGGGCCTGGTTAATCAATTGCAGGAGCTCGAGTTCATAGACATGGATCGGTGTTCCAAAATCACAGACCGCCAGATAAATATTGCCGACCAATCCACTGGAATTAAAGGGTCCAGCCGAAAATCCGATCCCTGATATCCGTCAGGTCCGGATTCAGGATGTTTCGCTGGCCCTCCCAGGCGGGATCGAGTTCATCTTTATACATGTTCTTAAATAACTGGAAAACAGCCTGCTGCGAATCGATAAAGTTGTTAAAGAACAGCATGCCCAGGGCTTCGCCGGATAATGCGGCCGGAAAGCCCTGTGCCCGCATTCGGTCTTCGGGCGTGCGCCCCTCGAGGTTTTCGTAGGCATAATAACTGTTTGCCAGCATATCTGCGCTGTGCGTGCTTGCCGATCGATACAGCCGCTCGTCGAATGACAGCGCCGGCATTCCTGAAATCAGCAGATTCCGAAGATCCGGCCAGTCTTTGAGCACCTGGGCCCGATTTAAACCGACCCGCTGGGCCATATCCAGCGGATTTTGCCGGGCCGCATTGATCAATTCAAACAGGGCCGTCTCTTCGGGAGTCGGCATAAAATCCTGCGCATGAGAAACGATCATCGTCGACCCGATAATGCCCGCCGCCAGGCATAATATTTTCAGCAGATAAAAATGGTATTGAATGATGGCTTTCATATTGGACTCAAGAAATGCAAGTAAGATGCCAATCGATTTGCCCGATTGCGCGCATCATCTAAAATCTTTTTACGGAAAGGGTCACGCTTTTTTTAAATAAGAACAGCGATGAATGGAAACACTGGAGATGAAATTCAGGTTGCCTGATGCGCTGATGATGGACGACTTTATGGTTCATGAAGTGATAATGATCATCGGCTGGTCAGATTCGACCAACAGTGGTTAAATCTAGCCAATTCTATATCATCCAATCATTATCGATTGGAAACCGGGGCCTTACCAGTGCCGGCTCAACTGCACCAGCACCGAGAATGGTCTTCCTTCCACAGCGCTGTAAATTCCCGGCACCTGATAATCTTTGCCGAGTACATTGAACAGGGACACCTGCAGATCGATACCCCGATTCAGAAGGTTGCCTGCGGTCATGCTCATGTCCACCAGCCATGCGCCCGGGAATCGAATCAAAGGTGGTGCACCGGGGGCAGATGATCTGCTGGGAGGAGAAATAGCCGGCCCGGGCGGAAAAAGACAGGTCCGGCAGGGGCGTCCATTTCCCCATCAGGTTGGCCAGGTTTTTCGGTCCGGTGTCAAACGGGTAAGACAGGTCCGTATAATGCTTTTCCACGGTTCCGTCCGGCCGGATGAACGAATAATCATTGTAATGGTAGGTTTCGTCCGGCCCGCTGTTGTCCATTGCGGTGAGGTTTGCGGAAAGCTCGATGGTTTCAACCGGGAAAAGCCAGCCTTCCAGTTCGAGGCCTTCAATTTTCTGATGGTTGGGAATGGACAGCCCCGCATAGGGGTCTTCCATGATATGGTTTGAGATATCATTGACAAAGCCGCACAGGCTGATTCCGACTCGACCGGTGGGGGAGAAGGCGACCTTGAGGTTGAATGTGCTGATCTTTTCCAGGTCCGGCTTGTCTTTTTCGATCAGCTGACTGGAAAAGGGCGTGCGGTAGGCGGTGCCGTATAGGGCTTTGACGGTCCAGGCCGCATTGGGGGACCAGACCGCGCCGGTGTTGTAGCTGACGCGGCTCTCATAGGGGTCATGGTCGTCATACCGGATGCCGGCCAGCAGGTCCACCCGGCCGATCTTGTGGGTATACTGGGAAAACAGGGAAACCAGATCGGTGCGGTAATCCTGCTTTGTAATGCCCGGCAGAAAGGTCTGGTTGTCCTCCCCCAGGTAGTCGGGAAGATAGCTGTCCCATATGGGCGCATCGGTGATCCGCTTTTTCCGGCCGGCCAGCCCGGTGGTGAACAGGCCTTTTCCCGACCACATCTCCAGATCGTAGATCGCCTCTCCGTAAAACGTGTATTCCTTTGGGGAAAATTCAAGATCAATCACCTTGTACGTCGAATCGACCTGGGAATAGTACCCAGTCACCCTCAGGGCGGAGTCGGGATTGATCCGCTTTTTCCCTTCGATTTTGATGAAGTTGACCGGGGTACTCCGGCTTTCCAGCCAGATCAGGTCCTCATCCGATCCGGCAATGGAATAGGGCCGGGTATAATCGGAAAACCGGCCGGTCACCGAAAGCCAGTCCCGGTAATTCATATTGGCGTTAAATTCCAGGTACTGGGGCCGATCTGCCCTTGCCGGGCCGTACCGGTTTTCCGGTGGCACCGGCATTCCGTCGTCATCCATTCCAGAAGGCCGCCACATTGCCAACCCGGTCGTCTGCGGCGGTCTCCCTGCCCGATATACTCACAAAGGCATCCCACAATCCCGCGTCATGACCGGCATTGATATGAAACCCGCGGGCATCCCCCGGATGACCGTAATATGCACCGGTTTCCACCCCATTGACATCCCGGCCGGTCAGGGGAACCACATTGACGATGCCGGCAAACGCGTCCGGTCCCCACAGGACGGATCCCGGTCCGCGGATAATCTCGATGCGCTTCACCGGGGCCAGCGACAGCTCCTCATCCAGGGGGTGGACCGATTTGGTCATATCCGATAACAGCGGAACCGTGTCATACAGAAACAGCACGGAATCGGGAATTCCCCGAAGATAAGGCTTCGTCCCCCATTCCTGACGGGCCATATAGAACCCCGGTGTACGATCGAGCGCCTGGGCCAGCGTAAATGATCCGTCTGTTTTGAATTCCTCCCTTGAGATCACCCGTGCCACCGCCGGCGCCTGGCTGGCGCTTTCCTCACGCCGGGAGGCGATGGTCAGCATATCCAGGTCTTCGCCCACAAACATGAGCATGGTGTCATCCGGCCCGGGAGCCGATTGCACGGATTGCGGCATCAGCAGGGCCGCAAAACAGATGATCTGAATCGATATGTACAGGTATGATCGGATCACAAACTTATTCGCATTTCAGTTTTCGTTGTTTTCCAGCGCCTGGCGCGCCAGCACCCGGAATTTGGCCCGGGTCAACCCCAGAAGATTGGCCGCGGCGGTCTGGTTGTTATCCGTCATTTCCAGCGCCTGCCGCACCAGGTCCTGCTCAAGCGCTTCGATGGATATCCCTTCGGCGGGCAGGCTGAACCTGCCGGTTTCACACTGGGTTGCCGGCGCCGGCCGCAGAAAGGAAAGGGTGTCTGCGGTGACGCTCTCCTCCCCTTTTACCAGGATCATGACGCGTTCCATGGCATTGGCCAACTCCCGGACATTTCCCGGCCAGGGGTAGGCCTTCAGCGTCCGGATGGCGCCTTCAGTCAGACGGATCTCCCGGCCGCCGGCAAGCTGCCGGAAAAAATGCTCCGCCAGCGGCACGATGTCATCGATACGGGTGCGCAGCGGCGGGGTGACAATAGGGAATACATTGATCCGGTAGAACAGGTCCTGGCGGAATTTACCCTTGTCCACCAGCTTTTTCAAGTCCTGGTTGGTGGCGCAGACGATCCGGACGTCTAAGCTGATCTCCTCGTTTCCGCCTACCCGCTGAATCTTCTTGTCCTGAAGGGCCCGCAGCAGTTTGGCTTGCGCTTCCAGCGGAAGATCGCCGATTTCATCTAAAAAAAGGGTGCCGTTGGCGGCGTATTCGAATTTACCCTTGGTCCGGCGGTCCGCCCCGGTAAACGATCCCTTCTCATGCCCGAACAGTTCCGATTCCACCAGGCTCGGAGAAATGGCGGCGCAGTTGACCGGGACGAACCGGGATTTTTTCCGGGGACTGGAATCATGTATAAAACGTGCGATCACCTCTTTTCCGGTCCCGGATTCGCCTAAAATAAGCACCGCGGTATCCGATGCCGCCACCCGAACCGCATGCTCCATTACTTCGGTCATTTCCGGCGACCGGTAGACAATCTCCCGGTCACCGCAGATCTCCTGGAGCTGCTGCTTGAGTTCGACATTCTCGGCCATGATTTTCGAGATGCCCAGGGTCCGCTCCACCGTCATCAAAATCCGCTCTTCATCAAACGGTTTGGTGATATAATCCACCACCCCCTTGCGCATGGCCTCAACCGCTGAATCTACGGTGGCATAAGCGGTGATGAACACCATCGGGCAGGGAATATTGAGCTCCCGTAAGGCATTTAAGAGTTGTATCCCGTCCAGCCCGGGCATTTTGATGTCGCTGATGACCATGTCATAGGGATTGGACTTGATCATTTCCAATGCCTTTGCCCCATCGCCCGCCCGATCCACGCTGTATCCCTGCTGAATCAGCATGATGGACAGCAGATGCTGCATTTTCTCTTCATCATCGACAACCAGAAGATAAGCCATTCAATTGCGCTCCTTTATCTCATTAACCCTGAAATGATCGATGTTTTTCGGCTCGCGGGGGACTTCAATGGAAAAACAGGCCCCGCCGGCCTCCCCGTTGACAGCGGAAATGCGGCCGCCGTGGGCCTGGACCACCTGGGCGGTGTAGGCCAGCCCCAGGCCGGTACCCTTGATGCGGGTGGTCACAAACGGGTCAAAAATCCGGTTGAGCATCTCTTCGGGAATGCCGTTGCCGTTATCGGCAATATCGATACACCAGTTTTCATCATTGCAGGCGGCCTCAACTCTGATGACGGCCTTGCCCGGACATGCCTCCACCGCGTTTTTCAGGATATTGTCGACGGCCCGCCGGAACAGGTCCGGATCCAGGTAGGCCAGGCATGAGGTTTCGGGTACGCAGCTGTTCAGTTCGAGTTCTGCGGCCGGCTTCATCCGGGCGAACCGATCCAGGCATTCTCTGATCATATGATTGGCATCCACCACCCGAAAGGTCGGTTTTGCCGGTTTGGCAAATGATAAAAAATCCTCGATCAGCTGGTTGAGACGGTAAATCTCTTCATCGATATATCCCATCACAGTGGCGCCGGCCGGCCCCCCGGGATTTTTCTTGAGCACGTCAAAGGCGCTTTTGATGATCCCCAACGGATTTCGAAATTCATGGGCGATCATCATGGAAAATTTGCCCATTTCCGCCAGCAGGTTCTGCCGATTCATCTCCTGGTAAACAGACTCGAGTTCCTTTCGGCTTTTCTCCAGGGAATCAAGCATGGCATTGAAGGCAAAAGAGACCTTCCGGGTTTCCGGAAGACTGCCCGGCACCATCCGCAGATGGTGCTCGCCTTCTCCCACCTTCATGGCGGTCCGGGCCAGGCCGGTCAGCGGGGATACCAGGGATCGGGAGATGAAATAGAAGATGATCAGGCACAACACGATCAGCCCCGCGGTGAACCAGATGAACTGCAGCGTTATCTCTCTGAGCAGATGATTGATCTGGGAGGTACTGTAATTAAGCTCCACATGGCCGATAATGTTGGTCAAATCGCCGGGAACCGGCTCCGACAGGGTCAAATCGAAGGCCTGACTTTCCTCACTGGCTTCCTTGATCTGCACCGGCACTTCCACCTTCTTGTAAGGGCCGTCGATTTCTCTGGCGGCCTCCGCCAGCGCCTCCCCCTTGCTGTTGTAAATCAATACGCTGGACACATCCCGTTCGGACAGAAGGTTGCAGGCCAGCCCATCGAGCATACTGCGCTGATCGATCAGGATGCCCAGCTCGGAATTGAGTGCCAGGTAGCGGGCCAGGAACAAAAAGCGCTCCTCAAAGCGGTTCTGGACAAAATCATGGAACAATCGGATACCCACAATCCCGAGAGTGGCGGCCGTGATGCCGATGATCATGAAAGCCGCAAAAAGAAGCCGAGCATGGATTCCGGGTCTTCTCACGGGCCGAACCTCACCTGGGGGATGTCTGAAGCTGAAACCTTGACCCCGAGCTTCTCGATCACCGACTGATTCAGCCAGACCTGAAAAACGGGCATCTGAGGCGTACAAGATTGATCCGTCAGCACTTTCTGCGCCAGCTCCGCCGCCTGTCTGCCCAGAGCGGCATAATCGAAAACAAACGCCATTGCCGCTCCGGATTCATAGAAAAATTGATTGTACCCCACCACGGGGATGTTTTGCAAGATGCCCTGCTTGATAATGTACAGAGCGATGCTTTCTGAAATCACCGTCCGGTCGGGTATCAGCCAGATACAATCCAGGCCCGGATTTTGAGTCAATACAGTGGGAATATCTTTCTTGGAGGTTACCGCCAGGGGAACCAGCTCGATGTTCAGCAGGGGTGCGATATCGGCGGCCGCTTCGAAAAATGCTTTATTCTGGCTCGGATCGAAGAAAAGTCCGATCCGCCGTGCGGCCGGAAGACTGGAACCGATCATCTCCAGCTGGTACTGGGGAGGGATGTTCAATGAGATCCCGCAGATAACCTGATCCGGATCGATGATATTATCGGGATTTAATATAATGCAGTAAAGTTTCGGGGTACGGGAAAACGCCGGGGCTTTCCAGATAAAATCCGCCGCTTCCGGTCCGACGGCCACCAGCAGGTCGGCTCCGGAAAGCCGGTCTGCCAGCTCCATCAGCGAATTTGAATTGAAACGCTCGACCTCGAACACCTCCAGGTCGGCATTGCTTATGCTGCCCAGCTTTTCCCGGAATCCGTCTGCGGCTTCGACGTACGGCCGGATGCTCCTTGAGATAAACAACGCCACAGTTGGGGGCGGACTTGCGGAAACACCCGTCTCCTCCCCGGAGGCAACTGCCGGCATACTGATGGTCAGTAGACAGCAGACCCACAGGTAAAAAAAAAAGCGATGTGTGACGAGCCCTTGTATCATTTAAAAAGCAGCATGGTCATGGCCGCACACCCCCCTTTAATTCCCCCCTCGAGGGGGGACCAAGGGGGGTGTGCGGCTCTGCGGAAGCAAAAAATGAAATTATTCAAAGCGTCTTGTCCGAGTTAAAGACCATAAAAGCATTTTTCTATCAAGTTCGCCAAAATAAACATGCCGACATCAGAACAGGGATTTCACCTTGCCCTGAAATTCAAGCCGGACCGCATCCACATCATCGAGTTCGGCAATCACCCGGGGGGAGAGCATGATGATCAGTTCGGTCTTTTCGGTCGATTCGGAAGTCTGGCCAAAGAAGAAATTGATCACCGGGAGCTTTATGAACCATGGGACCCCCGTCTCGCCTTTTGATCGGGTTTCCTTGATCAGGCCGCCGATGACGATGGTCTGCCCGCTCTGAACGGTGAGGGTGGTTTCCGTGCTTCTTTTAAAAAAAGACGGGTACAGCCTGCCCCCCACAAGGACGCTGCCGGCCTGTTCACTCACTTCCTGGGCGATCTCCATGGTCACCAGACCCATTTCATTGATGTTTGGCGTAACTGAGAGCATCACCCCGGTATCCCGGTACTGGATATCGGTTTCAATCAAATCATTGTCGCTGGAAGTATACTGGTACTGTGAACTGGCCACCGGAATCTCGGTGGAGATATCGATCTTGGCGGGCTTGGAGTTGGAGGCCAGCACGGACGGGGACGACAGGATGTTGACCCGGTCCTCCTTCGCCAGTGCCGTCAGGGTGGCCCTCCACCGGCCCTCACTTCCGATGGTGTACCTCAGACCCGCCGATCCTGCGGCTGCGCTGAGAAGGCTGGTGCTGAGCGATTCATCGGCTTTGGCATATGTCCATTCTACTCCCAGATCCAATCCCTTGTTCAATGCGATCTCCGCGATAGTGACCTCGATGAGCACCTGCCGGGGCAGGATATCAAGCTGTGCCAAAAGGGTTTTGATCACCTGATAATCGGCCGGAGTCGCCTGAATGATCAGAGAATTGCGGGACTCGTCAGCGGTGATATTCACCTCCCCGTAAAGCTTTCCGGTGCCCATCGATACATCCGGCCCTGCCGCGGACGGAATGGCCGCCGGGGGCGGAACCGGTGCCGGCTGGGCTTCGGCTTTTTCCTCTTTTTTGGCATTCATGCCGAAGGGGTTTCGCGGCAATCCGTATTTCTCTTCTTTTTTGGATTGAGCGGCCTTGGATTCGGTTCTTCCTGAAAAAACCTGGTTCAGCAGGTCGGCGATTTCTCCCGCCTGCCCGTTTTTGACCGGATAGACGAACAGGCCGGGTTCGGTGCTCAGGCTGGGCACATCATATTGTTTGATAAACCGGTCGATCTCATCAAATACTTTCGGTTTTGAACTCACCGCCAAAAGGGTATTGAGCCGGGTGATCGGAATGAAACTGGTGCTGTCCTTTATGCCGGGGCCGTATGCCGTGAAAACCTGCTCCATGATCGTCGCGAGGGATTCCGCCTCTCCGTACTGCAGGGTGTAAAACCGGTGATTGACATTCTCGAAAATATCGGTGTCGAACACGTCCACCAGCCGCAGAATCTTATCGATGTTCTGGGCCTTGTCCACCACCACCAGCAGGCCGGCGCTGTCCTGGGAAACCATGGCCCCCTCTGCGGAGACAAAGGGCGCCAGGATTTTGGTCATTTCCTGGGGTGAAATCGACTGCAGTGGAATCACCTGAATGATGACCCGCTCCCCTTGCGGCAGCATTGAATTGTCTCTTCCGATCCGGGAGGTGATGGGCAGCCGCGAAGCGTCCTTGATGGGGACAATGCGATAGAATCTGTCCTGCTTGACGGCGGTCAGGCCATTGAGTTCCAGAATCTGATAAAAAACCGTAAAAAGGTCTTTGCGGCCCAGTTCTCCCGCCGTATGAACCGTCACTTTCCCCCCGATACCCGGATCGATCATGTAGTTGATCTTCAGCAGGTCCGCCATGGTGCGGATCACCTCCACCAGATCGGCGTTGTCGAAGTTAAAGACCAGTTTCGCCGATTCCGGGGTTTGTTCGGGGGCAGGCTTCTCATCAGGGGATTCCAGCGGCCTTTTCGGGGTTTCTTTTTCCGGCGCCGGGGCGGTATCGGATATTTCGGCCAGTTTCCGTGTTCGACTGGCTTTGATTGGTTTCCCTGCGGTTTTTCTTTGCACCACGATCTTTTTTGGGCCGTGGGTCAGCCGGCGGCTTTTTTTCCGCGGTGGTCCTGTTTGGCTGCAAGAGATTTTGCTTGATCCGTTTCAGCCGGTTTCGTCGCATTCAGCCCACTCGAGATTTATGGGGGCCGGACTTTCAACAGATGCGGCATCAGCATCCGACTGATCTGACAATCCGGGGAAAACTCGCCTGTTTCCGGCACAGCCGGCGCCCATGAGCAGAAAAACGGATATGGCACAAATGGCCGGAAGCTTGTTGAAGAACTAGTTCTGTTCACGATTATTTTCTCTTTCTTTTGATCTTTCCAAACGGCGTATCAACGATTTCGTACTGACCGTCTTCGGATATGGTGACTTTTTCCTGAAACCCCGAGGAGGGCTTGGCTGGGGCTGCATTCGGAAGACCGGGTTTTGCATTGGGAGCCGTTCCCGGTTTTACATTTGGCGAGGGGGCACTTTCTGCTGCCGCGCCTGCATTGACGATTTCCGGCCCTCCTCGCGGTTTGACCTGGCGCGCCTTCTGTTTGCTTTTTTCAGGGTCATACAGCAGAATGTTGAAGGCGTTCGTGCCGTCGTTTAACACCACGAAATCCTGCTCGATCTGATCCACCCTGAGATTGCCGATCTGATCCCCCTCCGCGATCCACAATTGGCTGCGGGGGTCTTTTTTGGTATCCACATTGTTGATCAGCGCCTTCTTGACATCGCCCAGCATCAGGACACCATACAAGACGACCTTTTCCCCTGAGATCCGGACATCTTCTTCCACCGGATCGGGATCGGCGGCTTCCGGGATGTATTCGGCCCGGTCCGGGGAAAACAGATTTTCCGCCACCACATCCTCATAGGCGGATTCCGGCTGCAGGCGGGACTCCGTTCCGGCCTTGGCCACGGGCGGAAGCTGATTGGGCTTCCGGGCGGCGTCCTGGGCGATAACTTCTTTGGCCTGCCAGACATCCCAGATGCTCGCACCGACCACGACCAGCACCCCGGCAAGAATGATATTAATCAACCATATTTTTGAAAACATGCGAATCTTTCCATTTGCTTTAAATTCAGGGCGAATCTACTCATGCGCCTGCTTATCATCCTGCTCCGATTTTTTGAGCAAGGGCACGAGGAAAAGACGGGTGAAAAATTCCCGCTAACTTTTTCCTTTTGGTTTCATGACCCCCTCGACGGTCAGGGTGCTCCGGATGTCTCCGGCCTGTCTTCTGGCATTGGAATCGACATCCAGTTCGGAAATAATGAGCAGCTTGTCCGCCGATTCGATCCCATAGATGATTTCCTTGAGCTGACGCACGTTGGATTGAATGGCAAACGAAACGGGAATTCTGACCAGATCGGTCTCTTTGGATTCCACCGGCTTGAGCACCCGCATGGAATCGATTTTGACATTGCTGGCCCCGGTGATATCGTTCAAGGCCTTCTGGATCTCCACCGCCGCCAGCATCGGGGTTTCCCCGGGCAGGAATCGCGCATCCGCTTTCAAAAGCGCCTTTTGAAGCTGATCCCGCTGCCGCTCGGCCGACTTGCGCTGGGCGGCCATTTTTCCATATTTTTCCAACTGTATCGTTTTTAAGGCAATTTCATCCGAGCGGGAAAATACATCGGAAAAGGCGGGATAAAACCGGTACCAGGCCGCCATGAGCAGGAGCACGGCTCCGACTGCCAGAATGATTTTGCGTTCCCGGTTGAGTTTCATATTGATACGCATGCCAGACAGCCTCACTTCCCGGTGGTGTTATTGACGGTCAGTCCCAATCCGAAAAACTTCCTGATCATCTCTTCCCTTCCGGATGGTGGACAAAAATTCGACGTTTTCAAACAGGGGGGATTCCTCCAGCAGATAAATCAGCTCTGAAGCGGACTGGGCCGTGCCGTAAAGGGTCAATTTGCTGCCGGAGAGCTTTACATTCCGGACCCAGGCTGTTTTAGGGATTTTTACACTCAGTTCATCCAGTATTTCGATCACCCGGACATTTCCCGGAACCAGCGACCGGAGGTAGGCCAACCGGCCCTGCATCCGGGTGATCTCCGATTGAATACTGGCCACTTCACCGGCTTGATTCTGAAGACCGGCCAATTTATCGTTCATGCGCGCAAGCTGCTGCCGCTGGGTGATCATGCGGCTTCCGCCCCAGCCGATCAGGGCAAAACAAAGCATCACCGAAAGGATCAGCGACAGATAAAACCCGGTGAGGTCCGGTTTCTTTCTCAGCACATGGGGCATGAGATTCATCTGCACCGGCAGGGTTTTGATCCCTTTCAGGGCCAGTGCATAGGCCGGGATCATCCGGGTTTCCAGGTCAAACGGCAAAGGGCCGGTAAATGTCGTTTGTTCAAACAAATTTTCATTCACAGGGGCCCCATTCGTATTCCCGGTATAATCAATCAAGGGGACTTTCTGGTCGACTTCGAAAAACCGGTTTCGGATGGGGGTGAGATAATCTTTGCCATCTTCTGAAATGTCCGATGCGGAAAGGGTTTTTGCATACACCAAGGCCCGGTTTCGCACAATGACCAGTTCTGCACCGGCCTCATCCGAATACCGGATCAGGGCCGATGAAAAAGTGCCGTTTGACCGCGCCAGGTGAAAATTGGCCAGGGCCGCCGGCATGATTTCGATTCCCGTCACCCCCTGATCCAGACGGTCCACCAGGGTCAGATAAGGGTCTAAGGTTTCCTTTTTAACCGCCGTCAGCAGAACACGGATTTTCTCTTCTGCCTTCTGCTCGGCAATGACCTGATAATCAAAATAAATATCATCAATTGACAATGGAATGTATTTATCCATTTCATACGTCAGGGTGGCCCCGAGATTTTCTTTGACCGCCGCGGGAAATTCGATTTCCCGGAGCATGGCCATGTTCCCTGAAACGCCCAGGTAAATACCGGAGGCAGACACGTTTGATTCTTTCAAGAACTGATTGATCCGGCCGGATAGCGCTTCAATCTGGTCGATCAAACGCACCTGGGCATCAATGGCGAAACTCGATGCAGCGCAGAGCTTTACCCCTTTGAAAGAACCCTTCAAATAAACGAGATTCACCCGGTCCGGGCGGATATCGATGCCTACGCCTGAATTAAACAGCACTATCGTGTTATCCTTATCCTGATTTTAAGCTGGTCTGTCCTTGTGATCATGCGTTTTTCTCCCGGGTTGGATCTGCCACCGGCGGCCTGAACAAATCTTCATCCTGCCACCCGATGATCCGGTATTTGCCGGGAATTTTCGGGTTGAACCAGACCTCGGCGCATATCCCTGAAGTGATCCGGCTGCCTGCAATCCGTCCGATGGAATGCAGGGTGTAATAGGGAGACGATTCGGTGGTCAGATACCGGGAAACGGACTGGTATACTTCCGGGCCGACAATTTCCTGAAGCTGGGAAATCGATTTGAAATCCTGCTCCTTGCGAAACTCCATGATTTTTGAGATCAGGTCCGGATCCATCTTGGGAAATGCCGCCCACAGGGCCGGTGAAATGGCGTTGATATTCAGGCGGCCGGTGCTTTCCTCCCTGGATTGCCGAGACCGCCGGGTTCGGCTGGCGGTCCGGCTTTTCCTGGCCGGCTCGGCAGTGTCGGCCGGAAAAACGGCCAGCCGTTTTTCCAGACCGCCGAAATACAGCCCCGGGGTGATGCCCCGGACCCGCAGCAGTTCCTCCACATTCTCGAAATCGGCATTCTTGGCCTCATAGGGCTTGGGCAGGGACTTGTAATAATCATCTTCAGCCCCGTTGGTGCGGTGAAAATCGTCCGCATCCCGCCAGTCCAGTATGGAATCGACAATGATCTCCTTTTCCGTGTCATCGAGTTCAAAATCGCCCAGGACCAGCAGCAGCATCTGCCGGTCTGCCGTATTGATATCGATTTTTCCGCTCTGGTTTTCAATCCAGACCTGAAATTCCCCGCCGCCCAGCAGGATCACCGGATTTTCCGTATTGACCCGCCAGGGGACCGGTTTTGCATCATCGGTCAACCCCTCCACCGTGGTGACCGGTTCCGGCGTCCCCCCGTTGTTGACCACTTCCGCGATAGCCTGGTTCACCCCGGCCATAGCCAGGTAATACGCCTGGGTGGTTTCCTTGAGATTGCGGGTCGTGTTGGTCCTCACCCGCATGGAGAAACAGAATTCCGTCACGATCACCATCAGCAGCATCAGAATCCAGGTCACCATTAACAGGGCGATTCCGTGGTTGTTCAATGCCCGAACGGAAAGCACATCTTTTGGCCCAATACTGCGTTTACTGAAATTTTTGATCCTCAACCCCCAGCCAAATTTTGGGTCCTCACCGGCGCCACCACCCGGATGGCAGGAGAATGTGCATCGGTTTGCAGGGTGATCCGGACCGCTTGGGGGATCTGCCCGGCCTGTTCCGGGTCCCATTGGTTAACCCACTCCAGCTTATCCGATTCCACCGATTGGAGGTACTCAAAGGTGATTTCCGCGATATTGCCCATCAACGTGACCATGTCTTCGTCGCGGGGAGGATCGAAAAGCCGGTCCGGTTCCGCAAACGCGATGTTCTGTTCGTAAATCATCAGTGACCGGGTATCGTTTTTCCCGTCCCTGACAATCCGGTACATGACCAGAACCCTTCCCAGTTCGTTTCCCGGAACGAGGGCGACATCCGATACGAAGCTCATGGTTTCCGCATCCCCGTAAAAATAAAACGGGGCCTCATCCTTCCTGAAAATTCCGGTCCGGCTGATGGACGCCAACTGCTGTTTCACCAGATCCGGAACGATCTGGAGATGCTGGGATTGCTCAAGGTCCCTTTCCCCGTGCTCCCATGCGCGCACCCCGATGCGAAAAGCCCCCATGACGATGACCAAAACCACCGACAAAAGCGTAATGGCGATCAGCACCTCAAGGAGGGTGAACCCCATCCGGTTATCCGCTCGACGCCACATCGACAAACCCGTCCGCACTGCCGGCGATTTTATTGGTATGAATGACAAATCGTTTTTCCCGGCTCCCTGACATCCATTTGACGGTCACGGAAATATCGAGCAGAAGGGACTCCGGGGCGTCCGCTTCTTCGCCTTCGGGCAGGGCCGGAGCGATAACGGCCTCCCATTGATAACCGTCTTTAAACTCGCCGCTGAGGATGCCGGGCATAAGCGCTTCATTTAGCAGAAGTTCTTCCGTAACTTCTCTTGCATGATATATGCCATACATATAGTCCGTGGACAGGGCACCCGATTTGAGCCCTCCGGAAAACAGCTGCATGACGATCACCAGCGAGACGGAAAGGACCATGAAGGAAACCAGGGTTTCGATCAGGGTGAACCCTTTCCCGGACCGGCAGCACAGAAGAAAAAAACAGCCCGACATGTTTTTTCCGGCCGGAGAATTTTTTCTCCCCATCTTCATGTGGCCGCCCGTTCCAGCGGGTACAGTCTTACCGTTCCGGTGATGAAATCAACGGCAATGCCATAGCGCTTGCCCGATGATCCGGCGAGCACCAGTTCTCCGCCGCTGCTGCTGCCCCTGGGGGAAAAGATGATCTTGAACAGCCCGGCATCCACCGAGACTTCGCCGGAACTCGCACTTTCAAGCCTCACCCCTTCCGGAAAACCGTAGATGATATCCGCTTTTTCCTCGATGTCTGCATCTTCGACATAGACGGATTCCGGCGTGGGCCGGGAATAGGTCAGCATCCGGCGCTTCTCAAAATCGAACACCGCCACCCGGTAGGTCCGCTCCGAAACGGCCTGGCTGCGCAGATATCGCAGTGTGCCGGCGGTCTTCTGCGCGGCGGTCTTCAAGCTCAGCTGTCCGAGGGGTGCCACAATGCGCGGGATCACGAACACGGATGACAGGCTGATCACCACCAGCACCACCAGCAGTTCGATCAGGGTGAAGCCGTTTTTCATATCACCGATTTCATTTATTCAGGCTTTTCCAGCTCACGATGTCGGCGTCGTTCCCCTCGCCCCCCGGCTGACCGTCGGCGCCGTAGGAAACGATATCGTAATCCCCGTGTTCGCCGGGAAAACGGTATTCATAGGGATGCCCCCAGGGATCCAGCGGGATCTCCTTGGGCAGGTAGGGACCATCCCAGTTTTCCTCGTCGTTCGGCTTGACCCGCAGGGACATAAGCCCCTGGTCCGTGGTGGGAAATTTCCCCACGTCCAGCCGGTAGGTATCGATGGCGGTCTCGAACAATGAAATCTGCGACTGGGCCGCTATCTGCCTGGATCCGCTTTCCTGCTTGAAAAATCGGGGCCCCACCAGGGCGGCCAGAAGCCCCAGGATGATCATGACGATCAGAAGCTCGATCAGGGTGAAACCATTTTGATTCTTCAGATTCTTCATTCCTATACTCTCCTTCGACACCTGACAGGAAAACGCTTTGACTCCAAAAGATCGCTTTTTTCCATCCAGGCATTAAATTGCGATGTCGTTCATGGAAAAAACCGCCAGCAGCATGGATATGACGATAAAGCCCACCACCAGCCCCATGATGAGGATCATGGCCGGCTCCATGAGATTCACCAGCCGCTTGATCATGTTCCGGACGGTCCGGTCGTAATTATCGGCCACCCTCAGCAGCATCTGGTCGAGTTTTCCGGTTTCCTCCCCCACTGCGATCATCTGGACGGCCAGGGGGGGAAATATTTCCGCCTGGGAAAGGGGCCTGGACAGGGTCTCGCCCTCTTTGACCCGTTCATAGACGGTCTGCAGCGTACCGGCGATCACCTTGTTGGTGATGATGTCCCGGACCAGCCCCAGCGCCTGCAGGATGGGAACACCGCTTTTGATCAGGGTGCCCAGCGTCCTTGAAAATCGGGCCACTTCCACCGACCGTACTACATTTCCGAATATCGGCACGCTGAGCTTGAACCGGTCCGCCTTCAACCGGCCGGTCGTCGTCCGGAGGTATTTCCGAATCATGAAAACAGCACCCGCAATGATGGCCAGGATCAGCCACCAGTAGGCCCGCAGCCCATGGCTGATGCTCAGGAGCATCTGGGTGGAAAACGGAATGGTCCGGCCCATATCGGAAAAGATCACGGAAAACTTCGGGATAACGAAGGTGAGCATGATCACGATGGATATGCCGCCCACAAACACCAGGAAAAGCGGGTAGACCAGTGCGGATTTGATGTAGTCTTTGAGATCCTGCGCACTCTCCAGGAACTGGCCCAGCCGGTTGAGCACGGCCGGCAGCACGCCTCCGGCTTCACCCGCCCGGACCATGTTCACATAGAGCCGGGAAAAATGCCGCGGATGACGGGCCAGGGCATCGGACAGGGAATTTCCCCCCTGGACATTTTTGAGGATATCGGAAATCAGGTCTTTAAACCGGTCTTTTTCCGACACGTTTATCATCATGGACAGCGCCTTGTCCACCGGCAGCCCGGCTTCCAGGAGCGCGTGCAGGTCCTGGGTGAACATCAGGATATCCGCGGTGGTGATCCGCTGCAGCAGCCCGTTTATATTTACCGACAGATCGGCATTGAACCGACCCGCCGCCGACCGGCCGGGTTCCACCCGGATGGGGATGTAGTTCATCGCCTGGAGCCTGGCGACGGCTTCTTTTTCGGCCGTGGCTTCGAGCGTTCCCCGGACCACGTTTCCGGCCCCATCGGTTGCCTTGTAGGAAAAAAGCGTCATTTTCTATCTCTCAAGGGTGACCCGCAGGACCTCGGATAAGGTGGTGATCCCCGCCTTTGCTTTCATCCACCCGTTCTGCCGCAGGGTGATCAGCCCCTTTTCCAGGGCCGCCGCCTTGATCCGCTCGGCATCCGATTTGGCCGATATTTCCCGCCGGATATCCGCATCCACCGGCAGATACTCGAAGATGGCGGTTCGGCCCTGAAAACCGGTATGACGGCAGGCATCGCACCCCTTGCCCGAATAGAGCACGACGTTGTCGGTTTCTTCCGGCGGCAGGTTCATGGCCTTGATATGCTTTTCATCCGGCGCCTCCACGGTCCGGCATTCCGGGCAGATCACCCGGACCAGCCTCTGGGCCAGAATCCCCAGCAGGGTCGAACTCAGCAGAAAACCCTCCACCCCCATGTCCAGAAGACGGCTGACCGCCCCCACCGCATCGTTGGTGTGCAGGGTGGAAAAGAGCAGATGCCCGGTCAGGGCGGACTGTACGGCGATGTCCGCGGTTTCCTTGTCCCGGATTTCCCCCACCAGAATGATGTCCGGGTCCTGCCGGACAATGGACCGCAGCCCGTTGGCAAAGGTCAGCCCGATCTTGGCATTGACCTGGATCTGATTGACCCCCCGCAGATAATATTCCACCGGGTCTTCCAGGGTGATGATCTTGTTTTCCGGCGAGCTGATCTTGGCCAGGGAGGTATACAGGGTGGAGGTTTTGCCGCTGCCGGTGGGGCCGGTCACCAGGATCATGCCATAGGGCTGGGTGATCAGCCGCATGTATTGCTCAAGCAGCTCTTTGGGAAAACCGATCTTCTCCAGGTCCAGAATCAGCATCTCCCGGTCCAGCACCCGCATGACCAGGCTTTCCCCGAACAGGGTGGGGATGGTGGAGACGCGGAAATCGATCTCCCGGTTTAAAACTTTAAGCTTGATCCGACCGTCCTGGGGCAGCCGCCGTTCGGCAATGTCCATGTTGGCCATGATTTTCACCCGCGACAGGATGGCCGCCTGGAGCCGCTTGGGCGGAGATTCAATATCATGAAGCACCCCGTCGATTCGAAACCGGACCATAAATTCATTTTCAAATGGCTCGTAATGAATATCGCTGGCCCGCAATTCGACCGCTTTGAGGATCAGGCGGTTGACCAGGCGGATGATGGGCGCCTCGGATGCCATGTCCTTTAAATGCTCGACATCCTCGCTGCCCGATTCGCTGATTTCATAAACGTCCCGGCCGGCTTCCTCGATGATCATCTCCAGCGACTGGGTGCCCGAACCATAGAGCCGCTCCACCGCCTCCAGGATGTCCCCCGCCTCGCCGGCAATGACATCCACTTCCAGCCCGCACCCGAGCCGGATGGCATCAATGGTGGAAAAATCATCGGGATCAGCCATGGCGATCCGCAGGGTATGGTCCGTCAGGGCAACCGGAACGAAGCGGGCCTGCTTCATGAATTTCACGGAGAGCCGCTCGAGTTCCAGGGGTTCAGACGGATAATCGTTTGCAGATAATGATTTCATTTCAGATGTGATGTCTGCGGTCATGATTTTGAATTCGGTCCGGCCATGTCCGCGCAGGCTTTTAAATCAGCGGTTTGACTGCGCGCCGGCGCGGTCCTATTATTACGGATAAATGCGGCATCTTAAGCAGATGCACGGTTGATAAGATACTGAGCAAATATCATACCATGCGGGATAAATAAACCGATAAATTTTGAGCCGGGAAAAGCGCCATACCTCGATGACAATCGCTTTTATTCATTGGCAAATGCCGCGCCCCCGCCAGGCTTTTTCCTTGACAAGCCCGGTCTGATTCCATCAGAATGCCAGGAAAATGGTCGGGCAAGGAAGACGACTATATGCCGGTTGCCCGGTCCAAAGCAAACGATTAAATGGGTGATCTGATCAAGATGAGTGACAACGGAGCGGCGGCGGGCGATTTTTTCATAATTACCGTGATCGACAACGGGATCGAAGCGCAGCTGATCGGCTCGATATTGACCGAGCGCGGGATTCCCCACCGGATCTGTTCACATCACGATACCGCCTATGACGGATTATTCCAGACCCAGAAAGGATGGGGCCGGGTCGAGGCGCCGCAGTCCTGTCGATCCCAGATACTCGAGATTATAAATGATGTTCGGAAAAATATTTCCTTGACGAAATAACTGTTGAATAGAGGGGGGCAGATCAGATGGCAGATTTAAAATATATGAACCTGTTTGAAAAAGCGCTGGAAATCGGCCGGCCGCCAAACGTGGTTAAGCTGTTTCCCAATTCCCGGGCGCTGATTGTCAGCGGCAAGTTCATCGACCGGGCCATGCTGAAAAAGGGCAAAGCGATCGCCATGGCCGCAAACGGCCGGAATTACTTTGTTATCCGGGGCGCACTCATGGCGGCCCAGCGAGCCAATGCCGCCATTATCATTGAAATCGCCAAATCGGAAGGCGGCACCAAGGCCTATTGCGCGGTCAACTACTGGATCATCGCCCGGCTGGTGGATGACCTGATGAACGAGCTGGGCATCACCGTTCCGGTGGCTATCCACGCCGATCACTACGGCGTCAAGAGCCGGGCGGACATCGACAGCGCCAGGACCGAGATTCCCACCCTGTTCGAATCCGGGATCACCTCGATTGCCATTGACGCCTCCCATCTGCCGGACGATCAGAACCTCAACGCCAGCCTGGAGCTGAATCAATTCGTCCCCAAATGGGCCGGCTATGAAACCGAAGTGGGTGAAATCAAGGGAAAAGAAGGACTCTCCACCGTAGAGGAAGCGCTTTTTCTAATCCAGGGGCTAAACGCCCATGACATCTTTCCCGACTGGATCGCCCTGAACAACGGCACCACCCATGGGATCGAGGCCGCCGCCGAAGGCATCCAGGTGGAACTGACCGCCGCCATTCATGAGGCCGTCGCCCCCTACCGGGTGTCCGGCGCCCAGCATGGCACTTCCGGCAACAGTTCCGATCGGTTGAAGCGGATCGCCCAGACCACCCGGACCACCAAGGCCAACGTGGCCACCGCCCTGCAGATGATTTCCTGGGGACTCGAAGTCAACGACTACGGCAATGCCATGCTGGATGCCACCGGAAATTTCATCAAAGTCCGGGAAGCGGGCATGACAGAAGCCATGTGGGAAAAAGTAAAGGCGTATGCGGATGCCAACGGATTGAAGAAAGGGGACTACAAAAAGCTTAACCTCCCCTTTGAAAACGCTTTTCTTGCCCAGCCGGCCGCGATCCGGGAACGGATGAGCAAGCGGGTGGAGGATTTTATCTACAACATGCTGGTCAACGTCTTCAATTGCCGGGACACCGCCCCCATTGCGCTTGAGACCATAGTCGAGACGGGCTCCTATGACCCCGGCCCCAAAGGGAGGCGCATCGAGGACCCCGCGCAATGGACCCCGGAGCAGATTGCCATAAAGGCAGCGGGCATTCAAAGTGACAAGGGGCCGGCAGGGAATTTTGAAGATTGAGGATGGCGCTGTACCTCTTTTTGAAGTTTTCTGACAGAATGCAAACGAACCTGATCTGCCATGCTTAAAAAAGTCCATTGCCATTACTGCGGCAATCGGTTATCGCATATTCAGGAGGACGGCAGATCCCGGCTCTATTGTGCTGCCTGCGCGTCCATCCTCTATGAAAATCCGGTTCCGGCCACTGCCATGGTGACCATAGACCCGCAGGGCCGTCTGCTTCTGGTAAAGCGCAGTGTGGATCCCAAAATGGGCTTCTGGTGCCTTCCGGGCGGATTTATGGAAATCGGGGAAACGCCCGAAGGTGCGGGGTTGCGGGAACTGGAGGAAGAGACCGGCTTATCGGGCAAAATCGACATGCTGCTGGGGGTCACTGCAGATCCGAGTGAGCGGTATGGCACTGTCCTGATGACGGGATACCTGGTCCGGCAGTTTTGCGGCACCCTTCGTGCCGGCGACGACGCTGAGGCGGCGGAGTGGTTTTCCCATGACCGGCTGCCGGAAATCGCCTTTTACAGTCACCATCGGTTCATCAAACTCTATTTTTCGGCATATGCGGATTCCGACCCATCAGATTCATAATGTTTTAAATGCCTATGCCCGGCGGTTGGCGCGGGAAGAAGGCGGCAACGCCGAAGAACGCGATCGGGCCCGGGCGCTGTTTTCAGACAAGCGCCGTTTCATTATCAATCAGATTATCGAAGATACCCTGCAAAATGTCATCAAAGCCCGAAACGCCCATCCGGACGGCGCAAATGCGTCTGGAACGGAAAAAAATACGCACCCTGACGCCGAAAAGAGCCACTTGCTCTATTATCAGCGTATGACTTCCGACCACCAGAAAATCCGCTCCGTCCTTGAGATCACCGAACTCGACTTTCTGCCCGGTGATGAAGCGCAGCCCCCGCCGGTCGATGATTCCGAACCCGAAGAATAATTTACCAGGTGGATCTTACCCGGACACCTTTTTGGGACAGGTAGGATTTGATATCCGAAATGGTGTAAGTTCCGTAATGGACCATGGAGGCGATCAAGGCGGCGTCTGCTTTTCCCTCTGTCAGCACATCGGATAGATGCTCGGGCCGGCCCGCCCCGCCAGAGGCGATCACCGGGATATCCACCTGACTGGAAATCAGGGCCGTCAGATTCAGTTCGTATCCGTTGCGGGTCCCGTCCGCATCAATGGAATTCAGGCAAATTTCGCCCGCACCCAGCCTTTGGGCACGCTGCGCCCATTCTAGCGCATCGATGCCCATGAAGGTGCGGCCTCCGTTGATGACAATTTCATAACCCGATGGAATCCGGCTGCTTTTTACCACCTGCTTGACATCCATCCCCAATACGATGCACTGGCTGCCGAAGGCCTCCGCCCCTTTTGCAATGATCTCCGGGTTTTTAACCGCAGCTGAGTTGACGCTCACTTTTTCGGCACCGGCCAGCAGAACCGCGCGCATATCCTCCAGCGTCCGGATGCCGCCGCCCACGGAAAAAGGGATGAAGATGGTTTCGGCCACCCTCCGGACCACTTCGATCATGATATCGCGCTTTTCATGGGAGGCGGTGATATCATAAAACACGATTTCGTCGGCCCCCTGTTCATAGTACTGCCGGGCCATTTCCACGGGATCGCCGATATCGATGTTGTCCTTGAACTTGATCCCCTTGGTGGTCTTTCCTGCGCGAACGTCCAGGCAGACAATAATCCGTTTGCTCAGCATGGCTTCCACTCATTGAAATTCTTTAAAATTCGAAGCCCCGGCGTACCGCTCTTCTCCGGGTGAAACTGGGTGGCGATGACATTGTCCCGGCCGATGACCGAAGCAAAGTCGATGCCGTAATCGGTGGTGGCGATCACATTCGACTGTTGTCGGGGGACCGGGTAATAACTGTGCACAAAATAAAAGGTGTCTTCGGGCGAAATCCCCGCTAAAACGGGGTGGCTTGCCCGAAGGTTTAAGCCGGTTCCATCCCATGTGCGGTATTTTAAGCCCCCATATTTCCTCGGCATCAAAAGCGCTGCGAAATGAATTGACCGATCCTTCGATCACCCCCAGGCAGGAGGTGAGGTTTTCCTCACTGTAGCCCAGAATAATCTGGGTGCCCAGGCAGATGCCCATAACGGGTTTCCGGCTGCTGACGGCTTCGGCAAGGGCGCGGTCAAGACCCAGGCGCCGCAGACTGGCCATTGCCGACCCGGCGGCCCCCACCCCCGGAAAGATGACCCTTTCCGCCTCCCGGATTTTTTCCGGGTCATTGGTAATCATATTATCGATGCCGATATACCGCAGCGCGCGGGACACGCTGGTCAGGTTGCCGGCTTCATAATCGATTATGGCAATCATTTTTCCCACTCTATATATTAAGGACGGCTGATGAAAAAAAGCTACTCAGAACACAGGCGGCACCAAAAGTCAATTGTCATCTGACGGGCCCTTCCCTGGCCGCATCGGAAGATTCGACCTTCTCGTTTAAGCTTTGCAGCTGTTTGAAAAGCCGGTCCCGGGTGCCGGCCGGCACTACCCGGATGATGGTTTTGGAGAGGGCGTAAACCGGAGGTCCCAGCTTCGATTGAGCGACCATCTGCCCGCCGCCCCGGGGGGCGAATGTCACCAGCAGAAGATACCCGAAAGAAACAATGAGCACCCCCTTGACCGCACCGAAAAGCGCCCCCAGCACCCGATCCACCAGGCCAAGGAGTGCCAGATTCATCAAATACCGGATAAGGACCCCTGCCAGGGTGATCACCAGAAACGTCAAGCAGAACAGAAGGATAAAGCTGACGATATTGACATATGCCCCATCTGCGCCATACCTTGAAAACAAATCCCCCACGGGCTGATAAAAAAAATAGCCGCAATAGAACCCCGCCAGCAGCCCCGCAATGGCCGTCACTTCCCTGATCAGTCCCCGAAATATGCCCAGAATCGCCATAAATCCGATAATGATGACAACAGCCATATCAAAAGGGTTCATCTATCAATATCCATCATCGAGTAATTGATGCAACGCAGCTGCATTTGGGACGGCCATCTTCATCTAAAATTCAAACCACCGGAAACATTGCTGAATCGTTAAACATGCATCGCTGAAAATGCAGGGTTTTTCCATTCGGCGCACGCAGCAGCATCGAAAGAATAACAAAATGTATCAAATGGTTAAATTACATACCCCCCTTTCCGGCGTCAAGAAAATTCTTGTTTTTCCGCTGCATCACATTATAAAGGGTGTGTTGAGGGGAAAACCGTCTCATTTTGACATCCGACAGTTTTGCCATATATTAATGGATATTTAGTGCTGTGCGCGGTTGTGGATTTAACATCTGCGGTTTCCGTTCAGACACATTTTAAATTACGGCCGAAAATTAAAAAATGAATGCTTACCAGGAACACGCCCGTACCGAATTGACATTTTCGGACCTGGCACTTGCCCGGACCCTGTTCGGAGAACACAATAAAAATCTGAAATATATTGCCGAGGTGTCGTCGGCGACCATTTCCGCCCGGGGGAATTCCGTTTTTATCGAAGGGGACACGGTTTCTTCGGAACTGGCCGCAAACATACTCAACCAGTTGTATGGATTGCTCAAGGAAAGCTATCCCGTGTTTGCGCGCGACGTCGAGTTTGCGGCCAACGTGCTGAGAAAAGATCATTCGGCCAACCTGAAGGATCTATTTCTGGATGCGGTGTACGTCACTTCCAAAAAGAGAACCATCACCCCCAAGAGCCCGGTTCAAAAAGAATATATTGATGCCATTCGCAACTATGATATTGTCTTCGGCATCGGCCCGGCCGGAACGGGAAAAACCTATCTGGCCATGGCCATGGCCGTTGCCGCACTGGCCCGGAAGCAGGTCAGCCGAATTGTCCTGACCCGCCCCGCGGTGGAAGCGGGAGAAGCCCTCGGGTTTCTGCCCGGGGACCTGGCGGAGAAAGTCAATCCTTACCTGAGACCGCTCTATGATGCACTGCACGACATGATGACATTCGAAAAGGCCGCCGGCATGCTGCAGCAGGACGTCATCGAAGTGGCGCCGCTGGCGTTCATGCGGGGCCGGACCCTAAACGATGCCTTTATCATACTGGATGAAGCACAGAACTCCACTTCCGAGCAGATGAAGATGTTTCTGACCCGCATCGGATTTAATTCCAAAGCGGTCATCACCGGCGATATTACCCAGAGCGACCTTCCCCGGCACCGGCCCTCCGGTCTGGTGGAAGCAAACGAGGTCTTAAAGAACATCGAGGATATCCGTTTCGTTCGTTTTACCAAATTCGATGTGGTCCGACACCGGCTGGTTCAGAAAATCATCGATGCCTATGAAAGAAAAGAAGCGGAACAAACCGCCCTGTGAGGCCGGCGTCATGAATTTTCTCAAACGGGTTTAACCCAAACTGATTCCCCAATCTCCATTCGTTATTTTCTATGGTCAATAAACTCAGCGATATTTCGATTAAAAAGCCATTTGACAACTGGTCTTTATATGCCATTCTCCTTTCCGTGACCATCCTGTCCACCCTGATTCTGTACCCGAAGCTGATCATCGTGCACACCCCTTATCAGATCGGGGACATCGCGGACAAGGATATCAAAGCCACCACGGACCTTCTCATCGAGGACAAAACCGCCACCGGCGAGCGTATTCAGCAGGCCCGGGACGAGGTGCTGACCGTCTATGACTATGACCGCGCCATGCTGCCCAACATGGTCCGCCAGGTCAACCAGTCATTCGGGCTGGCCCGAACGGCCCTGGAAAGCGCCAAGCCCGATGTCAGCGCGAAAGATTCAGAAAAAAACAGCAAACTCTGGCAGTTCAAACCCGAATTTGAGAAAAAGCTGGGCATCTCCGTAAGCAACGGCGCCTTTCGCATCCTTGAAACCGAAAAATTTTCCAAGCAGATATCTGAACTGATCATCAACATCGTTTCCCCCATCCTGGGCAACGGGGTCGTGGCCAACAAGGAACTGGTGCTCAAGGAAAACGAAAAAGGGATCATTCTGAGGACCGTGGGGTCAGACGATGAAAAGCTCGAGACCAACCTCAAGCATTTTTATGGCCTGGATCAGGCCAAGACCATGGTGCGAATCGTGGGGGAACCGAAGCTCAAAGGGATCGATTACACGGTGGTGAACCTGATCGTCGACTTTACCCAGCGCCTGCTCCAGCCCAATGTCACCTTAAACCGCAGTGAAACGGAAAACCGGAAGACGCTGGCTGCCGCCGATATCAAACCGATCCTCTACCAGATCAAAAAGGGGGAGATGATTCTCAGGGAGGGCGAGCGGGTCACCCCGCTGCACATGCTGAAATTAAAAGCCCTGCGCAACCAGACCGGCACGAAGCAGGTTCTGGAAAAAGGAATCGGCACCGCCTTTATCATCCTCTCCCTGCTGGTCATTACCTACCTGATTCACTTGAAGTATCAGAACAAAATTCTGCTCTACCAGAACAAAAATCTGATTTTCATCGGCAGTCTGGTCATTTTGTCCCTGCTCATTCTGCAGCTCTGGCTCTCCCTGGCCCAGTCCCTGGCTCCCCAGGCGCCCATTTTCATTCCTCCGGAATCCATCTACTACAGCATCCCCCTGGCCGCAGGCGCCATGACGATCTGCCAGTTTCTGGGATTTTCCATTGCGTTTCCCTTCTCCATCGTCATTGCCCTGATTACCGCCATCGCCTTTGAAAACAGCTACGGGTGGTGCCTCTTTTTCCTTCTCAACGGGATCATGGGGGCATACTGGATCCAAAACTGCAGGGAGCGCAAGGCCTTCATCAAGGCGGGGGTGCGCCTGGGCCTGCTGAATATGGCCCTGGCGACCATGGTCGACGTCTACACGGTGGATTTCGCGGGGTTTAAAATTCTGTGGGACTGGGTTTTTGCCTTCTCGGGAGGGGTCCTTGCAGGCATCCTGACGGGGGGCATCACCCCTATGATGGAGATGTCTTTTGGATTCACCACCGACAGCACCCTGCTGGAACTGTCCAACCTGGATCAGCCCGTGCTGCGCCGGCTCATGCTGGAAGCGCCGGGCACCTACCACCATGCCATGATCGTCGGGTCCATGGTGGAGGCGGCCGCATCCGAAATCGGCGCCAACTCTTTGCTGGGAAAAGTCTGCGGATATTACCACGACATCGGAAAGCTCAAAAACCCTCTGTATTTCATCGAAAATCAAAAAGACGGCAAGAACATCCACAATAAACTGGCCCCATCCATGTCCTGCCTGATTTTGACATCGCACATCAAAAACGGGGTCGAACTGGCCCGGGAAAAGAAGCTGGGGCAGGAGATCATGGATGCCATTCAGCAGCATCACGGCACCACCCTGATCAGTTTCTTCTATGAAAAAGCCAAAAAGCTGAAGAAGGATCAGACCGTCAACGTCGACAACTTCCGGTATCCCGGCCCCAAACCCCAGACCCGGGAAACCGCCCTGGTCATGCTCGCCGACGTGGTGGAAGCCGCCTCCAGGTCTTTGGAAAACCCGACCCCATCGCGCATCCAGGGGCTGGTGCAGCAGCTGATCAACAAGCTGTTTTCCGACAACCAACTGGATGAATGCCCCCTGACCCTGAAGGACCTTCACAAGATCGCGAGAAGCTTCAACAAGATATTGAACGGCATTTATCATCACCGGATCGAATACCCGGATAAATACGCACCGGGGGAACAGAAAGAAATAAATGGCCATACTGATCGACAACCAGCAGAAATCCCATCGGACAGCACCGTCTCAGATACGGAAGACGGCCCAAGCACTCTTAAACGCCTTGGACAGTCCTGATGCCGAACTCTCTATCGTGATCACCGATGATGCGGGCATCAGGGAATTAAATGGGCAGTACCGGAACCGGCCGGAGCCCACCAACGTACTGGCCTTTCCCATGCAGGAAGGCGAATTTTCCGGCATCCATCCGGACATTCTGGGCGACGTGGTGATCTCCATGGAAACGGCGGCCAGGGAGGCATCAGATTTGGGAACCACCGTTGAGGCACGCTTCAAATTTCTGCTGATCCATGGGATTCTGCACCTTTTCGGGTATGACCACGAAGCCGGTATTGATCAGGAACGGCAGATGGAAGAAAAGAGCGAGGCTTTGTTTGCAATGATCGAAAACCTGAAAATCAAGGTGGCATGATGGCCCGACTGGCAGTCAATGTGGATCATATCGCGACCCTCCGGCAGGCCCGGGGGACGCAATACCCCGACCCGGTGGCCGCGGCCGTGCTGGCGGAGCTGGCAGGTGCGGACGGCATTGTCGTTCATTTAAGAGAGGACCGGCGCCACATACAGGACCGGGACGTATACCTCCTTAGAAAAACCGTGACCACGAAGCTGATCCTCGAAATGGCGGCCACGGAAAAGATGATCGGCATTGCCAAAGAGGTCCGCCCGGACCTGGTGACCCTGGTGCCGGAAAAGCGGGAGGAGCTGACCACGGAAGGGGGACTGGATGTCATCACCCACCACCGGAACGTGGCATCGGCCATCGAGGCGCTGCACGGCGCTTCTATTCCGGTGAGCCTGTTTTTGGACCCGGAAGCGGAGATGATCAAAACGGCGGGCAAAATCAATGCCGATATGATCGAAATTCACACCGGCACATACTGCGACGCCATAGACCTTCGGGAGCGGGATGCGGCCTTTGCCGACATTATCGCCGCGGCCAAGACCGCACATTCGCTCAACCTGGGGGTCAATGCCGGCCACGGGCTCGACTACCAGAGCATCAAACGATTTGCGGGACTTACTGAAATTGACGAATTCAGCATCGGCCACAGCATCATCTCCCGTGCCGCCCTGGTGGGAATGGACGCCGCCGTCCGGGAAATGGCCCGGCTGATCCGGGAGCTGTAAACCCCGAAGGGTTTTTTAGCAAAAGCGATCATTACGGTTTTCAAATGTATCTTTTGACTGCAGATGAAATGCGAAAGATGGACCGCAGCACCATTGAAATTTCGGTCTGCCGGGCCGGGTGCTGATGGAAAACGCCGGCCGGGGCGCAGCCCGGGTGCTGATGGAAGCCTGGCCCAAACTTTCGGCAAAGCCGGTGGGCATCGCCGCGGGACGGGGAAACAACGGCGGGGACGGGTTTGTCATTGCCCGGTGCCTGGCCCGGCACGGCATCGTGCCCACGGTCTATCTGCTGACGGAAAGCAGCCGTCTGTCCGGGGATGCGGCTGCCAATTTTGCCCTTCTTTCCCCCATGGGTATTGCCGTCCGGGAAATCCCCGGCCCGTCCGCATTTGAACAGTACAAAACGGAAATGGCCCACCAGTCCCTGTGGGTGGATGCCATTCTCGGCACGGGTCTCAATTCCGAAGTCAGGGGGTACTATCAAGCCGTCATCGACTTTATTAATCATTTGAAAACGCCCGTCCTGGCCGTAGACATCGCATCGGGCCTGCATACGGATACGGGCCGGCCCTGCGGCGCCTGCATCCGGGCGGACGTCACCGTCACCTTCGCGTTCCCCAAGCTGGGGCATGTGCTGTTGCCGGGGCCGGATTACACCGGTGCCCTGCACGTGATCGACATCGGCATTCCGGATCACATGGCATCTGCAACAGACCCCCGGCAGCATCTGATCATGGCCGATGCGGTCCGCGGGCTTATGAAACCCCGGCCTGAAGATATCCACAAGGGCCAGACCGGCCATTTGCTGGTGCTGGCGGGCGCTCCCGGCAAATCCGGGGCCGCGGTCATGAGTGCGTCCGCCGCCCTGCGGACCGGGGCAGGACTGGTGACCCTCGGGGTCCCGGAGCGCATTTTTTCGACAGTGGAAGAAAAGACGGTCGAAATCATGACCCATCCCCTGCCCTGCACCGCATCCGGATACCTGGATGATCGGGGCGGCAATGAAATCACCGGCCTGCTGTCGGATAAAAAATGTCTGGCCATCGGCCCCGGCATCGGCACAGCCCCGGAAACCCGGGAACTGGTGCGCGAACTGGTCCGAACCAGCCCCGTGCCGGTGGTGGTGGATGCAGACGGCCTAAACAACCTGGCCGATGATCCGGCCATTCTCAAAGACTGTAAATCCAAAATCGTTCTGACCCCGCATCCCGGAGAAATGGCCCGGCTCATCGGCGCGACGCCGGCGGCGGTCCAGGAGGACCGCATCGGATGCGCCCGCCGGTTCGCCCGGACCTACAATGTCCATCTTGTATTGAAGGGGGCCCGAACCGTGATCGCCACGCCGGACGGGCACGTGTATGTCAACCTGACCGGAAACCCCGGCATGGCCTCTGCCGGCATGGGGGATGTGCTCACGGGCATGGTGGCAGGGCTTATCTGCCAGGGATATTCGCCGGCCGTTGCCGCGACCCTGGCGGTTTTCATTCACGGCGCGGCCGCAGACCGGGTGGGCGTTAACCAGCCGGTGGGATACATCGCCTCGGACGTGATCGCCGCCATTGCCGGCGCAATCGCCGATCTGCATTCGAGAAAAGCCGCTTCTGCATCCCCGGGGGTCCAGATTCCCGACTCGTCACGTCCTTTGATTGACCATGGTCTCTTTTGCCATCCGATCCCAGTCGCCCGATGACACCCGAAAGATCGGGGAATGTGTCGGCCGTTTCATCAGCGCCAAAACCGTTATCGTCTTAAACGGCGACCTCGGGTGCGGCAAAACCGTGTTTGTGGCCGGTCTGGCAAAAGGGCTGGATGTTCCCGGAACCTACTATATCACCAGCCCCACCTATGCCATCATCAACGAGTATCCGGGCCGGCTGCCGCTTTTTCACATTGACCTTTACCGGATAGCGGATGCCGATGAACTCGATGACATCGGGTTTGAGGAAATCCAGGGTCGAATCGGGGTCATGGCCATCGAATGGGCCGAACGGATATCTTCTGATGAACTCCGCCCCGATCTGTCTGTTCAATTGACCATGGATGGTGAAAATTCCCGTAGACTGCACTTTTTTTTCTATGGACGTCGATATGCAAATCTGGTAGATCAGCTCAAAATCAATTTCGAAGCGGCATAGGGCCGGCCGGACCGGGCCGGAATCCGGACTTTCCGGGCCTGCTGCCGGGTACCGTATCCCGCACGGATCCCGACCCGGGCAGGATTTACAAATTCATTCCCTTTTGTTCATAAGAGGCAAATATGGCACTGATCGTACAGAAATACGGCGGCACTTCGGTGGGCGATCTGGATCGGATCCGGAATGTGGCCGGCCGGATCGCCAGGACCTATGACCAGGGAGACGACGTGGTGGTCATCCTTTCGGCCATGAGCGGGGCGACCGACCAGCTCATCCGCACGGCGGAACAGGTCACCGAATTTCCCGACAAGCGGGAGCTCGATGTGCTGCTGTCCACCGGCGAACAGACCACGGTTGCGCTCATGGCCATGACCCTGATCTCCATGGGCTACAAGGCCCGGTCCCTGCTGGGACATCAGACGGAAATCCTGACCGACAGCCAGTCCTGCTCGGCCCGCATCTTAGACATCGGGGCGACCCGGCTCAAGGAACTCCTCTCCCAGCGCCATATCGTGATCGTAGCCGGATTTCAGGGCTGCGACGCCCAGGGGAACATCACCACCCTGGGCCGCGGCGGATCAGACACCTCGGCCGTTGCGGTCGCAGCGGCCATTCACGCGGATAAATGCGAGATTTATACCGATGTGGACGGCATCTACACGGCCGATCCCAACATCTGCTCAAAGGCCCGGAAACTGGACAAGATCTCCTATGACGAGATGCTGGAAATGGCGAGTCTGGGGGCGAAAGTGCTTCAGATCCGATCGGTCGAATTCGCCAAGAAATATAACGTACCCATTCATGTCAGATCATCCTTTAATGATGAGGAAGGAACCATGGTGATTAACGAGGATGCCAATATGGAGAAAGTGGTGGTCTCCGGCGTGACCCACAATAAGAATCAGGCCCGCATCACCCTGCGCAAGGTCCCGGATAAACCGGGAATCGCCACGAAAATCTTTTCTCCCATTGCCGATGCCGGCATCCAGGTGGATATGATCATCCAGAATACCCGGTCCGGAAACATGACGGATATGACGTTTACCGTGGGAAAGACCGATTTCAAAGCCGCCATGAAGATCGCCCGGGACACGGCGGAAGAAATCAGGGCCGAAGAAGTGGTGGGGGATGAAAACATCGCCAAGGTATCCGTGGTGGGCGTGGGCATGCGAAGCCACTCCGGTGTGGCATCCAAAATGTTTTCCGCCCTGTCGGCCGAAAACATCAACATCCTGATGATCAGCACATCGGAAATCCGGATTTCCTGCGCCATCGAGGAAAAATACACCGAACTGGCGGTCCGGGCGCTCCATTCCGCTTTCGACCTGGACCAGGCCGGCTGAATCCATCCGCAAATGAAGCATTTTAGCGCCGATCAGCTGCGGGTGGCGCTCTTTATCGGCCTGATCATCGCAGGCGTTACCCTTCTGCGTTATTTTTCAGGCTGATCCGGCAGTTTCGCCAGGGCATCCCCGATTTCATCGGCGATCCGGCGTGCCGCCGCTACCGGATCTCCGGCATCGCGTATCGGCCGGCCGATCACCAGGTAATCCGATCCGTTGGCCACGGCCATGGCCGGCGTGACGACCCGCTGCTGGTCATCATCATGCCCGCATTTCTGATCCGGCCGGATGCCCGGGGTGATCGCCAGAAATTGATTCCCGAAGATCTCCTTGATCATTTTTACTTCATGGCCGGAACAGACCACGCCCGCGCATCCGGCGGTATTGGCCATGGCTGCCCGGTGCAGCACCAGTTTCGTCAGGTCACCGGCCATCTCCTCGGAAAAACCGCATGCCCGGATATCTTCTGCCGACACGCTGGTCAGCACCGTAACCCCGAGCACCCCGACTTTGCCTTTCGCCCCTTCAACTGCCGCACGGAGCATTTCGGCTGATTCCCCGCAGTGCACCGTGGCAAGGGCCACGTCGTATTCGGCGATCTGCGACATGGCCCGGGAAACGGTTACGGGGATGTCGTGAAGTTTCAGGTCCAGAAAAATTCCGGCGTCCCCGGCCTCTCGGATTCTCTCGATGATTTCGGGCCCTGACCGGATGAACAGCTCGAGTCCCACCTTGAACATGCCCACTTCACCCGACAGTTGACGGACGCTGGCGTAAGCCGCTTCTTTGGACGGCATGTCAAGGGGGAAGATAATGTAATCTTTAGCGGATCGGCTCATTTTTTCCTTCCGGCACAAGGGGTTGAAAGGTCATCTGCTGCTGGATACGATCATTTTTTATCAGTATAGTACAATTGCACAAAGAAGCAAACCCCTGCTGCCGGGCAACCCGGAAGCCGCTTGATTCTGTTTGCGGCAAACATCCGCATTTCGGGGAAAAAGAGTTGAAAACACGTGAACCGAAATGGTATGAAACCATGATTATTAAATTTTTTGAAGTACATAACGGGCGGGTGGAGGTCTTCAGGCACCGGCACCCCATCTGTCCGCATGGCAATAAATGCATATAAACGAAATGATTATGCCCGAAAACCCGAAAAATAGACCCGACCCGCGCCAGAAGCGCCTTCTCAAAAGCCTTCCCGGGGTGGACCGGATGCTGGAACTGGCGCAGGCCGCCCCCGACTTTAATGAAGCGCCCCGATCCGTGATCACCCAATCGGTGCGGCGGGTGCTGGACCGGCTTCGCAGGGCGATCCTGGAAAATGATGCCGAAATCCGGGATGACATGATCGATGAACAGGCCATTCTCAAACAGGCCGCCTCCGCCGTGGCGGCCGCCATGCGCGACAACCTGGCACCGGTCATCAACGCCACGGGCGTGGTGGTGCACACCAACCTGGGGCGCTCTCTTCTGGCAAAAAGTGCGCTGGCGCATATCCTCTCCATTTCCGGCCGCTATTCCAACCTGGAGTTCAATCTTTGCTTGGGGAAGCGGGGATCGCGCTACAGCCTGGTGGAGGACCTGATCTGCGAAATCAGCGGCGCAGAAGCCGCCCTGGCCGTAAACAACAATGCGGCAGCGGTCCTGCTCTGCCTGGATACCATCGCAAGCGGCCGGGAGGTGATCGTATCCCGGGGCGAACTGGTGGAAATCGGCGGGTCTTTCCGCATCCCCGATGTCATGGCCAAAAGCGGGGCGCCATGAAAGAGGTGGGCACCACCAACCGCACCCATCCCCATGATTATCAGCGGGCCATCACCGAGAACACCGGGCTGCTTTTAAAGGTGCACACCAGCAACTTCGGCATCATCGGGTTCACCTCGTCGGTATCGCTTGCGGAACTGGTGGATATCGGCCGGCAGCATCACCTGCCGGTCATGGAAGACCTGGGAAGCGGAACCTTCATCGATTTTTCACGCTACGGACTGATCAAGGAGCCCACGGTCCAGGAATCGGTATCAGCCGGCGCCGATGTGGTCACCTTCTCCGGGGACAAGCTGCTGGGCGGCCCCCAGGCGGGCATCATCGCCGGTGCCAAGCCGATCATCGACCGGATCAAACAAAATCCCCTGACCCGGGCCCTGCGGATCGATAAACTCACCCTGGCCGCACTGGAAAGCACCCTGCGGCTTTACCGGGAGGAGTCTGCCGCCGTCGCGCAGATTCCCACTTTGAATATGATTACCGCCCCTCTGGAAACGGTTGACCAAAAGGCCGAACAGATCAAGGGCCTTCTGGACGGGCTCAACAACCGGAAGCTGTCGGTGAACGTCATTGATTCCCGGGCCAAAGCCGGGGGGGGATCGTTTCCGTTGCTTGAAATTCCCAGCAGGTGCGTCAGCATCCGGGTGAAGGGCAAAAACGCAAACCAGATCGAGGCACACATGCGAAACAGCACGCCGCCGGTCATCGGAAGGATCGAGGAGGATATGTATCTGATGGACATGAGGACCGTCCTGCCGGAAGAACTGCAGGACATCGCCCGGGCAATAACCGCACTCATAGAAGGAATTTGATCATGTCGCATCCCCCCGAAGGGATTCATCCCCATCGGATGTCAAACGGCGATTTTCTGTTTTCGAGAACCCGGCCCGAAACGGAAGCCGGCCAGGAAGAAAAAGAGACGGTCATTTCACTCGACCGGCTCAGGCAGGCTTATCCGGAACTGCTGACCGACAACGGACTGGTGGATGCGGCCCGGCAGAAACTGATGGCCTTTGACCGCTTCGGCGCACTGGTCATCCGGATCGACGATCTGAACTACCTGATGGCCCCGGATGACCTGATGCTCGACCTGGTTCGGACGGTGGATACGATCTGCGGAAAGCATGACGGGATATGGGGGATTCTGGAACATGGCCTGACCGGGTGCTTTTTCCCGGAAAAGGATGAAAAACAATGCACGCTGATTGCCGAATCGATCAAAAAAGAACTGGCCGGCACCCACAAAGAAACCCTGACGGCGGGGATCGCGATTTTTCCCACCATTTCCTACCAGAAAGGGCATATCCTGAAAAATGCGTTAAAAGCCCTCGATCATGCCGAGTTTCTGGGTCCGGATGCCTGCGTGGCCTTCGATTCGATCAGCCTCAACATCAGCGGGGACAAGTGCTACCAGGAAGGTGACATCGATGAAGCCGTGGCGGAATTTGAACGGGCGCTTCAACTCGACCCCAAAAACATCAATGTCCACAACAGCCTGGGGGTATGCCTCGGGATGAAAGGGAAACTGGACCGGGCACTGGCCCAGTTCGAACTGGCCATCGGGTTTGCCCCCGATGAAGTGATGGCCATTTACAATGCCGGATACGTGCACTTCCTGAAAAAGGAATTTGACAAGGCCCTTCAATATCTGCTTCGGTCCCGGAAAATCGACCCGGATCTTTTTGAACCGGCGATCCAGACGGGGCGGGTCCTTTTGGAGATGAACCGCCCGGAAAAAGCAAAAAAGTTTCTGGCCCATGCCGCCGGTCTGAATCCAGGCTCCGGCGCGGCATTCCGCCTGCTGGGGGACTGCTGCGTCCTTCTGGATCAGCCGGCGGAAGCCGTGGCCGCATACAATACCGCCCTGAAGATCAATCCCGAGGATGCGGCGGCCCTTTCCGCCCTGGGGTTTTACTATGAGATGCAGAACCAGAATGCGGATATCGCCCTGCTCTTCTGCCGGCAGGCAACAGAAATTCTGCCGGACAACGGCCTGTTCCATCACCGGCTGGGGCGGCTATATCTCAACCGGAAAGAATATGAACCCGCCATGGCCGAATTTACCCGGGCGGCTGACCTCGGCCACGACAGCGCCGAATATGTCAAAAAAACCTATACACTGATGGCCAAAGCCCAATGAAAGAGATCATATTGCGGCATCTGGAGGAGAGCGTTCGTCTCAAATCCGAATTCATCCGGCGCCATGCCGGCCAGATGGAAGATGCCGCGCAGATGATGGCCATGGTACTGGCGGACGGCGGCAAGGTGATGATCTTCGGCAACGGCGGCAGCGCCGCAGATGCCCAGCATATCGCGGCCGAACTGGTCAACCGTTTCCAGGTCGACCGCGCGCCCCTTGCGGCTATCGCCCTGACCACCGATACTTCGATTATCACCGCGATTTCCAATGATTTCGACTTTGCCGACATTTTTGCCCGGCAGATCCGGGCCCTGGGGCGAAAAGGCGATCTGGCCTGGGGGATCAGCACCAGCGGAAATTCGCCAAACGTGATGACGGGATTGCAGCAGGCCAGACAGATGGGCCTCAAAACCCTGGGACTGGCCGGCGAAGCCGCCGGGAAAATGACCGGCCATTGCGACATGTGCCTGTGCGTATCCGGCGGAACCCCGCCAAGGATACAGGAGACGCACATCACCGTGGCCCATATCCTCTGCGACCTGGTGGATCGGATTTTATTTCCGGAAAAATTTTAACCTTTTTTTTCTCGTTGAGACGCAAACCCTTCGCATCCCTGCGGGAGACATGCCCCGCGTCTTTCCGGATCAGCAAGAAAATCATTGAGGGATATGCCATGAATCATCGAATCCCCCCGCTGGATCTTGACGATCTGAAAACCTATCCCCTGTCCGAACGAAAAAGCCTGGTTTCCACATCCGATTTTGCCGTCCCCCATGAAACAGGCGCTTCGTTTGTCCGCTTCCTTTCGAGCCTGCCCGGGATCCTGGCGGGAAAAGAGCTCCGTGAGGTCATCGATGCCCTGGCAAAGGCGAGCAAAAACGACAGAACGGTCATATTCGCCATGGGCGCGCATGTCATCAAGGTCGGTCTTTCGCCATTGATTATCGACCTGATGGCGCGCGACCTCATCACCGCGGCGGCACTGAACGGGGCGGGCATCATCCATGATTTTGAGATCGCCTTTGCCGGGTGCACCTCCGAGGACGTGGCCGCGGGAATCGGAGAAGGACGCTTCGGCATGGCCGAAGAAACCGGCGCCTGCCTGAGCCGGGCGATTGCGCTGGCCGAAACGGAAAGCATCGGCCTGGGCGAGGCGGTGGGCCGGTTCATCCTGCAGGAACAGATGCCCTATCGGCATCTGAGCATCCTTGCCGAGGCATGCCGCCTGAACAAACCGGTGACGGTACACCTGGCCTTCGGCACGGATATTCTCCACATGCACCCGGCATTCGACCCCCGGGCCGCCGGGGGGGCCACCCACATGGATTTCAGGCGCTTCGCCCGCCTGGTCACCACGCTTTCCGGCGGGGTGTTCGTCAATATCGGGTCGGCGGTCATCCTGCCCGAAGTCTTTTTAAAGGCCCTGAGCCTGGCCAACAACCTGGGGTATGACATCTGCGGCCTGACCACGGTCAACCTGGATTTCATCCGGCAATACCGCCCCCTGACCAACGTGGTTCAGCGGCCGGTCCTAAAAGACGGCCGCGGATACAATCTGATCGGCCATCACGAGATCCTCTTGCCGCTCATCGCCGCCGGCCTCATCGAACAGACCGGGCACTCCCCGGGGACGGATTGAAGGCATTGAATCTACTAAAAGGGTGCTTAGATTGAACAAGAATGTAAAAAATCCGTTTCGGGTAATTTTTTGCGGAGGCCGAACGAAATCAGAAATTTGGGGCAAGATCAAGGAATGAAGACATTGGGCAAACACATGTTTTTATTCGCCGCTGTTTACTTGCGCGGCCAAATGCGCTATGAAAAATTTTTTCGCAAATGCCGAAAAAGTTGAGGCAACCCGGGGACGAATCGTTTTTCGCCCCTGCTCTCTTGAATGGATATAAAATAAGATAATGGAGTGTGTAAATGCCGATATATGAATATCATTGCGACCAATGCAAAAAAAAGTTTGAAACCCTGGTGCTGGGAAGTGACACACCGGCCTGCCCCACCTGCGGGCGCGAGGACGTCCGAAGGGTGATGTCGGCCTGCGGATTTGTCAGCAAAGGCTCGGGCGGCCAAACCGTGAGTGCTTCGGCCGGTTCCTCCTCCTGCGGCGGCTGCACGTCGTCGAGCTGTTCCGGGTGCGGCCACTGATGCCCCCACGACTGGTCATCGGCACACGGGGCAGCCAGCTGGCCCTCTGGCAGGCCAACTGGGTCAAGGCCGAACTGGAACGGGCCCATCCCGGCCTTTCCTGTTCACTGGAGATCATCAAAACCAGCGGCGATAAAATTCTGGATGTGCCCCTGGCCCAGGTCGGGGGCAAAGGGCTGTTCGTCAAGGAGATCGAAGAGGCGCTCTTAAACGGGACCGTAGACCTGGCCGTGCACAGCATGAAGGACATGCCGGCTCTGATTCCAGACGGTCTGGGCATCGGCGCGGTTACCCGGCGGGAAGCCGCCAATGACGTGCTGATTTCCCGGGCGGGCAACACCCTGATGGAAATGCCGGAAAACGCGCGCATCGGCACCAGCAGTTTAAGAAGGGCATCCCAGCTGCTGCATCGACGGCCCGATTTTCAGATCATCCCCCTGCGGGGAAATATCGACACGCGTCTTAAAAAGCTGCAAACCCAGGATATGCATGCCATTGTCCTTGCGGCCGCAGGCATTCTGCGCCTGGATTTCGCCGGCCATATTACCGAATACATCGATACCGACGTCCTCATCCCCGCCGTGGGCCAGGGAGCGCTCTGCATTGAGACCCGCAGTAATGATCCATCCGTCATCGAACGGCTGTCCGTTTTGAATCACGACGAGACCCGCAGCGCAGTACTGGCCGAACGGGCCTTTCTGAAACGACTGGAAGGCGGGTGCCAGGTTCCGGTGGCCGCCTACGGCACGGTGCAAGACGGTCTTCTTCACATTTCCGGCATGGTGGCCGAAACCGACGGGTCCCTCATGTACCGGCAATCGCTCAACGGTCCCGTATCACAGGCCGAAGCACTCGGGCTCGCCCTGGCCGAAGATCTCATCGGCCAGGGGGCCCAGGCCATTTTAGACAGACTCTGTCAAGAAAGCAAAAAACCATGACGACGAAAAAGGTATATTTGGTGGGGGCCGGCCCCGGTGATCCGGGCCTGATCACCGTAAAGGGGAAATGGTGCATCGAGCAGGCCGAGGTGATCATCTATGACTACCTGGCCGCGGACGAACTACTCGCCTATGCACGGCAGGATGCGGAAATCATCTATGCCGGCAAGCAGGGGGGGGATCATACCCTGACCCAGGACCAGATCAACGCCCTGATCGCCCGAAAGGCAAAAGAAGGCAAGACGGTGACCCGCCTCAAGGGTGGGGACCCCTTTATTTTCGGCCGGGGCGGGGAAGAGATCGAGGTTCTCATCGATGCGGGAATCGAATTTGAGATCGTCCCCGGGGTGACTTCCGCCATCGCGGCCCCGGCCTACGCGGGGATACCGCTGACCCACCGGAAATACACCTCGAGCGTCACCTTCGTCACCGGGCACGAGGACCCCGACAAGGCGGAATCGAGCCTCAACTGGGATACACTGGCCCAAAATCCCGGCACCCTGGTCTTCCTCATGGGGGTGAAAAACCTTCCCCGGATCGCCGGCCAGCTGGCCGCCCACGGAAAAGACGAACAAACCCCCGTGGCCCTGGTGCGGTGGGGGACCACCCCGGACCAGGAGGTCCTGAGCGGAACACTTGCCGATATCGCCGAAAAAGCAGCCGCCGCCAACCTGAAGCCGCCCTGTATCATCATCGTGGGTGAGGTGGTCCGCCTGCGGGAAAAGATGAAATGGTTTGAAAACCGGCCCCTTTTCGGAAAACGGATCGCGGTTACCCGTGCCCGGGCCCAGGCCAGCGAACTGGTGGAGCAGCTGAGGATGCTGGGGGCCTCCTGCCTGGAATCCCCGGTGATCCGGATCATCCCCCCCGATGACCGGGCCCCGCTGATACAGGCCGTTAACCGCATTAAAGAATATGACTGGCTCACCTTTACCAGCGTCAACGGGGTGGAGTCGTTTTTTGACGCTTTACACGAGCAGGGAAAGGATGCCCGCGCCCTGGGGCATCTGCAGACCGCATGCATCGGGCCGTCCACTGCCGCACGGCTGCGCGATTACGGCCTGTTAAGCGATATCGTCCCGGAAACCTTCCGGGCGGAATCGGTGGCGGCCGCCTTTGCGGAAAAACCGCTGTCCGGCAGGAAGATCCTGCTGGCCCGGGCCAAAGAAGCCCGGTCGGTCCTGCCGGAGGAACTGGTGAAAATGGGGGCGGACGTGGACGAGGTGATTGCCTACCAGACCGTTCAGGATTCGACCGCAAAAGCTCAGCTGCTCGAAGAACTTGAAGCGTGCCGGATCGATATGGTCACCTTCACCAGTTCCTCCACGGTCACCAATTTCAAGGACCTGATCCCCCCGGACCGGTTTGAAACCCTCATGAAGGATGTCGCGGTCGCCTCCATCGGCCCCATCACCTCGGAAACCGCTGAAAAAAACGGTTTTCAGGTGGATACCGCCGCGGAGCAATACACCATTTCCGGCCTGTGCGAAGCCATTGTCAGGTACTATTCGCCCCGGTGAACGACCCGCCCCATTTTGTTCGAGTCCGGCATTGCGTTTTCTGACCCCCAGAGTCCACCGCCAGGGCCGCCGCGGAAAAAATATATTCCTGCGACCCTTGGCGACAAATTTTTGTAGTCCTTTATACGGCGAACCCAGGCGGATCATCGGAGATCTTCTTCTGAAAATCGGGTCCGGTTTGAAGAAGATTGACCGGTCCCCCGGCCGTGTATATGACTATAAAAAGTACAAAAGGACCGCTCATGGAGCTCATGGAGCAGATTTTAAAAAAATTGCCGGGATTTGTCGATCAGATCCGATCCATGCGGGAGACGCTGATCGCCAACATCGTGCTGATCGGGCAGACCCCCGGGCCCACCTTTCATGAGGAGGAACGGGCGGAAATCCTGCTGGAACGGCTCACCGATGCCCAGGCGGACTACTGCGCCACCGATGGCTACAACAACCCCGTTGCCATCGTGCGGGGAACCGGGGGCGGCGCCGCCCCACCCATTTTCATCGTGGCCCATATCGATACGTTCTTCCAGGCGGATGTCGACCACAACTACATCATCCGCAAAAATGTCATCTCCGGCCCCGGGATACTGGACAACTCCGTGGGGGTGGGGGTGCTGGCATCCATGCCGGTCCTGTTTCGAAAGCTCGACCTCCAGTTTCAATCCGACATCGTGCTGGCCGGGGTGACCCAATCCATCGGCAAAGGAAACTTCCAGGGCATCCGGCACCTGCTCAATTCATGGGAAGGGCCCATCCGGGGGGCGGTGATCATGGAGGGGGATAAACTGGGCCGGCTCAATTACGCCTCCGAAGGGATCATCCGGTGCGAAGTCGCCTGCGACGTCACCTCGCCCAACGGCTGGGAACGGAAACATCAGCCCAATGCCATCATCATCTTAAATGAAGTCATCAACGAGATCATGGCCATGAAATTCCCCTGGCGGCCCCGCTCCCGGGTCATCATCGGAAAGATAAACGGCGGCTTCAAGCACGGGACCATCGCCTTCGACGCCCGCCTGGGGTTTGAAATCCAGAGCGATTCAGATGAGATGGTCAAGAAAATGCACGATGAAATCAAGGATATCATCAGCGGCATCGGCCACGAACACCGGGTCACCCTCAAGATGAACACCATCAGCCACCTGAATGCCGCCACCCTGAAATACCGGCACCCCCTGGTGAAAAGCACGGTGGCCATCATGAAGCGACTGGGGCTGAAACCGGTCAGCGAATCGAGCGAATCGGAGCTCTCCATCTTCCTGGCCAAGAAAATTCCGGCCATTTCTCTGGGGATCACCGAGGGGAAGAACATCCACCTGGAACATGCATCCATGAAGATCGAACCGATGTTTACGGGAATCGCCCAGATCATCGGCCTCATCATGGCCATCGACAGCGGAGTATGCGATGACGCATGACTGGCTCAATACCCACACCTTCCACCATTCCCGATTTCGGGACATCTCCGCGCTGGTTGAAGCGAAAAACAAAAAAGAATTGACGATTTCCCTGTGCCTCCCCACGCTGAACGAGGAAAAGACCATTGCCAAGGAAATCGTGATCTTGAAATCGGAACTCATGACCCGGTTTCCCCTGCTGGATGAGATCGTGGTGATCGATTCCGGATCCACGGACCACACCATCGACATTGCCGGAAGCTACGGCGCAAATGTATACTCGGCCAGCAAGATACTGCCCCACCTGGAAAATTTCACCGGAAAAGGCGAAAACCTGTGGAAGGCCCTGTATGTCACCCGGGGCGATATCATCGTCTACCTGGATGCGGACATCAAAAACATTCATCACCGGTTTGTCTACGGGCTGCTGGGTCCATTGATGCTGTTTGACAATATCCGGTTCGCCAAGGCCTTCTATGACCGGCCGCTTTCCATCGAACGGAACAAGATCCGCGCCACCGGGGGCGGCAGGGTGACGGAGCTGATCGTCCGGCCGCTATTTTCACTTTATTTTCCGGAGCTGACCCAGTTTATTCAGCCCCTTTCCGGGGAATACGCCGGCCATCGAGAATTGTTTGAAAACATCTCCTTTCCCATCGGGTATGGCGTGGAGACCAGCATGATATTAGATATTTATGAAAAATGGGGACTCAATGTCATGGCCCAGGTGGACCTGGACCGAAGGGTGCACCGGAATCAGGAAACCCAGGCCCTGGGCGTGATGTCCTTCGTCATTTTAAAGACCTTTTTCAACCGGATTCAACGGCTGGGCATCATGGACATCAAGACGCCGCTTTTTGATGAAATGATCCAGTATAAGCGCACCCTGGACAAGTTTCAGGCCGACATTCACCGCATCATGGGGCATGAACGCCCGCCCATGATCAGCATTCCCGAATACCGGGAAAGATACACAGCTCATCTACACAAGGATAAAAACGACCCCTATGCCGCTCATTGACCCCTATCAACGCTCCCTGAATTACCTTCGAATATCGATTACCGACCGGTGCAATCTCGGCTGTATCTACTGTGACCCTTCCCGGATTGCCGAAAAACTTTCCCACCGGGAGATACTGAGCTATGAGGAACTGCTGCGGATCATCCGGGTGGGGATAAGCCTGGGGATCACCAAGATCCGGGTCACCGGCGGCGAACCCCTGGTCCGGAAGGGCTGCTGCGGATTTCTCCGGGAGCTTGGGCAGTTTTCATGAACTCACGGACATCTCGCTGACCACCAACGGGGTGCTGCTGAAATCCCATATCGACGATATCGCTTCTGCTGGCATCAAACGGCTCAATATCAGCCTGGATACCCTGGATCGGGCAAAATACCATCACATCACCGGCGTCGATGCGTTCAAGGATGTCATCGATGCGATTCTGCTTGCCCATGAAATGGGTTTTGCCCCCATCAAGATCAATGCCGTGGTCCTTTCCAAAATCAACACGGATGAACTGGCCGATCTGGCCAGGCTCTCCATGCTATACCCGTTTCACATCCGCTTCATCGAATACATGCCCCTGGGCGACAACCCCGCAGACCCGCTGGGAGAGCAGCTGCTGTTTCCGGAAATTTTTGCACGCCTGGAGCAGCTGGGTCCGCTGATACCGATTGCGCGCGGTTGCCATGACGGCCCGGCGCTTCGCTACAGGTACAAAGATGCCAAAGGCGAGGTGGGGTTCATCAATCCCATCAGCCGGCATTTCTGCGCCGCCTGCAACCGGCTGAGGATCACCGCCGACGGACGGATTCTGTCCTGCCTCCTGTCTTCGAATTTCGAAGATATCAAGACCCCGCTGCGCGCGGGATGCGCAGATGATAAAATTGCCGCCGTTTTCCTGCGTGCGGCAAAAAACAAGCCCATGCAGCGGCCCGATGCGATTGTCTCCGGCGCGCGAAATTGCCGGATGGTTTCCATCGGCGGATAAGTCTCCCCGCTGCGGCGCCGCATGGGCGGGACTTGACAACCGGGATGGATGTGTAAATTTTTACATTTACGAAACGATCTAACCCCAATCGAGGACAAACTGCCTATGAGACGCATCACGCGGGGTCGCAGCGGAACTTTCATTTTCCTGACGCTATTGATGTTCACCACGACGGCTATTTCCGCAGAAGTGCCTTCACCCTGTGAATACCCACTGACCCTGGAGGAAGCGTTCCGGATCGCCTTGCGGAAAAACGAGCAGTTGGCCATCTCCGGGCAGCAGGTCGCCCAGGCCGAAGCCGACCTGACCATCGCCACCGCCCCCCTGCTCCCACAGTTGAACGCGACGGCGGAATCTGTGGAGCGAAGCGCAAACCAGTTCAGCCCGGGAAGCTACAACGATGTCGGTGTCTCCGGCCAGCAGAGCCTCTTTACGGGGGGCCAAAACTGGTACACCCGGGCGGCCAGCAAGAATACCCTCTGCAGCGAACGCTACCGCCACAGCCGCCTGAAACAGGAAATCCTGTTTCAGGTGGCCTCCCAGTATTACCAGGCTTTGCTTGCCAAACGACTCATCGAAATATCTGAAAATCAGCTTCACCGCGCCCAATCCCAGCTGGATCTGGCCAAACAGCAGCAGGAAGTCGGCCTGGTGAACCAGACCGCGGTGCTCCGGGCCAGGGTCGAAGTGGCCTCAGCCCGGGAAGAGATCATGCGCGCACAGAACCAGTACCAGATCGCGCTGCAGCAGCTTGCCCTTGAGTTGGGCATCGATGCCCCTCCGACCTGCATTGCAGAACCCGAGGAGATCCGATCTGAAAACATCGCGCCTGACCAGTATTGCCGGATGGCTTATGACAACCGACTGGACGTATCGCAGGCCCAGCGCTCACTGGAAGCCGCCGTGGATTCGGTAAAGGCCAGCCGCGGCAGCTTTCTGCCGGACCTGTTCGTGGAAGGCAATTATGTACGTGCGGACAACAAGGAATTGTTCTTCAACAACAATGAAAACTGGGAAATTTCGCTGCAAGCGGCTTATCCCCTGTTCACCGGGTTTCGAAATACCGGAGAGCTCGGCCGGGCCAAGGCCGCCAGAAAACAGGCCGCCGCATTCCTCACCCGGCTGAAGCAGGAAATCCAGGTGGATGTTCGATCCACCTGCTATCAGATTCAAACCCAGCAGAAAGTCATCAAAAGCCTGCAGGACCAGTTGGAATCCGCGACGGCCAACTACGACCAGATCACCGCACAATTCCAGGAAGGCCTGGTCTCCTCCGTGGACGTGGTGGACGCCCAGACCGTGTTGAATGAATCCGAAAACAGGCTGGCCAATCGCCTATTACCAGCTGCAGGTCAATCAGTTTCAGCTGAGGCTGGCCACGGGATCCATCGGAAGGGATTTGAATCTGGTAGAAGGAGACGTGTGCAGATGATCAAACGGATGATCTTCATGATCTTGATTCTGGGGGTGGTATTCGGCGCCATTTTCGGTTACCGGCTGTTCGTGAATCAGAAGATAAAGGAATTCATGGCCACCCAGCAGGCGCCGCCGGTGAGCGTGGGGGCCATGGAAACGCAAAAAACCACCTGGAACCCGATCCTTACGGCAGTGGGGTCCCTGACTGCCAGCAAAGGGGTGGAGGTCACCGGGGAGATCCCCGGCCTGGTGGAATCGATTCATTTCCAATCCGGCCAGCCTGTTGACAAAGGAACGCTCCTGATTACCCTGGATACCCGGTCCGACCAGGCCCTTCTCGCAAGCCTGCAGGCTTCGGCAAACCTGGCCGAAACCCAGCTCAAGCGCATGAAGACCCTGGTGAAGAAAAACATGGTGCCCCAGTCCGACCTGGACCAGGCCGAGGCCCAGTACAAAAACACCGCCGCTCAGGTCAGGGAACAGGAGATTCTCATTGACAAGAAACGGATACAGGCCCCCTTTTCCGGCATCCTGGGGATCCGCCGGGTGGATGTGGGGCAATACCTTTCCCCCGGCACGCCCATCGTGTCGCTCCAGGCGCTCGATCCGATCTATGCCGATTTCACCCTCCCCCAGCAGATGCTCAACCAGGTGCGGGAAGGCCAGGCCATGGTCATGACCTTCGACGCATGGGAGAACCTCGAGTTTAGGGGAAAAATTTCCGCCATCGAACCCCGGGTCAACCCGGATACCCGCAATTTCACCGTACGGGCGACCCTGGAAAATCCGGAAAGCCGGCTCAAGCCCGGAATGTTCGGAACCGTGGCCATCGAGCTGCCGGCAAAAAAGGATGTGATCGCCCTTCCCCAGACCGCCATCAGCTACAACCCCTATGGGGATGTCATTTTTGTCATCGAGAAAACAGGCGTCGATGACCGGGGGAATCCGATTCTCACGGCAAGCCGCCGGTTTGTGGTGACCGGCGATTCCCGCGGGGGCCTGGTGGAAATCACCGAAGGGCTTACGCCAGGCGAGAGAGTCGTGGTCGTCGGGCAGAATAAACTCAAGGAAGGTGACCGGGTCGTCATCAACAATGAAGTGATGCCCAAAGCCGAACTTTCTCCGGATCTGCCCAATGAGTAGGGGTTTTCCACCATGAAATTTACCGATATCTTCATCAAACGCCCCGTTTTGTCCATAGTGGTTTCTCTTCTCATCCTGCTGATGGGCGGCCGCTCCCTGATGCTGCTCAATGTGCGTGAATACCCGGAAACCACCAACGCGGTCATCAGTGTCACCACCCCCTATATCGGCGCCAATGCGGACCTGGTGCAGGGATTTATCACCACCCCCCTGGAGCGGGAAATCGCCAGCGCGGACGGGATCGACTATATTCAATCCTCCAGCCTGCAGGGGATCAGCATGATCCAGGCCTATCTCAAGCTGGATTACGACCCCTACAAGGCCCTGACCCAGATCACCGCCAAAGTCAACAAGGTCAAAGGCGAACTTCCCGCCGGAAGCGAGGAGCCCATCATCGACGTGGCGGTGGGGGAGCAGCGGGCCTCCATGTATATCAGTTTCTCCAGCAATATCCTCAAGGCCAACCAGGTGACCGATTACCTGATCCGGGTGGTTCAGCCCCAGCTTCAGGCGGTTGGCGGCGTCCAGCAGGCCCAGATTCTGGGGGGCCGGACCTTTGCCATGCGTATCTGGCTCAAGCCGGAAAAAATGGCGGGCCTGGGCATCACGCCCTCCCAGGTACGGGCGGTCCTGGCGGCCAACAATTTTCTGTCCGCCGTGGGCGCCACCAAGGGGGAGATGGTCTCGGTGAACCTGACCGCTTCCACTCAATTGCACAATGCCGAACAGTTTCAAAGACTGATCGTCCGGGAGAGCGGCAATGCGGTCATCCGGCTGGAGGACATCGCGGATGTGGAACTGGGGGCGGAAAACTACGACAGCCGGGTCTATTTCGACGGGAAGAACGCCACCTTTATCGGCATCTCCGTTCTTCCCACCGCCAATGCCCTGACCGTCATCGATGACGTCCGGAAAACGTTCCCCCAGATCCGTTCCCAGCTTCCCGAAGGCCTCACCATGGAGATTCCCTATGATGCCACCAAATATATCAATGACGCCATATATGAAGTGGAGAGAACCCTGGGCGAAGCGCTGGTCATCGTGATTATCGTCATCTTCCTTTTCCTCGGTTCGGTCCGATCGGTGCTGATTCCCGCTGTGGCCATGCCCCTGTCCATGATCGGGGCGGGGCTGATCATGCTGGTGATGGGCTTTTCCATTAACCTGCTCACCCTGCTGGCCCTGGTGCTGGCCATCGGCCTGGTGGTGGATGACGCCATCATCGTCACTGAAAACATCTATCGCCACATCGAGGAGGGGGAGCATCCGAAGGCCGCCGCGCTCAAGGGCGCCCGGGAACTGGCGGGGCCGGTGATCGCCATGTCCATCACCCTGATCACCGTGTACGCCCCCATCGGATTCATGGGGGGCCTGACCGGGGCCCTGTTCACTGAATTCGCCTTCGCCCTGGCGGGCGCCGTGTTCATCTCCGGCATCATCGCCCTGACCCTGTCCCCCATGATGTGTTCCAAAATCCTGAAGCCGACCCAAAAAGCCCGGGGACTGGTCTATTTTCTGGATCGGCTGTTCGAACGGCTCAAGCTCGCCTACAAACGGCTGTTGCACAATACATTGAACTATTTACCGGTCACGATGGTGTTTGCAGCGGCCATCCTGGTCAGCTGCTACTTTCTGTATACCATGACCCAGAAGGAACTGGCCCCCACCGAAGACCGGGGAATCATCCTGATATCCGCCACTGCCGAACCGAATGCCGCCATCGGCCAGACCTCCCTGTATGCCCTGGAACTGTACAAAACCCTGGCCGGCTTTCCCGAGACCGACCATGTCTTCATGATCGCCGGCGGAGGCGCTTCCGGCACCGCGGCCACCGGCAATTCCGTGTTCGCCGGGCAGGTTCTGGCCCCGTGGAGCCAGCGGGAGCGGTCTCAGATGGAGATCAAGCCGCTGGTGCAGCAGAAAATCGGCCACATCGCCGGTCTTGATGCGGTGGCCTTCGATGTGCCGCCGCTGCCCGGCAGCAGCGGCGGTCTGCCCGTCCAGTTCGTCATCAGTTCCACCCAGCCGCCCATCGAAATCAATCGGGTCGCCCAGGAGATGCTGGCCGCAGCCATGAAAAGCGGCCTGTTTCTGTATGCGGACACTGACCTGAAATACGACCTTCCCCAGACGGACATTCTCATCGACCGGGAAAAAGCCGCGGATCTGGGGCTCACCATGGCCGATATCGGGGCCGAACTGGGGACCATGCTGGGAGGCAACTACGTCAACCGGTTTTCCATTCAGGGCCGCAGCTACAAGGTCATCCCCCAGGTGGTGAGAAACGCGCGCTTGAATCCGGAGCAGCTGAAAAATTATTATATCCCCACCCGGGATAGAAAGCTGGTGCCGCTCTCCACCGTGGTTACCCTCAAACAGACGGTGCAGCCCGAACAGCTCAAACGGTTTCAGCAGCTCAATTCCGCCATTCTCTCCGCGGTCCCGGCACCCAGCGTCTCCCAGGGACAAGCCCTGAACTTTCTGGAACAGAAGGCCGCCGAAATCTTTCCTGCCGGATACCGGGCCAATTATGCGGGCCAGTCCCGACAGTTCATCCAGGAGGGAAGCTCCCTGGTCTTCACCTTCTTTCTGGCCGTTGTCCTGATCTACCTGGTGCTGGCCGCCCAGTTCGAAAGTTTCCGTGACCCCATCATCATCCTTATCACCGTCCCTCTGACCATATCGGGGGCCCTGGTGTTTCTGATGCTGGGATTCGCCTCCATCAACATCTACACCCAGGTGGGCCTGATCACCCTGATCGGGCTGATCAGCAAGCACGGCATCCTCATCGTGGAATTTGCCAACGATCTGCAGATGGAGGGGCTCTCCAAGCGCGAAGCCATCGAGGAGGCCGCATCCATCCGGCTGCGCCCCATTCTCATGACCACCGCTTCCACGGTCATGGGCGTCTTCCCCCTGCTGATCGCCGCCGGTCCGGGAGCTGTGTCCCGCTTCAATATCGGGCTGGTGATCGCCGCGGGCATGACCATCGGCACCTTGTTTACCCTGTTCGTCGTGCCCGCATTCTACATGGTCATGGCCCGGATCCATCAGGCCTCGGAATATACCGAAGACACCGGTTCCCCCGTCGATGATACGGGCATTCAGCCCGTCTAAACCGCACTGGCTGCAAGATTGTCGGCTATTCAGAGCGATTTTTTTCCGGCCTAACCCATGGCCGGGTGAATAACAGTTGACTACGCACTGCGGGTGAACCATAGTGAATCATGGGAAGAGGTGCATCCTTTTATCTCAACGACTGATAATCGGTCATTTACAGCTGATTTCATTTGTCAGTCGAAAACACGAACTCCCGAGTATGGAAATATGCCCCGGATCACCTGAAAGATTCCATCCGTCTTTTTATGAACGAAATCGATACCATCGTCGATTACTTCCTGCGGCTCTTCAGTTACCGGTTTGCCGGTCAGCTGGCAGATCAGGATTCGACCCGGGCGGATCGGATACCCAATCCGCATGGCCAGGACCATATCTACGAGCTGCGCCTCAAGACCAAAAACGGAGTGGAAATCCGCCGCATGAGTCTTAGCCACCTGGGTGAATCGGTGGAAAGCAAAAGCAGCTGCTATAAGATCATCTATGACGATCAGATGGTCTTGAAGATCCCCCCCAAACCCATCGATGATTTTTCACTCTACCTGGATAAGATCAACCGTGAACGCATGGTTTCCCAAAGCCTGTGCCCACTGGTCCCCTGCGTGACCCCGGATCTGGCCACCATTCTGACAAAAGTCCCCGGTCTCCGGCTGAACCCGCCCAGGGGTGAAACGATTGAATCGGAATGCCTCTCTCTTCTCAAATCCCGTCCCCAGTACCGCAGTTACCTGATGATCAAAGACGGGTTTGTCTTTTTCATGAATCTTTCGAAATACGCATTTTTCAATCAGGTGGTTGAAAGGATGTATGATGAAAAATCCCGCATCCAGCATGAGATCATCCGAAACATGCAGATTTTCGATCACCTGCAGGCCTTTGAAACCATATACGGCGATGCCCACGATGAGATTTTTTTCAACATTAACCGCCTTTTTCTCGAATTCGAAAAAACAGTCGATCGCCACCTGACCCGCTCCCCGGAAAATTGCATGCTTCCCGCCTATCGAAAAAAGGAATGGTTTTTTCAGCATCTGGCGGCTATCCGGCCGGAGACGGACCCGCAGGAACTGGAAAGATCGATTTCAGTGCGGATGAACCAGGATCTGATGAATTTGATGGGGGAAAACAAATCCATCGTCAATGAATATCGAAAAATCGTCTACAGCCATGTCCGAACCAAAATTTTTGAAAATCACAAATCCCGTTTCGAGTCGCTCATCATCAACATTTTAAAGCTGCTGAACAATCTTCAGAAACAGAAAGTGGCCGCACGGGATCTAAAGCTGGACAACATCTTTATTTCTGCCGAACCCGACGCCGTGGATCAACTGCTGAGGGACCCCAGGGCTTACGATCTGGGGCTGATCGACCTGGAAACGGCGATCCGCCTGGATACCGATTCCGCAGAACCCCTGGCGCAGCCCGCCCTTGCGGGAACCCCTTCCTACATGACCCCCTCGCACCTGTTCAAAAACAGGACCCTGGCCCGGCTGTTCGGCAATCATCTGCCTTATATCTTCTATCTGCAGGACTGGTATGCCTCCGTGGGCATGATCTACAAGGTGGCCACCGGGCGGACCCTGTTTGCCAAAACATCCAGGCTGATTCCACAGATCATCCAGATCAAGCGGGCCGCCATCACCCGCAAGATCTCCATGCGCAAAGTTCTGCAGACCGTCAGTCATCGCTTCTGGAAAAGCGCCTCCCAGGAATTAAACGAGGTCCTGCATGAAAACGAAGCCCTCTGCCGGATTCAGGTCAAGATCCCCTATGGGGTGGTAGAGATGTTCGACCGATTTCTGCAGCAGGAGGAGCAGGTGATATCAAACGCAATCGATCGGTATTTTCGCTCCCAGCCCGCGCTTCAAAAATTTTATACGCCCGCTGCCGACGGGGGTCCGGTGCAGCTGAAGGCCAACTGGGAAAAGAAAATATTTGATCCGAAAGTCCCTTCCAAATTTCGAAATGAAATGATCCGGCTGATCAAGGAAATCGAGAGGCTCAAGAAGATTGCGGCCTATCATGATCAGCTGCGCTCGGATCTGGAGCAGCAGCATCACCGGAGAAGCCCTGATGAGAATCATGTTCGACCGGGTGATCACCGCCATGTACCGCCCCACCTGGCGCGATTACGGCATCATGGGGCTCGCTAAAGCGACCGCACTGTAAACCCGCACGACCCTGTTCTGTGTCTTTCTCCTTTTTCCCGTACTTGAAAAATCCTCCAAAAATCCGTATGATTTTCGTAAAACATGATATCTTCTGGAAAAGACAGCAAATAGGAACAGCGGTGGATTACAGGCGGGAGGCGACATGCGTGACGACGGTTTTAGTGGACAAGATATTGAGCAGATTGAAAATACGGGCTTAACTGTTGGACAGGTGGAAAAACAAATCCGTATTTTCCAGAAGGGGACCCCCTACCTGAAACTCAACCGGCCCTGCACCGTTGGAGACGGGATCAAAAAATTCACCCGGCGGTCTTTTGACGATTCAGTGGACCTGTTTGAACAAAACGCCGGAAGAAAGGATGTGATTAAATTCGTGCCGGCATCAGGGGCGGCGACCCGCATGTTCAAATCCCTGATGGCTGCCGATTCCCAATACGATACCATCCGGCGGGCCAGCCATGCGGCCGGGACGGCGGACAATCCGGACCTGGTCTGCTTCATGGACGGGATCAGGCGGTTTGCCTTCTATCCGGACCTGAAGCGGTCGCTTTCCGGACAGGAAAAAGATATCGACCATCTGGTGGATATCGGAGAATTCAAGGATATCCTGGGCGCGCTTTTATATCCCCAGGGATTGGATTACGCTTCTTTGCCCAAAGGATTGATCAAGTTTCATGCCTATGGAAATGAAAGCCGCACCGCTTTTGAGGAACACCTGGTGGAGGCCGCCGCCTATGCCCGGACCGACTCGGGCCGATGCCGTCTTCATTTAACCATATCTCCCGAGCACCGGGAAAAATTCGCAGCCCTCTTCGAAGCGGTCAAATCCGGATATGAGGATCGCTTCCGGGCGGTTTTCACCATCGATTTTTCCGTTCAGCAGGATAATACCCGGACCATCGCGGTGGACACGGACAACCGGCCTTTCCGCAAATCCGACGGCACCCTCCTGTTTCGTCCCGGCGGCCATGGCGCACTCCTCCGAAACCTCAATGAAATCGACGGAGACATTGTCTTTATCAAGAACATCGACAATGTCGCCCATGACCGGTTCAAGAAAGAGACGACCGACTGGAAAAAGGCCCTGGGCGGATACCTGCTCTATATGGAGTCGGAAATCGCGTCGTTTATGGAACAACTCCACCGGCGGGAAGTCAGCGAATCGACACTGTCCGAGGCCACCGCATTTGTGGATGAAGAACTCAAGATAGAGCTGCCGGATGATTTCAGGAATTTCGTGTACGGCAGAAAGCGCGATTACCTGATCCAGCTGATCAACCGTCCCCTTCGGGTGTGCGGCATGGTCAGAAACGTGGGGGAACCCGGCGGCGGCCCCTTCTGGGTGGAAGATCAAAACGGCCGGCTTTCCCTGCAGATCGTGGAAACCTCTCAGATCGACCCGAACGACTCCGAACAGCAGGAGATTCTCTCCGCCTCCACCCATTTCAACCCGGTGGACATTGTCTGCGGCGTCCGGGACTGGCAGGGAAACGCCTTTGACCTGAGCCGTTTTGTGGATGAAGACGCGGTGTTCATCGCCGCCAAGTCGGAACAGGGAAAAGACCTCAAGGCCCTTGAATACCCGGGCCTGTGGAACGGCGCCATGGCCTTCTGGAATACCGTATTCGTCGAAGTCCCGGAAATCACCTTCAACCCGGTCAAAAAAGTCACCGACCTGCTCAGAGACGCCCATCAGCCTTTGTAGATGGTAAAAATTGGTTCATGAACCGGCGCCTACCGGGCAAAGAGGAAAAACGTGACCATCGCCAGCATCAGGCAATACGGGGCGAAATAATAGAGCCTGCCGTGCTTGACGATTTTCACCAGCAGGCTCAGGGCCGCATACCCCACCAGCCCGGAAGTGACCAGCCCGATCAGGGTGACGGAAAGCGGGATGGGACTCGCCGCCGTGTCCGAAAAGAGGCTCAACGCCAGAGCACCCAGGATCGCGGGAATGGACAAAAGAAAGGAATACCGGGCGGCCTGCTCCCGTCCCAGCCCCAGGAACAGACCCGCGGCAATGGTAGACCCGGAGCGGGAGATGCCGGGCAGCACCGCGATTCCCTGCATGGTTCCGATGATAAGCGCCTTGAATGCCGAAAAATGCCCCTTTTCAGGCTCCGCCACGCGCCCCCCGGCCCACCGGGTGGACAGGATCAGCAGGGCGGTGATGAACAGGCTTACCGCCACGATCCACAGGGATGAAAACAGGACTTCGGCCAGGTGGTTGAGATAAAAGCCGATAAGGGCCGTGGGGACCGACCCGACAATGATCAGGCCCGCCAGACGAAGGTCCGGATCACCGGCCGATGCGCTGCGGAAGCCGGCGGGAGTCAGCAGGCGAAGCACCGCATGGATCATGCCCGCAATATCACGGTAAAAATAAACGGCCACCGCCAGGAGGGTCCCCACATGGACGCTTACGTCGAACATGATCGGCGGCTCGGCCAGTTTAAACAGATGCTGGAAAATCACCAGATGCCCTGAACTGCTGACGGGAAAAAATTCCGTCAACCCCTGCACCGCCCCCAGAATGACCGCCTGATAAGGCTCCATATATTCTCCCGTTATTGCCGCCTTTGATTCACGCGCATATAAATGTTCATAAATTCAGAGATCGTGTCACCCCCGGGCATCGTGCCCGGATTTGGCTTCGTCCTGCGCCAGATGGTCTGCTTCTGCCACCGCGCCGCGGATCACTTCGAGAATAATCAGCGGTTCTTTTTGGAGATTCGTGCATGTAAGCCGCTGGCGGGGCAAAATGTTCAATGCATCCCCGGCATCCGCGCTCCGGTCCCGGCCATCCTCCCGGAGGACGGCCCTGCCCGAAACCACCATCCAGTGCAAAGCGGGATACGGGTGCCCCTTTACAGTCAGGGCGGTTTCCGGATGCAGGGTAATCTTCCGAAGAATTAATTCAGGCCCGGTTTCCAAAGCTTCAATGGTCCCCCAGTCATACAGGGTACGGGCGTGGGTCCGGCATTCCGGCCGGCCCTTTTCCTTGAGAAGATCCACCACCTGCTTGACCCCCTGGGATTTGTCCAGAGAACAGATCAGCACCGCATCCGTGGTTTCGATCACCGCCAGGCGGCTGACCCCCGTCATGGCCACCAGGCGGCTGTCGGCGTACACCAGCGTGTCTGAAACGTCGTTTATGACCGCATCCCCGCGGATCACATTTCCGGACGCGTCCTTTTCACCCACCTTCCAGAGGGCTTCCCAGGATCCCACATCATCCCATCCCGCCTCAAACGGGACCATCATCCCTTGATCCGTCTTTTCCATGACCGCATAATCGATGGAATCCGACGGGCATGCGTCAAAGGCGTCCTTGTCCAGATAGAAAAACGGAGCGTGCGCCCGCCCTTTTTCAAACGCATCTCTTGCGGCAGCCATGATATCCGGGACATGGCGGCTCAGTTCATCGATGACCCGGTTTGCGTTAAACAGGAACATGCCGCTGTTCCAGCAGTATTCGCCGGAGGCAAGATATTTCACAGCCGTGTTGAGGTCCGGCTTTTCGACAAACTCCGCAATGGAAAAAACGCCTTCACTTTCTGCCGCTTCCCCTTTGCGGATATATCCATAGCCGGTCTCCGGCCGGTCCGGGATGATGCCGAAGGTGACCAATCCCCCGCTTCGGGCCGATTTTTCGGCAAGGCGCAGGGCATGATGAAATTTGTCAAGATCGGCGATCAGGTGATCGGCCGGCAGGACCAGGATCAATGCATCCGGGTCGATGGAGGCGGCTTTCAACGCGGCCACTGCCACTGCCGGGGCGGTGTTCCGGCCCACCGGCTCCAGAAAAATCGCCGGCGGCGCCACTCCGATTTCCTGGAGCTGCCCGGCGACGATAAACCCGTGGGACTGATTGCAGATGACGATGGGCGGCCCCGCGCCCTCAAAACCCCTCATCCGCTGGGCGGTATTCTGGAGCATGGTGAGGTTGTCGGTCAGGGGAAAAAACTGCTTCGGCATCAGCGCCCTGGACATGGGCCACAACCGGGTCCCGGAGCCACCGGCCAGAATGACGGGAATGATCACACATTTCTCCTTTCGGATTCAATTGATTTCAATGTTGAGTTTCACTGGCGAAAGAAAGGACGGATCAATCCGGATCCAGCAGGGCAAACCCGGTGGCGGCATCATGACGGCGCATGGCCGCATGGCCGGTCAGCTCCATCATGACCACTTCCAGCACGTGCCAGATTTTCACCCCGGCGCGGACGCACCCGGTGACGGTGCGGTCCTCCCGGCCGCAGGCCATGTGCATGTGCAGCACCGGTTCGCCCTGCGCGTCCGGGAAAATGGTGCCGGTGCCGGTCACTTCGCAGACATTTTCCAGCATGCGGGTCATGGGGACGATCTTTTCCGCCCGGCCGGACTCGGGACCGACCACCAGCCGGCTTCCGGCGTCCGCGCCGCCTAAAGCAATCAATGCCGCGGACTTGATGCCGTGGTCCCGGGCGAACTGCTCTATGGTTTCATGCAGGATTTCCCCGTCCTCCAGGCGGAGGATAAAGGTCCTTCCCTGCTGTGCCTGGCAGTATTTCATGCGTCTTTTTACCTTTCTCATTCAGCGGATCAAGCGATCCGACTCAGATTTTCCCGTGCTGATACGAGGATATGCCGGAAGGCAGGTTGACGATCGGCCTGCCCGCAGATGTGATGCATTTTCCCACCTTGAATGCGCCCGGGATCTGTTTTGCGATGTCGGCAAATCGCTCTGCCGGGCAGGTAAACAGCAGTTCATAGTCCTCTCCGCCGGAAAGCATCATCATTGCCGGATCCAGGTCATATTTGCCGCAAAAGCGGACCAGGTCGGGAGCGTTTTCAAAATAATGCGGTTCAAACTCGATGGAAACCCCGGAGGCGGCGGCCACATGGGCCGCGTCCCCGGCCAGCCCGTCGGAAAGATCCATGACGCAGTTGACGCCATGCGCCGCAAGAATTTCTGCGGCATCGAACCGGGCCCGGGGGGACACGAATCTCTTTTTTAATTCCGGAAACGAAAAGTCGAATTTTTCAAGGGCCATCAACCCGGCCCGGGCCAGCCCCAAAGGCCCCGTCACGTACACGCCGTCGCCTTCTCTTGCGTTGGAGCGCGCCGGGAATATGTGCTCATGCCCCTCCCCGATGGCAAACAAGTCGATGGAAAACTCTCTTCCCGCGGACAGGTTGCCCCCGCCCAGAAAGGCCGAGTGGCGGCTAAGGGCGGTGGAGATGCCCTGGTAGAGTTCCTCCACCGCACTTTCGGTCATGTGGGGGGGCAGCGTCAGATTGACAAACAGGCCTGCCGGTTCGGCAAAGCAGGCGGCCAGGTCGCTGAAGGTGATCTCCACCGCCTTGTCCCCGATCTCCTGAAACGACTGCCACTTAAGTTTGAAATGGACATTTTCCTTCTGGGCATCCGTGGTGATCACCGGCCGGGAAAAGGAAGACAGCAGGGCGGCGTCATCTCCGGGCCGGACCCGGACCCGGTCGGTGGCCTGATATTGTCTTAAAATGCCGGCGATCAGCCCGAATTCGTCGGACCAGGGGAAAACCGCCTGCCGGGGCGGGCGTCCGCAGGCTTCGGCGAAGGTCTTTGCCGAAGCCGCCGGATCTGCAACCCGGGTGATGCAGCTGATCACCGCCGCACCGGATGCCCCGTGGTCGAAACAGGCCTTTGCCGATGCCGCATCGATGCCGCCGATGGCCACCACCGGCAGGGACGATTTTTCCACCACCGCCCGCAGCCCGGACAGGCCGATGACGGGGTGGGCATCGGCTTTTGTACGGGTGCCGAAAACCGGCCCGGTTCCGATATAATCGCAGGCGGAAAGATCCGTTCTCTCCAGTTCGGCCAGGGTGGAGACGGATACGCCGATGATCGCATCCGGCCCCAGGATCTGCCGGGCGACTTCGGCACGCTCATCCGTCTGGCCCAGGTGCACGCCGTCGGCATCGAGGGCTTTGGCCAGCAGGATGTCGTCGTTGACCACAAACGGAGTCCGGTACAGCCGGCACAGCCGCCGGATGGCGCGGGCTTCGTCAAAATAAGACGATGAAAAGGATTTGCGGCGGTATTGAATGATGGAGGCGCCGGCAAGAAGTGCGGTTTGAGCCTGATCACAGGGGGTAAACCCGGAGATAGCGTCATCGGTGATGAAATAGAAGCGGTACCGGTTGTTCATCTCATTCATGAATTTGTTCTTCTCCAAACAGGCGAACCCAGGACATGAACCGATCCGCTTTGTCTTTGCCGTACCTGCCGATCTGCGCCTGCACCTCTAAAAGCGGGTATTCTTTTTCATATTCCCCGTTTTTCTTTGAAAAAAATTTGTCCGCATAGCAGACGATCTTTTCTTCCAGGGTCTGGGGAAGTGCCTCCCTTTCCGGAAGGGGAAGGCGGTCTATGCGGATGTCTTCCACGGTCAGGCCCACGCCCACATGCCGTTCACACACCAGGGCGTGCCGGGGCATGCCCGCTTTTTCCAGCAGGTCCCGTCCGAGATATCCGTGGCACACATAGGGGTGCGTTCCGAAACACCCGATGGACGGCGCATGGGTCAGGAAGATCCCGATATCGTGGAGCAGGGCGGCTTCCTCGATGAAGGAGACATCCGGCTTCAGGCGGACCATTCTTTCGGCGACCTGCCGCGCCTTTCTCGCCACGGCCCCGGCATGGGCCATGTATATAGAATGGAGAGGCGAACCGGGCGCATAGAATGAATCGATGATCGCCTGAACCGTCATCTGCTACCCGGCCTGGCGGGAGAGGAGCACTCCCTCGATGAACGGATCCAGGTCGCCGTCCAGCACGGCGCTTACGTTTCCCACCTCCAGGTTGATGCGGTGGTCCTTGATCAGCTGGTAGGGGTGCAGCACATAGGAGCGGATCTGGCTGCCCCAGGCGATTTCGTCCTTGCTGTCGTGCATGTCCTGAAGCTTTTGATCCTGTTTCTGCTTTTCCATCTGGTACATCCGTGCCCGCAGAACCTTCATGGCCAGTTCCCGGTTGCGGATCTGTGATTTTTCCTGCTGGCACTGGACCACGATGCCGGTGGGCATGTGGGTGATGCGGACCGCGCTGCTGGTCTTGTTCACGTGCTGTCCGCCCGCCCCGCTGGCGCGGAACGTATCGATGCGCAGGTCCCCCTCATCGATCTCCACGGTGATTTCATCCTCCAGTTCGGGATAGACGAACACGGAAGCAAAGGAGGTGTGCCGTTTTCCATTGGCATTGAAAGGAGAAATCCGGACCAGGCGATGCACCCCGTTTTCCGCCTTGAGGTATCCGTAGGCATAGAGCCCTTCGACGGTGAAGGTGACCCCCTTGATTCCCGCTTCGTCGCCGTCCTGGTAATCGATCAGCTTCATGGTAAAGCCTTTTTGCTCGATCCACCGGGAATACATGCGAAACAGCATTTCCGCCCAGTCCTGGGCCTCGGTCCCCCCGGCCCCGGCATTGATGGACATGATGGCGTTGTTTTCATCCTCATCGCCGTTTAGCATCACTTCAAGCGAAAAGGAGTTGATCTGCCGGTCGATGGTGTCCGCCTGCCGGCGGGCATCCGCGATGACCGATTCGTCTTCTTCCTCCATGCCGAGATCCAGCAGGATTTCGCATTCTTCCAGCCGGGCGTACAGCTGCTCCCAACTCTCGACTCTTCGGGTCAGCGCGGAGCGCTCCTTCAAGATGGTCTTTGCCTTTTCCGGCTCCGCCCAGAATTTCTCGTCGCCCAGTATGCTTTCGATTTCCTGTAAACGCTTCTGCTTGCCCGGCAGGTCAAAGATACTCCTTCAACTGGTCAAGCCGTTCATAATCTTCCTTGATTTTCTGCTTCATCTCAAATGTCATTTTTCAAACTCCTTTTGCCCATATTTCCGACTTTAATATAATCATTTACCCTCGGAATTGCCTCTTTAGCACGGCCAGAACCGCCAATGCAATAAAACAGGCCCAGGCGGCCACATCCCCGTAGGCCGTGTAAACGGATATCGTCTCGGTCATCACCGGCACGCGCTGCGCCATTGCCGCCTTTTCAAACAGTACCGAGGATTGGATGATCCGGCCGCACGGATCGATAAACCCGCTGATGCCGGTATTGGCGGCCCGGACCAGGCTTCGCCGGTTTTCAATCGCCCGAAACGCGGCCATGGCAAAATGCTGGTACGGCGCGCTGGTGTTTCCGAACCACGCATCATTGGTGATATTGACCAGGAGCCCCGCGTGATTTGCCACCGCTTCCGCCGCCAGCCGGGGGAAGATAATTTCATAACAGATGAGGACCCCCATGTCCGCGCGCTCCCACTCGAGGGTGTCCCCCTTGCTGCCCGGCTTGAAATCCCCCACCTGGGCCACGATGGAATTGATAAAGGGTAGCCATTTCTGAAACGGCACGTATTCCCCGAAGGGAACCAGGTGGACCTTGTCATACCGGTCGATGACCCGCCCCTCTGCACTGATCAGGTATGCGGAGTTGAAATACCGGATATCCTTTTTGCCCGCGACTTCCACGGAAGGGCTGCCCACAAGCGAGGTGATCCCGATCCGTCGGATACCGCTCAGCACCATGTCCGTCATGTACTGATCATAATAAAAATAAAAAGGGGCCGCGGTTTCCGGCCAGACGATCAAATCCGGATGCTGGCGTGAAATCTCTTCCGACAATGACAGATAGGTGTCGATGGTCTTTCGTCGAAAGGCCATGTCCCATTTCAGATCCTGACCGATATTCCCCTGAAGGACCGCGGCATTGATATGGTCCGCTCCGGAGGCCTGCGCATCGATGGCCTTCATGCGGAACTGGCCGTACAGCAGACAGCTTCCCACGAGAAACACCGCCAGGGCCGCAGACACCCCGAACAGCTTTCCGGTGATCCGCTTTCCCCGCCAGGTCTTCCTGGCGGCAAACAGGTATCCCGCAAAAACCACCGTGTTTGCAAACACCAGGATGCAGGATATCCCGTATACCCCCCAGATATCTGCGGTCTGGACCAGTGTCAGCCAGTGGTACTGGGAATAGCCCAGCAACCCCCAGGGGAACCCGGAAAAGAGCCAGGTGCGCAGATACTCCATGGCCACCCATGCCGTCGGCGCGGCGATCAGCAGCGTGACCGGGCTGTCGCCCAGGCGGTTGACCAGCACCGCGAAAAAGCCGATATACAGGGCCAGATAAAACGCCAGGAGAAACAGGATGACAATGCTCAATGCCCAGGGCAGATATCCGTAGAACCGCATGGTGGGTGCCAGCCAGTACAAAAGGGACAGGAAATGCACCAGCCCCGCGGTCAGCCCCGCATAGAAGCTGCTGCGGCCATTTGCGTCCCGGATGGCCAGCAGCAGAAAGACCAGGGCAAACCAGGTGATCCACCACAGGCGCACATTGGGAAAGCCGGCGGTCAGCAGGATTCCGGAAAGGCCCGACAGAAAGAATCGGTTCAAGCGGCCGTTTGCATTCATGTATTTTGTCTTATCGAAGATTGGGTGCGCGTAAAATCAGTTAACTTATTGCATCTGCTTGAAAATTGTCAATGGCTTTCTGGGTTGGATAAGGGTTGGATACCGGGCCTGGTTTTTGCCTTGCCTTTTGCAGAAATATTTTATAAAACTGCAAGCAATTAATAATAATACGATTTAATTGTATTGCAACCCTTTGAACCCAAACCGGATTTCCTTGCCGGCGGTATGCAGCACCCGCCCCGGCATTTAGCTCAAACGCGAAATTGCGCCCAATGAAAATTCTGATTATCGGCGGAAACGGCCAGCTGGGGAAAGACTGCCGCACCGTTCTGGCGCCGCATCATACGGTAGACAGCGTCGACATCGACACGCTGGATATCACGGATGCCCGCATGGTGGAGACCGCCGTCAACCGGATGCTTCCGGAGGTGATCGTCAACTGCGCCGCCTTTACGCAGGTGGATGCCTGCGAATCCCAACCGGATCTTGCCCGCCGGGTCAATGCGGACGGCCCGAAGCACCTGGCCGCCTCCGCACACCGGCATGGCGCGACACTGGTGCACATTTCCACCGATTATGTGTTTGACGGGAAAAAGCCCGTTGACCAGGCGTATACGGAAGCCGACGACGTTTGCCCCCTCTCCTGCTACGGAAGGACCAAGCTTGCCGGAGAGCGCAATATCGCCGAGAACACCGACAACTATATCATTCTTCGCACCGCATGGCTTTACGGCATCCACGGTAAAAATTTTCTGGGGGCCATTTTGAAAAAAGTCCTCCACAGCCCTGAAGAAGCGGTCCGGATCGTCGATGATCAATACGGATCGCCCACCTGGAGTCTTCGGCTGGCGCATCAAATCCAGACCCTGGTGGAATCCCGGAAGCAGGGCATCTTTCATGCATCGGCCCAGGGCTTTTGCTCCTGGCATGAACTGGCCCGCTATTTTCTGGATCAGATGTCCGTGCCCCACCGGATCGTTGCCTGCACCACGGCACAATATCCCACCCCGGCGGCCCGGCCAAAAAACTCCATCCTGGAAAACCGGCGGCTGGAACAGGAACAAATCAATGTGATGGTTCCCTGGCAGAAGGATATCGACGAATATGTTCGAACCTATAAAGCCCGGCTGATCCGGCAATACGGACCCTCGGAAAGTTAAAGGATTTTTAATGAACCTCCTCGTCACCGGCGGATGCGGATTTATCGGCGCCAATTTTATCCGGCATCTTCTTTCCAGCACCGATTTTACCGGCAGGATCCTCAACATGGACTGCTTGACCTATGCGGGCAATCCGGAAAACCTCTCGGACATGAAAGAGATGGATGGCGATCGTTATGAATTCATACATGCCGACATCTGCGATCCTGAGCAGGTAAAACAGATATTTTCCGATTACCGCATCGACACCGTCTGCCATTTTGCCGCCGAATCCCATGTGGACCGCTCCATTGTGGGTCCCGACGCCTTTATCCGCACCAATATCATGGGGACCTTCAACCTCCTGGAAGCCGCCCGGGAAAATCTCAAATCCCTTTACCGGTTTCATCACATCAGCACGGACGAAGTCTTCGGCAGCCTGGGAGCAGACGGCTACTTCACCGAGACCACCCCCTACCAGCCCAGCAGCCCCTATTCCGCTTCCAAGGCGGCCTCGGATCACCTGGTGCGCGCTTATTTCACCACCTACGGGCTGCCGGTCACTATCTCCAATTGTTCCAACAATTACGGTCCCTATCAGTTTCCGGAAAAGCTGATCCCCCTGATGATACTAAACGCACTGGAGCAAAAGCCGCTGCCGGTATACGGGGACGGCAGAAACGTGCGGGACTGGCTCTATGTGGCGGACCACTGCATCGCCGTCTGGGAGATCATCAAACGCGGACGGGTGGGCGAGACCTACAACATCGGCGGCAATTGCGAGCTGGCGAATATCGAACTGGTGTCGATGATCTGCGAGGCCATCGACCGTGCCGCGCCCCGGGCGGCCGGCTGCCCGGCTACAGAGCTGATCACGTTCGTCAAGGACCGGCCCGGTCATGACCGGCGATATGCCATCGATTCGAAAAAACTGCAGAAAGAGCTGGGATGGTCGCCCGCAACCCCCATTAAAACGGGACTTGCCCAAACCATCGACTGGTATCTGCAAAATGGCGAGTGGGTCCGCCGGGTGCAAACCGGGGCCTACCGGCAGTGGATCGAAAGCCAATACGGGAATGCCGGTTGAACCGACGAATTTCTTTTTGATTTTTCACTTTATCCTTTATGATCTTCGTGCCCTTCGCGGTCAATTGCGGGGAATTGAAGGTCCATCCACTTTGAATCGTATGAAGTTGAATGAGAGGTTTTTAATTTCATGAAAGGAATCATTCTTGCGGGCGGTTCCGGCACCCGGCTCTATCCGCTGACCAAGGTCACCAGCAAGCAGCTGCTGCCCATCTATGACAAGCCCATGATCTATTATCCCCTTTCCGTGCTGATGCTGGGCGGCGTCCGGGAATTTTTGATCATTTCCACGCCCCAGGACCTGCCCAATTTCAAGAACCTTCTGGGCGACGGCGCATGGCTGGGAATTTCCATCCAGTACCGGGAACAGCCGAAGCCGGAAGGGATCGCCCAGGCATTTCTCATCGGGGCCGAGTTCATCGGCAACGATCCGGTCTGCCTGATTCTGGGGGATAACCTGTTTTACGGTCACAACCTCTCCGGAATGCTCAAGAAATGCTACCACAGTCATTGCGGCGCCATGGTATTCGGGTACCGGGTGGTGGACCCGAAGCGCTACGGGGTGGTGGAATTCGATGACGCCGGCAAGGTGATCGGCATCGAGGAAAAGCCGTCAGACCCCAAGTCCCACTATGCGGTGTCCGGACTCTACGTCTATGACAATCACATCGTGGAGATCGCCTCTGGTCTGAAGCCGTCCGCCCGGGGGGAACTCGAGATCACGGACGTGAATATGGAATACCTCAAGCGCGGGCAGCTCAAGGTGCAGGTTCTGGGCCGGGGGTTCGCCTGGCTGGACATGGGGACCCAGAAATCCATGCAGCAGGCCGCCAGCTACATCCGTTCCGTGCAGAGCCGGCAGGGTTTCAAGATCGCCTGTGTGGAGGAGATCGCCTACCGGCTCGGCTACATTACCCGGGATGACCTGAAAACCATCGCCGCGGGAATGATCAACAGCGAATACGGCCAGTACCTGCAGGAGATCTCGGAGGTCAAAATATCGGAGCTGGTCAGATGGCTGTAACCGTCACCCCGCTGTCCATCCCTGATGTCCTGCTCATCGAGCCGGATGTTTTTGTCGACGACCGGGGATATTTTCTGGAAACATACCACGCCGAGCGCTACGCCCAGGCGGGAGCAGACCGCGTCTTTGTCCAGGACAACCATTCCCGTTCGAGGCAGGGGGTGGTCAGGGGGCTTCATTATCAGTTAAAAAATGCCCAGTCCAAACTCATCTATGCGGTGCACGGGGAAATTTTTGACGTGGCCGTGGATATCCGGCGCGGATCCCCGCATTTCGGTAAATGGACCGGCACAATTTTGTCGGATCAGAACAAACGGCAGCTGTTCATTCCCGAAGGGTTCGCCCACGGGTTTTCCGTCCTGAGTGAGCGTGCGGACGTAATCTACAAATGCAGCGCGCTTTACGCCCCGGACGATGAGTACGGCATCCACTGGGCGGACCCGGCCATCGGCATCCGCTGGGGGATTGATCAACCCGTTGTTTCGGAAAAAGATGATCGAAATCCCATGCTGGATCGTGCGGCCCCGGAGCATCTGCCAATCTTCAAGGCATGACGGGAACATCCCCCCTGACTGCCATCCGATATTCCAAATTCTTTCTTCAACAGTGTCAAATCCGGCCCCTGATTTGTACCCCGGCCAGAATTTTGGCATAAAAAAAAGAGCTATGGTCAGCCATAACTCTCTTATATTTAACTGGTCGGGGCGAGAGGATTTGAACCTCCGGCTTCCTGCTCCCAAAGCAGGCGCGCTACCAGACTGCGCCACGCCCCGCAACCGGTTGGGTTATCTATCACTCTTTTTTTTAACTTGCAAGTTGATAAATCTTTAATCCTTTCATTTTTCTGACTGCGACTGCGGATTTTCCGCCTGAAAAAAAGCGTCCACCGCTTCACGGACATGGTCGGCCATATCATTTAAATAGGCCTCGTCGTTTAACCGGATTTCCGCCTGGGGATTCGTCAGATACCCGGCCTCGATGACCGCAGCCGGCATATCGAGCCCTTCGAGCAGTCGAATCGGCGCCTTTGATATTTCAATGCCGGGAATGCGGCTGTCCTCCTTAAATTCCGACCGGAGCGCCTGGGCAAACCCCAGGCTCTTTTTCTGATGCCTTTGTTGCATTGCATCCCAGTATAGACAGCATCCTTCATCCCGCGGTCCCGGCGGATAAGGCCGCCGGATTGAATTGTCGTCCTGCCGGCCATACACATAAAGGCCCCACCCATTCACATGATAACGGGGGGCGCCGCCGATATGAATGCTAATGAACAGATCCCCTTTCTGCTGATTGGCAATGGAGACCCGTCGCGTTAATTCCAGCTGGTAATCCCCGGTTCGGGTCATCACCAGCCGGTATGCGGACTCCAAACGGGATGCAACCAAACGGGCAAATTTCAGGGAAATTTCTTTTTCAATGCCTCCGCCCGCCCCCAAAACGCCCCGGTCATGGCCGCCGTGTCCCGGATCGATAATTACAGTCCTGAGGGGATCATCCGCATTCACGGGATGCACCGGCAGGGACGCCCAAATAATGAACAGCCACAGGGCGGCCAGACGCATGGGGAAAATCCGCACCCGGCTCAGACAAACATATATCCGGTCAAATTTTTGCGCCACTTGCGATTCCTTGATTTTCCTTGACACCCTTCTAAATAGATATTATTTTAACAAAAAATGCGGATCAAGAAAAAATTCCTGTGATTTAAAGATGTTGAACAAACCTTTGCGACTTGATACCCGCCTTCGGCCATCATTTTTTGTACCTGACCCGGTTTAAAAAATAAAGCGAAAAGCGAGAGTGGCGGAACTGGTAGACGCACTGGACTTAGGATCCAGCTCTGCAAAGAGTGGGAGTTCGAGTCTCCCCTCTCGCACCAGCTCCAGATTTGCCGACCCAAAATGTGTTTTTGGGCATAACCATATTTCAGGAAGGAATCCCGACATGCAAGTCACCGTAGAAGATATCAGTTCCGTCAAAAAGAAAATCCATGTGGAAATACCCCAGGAGGATGTGGCGCGGGAATTGGACGCAGCCTATTCCAAGCTGAAGAAGAATGCCAAAATCAAGGGATACCGCCCGGGAAAAACACCCCGGTCCGTGCTGGAACGGGTATTTAAAAAAGATGTGCATTCGGAAGTGGCCGGCACCCTCATTCAGAACACCTTCATTGACGCATTGAAAGAGCAGGATTTAAACATACTGGGCTCCCCGGAGATCGATCCGGCCGAACTCACTCCGGATGCGCCGTTTTCATATAATGCCACGGTTGAACTCAAACCGGAGCTCGCGACCATCGATTTTGAGGGGGTCAAGCTGCAGAAGAAAAAATATGGTGCCTCCAGCGAGGAAGTCGAGAATCAGCTCAAGATGATCCGGCATCAGCTGGCGGAATACAAGGTGGTGGAAGAAAGCCGGCCCGCCGCCCAGGATGACTTCGTCGTGATCGATTATGAAGGATTCAAGGATGGTCAGCCCTTCGAGCCGACCCAGAAAACCGAAAACCACACGGTAAAAATCGGCCAGGGGTCCATGACCGAAGATTTCGATCAGCAGCTGGTCGGAATGAAGCCGGGGGAAACCAGGGAATTCAATATCCGCTTTGCTGACGATTATCACAATTCGGAACTGGCCGGCCAGGAAATCACATTCTCCGTCACCCTGAAAGAAATCCGGGAACAGATTCTGCCCGCACTCGATGATGAGTTTGCCAAGAAACTCGGTGACTACCAGTCCATTGACCAGGTCCGGGAACAGGTGATGAAAAATCTGCAGGAAGGATACGAAAAGCGGACCAGCCAGGAACTGCAGGAGCAGATTTTCAATAAGCTGATGACCCAGGATGTCGAATTACCGGAACAACTGGTGCAATTTGAACTCGACGGCATTATCGCAGACGCGCAGATGCGCTTTTCCCAGAACAATATCTCCATGGAGGAACTGGGGCTGACCAGGGAAGCCATGTCCGAACAATACCGGGATCTGGCGGAAAAACAGGTGCGCCGCCATCTCTTCCTGGGAAAAATCATTGAACAGGAAAAGATGACGGTCACGGATGAGGAACTGGAGGCGGAATATTCTACCTTCGCCCGATCTTTGGGACAACCGATAGATATAATAAAACAATTTTACAATGCCCATCCGGACAAGCTCGACGGCTTCAAACATGCCCTACTTGAAAAGAAAGCGATTGACCTTATTATTGAAAAAGCAGACGTTGAGGAAGTCGAGCCGGGTACCGAGCCTGCCGGTTCATCTCCGGAACCCACTGAATAATTGCACCAGCCACAAGGAGGCCGACATTGCCGTTAATTCCAATGGTAATCGAACAGACCAGCAAGGGAGAGCGGGCTTACGATATTTATTCGAGACTGCTGAAAGACCGAATCGTTTTCCTGGGCACTGCGATCAATGATGAAATAGCCAATTTGCTGATCGCACAGATGCTTTTTCTGGAATCAGACGATCCGGACAAGGATATTAATTTTTATATCAATTCGCCGGGCGGTTCGGTGACTGCAGGCATGGCGGTATACGATACCATGCAGTATATCAAATCCGACATAACGACGGTGTGCATCGGACAGGCCGCAAGCATGAGCGCCCTTCTGCTGGCAGCCGGGGCACCGAAGAAACGGTACTCTCTTCCCAACTCCCGTATCATGATCCACCAGCCCATGGGCGGCGTTCAGGGTCAGGCATCGGATATAAAGATCCAGGCCGAAGAAATCATCCGGTTGAGGGGGAAATTGAATGATATACTGGCGTTTCACACCAAGAAAGATTTGAAGCAAATCGAGAAGGACACCGACCGGGATTTTTTCATGGCCGGTGAAGAAGCCCGGGAATACGGGATTATTGATCACGTGATCAATAACCGTGGCGACCTGGACAAAATATTGGATACGGAGGCCTAATAATGTCGATCAGAGGCGATGAAGGGAGTGACAACCTCTTCTGTTCCTTCTGCGGAAAAAACCAGCAAGAGGTTAAAAAGCTCATTGCAGGCCCCGCTGTATATATTTGCGATGAATGTATCCAGCTGTGCAGTGAAATCATAGAAGAAGAGACCATCAAGGATACGGATCATGCCAACCGGCTGATGCCGCCCGCAGAAATCAAGTGCAAGCTGGATGAGTATGTCATCCAGCAGGATCGCGCCAAAAAAGTGCTTTCCGTCGCGGTTCACAACCATTACAAGCGGCTGGATTCAGCCGTCATCACAGACGATGTGGAAATTCAGAAAAGCAACATCCTGCTCATCGGGCCCACAGGGAGCGGAAAAACCCTGCTGGCCCAGACCCTGGCCCGGTTTTTAAATGTCCCGTTCACGATTGCAGACGCCACCAGCCTTACCGAGGCGGGCTACGTGGGTGAGGATGTGGAGAATATCGTCCTTTCCCTGCTGCAGAACGCGGATTATGATGTCGAAAAAGCCCAGCGGGGAATTGTGTATATTGATGAAATTGACAAGATCGCCCAGATGTCGGACAACCCTTCCATAACCCGGGATGTATCCGGTGAAGGGGTCCAGCAGGCGCTGCTCAAGATCATCGAGGGGACCATGGCCAGCGTGCCGCCCAAGGGCGGGCGCAAACACCCCCAGCAGGATTTCGTCAAGGTGGATACGGCCAATATCCTGTTCATCTGCGGCGGAACCTTCACCAATCTGGAACAGATCATTCGTCGGCGCATCGGCTCCAAAACAATGGGGTTTGGTGCCAAGGTGCTGAGCCAGACCGAGGCGACCACCGGTGACATTCTGAAAATGGTGGAACCCGAAGATTTGATCAAGTTCGGCCTGATTCCCGAATTTGTGGGTCGGTTGCCCGTCATGGCCACCCTGGAGAATCTGGATGAAAATGCGCTGATTCGCATCCTGACCGAACCCAGAAACGCCATCATCAAACAGTTTCAGAAGCTGTTTGAAATAGAAGGGGTAAATTTGCGGTTTACGGACAGCGCCCTTTCGGCCATTGCAAACAAGAGCATCCAGCGGAAATCCGGTGCCCGGGGCTTGAGGGCCATACTGGAAAAAACCATGCTCGACATCATGTACGACCTCCCGTCCATCGGCGGAGTCAAAGAATGTGTGGTGGGAGAGGAAGTGATCCTCAACAGCGAGGAACCGATCCTGCTCTACGAAAAATCAAAAAAACAAGCGTAAAATGCTATGTTGTGCGGCGCTTTGATGAGCGCCGCACAACGATCACTATCGTTTTATGCCAGTCTTGATCAGCGAATGGATTGCGGATTTTTTCCGGTAATCAGATTTGCCCGACCTGTTTATTTTCTTTCCTGGTAAATATCGCTGCCGGCGATCGTCCGCTTCCGAGTCAATCATTTTGAAAACCATCTCAAACTTCAAACAAAAGATATATAGAACCATGATTAATATACCTAAAATGTTCAAGTCAGATGATGCGCCCGGCTCCGGTTCTTCCGGACTGACGCTGCCGCTTCTACCCCTGCGGGACATTGTCGTGTTCCCCCATATGATCTCCCCTCTGTTCGTAGGCCGTTCAAAATCGATCAACGCGATTTCCGAGGCCATGAATTCAGAGGAAAAATATATCATGCTGGCTACCCAGTCCGAGCCTGGAAAGGAAAATCCGCAGGCTGAAGATATTCAGAAGATCGGGACCATTGCAAAAATCCTGCAGATGCTGCGTCTTCCGGACGGAACGGTCAAAACCGTGGCCCAAGGCAAGTACCGGGCACGAATCCTCGATTTTAAAACCAATGAAAGTTTTTTTCAGGTGGGCGTGGAACTGCTCGAAGAGCCGTCCATTGACGAATCCGAAAAGCAGGCGTTTTTCAATAACATCATTGAAAATTTCAAGGATTACGCCTCACTGAACAAGAATGTCACCAAGGAAACGGTTAATAACATAACCGCCATTACCGATCCCATGACCATGATCTACACGGTGGCGGGCCAGTTCTCCTTTAAAACGCCGGACAACCAGAAGCTGCTGGATACCATTTCCACCAAGGAACGCCTGGCGCTTTTGATTGAACTGATCCGGCAGGAGATTGTCGTTCTCAAGACCGACAAGAACATCAAGGAACGCATCCGGCAGCAGATGGAGAAAAGCCAGAAGAATTACTATCTGAACGAGCAGATGCGGGCCATCAAGCAGGAAATGGGAGGCGACGAGAGCGAGGCCGACGAACTCAAGGAACTGGAAGAAAAGATCAATGCCAAGAAGATGTCCAAGGAGGCGGATGCAAAGGTTCGGCATGAGTTCAAGAAGCTGCAGATGATGACCCCCATGTCCGCGGAAGCCACCGTGGTCAGAAACTATATCGACTGGCTGATCAGCCTCCCCTGGGAGGACATGAGCGAGGCGCATACCGACATCGATAAAGCCCAGCAGATTCTCAACGAAGACCATTTCGGGCTGGAAAAGCCCAAGGAACGGATACTGGAGTATCTGGCGGTCCAGGCTCTGGTCAAGAAGATCCGCGGCCCGATTCTCTGCCTGGTCGGCCCTCCGGGGGTGGGCAAGACATCTCTGGCCAAATCCGTTGCCCGGGCCACGGGGCGTGAATTCATCCGGCTCTCCCTGGGCGGGGTGCGGGATGAAGCCGAGATTCGGGGCCACCGCCGCACCTATATCGGCGCCATGCCCGGAAAGATTATCCAGTCCCTGCGCAAGGCCAGCGTCAACAACCCGGTATTCTGCCTGGACGAGGTGGACAAGATGAGCATGGATTTCCGTGGGGATCCATCGTCTGCGCTGCTGGAGGTTCTGGATCCGGAGCAGAATTACGCCTTCAACGACCATTACCTGGATGTGGATTATGATTTGAGCGATATCATGTTCATTACCACCGCCAATACGCTCCATGACATCCCCCTGCCCCTTCAGGACCGGATGGAGATCATCCGCCTGTCCGGGTATACCGAAGTGGAGAAATACCATATTGCCAGGGATTTCCTGGTGCCCAAGCAGATCACCCGCAACGGTCTGGACGTGGAAAAGGTGAGTTTTTCGGAAAATGCCGTCTACACCGTCATCCGGGATTATACCCGTGAAGCCGGCGTGCGGAACCTGGAGCGGGAAATCGGCTCCGTCTGCCGCAAAGTGGCCAAGGATCTGGTCAGGGAAAAAACCGACAAGCTGATCAATATTACCGCGCCGTCGGTGCAGAAGTACCTGGGCCCCGCCCAGTTCAGGCATTCTCAGGTGGAGGAAGAAGACATGGTGGGCATCGTCACCGGCCTGGCCTGGACCCAGTTTGGCGGCGAACTGCTTTCCATCGAATCCGTCATCATGCCGGGAAAGGGCGATTTCCGGGTTACCGGTAAAATCGGCGATGTCATGAAGGAATCTGCGGGTGCGGCCATCAGTTATGTCCGGTCTCGCTCCGCGCAGTTCAACATAGAACAGGATTTCTACCAGAAATATGACATCCATGTTCATGTTCCGGAAGGCGCGATCCCCAAGGATGGCCCGTCGGCGGGAATCGCCCTGTGCACTTCCATTATCTCGGCGCTGACCAAACTCCCCGTTCACCGGACCATCGCCATGACCGGGGAGATCACATTGCGCGGCCGGGTCCTGCCCATCGGCGGACTCAAGGAAAAGATACTGGCGGCCCATCGTGCCGGCATTACGCAGGTCCTGATACCCAAGGAAAATGAAAAGGACCTCAACGATATACCGCCCAGCGTGCTCAAGCAGGTGCAGATCACGCCGGTGGAGCACATGGATGAAGTGGTGGACAAAGCCATTATCGAGATGGAAGGCAAGCCGCTGTATAACCATGATTACAAGGCATCCGGAAACTCGACCGGGGTATCCGATCTTGCGCTCCAGTAACTTGGAAATTAAACTGTTGTGATACATGTTTTTGTCTTGACAGGGCATGTGCAACCTGTTAGTTAGCATGACTTAACGACATCTCGGGCGGGTAGCTCAGTTGGGAGAGCGGCGGCCTTACAAGCCGTAGGTCACAGGTTCGAGCCCTGTTCCGCCTACCACGATGATGATAAAAAAACACACCCATGCGGGGGTGTAGTTCAGTTGGTTAGAACGCCGGCCTGTCACGCCGGAGGTCGCGAGTTCGAGTCTCGTCGCTCCCGCCACTAATAAATTGAGGGGTTCAGAGAAAATCTGAACCCCTTTTTTATTTCCTTTTGTTCCCGTTTTCCAACCCGCAAAACCTATGATCTATCGGCATCGGTTGATTCATCCGCCAATATGGTTATTTTAATGATAATCTTGGCGCATGCCCGCTTTGAGTTTCAGGCGTCAACGGCCAGCGGTCAGTTGCAACAACGGAAAAGACCAGATCAGTGTATACAAAAAGTGTTGCTCTGGCAGGGACCGGATATAAAACCCGGGTGTCCGCTTTTGCTGTGGAGTTACCGGAATTTTATTCCGGGGGGAAGAAAATGGATCATATATGAGCGTTGGGAGGAAACATGGCAATCGATATGCTGCTGCAGAAGGCGGAAAAATTTGAGATCGAAATGTACAAGAAGCCCAAGGATGCCCAAAGCCTTGCCCGAACTCATGTGGCCTTCACCGGCTCTCCCCAGAAACACCCCTATGACGGCAAGAAGGTGATCCTGATGATTGACCCCTACAGCACTTCGCTTTCTTATTACGAATTTAAGAAATCGGACATTTCCTATGTCGAGGAACTCTACAGCCTCGTTAATCCGGATGGCGAATGCTATACCATGGCGCGCGTCTGGGTCAAAAAAATGAGCGTGGGGGTTCGGGCCACACCGTTTATAGTTGCCGATATCCGAAGTTGATTCAGTTGGAAACGCCCTACGATTTCATTCCCCAGGATCGAATCGAACAAAAATTCCTGTTGTCCGATCGGCTTCAGGTGTCTTCTTTTTTCCTCGCCAGGACCAGATAAAGGGAATAAATCTTGTGGTCAAACGGGGTGATCCGATCGAGGAAAATGGCTGTCAGATTGAGCAGGGGCGACAACCCCAGAAACAGGATGAATATGGCCAGTTGAAACAGCTTGGTGCCGGCATTTTGATTGTATCGGCTGTTTCGGACGAGGGTGGTATAGGCCAGATAGAGGATGGACAGCCAGGATTTGGACGGAAAATACTCCTCGACCACCTCCAGATGATTTTCCTCGAGCATCTGCGCATACCCGAACCGGGTGATATTAAAATAATTAAAGGGAATCCGATGGGAGGGGTAGACATCTCCCGGTCCCCCCAGGATCAGATGCCCGCCGGGTTTGAGTATTCGGGAAAGTTCGGCCATATGCCGCCGGGGATCATTGACATGCTCGATGACAAAATAGCTGATGATGCGGCCAAAAGCCTTTGACCGGATGGGGATCTTTTCCATACTGGCATTGATATCCGGAAAAAATCCGGGTGCGGGCAGGACGTTCTTGCTGGCAAAATCCTCCATGGTGATACAGTTTTCGGGCCCGACATACGCCAGCAGCCTCTTTTCTTCCGGTTCAAGAAACAGTGTCGCGCCATTTCCGGTTCTATCGATCCAGTTCATGATCTTTTTCCGGGCATTGGCAAATCCGATCCCGCCTCCGGCAAAGACGGAGGTCAAGATCCTTGAATCCAGATACTGACTGAAAAACCGGCTCAGCCGGGATAAAAATCCGATATTCTCATAGAGGCGGACCGGTCCGGAAAAGTCGATCCCCTCAAAATCGATCATCTGGTGAACCACCGGGTACTTCCTGCCGGAGATACGATCCGTAAGGGTGGAACCGGAGATCTCAAAGTCGGCGGGCACATCGGAATCGGGATGTTTTAAAAAAGGTATCCGTTGTTCAGGTTGCATGTTTTTCCTCTATTTCAGATGAGGGTGAGCGCCAAAGATCTCCAGGCCACGCTGAGATAAGCCGATGGATCGATATTTGAGCATGCGCGTGGCATGGATAATCCACCGCTCTTCCTCCCCCGCCCACTCGGTGATTTCCCTGTTGGACTGCCCCCAACTGCCAAAGGATCTGCGGGTCAGGCAGAACCGGCACATGGGGACGGGCCGATCCAGGAATTCGAGTATTTCCAATGGGCCTGAATCATCATGGATATCGATGAAATCCCCTTCCTGGGCGGTTATCCCCTGGCTGAAATAATCACTGAAAATGTGCGCATGGGCCGGAAAAAAGCAGGTGTAGATTCTGCCGTTCCCCAGAAACGGGGTTTTAAACATCTTCCGGCAGTTTGAAAAACTGGCTGCGGGATCGGAATCTCCTTTGATGTTCATATGCTTGAAAAATTTACTAATTTCAGGAGGGATCTTGATCGATACCTGAGCCGCCTTCGCCCGTCCGGCGATCGCGTCGATGTCCAAATCGATGGGATAGCGCGAAAGCTTGATGCGGATACGATTTGTACGGCAGGTTTCCCAGAACACGGGCGGCATCTGCAGCAGCAAAATCCCGTTGGTAAAAATGGAGATATCCGACCGGGGAAACAAACCCCGCACAAGCTGGACAAAAAAGTTGATTCCAGGATGAAGGAGCGGTTCTCCGCCCATCAGCCGGATTTCCCGGATATGGCCGAACAGATCTCTCATCTTTCTGAAATCCCGTTCAAAAATTGCGGGATCGGTAAAGACAGGCCCGTTGACCAGGGGTGCAAAATGGCTGCATCCCCTGCAGTTCAAATTGCAATGATCCGTCAGGTGCGTTTCCAGGATATGGGGGAAAATCGGGCCGGTCATGTGAGCCTCTGGTCGAAGATGTTTTTGATGACCGGCAGGTATCGGTACATTCCATATTGGTCGGCGATCTGCTTCAGGTCCCCTTCATCGGGTTTTATGAGGGCATCGATTTCAGCCCGGCACGTACTGAGCAGGTCTTTGGGCCCGGTTTTGACCAGAGCGTATTTTCGGCCTTTCAGGTCCTGGCCGAAATCACCAATGGATTGGAGGAGGATCAGGCTGTTTCCGGTGACCAGGTACTCGGGAATCTTGACCGGCGAGGAGACCCGGCTGACCCAGTCGTCGGTGCGCGTGGCCACCCCGATATCCGCTGCATTGTATATGCCGTTTAGATCCTCACCGCTCACCGATTCGATGATGAGGTCCGTCAGGTGGTATTTTCGGGCATAGCGGGCGGCTTTTCCGGTATCAAAAGTGGCGATCATGAACCGAAACTCGTTTTCACCGCCCAGGCGCTGCATCCGTCTGAAGAATTCAAACAGCAGGTCGGGCATCTGCCATTTCTGCAGCATACCACTGTATAAAAAAAGTTTCTGGTCGTCGGCTATGCCATATTTCAGGCGATACTTTTGCCGGATGCCGGTATCGCCAAAAAATGCTGCCGGGTCATAAAAGCAGGGGATTACCTGGATTTTCGATGCCTTTATTCTGTAGCGATCCATCACATAGGCTTTAAACCTTCCGGAAACCACTGAAATGGAATCCGCCCGGGCCGTATTGATCCTTCCCAGCAGTTTCAGCACGGCAAATCGTACCATCCGAAAAATCAATGGCGATTCGGAATAGAGCAGTTCTTCTTCCGGGGCGAGGCCCAGCATATCGAAATGCAACCACGTTTTTTGCAGCCGGTTCCGGATCAACAATCCCAGAAAACAGTTGAAATAGTTATGGGCCCATATAAAGCGACGGTTGAAAGGGGCCGCTTTTTGAGCAATCTCGCTAAACGCCCCTATCATGCCCAGGAGCGTTCTTCCCCGAATATGGACAAACTCGATGGCCGATCCGTTTTTATGCGCCATTTCCGACAGGTGATGTTCCTTGGCTGCCAGAATACCGGCCTGTTTCGGGTTCATTGAGACAGGAAGAATAATGGTCATGATGATACGGGGGAAAAATGCCGGTCTGAATCGAAACAGATTCCGGAGAAAGGCCGTGTTGATATTGTCAAACAGGCCTTCCCAGAAGTTCAGACCCGCAAGAAAGATCAGAACTTCAGGCGGGTATGACGATGCCGCGGATTCAGATGATACATCTGCTTTTTTGTCGTTTTCCGCCAATTTCTGCAATCTGATCCTCTGGCATTATCAATTTTAGATATTTTCCAATGCTTGAATATGGCCCCTTCAGGTCAGGAATTTTACCTTTTTTCAAAGCAATTCACAAGAATCATGTGCCAATCTCCGGTTGCAGAAAATTTCCCGGGCAATCATCATTACACTTGCGGCCAGGCACTGATCCATGTAAATATCGAACCAACATCGTATGCGCCAGCCTTTCTTTTTCTTTAGAATATCAAATTCAATACATATCAAGGAGCCGATTTCATGCGACTTTACGTACACAAAAGCCACCTGTTGATCTGTCTGTCCATTCTGCTTATTGCGTTTATCTGCCCGTCTGCGGGTTTTTCCCAGAACCTGCAAGGCGGAGGAAGCATACAGGGGACCATCGGGGACAATGAACCGGAAACCTGGACCGTCCTGGATGCGCAAGGGAACAAGGGGGAAGTGAAAACGCTCATCGTCAAGGCCAAGGTGACGGGGCAAGTTGAAAATGGCAAGTTGATGATTCAGCTGGTGGCCCCCGACGATCTTCCCACGGGGCTGGTCATGATTGAAGAGCCCCTGTCAGAAGGCGCCGTTCCGGCGGTGAACAAATACCGCAAAGGACTTCGTTACACCCGTCATTCCGAAAAGAAGGGAGATATGATCGGCCGCGCTTACTGGCTCGGCCCCGGAGACCATGTCTGGATGATCGATCGCAAGATATCCCGGGATGCGCCGGGTACGATCTACCGCAAGGGTTCCGTCATTGCCGGAAACACGCTCGATCAGGACATGATGCTCAACCAAGACGGCTCGCTGAAGCCCGCGTCCGACCAGTAACCGTAATTGATGTGACGCCGGTATGATAACTGCCGGAAAAGCAAAACAGGTGAATGCCGTTGCGGCAAGGCCGACTACCATGAGGCAGTATAAGTATCTTATTTTCAAATATTATGTGACCGGATAACCAAAAAGTTTATCATCTGAAATGACCGTTAAAGCCAAACGCCGGCAAAGGGCGATTTCCATGCCTGACCTGGTGGATCATATCTGCGCTTTGCGGGAACAGGGCAAATCCGCACCGGTTCTTGTCGCTTTCTGTTTCTCGGATGAACTGGCATTGAAAGCCTGCCTGATCGGCTGCAGGGAAACGCGATCCATTCCGGTGGTCATGGCCACCACCAACCAGGTGAATACGGACGGCGGGTATGCGGGGATAGATGCGGCCGAGTTCGTGCGCAAGGTCAGGCGGCTGGCAAAAGACGTCGACTTTGAAGGCCCGGTGGTATTCGGCCGGGACCACGGCGGCCCCTATGTGATCGCCGCGCAGAAAGACCGGCCCCGCCCGGAAGTCATGGAATGGGTGAAGCAGAATATCCGGCAGGATCTCGACGCCGGATTCACCTGCTGGCATGCGGACGGCACCAGCGGCAGGGACGATGAACGGGTCGGCGGTACGCTCCCCCTTTCCGTCATTTCCGATACCACCCTGGAACTCATCGCCTGCTGCGAAGAAACATGCAAATCCTTGGATATTGGCCCAATTTCATACGAAGTGGGTTCTGAGGAGCAGACCGGCGGACTGACCGCACCGGACACCTTTGAAAAGTATCTTTTTCTTCTGACCAGGGGCATTCATACCAGGGGCCTGGCATCGGCCCGGATTGATTTTATGGTGGCCCAGACCGGCACCCACATGCAATTGACCCGCCTCGGAGAGGACCGCCCCCCTGAACTGATCCAATCCGGCTTTAAACCGCAGCTGGTGCGGTACCTGGACCGAATCGCCGGCAAATTCCGCAAAGATCGGCTGAAGCTGCTCTTTACCCAGCATTACTCGGATCATATCACGCCGGCGGATGCCGCCGCCCTGCTGAAATCCGGAGCCGGCAAAGCCAATTTCGGGCCGGAGATGACCATGCCGGAAATTTCCATGCTGCTGAAATGGGAAAGGCAGGAGTGCGCTATTCTTGAAAAGCGAGGCCAAAAGGAGCGCGCATCCGGATTCCGGCAGACAATGATGGCGGCGCTGGACCGCTCGCCGGATTTCTGGCATTTCTATATACCCGCAGATGCCCGACCGGCCGGCGAGAACATCAGCGGTCCCTCTATGGCATCACTCTCTCCCCTGCTCCAGGATGCCCTGATCGTCTTTCGGGGCCGATACGTCAAGAGCAGTCCTGCCTGTGCCGCTGCGGCCAGCCGCCTGTTGAAAAATACCGCCCTTTTGGGCATCGACTCCCACCCGGAAGCCACTGTCATCGAGGAAATAAAAAACAGAACCGTACTGCCCCGCATACGCCAGTTCCGGATGGAAAACCTGATGGATGCCGTTTCCATCAGTTCCGGAAGCGCTGACTGATTCTTCGGATCAATGGCACAAAATACACCTTTGCAAACAATTGAATACATCTTGCCCCGTATGGCGAAATCGTGCCGAAAACAGGTATGAATAGTACTTGAAATCCGAGACAGCTGCACCGTCAAAGCCGTTTAATTGAATGACGAGGACATGCCAATGCCGAAAGATCCAGTATGCGGGATGGAAGTAGACCCGTCCGGCCCGCCGGTCGGGCATCAGGGAAAAGAATATCATTTTTGTTCGGCTCACTGCAGGGAAGCGTTTGTGCAGGATCCCGATCGGTACGCCCGGGCCATTCGGCAGACCGGGACGGAAATCCGCAAGGTGGTGATCGTGGGGGCCGGTCAGGTCGGCGCCACTTACGCCTTTTCCCTGATGATCAGCGGACTTGCCAGCAGCATCGTCCTTATCGACCAGGACGCCAGCCTTGCAGAGGGGCACGCCATGGATCTCAACCACGGCTTGTCTTTCGCGCAGCCCACCCGTATATCAGCGGGGAATTTTGATGACTGTGCAAACGCGGATATCGTGGTGATGACGGCGGGGGCCGCCCAGAAGCCGGGAGAGACCCGGATCGACCTGGTGCGGAAAAACACGGCGATTTTCAAGGAGCTCATACCGCAGATCGCCCGGCATGAGCCCAAGATCCTGCTGATCGTCACCAACCCGGTGGATATTCTCACCTACGTCTCCTTGAAGATCTCCGGCATGCCCATGAACCGCGTCATCGGGTCGGGCACCACCCTGGATACGGCCCGTTTTCGATTTCTGCTCGGTCAGCAGTGCCGTCTGGATACCCGAAATGTGCATGCGTATGTCATCGGCGAGCACGGGGATTCCGAGGTGCCGGTGTGGAGCCAGGTGAATATCGCAGGCGTTTTATTCACCGATTACTGCCCGGCCTGTCCCATGAACTGCACCGAAGAAAATAAAAAAAAGTTGTTCGATCAGGTGAAAAACGCCGCCTATGAGATCATCGCCCGGAAAGGCGCCACCAACTATGCCATTGCCATGGCCCTGGTGCGGATCACCGCAAGCCTCCTGCGTGACGAAAACAGCGTATTGACCGTGTCCACGTTGATCGACAACTACTACAAGATCGAAGACGTGTGCCTGAGCGTTCCCGCAGTGCTCAACCGAAGCGGCCTCTCCCGGCGGATCGCTCTGAAACTCGATGATGACGAAATCAGCAAGCTGCGGCAATCCGCCGAACTGTTAAAAAACGTGATTCGACAACTCGACATATAATGATTATCATTTCAGGATATGCTTAAACCCAAAACAACTGCTTCAGACTTTCAACTAAAAGGAGATACCAGATGAAAAAAATAATGATTACCGCACTTGCCCTGTTTTTCGTATTGGCGTCCATCGGCATCTGCGGCGCCCAGACACAGACCCCTTCTTCCGACAAATCCACGGGACAGACCGCTCAGAAGCAATGCCCCATGATGATGCAGCAGAAAGGCGCACCCGGCGCACAAATGAATTGCAAGGGGTATTCCATGGGGGGACACGGCAGAATGGAAAAGGAAGTGGTCGCCACCCAGGATGGCGGGGTGGTGGTGCTGATGGGCGGCCGGCTGTTGAAATATGACAAGGATCTCAACCTGGTCAAACAGGTGGATGTTCCCATTGACGAGTATATGAAGAAGATGATGGAAGCGCACCACCCGGACATGATGGACCAGCAGACCCAAACCGGAACCCCGGCCCAATAGACTGATAAAGGCGAATAATGGACCAGAATGCTTACGACGTGGTCATCATCGGATCCGGACCGGCGGGGCTTCAGGCCGCCATTCATGCCGCCCGGCGAAAGGTGTCGGTCCTGGTCCTTGGAAGACTCCACAGGAGCAGCGCCTATGGCGCGCATATTGAAAATTACTGCTGTGTGAGCGGCAGCACGGGTTCGGATCTACTGGAGCAGGCCCGGCACAAAGCCGAGGCATCCGGCGCCGAATTTGCCGAGGAGGACGTCACCCACATCCACCCGGAGAACGGCCGCTATCGGATCATGGTGGAAAGCGGACATCACGTGTCCGCCAAATCCATCATTCTGGCCATGGGGATCTCCCGGAAAAAGCTGGGGTTGGAAAAGGAAAAGACGCTTCTGGGCAGCGGCGTGAGCTATTGCGTGGATTGCGACGGCGGTTTTTTCAAGGGGGAGCGTGTGGCCATCACCGGGTGCGAGAGTGCCGCCATCGCCGGAGCGCTGACCCTGCTGTTCTACGCCGAAGAAGTCCATCTCGTCTGCGAAAAACTGGATGTGAGCGACATTTTAGCGGAAAAGCTCAAGGAAAGCGATATCCGCGTCCATGAAGGCCGGAAGGTGACCAAACTGATGGGTGATGGTTCCCTGACCGGCCTGGTTTTGGATGACGGGACCCGCCTGGATGTTACCGGATTTTTCATCGAACTCGGGGCGCTGGGCGCCGTCTCCCTGGCAGGCAGCCTGGGCGTGGCCCTGGATTCGGAAACCATGAAGTATATCCAGACCAACAAGAAACAGGAGACCAACATCGCCGGCATCTATGCGGCCGGCGATATCTGCGGACCTCCCTGGCAGGTGGCCAAATCTGTCGGGGAAGGCTGCGTGGCCGGGCTCGAATCTGCGGCATATGCAAAGAAACATTAGGCCCCTGCTCAATCGTCCGGCTCTTGCCCGCCTAATCTTTTACCCGGATGGGCTTGATCGTTTGGGCCGCATCCTGTTTTGGTCACGCCTCCTGTTTTGGTCATTGGCGATGATCAGATTTTCCCGCGCTCCCGGGCGATGCGGAGGTAGGTCTCCATGCCGGTTTCCGGAGGCAGATACTGCTGGTCCTCTGATTTCTTCACCAGGCGAACCGCGTCCGTGGGGCAGGTGGAGACACATAGCCCGCACCCGATGCACCGCTTCAGGTTGACGGCGGCAATATCATCGGCCATCTCGATGGCATCCATCTGGCAGCGGTCCAGGCAGGTCTCGCACCCGGTGCAGGCCTCCTTGTCGATTTTCGCATAATAATTGCTTTTAACCGCTTCTGCCGGATTGTCCTGCTTTTTCAAAGACCGGAGCATACCGCAGCAATCGCCGCAGCAGCTGCACATACCGCCCACAATCTGCGAATTGAAGGGCTGCATCACCAGCCCGGCCGCCTCGTTCTGTTTCAAGACGGTTTTAGCCTCTTCCTTGTCGATGTAGCGGCCCATGCCGTTGTCCACGTAATAGTCCGCGTGGGAGCCGAATATGAAACAGGCCTCGATGGGCTTTTCGCACCCTTGCCCGGCCTTCTTGGCCGTGGTCCGGCAGATGCAGGGCGCCAGGGCGATTTTTTTCTGGTCATCGATGATCCGCATCACGTCCTCATACGCCGCAATCGGCCACTCGGAAACGATGGTGTTGTTGATGGGGATGGTCCGCAGCACCGGGGTGGAAAAGGCCTGAAAAGTCTTCCCCAGGGCGGCTTCATAATAGTCGCCCAGGTCTTGGGCCAGCTCGGGGCTGACCCGGTTGAGCTGGAATTCGAAAATGCCAACCACAAAGGGAACGGCCGCATACCTGGCCCGGTCATTCTTTTTCTGTCGGAACAGCAGCCCCCGAAGCGCCATATCCTCCAGGTGATCGGCCGTCTCGGCAAGAGGGAGATTTAAACGCGCACACACATCCGCCGGCGTTTCCAGCATGGGCGTCATCATCAGAAACAATTCGGCATCGGCCGGCTTAAAAAGCTGCTCGAGAATTTTTATTTCCACACCGTTATGCGTGGCCGGAAAACCGGTGCCCAGATCATCCAGTCGCTGACGCAGCTGCTCATATCGTTCATCCATTTCATTTCTCCCTCATGTACGTTTATGAAAATTTTATACTTCCATAAAATCAATGCGATTGTAAAGCAAAGAATCCGGCTGCGGGAGCGGTGAAATTAATCGCGGAACGAAGCGCCAGCCGTCGCGCATGTGATTGACTTCATTTTCGAATTGTCTTAGATTGGATTAGATTCAATTTATATTGATCTGTTTTGATCACAATTGCACAAGGATTTCGGAGGCATCATGAATAAGTACGGTTTTTTGATGGGCCCTTTAATGCTTTTTTTTCTGTTTCTTCCCTCCGCCGGGGTTGCGGGCGATACGAACATCCGCGTAAATGTCGATCCCAGGGGCATGTCGGATGAAATCATCAAAATGGAGGATCACAAAGCCCGGATGATAGAGCAGGAACGCCAGCGGCTGGAGCAGGAGCGCATCGATTCATCCAACGAGGCGCTGCAGGTGGGGGAAGTCTATTTTGAGAAGGGCGATCTGGAAAACGCGGCATATTATTATCAAACAGCCGTTCAGATCAATGAAGCCAATCTCAAAGCCCATGAGCGGCTCATCGAAGTCAACCGCCTGCAGGACGAGCAGCGGATGCGGATAGACGATCATTACCAGAAGGCCCTGCTCTACCTGAAGGAAGGCGTCAGGGATAAAGCGGTGGACGAACTGGTGGCCGAACTCAAGAACAATCCGGACAACCAGGCTGCCCGCATCAAGCTCAATGAAATCGAAAACAGCACTTATCCGCCTCAGCCATAGGCCGTTCTCATTTGCTGAGCATCACAATAGAATCTGCTGATAAAGCTGGTTGAATCGTTCTTTGGCTTCCGCGACCTGCGCCGAACCCATCCGGGTGCGGACGATCGCCTGCTGGCGCGCGGCGATCTCCTTTCCCTGGGCCGCCACCAGGCCCAGCCATGCATAGGCGTTGACATCGTTCTGGGGCGTGCCATAGCCGTTGAAATACATCATGGCCAGGTTGTACTGGGCGTTGACGTTTCCCTTAAAAGCCGCTGTTTCATACCATTTGAATGCTTTCTTAAAATCTTTGGCCACGCCCAGCCCATTATAATACATGCCGGCGATCCGGTACTGGGAATAGAGATTTCCCTCCATGGCGGCCTGCTCGTGCCAGTGTGCCGCCGCTTTCAGGTCCTGGACCACGCCCATGCCGTTGTCATACAAAACGCCCAGGCGGCTCATGGCCTTGTCATAACCGCCATCCGCGGACGTTTTATACCATGTCATGGCTTCATTGAAGTCTTTGTTGAGGCCGCATGCTCCATCCTCATACATGACGCCTAAACCGAACTGGGCCTCCCGGCTGCCGTTTTCAGCCGCTCTGCGGCACCACTGGAGGGCTTTGGCATCGTCTTTTTCCTTTCCCAGACTGCCGTTGACATACATCATGGAGATGCGGTACATGGCCAGCCCGTAGCCGCCGTCGGCGGCCTTTTGATACCAGTCGACCGCCTTGCCTTGATCTTCGGCCACCCCGTAGCCGTTTTCGTACATGTAGGCCAGGCAGTACTGTGCCGGCGGATACCCCGGACCAGCCGCCTTGGCGAACCATTTGGCCGCTTTCTCATCATCCTTTTCAAAGCCGCCTTCGCCGTTGAAAATCATCATGCCGATATTGAACTGAGACTGGACCGATCCCTGGGACTCCGCACGCCTGTACCACTTCAGGGCCTCGGCCAGATCCCGGGGCACCCCCTCCCCCTTGTAATACATATCCGCCAGGGAATACTGGGCGTCTTTATATCCTTCTTCCGCCGCTTTCTTATACCACTGGGCCGCTTTCTCCAGATCCCGGGGGATGCCGTCGCCGTTGTCATACATCACGCCCGCACTGTAGTACTGGACGGGCAGGGCGTCTTTTCCCCTTGCCGCCTTCAGGTACCACTGTGCGGCCGCGGGTTTGTTCTGTGCGGTGCCGAAACCAAAATATTCCATATGCGCATAGCTGTATTCCCCCAGGGTATGCTGGTTTTCGGCCGCCGCCGCGTACCACGCCATTGCCTTGCCGTAATCCTGCTCAACCCCCTGGCCGGTATAATACATGTACCCCAGCGTATACTGGGCCGCCGCACCGCCGGCCGCAGCCGCTTCTTCGAAGAGTTCTCGGGCCTTCTGATAATCCTGTTTTACCCCCTGCCCCTTGTAGTAACGGATGCCTTCGGCCGTCAGGCGCAGCATCTCGGGATCAGGCGCCGTCACCTGGGGCGGTGCGGGTGCATTGTCCGTCGTGATCTCGGGAGGTTTTGCAGCTTCCTTTTGGGCCTCCGGAGCCTCTGCGGCTTCCTCCTGCTGCTCTGTGATGAACTCCTCGACTTTTTCCTTCTGATTCTCTTCAGATACGGCCGGTGGCTGGGATTGTGCAAACAGCGGATATGGAAGGCCTGACAGGAAAAAGACCAGGAAAACCAGAGCGATTGATCGAACGCCGAAAACGGATTTACCCGAAAATTTCATCACATTTCCCCCAGGATGCTTTCAATAGATGATTCAAACAATTGAATTATCTGCCTATATTTATTTTACATGCCCCAAAGCCGGCAGATTGTCAAGGCAATTATAAACGGGCAAGGGCACAGCAGGCGTTTTACGGATCTTTACCTGATCCACCTGATCCCACCGGGATTGCCATTTTACCTCCAGGCGGTTATAATAATACGATCTGGATGCCGGATGGCGACAAAAAAGATAATGAATGGAAAGATCAGTAAATGGATTACCGGCTTCGCCTGATTGATGCCATTGTTTCTGTTTTCAGCAAAGGACTCGTTCTGGGGACCGAGGAACTGCATTATCTGGAGTCTGCCATCGGAGATTCCCGTGCAAAGAGCGTGGCGGACATATTTTCCAGCGAGCAGGATTTCGAACAGCAGGCGTTTGCCCAACTGGTCTTTTTCCCGGATGAGGTTCTGCAGGAGCGGCTGGAACCCCTTCTCTCCGGAACGGATTATACCATAGAAGACCGGGATGCGATCATTGATGCCCTGACCCGGCGCCGCATGCAAACCACCCTGTATTTCCCGGACCAGAAGGTCGGAATAAAGATCCACATCCCCGAAGATGCCCTCCGGTTGTATGTCTGTCGGCTCAATATCGAAAAGACCGTGGCTCCCGAGATTGGTGACACATTAAACCGGTGCATTTCAGATCCGGCAGAAATAAACCGGGTCCGGGTGCGGGTCCGGAATTCCCGCTCCATTTTTTGCGGCGCCGCCCTTTCCTTCTTCTGCCGATGCATCGAAAAACTCCACTCTGATGCACGGTATTTCAGAGACTCCCTGGATCTGATCCTGGAACTGCTTCAGCCGCCGCAGACAGACGATGATTATTACGGGATGCTGGCCGCCCAGAAATACCGCTGCCTGAAAATGCTCCATGACGACCGCAAAACCCGAAACGATCTGGTGCGGCAGAATACGGAGATTTTGATGCTCAAAGGGATGCACGTCGGTGCGGTCAATACCGGGGCGGTGATCAGACAGATTGAACTGATCGATCACATCTGCCTGTCGGTTTTCGGCCGCATGGAATTTCAACATTCTCAAACTGCGGGCGAAGCGCCGCTGGATGTGGATATTTCAGATGGCACGGAAGAAATGGACCGGATTCTTCGGCTGCTGTCCTGATCTTTCCGCTAAAAGGCCAATTGCGTTTTGGCTTCGAGCAGCCGGTCAGACAGCAAGGGCATCGGCAGCGAACGCAACATGGAATCAGCGCAGGTGCAGGACCTGGTCGGCCGCATCTTCCGCCTCCTGCCGGAAATCCGCATCCGGGGCTAAAGAGGCCGCTTTCTTGAATGTCTGATACGCTTTGTTGTATTCATGCGCCTGTTGGTAGGCCCGGCCAAGATCCAGGTAAATGGGGGCCGCTTCCGGAACAACGGAGATGGCTTTTTTCATCAGGGAAATCGCCCTGGCATCATTCCCCTCTGCCAGATAGACCAGCCCCATCCCGTGAAGGGCTTTCGGAAAATCCGGTTTAATATCGAGTGCTTCCTTATAATAGGATTTGGCCTTGGCGTAATCGCCCTTTTTGTAATACACAAAACCCAGGTTGGTCAGGGGATAATGGGGCGTTCCGTAAATGAGATCCTCATTGACCTTCTTGAAGCACTCGATGGCCTCATCCCATTTGGCCTGCTCCATATAAGCCGAACCCAGGTTGTTCCGGGCGGGTGAATATTCGGGGTTCAGGTCCAGCGCCTCTTTGAAATGCGAAACGGCCAAATCCACATTTTTCTTTGCCAGGTAAGCTAACCCCAGATCATTTTGCAGGAACGGATCCTTGTCAAAGAGGAGTTCCGCCTTGCGGAATTCCCGAAGGGCCTGGGTATACTGCCCCTGGTTCATATAGGCTTCCCCCAGATCCCTAAAGGCTTCGGACTGCTGTATCTTGACGGCATGTTTCTGCTTGATGCCGCAGGACAGAAGGGTTGAAATAAAAATAAGTATCAGAATACGGCAAAACCAGCCGGCTTTCATGTCGTCGCTCCTGTTGGAAAAAAAATTGCGAATTAACGGTCCGGCCGGATCCTGACCACCCGGATGCCGGATTGGTTCAGAAAGGCCAGAATATCCGGTTGCAGTGCTGCGGAAGTGACCAGAAGCCCATTTTCGCCTGCATCCGCTCGCGTGATCAGTTGCCCGGGTATGCTGATGGAGGTGTTGTAAATTCTCGGGCGATGGGCTGCAAAAAAGACCGGCGTTTCGGTGCGGTCCACCGGCAGGATATCAAGCAGGGCGGCAAAAATTGCATCGGGATCATTTTTTGCGGTGATCTGGATCACTTTGAACCCCGTTGATTCGATGGCCCGGACCGCATCCCCCTGGAAATTTCCGAAGTCGATGAGATATTCCCCGCGGGTCCCCAGCGACAGGAGATTGCTTTGCGCCGAGACCTGAAAACCGGCATAGGGGAAACTCACCTCAATCCCTTCCTGGTAGGAAACGCCCAGCAGAGACAATAAGTTCCTGACAAAATCCGGTGGATCCGCTGCATCCAATACAACGGCCGGGGGGGCGTATACCGCCCCGCGGGTTGAATCCGTTGACACCGGCAACAGCACGCTTTTCCTGCTGACCCATTCGTTGATCGTCACCTGGTGCTGTTTCAGGTAGTCGCGAATGATTTCCGGCATCGCCTCTTTCGGATTTTCGATCAATGTCAAAACGGTTTTGCCGGACTGACCGGGGGTGTCATAGATATATTCCCCCCGCACGTCGATGATGACAGACTGATCGGTAATGGTGAATTTGTTTTCACATCCGTCTTCGTGAATGGCCGGGCAGATACTGTCCAGCAGGTCGCGCACGGACGGATCCTCTCCCGCCGTCACCACCCGGGTCTTTTTCCAGAAAGAGCGGATGACGTCCCGGTCCGTTTCAGCCAGATCCTCTTGAACAAACAGCAGCTTCAGCCCGTCCGGAAATTCCATGACCGGATTTGATGCCAGATCCAGCTTCAGGTCCTCGCGGCCGATTCGGGGGAAGAAATATTCTCCTTTGTTCAGCAAGGTGGCGCCCAGAAGGGAAGCCGCCTTCTTATACGCAAAAGGAAGGGACGGCTTGAGTTCTTCCAGTGGATCGGAAAGGGCAGTCGGAGCGATGGGCTGGAGTTCTTCCAGCAGCAATTCCGATTGTGTCTCGATGGGCGCGATTTCGGCAATTTCCGAAACGGGAGCCGGAATCGGCGCCGGCGGTGTCTGGGTTTTGGGTTTTTCCGCCCGGGGCGGCGGCGCTTCCTTTTCCGCCTTGACCATCAGTTCGCCCGAGGCGTCAAACAGGCCGGCATACCATTCCTGCTCCTGAATGCCGGGCTTGGGCAGTTTGAGTTCCTGACCCACCCGGATCATATTCAGATTTTTAAGATCCGGATTGATATACTTAAAAATCTGCAGGGCCTGGCGGTATTTTCGCGAATTAACCGGCCCGAAGTCCCGGTTCAGCAGAGTCGAAACCGATTCGCCTTCCTGAACGACGTGGATCATGGAGTTTTCGATGAGCTTGACCGGAATGCTGGTGATGGTGATCACCGGGATGGTGACAGAGCCGCTGGCCTGGCCTTCCAGGGAATCCGGTTCCAGAATCTTCAAGGGGATCAGAATCCGCTGGCCGGGATAAATCGTATTCACATCCGGCAGATCAGGGTTGATCCGCTTGAAGATCTCCAGAAACTCGGGATAGTCTTTCTGCGAGATCTCCCCCCGCTGCCGAAACAGCTTGGTCACCCAGTCGTTCGGACGGACCACATAGGGGTCGCACAGGATGTCGCTTCCCCTGTCCTTGCAGACGGTGAATTTTTTTTCAATAAATGCGCCGTCTGCCGGGTGAACCCAGATGCCGGCGCCGGCAAGCACCAGTCCAAGCAGCAGCCATCCGGTTAAAAAAGGGACTTTCGGATTCTTCATGCCGTCTACACCTTTTTTAAATTCAATTTTTGGGCGATTTCTTCTGAAGTCCGTTTTACAAACTGATCGAGGGGTTGCCCGTGAAGCGGACGGCCGGGCTCCGGGACCTGCAGGAGGTCTTCGGGGCGGACCAGTTCCGGGGCATTGATCATTTCCGGGTTGGGCGTCACCTCGTATTCCGCCGGGAAGGTGTTTTCAAAATACATCTGCTGGAATCCCGAAAACTTGAGGGCATGGGCGGTGGAATCCAGCACCGCGGTTTCATGGGGTGAAATCCACCCGTCCCGCCGGGCGGCGGCCAGCCCGGCCAGGCATTCGCCGCCGTGGGTGCAGATCACATGCCCGTTGCGGTTGGCCGTCAGGTACCAGTCCATGATTTCCTGTTCGGTGACCTGGACCACAAATACATTCCGGGTGCCGGATTTTTCGTTGTACCGGTCTGCCAGGTGCATCACCCGGGGCATGGAGACGGGATTTCCGATCATGGCGGCCTGGGCGACGCTGGGCCGGACCGCGACGGCTTCGAACCGGCGCTTTTTCGGGTCGGATTCCAGGTAGTACCGATACACCGGGTCGGCGTGCGCGGACTGGACCCCGATGATTTTGGGCAGGCAGTCGATGATTCCGATTTCGAAAAATTTGAGAAAACCGCTCATCACCGCGGTAATGTTGCCGGCATTGCCGATGGGAACAATGACCACCTTGTCTTTGAGCTCGTACTCGAAGGTCTGGGCGATTTCATAGGAGTAGGATTCCTGGCCGAGAATCCGCCAGGCGTTCTTTGAATTGAGCAGCGCCACATTGTAATTTTCGGACAGCTGCTCCACCACTTTCATGCAGTCGTCAAATACGCCTGGGATTTCGAATACGGCAGCACCGCTGCCCAGCGGCTGGGAAAGCTGCTGGGGGGTGACTTTTCCATGGGGGAGCAGCACCGCGGATTTGACCGCCGGCTGCAGGTAGGAGGCATACAGGGCCGCAGCGGCCGAAGTGTCCCCGGTTGAGGCGCACACCGCCAGCACATCGGAAACATGGCCGTGCTGGATTAAGAACTGGATATAGCTCAAGGCGCTGGCCATGCCGCGGTCCTTAAAGGAAGCGCTGGGATTCTGGCCGTCATTCTTGAAAAAAAACCGCGCCCCCGCCTTTTCCTGCAGGCGCGCATTGGCCTCGACCACCGGGGTATGCCCTTCCCCCAGGTAAATGACCGATTCCAGAGGAATTACCGGCCCGATAAACTCGTGAAAGCGGTAGATTCCTTTAAGGGCGGGGATGTTGAGCATCCGGCGGTAATCGAAAATCTGCCGCCACTGTTTTCCGGAAAGGGATTTGAGGCGGTCAAATTCAGGATCGTGCAGCAAGAGGACCTGCCGGCATTCAGGGCAGATGTAAAGGAGTTTTTCGATTCCGTATTCAGCGCCGCACCCCAGACACCGGTAAATCAGGCGGCCGTCGGGTGCGGGGATCAGGCGCGGCTGAATCTCAGCGGGGAAATCATCGATTTTCAAAGTGTTATCTTGTCCTTGCCGCCCATGTAGGGCCTTAATACGTCAGGAATATCCACGGTGCCGTCCGCCTGCTGGTAATTTTCCAGTATGGCGGCCACCGTGCGGCCCACCGCCAGGCCTGAACCGTTCAAGGTATGGACCGGCTCGGTGCCCTTCTTGCCTTTGCGTCTGAAGCGGATACCCGCCCGCCGGGCCTGGAATCCCTCAAAATTGCTGCAGGAGGAGATTTCCCGGTATTTTTCCTGCGAGGGCATCCATACCTCAATATCATAAGTTTTGGCCGATGAAAACCCCAGATCTCCGCTGCACAGCAGCACCACCCGGTAAGGGATATCAAGCTGCTTAAGCACGGTTTCGGCATCCGACAGCAGTTTTTCCAGCTCATCATAGGAGGTTTCCGGGGTGACGAACTTCACCATCTCCACTTTGTTGAACTGGTGCTGGCGAATCAGCCCCCGGGTGTCTTTGCCATAGGAGCCGGCCTCGGAGCGGAAGCAGGGGGTATAGGCGGTATAACAGATGGGCAGCTGATCCTCATCCAGGATTTCGTCCTGGTGGATGTTGGTCACCGGCACTTCGGCAGTAGGGATCAGGTAGTATTCCCAGTCTTGAAGTTTGAAAAGATCGGCGGCGAACTTGGGCAGCTGGCCGGTGCCGGTCATGGTCTTGCGGTTGACCAGAAATGGCGGCAGCACTTCCGTATATCCGTGTGAGCCGGTGTGCAGGTCGAGCATGAAATTGATCAGGGCCCGCTCCAGTCTGGCCCCGGCGCCGAAATACAGCGGGAACCTCGCCCCTGCGATCTTGGCGGCCCGCTCGAAATCCAGGATCTTCAGGTCTTCGCCGATGGTCCAGTGGGGCCTGGGGGTAAAATCAAAGACCCGTGGATCGCCTACCCGTCGGACCAACTGATTTTCACTTTCATCTTTTCCCACCGGCACGGAAGGATGCGGAATGTTGGGCAGCCGGATCAGGATCTCATTGACCAGCTGCTCCTGCTCGGCCAGGGATTGTTCCAGCGCCTTGATGCGTAAAGAAACCTCCCGCATTTCCAGGACCAGCGGCTGGGCATCCTGGCCGTTCTTCTTGAGTTTTGCAATCTGCTCAGACACCGTGTTGCGGCTGTGGCGGAGTTCTTCGATGGCGGACAGATCCTGCCGGCGCTGTTCTTCTGCGGCGGAAAAGGTGTCCAGGTCGGCGGTGTCCCCCCGCTTTTGCAGTGACTGGCGCACTTCCGGCAAATTTTGCCGGACATACTTGATTTCCAGCATTTTGTACCTATATTGAGTCCAATATTGTGCCCATAGGCATTTAAATTAAAAAAAATTACCACGCTGCTCAGTCTTCGTCAATCATTATTGAAATTTATCGCATTATCAGATATAGAGAATAGAAATTTTACTTCGGAGTGGCTCAATGGAGGATCTAATCGAAAAAAAACTGGCACTTAGAGCAGAAATCCGGGAGCGCCTGGATGCGTTGCCGAAAAAGGCCATCCAGGCCAGGCGTAAATCAGTAGAAGCGCAGCTGTTTGATTTTGCCAATTTCCTTGAGGCCGAACTGTCACTGCTCTATCTGAGCCGCCCCCATGAAGTGGATACCTGGGACATTCTGAAATGGTGCCGCGAGTCATCCAAGGAAATCGTACTCCCATTGTTTGATCCCAAGGGGGGGGGCACCGTGTTCTACAAGGTCGCCGATCTGGAATCCGATCTGATGGAAGGTCCCGATCATACCCGAATACCGGACCCGGATCGTTGCAAATCCATCGATGCGGATGATATTGATATTGCCATCATCCCCGGAATCGGTTTTGACGAAAAAGGCGGACGGCTGGGAAGCGGCTCCGGCCGGTACGACCGCCTCATCCCCCTGCTTCCCGCCACCGCCCGCAAAGTGGCCCTGGCCTTCGAAGACCAGCTGGTGCCGGCCATTCCCATGGAATCCCATGACAAGTACGTGGACATCATCATCACCGATACGCGGGTGATCTACAAAATTTGAACTCCGGATAACGGCAGCCTGAAAACCCTCTCATTCCGATCGCCGCCTAAGATCCCCAATCCGTTTGGAACAATTCCCATGACCATGCCTGTCGTCGCCATTGTGGGCCATCCCAATGCCGGGAAATCGACCCTGTTCAACCGAATCACTAAAACCCGGGACGCCCTGGTGGACGATTTTCCCGGCGTCACCCGGGACCGCCACTATGGAACGGCCCGATGGAATGACCTTGAATTCACGGTGGTCGACACCGGCGGGTTTACGACCGGCGACGCACACGAATTAAACGCCCTCAGCCGGGAACAGGTCCATGCCGCCATCCGGGAATCCGATGCGGTCATCCTCCTGCTGGATGGAAAGGCCGGGGTGACCCCCTATGACGACGAGCTGATCAAACTGGTCCGGGAGGTTTCCTGCCCTGTCTTTTATGCCGTCAACAAGATTGACGGCCCCGATCGGGAGGAGCAGCTCTATGATTTTTTCCGGCTGGGCGTGGAACCCCTCCATTCCATATCCGCCGAGCACGGATACGGCGTACCCGATTTTCTGGATGTTCTTACCGCCGCGCTCCCGACGGCTGATTCGCCCCCTCCCGAAGATGTCATCCATATATCCGTGATCGGCCGGCCCAATGTGGGGAAATCGTCGCTGATCAACCGGTTCCTGGGAGAAAACCGGGTGATTGTCAGCCCCCATCCCGGCACCACCCGGGATTCCGTGGATACCCCCTTCCGGATCAATGACCGCGCCTGCCTGCTCATCGATACCGCCGGGATCCGCCGAAAAAAGCAGGTTTCGGAAAAAATTGAAAAATATTCCATTATCAAGGCATTAAAAAGCATCGATCGGAGCGACGTGGTCCTGATCCTCCTCGATGCCGTCGAAGGCGTTACGGAGCAGGACGTCCGGATTGCCGGGTATGCCTATGACCGGGGCCGCAGCTGCATTTTTCTGCTCAACAAATGGGACCTGGTGGAAAAAGAGGGCAACCCCCTCAAGCGCCTGAAGGAGGATCTTCAGGATGCGGCCAAGTACGTGAGTTTCGCCCCGGTTCTGGCCATCTCCGCACTTACCGGGAGGGGCGTGGCCAAAATTTTCCCCGTCATCGAAGCGGTCTACGACCAGTTCAACACGCGGGTATCCACCGGACCGCTCAACAAAATCTTCGAACGGGCAACGGCAAAGACAGAACCCTCTTTGTATCACGGACGGCGCATCAAGTTTTTCTACGCCACCCAGCTCACCGTAAAACCGCCCTCTTTTGTCTGCTTTGTCAATTCCCCGGAAGGGATTCATTTTTCATATCAGCGCTACCTCATCAACCAGATCCGATCCGGCACCGGTCTGGACAAGGTGCCCCTGCGCCTGTTTTTCCGGAAGCGCTCCGGATCCGGGGCTCCCCGGCGGCCGAAGAACAAAACAAAGCGGTTGAAAAAGTAGCCGGTTGCAAAAAGTAGCCGGTTGCATTGATCCCGTGATTGCCAATTTCAACAGGTTTTTGCCATGACCCGCAAAAAGCCGCCCGATGATTCACCTGATATGTTTGAGCACCAGGCCCGGAACGCGGCAGCTCAGACCGCCCCCCTGGCCGACCGGATGCGCCCCAGGACCTTAGATGATTTTCTGGGGCAGGACCACGCCGTGGGACCGGGAACCCCCATCCGGAACGCCATTTCACAGGACCGGCTTTTTTCCATGATCCTTTGGGGGCCGCCGGGATGCGGCAAAACCACCCTGGCCCGGATCATCGCGCATCAGACCCAGTGCCATTTCGTTCATTTTTCCGCCGTGCTTTCCGGGGTCAAGGAGATCCGCAGCGTCATCGATATTGCCCGCCAGCAGCACAGCTTTCACCGCAGGCGGACACTTCTGTTCGTGGATGAGATTCACCGCTTCAACAAAGCCCAGCAGGACGCGTTTTTGCATCACGTGGAAAGCGGACTGATCACCCTGATCGGCGCCACCACCGAAAACCCGTCCTTTGAGGTCATCCCCGCCCTCATGTCCCGCTGCCAGGTGATCACCTTAAAATCCCTGGGCGACGAAGAAATGAAAACACTTTTGCAGCGGGCGTTGGCCGACCGCGAACACGGGCTGGGAAATCTTCGCACCACCGTCTCCGACGAGGCGCTGGCCCACCTGGTCTCCATTTCAGACGGTGATGCCCGCTCCGCCTTAAACGCGCTTGAAATTTCGGTGTTTACCGTCCTGCAGCAGGGGGATGGAAAAAATGAAATTGTACTTTCGAGATGTGGAAAACGCCCTGCAGCGCCGGGCGCTTGTCCTATGACAAGTCCGGCGACGAGCATTTCAACCTGATTTCCGCCTTTCACAAAAGCCTGCGGGGCAGCGACCCGGATGCGGCGCTTTACTGGCTGGCCCGGATGCTGTCCGCTGGGGAGCACCCGCTCTACATTGCCCGGCGCATGGTCCGGTTTGCTTCCGAGGATGTGGGAAACGCCGACCCCCGGGCCCTGTCCGTCGCCATGGATGCCATGGAAGCCTACCGGTTCCTCGGCTCTCCCGAAGGGGATCTCTGCCTGGCCCAGGCAGCGGCCTATCTCGCCACCGCGCCCAAGAGCAACAGCATTTACAAGGCCTACGGACTGGTGCGCGAGACCATCCGGGATACCGGCACGCTTGCCGTTCCGCTGCATATCCGAAACGCCCCCACCCGGCTGATGAAGGACCTGGGCTACGGAAAGGATTACAAATACGCCCATGACTACAAAGACGCCCATGTGCCCCAGGATTATCTGCCGGACAAGCTCAAGGGGCGCCTTTTTTACCATCCCACGGACCGGGGGGATGAAAAGCTGATCAAACAGCGCCTGGATAAATGGCGGGAACTGATGAAAAAGAAGGTGGAAGACGGATAGGGCAACCCCTTATTTTTTCGGTCGGATCTCCCTTGAGGGCTGGCCCAGGGTAAACAGCCGGATCCAGGCCATCCCGAGCTTCAGCAGGGCCACGTCATCGGTTTTGACCTTCAGCCGCAGCTCTGTCTTAATGCGGTAACGCTTCAAAAACGTGCTGTCTAAAACAAACTCCCGGAACGCGTCCATGTTGTAGGCGGCCATGAATGCCATTTTGGCTTTTTGGCTCTCCGGCCCCGCCCCTTCGAACGGATCCGACTGGAAATGCCTGAGCAGATCCGCCCACATCATGGTCATCTGGTTGTAAAACGCCGCCGCCTGGTCGGTCTCCCATGATTTGATCGTCCAGGGCGCATCTTCATTCCCGCCCCGGCAGAAATCCGGGGGACGAAAAAAATGGACCCGGCGGGTCTGATCGGTTTTAGCGTCGTAATAGAGCCCGTGCTCCACCGGAAACGCCCGGCAGGTCTGGGGCCGGTCCGGATACACACGGCATCCGGCGTCCGTCAGAAAAGGGCAGGTCCGCTCCGGGTTGTCCGCCATTTGCAGCATCACATCCGGGAAAAAATGCCCGTCGCGCAGCACCACATCCGTGTAGGCCTCTATGAATTCCCCCGAAGAGATCCCCAAGTGCTGCTTGAGGCGGATGATGTCATAGGGGTGCAAAAACAGCTTGAGGTTGCGGCAGCAGCGGTTGAAGCAGGAAATTTCCGGGTGGCAACGGAAATTGAAGGTATCCTCGGGCGACAGCAGGCGGCCCGGAATATCGGTCAGGGCAGTGGTCTCAATATATTTCATGGCGTAAAATCTTTTGTGATTTCAAGTGGTGGCATCATCCAAGGGATGGAGCATCTGGGCGACTGTCTTTTTCAATTTGCCCGCAAGGCCGGTCTGCTGCTGAAACGCCTGCTCCAGCAGGGCCAGACCGCGGTAGAACGGGGTGCGGTCAAACCGGACATACCCTTTATCTGCGCAGCGGCGGTCAAATTCATGGCATCCGGGCCCGTACACCGGATGCTTTCCCGGCAGGCAAAATTCATGCGGCAGGCCGTGCAGGCGGCAGATCATGGGGCGAAACGCATACAGGCGACATCGGCCATCCCCATTGACGGGGCACATCACCCGGGGGGTCAGCCGGCGCTCCATAGCTTCTGTCACCCGCCGGTTGACTTCGGCCGCCTCCTGTCTGATCCGGTGCTGCGCCTGCGTTTCCAGTTGATAAAATCCCTGCATCAGCCCGGCAAATTCGATATGGGTGTGGTGATAAAAGCGGGTCAGGCAGCAGTTTTCCGAACACCCCGCACATTCAAACCCATAGGATGCGGCTGTTTTCGCATAAGCGGCATCCATTTGTCCATAAAGGGCATGCAGCGGGTCCAGAAAAGGACGGGCAACGCTTAAAAACGCAGGGGTCACGGGCAAAACCGGGAGGGCTCCTTCAGACCAGCGGGGTGGGAATGAAAATATCCTGGTACAGGTTCAGGATATAGCGGTCGGTCATGCTGGCGATGAGGTCGCAGATCACCCGTTCAATGGGGATGTTTTCGTCGTATGCGGCTTCCATTTCCATGCCCGCCAGCTTTTCACGCAGCACGTCCGGGTGCGTCAGAAAATAGGCATAGACCTCGGATATCATTTTTTTGGATTTGAAAAATTCCGCGTGCACCCTCTCGGACCGGTACACGTTTTCATATAAAAATTTTCGAAGCCGGGTCATGGCTTCCTGGACGGGATCACTCAACTGAAGAACCAACTCGTCGTCTTTGACGTGGCTGGAATAAATCAGATCCCGGATCATGGCGGTGGCGCGCTGGGAATGGGTTTCCCCCAGCACCCGGCTGCAGAAGGCGGGGACCTGTTCTCTTTTGATCACGCCGCTTCTGATGGCATCATCGAGATCGTGGTTTAAGTAGGCGATAATATCGGCAAACCGCACGATCCGGCCTTCCACGGTGCAGGCCTTCTCGGATGGATCGGAGGGCATGATATCCCCGAATCCCTTGGAATGCTTTAATATGCCGTCTCTGACCTCATAGGTCAGGTTCAGTCCTTCCCCGTTTCGCTCCAGAACATCCACCACCCGCAGGCTCTGTCGGTTGTGGCAGAAATCAGGGGAATAAATCTCTTTTAGGGCGGTTTCTCCGCTGTGGCCGAAGGGGGTGTGCCCCAGGTCATGCGCCAGGGCGACGGCTTCGGCCAGGTCCTCGTTCAAGCGCATGGCCCGGCTGATGGTCCGGGCGATTTCCGCCACTTCCAGGGTATGGGTCAGCCGGGTCCGGTAGTGGTCACCCAGGGGGGACAGAAATACCTGGGTTTTGTGTTTCAGACGCCGGAAGGCGTTGGAGAATACGATCCGGTCCCGGTCCTGCTGGTACACCGTGCGGATGGGACATTGGGGCTCCTCCCGCAGGCGGCCCCGGGATTTTGAAGAAAGCATACCCAGGGGGGAAATAAACGATGCTTCCCGTTCTTCGAACGCTTCCCGGATGGAAAGCGTGGTTTTTGGCAGTTGATAAAGTTTTTTTTCCATTATTCCTGTGTGCAGCCGAAAAACCGTGCCGAACCGGACAAGGTCTCTCCCGCAAATAAACGTTACTCATGATCATGCAGACAAACAAATCAATAAAATAACAATATCTGCCCTGATTTCAATAAAAAACATGAAATTCAGCATTGCCGCAGGCCTTGGGGATGGACGGCCCCGGCGCTTCAGGCAAAAAGATTCAAGTTGGGCCCCGTACCGGTCTCCGGCGGCATATCCAAAAGCCGCAAGACCGTTAAGCGCAGCTCGGACAGGCTCCGGGCGTGGGCCAGCTGTTTGTGGAGACCATGCCCGTAGCGGAACATGGCGCACAGGTAAGGGGCTGTTTTCTTAAATTTCCGCAGGGCGGAAACTTCCTCGTAATGACGCTCCAGCAAATCGATGAGCATCAGCGCGTTTTCCCGGTAGATATCGGGGCCCGGGAGCCATCCGTCCGACCATTTTGCAAACACCCAGGGACGGGCCACGGCGATCCGGCCCAAAGAGACCCCGTCGCACCCGGTTTGGGTCATCATTTTTCGGCAGTCGTGGGCGGTGAACACGTTGCCGTTACCAAACACCGGTATGGACACCGCATCCTTGACCCTTCCAATATATTCCCATTTGGGCGGCCGGGAGCGGCGGTCCGGCGCCACCCGGGGATGAAAGGTCAGGGCATCGGCGCCGGCTTCCGCAAAGGCCCGGGCCATGGCGACCGCCGGCTCCGGACGGTCCTGCCATCCGGTTCTGAATTTGATGAAAAGAGGAAATCGGACCGCGCGGCGGACCGCCTTGACGATGGCAAGGGCCTGTTCCGGTGATTTCAGGAGGGCCGCGCCGCTGTTTCGTTTGCAGACGGCGGACACCGAGCACCCGAAATTGAGATCCACTCCGAAAAAGCCCTCATCCTCGATACGGCGGGCAGCTTCGGCCATGCAGGCCGGCTCGGAGCCGAAAATCTGACAGACCAGCCGGGGCAGTTCACTGTCGCGCCACCTGAACACCGGCGAGACATGCCGGTTCTCATGCGGGATCGCCCGGGCGTTGCACATTTCCGTAAACTGCAGCCCGTATCCGCCATAGCTTTCCACCAACTGCCGAAAAGCGATATGCGTCAGCCCCGCCATGGGCGCCAGCACCAATCGTTTGTCGATCGTCTTGCCGCCGATATGAAGCGGCTGATTGAGCTTCAGTGAAATATCCATCATGACGGCTTACCATACCGGATTGCCCTGCCCTGTCAATGGAAAGGTCTGGGGAAAGGTCCGGGGAAAGGTCCGGTTTTCGCATCTGTATCTGGCAAAGGCGCAATTCTTCCTTTATTTTCTTTTATGATGATGATAACGATAAAAATTTAATATCTTGGCAGACATGGCGCACCGACCCCCTAATTCAGGAGAAATCATGGGCAATTATCAATTCTATATCGTCGAAAAGAAACCGCCGGTCGCATGGGTTTACCTGAACCGGCCGGAGAAGAAAAACGCCATGAACCCTCCGGCATGGCGGGAAGCGCTTCCAATTTTCGAAGACCTGGACCGCGATGACGATATCCGTGCGGTGGTCATCAGCGGCAAAGGCCCCTGCTTTTCGGCCGGCATCGACCTGATGGAAATGGCCGCCGAACTTCCCGAACTGATGGAATCCGGACAGAAAGGCGGGGTCAAGCGATCCCTGCTGCACAAGATATATCCGCTCCAGGATACCATGAGCTGCATCGAATGGTGCCGGAAACCGGTGATTGCCGCCATACATGGCTACTGCATCGGCGCGGGCCTGGATATGGCGACGGCCTGCGACATCCGGATCTGCACCCAGGATGCCCAATTCTGCCTCAAGGAAGCCGCGGTCGGCTTTGTGGCGGACGTGGGGGTGCTCCAGCGGATCCCTTTGATCGTGGGCCAGGGTCTGGCCCGGGAGCTCGCCTATACGGCCAAGCGCATCGATGCCCAACGCGCCAGGGAAATCCTGCTGGTCAACGACATCTTTGCCGATCATGACTTCCCTGATGGCGGGGGCGGAGCAGATGGCCGGGGAAATCGCCGGCAATTCTCCCCTGGCGGTCCAGGCCTCCAAGGACGTACTGAATTTTGGCGTGGGAAAATCGATTGCGGACGGACTGAAATATGTGGCCTCCATGAGTACCAATATCATCCCCTCCGATGATCTGATGGAAGCCATCACCGCTTTCTCCCAGAAACGCAAACCGGTCTTTCCCGGCAAATAAGGGCATGCGGATACACATCAGCAGTCTCGGCTGCGCCCGGAACCTGGTGGACAGCGAAATCATGACCGGGATGCTCGCCGCCGAAGGATTTACCCTCACCGACGATCCAGCGGAAGCGGAAGCGATTGTGGTCAACACCTGCGGATTTATCGAGTCTGCGGTGGACGAGGCCGTGGATACCATTCTTGAGCTGGCCCGCCATAAAGCGTCCGGCACCTGCCGCCGGCTCATCGTCACCGGGTGCATGCCCGAACGATTCCGGGAGGATACCGCCGGGGCGCTGCCGGAAGTGGACGCCTTTCTGGGCACCGGGGCCTATGACCGGATCATTTCGGCGGTCCGGGGGGACCTCGAACCGGGCGCCTGCCTCCTTCCCGCCCCCGAAGCCATGCCCCTGCAGCATCCGGAAACCGCCCGCCGGGTGAGCACCTATCCCCTGGCCTATCTCAAAATTACCGAAGGGTGCAACCGGCACTGCACCTACTGCATCATCCCCAGATTAAGGGGACGGCTCCGGAGTCGGCCGATGGCGGATGTGCTATCTGAAGCCGGTGCGCTCATCGCCGCGGGATACCGGGAAATCGTTGTCATCGGGCAGGAAACCTTCGCGTATGGCGACGACCTGGACCCGCAGGTGCCATTTCATATGCTGCTCGACGCTGTGGCCAAACTTTCATCGGATACCTGGATACGGGTCCTGTACGGTTCACCGGACAAAACGACGGAAGAATTGATCGACACCGTGGCCCGGCATGAAAACATCTGTTCGTATTTTGATATTCCCGTACAGCATGCAAGCCCAAAAGTGTTGAAACGGATGGGCCGGAATTATACCCCGGAGTCGCTGCACTCCCTTTTTGCCGCGATTCGGGCCCGGATGCCCGAAGCCGCACTTCGAACCACGCTGATGGTGGGATTTCCCGGTGAATCTGAGGCGGATTTCGAAATGCTCCAAAATTTCATGGCGCAGACCCGTTTCGATCATGCCGGCGTTTTCATCTATTCGGATTCCGAAGATCTGCCGGCGCATCGTTTATCCGGACATGTATCCGCAAAAACGGCACGGACCCGGTATGAGCGACTGATGAAACTGCAGGCGAAAATCTCTTATGAAAAAAACCAGTCCCGGGTGGGCCGCAACTTTCGCGTGCTGGTGGAGGAATCCATGGAGCCGGGCCTGCATATCGGGCGGACCCAGTTCCAGGCCCCCGAAGTGGATGGAATCGTATATATCGAAGCAGAAGACCTGGCCATCGGGGATGTTGTCGACGTTGAAATGACCGATGCATTCGAGTATGACCTGAAGGGAAAGTTGATATGAGCGGACTGAAACCGGTACTGGCGGAAAGAATCCAGGAAGATCTGAAAAATATCGAACGCGAACTGGAGCGCAATTTAAATCCGCATCTTGGACTCATCCGCGAAACCGCCGGGCATCTCATCTTCAGCGGGGGAAAACGCATCCGGCCGCTTTTAAATATCCTCTGCGGGCGTCTCTGCGGATATACCGACCCGTTCATCAACAAATTTTCCACCGTCATCGAATTTCTGCACACCGCCACCCTGCTGCACGATGATGTCATCGACGGAGCTTCCACCCGACGGGGAAAACCCGTGGCCCACTCCATCTCCGGGGCGCCGGTGACCATTCTGGTGGGCGATTTCCTGCTGGCCCGGGCGCTTGGCATTGCATCGGAAACGCACAACCCCCATATCATCTCCGTGATCGCCGATATTACGGAGCATATGTGCCAGGGAGAGATCCTGCAGTTGACCCGGAAAGGCGACATCTCCCTGACGGAATCCGAATACATGGATGTGATCACCCGCAAAACCGGCTTTCTCATCCAGGGCGCCTGCCAGACCGGCGCGGCTCTTGCCGGCGCCACCCCGGAGACCGAGGCGCGCCTGGCCCGGTTCGGTTTCCATGTGGGGCTTGCCTTCCAGATCGCAGACGACCTGCTGGATTATATCGCGGACAGTTCCGTGCTCGGCAAGACCGTCGGGGCGGATTTGAGGGAAGGGAAAATGACACTGCCGGTCATTTATGCCCTCTCCCGGGCAAATGCATCGGACCGGGACCGGATGGAAAAAATCATCCTCAACAAGAATTTCGAGGAAACCGAATTTCGCTCACTGCTCCAGCTGCTGCATGAATACGGAGGAATCGAACATGGCCGTCGTCTCGCCCGGACCCATATAGAACAGGCGAAGGATATCATGCGCGCTTTCGATGACTGCCAAACCCGGGAAACACTCATGATGATCGCCGACCACGCATTGGAGAGAAGAACCTGATGACAAAAGGAGTTGCTGCATGAGATCGTATGCCGGATACCTAAGAGAGACACTCTTTTTGCTGATATTTTGCGCCGCAGGCGTGGCTATTTCCTGCCATACCGCCCGGGCGCAGGTGGAACCGGAATTGAAAAGCGTCACCACCATTGGTGTGAGCAGGATCTATACCGATGTTCCCAATGCCCGGTATGCCGCTATTGCAGAGTGCCTGCTGACATCGGTGGAAAATACCGCCATTGAAATGCTTCCCGCCACCACCGTCACCGATGAATTCGAACCCCTCAGCAAACTCCTTTCCGGCCAGCGGGACAAATTCATCATCGGCTACAAGGTATTAAAAGAAATCAAGACGGAAAACGATTACCGGGTGCTGGTCCAGGTATCTGTCTCCAAAGACAAGCTGAAACAGGAACTGGTGGAAGCCGGCATCCTGATGGGGGCCGAGACGCTCCCCACGGTGGTTTTCCTGGTGGCGGAGCGTTATGCAGACGACTTGTCATTTCAATACTGGTGGCGCAAGGGCAAACCCCTCTTCCAGGTGGACGCCGCCGCCCGGCCCATGATGGCGGCATTCGAGAAAAACGGGTTTCCGGTCATCGATCCGGAAAACATCCCGGATGAGCTCTTCGATGATATGGACCTTCCCGCCCAGCTTTCAGATGAAGCCGCGATCGCACTCGGAAAACTGCTCAATGCCGACCTGGTGGTCCCGGGAACCGCCATTGCAGACCAGACCCCCAATCGCATGGGCAAGGATACATTGTCATTTAAAGGGACCATAAACGCCCGGGTGCTTTCGGTGAAAACCGGACAGGCGATCACCACCATCGAAGACAGCACTGCCGCAATCGGACGGGACCTGACCGCCGGCAGCCGGAAAGCCCTTGCCGACGCCGGGAGCCAGGCGGCTTTGAAACTGGCCGATGAGGTGTATGCCCGATGGATGCAGTTGAAACGAAATACCGGCATGATCAATCTCCACATAAAGGGAGAAAATATCCTGCCCTACCTGGTCATGTTCCGGGAATCCCTGCGCACCACCGACGGTATCAAGAACCAGAGAATTTTGGAAATGACCCCCAACGAGGCGTTGGTGGCGGTGGATTACGCGGGAAGCCCCCAGGAACTGGCAGATGTGCTAATCCTGAAGGGATTCGAAGATTTCGGGGTCAATATCTACGATATTTCGCAAAACACATTAAACATTGAACTCATTGGGCATTGATACTCCGGAAACGAAGCACCTCGGGATAGTAAAATCACGGGAATTCGGATTGGATGTAAAATACGACTGAGTCCCCCACCTCCAAAAAATTTCGGGGCTGCATGCCGGCAGCCCCGATCCACTTCCCGTATCGACATTAAAACGAACTTACTCAGCAGGCGGCGCTACCTCCTCAGGATATACAATCATCCCTTCGAGGGCCACCGGCTCGGAAAACACATTGTCTTGGCGCTTTTTTCCGAATCCCTCTTTTCCGGGATCAAGCCCCTTTACTTTTGCGAAGATATTGCTGAAGGTAAAGGAATTGAGGTCTTCCGGCAGGGCTTCGGCAATGGCGGCCGTCAGTTCGCCGGAGTCGATGTCAATGCACATATCGACAGTGCTGTAACAGACTTCGAACGCTTCTTCGAAAACCGTTTCACCGGGTTCGACTGTCCCGTAATTGTATTCCAGATCACCATAGAGGACCACCGAATATTTCAGCGCATCTGTAACGGCGCCTTCCGGCTGGACATCCGCAAGATCCCAGCAAAGCGTCACATCGCCATCAACATAATTGGGGGTGCCAAATTCATACAGATAAACGTCCCCCGGCTTTTCTTTCCCTTCTTTGGGCCCTTTAGCCATGGCCGGGATAATTGTAATGACCAGAACCAGCGCAATTGCAATAATAAATATCTTTGATTTCATGGTGCCTCCTCATTAAGTGAGTTAGTCAATAGATCCATTTCGAACACAAGAATATCGGCAATACTGAAATCTTTAGATCAGCGGTCTCTTTCACCCCCTTTTCACATTGATTAAATTAAGTTCAAATCGGGTTTCATTGCCTCAGTTTTTCGGTTTATTCAGTGGATTAAAAATCTAAATTAATGAATGTAAAACTATTTTGCAAATTTGATACCAAGTACATTCTCTTCTACTATATTTTTAAACTATGTTTTATATAACTCTTCGCAAAAATGATCGGGATGATTCCCGAATTTCCACTTCAGTCCTAAAAATAAGGTATCGGAATACTATTTTAAGGCTGATGAAATGTTCACTCATCAACTATGGTTGCCCTCCCGATAGACCTTTATAATTTTCCGACAGGGTAAAACGCTTCTCATATCGTGTATTTTACTATACAATTGTGCATTAAAGTTTACATTTGCTGTGAATCAGCAGAGATCCTCTTTCGATATCAGGTTTCTGGAAAGCTGCTAACAAGATCTAAATCTTGACCTTCACATTATTTTTCAATATACTTGCCAAGATCAAAGATTCGATTTTACAATCAAATTACTGATTGCATGCGGATTGAAAACGTATTTAGAAAAGAAATAGAGGGGTATGCTGTGACGGTCAATATTGAAGAGACGGTTTCCGGAACACTTCAGAAATACATTGCCATTCTATCTTCAATCAATCGAGTCCAGGCACGTCTTCAATGGTCTGAGATCGCGTTTATTTTTTTAAACATTGCCGTTTTTTTCCCCACCGCGTATTTACTGATGTGCATTTCCAGTAACAACCGGACGTTCGGCAACTCAACGGATGTTTTGATTGTCCTTCTATGCCATGTCATCGGCATATTCATTAATTCCTACTGGACCGCATCATCCATGCGGCTGCAGCTCAAACTCAAGCTCAACTATTTTCAGGCGAGATTTCTGGAACGCAAGATGAATGCAGCCGGGGAATTTATCATTTCCGACGAAGAGTTGTTTTTTAATCCACAAAAAGGCCGAATCACCAGTCCGGACGGGGAAGAAACATTGATCTACCCCGCCCAGGGCGCATTCCGAATGGATGGATTCGTCGGCGCTGCCAGACCCAGAATCCTCTCCATTTGCATGCCCTTGCTGTTTTTCATTATCTATCTGACATCATTTTTCTCTTTGATATTTACAATCCTGTAACACCGAAGCAAAGCGATCAAAGAAGCGCAGAGGTCGTTTTTTGCTGAAGAAGTACTTTCGTGAAGGGGACTTAATGGTTTATTCGGAATTCTTTTGGAGATAAAACTGGACGGCAGCCATGGCATGAGGCCTGGCGATCATTTTATTACCTTCGTAAACTGGTCGGTAACCGAATTCCAGTTGTCATGGGCACGCTGGTAATCGTCAGGGCACCTGCCGGTATGATCCTTCACCACGATAGTGATAACCTCATTGGGATCATTTCCGAAAATCTGGATGTGGCTCTTGGGATTATTGGTCGACACCTTCAAGTCATCTATCCGGGGCGTTTGGGAATGCGAAGGCATGGAAAAATAATCGCTGATCACTCTTGAAACGATATAGGCATCATTTTCCGTCTGGCTGCAAAATCCTTTATTTCGATATTGGATATAATTCGGGATCGCGATAGCCGCCAGCAGACTGATAATAGCGATCACCACCATCAGTTCCATCAATGAAAACCCATTTGACTGCAGAAACCACTTTTGGTATTTCATTTTTTCAATCCCCGCTATATAATATGCCTTGATTTTTAAGCATCATGTATCACCGGACCACCAAGACAACCGATTTAAAACCTAATATCAATTTTTTTCAAAAAGATCAAATCCTTTTGGGAGCCCAAGGCCATCATTGTCTGAAAATGAGAACAACCCATTTCCTGTTAATAAGGCCATCAGATCTTCGCAGGCAAAAATTTATAAAATCACGACTTAATGGCTTGTTGATTTTCGTCGGGGAATTTAAAAAGGCACGGGATGAAAAAGAAAAAGCTTGAGTGATTGCGGTCACCACCCGGGCACCACACATAAAAAAAGGGATTACAGCAAATACTGTAATCCCTTGATTTTATTGGTAGGCGCGATTGGACTTGAACCAACGACTTCTACCGTGTCGGGGTAGCGCTCTTCCTCTGAGCTACGCGCCTGTAAAACAAATTTTTAACACCGCTTCGGCCGTTCTGTCAAGCAAAAATCAAGCATATCGGTATTCCTTAGGCAGATTGAAAGATGAAAAAAAACAGTAAAATAAGGTTTATCGCCGGGGCCACAGCCATCCTTGCCGCTATTTTATGCGGTGTGGCGGCGGGGGTAATGGTCTCCATTACCCGGGATCTTCCCCAGATTCGAGAATTGGAAAACTTCAAGCCATCAGCGGTGACTCGGATTTACTCGCTGGAAAAAACACTGCTGGCGGAATTATATACCCAGAGGCGCGATCCCGTGCCCATCAATCAGATTCCCGCCTATCTCCAAAAGGCATTGATCGCCACCGAAGACCGCCAATTTTATGAACACAGCGGCATCGACATCAAGGGGATCTTACGTGCGGTCATACACGACCTCATTGCCGGAGAATTCGTCCAGGGCGCCAGCACCATCACCCAGCAGCTTTCAAAAACCCTTTTTTTGACCCGGGACAAGACCATAGAGCGGAAGATCAAGGAGGCCTTTCTGGCCCTGCAGCTGGAGCGGCGGTACACGAAAGATGAGATACTTGAGCTGTATCTGAACCAGGTATATTTCGGCAGTGGCGCATACGGTGTGGAATCGGCTGCCCGAACCTATTTCGGAAAAAGCGTTCGCCAACTGGATCTGGCGCAATGCGCCCTGATCGCCGCCCTGCCCAAGGCGCCATCGGTTTATTCTCCGCTGGTGAACCCGGCGCTTTCGGTTCGTCGCAGGGATATCGTCCTCAAGCAGATGTTAGACACCGGGATCATCGCACCTGACCAGTATGAACAGGCGATTCATGAGACCTACATCGCGCCGCAAAATCAGACAAACGGAACCCGCGCCCCTTATTTTGCAGATTACGTTAAAAATGTCCTGGAAAAAGAAATCGGAGCCGCTCTCCTGTACAAGGGCGGACTGACCGTTTTCACCACCCTCTCTTTCCCCCTGCAGGAATTCGCCGAGCAGGCTTCAGGCCGTGGGATCAATGCGGTCGCCGAAAGGATGGCCGGAAACCGGATTAAAGATCCCGACCCCCAGTGCGCACTGGTTGCACTGGATATCCAGACCGGCGGCATTCTGGCCATGGTGGGCGGAAAAGATCACCGGAAAAGCAGGTACAATCGTGCAACTGACGCACGCCGCCAGCCGGGCTCGGCCTTTAAGCCCATCGTCTATGCACAGGCCATTGAAAAAGGATTCGAGCAGAACCGGCTGATCCTGGATGCTCCGGCGGCCTTTAAGGGGTCTTCACCGGAGGATGTGTGGCAGCCGGAAAATTTTTCCAATTCGTATCAGGGAGAAATGTCCCTGCGAAAGGCATTGACCCATTCTGAAAATCTGCCGGCAGTCCGGCTGATGGAAAAGCTCGGCCCCGCAGGCGTCAGTGCATTTGCCAGATCGCTGGGAATTGAGTCCGCATTATCGAACTATCTTTCACTGGCGCTTGGCACCTCCGAGGTCAACCTCATGGAACTGACGGCCGCTTATGCCGTATTCGCCAATCAGGGCAGCTATGTCCGTCCATACGGCATCACCGACGTGCTGGGGCCGGACGGGTTGTCCATCTGGCGGCCGAAAATGGAAAAGCGGGCGGTGATGTCCCGGACGGGCGCCGCCATTGTCACCGACATGCTTCAAGGGGTCATCAGTGAAGGAACCGGCAAAAAGGCCGGGGTCATTCATCACCCGGTTGCCGGAAAGACCGGCACCACCAATCAATGCCGCGATGCCACCTTCATCGGCTATTCCCCCTCCATCGCTGCCGGCGTGTGGGTGGGAAATGATCAATTCACGACGCTCGGGCCTTACGAAACCGGTGCTGCGGCCGCCCTGCCCATCTGGATTAATTTCATGCAGCAGGCCCTTGCCCTGCGGCCGTACCAGTTTTTCGACATGCCGGACAACGTGGTGAAGGTCGATATCGATCCTGACACCGGAAAACCCCTGCCGCAAGAGAGCGGCGGTGTTCCCGCCCTGTTTCGAAAAAGCGGCGCACCGGCAAGATAAGCCTTGATTTAGACCCCATTGGTGCTAAAACACCCCTATGATTCGAAAAGCCACCATAGAAGACATCAAGGAAATACATCTCCTTCTGAAGCATTATGGCCAGAAGGGGGAACTGCTGGCCCGCCCCCTAAGCCGCCTGTACGACCATGTACGGGATTTTTCGGTATATGTGGAACCGGAAAATGGTCAGATCGTCGGATGCTGTGCGCTTCAGTTCTGCTGGGAGGACCTGGCGGAAATCCGCTCCCTGGCCGTAAGGGAGAACTTTACGCGCCGGAAAATCGGTACCCGTTTGATGGAAACGGCATTTGAAGAGGCGGGGCGGTTTGCGATCAAAAAATTGTTCACCCTGACCTATAAACCCGAATTCTTTAAAAAGTTCGGGTTTATAGCCATCGATAAAGCAGAGCTTCCCTTAAAGATCTGGGCGGACTGCATCCACTGCGTCAAGTTTCCCGATTGCGATGAAACCGCCATGCTCAAAAATATAGCGGCTTAAGTGTAGATCAGGTTGTACTTCAGCGGTCTGAATTCCCATACTCTGGGCAGCGGCAGAATCTGCTGGTCCCCTACGGAAAGCCAGTAGAGTTCGGGTTTGAGTTCCCGCAATTTCCCGCTTTCCGGCGGCAGGGCATGGGAATTGTAGGTATAGGAAGTATGGAAGATAAACAGACCGCCCGTATTATGCTTGTCGATCATGTAATTCTTTTTGAAATCGCGGATGGGCATGTTGCTGGCATCGGCGATTTTGTTCATTTCCTTGCCGGATAACTTGATCAGGACATACTTGCTCACCCCGTACTCGGAATACCGGATCAGCGCCCTCGACTCGCTGCTGGAGACATATACCGAGGAAATGCAGGGAACCCGCCTGAGATACTGCGCCCCCACGATGGCTGCGGTCCGGCGCCCGCCCACCATGTCCGGAAGACCATAATATTCAAAAAATTTCTTCTGAATATCCTCGGCGTATTTCTCTCCTTTTTCGTAGATGTCCTTGGAAATATAGCGAAGGTACTTGGCCAGGTCCTCTGCGGCTTCCGTGATGGGCCAGTCGATGCGGACATGGAAATGAGACAGCATGTACCGGTTCTTGCCGGTGGAGGAGGAGGGATCGCGCTGAATCAGCAGCGCATAATCCACCGGAAGCAGTTCGTCCATGAAATTATTGAAATGGGCCGATTCCAGATACTTCTGGGTGCGGTCAAATTCAGGTTCCAGCGACAGCGGCGTATTGGCGCGAAGCAGGTTTGTCTTGGTGGTGCGGTTGTTGTCGAAAAAACGGATATATTTTTTATGCTCGGTAGGGATGGTGTCTTCCACGAAAAACACCAAAAAGGAATTCTGGCATTCATATTCAACCTTGGGTGTGCGGGCACGCGGCTTGAGTTCCCGGCGCTCCACAAACGGATAGGGGATATCCCGCGCGGCGAAATTCCGGTAGGATTGCGTCAGGGCCTTGTCGATCAGAAACTGATCGAGTTCATCCCGCAACAGGTTGTAATATGATCGCCTCAGCCGATCGGCAAGACTCAGTTCCTCTCTGATGCAACAGTACAAAGGCGTCTCCCGTGATCATTTTTCAAATTCCATTATCCATGTAGGGTGTCGTATCAAATTCCATTCAAATAGTCAACTGATATAATTGACTATCTTTTATCCATTCGCTCCGCCCATGCGTAGATCGCCTTTCTATAGCGAACAGCGGCTGCCACCAGCAGTATGCTGACAACGAAGACAGCGGTGTATATTGCATAATTCTGTGTATAGAGGAGATCCCCCTGCAGACTCAGCATCAGGGTTCCCGGCATGCGTCCGAAGGAGGCCAGGAGGATGAAAATCCCGAATGGCAGGCTCGACACGCCCAGCAGCATGCAAAGATAATCCTTGGGAAAACCGGGAATGAGGAAAAGGATCAGAAGCAAAACGATTCCCTGCCGCTCCAGGTACCGGTCCACTTTCTTCAACTGATCCTCAGGAATCAGGTTTCGGACAAAGCGCTTCCCCAGAAGGCGGCCGATCCAGAAATTAATCGCTGACCCGGATGCCAGCCCGATACTGGAATAAAAAAACCCGGGCAGTCCGCCGAAAAGATATCCGCCGACAAAGCCACTGATTTCCCCCGGAAATGGAGCGATGACCACCTGCAGGATCTGGATGAGGATAAATACCAAGGGGGCGGATGGCCCCCAGCCGGAGATAAACCGGTCAATTTTAGCCCGATCGGTGAACAGATAATAGAAGTCGACAAGCGGATTCCAAAACAGAAAAATGGCCGCCGCTGCCACGGCAATCAGCAGGATCGGATATCTGAATTTTTTTATGTATGCGGCAAGCGGCATTATGGTGCAATTATCGAAAGGCACCGCAGCATTTCCGTTTTAGTTTATTTAAGACCCGCTCGAATTACGCCAGCGCAGCCACGCCCGGCAGTTCTTTTCCTTCCATCAGTTCCAGGAATGCCCCTCCGCCGGTGGAAATATAGGAAAACCGATTGGCCAGCCCGGTATTATGGACCGCCACCCCGGTGTCGCCGCCGCCGACAATGGTCAGCGCATGCGCATCGGCAATGCTCTGGGCCAGGGCATCCGTGCCCCGGGCAAAGGCGTCCATCTCAAAAATGCCCATGGGCCCGTTCCAGATGATGGTCCTGGCGTCTTCAAGGGCTTCTCCAAACAGGCGGGTCGTGGCCGGACCGATATCGAGCGCCATCCATCCTTCAGGAACCTCCTGAACGGGCACGATCCGGGTCTGGGCCTTTGGATCGACCCGGTCTGCCGCCACTACATCCACGGGCAGATAGAACCGGATACCCTTCTTTTCAGCCGCATCCAGGGTGGCGCCGGCGGTTTCGATCAGGTCCGCTTCCACCCTGGAAGCCCCCATGTCGTGGCCGAGGCTCTTTAGAAAGGTGTTGGCCATGGCGCCGCCCACGATGAACTTATCCACCCGCCCCATCATATTCTCCAGCGCCCCGATCTTGGTGGAGGTTTTGGCGCCCCCCAGAACCGCGACCAGCGGCCGCCGGGGATGCTCCATGGCCTGGCGGAAATAATCGATCTCTTTTTTCAGCAGAAAACCGGCCCCGCTCTTCGGCGCCTGCCGGACAATGCCGTCCACCGAGGCATGGGCGCGATGGCAGGCGGCAAACGCGTCATTGATGTAAACATCGCACAAGGCAGCCAGTTTTTTCGCAAATTCGGGATCGTTGCTCTTTTCCCCGGCATGGAACCTCAGGTTCTCCAGCAGCACGACATCGCCCGGCTTCATCTGCGAAACCAGCTTCTCCACTTCCGGGCCGATGCAGTCGGGGGCCATTTCGATTTTTTTATCCAGCAGTTCGGACAGACGCCGGGCAGCGGGTGCCAGGGTCAACGCGGGATCGGGTTTCCCCTTGGGCCGACCCATGTGGGACATGAGGATCAGTTTTCCCTGCTGATCCAGAATATAGCGGATGGTGGGCAAGACGGAGCGGATCCGGTTGTCATCTGTTATATTTCCCTGATCATCGAGGGGGACATTGAAATCCACCCGCACCAGAACTCTTTTTGATTTCACATCCAGATCTTGTATGGACCGCATGGCGGACTCTCCTTTGGCCTATTGATGATCCTTTGGTTTGGCTGATTTCTGGCGGAGATACTTGATTTTCGACCACCGCCGCACAAAACCGATTTTTCCGGCAGCATATGCCCTGTTGACCCGCTCTTCCTCGAACCGGATGCCGGCCGGCCGTGTCATGGCGCTTCGCATGCATTCGGTTTTAAACTCGCACCGCATGCATTTTTCCGGGGAATGCCGCAGGCCGTCCTCCCCGGGAGGAAACACGATGTCCAGATTGCCGTGGCACTCGGGCCTGGAATTTTTTTGATCTGCCATTACCGCGATACCTGATTTGATCCCCTGGCCTGAAACTCCCGGGTAAAATTGGCGATGGTTCCGGCGTCCGCGAAACTGAAATACACCTTGTCTCCGATCACGATGTGCTCGTGCACCGTAATGCCCATGGTCATGCAGGCAAACACCAGTTGACGGGTGATGGCGTGATCCGCACTCGACGGCTCCGGGTCCCCGGAAGGATGGTTGTGCGCAAAAATCAGGGCGGCCGCCTGGTGCGAAAGGGCTTTTCGGATCACCTCCCGCGGATAGACGGAGCTTGCGCTCAGGGTCCCTTCAAACAGGATCTCCGAAGCGATCACCCGATTTTTTGCATCCAGAAAAACCGCCGTGAAACATTCGGTTTGTCTCGCCCCCATCCGGTGGTACAGAAAATCAAACAGATCTCTGGAGTTGTTGAGCGGATCCTTCCGGGTCAGCTTCTTTTCCAGGCACCGGTCGGCCACTGCCTTGATCAGCCGGATTCCAAAGGCATTGACCGGGCCGACGCCGTCGATGGCGCACAAGTCGGCCACAGACGCTTCGAGCACTCCCGGCAGGGTTTTAAACCGCTTCAGCAGCGCCTTTCCCGCATCCTTGCAGTCTTTGCGCGGGGTCGCCAGGGTCAGCAGCATCTCGATGACTTCGTAATCGTGGAAACCCTCCAGACCGGAAGCCAGAAACCGCTCCCGAAGCCGTTTCCGGTGCCCCTCCCCCTTGTGCTTTTTGTTTTCAGTCACATCAGATGGCATATCGGCCGGACACTTGCTGCCTGTAAAAAAAATAACCTTGGCAAAGCCGTCCGCAAGCGGTTTCTGGTATTCAGGACGGCGCACGGATTCCTGCTCCCGCGATTTTCCAGATTAAATCCGATGACGATGCCTGCCGTGAAGCCGGGCGATGACCGTCAGCGGATATCCTCGAGTTCATCTTTGAGATCCCGGGTCATCAGCTGAAACACGGCATCTTTTGGCGCCAGCCCCTCATAGAGGACCTGGTAGACGGCATGGGAGATGGGCATCTCCACGCCCATGCGATTGGAAAGATTGTACACCGACCGGGCGGTTTTCACCCCTTCGGCCACCATTTTCATGTCTGATAGAATCTCGTCCAGGGTTTCCCCCTGGCCGATCCGAACGCCCACCGTGTGATTTCGGCTCAGGGTGCCGGTGCAGGTCAATACCAGGTCGCCCACCCCGGAGAGGCCGGCAAACGTGTGGGGATTGGCCCCCAGTGCAAGGCCCAGGCGCCGCAGCTCCGCAAGTCCCCGGGTGATGAGCGCCGCCCGGCTGTTCAGTCCCAGCCCAAGCCCGTCCACGATGCCCGAGGCAATGGCGATCACGTTTTTGACCGCCCCGCCCAGTTCCACGCCGATGACATCATCATGGGTGTACACCCGGAAATACGGGGAGGCGAAAACCGCCTGCACATATTCGGCCACCAGCGGATCCTTTGCGGCCGCGGTCACCACGGTCGGCATCTTCGCCACCACCTCCCGGGCAAAACTCGGGCCGGAAAGAACCGCCAGACGGGGGACAAAAGCGGGTGGCAGGATTTCTGCCAATATTCCGGTCATGGTGAGATGGGTCTTGTTCTCGATTCCCTTGGATGCAGAAACGACTACGGTTTCCGGGGCAAGATACGGGGCCATCCGGGCGGCGACATCGCGCATCACATGGGAGGGCACCACGATCAGCACCAGATCCTTTTTGGCCGCCACTTCAGACAGGTCCGTAGACGGCCGGATATTTTCCGAAAGCGATATCCCGGGCAGGAAAACGGAATTCTCATGCCGGTTTTCAATGCTCTCCTTGACTTCCGTTTCAAATGCCCAGAGTTCGACTTCATACCCGTTTGTCCCCAGCAGACTGGCCAGGGCCGTTCCCCAGCTGCCGGCGCCCACCACCCCGATGCGGACCGAATGGCTGCCCATTTTATTCTTCAACCTCTTCTTCGGATTCGCTGTCGGAATCGTCTTCTGAATCTTCCGAACCGTTTTCGGCCTCGGCCAGCCGGGCCGCACTCACCAGCCGCTCCCCGGGTTCCATGTCAATGAGCCTGACCCCCTGGGTGTTGCGGCTGATCACGGAAATGCCGTCTATGGGGACCCGGATGATTTTTCCGATATCGGTGATGAGCATGACCTCATCCGTATCGTTTACCACCAGGATAGTCACCACCCTGCCGTTTCGCTCGTTGGTCTTTATGGTGATCACGCCCTTGCCGCCGCGCTTCTGCACCGGATACTCATCGATCAGGGTCCGTTTGCCGTAACCGTTTTCAGTGGCGGTAAAGAGCGTTTCGCCGTGGGTCAGCACTGCCATGCCCACCAGGAGGTCGTCTGCCGCAAAGCGCATCCCCAGGACGCCCCTGGCGGTGCGGCCGGTGGGGCGAACGTCCGATTCGTGAAAACGGATCGACTTTCCCGCGGCAGAGCACAAAAACACATCCAGGGAGCCGTCGGTGAGCCGGGCGGCGATCAGTTCATCTCCTTCCACCAGGTCGATGGCGATGATGCCGCCGGCCCGGGGCCGGGACAGGGCCATGATATCGGTTTTCTTGATCAGGCCGGACCGGGTGGTCAGGATGACAAAGCTGCCGGGCGTGAACTCCGGCACCGCCAGGATAGTGGTCAGATGCTCATCTTCCCTGAAGTCGAGAAGATTGACAATGGCCTTGCCGCGGCTGGTGCGGCTTCCCTGGGGAATATCGTAGACCTTGCACCAGTACACGCGCCCCTGGTTGGTGAAAAACAGGAAGGTGTGGTGGGTGGAGGCCACGAAAAGGTGTTCCAAAAAATCCTCATCCTTGGTCCCCATGCCGGTCTTTCCCTTGCCGCCCCGGCGCTGCTGGGCGTACATGGTGATGGGGTTGCGCTTGATGTAGCCGCTGTTTGAGATGGTCACCACCATGTCTTCTTCCGCGATCATGTCGGCAAGGGTGATTTCACGGGTTTCGGCCACGATCTGGCTGCGGCGCTCGTCTCCGAAATTTTCCTGAATTTCCGACAATTCGTCCTTGATGAGGTTTAAGATAATCCGCTCGCTGGAAAGGATTTCCTTGAACCGCGCGATATCCTTGAGCACCTCGATATGCTCCTGCTTGATCTTGTCCCGCTCCAGTCCGGTGAGCCGCTGCAGGCGCATCTCCAATATGGACTGGGCCTGGATATCGCTCAGTTCGAACCGGGAAATGAGTTTTTCTTTTGCCTCGGGCGGCGACGGGGAACTCCGGATCAGGGATACCACTTCATCCAGGTTGTCGATGGCGATGATCAGCCCTTCCAGGATGTGGGCCCGGGCCTCGGCTTTTTTCAGGTCGTATCGGGTCCGCCGGATGATGATGTCCTTGCGGTGAATGATGAAATGCTCCAGGATCTCCTTGAGATTCATCAATTCGGGCCGCTTGTTCACCACCGCCAGGAAAATGATCCCGAAATTGTTCTCCAGCTGCGTCTGCTTGTAGAGCTGGTTTAAAATGATTTCGGGAACCTGGTCCCTGCGCAGGGCGATGGCGATGCGGATGCCCTCCTTGTCCGATTCATCCCGGACGTAGCGGACCCCTTCGAGCTGCTTGTTTTTCATCAGGTCCGCGATCTTTTCGATCAGGGAGGCTTTGTTGACCTGATACGGGATTTCCCGGACGATGATGGTGTCGGTCTTGTTGGCCTTGTCATGCTCGATTTCCACCTTGGCCCGGATGCGGATCTTGCCCCGGCCGGTGGTGTAGGCATCGATGATCCCCTGCTTTCCGTAGATGATTCCGCCGGTGGGAAAATCGGGTCCGGGGAGGTACTGGATCAGATCCTCGACCTCGAGATCGGGATTGTCGATCAGGGCCTTGATGGCACTGGTCAGCTCCATCAGGTTGTGCGGCGGAATATTGGTGGCCATGCCCACGGCGATACCGGAGGAGCCGTTTAAGAGCAGTGCCGGAATCTTGGCCGGAAGGACGTCGGGCTCCTCCATGGTTTCGTCGTAGTTGAGATGGAAATTAACCGTTTCCTTCTCGATGTCGGCCAGCATTTCCTGCGCCAGCTTGGTCATCCGCACTTCGGTATACCGCATGGCCGCCGGCGGATCTCCATCCACGGACCCGAAATTTCCCTGGCCGTCCACCAGGGGATAGCGCATGGAAAATTTCTGGGCCATCCGCACCAGCGCGTCATAAACAGCGGTGTCGCCGTGGGGGTGATACTTACCGATCACGTCACCGACGATTCTCGCCGACTTCTTGTACGGCTTGTTCCAGTCATTTCGCAAATCCCGCATCGCAAAAAGAATGCGCCGGTGGACCGGCTTCAACCCGTCCCGGACATCCGGCAGGGCCCGGCCGATGATGACGCTCATCGCATAGTCGAGATACGACTGCTTCATCTCCTTTTCGATGCTGATTTCCGCTCGTTTTTCCTCGATCTGATCCATATCTCTCCGTTCAATTCCCTTTAAACGCTCGGATTACCGGCTGACCAGTCCCAAAGCAGTCAGTCCCAGCAGGATCTCGTACATGATCATGGCCGTATAATTCTGAAAGAAATGAAAAACGATGCCGCCGCCCACGATGGCCGGAACGCCCATCAGAAGCAAAACACCCAGTTTTCTGCTGATTGTCATTGGTAACTCCTTTATCATTCAAAAATCCTGATTGTCATCGTGCACGTGCCCATTTACGGGCACATGCACGAAAAAACATGTTTCAACTGCAATTCGGTTGATGGATTACGCTTCGAGCACCATGGCCATTCCCATTCCCCCGCCGATGCACATGGAGACCAGACCGGTGTTTGCGCCGCCCTGCTTCATCAGGTTGAGAATGGTCACCGTCTGGCGGGCGCCCGTGCACCCGATGGGGTGGCCGATGGATATGCCCGAGCCGGCCAGGTTCGGTTTTTCCACGGGGATGTTCAATTCATTCATGCAGGCGATGGCCTGTGAGGCGAATGCTTCATTGAGCTCGATGATGTCGACATCTCCCATCTGCATGGATGCCTGGACCAACGCCTTGCGGATGGCCGGGATCGGCCCCAGGCCCATGTAGGCCGGGTCCACCCCGCCGGCGGCAAAGGAGCGGATCTTCGCCAGGGGCGCAAGCCCCAGTTGTGCGGCTTTTTCAGCGCTCATCAGCACCACGGCGGCCGCGCCGTCATTGATGCCCGAGGCGTTTCCGGCGGTCACGGTGCCGTCTTTCTTGAATACGGGCCTGAGTTTGGCCATCTTTTCCATGTTGGTTTCCATGGGACGTTCATCCGTGTCCACCACGATGTCCCCCTTGCGAGAGGCAATGGTGACCGGGATGATCTCGCGGGCAAACGTGCCGTCCTTGATGGCCTTCATGGCCCGCTGGTGGCTCAAAACAGAAAGTTCGTCCTGCTGCTGCCGGGAAATGCCGTATTTTTCCACGATATTTTCCGCGGTCAGCCCCATGTGATACCCGTAAAATATTTCATACAGGCCGTCGAATACCATCAGGTCGTAAAGTTCGCCCTTTCCGGTCACCTCCATCCGGTAACCCCAGCGTGCCTTGGGCAGGGCCATGGGAACGTTGCTCATGCTTTCCTGGCCGCCGGCCACGATCACGTCCGCCTGGCCGCTCATGATGGACGCGGCCCCCAGGGCAATTGCCTTCAACCCCGAGGCGCACACCTTGTTAATCGTAAAGGCTGGGGTTTCCTTGGGGACGCCCGCCCGGACCATGGCCTGGCGCGCGGGGTTCTGCCCCTGCCCGGCGGTGAGCACGTTTCCCATGATCACTTCATCCACCACCACGGGGGCTGCATCGGCATCCCAGCGGTCGGCATCGGTTTCAAGGGAAACCTTTCCCTGGTCTGCAAGCTTGTCCGGAGCGGCCTTGATCATCGTATCCCCCACAACCGGACGCAGCCCGGCTTTTTTAAGGGCCTCCCGAATCACGATGGATCCCAGTTCCACCACGGACACATCCTTCAGCACGCCGCCGAACGAACCGACGGGGGTTCTTACACCGCTGACAATGACTACTTCTCGCATATTTCAATCCTTTCTGAATATATGATGTAATAATGAATTTTACGCGTATGGCCTGACTGGATTCGTAAAAAGTCAAAAACAGCAGTTTCCGGGGGCGACCGCGGGAAGCCAACCGGGTCATTGCAAACGGTTGTGAAGACCCGCATCCGCAAATGGGGTAATCTGGACTTTTTACGGGACCGTCAATATTGTTCCGAAATCTTGTTCCGAACAAATTATTTTAATTAACAAATCCCTGTAAAAAAAGCAAGAATTAACTGCGCTGCCGCCGCTGGAGGGAACCCATTCCCAACGGGCCGGTCATCCGGATTCGCATGTGAAATTTTCCGGATCATGCCCCTCCGGAAGACGGCTATTGACATCATCCTTTCGAGCCGCCATTTTAGATTAAAATGACCCTTTTTATTTGACCTTTTGCCCGCTTTTAAACCGCATGCGGACATTTAAATGCGAACTTTGCGCAAAATAGCAAAAAAATGTGCCTGATCATCATCTGCACCAATACCAGGCCGGATTATCCCCTGATTATTGCGGCCAACCGGGATGAATTTTACAACCGGCCGACGCTCCCCCTGGATTTCTGGGAAGATCACCCAAAGATTCTGGCCGGGCGGGACCTGCAAGGCCGGGGCACATGGCTGGGGGTGTCGACTTCCGGACGGATCGCAGCGGTGACCAACTACCGGAGCCCCCAGGCCCTGATGCCCGGCCGGCCCGCCAAGCTTTCCCGGGGGGCTCTGGTCACCGGGTTTCTGTCCGGCAATGAGGCGCCGGCGGCATACCTTGAAACGGTGGCCGGGGAAAAGGATCGCTATGATGCCTTCAACCTGGTGGCGGGAACCGCAGAAAGGCTTTTCTGGTATTCCAATATGAACGGCGGCATCAAGATGATCGATGACGGGATTCACGGGATCAGCAACCACCTGCTGGATACCCCCTGGCCCAAGCTGGAAAAGGCCCGGTCGGGAATGCGTGACATCCTGTCCCGATCGGGCCCAATCGATTTTAAATCCATCTTCACGCTGCTTTCAGATACCGAAAGACCGCCGCGAAAATCCCTTCCCGATACAGGCGTGGGAAGTGCCTGGGAGGAGGTCCTTTCATCCGTGTTCATAAAAAGCGAAATCTACGGCACCCGCTCCTCTTCCATCATTATGGTGCACCGCACCGGCCATCTGACGTTTATCGAACGCACCCATCCCGGCCCTGCAAGCGGGCGGTTGACCGCCAATACCCGGACCTGTGAACTTGAACTTGTGTTATCCCCGTGACGGAGAAAACCCGATTTGAAACGACCGGCGCGATGTTTATGTTTGATAGCAGAACATAAAACAAATTCAATGGGTGCTGCTGACCTCATGAACATTTTGCTGCGCAAATTTCTGATGCCCAGACCCACCCGGGGGTATTTAATCCGGACGACGCTGGTGGCGCTGAGCGCCTTTATCATTTTCAAGTATATTTTCATCCCTTTTCGGGTGTCCGGCCAAAGCATGGACCCCACTTACCGGGACGGGCAGTTTAATTTCTGTTTCACCCTCAAATATCCGTTTTCCGAAATTCAACGGGGGGATGTGGTGCTGGTGAGGTGGGCCGGTCCGCATGTCATGCTGCTGAAACGGGTGGTGGCGGTGGAAAATGATACCATTGCTTTTAGAGACGGCCATCTGTATGTCAATGGCCAAAAAATCACGGAACCCTATGCCGGGGCTTCGTTAGCCTGGGAGCTGCCCCCCCGGAAGGTCAAAAAAAACCATGTCTATGTGGTGGGCGACAACCGCAGCGTCCCCATGGAGGTCCACGATTTCGGCCAGACCCCGGTCAGCCGGATCGTGGGTAGTCCCTTATGGTAAATGCCAGAAACGCCGTCATTTTCGGGCTGCTTCTTGCCATCGGCGCATTTGCATTTTTCCATTATTTTGAATCCGACGAGGCGAAAATCAAAGGGCGTTTTGATCAGCTGCGTGTCGATATGCAAAAGGACCCGGCAGAAACCGAACTGGTCGCCGCCGCAAAGGCCAGACGGATCGGCCGGATGTTTACCAATCCCTGTTTTCTCAATCTCCCCTCCCATTCCGTTTTCGGCACCTATTCCCGCAATGACCTGATGTCGCATATCATGGCGGCGAGATCGCAATATCAAAGCATCTCGATGCGGTTCTATGATTTTACCATCGAAATGCTCGACGATGAGACCGCAGCCGTCAGCTTCACCGTGATTGCACAGGCCCTTCCCCGGGGCGATGCCGGCGAACTGCCATACGAGGAAGTTCAGGAATTGACCTGCATGCTCAAACAGTCTGAAGGCGAATGGTTTTTCAGCGAATCGGAGGCGGTGGACGTATTAAAGAGATAAAAAAGGGGCAGCGTCAGGACCTGTGACTGTTCTGGCTGGACTTGTTTTTCGTGGGCCGCATTTCATTTCATTTATTCCAATCTGCATTCGAAAAAAGTGCCGGGGCAGCCAGGCCGCAAGCCAGAACAAGGCAGGCGCTTGAATGCAGATGTCAGTATTCAATCCCCACCCGGGCTGCCACCCCGTTCTGGTAATAATGCTTGATTTCCTTCATCTCCGTCACCAGGTCGGCGGCCCTGACCACTTCGTCGGAAATGTTGCGGCCCGTTATGACCAGTTCAACGGTATCCGGACGGGCAGCGATCACCTCCAGAATATCAGCGGTTTGAATCACGCCAAAGTTTTCCGCCATGGCCGCTTCCTCCATGATCACCACGTCATATTTGCCGGATAGCAGGGCCTCCCGGCATGATTGCAGGCATTGCCGGCCGGCGGCGATATCTTCGGGGGAAGGCTTGCCGCGGATGAATTTCCCGGTGCCGAACTGCGCGATGCGAATCCGGTCCGAGAACCGCTCAAGGGCGGTCAATTCACTATAATGCCCCTTTTTCATGAATTGAGCGATATATACGTTCAACCCCGCACCCGCGGCACGAAGCGCCAATCCAAGTGAGGCCGTCGTCTTTCCTTTGCCTTTTCCGGTATAGACCTGCACATAGCCTTTTTCCATGCCATCCCCCTGGTGATCTTTTTCGCAGATGATTTATCGCTTCATCAATGGCATCCGGAAGAACAGTCGCAGCCGCAACCCGATCCGCAGCTTTCCTGCGGCTGGGTCGGTGTATCGCTGATGCCCACCACCTCGACTTCAAAGGTCAGTGGAAGGCCGGCCAGGGGATGATTCAGATCGACCACCACTTTTTCATGATCCGCTTGGGTGATCTGGGCCGGGATCTGTTCCCCATCCTGCATCTGAATCGAGATAATGTCGCCTTCCTGAGGATTCATATCTTCAGGCACCTCTTTGCGGGAAAAGGTATGTATGTTGCCTTCGTCGCGGATTCCATAGGCGTCTTCCGGAGCGATGGTAAACATCTTCTTTTCGTTTAGAGACATTCCGACAACGGAATCCTCAAAGCCCTTGATGACGTCACCGGAGCCGACCTGCCATTCCATGGGTTCATCGTTTTGCGTTTCATCAAATACATCACCGCTGTCCAGTGTTCCTTTGTAATTGACACAGACAAACTTTCCGTTTTCTACTTTTTGCATGAGAATTTCCTCTCCCTTCTTTTAGATTTCACTTAAACTAGGGACAATGCCGATAAAGTCAAGCGAATACCGTTTCACCTGTGCGGATCGATTATTATGGGAAGGATATGAAAAAACACTGACATTCGGGCCAATCGATTGCCGTTCAGTCCATTAAATAGTATGATTGAACGCAAGCATCCGGCGGGCCTGAAAATGAAACGCAGCCGGGAAGCTGCGTTTTTATGCAATAAAAATCAGGTGGGGATCACCCGATGGTCACTGCTTCGATATGATTGTTGCTCACCCCGATGAACCCGAAGGGCAATTTGACTTCACGTTTGATCCAACGGTCCTGCTTCCAGCAGATCTCCACCATCTCGGCCTGGGTCAGGGCTACGAATTTGTCCTTGGACTTCTTCTTGAACAGGCCGTAAAACTGCCCTTTGATATCATAGAAGGAACTGGCGACGTCTTTGGTGATGATATTGACCGACTGAGCTTTTTCCTGGGTGTTTTGAATCATCACGGCGGCCCGTTTTTTTTCCATTTCATCGCCGATGAACTCGATGTCATCATAAAAATAGAAAATTTCCGACAGCTTGATCTGAATCCGGTCAAATTTCCGATACACCATGGATTCATCCAGAAACAGCCGTGCCTCATACATCATGAGGGCGTTGTCATAAACTTTTTCATTGGGGTTTCGCCAGAAGAGATTGGCGCTGTTGAGCAGGTCGGTGGTCCTGAAGGCTGAACTGGGGACATCCACCATTCCCGAATATTTCTTCCCCAGCGAGGTTACGATTGCCAGTCTTCTCTGTTCAACCGCCATTTGCTTTATCCTTTCCTGTTTGATGGGCCGATTCGCATGCGCAAAATACTCAAATTAACTCGTCCGAGGGCTGTTTTCAGGCGCGCTTTCGCCATGCCGGTATTTCCGCAGCCCGGTGACAAAGGTTAAAATGCCGATGAGTCCCATCAGGATCGCGGGCACCAGATTGTGGAATCCCTCCAGCTCGGGGCTGATAAAAATCCGGTGCGTCTGCATATATATTACCCAGCACAGGCCGGCAATGGCCGCATAGGCGCCCAGCAGCGTCTGGGTGATGCCGTTGAGCCGGGCGGTCTTGCGGTGCTGATCGGGTTCATCAAGTTTCTGGTAACGCAGCCGGATCTGATCATGGATGATGTATGCGGCCACCAGGACAATGATGGTGATGCTGGTGATGAATTCCCACATGTAGTAGTAGTTTTCTGCCATTTTACGATCCTTCTGTATTTGATCGTTTGATATGCGGCGGCCCGGTCGCCGCGGCTGATTTGACAAGCAGAGGCGCCTCCGCACCGAGTAGATGATAACATGCCATACCAGATTTTTCCCGCAAAGGTCAATTGCGAATCGCTTTTCAAATACGCATTCGCACCCGTGAAATTCCCGGGATTTTTTTCCGCAAACCCGAGTTGACGATCCTGTGGGTAAAATTTTCAAGACGATCAAATTGATCTTGACTTAAAATATACCGATCGGTATGTTTTTGCCATGAAGCATCAGGATATGCCCAAATCGGAAAAAACCCGGCGGTTCATACTGGAAAAAGCCGCGCCCATCTTCAATAAAAAAGGGTATGCGGGGACCTCTCTTTCCGATCTCACCCGGGCCACCGGCCTGACCAAGGGGAGCATCTACGGCAACTTCAAAAACAAGGATGAAGTGGCCATAGAGGCGTTTCGCTACAATGTCGGCAACATCGCCCGATATTTTGCCCGCGAAATGGAAAAAAAGGATACCTGCATCGACAAACTGCTGGTGTATCCCCGGGCGTACCGGAAGCTCTATTCCGCCATGGTGGCCCACGGCGGCTGCCCCATCTTGAATACCGCCACCGAAGCCGACGACACCCACCAGGTGCTGTGCCGTCTGACCATGGAAGCCATTGCCGCCTGGAAGGCGGCCATCGTAAAACTGGTTGAAGCCGCCAGGAAAAACGGCGAGGCCAAAGCGGAAACCGAACCCGAAAAAATCGCCCATATCATGCTCTCCCTGTTCGAGGGCGGCGGCATCCTGGCCAAGATTGCCCGGGAGGAAGACTACATCCAGCATGCCATCGATCATGTGGAGCAATTGATCGAGTCCATCCGAACCTGATTTTTTTTATCCGGGAATATACCCATCGGTATATTTCCGGCAATGATCGTCAAATCACAACCACCTGGACAAGGAGCCCCCGACATGGAATCAAATCTCTTTCGAGACCTGCAGCAGCGCCTGGATCAGTATTCACTGGGTTTTCCGGCGACTCAATCCGGCATTGAAATTCAAATTTTAAAAAAGCTGTTTACCGAAGCCGACGCGCAGATGTTTCTGGCCTTGAGTCCCATGCTGGAAACCCCGGAATCGGTGGCCGACAGGCTTTCCCAGCCCGTGGAGGCGGTGGCGGCCCGGCTTGAGGACATGGCGGCGCGAAAGCTTTTGTTCCGGATCAAAAAGCCCGAGTCGGTCAGGTACGGCGCGATTCCCTTCGTGCATGGCCTGTTTGAATTCCAGGTTTCACAGCTGGACCGCGAACTTGCCGGGATGCTGGATCAATATTATGGTGAAGGCTTCAAAGAGGCCATGATCAAAGGGGCGGACACTTTTTTGCGCACCATTCCGATTTCAGAAGCCCTGTCCGCCGAACAGCACATCGCCCCTTATGAGGATGTCAAAGCGCTGCTTGAGAAAATGAAACAGATCGTGGTGACCGACTGCATCTGCCGCAAGCAAAAGCAGCTGATGGACAAGGGATGCGGAAAGCCCCTGGAGGTCTGCTTCATGTTCGGATCCATGGGTCAGTATTACTTAGACCACAACATGGGGCGCAAGGTGGACGCCGATGAAGCCCTGCGCATCGTGGCCGACGCCCAGGCCGCCGGCCTGGTGACCCAGCCGGCCACCACCCAGAACCCCGGGGGCATGTGCAACTGCTGCGGTGACTGCTGCGGCGTATCTGGCCTCTCTGAACGACCTGGAGAAACCGGCCGAAGCGGTATTCTCCAACTGGTTTGCCGCCGTGGACGAAAAATCCTGCTCCGGATGCGAAACCTGTCTGGATCGCTGCCAGATGAATGCCATCTCCATGAGTGACGACGACACGGCCCGCATCAACCGGGACCGCTGCATCGGCTGCGGCCTGTGCGTCATCACCTGCCCGGAAGAGGCCATCTCCCTGGTCCAGAAGGAGGAGGCGCAACGCCGCGTCCCCCCGGCAACCGGCATGGATCAGATGCTGAAGATGGCCGAAAAACGGGGAATCACGTTTTAAACAACGGGATGCAAGGCCGGATGCTTCTTCTCAAGAAGGGCGTGCTCAAGCGAGGCGACATGCCGGTGGGTCTCTCCCCGCTCACTGTTCCTTATTTGAATGCTTCTAAGATGAAGCTGCGCTGCATCCTGGAAACTCGCCTGTCGGCTCAGACAGTCCAGGATGCGGCCGCTGCGCTTCATCAAGAAGCATTTCAAAATAATGAAGCAATGCTCGCCGGGAGAAACCCATCGGCATGTCTTTGGCTATGCACATTTCCTGTTGCAGAAACAATTGGCAGAGGGGGCAAAAATTAAAGCATGATCACGACAAAGCCAAGGATACAGGAGATCGCCATGGATCAGTGGCACAAGACCGGATGTGTATTATGCGCCCAGAACTGCGGGCTGGAAGTGATGGTGGAAAACGGCCGCATGGTCAAGGTCCGGCCGGACAGGGACAACCCCCGGAGCCGGGGGTATGCCTGCCGCAAGGGCCTGAATGTGATTTACCACCAGTACCCCGCAGACCGGCTGACCGAACCGCTCAAACGGGTCGACGGCCGGTTTGCGCCCATCTCCTGGGATCAGGCCATCGAGGAGATCGCCGCAAAGATGACCCGGCTGGTGGACCAATACGGTCCGCGCTGCCTGGCTTACATGGGGGCTTCTTCCCAGGGCGGGCATTTCGAAGGGGCATTCGGGCTTTCCATCCTGCGGGCGCTGGGCTCCCAGAATTTCTACTCCTCGGCTGGCCAGGAATTTTCCGGCTCCTGGTGGGTATTCGGCCGCATGCTGGGCAAGCAGTACAATGTGGCCATTCCCGACGAGAATGAGGCAAAGATGCTGGTAGGTTGGGGGTGGAACGGCATGGAAAGCCACCAGATGCCCCGGGCGCCGGTCGTTTTAAAGGAATTTTCCAAGGACCCGGACCGGCTGCTGGTGATCATCGATCCCCGCAAGAGCGAAACCGCGGCGCTGGCCGACATCCATCTTCCCGTCCGGCCGGGCACGGATGCCCTTCTGGCCAAGGCCATGATCGCCATCATCTTAGAGGAAAGCTGGGAGAACAGGGATTATCTGGAGGGTCACACGGTCGGCTTCGAGCAGGTGCGGCCCTGGTTTGCGGGGTTTGACGCCCGGGGTGCCGTTTCCCTCTGCGGACTGGACTATGATCAGATTCGGCAACTGTGTCGGCTCATGACCACCCGGCGCTGGTGCGTCCATCCGGATCTGGGGATCTATATGGGCCGCAAAAGCACGCTTTCCTGCTATCTCATCAATATGTTAGGGGCGGTGTGCGGCATCTTCGGGGTGCGGGGGGGAAACATCGTCCCCGGCATGGTCATGCCCATGGGATTTCACGCCGACGAACGCGATCCCAAAACCTGGCGCACCGTGGCCACGGGCATGCCGCCGTCGGCGGCGGGGTCGTTTCCGCCGGCGGTCATGCCCGAAGAGATCCTTACCGATCACCCGGAGCGCATCCGCGCGGTTCACGTCAGCGCGTGCAACCCGCTGCGCGCCTATCCGGACACGGACGCCTACGAAAAGGCGTTTGCTAAACTCGACCTGCTGGTGGTCAATGACATCGTCCTGAGCGAAACCGCACGCCTGGCCCACTACGTGCTTCCCTGCCGCACGTTTTATGAATCCTGGGACGGCACCTTCTTCCCCTGGACCTACCCGGACGTCTATTTCCAGATGCGCCGGCCCGTGGTGAACCCGCCGGAAAACTGCCTGGAGGCCGCTCAAATATTTACGCTTCTGGCCGAGGCGCTGGGACTGGTGCCGGACATCCCGGATTCACTTAAGCAAGCAGCCGAAGGCGACCGGATGATTTTCGGCGCAAAACTCATGGAATTTGCCGCCGCCGAGCCCAAAGCCTTTGCCGCCATGCCCTTTGTCCTGGCCAAAACCCTGGGACGGGTTTACGACAGCGCCGCCAGGGCCGCTTTGTGGGGCATGCTCATGACCGCGCCCAAATCCTTTCGGAAAAACGCCGCCCGGGCAGGCTTCACCCCTGGCATGGACCAGGGCGAAAAAATCTTCGATGCCATTATGGACCATCCCGAAGGGCTCTGGGTGGGGGTTGCCGACACGGAAAACCCCATGGCAGGCATCAAGACCCCTTCCGGAAAAATCGAGCTCTGCATACCGGAGATGGAAAATGAAGTCAAATCCCTGACCCCGGACACCGAAGCCGCCGCCCTTGCCCTGCCGGAAAATTTCCCCCTGATTCTTAATGCCGGCCGCCACACCCGCTGCAATGCCAATACGCTGATGCGCAATCCCGATTGGAACAAGGGGAAACGGGCCTGCACCGTGGCCATGAACGAAATTGACGGACAAAACCTGGGCCTTTCCGACGGCGCCCGGGTGCGGGTGGTCACCGAGGCGGGCAGCCGGATTGGCGAGGTCGAAATCAGTGACCGGGTCCGCCCCGGCACGGTGCTCATCCCCCACGGTTTCGGCCTGATTTACGAAGACGAGGTCTACGGCATCAATGTCAATTACCTGACCAAAGCATCCCACCGGGACCCTATGGGCACACCCATCCACCGATATGTGCCCTGCCGGGTGGAACCGGTCTAATAAAGATTTTACGACCAAGGAGAAAAAAGATGAGCATCCTGTTTGAAAAAGGCCGCATCGGGGCCATGGAACTTTCCAACCGGTTTGTCCGCTCCGCCACCTGGGAGGGGCTTGCGTCAGACGACGGCTCGGTCACCCCGAGACTGATCGAAATGCTGACCCAACTTGCCGAAGGCGGGGTGGGCCTGATCATCCCCGGACACGCCTACGTGCTTTCCGAGGGAAAGGCCGGTCCCTGGCAGCTGGGCATACACGAGGACGAACGCATCGCCGGCCTTTCGGAATTGACCCGGGCGGTGCATGCACAAGACGCAAAGATCGTGGTCCAATTGGCCCATTCCGGGTTTTTCGCCATGGAGCAGATTACCGGGAAACCGCCCATGGTGGTTTCCGCCATCGACGGCTTCACCCCGCCCGCGGCCCTGGAAATCACCCCCGATTATATCCGCACCCTGACCGCCGCCTTTGCCGATGCAGCCAGAAGGGCCCAACTCGCGGGATTTGACGGGGTGCAGATCCATTCCGCCCACGGCTACCTGCTCAGCCAATTCCTCTCCCCCATCTACAATCGCCGGAAGGATGAATACGGCGGCCGTGTTGAAAACCGCTGCCGGATTCACCGGGAGATCGTAAGATCCATAAGGAAAATGGTCGGCGATGATTTCCCCCTGCTGATCAAAATAAACGGACAGGACTATGCGCAGGATGGATTGACGCTGGCCGATTCGGTCCGGGCGGCAAAAATTCTTGCCGAAAACGGCCTGGATGCCATCGAGGTTTCCGGCGGACTTTTGTCCGGGGGCAAGCTCTCCCCCAGCCGCACCGCCATCACGACTGCCGACAGGGAGGCCTATTTTGAAGAAGATGCGGGTTCGTTTAAAAAAGAAATCGACATCCCCCTGATCCTGGTGGGCGGAATCCGCTCCTTTGACACCGCAGAGCGCCTGGTAAACGACGGCACCGCGGATTTTATCTCCATGAGCCGCCCGTTTATCTGCGAGCCGGATCTCATCCGGCGCTGGCAGTCCGGGGACCGGAAAACCACCTTTTGCGTGTCGGACAACAAGTGCTTCAGTCCGGGCTTCAACGGCGAAGGCATTTCCTGTGTAACCCGGCAGCGCCTGAAAAAATAGGCTTTTTGTTTTTGCTTGACTTAAATGGCCGTTGGGTCTTTTCTTATTTTTCCAAAAGACAATTCAATTTGATTCTTAAAAGGGGGTAATTCATGGACCCGTTGTTTCAGCCCATCCGCATCAATTCGATGGATATCAAAAACCGGATCTACATGCCGGCCATGCACCTGGGCATGGCCAAAGATTTTTTCGTCACCGACCAGCTGATCGATTTTTACGAAGTGCGCGCCAGGGGTGGAGCGGGTATGATCTGCGTGGGATATGCCACGGTGGACGATCTTTCCGGAAACAGCACCAACATCGGGGCCCATTCAGATGATTTCATCCCGGGATTGAAGCGGCTGGCCGACGTGATCCGAAAAAACGGCGCCCGTTCCTGCGTTCAGCTCAATCATGCCGGCCGGTACAACTTTTCCTTCTTTTTAAACGGCAAACAGCCGGTGTCCGCTTCGGCCGTGGCCTCCCGCATGACCGGTGAGACCCCCAAGAAACTGGAAATCAACGAGATCGGCCAGATCATCAAAAACTTCGCCGATGCCGCCTTTCGGGTGAAAAAGGCCGGTTATGAAGCCGTGGAGGTCCTCAGCGGCACCGGGTACCTCATCAGCCAGTTTCTCTCCCCGCTCACCAACCAGCGGCAGGATGACTACGGCGGATCTTTTGAAAACCGGATCCGCTTCGGCCTGGATATCGCCCGGGCGATCAGGAAGAAGGTGGGGGCCGATTTTCCCCTGATCTTTCGGATCAACGGCAATGATTTCATGCCGGGCGGCCAGGGAAGCCGCGAGCTGAAAATGTACGGCCGGGCCCTGGTGGAAGAAGGCGGCGTGGACGCGCTCTGCATCAACGTGGGGTGGCACGAGGCCCGGGTCCCCCAGATCACCACCGCGGTTCCCCGGGGGGCGTTCGCCTACCTGTCCCGGGGGATCAAGGACCTGGTGGATGTGCCCGTGATCGCCAGCCACCGGATCAATGACCCGCAAACCGCCCGGGAGCTGATCGCAGACGATTTCTGCGACATGGTGGCCATGGGAAGGAGCCTGATTGCCGACCCGGATCTTCCTGAAAAAGCGCGCTCCGGACGGGAAAACGAGATCATTCACTGCGTGGCCTGCGCCCAGGGATGTTTCGACAACCTTTTCAAGCTCAAGCACGTGGAGTGCCTGTGCAATCCCCGGGCCGGACACGAGTGCGACACGGCATGTCGGATCGCCGAAACCCGCAAAAAGGTCATGGTCATCGGCGGCGGGGCCGCCGGCATGAACGCGGCCGTTGCCGCCGCCGACCGGGGGCATGAAGTTCACCTCTATGAAAAAAGCGATCATTTGGGGGGCCAGCTCTACCTGGCCGCCGCCCCTCCGGGCCGGGCCGAATTCGCCCAGCTGGCACAGGATCTGGAAAACCAAATGGCGTGCAGAAATATTGAGGTTCACCTGAACACGGCGGTGGATGAATCGCTGATAGATTCGGAAAAGCCGGACCACATTGTCCTGGCCACCGGGGGAGCGCCCATGGCACCCCCCATTCCCGGCATCGAGCTGCCCCACGTGGTCCAGGCCTGGGACGTGCTGGCCGGACGGGTGCACACCGGGAAAAAAGTGGTGGTGGTGGGCGGCGGGGCCGTGGGGGTGGAAGTCGCCCTCCTCCTGGCCGAAAAAGGGACCATTTCCGGCGACACGCTGAAATTTTTGATGGTCAACCAGGCGGAGGATTTTGCCACCCTCTATGATCTGGCCACCAAGGGGACCAAGCAGATCACGGTCATCGAAATGATCGAAAAGATCGGCAGGGATTTCGGCAAAACCACCCGATGGGGAATGCTCCAGGATGTCTCCCGGTTCGGCATCGAAACCCGCACCGCCACCCGGGCAAAGGAGATCACCCCGAAAGGGATAACCGTGGAGACCGAAGGCGGCGTCGAAGAGATCGAAGCCGACACCGTGGTCATCGCCGCGGGCGCCCGGTCCGAAAACGCATTGAAAGGCCTCCTCGAATCCAGGGGCATCCCCTTTGATGTGGCAGGAGACGCCGAAAAGATCGGCATGGCCTTCGATGCCGTCCACCAGGGGTTTGCCGTGGGGATGAAAATATAAAAAAGAGAGGATGGTTCGGGGTGTTCGGAAAAACGGGGCATTTTAGGAATTCGATGGTCAGTGGCTGAGGGTGCATGGAGAGGAACCCGGCCCGCTCAGGAAAATTTTTGCCGGCCGGGGCAGCCGACCGGCCGGTCCTTGCGATAAAGCATTCGTTAATGACAGTTGATCTATCTCGAGGACAAAAATTTACAATTCGCGTTCCAGCTCCCTCTCCACGCACCCTCAGGGGAGGTATTCAAAAATTTGAAAAGCGCTCCATCCCCCTTTTGATCAACTGGCGGATAATGCATGTACTCGTAAACGTTCACAAGCACATGCACGAAATAAGAAATTGAATTCATAATATAAAATCTCGCTACACGGCATTTTGCGGGAACAAAGTGGAAGCTTTTTTCTGAAAAAGATTTGCCATTCATAGGGACCGTTGCCTGTATCGAATTTGAACACCCGGTCTCTGGCGGGCGGGTGAACTGAGGACTGGCAGCGAGATTGGAGATTTTTGCGTAAACGTCCGATCCGCTCGGTCGCCGCAGCTGACCTTGATTCATTCAACAAAGCCAGACATCGAGGACCGCAAAAAGATCCCTGAGCGGCCGGTTCTCGGTTCACCTGCCCGGCCAGCCACAAGCACAAGCCGTTTTCAGGTGTTCGCCGGGCTGGAGAACAGGTGCCAGAGCATGCAGCCGGTGGCGTCGGCTTCGGTGAAACCCAGGGTACTGGCAAATTTCATCAGCCGGTTTTCCGGCATCGCCTCACCATGGTAGGTCAGCGCCTCGATCTTTCCGGAAAGCATGGCCGGCAGGCTGTTCATCAGGACCGCAAAATCATTGACCTTCAGGCGGCCGGCAAATTGCTTTACGCACCGGACTTCATCATGCATATCCCGGCATGCGGCCAATTCCTTTATAAATTCCATCCGCCCCGGCCGGTCCAGCTTCATCCTGACAAAGGCCACCACATAGCGCCGCTTCTCCCCCAGAAACCGGAACAGGGTTTCCAGAAGATCGGTTCGGGACGTCCTTTGCCGGACAGCATCGCTGTCGCGTCGTTCGGCCGCGCCTTCTCTGTTTTCCTTTTTCGCGTATTCTGATAACGTGATTACCTGCGGCAAGATCTTCGTCTGCATGGCCCTTTTCCTCCTTTTTATCGTGACCGGTTTGTCTGTTTTTCAGCTGTGAACAGCATAAACCGGCAAGTGTGCGGTTTTTGACACACTTCATGCGATTTTTTTTAAAAATTTAAAAAAAAATTTTAAGATTTTGAATTTATGCAGGAAAAAAAGATCATAAAATTGATCCGGGCGGTTGATCTGCTGGCCCGGCCGGAAGGGACCACCATCAATGAATTGTCTGCCGAGCTGGCGGTCAACCGGAGGGGCGTTTACCGTATCCTTGAAAATCTCCAGGCCATGCAGTTTCCGGTGTATGAAGAAAAAACCGATGAAGAACGGGCCAAGCGCTGGCGGCTGCAGGAGGATTACGTCAAGCGGCTGCCCAACATATCGGTCCCGGAGCTGAAGCTCTCCTTTGCCGAGATCCTGGCCCTGTTTCTTTTAAAAGGCCAGGCCGCCCTGTACAGCGGCACCCGCCTGGAAGAAGAAGCCCGGTCCGCCTTCGACAAGATCGGCGCCTATCTGCCATCGGCCCTGTACCGCCAGCTCGATGGGATCAAGACGCTGTTTGTTCCCCAGTCCAAGTTCGCCAAAGACTATGCGGGAAAGGAAGAGATCATCGACACCCTGGCTGAATCCATGCTGACCCGGAAACGGTGTCGAATCCAATATTTCGCCTTCAAAAACGAACAGTCAAAGCAGTACCGCATCGATCCGCTCCATTTTTTCGAAAGCGGCGGCGGCATGTACATCTTCGTCCGCATCCCCCGGCACGGCACCATCCGGACCCTGGCGGTGGAGCGGATCGACAGCATCGAAAAGACGGATGAAGCCTTCGAATATCCCGACGATTTCGATCCGGAGCAGATCCTGTCATCGGCCTTCGACATGGTCTACGATGACCCGGTATCGCTGCGCGTGTGGATATCGTCAGCCCAGGCCAAATACGTCCGGGAGCGCAAATTTTTCCGGGATCAGACCCTGTCTCAATGCAATGATGGATCCGTTATCATCGATATCAGGACCTCAGGCTGGGGAGATGTAAAACGATGGATCCTTTCCCTGGGGGCGGATGCCGAGGTCCTCTCCCCGGAACGCCTCCGGCAGGAGATGAAGGCGGAAATCCGGAAGCTCTCCCTTCGGTACGGCCGAGGCCTCCCTTCTCCCCAGGCGGTTTCAGAAAGCCCTGAATAAAGCCATTCACATCATCCTCTTTTCCACTGAAGCCTTGTCCGATCATGTCTTCAAATCAGTCAATTTTGGTCTTTAACAGAACGGTGCGTCCGGTCCGGTGATCCAGGACCATAAATGAGACCTCCTGGTTGCGGGGGAGTGATTCTACAAGGGAGGCGAATTCACCGGGCCCGGCGATTTGATGATTGTCGATCCCCAGGATGATGTCGCCGGATTCGAGCCCTTCTTTTCCCAGCGGCCCGTTCGGATCGACCTTCTGCACCACCACGCCTGTCTGCTGTTGCATCCCGTATTGCTGCATCTGTTCCTTGCTCACGGGGCCGATATTGATCCCGAGCCGGTCCTCTGCGGCTGAAACCATCTTTTTCTGCGCTTCTTCGAGGTTTCCGATGACCACGGTCATCTCTTTCTTTTCTCCGTTGCGCAATATCCCGAGCACCACCCGGGTTCCGGGCGCGGTGCTGGAGACGGCGTTTCGCAAAGCGCCGGCATCCGTGACCGCTTCACCCCGGTACTGGAGAATGACATCGCCCTTCTGAATGCCGGCCTGATCCGCCGGTCCCCCCTTTACGACGTCAGCCACCTGCGCGCCCTGCCGATTGTCGAGGTTCCGGGCTTTCGCCTCCTCCGGGGTGATATCCTGAACTTCCACGCCCAGCCAGCCCCGGACCACCTTCCCCTTCTCGATCAGCTGCTTTGCCACATGGATGGCCATTTTGCTGGGAATGGCGAAACCGATGCCCATGGAACCGCCCGATGCCGACAGGATGGCCGAGTTGATGCCGATCACATATCCGCCCAGGGTCATCAGGGGACCGCCGCTGTTCCCCGGATTGATGGGGGCGTCGGTTTGGAGGAAATCCTGGTAGCTGGTGGGACTGGTGATGCCGGTGCGATGCTTGGCGCTGATGATCCCCTGGGTGACGCTTTCCTCCAGTCCCTCCGGCTGGCCGATGGCCACTACCCATTGTCCGACCTTCACCTCATCCGAGGGTCCGAAAGTGACATAGGGGAACGGCTCGTTTCTGGATATCCTGATTACCGCCAGATCAGAGAGGGGATCGGTCCCCACCACCTCTGCGGGATACCGGTTTCCTTCCGAGAGGGTCACCACGATTTTCGCAGCACCGTCCACCACGTGGTTATTGGTGAGAATGTACCCTTTCGGGTCGATCAGCATTCCCGACCCGATGCCCATGATCTCCCGTTCCAACGTCTTGGGCATATTCTTGGGCAGGTTGAAAAAATGTTGAAAAAATGGATTCTGCTCCAATGGGGCCAGCGGATTGGCCACTTCCTGGCGTTCGGTCACCTCGATGTGCACCACGGCGGGAATGTGGTTTTGGGCAAGCTGGATGATGGCCGTGGTGATTTCGACTTTCTCCTGGGATTCCATGGATGCCAGGGCGGGGGACCATGAATCCCGGCAGTACCCGGTCTGCCCCCACAGCCCTGCCAGAAATGCCACCGAAATGAAAATGAGCAAAGTTCGAACGTTTTTGCCGGACATGAGTTACCTCCTTTTACCGGGAATAATTACAAAAACTTCGTCATTTACTGCCCATTAACGGGCGCAGTTTAAGGTCATCTCCCGCAGCCGCCGGGCCAGGACGGAGGTCAGCACGCCCTCTTCCATGCGCCATTCCCAGTTGCCGCTGCTTTCTGCCGGGCGGTTCATGCGGGCCTCCTTTCCCAGCCCCAGCAGGTCCTGCATGGGAACCACGGCCGTGTCCGCCACCGACATCCAGGCCATCCGGATCATCTCCCAGTGCAGCCGCCCGGGAGAAACGTTTCGGCCCAAATAGCCATGCAGGTGTCTGCGCACCATCGGCCCGGCTTCGGACTCATACCAGCCCCGGAGCGTATTGTTGTCGTGGGTGCCGGTGTAGGCCACGCAGTTTGGGACATGGAAGTGGGGCAGGTGGACACTGTGGGCAAAATCGTCCCCGAAGGCGAACTGGAGCACCCGCATTCCGGGCAGGTCGAAACGGCGGATGATTTCACGAACGTCTGCCGTAATGGTCCCCAGGTCCTCGGCGATCACCGGCAGGTTCCCGAACCGTTTCACCAGCCGGGAGAAGAAGTCCTCGCAGGGGGCGGGCACCCATTTTCCGTTCACCGCCGTTTTCGCCCCGGCGGGCACTTCCCAGAAAGCCACCAGCCCCCTGAAATGGTCGATCCGGACGGCATCAAAGAGCGCAAAATTGTGTTCAAACCGCCTGATCCACCAGTCATAGCCGTTTTGCCGCAGCATTTCCCAGTCATACACCGGGTGTCCCCATAATTGCCCGGTTTTGCTGAAATAATCCGGGGGCACCCCGGAAACCGCCAGCGGCCGTCGATTCCGGTCCAGCTTGTACTGTTCCGGGCGGACCCAGACATCGGCGCTGTCAAAGGGGAGGTAAATGGGCAGATCCCCGATGATCCGGATGCTTTTTTCATTGCAGTAGTTCTTGAGCTCCCGCCACTGGCTGAAAAACAGGTACTGGAAAAATTTATGCATTGAAATGGCATCGAAAAACCGCTCCCCTGCCCTGGCAATCGTTTCAGGGTCCCGCTCCCGAAAAGACTTCGGCCAACGATGCCACGGTTTCTTGTAGTGCGCCCGCAGCGCGGCATAGAGGGCATAATCATCCAACCAGGCTTGATGAGTGGCGCAGAATCGTTTAAAATCGTCCACTTCGCCTGCTGCCGTAAAGTTAATGTAGGCCTTCTCCAGAAGCGGATATTTTAACACCGCCACTGCCGGAAAATCCACCCGGCGGGACTGTTTCTGACGATAGTCGGAAAGGTCCGATAAGTTGATCCATTCCCTCTCCACCAGCAGTTCCGGGCTGATGAGCAGGGGATTTCCCGCAAAGGCCGAACTGCCATGATAAGGGGAATTGCCGGTTTCCGTATCCGTGGGGGTCAGGGGCAATATCTGCCAGATCCCCTGGCCGGCATCGGCAAGAAAGTCGGCGAACATAAAGGCGGCCGGGCCCAGATCCCCGATGCCGTAATCATTGGCCAGGCTGGTGGGGTGCAGCAGAATGCCGGCGGATCGCACGGTCATAGTCGCCGTTCTCCTTTCAGCAGGGCCGCCGGAAACCGTGAAAAAGCCTCTCCAACAAAGAGCTGGTCCGTGGCCACATAGATGTCCCCGGTAATGACATTTTCCCATCGGGCCGGCGCCCCCGGGGGAGCTGGATAGCCGTGTCTTTCCATATGCCGGCGCCCAGCGGCGGTTCTTCCGCATCGACGATCCCGGTGAGAAAACGGGGGACCAGGGTGATGCACCACTGGTTCTTGAACTTCCGGGCATAGGCGATCACGCGGTCATGATGAATGCCCTGGGGAAACAGCGGAATATAATGCCCTTCCCGGTACAGCCGGGTTCGGCTTTTACGATCGGCCAGGGCGGCGATGATCAAAAACTGTTTGAGACGGCCGTCAAACGGAGACATGAGCATGCGATGGATCAGTGCGGGAAGATCCCCCCCATGCCTTCCCGGATCTGGCGCCTCTGCCGCTGCAGTGCAGGGTAATCCACCGGCCTCCGGTTGTCGGGGTCCACCAGGGTCAGGTCAAAGCCTTCGGTTCCCCGGTAAAAATCGGGCACTCCGGGAGCGGTGATCTTGATCAGGCACTGGGAGAGGGAATTGAATACGCCATACCAGCCCACCTTCCGGCAGAAGGGCAAAAAAAGCTCCAGAAACCGATTTTCGAATGAAGGCGGAGATCAGCCTGCGGACAAATTCGGTGATGCCGGCCTCGTAATCCGCATCCGGCGCCAGCCATGAAGAGTGGGCTTTGGCCTCCCGGACGGCCTTGACCATATAGTTTTCGATCCGCGGGCCGATATTTGGTTTCTCATGTTCACCCACCGGCCACGCGCCGATCAGGGTTTGATAGAGAAAATACTCCACGTTGGCTTCCGGAACGGTCACCCCGTTGATCTGCTTTTTCAGATCCCGATTGATGGTATGCCAGGCCTCCAGCTGCTTTTCCCATTCCATGGGGATTTCGGAAAGGACATTGATCCGTGCCCGCACATCCTCCCCTCTTTTGGAATCATGCGTGGCCGTGCTGTTCATGGCGTGCGGCCACGCCTCCGCCCGCTGCTGGATATAGGCATGAAAATCGTCTGTTCGGCAGCCGAACCTGCCGGGGTCCCCGCCGACTTCATTTAACGAGATCAATCGATGGTAAAGATACAAGGCCGTGTCCTCGAATCCCTTGGCGGCCAGGGGGGCGGTCAGCTGCTGGAATCCGGTTATAACAGAGCGGCGCTGGCCATCGGGCTCGACATTGTCTTCCGACGTTTCGGTATCCAGCCTGCCCAGCAGGACGCGCTCCAGAAACATCAGCTCATGCCGCAGCTCCGGCCGGTGAAGGACCGCCCGCGACAGAGCGGACTGCAGGACCATTTGGTCCGGTTCTAAAACAACATCCCCGGCCGCGTAGGTCCGATATACATGAAACCGGGAAATCGCTTCGGCAAGCGCCTGTTTCAGGCGCGGGGAAGTGCAGTCCATACCATAGCGGTCTTCGGGGGAGATGGATTTCAGCTTTCGGTTCAGGTTGTCCAGATCGCCCTCGAACTGGGTCAGGAGCACTTTCTTCCGGGACGCATACACCATCTGGGAAAAGGAGTCTGTCATCTTGCTGAAACGCACATACAAGCGGGTGAGCAGGTCTTCGTTTTCGGAATTGACGAACAGGGCGTTTACCCAGCTGCCGAATTCATATCCCGTGGTCCCCTGGACCGGCCAGTCCTCGGGCAGCTTTTCCTGTGTCCCAGGATCTTTTCCACCAGCACATAAATATCACCCATGCGCCCGCGCAGCCGGTTCAGATATTCCAGCGGATCGGCCATGCCGTCTATGTGATCGACCCGGATGCCGGAAACGACTTTTTCCTTTACCAGCCGTTCGAGCAGGCCGTGGGTATGATCGAAAACCGCCTGGGATTCCTGGCGCAGACAGATCAGTTCATTGATATCGAAAAACCGGCGATAATTGATTTCCTCGGTGGCGGCCTTCCAGTAGCACAGCGCGAACATCTGCGCCTTGAGCAGCCGGTCCAGCAGCTTAAATCCGTCCTGGCCGCTGTTGTACCGCAAGAGGGTCTCGTCGATGCAGCGACGGATCAGCGGGTTGCTGTCATAGAGGTCAGACAGGTTCCGTTTCACCTGGACAAATGCATCCTGGCGATCATTGAGCTTGTCGGGCAGGGACAACCCTTCGAGATCTTCCAGTATTTCATTGTAGAGGATATAGTCCGGATGGTCGTCCTTCAGCTCCGAGCGGATCTTTTCGATGTGAAAAGTGAGCAGCTGCAGGTAAGACTCCATACGCAGCGGAAATTTCAGGTCGAAATAACTGACCGTGAACCCTTCGGCGCCGTAATTGAGGCGAATCTCCCCGTCTTCCAGGCACAGTGCATAATGGCGGCCCAGAAAAGGGGCCATGAGCCTGCCGCGGATGTTGCCGCAGGGATGGTCCCAGTCGATGTCGAACCAGTGGTAATAAGGTGATCGCGGACCGTACTCGAGCACATCCATCAGCGTCCGGTTGCGATAATCAAAGGCCATGTGATTGGGCACGATGTCCTGAAGCCATCCCACTTCCCGGGTCCGCAGCTTTGCGGTAAGCGCCTGGAATCCGGCCATCCCCCCCAGTTCCGGATTGACTGCCGACGGATCGATGGTGTCATATCCGTGCAGACTCCCCTGCCGCGCCTCAAAAACAGGAGACGCATAGATATGGGAAATGCCCATATCGGACAGATAGTCGATCATGTCGGCTGCATCGGCAAAACCGAATCCGGCATGAAACTGCAGACGGTAGGTGGCTATGGGAATTTGCATGATGAAAAATCCGCCAGCGTTATTTTCCGCGCTTCACCTGCTCTAATGTTTAGCACAGCTGAAGTTAAGGAGGATGAGCAGGAAAATGTTTCAAATAGTAGACATCAAATTCTTATCAACAATTTTTCCCCTAAATCGTCGAACAGCTCCAGCCACTCGCCGGCCCGGCTGTCCCCCAGTTCCGCCCTTCGCCGATATTCCGGGTACATTTTCCGGCCCATATCGTAATACAGGTTCTGAATCTTACGCAGGCTGGTGTCAAAGGGGAGCGCATAGACCAGATCGATTCCGGAATTGAGTTCATTGAGCAGATCCGTGTGCCGGGGGGACTGGACAAACCACTTCCCGATCCGCTCGAGTTTGCTCCTCAGCGTGTATTCGAGGGTGTCCGCATCCAATTCGACCCCCGACAGATCGGCCTCCCTCATGAGCCCGTAAATGCCGTCATAATCCGACTGATCCCGTTCCAGTTCACGGCGCAGGTCCGTATTGACCACCAGGGCGCCGGCAGACTTCAGCGCCGAGGGGATCGGGCTGGCCGAATTTTTTAAAAACCGCATCAGGGGGACATTGTACTCGTACAGATGGCGGTAGACCGAGATGGCATCATCAATGGTCGATTCCAGTATGAAATTGACGATTTCCCGCTGCCGGTCCCGAAAAAGGGATATGAGCGAATATTTCGATGTGAAGAATTCATCGATTTCCCGGAGGATTTCCGGAAATTCCGCCCGGTCGAAGCTTTCGGTCAGGTTTCTTTTCATCTCTTCATACGCTTGTGGATCGGTGCCCTGACGGATGCCGCAGGAAACATTGTGATCACCCATGTACAGGACACCGAAAATAAAATCCTCGGATTCCCGGGTGATTTCGGAAGTGATCCGGGCCTGTCCCACCGCCAGGCGGGCTTTGCCCGCTTCGGTTTTTTCATATTCCGGCCGCAGGGCCGAATAGCAGTAGATGGAAGCGACATCATCATAATCGGCAAAAAGTGAGCTGATGGCATAATGGGCGGCCACTTTCTCCGTGTCCACCATGGCCGGCTTCACGAACTTTTCATAGATGTGCCGGCCGTCCCGGTGCTCGGAAATGTTGCTTTTCGCCCCGGCCATCTGATCTAAAAACTGCGGTTCGATCCCGTTTTCAAAAATTCTGTCCGCCAGCTGAATCGCCCGGCCCGCATACTGGATGGTCTGAACGGTTTCGATGCCGGAAATTTCATCGAAAAACCAGCCGCAGCTGGTGTACATCAGCATGGCATGTCGCTGCATTTCCAGCAATTTGAGCACCTGGACCCGGTCCCCTTCTTCCATGGGGCGGACCGCATGGGCTTCCAAAAACCGCTCGATCTGATCGGCACTCCGGTCCAGGATGATATCGATATACGCATCCCGGGCCTGCCATGGATCTTTCAGGTACTGTGCGGCGCGCTTCTCATAGGCGGGGGCCAGTTCATCCCGGACCGCATCGAAGGCATTTCGCAAAGGCGCGCGCCAGGCCTGGTTCCAGCCCGGGTGGAGCCCGGAGTTGCAGCCGCAGTCGCTGCGCCATCGCTCGATGCCGTGGCTGCAGCTCCAGGAGGTGTTTTCCTGAATGCGGACTTCATGGGCGGGGGGAAACTTTTCCAGATGCTCCCCGTAATTGGTCAACCGGGCAAAACCGTTTTTCTCGATGTAATCGAGTGCATACGCCAGCGCCATGTCCCCGTAGCGCTGATGATGGCCGTACGTTTCGCCGTCCGTGGCCACGTGGACCAACTGGTGGCGATCGCGGCTGCTGTCAAACCCCGTGAACAGGCGTTTTGCAAATCCTTCGCCGTTTTTCAGCAGGTTTTCAAAGGCAATCGCCCGTGAAATCGGCCCGTCATAGAAGAACACCACGATCTCCTGTCCGTTTTGCAGGCGCTGAAGGTAGGGAATGGTGGGATCGATATTTCCGGTGCTCACGTCATGCCAGTCCTTCTCTTCGAGCGACCGCACACGGCTGGCCTGATAGGGACTCAGGACGGTGAACTGAATGCCGCATTCGGCAAGCACCTCCAGCGTTTCGATGTCCACGGCGGCTTCGGGCAGCCACATCCCCTCCGGGAACCGGCCGAACCGGTGCTCGAAATCGGAAATTCCCCACAGGACCTGGGTCTTTTTGTCCCGGCGGTTGGCCAGGGGAAGGATCATGTGGTTGTATGCCTGGGCAATGGCGGACCCGTGCCCGGAAAACCGTTTCCGGCTTTCCTTGTCCGCCTGCACCACGGCATCATAGACCTCCCGGTCGTGGAGCTGCCATCCAGGCCAGCAGGGTGGGGCCGAAATTGAAGCTGATCTTCGCATAATTATTGACGATATGGGTAATCCACCCGTCAACGTCCATGATGCGGGAGCGCGCATTGGCTTCATAGCATTCCGCGCTGATCCGGGCATTCCAGTCATGATAGGGATAAGCCGAGTCCTGAATTTCGATGGCCTCCAGCCAGGCATTTTCTCGCGGCGGCTGGTAGAAATGGCCGTGAATGCAGATATATCGTTCAGACATGTCTTTGCCTCTGAATCCTTTCAAATAACGTCAGCGCGTGCGGAGAAAGATCGAATGCCGCGCTTCCGGCCGATTCGATCACGGGAGGAACCAGCTTCCCGGCCCGCGCCAGGCCTGATCCGCCGAGTCGAGCCGTTTCTCCCATTGGCCCGCGGGCAGGGGAACAGATTGGGCGGCGTTGGCTTCGCCGAAGTAAAACACCAGAAAAATCGAGCTGTCCTGATGCCACCGCGCCATCCACAGGAGCATGCGTTCAGCGTCGTGCCCCACCTGCATTTGTTTTTTGCTTAAGTGAGACAATGCCGGGATCTGATTCCGCAGCCGGATCAGCTCCCGGTAATAAGGAAAGCAGGGTCTGGTGCGGTTCTTTCTTTTTGAGTGCGTGGTCCAGCCTGGACCGTAAAAAAGTCTGTTCATCCTGGGGTTCGGGAATTTCCTGCTGCCACCCGAAGGCGGCAAATTCGGCTTTCCGGCCCTCGGCCACCGCCCGGATCAGGTCCGGGTCCGAATGGCTGACGAAATACTGAAAAGGCGCGGTTTCGCCGTACTCCTCGCCCATGAACAGCAAGGGGATAAACGGGGAGAGCAGCACGGCTCCGGCGGCGAGTTTGAGCTTTTCCAGGCCGACCAGACCGCTTAAGCGGTCGCCTTCCATGCGGTTGCCCACCTGGTCATGGTTCTGGGAAAAGACGGTAAAATTACCGGGCCGGCATGTTCCGGGAGGAATTGCCGTGCCGGCGTCCCCGGTAGGCGCTGAAGCCTCCGTCATACACGTAGCCTTCCTTAAACGCCTTGGACAGGTGGGCCAATTTGCCGAAATCCGTATAGTAGCCGTCTTTTTCACCGGTGAGCAAAGCATGAAGGCTGTGATGGAAGTCATCGTTCCACTGGGCGTCCAGGCCGAAGCCGCCCAGTTCCCGGGATCGGATCACCCGGGTATCGTTTAGCGCGCTTTCGGCGATCAGGTGGATGCGGCGGTTTTCCTGCCGCTCAACCTCATGGACCGCCCGGCCGAGTTCTTCTAAAAAGGGGCGGGCTGAAAAATCGAGAATGGAGTGCACCGCATCCAGGCGCAGGGCGTCGACGCGGCATTCCTGACACCCAGTAGAGGGCGTTTTGGATGAAAAACCGGCGGACATCATCGGAGCCCGGGCCGTCAAAATTGATCGCCGCCCCCCAGGGGGTATGATAAAAATCGGTGAAATAGGGCCCAAAATCCCGCAGGTAATTGCCCTCCGGGCCCAGGTGATTGTAGACCACGTCCAGGATCAGGGCCAGCCCCCGGTCATGGCAGGCACTGACCAGGCGCCGCAAGCCTGAAGGGCCCCCGTAGGAGTTCTGGACCGCAAAGGGGAACACGCCGTCATACCCCCAGTTCCGGCTGCCCGGAAACTGGGCCACGGGCATGATTTCGACTGCCGTGATGCCGGTTTCCTTCAGGTCATCCAGGTGACCGATGACGGCATCGAAGGTCCCTTCAGGCGTGAAGGTCCCCACATGAAGTTCATAGATGATATGCCGGTCCAGCGGCAGGCCGCACCAGGCACCGTCCTGCCGTTCTAAAACCCGCGCCACCACCTGGGAGGGGCCGTGAACCCCTTCCGGCTGAAATCGCGATGCCGGGTCGGGCCGCTCCACGGGACCGCCTGCGTCGGGGTCGATCGGAAACAGCCGGTAGAAATACCGGCTGCCCGGCTCGACCCCGTCGATGATGTCATGAAAATATCCGCCGCCGATACCTTTAAGACTGATGCCATGCTCCCGGGGGGCGACGATGTGGACCTCCACCGCCCGGGCCAGCGGCGCCCACACCCGAAACCGGCAGCGCCCTTCTTCCATGTAGGTGGCCCCTAAGGGCACTTCGGTCATCATGTCCGGTGTCCGCGTTGTCACGACCCGCTGTCGGCGGTTTGCCGCCAGCTCCGTGAAATGATGGTTTTAAGCATAAAAGCCGTTTTTGCCGCCCAGGAAAAGAGGACCGATAATCGATTCATCAATCACAATTCTATTCTTTCATGGCTTCCGCGCACCAGGGCCACCATCAGGGTCAGGTATTCCCGGAGATGGCGGGTCAGCAGGTAATTTTCCAGGACGAAATTCCTGGCGTTTTCTCCGATTTCCCTCGCCCGATCGCGGTTTTTCAGCAAATACCGGATGCGCAGCGCGGCGCCTTCCGGGGTGTTGACCAGAAAACCGGTCTGATGGTTCACCACCTGGAGCCGGATGCCGCCGGCATCACCGCCGATCACCGGTTTTCCCTTCCACAGCCCTTCCGTCACCGTCAGTCCGAATCCTTCCTTAAGCGATTTCTGTACGATGATATCACTCATCCGCTGGATGGCATTGATCTGGCGGTGGGCATCCGGCGGCAGCAGCAGGACATGGATGTCCGGGTCATCCTTGGCCGCGGCATTGACTTTCTGCAGGACCTCTTCGCCTTCCGGGTCATCGGTGGCCGTCCCGCCTGCCAGCACCAGCTGCACGGGCGGGCCGAATGATTTGGCCATCCGGTAAGCCTGGATAACGCCGATGGGGTCCTTGAACCGGTCGAAGCGGGAAATCTGGGAGATCACCGGGCGCTTCAAATCGATATGGTAATTGCCGGCCACGGCCTGGATTTCCGAATCCTCCAATCCGATGTTCTTGTCGCTCAAGGGGTCGATGCTGGGCGGGATGATGAACATGGGATGGGTCATGGGCTGGGCAAAGGTCGCCAGGGAATAGATGCTGGCTTCATATTCCATGACGAACTGCCGCAGGTAACGCCATACCGGTCGGTAGGGGCGGCTGGCGTCGATATGGCAGCGCCAGATCCACTTCCCCTTGCGTCCGGGGCAGTTCTGGAGCAGCGGGGCCGGCTGGGGATCGTGGATAAACACCAGGTCCGCAGATTCGAGACTTTCCCTTAATTTTTCGGCGTTGGCGGTGTTGATGGCCTCAAAATGCTTCAGCAGATTGGGAGAAATCACATCCCGGTCGCCCTGCAGGGTATTGTGCATCTTCTTGGTGCACTGGTAGAACTGGGCATCACCGGTGATCACTTCCCAGACGGCATCCAGGCCGAGTTCCTGCTTCAGGGGGATCAACCGGTGCAGGATTTCCGCCACGCCGCCCCCTTCCCGGGTGGAGTTGACATGCACCACCCGAAGCCCTTTCAGCGGCGCGGCCAGTTGATGCAAATGATCAATTACCGTTTCACCAACGATTTCGGCATATTGATTCAGCATATTCGTCATGATCGATCCTGACTGATATAATAGTTGAGAATGGCGGACAGCCTCTCCCGCAGCTCGATCAGGCTGTCAAAATATGGGTCGATGGCAGCAATCCGTTCCCCGATCTCGATATAGGGCGGGCCGAATGCCTTGATCCATTCCGAAAAATCATCCTTGCGGGACCCGGTGCGCCGCCGGGCGTCGATGAAATGATAAAAAAGACTTCCTAAAGACATCTCCGGGATTTTCGCGGCCAGCGACTCCGGGGTATCCACCCGCATATTGGTGTCGAAGACCACGATCAGCGAGCGCATGAAAAAAAACGGGTGTTCCGCTTCCGCCCGCTGGGCGCCGTCCTCCTCATCCATGCGCTCCTCGATCACCTCGATGATCTCCTGTTTCAGTTCATCGAGTGAATCAAACTGCGCCGGGTTGATGACGGACAGCCGTTCGGCCAGCCGGCGGTCATGCAGGTCATGATAGGCCCAGCTGGCGAAATTGTTCTGGTATTCCTGATCCACGAAATGCGGACGCAGCAGCCCCCCCCAGAAATGATAATAAATCACCCCCATGTCTTCTATGCGCGTGAGACGGTCCCTCAATTCCCTCAAGTTCTGGGCCTTTTCCCCGGTGGCCAGCGCAATCAGCGCACAGTCGGTGATTGCAAAGGAGTCAACCATCAATTTTCCCCGTCCGATTTTGACCGTTCATGCACGGCCTTGGTTGTTGCCAGCGGCTGGTATCAGCCGTTCATACCCGCCTGCGCAAATACCGCGTTTGCGAAATCGCTTTTTCCACGGGCGTGAATACATATTTCTTAGACCGTATATGAACCCTATTTTTTGTAAAATAGGGGATAGCATGTATTTTCAAACTTTCTGTTTTGTATCATCTATAAAGTATCACGGTATGATCACTCAATTTCGGCGTGTCAAAGATGCCGGGCCGGCGGGAAAAACGACGGCATTTGAATGAAAGAAAAAATCCGAACCGGGGGAATTCATGAAGATATTGTTTATTGCAGCGGAAAACGGGGCACTCAGGGGCGGCAAAGTGGGCGGCATCGGCGATGTCATCGGACAGCTTCCCGAGGCGCTGGCCCGGCAGGGCTGTTCGGTGTCCGTGCTGACTCCGTCCCACGGTTTTCTGCATCTTGCGCCGGGGGCCGTCAAAGCGCACACTTATAACTTCTTCTTCCGGGGATACACCCATACGGTAGAGCTGTATTCGGTATCCTCCGAACGGTCGAACCCGGATGTGCATCACTGGGTGATCCATCACCCCGCCCTGGACGCATACGATCATTTTCTGGGTCGGCACCGGATTTATACCCATGATCCGCCGGACCGGCCTTTTTTCACCGATGGCTCCCGGTTCGCCTTTTTCGCCGGGGCATCCGCGGCGGCCGCAGCCTGGGGAATGATCGGCGATTTCGACTGCATCCATCTCCACGACTGGCACGCCGCGCTGGTGGCCCTGCTGCGCAAAAGCCACCCGGACTTCCGGAGGCTGAGAAGCATCCGCACGGTATACACCATCCATAATCTCGCCCTCCAGGGGGTCCGGCCCCTGCGGGGAAACGAATCCGCGCTTGAATCGTGGTTTCCCGAGCTGGGCTACGATTGGCAGGACGTGCACGATCCCCGCTGGTGGGGCAGCTTCAACGCCATGGCCATCGGTATCCGCCTGGTCGACAAGGTCCACACGGTCTCACCCACCTATGCCAAAGAAATCCAGGAACCCAGCATGCCGCCCTTCTATTACGGCGGCGAAGGTCTGGACGGCGACCTCCTCCGGGCATATCATGAAGGCCGGCTCACCGGTATTTTAAACGGATGCGAATACCCCGAAGACATCGGCTCCAAACATTACGATTTTGGTGAAATCATGGACCAGTGCCGTTCGGCCGCCATTTCATGGACCGGCACCCGGGATGTGGTCCCCACCGCCCAGTTCATCACCTTTGCCCGCAGCCTGGAACTGGCCCGCAAAAACAAACGCCCCAGGTCCCTGCTGACCATGGTGACCCGGGTGACCGACCAGAAGATGCTGCTGCTCCGGCAGCCCGGATCAAACGGCGCGTCCGGGCTGGAATCTGTGCTTCGCATCCTGCCGGAGGACAGCTGTTTTATCCTGCTGGGCAGCGGAGACTGGGGATATGAACAGTTCCTCACGCAGATGAGTTCTCGGTTTGCCAATTTCATCTTTGTTAACGGCTATTCGGATATCTGCGCGGATATGCTCTATACAGCGGGCGACCTTTTCCTGATGCCCAGTTCGTTCGAACCCTGCGGACTGTCCCAGATGCTGGCCATGCGGGCCGGCCAGCCCTGCGTGGTGCACGCGGTGGGCGGGCTCAGGGACACGGTGCATGACGGCATCGACGGATTTTCTTTCACGGGCGATTCCCTGACCGCCCAGGTGGACGCTTTTGTCGACACGGTCAAACGTGCCCTGGACCTCAGGGAAAATGAACCGGAGCAGTGGAAAACCATCCGCTCCAATGCCGCAGCCGCCCGGTTCAGCTGGGAGGACACGGCCGTAAAGTATATCGAGCAGTTGTATGAGGCATGACATTTGCCTCGCAGGGTGAAAAATTGTATCGAAAGCACAAAACTCATCGGGCGCGTGCCCGAACACGAAACTGAGAATGCCATTCACAGACTGAAAAGGAGAACACACATGCTTTCAAATGCCGTTAAAAATATCCTCTACCACTACAATGGGGAAAACCCTGGCGTATTGACCAACCTGGCCCGGATTTTAAACCACGGAACCCTGGCCGGAACCGGAAAAATGGTGATCCTGCCGGTGGACCAGGGATTCGAGCACGGGCCCGCCCGCAGCTTTGCCGAAAATGACGCCGGCTATGACCCCGCATACCATTTCCAGTTGGGAATCGATTCCGGGTGCAATGCCCATGCCGCCCCACTGGGTGCGCTGGAGGCCGCTGCCGCCGCATATGCCGGCGACATCCCGCTGATTTTAAAGCTCAACAACCATGATTCCCTCGCCCCGGACGGCACCGATCCCGTCCCCTCGGTAACCGGGTCGGTTGTCGATGCACTGCGCCTGGGGTGCGTGGCCGTTGGTTTCACCATCTACCCGGGTTCGGCCCATTTCAAGACCATGTACCAGGAAATCCGGGAAATCGGCCAGGAAGCACGGGAAAACGGACTTGCGGTGGTGATCTGGTCCTATCCCCGGGGATCGAGCCTTTCCAAGGACGGGGAAACCGCCATCGACGTGGTGGCCTATGCCGCGCACCTTGCCGCCCAGCTGGGGGCCCACATCATTAAGGTGAAACTCCCCACCGACCACATCGAGCAGGACAAGGCCAAGAAAATCTACCAGGCCCAGAACATCCCCATCGACACGGTGGCCGACCGGGTCCGGCACGTGGTGCAGAGCACGTTTGCCGGGAAGCGGATGGTGATCTTTTCAGGCGGATCCAAGGCGGACGAATCATCCTTCATGGACGACATCCGGGGCATCCGGGAGGGCGGCGGTTTCGGCTCCATCATCGGCCGCAACTCCTTCCAGCGCCCCAAAGATGACGCTGTCAGATTTTTGAAACAGGTAATGAAGATTTATGCAGGCTCCAGCATATAGCCTTTGTCAAAGGTGATACACGTGCGGGTGGTGAAAGAAACGGCATCCGACACCCGGTATAGCGCGACGCCGGCCATTTCTTCCAGGTTTGGCATGTTGATCAACGTCATTTTCACCACCAACACCTCTGAGGGGGTTGACCAAAGGGGGGCAGCCGCCATTCACACCTTTTTTGAGATGTCCGACAACGTTGGGCAACAGCCGCTCCCGAGCTGCATCATCCATGACCTTGATTACAACCGTCGGGCTTCAATGCTTTTAGGAATCTGGAAAACAACATACGGCTAAGGGCGGTAATGCCTTACTGGCGGTGATCTTTTCATTATACCCCCGTGCAATTTCGCTTGACGTATTACGAGTTGCGTAATACGTTGTGGACATGATTAAATCATTTGCCTGCCGTGATACTGAAAAATTATTCAATGATCAACAGGTACGCCGTTTTCAGGCTTTCGAAAGGCAGGCACGGAAACGACTTATGGTTTTACATGCTGCTCCCAGCTTAGATGCGCTGATGTTGAATCCAGGGAATAATTTTCACGCTCTTTCAGGGAATCGGAAAGGCCAGTGCGCTATCAGTATCAATAAACAATGGCGTGTATGTTTCGAGTGGCAAGATGGAAATGCGTACCATGTTGAAATAACCGACTATCACTGAGAGTGACCTAATGAATAATAAATCCAATAACCTTGAGCCAATAAACCCGGGTGAAATCCTCCGCGAGGATTTTTTAGAGCCTTTGGGTATTAGCATAAACCAGCTTTCCAGAGATTTATCGGTTCCCCCCAACAGGATTAGTGAGATTGTAAATGGGAAACGAGCCATTACTGCCGATACGGCATTGAGACTGGAGCGTTATTTTGGAATTGAAGCCCAGTTTTGGCTGAATTTGCAGACCGAGTTTGATCTAAGAGTGATGAAACGAAAAATCGGGGCTGATATCCAGAAGCGGATTATCCCTGCCAAGCATACGGGCGAAGGCATTCACAAAAGTGCCGGTGCATAATACAAAGGGGCGTGCCGTTAATTTGTGGTGGGGGCAAACTTTTATCTCTTTTATGCATGCTCCGAGAATAAACGACCTGATTGACGGGTGCACAGGATAAAGAAGGCTCGGCGTCTCGGGATAGATCAGTTCCATCCACGAATGAGATAATTTGTTCAAGTTCAAGTCCCCGGCATTGGTTCTGATAATCCTCAGCAGGCAAGGAACCGGATTCCTTGCAAGGCCATGGCCGAAGTTCGTTAGAAATTAAAGAGGTAAATGCCCTCGAATGCCACAATCCATATTGATCTGGTGATCTGGTTAATGCTTCGGGGGAATCGCATCACCGTATCAATGGGCATGAGCGCGATGATTTGCCAGCCCACTCACATTGAAATTTTCACTTGCCAGAAGGTGCACTACCCAAAATCGTGTCACCTGTGAATCTTACAATATCAGCCCTTCAGCATTCCTTAAAAAATCGGCAATCACAAGATATGGGAAGCCATACTGTCGGTCCATAGCCGTAGTGCTGCGCGTGAAAACGGAATTTATCAGCTTACTGACATCCGTATGGCTTTAAGGAGTTCATCTGATGGGGCGGCTTTGTAGATATAGGCGCAAGCGCCGGCATGTCTCATTCTTTCTTCAATTGAAGGGTCATCATGCATCGTCAAGCCGATGATGCGGTTGCGGGGGTGTTTTTTTAAGATCTCTTCCGTGGCGGCGATGCCATCCATCTTCGGCATGGTGACATCCATCAGGATCACATCCGGCGCTTTCTGATCCGTCATTTCTACTGCTTCAAGACCGTTCTCGGCCTGGGCCACTACTTCCAGATCATTATGATTTCGCAAAATCCCGACCAGTCCATGCCGCATGATGGCATGGTCGTCGGCCAGAAGAACTCTGATTTTGCCGCTTTGGTCATGGGCGGCCTGCGCGTATTCCTTCCGATTTCTTTCCAAAGGATCAATTGCAAAACCGGTGGGGAAAGTTCATGGGACAGGTTCCGGCACTTCTGGATGCTCTCGTCAACAAGGGACTCCACAGCCAATATTTTTTCTGCGGTTTTCGGATCGGCCAGTTCTTTCGGGAGCAGGCTGCCCAGTCGAAACCGAATGGCAACAAGGTACTGCTGAAGGTCGTCATGCAGGGTCATGGCAATTCGGCGGCGCTCCAGGTCTTCGGCCCCGGAGAGTTCCAGGGCCAGCTGCCGCAGTGCCTCGGCGCGATGCTCCGCTTCGGCGGTTCGTTCGGCCACCCGGATTTCCAAGTTCTCATTCAATTGATGCATGGCTTCATTGGCATTTGCCAATTCCGCAGTACGCTGTCTTACGCGGCCTTCCAGGTTTTCTATGAGATCGCTGTTTTCAAATTTTAGTTTGAATACCATCAGGATCGCATGGCGTACTCGTTTGGCGGTCAAATACATCAGGCAGCCAAACAAAAGGGTCATTCCACCCATACCCATCCGGACAGGATCTCCAATTAGAAAAAATTTAACGATAACAGGAAATAACGCTGGAAGACTGAAAGCCAGAAAAGCTTTCATTGAAATCGAATATGTTCCCGCTGCTCCGGCAACCATTCCGCCAGATACGAATACAATGAGGACTTGATGGGGGAGGCTGTTTATCGGAAACAGAAAAACACCGGCGGAACCCCATAAGAGGCCTGATAAACCAATCCAAATGTTGAAGCGGAATTCATATTTACGAAATTCGGCCGTTTTATATTCCGAACGCGTGAACTTAAGAAAATGAAGATATCCAAAAGCTGCCAGGGTGACGCTTGCAGCAAACCAGATGGATAGAGCAGCTGATGGAACGACTTCCCACAAAAGAATGACAAGAATAAGGGAATTGACCAGCGAGGCGGTTAAACCGATAGGCATGTTTTTGTAAAGCTGTTTGACTTTTTCGGCGTAAAGTCTCTCCATTTAGGATTTATTCCTTTCACTCAGGAATAAACACACCGAATTGAATTAAATCCAGTCGAAAGAACCCAAAAACAGCCTAAGTAATTTATGTAACAATGAATATTTATGAGGGCCAGTTTTTTTAAAAAAAAGCATAAGCAACAGGTTAAAAAAGCGGGCAATTCTTGCCAGCCCCGGCAGCAATCCTGCCTTTCCTTTCACTCCCACTGAGCACATGGATTGGCAATCTTTCACCTGCCAAAAGCCGAATTACTGCCAAGCCATAGCTGTAATCTGTTTTGCCAACAATTTATCTTTGGTGCTCTGCTCGAATGACATGATTAAATCTGATGCCGTTATCAGACATTGTGAAGGGCTTCAAAAGGTCTAATCTAAATGGATTGATTCTCATAAAATCTGGGCTGTTTCCTCCATGGCATTTAATCCGACTTCAATTCCTCAGAGAGCTTATCATCATAGCACCTTAATGCCTTCACAATCAGGTGCTTAATCAATATGAATAAAGAATTTTTGACAGCCAAATAATAAGGGTTATTAATTAGTGTTAGATATCAACTTGAAACCAGATAATTTCCAGAATGGCCCACTCCAAGAAGCGATTTGACACCATCATTGAGAAGCTGAGGGCAAACGATCACAAGATCACCCCCCAGCGAATTGCGATTGCCGAAATCCTGGCAGACAGCAAGGGGCACCCCGGTGTGGAAAGCATATACGAGCAGCTGAAAAACAAATTTCCCACCATGAGCCTGGCCACGGTCTACCGGAATGTTTTGCTGATTAAATCGCTGGGTGAAGTTCTGGAACTGGGTTTTCCCAATGGATGCAACCGGTATGACGGCAACAGGCCATTTCCGCATCCTCATGTCATCTGTATCCGGTGCCAGAAAATCATCGACCCGAATCTCGATTCGCTCAAGGATATGACCGCGGAAGTGGCCGATGAAACCGGATTCGATATACTGGCCCATCGCTTGGACTTTTTCGGTATTTGCGGAGAGTGCAGAAAAGTCAGGGTAGAAGCAAAATAAGGAGAACCATGAGTAAGGAAATTCAAAGGAGGCAAAACATGAAAGACAGTGACCGCAAACATACCACCAATGATGCGGGAATCCCCGTATCCAGTGATGAGTATTCTCTCACCGTGGGACCGGACGGCCCCATTCTGCTGCAGGACCATTATCTCATTGAACAAATGGCCAACTTCAACCGGGAGCGGATTGCCGAACGCCAGCCCCACGCCAAGGGTTCCGGGGCCTTCGGGCACTTCGAGGTGACCGGCGATGTCAGTGCTTACACCAAGGCGGCGGTATTCCAGCCGGGGACCAAAACCGATACCCTGATCCGGTTTTCCACCGTGGCCGGCGAGCGCGGCAGCCCCGATACCTGGCGGGACCCGCGCGGATTCGCCTTGAAGTTCTACACCAGCGAGGGCAACTATGACCTGGTGGGAAACAACACGCCCATCTTCTTCGTGCGCGACCCCATGAAGTTCCAGCACTTTATCCGGTCCCAGAAGCGGCGTGCGGACAGCGGACTGCGGGACCATGACATGCAATGGGATTTCTGGACCCTGTCCCCTGAATCGGCGCACCAGGTCACCATCCTGATGGGAGACCGCGGCATCCCAAAGAACTGGCGGCACATGAACGGCTACGGAAGTCATACCTTCATGTGGGTCAATGTAGCCGGCGAAAAATTCTGGGTGAAATATCATTTTATCACCGATCAGGGGAACGATTTTCTCACCCAGGAAGATGCAGACCGGATCGCCGGAGAGGATGCAGACTATCACCGCCGGGATCTGTTTGAGTCGATCAAGCGGGAAGATTACCCCAGCTGGACGCTGAAGGTGCAGATCATGCCATTTGCAGAGGCTGAAACTTACCGGTTCAATCCCTTTGATTTAACCAAGGTCTGGCCCCACGGTGACTATCCGCTGCACGAGGTCGGCCGGCTGACGCTGACCCGCAACCCGACCGATTTCCACACCGAAATCGAGCAGGCGGCGTTTGAACCCAATTCCTTTGTACCCGGCATCGGTCCCAGCCCCGACAAAATGCTGCTGGGCCGACTTTTTTCCTATGCGGACGCCCACCGCTCCCGCCTGGGAGTCAATTACAAGCAGATTCCGGTCAACCGGCCAAAGGCCCCGGTGCACAGCTACAGCAAGGATGGCGCAATGCGGGTCATGAACGTCTCCGATCCGGTGTACGCGCCCAATTCCAAGGGCGGCCCCCAGGCGGACGGGGATCGCTATCCTGAGGTGGCCACCTGGAATGCCAGCGGTGAATTCATCCGATCAGCTTACACCAAGCGCAAGGATGATGATGACTTCGTCCAGCCCCGGGCGCTGATCCGCAAGGTCATGGATGATGGGGCACGCGACCGGCTGGTGTCCAATGTTGTCGGACACCTCAAAAAAGGGGTAACCGAGCCCGTATTGCAGCGGGCATTTCAATATTGGCGCAACATTGACGAGGAAATCGGCGATCGCATCGAAAAAGGGGTGAACGGCGGCTGACAATTTATCGCCCCTGGCGTAAAAAGCCCCACATGGCCTCATTTGGCTGTGGGGCTTTTTGGGCTTTGAGTGGAGTGATGGTGCGCCCTACTCTTCCCCAGCGAACTTGAAATTATCGATTTTGGTGCGATGAAATCGTAAAGGAAGCGGTGGCGGAATCCGGCATCGGTGCATCCATGGAAAAAATGAGCGACATGATGGAGAATACCATCTCGACTCTGATCTGAAATAATAAATACCGGTGATTCACGATGCGGAAAGGACAAGGGCATGTTTTCCGGTGATAAGCCAAAAATATTGATTATCGGGGGCTCCGATGCCGGCATAAGCGCAGCTTTGCGAGCTCGGGAAGTCAATCCAGATGCCGAGGTCATGATAACGCTCAAGGACGCATACCCCAATTTCAGCATTTGCGGTCTCCCTTTTCTGATCAGCGGCGAGGTTGAAAATTGGCGCAACCTGGCCCATCGGACGATTGGTGAAATTGAACAATCCGGATTCAGATGCAAGGGACTGTGGGTTTGATCCGCTGACCATCCAGATGGAAACGCCGGATCATAAGGCATATTACCCGGGTGCTGAACCGATCCACATCCGCCTCACCGGGGACAAGGCGACAAAAAGACTGCTCGGAGTTCAATTGATCGGACGCTATGGCGCAGAAATTTCAAAACGGATCGATGTCATTGCGGCGGCTTTGTATTCTGGGTTATCCGTTGCGGATCTGACGAATCTGGACCTCTCATATACACCGCCACTTTCATCACCGTATGACCCGCTTCAGACAGCGGCTTTTGAATGGCTGAAGAACAATTTAGAAACTTATTAAAGCAGGAGGAATTTATATCGGCAAGCAGATCAATTCCCGGTATGCCACCATTTTGGCTGCCATGGCCTACACCCTCGGCCGGACCCTGTCTTATATGATCATCAGCATCCTCATCATTGCCGGGCTGATCTCCATTCCGGGTGTGGCCCGGTTTCTCGGGCTTGGCACTGCGGCCTGGATGCGATGACTCAATCGAAAACGGAGAAGTACGTTAAGTTGAACGCTCAGCGGACTTTTGCGGTGCTCCGTTGTCCGCCCATGCACGAATTACCGTATGTTGAACCAGTCATTTTCATGTTCTTCCCCGTAATTTGCCTTGGCTGAAATCAAAATCGCCCAGCAGATTCTCCATCCGGCCCTTCACCGAGAATTGCTGCCCATATACATTGTTTAACTTGACAACTGCGCAAACGGTGTATAATCCTGGTGTATACATTATATGAGGTGCAATATGATACGAACACAAATATATTTAACAGAACAACAACGGAATGAACTGGCTACCATAGCTAAATCATTCGGAAAAAAGCAGAGCGAGCTCATTCGGGAGGCAATCGATCGGCTCATCGAACAAACTGGAAAGAACCATAGAGAACTGGTCCTTCGAGAGGTAGCCGGAATCTGGAAAGATCGAGCTGATCTCCCTGATTTCAAGTCAATTCGTGCCGAATGGGATAGGACATAATATGGCGAAGCCGATTCTTCTTGATACGGATGTTCTCGTTGATTTTTTCAGAGGATACAGCGAGGCAGCGGCTTTCGTTAACACATACAATGATCGCATTATCCTGTCATCAATTGTTGTTGCTGAGTTGTTTGCCGGTGTAAAAGGAGATAGGGAACAGGCTGCTTTGCAGGACTTTATCTCCCTCTTCCGTGTTGTTCCTGTAGATACCGAGATCGGGAAAGCCGGAGGCCTTTATAGACGAGATTATGGTAAGTCACATGGCGTTGGTCTTGCGGATGCCATTTTGGCTGCAACTGCGGTAGCCGAAAACGCAGAGCTAAAAACACTCAACACAAAGCACTATCCCATGCTAAAAGGCCTCAGACCAGCCTACCAAAAATAGTTGGCCAACAATGCCATGCACACGGGCAGGAATTCCGCTGCGCTCCATTCCCGCCGGTGATGGCCGCCGTTACAAAGAGGAAAAAAATGAAGACAATCTTCATAACCATAATTTGTGCGGCGGCTTTCATGATGAGTCCGACCATTTACGCCGGAACCAAGTCACTCATCGTGATTGCCGTTCCAAAGGCCATGCTTGAGCATAAAACCACCTCAAAGAAAATGACTCGGACAGCTTCTTCGGTCGTAGCCGTTGATTGGCGGCGTTCAACATTGATGAACCCGTAAAAAGTCCAAAGTTCGTCACTCCGGTGAAAACCGGAGTCTATAACCAACTTAGTTTGTAGTAGATTCCGGCCTCCGCCGGAATGACGAAAGCGTAAAATCCGACTTTTTACGGCTTCATCAACATTCTTCACCACCAAAACCATCCTTCCAGTGCACCATGCAATGGCAGCCCTTCAGCATTTCTGAAAATTAGCAATCACAAGATGTGGAAAACCCCAGAATTGCAGAATTGCTGACGAGTCTTATCGGATAGTGCGCGCCGTATGCCAGCAATTCGGTCGATCCATAGCCGGAATGTGCAATCTCACTTGGCACAAGGGCCTCCTATGTCCATAAAAAATTTAACATCTTAATTGACAAATATAGGCTCAAACGTTAACTTATAAAAAAATAACAATGTTAATTTAACAGTGTAATATTATAAACTGAGAATGCCGAAAGCACAAAGAACAGCGAAAGAAATTGAGGCGGCAAAGGCTGAGATCCTACAAGCCACAGTCAAGCTGATCGTCGATATCGGCTATGATGATTTCAGCATGCGGAAACTGGCCAGAACCCTCGGGATGACGGCAACGACCATCTACAATTATTACACAAACAAGGACGATCTCTACCTGCACCTGCTGATCCGGGGATTTGACGCCTTGACTGCCAGGCTGGCCGAGACTCGCCGGCAGCAGGCTACCCCCGAGCTGCAGCTTTCCGCCATGATCCGCGCCTATACCGATTTCGGACTGGAGCAGGCCAATTTCTACAACCTGATGTATTCCTGGCACGTGCCCAAGTACAACGACTACGTGGGGACCCCGATACAGCAGGTGGCCGACCTGCAGCTTGAAGCGGCCATGAAGGTTCCGGCAACCTTTTTTGAAACCATCCGTGCTTACGCAGAAGAACGGGGCAAGGCGATCTGACGACGCAAATGTCTGGTTTTTGCTGATCCATTACTGGAGCCAGCTGCACGGGTTTATCGCCGGGTGCAACAACACCAATCTATACTACATTCACCCGGACCCGGTTTCGCTCAAAGACAAGCATCTGGAATTTCTTGCGGCACATTTCATGGAGGATATTTCAAAATTGACGGCTCGTAAATAACTGTTCGCGCGCCTCGATCTTGAACTTTTTCTTTACCGTTCAAAAACGAACAAGGGAGGACCACCATGAAAAACGACTTTTTCAATGTCCCCCGGACCTGTAACACCACCTCCTGCACCCGCACCGCAGGTGCCGATGTTCTTCTACCGGATCGGGCTCCGGGTCCTGAACTATTTCGTCGATTACGATCGGGTGCTGCCGATCCTGAAAGGGACCGGGCTGGCACCGGTGCGGTTTTTCAACGGCAAGGCGGTCGCCTCCCTCACCTTTTTCAACTACCGGGAGGTGACCATCGGGGCCTATGACGAAGTGGTCGTCTCCGCCATCGTCTACCCGGAAGCTCTGGGCCCGCCGCCCATGCCGTTTTCTCAACTCCTGTTCGTCAAGAACGGATACCGGTGGAAGAACATGGGAATGTATGTCATCGAAATGCCGGTAACGATTCCGGCCGCCCGGGCCGCGGGGCGTGAAATCTGGGGGTTTCCGAAGGTAGCCTCACGGAGAATCCCGTATGAACTTTCCGGCAACCGGTTTACTTTCAGCGTCATGGACCCGGAGGGCAATGAGCCGATCGTGTCGGTCCGCGGGGAGACGGGGCCGGGGTTTTCCGCAAAGGGATTCGACCTGGTGGCTTTCACGAATTACGAGGACACCATTTTCAAGGTGGTCACCGAGGTGTCCGGAAAGGTGAAAAATTGCACCTGCCGCCATTGTGAAGTAACGGTCGGCCCGGGCGATCACCGGATGGCGGAAAATATCCGCACCCTGGGACTCGATGCCGCAAAGCCGTTTGCTGTCATGAGCGCAGATGACGTGAAGACGAAGCTCAATCCCGGAAAACCGGTGGCGGAATGGAAATCCCCCCCGCTTCCGTACGCCTATGAACAGGAGGTCCGGTTCTATGAAAAACAGCGTGCGCTTCTCGGGAGAAGGCATATGACAGAGACGAAAAAAGCCAATGTCCTTGTCACCGGCGCGGGCGGCTTTATCGGCGGGTTCCTGTGCGAACGGCTCGTTGCCGAAGGCCATGCGGTCACCGCCCTGGCCATGGGAAATGAGAATACCGAACGTCTGGAAAATTTGGGCTGCCGCATCGTCCGTGGGGATCTGACCCGCCCCGAATCGATTTCCGGCATCTGCCGGGGCGCGGATCTCGTGTTTCATCTGGCGGCCCGGGTCACCTACTGGGGAACCCGAAATGATTTCTACAGCGCCATTGTCGATGCCACCCGCAACCTGCTGAACGAGGCGGCGGGAAACGGCTGCCGGTTTGTCTTCGCCAGTTCCGTGGTGGCCGTCGGCCTGGGCAACGGGCACATCCGGGGGCACCGGGAAACGATCCGACCCGGAAAACCGGCATTTTCTATGGGGATGCCAAACTCGAGCTGAAAATCTCGTCTGGCAGTACCACCGGGAGGGGAAAGTCGAAGGGGTGGTGATCCGGCCCACAAATGTGATCGGCCCGGGCAGCGTCTGGGTCACGGATGCGGTGGCAAATCTGAAAAAACCGTTTTTCCCGCTCGTCGATGGCGGAAAATGGAGCGCAAGCCTCCTCTACGTGGAAAACCTGGTCGACGCCCTCTACCTTGCCGGCACCAAAGCGGCCGCCGCCGGCAGGACCTATCACATCATGGACGACTACCCGGTCACCTGGCGGCAGTACTTTTCCGATATCGCGGAAATTATGGGAAAACCGATCGACTGGAAGACCTTTGCGTCGATCCCGTTCGGCGCGGCCTGGCAGCTGGCGGGCCTTGTCGGAGGCGCATGCGCGCTTTTCGGCATTCGCACGACCATCACCCGCCATAATATTGCCATGATGGGCCGGGACAATGATCTGGATACCACCCGGGCGAAGGAAGACCTGGGGTGGAAAACCCGGGTCCCCTATGATGCGGCTAAACAGCGGATTGCCGACTGGATGCGGGAACAGGAGCTTGCCGGAGGGGACGCATGAGCTATCTGAAGAATAAGCACATTCTGCTGACCGGCGCGGCAGGCGGTTTCGGAACGGTTTTTGTCCGCCACCTGCTCGAAAAGGGGGCGGCTCTTGTGGTTTCCGATCTCGATGAAAACCTGGAGGCGATTGAAAGCCAGACACCGGCCCGTATGCCGGGAATTGTTGGCTTCATTGGCGCGGATCTTGCTACTTCGGAGGGATGCCGGCATTTACATGAAAAATGCCGCGAAACGGTTGGGGCAATTGATATGGTCATCCATAATGCCGGCATCCTGGTTTATGGCTGCTACCAGGACGTACCGATCGAGCGCGTCTACCGGCTGATGCAGGTCAATACCCTGTCGCCGATGCACCTGAGCGCGCTGTTTCTGCCGGAGATGATCGCGCGCGAATCGGGCCACCTGGTCTTCGTCTCCTCGGTTGCCGGGTTTGTTCCCACGGCATTTGAGACCGCCTATTCGGCCTCAAAATGCGCGCTGCGGGGATTCGGGATGGCCCTTTCCGGGGAACTGTCGGGATCCGGTGTCTCGGTGACCAACATCTACCCGTTCTGGGCCGACACCAAAATCCTGAATTCCGATTCCCATGGGAAGAAACAGGCGAAGCGCGTCCCATCTTTTCTGGTCGATTCGCCGGAAAAGGTGGTTTGCCAAGCCATCCGGGGGATCGAAAAACGAAAACGGCATGTTTATCCCGGCTTTTTCGCCAAGGCGGCCTGGCAGCTGACCCGGCTGCGCCCCATCGTGGGCAGACAACCGGTGGCGGATCGGATCGAGACCAAATCATCTGCAGCAAAAGGCGTCTGATTTCAGGTGGTGCTGAATTATGGCTTAATTTCTTTCACTGGCAATATCTGCTTGCCATGACGGATGGTAAGGATTGAAATTCTATTAACTTCAATCCGATATATAATCCGGTAATTACCATAAATAATTTCTCTGAATTGAGCGTCTTCAATTTCGGGAACGATTCTTCCGCTTTCTGGGAAAGTTTTTAATTGCTCAACTTTTGAGAACAGGGTTCCAATCCATTTTTCCGCCGCAGATAGTTTGTCCTGGGCGATGTATCCCGCGATTTCCGAAGCTCTATCGACTGCCAGAGGCGACCAGACGATGTTCACTTGTGGACTCGCTTTAACACCGTGTCCCTTGCATCCTCATGATCGATACCCTGGCCGGCTTCCAGTTGACTTAAGGAGGTCTGAATATCAGTTAACAGCTCGATCTTCTCCTGCATCAACTCAAATTCATGTGCGTCTATAAGAACAGCAACGCCTTTTCCATGCTGGGTAATTACCAGTGGTCTTTTTGTATCGCGGACTTGCCTGATAAAATTGGCGATGCCGGTTCTAATCTCGGACAGCGGTTTGATATCCTGGTTAATTTTTAGTCTTTGCATGCCGCATCTCCTCTTTGCAAATTGAATTATGTACAAAATAACGTACAAATAATATGAATGCAAGCAAAGGAAAACAAGAGATGAAAAACGTCGAAGTGGTCCCCGGCGAATGGGGTTCGCCTGAAAGCAGCAAACCCGTTGGCGAACAGGAGGTCGAGGAAAAAGCTATGACCCTGCTTTCACGGATGAGCCTGGCGGAAAAAATCGACCAGATGTCCGGCGACATCCCCCTGTTTCCCGGCATTGTCGAACTCCAATTCGCTTACAACAAGCGGCCATATCCGGCCGGGGAAAACCGCCGCCTCGGCATTCCCGGGGTCCGGTTTGCCGACGGTCCCCGGGGGGTGGTGATGTACAACTCCACCTGCTTTCCCGTGGCCATGGCCCGGGGGGCGACCTGGGACACAGACCTTGAGGAGCGAATAGGGGATGCCATCGGCGTGGAGGCGCGGTCCCAAGGGGCCAATTTTTTCGGCGGCGTCTGCATCAACCTGCTCCGGCACCCGGCCTGGGGCCGCGCCCAGGAAACCTACGGGGAAGATCCGCATCACCTGGGGGAGATGGGGGCGGCCCTGGTCCGTGGCGCGCAACGGCACGTGATGGCCTGCATCAAGCACTTTGCTGCAAACAGCATGGAAAACGCCCGGTTTAAAGTCGATGTCCAGATCGGCGAGCGGGCCCTGAGGGAAGTCTATCTGCCGCACTTCAAGCGGTGCGTCGATGAAGGTGCCGCATCCGTCATGAGCGCGTATAACCGGGTCAATGGCGATTACTGCGGCCACAACCGTCGCCTGCTGACAGACATCCTGAAGAAGGAGTGGGGGTTTTCCGGATTTGTCATCTCCGATTTCCTGCTCGGCATCCGGGATACCGTTGCGGCAGCAAGCAGCGGCATGGATATCGAAATGCCCTTTACCTGGCATTTCGGCAGGCGGCTGTTGCGCCAGGTCCGCAAAGGGCGGGTCCCGGAAGAGCGCATCGATGACGCGGTGCTGCGGATCCTGCGGCAGAAGATCCGGTTTTCGAAGATCGGTGATCCGGGCCGTTACGGCCGGCATGCGGTGGGCTGTGAGGCCCACCGGCGGCTTGCCCGGGAAGCGGCCGTCAAATCGATCGTGCTGCTCAAAAACGATCCCCCCGAACCGGACGGCAGTCCCCTGCTGCCGGTGGACGCTTCCCGGGTTGCGCGCATCGTTTTGATCGGAAAACTCGCCGCGTCCGGAAATACCGGAGATAACGGAAGCAGCAGGGTCCGCCCCCCGTATGTGGTCACCCCGCTGGAAGGCATCCGGGCCGCAGCGGTTCCGGGAACCGAAGTCTCCTGGCACAATGGCCGGAACCTGAATACGGCTGCCGAAGCGGCCCGCCGGGCCGACATGGCGATCGTGATCGCCGGGTATACTCACCGCAGGAAGGCGAGTACATCCCGTTTCCGCCAAAGGGCGGCGACAGGGACAACCTGGCCCTTTCCCGGCATGACGAGGACCTGATCGATCAAGTGGTCCGGGCAAATCCTCTTACGGTGGTGGTCCTGATAGGCGGGAGCGCCATTGTCACCGAGAATTGGCGACACAGGGTACCGGCTATCATGATGGCCTGGTACCCGGGAATGGAGGGGGGGCACGCAATTGCCGATATCCTGTTCGGCAAGGTCAACCCCGGCGGCAGGCTGCCGTGCGTTTTTCCAAAATCCGCCGCACAATTGCCTTTTTTCGACAGGAAAGCAAAATCGATCGAGTACGGCCTTTACCACGGATACCGCCTAATGGAGAAAAGAGGCATGGGAGCCGGCCTTTGCCTTCGGTTTCGGCCTGAGCTACACCACGTTTACATACCGCAACCTGCGCCTGGATCCATCTGAAATCGGCACGGACGGCGAACTTCGGATCACGGTCGATGTTATCAACACCGGCAGCATGGCCGGTGATGAAATTGTACAACTCTATGTGGGATTTCGGAATGCATCCATTGACCGGCCATTTAAGGAGTTGAAGGGATTCCGCCGAATCCGCCTGGAACCCGGAGAAACCAGGAGGATTGGATTCACTTTACTGGCGAGAGAGCTTTCCTTCTATGATGAAGATAATTCACAGTGGAATGTCGAGGCTTTGTCATACCAGATCTATATAGGCAAATCATCTTCACCCGCCGATTTACTGGAGGCCGAGTTTAAGATTACAAATGATGGTGATCAGGGCATAGACACCTTAAAGAGAAAGCAGTTTAGGAATCATCGGGTGTGATATATGACCTCGTCCTGTGATCCTGCTCCGTAACTCAGCTGTAAAATAATGGCGTTCGGTATGTATTGAAGAACGGCCACCAACTCCACATCCTTGCCTGTTCTTCACAAGTGAGGCCCTATCTCAAACTGTACCATGCAATAGCTTTTCAGCACCTCGGGCAGGAAATCTGCTACCACAAGAAAATGGTGCTTTTGATCTATCTCCGACATTGCATTTCACTCTCAATGAAGGGCTGAATTAATAGAAACCATATCTTTTTCAATCTTCACTTGATGGACCTGCGTTGAAATCGCTGCAATGAATCAGCCGCCCAGCAGCCACTGGAACCGCCCCCTCCCCTTTTCGATGGCCGCCTCCGGGCAGATTTCCAGACAGCAATAGCAGCGGATGCAGATATCATAGTTGTAATCGGGGACCTCGCGCCTGCCCGATGAGGTGCTGATGGCGCCGGCCGGGCAGATCTTTTTGCACTGGTAACACAGGGTGCACCTCTCCTTTTGGGGAAGGGGCCGGTCCAGGAAGAGGTTCTTGAACGCGGTGGTATTGAAGGGCCATCTGAACATGTTGGAAAAAAAGGAGGCGCCGGTGGCCGGCACAAATCCTTCTATTTTAAGCGCCTCGATGGGATCGCCCACCACCTGGATGTCCCGGGGGGAAGAAATCCCGTAATTTCTGGAAAACCCGCCCACTATGGTGGGGCACTTGTCGATGTCCAGGCCGGCCACCTTTGCGGCCACGCAGTCCATGGCGATGCCGTTTTCGCTGGCCAGAACCGCATCCATGCGCCGGGGCTTTCCGGACGGCCCCGGCCCCTCGCCTTCCTGGACCATGATGGCATCCATGATGTGGATAATCCGTTTTGCCGGATCAAACCCGTAATTCATGGCCCCATAGAGATCCAGGAGAAACTCGGCGAAATCCTCGGGCTTAGGCGCGCGCATGTGCATCTTCGATTTTTCCATGCCGGGAATGGCGCCGAAGAGCAGCTTGACCCCGCCGGTGATATAGGTGATGCCATGGGTTTTGAACTTGGGCAGGCTCAATATGATGTCCGCGTCAAAATAGGCTTCGGACACGGCCAGGTGCTTGAACTTCTTTGCCCCCTCATAGTGCAGAACCCGGGTTTGGCCCGGATCGGCCATCTCGATGCCCTCTTCGTCCACCACCTTCTGGTAGCCCGTTTTTTTCACCGTCCGCTCCAGGGAATGCATGGCCGGAGATTCCACCAGGATGGGCGTCCCGCCGCTTTCCTTGACGATCTGCACCACCGAGCGGAAAAATTCGGGATGGGTGATGATGGCTTTTTCCTCGGATGACGGCATCAGCAGGTTCGGCTTGACCACCACCTTTTTTCCGCTCAGTTCCTTGAGATTAAATCCGATGTTTTCCAGACTGTGGCGGATGATGTCGTTTAGCAGCCCGTTTTCGTATTCACTGCACTGCAGCAGGGATACCGTTGCCATTTTCCCCTCCCCGGCCGCGCAGCGGGCGCGGCGCTCTAATTTTTACATCCTGTAAAAAACCGGACCGATCCGATATGGCGCCGGATCCGGATGCCATTTGAGTTAAATGCAAATTTAAAATTATATCAGGATATTAACAAATAAGATGACCTTGGCATACGCATTGCAATCTCCAATTCGAATACCCACCCCACACTTTAGGAGGACGCTGATGAAACCCAGTATATCCGGTACGGCTGACGATGCCTTTTTTTCCGTCTCGCGTGTTGAAGAAACCGCATGGATCAATCTGCAAAAAAATCTGCTGATCCGGGGAATCCGTCTTTCCAGCCGGGATGCCCTGTTGTCCTGCCTGGACGAATTGGCATCAGATCAAACGATTAAGGTCATTGTGCTCAGATCGCTCCTGGAAGAATCGGGCCACCGGGAGTACCTTGAGTTTTTCCGTATGATCCGCAACGGGAGCCACGATCTGGATCTTCATCGATTGTGCAATGTGTATGCGTCGCTGATCGTCAAACTGACCACGTTGAACAAGATGGTCATTCATGTCACTTCCGGCAACGTGATCCCATTATTCTTGAATCTCAGCCTGGCCTGCGACCATCGGATCGCCGCCGACACCACCATTTACCGGAATTCATACCTGGACACGGGGCTCCTTCCCATCGGCGGCGGGCCCTATTTTCTCTCCCGGCTGCTGGGGGCGTCGAAGGCATTGGAACTGATGGTGCTTAAAAAGCAGTATACGGCCTCGGAGGCGCTTTCTTCAGGCATTATCGACCGGATCATTCCCGAAAATGACCTTGAATCCGAAACCCTTGAGACTGCCCGGTGCTTTGCCGCGGTGCCGGCCGCCACCCTCACCGGCCTCAAGCGGCTGCTCCATTTCTCCACAACGGACCTGCAGGCCTACCTGGAATTTGAAAACCGGGAAATCTTTAAAACCATTTTCAATCCGGCCTTCCGGAGCGGCCCGAAAATGAGGGTTTAGACGATCCAGACCGCCATCTTGTGGGCCTTGTGCAAAATTTTCATGCTGACGCGGCCCATGAGGAAATCCTTGATCACGGTCAGCCCCCGGCGACCCACCACGATGGTGCCGCACCCGTTGCTTTCTGCGGTCCTGGAGATGGAGACCGCCCGGCTGATCTTGCCTTCCAGAATTTCTTCAAAGATCAGACCGGGCGCAAATCCCGCCTCGATCAGGCGCACCCGGGCATCCGTCAATGCATTTTCGATCCGCTCCCGTGTCTTTTCCAGCATCTCTTTTTCCCGTTCACGGCTGAGTACCCGATCATCACCCATCGGATATTTCACCGATCGGATCACATGGCACAGCACCGCCCTGCGTTCGGGCCGGGGCATGAATTTGCAGGCGCAGTCCACCCCCTTGAATGCGTCCTCTGAACCGTCGAATCCGATCAGTACGTGCCGGGGGTCCGGCTGGTCCCCCACCACCACGACGGGGAGGTGGGCAATCCCGCTGACCAGGCGGTAGGCCGTGCTTCCAACGATCATATCGGTGGGCTCGTTTACCCCCCGCCGGCCCACGAAAACCGCATCAAACCCGGTCCCGGCGGCGGCGATCAGGTCCTTTGCCACCCCCTTGACCTGGCTGCGGACCTCAATTTTAACGGCATCGCCATCGAAGCCGGCATCTCTCAGTATGGCGGCAGCCAGATCCATCATGGCGGCGGCCTTTTTCTGAAGTTCTTCCTCCCATCGGTCATCCCCGGGGGTTCGGACATACACCCCCTTGTAATCCTCCAACGCTTCGGGCAACTCCGACAGAATGTGAATCAGGGTGATCCGGGTGCTGCCGGGGAGAAAAAACCGGCTGACATACCGGACTGCATCCATTGCGCTTTCGGATCCGTCCACCGCAACCAGGACACTTCTTTTTTTTTGCATTACAGAAAATCCTTACCCTTATGTATCCAAAAATCTGCCCACCTCAGATGAAGACTCGAATATCAATTGATAATATCTTTTCTCTGTCCGGTGAATGCAAAGAAAGATTTATTGAAGGCAACTTTTCAAAATGCGTGTGGATGCTTTCCAGGCATCCTCAAATCAAGGTTGAGAAAGCAAAAGCCCCCTGTGCGAAACGCGCGCCTGCTTCCTTGATCTTTCATCAGATTATGATATGTTGCTCGACATCATATAATAATCCGCAAGGGGATGTAATTTCCGGAGGTGATGATGTCGATTCTGTTCGAACCGGTTCAAATCGGCGGCATGCCGGTGAAAAACCGCTTTGTCCATTCCGCCACCCATGAGGCCATGGCGGCAGCGGACGGCCGTGTCAATGAATCGATATTAAAGCGGTACAAAACCCTTGCCCAGGGCGGCATCGGCCTGATTCTGCCCGGGCACCTCTATGTCCATCCACTGGGCAAGGCCCACCCGGGCCAGTGCGGCATTCATGATGATGCCATGCTCGACGGACTGTCCCGATTGACGGAGGCGGTGCATCGGCATGACGCCAAAATCGCCCTTCAGCTGGCCCATGCCGGGCGCCAGGCCTTAAAATCGATTATCGGACAGGCCCCGCTGGCCCCGTCCAAGGGCCGGGACCCCGCCTCCCTGGAAAAATCGCGCCGGATGACGAACGATCAGATCAAGGAAACCATCGATGCGTTCATCAGCGCGGCGAAGCGGGCGGTCCAGGCCGGCGCGGATGCCGTAGAGCTCCATGCCGCCCACGGTTACCTGTTAAATCAGTTTCTCTCCCCCTTTTTCAACCGCCGCAAGGACGCCTGGGGCGGATCCGATGAAAACCGCTTCTGGATGGTCCGTGAGATTATCCTGGGCATCAAGGCCGAGCTGCCCGGGGCCGTCCCCCTGATGGTCAAACTCAACACCAATGATTACACCCCGAAAAAAGGAATCGACCCCGATCTTGCCGCCACCTATGCCCGGTGGATGGTCAAGTGCGGGGTGGATGCCGTGGAAACCAGCTGCGGCACCGCATATTCCCTTCATACCCTCAGAGGCGACATTCCCACCGAAGAGATGATTTCACGCCTTTCCGGCTGGATGAAGCCCATCGGCAGGATCAAGTTAAACGCCATGGCCAAAAAAACCTGGTTTGCGCCCGCCTACAATCTGGAAGCCGCCCAGATCATCAAGCCCAAGATAAAAGACACCGTCCTGATCCTGGTGGGCGGTCTGCGCCGGCTTTCCGAAATGGAGAGGGTCATCGAAAACGGCGATGCGGACATGATCGCCATGTCCCGTCCCTTTATCCGCGAACCGTTTTTAGTGAAAAAATTCAGCGAAGGAAAATCCACCAAATCCGCCTGCCTTTCCTGCAATAAATGCTTTGCCGCCATGTTCAACGGCATCCCGGTGCAGTGCTACCGAAACGGAATACCGGGGCACGGCCGTCGCCGATCAAGGCGTAAAATCCTTTGTGGATCGGCAAAAAAGTATGGCCTGCTGGTTCTCTTCGGGTTTCATGTGGTGAGCAAACAGGGATTTAACACGAAGAAACGAAGAGAACAACATTGTTTTCTTTCCATGATATCGGTGCCGGCCGTTATTTCTGTTGCTTCACATGCCGGACAAAATCGGCGAAGGCCGCTCTTGTATCGTATTTGAACGAATACCGCGTCTCCTTCTTGAGCTTTTCCGAACTGGCAATCCACGGATGGACCATCATGCGCATGGCCGGAGAGGGGAATTTGCTCATAAATGTCAGCCGCAGGTACCAGGCCAGGTTGTTTAAAGGATAGATAATCGGCCATGGGACGGGTAGCGGAATATTGCCCAGCATCCGGATCATTTCCGGAAACGTCAGGGTGCCGTCCCCGGTGATGTTGAACCGTCCGGCAATCCGTTTTTCCAGCAGCATCGCCATGACATCGATCACATCATCTTCGTGAACGAACTGCCAGGGGCGATGGTTTGCCGGAATCATCACCAGTTTCTTTTGCAGGTGCTGTGCCATGGGATTGGTAAACCCCGGCCCCACCACAAAGCAGGGCCGGACGATGGACACGGCGATTTCCGGGTGCTCCGCCATGAACTGATCGAATATCGCCTCGATTTCCTTCTTGTTCTTGGCATAGGTAAAGTCGTCGTTTCCCCTCAGCGGGCTTTTTTCCGTCAGCGGCTGATCATTGTCCGCATGAAATCCATAGGCGGTGGTGGAACTGGTGTAAAGGATCTGTCTGACCTTGGCCCGGGCCGCGGATTTCAACACGTTGCGGGTGCCGCCCTTGTTGATGTCTTCCATCATGGACTTGTCATGAATGGGGGGAAGCACGTAGGCGGCATGAACAATGGTGTCGATCTTCTGGTCTGCGATCAGGTCATCCATGGAATGGCGGATATCGCGCCGGTCAAACACATATTTTGCGAATTTTTTTTCAGGCTCATGGATGTCGATGCCCACCACCAGATCCACCCAATTCAGGGCGCAGAGTTTTTCGACGAGACGGCCGCCAATATATCCGGCTGCGCCGGTCACCAGTATTTTCATTGCGTTTTCCTTGACTGTGAATTCGATAAACCGGAATTCCGGGCGGCCGGGGACATGGTGAGCAGTTTGACCAAAAAACGTCGGGCGAAAGGCAACAGCCAGAAAAAGAAATTTAAAATCGCCGTCGTGTTGATATTCCAATGCAATTTCTGCCGATGCGCCGCTTTCCAAACCGCTTTGGCCACCTTTTTCGGTCCCAGGTAAATCCCCATTTTTTTGATGCTGTAAACTTCTTTGGGCGAATCGAGCAGGGGTGTCTTCACATAGGGGGGCCGAATGTCGCAGACAAACACGCCCTTGGGTTCGAGTTCAATATTCAGCGCTTCGGTCATGGCCGACAGCGCGTGCTTGGTGGCCGAGTAGACGGAAAGATCCGGCACCCCGTAGATGGAGGAGGCCGAAGACATGTTGATGATGCGCGCTTTTTGGGTCTGCTTCAGGTAGGGCAGGCAATGGTAGATCAACGTCAGGCAACCCTTGAAGTTGACGTCTACGATCTTGTGGTGGACTTTTAAGTCCACTGTTTCAAACAGGCCGAAGGAAAGGATGCCCGCATTGTTCAGCAGCACATCCAGTCGGCCGCCGGTCCGTTCGGCAAATGCATCCACCATGGATTTTACGCTTTCAGGATCAGTGACATCCATGACTCCTGCAAAACAGGCATTGGGGCCGATTTGCGCCTCCAGGCTTTTCAAACCCGTTTCATTGACATCGAACAGGCCAACAAACCAGCCTTTTTTGGCAAAAAGCAATGCCGTCTCCCTGCCGATGCCCGATGCCGCCCCGGTGATCAGAATGGTTTCTTTGGTCATGAGGATATCCCTGCTTTTCTTAAAGCGATGAAAAATTCGACAAAGAAAAGGGCAAATATCAGGTCGATGATGCCCGGCCCCATCATGATGAGGGGCACTTCGCCGGCGGTCCATGCCCACAGGAGACCCGCAAACACGATGAGTTTGCCGATGATCCCCATCCGGACGATATCATGGTTTTTGTAAATGTCTTTGGAAACCAGGAAGTAGCCGATACCGAAGACGAATGCCAGCCCCAGGAGTGATCAGGTTGATCTGCATGTTCTCCTCATACACAGCGGCTAAATCAGTTTTGCCTCTTCCTTCAACGCCTTCACCAGCGCGGGGATGTCTTCCACGATCTTTCCGCCCTGGCGCTGGGGGGGCTCCGCCATGTTGACCACGGCCACTTTGGGGGCGGTGTCCACCCCGAGGTCTGCGGGGGTAAGCTTTTTGATCTCTTTTTTCTTGGCCTTCATGATGGCCGGCAGGGCCGGATACCGGGGCTCGTTCAACCGCAGGTCGGCACTGATCACTCCGGGAAGATCCATCTCCACCACTTCGATCCCGCCGTCCACTTCCCGCTCCACCCGGGCCTTGTCGCCCACGATTTCGACTTTGGAGGCAAAGCAGGCCTGCCCCCAGCCCAGGTACGCGGAAAGCAGCTGGGACGCCTGGTTGTCGTCCACGTCGATGGCCTGCTTGCCCATCAGAACCAGATCGGGCGACTCCAAACCAACGACCTTGACCAGGAGACGGGCCACCGCGTCCGAATCGATATCGCTGCCGGCCGCCACGTGGATCCCCCGGTCCGCCCCCATGGACAGGCCGTATCGGATTTCGGTAACCGCCTTGTCGTCCCCGATGCCGATGACGACCACCTCGCCTCCCTGATCCTCCTTGATGCGCAGGGCCTCTTCGATGGCGATTTCATCAAAGGGGTTCACCTTGAAACTCACTGAGGACATCTCGATGCCCGTGCCGTCGGGCTTGACCTTGATCTTCATATCCGGGTCCGTGACCCGTTTTGCTGTGACCAGAATTTTCATGAACGGCTCCTCTAATTTTTCTGAATGCCCGCCTTCGCGGGCATGACCTCATTGAGCGGAATACGCGACTTTTCGATGGCGCCCATCATTCCATTTAAATACGCTATGATTCTTCCACCGCTTCCAATACCATCTGGGACAAATCCCGAACGCAGATTTCTGCTTCCAGGCCTTTTTCCCTGATGGCGTCATCGAGCATGATCAGGCAGTATGGACAGGCGGTGGCCACGGTTTTGGCGCCGGTTTTCATCAACTGGTCCAATCTTTCGGCGTTGATCCTTTTGCCGGTCTTTTCCTCCATCCACATCCGGCCGCCGCCGGCCCCGCAGCAAAAGCCCGTCCGCTCCTTCCGCTCGGCCTCCACCATCTCCACGCCGGGGATGAACCGGGCGAGGTCCCGGGGGACATCAAACAGGTTGTTGTAGCGGCCCAGATAGCAGGAGTCGTGGTAGACCACGGGGCCGGTCCCGGCAAAACGCTTCGCGTTTTTGATCACGCCCCGGTGCGCCAGTTCCCGGATCAGCTCGGTGTGGTGCAGGACCTGGTAGTTCCGTCCAAACTGGGGGTATTCGTTTTTAAAGGTGTTGAAACAGTGGGGGCAGGCGGTGATGATCTTTTTCACCCCCAGGGTGTCGAACATTTCGATGTTGAAGTTGATCATGTGCTGGGCCAGATACTCGTTTCCCAGGCGGCGGGCGGTCTCACCGCAGCACATCTCGTCGTTTCCGAGGCAGGCGAAACTGATTCCCGCCTTCTGGAGAATTTTGACAATGGCAATGGCGGCCTTGCGGTACCGGTCGTCGAAAGAACCTGCGCACCCCACGTAAAACAGGTACTCAAATTCCGGGTTCTCCTCCGGGGTTTGAACCCCCAGATCCTTAAACCAGTCACCCCGGGTGTTGGAGGCCAGCCCCCAGGGATTGGAGAGGTTTTCAAACCCCTTGAATGCCTGGCGCAGCTCCCTGGGAAACTTGCTTTCCACCTGCACCAGGTGGCGCCTCATGTCGATGATGTTGTCCACGTGCTCGATGAGCAGGGGGCAGTTGGCGATGCAGTGTCCGCAGGTGGTGCACGACCAGATGGTCTCCTCTGAAATAACGTCCCCGATCAGGCCCTCCCCTTCCCATTTTTCCAGGATTTCCTTGGCCGGCACCGGCCCCTGGCGGTAGAAGGCAAGGGCCGCCTTGGCCATGGTCGGGGTTTTCCGCTTCAGGTGCTCCCGCTCATCCATGATGACGCGCATGGGGGAAAGGGGTTTGCCGGTCAGGTGCGCCGGGCAGTTGGCCTGGCACCGGCCGCATTCGGCGCACGTATACATGTCCAGGCCGCGCTTCCAGGAGAAATCTTCCAGGCGTCCCACCCCGAAAAGCGCCTCCTCGCTTTCAAGATCCATCTGGGGCAGCGCGCCGCGCGGCTTGGTGGAATGCATGAAGATGGAGGGAATGGAGGTGAGTTCGTGAAACTGCTTGCAGTAGGGAAGATAATTGATAAACGAAAATGCCAGCAGCAGGTGACCCCAGAACCCCACCGCATGGAGGGTGGCAGTGGCAGGGTCGGCCGCGGTAAAGCCCATGCCCGAAAGCATGTGCCTGCCGAACACGCCCAGAAATGCCGTGGCCTGCTCCGGGTGGCCGGGATTAAGGATAAACAGCGTCGACTCATAGAGCCAGTCCATGGCCATCATGCCAAATATCCACAACAGAATCACCAGGGCCTCGGCCGACAGGATCATGCGCGAGGGCCGGTTCAACACCCGGTTGTAAAAGGCCAGGCCGCACCCGGCCATTACCGACAGGGTGAACAGGTCCTTGATAAAGGCATAGGCGGGGCCCAGGCCTTCGGGGCCGAATCCGGGAAGATGCCAGTCAAGGATAAATCCCCGGCCGATGATGTGGATCGTGTTGATGGTGACCACCAGGGCGCCCCAGAAGATCAGGACATGGGCCATGCCGTGAAACCGTTCGAAAGAGCGCAGAAACCGCAATTGCCCGAAGGCATATTTGAGCGTATCGAATATCCGGCGCCAGGGGTTGTCCCAGCGGATATCCGGCTGCATCACAAATAACGGCAGCAGCCGGCGGGAGATGGACCAGGCCAGCCCCGCAAAGGAGGCCAGCAGCAAGAGTGCCGTCATCAGGGGGTTCATTTTAAGACTTCATCTCCTTGTCCAGTTCTTCGGTAAGCTGGGGGACCGCCTTGAACAGGTCGGCCACCACCCCGAAATCGGCGATCTGAAAGATGGGGGCCTCCTCGTCCTTGTTGATGGCCACGATCACCTTGGAGTTCTTCATGCCCGCCTGGTGCTGGATGGAGCCGGAAAGCCCCACGGCCACGTAAAGCTCCGGGGCCACGATCTTGCCAGTCTGTCCGATCTGCAGGTCGTTTGGCATCCAGCCGGCGTCCACGGCCGCCCGGGTGGCGCCCACGGCCCCGCCGAACAGGTCGGCCAGCTTCTCCAGAATGGCGAAATTCTGGCTGCCGTTGACCCCCCGGCCGCCGGTAACCACCACCCTGGCCTCGGTGGGGTCTGGCCGCTCGCTCTGGGTCACCCGCATCTCGATAAAGCGGGTTTTTGTAGGGGGGACATCGATGGCAAGATTCTCCACGGCCGATTCGGAACCCTCCGGTTCGGCCGCGGCAAAGGCGGTGGGCTGCAGCGTGAACACCTTGACGGCGGTTTTGATATTGACGGTGGCCAGCACGTTTCCCGCCCACATCCCCCGGAAAAAATGCACACCGTCAAACCCGATGACATCGGAGGCCATGCCGGCCAAAAGCGCGACCGCCACCCGGGGCATCATGTCCTTGCCCGTGGTCCCCGAACTCATCCCCACCAGCACCGCGCCGCATGCTTTGGCGGCCTCGGCGGCCGCCCACGACCAGGTTTCGGCCGTGTAGTTTTTTAAACCGGGATCGTCGCACACCAGGATTTTCGCGGCCCCATACGATTTGAGACTGCCGGCCACGCCGGATACGTCGCTTCCGATAACCGCCAGGCACAGATCGGTTTTGAGCTTTGCGGCCGCGTCCCGGCCAAAGGATAAGGCGTTTAAGGTTGATTTTTTGACCTTGCCGTCCTGATGCTCCGCGATGATTAAGACAGACATCTCGTGGGTGTCTCCTCGAATATTGAATTTTTTGTGATTGAAAATCTGAGGAATGGGGAAACGGGGGATTGGAATAATGGAATGTTGGAATGATGGATAAAAAAATAGTCCAAATCGGCCAGGTCGTCATTCGGCGGAGGCCGGAACCCAGTGAATAGCCGAACTGGCCCCCGGCCTTCGCCGGGGTGATAAAACTGCAGGGAATCCATCCCCATCATTCCACTATTCCACTATTCCATCATTCCATTTTCCCCCCTGTTCATTTGCCTGCGATATCCCTCCGATGAAGGCCCCCTTATACCTTCTCGAGGATGTGGATACACATGGCGGCTTCTTCCACGCCGATGTTGCCGCCGCCGTTTTCGGCAAGACCCAGCCGGGCCCCTTCCACCTGCCGCTTGCCCGCCTCGCCCCGCAGCTGGACCCCCAGTTCGTAGATCTGGGCCAGCCCGGAGGCCCCGATGGGATGGCCGCGGCATTCCAGGCCGCCGGAAGTGTTCACCGGCTGTTTGCCGCCCAGTCTGGTGGCGCCGGATTCCGCAAATGGGCCGCCCTCGCCCATGGGGCAGAATCCCATGGCCTCCGTCTGGTGCAGTTCCCCATAGGAAGTGGCGTCGTGAAGTTCGGCCAGGCTGATGTCTTCCGGCCCCACACCGGCCTGGGCATAGGCCTGCTTCACCAGTCGTTCGCCGATATCTTCACCATCGAAATCCCGGTCGGTGCCCGACCCATGCACCGAGGCCCGGATTTTGACCGGGCGGGCATTTTTCAACTTCTTCAGGAAATTTTCCGAGCAGACGATGGCGGCCGCCGCGCCGTCTCCCACCGGGGCGCACATGGCCCGGGTCAGGGGATAGGCGATGGCTTTGTCGGCCAGCACATCGTCTATGCTCATGTCCATCTGGTACTGGGCCATGGGGTTGAGCGATCCATGAAAATGGTTCTTGGCGCAGATGGCGGCCAACTGGCGCTGGGTGGAGCCGAATTTGCTCATGTGCCATCTTGCGCCCATGGCATAGGCGTCCATGAAGATGGACCGGCCTGCCCCCGGCGGGGTCTGCCCCTCGGGGATCTCCACCTGGAACATGGAATTGGCCTTTTCCATCATCTCCAGTTGGGTGGCAAAATTGTCCACGTCCATGCAGGTGGCGTAGGCGGAAAGGGATTTCATCTTGTCCGGATCGGTGATCTTTTCCGAGCCGATGGCGATGGCCACCTCATACAGCCCCGCCCGGATTCCGGCATAGGCGAGATGCAAGGCAGTGGATGCGCCCGCGCAGGCGTTTTCCACGTTGACCACCGGGATGGCCCCGATTCCCATGGACCGCAGCACCACCTGTCCCCGGATGGAATGCTGGTTGGAAAACATGCCCCAGAAGGTGTTGGCGAAAAATGCGGCCTGGATATCCTTGTTTTCCAGTCCGGCGTCGGCCAGGGCCAGGCGCACCACCTCATGGGCCATGTCCCGGACCCCCCGGTCCGGGTACTTGTTGAAGCGGATCATGCCCAGCCCGGCAATGTATACGTTTGTCATTGCTGAATCACTCCTTCCTGTAAAGCCGAATTTTCAAGTTGATCATTTAGACCGTCATGCCTCAAGGTTCAGAAAATGGCAGATGGATTTCGTTTCAGCCTCAGAGGGCCGCAGCGATTTTCAGAGGAAGCCGTTTTGAAGAGCATAGCCTGTGCTATGTTGAGGATTTCAAAATCGCAGACGCCGGCCTGGGACAAAAGATGCTGTTTCTGAATAGGCATTAAAAATCCAGTCGCGGATAGGTGTGTATCATCTTGTGCCCGCCGGCGATGGCCAGGGTGTCGTTGGAGCCGTCCTCGATGAGCATGGCCCGGGCGTCGCGAAACAGCTTCTCGATGAGGTACTCCTTGGTCAGGCCGTTTCCGCCGAAGATCTGGATGGCGTCGTTGCACACGTCGAATGCCGACTGGCAGCCGTACACCTTGGCAATGTTGGAATATTCTTCGGCCGGGGTGGAGGTGTTCTGGTTGAGACAATAAGCGGCCCGGGCGATCAGCCGGGTGGTTTCCACCTTGGAAAACATGTGAAACAGTTTCTGCTGCACATTGGGAAAATCAATGAGCTTCTTGCCACCCTGAACCCGGTTTTTGGCATATTCCAGGGTCTCGTCCAGGGCGGCCCGGGCAATTCCCGTGGCAAAAATGCCCATCATGGCGGTGGTGGTGGACAAAACGATTTCGATCAACGCCTCATAGGCCTCCGCTCCGGCGATCAGGTAGTCCCTGGAAACCCGCACGTTGTCGAAAAAGATTTCCCCCTGGTTTAAATCCCGCTGGCCCAGCTTGTTCAATGGCTTTCCCTTGGAAACGCCGGGCAGGTCCAGCGGCATGGCGAAAATGGCCCCGCCGGCATGCCCCATGGAAGGGTCGATCTGACAGAACAGGGCGCAGTGGGTGGAGATGGTCCCGCAGGACACCCAGGCGGATTTCTGGCCCGAAATCACGTATTCATCCCCGTCCAGCCGTGCCTTGCACTGGGCCTTGATGTTGGGGTCCGAAAAACTGGGGTAGAACGGCATCAGGGTGTCCGAGCCGTGGTCCGGCTCCGTGATGCCCCAGCACCCGATGATGGAAGCATCCCGGCAGGCGCAGAAGGGCTCGATGATCTTTTCGATCAGGGCTTCTTCGGCCACCAGGGCCGCGCCGAAGGCGGGAAAGGCCGCCACGCCCAGGGCCACGGTGAGCCCCACGCTTCCCCAGGCCAGCTCTTCATAGATGATGGCCTGCTGTTTGGAGGTCAGGTCCATCCCCCCGTAGCTTTCCGGGATCAGGATGGTGTGGTAGCCCAGTTCATAGGCCTTTTTCATGAAATCCCAGAAGGGCGAATCCTTGGCGATCACCTGTTCGGGGGTCATTTCATCCAGCTGCTTGGCCACGGGGCGCATCACTTCCTTGGCAAACCGGTGCGCGCTCGCCTTGAGCGCGATATCGTCTTCGGTCAGGGTAAGGTCGAGATCCAGATAGTTCATTAAGTTCACCTCATTTCTTTATTTTTTATCCTTGTAGCGCGCGGCGATCTTGTCGGCATGCTTGACCACGATTTCCGGCACCTGCTCGAACAGGACCTGCTGCATCACCTCCATGACCTCCTCTGAATACCCGATCCCCATGAATTCCGGCGGCGCCCACCAGTCGTCCTTGGTCTTGTACATGGGGGTGCCGCCGCCGGGGAATGCGGCAAACATGCCGGGAACGCAGTTGACCATATCCTGTTTGTCCAGTTCATAGGACATGGACTTGTGCATCTCCTCCCGGCTGTAATAGACCATATCCCGGGGCGGACCCAGGGCCAGGCCGAGCTTGACATCCATTTTGGGCATAAAGCCCAGGGCATTTAACGCAAAGCCCACCGATCCCATGATCCGGTTGTCCACCCGCTGCTGCCAGGCCGAGGCGCAGGCCCAGTCGCAGGCCATGGCCCAGTCCAGCACTTTCCAGTTGCACGACGGCCCGCCCAGCTGGCCGCCGCCCCGGTATTCCTTGCTGTAGGCATTGAATTCCTTGCAGGTGGAAAACCCGCAGGCCCCGCAGTTCCAGTTGAGGTTGGAGGTGGAAACCTTGCCGCCGATGGCGATGATGACCGGGGATTCGCCTTTATCATAGCAGTTCTTAATGGTTTCGTAATCCCATTTGACATAGCGCATCACGTTTCCCACCGGCCCCATCACCTCGATGATCGGCTCCAGGTCCTCTCCCCAGATGATTTCGGCCTCCACCTGGGTTTTGCCGGTGATCTGGGGGGCCTTGTGGATGGCCATGACGATGTTCTTGGCCACCTCCACCAGGTGGTCTAAACTGAATTGTTTTCCCGTCAGGTGTCCCATGATTATTCCTCCTCGCTTTTCTGAGGTTTCGGGATCCATTTGCGGTAGTCGAACCCCCGGATGATCCGCGCGGTCTGGTAGATCTTGCGGGCGTTGTCCAGAACTTTTTCCATGTTGATCAGGTGATAGTCCACATTGACATCCACGTAGGGGTTTTTGGACTTGGTGGCCATGGGGACCCCCACCACCATGCCCGATTTGGGGCAGTACCCCAGTTTCTGGCCCGCCATGCCGATGCTGGCGAAGGGCCGGGCATCCACCATCAGGGTGTGGGCCGTCCACAGGGCGCTGCCCACCGCATACCCCAGGTCGCCCACCCGGGCCGAGCACAGGGGGCCGTCGATCATCTTTTTGGATGACCGGTCGGTGATGTCCACCAGGCCGCTTCGGGTGGTCTTTTTCTCATAGAAATAGCCGCAGTCGAGCGTGCCGCCGCACATGCCGCACCCGGCGTCCAGAGGGGTTTCGTGGCAGCGGGTGTTTCCGATGAACAAGATGACATCGGAATCCCGGACCATGACGGCTTCATAGAGAAACGCCTCTTTCCAGCTTTCCTGGGTATGGGCGATCTCCTCTACTTTGCGGGCGATGGCCTCGATTTCCTCCTGGCCATAGACGATATGCCCCTCGATGGAAGGAACACCGCCGGCAAACGGGGCGGTCAGGGCCGAATCCATCATCAGCCGGGCCGCTTCCAGGGCGCATTTTTTCCGGCGGATGTCCTGGGGCGACCAGGAGGTCCACTCGCTGATGTATTCCTCGCCGGAAAAGTTTAAATCTTCGACATATTTTTTCATTCCCCAAGCTCCTTTGTTAGGGGTTTATTGACCTTCATACGCATGAACGTTTTCCGCATCCGGGGAAAATTCATCGCGCAACAGGCGGTCCAGGTTCTTTTCCGAGGCGGATTTGGGGATCTCGGCCACCACCTGCAGGTAGGAGGGGATGGCGTTTCCCTCCAGTTTCTGCCGGCAGAGTTTAAACACCGACATCGGATCGATGGCCCGGTTTTCCATGGGGACCACCGCGGCCACCAGGTCGCTTTCCCCCGGGGCGCCGGATGCCGCCGGAATGCCGTAGACGCAGACATCGGAAACATCGGGATGTTCTGCAATGGCCGCCTCCACGTAAAAGGGCTGGATGAAATCCCCGGACCGGCGCAGCCCGCCGCCTTTGCGGAAATCGAAGAAAAACCAGCCCGCCTCATCCGTATGCCCCATGTCGCCCGTGCGCAGCCATCCGCCGCGGGTTTTTTCCTCGGAGGCTTTCTGCCGGCCCAGGTAATCGACTTCGGTTTTCTGGCCCACCAGCCGGAAGATGATCTCCCCGGTTTCCCCGGGCGCGCATTCATCATCCCCGTCTTTTACCACCTTCATTTCCATCAGCCCCTCCAGTGGTTTTCCGAAGGACCCGATGGGGCCCATGCCCGGCGGTTTATGCGCAAACCCGCCCTCCACGGCGCCGTACCACTCGTGGATCATCACATTGAAGCGTTTTTCGAAGGCATCCCAGATGGTCAGGGGGGTCCCCGCGCTCAGCACCAGCCGCACGGGATTCTCCCCGTCATCCGGCCGGGGCGGTTCACTGTAGATGCCCATCATCATGCCACCCAGCAGGGAAAAAGAGGTGCACCCGTAATGCCGGCAGATGTCCCAGATGCGGCTTTTAGTGAATTTGGCACTGATGACGGAAGGGATGTTGAGGATCAGGGACGGCACCAGGGTCACGGCCTGGGCATTGCCGTGGGTGAGCGATAGCCCCGTGTACAGTTTGTCCTGGGGGGTGTATTGCCACACGAACAGGCCCAGCTGGGCAAACTGGGACAACCGGTCTCCTTTTACCACCACCCCCTTGGGATCCCCGGTGGTGCCGGAGGTGTATATCACTTCGATGGGAACTGCAGCGGTTTCATTTCGCTGATCCGGCGGGGGGGCTTCGGGCCCGGCAAAAATTTCGTTCAAGGAGGGGAATTCATCGGTAACCGGCACGCCCATGCCGTCCTTGTAGGCGACGCCCAGAACGGACACGTCGGGGACGTCAGGCAGCACCTGCCGGACATTGTCCATGAATTCGGACGTGAACATGATCCCTTTTGCCCTGGAATCGGTCAGCATGTATTTGAGGCGCTGCCCCTTCACCCGGGGATCGACGGGGATCATGACCGCACCGAGGAGGGTTCCAGCATAGAGCGAATAGAGAAATTCCGGATGATTGCGCATCACCAGGGCAAAGGCGTCCCCCTTGCCGATTCCCGCCTTTTTCAGCTGCCGGGCCACCTTGCGGCCCTGGATGACGATGTCCTGAAACGTTACGACCTCTTCGGCAAAATCCCCGTTTTCAAACGTCACGATTTTAAAGTCCGGCTGGGTTTCGGCCCGGCTGTCCAGTTCATAAGCGATATGGCCCGGGACTTTGCTTTCAGTCATGGCACATGCCCCCTTTCAAGATGTTCATATGATAGTAGACTCCATTTTCGTTCAAGGGGTTCTCATTCCGCGGGCAGGCCATGTTTTTTACAGAATTCCGGAAATTTATCGTAAACGGGTTTTAAGGCCGGCAGCATTTTCAGCACCTTGGGGATAGGCCCTTTGGCCTTTATTTTGCGGGTGGCCAATGCCACGGGAAGGGAAAGCTTCTTCATCCAGAAGTTCCAGATGGTATCGCCGGACAGTTCCATGGTGATCACCGCGGTGCGGTTCGCCTCCTCTCCGGTGATCACGTTTTCCGGATCCACGTACAGATAGCCGTCCGGGTCGGTGATGACATACTTGTAGCTGACCTCGTACTCCTGCATTTTTTCCTTCAGACCTGATTCAAATACGATATATTTCCACAAATCCTCCAGAAAAACATACATCTGCTGTTGATCTTTGAAAATCTCGCCCATTTCGGTCTCCTTATCGATTGGTGTTTCGGTTGACGCCGGCCCGATGTCCTCCGGCTGAACGGCGATTGACCCCATCAACATTGTTTGCAATTCATATGCCATGATTTCCTTGGTATATAACCAATTGATTTTTAATTTAAATAAATTTAGACGGGTTTCGAGATGTCCGCATAAGGTCATTTCGGTGCGGCAGGAGTGTCCGGATACGGACAATACGATTGACAGGAAATCGGAAACCGGGATAAGATGGAAAAAACACCCAAATGGATCAATCCCCGGAGGAAAACATGGCAACTCCTGCTTCCCGCCCCCCGGCCGCCAATGGCGAAGCGGCCCTGCAGATCGAAAAGAACCTGGCCCGAAAGACCCTGGCCTCAGGAGACCGGGACACCGCCTGGCATCACCTGCACCATCTTGCGGTGAGGCTGCACAAGGCAGATGCGGGAAAGGAACGCGATGTCCTGTTTATTTCCACCGTGCTGGAACTGGCCAACGTCAGCTTCGTTCTGGGCAAGGGGTTTTCAGACCTTGCCGCCATGCTGGAAAATGCCATTGGCGCCGCCGGACGGATGGGCGATTGCCGGTCTTCAGCCATTCTCCGGCTCCACCTGGGGCGGCTCTTTTACTTTGCCGAACAGCGCGACAAGGCCATGGCCCTGTTTTCCGCCGGCAAAACCGAGGTGGAGGCACTCGGGGACGAGGACATCGCCACCCAGGCCGCGGAATTCATCGGGCTCTATTTTTTCATCCAGGGCCGTTTCCGGGAGGCGATTTCCTATTTTGAAGGAGCGGCGCAAAGCTTCGAATCGGACTTGCGCGGCCGCGTCATCAATACTTCCGGACCGCTGTGGCTCTGCTACAGCGCCGCTTTCCTGGGCCAATTCCACCACGCCATCGGCACCCTGGACTATTACCGCCGCCTGGCCCTGGAGGGATCGGACCGGGGGCTGGCAACGACGCTTCGGGCAGCGCTGGGGATCATCCTGTCTGGGCATCAAGCGCAACAAAGAAGCCTATTTTCACCTTTCCGGCGCCTTTCAGGAGGCGGTTGCCAGCAAGAACGCCCTGGCCGGGTATTTTGCCAAGGGCGGACTGGCCATCCATCATTTTACGGAAGGCCGGCTCAAGGAAGCCCAGAACTGGATCCAGCAGACCACCTCGGAAGGGGCCGCCACCGGGCTGATCAACCAGTATGCCTCGCCCATTGTGCTGGAAACCCTTTTCGAGCTGCACCGCAAGGGATTTCTCCATGTCGCGCATATGAACTTTCCCACAGAGTTTGAACGGATCATGCGCGAGCAGAATGTGCACCTGCGGGGTGTGGCATTGAGGTTAAAATCAGTGGATGCAATAGAAAACCACGGTGCCGCCGATGGCGCCCAGGCCGATCTGAAGCGCAGCGAACAGCTGCTGATTCAGTCCGGGGACCCGGTCCAGCTGGGTAAAACCCGGCTGGAGATGGCGCGGCTGAACCTGCGCCGCGGCGATGAGACGAGCGCCCGCAATATGGCGGATGCGGCGCGCAAGGATTTCGGCAGCTATGTGGATGTCTTTTTCCCCGATGATCTGCGGCCGCTGATCACGCTGAAAAGCGACCTCGATCTTTGCCGTCAGAAAGACAGCCCTTTGCTGGATATGTTTGCCGACGTGATCCAGGAGCTTTCCCCCAGTTCGGATTTCGACCATTTGCTCGCCCGCACCGTCAAATCCACCAACCGGTTTTTCGGGGCGGAGCGCGGCGGCATTTTCTGGTTTCGAAGGCACGGCACCCCCAAAGGGCCTTCCCTTCGGGGGCCCTGCAATCTGTCCCCCGCCGATGTCGGTGATGAGGAGTTCAAGCAGAGCCTGGCCCTGGTCTTTAAAGCCTTCCGCGAAAACAGCCCCCAGGTGGTTCGCCGGGAGGATTTCAATTTAAATCCCAGCCGTGTCAAGGCCATGCTGTGCGTGCCGTTCGAGGTGGAAGGCCACGTCCGGGGGATCCTTTACCATGACAACTCCTATGTCCGGGATTGCTTCGACAGTTTTTCCACGGTGCAATTGTCCCAGATGGCCCGCTGGCTGACCAGCTATATCGGCCATATCTTTCAGTTCAGCCGGCGCCTGGAGAAGAACGCGGCGGACCGGATCGGGCAGATGGAGCCATCAGACCCCTCGGAAATCATCACTAAAAGCCCGGTGATGAAAACGATGCTGGGGCAGGTCCGCCGTATCGCGGACTCGGACAGCACCGTTCTGATCCTGGGGGAAACCGGGGTGGGCAAGGAGCTCCTGGCCCGGCAGATCCACCAGATGAGCCGCCGGAACAGCAATCCCATGGTGATCATCGATCCCACCGTCATTCCGGAAAGCCTGGTGGAAAGTGAACTGTTCGGACACGAAAAAGGCGCGTTCACCGGGGCCGACCGCCAGAAGAAGGGACGCCTGGAACTGGCCCATAACGGCACCCTTTTCATCGACGAGGTGGGGGAGATCCCCCCGTCCATCCAGGTCAAGCTGCTGCGCGCTATCCAGGAAAAAACCATGCTCCGCATCGGCGGCAGCAAGAGCATCTATTCCGATTTCCGGCTGGTGGCGGCCACCAACCGGGATCTGGCGGAAGAAGTGGCGGCCGGAAGATTCCGGGAGGACCTCTATTACCGGCTCAACGTCATCCCCATCACCCTGCCGCCCCTGCGAAAACGGGCCGAGGACATTCTCCTGCTGGCAGGGCATTTCCTGAACCGCTTTGCCGTCAAATACAACCGGGAACCCCTGGACCTCTCCCCCGAAGATCAAAACCTGCTTGCAAGCTATCCCTGGCCGGGAAACATCCGCGAGCTGCAGAACGTGATGGAGCGCGCGGTGCTGCTCGCTTCAGACGGCCGCCTCCACCTGGACCTTCCCGCCGGGCAGAGCGCCTCCCCGAGATCCTATTTTACGGATCTTCCCACCCTGGACGACCTCCAGCGCCAGTACATCCAATACGTCCTGGAAAAAACCGGGGGCAAGATGAGCGGAGCCGACAGCGCCGCCCAAATCCTGGGCATGAAGCGCACCAGCCTTTACAACCGAATGAAAAAACTGGGAATGAGATAAATAAGAGACTCAACCGTGGCCTGGCTGTTTTCTTTACGGCTGATTTTTTCCCCACTCCGCTTATTATATACTTAAAGCCGCTGCTTCTTGGTAATTGACGCAGCGGCGCCCAATGCAATTTCAAGATTTTAGGTTTTCGCGACCATTAACATAATTGGAAACACTTCAATTCAAAGGATCGAAATGGCCACCATTCGCGAACAGATCATGGAACTGCTGACCCGTGAAGAAAGCGATGCCCGCAGCGCATCCCAGACGCTGGGCATCAAAGAGAAGGAATTCTACAGCCACCTGCCCCATATCATGAAAACCGCCGCCGCCCAGGGCAAAAAACTCACCGGCACCCCGCCCAAATGCCTGTCCTGCGGATTTACCTTCAAGGAGCGCAAGCGGCTGTCCAAACCCAGCCGGTGCCCGTCTTGCAAAAGCGAACGGATCGAGGCCCCGGCGTATCGGGTGAAATAGAGAAAGGGCAGCCGAACCGGGCGATTATGCCGTTCGGCTGCCCCTGGATTAAGATTTTGCATCAGAGTCCGCGGTCAATCAAAAAGCGGAAATTCTCTGTACTGAAAATAGTCGAAATAGGGGGTCATACTGAAGAAATTGGGGTCAAAAATCGGCTCATAGCCCGGCCCCATCCGGATGTCACCCGATTCGCCCAAGGGAAACATGCTCTCGATCCGGTCCGGGCCGTTTCTGCTGTATCTTACACAGTGGGCATAGGTGGAACGGGAAGAAAACGGCATGGTGTGAATCGTTCCGAGAAAATCATGTTTGAAGGGAATCACTCCGCGCGTCCCGATGCCCCAGGGTTGATCCCCCAACCGGGCCAGCACATCGGCCAGGGCGGCCACGATGATGGCATCGGGCGTCTGGGGAGCGCCGGGATCGGACAGGTTGGCAAACCAGTTGTAGTTGTTGTCAATGCCCGGGTAGCGGCCCAACCCGTGCAGGAGGACATTGAACAGCAGGGTGTTCGGCTGGGTCAGCACCAGCTGCCCCTCGTCGTTCGGGGCACCGAGTTCGTCCATGAAGGTAAGCTCCAGGACGCGCCGGATCCATTTATCCATCAGCACCCAGGCATCGGCCCGGTCGGTGCCGGAAACCCACTGATCCGGCCCGCCGGCCACGAAATGACCATCCCAGCTTGCCAGCAGATCCAGGCAGCCCGCGTATTGCGCAGCATTGGCCGAGGCTTCCACGGCTTCGGTAAAATCCTGTGCCACAAATTTCCAGGGATTGCCCCCGCTGCCGAAGGAATCGGTGGTGGCAATGTAGAGCGCAAGATCCCGGACCTCATTGAATTTGATCCTGCCGCCGTCGGCGAACTTCGCGTCAAAGTAGTCATAGAGGACATGGGCCCGGTGGAAAGGCCCGTAAATGTCGCCCACGGAATTAAACCCGCTGGGATAGGAGGCGCTGGTCTTGTTGTTCCATCCCGTATACCATCCCCGGGGGGAATTCTCGTCATGGGAGAGCGGCAGGACGTTCGATGCATCCCATTCAAGCTGATATCCCAACAGTCCCTGGGGCAGCCGCCATTCGCCAGGATCCCGGACCGGATCCCGCCCGGACATCCAGTAGGCGATGTTGCCGTCGCGATCAGCGTAGCAGAAATGCTGGCTGACACCCGCCTGCCGGAGGCCCTCTCCGAACTCTGCCATGCTGGTGGCCCTGGCCAGTTTCAAAAAGGCGGTGATGGTGTCAAATTCATATCCCCAGTGGGCGTACTTCCAGGCCACCATTGGACTTTGACTGATGATGGGCCCGTGCGCGGACCTGAATACCGGCAACTGTAACATCTGCTCCGCCTGCGACCTTGATGACTTCTAACCGGTCCAGGTGAACATTGGCCGGATCTTCGAAATAATAGTCCGTGGTGTGGGCGTGCCCCACCTGCATCGACCAGGCGTGGTGGGGGGTGCGGCCGATGACGATGCCCGGCAGGCCCGGCACATTCATGCCGGAGACATTATACCCGCCCGCCCGGATGGACCCCTCGGCCACGATCGCCGGCACGGAAAAGCCCATCTGGGGGCCTGAATAGACGATCGGCTTGCCGGTGACCGTGTGGTCTCCGGAGACGACCCAGGCGTAGCTTCCCATTTTAACGTAGGCATTTATTTTTTTCAGATTCTCGATGATCTTTTTCCGGTTGTCGACAATGTCTTTGACGGCTTTATCAATCTTGCCCCTGGGGACGGATACGGAAATTTCGCCCGGAGCGGAAACCGAAGCGCCGACCGGCAGGTTGTAATCGATGTAGGTGGGTGCCGCCGGGTCGTTTGTCCAGCGCAGGTCGTTGAACATCCCCATCCCGGTGGCCGGTCCGAAATGGCCCTGCAGGCTCCCCAGCAATGCGGCATTTTCCAGCTGGGCGGTATCGAGCGCCTCCGGATCGAAAAAGCGCTGCATGGTGGCGGTCCAGGCCAGAACATCCTTTTTCGTCCAGGGTTCGGGCGCATAAATGCCAAGGGCGAGAAACTCAAAGGGGACCTTATCCGTATAGCGTATTTCGGCTATTCTCTGGTTGATGCCGGCGACATATCCCAAAATGACCTGCTGGCTTTCCGGTTCCATGGCATCGAAGCCCGCATCGATCTCACCATCCGAGTACCCGATGGTTCTCATGAACATGTCGCTTTCCAGTTGATCGGGGCCCAGTATCTCGGACAGCCGGCCGGTGGACTGGCGCCGGTACAGTTCCATCTGCCAGAGCCGGTCCGTGGCCACCGCATACCCCACGGCCTTGAAAATATCATAGGTGGCGGCATCATCGGGCCCGGTGATGAACCAGACGCCCTGCTCGTCTCGCTCTGTCTTGATCTTCTGTTTGGCAAGGCCTGGAGTGGCGAATAAAAAAGCAAGGCAGATTATCATCATCATGCAAATCCATCGATTCTTCATTTTACGATTCTCCTGTTTGATGTCATCGAAGGGAAAGGGTCGGCCATTTTTTATAAGAAAAATTCCGGCTCCCGCCCCGATTGGATGCGCCGGGAGCCGGAATAAATAAATTTGAGTCGTTTTCCCATATCTGCGGGTGCACAATTCGATGCCTTTTGGTTTCTCATCAGCTCATACTCTGGCAAGGGGATAAAAAAAGCCGAACCGCCTGTATTTTCGATTGAACAAATGGAATTAGAACAATCCGGGCAATGAAAATGGATATATGACGGCAAAACGGTTATCGATAAATGGCCCGGTGGGAGAATTTGCATAATCCCGGATTCCGATGGTGTTTTTAACCGTCAGGGTTCTGGTCTCTCCCATCTTGAAGTGATATGCGGCGCCCGCATCCACGGCCCATTGGGACTGGTTTTTCACCGGTTCGGCGTCTGGAAACCCGAAGGGGCCGTCCGTTGCATAGGCGGCGCCTCCGAAGCCGTACTTCGCCCGGTAGAAAACATAGCTCAAACTCAATTCGACCGGGTGGTTTACGGGATTATACCCGGCTTTTATGCCGAGCGCGTAAGAAGGCCCGAGATTTGAGATCCCGTCATTCATGGTATCGGTAAACAGGGTCCCCGACAGATCGTTATACGGGTGCACCATTCCGCCGTGCCGAAATGAACCCCTGTTTTCGGGCGACCAGTTGCCCACCAGGCACAGCGTTCCCTCCGGAACGGAAAAACCCGCAAGCGCCCCCAATACCTGCGCATCCACAGACCCCAGCCGGCGGGAACCGGAGTTTCCTTCCGCTACGAACTGAAAACCGAACAGCGGAGATAAACCGGAGTCATCGCCCCCCGGTTGATAGCGGCTTTCCAGGTAGGCCAATTGCGCAAAATCATAAAACGCGTAGAACCAGATCCGGGTGAACAATTCCCGGTCTGCAAGCGGCTGGTGCCAGTCGATCCCGCAGGTGAAAAACCCGTCGGTGCGCCGGTCCGTGTAGCGGTTGCCGGAAGTGAAGACATCATTAAACCGGCTTTCATAACGAAACATCCGGGCGGCAAAAACGGACAGGGCCGGCTTTTCCTCACCCTTGGAAGCGGCCGCATCGGGCCCGGCCGGGTTGATCTCGCGGCCGGTTTCATGGGTCTCAAATTCGGGGCGCGCATTGAACGAACGTATCCATTCGAGTGGTTTGACGGTGGTCGATATGCCTTCAAATGCCCTTGGGAGCATGGTAAACATGTCCCCCCGGGCCCAGGGCGTGTCGATCAGCTGGCGGCCGCCGCTGGCCAGCACATGGGGGTTCTTGTACTGGAGATAGGCTTCGGCCAGGGCTTCGAGGTGATGGTCCGGCCCGACCAGGACCTCGTTTACCCGCAGGCCCGTGGGAATATTCCGGGCCGTATAAAACCCGAGCCCAAGGGAAAATCCGGCCAGGCTGCCGGATGTGGCGACCACATCGCCGCCGGCGGCAAGCGCGTTGTTGTCTGTCGGCGTGCCGCCGTCATTGATCCGTGCGTAGTCATACAGACGAAGGTGGCCGGAAACCGCAGTGTCCGCAAGCGCTTTATACCAGGCGGGCGTGCTTTCACCGGCCCTTGCCCGGGAGGGGATCAATGCGGCCGAAGACAGCACACAGATCAGCCCGATCAACATTGGCGCACATAACCGTGACCGGGTCATCCGGGCAGCCCCCTGCATTTATGAAGTCCACTGGGATTCGATTTCTTCCAGGGTCTTGCCCTTGGTTTCCGGCACCCAGGAGAAGGAGAACAGGAGTGCGACGACACCGATGGCCGCATATATCCAGAAGGTGATACTGCTTCCGGCGACCGCGATGAGAATGGGAAACGTAAAGGCGATCAGGAGGTTGGAGCCCCAGTTGCTGATGGTGGCCACACTCATGGCGCGGCCGCGGATTCTCAGCGGATAAATTTCAGATATCATCAGCCAGAAAATCGGCCCCAGGCTGAAGGCGAAACACCCCACGTAGACCATCAGGCAGATCACGGCGATCCAGCCGCGGTGGCTGCTGACCACCATGAAATCAAATCCGAGGACGACCAGCGCGACAATCATCCCCGCGATCCCCGCCAGCAGGAGCGGACGTCGGCCCACTTTGTCGAGCAGGATCATGGCCACCACGGTCATGATGACGTTGATCACGCCCACGCCGACGGTGGCCAGGATCGAGACGGCATCACTGCTGAAACCGGCGGTTTTGAAAATGGTCGGGGCGTAATAGATCACCGTATTGATGCCGATGAACTGTTGAAACATTGCCAGCCCGATGCCCACGATGAGCGGTATCCGCATGCCGGGCCTGAGCAGTTCGCCCCAGTTCGGCTTCTCGCGCTCCTTGGCTTTTTCGATCTCACCGATTTTTTTCTCCTTTTCTTTTCTGCCGGCGATTTTCAACAGCACCTTCCGGGCTTCTTCTTCATACCCCCGGTTGACCAGGGAGCGCGGACTGTCCGGCAGCGCGCCCATTCCCAGTGCCAGCATCGCCCCGGGTATGACGGCCAGCCCGAACATCCAGCGCCACCCGCCGGGATAGGCGAACACCCAGTCAATCACATAGGAAATGACGATGCCGATGGTGATGGCCAGCTGGTTGGTGGTCACCAAAGCGCCTCTCACCGCTGCCGGTGCGGATTCGGAAATGTAGAGCGGAGAGGTGTAGGATGCGATGCCGATGCCGAAACCGACGACGAACCGGCCGATGACCAGCCACCAGATCGCCTGTGCGAAAGCGGTCATGATGGCGCCGGCGATAAACAGAATGGCGGCGAAGATCAGCATGCTGCGGCGGCCGAACCGATCCGCCATGTTTCCGCTGGAAGCCGCTCCGATGGTGGCGCCCGCCAGCACCGCAGCGGTGACAAGACCCACCATGGTCGGGGAAAAGTCGAAATTCCTGTTTTAAAAACAGCAGGGCGCCGGAAATCACCCCGGTATCATAGCCGAAGAGAAACCCGCCGATGGCGGCGACAATCGCCAGGAGCAACACGTAAAAACGGCTGTATTCTTCAGGGTCATCATCTCCGAAAGGGATCTTGCCCTTTGCATTGCGCGCGGACATGCAGGCACTCCTTTTCTTTTGGATTAAGGGACTCAGCTGCCGGAATCTGTCATCTTTCAATGATTAACAAGTAGGAGCAGCCATCGCGGTCTGTCAAACCACAGCGCGGCAGAATCGACATTTGATTGACAGGGGCGCCGTTCATAGGGTATTTCAATATATGGAATCCATTGGGAAAAACCATATACACCCGCAACCCTTTATCCGATCGGACGATACACCACATGAGTCGACAAAAGAAGATCGCAATCGTTATCGGCGCCATCCTTGCCGTTTATTCGCTGGCCGGGTTTGTGGCTGTTCCGCTGATACTTCAATCCATGCTGCCGAAAAAATTAGCCGAGGCACTGCATCGGCCGGTGACCATCGACAAGGTCCGCATCAATCCGTTTTCCCTGACCGCATCTGTCGATGGGCTGGTGATCACGGACAAGAACCAGACCGCCCCTTTTGTCTCCTTTGATAAGCTGCTGATCAATATCCAGGCCGTATCCTTATTCAAGCTGGGCCTGGTGGCAAGGGAAGTGCGCCTGGAAAAACCCCGTGTCCATTTTACCCGAACCGCGCAAACCGAATTTAACTTCTCCGACCTGATCACGGGAAAAAAGCCCGAATCCGAATCCGAAGAAACCAAACCGGCCGGGGAGCCGTTTCGGTTTTCCATTTCAAATATCGCCATCATCGACGGGAGCGTTGTATTTGAAGATAAACCGGTCAAAGAAGAACACGTCCTGTCCGCGATCAATTTCCGTCTGCCCCGGATCTCCAATTTCCAAAAGGACATCGACTCCTATTCGACGCCCGTGCTGACGGGAGAGCTGAACAAGGCGCAGATAAACGTCAACATGGATGCCAAGCCGTTTGAAAACAGCCGGGAAACAAAGATCGATTTTTCGCTTTCAGGACTTGAGATTCCCTATTATTTTGTCTATGTACCTGAAAAAAAACTGGGTTTTAAAATCAGCAACGGCCGCCTGGATATTCAGGCACGGGTATCGTTTCAGGAAAAGAATAATGCGCCGGATGTCACGGTTGAGGGCGTCATCGGTATTGCCGGTCTCAAGATCACCGGGCGAGACGGCAGCCCCATTTTGAATCTTACGGATTTAAAGATCGAGGTGGCCCCTTCCCGCCCGCTGGAAAAACAGCTGACCCTTGCGTCCGTCCACATGGATTCGCCGGAACTCTCCGTTTCCCGAAATCCGGAGGGCACGATCAACCTGACGACCCTGGCGCCGGAAAAACCGGCTGAGACAGGAGTGGATGCATCGGCAAAGATCACACCGGCCCAATCAACTCCCGGACAGAATCCGCCTGAAAAACCGTTCACGATTGCCATTGATGAATTTTTGGTAGACTCCGGCAAAATCTCATGGACCGACCGGGCGGCGTCAAAAACGCGACAAGCCGGGCCGGTGGAAATGTCTGTCGATGGTATTGGCATCAAGATCTCTGATTTTTCCAATGCCCCGGATCAAACCGCGACATACGATATTCATGCCCTGATCAACAAAAAAGCCGCCGTTTCCGCCGCCGGCCGCGTGGGCGTTGCCCCGCTTCAGGTTCAAAGCGATTTTGAAATTCAGGACATCAAGCTGGCCTGGGGTCAGCCCTACATTCCCGAAACCGTTCGCCTGGTGATAAATGACGGCAAATTCAGCGCCTCCGGGCATGCCGCCATCGCCACCGCACCGGAGGGCGCGCTTACGGCAGCGGTATCCGGAAAGGCGGCCGTCGATGAATTTGATTCCATGGACGGGTTAAAAAACCAGCCGTTTGCCTCGTGGCGCACGTTTTCGGTTGACGGAATCGAAGTGTCGGTAAATCCCTTGCGCATCAGCACGGATAAAATTCTGCTGAGCGATTTTAAAAACCACCTGACCTTATTTACGGGCGGGGGATCAAATATGGCGGCAATATTTGCCGAACCTGAAAACCCGACTGGAGCCGGGCAGGAAGCAAAAGCGGCTGCGGCGGCAGATACGCAGACGCCATCTCCGGTCATCCCCATAAAGATCGGCGAAGTGCTTCTGGAAAATTTTAATGTCGAGTTCATCGACGGCAATATCGAACCCGAATTTTCCACCGGGTTGAACCTGTCGGAATTGCGGGTCACCGGATTGACCTCCGAGGGCTTCAATGCCGCGGATCTGGATGCAAACGGCCAAATCGACAATTACGCACCGATAAAAGTGAACGGCAAAATCAATCCGCTCAAAAAGGACCTGTTCGTTGACCTGACCTACAGCCTGGACAACCTGGAACTCAGCCCGCTATCGCCGTTTTCCGGAAAATACATCGGCCGGACGATTGAAAAAGGCAAATTCAGCACGAGCGCGGTGTACAAGATCAATCAGAAGGTGATCCACGCCGAAAACAAGGTACTGCTGGACCAGTTCACGCTGGGCCGGAAGGTGGACAGCCCGGATGCCCTCGACCTGCCGGTGGGCCTGGCCATCGCCCTGCTCAAGGACCGCAGCGGAAAGATCAAGCTGGACCTGCCGGTATCCGGAAGGACCGATGACCCGGATTTCGGAATTGGAAAGCCTCTGCTGGCAGCCCTGAAAAACCTGGTGATCAAGGCCGCTGCATCGCCCTTTGACCTGGTCGGTTCCATTGTCGGCGGCGGCGAAGAACTCCGCTACATCGAATTTAATCCCGGCAGCGCCATGATAGACGATGCAGCCGCCCGGAAACTCGACGCCATCAAAAAGCTGCTGTACGAGCGCCCGATTTTAAAACTCGACATTTCCGGCTATGTTGATCAGGCGGACAGGGACGCCCTTGCCGACCGGAAGCTGGCGCAAAAAATCAACGACCGACTGGCGAAAAATGGCTCGGTCAAAGACGGTGCGTCCCTGGATGAAATCGCGCTGCCGCCCGAAGCATATGAAAAACTGCTCAAGCAGGTGTATGCGCAAGAGGTCCTGTCCGACCCGGATAAGGCAAAGACGCAAAAGCCGTTGGATGATCCCGGCCTGACCCCTAAAGAAATGGAATCGCAGATCCGCAGTCAGATCACCGTCTCAGCAGACGAATTGCGCCAGCTGGCCCTCGAAAGAACCCGACAGGTCAAGGATGATCTGCTGCACGACAACCATATTGCGGCCGACCGGCTGTTTCTCTTGCAGTCCCATCCCCTCTCCCCTGTCCAAAAAGATAAATTCAAAGCCTCCCGGGTTGAACTGACCCTGAGGCAGTAAAGGCAAGCCCTTAAAAACCATTTAACCCGGTGCGCCCGGCAAGCGTTTCACTTGACATCGCACCGCGCTCAAAATAGATAAAAAACAAGTCAATCCTGCGCGAACCAAATCAATCAAGGAAAAAGTACTTCATGCCCATAGCGTTTCGCCCCCGAAAATTTTGGCTGGCAGCTCTGTTGATCATCGCCGGACTCATCGGCAACGCGCTGAACCTGCCGCTCATGCTGGGGGTCGATATCCTTTTCGGAAGCATCTTCACGCTGATCGTTCTGAAACTGTTCCGCTTGAAAGCGGGCCTGTTGGCCGCAATTCTGGCGGGAAGCTATACCCTTTTTTTGTGGGGACACCCCTATGCGCTGGTGATCCTGGTCTGTGAAGCCCTGTTCGTGGGTGTTCTGCTGGAAAAATTCAAGGAGGGCGAACTCGTCACCTTCGATATGATCTATTGGGTGGTCATGGGCATGCCGCTGGTCTGGATCTTCTACCATCCGGTTCTGGGCATGACGACCAAGGCCACGCTGGTGGTCATGCTCAAACAGGGGATCAACGGCATATTCAATGCGGCCATGGCCTCCATCATCCTTAACTATACCCCCCTTGCCGCCTGGGTCAAAGCGCCCGGTTACAAACCGGATAGGCCTTCCGGCATGCTGTCTTTGAAATCCAACTTTTCCCAGCCGATCATCTCCGGGGTGATCCTGTCCATATTCATACTGCTCAACATCACCGGCAAGATCGAATTCAACCAGCTTGAAAAGGAAGTCAAATCGGAGCTTGGGAACAATTTGGCCTTTATTTCCGAATCTCTTGATCTCTGGGTGGGCCAACACACGGATATCGTGCAATGGATTGCCGCCCGTGCCGGGCAGACAGGGGGTCTGTCCACCCGGGAACTGACCGGAATGCTGGTGACGCTCAAAGCCTCGGATTCCGACTTCCTGGATCTCGCCGTGGGAGATGCGCAGGGCCGGATCCTGAACGGCACCGCAGATATGCGCGGTCAGGAAAATACGCCCGCACAAATGAAACCGGCCGTTCAAACTTACTTTCAGGCATTCAAGTCCGGCCAGAAGACCGTTTTGTCCGATACGTGCGAAACGCTCATGGGAAAATCCACCCCTCAGCCGGTGGCTGTAATTGCCAGCCCGATCCGTATCGACGGGCATTTTGCCGGATACGTCGCCGGAGCACTGAGACTGGACAGCATTGCCCGTGTCATTGCCGGCAATTCGGGGAAAAGCGGCGAAAACTTCATGATCCTGGACAGCCGCAAGCGCATTGTGGCATCATCGTCCGGGGTACAGCCGGTCCCCAGGATGTTTCGATCTCCCGAAGGATCTCAGATCCGGCGCCTGGATGACCGCACATACCTGCGTATGCCCGCCCTGAAGACGAAAAATCCCATGCAGAAGTGGTTTCAGTCATTTTATATCATCGAAGCGCCGCCAAAGGGGAACCAACTGTGGACACTGATCGGCGAAATTCCGGCCGCCCCTTACCGGGATCGGCTTTATACGTTGTATATTACCCATTTAATCATTGCACTGATGATCATCATGGTGGTGGTCTTCCTGACGGAATTCGTCAGCCGGCGGGTGGCTGCCCCCATCGTGGATCTGGATGCACTGGCGGTCCGCCTGCCCCATTCGCTTGATTCACCCGACCGGTTTTCATGGCCGAAAAGCAGCATCAAGGAAGTCAGTTCACTTGCCTGCAGTTTTCAGGAGATGGAGGATCTGCTCCGTCAGAAATTCCAGGAACGCAGGCAGATCGGGATCGAACTTCTGCGGGCCAAAGAGCAGGCCGAAGCCTCCAATCATGCCAAAAGCGAGTTTCTGGCCAACATGAGTCACGAGATTCGCACACCCATCGGCGGCATCATGGGAATGGCGGATATGGCGCTGTCCCTGTGCACGGAAGAGGAACAACGGGAATGCCTGCAGTTGATCAAGGATTCGACCGCTTCTTTACAGGGCATCGTCAATGATATTCTGGACCTTTCCAAGATCGAAGCCGGCAAACTCGATCTGGTGCCCGTCAGTTTCGATCTTCGATCGCTTCTGGACGGCATCATGAACACCTTCAAGGTCCTGGCCCAATCCAAGAATCTCGTGCTGAAAGCCAAAATCGCCCCTGACCTTCCCGCAAGCCTCATTGGCGACCCGGACCGGATCCGGCAGGTTCTGGTCAATCTGGTGGGAAATGCATGTAAATTTACAAAGCAGGGAGAGGTCGAAATTACGGTCACGCACATCCGAACCGGAGAAAAAGGGACAGATGATGCGAATGCGCCCATCAAGCTGTTTTTCTGCGTGACGGACACGGGCATCGGCATCGCTTCTGAAAAACAGGCGGCTATCTTTGAAAGTTTCAACCAGGCCGATCAATCCATCAGCAAACGCTATGGCGGAACCGGACTCGGGCTGTCCATCTCCCGGAAGCTGGTGGAAATGATGGGGGGTGAAATATGGCTGGAGAGCACCGAGGGGAAGGGATCATCCTTTCATTTTTCCATCCTGGTTGCAGAAGCGGGTACTGAAACGGACGCCACAACATTCAATTCCCCGGCAGCCGGTACGGAATCGATCCCTGCCCTGCGGATTCTGCTGGCAGAAGACAATCAGATCAACCAGCGGTTTATCGGCTACTTCCTGACCCGGGCGGGGCACCATGTGGTTTGCGCGGCCAATGGAAAAGACGCCCTGGCGGCGCTGAAAGAAAAACGGTTCGATCTCATCCTCATGGACATGCAGATGCCGGAAATGGACGGCATGGAAGCGATCCTGCGCATACGGTCATCCTCGGAGAGCCATTTCAACCCCCAAATCCCCATCATCGCCTTGACGGCATACGCCATGAAAGGCGACCGGGAGTCCATTCTGGAATCGGGCGCCAACGAATACCTGGCCAAGCCGGTGGAGATCGATGCCCTTTTTTCCACCATCTTCAAAGTTGTTTCCGGGACGCCAAAAGGCGTAACGCAACATCTGGCGGAAGCGGTGAATCTTGATCAACTGGCCGCCGATTTTGGCGGCCATCCCGGTTATGAAGTCGTGATCGAACAGCTGGTGACGATGTTTCTGTGCGAGACACCGGACCTGGTGGAGGAACTGCGCCGGGCCGTGTTATCGGATGATGCCCGGGAGATATCCATACTGGCCCACAAATTGTGCAATTCAGCCGCCGTGATCAAAGCCGATGGCATACTTGATATCGCCCGGCAAATCGAATCGGCGGCCCGGACAAACCGACTGGAAGTCGTCCGCAATTGTTTCAAAGAACTGCCACCTGAACTCGACCGGGTGGAAAGGGTCTTGAAAACACAGTTCCCGGAAAAAAATTAAGAACCCGGTTGAACCGCTCGTTTTTCAGGCGGATTTCTTATATGTTTCCTTGTTCGCGTCCGCACCCGCCTGATTTTCAGGACGCGCCGGCCGCAAAGGTGCATGCCAGGCCAGGTGAAACCCCTCCCCGGTAACCACCGACGGATCGGTGACCGCGACGTTCCCGTCTTCCGGGAGCACCACCCGCATGGGGCAGTCCGTCATGATGTCCTTTCCGATATCCACCCCGGGCATCACCTCTATGAGCATCATGCCCTTCGGGGTCAGTTTGAATACGCCCACATTGGTGATATACAGGACCGTCTTTCCTTTTTTGAGTGCCTGTTGGCCGCTCATGGTAATCTCACTGACGCTTTGAACGAACTTGTGCGGCCCGGGTTTTTCAATCACCAGGCGGCCGTTGACGATCGCCATTGTTGAATGGGCCATCCAGCTGCCGACGAAAAGGATGGTGTCGGCCGCGGCGCAGAAATCAGGGAAACCGCCCGGCCCCACGTAATTCAGGGGGCCGTCTCCGCGCTTGGAGACATTGAGATTCCCCTCGCTGTCGGCTTCCAGAATGCCCAGGATGGCGGCATCCAGGTGCTCGTAGCACAGGTGGAAAATCTGAGCCGAAGACATGATCTCACGGGGATTGATGGATGCGCCGAAGAAGATCCCGGGGGCGGGCAGTCCGCCCACCACGCCGGTCTCGGACATAAAGGTCACGTCTTTGAACAATCCCCCCTCGTAGATCAGCCGGGCGACTTCCTCGGGCATTCCCACCCCGATGATGATGTTGCAGCACTTGTGGACATAACGTGTGAATACCGAAGCCGCCAGCCGGGCCAGGGCGTTTTCCACCCGCCCCCGCTTGGGCGTGATTCGGAGCACTTCATTGATAAACCGCAGTTTTTCCATGGCGGGATCGATATCAACGTTTGCCCCTTCGGTGAACATGGGCCAGTATTTGCGCTGGGGCACCGACCCGGTCTGCTCGTTGTACGGATGAACCACCACCGCATCCACCATGTCCGCCGGCAGAAAAATTTCATCCGGGCGCTTCTCCACGATTTCAGCCACACTGACCAGCACCCGGCCGCCGTTGGCTTTAGCGGCTTTTGCCGATTCATGATTCTCGGTGTACAGGCAGCAGTTCCGGACATAGATGTTGCCCTCCCGGTCGGCGGACGGAGCGACGAACAACGCCACATCGACGGGCGGAAGATGATAGCGCAGCTTGTCTCCGGCGGCATCTGTCATGCTTTTCCCCCTGCCGGGGACCACCACGGTCCCGTTTCCCACCCGGGGGTCTAAAAATGTGCCCACCCCGGTTTCGGATTCCAGTGCATAAACCCCGTTTCCCTGCGCTTCGATCAGCATGGCTTCGATCCCCTGGGGGAAGGTGTGCAGTTCGACCAAACCTTTTTCGGCCAGCTTCAGCATGCTCCGGACGGTTTCATGATGCCCGGCGATAAACCGGGTGACCAGCCCCTCGTGTTTCCCGAGTTCCTCCACGGTGCCGGGCACCCGCCCCCGGCCGCCCTGGGCGCCGACGATGATGTGGGTCAGCCCCCGGGGGTGCCCGGTCTCCCGAAAGGAGCGCTCGATGGCCCAGAACCACACAGATGGGCGTGCATTGGCCGCCATGCCGCAGGAAAAGGAGACCGCCCCGTCCCGGATCAACCGGACCGCTTCCATGGCCGTCATGAATTTCGGGTTGGACACGCCTTCGGGTATGTAATCGAGATCCTTTCGCTCCCAGGTCAATCGCCACTTTGCGACGTGGGCCAGCAATTGCAGCCGGGCAAACAGATTCATGGCAGCCTCCTCATTGGTCGATGAATTTTTTTCTCGGAAACGACGACGGTCAATTCCGGATATGAGGAGTGCAATCGATGTGCCAGATCATGAAAGCTGAGGTGATGGCCTGTGTAAAATCAGAAATTCAGGGCTTTTTCGAAGATGCGAGGCTTTCATGCATTGAAAAACGGGAGGTCTGAATACCGGCGGGATGCTTACATCCCGGATTTACAAAATTTCAACAATGATCCGAAGGTGACTGCGAAGGCGGTGTCGGATGATTTTTAAGGAAAATATCATGTCAAAAAATCCGGCAGGTTGTAAAAAACGAAGAACGCTTTTTATTCCGGAGGCAAAGGGGGAAGTGTTTCCCCAGGCGGTCTTTCCAGATTGCCGCCCGGCGGGTCCGGCGCTGCTGAAAACCCTGTCAACTTTTTTGAGCTGGATTGATTGCCCCCCACCGCGTGCCGGCAATACTGGAAAAGGGCCGCCGGGGGCCAGGAAAAAAAATCACCCGGGTAAACGGCGTGGAGGTGATTGTCATTAAGCCGGGGATCAGATCGGCCATGCAGCCGCAGGGCGGCTTTACAGGCAAAGCCGGTCAGGCATCCACCGCCACCAGGCTGATCCCCAGTTTCTGCTCGAGATGCTGCAGCTTTTGCATTTTACCGTCATCCAGACTGGCCGGATTGAGCGAATGGCAGGAAAAGGCCAACAGGACCGTTCCCAGTTCCTGCTCCATCCGGTTGATTTCGGTGATGTCATTTTCGGTAAGGGTGGTGGACAGGCTGCATAGCATGGCAAATTCTCCTTTGGGCATTTTTTGTCATTTGAAAACAGTCATATAAGGTCCGGGTACCATCGCCCTAAATATATATTCAGGATTATGACTTCGCCATATTCTAAATTGATTTGAGAAAAAATACCTATATTATTCAAATAGTTGTTTGATATCAGAAAAAGAAATCGGCTCCACCACGGCCTTTCCGATGGCGGACAGCAGAACAAAATGAATAAACGCCCCTTCGCGCTTCTTGTCCCGGGCCAGGGCATCGAGCACCCGGTCCTTATCCAGGGCGATGTCCACCGGCAGGTGAAACCGGTTGAGTAAAGTGATAATCCGATCCACTTCGTTTCGGGTGATCATCTTCCGCGCGGCGGACAGCTTCGCGGCCGCCGCCATGCCCACCGCCACCGCTTCGCCGTGGGAAAGGCCGGTGGTTTTTTCCACGGCATGGCCCAGGGTGTGCCCGAAATTGAGCTTGCGGCGCTCCCCTTTTTCGGTTTCATCGGCGTTGACCACCGCGGCCTTGATGGTCACGGAATCCGATATCACCTGCTCCATCACCCCGGGATCCAGGGCGAGCGCTTTTGCGTGATGGTCTTCGAGATAGGCAAAATATTCCGCATCGGCAATGGCGGCATGCTTGATGATTTCGGAAAATCCGCTGGAGCGCTCCTTTGCCGGCAGTGTAGGCAAAACAGCGGGGTCGCAGAGCACGAATTCCGGCTGGGAAAACACCCCCACCATGTTCTTGTATCCGGCAAAATTCACGCCGGTTTTGCCCCCCACGCTGGCATCCACCTGGGCCAGCAGTGTGGTGGGCACGTAGCCGAAGGACACCCCCCGCAGGTAGGTGGAGGCAACAAACCCGGTGATGTCGCAGACGATGCCGCCGCCGATCCCCAGCAGAAACACGGACCGGTCCGCCTCAAGATCGATGAGGCGAGCATAGATGTCTGCAACCGTATCTAACGTCTTGATCGGCTCCCCTGCCCCAACGACAATCACCTCGGCCTTCGGAAACGCATGCCCATAGAGGCCGGCTACGGTCTGATCGGTGATGATCACGGTCCGGCCGGACGGCAGGTAATTTCCGGCCCGCTCCAGCCGTTCGCCCACCACAATCCGGGAGTGGCCGGTTTTTCCCGATATTTCAAATGTTTTCAAATGATCCTCCTCATGATGCGCTGTAAATGAATTTCGCTTTCAAAGGCGCGCGGGATCCAAAAAGGGTATCTGATTTTCCTTGTTCGTTCCTTTTTCTTTGGCGGGCGCTTTTTCCCAATTCACTCAGCCCGGGGTCTGAAAATATCTTCGATGAGCCGGATCTCCCGGCACAGGGCCGCAAACTGTTGCGGGTACAGGGACTGGACCCCGTCGCTCTTGGCGTTTTCGGGTTCATGATGGACTTCGATCATGATGCCGTGGGCATTCACCGCAGCAGCCGCCCGGGCGAGCGGGACCACCTGGTCCCGGTACCCGGCGGCATGGCTGGGGTCCACCACCACGGGCAGATGGCTTTCCCGCCGCACCACCGGCACGGCGGACAGGTCCAGCGTGTTGCGGCTGTGGCGGGCAAAAGTCCGCACGCCCCGCTCGCAAAGGATGACATCGGGGTTGCCTTCGGCCATGATGTATTCGGCCGCCATCAGCCACTCGTCCACTGTGGCCGACATGCCGCGTTTTAACAGCACCGGCTTTTTGCTTTCCCCGGCCCGGCGCAGCAGGGAAAAATTCTGCATGTTGCGCGTGCCGATCTGAACGACATCCGCGTATTTTTCCACCATGTCGAAATGCGACAGGTCCATTACCTCGGTGACTACCGGCAGGTCGAACTCGCTTCTTACCCTGGCCAGGATTTTCAATCCCTCCTCACCGAGCCCCTGGAATGAATAGGGAGACGTTCGCGGCTTGAAGGCGCCGCCCCGGAACAGGTCCCCGCCCGCTGCCTTGACGTGTCCGGCGATGGTCAGGGCCTGCATTTCGCTCTCCACCGCACAGGGTCCGGCGATAATGGCCAGACGATCCCCGCCGATGACGGCGGTTCCGGTCCGAATGACCGTATCGGCCGGCCGGGTCTCGCGGCTGACCAGCTTGAACGGCCGGGTAACGGTGATGGCCTCTTTCACCCCGGGCAGCTCCTGAAAATAGGTGGCGTCCACCGCCCCCTTGTTGAACAAAACCGCTATGGATACCCGGTCTCCCCCGGGATCGGCCGGGCCTCGTATCCTTTTTCCCCGATCGCGGAGATGACCGCATCGATCTGTTCCCGGCCGGCGTCTTTGCGCATGACAATCAGCATATTGCAACCCCCTTTTGGTTAGGAATAAAAAAAGACCGTGGGGCCTTCAAGCGGCCCTCACGGTCTTTGTCGTGGTATAAATGGGATCTAAAAAACTAATCCGACGCCGGCCAAAAGGCACGCCCTGATATGTCGCCTTTCCGCCACCAGTTTCCAAATTGTCGAATTTGCATTGAATTCATCTTCAGATATCCATATTCTTCCCAATGTTCATTTTATCTATATGAAAAAAAAGGGCTTGTCAATTCCTGAAATATCCGCAATGAAACGTTTTTTCAGGCGAATCCCTTTGCAGTCCCGACCGCCCGCAGGGGTGACGGACCCTTGCGGATAACGGCAAATCCGATGATTCTTGACATGGATATATCTTTTGACCATATATTTATCAAAAACGCCTGCCGGGCAGATGACGGTGCCGGTTTAGCCACAAGACCGGCTTTTGGTCCAGGCACGAAAACCCAGTGCGGTTTACCATATTTTCAGAACACTTTTCAGGAGGTAGGAGATGGCGGAAGACCTCGGCATCGATACGGGGGAATTACTGATCCACCCGGACATCCATAAAATGACGTCCCACTGCAACACCGTACTTCAGGAGCGCCTGAATTTCCAACCCGATACCTGCAGGGTGTTCGATCACGCCATCTACCGGCTGCAGGATGATCGGGATTACGATTTCCAGATTCACCCGTCTGCCCGGGAAATGCTGCCGGCCATCATCGACAACTGTGTTCAGCAGGTGGTCCGGGAACCCGATCCGGCAGCGGAACTGCAAAATCGGTATCGGCAAAAAAGAAGAATCGGCATCGTCTTTTCCGGCGGGCCGGCGCCCGGCGGCCATAATGTCATTGCCGGGGTTTTCGACGCCATGAAAAAAGCCAATCCGGACAATATGCTGCTCGGGTTTCTCCTGGGACCCGACGGAATTCTCGAAAACGACTACGTGGAAATCACCAAGGAAATGGTGGATTCATACCGGAACCTGGGCGGATTCACCATGATCAAAACCGGGCGGACCAAGATCGACACCGTGTCCAAAATGAGACTGGCCCGGGAAAACTGCCTGAAGCTCAACCTCGATGCACTGGTGATCGTGGGGGGCGACGACTCCAACACCAATGCCGCGTTTCTGGCCCAGGCCCTCTATGATGACGGCATCCAGGTCATCGGCGTGCCCAAGACCATCGACGGCGACATCCAGGTCCGGGACAAGAACGACAAGCTCATGTGCGCCATATCGTTTGGCTTTCACACCGCGGCCCGGGCGTTCGCCCAGGACATCAGCGGACTGTGCGCCGACTGCAGTTCGGACGTGAAATACTGGCATGTCTGCAAGGTGATGGGGCGGGTGGCCAGCCATCTGGGCCTGGAAGTGGCGCTGCAGGTGCATCCCAACATCGTGCTCATCGGCGAGGAGATGGTCGATTACATCGACACCGACCGGGTGAAAAAGGCCGATGAACAAGGCACTGTCGATTACACCGCCTATGGCATGACCCTGCGCCATGTGTCGCGCATGATCTGCGACGGCATTGTCCGCCGGGCGCTCATGGGGAAAAACTACGGCATCATCGTCATTCCCGAAGGGGTCCTGGAGTTCATCAATGAAATCCAGGTTTTTATCATCAAGCTCAACACCATCATCGCCGATCACAACTCCACCCATGACCGTGACTTCCACAGCGCATTCCCCACTCTCGAGGAAAAACTGGACTATTTGCGCCGCCTGGCCCGCCAGACGCGGGAGGAAAAAACCTTTTCCGTGTGGAATACCCGGGATGACGACCTCTTCAATGTCCTCCCGCCTTTTTTCCAGGAAGGTCTGCTGACCGAACGGGACAGCCACGGTAATTTCCAGTTTTCCCAGGTGCAGACCGAAAAGGTGATCCTGGGGCTGGTGAAGGACTACCTCAAGATCCTGCAGGAACGGGGGGAATACAAGATCGGCCTCTCCCGGGAATGGTACCGGCGGACCATGGAGCGGGGCGGACTGGATCCGGGGCAGTTCGCAAAGGCCCTGTTCAAAAATTACGCCTCCGACGACCAGTTCCTGCTGGTCAAGAACAGCATTGTTTCGGTCAAGACGCTCAAACAGGAGCTCAACCGGGAAGGCGTGCTGTGGAAAACCGAAGACCTGCCGTCGGCCATTCAGAAGGTGTACCAGGCCTCCGTACCCAAATTCAAAACCCAGGAGCATTTCTACGGCTACGACGGCAGGGGAAACGACCCCACCTGGTTTGACTGCACCTACACCTACAACCTGGGGCTGACGGTGTTCGCGCTCATCGCCAACAGCGCCACCGGCCAGATGGCGGCCATCCGGAACCTGGAGAAAAGTTTCGACCAATGGGAGCCCATCGGCATCCCCCTGGGTCCGCTGATGCACCTGGAGGAGAGAAAGGGAAAGCTGGAACTGGTGCTGGAGCGGTCCGTCGTGGACATCGAATCGCCTGCATTCAAGGTGTTCAAGACCCTGCGGGATCGGTGGCTGGGCATCCACCCCGGGAATGACTGCTACCGGCGGCCCGGCCCGGTCCACTTTACCGGAGACGGCGAGGACGACCGCCCCCTGACCCTGGTGCTCAACAACCTGGCCAATCACCGGCATCCGGAGGGGCAGGCCGAAGGCTGAAGGTAAAAAATTAAAGCCCGCCAAAAAGCATGAAGATGCTTTTTGGCGGGCTTTGCTTTTGGGCAGTTGGAATAATAAAATGTTTAAATGATGGGTCCGTTGATCCCCGGCATTCCATCATTCCATTACGCCAATCCTTTCTTTTATCCGGCCTTGGGCGCTTTTTCCCCCAGCAGTTCCACCAGCCTGGCGGCAATATCGGCAAACGCCTGGGCGGCCGGGCTCCCCTTGAATGCGTCCTGGTATGATTTGCCCGAATCGCCGGCTTTGACGATGTTGGGATCAAAGGGGATCCGTCCCAGAAAGGGGATATCAAACTGCCGGGCGGTCTTTTCTCCGCCGCCGGTGCCGAAAAGTTCCGCCGTCTGGTTGCAGTGGGGGCAGACATAGCCGCTCATGTTTTCCACCAGGCCCACCATGTCCCGATTGAGTTTCTTGCAGAAACTGATCGATTTTCGAACATCGGACAGGGCCACTTCCTGGGGTGTGGTCACGATGACGGGGCGGGCGTCCTTGATGGTCTGGGCCACGCTCAAGGGTTCATCCCCGGTGCCCGGCGGCGAATCGATGATCAGAAAATCGAGTTCGCCCCAGTCCACGTCCGATACGAACTGGGTGATGGCCGAATGCTTCAGCGGCCCGCGCCAGATGACCGCATCATCCCGGTTGGGCATGAGGTTTTCGATGGAGATGGCCTTCAGGTTGTCCGAATAGGACATGGGGGCCAGCTTGTCATTGCCGCCGGCAGTTGCCAGCCCGCTCAATCCCAGCATCCGGGGCACGTCGGGGCCGTGCAGGTCCACGTCCATGAGCCCCACTTTATATCCCCTGGCGGCCAGGGCGATGGCCAGGTTGACCGACACGCTGGTTTTTCCCACCCCGCCTTTTCCGCTCATCACCATCAGCTTGTATTTGATTTTGTCCAGCGAATCGCTGAGCTTTTTCTGCTGTTCCTGCGCCGCCATGTCCTGCTGGATCGAAACGCCGGAATTGCCTTTACAATTTGCCATTTCCGCTCCTTTGAATTGAAATTCTACTGTTTATTTAAAACGTTATTTCTCGCCATGGCGCAAAGATTCCAGACAGTTTTTCTCATGGAATGAATGCATCTGTGATTTTGCACACGGCGTATTTTGATCAGCAGCCTGCCGGTTTGACGGATTCGGCGTGCGCACGATGGATATTGGTATCGCCGCAGGCCGGACATTTATCCGGCCGCCCCGTCCCGCAGGTTTCATGCCATTCATATTCACATGTTACACATTTAAACAGCCGCTCCGTGGAGCAGAACTGGTAGTTTCCCCCCTCCACATTGATGGCCTTGCCGTTGATCAACGCATCGGCCACGTGCCGGCGGGCCTGCTCCAGTATGCGGCCGAAGGTGGCTCTCGACACCCCCATCCGGTTTCCCGCATCCTCGTGGGAAAATCCTTCCAGATCGGCCAGCCGCAAAGCCTCCCGTTCGTCTATGGCCAGTCGGACTTCTTCCAGTTCCACCATGGGAATGCCCCGGGGCTTGAAATAACAAACCCCCGGATTGAAACCCACCAGCCTTTTCTTATGTGGTCTTCCCATACGCTCCCCTGAAAAGTTTTAAACATATGCTCACAAAAATAGAAGCCGTAGCATATTTGTCAACCCATATTTTGCCCCACCACGGGACACGGTATTTTCTTTTGTTTCTAAAAATTTCCCCGGCCGCTTATTTCTTCAGATCCTCCAGGCGGACCCGGACCGAGCCGGCGTGGGCGCCCAGGGCTTCTGTTTCCGCCAGGCGGATGATATCTCCGGCCTCATGTTCGAACGCCGCCCGGGAATAATGGATCAGGCTGGTCTGTTTCACGAAGGTGTCCACGGAAAGCGCCGAGGAGAACCGGGCCGTCCCCCCGGTGGGAAGCACGTGATTCGTGCCGGCGATATAGTCGCCCACGGGTTCCGGGGTGTATTCCCCCACGAACACCGCACCGGCGTTTCGAATCTGTCCCAGATGGACAAAAGGGGAATCGATCATCAATTCCAGGTGCTCCGGGGCGATCCGGTTGGAAAGGCCGATGGCGGCCGTAATGTCTGCAACCACCAGGATGGCGCCGAAATCCGCGAGCGACTGGCGGGCAATGTCCTGACGCTCCAGCGCCGAAAGCTGTTGTTTGATTTCATTTTCCACCGCATGGGCCACTTCCGCCGAGTCCGTGATCAGCATGGCCGAAGCCAGAATGTCGTGCTCGGCCTGGGAGAGCATGTCCGCGGCGATAAAACGCGGGTTGGCGGACTTGTCGGCAATCACCAGAATTTCGCTGGGACCGGCGATCATGTCGATTCCCACGGTGCCGGAAAGCATTTTCTTGGCCAGGGTGACATAGATATTTCCCGGCCCCACGATGACATCCACCTTGGGGAGGGTTTGCGTGCCGTAGGCCAGGGCCGCGACCGCCCAGGCGCTCCCCGCCTTGTAGACCGCATCGATGCCCACCCGCCCCGCGGCGGCCAGCAGGTGCGGATTGATATCGCCCGCCCGGGTGGGCGGCGTCACCATCACCGTGCGGCCCACCCCGGCGATTTTGGCCGGGATCGCCCCCATCAGCACGGAAGAAACCAGGGGCGTGAGCCCGCCCTTTGCGCCGGGCACGTAGATGCCCGCGGCATCCACGGGTGAAAACAGCTGCCCCAGCATCACCCCCGGGCGCGAAGTGGAGATCCATGAATTTCGAACCTGTCGCTGGTGAAATTGCCGGATCTGTTCGATGGCCCGATCCAGGGACGACAGGAATGCGGAATCGACCCGGCCCAGGGCGGCCTCCATGTCAGCCGGGGTGATTGCCATCTGCTCAACGGTCAGTTCAGGGGCGTCAAACTGCCGGGTGTATTCAATCAGTGCTTCGTCACCCCGCTCTTTTACGTCTGATAAAATGGCGGCGACCCGGTCATACACCTCGCCCTTGATGTCCAGGCTCCGGTTGATGATGGAAGCAAGCCTGTTTTCCGCCTCGTCGGAAGGATACGTGAGAATATTCATTTGAATGCCTCTGCTGTTTGAAAGATAAAAGTATCTGAGAATATACTCATATCACATATTGACATCAACAGAAAATTTTGGCATTGTAGCCAATTTAATCGATGCTGACCACTGCAAGGGTTTTTCACATCATATATAAAAACTGGAGGGAACATTCATGACCGAAAAACGGATCGTCAACTTCAACCCGGGACCGGCGGCGCTTCCCCTGCCCGTCCTGACGGAAATTCAGGAATCTTTTTTGAATTTTAAAAACAGCGGGATGTCCATCACCGAAGTCAGCCACCGGTCCAAATGGTTCGAAGCGGTTTTAGAGGATGCCATCGCCCGGACCAGGCGGCTGCTCAAACTTGACGACCGTTACCACGTCCTGTTTCTCCAGGGCGGCGCCAGCATGCAGTTTGCCATGATCCCCATGAACCTCATGCCGGCTGGAAAATCAGCTGACTTTGTAAACACCGGCACCTGGTCCACCAAGGCCATCAAGGAAGCCAAAATCCAGAAAAAGGCGTACAAAGTGGTGGCCTCTTCCGAAGACCGGGATTTCTGCTATATTCCCAAAGACATCGCCTTCAGCAAAGATGCCGTGTTTGCGCATATCACCTCCAACAACACCATCAAGGGCACCCAGTGGGCCGCGTTTCCGGATACCGGCCGCGTTCCCATCATCTCGGACATGTCTTCGGATATCATGTCCCGCCGCTTCGATGCCGATAAATTCGGCATGATCTATGCCGGCGCCCAGAAAAACATCGGCCCGGCCGGCGTCACCATGGTCATCCTTCGAAAAGACATGCTGGATCTGATCCCCGAAGGGCTGCCCTCCATGCTGGATTACAACACCTACGCGTCCAAGAATTCCATGTATAACACCCCGCCCTGCTTTGCCATCTACACCGTTCAGCTGGTGCTCAAATGGCTGGAAGAGACCGTGGGCGGAATCGATGCCATGGAAGCGGTCAACCGGGAAAAAGCGGCGCTGCTCTATGATTTCATCGACGCCTCGGGTTTTTACCGGGGCACCGCGGACAAGGACAGCCGGTCGCTCATGAACGTCACTTTCCGGCTTCCAGATGAAGACCTGGAGAAAAAATTCATCGGCGAAGCTGCTGCCGCCGACCTGGGCGGGCTCAAGGGCCACCGGTCCGTAGGCGGCTGCCGGGCCTCCATCTACAATGCCATGACGGTAGATGGCGTTAAAAAGCTGGTCGATTTCATGAAGCAGTTTGAGAGCAAAAACGGGTAGCATGAATTTACTCTTGAAACCAAAGGGAAAATTTATATATTAAATAAGTTGTTCTCGCAAAGGCCCTTGAACAAAGTTTTTCGCGGCCTTTGCGGGAGCATGCTGTTTAGCGCCATGATGCAAGCCGGATCGTTCTTCCCCAGACGCGAGCGCGCGGCCGGAAAAATTGCAAATTCAACAAAACGAGAAGCAGATGAACCCAAATACCCTCACCATCAACGGCAATTCTTTTGCCTTCCAGGAAGGTGAAACCATTCTGGAAGTCGCCCGGAAAAACCATATCGACATCCCCACGCTCTGCTACCTGAAAGGGGCCACCCCCACGGGGGCCTGCCGGATCTGCGTGGTGGAGGTCGAAAACGCGCGCAGCCTGATGCCCGCCTGCTCCACCCCGGCATCGGCCGGCATGAAAGTGCTCACCGAATCCCCCCAGGTGGTGGAATCCCGGAAAATGACGCTGCGGCTGCTCCTGTCCTCGGGAAACCACAACTGCGCGGTCCGGGGTTCGGATACGGGCAGCTGGACGGCGTTTCAGCTCAAGGTCCACCAGCAGGACGGCAGCGAGGACCTCTGCCCGGTCTGGGGCGACTGCGAACTCCAGAACCTGGCCTACCGTTACCAGGTCTCAGGGGATCAGCTTCCTGCCACCCGCACCCGCTATCCCATGGAAACCGTCAACCCGTTTATCATCCGGGATTTTTCCCGGTGCATCCTGTGCGGCAGATGCGTCCAGGCCTGCAACGATGTCCAGGTGAACAACGCCATCAGCTTCGGCTACCGGGGGGCGGACACCAAGATCGTGGCCGCCGGCGACCGGCCCTTAAAGGATTCCGACTGCGTATTCTGCGGGGAATGCGTCCAGGCCTGCCCGGTGGGCGCCCTGGTGGAAAAGGATGCCCGTTACCGGTGGCGGCCCTGGGAAGTAAAAAAAGTCCGCACCACCTGCAGCTACTGCGGCGTGGGCTGCCAGATCGAACTGCAGGTCAAGGACAACAAGGTGGTCAAGGTCACCGGCGTGGATGAGCCCCCCAACAACGGCAGCCTGTGCGTCAAGGGCCGCTTCGGGTTTGACTTCATCGGCGCAAAAGACCGCCTGACCACCCCGCTGATCAAGGAAAACGGAAAATTCAGGGAAGCCACATGGGATGAGGCCCTGGATCTTACCGCCCGGCGCCTCACCGAAATCAAGGAACAGTACGGCCCCGATGCTATCGGGGTGCTCACCTCGGCCCGGGTCACCAACGAGGAAAATTACCTGGCCAACAAGTTCGCCCGCGCAGTGATCAAGACCAACAACATCGATCACTGCGCCCGCCTCTGACACAGCTCCACCGTGGCCGGTCTGGCCGCAGCATTCGGGAGCGGGGCGATGACCAACACCATCGCAGACATTGAAACGGCGGATGTCATCCTGGTGACGGGTTCCAACACCACGGAAAACCACCCGGTCCTGTCCAGCTTCGTCAAGCGGGCCAAGACCTTCCGGGGGGCCAAACTGATCGTGGTGGATCCCCGGCGCATCAAGCTGGCCGAAATGGCCGATCACTGGCTCCGGCCAAACCTGGGCACGGACGTGGCCTGGATCAACGGGCTGATGCACGTGGTCATCAAGGAGGAGCTTGCGGACAAGGAATTTATCAAAAAGCGCACCACCGGACTTTGAAGCCTTGAAGAAGGTGGTGGAAAAATTCACCCCGGCGTACGTGGAAAAGGTCACCGGCATCCCCGCCGGCCAGATCATCGAAGCGGCCCGGCTGTTTGCCAAAGCGTCTGCCGGGGCCATCCTGTACTGCATGGGGATCACCCAGCACACCACCGGCACGGACAACGTGAAATCCCTGGCCAACCTGGCCATGCTGTGCGGCCACATGGGCAAACCCGGCGGCGGGGTCAACCCCCTGCGGGGCCAGAACAACGTCCAGGGGGCCTGCGACATGGGCGGCCTGCCCAACGTGTTTACCGGATACCAGCAGGTCACCGATGAGGCCGTGCGCCAGAAAATGGAAAAAGCCTGGGATGTCACCGGCCTTCCGGCCAAACCGGGGATGACCGTCACGGAGATGGTCCCAAAGGCCCATGACGGTGAAATGAAGGCCATGTACATCATCGGGGAGAACCCGCTGGTCTCCGACCCGGACCTCAACCATGCGGAAAAAAGCTTCTCACACCTCGATTTCCTGGTGGTCCAGGACATCTTCATGACCGAAACCGCGCTGACGGCCGACGTGGTCTTCCCCACTGCCTGTTTTGCGGAAAAGGAAGGGACGTTTTCCAATACGGAGCGGCGGGTGCAGCGGGTGAGAAAAGCAGTCGATGCGCCGGGATCGGCGAAAGACGACTGGCAGGTCACCTCTGAGATCGCCACCCGCATGGGATATCCCATGAAATACAACAGCGCCGAGGAAATTTTTAATGAAATCGCGGCTGTGACGCCCTCTTATGCCGGCCTCTCCTATGAGCGCATCGAAAAGAGGGGCATCCACTGGCCCTGCCCCACCGCGGATCACCCGGGAACGCCGATCCTGCACACCCAGCAGTTCACCCACGGCCTGGGGGTGTTTCACGCCATCGACTTCATCCCGCCCGCGGAGCAGACAGACGAACAGTACCCGCTTTATCTCACCACCGGCCGGGTGCTCTACCAGTACCACACCGGCACCATGACCCGGCGCACCGACGGGCTTAAACGAGCGGGCCCCGGGGTCATTCGTGGAAATATCGCCGGCGGACGCCGAAAAATACGGACTGGCCGACGGCGAGGTAATCAACATCGCCTCCCGCCGGGGCGAAATCAAGGCCCAGCTCAAGGTCTCCGAAAAAGCGGTGACCGGCACGGTCTTCATCCCGTTTCATTTTGCCGAGGCGGCTGCCAACCGGCTCACCAACGCAGCACTGGACCCGGTGGCCAAGATCCCGGAGTACAAAGTCTGTGCGGTGAAGCTGTCCAGGGCTGCCTGAGTTTTAAGCCCGTGCATGGCTGAATCGGCAGATCAACTGTAAATAAAGCGGCCCGTATTTCCCCAAACCGGAAAATACGGGCCGCTTTGTTTTCTCATCGCCGATGGGTGGAATAGAACAAAAAAAAATGAGGCAACCCTGCTGCCATATCTCTTCTTTTCAAAAGTGACTTAGGCCAGTGGCTTTGCGTCCCATCCTTTCGGGTGGTTTGCTTTTCTCGATTTAAATTATTGTCCAGTCTTCTTTTGCACGTCAAACCGAACGCCCTCAAATTGCAGATGTCTGGTATTTCCTGCTGAGTCCTGCCATGGTGCGTTTCAATTAAAAAACAAGTCAATGTCAATAAGTCTATTTTCCGTTTCCGAATAAAAAAAAAAACAAATTAGAAAAAAATCAGTCAACCGCTCCCGTTTGCCGCACTGTGGAAGCGGCAAAATCGCATGGTTGGATAATTTCGGAAAAGATGCTATTGAAGGATACAATCATATTTCATAAGCAACTCTGCAAAGCAAAGCTCCGAAACAATTTCGATCGCAAATTATTTAAATTGGGTACTTGGAAAAATTGAGTGATAGAAAAACGCTTTGACATTGCCTTTATTGCACAACTGGCCCTGCGCGAAAAGCAAATCCAGCAGAATTTCAGACCCATTATAGCCGTACATAAATGGTTTGCCAGAAGGCCGGGCACCCTCTTTCGCGGACTGTTGCTCTCTGAGTTTATTGACAAGCCTCTTCCCGAAACCTTTTATCAATTCAATTACCTGAAAGGCAAAAAGATAGCCGACCCTTTCATGGGCGGCGGCACGCCATTGCTTGAGGCGAATCGACTTGGCTGCGATGTCATCGGATTCGATATTAATCCAATGTCCTATTGGATTGTAAAACAAGAAATCGAACACCTTAATTTAGATGATTATGTTCAGGCCGCAAACAACTTGCGTCGCAACTTGGAGATGCAAATCGGCCATCTTTACCGAACCCGCTGTGTCTGCTGTGGAAATGAGAATGCTCATGTTAAGTATTTTTTATGGGTGAAGGTCTTGCACTGCCATATATGCCATCAATCCGTTGACCTGTTTCCGGGATATCTGATTTCGTCTGATGTTCGACATCCGAAAAATGTTTTCATTTGTCATGCCTGTGGCGAAATTACCGAAACCGAAGATAAAAAAAATCCCGGTTCATGCAATCATTGTGGTGAGCTTCTCAAACTCGAAGGTCCGGCAAGAAGAAGTCGCTGCGAATGCCCGGGATGCGGAACCATTAACTTATTTCCCCAAAAAAATCCACTTCCTCCCAAACACCGGCTTTTCGCCATCGAGTATTACTGTCCTGCATGCAAAAATGGACATAAAGGAAGGTTTTTTAAAATACCCGATGCACGGGATCTGAAAAATATAATCGAGGCGGAGAACAGATGGGAGAAAACCCTTTCGCAGTTTGTGCCGGAAGATGAAATCCCCGCGGGTGATGAAACCAATCGCCTTCACCGCTGGGGATATACCCGGTATCATCAAATGTTTAATTCAAGGCAGCTGCTGGGGCTGGAATTATCTGCACATATGATTTCAAAAATAACTGATGTGCGTGTCCGGAATGCACTTATAACCAATCTTTCCGATCTGCTGCGATACCAGAATATGCTCTGCCGGTATGACACGATGGCTTTAAAATCACTTGATATTTTTTCGGTGCATGGATTTCCGGTCGGGTTGATTCAATGCGAGTCCAACCTTCCCGGTATTATCGAAGCCCCAAAAAATGGGTGTGTCGGAAGCGGCGGATGGGCAAACATAGTTGAAAAATTTAAAAAGGCCAAGGCGTATTGCGATCATCCTTTTGAAGTCAGATATCGTGGGGCTAAAAAGGAAATCGTGCCGATCAAGGGAGAATGGATTGGCGACACGCTCAACGGTAAAACCCGGAGTGTGGAGATTAACTGCAAAGATGCCGCCAAAATCGAGTTTCCCGCATCCAGTTTGGATGCGGTGTTTACTGATCCACCCTATTTTGGGAATGTTCAATATGCCGAATTGATGGATTTTTGTTATGTTTGGGTTCGACGAATAATGAACGGGGAAACCGAGGAATTTAAGAGTCCGTCCACCCGCCATGCGCAAGAGTTGACTGGCAACGAAGCAATGGGCAGAGGCCTCGATCATTTTGCCGGCGGACTGTCATCAATCTTTCAAAAAATGGCAACTGCATTAAAGCCGGGGGCACCACTGGCATTCACCTATCATCATAATGACATCGTCGCCTATTATCCGGTTGCAGTAGCCATTCTTGATGCGGGACTGGCCTGCACAGCATCCATACCATGCCCGGCTGAAATGAGTGCTTCCATCCACATAAATGGCACCGGATCATCTATTATCGATACTGTTTTTGTGTGCCGGTCAACAGGTACCATGCCGAGGAGATGGATTGTTGATTCAATCGAAGGAGTGGTGCAATTGATTAAGAATGATATTGCGCTGCTCGAATACGGCAAGGTGAAATCGACACCGGGCGATATCCGATGTATTGCTTACGGCCATTTGATTCGCCTGGCCATATGGAATCTGCGGTTGCAATGGGACAAGACTGCAGACATCAAAAAACGATTGTCCATGGTTTCATCATGGCTGCTCAATTTCGGCACTTGGAGCGAAATTGAAAAAATTCTTCATGATTTGCCATTTAAGCCCATAGACCGGCCCCTTTTGACCGTGTGTGAAACCCATAAAACATATGGAAATGTTGATGCCGAAGTATCCTTTTGAAGTCTCATTTGATGAAATTTACACTAATGCGGAACCATACGTGGATGCCGTCTTCTCATGTCTTGAATCAGAATTTCTAATCATGCCCAAGGGAGAAGGTTTTATCGAATACGCGGTATTTGAACGGGGCTATGAAGCTTTGAAAGCGGCGACTAAAGGTTTTTCTCAGATCGACACACAAGGGGTATGTTCGGTTGTATTGGCGGAGCCCATTTCTTTGATTGTATTGCGAGCCATGCTCGGGTTTACGCCCCCGGAATGGGGTTATATCACCACTCAGTTGACAGGGGTTAAGGTTAGCCAAGGGTTTGCTCGTTCTATCGATCGGAAAATACGGAGATCACCTGAATCTCCGATATATGCCAATGGTTTATTTACTGAGAGGCTGAAGGCATTGATCACCTCAGCCTGTCAATTGATTTCAGAAGGCATGCCACAAGTGCAAGAGAAATTCTTGCATCGCTTGAACAAAGCCGATACCCGGCAAGGAACAGACAGTCTCAAAAACATTTCTCAAATGGGTGCTCCCTATGCCATGCTTCTATATGAACGTTTTCTGGGCCGACCATTTGCTGGTCACAGGGACTCCGTAAGTGAACTTGTAGGTGAAAGCCTTGAATCCGCAATCGAAGATGTTTTAACAAATGCGGGAATCAGCTATCGAAAAACCAAAAGGGCTGAACGAATAGAAGGATTCGACCAAGTTCCGGATTTTATTGTCCCGAGTGAATTCAATCCCCAAGTGATCATAGAGGCGAAAATTACGGAAGATGACGGCACCGCCCGAGATAAAGTAACCCGCATTCAGCATCTCGGTCATTTGAGCCTTGTTGGGCGATCTGATGACAATCCAAGGTTTGAGGTGATTGCCTGTATCGACGGTCGTGGTTTCGGTGTTCGGCGTGAAGACATGAAAAAAATGCTTCTGGCTACAAGGGGGAAGGTTTTTACGCTGAAAACCCTGAGCCAAATGATTGATTTTACTAGTTTGAAAAATTTTAGATCTAAGTAGTCTTAGATTTACACCGCGCATTGCCCCGATCATGAAACAGCTTATTATGTAATGTAGATGTTATCCGTGCACTCCTTGTGCAGGAGAATGCCAGTGAATCTTTCATCAGGGGATTTTGCTCATGCGCGAAGAAGATGTTCTGTTCTATCACAGTGCGCCTCGACCGGGAAAGATCGAGGTGGTGCCTACCAAATCCTGCGTCTCCCAGTCCGACCTGTGCCTGGCCTATACCCCCGGAGTGGGTTTTCCCTCCCTGGCCGTCCAGAGGGACCCGAATCTCGCCTATGAATACACCGCCAAAAGCAACCTGGTGGGGGTGGTCACCAACGGCACGGCCGTGCTGGGGCTGGGCAATATCGGGGCCCTGGCCGCCAAGCCGGTCATGGAAGGCAAGGCGGTGCTGTTCAAGCGGTTTGCGGACCTGGACGTATTCGACATCGAGGTGAACACCACCGACCCGGACGAGTTTATCCGCACGGTGAAATCTCTGGAACCGACCTTCGGCGGCATTAACCTGGAAGATATCAAGGCGCCGGACTGTTTCTACATCGAAGAGAAGCTCAAAAAGGAAATGGGGATTCCCGTGTTCCACGATGACCAGCACGGCACCGCCATTATCTCAGGCGCGGCCCTGATCAATGCCTGCGCCCTGACCGCAAGGACGCTGGAGCATCTTAAAATCGTGATCAACGGGGCGGGGGCGGCGGCCATTGCCACGGCCAAAATGTATATCCACCTCGGCGTAAAGAAATACAACCTGATCATGTGCGATTCCAAGGGGGTGATCTACAGGGGAAGGCAAGCCGGCATGAATCCCTACAAGGCGGAATTTGCCGCAGATACGGATCGGCGAACCCTGGAGGACGCCGTTGCGGGCGCCGACGCCCTGGTGGGGCTTTCGGTCAAGGGCGCCTTTACCCCGGATCTGTTAAAGCGAATGGCCGAAAAACCGATCATCTTCGCCCTGGCCAACCCGGACGCGGAAATCGGGTACTGGGAAGCCAGGGAAGCCCGGCCGGATGCCGTCATCGCCACCGGCCGCTCGGATTATCCCAACCAGGTCAACAACGTGCTGGGATTTCCCTTTATTTTCCGGGGTGCGCTGGATGTACGGGCATCGGCCATCAACATGGAAATGATGGTGGCGGCGGTGCGTGCCCTGGCCGAACTGCCCCGTGAAGACGTTCCGGACGCAGTGATTCGTGCATACGGCAGCGAGCCCATCCGGTTCGGCCCGGAATACATCATCCCCAAACCCCTCGATCCCCGGGTGCTGCTCAAAGTGGCCCCGGCCGTGGCCCTGGCCGCGGTGGAAAGCGGCGTGTCCCGGATCCGGCTGCCCAAGCGCACGGCCTACATCCAGTCTTTGGAAGCCCGTCTGGGTCCGGAGCGGGAAATCATGCGCAAAATCATCGTCCGGGCCCAGCAGGATTTCAAAACCATTGTGCTTCCCGAAGGGGACCATCCGGTAATTCTCCGGGCGGCCAGCCATGTGGTGCGCGAGCGCATCGCCCGCCCCCTGCTTCTGGGAAAGCCGGTACAGATCGAAGCGGCGGCCCGCCAGTTGAATGTTTCCCTCGATGATATCGAAATCATGGATCCACTGGAAAGCCCGGTGTTCGACCGGTTCGCCCAAAGCCTGCACGAGGCCCGGGCCCGCCGGGGGTGGGGAATGGCCGAAACCCGGCGGCAACTGCAGAACCGCTATGTTTTCGGGGCCATGATGGTCAAGGAGGGGCTGGTGGACGGCCAGGTCCACGGCATCAGCCGGCCCTACCCGGATGCCATCCGCCCCGTCCTGCAGGTCATTGCCCGGCGGGAGGGGTTCTCAAGAGTGGGGGGCGTCTACCTGATGATATTCAGGGACCGGATCCTGCTGTTTGCCGATGCCACGATCAACATCCGGCCCGATTCGAATGACCTGGCCGAAATGGCCATCCTGTCTTCGGAAATGGCCCGCTTTTTTGATATCGAACCCCGGGTGGCCATGATCTCGTTTTCCAACTTCGGCAACACCCGGCACCCGGATGCCAAGCGGGTGGAAGAAGCGGTAACGATTGCCCGAAAACGGGCGCCGCACCTGGTCATTGACGGCGAAATGCAGGCCGACACCGCAGTGGTCGGCGATATTCTGATGAAGGACTACCCGTTCAACCGCCTGGGCGGTCCGGCCAACGTGCTGATCTTTCCGGATCTCGACGCGGGCAACGCATCATACAAGCTTCTGGTCCACCTGGGCGGCGCCAAGGCCGTCGGGCCTCTGCTCATGGGAATCAGCCGGCCCTTCAATGTGGTGCCACGGGGAACGGATATGGAAAACGTGGTCAATGTGATCGCCATCACCGTGGCCCAGGCCCAGGAGCAAGACCGGAAGAGACTAAAAAAGACATGAATCAGATTAAAATCCACGCATGAATCTGTCAAACAAAGCAAAAGAGGGGGAAAAACATGGCGGGGGGGAAAAAACAAAAAAAATGAGGCAACCCTGCTGCCGTATTGTTTTTCTTAAAGTTTCCTCTTTAAAAAACAACTTAGGCCAGTGGCTTTGCGTCCCACCCTTTCGGCATGGTTTGCTTTTCTCTGATTATAAAATATGTACGGCCTGCAGAGGTGTCAAATCAATTAGCTGAAATTTATGAGGTTTATTATCATTAGATGATTTTGGAATTTCATCTTTACAACATAATCTCAAAGGCCTGCGAAAAAGCATCCCCCCAAAAAAAAATTATGTCGTTCGGCTATTTTTTTGAAATGAAGGGATTGTTCTCGATATAAAAACGCAGAGGCTTTATGGCCCAGTCACCGGCATAATCGACACCGATGCGTGGTTTTTCAATGATGTTAAAAGATCGCGTATCGGGGATTTGGGCAATATAAAAATCGTCGCTGATCAGGTCGTGCCCGTTGAGGGACCGGTCGATGTGCATGGCGGCGCACAGCAGGCCCGGACCGCGGGTGTTGCCATCGATGCGGGAAACGGGCTCCAGTGCCCGGATCAAAACGGCGGATGCATGCCCACCCGGTCCGGTCACCACATTGAAGCAGTGATGAAGGCCGTAGACCAGATACACGTAGGCATGCCCCGGGGGGCCGAACATGACCTCGGTGCGTTTCGTCCTTCCCCGGGCGGAATGGGCCGCCAGATCGTCAGGTCCCAGGTAGGCTTCCGTCTCCACGATGCTTCCGATCCGTGGGGTCTTACGCCATACCCGGACCAGATATTTCCCCAGAAGGTTTCGGGCCGCATCATTTGCATCCCGATCATAAAACGCACGGGTGAGTTTTTCCATCTCACATCTCAGCCCAGCGGCTTGATCACCACCGGCTCATGACCTCGATGCCCCGCTTCTTGGCGATTTCATCCTGAAGCTGTTGAAACTGGGTCCCCACCACCTCGATCAAATAGGACATGACGCGAAAACCCAGATCCGCATCCTTGTCGAAAAGCCCCAGGAGGTCCTCCCGGCCCAGCCGGATCACCTTGCAGGAACGTGAGATGCAGTAGCCCGAGAGCTGGTAATGATAAGGCGGTACAAAGCAGGTCCATCCGAAGGCATGGGCCGTGGACATGAACGAGACTTCCGGCTCTGCGGCAGAAGACTGATTTTCCGCCGGTTCGGTCCTCAATTCCACATCGCCCTCCACCACGATCCAGACACTGACCGCATCTTCGCCCTGGGCGAATATCCGCTCTGTGCGCCTGAACTCGACGATTTCAGCGCAATCCTGAATCATCCGGAGCTGATCATCGCTCAGCTGCTTAAAAACATCCACTTTATCCAGAAAGTCAATGCTAATCAATCGCTTCCCCTTTCGAATCTTACGAATCCGTTTGCTTTACCGGTGTCTTTAAAACCGCGGTCTCCTGCAGCTTCTGAAATCGCGCCCCGACGATCCGCAGCATCGCCGAAAGCACACGATAACCGATGCCGGGATTTTCCTTGAGATAGGCCATCAACTGCTCCCGTTCAATCAGGAGCACCCGGACTTCAGGTGAGGCGCAATACGCGCTCAGTTTGTACTGGTGGGGCGGAATCAGGCTTGACCATCCCATGATCCTGTTTTCATGGACGGAAGAGAGAGTGCTTTCCCCGGAGGTTTCCCGGCCCGGCAGGTCAAACCGGAGATCGACCCGCCCCTGCCTGACCACCCACAGATGATTTGCGGTTTCCCCTTCTTTGAAAAGCTGCTGCCCCTGCTGAAAACTCTTTTCGGTAGCCGCTTTTTCGATGACGGTCAGCTGCGCGTCCGTCAAATCCTGAAAGGCTTCGACTTTCTTTAAGAATTCGAGATAGGCCAATGACGCCTCCTTTTATTAGAGTTGCACACCCGCATCATTTATCTGTCTTTTTCGGAAATGACGAACTCTCCGATTTCCGGCAAAGCCGATAATTTTGGAATACCAAATTTTTCAGGCGCTTTCCAGCGTAAAATCCGCCTGGACCTCTCCCCCCAGCACATGGCGTTGAAACACGGCGCGCATTTTTTCCGCATTCATGTGCCTGTAGACGGTGGGCGGTTCGCCTTCGATCTCAACGGTCACCATGGGTTCGTTTTCGCATGCGCCCGGACATTTCGAGGCCAGCGCCCGGATATCCGCCCGGTCGACCCCGGCGATCTCCTCCATCAGCGCCTTCATCACCTCCCGCGCACCCGCCTCGATGCCGCATGCGCCCATGTGAACGGTGATGTTGATTTTGGCGATGCCGTACCGCAGGGAGATGTCCCTGGCGGTCTTTTCCCTGATCCGTTTGAGATCATCGATGGTCTTTTTTGGCATATATTTCCCTTTTTGTTTTGATGTTCACCCGTTCATGGAAAATAGAATCAATCCGGATAGGTGTCAATGAAATTTGCCTGCATGCGCATATCGTGGCATCGCGGCCAAAAACAACCGCCGCACGGCCTCTGATCATTGACATTTCCCATTGATTATGGAAAAGTCTGTATTCATTTGTTTTGATGCCAAATGCCAAAAACCGCCATTGGAGTGAACATGCCGCCACGCCATACCTTTTCCCACCCGGACGTCACCCCGGAAATGATAAAACAGGTTGACCAGATCCTTGCCGATCACCGGGATGCCCCGGGGACGGTGATTCCCGTTCTCCGGATGTGCCAGGAGGTCGTCGGGTACCTCCCCGTTGAACTGATCGATTACATCAGCGCCGGATTGAACCTTCCGCCCAGCACGGTCCTGGGCATCGCCACCTTTTATTCCCTGTTTTCCCTGGCGCCCAAGGGTCGGCACACCATCAAGGCCTGCCTGGGAACCGCCTGCTATGTAAAGGGGATCAAAGAGGTGATGAGCCGCATCAAAAGCGAGTTCAACATCAAAGAGGGGGAAACTACCGTTGACCGACGTTTTTCACTGGAGGCGGTGCGGTGCCTCGGCGCCTGCGGACTGGCGCCCGTCCTGGTCGTGGATCAGGACACCCACGGCATCGTATCGCCGGAACAGGTCAAAGGCATCTTAAACTCCTATGAGTGACGCATCCCTGCTGTTTCCTTAGAACCGAACCTTACATCCGGAGCACACTATGGTTAAAAATAGAATACAACTGATGCTGTGCGGCGGCACGGGGTGCAGGGCCAGCCACAGCAAGGCCTTTCAGGAAGCCCTGCAGAACGAGCTGGTCCGCCGGGACCTGGACAGGGAAATCGGCATCATCGAGACGGGATGCAACGGCTTCTGCGCGGTGGGCCCGGTCATGCTGGTGCAGCCGGAAGGAATCTTCTACCAGAAACTCTCCGTCAAAGACGTCCCGGAGCTGGTGGAGGAGCATTTTTTGAAAGGCTGTCCGGTCAAGCGCCTCCAGTACATCGATCCCGCCAACCGGCAGACCATCCCCAAAATGAAGGACATCCCCTTCTTCGCCCACCAGATGTTCTGGGTCATGCGCAACAAGGGGCTGATCGATCCGGAAAGCATCGACGAATACATCGCACGGGACGGCTACTTTGCCGCGGTCAAGGCCTTGACGGAAATGACCCCGCAGCAGGTCATCGAGGAGATGAAATCCTCGGGGCTGCGCGGCCGGGGCGGGGCCGGATTTCCCACCGGAATCAAATGGGAGTTCGCCTCCAGATCCGATGAAAAGATCAAGTACGTCCTGTGCAATGCGGATGAGGGGGATCCCGGCGCCTTCATGGACCGCAGCATCCTGGAGGCCGACCCCCATGTCATCCTGGAAGGGATGATCATCGCCGCAAGGGCCATCAACTCCCCCCAGGGATACATCTACTGCCGCACCGAATATCCCCTGGCCATCCACCGGCTGACCCTGGCCATTTCCCAGGCCCGGGATTACGGGCTGCTGGGAAAAGACATCCTGGGATCGGGGTTTGACTTCGACGTGGACATCTACCAGGGAGCCGGCGCGTTCGTGTGCGGGGAAGAAACCGCGCTCATGCGCTCCATCGAGGGAAAGCGGGGCATGCCCCGCCCCCGCCCCCCCTTTCCCGCAAAGCACGGGCTGTGGAACAAGCCCACGGTGTTGAACAACGTGGAGACCCTGGCCAACGTGCCCCGGATCATCTTAAACGGCAGCGACTGGTTCTCCCGCGTGGGGACCGTGACCAGCAAGGGGACCAAGGTATTCGCCCTGTCCGGCGATATCAACAACATCGGACTGGTGGAAGTGCCCATGGGGATTACGCTGCGCAAAATGATCTATGATATCGGCGGCGGCATCCCCAACCGGAAGAAATTCAAGGCCGTTCAGCTGGGGGGGCCTTCGGGCGGCTGCGTGCCGGAACAGTATCTCGACACCCCCGTCGACTACGAGGCCATCGCCAGGGTGGGGGCCATCATGGGATCGGGCGGGGTCATCGTCATGGATGAAAACACCTGCATGGTGGACATGGCCCGGTTCTTTCTCGATTTCATCCAGGAAGAATCCTGCGGAAAGTGCACCCCCTGCCGGGAAGGGACCCGGCGGCTGCTGGAGATCGTGGACAAGATCACCCAGGGACACGGCACCCCGGCCGACCTGGACACCCTGGAAGAGCTGTCCCGCATCATCAAGACCTCCTCCCTGTGCGGACTGGGGCAGACCGCGCCCAATCCGGTGCTGTCCACCCTGCGATATTTCCGGGATGAATACCACGCCCACGTGTATGAAAAACGGTGCCCGGCCAAGCGGTGCGTGGCCCTGCTCAAATTTGAAATCGATGCCGACAAGTGCCAGAAATGCGGACTGTGCTTCAAGACCTGCCCCGCCGACGCCATCACCTGGCAAAAAAAGGAAGTGGCGAAAATCGACCGGGAAAAATGCATCCAGTGCCTGTCCTGTTTTGAAAAATGCAAGTTTGACGCCATCTCATGAGATACGAGGGACAGATCTACCGGCCCTTCAGCGAGGCCGACAGCTACCTGCTCCAGTGCACCATCGGGTGCTCCCACAACCAGTGCACCTTCTGCGGCATGTACAAGGACCGGAAATACCGGGTCCGCAGCCTGGAAGAGATCAGGATCGACATCGCCATGGCAAAAGAGCAGCTTTGCGATGCCCGGAAGGTGTTTCTGTGCGACGGCGATGCAGTGGCCATGGACACCCCGGTCCTGATCGAAATCCTGAAATCACTGTACGGAGCATTTCCCTCCCTGCGGCACGTGGGCACCTATGTGGGGCCCCAGAGCACACTTTCAAAAAGCCTGTCCGAGCTTTCGGCTTTGCGGGCTGCGGGCCTGACCAAGGTCTACCTGGGAGTGGAGACCGGAGACGACCGGCTGCTGGCCGAAATCAAAAAAGGGGTGAATGCGCAGCAGATGCTAAAGGCCGGTCAGAACCTGGTCAATGCCGGATTCAATCTCTCCTCCATGGTCATGCTGGGCATCGCCGGCACGGGGGAGCGCTCCCGGGAGCACGCCCTGGCCACCGCAGAGATCACCAACGCCATGAGGCCAAGCTACATTGCCGCCCTGACCTACACCCCCGTTCCCCACACCCCTCTCTACTCAAAAGTCGCCCAGGGCCGTTTTATCCTGCCGGACCCCTTTGAAACGCTTGCCGAGATGAAGGTGATGATCGAAAACATCACCATAGCGCCCATCAAATTCATCGGCGCCCATGCCTCCAATTACCTGCCGGTTTCCGGAACCCTGCAGAAAGACCGCGCCGGCATGCTTTGCGCTATCCAGTCCGTTCTCGATTCACGCGATATGTCCGCCCTCAGGCCCGAGCACCGGAGGGGGCTGTAACCCCCCATTTTGCCAATCGGAGAAGATGACGTTATTTTTATTGTACAGCGGAGTCCATCCGCAGGTATAATCTATATTTGCGCGATCAATTGGGGGGGGAGAATACGATATGTCATTTAAAGAAAATCTCAAACGCAAGATCAAAATCGACCGGCTGGCGCACCAGGTGATCAATCCGTTGATGCCGACTGGAGATTACGGCCGGAAAATCGATAAGGGGGCCATGCGCGCCCTGCTGGAAGCGGCCGGATATAAAGTACGGGTCGAACGGGATGTGGAAATCCACGCCCATGATTTTACTTCGACCGGATCGGACAAAGTGGTGCTGGACAATGAACTCAAGGATTATCAGACCACGGTGGACGATCTGGTGCTGCGCAAAAACCCGGTGGTTAAAGAAATGATCAGCATCAAAAATGCCATCAAGATCTTAAACGACAAGGATGTGGTGGTGGCCAGCGGGCTCGATACGGTGAAGAAAATCCAGCAGGAATGCATCGATCAACTGGATCTGACCTACACGGAGGCCGATATCACGGCCCTGGCCGAAGACGGCCGGCGCGCCTTGAAATCGCAGGATGTGACCCAGGTGGAAGAAATCCTGGATCTTTTTGGTGAAATTCTGGATTTAAAACCGCCGCCTAAAAAGGCACGTAAAACCGCTTATAAGATCCTGGGCGGACAGGCAAACGATGCCGACGGCCGGGAAATATATGGACCGGTGGTCATCTATAATCGGCTCGACAACAAACTGGTCCTGGTGGATTCGGATTTTCAAATGACTGAGCTGCAAGAACCGGCAACGTCCCGGGACCTGGTTTCCGGCAAAATTTTACCGGACATGGAAGGCGAGGGTATTTTCGATTTTCTGAGAAAAAAGGTGCTGACGCTTCCCGGAAAACAGGTGGCCGCTTAGAAGCGCTCCAAAACCCTTCAGCAGGAGGCGGGCAGATAAAAACGGACCGCCGTCCCCTCACCCGGGGATGAAGCGATGCTGATATCGCCCCGGTGCTGCTTGATAACCGCATACGCCCGGCTGAGACCGAATCCCCGTCCTTTTTCGGTGAGCCGCTGTTTGGTGGAAAAATAGGGATCAAACACCTTGTCCAGATCCCCGGCGCTGATCCCGCACCCCTGATCGGAGATGCTGACTTTGATATACCGGCCGGCCGGCAGCGCGGTTTCCTCGGCCAGCCGGATTTCGGTTTCCGCCTCGATTTGAATGGTTCCCCCTTCCGGCATGGATTCTTCGGCATTGTCCAGCAGCGATTCGATCACCTGCAGGATCTGGTCGCGCACGAACCATGCGGGGGGAAGATCCGGTGAAGGCTGGGCCAAATAGGTGTAGCGGCTGTCCCGGTCCATGCGCGCAGCCGTTGCCTCCTCGATCAATTGGGTCATGGATTCTGATTTACGGGTAAACATGGAATCGGACTTGAGTTCGAGGAACCGGTGGATCAATTTCTTGGCTTCCATGCAGGAATGGTGCGCCCGGGAAAGCTGCTGGAGCTGGGATTCCGCTGCGCTGTGTATCGCCAGTTCCACGCTTCCCATGATGGAAAACAAAAGATTATTGAAATCATGGGCAATCCCACCGGCAAGGGTGGCGACCGCCTCCATTTTCTGAGCCTGGCGGAGCCTGGCTTCCAGCTTTGCCCGCTCCTTTTCCGTGTGCTTCAACTCCGTCACATCCTGGATGACCCCCTGGTAGCCGATGACGCCGCCGGATTCATCAAAAACCGGCACCACGGTGATCCGGGTGTGAATGATCGTGCCGTCCTTTTTTTTCATGTCCACCGGATGCTGATCGACAAAGCCGGCACTTTTGATCATGGCGGTCAATTCAGCCCTGGCCGAAGCGTCCCTGTACAGATGCTGCACCGGTATGCGCGCCAGTTCCTCCCGTGAATCGTATCCGAACATCTCCACCGCAGTGTCATTAAATTCCAGCGTGCGGCCGTCAAGCGAGGTCATGTAGACGCAATCCCGGGATGTCTTGAAAAAATTGCGGTATTTTTCCTCGCTCTGGCGGAGGGTTTCCTGAATTTCAAGCAATTCCGTGATGTCGATGGCAAAGCCGAGAAATCCGATGACTTCGCCGGTCTGATCCCCCAGGGGCATTTTCCACATCCGGGCTTTTCGGCTTCCCGTCTTGCCCTGGTAGGTGACCCGAAAGTAACTTTCGGGACCCGCAGGGGCATCCGGAAAATCCGAAGCCTTCGGGAAAATCGCATCGGCTGGTTTTTCATCAAAATAGGCACGGGACAAGCCGAATGCGCGGGCAAGGGACTGGTTGACGAAAAAGATCCGGCCCTGAAGATCTTCGCAGTAGATCAGTGCGGGAATCGCATCCAGCACATCCTCCAGGGACACCTTGAGCCGCAAGGCCCTTCGGACCGGGTTATCGGGACTGTTGGAGACAATTTCGGTCATTTGGCCATCTCCGCCATAATTGAATGCGAAATGATGCCAGAGTCCGGCAGCACCCGCAGAACATGCAGAAAAGCAGAATATGATTGACTATAACCGCTGAAATTCTCATTATATTATCAATTCAATAATAGGACTTCAACACTTATAACGCTTTATGCAGGATGCCCTGAAAGGAAAAATGATGCACAGCCAGCCCCCCCGTATTCGCCGGAACCCGCGGCGCCTCCTGATCGTCATCGCCCCATTGGCCTTTTTCCTGGCGGTGGCCGGATGCCAGACGTTGAGCCATATGATCCAGAAACCCGATGTCCGGTTCAACCGGATGGAAATGTCTTCGATGTCCCTGCTGGAAGGCACGCTGCTGTTTTATTTCGACGTTCAAAACCCGAATCCGCTGGGGGCCAACCTCGACCAGGCCTCGTATAAACTAACGGTTGACCGGCAGCTGATGGCCGAAGGCATCATGGACCAGGGGGTGCGCATCGGCGCAGGGGCCACGGAAACGGTGAAGGTGCCGGTCACCATCCACTATCTGGATGTGTTCAAGTCTCTTTCGGATCTGGCCCAGAAACAGGAAATACCGTACGACATCAGCGGAATGTTTTCCGTCCTGGGCTTTAGTCTGCCCTATAACGTGACCGGTCAGCTGCCCGTTCCCAAGGTGCCGTCGATTTCATTGCAGGGGGTGAAATTTTCAAAACTGTCCATGACGGGGGCCACCGCCGACTTCAAGGTGATGATCGAAAACCCCAACCCCTTCGGATTGCCCATAGACGGCCTGGAGTACGGCATCGATTTGAACGGAATCCGCCTGGCATCGGGCAAAACCAGTCAGAGCGCGGTGATTTCCCAGAACGGCCGGACCACCATCAAGATCCCTGCCCAGATCAACTTTGCGGACATGGGAAAGGGCGTCTATCAGCTGCTCTCCGGAAAATCCGCCGATTACAGGATGGAGGGGAACATGATCTTTGATGCGGCCGGAGGGGGAAAGCAGACGTATCCATTCACCCGGCAGGGGGAAGTATCACTGGGCAAATAGGCGCCGAAACAAAAAAAAAGGGTGTTTCCGCTTTCGAAGAAACACCCTTTTTGCGTTTTGAAAAAAACGAACTAGATAACGGTAACGTTTTTCGCTGACGGGCCTTTGTTTCCCTGCTCAACGGTAAAGGTTACGCGGTCGCCTTCGTGAAGGGTTTTAAAACCCGAGGCATTGATGCCGGTATGATGGACAAACACATCGGTTCCATCTTCCTGCTCAATAAAACCGTAACCTTTTTTCTCGTTAAACCACTTTACAGTTCCATTCGCCATAGTGACACATCCTCCTTTCAAAAAAAAATTCTCTTGGTCCCAAATCTTCAGGTGCCACCAAAATGGAACTACCTTTGGAAAGAAACCGGCCCGCCATATGGTCGGAACCCTTTAAAGATTGAAAAAACAATAGCCGTTTCTTTATTAAAGTCAAGCTTTTATTTTCAAATTTCCATCATTATTTTAAAAATTATAAGATGTTATCATCTCATAATTTTTTTTAGGCCTCATTTACCTCACTGGCCTTGTTGATCACCACGGGCGTTAGCGGTACGTCACTGTGCATCCCTTTCCGGCCGGTGGGAACCGCCTTTATTTTGTTGACTACCGGATGGCCTTTCACGACTTTTCCGAAAACCGTATATCCCCAGCCTTCCGGCGTTTTGGCCTTGTGATCCAGAAAATCGTTGTTTTTCACGTTGATGAAGAACTGGGCGGTGGCGCTGTGGGGGTCCGAAGTCCGGGCCATGGCCACCGTGTAGGCGGCATTCTTTAGCCCGTTGTCGGCTTCGTTTTCAATGGGCGGTCCTACCGGTTTATCCTTCATATCCGGGGTCATGCCCCCGCCCTGGATCATGAACCCGTCGATCACCCGGTGGAAAATAGTACCGTCATAATGCCCGTCTTTGACATACTTCAAAAAGTTGGCCGCCGATTTGGGCGCCTCTTTTTCAAACAGTTCAAGCACGATGTCTCCCATGCTGGTTTCGAGTTTGACCATTTGTCTTCCTCCTTATTTAGGTGAATGGCATTTTTCGTTTCAGATCGGGCTGTAATATCAGGTGGCGCTATTTATTGTCAACCCGGCAATTTGATGAAGTTGAGCAATCCCCTTTCCTGAGTTTAGCCCCTGTGGGCAGGCATGACAAAGAACGGGGCGTGATTGGAGGTAAAAAACGGCGGATCGCGCTGCACAATGTTTCGGATGGGCAGCGGCCGCTTGAATTTTTCGGATAAAAACTTCCGGACCCGGTCCCGGTTCCACCCGGACGGGTGGTCAAATTCCCGGTAGAGGGACAGGTCGCCGGGATAGAATGGATGTGTGGCCAGCGTTTCCGCGCTATCGCTGTTTGCCGGCAGGTTGAAGATGGCCAGGTTCAAAAAATCGATCGCGTGGGCATGGGCCAGGGCGAAATCAAGCGTCTTGCCGGCAGCGGCCTCGTTTTCCGCCGGTGTGCCGAACAGCAGGTAAACATACGTGGCGATGCCCGCCCGATGCAGATTTTTCAGGGCCGCGGATGCCACGGCAAGATCCATCCCCTTGTCAAGCGCATCCAGAACCCCCTGATCCCCGGATTCCACCCCCAGCTTCAGCATCACGCACCCGGAAAGCTTAAGGCCGTTTACAAAATCGGGATCCGCCAGGTGCCGTGTGATCCGGACAAATCCGTACCAGGGGCGGCCCGGCGGGTGGGCGATGAGCCGGCGCAATGTCCTGGGGGACAAGGCATTGTCGGTGAAATGGATCAGCACCGGCTGCATTTGAGAAACCAGGCGGCGGATATCGGCAAGTGCGGCGTCCATGTCATCGGGTTCATACCCGCTGTTTTCGGACCGCTCGGGACAGAAGGCGCATTTTTTCCAGTAGCATCCCCGGGAAACCGCATAGGGCAGGATCGGCCCGGGCGAGAGGTAATCCATCGCCGCCGTATCGCTGAAGTCGTATCCGACACCCGTCTCCGGGACGCGCTTTTTCGCGCACAGGGATATCAGCGCATCCTCGCCGGGGCCGCAGACCAGCTGATCCACCAGCCCGGAAAACGGATTGGCGAACCCGGGGGTGTTCATCCAGGAGGTCACCAGGCCGCCGCCCATCACGATCCGTATTTCCGGATAGATCTTTCGCACATAACCGGCCATGGCAAAGGCGCACAGGGCCTGGCTCATAAAATTAAGAGAAAATCCGATGACATCCGGGCTGTCGAGTTCGACCAGCGATGGCAGCCGATCTTTAAAAAAGGGGAAAAACGGGTTTTTAAAATGCAGATCCGCTGAAGCCAGCAGGTCTGCGCTCTTGACCGGCGAAAGCGCGCCGGACTGGTAATCGGACAGGGAAATGCGGGCGTTTTCTTTGACTCCGGCCGCATGCAGCACCCGGTTGATGTCGTTTACCGCCCGCCGGTACCGGTCCGGGCTGGCATAAAGCGCGTTTGAGCGCACGGCGGCCAGATGGTCGGATACATGCGCTGCCGCCCGCCGGGTCCAGGTGTCATCGCCAATGACCGGCTGTTTTAAAAGATAGAGCAGCCCTTCCAGGTTGGCATCCCACACCCGGCAGGGGATGTGATGCTGACGAAGGGCATAGGCCAGTCGGGCCGCCCCCGGGGGCGGTTCGCAGGGTTTTGAGACCGGGGGATGGACCAGGAGAATGGATCGGCGGGTTGCATCCATATCAGCGCTGCCGGGCGGCACCGGAAGCAAAGCGGGACGCATCGGCGTCATCGGTGACGGCAGCTGTTTTTTCCCAGGCGGCGAACCGCTCGACATCGGCTTTTATGGATTTTACCGTCCAGGCGATCAGGGCCGCATCATCGGCAAGTCCCACCCCCAGGATAAAATCGGGAATGACATCGAGGGGCATCATAAAATAGATAACCGCGCCGGCAATCGCCACCAGGGTTTTCACCGGCACCTGCCGGTACTCGCCCCGGCCATAGGCGGCCAGCATCCGGAAGCAGGTCATCAGGCCATCCCACACTTCCCGGAGGGGCCCGCTCTTTTTCGATTCGGCCTTTTCCCGGGCCTCGTCCACCAGATCTCGGAGCCGTTCGGGATGGCCCACCATTTCTTCCGCCTGCTGCCGGGCTTCTTTGAAAAACCGGCTGTTGTATATGAATTTGAGTGTTGGTTTCAGCATGATTGATTTTTACGTTTTATCAGACCCGGTCGGGGTAAAGGTTTGCGTGGTTTGCTTTTCTAAGGTATCCAAAGGATTTAGGATCTCTTTTGAGCCCTTATTTGGCAGTGAATGATGCCAAACCAGAGAATAATGTGCAACCGGATTTTGTCAATCCACTCTTCCGGTGAGCAAAGACAGCTGCAGGCCGCCATGAAACAACGGGTGGACACCGGCCCTGAGGCCGCAGCCGTCCATGATTTTCCGGTCTGGAACGATCAGGGCGAATTTAAACCCTGAAAAATCGGACTTCAGCTTGCGGCAGATGGCAATAAAAAATTTTTTACCCTCTTCTGCGGCCAGCCGTTTCCCATAGGGGGGATTGATCACCACCAGCCGGTCGGCTGCAGCAGATGCCGCCGGAAAGTCGTCGGCCGACAGTTCAAAAAAATCCCGGGCCGCCACCGACAGGGTCTGCGACAGATCCTTTTTTCCGACGGTCTGTTCCAGCAGTTCGACGCTTTGCCTGTCGATATCCGAGGCAAAGATCAACGGCCGTAAAGGCGGGGAAATCATTTTTCCCGCTTCGGCCCGGATATGTCCCCACCGGGCCGGCCGGAAGCAGGGCCAGTCCATGAAGGCAAATTCCCGGTACCAGCCGGCCGGAATATGGCTGGCCATCATGGCCCCTTCCAGGGAAAAGGTGCCGCTGCCGCACATGGGATCCACCAGCACGTCACCGGCCCGGAAACCGGCGGTCATCAGGATGGCCGCGGCGATGGTCTCCCGGATGGGGGCCGCCCCGCCATGGGCCTTCAGTCCCCGCCGGTGCAAAAGATCCCCGCTGCTGTCCAGTGACACGATAAAATGATCCTTGAGACACCGGACAAATATCTGCTGGCAATATCGCTTTTCGCCCGGGTTCTTAGGGGCATCCGGCTGCAGCCGCTGCGCCACTGCCTCCCGGAAATGTCCGGCAATGGCTTCCGTGTGGATGAGCCGGGACTGGCGGCTGGTCGCGTGGAATTGGACATTTGCGCCACTGCCCAGATACAGCTCCCAGGGAAACCGGCGCGCTTTTTTCTCCAGCTGCCGGAAGTTTTGCGCTTCAAAGGCGTCCAGGCGCATCAATACCCGGTTTGCGGTTCTCAGCATCAGATTGGCCGCATATCCGTCATGCACCCGCCCCGCAAAGGCGACCCCGCCTTTTTCAACCACCCCTTCCAGGGCGATATCTCCAAGTGCGGACAGTTCATCTGCGCACAGATGCTCCAGCCCGGGCAGGGCCGATACGTAAAAAGACCGCTGCCGGCCCAGCACGTGCCGCTTGACCCGTTTTTCCAGATTGATTGTGTTTTCCATCATTGACAAGACCTTGCCGGCGCCTGTAAGAACCCCTATGATTTTTTAATCCCATATCCGAATGGAAAGCGCAACTCATGAAAGATGCCATCGATTTTTCCGCCCAGATCGCACAGGAGCAGCAGATCCAGTCCCGGCAGGTTGCCGCAGTGGCCGCCCTGATCGATGAAGGGGCCACCATCCCCTTCATCGCACGCTACCGCAAGGAGGCCACGGGCAGCCTGGACGAAGTGGTGGTCACCGCCATCCGGGACCGGCTGGCTCAGCTGGCCGAACTGGCCGCCCGCAAGGAAGCGGTTTTAAATTCTCTGGAGAAAAACGGGCACCTCACCGATGAATTAAAAGACAAGGTGCTTTCGGCACAAACCCTGGCCGCGGTGGAGGATATCTACCTCCCTTACAAGCCCAAGCGCCGGACCCGGGCCGTCATCGCCCGGGAAAAAGGTCTGGAGCCGCTGGCGTTGGCAATTTTTAAACAATCCGGCATCCATCCGGAAACCGCAGCCGCCGCATTTGTCGATCCCGAAAAGGGTGTGGAAACGGCAGAAGATGCCCTGTCCGGCGCAAGAGACATTATCGCGGAAATGGTCAATGAAGACGAGACAGCCCGGGCGGCCCTGCGGCACCTGTTTCTCTTTCGGGCGAAAGCCGTCAGCCGGGTGGCCAGGGACATGGAGGAAAAAGGGGCCAAATACCGGGATTACTTCGATTGGAGCGAACCGATTTCAACGATCCCCTCCCATCGTCTCCTGGCCATGCGCCGGGGCGAGGCCGAGGGGTTTCTCTATTTCAGCATTCTGCCGGAGGAGGCGGAAGCCATCGATATCCTGGAGAAATTATTTGTAAAAACAGGCGCCGATGATGGAATACAGGTGGCACAGGCAGTCAGGGATGCGTACAAAAGGCTGCTGTCCACCTCCATGGAAACCGAAGCCCGGATGCAGTCCAAACAGAAGGCCGACCTGGAGGCCATCGCCGTTTTCGCCCAAAACCTGCGCCAGCTCCTGCTCGCCCCGCCTTTGGGGCCCAGGCGGGTGATGGGGATCGATCCGGGTTTCCGGACCGGGTGCAAGCTGGTGTGCCTGGACCGGCAGGGAAAACTCCTGCACCATGACACCGTCTTTCCCCACATGTCTGAAAGCCGGACGGCCGCAGAAGCCGGCAAGGTCAAAAAACTCTGCGAACAGTTTGCCATAGAGGCCATTGCGGTGGGAAACGGCACCGCCGGCCGGGAGACCGAAGCCTTTGTCCGGGCCATTCCCCTTTCCCCGCCCCTTCCGGTGATCATGGTCAATGAAAGCGGTGCCTCCATTTACAGCGCCTCCGAGGCGGCCCGGGAGGAGTTTCCGGACCTTGATCTCACCGTGCGGGGCGCCGTGTCCATCGGCCGCCGGCTCATGGATCCTTTAGCCGAACTGGTCAAAATCGATCCCAAATCCATCGGGGTGGGCCAGTACCAGCACGACGTGGACCAGCGGGCGTTAAAGCAGGCTTTAGATGACGTGGTCACCAGCTGCGTCAATGCCGTCGGCGTCGACCTGAACCGCGCCAGCGCCCAGCTGCTGACCTATGTTTCAGGATTGAACAGCACCATTGCCAGAAACATCGTGGCCCATCGGGAGGCAGGCGGCCCCTTTGGCTCACGGACGGAGCTGAAAAAAGTCTCCCGCCTGGGTCCCAAAGCCTTTGAGCAGTGCGCCGGGTTTTTAAAGATTTCCGGAGGGAAAAACCCGCTGGATGCCAGCGCCGTGCACCCGGAAAGCTATCATATCGTCGATGAGATGGCCAAAGACCTGGGTGCGGATGTGGCGGACCTGATGAGAAATTCAGCACTTCGGGACAAGATCGACATGAACGCCTATGTCACGGACACGGTGGGTCTTCCCACCCTGAAGGATATCATGGCCGAACTGGCCAAGCCGGGACGGGATCCGAGGGAACCCTTCGAGATCTTTTCCTTTGCCGAGGGGATTGAAAAAATGGAGGACCTGGTCCCGGGGATGAAGCTGCCCGGCATCGTGACCAACATCACGGCATTCGGCGCCTTCGTGGATATCGGCGTGCACCAGGACGGCCTGGTCCACATCAGCCAGATGGCAGACCGGTATATCAAGAACCCCGCCGATGTGGTCAAGGTCCAACAGAAGGTAATGGTCACCGTTTTGGAGGTGGACCTTCCCCGGAAACGGATTTCGCTTTCCATGAAAGCCGACGCCGCCGCATCTGCATCAGGGGCAGCCGGAGAAAAAGAAAAAAGAGCCCCGGCGCCTAAAGCAGCGGGCGCATCGGCCCCAAAAAAGCAGAAGGCGGGCAAAGACAGCAAACCGCAGGGCGCGCTGGCCGAAGCCCTGCGAAAGAGCGGGATCGAGTAAACTTATTTTCCGGCAGCCATGGAACAGGTCAAAGGATGCGTTTGTCCCGGATATCCGGCCAGTCGGATTGGCTGGCGGCTTTTGAGCATCATCAAAACCCCTTATCCTTTAAACCGCTCACGATATCCACATAAAAATCCGGTGCGTTAAAGCCCGGCGTCACACCGAACAGATGCCCGATGACGGCCAGGTGATCGCAGCCGGGGCTCCACCATGTTCCGGCTTCAGCGCCCTGAAACTCCCCCCACTTGGCGCTTTCCACACTCACGAGGCCGTCATTTTCGCCTTCCTGCGGCAACAGGAGCAGCCATGTGGGTTCGAGCACTTTGTTGGGACACGCATATCGCACTTTGGCCGCCCAGCTCTGGTAATAAATATCCGGCATGTCGGGCGTGCCGGGATTAAACACATCCCGCATGTAGCCCCGGGTCACGTCATAGGCGTTTGCAAGGCTGTCCGGGTCGGTGTCGCCGAAAAAACAGGCAAATATGAAATTCAGCTTTTCCGAGACGGACTGCTGGATCGAAGAAGGTGTTTTTGAAACCAGGAGATCGGCAAGTGCCATCCCTTTATGCGGCCCGGCGATGCTGGTATAGCTTTGAACAAAGGGGGAAAGCCCCAGGTTGGTGATGGCATACCGCGTGTATAATGCGCCGTGGGAATGCCCGATAATGTTAAATTTGGATGCACCGGAAACGGCCTTGATTTCCAGAAACCTGGCCTTAAACGCAACGGCCTTGTCGATGGTGCCATCCATTCCGTTGACTGTGGGGACATAAACTTCCGCACCGTTTTTTTCGAGCGCTTCCGGAATTCCCCACCAGTAGTCGACAAGCCCCAAAATTTTCTCCGCCCCGCCCGTGCCATGCGCAAGGATTATCGGATATTTCGTATCGCAGCTGCATGTCATCCCGGCAGCAAATGCCGCAGCACCGGTAAACATGAGAAAAAGAACCAAAATGGCCATAACGATTCTGAGACACTTCATGGTTTGACTCCGGTTGACACTGTTTGTATTTCAGGGGCGGTTTTAAGGGCGATACGACCGCCACCGCCTTTTGCACGGGACAGACTCATATGATGAGAAAACAAATCTTGCTTTCAAGCCAAAAAGTATGACAACAATCCACTGAATGTCAAACAATAAAAAGGACTTCTCTTTTGGGTCACTGGAGGCGGCACGGCAATGCGAAAATTTGAAAGACAACCCCGTTGACCTGATTCCGCAATCTCCATCTTTTCGATTCCAAACGCCGCACGTCCATTTTGTGAATCTTTGCAAAGCCGCGTCATATCCGATTTCATCTTGATTCCGCCGCCCTTCTCCCCCAATTTTTCCTTGACATTATTTTCATGCCCCCTATACTTTTCAATCAACTTATCAAGATATACTGATGAATACATATGGAACATTTGATCTATTTCAAAGCACTGGCGGATGAAACCCGGCTGCGGCTGATGAACATCCTGCTGCATCATGAACTGAAAGTGGGCGAACTGGTGTCGGTCATGTCAATGGGCCAGTCCCGGATCTCCCGGCACTTGAAGATCCTGTCCGACGCGGGACTGGTGAAAAGCCTCAAGACCGGCGTGTGGGGGCTCTATTTCGTGGCGGACGACGGTCCCGCCCGGAAGTTCATGGATGCGGTGTCCTACCTGTTTGAAACCGATCCCGTATTTAAAAAGGATCTTCAACGGACGGCGGCGGCAATCGAAGAACGCCGGTCCCAGACGCTTAATTTCTTCAATGATGTCGCCTCCCGCTGGGACCTGCTGAAGCGTGAAATCATCGGCGGGTTTGACTTGAACCGGGCCATTTTCAAGAATGCCGGCGCCTGCGAAGTGGGGGTGGATCTGGGGTGCGGCACCGGGGACCTGCTGCCCGGCCTGAAACAGCACGCGGCCAAGGTCATCGGCGTGGACAGTTCCCCCCGCATGCTGGAAGAGGCCCGGAAACGGTTTTCCAGCGGCGAGAACATCGAAATCCGCCTGGGAGAAATCGAGCACCTTCCCCTTCGGGATGCGGAAGCCGATTTCGCGGTGATCTCCCTGGTGCTCCAGTACCTTTCACGCCCGGAGAACGCCTTTACCGAAATCAGCCGGGTCCTGCGGCCGGGGGGCCGGTTCATCGTTGTCGATTTTGAATCCCACCAGGACCGGACCCTCAAGGACAAATACGGCGCCCGGCGGCTCGGGTTTGACCGTGTGGAAATCGAAAAATGGCTTTCCCAGAACGACTTTGCCGTAGACAGCGTCGAAGCCCACAAACTGGACAAGGGTTTGACTTTAAATATTTTTCAATCAACCAAAACACCATCATCCCCATCATAGACGAAAGGAAGTATTTGTTATGCTGAATGGAAACGAAAAAAACAACGCCATTGTTCCGGAACTTGACCTCACCCTTCCCCACAAGGTCGCGGATATGTCCCAGGCCGCATTCGGATTCAAGGAAATGGAACTGTCTGAAAACGAAATGCCGGGACTGATGGCCATGCGCGAAAAATACGGCCCGGACAAGCCCCTCAAAGGATTCAAGGTCACCGGCAGCCTGCACATGACCATCCAGACCGCCATGCTGATCGAGACCTTGAAGCAGCTGGGGGCAGACATCCGCTGGGCCTCATGCAACATCTTCTCCACCCAGGACCATGCGGCCGCGGCCATTGCCAAGTCGGGGTCTGCCGCGGTGTTTGCCTGGAAGGGCGAATCCCTGGAAGATTACTGGTGGTGTACGGAAATGGCCCTGACCTGGCCGGACGGCAGCGGGCCGGACCTGATCGTGGACGACGGCGGGGATGCCACCCTGTTCATCCATGAAGGGGTGAAGATCGAGGACAACCCCTCCCTGCTGGACAAGGAATATGAAATTCACGAGTACCAGTGCATCATCAACCGCCTCAAGGCGGCCTACGAGCGGGACCCGCAGCACTGGCACAAGGTGGCCGCAAAAATCCGGGGCGTTTCCGAGGAGACCACCACCGGCGTCAGCCGCCTGTATCAACTGGCCAAGAAAGGGGAGCTGTTGTTTCCGGCCATCAACGTCAACGATACCGTGACCAAGTCCAAGTTCGACAACATCTACGGCTGCCGGGAATCTCTGGCCGACGGGATCAAGCGGGCCACCGACACCATGATCGCGGGAAAAATCGTGGTGGTGTGCGGCTACGGTGATGTGGGCAAGGGATGCGCCCAGTCCATGCGGGGTTTCGGCGCCCGGGTCGTGGTCACCGAGATCGACCCCATCATCGCGCTCCAGGCGGCCATGGAAGGATACCAGGTCTCCACCATGGAGGACATGGCCCCCATGGGGGATGTATTCGTCACCGCCACCGGCTGCTGCGACGTGATCACCGGCGCGCACATGGAGCAGATGAAAAATGAGGCCATTATCTGCAACATCGGCCATTTCGACCACGAGATCCAGATGGAATACCTGGAAAAGAACTGTGAAAAGACGCGCATCAAACCCCAGACGGATCAGTGGCACCTCAAGTCCGGCCGGTCCATCATCGTGCTGGCCGAGGGCCGGCTGGTCAACCTGGGCTGCGCCACCGGCCATCCCAGCTTCGTGATGAGCAACTCCTTCACCAACCAGAGCCTGGCACAGCTCAAACTGGCCGCCGAGGACCTGGAAAATAAAGTCTACACCCTGCCCAAGGAACTCGACGAGGAAGTGGCCCGGCTGCACCTGCCCAAGCTGGGGGTCAAGCTCACCACGCTGACGCCAAAACAGTCCGAATATATCGGCGTCCCGGTGGAGGGGCCGTTCAAGCCGGATCATTACCGATATTAAAATGTCCACCATAAATGGCTAATTTGGACGGACATCCGGACTGCTTCACAAAGAAAAGCCCCTTAGCAGGGGCTTTTCCATTACGCCTGGGAAGTGATGGGCGGCACAATCCGGACCCTGAATTTTACAGAATTCGGTGGCTTTGAAATCGAAATCCGGGAAAAAAGCCGAATGGCCAAAAACTCCACAATGGCTATATTTTAACGAATCTGGTAAGCATAATGTTTGGAACTGGGACTGATCATTCGGAGAATAGCGATTAGACTAATCTCAAAATCACAAAGGATGAATGCAATGGATCCAAACAACATAAACATTGCCAGGGAGCTGCGATCGAACATATCCCGAAAGTATGTGATCCGCGATTTTAAGTTGTTCGGCTCGTCCGCGCGGGGGGATCAGCGGGGGGATTCAGATATCGATATCCTCATCCAATTGCCGGAAGTCAATGCCGCCATTGAGCAGGATTTGTTCGACATGGCCTATGACATGGAGCTTGCCCATGACTGCCTGATCGACTTGATTGCGGTGAGCGATGACGACATGAAAAACCATGAGAAAAAATTCCGGTTTTCTTGAATATTATTTCGGAAGGCATCCCCATATGAATCCGGATGAAATCAAGGCCGTGGTTGATTACCGCCTTCAACGGGCGGCGGAATCTCTTGATGCCGCAATAATAATGCGTGAAAACCGGATGTTTATATTTGCAATGAACCGGATTTATTATGCGATGTTCTATGCCGTCCAAGCGCTTCTCATGTCTGAGGGGGTTGTTTTTTCTAAGCATGGGCAGGTAAAGGGGTATTTTAACCGCGCATTTATCAAAACGCGCATTTTCCCATTGGAATTGGGAAGAATCTATAACCGTGCCTTCGAATATCGACAGAAGTTTGATTACATGGATTTTGCGCAGCCGGAGGAAGAAACGGTTTCACAATTTATCGGATACGCAAAAGAATTTTTATCGAAACTTTCCGATTATCTTGAAAGATAATGTCCGAAACTGCCTCACCTTCGGGTCGATGACTTTTTTCCACAGGGGCGGTACCAGCGCCAGCAGAATCATGCCCGCGTAGCCGGTGGGGAGCTGCGGGCTTTCGTCATGGTGCCGCAGCAGCTGGTATCGGCGGCCGGGCTGAAAATGATGGTCCGAATGCCGCTGGAGATTGAACAAAAACCGGTTGGTCAGCCAGTTGCTGGAATTCCAGGAATGCACCGGCCTGACCGGCCCATAGGTGCCGTTTGGCCTCAGTTCCCGCAGCAGGCCGTAATGTTCGATGTAATTGACCGCTTCCAGCAGGGTAAATGCGACCACCCCCTGGGCGATGATAAACGCCACCGCCCCTGCGCCGAATACCAGCGCAGCGCCCAGCAGCAGGGCCACTTCTGCCGCCAGGGAAACGGCCATACGGTTATAACGGCTCCACACCGGCCTGCCTTTCTTCCGGACCCGCCCGGTTTCAAAATCCCAGGCGCTGTTGAATCCCTCAAAGACGGTCCGGGGCCAGAACCGGTAAAAGGATTCCCCCAGCCGGGCCGTGGCCGGATCTTCCGGGGTGGCCACGTTCCGGTGATGCCCCACCACGTGCTCCAGACCCCAGTGGGTGTAAAAAACCGTCCAGAGCATGATCTTCGACAATGCCGGCTCAAACCGGCCGTTCACCCGGTGGGTGAGTTCATGGGCCACGTTGATGCCCATCACCCCGGACGAAATCCCCATGGAAAGGGTAAACCCGCCCAGTTCCAGCAGGGAGAGTCCGCCGCGGCTCACCACCCAGGCGCCCCAGAAAACCACCAGCACCTGCAGCGGCGCGCACACCCAGGTCAGCACCCGGTATCGCAGGTCTTTTTCCAGCACCGGTTCTTCATCCGGGGAAGGATTTCGCACATCTGCTCCGATGATCGCATCGAGCACCGGTACCACCCCGAAAACGAACAGCGGCGTAATGAAAGTAAAAAAACCACCCATCAGATAACCCGTCACCACACTGACGGGCACGAGATAGACCACAGAAAAAGACAGGAAATTCATTTCATCTCCTCATACGGCAATCGTGCCGGGAAAATGCATATGCACCTGATTTGAAAAGTAAGATCCGGGGTCTAAAAAGGCAAGCCGCTTCAGGTCTGCCATCCCCCTGAAACCGCGGGAGCGGACATGCCGGCGCCATTAAATCCGAACCCATGCTCGTTTTCTAACCGATACTACTTGATTATTCTTCATTTTTTAAATACATTAATCCTGATTTTTAAATCAAAATGAAAAAATTCATTTAGTTGAAGAAGCGGCAAAAACAGCTTCGGGGTCTGATTTTAACGCGTGCCCGTTTTCAGTGGGCACAACTGATGAATGGGTAAAAGATGACTGAAAATACGTATCGTATTTTATGTTCCGGCAAAGTGGCCGCAGGAAAAGATGTCGAAGATGTCAAAAAGAAAATGGCCGCGCTCTTTAAAACCTCCGTAGACAAAATTGACCCGCTGTTTAAAAAGCCGGGGATCATCCTCAAGCGGGATCTGGATCTTGCGACCGCTAAAAAATACGCCCGGGCCATCGAAGCCACCGGCGCGCTCTGCCGGATCGACCCGCCGGAGCCGGAGATCAAAAGTTCCCCGACGGAAGTTGTCCGTGTGCCACGGGCAGCGGAAAGCCCTGCGGAACCCCAGGTGGTGGTCATTGCCCTTTCAGCCAAGCCGGACCCCAGGTTTTCCCCCCAGGTTTGCCAGAAGCTCACCGGTTCGGCAGACCACCTCAATTTCAACGAAATGGATGTTCCCGAAATTGCCATGGATCAACTGGTGGCAATGGCGGTGTTTAGTGAAACCGAGAAAAACAAGGATATCACCAAGGTGATGATGTTCACCAAACTGAGCCGGCGGCCTTTCAACTGCGATATCAACAGCATCGCCTATTCGGATTTTCTCGATCCGGTGGGGGCCAGCACCATGGCTTCATTTCGCGGTTTCCTCTATTTTCTCTGCCGGAAAAACCCATCGGTGATCATCGAGGAAAGCACCCTTGATTTCCTTTCCGGAAGCACCCCCCAGAAACTGGATCAAAACAAGGTCCAGAAACTGGCCACCGGCATCGGAAACCTGCTCGAGTCCGGCGATATCGCCGCACAGACCTGAAACAAAAAGACGGATTTTCCGCATGCGGAAAATCCGTCTTTGATCTTTTTTCGTATCCTTTTTTACTTATCCTTTCTTTCGGGTCCCTTCTTACGCCCTCCTCAGGATTTATAAATATCCTTGTACTGCTCCCGGATGACCTTCTTGTCGAACTTGCCCACGCTGGTCTTGGGGATGGCATCCACAAACAGGACCGCTTCGGGAAGCTGCCATTTGGCGAATTTTTTAGCCAGATGGGCGATGATATCGTCCTTGCTGATCCGGCCTTTGGCCTCTTCCCGTGGGACCACCAGAACCACCGGGCGCTCCTCCCATTTGGGATGGGCCACGCCGGTGACCGTGGCTTCGAGAACATCCGGATGGGCCATGGTTTCATTTTCCATGTCCACCGATGAAATCCATTCCCCGCCGCTCTTGATCAGGTCCTTTACCCGGTCGGTGATTTTGATGTACCCTTCCGCGTCCATGGTGCCTGCATCCCCGCTTCGCCAGTAGCCGTCATCGGTGAACTGGGCTTCAGATCCGGGGGCATTGTAATAGCTGCCGGTGATCCAGGGTCCCCGGATCAGGATCTCTCCGGGGGTTTTGCCGTCCTGGGGCACCTTTTTATCCTCGTGATCCACGATTTTGACATCCAGGCCCACCACCGCATACCCCTGTTTGCGCTTGAGATCCCATTTCTCATCCTCGCTCAATTCCTTTTCCAGCCAGGGCTTGAGACGGTTGATGGTCACCAGGGGAGTGGTTTCGGTGGCGCCGTAGGCATGGACGATTTCCGCGTTGATCAGGTCCTTGTATCCCTTCATCATGGTCAAAGACGGCTCGGACGCGCCGGACAGGAACCGGGCGCCGGTCAGGTCCGGCTTCTTGTCCAGTTTCCGGATATATTCGAGCATGGGCATGAACAGGGCGGGCGCCCCCGCGCTGACGTTTACCCCTTCGCTCACCAGGGGTTCGGCCAGGCTGCCCAGATCCGCGATGTTATACATGCCCGGAAGAACGTATTTCGCCCCCACCAGGAAGGTGGCGTGGGGCATACCCCATCCCAGGGCATGAAACATGGGGACCAGCTGATAAAAGCAGTCCCGGTTGGAAATTTCGGAATTGGTGCCGATGCACAGGGCATGAAGGTACACATCCCTGTGCGAGTAGTAGACGCCCTTGGGCCGTCCGGTGGTGCCGGTGGTGTAACAGGCCCCGTAGGCCGATTTTTCATCCAGGACCGGCCAGGTGATTTCCGGGTCGGCTTTTTCGAGCAGTTCTTCATAGCTGTATATGGGGGAAAGGCTGGTCTTGATGTCGGAAAGCTTCTTGTCCGTAAGGATGACGTATCCCTTGACGCTCTTGCACTGCCCGGCCACCGATTCGGCGATGGGAATCAGGGTCTCATCCACCAGGATGTATTTGGCCTCCGCATGGTTGACCACATAACTCAGATCCGTGGGCGAAAGCCGGATGTTTAGCAGCAGCATCACCGCCCCGGTCCCGGGGATGCCGAAATACGCTTCCAGGTGCCGGTGGGTATTCCAGTCGAGCACCCCGATGCGGTCTCCCACCTGGGCGCCCAGCCCGGTCAGCGCGTTGCCCAGCCGCCGCACCCGCTCATAGATCTGCTGGTAGCTAAAGCGCCGCCGGCTGCCGTCCAGCCGCATGGAAACCACCTCCTGGCGGCCAAAACTCCTGGCGGCATGGCGGATGATGTTGGTGACATTGAGCTGGTAATCGTCTTGTGACGTGGACGGAAATCCCATGATCGGTTTGGTTTTCATTATGACCCCCTTGTGTAATGGTTATTGCCTGCTGAAAAAGCGCATCTTTTGGCCCGATACTGCGGTCCCGGGCTTTTTTTGTTCTCAGTCTGCGTTTAAAAATCCCTGGGCCTTTTTTTTGAACCCGAATCTGCGCTTCGTTTTCCAAATACGATGAAACTTCTACCAGTTTACGGATCTTTTCGGTCAATTTGCTGGGGACCAGCGGTTTGCTGATAAAGCCGACCGCTTTTAACGGTTTCTGGGCATGAATGTCAAAATCGCTGTAGCCGGACATGAACAGAACCCGGGCACCGGGATAGCGGCGGGCAAATTTTTCCGCCAGTTCCCGGCCGTTCATGACGGGCATGATCACATCGGTCAGCAGAAGATCGATCTTTCCAGCGTTTCGCTGGGCGGTCTCCAGGGCGTCCTGTCCGTTCCTGGCTTTCAGGACGGCATATCCCAGCGGACTGAGAATGTCTCCGATCAACTGCCGCACCGTATCGTCATCGTCGACCACCAGGATGGTTTCCGTTCCGGCGTTCAGCTTGTCCGGGGCAGCGGCCTGTATTTCGGGTCGGTCAATCGCCCATCCGGCGCGGCAATGAAGTCTGCGGTCAGGTCTTCCTCAAACAACCGCCGGTATTTGGCCTCACTGGTTCGAAGGGCGTTTTCGCTTGTCTTTCGCCGCCGGATGTTGACCAGCAGGATGACAATCAGCGCCAGCAGACCGGCAATCACGCCACCGGTGGCCCGGATCACTTTCCGATATTGAAAATACAGGCTGGCCGGCCGATTGATGATCCGGCTGTTTTCCGGGAGGGCGGACAAAAAGATGCCAAACCGTTTCAACTGGCGGTAATCGAATGCGGGCGCATAGATGGCGGGCATGATGGGAATCTTTCGGGCGGGGGTCCCGTTTAAAACCTCGATGGCCATCCGGGCGGCCCTCTGCCCGTGGCGGGCCGCATCATTGACCATGCCGCCGACAATCCCGTAACCCAGTTCCACCCCCCACTGGCCGTAAATGGGGACCGGGCATATGCGGCTCATGACCGGAAGATCATCCGTGTAGGAAAATCATTTCATAATAATCTGCATCGTCGCGTTTGCGGCTGTCCATGTATTCGATATAGACATTTTCTCTCGGAATGGCGCGCGCCAGTTCTTTAGTGATGGCATCTACGATCTGATCGGTCCAGTTGTATTGCGCGTGATAGGAGTTTAACACCAGAATGCGGGCATCGGGATGGTCCAGGGCAGAAACAGGTACTGCCTGAAAAAAAAGGATAAGGAGAATGAAGCGGCTGGCCTGCCGGATACATGCGGCAAAAAACATGCGTTATTCCCCGAAGTTTACATAGAGGTGATCGCTGGATGTGGACCTGATCACTTGCCCCGTGTTTCCCTGGCGGCGGTTTCCGGGTCGACCTTCCAGGTAAACAGGGGGGAGAGCACATACATCAGCATCTGGGTAAACACCAGATATCCGAAAAAAGGAGTAAATACAAACACCAGCATCAGCAACAGGTTTACCCAGGTAAACCAGGGATTCCGGTCCATGAATCTTCCCATGTGCAGATATCGGACCGGATACAGATTCATCAGAAATGCGGTGAACAGGACCAGCCCGAACGCGAAAAATCCGATAAACCGCCCCCAGTCGCCCATGGCAGCGTCCGCGCCGCAGACCACCAGCAAGGGGGAGGTCACGAACAGGGCGGCGGCCGGCGTGGGCATTCCCTTGAAGAAACCGGGGATCGGCGAACGGTCCATCGTGAAATAGATCAGCCGTGCAAATCCCGCAAACACATAGGTAACGGCTGCAAGGGCCACCGGCAGCGCGCGCACATCCGGGTCCGGATGCATAGACAGGCAGATGTAGAAAATCCAGGCCGGGGCGATGCAGAAACTCATTCCATCCGCGACATCATCCATAATGCCGCCGAAGGTCACGTGGCCATGCTTCACCGTATCCGGAAGGGGTTCGGTCAGGCCCAGTCTCCGGGCCATGGCACCGTCGAGTTTGTCAAATACCGTGGCCCCGATGAGCAGCAGATAGGCTTCCGTCATCTTTCCCTGATAGGCGAAAAAAACCGCCATCAGGCCCATCATGGCGTTCATGACGGTTAAGGCATTGGGAAAGAAGGCCAGTATCCGCCTCCGGAGCAGCTGATCATCCAGGCAGATTTCGTTTAAGCAGTAGGTGCCGTATTTCCGGCAGTATCCGGCGATGGAGCCGAAGTTGATGACCAGAAAAACGATTTCGATGATAAACAGGTTCCGGACCGGCAGGTTTCCCATCCAGTCCAGTGCGGCATAGATGGGAGAAAAAGCTCCGGCCGAAGGAATGTAAAATGCATGCATGTACAAAAGAAGCCCGAGGGGGGCGGCGATGACCGTCCTGAGACGCGTGAGTTCCCGCAGTTCCGGGGCCTGGTCATTGCGGATGGCAAACCCGCGCATGAAATGGGCAAAGTTGTTGCGGATCAGAACGGTGACGCAGACGATGAGCACAAAAACCGCATGGAGCAGATCCAGCCGATTGTGCCCCGCAGGGGCGTACACCAGCCGCCACATCATCCCGACGGCCACCAGGGGAAATACAATGGAATAGACCAGCCGGTCCATGATCCGCTCGGCCAGTTCGGCAATGGTGAGATTGGTGATAAATCTTGCGGCAAACCATCCGTCCACCAGGTCGAAGATCATGGAGGTAAACAGCAGGAGGGTCCCGGCCAGGTACAAGGAGGAACTCCGGGTGAGCATCACCGCCATGGCGCAGAGCATGCCGCCGAAAACCAGGGGCGGACGGCCGTAAACCAGAACAGGGGTGATTTTCTTTAAAACACGATGATCAACAGTCATAAAAGGCAGTTTAGGTTTTATGTGGCTGACCTGTAAAGTAAAAAAAGAAAACAGCAGAAGGATTTTTCCCATTTAAATCATTTCTTTGCTCAAATTAAACTTCGAAAATCCCCTGGTAGGCCTTTTCCAGCCGGTGCTTATGGCGGGCTTCCTCATTTGCCAGGCCGATAAACAACAGGCTCAGGTCGGGGTCATCCGTGATTTCGGCCAGCAAGGAATACAGCTGTTGTGATTTTTCCTCGCGTTTCATGGCAAGGATCAGCGCGTTTTTAAAATCCATATCGGGATGGGGGGCTTCATGGGCCAGGTGCTCTGAAACATGCAGGTCCGCGATCCGCCTGGAAATGCCGGAGAAGATCGCCTCCATCTTGGCGCCATCCAGATCCTGAAGGGTGGCCTGATGCATCCTTTCCTCCTGGGCAAATTCCAGAAACATCTGGCGGGCGGCCGTATCTTTGACGATATCGGCCATATCCGAATAGAATGCGAAGGCATCTTTTTCCCGCATGACTGCAAAATCGATCACTTCAGAAAAGCAATGAAATCCGTTTTTCACTTTAATCTCCTGCTGGTAAGTGCCTGCGCGCCGCTGTCACTGGACGGCGGGCAGAAAAATGGAAACAGTGGTACCTTCGCCAGGCGCCGATTGCACGCGGATATCTCCTGAATGACGCTTGATGATGGCATAGACGATGGTCAGGCCCAGGCCGCGGCCCCGGTCCGAATCCCGCTGCTGGGTGGAAAAATAAGGATCGAAGATCTGGTCCTGGTGCTCCGGGGCGATCCCGGCGCCGGTATCGATGATGGATATTTTCACATAGGGGCCCGGCGGCAATGAGGGCGCCTCCGATGCCGCCGATGCCGACAAGGTAATGTTTTCAGCCGAAATGGCGACAGTTCCACCCGACGGCATGGCATTTTCGGCGTTTGACAGCAGGTTTTCAAAGACCTGGAGCATGTGCGCGGCAATAAAATTCACCGGATGCAGGTCATCGGGGATGAAGATCTGGTAATCAGCGGCGGCGTTTGGCCCGGACCGGGCGTCCACCGCCTGCCGGATCATCCCGGAAATCCCTTCGGGGGTCTTCGGGGGAAGATCGCTGTCCGAAAACTGAAGGAACCTGAGCACCAGTTCCCGTGCATCCATGCACGAGTGATAGGCCCGGGTGAGATGCTGGAGCGGTGATCCTCCGGCAGTTTGCCGGGCCAGTTCGATCCCGCCCATGATGGCAGTCAACAGGTTATTGAAATCGTGGGCAATGCCCTCGGCCATCCTGGCCACCGCCTCCATTTTCCGGGCCTGGCGAAGTTCGGTTTCCAGGGCCACCTGTTCCTCTTGAGCCTGCTTCAATCGGGAGACATCATGGATGGTGCCCTGGTATGCCACCACCTCGCCGTTTGCACCCCGGACCACCACGGCGGTGATCTGGGCGGGAAAGACACAGCCGTCCTTTCGCCTCATGTTGACGGGGTAGCGATGCACCGATCCATTTTCAGCGATGGCCGCCATCAGCCGCTGACGGTCTATCGCTTCAGCATACAGGCTCGCAACGGGTATCTGCGTCATCTCGGTGTGGGTATAGCCGAACATTTCCCGGGCCGACTCGTTGAACTCCTGGGTCCGGCCATCCACCGAAGTGATATAGACGCAGTCTGCGGAGGTCTTGAAAAAATTCCGGTATTTTTCCTCGTTTCGCCTCAGGCTTTCCTGCATTTGAACGACATCGGTCCGATCGATGGCAAAACAGATCAGCCCCATGGGCCGATCCTTGAAATCCCTCAGTGGAACCTTCCAGACCCGCATGGTTTTTTCCCCGGCGGCGGTTCGACAGGAGAGCAGCAAATCCTTTTGCACCTTGCCGGTCGCGATCACCCGAAGATCACCCGCCATCAAATCGGAGGCCGGATGGCCGGACAGGGATTTTTCCGTATGGGATTCGACATCCGATTTCGATATTCCAAAAACATCCACCAGGGCTTTGTTGGCGCAGATGACCCTGCCATCGGCATCGGTGCAGTAAACCGGAGTGGGAAAGGCATCAAAAATGATGTCGATAAATTCTTTGCGCTCAAGCAATTTTGGATTTTGAGGATTGTCCATGTTTTTTCCCTGTCTGCCTTGCAGAAAATGTCCTTAAGGCACAACATCCGTGTAAACGAATTTCTCACCCGAAAATGCGGCAGGCAGATGAGCAGACATCATACACCACCGGGCAGGGGCCATGATGCTTTTATCATCGTGCCGATTCCGGGCGATGACCGCACCATCAGGGTTCCACCCGAAAGGCGGACCCGCTCTTTCATGCTGGCAAGCCCGATTCTCCCCGATGACGGTTCAATCGTTTTTGAGATCAAACCCCACCCCGTTGTCTTTGACCATCAACTCGATCCGGCTTTCCGGGTGACTGAGAAAAATTTCCAGCCGGCTGGCCTGGCTGTGCCGGAGGGCATTTGCCATGGCTTCCTGCATGATCCTGAAAATCGTAATTTTTAAATCTTCCGGGACATCTTCTTCTGAGATATTGACATCGGGCAGAATCCTGCAGCCGGGGATGGATTCCTGCAGGTTGCGGCAGAGCCACTGCATCGCGGCGATGAGGCCCAGATCATCCAGCATCGGTGGACGCAGCTCCGTATAGAGGGTCCGGATATCGCCGATCGTCTCCCGGGAAAATGAAACAAACCGCTCCAGCAACTCCCGCACAGCGGGCGAAATTGAATCGCCCGCCTTCAGCAGTTCGCCTTCCATGCTGAACTTGAATCCGGCCAGCGGCTGCCCGATGCGGTCATGAAGATCTCCGGCGATGCGCTGCCGCTCCTGCTCCTGAAGGGATATGAGCCTGGCGGAAAGCGCCCGGAGCTGATTTTCCGATTCCTGCAGCGCCTTTTGGGCCTCGACTTTTTCATGGATATCCGAAATCATGAGCAAAACAGCGGGCGCGCCATCCCACTCAATCGTGTTGACCCGGAGTTCGATCCAGCGGACTTTTCCGCTCTTGTGAATATAGCGGCAATAACTGATACGAGGGGGTCGGCCGCCGGCCATCCGTTTGCGATATCTATCCATTGTGACAGCCCGGTCGTCCTCATGAATGAAACCGATAAAGGGAGTGGACAAGAGTTCATCCATGGCATATCCGGTGATCTGTTCGGCCTTGGGATTCACATACCGGATCTGGTCCCCCTGGGTGACGATGATGACCTCATTGGCATTTTCCACCACCGTGCGGTACCGGAGATCAAGGCGGCGCAATGCGTCTTCGGCCGCCTTTTTCGCCGTGATATCACGGCCGATGATCTGCACGGCGGTTTTCCCCTGGTAGGGAAAGGGAACGCCCCTGAATTCCACATCGATTTGCGTGCCGTCCAGCCGCAGGATTTTCTGTTCGTAAACCGGGGAAGGGGTGCCTTCCTGTACTAATTTTTCGATGCGCGCCCGCGAATCATCGCGCCTGGGCGGACTGACGAAGTCCGTAAGGGGCATTCCGATGAGCTGATCCGGCGTGGCGGCGCCCATCATGCGGGCGCCGGCCGGATTGATGAACACGATCTTCCCCTCGCAGTGAATGGCCACCAGGTCGGGAGAAAGTTCCACCAGGTCCTGGTAGCGGGCCTCGCTTGCAGCCAGGTCCGCCTCGGTGCGCATCCGGCAGATGACCGAGCCGGCTGCACGGCCGATGGATTCCAGCATAATGGCCTGCGCGTCCGTAAACGCCCTGGGCATCCGGCTGGCCATGTTCAGGGCGCCGATGACCTTCTTTTTCGCCAGCAGTGGAACCGAAATGACGGAACTGAGCCCGTGTTTTTCCGATATATCCGGCAGAAATTCTGCAAACCGGTCGGCCAGAATGGCCTTTTTTTCCAAAAACACGATGCTGAACGGCCACTGACCGGTATCCACCGTCCGGACCGCCGCCACAAAATCCGTTGACAGGCCCCTTGCGCAGACGATCTCGGCGGTCCCGGCCGATTCATCGGAAAAATATATGGCGCCTCCGTCGCAATCCAGAAACGAAACGATTTCTTCCAGGATGTTCGCCAGAAGCGTCTGGAGCCCCCGCACCGATTCCCCAGATGAATGATGCGGTGCAGGATATCCTCTTTTCGGCTGATTTTGCCGGAAAAGGGAGTTTCCGGATCCGGCTTTGACGGCGGGAAGGCCGATGCCGTTGATCTTGGCGGGCCGCCGGATTTTCGCGAGTTTTTCCTTTTCATCTCATGTGAAGGCTTTCGGGAAAGCACGGCCATCCCAGGCATTATCGACACGAAAATGCGCTGGTCCGGCCATATGAAAAAATAAGTGAAAAGAACGTCGTTGTGCCGGGACCGGCAGCCAGAACAAGGATTTGGGGGGAATGACGATTGGCCGGCCGAGATCATCTATTCAGTGCCTGAACGAAAACCGCTAATTTTCCCAATTTCTGCGTTGGGCTCAAATTTTAATCCTCGAAATACGTCCAGTATTCCTGCGGTTAAAATTCTCGCCCGCCTTGAACTTGAAAAAATTTTCAGGTTTTCGTTCGGGCACTATTTATCTGATAGAATCTCAGAAACCTAAATATCTGTCAACTTGAAAAAAATAGAACGAAATCCGGTTCAACCCGGAGGCAAAGCGTCTATTTTCGTCAACTGCAGGGTAAAAGATTCGTTGTGGACCGGCCGGCTTTGCAGCACGAAATCAAACCGGTCCAGGGCCATGCAGTAGTCGAAATCCTCCGGCGGCGCAAAACCCCCTTCGATGATCCGACGGCCGGCACCGGTTTTCAAACGCTGACGGATGCCATTGAAATCGACCGCAATCCCTTCGAGCCGGTCGCGAAGATATTGCGCGCAGATCAGATCTTCATCCCCCGGATCGGGATATCCGGTGCAGTACAGATTGATTTCAGCGGGCCGCTGCCGGAGCAGATAGCAAATCACGGCCCCGGCATTGACGAAACTGCCCGTGATGACGTTATCCGCGCCGGCTGCGGCGAACAGGCCGCGGGTCCCTGCGGTGGTGGTATGGATGCAGACCTTGCCTTCAAGATCCGCCCGGAGTACTTCTGCCGGTGAGTTTCCCAGGTCGAACCCCTCCACCTTGAAGCCGCCGCGCTCGCCGATCAGCACCGAATTTCCCAGATGATTCCTGAGTAAAAACGCCTCCTCGACGGTGGCCACCGGAATATAGCGGCGCGGCCGTTTGGCCATCACATAGCAGGACACGGAAAACGCCCGGAACACGTCGATGATCACCGCGGTCCCCGCGGCCTCCCGGATGGCGTCTTCTTCGGTGATGATTCGGATGTTCATACGCCCAAAAACTTAATAGTACCACCCCCGGATGACAAACGCGTAAATGTTCATGACGATGGGCACCGTATAAAAAGCGCAGAGGGTGATGATCTTGCTTCTCATGGATTTCAAGGTGATCACCAGGGCCGCGGCCATGAAGAAATGGAAATAGCCGAACAGGAAGATCAGCCACACCCCTTTGTAGGACAGGTACCACCATTCATATTCCCAGATGAGATGATTGCCGATGTTGAGCAGACATTCCACAAATACGCAGAAAATGGAATAACCGATGGCCCAGAACAGCTTTTCGGGAAGCCCCAGGATTTTCTGCGTGGTGGCCGGCGACAGCGTGTGGTAGTAGATGATGCCCACGATTAAAAACATGAACATGATCTCGATGTTCCATCCCACCATGGTGCGGAGCGCCGTGGGCCCCGGCGTCGTCCACACGGCGGAGCGGCCGGTGAACACCAGCACCCATCCGTTCCAGGTTTCATTGAAAAAATCGACCCCGAAGATGGTCAGCCCGGCAAAAACCGCGTTCCAGTTTCCCGTCAGCCGGGCGTCCTTGATTTCCTTGGCATACACGTAAAAGATCAGCGCCAGCAGCGGAATAATATACCATTTAATCATGGACAAATCCCGGAGTCCGTCAAGCGCGCGAATGGTCGCCTCGGTCATCGTACACCTCCCCTGATTTTAAAAATTATTTCCCGGCATTTTTCGCCATATCTTCATCGGGGTCCCGGACCCCGCACAAACGCATGGCCAGCTGCTGCTTGGTCTTCATGTCCGCCAGGCGCGAAATCATGACCCGCTGGGCCTGGGGAGAGCCCGCCCCGTGCATCGATTCGGTAAGATAGCCCACCGCGGCGGTTCCCAGGGTGAGATTTTCGATCAGCCGGAGAATGCGCATCCGGTTTTCAATGGATACACCGGTGCCCGCCTGGAAATATTTTTCGATCCACCGCCGGGTCTGGGGCGATTTGAAATCCTGCTCGGAGGGCAGGGTCACCATCAGGCCCCCGGCGACATCCTGGGCCAGCCGGGCGATCTCATAGGGGAAACGCGTGACGTTCTGTTTGGAGACATTGGCCAGCAGGGTGTTGACACAAAAGGTGCCGCTGGGCTGCTGCTCACCTTCCGATGCGCAGGCGATGGAACCGCAGTAGAGCGTCTCGTTTAAATGGTTCATCTCGATGATCTTGTCTTTGATGTGGGACGCTTTGGCCACGCCGTTGTATTCCGCGATGGTCTGGGCGGCGCCGATGAGGACATCCCCCACCCCCACCTTGCAGGCGTAACTCTGGCGGTGATAGGAGGCGAATTTTTCCACCAGGGGGCCGGCAAACTCGTATTCTCCGCACATGAAGATCCGATCCGCGGGGACGAACACATCGTCAAAAACCACCAGGGCTTCGTGCCCGCCGAACACGGGATTGCCCACGTCCAGGTTCCCCCCCTCCAGCTTGCGCGTGTCGCAGGACTGGCGGCCCATGATGTAGGTGATCCCCTCCGCGTCGCTGGGCAGGGCAAAGGAGACGGCATAGTCGCGGTCGGCTTCGCGCATGGCGATGGTGGGCATGACGATGATCTCATGGGAATTGACCGCCCCGGTCTGGTGGGCCTTGGCGCCGCGGACCACGATGCCGTCGGCCCGCTTTTCCACCACCCGCAGGTACATGTCCGGATCGGGCTGCTGGTGAGGCGCAAGGGAGCGGTCCCCCTTGGGGTCGGTCATGGCGCCGTCGCAGGTGAGGTCGTTTTCCTGGACATGGGCCAGGTACTTCTCGAAATTCGGGTAATAGGAGGTGCCCCTGGCCGCGTCGATATCCCAGGTGACGATGGACAGGGCATTTAAGGCGTCCATGCCCACGCAGCGCTGGAAACAGCACCCGGTGTGCGCCCCCATCAGCCGCCCCATCTTCGTCTTTTTCACCAGGTCGTCCACGCTCTGGTGGATGTGGGTAAACCGGTTGATCTTCTTTCCGGTCAGGTGGGAGGTTGCGGTCATGATCTCTTCATATTCCGGGCGCCCGGCCATCTCATAGGTCTTGGCCACCGCATTCATGGACGGCCGGATGATCGGGTCATCCACCACGTTTTCCAGGCGCCGCCCGAACATGTACACCACCAGGTTCAATTTGCGCAGACTGTCTTCATATTGTTTTGCCGTCATCCGCATGGGATCACCTCAGTCTATATTTTTACCTATTTCTTAAAGCTTCGTAAAAAACTTCCGCCCCCGCCGGACTGTGTTTTTGCAGCAAGGAACTTCTGAATCCTAACGGCCGCCGGCCAGCACACCCCCCTTTAATTCCCCCCTCAAGGGGGGATTGAGGTTTCTTTAATTCCGCCCACAAAGGGGGATTGACTTTATTCCCCCCTTGAGGGGGGACCAAGGGGGGTGTTCGGCCGTTCGATTAAAACATAACCCATTCTCAGCCTAAACTGCTACCAATATTCACATCATGGGCGGCTTTTCGGTTTTACAGTCCGCCGAATCCGTCGTCATCGATGTCGATGGCGGCGGAAGAACTTTTCTTGATGGCGTCCATCTTGCCGAAGGTGACCGGGATCAGGGTTTCCATGAAGAAGCGGGCTGAACTGATCTGCCCCTTGTAGAAGCTTTCGTCCTTCTTTTTGGCGCCGTTGTTGAGCTGGGTGGCCGCCACCTGGGCCCGCCACAGCAGCATCCATCCCATGATCACATCCCCCATGGTTTCCAGGAAGGGAACCGAATGGGCAAAGGCGACCTTGAAATCGGGGGACATGGCCTTTTTCCCCATGTGCATGGCCACTTCCCCCAGGCGGTTGACCGCGGTTTCCAGGGTTTCGGCAATACTCTTGAGTTCATCGACTTCTTTTGCCCGGGCGACGACCTTCTGGATTTCGGTCATGAAGGCCATGAACACCTGCCCTTTTTTCATCCCCAGTTTGCGGGCCAGCAGATCCATGGACTGGATGCCGCTGGTCCCTTCGAAAATGGAGGTGATCTTGCAGTCCCGGGCGTACTGCTCCACGGGGTAATCCTTGCAGTAGCCCGGCGCCGCCGTAGACCTGCATGGCCTGGATGCAGACCTCATGGCCATGGACGGACAGGTAGTCCTTGATCAGGGGGGTCATCAACTCGAACATGTCGTCATATTTTTCCCGCTCTTCTTCGGTCGCGGCCAGCAGGGCCCGGGTCCGGCAGGACGCCATGTAATAGAAGAAGCTGCGCATGCCGTCTACGTAGGATTTCATCCACAGCAGGTTTCTGCGCACGTCCGGGTGCTTGATGATGGGGACGGACGGGGCCGCATGGTTGGCGAAATTTTCCAGATCCCGGCCCTGGAGCCGCTCACGGGCATACTTGACCGCCAGCATGTAGGCGGCGGACGCATAGGCCAGCCCCTGCAGTCCGGTGGCCATCCGGGCGCCGTTCATCATGTTGAACATGACCCGCATCCCCTTGCACTCCTCCCCCAGCAGGTACCCGATGCACTTGCCCTTGGATCCCTAAAGCCATCGAGCAGGTGGCGCTGGCATGAATGCCCATTTTTTCCTCGGTTCCGGTGCAGACGATGTCGTTTCGCTCGCCCAGGGAGCCGTCTGCATTGACCAGGTATTTGGGGACGATGAAGATGGAGATCCCCTTGGTCCCGGCGGGGTCCCCCTCGATGCGGGCCAGCACCGGGTGGATGATGTTGTCGCACAGGTCGTGCTCGCCGTTGGTGATGAAAATTTTGCCGCCGGAGAGGCAATAGGTGCCGTCTTCGTTTTTCACCGCGGTGGTGGTCAACGCCCCCACGTCGCTGCCGGCGTTGGCCTCGGTCAGCAGCATGGTGCCGCCCCATTCGCCGGATACCAGGCGGGGCACATACATCTTTTTCTGTTCTTCCGTGCCGTATTTTTCGATCATGTCGGCCGTGCCGTTGCCCATGGAGGCATAGCAGTAAAGCGCCCAGTTGGCCCCCATGAAATATTCCACGGCCGCGCTGGACACCAGCCCCGGTGCGCCCTGGCCGCCCATCTCGGTGGGCACCTGGAGGTTTCCCCATTCGCCTTCGAGAATCAGCTTGTGCACCTTGTGAAAACTGTCCGGGACCTTCACCGACCCGTTTTCGAACCGGACCCCCTGCTCGTCGCTTTCCTGCAGGGTGGGCAGCATTTCATTGATGGCGATTTTTCGCGCCTCCGTGATGAGCATGTCGCAGGTTTTCCGGTTGAATTCCTTGTACTGGTCATACTGGATCAGTTCTTCGCCGTTCATCTGTTCCCAGATGACAAAATCGATGTCCCGTCTGTCCGCAATCAGTTGTGCCATGATCATTTCCTCCTGAGGTTCGATGTCAACGCCGTCCGTTTGTAAAAAAATCCATTGCCGGCGTTGGGTTGTTTGATTCGGGAAATTCAGCGCTTTACAAAGCATATAGTGAAATACATACTATACATGAACATCATTAATATTACTCTTGATCCCTGTCAATAACTTATAGTACCCTGATGAAGTCGTATATTCCCAAACGACATCATGCCCGCGGAGGCGGGTAAACGTCTGTTGCCTGAATCCGCCCTTTGGCATTGTCGAAGCTATCCCTGTTTACAAAATATGAAAAGCTCAATATAATTTTGTTTCTTCAACAAAAGGCAGGGGTTTTTATGAAATTATATACAATCGGATATGAAGGGCTTAATCAAAACGCTTTTTTATCCTGGCTGAAGCGATACGATATTGATATCGTTATTGATGTACGGCAGAGGCCACAGAGCAGGAAAAAAGGCTTTTCAAAAAATGCGCTGCGTGAAAGCCTTGAAGAAAACGATATCAATATAAAGGGATATCCGTCACTTGGTGCATCCAAAGAACTGCGCGACAGTCTCTATTCATCGGGAGATTATAAAAGTTTTTTCAAAAAATATCGAGAATCTATCCGTGGCAATGATGAACAGGTAAACGAATTGTATAGTTTTATAAAGTGCGGGAAGCGAATCGTTCTTCTGTGTTTCGAGCATGATCCGGATACTTGCCATCGATCGGTTTTAGCGGAGCAAATCAAAAGGCGGAGTGATAACGGTTTTAAAGTTAATCATATCGTACCGCTCTGATCAGAAAAGCCTCAATTGCCTTCTTCTGGGAGGATAAAAGAAGCCAAGAATACAAAAAATGTTCTGCCATCGCGCCATATTACCCAGAATTAAATAACTCTCTCTTTCTTTTCCGCAAAGTGCCCAAATTTTTTCTTCTATCTTTTCCTTCCAATCTTCATTCTGTTTGACTTTTCTATATAATTGCCCGATCTCCCAGTCCAGAATTGACATTTTATGCTTATTGCAATCCGGATTGTCACATTTGAATTCAAGGCTAAAGCGGTAAGGAATAAACTCGAGATCCTTTGGTTCGTCAAACAACCACCCTTCACTGAGGATGCTTCTTTTTTTGGATTCAGCTTCCTGAATTTCCTGTGCAGTTTTGGGTTCGATCGAAAATTTTAAAATGTCCTTCGGTTTTATTACTCCAAGGGATGTTTTGTGCATTTTTTGTGATTGATATAAATTCTCAACAGATGAAAAGCAGGTTTTTGAGTTGATCACCCATTTTGCCCTTTCATGCCATTCATCTTCCGTCCCGATTACCTCTCCGAGTTCAATGGTACTTTCAGTGGGATTGAAACTTTCGGGTCTGGGATCCTGATTGGCTTTTGTTATTTCAGCCCTAATCCACTGAAATTTTTTAAATCGAAGATCTCCGCCCAAATATCTGTACCGCAAGGGATAAATCCTGATCATTTCCCCGGTATCGGCCCTGATTCCGGCAGTGCATACAGTTTCCGTATATCTCTTACTGTACTCCGGATAGGTCTTTACCAGGATCAAGATGTCGACTTTCTGATTCATGCGGCAGCTCCGGTTGCGGGTTGTAAGATCTGCTACTAACAAATATCTTCAATCACTCACCCCGTGCATCCCAACCAAATCCCGGATCTTCGCCGGGTCGAACACCACGTCAAAGGCCCAGTGCCCGAATCCGCCCGCTTCGTTTACCGCCGCAACCCAGGTGCGCATGGCCGCGCGTTTGGCGCGGTTCTGTTCGCTGTCCTGCCCCTTTATTTCCAGGATCAGGTGTTTGCCGTTGGTGTACCGGATCAGGTAATCGGGGACAAAATTGCGCGATGAGCCCCGGTAGAGGTAGCGGACCACAAACCCCAGGTGGTCGTTTTTGGCCCAGGCGGCGACATTGGGATCTTTTTCCAGCAAGTCGGCGGCCATCTTCTCCCAGGCGCCGTCATAAACCACGTGGCTGATCTGGGATTTTTCGGTGGGGCCGCAGTGCCGGGTGGTATACCAGGTGTTCATATAAGCGGTCGATCGTTTCGGCTGCTCCTGGTCAAAGCACAGGGCCAGCTTTTCCATGTTCTGCAACTGGACGAACCGGTTGACATGCCCGACCACCACGTCCATGTTCATGGCCACCAGGATTCGCCGGCGCAGCGGGTCGTTGTGCCACAGGCTGGCAATGTGAAGCTTGTCGCCGGCCAGGAACTGTTCCACCAGCCGGATCAGCTGCACGGCCAGGTATTGCTTGTCCCCGGAAAACGATGAGGCGTTTTGCAGGAACAGCTTCCGGGCCGCCCGGAAAATCAGCTGCTGCAGCCGGAATTCGCTAGACTGCCTTTTCCAGATCTATATCGGCCACCTTGGAAAGATCGGCATAACCGGCCAGGGCCGGCGCGATCTCCACGTGGATCGGGGTCTGCTCCGGATCCAGCGTCAACGGTTTGACCGCGTCCCAGTGCATCACCAGGGTGGGTTTGAGCACCTTTTCCACCCGCAGCGACGTTCGGCCACTTGATCTCGTACCGGTTCCGGCCCGGGACTACCTCCACCTGGATGCTATTCCCGGGTGATGCGTCCCCCGCTGTCGCCTTCACCCACGTCCTGGAAAATGGAGAGCGGCACGCCGAATACATTGACAAATTCCGGATAGAACAGCCCGTTTTCGTCGCGCTCGAAGGTGACCCGCCGCAGGCCGCGGCCGATCACCTGCTCGCACAGCAGCTGGCTGGTGAACGCCCGCAGGCCCATGATGTGGGTCACATTTGCCGCGTCCCACCCCTCGGAGAGCATGGCCACGGAAATCACGTTCTGCAGCCGCTGCCCCGGCTGCCCCCGCTTGCCCACCGTATCGACCAGGGCGCGCAGCTGGACCTCCTGTTTTTCATTGAAGCAGGTCATCCCGCCTGTCCGTGGGCATCCCCGAAGCATGGATGATCTGTTCCAGCCGTGCCGCGTAATCCTTGTCTTTGGTGATCGATTCCCCCGCTCGGCCTTTTCCAATACCTTGGAATCGACCCGGAGCGTTCTTTCCGGTACCTGGGTTCCGGAAATGGGCAATCCCCGCTGTTGAAATAGTGCTCGATGCGGGCGGCGGTCTCGATGCGGTTGCAGACGGTGAGCATGACCGGCGGCACGTCATTTCCGTTCTGCGCCCATTCTTCCGCGTGTTTCCGCCAGTCATAGGCCAGCAGGGCATAAGCTTTCTGGACCAGGTCCGGAAGCGACTCATGCGGCTCCGCTTTGGACCGGCCCAAATCCTCCCGGACCTCCGCTTCGTTGTAGAGGTGATAGAGCTTCGGCTTGAACGTCTTGGCATTGGCCAGGGCATCGTCTCGCACCACGATCCGCGGGGTTTTGACCAGCCCGGCCTCGATGGCGTCGTTCAAGCCGAAATCGGAAATGATCCATTCGAACAGCCCTTTTTCCGTCGATTTCTTTCCGGTCGGTGCAAAAGGGGTGGCGGTCAGGTCGAAGCAGCGGCGGATGCGCCGGGTCTTGTGGATGCGGTCGAGCCCCTCGATCCAGCGGGTGGCCTGGTCCAGGTCGATTCCCAGTTCAAGAGGCTTCCTTTTTGCTGATCTTGGCCTCGGCCCGCTGCCGGTAGGCGTGATGGGCCTCGTCATTGATGACAAGGATATCCTTGTGCGCCGCAAGCGGCCCGAGCACCCGGCGGGTAAACGCTTCGTCGCTTTCCGCCCCTTTCTTTACCACCGAACGTTCGGTTTCCTTGAGCGGCATCAGGTTGTGCCAGTTTTCCACCAAGCAGCGCCGCCTGGTTGATCTTCTGCCGCATTGATTCGATTGGGGCAGATCCGGAACGCATCATAGACGTTCTTATCGCTTCCCGGATAAAGCACTTCCAGCCGCTCCTTGACGGTCAGCCCGGGCGCCACCACGAACACGGCCCGGGAAAACGACTTGTGCTTCGGATAAGTGACGGCATTTAACACCTGCCAGGTGATGATCAACCCCATCACCACGGTTTTGCCGGTGCCGGTGGCCATCTTGCTGCAGATCCGTTCGATGGGGCCGCTGTCGCCGGGAAGGAAGATCCCCTGTTTGAATTGGGCGGTCCCTTCCACCCACCAGATCAGGGTTTCAATCGCTTCCAGCTGGCAGTAGTAAAACGGCTTTTCGCGGGCATCCGGGTCTTTCCAGTGTTCCAGCAGACGCCGGGTGACGCTGGTAATTCCGGGATATCCGGCTTCACGCCACTCGTCCACCCGGAGTCGGATGTTGTTGACGATATCAGAGTTCCACGACCCGGCGGGTATTGTGCCGGGTATCGAAAATCTCATATCCGGCCGGCCGCCGGCCTTCGGCGATTTCAAATACCCGGCCGTACCGGTCCTGTTTCCAGTATTTGCCCGGCATCTCATACGGGGAATTGATGATCAGGGATGTAATGGCGCCGCTCATGGTTTCCCCTTTTAATCCAGGTCGATGATCTTGAGCGATTCAATGCCCCGGTCGTCGATGATCTTGACGGCAATCCGCCGGTTGTCACCAGCTTCAAACGGCAGCGACCGGGTCCCGTGGAACCGGTCGAGCAGGTCCGCGTTCAGTTCCGCCTTGATATCCTTTTTCAGCCGGTTCCAGCCGTCCCTGGCGCCGGCGATCGGGAAAAAGACCTGCCGGGGAAAAAGGGACCGGTCATCATAATCCGTATCGAGCGCCCACATGGCGATCCTGCTTTTGCCGCCGGACCGGAGCTCCCCGGTTTTGGTGTCGAAGTAGTCGAACCCGTGAACCTCCACCTGGTACTGGTCACCCCCATTTTTGAGGACCTCCACGTCCGGCTGCCCCATGAGCCAGAACGATTCGTTATTGGCCCGTCCTTTTTTCAGGTCCTCGGTGAGCAGGTCCGTGTTCATCTGGACTTTCAGGGCCGTGATCCCCTTGATGTTGTCGATGTCCTTGGCCGCTTCCGGATCAAAGGTAAAAGCGCAGAAGACCAGCATCTTCGGCGTGGGAAAAGGTCCCCGGCCTCGTTTTTGGCGATCTCCACCTGGCGCTGCTCCAGGGCCGCATGCTCCGGACCGAAGCTGACCGCCACCCGCTCGCCGGTATCGGCCACCGTCCCCACCGCATGGATGTACCGGCAGTCCGGCAGCGGCTCCAGATCCATCAATTTGATCTTCTGGCCGTTCTTGCCGCGGATTCCGGTTTTGAGCAGCTCGTCGCGCCACTGGGCCTGGCGGGACGTTTCGCCGGAGCGGGCCACGGCCACATCCGCGTCTGCCGGCGATTCAGCCTCATCCAGGGCCAGCACGGTGGGGAATGGGACCGCCTCCACGGTAAACGGGCCGGTGATGCGCAGCTTGGTTTTCGACACCTGGGGCTGATCATAGAGGATTTCCGGTTCGCATGGGCGGAAATGGAATCATCCATCTTTTTCTGCAGGGCCTGCCGGGCTGCATGAAAGTCATCAAACGGCTTTTTGGCAGACTTCCGGCCACACTGAAGGAAAATCGAACGGGACCTCCCATTCGAGCAGGGCGTTTGCCGGGACTTCTCACCCGAAGCGAGCGTATCGCGACTGAAATCCGGGGCGGCAAAATCGATTTTCTTTCCTTTGCGTCCGCCTTCGGTAACTTTGAACGGTTCGCCGTGCATGGCCAAAGCCGCGTTCAGTTCGGCGAGATGCCGTTCGATCGCCGGATGCATGCGATTGTAGATCTCATCGATCTCCGGGTTATTGGCGATGGATTTGAGGGTGATGTGGGGGACGGTCTTGTAGATGAATCCGCCTTTCAACCCCTCGTGCGGATATTTCAGGTCGTAATAATCATAGCTGGCGGTCATCAGCCGCTGCTTGGCCAGAGTTGTGGCCACCCGGGATGTGTCGCAGGTGATCCAGCGCCGTCCCCATTTTTCGGCGACATAGGCGGTGGTGCCGGACCCGCAGGTGGGATCGAGGACCAGGTCACCGGAATCGGTGGTCATGAGGATGCAACGTTCAATAACTTGGTCAAGCAGTTTGCACAACATAGATGTTCGCATCAGTTCCGGATTGTGTGCTTTCCCGTATCTATCTCATTAATTGGTGGAATAACTGGAAAATCCTCGCAGAATCTCCTGTACCTGAGGACATTTCCCATATTTCAATTCGACCATTCTTTTTCAGCCTTTCAAATTCCTTGTAAGGTAGTTTTCCAATGAGTTCACCTCTCGGCTGATAAAGTTGTTTCCCATAAAAACTTGAGATTTGTTATCGAGTCTTGCTGGCACCGTCAGACAACTGTCTGTTGATATCTTTTTACTTCTTTAAGAGATGGTTTGGATTTTCAAATTCACTTACTGGTATGCTTCTGCAAAAGCTATTTTCGAACATCGACAAAATCATATCTATTAAGAGCATGTATCACCAGAATTTCTATATGAGATATAAGCTGTTTGTATTTGACTTTTTCTTGGATATGTTGCATACCAAATGAGTAATCAACTGTATGACCCCAGGTGAATCTTGATAGAAAACTGCAGTTTTTTTGAGAAACGATGATGTTTAAAAAGTTTTATTGCCCAAAAATTTCATCCATGATTTCCCGCACATGATGCAGATTCTCATCCGAAATCTGAACAAACACACTCCCGGTCTCACTCAGCAAATCTTTTGCCAGCAGCAGCCGGTCCCTCAGATAAGTCAGATATGAATGGATCCCAGCTCCCAGGTATCCCGAAACGCCTTGATCATTTCCGGTTCCTGGGTGAGATCCTCGTCCTTGCGGTCTTTCACATCGCGCTTGTTGACAAACGGCTGGAAGTTGGAGCCGTACTTGATCCCGTAAGGCGGGTCGATGTAGATCATCTGCACCTGGCCGGCCATGTTTTCCTTCTGGAGCAGCGAATTCATGACCAGCAGGGAGTCGCCGGCAACCAGCCGGTTGGCCCAGTCCCGGTCGTGCTTGTAAAAATCGATTGCATCGCGCAGCGGCAGGTTTTCAAACGGGGCGGAAAACAGTTCGGTCTAGAATCTGCGGCGCCTGGCGCTTGCTCCTGCCCACTTTCATCGCGCTTCTGCACGGCCGAAAGAATGGTGGCCGGATCGATCCGCTCATGCACATGAAGCGACACCAGGTCAACCTCGAAACCGATCCGCTCGGCCTTGCCGGTCCAGTTCAAATACGGCGCCTGCATCCGTTTGAGCTGCTCCAGGGCTTCCCGCATGACCGATTCGTCTTTGGAGGCCAGGGCGTCATCGATCAGCACTTCAACCGAAGACCGGCCGACATCGAATCTCAGGACCGGATCGATATGCGGATCATACCCCCACGCGGTCCTTGTCTCCACGCCATCACTTACCGTATTCACCATCCCGACATGGGGGTTGTTCTTCCGCTTGTCGCTGTACCGGTAGCTGATGATCTGATGGTTTTCGCCTTTAGGCGAACGGGATGCGGAAACCGATTTCCGGGATACCCTGGCGGCTTTGGAGCTGAGGCTTCCTCTACCTGAAGGATCAACTTTTTTTCCGCAGATTCCGCAGATGCCTCAACTGCAGGCTGTTTCACTCCGTTTCCATCCGATGCCGGCACCGCTCGTTTAATCGAACCTCCCGCCCCCCTCCGGTGATGATCTCCCCCCGGGCAACCAGATCGTCCCGGACCGCCGGTAATCCTCCTCAGTAAACGAAAAATCAGCCTCATCCGACAGCAGCTTCATCATCTTCTCATTTCCGATGCCATCGCCGCCGGAACAAGCCGAAAAACAATCTCCCGTAGGACATCATCCGAAAAACCCATCGATCATTTCCCCCTGGCTGGTTGTAAAACAATACGAATACACTCTGGAATTGATTGATCTGCCGGATTATAGCAGATGTTAGAAAAATTGCCAGCAATTGGAACCGCAGGAATTTGATCTGTTAGTAATGAGGCTGCTTCCTGGGAAAAATTGAAAGATTGAACATCTATGAATTTGTCTTACTGCCCAAAGGTTTGGTCTTCGGCAGAAACGCACCCAAGATAGCCGCCTGTAATAATGATGTAGTTATGGGAATGAACCCAAAATTTAAGATAAAGGAAAACTTGCCAAGCACGATTTTATCCTGTAAATAATCATATTTAGATTCACCATACCGGTTTTATGGAATAAAGAAAAAATCTGATGACCAATTTGAGTGATATGAAGATCTTTCGTGCATTGGTGATATGCAGAAAACTGCATAATCACTTTATTTTAAGCGCTTGCCAGCCAGATGGCAAAGAGAGATGAGGATATAGAGCGCTGTAAACAAGGTGAACTGTATAAGGGCGCAATGAAGAAAAGGGAGGGAGAATACATCAAAAGACGTGTAAAAATCATTATGGCATCAGAACCGAATACGGCATTTTCCGGAGGCTGTCATGATAAATGAAGATATTCGCTGGATACAGCGCTACACGCATTTTGTTCAGGCGGCCGGGCAGTTGAAGAATGCGGTGGAGCTGGCCGGACAACGCGACCTCACCGAGCTTGAGGAACAAGGGATGATTCAGGCCTTTGAATACACGCACGAGCTGGCCTGGAATACCCTTAAAGATTTTCTTGAGCACCGGCAGGGGCTGCCCAACTTGTATGGTTCAAAAGACAGCACCCGCGAGGCGTTCAAAAGAGGTCTCATCGAAAATGGCGAGGTGTGGATGGACATGATCAAAAGCAGAAATCTCAGCTCTCATACGTATAATAGGGAGATCGCCCGGAATATCGTCAAGGCTGTCCTGTGGGAGTATTACCCTGAATTCGAAAAACTAATCGATCACTTGAAGCCCCTTGCGACTCAGGCGGAGCCATGAAGTTTGGCTTGAAGGAAAGCATTATACAACAGATTCATTCCGTTCTTGCCCGCTACCCCCAGGTGGGAAAAGCGGTTTTGTACGGTTCGCGTGCAAAGGGGAATTTCCGGAACGGCTCCGACATCGACCTGACGCTCCACGGCGGAGAGGATCTGACGCTGAAGGTCCTTTACCGCATCATGGATGAAATCGACGATCTCCTCCTGCCTTACACGTTTGACTTGTCCATTTTCGGCCATATCAGCGATCCGGATGTCATCGACCATATTCAGCGCGTGGGCGTCACATTTTACGAATCGAGGGAGGATGTATTTCTAACATCCGGACAATGCGATGAAAATAAGTGAACTGACGCGGCGCACCGGCGTCTCCAAGGAGACCATCCATTACTACATCCGGGAAGGGGTACTCAAAAAACCCCGCAAGACCGGCAAAAACACCGCCGACTACGATGACAGTTTCGTCGACCAGATCCGGACCATCAAGGCCCTGCGGGAAAATTATTTCCTTCCCATTCCGGTCATCAAAAAACTCATCAAAAAGCACCAGAAGCGGTCCCGGACCGAACAATCTTCCTTTCAGTTTTTAAGCGAATACTTCCGGCCGCTGGACCAGCTGTTTTTCAGCGAGGTGACCGGAAAGGCGGCCTTCCTGAAGGCCACGGGCATGTCCGAACCGTGGTTTGACAAGATGCGGCAGTGGGGCGTGATCACTTCCGAACAGCGCGACGGGGAGGATTTTTTTTCCCAGGAGAACGTGATCATCGGAAAGCTGCTGGTGGATATGGACAGCATCGGCATCGGCCCCCGGGCCGGGTTCGACCCCGAGGAACTCAAGCATTTCACCGACCTGTTCCGAAAGATGGTGGCCAATAACCTGGAGCAGTCCATCAAGGTGGGATGGGACAAGATGTCTCCTGACGAACTGCGCCGGAAGGGCAGCCAGTCCACCGAGGTGATGAGCCTCTTTTTTTACCACATGTACCGAAAGCTGGTGAAAGAGGAATACAAGCGTTACCTGAACCAGCAGGAAAATGAACCGGGTTGATATGCCCGCCGGCCAAAAGGGATTGGACAAACCGGACCCGCCCCGTTATTTTTTTGATTATCTGAATTAATTGGATGAAATCGTAAAAAGCATTGTACCCCGCCGGCGCCGCTGGGTGTTTTTGCAGTCAGGAACCTTTAGACATGGTAACGGCCGTCGCCGGCACACCCCCCTTCGCCCCCCTCAAGGGGGGATTAGGCCTCGAAATTACGACCAAATTCTCCCCTCGGGGGGATTGGGCCTTGAAATTACGGTCAGATTCCCCCCTCGAGGGGGGTCAGGGGGGTGTTGGACCGGTGAGAAACCGAAAGATAAACGGGTGAAAAACGTTTTACCAGGTTACGTTCCTTGGAAGCATTGTACTCCGCTGCACGGTATTTTTGCAGAAAGTAACCGGTCATCATGCTCAGTCCAGTTTGCTGGACGGTGCACCTGCTCGTGAACGTACACGCGCACGGAAAAGCCATCAGGAGACATCAAATGAATCAGGAACTCGAAGTGGTCTATACCTCCAGGGTCAAGATCGAAAAACTTAAAGGTCCGGTTCGCCGGGCCTATCTTCCGGGGGAAGACGAACCCGTCTATTTCGGGGTTCATTCCCGGATCGCCGAGCATTACGGGGTGGATGCGTCCAAAGGAAAATCCCATGCGGCCACGCTGGATTACCTGGTGGCCGCCACGGCCGGCTGACTGACCGGCACCCTGGCCGGGGCGCTGGGAGCAAGAAACATCCGGATCGGCGAAGGCGGGCTGGTGGCCGATGCGCAGGGCGAAATCGTAAATGCCGGGGGGACATTGAAAGTGACCGGCATCCACGTTGTTTATCGCCTGCAAATCGAGGAAGCCAAAAAGGAAGAAGCGCAGAAAGTGCATGGCTTTCACGTGCAGTTCTGCCCCATGGCCCAGACCCTCAAGGATTGCGTTAGGATCACCACCTCCCTGGAATTGACTTCATCATAAACAACCCGTCTTTTTGCCGCCCCTTGCACCTGCGCGGGACGGGCCGGGAACATGCTTTTTGAAAACCATTGAATAAACCCGCGCATCGGTCTATATTATCACCTGTAAATCACCCGACCCATTAACCCATAAAACCGGCGCCAGATGAAAAAGACCAAGATTATCGCCACCATTTCCAGCAAGAGATGCGATCCGCCGTTTCTTGCCCAGCTTTACGAGGCGGGCATGGACGCGGTGCGGATGAACACGGCGCATATGAACATGGACGAGGCGTCGGTCATCATCGGCAATGTCCGGACCGTTTCCGACCGGATTCCCATCATCATCGACACCAAGGGACCGGAGATCCGCACCACCTTCAGCCACCAGGAGATTCCGGTCCGGACCGGCGATATCATCCATGTCCGGGGGGATAAGAACAAGGAGTCCTCGCCCGAATGCGTGTTCGTCAATTACGACCGGTTTTCCGACGAAGTCTCCGTGGGCGACCGCATCCTCATCGACGACGGGGATGTCGAACTGGCGGTGGTCGACAAAGACGATCAGGGGCTGAAATGCGAGATCAGAAATGACGGGTTCATCCTGGGCCGGAAGAGCATCAACCTGCCGGGGGTGAAGATTCAAAACCTGCCCTCCCTGAGCGAAAAAGACATCGAATTCATAAAATTTGCCGCCGACAACGATGTTGAATTCATCGCCCATTCCTTCGTGCGCCGGAAAGAAGACGTGCAGTCCATCCAGGACATCCTGAATGCGAACAACAGCCGGATCAAGATCATCGCCAAGATCGAAAACCAGGAGGGTGTGGACAACATCGACGAGATTCTGGATCATGTCTACGGCATCATGATCGCCCGGGGGGACCTGGCCATTGAAATCCCCGCCCAGAAGATCCCCATCATCCAGAAAAACCTGGTCAAAAAATGCATCGAGCGCCGCAAGCCGGTGATCATCGCCACCCAGATGCTCCAGTCCATGATCCACTCTCCCCGGCCCACCCGCGCCGAAGTTTCCGATGTGGCCAACGCCTGCCTGGACCGAACGGACGCGGTGATGCTCTCGGGCGAAACCGCCAGCGGCAAATATCCGCTGGAATCCCTGCAGATGATGGCCACCATCGCCGCTGAAATCGAATCCAGCCAGGACACGTTCATCGATGCGGCCTACGAGTCGGAAAACACCATTACCAGCTACCTGGCCAAAGCCGCGGTCAAGGCGTCCATGCGGCTTAACACCCGGGCCCTGCTGGCCGATACCATCAGCGGAAGAACCATCCTGAGCCTGGCCGCATACCGGGGAAAGAACACCATTTTCGCCCAGTGCTACGACCAGCGGGTCAAACGCGAACTGGCCCTTTCCTATGGGGTTCATGCCAATTTCATGAAAACGGATCTGACCTCCCACGAATTTCTGCGCACGGCCTTGACCCGCCTGCTCCGGGAAAGCCGTTTTTCAGGAGACAGCCTGGTCACCGTCCTTGCGGGAAATTTCGGCTCCGACTACGGGGCATCCTACATCGAGATCAATTCCGCCGAAAACATGCTCAAACGCAAATAAAACCGCCATGCCGCACCGCAAGATCATCCTGTTCACCGCCCTTTTCGCCATCGCACTGACTGCTGTGGTTCACGCCGATATCGTCATCTTGAAATCCGGACGGGTCATCCCTGACGTCAAGGTCACCGAAGACGGCGCGGCCTATTACCTGGAAGGAAAAGATCAGTCGTATTTCATCAACAGGGAAGCCGTTGAATCCATCGCCCGGACTCAAAAGCCGGGTGCGGCACGCACGCTTCCGGAAAAGGCCATGGCGTATGCCAGATCCATTCCCGGCCGGGCAGCGCGGTTTTACCGGGACTATTTCGCCGTGGCCGCAGCCGCCGGCATCCTCCTGCTCCTGCTGATCGCGCTGCTTGTTTTCAAATTCATCTGGATCAACATGAAGCCGGTGATCAAGGCCAATTTCCGGCGCGCCGGGATTGTCTCCGCCGCCAGGCACCTGGATGCGGATGAAAAAGCGGTCATGCGGGAATTTTTTCTCCAGCAGTCCAATTCCATCGAGCTTCCCGTGAGCGACACGGCGGTGGCCGGCCTGATTGAAAAGGGGGTCCTTATCCCCACCCGGGAAAAAGGGGAATATTCGGCCTGCGGGCTGATGCTGCCCGTGATCATCTCCCCTGCTGCCAGAAGGCACATCAAGGCGGGAAAAATCGGCATGCCGTCCAGCATGAAAAATGAAAAAAAACGAGAAGCCGTCCTCACTTCCCGCCCGGAATTCATCTACGAACTGGCCCGGTTCTACAAAACCCTGGACCAGAAACCCCGCTGGTAAACGTGTCAGCGCAAAAAAACCCGGCCGGGCGAATTTTTCCGGGCCGGGTTTTGCCTTAACGTAAATGGTGGCTGCACAAAAACCGTTTTTGTTTAACCACTGATAGCAAAAGTTATATTTTAATTAATGCCTTTCGGCCGACTCGATGATCGCTTCGCGGGCGCCTTCGGCCGATCCTTTACCCGCCATCCATAACCGGCTGCTCTTCTTTCCCAGCTGTTTTCCGGTTGATTTCACGTCGCCGAAAAAGGAGTTGGTCCGCTTTGCAAGGTCCTTGCGGATTTTCTTGCCTTTGTCCGGCGCCAGAAGCATCCCCGTGGCGATGCCCGCGGCAATGCCCGCGCTCAGCCCGATGGCCAGGTTGCGGTTTCCCACCCGGCTCATCAATTTTTTCCGCCTCCGACCCACGGGCATGCGGGCGACTGCATTCTTGAAGGCATGACCAATTTTCTGCGATCTATCATATCTTGACAGCATATCCACACTCCTTTTCATTTGTTGAGTTGTTGGTGCTTTTTTTCTTCCCGTGACTGAATATACCATGACAATCCCGCCGCCATTCGTAAATCAATGGTACCCCGTATTTTCGGCCCATGTTTCATGTATTTGCGTCGCGCATCCGGCAGATGCATCGAAATGATAAATCCGGGGAGGTGGCATCGGTCGGATTCAATGTTATATTGATAGCAGGAATAAAGCGGCCCGGCAGGCGTTGTGAAACGCCGGCGAATTCAAAGAACAACTATATGGAATAAAGCACATGGAACTGCCCATCATTCCTCCTTTCCCGCCCATGGAAGCCCAACTGGTATCCACCATGCCCACCGGCAAGCAGTGGCTGTATGAGCCCAAGTGGGACGGATTCCGCTGCCTGATTTTCAGGGATGGCGATACGGTGGAGTTGCAGTCCAAGGCGGGCAAACCCCTGGGCCGCTATTTCCCGGAAATCATCGAAGCTGTCAAAACCATCGATGCCGACGGGTTTGTCCTGGACGGCGAAATCGTGGTGCCGATCAAGGGGCTTTTTTCCTTCGACGATCTCCTCCAGCGGATTCACCCGGCGGAAAGCCGCATCAACCGCCTGGCGCGGGAATTTCCCGCCACCCTGATCCTGTTCGACCTGCTGGTGGACGCCGGCAGGGACATCATCACCGACCTGCCGCTTTCCAAAAGACGAAAACGTCTGGAACAATTCGCCGAAAGGCATTTTGTCGACCGGAAGGAATTCACCCTGTCCGAGGCGACCCTGGATGGGGCTGCGGCCCGTAAATGGCTGGACTCATCGGGGATCAACCTGGACGGCATCATGGCCAAGCGGATGGATCTCCCCTACCGTTCGGGAGAACGCGACGCGATGAAAAAAATCAAGAAGATGCGCACCGCAGACTGCGTGGTGGGCGGGTTCCGCTACAGTGCCGCATCTTTTGAGGCAGATCAGCTGGTGGAAAAAAGTCGGCGGCAGGTGGGATCACTGCTGCTGGGCCTCTATGACGACCAGGGGCGGCTGCATCACGTGGGATTCTGCTCCGGCCTGACCGATGTGGAACGAAAAAGCCTGGTGGATCAGCTGGAACCCCTCATCGATCCGCCCGGATTCACCGGCCGCGCGCCGGGCGGCCCCAGCCGCTGGAACACCGAACGCACAGACCAATGGGAGCCGCTTTCGCCCCAGATGGTGGTGGAAGTTCAGTGGGATCACTTCACCGGCGGCCGGTTCCGCCATGGCACCCGCCTTTTGCGCTGGCGCCCGGACAAGCCCCCCGCACAGTGCACCTTGGACCAGGTGGAAAAAACCACCCCCAATATCCCGCCGTCCTGAAGTGCATCAATTTCGATTTCACAATTGACAATTGACCATGAAATTGATTTTCTGAATGATCGGAAAAATTAAATGAATCCCGCTTTACAGTCAATATCGGCGGCGGCCGGGGTCCGGAAAGCGGAGACATTATGGGGACGCTAAACTGATATTTGCAGTTTAGGATGCGCTGATGTATACTCGCATTTTCGTCACCTGGCATGAACGCTCCTGAAAGTGCTTGAATGAAAACACCCGGACAACCACCCGAAACCGCCCGCCGCTGCGCTCCCGAAAGCGCAAAAACCATTTGCTTCGACCGCATGGAATTTGCGGGTTCCTTAGGCGACCTGGGAACCCTGCTGCCGCTCTCCATCGGCATCATTCTCATCTGCGGGTTGAACCCCATGGCCATATTCTGGGCCATCGGCATCTACTATATCCTCTCGGGCCTGTATTTCAAGGTGACCGCGCCGGTGGAGCCCATGAAGGTGATCGCCGGCTATGCCATCGCCACCGGCCTCACCGCCGCCCAGATCCAGGCGTCGAGCCTGCTGTTATTCGTCTTTCTCATCCTCATCGGCGCCACCGGCATCATTACCCTGATCGGCCGCTACATTCCCACGCCCGTGGTTCGGGGGGTGCAGCTCTCCACCGGCCTGCTCCTGATCTCCCAGGGAGTCAAACTGATGCTGGGGGCAACGCCAGTTCCAGACCCTTCGCCGGGCGGCCGAGCCGTTTCTGCACCTTCAGCACATCGGTCCGGTCCCGGTGGGACTGGTGATCGGCATCGGGCTGGGGATCCTCACCCTGCTGCTGCTGGAAAACCGCCGCCTCCCCGCCGCCCTGGTGGTGGTGGGCGCAGGCCTGCTCATCGGCCTTGCGGCCGGCACCGGAGAGGGCATGGACGGGCTGAAAATCGGCCTGAACCTGCCCCGCCTGCTTCCCTACGGCCTGCCTAGGCAGCACGGATTTCACCTTCGCACTGCTGGTGCTGGTCCTCCCCCAGATCCCCATGACCATCGGAAACGCCGTGATCGCCAATGCGGACCTGTCGCGCCAGTATTTTGCCGAGCAGGGCAAAAGAGTGACCTACAAAAGCCTGTGCGTCTCCATGGCCCTGGCCAACCTGGGCAGCTTCCTCATCGGCGGCATCCCCATGTGCCACGGCGCAGGCGGCCTGGCTTCACGCTACCGCTTCGGCGCCCGCACCGCCGGTTCCAACCTGATCATCGGATCCATATTCGTGGCCCTGGCCCTGTTTCTGGGCCCCTATGCGCTCTCCATCATCTACCTTCTCCCCATGTCCGCCCTGGGCGTCCTGCTCATCTTTGCCGGCGCGCAGCTGGCACTCACCCTGCTGGACATGAAAACCCGCAAGGATCTTTTCGTCCCCCTGCTCATCGCCAGCATCACCCTGGCGTCCAACCTGGCCGCCGGGTTCCTCACCGGAATCGCCGTCGCCTGGCTGCTCAAGTCAGACCGACTCAATGTCTGAATGGATAATTATCCGCCCCGGACCTGCCATATTGCAGTGTCAGCAGCGCTCCCGCCTGGTTTATCGGCTCACCGGATTTGAAATCGGATTGGCGCCCGTCAAAAACGCGTGAATATGCGGCCGGTATTTGCGCAATGGATCACCGGGCGTATATTTTGTTCACGCTACTCTTGAAGTGATTTCTTCGACCCAGGCGACATATCAAAAGCGATGAACAGACAATATTATTTCATCAGACATGCACTGCCCGTAAACGATGCGGGGTCTTTTCACATCAGTGTTTTTGACCGGGACATGATGGGGGAAGTGGATGAAGGATTGTCTGAAAAGGGAAAGCGGCAGGCCGCGGTGCTCACGCCAATGATACAGGAAAGCGGGGCCGAACGGCTGGTTTCGAGCACGCGGAAACGGGCGATCGAAACGGCTGAAATCATCTCAGAGGGATCCGGCCTGCATTATCAGGGCCGCTTGCCCAGCCTGGTCGAAATCAACCTGGGCAGTTACCCGGTGAACAAAAACCTCCTGTTTCGGTTCATGATGTCAACCGCATGGCCCCGGTTCATGAGAGGGGCGCTGGACCGGATCATGGCCGACGGCCTTACGTTTCACTATTTCATCCAATGGCAGCGGGGCAAAACCCAGGGCGCAGATACGATCACCGCGATTAACGAAAGAATCGATGACGGCCTGAAGGTGCTGGATTCACTTCCCCAGGAGCGGATCGCCGTGGTTGGGCATGCAGGCTGGATAACCTTCATGGCAATCCGGATCAGGGCGGAATCGATGCTCCGGCTGGCCCGGATTTTCCGGGTGGGCAACTGCTCCGTGACCCGTGTGGATGCGGACGGAACCGGCGGATACCGCCTGCGATATTTTGCCAAAAACGCCTTGAAAGCGGAAAAAAAAGCCCGGTCCGTCTCTGATGGACTCGCCATCAGCGATTAGCGGATCATCTGGGTAATCCGCAAAAACTGAAGTTGAATCGGGCGCCCGCCCTGCCCGGAAAACTGTCAACCCATGCGCATCGGATATCCCTGCATCAACCGCTCCATCGGATGTTCGGCCAACCGGACCTTCCGGCTGGCCAATTTTTCCGAAAAGCGGCTCATTGAGACGGCGGCCGGCAATGTCGAATGCCTGGAACGGATCCTGGCCCAAAACGTTGAAAAGGGGCTGCTGTTCCACCGGATATCCTCGGACATCATTCCCTTTGCCTCCCACCCGGTCTGCACGGTGAACTGGCAGCATCGTTTTTCCTCCGACTTTTCCCGGCTGGGGCGGTTTGTCCGCAGGCACCGGATGCGCATCTCCATGCACCCGGACCAGTTCACGCTCATCAATTCGACGGACCGGGAGGTATTTGAACGAAGCGTTCGGGAGCTGGCATACCATGCCGATATACTCGACCGGATGGACCTGGACGGGCGCGCCCGCATCCAGATCCATGTGGGCGGCATCTACGGGGACAAGGATGCGGCCATGGCCCGGTTCATCCGGCGATTTGAAGAGCTGGACGGGCGCATCCGCCAACGGCTGGCCATCGAAAATGACGACCGGCTCTACACCTTTTCCGATTGCGTCAAAATCTGGGAACGGATCGGAATTCCGGTCATATTCGACAATCTTCATCATGCGGTGAATTCCTCCGGCGAAGGGCTGGCCGAGGTTTTTGGGCGCCTTGTTCAAATCTGGACGCCGGAAACCGGCATCCCCATGACCGACTACAGCGATGCGGTTTCCGGCGGCCGGGCCGGCCGGCATGCCGAACACATCGATGCGGCGGCGTTTTCCCGCTACCTGGCGGACACCGAAGGATTTGATTTTGACATCATGCTGGAATTAAAGGACAAGGAAAGAAGCGCGGCCGAAGCCGTCCGGATTGCAGGAAAAGACGCGCGGTTCATCAGCACAGGCGGCCCGAGAAAGGCGCCATGAAGCAAAATCGCCATGCACCGCACAATCCGGGGGAGCGTGCTGATTACAAAATATGGAAACCCCGGAAACCATCGGCAGCCCGCTCTAAAAAGAGCCCGAGGTTCCGGGGCCGCCAATGCCGGGGTCCGACTTCGTCCGTTTTCAAAAGGAATCTAAAAACAGCCAATTGGGCAAAAGATCAGGCTTTTCGGGCATTGTAGCAGCTTCGTTCAACATAACTGCTGCTGGCCTCATCGAATACCGCATCTTTTTCATGCACCAGCTGCGGGGTGTTTCCCCAGTTGCCGCACGCCAGAACCACCGGTTCGCCCAGGGTAAAATTCTGTCCGCAGGCCGGGCAGTGGGGCGTCGTGCTGAGCCTTTCCCGGCTCATGATTGTTTTAAGGCCTTCTCGTCTGTTCATAAGAATTGCTCCTTTCTCCCATCACGATGGGTCTACCCACAGGGATGAACTGGACTTCTATGATAAAGGTAAGCGCAAAAGCCCCGAATATCAAGGGAAGAAGGTTTTAGCCCGAAGGTGCGCTTTTTCGTTCAGGGGCGCTCGCCGGCTGTGCCGCCCGATTTCTGGGGCGGAAGCGCGCCGGGCCGGATCTTTTTCCAGCGCTCGCCCACCGGGCAGGCCCGCATGCACTCGATGCAGTTGTCCACGTCCGTGATATAGGTCTGACCGCTTTCCACCAGCAGATCCCTTTTTTTAAAATGCGTGCGCAGCATCCGGATAAATGCGGGCAGTTCACGCAACCGTGATGGGGGCAGCCGCTTGAAGCCATACGACCAGTAGACGAAGCAGGGATCTACGTCATAGCCGCCCTGGGTCAGGGCGCCGGAGGGGCAGGCCTTTATGCACCGGCCGCATCCCTTGCAGAGATCGAGTTCGCGGGGTGCATCGGGGCTGAGCGGCGCTTCCGTGACAATGGCGCAAAGGCGCTGGTGCGGGCCAAATTCCGGGGTGAGGAGCAGATTGTTTTTCCCGATCTCCCCCAGCCCGCAGCTCATTGCCGCATGCTTGAGCGAGAGAAACCCCAGCACCCGGGTCTGGCGGAATTTTTTGCCGGTCACGGGATTGATTTTAAAAATTTCAACCGGCTTGTCCGCTGAAATCGGAAGCGTCAAAAACCCTTTTTGCTCCAGCATCCGCCCGATTTTTTCCGCTGTTTCGTCCAGCAGCCGGGAGGTTTGCATCTTGCTGCGGGTCCACAGCATGATGTCGGGTGAATAAACCGCTCCCAGCGAATGGGCCACCGCCATGACGATCACGCTTTTCGCCGTCGGCATGAGCGCCGTGGCCGGCCGGGGGGGATACGCCAGGATCAGGTTTTTCGCATCGGCAATTCCCACCAGGTCGATGCCCTGGGCCATGATCATTTCTTTAATGACCGCCGCATCGCTCTCTTCGCTTTTTCCGAATGGCAAATTATTCATTCCCGATTTCTCCTCAATAATTTCCGAATTCCGGATTCACACGCAACGCCCGTGGCGCAGGGTACCTATCGCTGATGAAGATGTGTAAAAATGCTTATTGCCGTATCCGGTCGGGAAAAAATTTCAGGTTGACCACGAAACTACCCATCTTCTTCTCCTCACCTCAAAAAGGCAACCGGTTTTGTTTTAACGATCGTAAAACATAGAGTCGAGTGGTTCTGTCAATGATCGGATACGGACAACGCTTCTGCCGTAGAATGGCGCAGCCTCTGAAAATCCATGATCACATCCGCATCTGCCGCTGATGCGCCTGTGATCATGGATTTGCGGGAAAACGCTTCCAATACAACAAAAATATATTCTCTTATCAAATAATTATATGCCAAGGCAATGATCTGCCGCTAAAAATTTTGACAATAAGACAATCGAGATCATCCTGTTATAACATGAAATGGCCAAACCGGTCGTAAGGCCGGACGGAAAGCCACGGATCTCGTCTTCACGTGTGGAATTTTTCAATCCCGTGGGAGAAAGCCGGGTTGCACTCTGTATGCGCAGCCCGGCTTTTTTTGCAGGCACGGCAAGCAATCCATTTAACGCATCACAATGATTAAAAAAGGAGGCAGTCATGTTGCGAAAACTGATGTTGGCAGTGGTTTCTCTACTCTTGATGGTGCCCGCGGCGGTCGCGGAAAATATCTCCGGCGCGGAAATGCCGGATTTGATCCAGGCCGGCAACCAGGCCCTGCAGCTCAACGGCGCCGGGATGAGAACCAAGTTCTTTTTCAAGGTATATGCCGGCGGACTGTACCTGCAACAGGCCGGGCAGAGCGATTCGGCTGCAATCCTTTCCACGGATCAACCCATGGCCATACGGATGGTCTGGATGCGCGACGTGCCGGGGGATAAACTGATCGACGGTTGGAACAGCGGTTTTGCCCATTCCACCCAGGGCGCTGCCCAGTTCCTGCAGGGGGACATCGATAAATTCAATGCGGTTTTCAAGAACGGGGCAAAGAAAAACGAGGTGCATGATATCGTCTATGAGCCGGAAACCGGCATTACCATCTACAAAGACAGCCAGATGGTGGAACAGATCCCGGACAAGAATTTTAAAAATGCGGTGTTCGGCATCTGGCTGGGCGACAAAACCGAAGTTCCGGATCTCAGGGATAAGATGCTCGGAAAGTAGATTAAAAAAAATCCAAATCGATCGCCCAAGATGAAATGACCATCTTCTGTTTCTTGGTGGCCTGATGGGTTTGCGGGCAAGATTCTTTCGAAGAATTTAACTTGGCAAACAGATTAACGGACTTTATTTTCTGGTTATCCGCGAGTCCAACACCCCCCTTGGTCCCCCCTCAAGGGGGGAATTAAAAAAGGAGTCCCCCCTTGGAGGTGCTATTGAGGGAGGAATTAAAGCGGTCCGATACCCTATCAGTACCATACAAGGGGGGAATTTGATCGTAATTTCAAGTCCTAATCCCCCTTTGAGGGGGGAATTAAAGGGGGGTGTACCGGCGGCGGCCGTTAGGATTTAAAAACGCTTTACTGCAAAAACATCGCGCAGCGGGGTGGGGTCTTTCAAGGAAAAGAAGTGGCGCCGGATACAGGTGATCGGCAGATATTGGAATCGAGCAAAATCAGCCGATCACCTGCCCGGCGGCTCAACTAAAGCATCCATAGCGGACCAGCGCCTGTCCCATCGGGTTTGCCCGGCCGCGGTCAAACAGCGTTTCAGCTGCTGTGGCGGATGGCATCGATGAGCTGATCCTTGTTCATGGTCGTCCGGCCCGCAATGTGAAGCTCCCTGGCCAGATCATAGAGTTCTTTTTTGTTCTTGTGCGCAAGCGATTCACCCGATTCCCGCACGCGGTCCGAACCATTGGCCGATTCGGGTACTTTTTCGTCTTCACTGCTTTCTTCCTCCTGCAGCGAGCGCTTGAGCACCGCCATCAGATCGATGACATTGCTCTGCTGCTCAGTCTCTTCCTGCCCGGCCGCAGCAGGCAAAGCGCCCTCGCCGGCCGCCTGCTTTTGCGCCACCAGCGTCTCCAGCCGCGCAGCTTCTTCATCGGCAAGCGCTTCCATGTCCAGGCCATCGGATCGGGCGGCGCGGATGGCTTCAGTCATGGCCTTGAGCGTCTCTTCCGGCACATCGGCTTTAATGCATCGGCGAGCCCGACTTCCTCCACCGGGCGGATCTCTTCGGCAAATCGAAGGGTTTGCGGCCCGCAGGAGTCCATTTTCCGAAAGGATCGCCACCAGGTATTCCTTTCCCCGCATCACGAAAGTGGCGATGCCGGCGCGCCCGGTTTTTTCCATGGTTTCGGCCAGCAGCTTGTAAGGTTTTTTGGAGTCGCCCGTGGGCACCAGGAAGTAGGCCCGGTCGAACATGACCGGATCGATCCGGCCCGCCGGTACGAACAGGCGCAGGTCGATCTCCCGGCTCTTTTCCGGCTGCAGGGCGTCAAGCTCTTCGTCGGTGACGGTGATGAACCGGCCCTTTTCGATTTCATATCCCCGGATGATTTCTTCCGGTGCAACGGGCCGGTCTTCTCTGGGACAATAATACCGGCGGGAAAGCGGGGTTCCGTCCGGAGCCAGCATCCGCAGCCGCACGCCCCGGGAGCGGCTTCCCGCCAGGAGCGCCACCGGTATGCTGACCAGTCCGAAGGTGATGCTGCCGGACCAGAAGGCGCTGCGCTTGATCTGCCGGTCATGCGGTTCAGGCATGTCTGCGCACTCCTTTCGTCCGCTCGAGGCTCTTTTGAAGCATATCGGCCAGGGACGCGGCCGCAGGCTTCGGCGCCTCGGGCTTCCGGAAAGGGATGGTCCTGCCGCCGGCCTTGGCCCGGATCATCGCCATGACCTGCTCCCGGTATTCGCTGCGATATGCCGCCGGCTCGAATTCACCCTCCAGGGCGCCCACCAGCTGCTCTGCCATTTTCAGTTCCTGCGGGGAAAGGTCCCGGGTCTCTGGCCGGGGGATGACCGAGGCATCCACGACCTCTTCGGCATGGCGCAGGGTAATCATCCGGAGAAATCCGTTCTGTGCCCCCAACGCGCCGATATAGCGCTTTTTTCGCATGGTCCACCGGCAAACCCCCTCTTTATTTTCCTGCGCCAATGCCCGGGCCAGCGCAAAATAGAGATCCGTTTGCCCGTCCGGCCCCATGTAGTAGGGCCGGTCATACCACTGGTGATTGATCACGGCGGGTTGGACAAACCGGGTAATTTCGATATCCCGGGAAGCTTCGGGTGAAAGCGACTCGAGTTCCGCATCCGACAGCATGATGATCTGTCCATCCCCGGTCTCCGCCCCCCGGCGAACCTGATCCGCCGGGACCGGTTTTCCGGTTTCGGAATGAACCATCTTCTGCTCCACCGGCGTCAGGTCCGTTTCGTGAAGCAGACGGAAATGGATGTTTTTATCCAATATTGCCGAATAGAACTTCACCGGAACCGACATACCGCCGATGCGGATATTGCCTTTCCATATGGCCCGGGCCGTCATGACCGGATCCCCTTTTGACATGTTTTCAAGACAATTCACCCATCCCCAAGTGACGGTTTTGATGCCATATATAAAAATAAAACCGGCATGCGGATTGGCAAATCGAAGATCGAGCGGGCAGCGGGCAAAAAAACGGCCGGGCTTTCCTGCCCGGCCGTTTTCTGCCCGCCTCAGTTCTTCTTTCAGACACACGAATTGAGGCGTTAGTCTTTTTTAAGCGATCAAACCCGGGAATCTATATTCCCGAACCCGAATCCGAACTCTGACCCTGACTGCCGGTATGATCCGGCGAATTCATCTGATCCTTCTGACTCTGACCGGACGGCTGATCCTGCTGCGTGTCCATGCCCGGCTGGGTCGACTGCTGCTGATTTTTCTGATTCTGCCGGGTGTCCATCCCCTGCTGACCCTGCTGGTCTGGCTGGGTGCCGTAATAGCCCCGGGTCTGGTCCTGGCTGCCGGTCTGGTCCTGCGGGTTCAATTGATCCTGGGTGTTCTGCGGGTTCTGCTCACTGGGCTGGGTCTCCATTCCCTGCTGGCCCTGATTCTGCTGGGTGTCCGTGCCCTGCTGGCCCGGCTGGGTGCCGTAATATCCGCGGTTCTGCTCCTGGGTCTGGTGTTCCCTGCTGACCCTGCTGCCCCTGGCTGATCATGTCCACATTGAGGCCGCCCACCAGTTTATCGATGCTGCTGATGTTCAGGTTTCCAGTGGGCTCGAGGCCGTTGGCCTGCTGATAATTCATCAGCGCCTTGCTGGTGCGGGCGTCCCAGTTTCCCTGCACGTTCCCGCTTTCATAGCCGGCCTGGTTCAGGGCCTGCTGGATCTGACGAACGGTCGCCGGGCTGATGTACAGCGGTGCACCGCTGCCGGATGCCTGCTCCTGCGTCCATTTCTGGCTGGCGGCGCCGCTCTGGGCCCCCTGCTGCTGGCCGCCGTAATATCCACGACCCTGCTGCGCCTGCTGATTTTGTGCGCCCTGCTGCGCCATCTGGCTTCCGGCCTGCTGACCCTGTCCGGTCAACCCGGCGATCAACTGGTTGAGCCCCAGGGAACTGACCAGCCGCAGATCGACATTTCCGGTGGGCTCAAGCCCCTGAGCCTGCTCATAATTCTTGATGGCCTTCCGGGTGCCCTGCCCCCATACGCCATCGATCTGCCCCGGGCTGTATCCTTTCTGATTCAGCTGCTGCTGAATCTGCCGCAAATTGGCGGGGCTGATATACAGGGGGGCACCTCCCCCTTTAACCGTTGTTTCCTGGGCCAGCCGCTGACCGCTCTGCTGCTGCTGCCCGCCGCCGGAAAGCACCTGGGGCACACCCAGGCGCTCAATGGTCGTCAGGTTCAGTTTCCCGGTGGGCTCCAGATTGTTTGCTTTCTGAAAAGCCACAAGGGCCTGCTGGGTATTCTTGCCCCAGATCCCGTCGACGCTGCCCGCGCTGTATCCCGCGGAACTGAGTTTCTGCTGCACCACCCGAAGCGCCGCCGGGCCGATATAGAGCTGTGCACCCGGCCCTACCGCCTGCTCCTGGGTAATCCGCTGTGAAGCGATCTGGGACTGGGACTGCTGTGAAGCGCTCTTAGCCTGGCTTTGCTGGTTTGCGCTCTTAGCCTGACTCTGCTGGCCCATATCCTGAGACTGACCCTGGGGCTGCGCCTGCTGCACTGCGCTGACTTGAAACACCCCCACACCCAGAACCATCAGCAGAGCGCATGTGATCCCGATGATGCTTCTAAAAGATATCTTATTCATCATTTCCTCCTGTCTGAATTCTTGGTTGATCAACTTGTTCCGGAATTTCCCAGTCGAGGTCTTCATACCTGGAAAAAACGGGCTACACGCTAAGACTAGCGGAGAACGGCTCTTTTCGACAATACTGTCCATCCTTTACGGGCCACGAAAAAACAACCTGAATGCGCCGGGACAAAACCCTTCCGCAAGAAAAAAAATGATGTGTTCAGACCGGATTCATCGGCCCAATTCATTGCCCGTCTGCATTCCGGACGGGTTCGGCTGCGTCAGTCCCTGGTTGTTCTGCTGGCCATAAGAATTCTGCTGACCATAACCCGGCTGGCCCGGTTGATTCGAATTCAATGAGTTCGGTGAACCATAGTATCCCCGGCCTTGATTCTGCCCGCCATAGACCCCCTGGTTTCCATTCGGGCTTTGCTGATTGTAGAGTCCCTGCTGACCGTAGTCCTGCCCATATGGCCCCTGCTGCTCATATCCGGGTTGACCGGGCTGACCGTAATTGCGCTGGCCATATTCCTGCTGGCCATATATTCCCTGCTGGCTGTAGGGGCTCTGGCCGTATTCCTGTCCATACTGCCCCGACTGATTTCCATATCCCTGATTCAGGCCCTGCTGCCCGTTCATGCCCGGCTGGCCCAACTGGGTCTGTCCGCCATAATCCTGGCCGTATGGGCTCTGCTGGCCGTAAAGCCCCTGTTGCCCGGATGGGCCGTACTGATTTTGACCCCCATAAGAGGGGGTCTGCATCCCATATCCCTGTCCATACTGGCTCTGGGTATTTCCGGAATAGGCCTGCTGGGCGCTGCTGCTTTTGCCCTGTACCGCAATCATCAGAATGACAGCGCAAATCACTGCGCCGAATCGAAGTGCATATCTATTGTTTTTCATGATGGTGTCCTCTCGTTTTTAAGGTTTTATCGATTCCAATCCATTTTATCTCTCTACGTGCCAGGCCCTCATATATGGACCGGCGGATTCTTTCCGGCCCATTGCGCAAAGTCTAAGTTCAGCGGGAGGCATGACAATACATCAAATCCCGTAGATCCGATTGCACGCCTTTTGATATCGGTGAACGGGTCAGAAGGCGAAACGCCTTTTTTCCGTTTTGCCAACAGACTTATCCGCTTGGCTTTACGCGCAATCAGTTGCCATCGGGTTTCAAACGACAGATACGCCTCCCGCAGGCCCGGCAAGAAGAAAATACCGACTGCTCTGCTCCCAAATACTTTACCGACCGTATTTATCCCTTGATGCCTTTCCCCTATTTTTTAGTAGCTGTCAGCGCTTTGCTTCAGCCGGAGACTGAAAAAAAAGCGGTTATAAACATGAAGCTGCCGGGCAAAACCAAAAAAAATGCCCGGAGTGGAAGGAACTTCAAGGCGGAAATGAGAATCGAAATCGCAAAACATGCGGGTTTTTGCATGGGCGTCAGACGGGCCGTGGAAATGGTCTTCGATGCCGCCGCTAAAGATCCGTTCACGCCGATTTATACATTCGGACCCCTGGTCCACAATCCCCAGGTTCTGGACCTGCTGGGCCAGAAGGGGATCGGTGTGCTCGACCAGGTCCCTGACTACGGGCGTGGAACGGTGCTGATACGGGCACACGGTGTCCGGCCCCACATAGAGAACAATCTGAAGGATGCGGGTTTTGACGTGATGGATGCCACCTGTCCGAAAGTTCTTAAAATCCAGCAGATTATCAGAACATATACCCGCAGGGGGTTTGCGGCTGTCATCGTGGGGGATGAACACCACCCGGAGGTGGTGGGGTTGCTGGGGTATGCCAACGGACAGGGGCACGTGGTCGGCAACGTCGATGAATTCAAAGGGCTGCCGGAATTTGAAAATGCGGTGGTGGTCGCCCAGAGCACCCAGAACACGGCGCTTTTTGAACAGGTCCGGACGTGGACGGCGCAGAACCACCCGCACTATAAAATATTTAACACCATATGCGACTCCACGGAGCGGCGGCAGGCGGAGCTCAAGCGCCTGGCCGGAGAAGTGGACGCGGTCATCGTGGTGGGAGGAAAAAACAGCGGGAATACCCGGCGGCTGGTGGAAATCGTCGAAGAGAGCGGAAAACCGGTATGCCATATCGAAGCGGAAACCGATCTGGGCTCCGCGGACCTGGACGTGCTGCGGTCTGCGAAAAACGTGGGGATTACCGCCGGCGCATCGACTCCCAACTGGGTGATCAAAAAGGTGTACCGTGCGCTCGAAGAGCTTCCCGATAAACCCAAGCCCAACCTGAAGCGCCTGCTGTTCAGGGCCCAGCGCATGCTCCTGCTCACCAACCTGTATGTTTCCATGGGCGCCGGATGCCTCGCTTATGCGGCCACCAAACTGGCCGGGATGCAGGACAACCTCCTCTTTTTTTTCTGTCCATGTTCTACGTTCAATCCATGCACATCATCAATCATCTGACCGGGCAGACCGCCCAGCAATACAATGATCCCGACCGGGCGGAATTCTATCTGGACCACCGTTACATTCTCGCCTCCATGGCCGCGATTTCCATGCTGGCGGGGATGGCGGTCGCCCTGGCCATCGGCAGATGGACATTCGGCATTTTTCTTCTCATGTCGCTGGTGGGCATCAGCTACAACTTCAAACTCGTTCCCATAGGGTTCAGGAAATCGAAATACCAGCGCATCCGGGATATTCCCGCCTCCAAAGTCTTTCTGGTAGCCATCGCCTGGGCCGTGCTGGCGGTCATCGTGCCGCCGATGTCCACGGAAAAGCACCTGGGATGGATGCACCTGATCCTCTTCTTGTGGGTGGGGGGGCTGGTATTCGCCCGGACGGCGTTTTTCGACATTCTCGACATGCAGGGTGACCGCATCGTCGGGAAGGAAACCATTGCATTGCTGCTGGGGGAAAAACGGCTGCTTCGCCTCCTGGAAACCCTGCTGGCAGGACTCATCGCCATGCTCGCGGCTGCGGCAGCCCTGCACCTGGTGCTGCCGGTGGGGTTCGGGATCATGCTGGGCCCGCTCTTTTTCCTCCTGCTGATGCAGGCATACAAGAATGGCAATGTACTTCCGGGTGTCCGTCTGGAGTTTCTGGCAGATACCCATTTTATCGTGGCCGGGCTGATCGCATTTTTATGGCCATACTGAAGGTGCACAATGATGATCCTGACCGCAACAGAACCAAGGCCTGAATCCGGGTCGCAAAGCACACCACTTCCCAGGAGAATTTTATGGAATCACCCCAAGACAGAGCAGAACGTCTGAACTGGGAAAACGATATTCTGCAGAAAGTGTCCCGTTCCTTTGCGCTGACCATCCCGCAGCTTCCGGCCGGTCTGCGTGAAAGGGTGGCAAACGCCTACTTGATGTGCCGGATCATCGATACCATCGAAGATGAAAAAGGCCTTTCGCTCTCGGAAAAACGTGATTTTTTCGACCGGTTCATGGAGGTGATCGAAGGCAGGACCGCTGCCGGTGATTTTGTCGGGCATCTGCATCCCAGGCTGAACGGAAACACCCTGCCGGCGGAGAAGGAGCTGGTCTTCCGGACCGGCGAGGTTCTGGACACATTTTTCGAATTCAGCCCGGCCCAGCAATCGATCATCAAAAGATGCCTCCGGATCATGGCGTCCGGGATGCTCCGCTTCCAGGAGATCCAAAGCCCCGACGGACTGAAGGATCTGACGCACCTCAATGGATACTGCTACCATGTGGCCGGGGTGGTGGGGGAGATGCTTACCGAACTTTTCTGTGATTATTCGGAAGAGATCGCCCAATACCGAAAACAGATGCTCGCCCGGGCGGCCTCCTTCGGCCAGGGCCTCCAAATGACCAATATCCTGAAAGATCTCTGGGAAGACCGGGAGCGCGGCGCCTGCTGGCTGCCGAAGGATATTTTCAGAAAATCGGGATTCGATCTGGCCCGGCTGGATAAAGATCATTACACGGCGGAATTCGGCAGCGGCCTGGAAGAACTGATCGGAATCGCCCACCAGCACTTAAAGACCGCGCTTTCCTATACGATGTTCATTCCATCATCGGAAAAAGGCATCCGCAAGTTCTGCCTGTGGGCCATCGGCATGGCCATTCTGACGCTTCGCAATATCAACGATTGCAGAAGGTTTACCTGCGGAGAAGACGTCAAGATTTCACGTTCCGATGTCAAAGCCATTGTGGCCATCTGCAACATGACGCTCTGGAATGACTGGCTCCTGTGGGGATCCTACCGGATCGCCGCCAGGAAACTGCCCCTGAATCCGGATGAGCAGAACTTGAAAGGAGAACGAATTTGGGTATCCCCCTGAGGCAGAAAGCCTATGTCAGTGCGATGATCATTCGACAGCTGCTGGCCGGCCATCGGAAATTTCCCCTGGTGCTGATGCTGGAGCCGCTGTTCCGCTGCAACCTGCGCTGCCGGGGCTGCGGCAAAATCAAGCGCGCCGGCGACACAGTCGACCTGGATGTCGATGCCTGCCTGGCCGCAGCTGAGGAATGCGGGGCGCCGATTGTTTCCATCGCCGGGGGCGAGCCCCTGCTGCACCCGGATATGCCCGCCATCGTCGATGGCCTGATCAAAAACCGGCGATTCGTCTATTTGTGCACCAATGCCCTGCTGCTGGAAAAACGGATGGATGAATTTCAGCCGTCCACCTATTTTTCCTTCAATGTTCACCTGGACGGTCTCCGGAAGCACCACGATGGACTGGTGGGCCGGCAGGGTACGTTCGATCAGGCCGTATCCGCCATCAGGATGCTGACCCGAAAAGGCTTCCGGGTAACCACCAACACCACGCTCTTTCTGGATGTGTCCCCGGAAGAAACGGTCCGGTTCTTTGATTTCCTCACCGAACTGGGGGTGGAGGGGATGACGGTGGCGCCGGGATTTAATTTTGAAACCGCCCTCGATCCCGATCATTTCCTGACCGACCGGGCCGAAACCCGGAAACGGTTTTCCGATATCTTCGCCATCGGGAAAAACCGGGGATGGAAATTCAACCACAGCAGCCTCTACCTCGATTTTCTGGCCGGCGGCCGGGAGTACCAGTGCACCCCCTGGGGAAATCCCACCTACAACCACTTCGGATGGCAGCGGCCCTGCTACCTGCTGGATGACGGATATGCGACCAGCTTCGCGGACCTGATGGAGAACACCGACTGGGAGGCCTACGGCGTGGGCCGGAACCCCAAATGCGGCGCCTGCATGGTCCACAGCGGTTTTGAAGCCAGTGCCGTGATGGACATGCTGCAAAATCCGCTCCAGTCACTGCGATTCCAAATGTCGAAACATGCTGAGGCGGGCCTGTGACCGACCGCCGTTCATTGACCGTTAACGTTCGAACGCGCCTGCGACGAACGGATCAGGTATGCGGGAAAGCCGCTGCGCGCCAGTGTCCTCCAGGCGTCCTGCAGGATTTGCAGGGACAGATGGTACTGGCGTCCCATGCGGACCAGGTGAATCATAAGGGCCGGTTTGCGCGAAATGGCCCTGATCAATGCAGGATACCGAATGCGGCCGTTCGGGAGAAGGCATGCAAACACATCGGGCGGTATGGATTGCGCGGCCGGGTCGCAGACAACGCGCAGCGCAAAGACGGGGATGTTCGCCTCGGCCGCGGCCTTGGCCACGGCCGCACTTTCCATGTCCACCGCCAGGGCGGCAGACTGCCGATGCAGGGCGGACTTGGAGGCGGCCGAAAGGGCGGGGCCTTGCGCGGTGATTACCGCACCGTTCCGGACGGAAAATCTGGCCGCAGAAAGCGTTTTTACCGCACGGGCGGATCCCTTTGCATGGGGATGGCAGATTTCCTGAAAAACGCCGCCATCGAGATGCAGGAACCGGTCGGCCGCGACCAGGCCGCCACTTGAGATGCCCGGATCCAGGCCTCCGGAAACACCGATGCTGACCAGGGCGCCTGCCCCCTGTCCGATGAGCCGGCGGGCAGCGCAAAGGGCGTTGTCTAAGCCCATGCCGGAAATCATCGCCAGCAGGGGCGTCTGATCGTCGGCCATCGAGCGCTGGATGATAAATCCATGGTCATGGCGCCACCCCTTCCGGCCGAGCAGCCGGCGGCCTTCGGAAGAAAGGGCGGCCACCATGCCCAGAATCGGTTTTACGGGCATATCCGGAGTTTTCTCTTCCTGAACGGGGTATATTGAATGCAAAATTGACGGTTCCGTCGAAAGCAAAATTTTAACGTAAAATGCACAAAGGGCACCAGGAATACTAAATGTAAAATAAGCATCATTTTAAATTCGTGCGCTTTGTGGCCTTCGTGGTTTTTAAATTTCGAAGACAATTTTAAAAAGCTCCCGATCCCATTGTGCGGTGTTTTTACAGGAAGGAACTTTTGAATCGTAATGGCCAGCGGTCCGACACCCCCCTTTTATTCCCCCCTCAAGGGGGGACTCCATTTTTTATTCCCTCCTCGAGGGGGGACTCCATTTTTTATTCCCTCCTCGAGGGGGGACTCCTTTTTTTATTCCCCCCTGCGAGGGGGGACCAAGGGGGGTGTTGGACCTGCGGATAACAAAAAAAATGAAGTCACTCAATCTGTTTGCCAATAGGAAAGGAAACAAAAAAGATATGGATAATGTTCTTACCCTGAAAAACCCGGCAGAAACCGACCTGCACCAGACCATTGAAAACGCCCTGCAATGGACCGCGGCAAACCAGGACCCGGCGGGATACTGGGTCGGCATGCTCGAATCCAACGTCTGCATGGAAGCCCAGTGGCTTCTGGCCTTTCACATCCTGGGGATCACGGATGATCCCAAGATCGAAGGGTTGAAGCAGGGCATCCTGGATGAACAGCGGCCGGACGGGTCCTGGGAAATCTTTTACCGTGCGCCGGAAGGCGACATCAGCGCCACGGTGGAAGCCTACGCAGCCCTGCGGGCCTGGGGCATGGGACCGGACGAAGCGCCCCTGCAGCGGGCTTGCCAATGGATCCTTGACCACGGCGGCGTGTCCGGCGTCCGGGTATTCACCCGCTACTGGCTGGCGCTCATCGGGGAATGGCCGTGGGAAAAGACGCCCAACATCCCCCCGGAAATCATCTTCTTTCCCTCCTGGTTCCCCTTCTGCATCTATAATTTTGCCGCCTGGGCCCGGGCCACCATCATGCCGCTCTCCATCCTCTCCGCCAGGCGGATGACGCGGCCCCTTCCAGGGGGAAAACGACTGGATGCGCTTTTCCCGCAGGGGCGCGGTGCAGTCAACTACGATCTGCCCGCCCGGGGGGGATCATTTTCCTGGGAAGGGTTCTTCAAGGCGGCCGACAGATTTCTCCATCGATATCAGCGCACAGGGTTTACCCCCGGCAGAAAAAACGCCATCCGCTCCGGCCTGGAATGGATCATCCGGCACCAGGATGCCGACGGCGCCTGGGGCGGCATCCAGCCCCCCTGGGTATACAGCCTGATGGCCTTGAATGCCGAGGGCTATCCGGTCACCCACCCGGTGATGAAAAAAGGGCTTTCCACCTTAGACGACCACTGGTCGTTTACACGAAACGGCGCCCTGCACATCCAGGCCAGCGAATCACCGGTCTGGGATACCCTGCTCACGCTGATGGCCCTGCAGGACTGCGGAATCGAATATGCCAGATCGGAGAGCATGCAAAAGGCCCTGGAATGGATTCTGGGCCAGGAGATTCGCACCCCGGGCGACTGGCAGGTCAAGATCAAAGGGGTCGAACCGGGCGGATGGGCCTTCCAGCGGGCCAACAATTTCTATCCGGATGTGGACGATACGGCTGTTGCCCTGATCGTTTTGTCGAAGCTCAAGCCCTTTTATTCTGATCCGACCCGCCTGGACGGGGCCATGAACCGGGCCCGGGACTGGCTGATGGCCATGCAGTGCCGGAGCGGCGGGTGGGCCGCATTCGATAAAGACAACAACCGCGAAATCATCACCCGAATTCCTTTCTGTGATTTCGGAGAGGTCCTTGATCCGCCCAGCGTGGACGTCACCGCGCATGTCCTGGAAGCCTTCGGCGAAATGGGCATGGACCGGTCCCACCCTGCCGTGGCCCGGGGGCTCAAATTCATCCTCAAAGAGCAGGAATCCGACGGCTCCTGGTTCGGAAGATGGGGCGTAAATTACGTATACGGCACCTCAGCCGTCGTCTGCGGCCTCAAGGCCGTCGGCCATGACATGCGGGCGCCGGAAATCCGCAGGGCAACGGACTGGATCAAGAACCGGCAGAACCCGGACGGCGGCTGGGGGGAATCGTGCGAGTCCTACATGGATAACCGCTTGTGCGGAAAAAGCGTGAGCACCGCGTCCCAGACCGCATGGGGACTGATGGCGCTGATCGGGGCCGAGGACGAATTGTACCGGGAGGCCATTGAAGCCGGTGCGGCATTTCTGGCCCGGACCCAGCAGGAAGGGACCTGGGACGAGCCCTGGTATACCGGGACCGGGTTTCCGGGCTACGGCGTGGGGGCGCGCATCGACCTGTCCGCAGCCGACACCAGCATCCAGCTCCAGCAGGGCACGGAACTGAGCCGGGGATTCATGATCAATTACAACCTCTATCGCCACTACTTCCCCCTGATGGCCCTGGGCAGGGCTCAAAAGATGCTGGCGGGCGGAGGAAAAAATGAGGCTGGGGCTGAAAAGTTAAAAGCGATAAATTAATGCGGGCTGAAGGTGGATGGGCTGAAATCGAGACACCCCCCTGCCCCCCTCAAGGGGGGATTGGGTCGATGCTCAAAGGGGGATCGGGGTTATGCTCAAGTTGGGATTGGGTCGATGCTCAAGGGAGCATTGGAAGTATGCGCCTGAAGAGCCCCCCGAGAGGCGAAAAAAAACCAATTCCCCCCTTGAGGGGGGCCAGGGGGGTGTCTCGCTCCACGGCCAGGGGGGTGTCCTTTCGCTTTCAGCCTAAACCCTGAAGGACCCAAAAAATGACCACATTTGTCACCGGTGCCACCGGATTTGTCGGATCGGCCGTCGCCCGCCGCCTGCTGGCCCTCGGCCATGATGTACGCGTGCTGGTGCGGCCGGGCAGCAGCCGGTGCAACCTGGAAGGGCTTGCGGTCGATTGCGCGGAAGGCGACCTCAACGACTTCCATTCCCTTAAACGCGCGCTGGCCGGATGCACGGCCCTGTTCCATGTGGCCGCCGACTACCGCCTGTTTGTCCCTGATCCGGAGAAGATGTACCGGACAAATGTGACCGGCACCGTCAATGTCCTGCAGGCGGCGGCAGATGCCGGCGTTTCGAAAATGGTGTACACCAGCAGCGTCGGCGTTCTGGGAATCAGGACCGACGGAGCGCCGGCCGACGAAAATACGCCGGTGATGATCGAAGATATGATCGGCCACTACAAACGCTCCAAGTTCCTGGCGGAACACCAGGTCCGGCGAATGGTGGAAAAACTCGGACTTCCGGTGGTGATCGTCAACCCTTCCACGCCGGTGGGTCCGGGAGACATCCGGCCCACCCCCACGGGACGCATGATTTCAAATGCAGCCCGTGGAAAAATGCCGGCCTTTGTGAATACGGGCTTAAATATCGTCCACGTGGATGACGTGGCGGCAGGCCATCTCCTGGCCTTTGAAAAGGGCCGCATCGGCGAGCGATACATCCTGGGCGGCGAGGATATGACCCTGGCCGAGATCCTGCGGCGCATCGCCTTGATCACCGGCCGCCGGCCCCCCCGCCTGCGGATTCCCGTTTCCGTGGTGATGCCGGTGGCCTGTGCGGCTGAAATATGGGCGCGCATCACCGGCGGCGAAGAACCCCTGACCACCATCGACGGCACGAAGATGGCCCGTAAAAGCATGTTTTTCACCAGTCGAAAAAGCGATGCGCGACCTGGGATATTCCCCCCGGCCGGCAGATGAGGCGCTGCGGGATGCCGTCCGCTATTTTGGTCCGAAGAGCCGTAAATATAGCATACCTATTCGATCGGAGGCTTCTTGATGGGAGACGGGAGTGGAAATGCCATAAAAAAAGTCAGGGAAACCGGCGAGAAAGTCGGCAGAAAGGCGCAAGACAAACTCGGCGGACCGGCCCGATTTCAGATCATTCTCATGCTCGCGGCGATCTTGGGCCTCGACGGCGCGGACAAGGCAGCGGTTTCCGCTGTGGCGGACAGCCTCCAGAAGGTATTTGCCATCGGCAACACGCAGATCGGAATTCTCATCGCCGTGGTGTCCTTCACCGGGGCCATCGCCACCCTCCCCATCGGCATCCTGGTGGACCGGATCAACCGGCGGCGGGTACTGATTGCGGCCATTGCCCTGTGGTCGGCGGCCATGGTGGTCAGCGGCATTTCCCAGTCCTTCATGTTTCTGCTGGTCACCCGGATCGCCCTGGGGGCGGTCACCGCCACCGCCACCCCCGCCGTGGCTTCCCTGCTGGGCGACTTTTTCAAGGCCAGCGAACGGGCCCGGATCTACGGACTGGTCCTTACCGGAGAACTGGTCGGCACGGGGATCGGATTTTTCGTTGCCGGAGAGGTTTCCGCCTGGCTCAACTGGAGATGGGCGTTTTTTTCACTTTCCATACCGAGTGCACTGCTGGCGGCGGCGGTCTGGAAATATCTGCCGGAACCCGCCCGAGGCGGCCAGAGCTGGCTGCGACCCGGCCAGGAAGAGATCGTCACCGGAAAAGATGCGGCCGAGGGCAGGGCCCCGGACAAAGCGGATCAGGACGGAATCGGATGAAACCGAACTGGCCCGGGAAAAAATAAAGGAATCCGGCATCTTCCCAAAAGAGGAACTGGTGCTGCGGTCCGATCCTGCGGGAAACAGCTTGTGGTGGGCTATTCGATACGTGCTGAGCATCCGCACCAATGTGCTGCTGATTATCGCCTCCGGCCTTGGGTATTTTTTCTTCTCCGGACTCCGGGCGTTCGGCATGATTTTTATCACCCAACATTACGGGATCAGCCGAAGCACCGCCAGCGCACTGGTCATCGTACTGGGGATCGGCGCAATCGCCGGCGCCGTCGGCGGCGGACGGCTGGCCGACGCGCTCCTTGCCCGGCGCTGGATCAATGCGCGGGTCATTGTCCCGGGTTTCACCCTTTTTCTCTCCGCGCTTCTTTTTGCACCCGGCATCTGGACGACCTCGGTCCTGTTTGCCATTATCCTGTTCACCCTGGCGGCCCTGGCCCTGGGGGCCTCAAACCCGCCCCTGGATGCCGCCCGTCTCGACATCATCCATCCGAGGCTCTGGGGACGGGCCGAATCGGTGCGCACCACCCTGCGCATGAGCCTTGAGGGGGCCGCCCCCATCATATTCGGCCTGGTTTCCCAATATGTTTTCGGCGGCAGGAAAAGCGGGCTGGAGTATACGTTTCTGATCATGCTCATCCCGGTGATCATCGCCAGTTCACTGGCCATTCCCGCCCGGCGCACCTACCCGCGCGACGTGGCCACCGCCGCAGCCTCGGCGGAAGCCACCTATGGGGATTAAATAGGGTGGATTCGGGATGAGAATAACGAACGGACCCCATTTCGATCAGATGATGACTCCGATAATACAATATTGATCAGAAGGATGAATCCCGGAAAAGGGGGTGGGTACGATTCCGAAAGACGACCATTCAGCAGACCAGCCGGCCGACTTCACCACCGGGCAGGCGGATTCGGGCCGAACCGTGATCTTCTTCAAGGGGCAACTGGATAAACGACATATCGCGCCCCTGTGGGAAAAGATGCAGACATTTCTGGCTCAAGAGGACCCCCGGGAAATCACTTTTGATTTCAAGGAGGTCACGGGGTTTGACACCGCCGGCATGGCCCTGTTGAGGCGGATCGAAACCCATTGCAATGAAAAAAGCGGAAGCTGTGAACGGCGCAATCTGTCGGATTCGATCCGCCATTTCCTGGGTTACGTCTCCCGGCGGTCATCCGAAGAAAATCTTCAGCAGGAACCCGATGAACCGGGAATCATCGCCCGGCTGGGAAGGTGGGGGCGGCAGGAAAAGAATGACGGGTACGATGTCATCCGCTTTTTCGGTGATTTCATCAACACCACGGCGACTGCTCTGCGCCGGCCCCATAAAATCAAGCTGTCCAATTTTTTTTATCATCTGCAGAAGGTCGGGGCCGAAGCCGTTCCGCTGGTGTTTGCCTTAAGCGGTCTTCTGGGGCTGGTGATTGTCTTTCAGGGCTTGCGCACGTCCAATAAACTGGGATCCGACATCTTCATCGCCGATATGGTGGCCATGTCGGTCACCAAACAGATGGCCCCGCTTCTGACGGCCATCATCATTGCCGGTCGTTCCGGGGCGGCGTTTGCCGCCGAAATCGGCTCCATGAAGATCCGGCAGGAGCTTGACGTCCTTTCGGTCATGAATTTCGACATCACCGGATTTCTGCTGCTGCCGCGCATATTCGCCATGCTCATAGCGACGCCGCTGTTGATCATGATCGCAAATGCCGCCGGCATCCTGGGGGGATTGGTGACCAGCCTGGTGGTGCTCGACCTGTCGGCCATCCGGTTCATCACGGAAGTCCGAAACGCCCTGGCCCCGACCGACATCTACACGGGCCTGGTCAAGGGAGTCGGATTCGGTTTGCTGGTGGGCATGACCGGATGCTACCACGGGTTAAAGACACAAAACACCGCCGACAGCGTGGGGGTGGAAACCACTTCGGCCGTGGTCAGCGGCATTCTTTTCGTTATCCTGGCGGACGCCATTTTCGCCATCATGTTCAGTAAATTCGGATGGTAGTCGAAAAGGATGCCGGCCATGGATGACCACATGGACAGCAATGGGCGTGAACATGGGGAAACAAACGATGTCATCACGGTGAATGACGTGACCCTCGGATACGGGAAGAGGACCGTTCTGGAAAATGTCAGCTTCACCGTTGAAAAAGGCGATATCTTCGCCATCATCGGACCGAGCGGCTGCGGCAAGAGCACGCTGCTCAATGCCATCATCGGCCTCATTCCGGTCAACAGCGGCAGGATCGTGGTGGCCGGCGAAGAGATCACCCAATCCGAAGATGAAGAGGCACTGCGCCGGGCCCGGAAAAACATGGGCGTGCTGTTTCAATCCGGGGCGCTGCTGGACTGGATGACCATCGGCGAAAATATCGCTTTCCCTATGCGGGAGTTCACCGATCTGCCCGATGACCTGATCGAGCAGATGGTCAAAATCAAACTGGGAATGGTGGATATGGACAATCAGGCGGACAGGATGCCCTCGGAACTCAGCGGCGGCATGGTGCGCCGGGCCGGCCTGGCCATCGCCATGGCCCTTGACCCCCCCATCCTGTTCTGTGACGAGCCCTCCTCCGGACTCGATCCGGTCACGGCCAAGGAAATGGATGAACTACTGATCGAATTCAACAACTACTTCAATGTGACGGTGGTGGTGGTCACCCACGAGGTGCCCAGCCTGGAAAATATCGCCACCCGATGCATCATGCTCGACAAGAAAGACAAGGGAATTATCGCTTCCGGAACGTTTGCGGAAGTGAAAAACCAAAAAGATGATCGGCGGGTACAGCGGTTTTTCGAACGCCGCACCGATAAAAAGCCCAGAAAGAGGGATCATGACCCGGTTCAGTGATTTCAAAATCGGCCTGTTTGTCCTCTCCGGCATTGTCATCGGGCTGGGAGCGCTGTTCTGGATCAGCACCTCTACTCTATTCAAGAGCACCCACACCTATGTCACTTTTTTCGACACGTCCGTCCAGGGAGTCAGCACCGGATCGGAAGTGAAATACCTGGGCATGGCGGTGGGGCGGATTTCAAGCATGAAACTCGTCACCGGAAAACAGCTCGTTGAAATCAAGATGAGCCTCAATCCCCATTTCAAGGTCAAGGACTGGATGGCCGCACAGCTGCAGTTCGGCGGCATCACCTCCGGCAAGTACCTGGGCATCGTCAAAGCCCCGGACAACATACAGAAAGTGACGCCTAAAATCGATTTTTCCACTCAGTATCCGGTGATTCCCTCCGTCCCCGGACAGATCGAAAAGGCCATGAGCGCCCTTAAAAACGTCTATTCGGATGTTCAGTCCCTCGACATCGGAGACCTGGTGACCCAGTGGGAGCAGGTGGCAAAACATGCCAATGCCCTGCTCGCCGGAGGAGCGCTCGAAAAGGCGGTAAAGAATATCGATGCGGCCACCCGGCGCATCGACAAGCTCACCGGCGCCATTGCCGACGAGCAGTCCGTGGGCAAATGGCATCAGACGCTTTCCGATGTCACGGCCGCCGCCCAATCGGCGCGCAAGGCCGCTTCGAGCCTGGAAAACCAGCTGGCAAAAATTCCATCGGGGCAGGTGTCCGACATTTCCTCGCAGACGGACAAGACCCTCAAGACGATCAATCAATCCACCCGGGATGTCCAATCCCAGATCAGCCAGGCCATGGTGCTCCTGCAGGAGAACATGCGGCAGCTGAACCAGACCCTGACCGAATTCCAGGATCTTGCCCAGTCCCTTCGACAGCAGCCGGGCAGGATTCTCACCCAGCCCGAGCAGGAGGAGCCTTTCAAGAGATGAACTTAATGCCCCGAATCGCCGCCATGATACTTCTTATACCCCTGGCCATCGGCTGTTCTTCCATGCTCCGGCCCAAATCCCCTGAACCGGCCTTCTACCAGCTGGAGTACCCATCTACAAAGGTGGACTGCTCCAATTCCTTCAATGGCGGGGTACGGGTCTGGAATTTCACCACCGCGCCGCCCTATGACCGGACCCAGATGGTGGTCCGGGCGCCGGACCGGGAAGTCATGTTTTCCCGGAACTATCAATGGGCCGCCCTTCCCGGCACCATGCTGACCAAGCGGATCCAAAACGACCTGGAGAAAGAAAAACTGTTTTCGGGAGGGGTGGTGCAGGCCGGTCTCGCAAATGTGCCCTGGGAACTTTCCGGCAAGGTAGAGACGTTCGCCTGTCAGCGCACGGATTCCAGCTGCAAAGCCATCCTGGGGGTCGATGTTTCCCTCAACAGCACCAGCCCGGGAGGCGAAAAGATTTTTCAGAAGAATTATCGGTTTACGAGCGAACCGTTCAGCAAGGATGATTCGGCAAAATTTGCGGCCGCCATGAGCGGAATCGCCCGGCAGTTTTCGGAACAGCTCCAGAAAGACCTCTGCCAGGCCGCCGGAAAAAACGGGCAGAGGCAATAGCGTTTGGATTGAAATGTTGAAATGAATACAAGGTGGAATGATTGAACGTGCCTGCTGGGGAGAACACCCCCCCTGCCCCCCCTCAAGGGGGGAATTAAAGGGGAGGCAGCCCTCAAGTGGTGAATTAAAGAGGGGGTATCCCTCAGGAGGAATAAAGAGGGGCCCACATAGAGGGGGAATAAGGGAAATGGGGTCAAACCCAAATCCTTCCTTTGCGTCAGGGGAAGCAGAGGGGAGTGTCGATTCAAATCCCCCCTCGAGGGTGACCAATCCAAATCCCCCCTTGAGGGGGGCCAGGGGGGTGTTCCCCTCGAGGGGGACCAAATCCAAATCCCCCCTTGAGGGGGGGCGGGGGGGGTGTTCACCCTGAGGGGCCAGGGGGGTGTTCCCCCAAAAAACCAAATCCATTCGGAGATAAATATGACCCGACTGCTTTTTGAATTCTGTAACCATCATTTCGATATTGCATCGTTTCATCAGTTCGCTTCGAGCGGAAAGGACCGCCGTGAAATATAAAGACCGAGGTGAAAGCCCATGACTGTATTACTGGAAGCCATTCTGCTGATCGTAATCGGCCTGTCGACTTTTTATTATCTCTATTGCGCCATGAGCATGCGGTGGTTCATCACGTCAGCCCGCAGAAAACCGCCCCGCAGCGCCGGCGGGGTGACCCTGATGGTGCCCGTGTGCGGAATCGATGAAGGCGCCTTTGACAACTGGGCATCCCTGTGCCGCCAGGATCATCCCGACTACGAGGTGCTCTTCGGGGTCATGGATGCAAAGGATCCGGCCGTTCCCATTCTCGAAAAAATGATCCGGCAGTTTGAATCCGGATCAATGAAAAGCGGCGCCCGACGGATCAGGCTCCATTTCTGTCCGGAGGCGCTGGGGGCCAACCACCAGATCAGCAATCTGATCCACCTGTTTAAAATTGCGGAAAATGAAATCATTATCCTGGCCGACAGCGATATCCGGGTCACACCCGATTATCTCCGGCGGGTAACGGGACCGCTCAAAGATCCCCGTGTGGGGGTGGTCACCTGCGGCTACCTGGACCGCGCTCCCAAATCCCTGGGGGCGGCCATGGCCGCCTTCGGCCGCGGTCTGGATTTCATCCCGGCGGTGCTGGTGGCCCGCAGGATCGACCGGGGCCTGAAATTTGCCATCGGGCCCACCATTGCCACCCGCAAAACGGTTTTAAAACGCGTCGGCGGACTGGAACGCTGCTTGAACCGCATCGGCTCGGATTACCATATCGGCCGCCTGGCATCGGAGGCCGGTTTCAAGGTGGAGCTTTCCGATTACGTATTGGGAAACGACTGCGGGCGCGAACGTATCTCCGATGTGTTTCTGCGGGAATTGCGCTGGGCCCGGACCATCCGGCTGAACCGGGGCCTGCAGTATTACGGCATGGGCGTATGTTACGGAACCGTGTACGCCCTCCCCCTGTGGTGGCTGTCCGGTTTCCAGGCCTGGGCGGCATGGACCATGATGGCGGTCATTGCCAGCCGTCTGCTCCAGGTGCTTGTTTCCATGCGGGCGCTCAACGCCCCCCGGCTCATGTTCTGGCTCTGGGCCCTGCCGCTCCGGGAGTTGATGAATGTGGCCATCTGGTTCGGTGGCGGCTTCGGCCGGCGGGTATACTGGCGGGGAAGGCGCCTGCGCATCGGCGTAAAAGGCGTGCTGGCAGAGTCATGATGGCTCCGCAGCAGCTTGTACGCCGGCGTGCGGTGTTTTGCAGTAAGAAACTTTCGACTCGCATTGGCTGACCGCCACACCCCCCTTTAATTCCCCCCTCAAGGGGGGATTGAAGAGACTGTTCCCCGCTCAAGGGGGGGATTGAAGAGACTGTTCCCCGCTCAAGGGGGGACCGAAGAGACTATTTCCCCTCAAGGGGGTGTGATCGATGATTCCCCCCTCGAGGGGGGACGAAGGGGGGTGTTGAACCCTATAGCCGGGTCAAACGATAGCCATGAATGAGGAGGATCGAGTCATACCCATTTACAAAAGTGAATTTCTCTGAAGAAAGGTAAATGGGCCTGAAGATGCAATCAATTTTGAATTTTTGCCAGGTGCCGCAGCGTGGTCCAGTTGCGGATCAGGGTTTTGACGGACAGGTAGTTGGTGGGTTTCAAAATGACATCGGCGGCCCGGGCATATTCACCGGCCCGGAAATGCCTCAGGGCATCGGCAAAGGAAACCCCGGTGTGCATCAGGACACTTGCATCCCGGTAGCAGCCGCTGATGCATTGGGTGCAATGGTCCCGTACAAAGGGATGATCTTTGAAATCGAGGACGGAGCACATCTTTTCGGGCCAGAAATCGCACCGATAAATGTCCAGGTAATAGTCGATATAAAAATACCGGTACCCCGCCTGGCACGGAAACAACTGGGGTTCGCCCCGGACAAACCGCAGGATTTCGGACAGGGCCTCTTCCGAGTTGAGAATGGCGTACCGGCCCTTGAGGCTACGGATGGTTTCCAGGATGGCCGAAAGTTCCTGAGGGGTGTAATCGATGAGGTTCGAATCATGGGAAAAAGACAAGGCGGCCGAATGGAGCATCCGCTTGGGATAGGCGAAATTGACGGTATGGAGCCCCAGCCGGGAAAGATATTCCAGCATGTCCGGGATATCATCGATGAGCCGGTTGATGGTGACGGAGGCCACGGCATTGATGCCGAGGCGGTTGCACGCTTCGGTGGCCTCCCGGATACGGCCGCATACCCCGGGAAGACCGCGGTTGCCTTCATGGCGTTCATCGGAGGCGGCATCCATGGAAATAAACAGGGTTTTTAATCCGGCCGCCTTGAGCCTGCGGACATAATCGGAGGACAGCCGCGAACCGTTGGTCACGATGGACGGCTGTATCCCCCGGTTCACCGCATAGGAGACGATATCGAAAATATCCGGGTGCAGGGTGGGTTCACCGCCCACCAGGGTGATAAACCGGATCCCGCGTTCATAGAGGATGTCGACGGCCCGGCAAAAAGCATCGAAATCAATGGAAACCCGGCGTCCTACGAATTTTTTATGCACGGCATAATTGCAGAAATCGCATTTTGCGTTGCACACGTTGGTCACGGCCATGTTGCAGACGCCCGGTCCCCCCTGGGGCAGGAGTCTGAGCGTATCGGCAATCTGATGAAAAGTGGACATCGTCTCTCCCATTATGGAAAATTAATGGAATCCGTACATCAGAAACTTAAAAAAAGGAATTTCAGCGTGAATCAGCCATCTCAATCCAAACAGCCCTCATCGGATGAACTCGCGGCACAGGAACAGCGAAACCGGGCGACTGCCCAAAGAAGCGCGGAAACGGTATGCACTGGCGCTTCTGGCTGTCGCCGCGGCGGGTTCCACCGGAAACGTGATGGTCAAGTACGGCATGGATCATATCCAGGTCCACTCGGCGTTGGGAATCTTCAGCAGCATGTGGCTGGATGTGGGCGTTTTTCTGCTATGCGTCCAGTTTGTCGCGCTGACCCTCGCCTTCCGCTGGGGGCCGCTGAGCCTGACCGTTCCCCTGCGGGGCGCGTCCATATACATCCTGACCGCCCTGCTGGCCATATTTTTCCTGGGCGAACAGATCAGCCTCATGCGCTGGGCCGCCATCGTGGTGATCACTATCGGCATAACCCTTATCGGCATCTCCGGAGGAAAGTGATGTATCTGTTTATCGGAATTACCATCGCCATTATCTGTTCGGTTTCAGGGGATTTCTTCGTCAAAGAGGGTTCCGACCGGATCAGAACCTCGGCCGTGGAAGAAGTGGGCGGATGGGACCGGATGATCAATCCCAATTACCTGGTCGAATATGCCCGCGAAGCCAATATTTTCAACTGGCGGCTTAATCTCGGCATCGGCTTTCTGGCGCTTTATTTCGGCGGATACCTCCTGGCCATGAAATCCGCCCCGGTCACTGTGGTGGTGCCGCTCATGTCCTTTGTTCACGTCCTGAATACGCTTCTGGGAAAATACATGCTCCATGAGGAAGTGACCCCGCTGAGATGGACGGGGGTGGCCGTCATCGTCTGCGGGATCATCCTCCTGGGCGCTTTCGGCGGATCAGGCGCCGGCGGCTGATGACAGAACCGGAATGGGACCGCTTCCCGTCACCAGGGCCTCCCATTCCTTTCTTTCGGGCATCACCGGGGGCGTGACCGCAAAATCCGGCGCCCCCTGAGCTTTCATTTCCACCGGGTCGGTGAAAAATTCGGTGGGCCTCGCCTTTCGGAAAAACATGTTGTAGACGGTCCAGTAAAACCGGCTGCGGGAGCCCGTCACCGGAAACCGGCGCATCATGGATTCCGCCGAATAAAACTGCTTATACGCATTCAGGTAGCCTGAAGTCAGCTCCCGGGGTTCCAGGTTGGCGGGCTTGAATACCATGTGACGCTGGTCGTACTTGTTCCAGTCATAGGTCAGGATGCGGTTGTCCCGTATCATTTCATACCAGGCGATGGTTCCCGGATAGGGCGTCAGCACCGAATAGGCGCAAAGATCCAGGCCCACATCCATGGTGAACTTCGTGGTGGGTTCGAAGATGGATGCTTCATCGTGATCGAACCCGAACATGAACAAGCCCGAAGACCAGAATGCCGTAGCTCTGGACCTTTTTCACCAGGGCCTCGAAGTTTTCCGGACGGTTCTGGTACTTGTGAACGGTTTTCAGGGTTTCCCGGGAGATGGATTCCAGGCCGATGCTGAGCATGTAGCAGCCGCTTTCGGCGGCCAGTTCCAGCAGTTCGTCATTGAAGGCATCCCGGCTGTTCACGCCGGCCTGCCATCGAAGGTTTTTTCCCTTCAACGCGCGCATCAGTTTTTTCGCGCGCATTGGGAGAGCCGAAAAAATCCGCGTCATTGAGCGATATCACCCGTCCGTCGCAGGCGTCGATTTCCCTCAGGACTTCCCGGATGGGCCGATATCGGAACCGCAGGCCGTTCATCATGTGCTCGGCGCAGAAAGTGCAGGCGTGATGGCATCCCCTGGACGTCTGGACGAAATTTTTGTTCACGTACCGGTTTTTCTTGAGCAGGTCGTAGCGGGGCAGGGGCAGGTTCTCCAGGGAATGGAGCCGGTCGGCCTTGTAGATGCCCTTGAGCGTACCCGCTTTCAGATCGGACAGGACCTTCGGCATCACATACTCGGCTTCCCCGACCACCACCGCATCCGCGTGTTGAAGCGATTCCGTGGGCAGAAAACTGGGGTGGACCCCTCCCATGATCACCGGAACGCCCCGTTTACGGAACGCATCCGCGATTTCATACCCCCGGTTAGACGAAGGAAGTCATGGCGGAAATGCCCACCATGTCCGCCTTGAGGTCGAAATCGATGGGTTCGATATTCTCATCGGTGAGCACCACTTCGTACTGGTCCGAAGGGATCAGGGAAGCCGTGGCAAGGAGTCCGGCCAGCGGTGAATAAAGCGCCCGGTTGAAATATACGGGGCGGGTGGTGAGGCTGTCGGCTTTAGGGTTGATCAGATGAATTCGACGTGTTCTCATAATTTACCATTCCTTGATCTTGTGTGAATTGCCGGTTGTTTACGGATGGCCGTCATACACTCCCGGGGCGGCCCGGCTGTGGATGAACAAAGATTGCCCGCGGCCGGCTATGATCGTATCCCCGGTTTCGGGCGTCTGCATGGCATACCTGACCTCGCGTGAATGATCGCCCAGCTGTTTTCTGGGGTCCGGCGCAAACCGAAAATTGATAACCGATCGGGCGAAATTCATATGCCCGTTGCCCAGGTGCCAGAGGGTTTTCTTCAGGGCCTTGAACAGGGTCCCTTTTCGGATATGCTTGCGGTACAAAACGGCCTGGGATTTCACCAGTTCCTGGTAGAACTGCGCCAGGGGCAGCCGGGTGGGGAGCACCGCGTGATGGATGTCGAAAAGGCGGTAATCCAGTGTGGTGAGGTCCCGGGAGGCATCCGCCCAGGTTTCCGTGCCCGGATAGGGTGTCATCACTGAAAGATGGACGATTTCCGGAACGCTTTTGGCCCACTCCTCGACGATGCGGAACCGGCTCTCGTCCCAGTCGGGACCGACGATGATGTTGATGGCCACCACAACGCCCAGCTTGCGGGCGATTTCCAGGGCGCGGAAGTTGTCGTTTAGGCTCACCTTCTTTCGGAATGATTTGAGCCCTTCCGCATCGATGGCTTCAAAACCGAGGAACAGGTAACGCAGCCCCAGCTTTTTCCAGAAGGCGAAAATTTCTTCGTTGCGGATCAGGACGTCGCAGCGCGTTTCCATGTAATACCGTTTGCGGATGTTTCTTTTTTCAACTTCCCGGGCGATGGCGAGGGAATGCTCGGCATCCAGCAGGGCCACATCATCGAGCAGAAACACATTGGGCTCGGCGATGCTCGACAGATCGTCGATGATCCCTTCGGGGGAAGCTTTACGGTACGTCCGGTTATAAAACGTCCATGCACTGCAAAAAGAGCAGTTCCATGGGCATCCCCGGGTGAATTCGATGGATGCGCAGGGATCGAGTTCTCCCGCGAAATACCGGTCCCGCCGGGGCAGCAGGTCCCGGGCGGGCAAAAAATGATCCAGGTCCGCCCGGGTGATCAGTGCCGGGTCGGGCCCGATCTCCTGCCGGGTGACGACTCCCGGCAGGCTTTCGATTCCGCCGCCTTCAAATGCCTCCATCAACAGCGGGGCCGTGATTTCGCCTTCCCCCTTAACGATGCAGTCGATGCTTCCCCCGGCGTGCTCCAGGAGTTCACGGGGGATGAAGGAGGCGGTGTGGCCGCCCACGAATATGAGGCAATCCGGCAAAAGCGGTTTGGTGGCGACGGCCAGGTCGATGACTTCCGGAACGTTGGCCAGGTAGTTTAAGGAAAATCCCACGGCGCGGGGGCGGGTTTCAGAAATTTTTTTGTAATAGTCCCGATGCCTGAACACCTGCAGGTCCATCAGGTGAACCCGGTGCCCGGCCATCCGCAATGCTGCCGCCACCCGCTCCATTCCCAGCGGCTCCAGGCGCATGTAAACTTTGGCATAATTGATGAGGCTTGGATGAACGAGAAGAATGTCCATGCCTTTCCTTTCGCAGATGCGCGTTTTAACGGCTACTGCCCCTTTTTCACCCCGGGTTCGCCGATGCCGTAATTGAGTTCCGGTGCGTCTGCGGCAGGCTTCATCTTCACCACCGGCAGAATGGCCCGTCCGAATACCGCCTCCATCATCATGGCCGTGGCCGCATACCAGGCCAGAATGGCCGAGGCGAAAAAGATCCATCCGGCAACGATCACCCACCCTTCTGAACCGGCGAATTTGGCGTACGCCATCACCGATGAGGCCAGGGCCAGGACTCCCAGGGTGACCGTGAGCGCGAGATTTTCCCCCAGGGCGGCGATCGTGCCCGTCCAGGTGATCCAGGCCAGGGAGACAAACCAGAAGGCCAGCGCCGGAAACGCCCCTTTCGGTTCGGTCAGGGTGCCGGTGGCAAAAAGCAGGTTGAGGAACCCGTATCCGATCCAGAATGAGCCCCACATGCCGTGCATGGCCGTGGCGATGGCGTCGCGCACCTTGTAGGCCCACATGCCGGCCGCGAACTGGGCCATACCGCCGAAAGCGGCGGCAAAGGGAAAAAGATAAAGGGCGGTGTCATTTCCCCCGTACCATTTGGCCAGGTAAGCGGAAACCATCAGGGTCGCCCCGGCAAACGCATACAGCCCCAAGATGGAGGGGGCCGCCGTGGGCTGAAGGAAGATAGTCGCCTGTTTTTTATATTCATCCATGGTATAATCACCTTTCAATACAGGGTTAATTCATCAGATGGATATCATTCCCTGCTCACAGTAAGGGATTCGTTTTAAATTCTGAATACGCGCAACACATTAATTCCGGGTGCCGGTTACGGTAAATGGAATGCAGGAAACGATGTATGCTCCCGACCCTGATAAAATAAAGGCGGCCGGAATCATCCGGCCGCCTTTATACCGATAAAAGGCCGCTTGTTGAAGCCGGGCAGGACAGTCCCGCCCGGCCTCGCTTGTCCTGGATACTCGATTCTACTGATTCTGCTGTCCGGACTGACCCTGCTGACCCTGCTGATTCTGCTGGCCTTGCTGATTCTGCTGGTCCTGCTGATTCTGCTGGTCCTGCTGACTTTGCTGGTTCTGCGGGTTCTGCTGTCCCTGCTGACCGGATTGCCCCTGCTGCCCCTGGGAACCATAATATCCGCGGGGCTGATTCTGCTGACCGTACTGGCCCTGGTTCTGATACCCCTGCTGGCCCGGCTGCTGCTGGTACTGTTGCTGGCCATACTGACCCTGCTGACCCTGCTGGGGTTGATAGCTCTGCTGGTTCTGGGCACCCTGCTGGCCGCCATAGTAGCCGCGCTGCTGGCCCTGACCCATCATGCCCTGACCCTGCATGCCCTGGCCGCCCATCATGCCCTGGCCTTGCATGCCCTGCTGGTTCTGGCCCATCATGCCCATATTCTGCCCCTGCTGGCCCTGGTGGCCCTGGCCCCGGGAGCCCTGGACGTTCATCAGATCCACATTGAGTCCGCCGGTCAGCAGCCGAATGGTGCTGATATTCAGATTGCCTGTGGGCTCCAGCCCCTGGGCCTGCTGAAAATTCCTCACCGCCTGGCTGGTCTGCTGATCCCAGTTGCCTTGTATGTCTCCGCTTTGATATCCGGCCCGGTTCAAAGCCTGCTGGATCTGCCGGACTGCAGCCGGGCTGACATACAATGGTGCGCCGGTTCCGCTGGCCTGCTCCTGGCCCCAGCGCATGCCGGACATACCGCTCGCGCCCTGCATTCCCGGCTGGCCCTGCATTCCCTGCTGGCCCTGCATGCCTTGCTGACCCTGCTGCCCGCCATAGTAGCCGCGTGCCTGCTGATTCTGCTGATTCTGCTGGTTCTGTTGATTCTGCCGGGCCATCTGCTGCCCTTGCTGACCCTGCTGGTTCTGCTGTCCCTGCTGTCCCTGCTGGGCCATCTGGTGACCCTGCTGACCCTGTCCAAACAACCCGGCTACCAGCTGATTAAGCCCCAGCGAGCTGATCAGGCGCAGGTCCACTTTACCCGTAGGCTCAAGACCACGGGCCTGTTCGAAATTGGCGATCGCCTGCTCGGTCCCCTGCCCCCAGACACCGTCCACCGTTCCGGGATCATAGCCGTTCCGGTTCAATGCCTGCTGGATCTGACGGAGGTCTGCCGGGCTGACATACAGGGGCGCCCCAGTTCCGGTGGACTGCTCCATATACAGGCGCTGGTTGCTTTGCCCCTGATATCCGGCGGTCCCGCTGAGCACCTGGGGGACTCCAAGGGACTGGAGGGTGGCCAGGTTCAGGTTACCGGTCGGCTCCAGGCCCTGGGTGCGCTGGAAGGTGGATACCGCCTCTTCGGTCTGCTGACCCCAGTTTCCGTCAACGTTTCCGGCGTTGTACCCCGTCTCATTCAGCCGCTGCTGAACCACCCGCAAGGCGGCCGGGCTGATATAGAGTCTCGCCCCCGGACCGACCGTTGTCGTCATGGTCAGCCGCTGGTTCTGGGCACTGACATTCTGCCCTTGCTGCTGCCCTTGCTGCCCCTGCTGCTGGGCGGTGACGCTGTCTGCCGCAATCGTGAAAATGCAGAAAACTGCGCAGATGGTTAAAGTGATAATAGACATTTTCTTCATCGGATCCTCCTTGATTTGATTGATTAGGTACCTTGTTGTCGGCTTTCTGGCTCTTACTTTGCCAAAATTACGGACGGCCGAAGATGACTGAATCCGCCCGCATTTTCCTAAAACCGTAGAGGCAGACGCTTGATCCGACAATACCGACAAATCTGTAAAGTGAAGGTATGGCGACAGTATTGATGATGAAGGCATTCTCTATCGGATGGGGATTTGTGATTAACCCGCATGAAAAAACCAGATCGCTGATTTCCGTTTAGCGGGTGTCTGGCTGCCTTTGAACCGGCTGCGGATCCCCATTGCGATCACCGCAAGACCGATTCCGGTGCAGCCGAAACAGCTGCGGCAGTTTTGACCGCATCATGCCTGCTCATCCTCCGTTATTGCGGCTGGGTAATCGTTTGGTTTTCCTGGATTCCGGCTAAAAGCCTGCCGGAATGACAAAAATGGTGAGCAGGGGGCGGAGGTCGGCAAAAAGATCCCTGAGCGACCCGTCCCCTGCTCGCGCGCCCCCCTCCAGTTTTTTATTTCGGACATGGGAAATGAAAAACATCAAATACATACGGATAATTTTGAAAATACAGGACAGACCCTATTTTCGAATAACGCGGCCGGCCGGTATGGTTCAAAAAGCTGCTCTGCAATAACCCGCTCCGGGGGCAGTGCCTGAACGGATGGGATGACTTTAAAATGATCGGAGACTGACTGAAAATGAAAGATCTCAACATCATTATCGCCGGGTCCGCGGGTGAAGGGGTCCAGACGGTGGGGGCGCTGCTGTCCGAAACCGTTCTGGCCCGGGGATATGCGGTGTTCTCCTGGCAGGAATACGAATCGCGCATCCGGGGCGGGCAGAACAGCTACACCATCCGGATCACCGAGACCCCCTGCAATTCCCCCCGGATGGATGCCGACATCCTGCTGGCCCTGAATGCGGGGGCCGCCGACAAGTACGCATCCCGCCTCAGGCCCGACGGCATCCTGATCAGCCCCGCGGAAAAAGAAAAAAACGCCATCACCATCGATTTCAACCAGCTGGCAAAAGACGAGATCGGTGCGAAAATCTATGCGAACACCATTGCCGTGGGCGCCCTGGCCGGCACCCTGGAGATCGATCCGGAAGCCTTGAACCGGGTCATCCTTCCCCGGTTCGAGAAAAAGGGCGATGAGGTGGTGGAAAAAAACCGGCAGGCCGCAAAAAAAGGATACACCGCCGCCCGGGAAAAATGCCGTGACCTGTGCCCGTGGGAGCTGCCCCAAAGGGACGCGCGCTTCATGCTCATCGACGGCAACGAAGCCGTCAGCCTGGGGGCGGCGTACGCGGGGTGCCGTTTCGTGGCCGGCTACCCCATGACCCCGGCCACCAGCATCCTGACCTTTCTGGCCAAGGAGGAAGACCGGCTCAAGGTGTTCGTGGAACAGGCCGAAGACGAGATCTCCGCCGTCAACATGGCCATCGGCGCAAGCTTTGCCGGAGCCCGGGCCATGACGGCCACATCGGGGGGCGGGTTCGCCCTGATGGTCGAAGCCATCAGCCTCTCCGGCATGACCGAAACCCCCCTGGTGATCATCCTGGGACAGCGGCCCGGCCCGGCCACCGGCCTGCCCACCCGCACCGCCCAGGGAGACCTGCTCTTTGCCATCCATGCCGGCCACGGGGAATTTCCCAAGCTGGTGCTCGCCCCGGCCGATCCCAAAGACGCCTTTCACAAGACGGTTTTTGCCTTCAACATGGCAGACAAGTACCAGATGCCGGTGATCCTGCTGACCGACCAGCACCTGGCCGAATCGGCTTTTTCACTTGCCGGGTTTGATGTGGCGGCGTCGACGCCGGAGATTCATCTCGCCGATGGCCGGGAGATGGAAGCGTATCACCGGTACCGGATCACCGAATCGGGCATCTCCCCGCGGCTCTATCCCGGTCAGAGCCTCCACCTGGTGGGAGCCGACAGCGACGAACACAACGAAGACGGCCATATCACCGAAGACCTTTCCGGCATGGCGAACCCATGCACCAAAAGCGCATGCGCAAAATAGACGGGCTGCGGGGCGGAAATCCCGCCTCCGGAGCATATACGGGGACGCGGATGACGCGAGACGTTGCTGGTCGGCTGGGGCTCGACCTGGGATGCCATCCTGGAGGCGATGGACGCAGCTTGAATCCGACGGCATGGCAAGCGCGGCCATGCTGCATTTCTCCCAGGTCGTGGCCGCTCCTGCCGGATTACCGCTTTGCCGAAAACAGGAACTACTGGGTGGTGGAGAACAACGTCACCGGGCAGTTCGCTAAATGGCTGAAACGAGAGACCGATATTGCCGTCTCCGGCCGCATCCACCGGTCCGACGGCCTGCCGTTCACCGCCGAAACCATCAGGAGCCGGTTTAAATGAGCGACACGACAATATTTGACAACCCGGTGGAAAACCAGTGGTGCCCGGGCTGCCGCAACTTCGGCATCCTTCAGGCGGTCGAAAAAGGCGCTGGCGGAACTGGGCAAGGCGACCCCGCATGAGGTCTGCCTGGTCTCCGGCATCGGCCAGGCCGCCAAGCTGCCCCATTATCTCAACTGCAATTTCTTCAACGGGCTGCACGGCCGGGCCCTGCCCGTGGCCACCGGCATCAAGCTGGCCAACCACGAGCTCACGTCATCGTCACCACGGCGACGGGGACTGCTACGGCGAGGGGGGAAACCATTTCCTCCATGCCGTCCGGCGAAACACCGACATCACGGTCTTCGTCCACAACAACGAACTCTACGCCCTCACCAAGGGGCAGGCCTCCCCCACCACTCTGCCCGGGGAAAAGCGGACCCTGCAGATCAAGGGGGTGGAAAAGCGGGCGGCCAACATGCCGGCCGCGGCCCTGGTCAACGGCTGCACCTTCCTGGCCGGGGTTTGCCGGCGACATTGAGCATTTAAAAGACCTGATCGTCGCGGCGGTCAAACACAAGGGGTTCTCCTGCATCGACGTGGTGCAGCCCTGCATCACCTGGGGCACCCGGAAGGTGGGCTGGTACCGTGACCGGGTGTACAAGCTGGGAGATGACTACGATTCCGGCAGCCTGCAGGCGGCCCTGGAAAAAACCACCGAGTGGGGCGAAAAAATCCCCATCGGCATCCTCTACCAGGCAAAGCCTGCCGCCGTGTTCGGCCAGCGCTTCCGAAAAAGCGTCGAAAGCGCCCCCCTGCCGGAAATCCCGCCCCCAAAACCGGATATGATCGAGGCGGCTCTGGAAGGCTATTACGCCAAATAAGCGGAAGACGGTTTTAAAGTCCCCCTTTTAAAAAGGGGGATTTAGGGGGATTTGGTGCGGAACCGAAGAAATCCCCCCCGGCCCCCCTTTGAAAAAGGGGGGAGAAAAACAGTTAGTGAAGCATTGCAGACAATCAGAAAAGAATTTTTTTATTGGCGGCTTTGCCAAAAACAAATTCCCCCCTCGAGGGCATAGGCGCTAACTTAATGACCGATGCAATATCTTCTAATTTGTCGTTCCTCTTAAGAGCGTCATTCCGGCAGTCTTTAAGCCGGAATCCAGGAAGACGAAATGAACAGGCAACCAGCGGTATACATTCTTGCAAATAAAAGAAACGGCACCCTTTATATCGGTGTGACCTCCGACCTCATCAAGCGAGTTTGGGAACATAGAAACAATTTCGTGGAAGGGTTCACCAAAAAGTATGGAGTCCATTTTTTGGTTTGGTATGAGCTTCATGGAAGTATAGAATCTGCTATCCAGCGAGAGAAACGATTGAAAGACTGGAAACGAAAGTGGAAAATGCATTTGATTGAGAGAACGAATCCCGATTGGGAGGATTTGTATCCCGCAATCATTTAGATGGATTCCGGCTAAAAGACTGCCGGAATGACATAAAGGATGATTACGGGGGGGATACTATGCGTTAAGTTAGCGCTTATGCCCCTTGAGGGGGGTCAGGGGGGTGTTCGCCCCCGGCCATTTCCAACCCGTCGGAACAATTTATTCCAAAACAGAAAAGCCCATCGGCTTTTTTAACAGTGTCCATCCACGAATGAGATAATTTGTTCAAGTTCAAGGAAGGCGAAAATTTTAACCGCAGGAATACTCAAGGTATTTTGAGGATTAAAATTTGAGCCTGACGCAGAAATTGGGCAAATTAGCCATTTGTGGATGGACACTAACCAAGATGAAAGGAGAACGACATGAGCAAGATCGCAGCCCTGGTAACCCACTATTTTGAAGATGTGGAATATACACAGCCCGCAAAGGCATTTACGGATGCGGGGCATGAAATCGTCAACGTGGGACTTACCGCCGGAGAGACGGTGGAGGGGAAAAAGGAGCACACCCCGGTCAAAATCGACAAGGCGGTTTCCGACGTGACCGCCTCCGATTTCGACGCGCTGTTCATTCCCGGCGGCTTTTCCCCGGACCAGTTGCGGGCCCATGACGCACCGGTCAATTTCGTTTCGGCCTTCATGGATACCGGCAAGCCGGTGTTTGCCATCTGTCACGGCCCCCAGCTCCTGATTACGGCCAACAAGCTCAAGGGCCGCACCGCCACCGGATACAAGTCCATCGCCCAGGACATCAAGAATGCCGGGGCCAATTTCAAGGACCAGGAAGTGGTCATCGACGATAAGCTGGTGACCAGCCGCAACCCCAATGACATTCCGGCGTTTATCAAGCAATCCTTGAACATGCTCTCCTGATCCATGGGGATAGCCGAATACCGAAAGAAACGGGATTTTGAAAAAACCCCGGAACCCGAAGGAGAGATCCGTCCCCCGGGTTCCGGGCGGCTCTATGTGATCCAGAAGCATGCCGCCACCCGCCTGCATTACGACCTGCGCCTGGAGCTCAACGGATATCTCAAAAGCTGGGCGGTTCCCAGGGGGCCCAGCTTCGACACCCGGGAAAAGCGGCTGGCCGTCCACGTGGAGGACCATCCCGTGGCCTACGGCACCTTCGAAGGGATCATCCCCAGGGGCGAATACGGCGGCGGCACCGTGATGCTCTGGGACCGGGGAGAATGGGAGCCCCAGCATGATGCCGAAAAGGACTATGAAAAGGGCCATCTCAAGTTCATCCTGTATGGGGAAAAGCTCAAGGGCCGCTGGGCGCTCATCCGGATGGGGGGCAGCGGCAACGAAGAGGGGAAAAACTGGCTGCTGATCAAGGAAAAGGATGAATTTGCCGCCGCCGGAAATGACGGCGGTCTTTCTCCGGCAGAAGACGACCGAAGCGTGCTGACGGACCGTTCCATGGAGGAAATCCGGAAAGCCGGGGATGCGGTGTGGCAAAACGGAGCGGTCACGGCCGCCCCCGATGCGCAGGAAGCCAAAACCCCGTCCGAAAATCAGCCCCGCGCCTCCGGAATTGAACCGGACATCGATCCGGGCGGCCTCGCCCATGCCGAAAAGTCCGATATGCCCACCGATCTTCGCCCCCAGCTGGCGACCCTGGTGGACCGGGTGCCGGAAGGGGGCCAGTGGGTGCACGAAATCAAGTACGACGGCTACCGCCTCCTGGCATACAAGGACGGCGATGCCATACGGCTGCGCACCCGCCGGGGAAATGACTGGACCGACCGGTTTGCCAAGATCGCCGCCGATCTGGCGTCATTTCCCGCCGGCTCCGCCATTTTAGACGGCGAAGCCGTGGTCCAGCGGCCCGACGGCACCACCGATTTCCAGGCCCTGCAGAACCTGCTCCAGGGCATCGAATCGGGCCGGCTGATCTACTATCTCTTCGATATTCTCTACTGCGACGGATACGATCTCACCGCCGCCCCCCTTATCGCGCGCAAGAACCTGCTGGCCCACCTGTCGGGAAAAGTCGACCCGCAAAAATCCTGCCTGCGCTACAGCGATCATGCCCGGGGGCAGGGCCAGTCCATCTATCGGCATGCCTGCGCCCTGGCCCTGGAAGGGATCATCTCCAAGCACGAAAACAGCACGTATCAGCAGAAACGCGTCCGCAGCTGGCTCAAGGTAAAATGCCAGCACCGGCAGGAGTTCGTCATCGGCGGGTACACCGATCCTTCCGGGTCCCGCACCGGGTTCGGGGCGCTTTTGCTGGGATACTATGATGAGGCCGACCGGCTGCGGTTCTGCGGCAAGGTGGGCACCGGGTTCAACGAACGGCAGCTTGACCGGCTCAAAACGGAAATGGAGCGCTATGACGGCGCCGGCGCCGCCCTTTGCGAACCCGCCGGCCGGCCGGGAGGCCAAAGGCGTGCACTGGGTGCAACCGGAACTGGTGGCCGAAATCGAATTTGCGGAATGGACCCGGGAGGATATTCTGCGGGCACCGTCTTTCAAGGGGCTGAGGGAAGACAAATCCGCCCGGGAGGTCCGCCGGGAGACCGGGCTGGTAAAAGACGCGCCGGAAAAACAACCGGATTTAGATAAATCCCCAAAGGAGACCGTCATGGAAAGCAGCCCAGGACAGGCCGGCGGCGACCGGGTTTCCGGCGTGCGCCTGACCCATCCGGACCGGGTGCTCTACCCCGAGCAGGGGGTGACCAAGCTGGCCCTGGCCCGATATTACGAAAAAATAGCCGCATACATGATCCCGCACATCAAGGGCCGCCCCCTGACCCTGGTCCGCTGCCCCCGGGGAAGGGAAAAAGAATGCTTCTACCAGAAGCATTTCACCGAGGCCATGCCCGAACACCTCCGGGGAGTGGAAATCGCGGAAAAAAAAGGGGTCGACACCTATGTGGTGGCAGACGACGTCCGGGGGCTGATCAGCCTGGTCCAGATGGGGGTGCTGGAAATCCACCTGTGGAACTGCCGGGAAGACAAGATCGAACGGCCGGATCTGATGATCATGGACCTGGACCCGGGACCGGATGTGACAATGGAGGCCGTCATCGAAGCCACCCTGATGATGCACGACCTGCTCGGTGAGATCGGGCTTCAAAGCTTTGTCAAGACCTCCGGCGGCAAGGGGTTTCACGTGGTGGTCCCCCTGGTGCGCCGGACCGGCTGGGATGAGCTCAAAGCATTTTCCCGGGCCGTGGCCGAAACTCAGGTGAAGCGCCACCCGGACAAATTTGTGGCCACCATGACCAAAAGCCGGCGCCACGGCAAAATCTTCATCGATTTCTTCCGAAACGGCCGGGGGGCCACCAGCGTGGCCCCCTATTCCACCCGGGCCCGGCCCGGCGCGCCGGTGTCGGCCCCTTTGCGCTGGGATGAACTGACCGCAGACCTCAAACCCGATGCCTACCGGACCGACAACCTGATCCACCGGATGGCGGCCCTGACGGAAGACCCCTGGAACGATTTTTTTGCCCCCTCCCAGTCGATCACCCGGAAAATGAAGCAGGCGGTGGGGATGAAAGATGTCCGGAGCTGAAGGGGACAGGTTATCGTGCACGTGTATGTTTACGTACGGCCATCGCCGGTACGACACCCCCCTGGCCCCCCTCGAGGGGGGAATCTTTTTATTTAAGGGAGGACCCTGTTGGCTCCGGGGGAGCCCGCTTTACTTCCAGGGAACTTAACTCGGTAAAGCGTTTTTCACCCGTTTAGCTTTTGATTTCACACCGGTCCGACACCCCCCTGCCCCCCTCGAGGGGGGAATCTTATTTGACCGTTACTCCAAGGGCCCCTTTACTCCCCCTTGAGGGAGGTATCACTCTTTACTTCCCCCCTTGAGGGGGGAATTTGACCAAGGCCTAATCCCCCCTTGAGGGGGTCTCCTCTTTCTTCCCCCCTTGAGGGGGGCCAGGGGGGTGTCCCGACGGAGGCCTTACGATTCAAAAGCTCCTTGCTGCAAAAACACCGCGCAGCGGGGTGCGACGCCTTTTACAAATCCATCAGGACTTACCGGCCGACAATCTGGCAGGAGAATTGAACCATGCCCGACACATCGGAAAATTACATGGATTTTGCCCGCAAAGTGCTGATCGCCGCAGGCATCCTGGTGCTGGTGGGGTTTGCGGTCATTTTTTTCTGGTTTACCATCCAGATCATTCTTCTGCTGTTCGGCGGCATTCTTCTGGCCATCTTCATCCGGGGGATCAGCAACTGGATCACCCGCAAGACCTCCCTTCCCGTCAAAGCGTCCGTCAGCCTGGTGCTGATCGTGATCACGCTGATGATGCTCATTTTCACCACCCTTTTCGGCATGCGCATCTACAACGAAGGGCTTCGGCTGGTCCACCAGGTGCCCGGCTCCATGGACCGGCTGGAAAGCATGCTCCGGGAAAACCAGGCCGGCCGGATCATCCTGGATGAAATCCCCGATTACCGCAATTTTCTCCGCCCCGTGTGGAACAAGGTTTCCAATTTCTTTTTCACCATGAGCGGGTTTCTGTTCAGCATGGTCTTCATCGCGTTTCTGGGGATATATTTGGCCTTTGATCCGGGCCTGTACGTGGAAGGGGCGCTCCGGCTGATTCCGGCGCGCCGGCGGGACCACATCCGCGAGGTGCTGCAGACCGTCGGCTACATTCTCCACTGGTGGCTGGTGGGGCGCCTCTTCACCATGGCGGTGGTCGGCGGGCTGACCATCATCGGCCTGTTCATCATCGGCATTCCCCTTGCCCTCACCCTGGGGGTGTTCGCCGGGATCATCTCCTTTGTCCCCTACATCGGACCGCTGGTTTCATTTGTCCCGCCGGCCCTGCTGGCGCTGTCCATGGGATGGAACCAGGTCCTCTATGTGCTCATCGTCTACACGGTGATTCAGACCCTTGAAAGCTACATCCTCACCCCCCTGATCATCCAGCGCACCGTCCTGGTCCCGCCCCTGATCACGCTCACCGCCCAGGTGGTATTCGGCATGGCCGCCGGCATCGTGGGCATCGTGTTTGCCCTGCCGGTCATGGCCGCGCTCATCGTAATGGTCAAATACTTCTACATCCAGGATTTTCTGGGAGAAGAAATCGACGCGGAGGGGACGTAGGCGGGGAGGACGCCCGACACCCCCCTTCGCCCCCCTCAAGGGGGGATTTGGTTAAGGTAAAGGCCCCCTTTTTGTTCAATTCCCCCTTGAGGCCCCCTTTTTTTCAATTCCCCCTTGAGGCCCCCTTTTTTTCAATTCCCCCCTTGAGGGGGGCGAAGGGGGGTGTCCCCCCATCCGGTATTCGATCCCCCCCGAAATACAGCTTGGATATCCGCCAAATAAACGATTCATCCCATTTCCGCACACCCGGCCCCGGGTTAAGCTTTTTTAAATTTCCGATACTTAAAATAAAACTGAATTTTTTGCATATACAGGAGGATATTCATATGAAAGCGGTCGTATTCCGAGGGATCGGTGACATCCGGCTGGAAGATGTGGAAGAACCCCAGATCAAGGAACCCACGGATGCCGTGGTGCGGCTTACCGCCAGCGCCATCTGCGGAACGGACCTGCACATGGTGCGGGGCACCATGACCGGGATGGTGCCGGGCACCATTTTAGGCCATGAAGGCGTGGGCATCGTGGAAAAAGTGGGATCCCAGGTGCGCAACATCAGGGAGGGCGACCGGGTGGTGATTCCCTCCACCATCGCCTGCGGATACTGCTCCTATTGCCGCTCCGGCTATTACGCCCAGTGCGACAACGCCAATCCAAACGGCAAGCGGGCCGGCACCGCCTTTTTCGGCGGCCCCAAGTCCACAGGCCCTTTTCACGGCCTCCAGGCGGAAAAGGCGCGCATCCCCTTTGCCAACGTGGGGCTGGTGAAGCTTCCCGACGAAGTCACCGATGATCAGGCGATTTTGATTTCCGATATTTTCCCCACCGGCTATTTCGGCGCGGACATCGCGGACATCTCGTCGGGCGACACCGTGGCCGTGTTCGGGTGCGGCCCCGTGGGGCTGTTTGCCATCGCCAGCGCCAGGATGTTCGACCCGGGGCGCATCCTGGCGGTGGACCGGCACCCCACCCGACTGGAGGCAGCGCAGAGGCTGGGGGCGGAAATCATCAATTTCAATGAAGAAGACCCCGTCCAGACCATCCTTGAACTCACCGGCGGCATCGGCGTGGACCGGGTCATCGATGCGGTGGGCATCGAGGCGGAAAGCCCCGAAAGCGGCCCGGCGGCCGAAAAAGCCCGGCAGAAGCAGGAGGCATACCGCCAGGAAATGAAAGAAGTGGCGCCGGAAACCCATCCGGAAGGGGGTGCCTGGAAACCGGGAGGCGCGCCCACCCAGGCCCTTTCCTGGGAGATCGAGAGCGTGGCCAAGGCCGGGACCGTCTCGGTGATCGGGGTCTACCCGCCCACCCTGAAGCATTTCCCCTTCGGCCAGGCCATGATGAAGAACCTGACCTTCAACATGGGCAACTGCAACCATCGCAGATACATCCCCCAGCTGGTGGAGCTCACCGCCGGCGGCGCCGTCGACCCGGCAGGGATCCTCACCCAGGTGGAACCCATGTCATCGATCATCGAGGCCTACATGACGTTTGACAAGCGCGAACCCAACTGGATCAAGGTGGAAATCGTACCCGGAATGTAATCTCCCGTCGGCCCGCGAAGGGGGGAACCGAACGCCCAAGGGGATATTGGAATGATGGAATGATGGGATGATGGGATGATGGGATGGGGGGATGGGGGCCGGTTCCGGGAGGAATTCAACCGCCTGTGCGGGCAGCTGGGGGTATGAGAACCGTCGTGAATAACACCCCGAAGAACACCCCCCCTGCCCCCCCTCAAGGGGGGAATTTGGGAGGGGGTCCTCGGGGGGGGGATTTGGTATGGTTAAGGCCCCCTGTGTTCGGCTTGCACAAGGGGACCCTCCCTCAGACGGTGAATGAAAGGGCCGGCCCCCGATATTCATCCCCCCCCAACACTAATCCCCCCTTGAGGGGCATAGGCGCTAACTTAATGACCGATGCAATATCTTCTAATTTGTCGTTCCTCTTAAGAGCGTCATTCCGGCAGTCTTTAAGCCGGAATCCAGGAAGACGAAATGAACAGGCAACCAGCGGTATACATTCTTGCAAATAAAAGAAACGGCCCCCTTTGCTATTCATTGGATTCCGGCTAAAAGACTGCCGGAATGACATAAAGGATGATTACGAGGGGGATACTATGCGTTAAGTTCAGCGCTTATGCCCTTGAGGGGGGCCAGGGGGGTGTTCCCCTCGAGGGAGGCCAGAGGACTGTTCCCCTCGATGGGCCAGGGGGGATGTCAAAAATCAACTCCAAACGCAAACGGGGAGAACAAACATGGAAACGCCATACAGATTCGACCGCTCGGTGCTGCCGGGCAAGCCAGAAGCCCTGTGGATCGGCACTACTCCGCGATCCGGGTATCCGCCCCAGCCTGCCGGGGAAACCGTCGTGGACGTGGCCGTGGTGGGCGGCGGCATCGTGGGGCTGACCGCGGCCTTTTTGCTGAAGCAGTCCGGCGCCACCGTGGCCCTGATCGAAGCCAACCGGATCGGAGAAGGGGTCAGCGGCCATACCACCGCCAAGGTGACGTCGGCCCACGGCCTGATCTACAAGCACCTCATGGACTATTTCAACGCGGAAAAGGCGCGCCAGTACGCGGACGCCAACCAGGCCGCCATCGAATTCATCTCCGAATTCATCTCCGAAAACCAGCTGTCCTGCGATTTCAACCGCACCTTTGCCTGCACCTATGCGGTGGACGATGCGGACGTAAAGCACATCGAGGCGGAGGTTTCCGCGGCCGGTGAACTGGGCCTGCCGGTGTTCTACTCGGATGACCTGCCGCTCCCGTTTCCGGTCAAGGGCGCCATCTGCTACGAGAACCAGGCCTGTTTTCATCCCCGCAAATACCTGCTGGCCATGACCGAGCAGATCGCAGGAGAAAAAAGCTTCCTTTTTGAAAAGACCCGGGTGATCGACATCGAGGAGGGCAGTCCCTGCAGGGTGACCACCGATATGGGGACGGTGCTGGCCGACCGGGTGATCTGCGCCACCAACTTTCCCATCCTCAACCGGGGCCTGTTTTTCGCCAAGATGGTGCCCCGGCGCTCCTATCTGATGGCGGTCAAAGCCGTGGGGGAGCTGCCCGAGGGCATGTACTACAGCACGGAAACGCCGTTTCACACGTTTCGGCGCCACACCAGTGACGACGGTGAAACCGTGCTCATCGTGGGGGGCGAACACCACGAAACCGGCCATGAAAGCAACACCATCGAGCGGTACCGGCAGGTGGAGGCCTTTGCCCGCAGGCACTTCAACATCGCATCGGTCCTGTACCGGTGGTCGGCCCAGGACAACCGGCCCGTGGACCGGGTCCCCTTCATCGGCCGGCATTCCCTTCGGTCCCACCGGCTCTTCGTGGCCACGGGGCTCCAGGGATGGGGGATGACCAACGGCACGGCCGCGGCCATGATCCTGTCCGACATGCTGGCGGGGCGGGCCAATCCCTGGAGCGCGGTATACGACCCCAACCGCATCGCCTCCTTCGTCTCCCGCAAATTCATCTCCAGAAACATCCATGTGGCCAAGATGTTCATGCAGGATTACGTGCTGGGCGACAAGGGCAAGACCCTGTCCGACATCGCCCGGGGCGAGGGGGGGATCATCGACCACGAGGGAAAGGAAGTGGCCGCCTACAAGGACGGGGACGGAAAGATGCACATGCTCTCCCCGGTCTGCACCCACATGATGTGCAAGGTCAAGTTCAACAACGCCGAGCTGAGCTGGGACTGCCCCTGCCACGGCTCCCGGTTCGACGTGAATGGAAAGGTCATCCACGCCCCGGCGGTAAAAGACCTGGACCGGGAGATATGAATTGGAGCGGAGGTGGAGAAATCATGAAAAAAACAGATTGGATGTATTACCTGCTGCTGATGATCTCGGCTGCGATTCTCTTCGGGCACGGCGTGGCCGCAGGGGCCGACGGGAACAACGGGTGCACGGCCGTGGACAATACCCCCGGGCATACGGGTCTTCAGACCGTGGCCCGGTTCGACGACCGGCTGGTGACCGGGGTGACCGTTTCCGAGGCCGGCCGGATATTCGTCAACTTCCCCTACTGGTATCCGGAGTGGTACCAGGGGGCCGTGGCCGAGGTGAATCCGGACGGCTCCGTGACCGCCTATCCCGACGACCAGTGGAATGCCTGGCGCCTGGAAAACCGGCTGGATCCGGTCAACCATTTCGTGTGCGTCCAGTCGGTGGTGGCCGATAAACGCGGAAGCCTGTGGGTGCTCGATCCCGGGGCGCCCTGGCCTTCCGGGCACATCGAAGACGCCCCCAAACTGGTCAGGATCGATCTTGAAACCAACCAGGTGGCCAAAATCTTCAAGTTTCCTTCCGAGATCACCCCCGAAGGCTCCTATTTAAACGACGTCCGCATCGATCTGGATCATGGATATGCCTACATGACCGACTCGGGAAAAGGGGCGCTGGTGGTGCTCGATCTGAAAACCGCACAGGCCCGCCGGGTGCTCGAAGGCCACCCGTCCACCACGGCCCAGCCCGTCACCCTGCTGATCGGGGGCCGGCCGCTGGCCGGCGGAAACGGAAAGACCCCGAAGATCAACAGCGACGGCATCGCCTATGATCCCGGGGCCGACATGCTCTATTACCACTGCCTGACCGGATACCACACCTGGCGCGTCCCCGCAGACGTCCTCCGGACGGGCACCCCCGAACAGGTTGCATCGGCGGTCAAAGACCTGGGGTCGGATGTGGTCACCGACGGCATGCACCTGGATGCCGAAGGCAGGCTCTACTACACCGCCCTGGAGTATGACGGCATTCTCCGGCGGGACACGGAAGGAAACATCGCGCCGCTGATCATCGACTCCCGCCTGAAATGGCCCGACACCCTGGCCATCGGGCCGGACGGGGACCTCTATGTGACCATCTCCCAGATCCACAATACCCCGCGGTTTAGTGATCAGCCGGGCGTTCCCGGCCCCTGGGCACTCTACCGCATCAAGGCCGGCATCGGCTGGCCGGGGAAGGAGTAAAGTCCTAATTATTGATGAATTCTAAAAAGGCAGAGTCAAAAACTTAAATTATTGATTATAATTGATCATAGGGAATAGGCGCTACACCCCCCCTGCCCCCCCTCAAGGGGGGAATTTAAAGGATGTCGCCCCTCGGGGGGGGGAATTAAAGGGATGTGTTCCCTCGAGGGGGGGAATACGTAACACATGGCATCAGGAAACGGCAAAGTACATGAGGGGATCGATAAATTAGAAGATATCGTCCCGGCCATCAGGTCTATCAGAATGGCTGACTCCCCCCGTTAAAGCACCCCACCCAATTCCCCCCCTTTAAAACACCCACCCAATTCCCCCCTTTAATATACCCCACTAATTCCCCCCTTGAGGGGGGCGAAGGGGGGTGTTCCGCTTGAGAAGGGCGAAGGGGGGTGTTCCTCCTGAGCGGAGCCAGAAGGGTGTTCCCCTCGGAAGCCGGGGGGGTGTTCCTCCTGAGCGGGGCCAGAGGGGTGTCCCCCTCGAGGAGGCCTACAGGTATTCCAGGGAGATGTCACCCCGAAACGACGCTGCGGATGGTTTGCAGCAGTTCGTTGCGGTTGCCGCTTTTCTTCAGATAGGCGGCGGCACCCACCTGCCGGATGGCCTCGGCCTGGTCGGCGGCATCGAACATGGACAGGCCGATGATCTTGATATCGGGGTTTTCGGCATGGATGATCCGGGTCGCCTCGATTCCATTCATCTTGGGCATGCTGATGTCCATCAGGATCAGGTCCGGGCATAGTTCCCGGGCCATTATAATCGCATCTTCGCCGTCCGATGCTTCTCCCACCACGTCGATGTCGGGGTAATCGGAAAGGAGCAGAGAAAGGCCCTGGCGCATGACGGAATGATCATCGACCAGCATGACCCGGATGCCGGCGCCGGATTTCTCCCGATCCGCGCCGGCACTTGATGGCCGTGTTTCCGTGTCGGCGGGCATCTTCTTCTTTGGATGTGCTTTAACGGATTCCTCGTGGATGGGGGCGAGGAGGCAAACGGTGGTCCCACGGCCCGGTGAACTGTCAATCCGGCATTTTCCGCCCATGAACTGCAGCCGCTCCCGGATGCTGAACAGTCCGAATCCCGAGGCCATTTCATCGGGTTCATCGGCGCACCGGTCCGGATCGAATCCGGCGCCGTGATCCACCACCGTGATCCGGATATGGGCGTGGTCCGGGCAGGCCAATTCAATTTCCGCCGATAAAACGTCTGCATGTTTGACCACGTTTAGCAGCAGTTCGCGAACCGAACTGAACAACAATGTTTTGATATCCTGGCGCATGGAATCGCCGCAGCCATCTTTATCAATGAGGTTGACCGTCAACCCGTGCTTTTCGTTCATCCAGCGGACCAGCCATTGCAGCGCCCGGAGCAGGCCGCCCTCGTAAAGAACCGGCGGCGACAGTTCAACCGTCAGGGTTCGGGAGACATCCAGCGATTCCTGCATCAGGTTTGCGGCATTTTCGATGATCCGCCAGTATTCGCCTGGGACGCGCCCTTCAAGCGTTTCCAGGCTGAACCGGGCGCCGACCAGGAGCTGCTGCAGGTGGTCGTGCAGAATCTTGGCCAGACGCCGACGCTCCCGGTGTTCGGCCATGGTCAGCTCCGAAGACAGGCGGCTCAGCTGCGCTGCCCTCAACCGGAGTTCGGAATTCTTGCCCGTGAGTTCTTCGGCATAATCTTTGAGCCGGGTTTCCGTTTTTTTCAGCTCCGTCAGATCCGTCACCACCATGCAGACGGCATCGAGTTTTTCCTCGGAGCTGAAATGACGCAGGGAGACCAGGACGGGGATCAGATCCCCTCTGCCGGTCGAAAGCCGCATTTCGGCCTTGATCCCCTCTTCCCGGAACGCCCGCCGCATGAGGTCCTCCAGCGCCTTTTCGTCCTCGGGAACCGCCAGATCCGCAAGTGATCCCCCGATGACATTCTCGATGGGCATCCGGAGCATGTCTGCAAGCCGGCGATTGCAATACAGGATGATGCCGTCTTCGGACAGAACGATGGCCCCCTCGTTCATGGTTTCGATCATGATGCGGTAGCTCTGATCCGCCCCTGCCAGCGTATAGATCTGCTCCCCTTCCGGTCCGGGGACCACCAGGGCATCCACCCGGCCGCTGCGGATGGCATCGAGCACTTCCTCGGTCTCTTCGAGGCGCTCGCGTAGCTAGTTTTACTTCCTGAATCAGATCTTCTTTTGTTTTCTCTGAATCGGTCACGTCACTTCTCATACTATCGTAAGGGGGCTTCATATGGGTCATGGCGCCTCTTTTGAATCCGGATGCCGGGGTCTTAAATCGAGTCCCACCAGGATCTTTTCCGTATCCGACAGGTCGCCGATAAATTTGCGCAAGGGAGACGGAAGTTTTTTGATCAGGGTGGGGGCGGCGATAATCTGCGCTTCCTTTCCCAGTTCCGGCTGCTGATAGATGTCGATCACTTCCAGGTCATAACGGCCCTTTAAATGGGTTTTGCAGATCTCCTTGATCTTCTGGATGGCCCGGAGGGATTTGGGGGTCATGCCGCTGACGTAAAGCCTGAGGACATAGGATTCCTGATCGTCTGGATGGCGCAGCAGCTCTTCGAATTTTTCGGTGGTGCTTTTCTCCGGCTGGTCGTTCATGTCGATCTTCCATTGTTTTCCCGAAGATCCAACCCTACCAGCACGCGCTCGGTGTTGGAAAGATCCCCGATAATCTTGCGGATGGGTTCGGGCAGCTTGCGCACCAGCGTGGGGATGGCCAGGATCTGGTCCCCCTTGGCCAGCTGCGGATTTTCCAGCAGGTCGATGACCTCGATGTGGTAGCGCCCTTCCAGGTGCTCTTCGCAGATGTTCTTCAGATTGGCAAAGGCCGTAAGCGACTTGGACGTCTGCCCGGCCACATAGAGTCGAAGATTGTAGTATTCTTTCCCGTTGTCCACGGCCTCCCCCTTTTTTCCGATTCAAGAATGATGAATCTGTAAAAAGTCCAAAGTTCGTCACTCCGGTGAAAACCGGAGTCTATAACCAACTTAGTTTGTAGTAGATTCCGGCCTCCGCCGGAATGACAAAAGCGTAAAATCCCACTTTTTACGGATTCATCAAGAATGATGAAGCCTTAAAATGCATTGTACCCCGATGCACGGAGTTTTTTCAGAAAGGAACTTTTGATCTTTTGATTGCATGAAGCCTAACACCCCCCCGGCCCCCCTCAAGGGCATTACGTCTAACTTAACGCATAGTATCCCCCCCGTAATCATCCTTTATGTCATTCCGGCAGTCTTTTAGCCGGAATCCAATGAATAGCAAAGGGTGCCGTTTCTTTTATTTGCAAGAATGTATACCGCTGGTTGCCTGTTCATTTCGTCTTCCTGGATTCCGGCTTAAAGACTGCCGGAATGACGCTCTTAAGAGGAACGACAAATTAGAAGATATTGCATCGGTCATTAAGTTAGCGCCTATGTCCCCTCAAGGGGGGATTTGGTGTACTATTTCACTCCGTATCCGCCATCCTGCGATCCGCCATCTCCAGGCGGTTTTTGGAAAGGGTGTCCAGCTTTGTCGCATGATCCGACACGGTCCTTTCGATTTCTTCCTTATCGGCTTCCATCTGGAAACGCAGCGCCTCGATCCGGGATTCGATGACGCGATGCTTGCGCTCAAGCTCCCGCTTTTTGAACTCGATCTCCTTTTCCATGCGCATCACTTCCGCCTTTTCCCGGGCTTCCTGGGCGGTGCGGGCCGACCCGGTCAGCACACCGGCCGGACCGGTGTAGACATCGATCAGGTCCACGCCGCTGCCGGTGAGCAAAAATTCCCGGACCTGGTTGGAGTGCGCCATTCCCCTGGATTTGATGATGTTGAGCACCCGGTTGCGCTCCCCCGAAGACTCGATTTCCTTCAGTATCAGCCAGGTGTCCATCAGGGAGGAAACCCCGATATCCGTGCTTTCAAACGCCTCCCCCTGGAGGAGATGGGTGAACATGGAGGTGATCATTTTCGATTTCATCAGGTCCACCAGGCGCATGAGCGCGATTTTGACCTCTTGCGCATTCCCCACGGAGATCAGGTTGGAAATGGGGTCGAGCACCACCACCGCCGGAGAAAATTCCGTAATCGTTTTATACATCTCCGCCAGGTGCGTTTCCAGCCCGTAGAAAGTGGGGCGGATCGCCCTGAAACGCAAAAGGCCCTTTTCCTGGCATTTTTCCAGGTCGAGTCCGATGGAGTGCATGTTTCGGATAATCTGGCTGCTCGACTCCTCGAAGGCGTAATACAGGCACCGTTCATTGTTGCGGCAGGCCTCCTCTACGAAATGGCCGCAGAAACTGGTCTTTCCCGTGCCGGCCGTTCCGGAAATCAAAATACTGCTTCCCCGGAAAAACCCCTTGCCGCTGAGCATCGCATCGAGCCGGGAAATTCCCGTCGATATCCGATCCGATGAGACATCGTAGTTAAGCCCCACCGAGGTGATGGGCAAAACGGAAATCCCCCCCTCGTCGATCAGAAAGGGGTATTCATTGGTGCCGTGGACCGTTCCGCGGTATTTCACCACCCGGAGGCGCCGGGTGGAGAGCTGATCCTTCACCCGGTGGTCGAGGACGATCACGCAGTCGGACACGTATTCCTCCAGCCCCTGGCGGGTGAGCCCGCTTTCGGAATTCCCCCTTTCGGCGGTGATCACCGCCGTGATCCCCCGGTCCTTGAGCCATCGAAACAGCCGCCGGATCTCGGCGCGGAGGATGAATTGATTGGTAAATCCGGAAAACAGCGCCTCCAGCGTATCTAAAACCACCCGCTTGGCCCCGATGGCATCGATGGCAAATCCCATCCGGACAAAGAGCCCTTCCAGGTTGTATTCCCCCGTCTCTTCGATTTCGGAGCGTTCAACCCGGACACAGTCCAGGCTGATCTTTTTTGCCGCTTCCAGCGCTTTGAGGTCAAAACCCAGGGAGGCAAAATTGGCGGCAAGGTCGTCCTCGGATTCCTCGAAGCTCATGAACATGCCGGGCTCCCCGAATTCCGTTGCCCCCCGGACCAGAAATTCCATTCCGAAAAGGGTCTTGCCGCTGCCCGCCCCGCCGCAGACCAGCGCCGGCCGCCCCCGGGGAAGCCCGCCATGCGTAATTTCATCAAAACCCTTGATGCCGGAGGGCGATTTGGGAAGCATTGCGATGGGGTGATTCATAGAGCCACACCTTTCTTGTCATTGATTCCAGATTCAAAGAACGAAAAAATAGCACCCAATTGACTGAAAGTAAAGTATATGATTGAAAAAATGCGCTGATCCGTCACCCCGTTTCATGCGAACAAAACAGCGAACAAATCGGATACGGCGCCGCCCGCATCCGCAAAAAGCGATCCGGCCATTGCGATCATGATCATCCCGGAGACCAGGTCCGAATAGTGCCGGTACTTGATGCCGATGCGGGAAAAGCCGGTGCCGAAGATCATCAGGGCCGGCAGGGTGCCCGCGCCGAAGGCCGCCGCCAGCATCCCCCCCCGGATCGTCCCGCCGGCGGCCAGGGCCCGGGAAAAGGCGGCATAGGACAGCCCGCAGGGCAGAAACCCCATCATCAGGCCCAGCAGCCCCATGCTTGCATTGCTCTTCGTTTTAAGGACGGAGCCGATCACGCCGCGCAATCCCGGTATTTTCGACGGCTTCGCCGTGCCCATCCAGGCGGGCTCGGCGAAAAACCCCAGGCGGGACAGACCGAAAATCAGCAGAAAGACGGCCGCTGCAATGGAAAATCCCACCTGTATCCGGGCGATCCAGGCCAGCGGCGCCACCCCGCTGTTCCGGGCCAGCCTCGAAATCCCCGCGCCGATGCCCCCCATGACCATGCCGGCAGCCGCATAGGTGGCCAGGCGGCCGGAATGGTAGAACAGGTGGGCGGAAAACCGGCCGGCCCCCGCCGGAAAGACCAGCACCAGCGGCCCGCACATCCCCACGCAGTGCCCGGCCCCAAACAGCCCCAGCAAAAACATCGAGGTGATATCCAGATGACTCATGATGGATCGCCTTTGATCCCTATTTTAATATTCGATGTTCGATGTTCGATGTTGAACGTTGAACTTCGAACGTCGAACGCTGAACGCTGAACGCTGAACATCGAATGTTAACGATGATTAGTTGACATTAATTATTGTTAAAGTCGCGTATTTCCGGGAGAACACCCCCCGGCCCCCCTCAAGGGGGGAATTTTCACTTATGACACTGACGGGGAGTTTGAGCCGATCCCACTGCGCGGCCCTTTCCGTCATTTCCGGTCGGAGAAGGAACCCGGTGAATCCCGCAATCCAAATCCCCCCTGGAGGGGGGCGAAGGGGGGTGTCCGGCCCATTTGACAACCCCGGCCCAGCGGACTACTTATTTTACGTCCGTTGCCGATATTTTTCAAAAATTCCGGGGTGCGGGACGGATTTCAAAATTTCGTCTTCGCACCCCGCAGCCAAGGAGATTTTCCATGAAGAAAATATACGTCATCTTATTCTGCCTGACAATTTTACTGGCCCCCGTGTTCCTTTGCGCGTGCGGCGAGGACGGGACCGAGTCGGCCACCCCGGAAGAGCAACCCGGGCGGGTGGTGAAACCCGACAGCGGCGCCGCAAAAGAGCAAAGGCGGATGCCGGAATCGGATATGACCATGCCGCAGAACACCGGGATACCCGGTCACGAGCGCCCTGAAACCGCCGTGCCCCAGCCCCCGGAAATCGAGGGCCAGAACCCCCAGGATCAACCGCCGGCGACCCGGGAAGAAAATTCCGAGAACGACCAGGTGACCCCCCAGCTGTTCGATGACCGGCCGGTGCCCGGGGTGTTGCCGTTAGATGAGAACGACATCCTGCAGGTCAGCGACACCGACCGCTGCCCGGTCTGCGCCATGCAGGTGGCCAAACACCCGAAATCCGCCGCCGCCATCGTGCTTGCGGACGGCACCACCTGGTATTTCTGCGGCACCGGGTGCATGCTCAAGTCCTGGATGCACCCGGAGATCTATCTGGGCGTTCAATCGGGCGATCTTGAAAAACCGGTGGTGCAGGAATATTTCACCGGCGCCCCGGTGGATGCCCGGGAGGTGAAATGGGTGGCCGGGTCCGATGTCATCGGGCCCATGGGCCCCTCCCTGGTGCCGGTCGACATGGCGCAGCTGGCGGCATTTCAGGCGCGCCACGGGGGGGCCACGGTATTTTCCCTGGCGGACCTGGATGATGCCAGGTGGAAACAAATCACCGGCAAAGACATCGTCTCCGCCAAAATGTCCGAGTAAGCCGCCTTTTTCCTCATGGATTGCGATCCCGCCCATACCGACCGGTTCGATGCGGCCGTGCTGCTGATCAAGGCCGTTCTCATCATCTTCGTATTTGCCGCTGTTCTGATCCTGCTTTCCGCCCGTTTCCAGCACGCCTTGAATGACGGCCGGGCAGAAGCCCTGGTTTCCCTGCTCAACCTGTCCGCCCCCGCGCTGGTGCCCTCCGGCCGGGCCGCCAGGCATCCGGAAATCCCGGATGCAGGTGCGAGCGCTCGATTTTCACCCGAAATTTTTATCCCCGACCCGGACCCCATGCGCATGGTCTTCCGGGGGACGTCCCCATGAATTTTCATTTCCGCCCCCTTTATGTGTGGGCGGCCCGTGACCTGCTGCGCCGTCCTGGTGAGGCCCTCCTGCTCACAGGGGTGCTCGCCCTGGTCATCATGGTCGCCGCAGCCGCCCTGCTGCTGACCCGCGCCCTGTCCGACACTGCCCTGAAAATCATCGATGCGGGGCCGTCTTTGGTCATCCGCAGGACCGGGCCCGGCGGGTGGCAGCCCATGGAGGCCCAAACCGCGGTGGCGGCGGCTGCCGTCGTTGCCGGGGTGATCCATCCCCGGCCCCGGGTGTGGGGATTGGTGCGTGCGGGCGATACGCAACTCACCCTGGTGGGGATGGAAAAGCCGGCGGGGGCACTGGCCAATGCCGGCGCGCCCGGCCGGGGCCAGGCCATTGCCGGACCGGCTGCCGGGTGCGCGCCGGGAGACACGCTGATTCTGACCGGGCAGCACACGCAATCGTTTACCGTGATCGCCACCTTTGAGCGCTTTGTTGCCGCAGCGGTCCAGGACGTGGTGCTGGTCGGGGCCGATGACGCCCGAAAGGTGCTGGGCCTGCCCCCGGGATATGCCACCGATCTGGCTGTTGACGTTTTTCATGACGGGGAGCAGGACGCCATCCTTCCCGATCTTCTAAACGCCTTCGAATTTCCGGTGCGCATCGCCACCCGGCAGAGCACTGCGGGCTGGTATGCGGCATCCTATGCCATGCGCGGCGGCCTCTTCATGACGGCGCTGATCCCTTCGGTGCTGGCCCTGGTGCTGATCATGATCTATTCCGGCCGGGAAGGCGCCGGACGGAAGCAGGAGATCGGACTCTTAAAATCCATGGGATGGACCACCAAAGACATCGCCGCCCTCCAAATGACCCGTGCGGCCATCATCGGTCTTGCGGCTTCGGCCATCGGCATGGCCGCGGCATACGCCCTGGTCTTTTTTCCCGGCGCTACCTGGCCGGCGGCCTTCTTCTTCGGCTGGCAGCAGCATCCCCCCGCCTTGTTTCCCGATCCTGCCGGGGCGTTGGCGGTGCTGGTCCAGGTTTGCGCCCTCGTGGTCGCCCCCTTTGCCGCAGCCGGCCTGCTGTCCGCCCTGAGATATGCATCCGCCGCGCCCATGGATATGATCGACGGGGAAGCCTGAAGGGAAAATTGACGGGAAATCGTGAAGTGAGAGGAAGTGAGAGCGTGAAGTGAGAGCGTGACGGGGTCTGCGTTCTCCCCCCTTTCGCAAAGGGGGGCGGGGGGGATTTTGGACACCCCGATTAACAATAAGGGCCTATCAGACCCTGAACATGGAAAAGGTGATCATGCGGGAACTGTCCTGCCGGCACATCTCTTTTTCCCGGCCCGGTCCCGGGGGAAAAGAGAGGTGCGTCATAGACGATATCAGCACCGCGTTTTGCGCCGGGCAGGTGCATCTCATCGGCGGGGACACCGGGGCGGGCAAGAGCACCCTGGTTCACCTGCTGGCCGGGCTGATCCGGCCGGGAAAAGGCGAGATCGCCGCCGACGGCGAAGCCGTGTCCCGGTGGGTTTCGGCCCACAAGGACCTGTGGCGAAGGCGGGTGGGCATCATCTTCCAACATGCCCGTCTGCTGCCGGGATTGTCGGCAGTTGAAAATGTGATGGCGCCGCTGATTCCCCGGGCCATGAAAATATCAGACATCCGCCTTTCTGCGCGCGCGGCCCTTGAATCCATCGGCGCGGGGCACCTGGCGGGAAAAGGCGTGCATGAACTTTCCGGCGGTGAGCGCCAGAAGGTGGCCATCGCCCGGGCGCTGTGCCCGCAGCCGGAGCTGATCCTGGCCGACGAACCCACGGCCCACCAGGACGATGCCGCCACCGCATGCATCCTGGAGCGCCTCAGGGCCCATGCCGATGCCGGCCGCATCGTGGTCGTCACCGCCCACGACCACCGGGTGATGCGTTCGCGATTTGCGGACCGGCGGTTTAAGCTGATACAGGGGAAGTTGGGCGGGGAGTTGTCCCCTTTTGGCGGTGATGGCGCAGATGGCGCAAATGGGGCAAATTGAGCAAATGGCGCAAATGGCGCAAATGGTCGATTCCGTGAAGAACACCCCCCTGCGCCCCCCTCAAGGGGGGAATTTAGAAAGGGCGGCCCCTCAAGCGGGGAATAATGCGAAGGGGGTTCGATTCTGTGGAGAACACCCCCCTGCGCCCCCCTCAAGGGGGGAATTTAGGAGGGGCGGCCCTTCTCGAGGGGGGAATAGACAGGCAAAATTCGCAAATCCCCGCCCGGGGGAGGAGAAATCTCCGGTTTTAAATCCAGGAGGGGCCAAATATTCAAATTCCCCCCTTGAGGGGGGCGAAGGGGGGTGTCGCAAAGGAGGTTCCCGGGTGGGTGTCGCCGACGAGAAATCCCCAGGTTTTAATCCAGGAGGGACCAAATATTCCAATTCCCCCCTTGAGGGGGGCGAAGGGGGGTGTCGCACAAGGAGGTGTTGCCCGGGTGGGTGTCGCCCGGGGGGTGAGAAATCTCCGGTTTTAAATCCAGGAGGGGCCAAATATTCCAATTCCCCCCTTGAGGGGGGCGAAGGGGGGTGTCGCACAAGGAGGTATTGCCCAGGGAGGTGTCGCCCGGGGGGAGCCCCCCTATGATCTGGCACCCCCTTTCGCTGACCGTCCTCTCTTTCGACCTGCTGGCCCTGGTGTTTCTGTCCCGGGCGGCAATCGTTTCCGCGCGGGTGCTGGTCTTCTGGGACCCGGCATCTGCTGAAAATGAACAGCTGCGCCTGGAAAGTGCGGCCGAAACCGCGGCGCTTTCGGGCCGGGCCGCCTTCGTCCTGGCCCTGTTTGCGGCCGCCGCCCTGGTCATGGCCGTCACCAACGGGTTTCCGGCGCTGGTTCCCGGCGCCATGTGCGGCACCGGGGTGCTCCAGGCCGCCGCCGGGCGTGGGGGAAAAGCCTTTTTTTTCACCCTGTGCGCCCTGGCATCCCTGTATGCCTGGCGCGTACTGGAGCGGATCAATCACGGCCGGCCCGATTTCCCCCTGGTCAAACCCGCCTCCCGGATGCTGCTTTTCTGCCTGCCCCTGCTGGTGCTGGCATCGTTTGCCGCATTTGACTTTCTTTCGCACGTAAACACCCATTCGCCCGTGGACTGCTGCAGCGCGGTGTACGATCAGGTTGCTTCGGTTGCCTCCGGGGGCGCTGCCGTGCGCGCCGGCGGCAGCCAAGTCATCGGCGATGCCGGCCTGGTGCGGCTTTTTTTCCTGCTGACGTTTTTTATGGCGGCCGCCGGCGGGCACGGTTTTTTCACCCGGGCCGATCCCGGCGGAAGTGCCGCGGCCGCGGCTGTTCTTTGTATATTGTGGGCGCCTGTGGCGGCCCTGGCCCTGGTCCGGGTCTTTTCCGCCTATATCTATGAAGTCCTGCACCACCACTGCCCCTGGTGTCTGTTTCTCCCGGAGCACCGCTTTGCCGGGTTTCTGCTGTTCGGCCTGTTGGGCATGGCCGCAGTCCAGGGCCCCCTGGCCCTGATGATCCACCGGGTATGCGCCCGCCGCCCCGATCTCCTGCCCGAGAAAACCCGCCGCACCCGCCGCGCCCTTGCCGTCATGGCGGCCTGCGCCCTCCTGTTCGCCGCTTTTGCCGTCTACCCCGCCCTGTCCTGGCGGATGCGCTTCGGGGTGTGGATGGGATAGATCCGGTGTGCCCGGATTTGCATTCAACCGGTGCGGAGCGTAAGGTTTTTCGAGGTGGGCGGGTTTTGGGGGAGCAGAGGGGTTCTTCGGGGGAACACCCCCCCTGCCCCCCCTCAAGGGGGGAATTGCACAGTTAGGGGCTCCCTCCAAGGTGGACAAATAACGTCTGTGGTGGATAAAGAACGTCTATGGTGGATTTATATTTATCGGGATTCACAACGATTTCCACCATCACAATTCCCCCCTTGAGGGGGGCGAAGGGGGGAATTGCACAGTTAGGGGTCCCCTCCAAGGTAGGCAAATAACGTCTGTGGGGGATAAAGGAACGTCTATGCAGGATTCACATTTATCGGGATTCATAACGATTTCCACCATCACAATTCCCCCCTTGAGGGGGGCGAAGGGGGGTGTCGCACCTGGCAAAAAACACATGGCAATCAATAAATGAAACACATGGCAGTCGATAATAATGGATTCGGAATCATGAAAAAAAATCACCCGGCAGTCCTGCTGGCCGTCCTGCTCCTGGTCCTGGCCCTTTCCGTACCCGGCGACGCCCGGGAAGACCGGCGGATCATGGTGCTTAATCTGGCCGGGCAGGAAGATGTGCCGCCGGGAAAACCCTTTCTGGCCTATGCCGAAACGCGGGGATGGACAAGCCCCCTGGGCGACCCGGTCTACTTCTTTATCAGGGATGGAAAACTGCACCTGGTGAGCCGGCCCGGGCCGGTGTACAACAGCCGATACTGGCTGGCCATTTTCAACCGGGACAAGTTGAAGGACCGGATCGAAAACAAGGTGCTGATGCGCATCACCCCTGCAACATTTCGCATCGACCCGCAAACCTATCCCCTCCTCGGATTTGCCATGACCCCCGAAAAGCTCCCTTCACCGGCGGCGGACCTGCGGGATTCGGGCAAAAACGACGCCGCCTTTTACCTCATCGTGGCTTTCGATACCCGGCGGCACGATTTCATGGGCTACGAAATGCCCGAGTCCATCGCCTATGTCTGGGCCAACCGGCGCTGGGAAAAACCCGTGGCCGTTGACCCGGATTATGATGCGTTCATGCGCTACATCGCCATCGGATGGGGAAGCGGGCAGCTGGGGAAAACAGCAGGGTGTGCTTCGCGACGTCGGCAAGGATTTTCTGAAGGCCTACCCGGAGCACCAAAGCGTCCCGGATATCATCGGCATCAGCCTCATGATCGACAGCAACACCCTGGGCGGGACCGCCGAGTCCACGCTGTCGCGCGTCTGGTTTGAAAGGAGGGGGGGCCTCGGGGCGGCCGCAGGCCGCAACACCCCCCTTCGCCCCCCTCAAGGGAACACCCCCCCAACCCCCCCTCAAGGGGGGGAATAAATAGGGGGGATGCCCGGGTGAGAGCGGGATTCATCATTTGATTGCTTGACTGGATTCCGGCTAACAGATTGGCGGCGGCAGGCCGCGACACCCCCCCTAACCCCCCTCAAGGGGGGAATAAATAGGGGGTCGCCCGGGCGAGAGCGGGATTCATCATTTGATTGCTTGACTGGATTCCGGCTAACAGATTGCCGGAATGACGGAGGTTTGCAGGGGGGATGCCATACGTTTGCATTCCCCTCTCGAGAGGAGATATTCGTATTTCCCCCCTCGAGAGAAGATGTCAGCATTCCCCTCTTGAGAGGAGATTCCTTGCTTTCGTATTCCCCCCTAAGGGAAGATGCCGTGCGTTCGTATCCCCTCTTGAAGGAGATGCCCTTGCATTCGTATTCCCCCCTTGCAGGGGAGATGCCACCTGTCGTATTCCCCCCTTGCAGGGGAGATGCCACCTGTCGTATTCCCCCCTTGAGGGGGGTCAGGGGGGTGTAGCGCTTGAGGGTATAGTGAATATGCCCCTTCGAGGAGGGTCAGAAGGATGTTATACATAGCGGAAATTCCCCCCTTGTGGGGATCCAAGGGGGTGTTCCGTATTTCTAAATTCCCCCCTTGAGGGGGGTCAGGGGGGTGTCGTGCCTGTACCCCTTCTGCGGGCCGGGTAGCTGTTTCCGGCCAAGGCCACTTAACCCCGGAGCCAAAGGGTTGCCGCTGCCCGAATTCTGATCAATTCTGACAGAATTGAATTGATAATAATTTGAAATTGTCTATAATGTTGATCTTTATGCATCAAATACGCCCCAAGGGAGGGGAACCATGGCCGAAAGGAAAAAAGCGCCGCAGAAGTCCAGAAAAAGGACCGCGCCCGAACACGAGCCCGAACTCGATGGAGAGTTGAAAAAACCCGAAAACCGCGACGATCGAGCCGCACCGCCGGCCAAAGACCCAAAGAGTCGTTCCGGTGATCCGGAATATCTGCCGCCGGCCGTCAAAACCCCCATCGTGGCCATCGGGGCTTCGGCCGGGGGACTCGAAGCCCTGCAGTTATTTTTTTCCAATATGCCGGTGGATTCGGGCATCGGGTTTGTGGTGATCACGCATATCAAACCCCATCGGGAGAGCCTGCTCCCCGAACTGATCGCCAACGTCACCGACATTTCCGTTACATCCGGCGAGGAATCCACGCGCATCGAGGCCAACCGGATCGTGGTGGCCAAGGACTCCCTGCTCACCATCTCAAACGGCGTGCTTCACCACGTAAAGCAGGATGACATGCCGGAAGTCTCCTATCATCCCATCGATTATTTTTTCCGCGCCCTGGCCGATGATCAAAAGGAGTACGCCATCGGCGTAATCCTCTCCGGATCGGGAAACGACGGCACCCTGGGCATAAAAGCCATCAAGGCCGCCGGCGGCATGGCCATGGTCCAGGACCCGGATACGGCCAAGTACGCCGGCATGCCGGACAGCGCCATCACTACGGGCCTGGTCGATTTTGTTCTCTCGCCCGAATCGCTTCCCGAAGCCCTGGTGCAATACTGCCGGGGTCCCTTTCTCAAGCTTTCGCACCGGAAAGAAAACCTGCTGCTGCCGGATGAGGCCATCCACGGCATCCTGGTCCGCCTGCGGAGCCATACGGGGCAGGATTTCACCAGCTATAAAAAAAGTACCATGTCCCGGCGCATCGAGCGGCGGATGAACGTTCACCGGATCGAAGGGCCCCGGGACTACCTGCGCTTTCTACGGGAAAACCCCCGGGAACTCGATATCCTGCTCCAGGAGCTGCTCATCAGCGTCACCAGTTTTTTCAGGGACCCGGAGGCGTTTGAGGCCCTGGCGCAAAAAGCCATCCCCAAGCTCCTGGAATCCCGCGAGGACGGCCGGAACCTGCGCGTGTGGATCCCCGGCTGCGCCTCGGGGGAAGAGACCTATTCCATCGCCATCCTGCTCGACGAACAGATCCGCAGGGCCGAGAAGATCATGCAGGTCCAGATATTTGCCACCGACCTGGACGAACACGCCATCGAGACGGCCCGCAGCGGGCTGTATCCCGAAGGGATCGCCGCCGACGTCTCCCCCGAGCGCCTGATCCGGTATTTCTCCAAAGAAGACGGATACTACCGCATTCACAAAAGCATTCGGGACATGGTGGTTTTCGCCATTCAGAACGTCATCTCCGATCCGCCCTTCACCCGGATGGATCTCATCGTCTGCCGCAATCTGCTCATTTACCTGGACGCCAGCGCCCAGCAGCGGCTCTTCCCCCTTTTCCATTACGCCCTGAAACCCGGCGGGATGCTCTTTCTGGGTTCATCGGAGACCCCGGGGGAATCGAGCCGCCTGTTTCAGATGATCGACAGCCGGCACAAGATCCTGCGGCGACTGGAAACATCACATTATGTGTATCCGCAGCTGCCCCCGGTGCACCGGCACGACCGGGATGAACCGCCCGATGCGCCCGAAGCGCGCACCGGCCGCGGGGGGGGCATGCTGCCCCGGAGCATCGAGCGCCTGCTGCTGGAATGGTTCGTGCCCTGCAGCATCGTGGTGGACGAACACGACACGGTGCTCTATGTCCACGGCCGCTCCGGCCTGTACCTGGAGCCGGAGCAGGGGCAGCCGAAAAACAGCCTCCCCGGCATGGCCCGGGAAGGACTCAAGACGGCCCTTACCGCCGCGCTGCGCCAGATCCGGCAAAAAAAGAAGGCGGAAGTGGTGCAGCGCGGCATCCAGGTAAAGACCAACGGAAGCACGACCTCAACGGACATGACCGTCCGGGCCCTCAATGCCCCGGAAAATCTTCGCGGATTGCTGCTGGTGACCCTGCAATCGTCCCCTCTTGCCGAAAAGAAGAAGCCGGGAAAGGGTGCGGCACCGGAAAAAGCGACCGAGGAGCCCGGACTCCGGGAGCAGCTGGAGATGGAACTCCAGTATACCCGGGAAAGCCTCCAGTCCACCATCGAGGAGCTGCAGACCACCAATGAGGAACTCAAGAGCTCCAATGAAGAGCTTCAGTCCACCAACGAGGAGCTCAACAGCTCAAATGAAGAGCTGGAGACCTCCCGGGAAGAGATGCAATCCCTGAATGAAGAATTAAACACCGTCAATGCCGAGCTTACTGCCAAGGTGGAAGCCCTGGCCCGCTCCAATGACGACATGAACAACCTGCTCAACTCCATGCAGGTGGCGATCATATTTCTGGACAACCAGCTGCGGGTCAAGCGCTACACCCAGAAAGCCCGGGACCTGGTCAAGTTCATCGACACGGATATCGGCCGGCCGCTGTCCGATCTGACCTTCAGCATGGATTACCCCGACCTGATGAAAGACTGCCGCCGGGTGCTCGATTCGCTCATCCCCGCCGAAAAGGAGGTGCAGGACCAGGACGGCCGGTGGCACCTGGTGCGCATGCTCCCCTACCGCACCACCGAAAACGTCATCGACGGCCTGGTGATGACCATCGTGGACATCAACAATATCAAAACCGCCAAGGCCTCCCGCGACTTTTTCGAAAGCATCGTGGATACGGTGCGCGAACCGCTGCTGGTGCTCGATGGCCAACTGCGGGTGGTAAAAGCCAATGAAGCGTTTTACCACCAGTTTGCCGCCCACCCGAGACAGACGGAAGGCCTGCCCGTTTATGAACTGGGCAGCGGCCAGTGGAAAATCCCCGAACTGCGGCGGCTTTTGGAAGAGATTATGCCCCGGGACAGCGTCATTTCGGATTATGCGGTGGCGCACGATTTTCCAGTCATCGGCCGCCGGACGTTTTTGCTCAACGCCCGCCGGCTCAAACAGCTCGGACAGGAATCCGACCTCATCCTGCTGGGTTTTGAAGACGCAACGGAGAAAAACGCATGATCGGCGATCAACACGGCCATTGGGAAGACAATTTCAAGGACCTGCGCAAAAAAGCCCTGACCCGGCTTCAACGCCGGCGGCCGGACCTGTCCGGCCTGGACACCGGGGACATGAAAGTCCTGGTGCACGAACTGGAAGTGCACCAGGTGGAACTCGAGGTGCAGAATGAGGAGCTTCGCCGGACCCAGTCCGAACTGATCGACGCCCGGGACGCCTACCTCGACCTCTACGAATTTGCGCCGGCGGGATATCTTTCCGTAAACGACGATGGGACCATCCGGCGGCTCAATCTCACCGCGGCCACCCTGATGGGCGAGGAACGCGCGAAGTTGATGGGCCGGCGTGTGGAAACCCTCATCATCCCCGAGGACCGGGACGCCTGCTATCGCCTTTTGCGGGAAAGTGCCGCCGAAAATGCATCCCGGACAAAAGACCTGCGCCGGGTCTGCCCGGATGGCCGGGTGATCTGGCTCAATGCAACCGCGGTTCCCGTGCGGGATGTGACCGACGCAAGGGAAGGCTTCCGGGTGACCCTGTTCGACGTCACGGCCCGCAGGGAAGCCGAGGCGGCCCTGCAGCAGAGCGAGGCCACGTTCCGCAGCCTGATTGCCGAATCCTTCGACGGCATCATCATCATCGACCATGAGGGCAAGATTGTCGAGTGGAACAAGGGAGAGGTCCAGATCACCGGCATTTCACGGGAGCAGGCCATGGGCGCCTACCTGTGGGATGTCCAGTACCGGCTGGCCCCCCGCGAAATCCGGACACCCGCTTTCCTGGAAACCGCCCGGAAAAAACTGCTGGCGGCCCTGGAAGAAGGGGCCTACCTGAAGCGGACCATCGAGGATGAAATCGAGCGGGAAGACGGCGCCCGGCGCATCGTGCAGTCCAACATTTTCGCCGTGCGCATCGGGGGAAAGCTTCTGGCCTGCGGCATCTGCCGGGATGTCACCCGGCGCCGGCAGGAGGAAAAAGCGCTGGCGCGCTACCGCGATGAACTGGAAGTCCGGGTGGCCGAACGCACCGCCGAAGCCGAAGCCCGGGCCGAGGCCATGGGCCGGCTGGCCCTGGAACTGTCCCGGGCCGAAGATGCCGAGCGGCGGCACATCGCCGCCATCCTGCATGACGACCTGCAGCAGTACCTGGCCTCCATGCGGTTTCGCCTGGGCAGCCTGGTTCCGGAAGACCAGATGAACGAAAAACTCGCGGGGCGGCTTTCTTCATTCGAGCAGATCATCGATGAGGCCATCGGCAAATGCCGGACCCTTTCCCATGAACTCAGCCCCCCCGTTCTGGCCCAGAACGGTCTGCTGGCCGCGCTGAACTGGCTGGCGAGAGACATGAAGGAAAACCACGGAATCGACGTTTCCCTTCACACCGCCCCGGAAGCGGAACCCGAATCTCCCGCGCTGGCCTCCGCCCTGTACCGCTCGGTGCGGGAACTGCTCTTTAACATCGTCAAACATGCCGGAATACATGAGGCGAAACTCGACATCGAAGAAACCGGCGGACAGATCCGCATCCGCATCCACGATTCCGGCCGGGGATTCGATCTGCCCGAACTCCGGAACCGGCAGGCAAATGACGACGGGTTCGGCCTGTTTGCCGTGGAGGAGCGGATCGGGTTTCTGGGGGGAACATTTGAGATCACCACCGCCCCGGGGCAGGGCTGCCGCATCGAACTGAGCGTCCCCAGGGAGATCCGGCCGCATCCCGATGATGGGGAAGAACCGCTGAGCGCCGATTTTCCGGAGGCGCGCGTCGAAAAGCCGTCCGCCGGCCCGGAAATTACGGCAAAGCCGGACAAAATCCGCATCCTGCTGGCAGACGACCATGCCGTGATGCGCCAGGGCCTGGCCGGAATCCTGGAAAACCAGGCGGATTTCGAGGTGGTGGCCCAGGCCGAAAACGGCCGGCAGGCGGTGCACCTGGCCGAACAGACGTCCCCCGACGTCATCCTGATGGACATCTCCATGCCCGGTATGGACGGCATCGAGGCCACCGCCGAAATCATCAAAACCCATCCGGAAACCCGGATTATCGGCTTGAGCATGCATGATGACGATTCCACCAAAGAAAGAATGCGCCAAGCCGGCGCCGCCGCCTTCATCTACAAAGCCGAATCCACCGAAAAACTCGCCCAGGCCGTCCGCTCCGTCGTTGACGGCGGAAAATAGGTTGGAAAATAAGGGGGTTAGGGGTTAGGGGTTAGGGTAGGGTTAGGGGTTGAGGGTTGAGGGTTAGGGTTAGGGTTAAGGGTTAGGGGTTAGGGATTGATGGGATTGAGGGAGTGATGGGAATGATGGGATGAGGGTGAGGGATGATGGGGTGAGGGATTGATGGGATGAGGGAATGATGGGATTGATGGGAATGATGGAATGATGGAATGATGGAATGATGGAATGATGGAATGATGGAATGATGGGAAATCTTGTTTCTCCCCGGCCCCCCGACACCCCCCTTCGCCCCCCTCAAGGGGGGAATTTTAAGAAGGGGCCGCCCCCCTGATCTTACCAATTCCCCCCTTGAGGGGGGTGGGGGTTTCCGCTTGAGGGGGGGTGTTCCGCTTGAGGGGGAAGGGCAAAGGGGGGCAGTCCCCCCAAGGGATGGATTAAGGAGGGGGCAGTCCCCCTGAGAGTGGATTAAGGAAGGGCCGTCCCCCTGATATCCTATTCCCCCCTTTGAGTTTTCACTTTTTTTATTCCCCCCTTGAGGGGGGGCAGGGGGGGTGTTCCCCCTCGAGGCTTCACTTTCTTCATTCCCCCCTCGAGAGTTCCCCATTTCTCAATTCCCCCCTTGAGGGGGGCGAAGGGGGGTGTTCCGCTTGAGGAAATAAATCCCCCGTTAATCCATCAAAACAGCGCAAATACCGACAGGGTCAGCGCGCCCGGGCGGATGGTCCGGGCATCTTCGGGATAGGGCCGCTCGATGTCGACCCGGGCGCCGTCGTATGCGGCTTCCAGTCCCAGGCGCAGGCGTTTTTTTCGCAGCAGCTCCATCCCCGCACCCGCCAGCACCCCCGGGCGGGATTTCGACACGTAATCCCCCGAAGCGTAGTGCCAGGACAGCCCGGCGCGCACATAGGGAGAATATGCCGCATCGGGGAAAAAGAGGAATTTTGCGCTCAGACTGGCCGGAATCTGGACATGATTCGCATCATCGATGAGGAGCATGAAAGGCCCCGCGCCGGCCCCCGCCCGGAGCCGGTCCGTGATCCTGCGGTGGGCCTGGAAAAACACGCCGATGGACAGGGGATAGATGTCATCGCCCCGGCCGGCATCCCGGGCGTTTTGCCGATAGGCCGACCGGATCTCGTAAAAACCGCTCAACCAGGAATACCCCGCCGAAAACAGCCAGTCGTCCGCGTGGGCCTGCACCGGCAGGGGCAGAAGCAGCAGCATGGTCAGTACCAGGGAAGAGACAAGTGACTTTAAGGCATCCATCGGCAAATCATCTCAGGAATGCCGGCCCGCATGCAAGTTAAAAAGCAGCCTTCCCGTCCTGTCTTCGCCAGTTTTCAAACTGGCTGCAGGAGCGGACGCAGCCGAGGGTGCAGCGGTCCTGGCACGGTTTGGACGCGTAAAACCGCTCCTTCAAGTGACGCATGGAGAGCCTTTCAAGCGGCATGGACCAGTGCTGGCGGGTCTGGGAGCACATGGAGACCCGGCCCGTTTCATCCACGTAGATGAAACGGCTTCCGGCCCGGCATTTAAAGGGCGCGGCCCCGTTTCGGGCCAGCCGGCCCCGGTACCCGGAAAAATCCCGGAAGGTGCGGGGAAGCAAAGAGAGGATATCCGCATGGCGAAAAAGCGCCTCCGGGGAAAGGCTCAGCTGACCCAGGGCCTCGTGCATCAATCCCACCCGGGCGGCAAACCCCATCTGCTTTGACCAGCACAGGATGGTTTTGAGCTCATGGGGCGGGCATGCACCGGCCACCGCGTTTACGGTGACGTTGAACCGGCTGTTCGCCCGCAGGATTTCCATGGGTTTTTGCAGGTGATCCAGGACCTTTCGGGTGATTTGATTCCGGCTGACCCCGTCGATGGAGACCTGCAATTCCTGGAGTCCGGCGGCATCGAGTTCCCGGACCAGGGAGGGGGTGAAATTGAGGGCGTTTGAAATCATGGACACCCGGAAGAAACCCAGCCTGCGGCCATATCGAATCAGTTCGCAGAGGTCCGGGTGCAGGGTCGGCTCACCGCCGGTGAGGGTGATGATCCGGGTCCCGAGTGCTTTGAGCCGCTCCATCCGCTTTTCGAGAACCCGCGCCGAAACCGGTTCCCCTAAAGGTTCATGCTCGCTGCAGTAGGCGCAGGCCAGATTGCACCGGCGGGTGACCACCAGTTGGGCCACAAAGGGGGAAAAGCGCAGTTTTTGAATCAAAGACGGCATGTTGAAAAACAGATCTCTCGCCGAAGGCATGAGGCGATTTGGATGTTTTTAAGGGCTTTGAATTGGCAAACAGATTAAATTAAGTGACTTCATTTTTTTTTGGTATCCGCAGGTCCGACACCCCCCTGACCCCCCTCGAGGGGGGAATAAAAAAAGGAGTCCTTCCTGGAGACGGGCGGTCGGACACCCCCCTTCGCCCCCCTCAAGGGGGGAATTAATGAAGGGATGCCCCCTCGATCGCTTCTCTATCCCCCCTCGAGAATACGCTTGTGCGCCCCCATCAAGGGAACACCCCCCCTCACCCCCCTCAAGGGGGGAATAAAAGAGGTCCCCTCTGGAGACGGGCGGTCGGACACCCCCCTTCGCCCCCCTCAAGGGGGGAATTATGAAGGGATGCCCCACGATCGCTTCTCTATCCCCCTCGAGAATACGCTTTGCGCCCCCATCAAGGGAACACCCCCCTCACCCCTCAAGGGGATAAAGAGGTCCCCTCTGGGACGGGCGGGGACACCCCCTGCCCCCCTCAAGGGAACACCCCCCCTCACCCCCCTCGAGGGGGGAATAAATGAAGGGAGAGGCGAGAATCCTTTTTTCAATTCCCCCCTTGAGGGGGGCGAAGGGGGGTGTCCCCGCGCCGGTGCCGACAACGGGCAGAAAGACACCCGCTGTTTCAATCCATACGCAAGAAAAGCTTTACTGTGCGTTGAACATGCGCGCCAGGGACGGCAGGTTTTCGCCGTAGGTGGGGTGGATGTGAACCGCACGCTCCAGCAGCTTCCAGTCGGCATCGGCCTCTATGAGATCGACGAACACGTGCACCAGTTCCCCGGCCTCGTACCCCACCAGGGTCGCCCCCAGGATCCGGCCGGTGTCCTGGTCGATGACCATCTCGTAGAATCCGAGTTCATCTCCCCACTCGATGGCCCGGGCCATGTCCTTGACCGCCATGGTCGCGGTTTGAATCCGGAAGCCTTCCTCCACCGCCTGCTCGGCGCTCAGGCCCGCCCGGCCCACCTGGGGTTCGGTAAATACGGCATAGGCGAGCACCCGGTCGTCCCTGGTGCGCTTCTTTCCGGATATGACGTCCCGCACCCGGCGGTAATCCTCCCAGGCCACGTGGGTGAACGCGGGCTGCCCCGCGGCCTCGCCCATGGCATATACCCCGGGGCGGGTGGATTCGAGCTGTGCATCCACCTTGATAAAGCCTTTATCCGTCAACTCGATGCCGGCCCCTTCGGCATTGAGCGCCCCGGTGTCCGGCCGGCGGCCGGCGGCCACCAGCAGGGCGTCGCCTTCCAGGATTTCGCCATTCTTCAAGTACAGGCGCACGCGCTGTTTTTCCTGTTCGGCCCGGTTGACGGACTGGTCCAGGTGAAAAATCACCCCGTCCTGTTTGAGGGACTGGTGCAGCACCTCGCTCACCGCCGGGCTTTCGCTTTTTAGAATGCGGTCATTGACATCGATGATATGGACTTCGCTTCCCAGCCGCGCCAGTCCCTGCCCCAGCTCGAGGCCGATGTAGCCGCCCCCCAGAACCAGGGTCTTTTCGGGAAGACGGGTCAGGCTCCAGAAATTGCGGTCGGTGAGAATATCGACCCCGTCCATGCCCTCTATGGGCGGGACCATGGGAAGACTTCCGGTATCAATCACCGCCAGCGGCGCTGAAAACGTGCGCCCGCCGCCCTGCACATACCCTTCACCGGTAAAGGCGGCTTCCGCGTCAATGATTTCCATGCCGCTCTTGCGCGCCCGCTTTTCGGCGGACCGGGAAAAGTCATCCCGGATGCGCCTTGCCCGGTGCATCACCGCCGCAAAGTCGACTTCCACCCGGATAAAAAGCCCCAGCCGGGTGGCTTTTCGCCCACGGCCCGCCATATGCGCGCTGGCCAGAAAGGCCTTGGACGGGGTGCAGCCCCAATTGGTGCAGCTGCCGCCGAACCGGCTTTTCTCAAACAACACCACCTTTTTGCCGCTGCGGGCCAGTTCCGCCCCCAGCGGCACGCCCCCCTGCCCGCTCCCGATGATGACGGCATCGACTTTTTCCATGACGGCCCCTTTTTTTTGACCGGATTTTTGACGTTTTTGATAGCGATGCTTTATTCTTAATAAAATTCAGAAACTTCGAAAATACCGTCTTGACTGCAAAATGGGCGCCCATGAACCGTACATTGCGGGGTCGAGTGAATTGACAACCTGTTTACGCTGCGGAGGAACGATGGAAACCGGCGAGCGATTGAGACACCAGGTGGCCCTGATTACGGGAGCGGCAAGCGGAATCGGCAAAGGGGTGGCCCTGGCGATGGCCGATGCGGGCGCGGACGTGGTGGTGAATTACATCGGTGATGCCGGACCGGCTCAAACACTGGTTTCGGAAATCAGGCGCAAGGACCGGCGGGCCATGGCCGTGGAAGCCGATGTCAGCAGCGAGGATCAGGTCCGGAATATGTTTGAAACAGCCATTGCCGAATTGGGCACCATCGACATCCTGGTGAGCAATGCCGGCATCCAGAAGGATTCGCCCTTTCACGAGATGACGCTCGCCCAGTGGCAGAAGGTGATCGATGTGAACCTGACCGGCGGCTTCTTGTGCGCGCGGGAAGCGGTGCGGGAATTTCTGCGCCGGGGCGTGGTGCCGGAAAAATCGTCTGCTGCGGGCAAGATCATCTTCATCAGTTCGGTCCACGAAGTGATCCCCTGGGCCCGCCACGCCAACTATGCCGCTTCCAAGGGCGGCATCGAGCTGCTCATGAAATCTTTGGCCCAGGAGGCGGCCGAGCACAAGATCCGGGTCAACAGCATCGGCCCCGGGGCCATCCGGACCCCCATCAACCGGTCCGCCTGGGAAACCCCGGAGGCGATGAAAAAGCTGCTGACGCTCATCCCCTGGGGCCGCATCGGTGAGCCCCCGGACATCGGGGCGGCCGCCGTGTGGCTGGCCTCGGATGAATCGGAATATGTCCACGGCACCACCCTGTTTGTCGATGGCGGCATGACGCTCTATCCGGGGTTTGCCACCGGGGGTTGACATGTGAGCCGGTCCGCGACACCCCCCGCCCCCGACGAGGCGGTGCTTAATTATTCGGTGGTTTTTACAGAAAGGGACTTCTGAATTTGCCCGGCCCCGACACCCCCCTTCGCCCCCCTCAAGGAACACCCCCCTCACCCCCCTCAAGGGGGGATTTTAAGGAAGGGGCCGTCCCCTACTCACTTTTTTCATTCCCCCCTTGAGGGGGGCGAGGGGGGTGTTCCGCTCGAGGGGGGCCAGGGGGGTGTTCCGCTTGAGGGGGGCCAGGGGTGCACACACACGTGACACGAGGGGCGCTTGATAAACAAAAGTTGCTGATATTTTTTTGCTGCGCGGTGTTTTTACAGAAAGGGACTTCTGAATTTGCCCGGCCCCCAACACCCCCCTTCGCCCCCCTCAAGGGGGGAATTTAAAGAAGGGGCCGTCCCCGTTTATTCCCCCCTCCAGGGGGAGCGAAGGGGGACTTAAAATCACAATCATTTCAAACTCGCCCCTTTCGAAGCGAACTGGCGTTTTCCGGATAACCATTGAAATGAGATTCAAGCCCTTTTATTCAAACCATGAGCCAGGTGAAGTTCCATCCAAGCCGCCCCTTCAATGGGCCAGCGCACCTCCGCAGGAGGATCCGGCGCCGGCGGTGCAGCCGAAGCAGTGGTTGCCCACGACCACGTGGCGGCCTTCCAGCTTCCTGCGGTCAAATTCCCGGATGTGATCGGGGGCCCCGTGGTTGACGGGCAGGTGCAGGGCGATGTTGAAATCGCAGTCGTAGATGCGGCCGTCATAATCGATGCCGATCTGGTGGCGGCACATCAGCCCTTCCAGGGTGTCGGGATTAAAAGACCGGGCCAGTTCCGCCATGTACCGGTCCATGGCACCCTCGGCCGCCAGCAGCCGCCCGAACCGCCCGATGGGCATGTTGGTGATCACCAGCAGCCGGGTAAACCGGATGCCGAACTGATCTTTCAGCTTCTGCTTGTAATCCTTTTCCAGTGCGGCCTGGCCTGCCGGAAGAAAGGCCCCGCCCGGATTGTAGACCAGGTTGAGCTGCAGGCCGTTTTCACCGCCGTATCCCAGGGCGTTTAGATGCGTCAGCGCCCGGATGCTTTTTTCATATACCCCCGGCCCCCGCTGGGCCCGGACATTTTCCTCCTGGTAGCAGGGCATGGACCCGACCAGCCGGACATCATGTTTCCTTAAAAATTCCATGGTCCCTTCCAGGCCGGGCTCCAGGAGGGCGGCAAGATTGGTGCGCACCTGAACGGGGATGCCGGTTGAACGAAGGGCGCCGACAAAGTACCTGAAATCAGGATGGAGCTCCGGAGACCCGCCGGTAATATCCACCAGTTCCGCTGTGCTGCCGGAGACGATATTGACCACCGCATCCATAACCGCCGCATCCATTTGCTCGCCCCGCTCCGGGGCACATTCCAGGTGGCAGTGCCGGCAGGCGAGGTTGCATCGACGGCCGATATTCACCTGAATGTGCCGGATCCGGCCGCAGGTGAGCCCGTCCGGTATATGACATCCGATGGCTTCCGAAAAATCTGGCATGATGTTCCTTTCACTGGGTCCTTGAAAAAAATAGATCACTGCGGCAAATCGGCGCCACCGCGTGACAATCTCCTGAAACCAAAAGGAAAGAATATATCAGTAAATTCTCGCCGCGCCAACCCTAATATCATCGGCGGACCTTTGCCGGGGCGGCGGGTATCGGAAATGATCAGGGCCATAGAGAAGATTTGTGGATCTCCTTTATGGCCCTGGTTTTTGGAGTATGAAAAGTGAAACGAAATTAACGGCGTCATATGCAGACGCCCCTGTTTTCCAGTCCATTACCCCGGGACTGGACTGTCGTTTCCTATTGCTGCTGCTGATCGGTGGTGCCGGTCTGATCACTCGGGCTCTGCTGGGTGTCTCCCTGCTGGGTCTGATGATCAGCGGCGCCGCCCTCCTTCTGATTTTCACCGCCATAATATCCGCGGGTTCCCTCCTCACCGGGGGTGGTGCCCTGGGTGGACTGGTCCGGCGTGACCCCTTCGGTGGACTGGTCCGGGGTAGCGCCCTGCTGGGTTTCAACCCCCTGCTGGTTGTTTTCGCCCCGGTCCGAACACCCCGCAAACGAAATCGCAAAGACCAGTGTACAGATGGCGATCAGGATGATCCACATATGTTTGAATCTGATTTTTTTCATTTGAATACCGTCCTCCTCTTCTAAAATGGTTGATAAACTGGGTTCATGCATTTGCCCTGATGGCGGAAAAGATTATGATCCGCTTACCGTAAGAAAAACATTACGGAATCCGGACAAAATAAAAATGGGGGATAGGATTGATTTTCACCTGGGAAGAAAGGAATAGGGAGGTGCCGAATCATTAACCCGCCCGGGGAGGATAATCCGGGTTTAGGGGATTTCCCCCATATCCCTGCCGCCCGACCGGCACTATATCTAATCAACCGGTGTAAAGCAGCTGAATATGAATCATTGAAACGCCCTTCAGGCCGGTTTCCTGGAGGGCGTCTTGCATTCCGGTACGGCCCGGTTCCCGACGACACCGGTCTGGCGGTTTACACATTATCCGTATCCGAAATACATCCTTCACCCTATTTTCCTCCTGATAAGTCTCAATTAGAGTATTTAAGCAAAGCATTTGAAAATCCAGCAAAATGAAGAAGTAATGTTTTTGTCGGCACTTCATCCAGAAATTACGTCTTAAGGCCGTATCATGCCCGAACCGAACGTGAGCCGGAGGGACTTTCTCAAAATCATGGGACTGGCCGGGACCCTGACCGCAGCCGGGTGCCAGGACCGGATGAACCATCTCATCCCCTACATCAATCCCTTTGCCGATATTCCCCCGGGCGAAAACACCTGGTTTGCCACCACCTGCAGACAGTGCCCGGCCGGATGCGGCATGCTGGCCAAGAATCTCGACGGCAGGGTGATCAAGCTGGAAGGAAATCCGCTCCACCCCGTCAACTCCGGCAGGCTCTGCCCCCGGGGCCAGGCCGCCCTGCACAAGCTCTACAACCCGGACCGGCATCCGGGGCCGCTGGTCAAAAGCGGGGCCAGATACAAACCGATCTCCTGGCCAAAAGCGGAACAGATGCTGGCCCGGCGCATCAAGGAACTTTCGGACAGGGGGGAAGGCCACCGGATCGTCATCCTCACGGACCTGGTGAACGGGACCCTGGCCGAGTTCATCGGCTACTTTTTAGACCAGACCGGCGGCGGGACGCATATCGCCTATGATCCCTATGCCTACGAGGCGCTTCGGACCGCCAATCAGATGGTCTACGGATACGGCCACATCCCCGCATACAACATCGCCGAGGCCGATTTTCTGATCTCCTTCGGGGCCGGGTTTTTAGAGACCTGGATCTCCAACGTGGAATACGCCCATGCCTTTTCCCGGTTCCACGAACCGGTCGGCGAAAACAAGAATCTGTTCGTGTGGGTGGGGCCGCGCCATTCGCTGACCGGTGCCAATGCCGACCACCAGGTGGTGGTTCCCCCGGGAAGAGAATACGCGGTTGCCGCCGGACTGCTCAATTACCTGGCCGAGGCGGATAAACTGCCGGGCGCAAGCCAAAGCGACCGGGACCGGATCAAAACACTGACCGCAGATTTTTCACTGGAGGCGGTGGAAAAACACACCGGCGCAGACAAAGCCGGACTGCGGCAAATCGCCGAGGCATTTTCCCGGGCCAAGAAGCCGCTGGTCCTTGCCGGCGGCCTGCCCGTATCGGACCCCAATGCCCTGGAAACGGCCGTGGCGGCAAATCTTCTGTGCCGGTCCCATTCCGGGACCGAAGGTCTGATCGACTTTTCCCGGGTGCACGCCGTAAGCCATGCGGCCACAGCCGAGAAGATGAAGGACCTTGCGGAGCGCATGCAGGGCGGCGAGGTGGCACTGCTGATGGTGCATGACGCCAACCCGGTCTTCACCCTGCCCCAGGCATTTGATTTCGAGGCGGCCCTGGCGAAGGTCCCCATGGTGGTCAGCTTTTCCAGCTGCGCCGACGAGACCACCCGCCGGGCGAACCTGGTCCTGCCGGCCAGCACCCCTCTTGAAACCTGGATGGATTATGCCCCAAAAACCGGGGTGGTGGGACTGATCCAGCCCACCATGGGAGCCCTTCATGACACCAAAGACCTGGGCGACATTCTCCTTGCCGCCGGCCGCCGGTGCCGGGGGAAAGACGCTTTTGCCGCCACATCCTTTCTCCAGGTGATGGAAGCCTCCTGGCGGCAGCTTCACCAGAATGAGGACTCCGATCTTGATTTTGAACGCTTCTGGCTGAGGGTGCGGCAGCAGGGGGGGATCTGGGGGCCGGCGGAGCAGAATTTTCGCCAAATGGAATCGGCCGGTCTGGGCGATTTTGCGTTTCCGCCCGTGCCCTCCGGTGAACCGGAAGCGCGCGGCCCGTTTTCGCTTGCGGTCTATCCCACCATCCAGTTCTATGACGGGAGGATGGCCAACCACTCTGTGGATCCAGGAATTTCCGGACCCCCTCACCCAGACCACCTGGGGGGGATGGGTGGAAATCAGCATAGAGGACGCAAAGGCCTTAAACGCGGTAACCGGCGACATCATCGAAATCCGGTCCCTTAACGGCACCATCACGGCGCCGGCCATTCCCATCTACACGGTGCCGCCGGGAACCGTGGCCATCCCCATCGGGCAGGGGCACACCCATTACGGCCGATACGCCACGGGCCTTCCCGCCAATCCCCTGGCCCTGTATCCGGCTGATATCGATGCCCGGACCGGGGGGTTGAAGGTCGCCGATCTGTACGTAAACCTCCGGAAGCGGGAAGAGACCTTTGAAGTCGCCCATACCGACGGGCTCTATTTCGACCTGGACCGCATGATCGTCGAGGAAGTCGATTTTAAAACCTATCTGCGGGAAAAGGCCGCCGGGAAAAAACCGGATGTCGATGCGCCCATGCCTTCTGGCTATCACCGCCATAAGGATATTTATCTGCCCCATACCCACGTGACCTACCGCTGGTGCATGGTGGTGGACCTGGACCGGTGCATCGGCTGCGGCGCGTGCGTGGTGGCCTGCTATGCGGAGAACAACCTGGCCGTGGTGGGCCGAAAGCAGGTGCTCAAAGGGCGCGAGATGTCCTGGCTGAGGGTCCAGCGATACTTCAAGGAGGACCAACCCCACAAGGCGCGCTTTCTTCCCATGCTCTGCCAGCACTGCGACAACGCCCCCTGCGAGGCGGTCTGCCCGGTGTTCGCCCCCCACCACGGCATCGAGGGCTTGAACCTGCAGGTGTACAACCGCTGCATCGGCACCCGGGACTGCTCCCAGAACGATCCCTACAAGGTCCGGCGGTTCAACTGGCTCTTTTACAAGCTCCCCAAACCCATGGACATGCAGTTAAACCCCCACGTCACCGTCCGGCAGCTGGGGGTGATGGAAAAATGCTCTTTTTGCGTCCAGCGGATCATCGAAGCCAAGGTCAACGCCCGCAATGAGGGCCGCCTGGTCAGAGACGGTGATTTCACCACCGCCTGCGCCCAGACCTGCCCCACCGGCGCGTTGATCTTCGGCAGCCTCATGAACCCGGACAGCCGGGTCACCAAACTGATCACGGACGCCCGGGCCTACCAGGTGCTCAAACACTTAAACACCAAGCCGGCCGTGATCTATCTCAAAAAACTCACCCGGGAGCTGGCCTGATCATGATGGATGAACGCCTGACATACGACGACATCAACGACAAGGTCATGAACAGCCTGTGGGGGCCCGGCCGCACCTACTACCTGCTGCTGGCCTTCTGCTTCATGGGGACCCTGGTCGGGGCGGGCTGCTGGGCCTTCCAGCTGCTCATCGGGGTGGGGGCCGCCGGCATGAACCACCCGGTCATGTGGGGGACGTACCTGATCAATTTCGTCTTCTGGATCGAGATCGGCCATGCCGGTTCATTGATGAGCGCCCTGCTCTACCTGACCCGGGCCACCTGGCGCAGCCCCATCGCCAGAAGCGCCGAGGCCATGACCATCTTCGCGGTGGCCATCGCGGGACTGTTTCCCTTCATCCACCTGGGCCGCTCCTGGCTGTTTTACTGGCTGGTCCCCTACCAGAACCGGATGGACATGTGGCCCAATTTCCAGTCGCCCCTGATCTTCGATTTCTGGGCCGCCGGCGGGTACCTCATCATCAGCGTCCTGTTCTGGTTCACCGGGCTGCTCCCGGACCTGGCCATCGTCCGGGACCATGCGCCGGGGCTGCGGAAAAAATTCTACCGCGTTCTTTTCCCTGGGGTGGTCCCACCAGGGGCGCAACTGGCGGCCCTACAAGTCGGCCTACCTGTATCTCGCGGCCCTGACCACGGCCTTTGTCCCCTGCGTGGCCAGCATCGTGTCCTGGGATTATGCATTGACCATCGTCCCGGGCTACCACAGCACCATCTACGGCCCCTACTTCCTGGTGGGGGCGGTCCATTCGGGGCTGGCCATGCTCCTGACCCTGCTCATCCCCCTGCGGTCCATCTATGCGTTCCAGGAGATCATCACCATCGAGGTCCTGGAAAAAATCGCCCTGGTCCTGGTGTTTACCGCTTTGATGATGGGGTACGACTATATCGTGGAATACTTCATGGCCTGGTATTCGGGCAACAATACCGAGTGGATGACCTTTGTGCTGCGTGCCTGGGGAAAGGGCGCCCCCATGTTCTGGTTCGTGGTGATCACCACCATCGTCTGGCCGCTGCTCTTCATGGTCAAAAAAATCCGGACCAGCACCGTGTGGCTGTTTGTCACCGCCATCGTCATGAACATCGGCATGTGGCTGGAGCGGTTCGTCATCATCATCGGACCGCCCTCCCACGGGTACGACCCCTACTCGTGGGGCTCCTTCTGGCCCTCCTGGGTGGAATGGGGGATTCTGTTCGGCTCGTTCAGCTTCTTCTTCCTGCTGTTTCTCCTCTACAGCAAGCTGATCCCCACCATTTCCATGGCCGAGATCAAGGAGGATCTGAAAGCCCCGGTGCGGGGAGACAGCCGCCGGAATCAGGGGGGAGACGGACCGCCGGAATCGGGGGGAGACACCCCCCTGCCCCCCTCAAGGGGGGAATGAATATTTTTTTCTTGACCAATTCCCCCCTTGAGGCCTCTCACCAATTCCCCCCTTGAGGGGGGCCAGGGGGGTGTGCCGCCGCGGCGAAAATACGCGGCGCCAAGGCAGATGCACGGGCAGGAGATAAACGAAAAACCTGAACCACGATGAGCGGAATAGACCATGGCTTACGCAAAAATGACATACACGGGTATATTTGCCTACGCAGATGATTTCAAAAAGGCGGTGTCCGGTCTCCTGGCGGAAAAATACCGCATCCACACCATCTATTCCCCGGTTCCGGCCGAAGAGGTCTATTCAATGCTGGAGTTGAAGCGCTCGCCCATCCGGTTTTTCACCCTGGCCGGGGCGGTGGCCGGCTTCATGTTCGCCTTCACCATCGCCATATACACGGCCATCCAGTGGGGATTCATCATCCAGGGCAAGCCGGTGATCGGCTGGGTTTCCTTTTGCCTGGTGGCCTACGAGATCACCATTCTGGCCGCAGTCATCTGTACGGTGGCCGGCGTCTTCCTGCTGGGGAGGCTCAAACCGCAGGTGGAGCCCCTCGAAGCCATTACGGCGGATATTTCCCGGAACCGCTACGGATTGACCGTGGAATGCCCCACCTATAAAAAAGATGCGGTCAGCCAGCTGCTGATGCAAAACGGAGCCGAGCATATCTATGAGGACGCATAAGCCCCCAGTTTTTCTTTGGTTGCTGTTGATCCTGATGATCGCATCGGGGGCGGGCGGATTTGCGGCCGGGATGACCGGTTGGCATGTTCAGCGCATCTGGCAGTCCTATCTGACCAATTTCGTGTTCTGGACGGGGCTGGCCTACGGGGGGGTGGCCTTCGTGGCGGTCATGAACACGGTCAACCAGCGATGGGGCCGGCCCATGAAACGTCTGGCCGAGTCCATGGGGGCCTTTCTGCCCATCTCCCTGGTCCTGTTTGTGGGAATCTGGTTCGGCCGGGAGCACATTTTCCCCTGGATCCATGAGCCCCTCCCCAAGAAGGCCGCCTGGCTGAACATCGAATTTCTGTTCGTCCGGGAGGGGGTGACCCTGCTGGTGCTGACCCTGGTGGCCCTGGTGCTTCTTTATGGTTCGATCAAAAGCGATTCCAATTACCTGGCGCGCGGCCGGAAAATCCCGGATATCGAAGAGATGGCGCAGCAGCGTCTGTGGCGCATCCAGCAGATGGTCTCCCCGTTTTTCGCCATCCTGTACATCTTTCTGCTGACCCTGGTGGCATGGGATTTGATCATGTCCCTTTCCCCCCACTGGTACTCCACCCTGTTCGGGGCCTATTTTTTCGTGGGGTGCTTCTATTCGGCCCTGGCCGGCCTGTTTGTGCTTTCGGCCCTGGTATACCGGGGAAAGGCCCTGTCGCCGTACCTGGGGTCGGACAACTTTCACCAGCTGGGGAAATTTCAGCTCGGGTTTCTGATGGTTCTGGGAGACTTCTTCTTCTCCCAGTACCTGCTGATCTGGTACGGCAACATCCCCGAAGAGACGCGGTTTATCATCGACCGGTTCTATATTCCCCCCTGGCACTGGGTCTCCTGGGCGGTGTTCGCCCTGATTTTCGTGATTCCCTTTTTCGTGCTGTTAAACCGGAATATCAAGATGAAGCCGATGGCCATGCTGGGACTGAGCGCAATTATCCTGATCGGGATGTGGCTGGAGCGCTTCTTGCTCATCGTCCCCTCCATCTGGGTCTCAGACACAATCCCCCTGGGGCTGCCGGAGTTTCTGATTACCGCCGGTTTTTTCGGGCTGATGGGAGTCTGCGTGCTCTTCTACCTCCGGCGCTTCCCCCTGGTGCCGGCGGGGGACCCGGTGTTTGCGCGGTTTTACATGATTCGGGAGGGGGAATCGGAATGACATCTTATTGTGCTGCGGATCATTATTGATGGCTGAAGACGAACAAAAAGAGAAAAAACACGGCTCGCCGGTCTGGTGGCCCGGGTGGCTTCTGGTCTCAATCCTGGTACTGAGTTCCATGATGTACGTCTACTACCGGTATCCCCACCAGAATATCGGGCCGAAACAGCCGATCCCCTTCAGCCACCGCATCCATGCCGGGGTCAAGCGGATCAATTGTCTTTTCTGTCACCCCTATGCGGAGCGGGGTCCCCGGGCCGGCATCCCGGTGATGGAGAAATGCTTTTTCTGCCACAAGTATGTCATTCCGTGGCATCCGGAGATCGAAAAAGAGCGGGCCCATTACGAAAGCGGCGATCCCGTGGCCTGGGTGCGGATTTTCTACATTCCGGACCATGTCAAGTTCCGCCACCAGCCGCATATCCGGTGGGCGGGCCTGGCGTGCACCACCTGCCACGGGCAGGTTCAGACGGAAGACCGTCTCCAGAAAAAGTATTTCAAAATGGGGTTTTGCATCGGCTGCCACCGGAAAATGAATGCCCAACTGGACTGCTGGCTGTCGTGCCACCATTGAACACCTTCCCCCTCAAGGGGATTGGGAGGTGGCCCTCCAAGGGAGGATTTGGACCGAGTCTATCATAGGGAGTGATTTGCAGGATGCTGAAATATCAGAGTTATGTCACGGTGAAAGCGTTTTTCTTAAGCGCCATGGCCTGGTTCGTCCTGGGGACCTCGGCCGGGTTCATCGATGCGACCCACCTGATGGCCCCGGAACTGCTGGCCAACATCCCCTGGATCTTCTTCGGCCGGATCCGGCCCATACACACCAATATCGTGATTTTCGGGTTTGCGGGGACCACGCTGCTGGGATGCGCCTTCTACATCCTTCCCACCCTGGTGCGGGTGCCCCTCTTCAGCGAGGCCCTGGGGCTCTTTTCCGTGCTGCTGTGGAACGCCACCATCGCCTCCGGCACGGTTCTGCTGGCCTTCGGCTACAACCAGGGCCGGGAATACGCGGAATGGACCTGGGGCGTGGATATCGGGATCCTCGCCTGCCTGCTGCTCTTCTTCTTCAACCTGCTGATGACCGCGATCCAGCGCAAAGAGAAGATCCTTTATGTGTCCAACTGGTACTTTTTCGCCACCCTGGTCTTTCTATTTTTCATCTATTTCTTCGGAAACGCGATGTGGCACCCCTCCACCGGCGCCATCACCGGCATTCCGGACGCCAACCTGGCCTGGTTTTACGGACATGGCCTGGTGGGGCTTTTTTTGACCCCCCTGGCGGTGGGGGCCGCCTATTACGTGGTTCCTCTCCTGAGCCGGTCCCCCCTGTACAGCCACACCGCCTCCCTGGTGGGGTTCTGGACCATCCTTTTGCTCTACAACCACATCGGCACCCATCACATTCTCCAGGCGCCGGTCCCCACCTGGCTCAAGGTGGTGGCCATCACCGGCAGCATCGGCATGATCATCCCCGTGGCCGTGGTGCTGGTAAACCTGTGGCTGACCATGCGGGGGAGACTGGCCTATCTCCATTCGGACATCGGGGGCAAGTTCGTATTCGCCGGCCTGGTCTGGTATCTGATCGTGTGCATCCAGGGGCCGCTCCAGGCCATCCCCTCGATCCAGCGGGTCACCCATTTCAACAACTGGGTAGTGGCGCATGCCCATATCGGCATCCTGGGGTTTGCAGGGTTCATCGGCATCGGGACCATGTATTTCATCCTCCCCCGGATCACCGGCAAAGCGCTCTACAACCCGCGCCTGGCCGACGTGCAGTACTGGATGGTCCTCCTGGGGATCTCCGCCTTTTTCGTGATCCTCACCCCGGCGGGGCTGCTCCAGGGAAACGCCTGGTACAACGGCGAGATGGTCTACCGGGTGCTGCCTGAAATCCACATCTACATGGTGCTTCGGGCCGCCACCGGGCTGCTGGTGGTGGCCAGCGCCTACATCGGGTTTTACCTTGTATTTATGAGCATCTTTTCATCAAAGAGGAAAACGGCATGAGAATGACGGCGGCCCTGGTCATAGCCGGTGCGTTTATGTTGTTTTTTGCCACCTTTTTCATCGTGGCGGTGCTTCCCTGGATCACCATCCCGGAAACGCCGTCCGATATTTTCCGGCCCCGGACCGCAGCGGAGAACCAGGGGCGCGACATTTACGTGAATAACGGCTGCACCTACTGCCATTCCCAGTTCATCCGGCCCATCGACTGGGGATGGGGCGCCCAGCGGATCGCACAGGTGGGGGATTACATCGCGGACCAGCCCCATCTGCTGGGAACCGAGCGGACCGGTCCGGACCTGTCCCAGGAAGGCGGGCAGCGGCCCGATGACTGGCACATCGCGCATTTTATCAATCCGCGGTTTGTCAGCCCGGCCTCGGTCATGCCCAACCTGCAATGGCTGGGGGATGAAAAAATCAAACTGCTCACCGCCTATGTCCAGAGCCTGGGGTTTAAAATGGCCGACTTCCGGGTGGCCCGGCAGAATTTCTGGAAGCAAAAAGCCGTTTCGGCCTACCGGTCCGGGCCGGACCAGAACATGGAATGGATCCATTCCTGGGTCCCCAAACCCTGGCGGGAGCTGCCCAATCCCTACCCGCCCATCCCTTCGGCCATCGCCCGGGGGCACCGGATTTACCAGCAGTTCTGCATCGGATGCCACGGGTCCATCGGCGACGGCATGGGGCCGGCCGAGCCGTTTTTGAATCCGCCGCCGCTGAACTTCACCATCGTCAAGGGGCGGGGGATCAGCGGGGGGATCATCTATTACCAGGTGATGAACGGCATCACGGGTACGGGTATGCCCTATTTCAAGGAGTTTCTGGAATCGGAAAAGATCTGGGACGTGGGGCATTACATCTCCACTTTCTTTATCGGCCAGACTGATGCGGACGGGCCCCCCGAAGGGATCGATGCCGCCTATGAACCCCCCTATGAACCGCCGAAGCCCCCCGGCAATAAACAGAAGCTGGGCAAAACCGCGGAACACCCGGAGTTCGGAAGCGGCGGGATGGATGAGGAGGGAAATCAGATGCTGCCGCCTTGACACCCCCCTGCCCCCTCAAGGGGGGATTAAAGTAGATTGATTGCTGTCGAAATCCCCCCTTGAGGGGGGCGAAGGGGGGTGTCGGGTGCCGATGCCCGAATTCATTTAAAAAAGGAGCGATCCATGTACCTTCCCCTGTGGGCACTGCTGGTGATCATCTCCCTGCTGGTCAGCCTGGCGGCATTTGTGTGGGGGCTCTTTGCCGGTCAGTTCCGGAACCCGGAGCGGGCGCGCTATCTTCCTTTCGGGGGCGGCGAAGCCCCGCCGGTAAAAACGCCGGGGCCCGGGCTCAAGCCCCCGCTGGAGGTCTATTATCTGGGCGCAGTCGCCGCAGTCTCCGTGTTCATCCTGGCTGCGCCCATTTTGTTGACCCTTTACCATTCACTTTTGAGGTAAATTCATGCGCTATTTCACCCTGCTCGATTTTCTCCACTGGGGCCTGGTCTGCTGCCTGGGGCTCATGGGGGTGATTGCGGTCTATATCGCCTGGAGCACCTATTACACCCGCCCCTTTAACGAGCTGGACGTATCCGACGCGAACAAAATGGCGGACCACCCGGGGTCGAGCCATCACCCGGTCCCCCCGTTTCTGAAATTCGTCTTTCTCGGCGTGGGCCTGTGGGCGTTTTTCTATGTCATCATTGTCGGATACTTCGGCGGACCGATCATTTAAAAAAGGAGTGTCCCCATGCAGATACCTGAAAAACTCAGGCCGAAAAAAGGAAGCCTGGTGACCATCTTCGTATTTACCTTCATGTCCGTCTCCTTTCTTGTCTACGGCGCCATCCTTTACCTGGTGGTGGGCACCCGCCCGGGTCCCACCTGGTTTTTCGGCACCATGCCGGATGTGCCCGGCCAGTCCGAATATTCCACTTCCAGCACCAAGCAGTTCTTTTTGAATGCCACCAGCCCGGAGAAAGGGGGTGTGGTGAGCCGGCAGCATGTGATGGGCGAAGAAAACGATCCGACTTTCAGGGACGAATGGAAAATAGACGAAACGAGGGATGGTCGATGAAACACATGGTCCTCTTCAGAATTTTTCTGCTGTCGGCTGCCATGTGGATCGTGACTATGCTTTCCGGATGCGATTACGCCAGCATGCGAAACGATGAAGCCGTCGACCTGTACCAGATTTCCATGCCCGTCATGCCGGAGGCCTCGGTTCCGATTACCGGCGGCATCAATGAACTGCGCATCGCCGATGTCTCGAAGATGAAAAACCCGCTGCCGGAAACCCGCCCGGTGATCCGATTGGGGGAGAAGCGCTATCACACTTTTTGCGGGCAGTGCCACGGCCCGGATGCGCAGGGGTATGGCACGGTGGGCCAGAGTTTTGCGCCCCTGCCCACCAACCTCCGGGGAAAAAAAGTACGGAATTTAAGCGACGGGCTGTTCTTCTACCGCACCGCTCTCGGATTCAAGCGCCATCCGCCGCTTTTCTACACGGTCGCCGCAGATGATATCTGGGCCATTCAGCGCTACATCCGGCAGCTGGCCCAAATTTCACCGGACGGTCCCCGCCCATGACCACTGCCGCGGCCATGCCCCTTTCCCGGGAAAGGCCCGCCTGCACGCTTTGCGGGCTGACCTGCCCGGAAATACCCGTGGAGCGCAAAATCCGGAAAGAATCGAACTGCTTCTGCTGTGCGGGATGCGCGCATGTCTATGATATCCTGATCCATCTGCCCGAAGGCCCGCCCGCCGATTTCAAGGATACCGACATATATCGCAGCTGCCTGGCCGCCGGCCTGGTCCCCAGGGACGAAAACGATCTTGCCCCGGGCCCCGGCGCAGCTAACTTTTCAGCCGATGCGGATTTTGAAAACGTGGAGATGGCCCTGTCCGAAAAGCTCCAGGTGCGCATCGACGGGATGTGGTGCACCGCCTGTGCCTGGCTCATCGAGTCGGTGCTGAAAAAAAGCCGCGGGATCGCAGACGCCCGGGTCCATTTCCTCTCCGATACGGCCGAGATCGCCTACCTCCCCTATGAGACCGGTCCCGAAGCGGTGTTTGACCAGATCCGTCATCTGGGGTACGGGGCCGCACCCATCTCCGATGCCGACGGGAGCGCGCGCGAATCGAAAACCATGCTGCTGCGCCTGGGGATCGGGGCCATCCTTTCTTTAAACATCATGATGATCTCCTTTGTGTTTTACTACGGGCTGCTGGACGGCCTGGAAGTGCACGCGGTGAAATACATGGCCTGGCCCCTGCTGATGCTTTCCACCCCGGTCATTTTCTACAGCGGCATGCCCATCCTGAGCCGGGCCCGGGCCGGTATGGCCCACGCTACCTTCTCCATGGATACCCTGATCGCCATGGGGGCGCTTTCCGCCTACGGATTCAGCGTCATCAACATGACCGCAGACGATCCCCATCTCTATTTCGACACGGCATCCATGCTCATTACCCTGGTGCTGCTGGGCCGGTTTATTGAACACCATGCCCGGGAGCGGGTGACGGCGGGCATCTCCGAACTCTATCGGCTCTCCCGGCAAAAGGTGCGGCTCACGGATGAAAAGGGTGATCTGGAGCGATGGGTCGCACCGGATGCGGTTTCAGCCGAAGATTGCTTTCGGGTGCGCTGCGGCGAACAGGTGAGCGTGGACGGCACCGTGATGTCCGGGGATGCGGTCCTGGATCTTTCGGCTATCACCGGGGAGTCGAAGCCGGCCCGGGCGGTCCGGGGGGATGCCGTGCGGGCCGGGTCACGGCTGTTGGAGGGAGACCTGACCCTCAACGCCCGGGGTCCGGGGTCGGACAGTTCACTGCAGCAGATGATCCGCATGATGCAGGCGGCCATGGTCGGCAAAAACCGGACGGAAGCGGCGGCCGACCGGATCACCCGCTTTCTGGTGCCCGCCATTGTCCTTCTGGCGGCGGGAACGGCAGCCTTTCTCAAAATACGGGGGGCATCCACGGACACGGCCCTGCTGCGGGCCATCACCGTACTGGTCATCACCTGCCCCTGCGCGCTGGGGATTGCCGTACCCCTGGCCAAGGTCGCGGCCCTGGGCACGGGCCGCCGGCTGGGCATCCTGATCCGCGATGCCCGGGTGCTGGAACGGATGAAAACAGTCGATGCCGTGGTGCTGGACAAGACCGGCACGCTGACCCGGGGCGATTTTCGCCTGCGCCGGGCAATCCCCGGCAAATTGGAAGAACCGGCAATCCTTAAAATCCTTGCATCCCTTGAAGCCGATTCAAACCATTATCTGGCCCGGGAGGTGATGCGCCGGGCCCAGGATTTGAAGATCGATGTGCCCCCTGCCGAAGATATTCACCGATTGGCCGGACAGGGCGTGACCGGGCGCGTGAATGGCCGGACAGCAGCCCTGGGCAACCGCCGGCTCATGGAAGCCCGGCAGATCCCGTTGACCGATTACTGGGAAAAAGCGGCGGCGGAGCATGAAAGAAACGGGGATACCGTGGTCTTCTGCGGAATCGACGGGGCGCTTGCGGGAATGCTGGTGTTCGGCGACGACATCCGAAAGGAGGCGTTTGACCTGATCCGTTGCCTTAAGCGCCGGAACATGAAAGTGGTGATGATTTCCGGGGATTCGGAGGCGACCACCGCGGCAGTGGCGGCCCGGCTGGGCATTCATGATTTCACCGGCTCCGCCCTGCCCGAAGACAAGGTGGCCGATGATCCGGGGTCATTCAGGCTGGCGGAAAAACCGTGGTCATGGCGGGCGACGGCATCAATGACGCCGCAGCCCTGGCCGCAGCCGACGTGGGTATGGCGCTGGGCGCCGGGGAGAACCTGATGCAGGAGGTTTCCGACCTGACCCTGGTGGGCGGGGACCCGGCCGGCATCTACCGGGCCATGGATCTTTCCCTGCGCACCGGCCGGATCATCTCGCAAAACCTGTTTTTCGCCTTTGCCTACAACATGGTGGGCATTCCCGCGGCCATGGCCGGACTGCTCCACCCCTTTGCGGCGGTGGCGGCCATGTTCGCCAGCAGCCTCACCGTGATCGGCAATACCCTGCGCATCACCCGGTTTGACAAACAAAATATCAATCGTGATGGAGACACCGGATGCATAGACGAATGACATCTGCTTTTCTGGTTTTTCTACTCTGGTCGGCCGCCGTCCTGGTCCCGGCGCTGCAAGCGGCGGATTCCAAAAATTTTAATTCCCGGGACGAGATTTTTCTCAAGGAAGCGGTCATGGAGCAGCTGTTTATCCTGAGGGCGGCCAAACTGGCCGGGATCCGGTCAGAAGATGCACCGGTTCAGGACTTTGGTAAAAAACTGGTCAAAACCGTCGGCGAATGGAACAAGCGCATCGAAACGCTGATCCGAAAAAACCAGGTCCGCGAAAAAATGGTGGAACTCCCCGGCGACCTGGATGCGGAACACCACGACCGGATAGACAAACTCCAGAAAGCCAAGGAGAACGAGTTTAACGCTAAATTTTTAGAATCCATGCAGGAATCCTTCCATCATCTGACAGACACCTATGAGGAAGAAGCCCGGTACGGCGGCAATGAACAGGTCCGAAAATTTGCCGAGAACACCATATCCGAAATAAGGATTTTGAAAACTCCGGTGAAAGGGTTTTCCCGGTGAGCCCGGATCCCAAGTCCCCCTTTTTCAGTAATGATACCTTGCCTGCAAAAAGTCGATTCTTTCCTGCCCGATCACATAAACAATGCGATGTTCCTGGGTGATTCGACGGGACCATACACCAGGCCCTAAAAACTTAAGCGGTTCAGGCTTGCCGATGCCCTTGAAAGGATCTCTCATAATGGCCTCGACCAGTTGAAACACCCGAAGGGCTGTCTTGCGATCCGTCTCCACCCAGTATCGCAGATCCTCCCTGAACTCCGGTTGAAACACGGATTGGCGATTTTTTATATCTCTTTCCTGCTTCGAACGCCGATTACTCAAAGCCGATCTCTTTTCGAAGATCATCGATGGTTTGAGGCGTACCTGATCCCTTCCGGGCTTTCTCCAGTGAGGCAAGGAGCCTTTCTGCATTTTTAGGGGATCGCAGCAGGTGCGCCGTCTCAAGTATACCGGACAGCTCATCGGCGGCAATCATGGCGACATCCTCACGCCCGCGCCGCTTGATGACCACCACTTCCCGCCCTTCCGTCACCTCGTTCATCAAAGCGGCCAGCTGTGACCGGGCCTGGGTATATGTCATTTGTATCGTCATGTCCGCCTCCGAATTCATGCATTGTTTTTATGTACAGATATACTGTACCTATGCCGGCTGAAATGTCAAGATTGACAAAGCATTTTCTGGTTATCCCGAAAAGTAAATGGAGGGGAATGGCGCATTTGCCGGATGTTTATTCATGCACCCAGCAGCCGCCGCTGCAGCAATGACTGCATGTCCCGGCGGCCGTCGACAATCAGAAGGACATAGACGTTTTGGGCCATCATCCGGTAGATGATCCGGTACGGTTTGAAGAAGATCTCCCGGTATTCCCGGATGCCAAGCGCCAGCAGCTCTTTGGGATAAACGCCCCGCTCGGGAGATTCGGACAGGCTGGAAAATGCTTTTTCGATCTGTGTCAGCACATGATCGGCTTTGCCGGGTGCATCATGAACGGCGATGTAGTCATAAATCTCTGCAAGATCACCTGCGGCATCCTCGGTCAGCAAAACCGCAAGCGGCATTACGGATTCTCCTGCTGCTTCCGGATGCGTTTCACCGCTTCCTCGGCAGTCAACACCCTGCCCGCTTCAACCTGGTGCATTCCCAGCGCGAGAATCTTCAAAAGCGCCATGGTCTGCTGCGTTTTCTCCCAGCTTTCGATATCCTGTATGACCACTTTGGCTTCGCCATTCTGGGTGATGACCAGCGGTTCCTGCTGTTCGCCCAGGTTTCTGACGATTTCGGCGGCATGCGCTTTCAGGTAGCTGATCGGTTTGATCCGGCGGGACAACTTCATGAGAAAACCTCCAATCTTGAAATATGACCAAATTTAGACCATAAACGGGTCATATGTCAAGACCGGCCCTGTGCGGAAGATGCCGCCGGCGGATCTGCCCGTCTTATTCCCCCGCCGGGAAGGCGATGGTGCTGATCAGGGCGTTTTCCGACTGGCGGGAATCCAGGCGGGTGTGCTGGACCACGATCTCCACATCCGATTCGATGACGCTGGCGTAATTGGTCCCTTTGGGGACCGGTTCCGGGTCGGTCAGGTTGTTGAACCGGAAATGCTGCGTCCTCCGCGGACCGACGGTCAGGTGATAGGGGCCGGCCGGCTCCCGGTCCGAAAAGTAAATATGGATTTCAATGTGGGCTTCGCTGTCGCCGGCGTTTAAGATGCAGGCGGTCTCGTGGCTGGTGAACTCCGGCTCCGGCCCGTTGCTCCACTCGGGGATGTACCCCTCGGCAATGGCCCACCGCTTGTGTCCGATCGGCTGGTTCATGACTTTATCCTTTGGTGGTTTCGTGTTGTTCTTTATTTTTTTAAATCACATTATCTCCGCTGATCCATGTAGCGTCTCTCCGGATACGGGTCGTCGCCCGAATCCCCCTGCAGGGCCATCAACATCACCTGGGCCAGGTGCAGGGCTTCCCGGTCGGTTAAGCCGACGATCTGCTCCCGGCAGGAAAAGCCGTTGGCGATGATCAGGGTCTTTTTGTCGGCGTTGCGGACCGCCGGCAGCAGCACCCGCTCGCCGATGGCCCGGGAGATATCGTAATTGCCTTTCCGGAACCCGAACGCCCCGGAAACACCGCAGCACCCGGAATCGAGCATCTCGATAGTCCAGGCCCAGCCGGGACAGGACCTTTTCCTCGTCATCCATTTTCATGACGGCCTTGTGGGTGCAGTGGCCGTGGACCAGGGCCTTGCGGGACAGATTGGGCAGATCAAACCGGGCTTCCTGTCCGGCCGTGAATTCGCTCAGCAGAAACGACTGCTTCGACAGCCGCTGTGCGTCCTGGTCATGGGGAAACAGGTCCACCAGTTCATCCCGGAAGGTGGAAAGGCAGGCGGGCTCCAGGCCGATGACGGGGATGCCCTCCCGGATCAGGGACCGCAGGGTGTCCACCACCCGTAAAAGCAGCCGCCGGGCCAGGGACAGCATGCCGTAATCGAACAGGGGGCGGCCGCAGCAGAGGTTTTTCGGGGGGACCAGCACCCGGTATCCGGCCGATTCCAGGACCTCGACTGCGGCCCGGCCGATTTCCGGGTAATAGTAGTTGTTGAAGGTATCCGCCCACAGGATCACCCGGGGCCCTTCTGGATGGCGCACCGCACGCTTGGCGAACCAGTCCCGGAAGGTCTGGCGGGCAAAGGGGGGAAACGACCGCTTTGTTGAAATGCCGGCCGCCTGCTTGATCCAGGTCGCCATGGGCGGGGTCTGCATGAAAAAATTGGCCAGGCGCGGCACATGGGAGGCCATGCGCGACCACCAGAAGATCAGGCCCATGGCGTAGGCGTCTCTCGGCCGCAGCCGCCGCCGGTAATAATGGTGCAGGAACTCGGCCTTGTACCGGGCGATGTCCACGTTGACCGGGCACTCCCCCTTGCAGCTCTTGCAGGACAGGCACAGGTCGAGCGCCTCCTTGACGTGCACTTCCTTCCATCCGCCGGTGAGTTCATTTCCCCGGAAGAGTTCGAAGAGCATATGCGCGCGCCCCCGGGTGGAGTGCAGTTCCTCCCGGGTGGCCATGTAGCTGGGGCACATGGTGCCCGACATCTCCCCCCGGCACTTGCCCACCCCCACGCAGCGCTGGACCGCATAGGGAAAGCTCCCCTTGTCTTCCATGAAGTGAAACACGGTTTTCGGGCTGACCGGGCTGTAGTCGGTCCCCAGCCGCAGATTTGCGGTGATGGGGTCGGCATCGATGACCTTGCCCGGATTCATTTTCCAGTCCGGGTCCCAGATGGTCTTGAATTCGCGGAAAGCCTGCATCAAATCTTCGCCGAACATTTTGGACAGCAGTTCCCCCCGGGCCTGGCCGTCGCCGTGCTCGCCGGAAAACGACCCGCCGTATTTCATTACCAGGTCGGCCGCTTCATGGGCAAATGCATGATAGTGATCGATTCCTTTCCGGGTGGAAAGATCGAAATTAATGCGGGTATGGACGCAGGCCTGGCCGAAATGGCCGTACAGGGCCGCATGGTAGTCGTACTTTTCAAACAGGCCCCGCAGGTCCCGCAGGTAGTCCCCCAGTTTTTCGGGCGGAACGGCCGAATCCTCCCATCCGGGCCAGGTATCGTCCGCCCCGGGCACCCGGGCGGTGGCCCCCAGGCCCGACTCCCGGATCTCCCAGACCCGCTTCTCCTGTTTGGGATTGTCATAGAGCTTCATGGAAGGGGGATTTTTCAAATTTTCCAGGGAACCCATCATCTCCCGGGCGTTCTGGTCGGCTGCTTTCCGATCTTTACCCCCGAATTCCACCAGCAGCCACCCGCCCCCTTCGGGGAGCAGGTCCAGGTCTTCCACGTGCAGCTCTTTTTTCCGGATGTCATCCACCAGCTGAGCGTCGAATCCTTCCAGGCCCACGGGCGAATATTTCAGAATGTCGGTGACATGGTCGCCGGCGGCATAGACGTCCGGGTATCCCAGGACCACGGTGACCCGGGCCGGGGGGCTGTGGATCAGGCGCACCTTTGCCGAAAGGACGGTGGCGCAGGTCCCCTCCGAACCCACCAGGGCCCGGGCCACGTGAAACCCCTTTTCCGGCAGAAGTTCATCCAGGTTGTACCCGGACACCCGGCGGGGGATGTCGGGATAGCGCTTTCGGATCTGGTCCGCATACCGGTCCCGCAGGTCTTTTAACCGGGTGTAGATCTCGGCCCGGCGGCCGCCCTCGTCGATGATCCGCGTAAATTCACCGTCGCCGGTCGCCCCCACCCGCATGCGCAGCCCTTCATAGGTGAGAATCTCCAGGGCCTCGATGTTGTCCACGGTGCGGCCGGCCATGACCGAATGAACCCCGCAGGAGTTGTTGCCGATCATGCCGCCTAAAGTATTGTGGGAATGGGTGGCCGGGTCCGGCCCGAAGGTGAGGTGGTGGGCTTCGGCTGCATTTCTCAGCTGGTCCAGGATGACCCCCGGCTGCACCCAGGCGTACTTTTCCCCGGGATTTAGTTCGACGATCTCCCGCAGGTACTTGGACATGTCCAGGACCACGGCCACGTTGCAGCACTGGCCGGCCAGGCTGGTGCCGCCCCCCCGGGGAAGCACCGGCGCGCCGAACCGGCGGCAGACCGCCACGCGGCTTCCACGTCCGCTTCTGTTTTCGGGATCACCACCCCGATGGGCACCTGGCGGTAATTGGAGCCGTCGGTGGCATACAGCGCCCGGCTGCCGGCATCGAACCGGACCTCCCCCTCGATGCGGGCCTTGAGTTCAGCGGCCAGGGCATCGGTTTCGCCGGGTTCTTCCCGGTCATTCATCCAGTTGCGAAAGAAATCAAAAGCCACAAATTGACTCCCATATTGGATCATATTAGTTCGAACGGCCGCCCCTTTAATTCCTCTTTCGAGAGGTGCAGCGGCTTCGAGGAGGTTAACTCGGCAAATGATTTTAAAATTTAAAATAACTGTATTCTTTTGTTTCCGCCGGGTCCGACACCCCCCTTCGCCCCCCTCAAGGGGGGAATTGATTGTGATTTCAAAGTCTAATTCCCCATCAGGATGGGAATTTGAGCGTAATTTCAAGGTCTAATCCCTCTTTGAGGTGGGAATCAAAGATCCCTTCCGTTTCTCTCAAGGGGGAGGGTATTGACCATTTTTTCTTAATTCCCCCCTTGAGGGGGGCCAGGGGGGTGTCCCGACGGTGGCCGTTATGATTCGCAAATTCCTTCCTGCAAAAACATCGTGCGGCGGAATGAAGAGCCTTACATTTCTCCCAACAGCTTTTCTATGGCCGACATCACCTGATCGGTCCCTATCGCTTCGATACACCCGTCTTTTTCCTTCAGGCAGCGGCCCTGCACAATGCAGTCCGAGGGCCCGAAGGCTTCCGTCTTCCGGTATTCGCAGGTGTCTTTTCCGGCCATTGCAGCGGCTCGCGGACCCGGCGGCAGGTACAGCGCCGGGGAAGTGGGGCCGAATACCGCGGCCACGGCAGTTCCGGCGGCAGCGGCCATGTGCATCAGGCCGGTGTCATTGCAGACGAACAGTTCCATGCGGGCAAGCAGGGCCGCCACCCGCTGCAGGTGAAGCGCCCCCACGGCGACCACCCGATCCCTGCGGCCGATGGCTTCAAGCAGCTGCCCCCCCGCATCTTCCCCGGGGCCGCAGAACACCAGGAGATGAAAATCATGATCGTTCACCAGGCGCCCGGCGATCTCGGCAAGGCGGCCCTGGGGCCACTGCTTCAAAGCCGAAGAAGCCACCGGCGAGATGGCGGCCAGGCGATGGGCGCTCAGATCATACCGGTTCAAAAACATCTGCGCAAAAATCCGGTCTTTCCTGGAGATATGCAGAGCAGGAATCCGATCGGCGGGCACATCCATGCCCCAGCCGTCCCGGATGGAGCACCGGATGGCCTCCGGCCCGTTCTGACCGGGGCGGCAGAACGGCGTGGGCGAGTCGAAGATGGTTTTCTTTGTCTTCCAGATGGCTTCACGCACGGCGATTACCGCATGGGAGGGATCGAGAATCAGGTCAAAGTCCTTTTCCGCAAGCCATTTTTGAAGTTTTTCGTCGATTTGGGGGGTGCCGCCATCCCCCCAGTGCCCCAGCCCCCAATCCTGGACCGTGAATATTGCATCCAGGCGGGGATCGTTTTCCAGCAGTTCAACGGCCGGGCCTGCGCCCAGCCCGGAAATGAAGGCATCGGGAAGGGTGCGGCGAAGGGTTTCGAGCACCGGCATTTCCATGACCACATCGCCGATGCCGTAGCGCAGGCACATAAGTACCCGTTTGGCGGCTGGAAGCGTCATGGCCGGAGGGCTCATGAGACCGGTTTCTGGCCGGTGGCGGCCCGGAATTCTTCGGCATTCCAGGTGGTCACGCAGGAAGGGGCTTCCGGGTCGGGCGCACACAGATAGACTTCCGTCCCCGGCCGGGATATGACCTTCATTCCGCTGGAGCGAAGCATCGCCTCCACCGCCGCATGGTTGGCCGCCCACCAGTTGGTGGGGTCGTTTGAAAACCGGTACTCGATAAACGCCATCTTGGGCCAGCCTTCCTCGAGGAAGACCTTGCGCTCGCCGATCTCGTGATCGCCGATATCCGGATACACCGCTTCTCCCGGCATGGTCAGGGTCTGGAACACCATCAGGCGCCTGACCCTGCGCGAGACGATGTCCAGCCCCAGAAGCGGGTACCGCAGGTGGTAGAACACCCCCAGAAACAGGACCAGGTCATATGTTTGGTCATGGTTTGCCAGATCATAGACCTGCATCTTCTCAAAGCGCACCCGCCCCGCAAGGCCGTATTTTTCGGCAGCCCACCGGGCCTGGGTCAGGTAATGCGCGTTGGCGTCGATGCCGGTGACGGCGGCGCCCCGGCGGGCCAGTTCAAAACTGTAGAAGCCCGCGTTGCAGCCGATATCCAGAACCGACCACCCGGTCAGATTCCGGGGCAGCGCGTCGGCGAGTTCCTGCCACTTATAAGCCGGAAAATCCCCCAGGAAATGATCCGGCGCCGTCTGTATCCCGCCGGGAAGATGCAGGTTGTGAAACCATGGGGACAGGGATGCGATTTCATCGAGAAGATCCGGCGAACAGGCCTTGTGCGCACTGCCGCCGGAATGCGGTGCCGTCGGCGGGGTCAAATTTTCAGACATATCCCCAAAGGCAGCCATCTTCAGTTCATCTTCCGGGCGGCGGCTTCAAACACATGGTTTTCCAACTCCCGGGCCCGATGGGTTGCCGTGTGGGCATCCATGACCTTCTCCCGGGCCCTTTCGGCCATTTTCCGGCATTCCGACCGGGTCAGGTTCCGCAGATAGAAAAGCGTTTCCTCGGCGGATTTGCTGATCAGGATTTCCTCATCCGGGGTAAAGAAGGCATCCAGGCCCGGCCAGTGATCACTGATGATGGGGGTGCCACAGGCCGCGGCCTCGAACAGCCGCACACTGGGGGACCAGCCGCTCTCGATCATGTCTTCGCGGGTCACATTCAAGGTGAACCGCTGGGAGTTGTAGAACCCGCAGTGGTCCTTGGGGGACAGGTGATGAATGTGCAGCGTATTTTCAGGCCATGAAATGGAATCGGGAAACTGTGATCCGGCCACGATGAATTTTCCCTCCCGCCATTGCCGGGCCGGCTCCAGCATCAGTTTCTCCAGGGGCGGCTGACGGTCCTCGCTGTATGTCCCCATGTATCCCAGGTCATAGGAGGGCAGAACATTCTGGGGATGATAATCCCGCGTGTCCGCACAGCAGTAAAGGGCGCGGGCCGCAGGCGATCCGTAGGTCTTCTCCAGCAGGTCCAGCGTGGGGCCGCCGGTGAACGAAAAATAAAGATGAAACCGCGGAATCAGGTCCGGCTTCAGGTATTCATGATCACCGCGCTTCAGCTTGGCCAGCGTCACCGGGGTGTCGATATCGTAAAATGCGGTGATGCCCCCGGCTTCTTCCAGCACCCATTCACACACGGCCACCCCTTCGGGAACATAGGAGCCGACGATGACCAGGTCGGCTTCCTTAACGGCGATGGCATATTTATTCTTCAGTTCGGCCAGGTCGTTGTACAATCCGATGCGCACCCAGTCCGCATAGGGCATATCCCGGGCGCCCGCATACCAGGGGACGTTTCGCTCCAGAAACAAAACGCGATGGCCCAGCGCCGCGATTTCCCGCACCAGGCCCCGATATGTGACCGCATGGCCGTTTCCCCAGGAAGAGGTAATGGATAACCCCAGTATGACGACGTTCAGGTTTGTCATTTTCAATCCTTCCCGTTCAAATATCCAGATCTTGAAAAATTTCCTCCAATTGCCGGCCCCGGTGGGCATAGGTGTGCTCCCCCAGCACCCGCGCCATGGCCGCGGACCCGATCTTCCGGGAGCGCTCGCGGGTGAGGTCGAAGAGAAGGTCTTTAACCTCTTCGCCGCTTTTTGCCACCAGGCATTCCTTCCCGGGCTCCAGGAACAGCTCGATCCCCTCCCAGGCATCGGTGATGATACAGGCCCCGGCCCCGGCCGCCTCAAACACCCGTGTGGGCGGCGAAAACCCGAACCGGGCCATGCCGTCTCGGTTGATGTTCAACACCGCCATGGGGGTGCAGTTGAAGGCATTGTGATCGGCCGTGTAGACATGGCCGAGGTAATTGAGATTGGCCAGATCCGGGATGTTTCTGTCCCAGCCGCTGCCGCCCAGGATGAACCGGTGAGCGGGCATGCTTTTTGCCGGTGTGAAGAAAAAATCCCACACCCGCGCTTCCCGGTCCGGCATGCGGTTGCCCAGAAAAGCCAGGCTTCCGTCAAAGCGCACGTCCGATTCGACCCGGTAATGGGTGTCTTCATCCAGGGCATTGTAGACGGGAATGCACGCTTTTGCCGAAAATTTCATATAGGCGTTCACCACGGGATCACCGCCGCCATAGGTCAGGATGAGGTCGTATCGGGGGATGCACCGGCGAAACGGGTCATCGGGGTTTTGTGCAATCCGCTCCAGGGTCGCCGGGGCATCCACATCCCAGAACAGCACCCGGCGGCCCGGGCTCTGAAGATCGAGCACCGCCGATTCCAGGTATTCATCAAATACCCCCACCCCGCTGGCCTTGATGATGATGTCCGCACCCTCCGCTTCTTCCAGGGCGGCGTTTACCCCCGCCTCATCTGCGGGATAGACCACGCTCTTTGCATACGGGGGATCGTCGATGTCCCGGTGCTTCTGCCGGTCATAGGCATCCGGCTCGTAAAAGGTCACCCGGTGGCCCTGGCCGGCCAGCGCCCGGATGATTCCCCGGTAATAGGTGGCCGCACCGTTCCAGTAGGCGGACACCAGGCTCGATCCGAAAAAGGCGATATCGAAGGTACGCTTGGTCATTCTCAATTTTCCTTTTCAATCCAGCCGTGCTGAAAACACATGGCCGGAGGCCGCTTCATCGGGCACCGGGCATCCTTTCATCCCTGTTTCCGCGCAGATATTCATCAGTTCATCCACCCGATGGGCGCAGGTGTGGCGCGAAAGGATAGTCCGGCGGCCGTGCGCCGCCAGCGCGCCCGCCCGATCCGGATCGGAAAGAAGCGTTCGCATGTGCTTTTTCATTTCCCAGCCGTTTCTTGCCACCAGGTAATCGGATCCGGGCGTGAACAGGTGCTCGCTGTCCTCCCAGTTGGCGCAGATCAGGGGAATTCCGCAGGCCAGCGCCTCAAAGGGCCGGATGGTGGGGATCCCCTTGAGCATGTGGACATAAGGCTGACGGGGAATGTGCAGGGTGAACAAAAATTTCGCAAACACGGCCGGAACCTTGTGATTGGCCAGCCAGCCGCCGTATTCGATGTGGTTTTCCGCCAGCATCCGCAGCCCCTGGGGCGGATACTGGACCCCGTAGGCTTTTGCCTTAAGGCCAAGCGCATGTGCCGGTTCCAGCAGAAATTCGATGTAGGCCCCGGTCCGCTCCTCGTCCCCCCAGTTTCCGATCCAGACCAGGTCGCCTTCCGGCGGCCGCCTTTGCCGGGGAAGCGGGCGAAAAATCCGGGTGTCCGCCGCCTCGTGCCAGGTCCATGCCTGCCGGCTCCAGCCGTTTTTCTCGTATATCTCGCGGATGGCCTCTCCGTAGGCCAGCACCCCGTCATAGGCGGAAAGATCGTAGGCGCGCATGTTGCCGGGTTCACTGATCACCCGGTGGTGGGTGTCATGAAAAAAAAGCCGGTAATGGGAGTGGCGCGACCGGTGCGCGCCGATGGCCGCCACCAGTTCATGGGTGTTCCATTCGTGCACCAGCACCAGGTCGACGTCATCAAGTTCAGACTCCAGGTCCAGGCTCTCCTGCCGGTAAAACCGGCTGATCAGCCGGGGGAAGGTCAGATGAAAATCCATGATGGGCGTCTGGCCGTGCCCGGCGGTGAGATTTTTTAAACTCCAGCCGTTTTCCGGTTCATAGATACGCACCTCATGGCCCCGGTCCTGGAGTTCGGCGGCGATCCCCCTTAAGAAATGGGCGTTTCCGTGATTCCAGTCGGATACCAGGGAATGATAGAACATCGCGATCTTCATCGATAAAGCACCCTTTCCCCCATGGCCTGCTGTCCGGCTCTGACCGGGGCCGTCTTGCGGACCGGTGCCCGGCGGCACCGGCGCATGCCGGCATAGAGCCGCAAATAGGCGTCAACGGTCCGGCTCGGAGCGAACTGGAGGGCACGGCTGCGGGCCCGATGGGCAAAGCGTTTGAGCATCATCGGGTCGCCGATCAGCCGGTTGATCGCGGTGATCAGCTCCTCCTCTTTTTCCGGATGGACGTAGAAGGCGGCGTCCTCCCAGACTTCCCGCAAACTGGGGATGTCGCCCAATACCAGGGCGCAGCCGGCCAGTCCGGCCTCCAGGGCCGACAGGCCGAAAGGCTCATACCGGGCCGGGAGGGCAAAAATGGATGCCCGCTTCAGGCAGTCCGCCATTTCGGTGCGATTCAACCGCCCCAGGTGCTTGGCCTGCTGAAATGACGTGGACGAGCCATCCGGATGGCTGCACGCCCCGGCCATCTCCACCGGCCAGGAAAGCCGGTGCGCGGCCTTTTCCAGGAGTGCCGCGTTTTTGCCCTCATCCCACAGCCTTCCGGCGGTCATCACCAGGGGCGCTTTCTTCCCGGGGGGAAATTCCGACGGGGCGCGGCAGTTAAAGATGGGATGGGCGGCATTGAATTGGCCGTAATGAAACTGGAGGCTCTCCAGCATGGCGCGTGTCGGTGCGGTCACCCGGTCCGCCCCGCGCAGTCCCCGCCTCACGGCCTTGAGGTAAGTCTTCCATTTTTCCGGGGGAGCGCAGCCGTGCACCGCGGCATACCAGGAATAGACGCAGGAATGCCCGACGATGAGCACCGGCGCATGAAAGGAGAGATGGCCATGGGCGAAATGATTGAGATGGACGATGTCCGGCCGGACTTCCGATTCCAGTCCCAGCAGCCAGTACCCCGCAGCCCGTACATCCTGCCAGGGGTCCTCCATCCATTCCAGGGCGAAGGCGCTTTCATACACCTCCACCCGCGGATGGCGGCCACTTCTGCTCGCTGTTGGGTGCTCATGGGCTGTCCCAGGGTGGCGAGCACCACCTCGATGCCGCGCTCCGAAAGCCCCCGGATCAGTTCGACCGCATAGGAGAAGACGCCGCCGATGGTATCGGAAGTCATCAGTATCCTGTGGATACCCGATTTAAAAGCCCCTGCCGGCGGCCGGGTTCGGATCATACCGGTATTTATCTTCATGGGTCAGTGCCTGCTGACGAATTTAAAGAAACGGCTCTGCTTGCCCTCCTTCGTCTCGTCCTGATGGAGGAAGGCCACACCGGATTCATCGAATTTCTTAAAGAATTCTTCCCAGGAAATCTTCTGAAGGTCTTCATCCGTGCTGTAATCCGGGAAATGGATGCGCAGCAGGCCCGCATGCTCTCCCGACTGCTCGGTGCCCTTCACGCTGGCCGGGACGCCGTTTCGCGATTCGACCCATTTCTTGATGGTGTCATGATCGATTGTGGTATTGGATTCTGCTTCTTTCATGGGTTTTCTCCAGATGAGTTGATGTTATCCATAGATGGCGTCTAAAGCTTGTGCCACCGGCAGGATCGATTCGATGGCGCCGCAATAGCGACTTGATTCCGACAGCTGCCGAATCCAGCAGAGGGCGGCCCGCCCGCCCCAGGCATCCGGCCCTTCATGCAGAATTTCGCTTTGGGTGCCGTCAAACCGCTCCGCCTTGAAGTCGTAGAACGAGCCGTTGACGTTTTTAAAGGACAGCCCGCCGCCGGTGCCATAAAATACGGCGGAAATCACCGCATCCCTGCCCGCGGGGAGCCGCCAGGAGCAGGCCAGGTTCACCACCGTGCCGCAGGACAGGTCCAGGCGGGCGGCGGCATAATCCTCCACCGCGCCGGCAGAACCGTTCAAGGGGTTTCCGCCCGCATACAAACGGCTGGACACCCCGGTGATCTCAGGGCAGCCGAGCACCCACAGGGCCAGGTCCACCAGGTGAATGCCCAGATCCATCACGCACCCGCCGCCGGATTCGGACTTTTGATAATACCAGGGCTTGTCCGGGCCGTAGGCGTTGTGAAACACCAGGTCAGCGGCATACACCTTCCCGATGTCGCCGGCCGCGATCTGCTCCCGGATGGCCTCGATGCCGGCCGTGTGCCGGTAGCAAAGATCCACTCCCAGCAGCCGGTTTGCATCCTTCGCCGTTTCCACCACCCGGCGGGTTTCATCCGCATTGCGCCCCAGGGGTTTCTGGCAGAATACGGCCTTTCCCGCTGACAGCGCCGCCATGGACTGGGGCGCATGAAGGGCGCTCGGGGTGGCAATCACGATGCCGTCGATATCCAGACCCAGCAGGTCTTCCAGGCCTTCGGCCGAAGCCGCATGGGGGTGGACGGTCAGGGCCGCATCCAGAGCCTTTGCATCTTCATCCGCGACGGCCGAAATTTCGGCACAACCGCTTTCGGCAATGGCGGCCATGCGGTTCCTGCCGATCCAGCCCGCACCCAGAAAGCCGATTCTTGCCTTATTCAAAACGGGTTCGGCCGGACTTTCAATGATTCCATAGGGGTTATCTCTTTTCTTTCTTTTGGATCACTTCACTCGGCAAACGGTTTAAACGACCTCATTTTTTTGCTTCCGCCCGTCCGAACACCCCCCTGACCCCCCTCAAGGGGGGAATAAAAGAGGGGGGTGCCCCTCGCGGCTAAAAAGTTATTTATTGCAAAAACACCGCCCGGCGGGGGGAAGCGTTTTAAAAAACAATCAAAGCCTTTAAAAAACCTTCCGGCCGCTGCTGCATGGCCCGGAAGGCCTGTTCGATATTCTCGATTTCAAAGCGGTGCGTGAACAGGGGGAAGGGGTCCAATTGATTATCTGCCACTGCCGCCACTGCGGACTGCACCCCCCGGACATACATTCCGGGATCGCGTTCATGGGCGCAGACCACATCCAGGCCCCGCCAGTTCCACAGCTGCATGTCCACTTCCCGCAGACCGTCCTGGTGATATCCGGCAATGATGAGCCGGCCCCGCACCCCCGTGAGTTCGCCGGCAAGCTTGAGCGGATCGGCAAACCCGGTGGCCTCGATGACACGATCGCAGTGCACCCCGCCGGTGATGGCTAAAACATTCTCCACCGTCTGGTGCACATCCCCCAGCCGCACCGCATGGTCCGCACCGCACCGGGTTGCGGTCCGGAGGGCAAAAGGCCGCCGTGAAATGGCGATAACAACGGCCCCCGCGTTTTTAGCCAGGCGGGTGATCAGCGCCCCCAGAAACCCGATGCCGATGACGGCCACGGTCTGCCCGGGGCGGATATCGCTGCGGTGAAACACGTTCATGGCGCATCCCAGGGGCTCGCCGGGAAACGGCTTCTGATCCAGAACGGCCGGAAGGGGAATGACGTTTTCCGCCCCCGTGACATCATATTCGGCATAGGCCTTACAGGACATCAATGTCACCCGGTCCCCTTCCCGGACGGCGCCGGCCCCTTTTCCGGCCGCATCCACGATCCCCCAGGCCTCATGGCCGGGGGCGCCGGGCACCCGGGGATATTGAAACCAGGGCCGCCCTTCGAAAACGGGCAGGTTGGAGCCGCACAGGCCGCACCCTTCCACTTTCACCCGCACCTCCCCCGGGCCGGGGTCCGGAATGGGGACCGATTCGATCCGGATGGATTCGGGCGCCGCAAAAACCGCTGCCCGCATCATGCCACTGTCTTTCCGGCCGACAGTTGCACTTCGGCTGCGGGGAGGGTTTCGGCCAGCCAGCCCCGAAGACGGGCAAGCCCTTCCTCGATGCCGGTTTTCGGTTTCCATCCCGTCGTGCGCTGGAATCTGGAGATGTCGGACACGTAATATTTCTGATCTTCGGTGCGCCATTTATCGAACAGGACCTCGGGCGCACTTCCTTCCATGCGCTCGATCAGGTGGATGAGCTCCAGCAGCCCCAGCACGTTTTGCGGGCCGCCGCCGATATTGAATGCCTGGGCCGACAGATCGTCGATGTTCTCCCGGGCGGCCATCAGGGCATCCACCAGGTCATCCACGAACAGCACATCGCGGACCTGGAATCCGTCCCCGTAAAGGACAATCGGTTTCCGGTTCAGGGCCTGAATGAGAAAATGGGCCACCCACCCCTGGTCCTCCGTGCCGAACTGGTGCGGACCGTAAATGCAGCTCATGCGAAACACGGCAGTGGGCATTCCGTAAATCCGGCTGTAATCGAGCACATACTGGTCGGCGGCCCCTTTGGAGCAGCCATAGGGGCTCCTGAAGTCAAGGGGGAACGATTCGCTGATCCCGTTTTCACGGATGCGGGCATCCATCGGTTCATACCGGTTGGCCCCGCGGCCGCATTTCAGATCATTGAGTTTGCCGTACACCTTGTTGGTGGACGTAAACACCAGGGGAATGCGGCGGCCCTGCCGGCGCATGGTCTCCAGGAGATTGAAAGTGCCCCGGACATTGACATCGAAATCGAGCACCGGATCGTCCATGCTGGTGGTGACGGCCACCTGGGCCGCGAAATGGAATATTGAACTGGCCTGCTTGACCGAACGCTGCAGGGCGGTTTCATGGCAGATGTTTGCCACTTCCACGGCCACCCGGTCGCCATAGGTGTTCCCCAGCCAGTTGAGATTGCGCTCCACCCCCGGACGCGACAGGTTGTCGTAAATCAGCACCTGCTCCCCCGCCGACAGCAGCCGCCGGGCCAGGTTGGTGCCGATGAAGCCGGCCCCCCCGGTAATCAGGGTATAGGATCTGGGTTTGGGTCTGACCGCCATAATCTGCGTTTCCTTATCTGGTCTTTATCCGTAGGTCATTTTACGGAATATAGGTTTGGGTAAAACCGTCTAATTGAATTGATAATCCCTTGAAGGCGCGACGGCCAGTCCGCGCCGGGCCAATTCGGCCGCCGCCTCTTCCACCCGGTCTTCGGACGCTTTTCCCTGGAGCCATCCGGCCAGATCCGCCAGGCCTTGCTCGAGGGAAACCTGCGGGGCGTAGCCCAATTCTCTGCGGGCCAGGGAAATGTCGGCAAAGCAGTGGCGGATGTCGCCCACCCGGTATTTTCCGGTGATCACCGGCCGGATATCGCTTTGCCCCAGTACCGCGGCGACTTTTTCGGCGATTTCGCAGACGGTATAGACATTGCCGCTGCCGATATTGAACGCCTGATAATCGGCTGCCGGGGACTGAAGGGCCAGCCGGCAGGCGCGGGATACGTCATAGACACTGACGAAATCCCGCTTCTGAAGTCCATCCTCGAATATCAGCGGCGCCTTGCCGTTTAAAATCCGGGAGGCGAATATGGCCAGAACCCCGGTGTAGGGGTTTGAAATCGACTGGCGGGGGCCGTATACATTGAAAAATCGAAGCGCCACGGTGGGAATGGCGTAGGCGGCCCCGATCATCAGGCACATCTTTTCCTGGTCATACTTGGAAAGGGCATACAGCGACATCAGGTGGGGCGGCTTGGATTCCGGCGTGGCCACGGGCTTCAGCGGGTTTCCGGAGACATCGAAGAGCTCCCACCGCCCTTTTTTGAGCTGATCCGGATCCCGGTTCACGGCGGAAACGGGACCGGACTCGCTTTGGTACCATCCTTCCCCGTAGATGCTCATACTGGAGGCCGCCACCAGCTTTTCCACCGGCTGCTCGGCCAGGGCTTCCAGGAGAACCGCGGTCCCTAAATTATTGGTGCGGGTATACTTTTCAATTTCGTACATGCTCTGTCCGACCCCCACACAGGCCGCGAAATGAAACACCGCGGAAACACCCTTCAAGGCGGATCGGACATCCGACGGATTGCAGACATCGCCATAGACGAATTCCGCCTCGGGGGTCAGATAATCGGGAGGAATGTTTCCCGGGCCGTGGACCTGGGGATTGAGATTATCCAGCACCCGGACCCGGTAGTTGTTCTTCAACAATTCATCGGTCAGATGAGAACCGATAAATCCGGCTCCACCCGTGATCAGCACCCGTTTCTGCATTGTTTTGCCGTCCGTATGTTTCACTGATTGATTTCAGATTGGAAAATACTGGTTTTTCAAAAGTTTATTTTTAATTAGTAATCCGAAAGGCAGACCTTCACCATAAGGTCAAAAACGTATTTTGGAGGAAGGGCGTAATGTATTGATCGCGATTACATGCATAATCGGTTGATACGGCTGCACAACCCCGATCAGTCGAAAAATTGCCCCCGGATCATCACACACGAATCATCTTGATGCCGACGGCGGTATAGGGATAGCCATGAAATGCCCGCATCCGGGGGGATACCGTTTCCCAGTCGACGGCCAGATCCACGGGACCGCAAACGGCAAATCCTTTTGCACTGAGGATGAACCGGTGAAGCCGGTCCGGATCGAATATGTTCCAGTCCACGCGAAAAGGGCTGCCCGGTCCGTCATAGCGGATCTCTTCTTCGGCATTTCTGTAATAGTCGGTGGTGAGCAGAAGAATACCGCCGGGCCGGAGCACCCGTTGCAACGTGGCAAGGGCCAGTGAAATGGAGGCAAGCGGGAGGTGTTCAATCACCGAGATACAGAACAGGACGTCAAACATGGAATCCGGAAAAGGGAGTGAAACCAGATCGCTTTGTACAAATTCAATGCCGGCGGCCCCGTATGCATGGATTGCGGGGGTTGGCGCCAGGTCGCATGCGGTCACCCGGTGCCCCCGGCCGGCCAGGAACAGCGGAAAAACCGACCCCCCGCATCCCGCATCCAGAACGCGGCAGGGGCGTGTCATCCCGGACTGCTCAAGGGCCCATGGATATTCCCAGCGCTTGCTCGGGTGCAGGGTTGTGCCGGCTATCAGAATCCACCAGCGCGTCGAGTTCGGAAAGAATGTGTGAAAAAAAAGGACGGTCCAGTTCTGCAAGATCCAGAACCCGGCACGGAGGGGGCGATTTCATCAGTTTCTATCGGGGGCCGGCCGGAATCGTATCCGTGTGGTTGATGCACAGGACACGGCCGCCGCTCTCATCCACAAAGACCACGCTCACCGAAGCCGGACGGACGTCCAGCTGGTGGAGATGATCGAGGGGAACCCCGGCATAGGCGGCCAGGGCCGACCTTATGGGGTCGCCGTGGCTGAACAGCGCCACCACCGCATCCGGGTACAATCGATACAGACGGTCCATTTCCCGGACCATGCGGGCCTGCACCTCGGAAACGATCTCTCCGCCCGGAATCCGGGTGATGCTGCGGAATCGATTGTACCGGTGCCACAGGGGGTCGGCGTCGAGTTGGGCAAAGGTGCGCCCGGTCCAGTCACCGGAATCGATCTCGATGATTTCCGCGTTGATGGTTATCGGCAGGTCAAACCGTCGGGATACATATTCGGCAGTCTCCCGGGTGCGCTCCATGGGGCTTGCGAAAAGATGGCCCGGGACCACCGCGTCCAGCTGCCGGGCCATGGCCTCGGCCTGTCTGCGTCCCAAATCATTTAAATGCCATCCGGGCAGCCGGCCGTACATGACTTCGCCCACCGCATCGGTCATTCCATGCCGGATCAGCAGAAAAAGCGTCATGACATCATCCTGGCCAAACGCGGGCCCTGTGCCGCATCCTGTGCATCCGGCACGTAGCGCCGGATCACCTGTTCGGAAAAATCGGCGAATTCCACCGGGTCGACCGGCGGACTGGTGTAGCACGGCCGCTTTCCCCGGGACGGCGGGGTAAAGCACAGGGTCAGGGTCACGTCGAAGTCTTTGAGCGCCTCCATCTGCCGGTCGAACCAGGCGGTCGCATCCGGACGGTGCCAGTCCGCCCAGCTGATGCCGGTGCGAAGCTTCTTCACGTTTAATTTTTTGAGCCACCGGACCCCGAAATCCAGGCGCGGGTCTTCATAATGAAACCACTGGCAGATCCCCAGGGCCGGGTCATAGTACTTGATGGCCGGCTTGGCGGTGTTGTCGGCACGGATCAGCCCCATGTAGAAATGCCGGTAATACGAACTGCCCTCACTTTCCCGGTGGCGGGTGGTGGCCCCCCACGCCGGCGGCAGGTCCAGCAGGCTGTACCAGAAAATCCGGTCGACCCGGCCGATGAGCAGCTCGGCAGTGCGCTGAATGCCGAAGACCTGGACTTCGTCTGCGCCGAAGGTGGAAACCCCCACTTCGGTGACCCAGACAGGCAGATCGGTCACCGCTTCGATTTCAGCGATTTTATCCGGCCATTCATCCAGCTGCCAGTGGTTCCAGTCCAGTGGAAATCCGTGAACGGCCACCGCATCCATATCCTCAAGCACCCCCAGGCCCATCATGTTGGCCATGAAATGGGGATCAATGGGCGAGATGCCCCCCAGGACCCGGCACAATTCCGGGCGGATCTCCCGCACCCGCCGGGCGGCAAGCCGGGTCATGGCGGCAAACTCACGCCATTCCGGATCCATTTCAAAATCCCAGTGGGACAGGTTGTTGGGTTCATTCCAGAACTTGACGGCTTCAATCATGGTACAACTATATTCAGGCGTATGCGCAGGTGACAATGGGGTTGATCATGTAAGTTTGACGCAAAGAGGCTCTATTTGCGCCCGGCAATTAAGTTCCGGGGCTTTTCGGCCAACGAATGCATCTGCTACAGACCGGCGGCTTCCAGCACGATAAAGAATGCGATAATCGATGCGGAAAAAATGCCCACCACCCGCCAGTGATTCTTGTGCCACAGTTCAGGAATGGTCAGCTCCCCGAAATCACCTGTTTTTAAAATGGTGCGGTCCAGGAAGGGGAACATCCAGGCGTAAATCCCGGCCCCCGCCAGCATCCCGAGAACCCCGCCGAACAGGGCATCCAGCGATCCCTGCCCCACCGCACCGGCCATGGTCCCCGGGCAGTATCCCAGGATGCCGAAACCGGCGCCGAAAATCAGGCCGCCGATGACCGTGGCGCCCAGGGATCCGGCCTTGACGTGCAGCCGGGCGAGCCCCTGGGATCTTAAGAAATAGACGCCGGCCATGCCGACCCCGATGGCACTCAGGATGACCTTGGCCACGGTCCAGTCATAGAGGAGCAGCTGCCCCATGATCAGGTCGTACTGGGTCACCCCCCCGCGCTGGAGCAGAAACCCGAAGCAAAAACCGATCAGTGCGCCGATGACCAGCTGCAAAGGTCTTTTGGAATGAAGTTTTTCGAGCATTTTAGATTCTCCTGCTGACATGATGGCAGCGTGCCCATCCATAATCAGCTTGATTTGTGAATGGACACGGCTCAGTAAATCAAAAAGGCTGCGGCCACGCCGCCGATGAAAAAACAGGCCAGGGCGATCCAGGAGCTGACCACCAGCTGCAGGGTCCCGCTGATGCCGTGTCCGCTGGTGCACCCGTCGGCCCAGCGGGAGCCGATCCCCATGAGTGTTCCGCCCACCAGGGCGGTAAACCAGCGGTGGCTGGGCGTATAGCCGAAGGTCCTTTCCCACAGGGAGGGAACCATCCGCAGATCAAAATCGCCGGATAGCTGCGCAGATACGAATGCGCCCACCACCAGCCCCGCCACCAGCATCCATTCCCATCCGATTTTCGGGACGTAGCGCTCAAAATAGGGCTGCTTTTTCACATCAATGCCCGTGAGCCGCTGTTCGATCATGCCGGCGGTTCGGGCATAGGCCGTGGACACCCCCAGGGGCTTATCCGAAAGCAAAAAGGCCAGCCAGCTCAAAATGCCGATGCCGATCCCCGCCACGTAGGGCGACCAGCGCTTCAGGGTCCACACCGACTGGGAGATCGCCCCCGATCCGTCCACGGCCCGGGTGGCCTCGGGCGTCTGTGCGGAAATCAGGTCGAAGGGGATCCCGGCCATGAGCAGCATCAGCATCACCAGGTAAAACAGGATCAGTATGGTTTTGCGGTTTTCCATCTCTTTCTCCTTATGATCGTATTCCGGAGGCATCATTTAACCTCCGCAACAGGGCAGCCGGCCGCCTGGCAGGCGGACATGGAGCCGAGGTTGTCCTCCACCCGTCCGAATTCGTGCTGCTTGAGGATGGACGCTGCGATGATGGCACGCATGCCGCTGCCGCAGAAGGTGGTCACCGGCTTATCCCTGGGAATCCGGTCGATCTGTCCGGGAAGGTCTCCCAGAAACACGTGCATCGAATCGGCAAATGTGCCCTCTTCCTTCAGTTCCGATTCCTCCCGCACATCCAGCAGCGTAAAATCGGCTTTTTTTTTAAACCGCTCCACCAGTTCATTCACGTGCACCGACGCGATACGGTCATAGGGGCGTCCGGAAGTCTCCCAGCCGGACATACCGCCGGCCAGGTAGCCGGCGATGCGGTCGTATCCCAGGCGGATCAGGTAGCGGACCGCGCGGGCCACGTCCTCGCTGCTGTTGACCACCAGGCCGATGTCCCGGTCATAGGGGATGAAATATCCGCCGTATGCGGGGATCAGCTCCAGCGGGATGGCCAGGCTCTTCGGGATGAAGGCCCCGGCAAAAGCCTCCGGGCTCCGGACATCGAGCACCAGCATGCCTTCTTCCATGGCACGGGCAAAGGCGTCCGCCGACAAGGGATCGGGCCTGGGGAGGCTGTCCATGTCCGGCGGCCCCTGCTGGTTGTATTGCTCCATCTTCTTGAAATAGGGCGGCTGATGCGGGTTTTCCCGCACCTTGCGCTCGATGTATTCCTCCCGGGAGGAGACCTGCAGGGCGGGGTTGTTCTCTCGTTCATATCCCAGGGTGGAAAACTCCCGTGCGGCCATTCCCGAACCGCACACGGAACCCGAGCCGTGGGCGGGAAACAGGATCACCTGGTCACCCAGGGGCAGAATCTTATTGAAGATGCTGTCATACTGCATTCCGGCGACTTCGGCGACCCGGTCCGGCAGCAGGTCGGTGCGCCCCACCGACCCGATAAACAAGAGATCGCCGGTGAACACCGCGATGGGCTGATCCCCGAAGCTGCTGTCTTTCACCACCAGGGAAATGCTCTCCAGGGTATGCCCGGGCGTCTCCAGAATGGCAATTTTCAAGTTGCCGATTTCAAAAGTATCCCCCTCGGACACCGGGTGGCCGTAGGCGAAATCCAGATCTTTGCCGTGGTAGACCGCCGCACCGGTTTTCCGGGCCAGGCCCCGGGAGCCGATGACGTAATCCTCGTTGCGGTGGGTCTCGAAAATATGGGTGATCCGGGCGTTGTTCTGCTGTGCGATATGGATATAAAGGTTAAAATCCCGACGCGGATCGATGACGGCCGCCTGTCCGCCCTGCCCCAGGATGTAGGACAGGTGCGACAACCCTTCGGATTTGACTTTCTCCAGAAAAATGGGGCTTCCCATTATTTTCCTCCTTATCTGCTGGAAATTCGTAATTTGATTTACATTTCCGTATGATTTCTATTATCTTAATCGAACCGTGTACGACGGCGACATTAGGCATACCCGGTATTCAGAGGAAAAAATCCGATGTAAATTTAGGCGTGCGGCCCGGTACCGGAAAAGATATGCCTGCGGGTTTCTCCCCGTGAACGTAACGTGCACGAAAAACTGAGAACTTCCGTGAAAGCGCCCCACCCCGCTACGCGATGTTTTTACAGTGAGGAACTTTTCAGCGGCAGCCGAAGTACACCCCCCTTTAATTCCCCCCTCAAGGGGGGATTCGGCCTTGGAATTACGACAAAATTCTCCCCTCGAGGGGGGAACTCTTTTTTACCCCCCCCAGCGAGGGGGGACTCCTTTTTTAATTCCCCAGCGAGGGGGGGACTCCTTTTTTTATTCCCCCCTGCGAGGGGGGACCAAGGGGGGTGTTGGACCTGTGGATAACAAAAAAATGAAGTCGCTTAATAAATACGTTTTGCGCCGCATCCGATTTGAATCCGGTCAAAAACGGGGCCATTATGTAGTCGGTTAGCGATATCGGCGCCGGGTCTCCGGCGCGCATGGGCACAAAACAGGAAGGAAAATGAGATGAAAATTGAACCGATCCGATATCATATCCGGCTGGCACCGGACCTTGAGCGTTTTGATTTTGAGGCAAGTGCGGAAATCACGTTTCTGTTTCATGAATCCTCTGAATCCGTCGTACTCAACCTCCTGGACCTGGCGGTCTGGAAATGCCGGGTCCGCAGAAACGGAGTCGAAACGGACTGCGGCTTTTCCGTGGATCCGTCAACGGAAACGCTTGCCATCTCCCTGCCCGAACCGGTTTCCGGAGAACTGATTCTCACCATCGATTACCATGGCCACATCAACGACCTCATGGCCGGGTTTTACCGGAGCCGATACGTGGCCGACGGCAATCCGGAATATATCGCCGTGACCCAGTTCCAGGAGAGCGACGCCCGGCGGGCCTTTCCCTGCATGGACCATCCGGCGGCCAAGGCCGAATTTGATATTGAACTCGATATCGCCGCAGACCTTGCCGCCATCTCCAACCAGGCCATCCGGGAAGAGACTGCCCTAAAGGACGGCAGAAAAAGGGTGATCTTTGAGACCACGCCGAAGATGTCCACCTACCTGGTCTTTTTCGGGGTGGGAAAATTTGAAATCGTCACCGATGCCGTTGATGCCCGGGTGCGGACCGCCACCCCGGCCAGCATGACCCCGCATGCCGGCTACGGGCGCGAATTCGGCCGAAAGGCGCTGGTCTTCAGCGAGGGCTACTATGATGTACCCTATCCGCTGTCCAAGATGGATTTGATCGCCATTCCCGATTTTGCCTTCGGCGCCATGGAAAACTGGGGGGCCATCACCTTCCGGGAAAACCTTTTGCTGTTTTACCCGGAAACCACATCCAAGTCCGGGGAGCAGCGGATCTGCGAAGTCATCGCCCATGAGATCGCCCACCAGTGGTTCGGCAACCTGGTCACCCCGGCGGACTGGAAATACCTGTGGCTCAACGAAAGCTTCGCCACCTTTTTCGGGTTCCACGTGGTGGACCACTACCACCCCGAATGGGAAGTCTGGTCCCAGTTCCTCTACGGCATGACCGCCACGGCCATGTCCCGCGACGCCCTCAACGAAAATTTTCCCATCGAGATTCCCGGCGGCGAGCACGTGGTGATCAACTCCAGCACCGCCCCCATCATCTACAACAAGGGCGGCAGCATCCTGCGCCAGATCGAGGGATACATCGGCCCGGACCGGTTCCGGGACGGGCTGCGCCGGTATCTCAAGACCTATGCCTACGGGTGCGCGGAAAGCCGCAACCTCTGGGAGGCCTTCGAGGAGGAAGCGGAGGCGCCGGTCAATGAAATGATGAAAAGCTGGGTGAACCAGCCGGGATTTCCGGTGATCATCGCCCGCCGGGACGGCGACCGCCTGACCCTGTCCCAGCGGCGGTTCACCTACCTGCCCGAAAAGGACCGCCGGGCCCAGACCTGGATGATCCCGGTGGGCATCGACTTTTTCGGCAAAAACGGCAGCACCGGCCGCGTGACGACGATCATGGCCGATGGGGAAATATCCGTGGACCTGCCGGAGGGGAGTGCCGCCTATAAAATCAATGCAGGGCAGACGGGGTTTTTCCGGGTCAAATATGAAGAGGAAAAGAACCTGGCCGAATTGCAGGGCCGGGTCATGGATCAGACCCTTTCCGCCCCGGACCGGTGGGGCGTGCAAAACGACCTGTATCACCTGGCCATGGCGGCAGAGATCCCTTTTGAGCAATACATGGAATTTGTCCTGGCCTATCGCAATGAAACCGACTATCTGCCCCTGACCAGCATCGCCGAAAACCTCTCCCATGCCCACCGGGTGCTCGACGCCCCCTTTTCGCAGATCATCGAAGACCTGGCGGCGCCCTGGTATGCGGATATCCTCAACCGCATCGGGTACACGCCATCTTCCGAAGAACCCCAGACGCAGGCCATGCTCCGGGATCAGCTGCTCTGGGATGCCATCCGGTACGGCGCCGAAGATGCGGCCGCCTTTGCCACCGAGCAGGCTGAAAGGCTTTTTGCCGGCACCCGCATTCACCCGGACATCGCCCGGAGTGTCATGATGGCCGCGGCCCGGATGGAAAACGACCGCGCCGGGAAATGGCTGTTTGACCGGTTTACGGAGTCGGCCATCGAGCATGAACGGATGAATATCCTCACCGCCATGGGATGCTTCACCCGTTCCGAGCAGATTCAAAAGGTGCTGGCGTTTACCCTCACAACCGTCCCGCCGCGCAACAAGTTCATCCCGGTGACGGCCCTGGCGGCAAACCCGGCGGCCTGCGACCCGCTCTGGAAGTGGTATACCCAAAACCTTTCCGCCATCGAACAGTTTCATCCCCTGCTCTATGAACGGGTGGCATCGTCTGTCATTTCCGCGGCCGGCCTGGTGCGCCCCGACGAGGTCAAGGCGTTTTTTTCCGATTACATGAAAAAAGACAAGGCGGTGGAAGTGATCAAACTATCCCTGGAGCGTCTGGACATCAACATGGCGTTTCGCCGGGCGAACAGGGCCGGCAATGAATAGACGAAAATCGCCCCGGCTGCGCCATCCGAAAGTCCGGCGGGACAAAAGATTCGATAAACCCGCTGCCGCTGAAACCTCAGGGCCGCTGATCCAGGTGGGCAAGATCACTCCCATGCGCGATTTCTGGGGAAACGCGTTTCGCCGGCCGGTTCCGCCGGAAAAAATCCGCGGGGCCATCATCGCCCACCTCATCGACCCGGACAACCTGCTGGTCAAAAGCCTCGACCTGCTGCCGGAGAGCGCCGCCGGCGGTGCCCAGGTGCGGGAAGTCAAGACGGTGCATTTCCAGGAGGGGGATTTCCAGTACATCTTCCGGGTGTCGGTCCGGCAGAGGGAATCCGGCAGGCTCCACCTGGCCCTGGTGGCCGCCAAGGAAGGCGGCCGCACCAGCACCACCGCCCGGCGCGAACTGGAGAACCTGACCTGGCTCTACCGGCGGGACAACCGCTATGTGGTCCGACCCCTTGCCGGGGGCATGGTGGAAATCCCCTTTGCCCGGGAACTGGGGCCGGTGTTCATCTATTTTACCGAATGGCTGGAGCATCTTCACGAACTGGGGGTGGACAAGGGGCTCAATTTCTACATCAACGCGGTCCCCTTCCACACTTTCCGCCGCAATGTCAACGACATCCTGCGGGGTCAGATCTTAAAGATCCTCTTTTCCCTGTACGACCCCGAAGCAAAAATCGCCATGGAACCGCCCCAGGTGGCCAGCGGCGATTTTGTCATCAGCCGCCCCCGCCCGGAAGCCCCCTATGAACTTCGCCTGATCGCCTGCCGAAGACTGCTGAAGGGAATCAGCCTGGGCAAAGTCTTACGGCTCTACCTGGGGTATTCGGGCCAATGGGCGGACAAGGTGTTTCACTTTCTCCCCCGGGACCCGGCCATCCTGTTCGACGCTTTGAACCAGGGGCTGATTGCTAAAAACCCCGGCCGCATCACCATGGACCAGGTCGTCGCCGAACTCAAAGCATGGGCGGCAGAACTGGAAGGCGAATCCGTATCCACCCAGCCCTGGAGCCCCCTTCCCACCCTGCGCAAACTGATAGGATCGATTCACATGATGAAATGACGGGATGCGGCCACGATCAAGATTATTATATGGAGAAAGCCGAGGAGGTATTTAAATGGTTGATCCATCTGTAGCTGAAAGTGTTCGGAAATATATCGGTCTGCTCAGGCAAGAGGGTTTTGCAATACCGTTTGGTGTGGTTTTCGGCTCTCATATATCCGGCAAAACTAATCAATGGAGCGACATCGACCTTCTTGTTGTATCTCCCCGCTTTGACGGTCGAAGAATTCGAAAGGATATCGATTTACTCTGGCGCACGGCGGCCAGGTCGGACAGCCGGATCGAGCCAATCCCCTGCGGCGAGCGCCAGTGGCATGAAGATGAGACCAGCGCCATTTTGGAAATCGCCCGAAGGGAAGGTGAGATCATCCGCCTTGCACAGTAAACCCAAATCTTTTAAGTTCTGATAAATTCCCGTCAATGCATCAACACCCGTCCGGCGTTCAGGGCCGCGTCAAACAGGAGGCTGGGGAAAATGCCCGGCAGCAGAACGCCCGCGGCAAGAAGGCTTCCGCCCAGCCATCCCTCCCAGCCGGTCTCTGCATGGGAGGCGGCCGGTTCCCGGGTGTAGGCATGGCGAACCAGGTTCAGGTAATAGTAAATGGCAATGGCCGTATTGACGGCCGCCACCACCACCAGCCAGTCGTAACCGCGGCCCCAGGCGGAGTTGAATAAAAAGAGCTTCCCCATGAACCCGGCCGTGGGCGGCAATCCCACCAGGGAAAAGGCCGCCGCCGCCAGGACGAAGGCGAGCACCGGGTTTCGCCGGTACAGCCCGTCCAGATCCGCCACGGTCAGGTTCTCCCCTTCTTCCGACAGCCGGCAGACCACCCAGAAGCAGGCCAGGTTCATCAGGATGTAGATCAGGCAGTAGTATGTCGCCGAGGCGAACCCCTCGGGGGTGCCGGCCACCAGCCCCAGGGACAGGTACCCGGCATGGGCCACGCTGGAATAGGCCAGCAGCCGCTTGATGTCGGTCTGGACCAGGGCGGCCAGATTCCCGTAAGTGATGGTAAACGCCGCCAGCACGGCCATGAAGGCCACCGCCTCTGTGCCGGGCCGGAGCAGGGCGAAAAAGCGGATCAGCACGATCAGCGCGCCCGCCTTGGGAATGGACGCGGTAAACGCCGCGGTTTCGTTGCTCGCCCCCTGGTAGACATCGGGCGCCCAGAAGTGGAAGGGAAATACGGCCAGCTTAAACCAGAACGCCCCCAGAAACAGGATCAGGCCGATGACCGCCACTGGATTTTCCAGGTAAAACCATGATTTGGCCGCAAGCTCCGGAATGTAGCTGGTGTGCTGGGACACCAGGATGTAGGAAGAAGCCGAACAGTCCCAGGGCGGTAAAGAGCGCCCCGAAGATCAGGTATTTGATGGCGGCCTCTGCCGAACCCGCGTGCCGGGAGCGCAGGGGGATGATGGCATACAGGGTGTAGGAGGTCAATTCCAGGGCGATAAAGAGCGTCATCAGCTCCACCGTGCTGGCCATGAGGGTCGTTCCCCACGCACTGAGCGACAGGAGGAGAAAATAATCGGTTTTCTGCGCTTCTTCCAGGGTCGGGTGGCGAAGCGCATTTAAGATCACGAAAAAATAGCCGATGGCCACGATCAGTTTGAAAAGCTGGGAAATAGGATCGACGAGATAGGCGCCGGAAAACAGCACCCCCTGCGCCCTCAACGAGGCCCCGCAAGCCATGACATTGAGAAAGGCGCCATAGACCAGCCAGTAATGAGCGTTTTTCCCCCCTGCGCTGAACAGAACCTGCAAAAACAGGATGAGGATGATCCCCAGCTGGAACAGTTCCGGCAGTATCAGCGATGCGTGGGATAGCTGCATATGATTCCCTTATCTGTGAATTGCGGATAGTCGGGTTCGTCCTGACGGACCCTTATTGCCAATGGCAAATCATCGGAGTCCATCAATTTTACGGTTCCTTTGCTCTGGCCGGTGTTTTTCCCGGAGACAATGGTTGCAATCGCCGCCGCCGGGGCACACCCCCCTTTAATTCCCCACTCGAGGGGACACCCCCCTTTTGTTCCCCCTCAAGGGGGGATTTAGGGGGGTGTTGAACCGTCCGGTTGCCGATATATAGACGATCTGCCAGAGCAGGTTCATTGAAAGCTGTTTCTGCTGCCTCAACCCCCTTGAGCGCTTCTGCCAGGGATGTTCGCATGGACGCCAGGGGGAGGCGCGGGGCCAGGCCGATGTAGAACACCAGCAGGGCCAGCGGGATCAGGTAGGCCCACTCCCGATGGTTTAAATCCGGCCACCCTTTTCCCTTTACGGGTTCCCCCCAGGCGGTCCGCTTGAGCAGGATGAGCATATAGGCAACCGCCAGCACCACTCCGGGCACCGCGAGAAACGCCACCGGAAAATTGAATTTGAATGCCCCGATCAAAATCAGGATCTCGCCGACGAAATTGCTGGTCCCCGGAAAGGCCATGGACGAAAAGGCAAAGATTCCCCAGAAACCGATGAATGCCGGCAGGTATTTCGAAAGCCCCAGGTTATCTGAAATCAGGCGGCTGTGGCTCCGCTCGTAAATCGCCCCGATCATCATGAACAGCGCACCGGTGGTGATGCCGTGGCTGATCATCTGCAGCAGCGCCCCCTGCAGCCCGTCCAGGTTGAGCAGAAAAATCCCCAGGGTGACAAACCCCATGTGCCCCACCGACGAATAGGCCACCAGCTTTTTCATATCCGTCTGCCCCAGGGCCACCAGGCTGCCGTAGATGATGGAGATGATGGAAACGGCGATAAAATACGGGGCGAAATAGCGGGCGGCATCCGGGGTGATGGGCAGGCAGAATCGCAGAAAGCCGTATGCCCCCATCTTGAGCAGAATCGATGCCAGAAAGACGCTGCCCGCCGACGGGGCCTCCACGTGGGCGGCCGGCAGCCAGGTGTGAAAAGGAAACATGGGCACCTTGATGGCAAAGGCCAGGCTCATGGCGAGAAAGGTGAGCACCTGGAACCCGAACGGAAAATGCCGCCCCATGAGCGCGGGGATGGAAAAGGTGCCGGCCTGGTGGTAAAAGGCCACCACCGCCACCAGCAGCAGCGTGCTTCCCGCCAGTGTGTAGAGAAAAAACTTGATGGAGGCGTACCGCCGCTCCGGCCCGCCCCAGACGGCGATCAGCAGGTACATGGGGATCAGCATGGCCTCCCAGAAAACGTAAAACAACACCAGGTCGAGCGCGGTGAACACGCCGATGCAGGCGCCGGTCATCAGCAGCATGCAGAAATGAAAGGCCCGCACCCGCGCCTGGATATAGGTCCAGGAGCACAGGACGCAAAGCGGCAGCATCAGGGCGGTCAGCACCACCAGCAGGAGACTGATCCCGTCCACCCCCAGGTGGTAATACAAACCCCACGCCGGGACCCAGGGAATCATCTCCGTAAACTGGAATCCCGTTGCATTCACATTGAAATGGAAGATCAGGGGGAAGCAGAAGAGCAGTTCCAAAAGGCCGGCGCCCAGGGTGAACCGGCGCACCGCCGCGTCGCTCCTGACGGCCACCAGGCCGCATGCGCAGAGCAGCGGAAAAAAGATCAGCACGGTTAACAGCACAGGCGCATTCATCATGGTTTCCATTTCCATCAATATAAAAACTCCCACAGCATCAGCACCATGGCCGCCCCCAGAAGCAGCGAATAGGTCAGGTAATCCTGGAGCCGGCCGGTCTGCAGGGTAACGACGGCGTTTTTGCCGAAATTCCGGAAGAAGGCGGCGACCCCATCCACAAACCCCTTGATGACGGCATTGTCGAACCGGGACGAACCGGCCGCACCGTCGTTCATGGCCCGGAGTCCCACCCGCCGGTACAGGTTGCCCACAAACGTATCCACCGGCTCCGGCAGGCTGCGGCAGAATCGGATGACGCCCTTCCCCGCCAGGCGGTATACCCAGTCGAAATCGATATTGATGGTGGCTTCGGGGGCCAGCTTTTTCACCAGCAGGTAAAACACCAGCCCGGTAAACGACAAGAACTGCATCGACTGGATCACCTTCCAGGCCGTGTATGGGGTATATTCCGCGGGAAAGGGAAGCAGCCGGTACAGCAGTGCCGGGAACACGCCGATAACGAAGCAGAGGGCCGCGGCGCCCGCCATGGCCAGGTTCATGTTCCAGGGGATCGGTTTCAAGGGGCGGGCGGCATCGTCTTGCCTGGCATAGAATGCGAAATAGGGAAGCTTTAAACCCACCGAAAGGAAGGTCCCCACGGATGCCACCTCCAGAAACAGGGCGATCCAGTTGTGGTGCGCTTCGGCCGCACCGGTGATGGTCATGTTCTTGGTGACGAACCCGGAAAAGAACGGGACCCCGGAGATGGATACCGCGGCCACCATGTAAAAGATGAACACCCAGGGAAGCCGGCGCACCAGCCCGCCCAGCTCGTTCAGCCTGGCCGTCCCGGCAGCGTACAGCAGCGCCCCCGTGCTCATGAAGAGCAGCCCCTTGTACAGGATGTGCGCATATGCATGGGCGGCCGCCCCGTCCATGGCCATGTAGGTGCCCACCCCGCAGCCGGCCACCATGTATCCCACCTGGGAGACGATATGGTAGGAAAGGATCTTGCGGGCGTCGTTTTCGATGGTGGCGTAAAAGACCCCGTAGACGGCCATCACGGTCCCGGCCACCGCCAGGATCTCGAATCCCGAATAGGCCCGCAGAAGGACATATACCGCCGTCTTGGTGGTATAGGCGCTCATGAAGACCGCCCCGGTGACGGTGGCCCGGGGATAGGTGTCGGGAAGCCAGGCGTGCAGCGGCACCACCGCCGCATTGACGCAGAACCCCGCCAGGATCAGGTAATCATAAAAAAAAGCGGTCTCGGGCTGGACCGGGACGAAGGCAAAGGTGCCCAGGGCATGGTAGCGCAGCATGATCCCCCCCAGCAGCAGAATTTCCCCGAATACATGGAAAAGGAAGTAGCGCAGCGCGGCCCCGCCCGAAGCGGGGCTGCGCGCCAGCAGGACGATGAAGGTCGAGGCCACCGTCATCAGCGCCCAGAAGATGTAGAGCGTGATGTAATCGCCGGCGAAAACGCAGCCGAAGCCGCCCGCCACGTACAGGGCCGAGGCGATGTGCTGCGCTTTTTCCCGCACGTGCAGTGCAAACACGAAGCCGAGCAGGGCCTGAATGGCAAACACATGGGCGAATATTTTGGACAGTCCATCCACCCGCCCCGGGACCAGCGTCTCCCCCAGGTACTGCAATTGCCCGTAAGTGCCGTCTTCCATGATCAGCACCGCCGCGATGGCCAGTACGCCGGGAAGGGGCAGCAGCCATTTCCATCCCCTTCCTTTCCAGAAAGGAAGCACCAGGGCCAGCAGGAAAAAAAAGATCATGGGGTGGATGAAGCCGTTACCGGTCATAGAAATCCTCGTCTTTGCCTAAGACCTTGTGGGCCGCCCCCTTGGACAGTCTGGCCAGGAGGAAGGCCACTACCAGGCCGAACAGCGACCAGAAGCCCGGCACGATCTTTTCGATGGGAAAATGCGGATGGAGATTGGGCACCTCAAAGGAAAGGACCACCAGTACCAGCAGGTAGAGCAGGAAAAGGGTCAGCCACATCCGGGGATAATGCCGCATTTTCTCCAGCCACACGCCGATTTTCATCCATACCCTCCCAGCACCCGGACAAACATGGACACCGCCTGGGGATAAAATCCCAGAATGACGCTGATCAGGGCGGTGATGAACAGGGGGATCACCATGAAAAGAGGCGCTTCCCGGTAACTGTCGATGGGAACATCCGGATGGGGGGCGGCAAAAAACCCTCTAAAGACAATGGGGCCGAAATACGCCGCGTTCAGGATCATGGAGAGCAGGAGCGCGGCCAGCAGAATCGTCTGTTCCCGGTTGAGGGATCCGATGAGCAGATACCATTTGGAAACAAAGCCCGAGGCCGGCGGCACCCCGATCATGCTCAGGGATGCCAGGCCGAAGGCGGCAAAGGTCCAGGGCATCCGCCGGCCCAGCCCCGGCAGCCGGTCGATGGTCCGGATGGAGCTGGCCACGAAGATGGCGCCGGCGGAAAAAAACAGGGTGATCTTGGAAAAAGCGTGAAAGGCGATGTGCATGAGCCCCCCGGCCACGGCCGCGGGTGTTAAAAGCGCCACCCCCAGGACGATATAGGAGAGCTGGCTCACCGTGGAATAGGCCAGCCGCGCCTTGAGGTCGTTTTTGGTCAGCGCGATCAGGGAGGCGACGAGGATGGTGAACACGGCGATGTAGGCGGTGATGAGCCCCAGCCCGAAACGGCTCATGAGATCGATGCCGAAGACGGACAGGATGATCCGGCAGATGGAAAAGACGCCCGCCTTGACCACGGCCACCGCATGCAGGAGCCCCGACACCGGCGTGGGGGCCACCATGGCCGAGGGGAGCCAGTTGTGCAGCGGCATGATGGCCGCCTTGGCCAGGCCGGCCAGGCAGAGGAAATAGGCCAGGCAGACCGGCACAAATGCCGCATCCGCCGGGAAGATCCCGCCCCGGATGTTATCGGTTGAAATCGAGCGTGCCGCAGACCACATAGATGATCACCATCCCCGGCAGCAGAAACAGCTTGGAGGTCCCCATCAGGTATACCAGGTACTTCTTTCCCCCTTCGTAGGCTTCGGCATCCTGGTGATGGGCCACCAGCGGGTAGGTGCACACCGTGATGATTTCGTAATAGAGGTAAAGGGTGAACAGGTTGGCGCTCATGGCCACGCCCACGGCCCCGAAAATGGCGATGGCGAAACAGACATAGTAGCGGGTCTGGGCGTGCTCCTTCAGGGCCCGCATGTAGCCGATGTTGTACAGGGTGGCAAATATCCAGAGGAAGGTGGCGATGAGCCCGAAAATCATGCTCAGCCCGTCTGCGCCGAATCTGATGGAGATGCCCGGTATCAGGGTGGATACGGTAAACGTCCGGACTTCCCCCCGCAACACCCCCGGCACCAGAAACGCCATGGAAATAAAGGCGAGTATCCCGGCGATGAGGGAGACGGCTTCACGGCGGTCGGGGTCGGACCGCATCAGCCAGATCGCTGCCGGCGCCAGCGCGGTGATCACAATCGGGATGAGAAGCTCGGCATTGCCTGTCAAAACCGGGTCCTTTCAGGGTTTCAGAATCATGGCCTTAATGGATTTGATTCATTTTTTTCGTCCAGCATCATCGACATCGCCCATTTGCAATTGGCTAAGAATACTTACCCTTTCAGCGTGGAGAGCGTATCGGTCTCCACGTTGCCGCAGCGTTTGGAGCACACGATCAGGATGGCCAGGAACAGGGTGGTTTCCGCCGCGGCCAGGCCCATTACGAACAAGACGGCCACCTGGCCGATACTCTCGGTGGCCGGGGTGAACCGGGCCGCGGCCATGATGGACAGGCCGGCCCCGGACAGCATCAATTCCACCCCGATGAGCATCCCCACCAGGGTCCGCCGGTTCAGCGCCCCGAAAAGGCCCAGTGCAAGCAGGACCAGTGCCGGAACCATGTAGTAAAAATACGGGTTCATTGCTTCCGCCGTTCAAAACTGAGCAGGACGCCTCCGATCATGACCGCCAGCAGGACAACGGAAATCAGTTCAAACGCCAGCCCATAGGGGCCCAGAAGCGTTTTCCCGATGCTGCTGAGGGTAACCGCCGGAGGAATTTCCGGAAACGTACGGGGCAGGTGCCCCAGCAGGCTGACATAGATCAGCACCGTGGGGAAGAGCGCCCCGAAAATCGCCGCCATGACATATGCATACCCCTTAGAGGCTCTTTCTTCCGCGCCGGCCGGAGCCTGGGTGAGCATGATGGCAAAAAAGATCAGGATGCTGACCGCCCCCACATAGATGAGGATCTGCATCATCCCGATAAAAAAGCAGTTCATCAGGAAATACATCCCGGCAACCCCGATCAGGGTGAGAATCAGGCCCAGCAGGGCCCTTACCAGGCTGGCACTGAGAACAGCGGTGAGCCCCCCGCCGATGATCAGGAGCAGGTAAACGGCATAGGTGGCAAAATTGAAAATATTATATAACATGCCCCATTCTCAACGACCTGAACTGATACGGTGCACATAAAAAAAGTCCAGTAAATCGTAATGATAGTCCTGCCGTGAAAAGCCGGCCAGAAAGATCTCGTTTGAAAACCGCAGGGAATCCACCGGGCAGACGCGGATGCACTGGCCGCACAGGCTGCACAGGGTAAAATCGAGCCGGTAGCCCCGCAGCACCTTTTTCTTCTTTTTCACCTTCTTCCCCGGTTCCGCTTCGGCTTCTTCGGGGGCCACGGTTTCGATGTCTAAAGCGATGCAATTGGACGGGCAGGCTTTTTCGCACATGCCGCAGGCGATGCACCTGGGCTTGTCCGCATCTTCCCCCTCGCCGGCCACCAGTTCGATGTGCCCGGCAAACGTGTCCAGGTTGGCCACCGCCTCGCGGGGGTACTCGACGGTCTTGACCGGCATGAAAAAATAATGGCTGGTAATGCCCAGCCCTTTCATCAGGCTTTCAAATCCGTTCCATATTCTGACGATACGATTTCGCTTGGCCATATTCATAAGATCCGGATCACCAGCGCGGTGATCCATATGTTTACCAGCGATACGGGGATCAGCCATTTCCAGCAGAAATTGAGCAGCTGATCGAACCGGATACCGCGGAAAGGTCCACCGCATCAGCATGATGACGAAAATAAGCCCGTACACTTTGGGCAGAAACCACCACACTCCCGGGTAGACCGGCCCCTGCCACCCGCCCAGGAACAGGGTCGCCATCACGCAGCAGGACAAAAGGAGATAGGCGTATTCGGACAAAAAGAAAATGCCGAAGGCCATCCCCGTGTATTCCGTGTGAAACCCGGCGGTCAGCTCGCTTTCGGCTTCCGGGAGGTCGAAGGGTGCGCGGTTGGTCTCGGCCACGGAGCAGACGAAGAAGACCGCAAAGGCCACCGGATTGACCAGGATGTACCACTGCCACGGCCAGGGCCCCTGCCGCAGCGTGATTTCATAGAGGTTCAAGGTCCCCGCCATCAGGCAGACGGAAAGGACGCTCAGGATGAGCGGGATTTCATAGGCGATGGCCTGGGCCACCACCCGGGCCGCCCCCAGAAGGCTCCACTTGTTGTTGGAACTCCACCCCGCCAGGCAGAGGGCCACCGGGTTTATCCCCACAAAGGCGATGATGATGATCAGGCTGATCTCCGAATTGAGCCCCACCAGCCAGGGCCCGAAGGGGATGAACAGAAAACAGAGCGCCACCGGCGCAAACGCCATCAGCGGTGCGGCCATGAACAGGATGATGTCCGAGCCGCAGGGGATGATGAGCTGCTTGCTGATCAGCTTGATCCCGTCGGCCACGGTCTGGAGAATCCCGTAGGGGCCGACCTCCCGGGGACCGTAGCGCCGCTGGATGTGCCCCGCAACCTTGCGTTCCGCGTATACCAGCAGCAGCGCGTTTACGGCGATGAAGGTAAAAATGAAAACCAGGGCCGCCGCCAGGGCCAGCAGGTGCATCCATAATGGATTGATATTCATCGGTCGATCTCCGGAATGACCAGGTCGAGGCTCCCCAGCAGGGAAATGGCATCGGCCAGCAGGATCCCCGCCGCTGTTTCGGAAAACAGGCTCAGGTTGCTGAAACTCGGAGAGCGCAGCTTGATCCGGTAGGGGATGGTGCTGCCGTCGCTTTGCACGTAGATGCCGATTTTTCCCCGGGCGCCCTCCACGGCATGATAGGCCTCCCCTTTCGGCGGTCTGAGGTTGCGGGGAAGCTTCGGTATCACGTGGGGGCCTTCCGGCAGCATGTCGATGGCCTGTTCGATGATTTTGATGCTCTGCTCGATTTCGGCGATGCGGACCCGGTAGCGGCCCATGGCATCGGCTCCGGTATCCGTGGGAATATCGAACGCCAGCTGCGGATAGACCGAATAGGGTTCGGCCCGGCGCACGTCGTAGGCCTTGCCCGACCCGCGCAGCACCGGGCCGGTGGCGCCGTAGCTTGCGGCCATGTCGGCGTCGATGATGCCGATTTCCACGCACCGCCGGCGTAAAATGACATTTTCAGTGACCAGACCCCGGTACATGGGGAGCCGCTCGGTCATCCGCCGGCAGAAAGAGCGGGCGCCTTCGAGAAACTTTTTCGGCAGGTCGGCATTGACCCCGCCGAAGGTGAAATAGGAATAGGTCAGCCGTGATCCGGTCACCATCTGGAGCAGGTCCAGGATGATCTCCCGGTCGTCGAACCCGTACATGATGGGGGTAAACGCCCCCAGGTCCAGGAGATAGGCCCCCCACCAGACCAGGTGGGAACTGATGCGGTTGAGTTCGACGGCGATCACGCGGATGAACTCGGCCCGGGGCGGGACCTCGATCCCGGCCAGCTTCTCCACCGCCCCCACATAGGCGTGGTTCCATGCCAGGGCATGGACGTAGTCCACCCGGCCCATGTTGGGCATAAACTGCAGGTAGGTCCGGTTCTCCCCCATCTTCTCGTGCATGCGGTGAAGGTAACCCAGGACCGGCTCCGCCCTCAGGATGTACTCGCCCTCCAGTTCCAGAAGGATGCGCAGGACCCCGTGGGTGGAGGGGTGCTGCGGCCCCATGTTGACGATCAAGGTGCCGGGCCGGGCATCTTTTTCAAACTGCCGGATGTAGAGGTCTTCCTCCGGGTAGCATTCCAGGGTCATGACTCTCGCTCCTCCCCCGGCGGGTCGGATGTGCCGCCGCCGCATATCCCGGAAAAAAAAGGCATCAATTCGGAGATTGGCTTTCGGGCCGCCTCATCTTTTACCAGCGGGGGGTTGCCCGCATTTTCGGAAAGCAGAAGCGGCAGGGGGTTCGGGTGGGAGACAAACGTGATCCCGAACAGGTCGCGGCATTCCCGTTCATGCCAGGCGGCGCCGGAATAGATCGATGCGATGGAAGGCGCCGACGGCGCTTCGTGATCGGCTGTAAGCCGCAGGGTAATCCGCCCGGGTTCGTCGAAATGGGCGAAATGATACAGGAGCATGATTTCCTCGGAAAGATCGGTGGCGGTGATGTCTTCGATGAACCAGCCGTGCGCCCGGACCGCGCCCGTCGCTTTAAGCAGATTCTCCGATGCGAGGCACAGGGTGATCTCCGCGTCATGTTGCACAACGGATGCCGGGGCCAGCCGCGCAATCCACCCGGGAATCATTGCCTGCCGCCCCTTGCCGGTTCGGGCCACCAGCGGCGGCCGGTGATTTTTTCCTGGAGCTTGAAAAACCCTTCCAGGAGCCCTTCGGGCCGGGGGGGGCATCCGGGGACATACACGTCCACCGGGATCAGGTGATCGACCCCCTCGATGATGCTGTACTGGTCCTTGTAGACGAAAGGGCCGCCGGAAATGGCGCAGTTGCCCATGGCGATGACATACTTGGGGGCCGGCATCTGGTCATAGAGGCGGACGATGCCCGCAGCCATTTTTTTTGTCACCGTGCCGGCGATGATCAGCACGTCGGACTGCCGGGCCGAGGGCCGAAAGACTTCCGCCCCGAACCGGGCCAGGTCGAAGCGGGCCATTCCCGCGGCCATCATTTCGATGGCGCAGCAGGCCAGGCCGAAGGTCATGGGCCACAGCGACATGGCCCGGCAGACGTCGAAAACCTTTTCCAGTGCCGGTATGCGGATGAGCGGCGGTTCGGTGATATTTTCGGTCACCCATCGCCGGTTTTGATCTTGTGGGGCCATATAAAAACTCCCTTTACCCTGAAATAAACAATCGCCGCGAACAGCACGGCGATGAAAATGGTCAATTCAATAAACGGCAGCCATCCCGTGGTCTCCGGATAGCGGATGGCGACGGGCAGAAGGTAGAGCACGTCCACGTCGAATGCGATGAAGATCAGGGCGTAAAAATAATAGGTGATTCCGAACCGGACCAGGGCGCCCCGGGTGGGCATGCCGCATTCATAGGGGGTCAGGATCCCGCCCCCGCTGGCCCGCGGGGTGATCCACCGGGCCAGGATCAGGGGGGTGGCGGCAAATCCGATGCCGGCAAACAAAAATATGGCGATGGACAGGTTCAGCCAGGTGAATTCCATGGCAGTTCCTTTGTTGCGTCTTAAGGCCCCCGGATGCCGTTGGCCTTTTTGGCAAAAAAACATCCGGATTAAAGCCGTTTGCAGCGTATTTGCCGGCTTCCGGAAAGACACCTGCGGAAGTTACCCCGCATTACAAAAATAAGTATAAGATCGGGCTTTGGCCGCGCACACTTTATGGGGGATTTTTTTGGGGACTGTCTGCTGAAGAAGCGTAAAAGCGGTGTTGCGCCCTGCGGTATTTTTGCAACGGCTGCCGTGGGAACTTTTTTTTTGGGGGAGGAGGGGGGGTGGATTGGATCAGGTTATGCCTGAGTTTGGGGGGCTTATGTCGCAAGGCAATGTTGATGAAGGCGAAAAAAGCGCCCGACCCCGCCGGACGGTGTTTTTGCGGCAAAGAACTTTTGAACGGCCGCCGCAGGTCCGACACCCCCCTTTAATTCCCCCCTCAAGGGGGGATTCTTTTTTTTCCTCCCTCGAGAGGGGGGCTCTTTTATATTCCCCCCTGCGAGGGGGGACTCCTTTTTATATTCCCCCCCTGCGAGGGGGCCTTCTTTTTTTATTCCCCCCTTGAGGGGGGCCAGGGGGGTGTTCGGACCTGCGGATAACAAACCGGCCTTGTTCATCATCAAAAATTTTCGATGCCGGCGTTCAAAAATTGACGACTGTCAGGGCCGGATTACCACCTTGATGTCCCGGGACTTTTTCCCGGCAAGATCCACAAAGGCGTCTTTTACCTGATCCAGGCCGATGGTGCGGGTGATGAGGGGGGCGGCATCGAGCCTGCCCGTGGACAAAAAATCAAGGGCCATGTCGAATTCATCCGGGTGGTATCCCAGCGCGGCCCTCTGTTCGATCTCCTTTACCGCGTACAGCAGGGTGGGAATCGACTGGGGATGAAAACTGATCCCGGCCAGCACCAGGCGGCCCCGTGATCTCAATGCCGTCAATGCCGTTCCGATGGCCGCATCGGCGGCAGATGTTTCCACCGCGATATCAAAACCGCCGGCGCCGGCTTTTTTCAGGGCGCGCTTCAGCTCCGGGTCGGCCGCGTCAAACACCCCGTCCGGCCACCCGGTGTCCCGGGCAAAGGATCTCCGGAATTCACTGATTTCGGTCAGGGCGACATACGCGGCGCCGGAAATTTTCGCCCAGGCGGCGCATAGAAGGCCGATGGGGCCGCCGCCGGTGACGAGCACCCTGTCGCCCGGCCGGACGCCCGCCTTGCGGATCACGTGCAGTGCCACCGCTGCGGGCTCCACCAGTGCCGCGGCCGCATCGCTGATGGTATCCGGCAGTTTCCTCACCATTGCGGGAACCGCCCGGAGCGCCTCCGCAAATGCCCCGGGGCTGTTGTTCCCCGGGATCGGGCGCTTCATGGCCGCCGGGCACAGGTTCGGATGCCCGCTCATGCATACGGCGCATTTCCCGCAGGGGTTCAGGGGCAGGACGGTGACCCGGTCGCCTGCGGCAAGATCCCCGCGGCTGCCCGGGTCCGATACGGTTCCGGCAAATTCGTGCCCCAGGATCAGCCCCGGCCGCCCGTCCATGCCAACGCCCATTTCCCAGTAATGGAGATCCGACCCGCAGATGCCGCAGGCGGTTACGTTGACAAGGACATGCTCGCCGTCCGCCACGGGGGTATCGATCTTCACCATCTCCAGCTGCTTCGGGCCGGTCAGTTTGACTGCACGCATGTAATGTGCATCTCCTTTCAACTGTTTTTTTTCTCCACCCGGCACAGCAGCGACTTGATGGGAACCGATGCGGTCACCGGGCACAGGTCCGCATCATCGGTGAGCATGTTGATGTTGACGCGCTGCCAGCCGTTTTCCACGCCGTACCAGTAGCCGTGGGGCGAATGGACCACCCTGGGGTGAATGCCGTCGAAATACCGGGCCCTGATCTCCACCGTCCCCCGGGGGGAGGATAGCCGCACCCATTCGCCGTCTTCAATGCCCAGATGTTTTGCCGTTTCCGGATGAATCTGGAGCTCTGGGTCCGGGGAGCGCTTCTTCAGGGACTCGATATTGCGATGGGAGGAATGATAATAGACCAGGTTGCGGCCGCCGGTGGTCAGGATCAGCGGAAACTTACGGCAGGTTTCCGGACTGGCCACGGGCCCCTCCACGGGTTCCCGGAATACCGGCAGCGGGGAGATGCCCAGGTTCTGAAGATATTGGGCATAGAGTTCCACCTTGCCGGAGACCGTGCGAAAGCCGCCTTTTTTCTCATGGAGGTTGTATTGAAGGGGTTCGGCAAATTTTCCGGCCGCTTTGAACTATGCATAGGTCATGCCGATGGGTTCAAGCCGGTAGTCGAGGATTTCGCGAACCGTGGACCAGTACCCGGAAATGCCCATTTTTCTGGCCAGGTCGATGAGGATCTGCTTTTCATCCCGGCATTCGGGGACCGGGTCCACCGCCCTGGGCTGGGCAAAGACATGATTTTTCATGAGCAGGTCTTCCACATCGTCTCTTTCCGCCCAGTGGGCCGGGGGCAGGATCACGTCGGCCAGTTCGGTGGTGGGGGTATGGAAATAATCGACGCACAGCAGAAAATCAAGCGCGGACAATGCCTGTCGTACATGAACGGAATTGGGATAGGCGCAGATGCTGTTGTTGGCGAACAGCCCCAGGGCTTTTACCGGGTAGGGCTTTTCCTCCAGGATAGCCGGCCAGACCACCTGGGGCGGGGACGGGATGGGGATAAACCCTATGAGCGGATAGGCGTCGAGTCCCAGCTTTTTTTTCGCCTGCTCCGGGGGAAGGTTGTTGTAAGCGGAGAAATCCGGCCCGTAGCAGCTTCGCTTCCGGGTGGGCGGCGAGCAGTGGAGATTTCCGCCCTTTGCCTCCAGGTTCCCGGTAATGGCGCTCAAAATGGTCAGGGCACGGGTCAGGTCGAAGGCGTCATTGGCCTGGCACACCCCGCCCATGCCCGGGCCGATTGCCGCCGGATGCGCGCTGCCGAAGGCCTCTGCCGCCGCCTCGATGTCTTTTGCCGCAAGCCAGGTCACCTCCGCGCACTTCTTTGCGGTCCATTCGGAGACATATTCTTTCAGCTGATCAAACCCCGTGGTCCAGTTTTCCACGAATTTTTTGTCATAGAGGCCTTGTTCGATGAGGAGGTTGATGAAGCAGAGCGCCAGGGCCACATCCGTTCCGGGCCGGATCTGCAGCCAATGGTCGGCCTTTGCCGCCAGGTTGGTCCTGCGCGGATCCACCACGATCAGCCTGGCGCCTTTTTTGAGCCCCTGGTTGATATCGTGCATGTACAGGCCCGGCCATGAAGCCTCAGGATTGTGGGCCCACAGCAGGATGGCCCGGGTGTGGGCATAATCCGGATCGGTGAGGGTGAACCCGCAGGTGGCCGCGCTCCCCATCACGATGGGGCCGCCGCTCATGTTGGATGGCGCCATGAAATTGGGGGACCCGAACCGGGCCAGGAAGCGGTTGAGGTACGGGGCCATCCCCCGGGTGGTCCCCGATCCGAACACCACGGATTCTGCGCCGTATTTTTCCCGGCAGGAAAGCAGCTTCTCCGCGATGATCGAAAGGGCCTGCTCCCAGGACGTTTCCTCAAAACGCGTGCTCTGCCGGCCGCCCACCTTGACCAGGGGTTTTACGATCCGGTCCGGGTGATAGAGGATTTCCATGCAGGCCCGCCCCTTGGGGCAGGTATATCCGTGGCTGAACGGGTGATCCGCATCCCCCCTGATGCCGGTCACCCGGCCGTCTTTGACGTCGAGTATGACGCCGCACCGGCTGTGGCATTCAAAACAGATGGTCCGGACCTGGTTGGTCATCACTGTACCCTCACAACAGAATTGTCATCACGCCCCGGGGCACCGGATGTTCTCTCGCCAGGGCGCAAAGAATGCAAAGAATTAAAAAAACGTGCTGCTCTCAGATGGAAGCGATTTCGTTTAGCACCTTGATCTCCGGCTGGCCGGAGGCAAAGGACATGGCCTTTTTCATGAAGGCCTGGAAATGCGGGGTGCCGCCGTGTGCGGCCAGGGCATTCATATCCCGGTAGCGCTCCATGAACACCAGGGTATCGGGCTCCTTGTCGTCGATGCTCAGGGTGTAATAAAGCGTTCCGTCTTCCTTGGCCACTTCCGCCATCAGTTCTTTTACGGCCGCAAGGGCGTCTTCCTTTTTGTCCGGCTGAACCGGCACTCTGGCGATCACAGAAATCATCATGCATCCTTTTTTGGGTTTTAGGAGTAAACGGGTTGTGCCCATTCGCATTCAGATGCTTCGGGAGAAGGTATTGCTGCGGGCCCGGCCTTGAATACGAAATGGGATGATGATCGCTCTCTGCCCGAAAAAGTGGGCAGCAGATTGAATAATGATGTTTAACAGGGCGGGACGGGATCTGTCAACAAAAAGAGCGAACGTTCGTTTTTACTAGGTAGGCTTCGGGCAACCGTCAGGCTGTGACGTGAAAGACAATTTGACCTTGATGATCCTCCCAGGGTAGTTGGATAAAAATCCCCTTGAAAGCCCCCCACCCCGCTGGGCGGTGTTTTTGCAGTAAGGAACTTTCGAACCCTGGCGGCCGCCGCCCGTACACCCCCCTTTAATTCCCCCCTCAATGGGGGATTAGGACTTGAAATTACGATCAAATCCTCCCATCGAGGGAGGGGGAAACTCTTTTTTTTATCCCCCCATACAAGCATACAAGGGGGGCACCTTTTTTTATTCCCCCCTGTAGAGGGGACTCCTTTTTCCATTCTCCCCTATGAGAGGGGACTTCTTTTTTCTTCCCCCATGTGAGAAGGGACTCTTTTTTTTATTCCCCCCAGCGAGAGGGAGCACCCTTTTTTATTCCCCCCAGCGAGAGGGGGCACCCTTTTTTATTCCCCCCTTGAGGGGGGCCAGGGGGGTGTTCGGACCTGCGGACAACAAAAAAATAAAGGCCCGCATTACGATATGGATCAGCACAACATGCTTTTACCCAGACCAGGAGTTTATCTTCATGGTCTTTGCGCTCTGGCGGGATTCAGTATATTACCGGGGCCGTCAGTGTTCGGTGCTGTGCAGGATGTGGCGGGGGTCGGCACGATTTTCGCCGGCCTCATCCGAGGCGGTCCGGTAATCGCCCCGCAGCACCTTTAGTGCATTTCTTTCGATTTCGATTTCCCGGGGCGTCCGGACGCCCATGCGGCGGATGATGGAAAGCGGCGGGCACCAGCCCTGCAGGGCATGCTGCAGCAGAAAGGCGGTCACCAGTCCGGGTAAGATCAGCCATTTGCGGTTTACGAATGCGCCCAGGCCGGTTCCGACCAGGGCCAGTGTGGCGGCATTGGCCTCCAGGGTCCGTTCCGTGTTCCATTCCGCATCCAGTTCCTCCAGGCGACGGTCGATGGCCATGGGCGTCGCCCCGATGTATCGCTCCACGTTTTTCTTTATCCGGCGGCGCATTTCCTCGTTGATATGGTCGGCCGTGTGACTGGCCACACGCGTGGTGGTATCGGGCAGCATATCTTTCCTCCTTTTGTGTGATATGGCCTGAGCTGCAAAAAAGCGGCTTCAGACCAGTTTTTGAGTTATTGAATGATCTTTAATGTCTTCGATCAGGGCTTTACATAGGCAAACCCCTCGTTTTGTGCCTTGATCAGCGCCTCGATGCCGGCCGGGATAAATTCGCATGCATCGATCATATCGGTTTGGCGGATGTCGAATTTGGAAAGCGAATTTTCGCACACCTGGAATCGAACCCCCGCATCGGCAAGGGAGCTGATTTTCTTATTTCCGCTTGCCTCATTTCGCTTCAACAGCAGCTTTACCCCGCTGCTGTTGAATATGATCCGGATGTCGGAATCCCGGGGTGAATTGCGCTCAAAAAAATTTTCGATGTTTCCCAGCGCGGTTTTAAACCGGCTGCTGTCCTCCATGTCGATATGGATGACGGCTTTTGCAGTCATTATCGCCTCTCCTCTCATTTATGACATCAATCACCTATAAGTTGCCATGTCCGGGAGCGGAAAATAAATTAGCACTGCCCTGTATTCAAATTTTGTCGCAGATGTATTCCCCCATGTTTAAGAGGGGATCAAATACTGAAATGGCCCCTGTTCCCCTCCCCAAAAGAGATCGGGAATCGATTCTTACCGCATCGATTTTACGGGATAGCCATTATTTACCCCTTCTTCCGGGGCCGATACCATAAATGAAAAATTGAGGGGAAATCAAAAGCGGAGGCTGATGCGATGAAACTCATGGTTTTGTATTTAATTGCGCTTTTTCTGCTCTTTTTGGGTTACTCCCGAATCTCTGCACTGGGGGAAGAGCTCTCACCGCCATGGACCCGTCCGCCCGCCGGCGGCGTCGACTTTACCGTTTCCTGCGTCAACAACGCGCCTGATCTTCACGGCGACATCATCGACCCGGATCTGGTGATTTTTTTCGGGGGCAACCAGTTCATGGTCCTGCCCGAACTGATGACCGATTTCCAGAAGCGCCACCCGGATGTGCAAAAGATCTACTATGAGACCCTGCCGCCGGGCATCATCGAACAGCAGCTTATCACCGGCAGCCTGGTGGTGGGAAATTTGAAAATCGCCATACGGCCCGACGTGTTTGTGGCAGGAAAACAGCGGATCGAGCAGCTCGATGAGAAGGGTTTCTTTTCCCGAACCCGGCCTTATTTCAAAAACCGGCTGGCCATCATGATGGCCCGGAAAAACC
>CAWGYD010000004.1:0-465456 GCA_963826785.1 uncultured delta proteobacterium
TGGTGTAGGTGCTAGTCGAGTACGTGATTTATTTGCCAAAGCAAAAAAGAACTCACCTTCTATTATTTTCATAGATGAAATCGATGCCGTAGGTCGGGCCGCGGCTCAGGGCATGGGTGGTGGCCATGACGAGCGCGAACAAACCCTTAACCAGATTCTTGTAGAAATGGACGGATTTGAACAGGGTACTAACGTCATAGTTCTAGCAGCTACAAACCGTGCAGATGTGCTTGATCCGGCTTTGCTGAGGCCTGGGCGTTTTGACCGGCGGGTGAATATTGTTTTGCCGGACCGGCAAGATCGCAAAGCAATTTTGAAAGTGCATTTCAAAAAGAAACCAATCGATGATCATGTTGACCTAGATGCCCTAGCTGCCAAAACTGCCGGTAGCAGCGGTGCTGACCTTGCCAATATCGCCAACGAAGCGGCGATAGTAGCGGCCAGACATAATCGCAAAGTAATTAGTCAATGCTGATGTTACGGCTGCTTTTGAAAAAGTAGCAATAGGTCCAGAGCGCAAAAACAAAATTATGAGCGACAAAGAAAAGGAAATTACCGCTTATCATGAAGCCGGACATGCAATTGTCGGGCACGTTTTACCAGATAGCGATATGGTCCATAAAGTAACTATAATCCCGCGCGGCGGCACCGGCGGCGTCACTTGGTTTTTTCCACCAGAAGATAAAAGCTACATAGCAAAGTTACGAATTTAAAGACGTTTTAGCCAGAACGATGGGGGGCAGGATTGCTGAAGAGATTATATACGGTAAAGACCGCGTAACAACTGGTGCCGGTAATGACTTGCAAAAGGCCGCTGAGATAGCACGAGACATGGTAATTAACCAAGGCATGGGCGATAAGCTACGCGATCAAGTATTTCATGAAGATAATGGCGGGATGGTGTTTGACAAGATTACCCACGAACCCCATATAGCGATGATACGGCCAAAGAAATCGATGGTGAAGTCGAAGGTCTTAATCTTGTAATAGTGTTCGTATTTCTTGTATTTCAAGATCGTTAGAATCTTCCGGCACTCGCCAGTACATCTTAACTCTAACGCTACCAGCGCCAGGGGATACAATCTTAATGTTCTCTAACGTAATGGCAAGCACACCAATGTGCCAAATCTTCATCATTCAATAACGGGCTTTTTATAAAATTTAGTTCTGGTATTCTGGTATATTCAGTATGTAATTCATCCCCTAATCTGATTAAAGCTGCGAGTAACCTTAAACGACGATAATATCCAGCTGATTTAAAGCGCTCATATTGAGTTTCGCTTAATTTATCCCAAAAAATTCGGCCACTATGCGAAAAAGCAACCAATGCGCTGTCATAAAGAAATGATAAGTGGTGATCAGGTAAACCAATATAGGGGCCACCCCGATTATCAGGCAAGCTCCTGTTAATTGTGTCCATGATCATTTCATGACCTAGTTGAACATGTTTTTTTCTAATTGATGTTGCGTGAATTCTTCCAAAGGTTTTGGGTATTTTTCGTATTGCATACCGATATCGTGTATAAGAGCTGATATTCCAAGCACAGTTGCTTCATATGATGAAAGATTGCTGTTGTCAGGTTTCAATTTTTCAAAATCTCTATGGCCTTAATTAAAACCTGTAAACTATGATTAATTCCATGATCAACAAACCGGTAAAGCTGAGGGCTTTTCCATATGGTATCTGCAAAGTCAAATACATTTCCCACAAGCGCATCTAATGAAGCTGAGTGAAACCGTTTGCCACGCAAACCAAGTAAATCAACAAATGAAGTAGAATCAATTGGATCAAAATTAAACTCGTAATTCATCATTATCACCCAGATATTTTGGTAATCGCTTATAATTTAGCCCTTCGCTAGGTTTACATAATGATAGTAATTTACTTTCATTTAAAAATCGCGAAGCAGCGCACTCCAAGTCAAAAACACAGATTGATCGTTTTACCTCTGCGTTATTACTTAGGGCTAACAATGTCATTAAATCAATTTCGCGACCTGTAGCATTCACATCTTCAACAATACAAACTTGTTTTCTATTGAGTTGACGAAGTACATTAGCACTTAAAGACGAAAAATTTGGAAAAGGTCCTAACCGATCGATTATAATAAGCTTCTTGTCCTCGAATATTCTATTCAGAAACAATCCAAGGATGTATGCAGTGTTGCTCCCGACGATAAAAATATCTTCATCAACTTCTTTGTTGTATCCGTCGGTAAGAGAGTATCCCATATGATAGGCAATGAGTAGCGCGAGATTGCTATTTCTTAATATAGCTTTGACATCTATCCACTTATTTGCCCATGTGTCATCGTGTAATTTGATATACCTGCTTCCGTGTGGAGGTTGTCTTATATATTCTTGACTTAGATTCATTAAAAACTGAGCGAAATATTCTTGCCTAATCTCAACGATGGTCTTTTCTGATATATGACTTTGAAAAATATCCTTTATTTTTCTGCTGCCTTTTCCATAAAAATTTGATTCTATCACTTTGCCAGTTTCATCTTCTGTTACTAAAACTGAAATATTTTTGAGTAATTGTAGCTGTTCAAGCGCCATGCTGGATCTTACAACGACTATAAATGGAATTCGCTTATTAAGCTCTAATAATGATGAAAAGCGTTTTTGAGCACCCAAACTTGGCAAAGGAGATAGGTCAACCATTACTTTTTTGTCTTTATTTCTATGCAACTTTCCTAATTAATTGTTGCAGTCTATCCATATCTCTTTCACCACCATATAAAGCGATAGATTTCTTAACCCTACAACGCTACTTAGCTAAGATAAAACTTGATCAAAGTCCTTTTTTGGGGCATATTACATGATAAAACCCCTAAAAGAGGAGGTGCCCCATGCTGCCCGACATGCGACAATCGGATTATCTCTACCCAGTGCCAAAATTTGATCTCAATCAGGACGATGTGGATGGATTTACAAATGAATTAAAAGGCTTCCATGAACAATTCGATGACTGTTTTTTCAGGTCAGAGTCAAGAGATAATTTTTTTCGGTACATGGCCGGCCAGTTCAGCCAAATAGAGCGAAAATCAATTGAGCCGATCGCCATTGCCATGGAAGGCGGGAAGGTTCGCGCAATGCAACGCTTTGTCAGTGATGCGCCCTGGGATGATAAAAAATTGATATCTAAGTATCGTAAATTATTTATGGACGATTTGGGTCATCCGGACGGCGTAGTGATTTTCGATGAATCCGGGTTCATCAAAAAAGGTGATGACAGCATTGGCGTCGGCAGGCAATATTGCGGAACCGTCGGCAAAGTCGACAATTGCCAAGTCGGCGTTTTTGCGGCCTATGCTTCACCATACGGCTATGGGTTGATAGACAAGCAATTATATATTCCACAGCACTGGTTTGACGATGATCACGAAGAGCGAAGAAATAAATGCAAGCTGCCGGAAAATGTTATATTCCAAACCAAGCCGCACCTGGCTGCCGGCATGCTCAAGCATCTCTATGATGAAAAGACCATTCCCTTTCGCTATGTGCTGGGCGATTCGGTATACGGGACAAGTCCGGAATTTATTGCTACGATCGAAAGCATGGTGGGAATGACCTATTTGGTGCAGGTCCCCGAAGATACATTATGTTGGGCAAAGCGACCGATCACAATCACAAAAAGTTATTGTTACGGCGGCAAAAAGCAGACGAAGCGTATTCTGTCTGACACATCCGGCGATCCAATTAAATTCAAAACATTGGCTTCCGGGATTCATAATTATTTTTGGTATCGGCGCAAAGTGTCGGAGGGAACCAAGGGGCCGATCGAATATGAATTTATGAGACGTCGTGTGGTTTTGTCCAACAAAGGGCTTCCGGAAAAGGAAGTTTGGTTGTTGGTCAGAAGAACGATGGGCAAGAATCCGGAATACTCCTATTATATTAGCAATGGTTCACAAAGCGTGAAAATGAGCACCTTGATCTGGCTGAGCGGTTTACGCTGGGCCATTGAGCAGTGCTTCGAAGAATGCAAAACAGAGTTGGGGATGGACCATTATGAAGTTCGTAAATTTCCTGGATGGCACCATCATATGCTCACATGCATGCTGGCCCATTTCTTTCTTTGGCACCTGAAAATCAGGTTGGGGAAAAAAAGCACCGTCGCTTACTCTATCGCAGCTTAAGATTTTATTGAACGTACTGCTGCCGTTTAGGATATTTGGCCTTGCTGAATCCATCGACCTGGTTGGCTGGATTCAGCGTAAAAATCATAAAGCCTATCTGTCCCACCGGAAACGGAAGCTGATGAGGCAGAATGATAGTTAAATATCGTTGTAGGGTTAAGTGAATTCGAAATTCCTTCTTGGATAAGCGTTTGCAAAATGTTCAGATAATGATCAACAATACCAATATTATCAGCGAGCATGGCCTTCCCCTAATGCTTCGACATAAAATTGAACGCCAGGAAAAACCTTTGGCGGCCCTTCTTACGGTTTTTTTAATTATCAAGTTTTGAAAAGCGTCTTATGCTTAAAAAGGTATTGTTAAAGTTTAAAAACGACGACGCACCGCCTGATCTTACACGTACAACGCCATGAAGTCGGCTGGCAAATTGGACTGCTCTGAGAATCCGGCTCCCTCTCGATTATGATATCGAAACAATAGGGCTTTATTTATTGCAACTTAATCAAGCGGATATGGTAGCCATTATCGTTATAGGCTTCTTGTAAAACCAATACCGTTGTCACCAATCGTGCAAGTTAAACGATTACATATCTCGCTTTTTGCTCTGATAATACAAAATAACCCCATCCTCTCCCTGCCCACCCCGACTATGCGAATTAGATTTCTATTGCTCAGCGATTAAATAAGATGGTTGTATAACAGTAAAATCCAGCTCATCAAGAATATCAGATTAAAAATCTGAAAATGTATTATGTAAATAAGATGACGAGAATTTATTGATTGATGAAATACCAACTTTCCAGAACCTCAATAAATACTAGATGCACGTGTTTCTTCGAGCATATATAATCATAAATTTCAAATATATTTGTAATAGATAAAGTTTCCGAGCATTCTAAGAAAGTAGGACCATTTTAAAAAATTTAGTTGCCATTTGTCGGATAGGAAGCTCTAAAAATCATTTTTCTTTTCACTTAAACAATCTCCGAGCAATAGAATCCATAGCATTCCATCTGAATCAATAAAATCCAAACCACGGAGGGAAAGAAATAGTTCAGGATCATCAGAGGAAAAAAATTTGGATAAATATGTGAATGATTGCGCAATAACATCTTCCCATTGCAATCTTTTTTTTCTATCCGATTGTTTTCTTACAATCTGTGATAAACGTATTTGGATCAAGGAATTACTCTTTGGATGGTCAATATTAATTTACAGGAAATTGCTTTCTGAAAACGAGAATTGGCAGGATGATACCAAAAATCGAAAAGATAATCAAAATTAATATAAGATTATATTTTCGATTTTCTTTGAAATTTAATTTCTAATTCGCAAGTTCGTCTTCGCTACCGAATAGAGAATTTCAATATATCCTATATGTGCTATAATTGCTATACCTAATAAAATTGTGATTTTGAAAGTATAGAAAAGTTTTTGTTCGGAATTAATAAATCCAACAATTCAATAATTCTAAAAGTACTACACGTTTTTTGGCGTAATGAAACGATTGGAATTTGCCAGTCTTGCACGCCAAACAAATCCTCTCTCAAAGAGCATACAATAGCAGCCCTCCAGCATTCCTGAAAACCGGCAACCACAAGATATGGGGGAAGCCCAAAATCAAGAATTGCCGGTAAGGCTTATCGACTGTGCCGCACTGCTGGAAAAATTTGGAAATACATCATGTTTGAAATACTTATAACGATTTGCCCCTTTAATGAAACCAAACGTTGTTTTTGAATTTGTGTAACATTTCTTTTGACACTGTAACAATATGTGATACAATATAATCTATGATAAAAAGTTTCAGGCATAAGGGACTTGCCGAGTTATTTGAAGGTGGCCGATCTCGAAGGTTAAGTCAGGATTTACAAGAGCGGTCCCTAAGACGTTTAGATGCTCTTGATCAAGCGGAATCATTGACGGATTTAAATGTTCCTGGCTTTAATTTTCACGGCCTTCAAGGAAAGCCAAAACGTTATAGTATTCATGTTAATGGTCCATGGTGCATTACCTTTGAATGGGAATCTGGTGATGCATTTAAGATTGACCTTGAACAATATCATTGAGGTAAAAACCATGGGAGAATATGTAGTTAAACGCCCTATTAAAAGACAACCAGTACATCCTGGTGAAATTTTACGTGAAGATGTTCTTAAAACTCTTGGCCTGTCTGTCAGCGATGCAGCAAGGCGTCTTGGTGTTTCCCGCCAGCAACTTCATCGAATATTAGCTTGCACCCACCCCATTACAACTGAAATGGCGCTCCGGATTGGCAAGTTTGCAGGAAATGGGCCTGGGCTTTGGTTACGTATGCAACAGGCTTATGATCTGTGGAACGCTGAAAACAAAATGGCAGGTGAACTTTCCAAGATTAAGACGGTTGTATCCAATAATCTCCATTCCTGAAAAGCGCAATGGAATTCTAAAACAGTAGGGCCAATATGAAATGACGCCGAGCCGTATGCCGGGTGTTCAACAGTCTTCACCCCTATAACCCAACCTTCCAGTGCACCATACAATGGCTTTTTGGCACCTCAACCAGGAACTCTGCTACCACAAGATATGGTGCTTTTTATCTTTCTCGAATCGCATTTCACGCGCAAGATAAAGGGCTGAATCACGGAAACCTGCAGCGAGGGGGTGAGAGAGATGGAATTTCAAAACCGCCCATCTCATCGATTTTGAAATACCACAGCATCAGCGACGCCGTGGGGGACTCGGTAGCCCGGAGAACATCTATGAGATGTTTGTTGGAGATAAGCAGCATCTATATCTATAGGATAATGCTTCAAGCGACGGCCACGGGTGATTCCATTCACAGCCGAAATCGCCAGGGTTGTGATGAACCTTTAAGAATACGTTTCCGCTTGTTAATGCAGGCAATACAATTGCATTTCGGCGTCAACGGGTGCGGGCCCTTTTCCTGCGCTTTCTGCATCCCGGCTTCGATCATCTCAATGATCAGGCGGCGCTCTGCATGAATTTTTTTTCTGATATCCGAATCGCCCATGTTTTGCATTTCCCGAAAGGGTTCATCATTTAGCGTTTAATGCCGGCAACAGCGATTCCAAATGATCTAAAATACCGAATCTATCTGCGAAATGCGTTAATCGCGCCACGTCAATGGCATTAAAACGCTCATCGACAAAGCCGGCGGCGGTTGTCTTGAAGAGCGCTTCCAGATCAGCGGTATCGTGAATTTTTCGATCGGGATTGTTGGCAATGGCCATGAGTTTCAGCACGGCATAATCCGTAGGCTGCACCACTGGAATTTCACCGAAAAATTCATCTTTCAATGATATTGCCCGCTCAAGGATGGCAAGCCCATCTTCAGTTCGGGCAAACATGAAATCGACTTTGCCATAAACGCCAAGTTCGGAATCAAACTGGGCAAAGGCATCTGTATTCTGAAAACAATCAAACCCCAACTCTGCCATTAAATCCCGTATCTTCTCCCGGTGCCGGGCTTCGGTAAGCAGGTCAATATCAGCTGTATAGCGGGGCATTCCATATAGCGCCAGCGCCAAGGCACCGATCAGGGCGTGGGCAATTCCTCTTTCCGCCAGCTGTTTATGCAAAACTGACAGTATACTTTTAAGTTTTGGTGACGGCATTACCCCTCCCGGCGAAATGCAAACTCATTGTCTTTTGCAGCAGGCAACGGCCCCCCTTAATACTGCCGTTTTGATCACAATCTGCGTAATATGCTTTACGAAGGCATCGCTTATTATATATATCCTAAATGATATCTGAGGCAACAGTAAGAATCAGCCATATCTTGTGTTGGTCCTCAAGGCGAGAAGAGGCGCAGGGTCACGCGGCAAATAAACGTAAACCACAAGGGTTCGTAAAATGGCCAAATGTTTGATCTGTAATTCCAGAAAAGGAAAACGAAAATGTACCATCCAGGAGGGACTTATCTGCAGCCAGTGCTGCGGGGCGACCCGCGCTTCCGATAAATGCGCCGGCTGCTCCTATTTCCGGGATGAGAAATCCATGCGAAACTATCGCAATATCCCATACCACCCGCTTTCGGACATGTCGGCCGACTGGAATCTCCAGAATCAGGCAAATGTCATTGAATCGGCAATCTGCAGCTTTGACCAGGAATGTGGCAGCATAATGGATAACCAGACCGCGCTTGAAATTGTCCAACGACTCCTGGACAAGTACCACTTCCGGGATAAAAACCCGGCCATTTCGAATCCTCTGGTAAAACAGGGATTTTTTGCTGTAGATAAGGCGATTGAAGCGGATCTTTCATCTCTGATGCCGGAAGAAATCACTCGGCTGCTTGGCGCCATTGCCCGCTCGATAACCCGTCACGATGAAACCCGGCGGGCCTATATCGATTTTATCCATGAGCATGTCGGTCTGCGTGTCGCCAGCGGGGTCCGCCTGATGCCAAGGAAGATTTAAATGATGGTCAGATCATCCGGGGTGTCCGGGTCGCAGCATCCGATTTACTGATGCTTTGTTCCTTTTCTGTTTCTTGTATCTGGTTTCTTGTTTTACAGTGCCTTCAGCCAATTTTTCGAAACTCGGCGGACATACACTACTTTCATCTTCTCGAACGCCGGTTTTTTCAATGTTTGGAATTTGCATTACCTGGTGATATTGTTTTGGCGATTACGGACTTCACTTCGGCAACAAACTTTTCTGCAGAATCAAGGCTCATCCGGGCATCTTCATGAGAAACCTGAAATTGCGCCTCATAGTCACACCGCTGGCGTAAATCAAACGCCCTGTGAAGCCACCGCGAGAAGTCCTTTGAAAAAATGTCTGTCTTGACGAATTCCCGGTCAAATAAACTTATCGCACCGGCATGTTTTGAGGTTTCCTTTTTGTTAATGGCAAGCAATGCCAAGACAGCGTAAAACATGGCATAATAAGAGTTATTGATCGAACGCCTGATTATATCCTGCTGAAACAACATGCGATGCCGCTTTGATTGATTCTTCGGCTTGTTCGAGACGGTATTGAACCAAAGCTTTGACTTTTTCGGTTATCATGCCGGCACACCTTCGCGCAGGATATTTTCAACCAAGGTGCTTTCGGACATGGGACCGTCATCGAATTGGCGTTGATCTATGATCACGGTGGTGATCACCCTGTCGTTTTCGAATCCGATCTCCCAGCAGATATCCCGAATAGCTGCCTCGGCCGATTCGTCTTTTTGCGGCAGGACAATGCAGACGTCGAAGTCGGATTCCCATGTTGCATCCCCGCGTGCACGTGATCCAAAAGCCCAGACTCGGGCGGTCGGATATAGATCCCGGATTCTTTTTGCCAAAATTTCGAGAATTTTTCTGTCATCCGCCAACATCTTGATGTTCTTCCTCTCTGCCGCATTTGAGGGCTAAGGGCAGTTGAATAAATAACCTGTATTAATGTAATGACTAAATACATAACAAGATTTGCTCCCCGCATCAAGTTTTGCATAAATTAAAAGCCTTGGGGGGACGGGTTGATAAAGTGTACAAACTAATTTTTCCTCTATATCTGGACTGTTCCGAAGACTTAAATGATGGCCAGATCATCCGGGGTGTCCGGGTGCAGCATCCGATTTAGAATGCTTATATCTGCTTCGCCTTATTCCGGGAGACGATCAAATGATCGTACCCCAAGTCTTTCAATGCTTGGGGAAAGAAGGCGAACATGGGCCGGACCAGGGGGAGGAGTTTGAGCATGGCGGTGATTTTTCCTCCCTGCTTGATCTTGCCCCGGGTCACTGAGGCCACGGGGTTCTCCAACCCGTGCCAGAACCGGTGGGAGTGGTCCGCGCTCTGCCTGGACCAGACGTCCTCCTGCAGATCACAAGGTCCGAGATAATAGTTGCCGAAGAATCCCTCCTTTTGCGGCGGATTTCGAAGGTCGATGGTGATCTCCCCGTCCGGGTCCGTGTAGATCCACTTGATGATGAGTCCGGATTTGGCCAGTTTCGGCCCCACCTTGGGATCGGTGAGGATCTGCTCCATGAAATACCCGTAGATTTTGTACAAATGGTCGATGTCCTTGTAGTATTCACCCATGTTCGCCTCCTCCTTTTCACTTTCGCTGATCAAACCGCCGCCCAAACAGCATGCTGGCCATGGTGACGCGCAGCATCTGCAGGGTGCCGCCGGCAACACCCCAGGCCCGGGCGTCCCGGGCCATCCGCTCGATGGGGTACTCCCGGGAGTAGCCGTACCCGCCGAAAACTTGCATGGCCATGTCGGTCACCTCCCGGACCATTTCATTGGCGTAGCATTTGCCCATGGATGCCTCGTAGATGGAGGGAAGCCCCTGACCGGCGTTGGTGGCCGCCCGGTAGACCAGCATCCGCGCCGCATCCAGCTTCATGGCCATATCCACGATGGTAAACTGGATGTTCTGGAATTCGCAGATGGGCCGGCCGAAGGCGGTGCGCTTGCCGGCATAGTCCCTGGCCGCTTCCAGGGCGCCGCCGGCGATCCCGAGGCACATGGCCGCATTGCCGCACCGTTCGATGTCGAAAGTCAGCATGAGCTTGCCGAAATCCCCGGCCGGGATCACCACGTTCTCTTTGGGCACCTTCACATCGTCAAAGTACAGGTCACAGGAGGGCATCCCGCGAAGGCCCATGTACTCCTCCTGTTTGCCGAAGGTAAATCCGGGCATTCCCTTCTCCAGGAGTATACCGCCGATCCCCTTATATCCCTTTGTCTCCCCGAACCGGGTGTAGACCATATAATGGCTGGCTTCGCCCCCGCCCGTAATGAAGCATTTCCTGCCGTTGAGCAAATAGTGGTCTCCCTTGTCCTCGGCCACTGTGGAAAGCGAAGTCAGGTCGGATCCCGCTTCGGGTTCTGTCATGCAGACCGATACGCTGTATCTGCCTTCGCAGACCCCCGGCAGGATTTTTTTCTTCTGCTCCTCGGTTCCGAACATGTCGATCACCCGCACCGGCCCCACATTGGATTCAAACACCGGTGCGGCGATCATGGGGGAGAATTTGGCCAATTCCTCGATGGCAAGGACGGCCATCAGGGAGGCCTCCCCCGATCCGCCGTATTCAGGGGAAAGGGCCATGCCGATCAGGTCCATTTTGGCGAATTTTTCTATAAGGTGATGGGGAAACGCTCCGGTGGCATCGATTTGTGCGGCCAATTCGGCAAATTTTTCGCGCTTGCCCATGTCCCGCAGGGAGGTGATCAGCATAAGTTGTTCTTTTGAAAGGTTGAAGTCCACAGGTGCTCCTTCTGATATATTAAATGGTCTCGGTAATTTCTTGAATATCAATGATGTGTTCCAGATCAAGGACCCGTTTGACGATCTGTTTAATTTTTGAAGGTTTCTTTTTACTGCCGAAAGCATGAACTTTGGCGATGATATCCTCCCGGGTCATGGGCGTGCGAGGATCGCCCCCGGGCACCTCCACCTGGCGGGAAAGCGTTTTGCCGGATTTCAGGGTAATCTCCACCCGGGTGGCGGTCTTGTCCGGATACATGGCATTTAATGCATCGTCTGTGGAAACGCTGATTTTTCGGGAAAGGGCTATCAGCTTGGGATCGGCTATCCGGCTCTCTATGAGCTGCCGGGGCCCGAATTCGCCGTCGGCTATGGCCGCTGCCGTCACATAGGGGATGGAAAACTGTGCGGAGACAAATGAATCTTTTTCCTGAATCCCTTTCCCCACTGCCAGTTGGGCAATGCCATAGGTGAACACGTTGATCCGGTCGATATCATCTTGCACAAACCGCTGCTCGGCCGCAAGCTCCAGGGACGCCTGGATGGCGCCGTGGGTGTGGCGGCAGGCGCTGTATGGTTTGAAATAGACATCGGAGATAGTGAAATGGGCGCCCAGGTTTTCGCTCAATTTCTCTATTTTAGGGTCGGATCGGGTAGTGATCTGCATGAACCCGCCGTTTAGGGCCGAGCCTTCCAGCACCTGGGGAAACCCGGTCAGACCGGCGCCGGCAAGGCCCGCGGCCAGGAGCCCGGACGCGGCCGCCTGCCCCCCCTGGACGATTTTAATCGTATATCCGCCCATGAGCTGCTCGGCCATGGACAACGGCAGGAGATAGCCGGCATTGCTGACGGCGTTCAAGGTACGGCCGGCATCATATCCATAAATTTTGGCTGCTGCTGCAGCCGCCCCGAAGGCGCCGCAGGTGCCGGTAGGGAGAAAACCGGACAGTGTGTGCCAGGGGTGCATGGCTGCCGCCGGGCGATTGGCCGCCTCGTAGCCAGCCACGATCGCTTCGATGATGCGCTGACCACTCGCCCCGGTTTCCTCGGCCGCGGCCAGGGCCGCCGGTATGACCGCGGTGCCGGGATGGTTGCCGCCGAAGCGCAGTCCGTCCTGGGCTTCGATGGCCTCGCCCGTGGTGCCGTTGATGAACACCGCATGCTGGGCATTTGTCTTGAATCCGCATCCCAGTACAGTAGTACCGCCGCCCTGGGTTGCTTTGCGGAAATAGTCGATGACATTGTTGACGGCATTTAGTTCCAGAGAGCCGTAAACATTGGCGATATAGTCGAGCAGGCACAGTTTTGCTTTTTCGATCACATCGCCGGGCAGATCTTTGTACCGCAACCCTGCACAGAACGTCGCCAGTGTTCTGCTCGGGCCTGGTGAATCTTGTTTTTCGTCAATTCCCATAAGAACGTCCAATGCTTTTTGCTGTAACTGCAGGTTTTCTTTAGGTGAACGGTTTTACACCCCCCTAACCCCCCTCAAGGGGGGAATTAAAGGGGGGGCCTCAAAGGAGGGGGCAAAGGGGGTGTCCCCTCAAGGGAGAAATCAACAAGTTGGTCCTCCTCAATGGTCCTCCTCAAGTGGTTCTCCTCAAACTGGTTCTCCTCAAGTGGTTCTCCTCAAGTGGTTCTACTCAAGTGGTTCTACTCAAGTTGGTTCTACTCGGGCCTCCTCAAAGCGGGAATACAAGTGGGGCCTCCGCAAACCATTCCCCCCTTGAGGGGGGCAGGGGGGTGTTCGTCGGCGTTTCAGACATACCCCCGCTTCTCATAAATGGAGATCATTCGGTGTGGATCGAGGACCTCCCGGATAATTTTAAGTTCGTCGGCCGCGGGTGGCAGCGTTTCATGTACATCATCAGCGACCTTCAGATCCCAGGGAGTGAGATCCCGGATCTCCTCGATGGTGCTGCCCGGGTGCCAGGACTCCAGGTAGGCCTCCCCCGAGGCCTTGTCGAACCGGAGCACTGCCTTGTTGGTGATGATGCACTCGGGTCCGGTCTTTTCGGGAAATCCCCATTTGGCGCGCGCATCCGGGCCGTCGATATATCCCGGCGTTGTGATGAAATCGACTTTTTCCGAAAGCCGGCGTTTGTCATGCAGGGTGATGATCAGGATCTTTTTCGCTAAAGCCCCGATGGGGTTGGCCCCGCCGCTCCCCGGCAGCCGGCTGTGAGGAGCGGCGTAATCGCCGATGCAGGTGGTGTTGATATTGCCGAATTTGTCCACCTGGCTGCCCGACAAGAATCCCACATCCACCCACCCGGCCTGGAGAAACATGCCCATTACATCGATGAGGCCGCCCACCATGGCGGCTCCGGGGTTGAGGCAGGGATCTCCCACGGACAGGGGAGGCCGTGCGGGCCGGGCATCCACCACCCCGGATTCCTGCATCAGCACTGCCTGGGGCGCGTGGGTGTACTTGGCGATATTGGCGGACATGGCGGGAAAACCGGTGCCCACGATCACTACGTCATGGTCCCTGATTTCCCTGGCCCCGCAGCAGGCCATGAGTTCGGGCTTGATGTAGTCGGTTAAAGGACTGGTCATAGGCGAGTTCCGTTCTAAATTTATAAATCATGCTTTTGGATCTACATTTCCCCCCTTTTTTAAAGGGGGGCAGGGGGGATTTTCAACGGGTGCACGCAAATCTCTTTAAATCCCCCTAATCCCCCTTTGAAAAAGGGGGACTTTGGGCCGCGGTTCGCGAATATACAGATATGAAATCACATAAGCATTTACATAAATGCTGCTCAATATGCATAGCTCACCGGCGGACTGTAATCGAACCCGGCCTGAAGTTTATGAAATGCATCATAGCCGAAGCGCTGGATGTAATGGGTGATGTATGCGTTCCGGTCCGGGAGGTCATAAACCCATTCCTTTAAAAATGCCGAAAACCCTTCCACTGTGTTGGATGCCTGCTGGTACTGGTAGCCGAAGCCGAAATCCACATCGTAGAACCCGGGGGTGTACCCGGGATGGGCGCCGAAGGGCTCCTCCACCACGGCCGCCACCTTGAATGAGGGGACGATGGTTCGCGACGGGTCCTTGCCGATCACCTCCCGGCTGACAATCCGCTCGCAGCTTACGATCACCTTTTTGGCCGCGTTGGCCCCGGCCTTGCAATCCCCGCCGATCCCCCAGATCTGGGCGTTTCCCTCCTCATCAGCCTGCTGGACGTGAATGACGGCCACATCCGGATTCAGGGCCGGCACCACTACAGTGGGTTTACCGTCAAAAGGCGAATCGATGATCTTGAATTTGTCATCTCCCATGAATGACTTTATTTTCAGCAGATCGGTTCCCATCATGTCTTTGACCGGCACGAAGGGCATTCCCAGAGACCCGGCCATGAGCATCATCGGGAGCGACAGGTTGGTGTATTCCTCCAACTCGATTCTGTGCGGAATCCCCTTTTCGATGGATCGGCGGTAGCAGCGTCCCAGCCCGTAAACCCCCAAGGAAAGGAAGGTGCCGATAAATCGCTTCACCACGCCCGCGCCGATCATCATGTCAAAATCATCGGCCGCATTGCTGCGGGTGACGGTGAGGTCTTTTCTGTTCTGCCGGATGATTTCGTGGATCACCGCAAACGGCGGCCGGCAGATATACCCGCCGATGTAGACAAACGCACCGTCGAAGATGAACTTTTCCACCGCCTCCTTCGTGGTCATGACTTTGGACATTGAATGAAATCCTCTTTTTTTCCGTGAAAAACCGCTATTCAAGTCCCCCTTTAAAAAGGGGGATTTAGGGGGATTTTGCTGCCGGACGTCTTAAATCCCCCCAACCCCCCTTTGCGAAAGGGGGGCAGAGTTCATCATTTCTTGTCTTTTTCGGACAAGCGGCCGGAATACAATTTACCTTTAAAATTCATACTCCATGCGTTCGATGATCTCGTCCTGGGCGATGTCGCTGAGGTTGATGAATATGCCGGAATAGCCGGAAATGCGCACGATCAGGTCCCGGTACCTGTCGGGGTGGGCCTGGGCGTCGCGCAGGGTTTCAGAGTCGACCATGTTGAACTGCACCTGGACCCCGCCTTTTTTAAAATATCCCTGGATCAGGTTCATGGTGGCCTTGGCGGGGATCCGCTTCCCCGGCAGGCGCATGTTCAGGTTCATGCCATTTGACACGCGCGAAAGGGGCAGCTTGGCCACGGAGTTCATCACTGCCGTGGGGCCGGCAACCGCCCGGCCGTTGCTGGGAGTGACCCCGTTGCCAAGGGTTTCGCCGGCGGACCGGCCGTCGGCGGTGGCGCCGGTGAACGCCCCCATGGAAATGTGAAATCCCACGGAAAAAATCCCCGGCCAGAACCGGCCGCCGCGAAAATTGACATGGGGGGCCAGCCGGTTGCAGAAATGATGGATGACGCATGCGGCCATTTCATCCACCGCATCGATGTCATTGCCGTACTTGTCCACGTGGTTGCGCAGGTACTGCTGCTCCTCCTCATGGTCCATCCAGTCCTCGGCCAGCCATTGCACCAGGTCTTCCATTTTGAATCGGCGATCCTCGAAAACGGCCTTTTTAACGGCATAGAGGCTGTCGGCCGTGTTGGAAAAACCCATGAGCTGAACGCCGGTGGAATTATACACCGCGCCGCCCCGGGTGAGATCGCACCCCTTATCCAGCGGCCCCTCGATCATGGCCGAGGCAAAGGGGGAGGGGGCCCGTTCGGCAATGGCCTGGTCCAGGCAGGCCATCCCTTTGACCATCTGGGAAAGAAAATGGGTGAACTGGGCATCATATGCGTTCCATACATCGTCGAAAGAGGCAAATGCGGCAGGATCGCCGGTTTGGATACCGTTTTCCTGGCCGAAGATGTTGTCGATTCCGTTTGACAGCGCCAGTTCCAGGCACTTGATTCCGTTGAACTGCACGGCGAAGGTGGAGCCGAATGTTTTTCCCTGGGCGTTTGGCTCCAGGCACCCCACGGTGGCATAGTTTCTCGCGTCGGCTTCGCTCAGGCCCGCGGCCAGGAGAGATTTGACAATTGCCTCGTCATTGAAGAAATGAAGCAGCACACCGTCTTTGGCATACTGTACCGCCCGCATGAAAAACAGCTCCGGCGTGCTTTTGCCGATGCGAACCCCGAAATTGGGCTGCACGGTGCGCACATCCGCATAGGCGTCCAGGCAGATCCAGCTCAACGCATTTACGGCATCCTTTCCGTTTTCATCGATGCCGCCGACCACCACGTTCTGTGTGGTTTTGCCTTCCGTGCCTTCACCTCCGGGCGTATATGCCTCCTCCAGCACATTCCAGATTTCATTGGTTTTGATGAAAAGCAGGGCGATGAGCTCCCGGGCCTGCTGCGGCGTGATCTTCCCATCTTCCAGGTCGTGCTGGTAATACGGGTACAGGATCTGGTCGATGCGGCCCAAGGATACGGAATTGCCTCCGGATTCGATCTGGGCGATCAGGTGGATGAAGTAAAAGGACTGGACCGCCTCGTGAAAAGTTCGGGCGGGGTGTTCCGGGACCCGCCGGCAGACCGCGGCTATCCGTTGAAGTTCCTTTTTCCGCTCGGCATCGGTTTCGACCGCGGCCAATTCTTCAGCCAGGTCCGCATAGCGGCGGGCAAACATGATGGCTGCTTCAAGCGACCGGATCACCGCCTGGTAGAACAGGCCCTTGCGGTTCTCCCGATCAGGAGAGGGGAGTGCATTGTACTTTCTCCGGGCATCTTCTATGATGCCGGACAGCCCTCCGGCGAGCACCCGGGGCTGATTCATGGTGAAATGGCCGATGCCGTATGTGATCTGAAGCATGATGGTGAAGATATACTTGTCGATATCGGCAAATACATCCTCGGGCATGAGCTCCTCGAACCGGTCCTCTGCGGTTCGGCCCACCCAGAAAGGGATGATCTCATCAAGGATCTCCTGTTTTTCGGATTCCGTGATCAGGGCACGCTGCACGACCCGCCTGTCGAAATTCTCTACATCCCCTTCGATCCATCGCACCTTGTTTTCCGGAAACAGGGGCGCGCCCTTGAGCTTGGCCGTGCGGCACCCCACGATGAGCTCCTCCGCCCGGATGGTGACGGTGATGTTTTCAAGGATGTGTTCAAGGGCCAGGCTCATCCGGATCAGGGGATCCTTTTCCCAGTGGGCCTTCATGGCGGCGGTGAGATACCGGGCACGCTCCACACAGACTTCCTGGGGGGCGGCGATGATCCGGTCCCGAAGCCGTCCGACCCGGGTATCCGCAATGAGTTGGGGGGATGAAAGGGCGGTTTCCATAACAACCTCCTGATTGAAATGCCATTTAAACCTTTATATCCATGTGATTCACCAGAATCGCATCTCGCAGGAATTTCGGGAGCACCCGGTTCAACCCCAGGAAGAAGGTACTCATGAAATCCACCTGGTTGTGAAACTTCGGTTTCTGCGCCTGAATCACCTTCACGATGCGCCTGGCCGCCTGTTCCGGTGTGGTGGCGGTCTTGATCAGTTCATTGTCGCGGTCGATGAACCGTCCGGCCCGTTCCCGGTAGGGAGAGCCTTCCGGCGGCAAATGATGAATCTTGGCGGCAAAGGTGGTGGAGACCTGGGCCGGCTCGATGACGGCCACCTGGATGCCGAAGGGGGACAGTTCGTATTGGATTGATTCCACGAGCCCCTGGATGGCAAATTTGGATGCCGTGTAGATCGATTCAAAAGGAAAGGGGATCCTCCCCACCAGGGAGGACATGGCGATCAGCTTTCCGGCACCCGCCTTTCGCATATGGGGGATAAAGGCCTGGAAAATGGAGGCGGCTCCGATCACATTGATCTCGAGGCATTTCAACGCTCTTTCCAGGTCGACCTCCTCAAAGGGCCCGAAAAAACCGATCCCTACATTAGAGACCACCGTATCCACGCGGGCGAATTTTTTCAGCACCGTATCTTTGAATCTCAGAATGCCGCCCCGGTCCGTGATATCCAGGGTTTCCAGGTGGCAGCGGGCGCCGAGGCCTGCAAGCTCCTGTGTAAGCGATTCGATGCTTTCGGCATCCACGTCGAATCCGGCGATGGTATGGCCGGCTTGTGCCAGCATTCGGGCGACCTCCCGGCCCATCCCCTGCGCCAAACCGGTGATGACCACTGTCTGCGCCATATTCCCTCCTTTTACCGATTTTTCCATCTGGTGTATATCGGCTGCCAGAACCCGTAAACCGGGGTCTGATCGCTCATGATCTTTTTGCGGATATCGTTAACTGCCGGTTGACCGTTTTAGTTCAGCATCGATTGATCGCCGGTGTCGGCTTTTAGGGCAAAAATCTCAAATCTCGCTCTCCAGACCCCGGTTCACGGATTCGTCAGGGGCTGTCTGGTGGAAATTACCTGGCCTATTTGAATTTGATAAACCCTTCCCGCAATTCGTCACTCCGGCGGAGGCCGGAGTCTACAATTTGCTCGTTGGCAACGGTTTCGGCCACTTCAGGAATAATGGCATTGAAATCAAGTAGAATTAGTTCAAAAATTGCCATGGTACCATTCCCCCATCTGCTGCATGGAGGCTTCAAAATCCGGGTATTTCAATTGAAACCCCGTCTGTTTGAGTTTGCGGTTGTCTACAACGTAGTCGTTATACAAATAGTTGACAGCGTCATATTCGATGTCCGGGATTTTGCCTTTGCGTTTTGCGGCCCAGCCGTCCAGGCGTGCGGCGAATTTCACGACGGACAGCGGCAGGTGCAGTTTGGGAACGGCGGTGTCGAATGTCAGCGCCGCCAGGGTAAGCGCATGCTTGAGTGTGGGGTTGGAATCGTCGGATAGATTGTATACTCCTCCCATGGCGGAATCGAGTTCCGAAAGGTAGATGGCGGCTTCGGCCACATCTTCGGCCCGGATGTTGGACAGCTTCTGGCCCCCCCTGCCCGGCACGGCGGTAATGGACGTGGGCCGGGAAAAGACCTTGCCGGCCCCGTCATTGCACCGGGGGCCGTAGACCGTGCAGGGCCGGACGATAATGGCGGGAAGCCCCTGCTTCATGCGGCCAAAGACAATGTCTTCGCCATCGCGCTTGCTTTTGCCGTAATCATCCATGGGCGTGCGCGCATGGTTTTCCGCAAACGGCTTTCCTTTATAATAACCGTACACGCTGGTGGAGGTGACGTGGACAAACACCTTCACCCCTTTTTCCAGCGCCAGGCGGGTGATGTGGTCCACCCCGTGCACATTGGTGCTGCAAAGATTGCCATAGGGGGTGGAGAAGTTGCAGATGGCGCCCAGGTGGAACACCCGGTCGATATCCCCGGCAAACAGCGGCGGCAGGGTTTCGGGCCGGGTGAGATCGGCGGGGATGTATTCGACCCCCAGGTTTTCAAAAAAGGACAGATCCGTCCGCGGCCTGGAGGTGGCCCGCACCCGGATGCCCCGGGCCGCAAGCGCCTCCACCATGTGGCTGCCCATGAACCCGGCTGCACCGGTCACCAGGGATATGCCTGAATGTCTCATCCGGATGCCCTCTTTTTTTCGACTTGCATTTTTTCATCTGGATTTTGGATTTCATTCTCCAGGATCTCTGCCCTGGCATGGGAGAGCCATTCCAGGAACATTTCATTGAGTCTGACGCCCAAGTCCCCCGTCAGCCTGACATAGGTTCCGCTCTTCTCCCATCTGGCCAGATTCTGTTTCCGCCGCTTCAGGCTTTTTTCATAACAGGCGATCTGTTCGTCGATGATGCGCAGGGAATCTTCGGGGTTGCCGAACCCGAAAAATACAAAGCGCATGAGAAAGGGGTCGCGAAGGAGCATGGCTTTTTCAGGCGATTTCTGCAGCCAGCGCTGAAATTCTTTCCTGCCTTTATCGGTGACGGAATAGAGTTTTCGCGGGGGGCCCTTCCGGTCGTTCTGAATGATTTCGGTCATGCGGATCAGGCCGCTCTCCTGGAGCTTTTTCAGGTTGGGATAGATCTGGCCGTAATTGATGGACCACATGTGTCCGAAGTTCTGTTCGATATGGGCTTTGATGCGGTATCCGTGCATGTCCTTGTACTGCAGCAGGCCGAGAATGGCATATTTGATCACAGGGCGTCTCCTTTGCGTTAATATATAAAAAATATATATACAGATTATATAATAGGTCAAGAAAAAAAATGCCCTTTCGCAAACGGGGCGCAGAGGCGTTCTTTTCCCGTCTTCAGGATGCCCAATCAGGGATCGACAGAAAAAATTTGACATTCAAACAATTGTTTCATACAAACGTTTAAGTCAATTTGAAAACGTCAGGCCAAAGAAAGGCATGTCATGAACAAAGCCCCCTCTTCACATGTTGATGTTCCGGACAACACCCGGGACCGGATCCTGGATCAGGCGGAAATCCTGTTTGCCGAAAAAGGATTCAACACTGTCAGCATCCGTGAAATCACTACTGCGGCCAGCTGCAATCTGGCGGCGGTCAATTACCACTTCGGCAACAAGCTAAACCTGTATATGGACGTATTCCGGGAGCGGTGGCTCCCCCGGGCCAGGGGCGTCCAGAAGGCTTTTGCCGACACGCTTTCCCGGCAGGAGTCACCGTCCATACAGGATATCATTTCCGCCATGGCCGGGGCGTTTCTTTCCGGCCCCATGACGGATGTGGATCGCCGGCACCATGTGCAGCTGATGCAGCGGGAGCTGAGCAATCCCACCGAGGCGCTCAACCTGGTGATCGGGGAGGTGATCGAGCCGTTTAACATTCAGCTGCACCAGCTGATCGAGCCTCACCTGCTTCCCGGAGTCGATAAGAAGCGGCTCACCCTGTTCATACTGAGCGTGATCGGCATGACGCTCTATTTCAGTTTTGCCCGGCCGGTGGTCACCCACCTGACCGGCTGTACCTATGATGATGCGTTTAAAAAGCAGCTGGTCAGCCATATCGCCCTGTTTTCCATGGACGGCATTCACGCCATCGCCCGGGAGGGAAAACTGCCATGCTGACCGGGCGGAAAAAAATGCTCATCCTGTGCGGTTTTCTGCTGCTGACCGCCGGCTGCATGAAAATGGGGCCGGATTTTTCCCCGCCGGCCCCGCCGGCCGAACCGCCCCCGGCCTACCTGGAAGCCGGGGGCGTGACCTCCCCCTATGTCCCGCCCGATCGATGGTGGCGTCAATTCGGCGATGAACGGCTCGATTCAGTGGTGGAAAACGTGGTGGCCGGCAATCCCGATATCCGGGGGGCGGCGGCCCGGGTGGCAGAAGCCCGCTCTGCGCTGACCATCACCAATGCGGACCGGTATCCGGCCCTGGACGCACGGATTCAGTATGGCCGGTCCCGACAATCGGTGGTCAATCCCGTGAGCGGCGGCCGGGAATCGGTGAACACGGAGGCCTACGGCCTTTCGTTGCCCGCCTCCTTCGAGCTGGACCTGTGGGGCCGCCTGGCCCGGGCAACGGAGGCGGCCCGGGCGGATCTGCTGGCATCCGAGGAAAATCGGCGCACCGTGATGCAGTCCCTGATTGCAGAAGCCGTGATCCAGTATCTGAATATCGCATCCATCGAGCGGCGCATCGCGGTGAACCAGCAAAGCGTTGAGTCCTATCAGCGCAGCCTTGATCTGGTGGGAGCGCGCTACCGGCGGGGGTTGGCCTCGGTGCTCGATGTCCGTCAGGCCCGCCGCATCCTGGCCCAGGCCAAAGCGCAGCTGCCCGGGCTGGTGGAGGCGGCCGGCCGCGCCCGCCAGTCCCTGGCGGTGCTGCAGGGCCGGTATCCCATCAGCAATGCGCCCCGGATCGATGTGTCCGACCCGTTCCAGCTGCCGCCCCCGGTTCCCGCCGGTCTTCCTTCCGAACTGCTGGTCCGCCGGCCGGATATCCTGGCGGCCGAAGCCAAACTGGCAGCAGCCGGCGCCCGCATCGGCGTGGCCAAAGCCAGCCGGTTCCCCCGGATCAGCCTCACCGGCAGCTTCGGTTACACCAGCGATGCGCTCAACACCTTGTTCGATCCTGCAAGCGAGCTGTGGAGCCTGGCCTTCGGCGGCCTTCAGCCGGTGTTTGACGCCGGCCGTCTGGCGGCCAATCAGCGGGGTGCGGAAGCCCGTTACGCCCAGACCCGGGCCGAGTATGCCAAGGTGGTGTTAAACGCCTTTGCCGAAGTGGAAGGGGCGCTTCTGACCCGTCAGCAGCAGGTGGAGCACCGGTCCCGGCTGCTTTTGCTGCTGGATGAGTCGAATGCCACCCTGGATGCCGCCCAGAACCGCTATGAGCGGGGGCTGGTGGATTACCTGGCGGTGCTGGATGCCCAGCAGTCCGTATATGCGGCCAAACTGGTCCTGATAGAGACCGAATACACCCTGCTGGCCAACCGGGCCCGGCTTTACCGGGCCCTGGGGGGCGGCTGGGAGAAAACAATGGCCGCAGCAGACGATAAACCCTCCATCGATAACGGAAAAGATTCATGAAAAAGACGTATCGCAACCTGATTCAGGTCTGTTTGACCCTGGTGATCATCGTCGCCGGCATATCCGGATTTAAGATGCTCAAATCCAGCCGGGAAGCCCTGGGCCGGCAGGAGCAGGAGGTGCCGCTTCCCATTGTCCGTTCGGTACCGGTTGCTATCAAACCCGTTGAAATGACCATCAGTGGACAGGGGACCGTGCAGCCCCTTCAGGAAATTCAGGTGGTGCCGGAAGTGAGCGGAAAGGTCCTGGCCATATCCAAAAACCTGGTCAACGGCGGCACCTTCACCAAAGGGGAGGTCCTGCTTCAGATCGATCCGGCGGATTACGAAATCGCGCTCACCCTGGCCGAAGCCCGGGTCAAGGATGCGGAAAGCAAATACCGGCTGGCGGTGGAGGATGCCGCTGCCGGCGCGGATGAATGGCAATCGCTTCACCCGGGAACCGATCCGCCGCCGCTGGTGGCCAAGGCCCCCCAGCTGGCCGCCGCACAGGCACAGCTCGAGGCGGAACGGGCCAGCCTGAAAAAAGCGCAGCTTCAACTCCAGCGCACCCGGCTCATCGCCCCTTTCGACGGGCGGGTGGAAGAAGAAAAGGTGGATGCCGGCCAGTATGTCACCCCCGGCCAGGCCCTGGCGACGGTTTATTCCATCGATGCGGCGGAAATCATTGTACCCGTTCAGGATCAGGATCTGTACTGGTTTGACGCCCCGGGGTTCACGGCCGGTGGCAGAGGCGGCGCCGAGGTCACCGTGAGCGCAAGGGTGGCAGGCGTGCTGTGCACATGGCCCGGCCGGATCGTCCGGGTGGAGGGCCGCATCGATGAACAGACCCGCATGCACCAGGTGGTGGTCCGGGTGGACCACCCCTATGCCACCCAGCCGCCCTTGTCCGTGGGGCAGTTTGCCGGCGTGGACATCCGCGGCCGGGGGCTTCCGCAAGCGGCCCTGATCCCGCGATCGGCCCTGCGCGATGGCAATACGGTATGGGTGTATGTACCGGAAGAGGAACGGCTTCGCTTCCGGTCGGTGGACGTGGCGCGGACCGATTTCAGGGGGGTGGTGATCAAAGGCGGACTGTCCGGAGGCGAACAGGTGGTGGTTTCCCGTTTGAAGGCGGCCACCGACGGCATGAAGGTCCGGTCCGTCTCCATGGATCCGGAAGAGACGGGAGAACCGATATGAAAGGTGCCGTCGCCTGGTTTGCGGACAATCATGTGGCCGCCAACCTGCTGATGCTCTTTGTGCTGGGGGCCGGGATACTGACCGCCATAGGGATCAAACTGGAGGTCTTCCCCGAGACGACCCTGGATGTGATCACCATTACCGTCGAGTACCCCGGGGCCTCGCCGGCCGAGGTGGAGGAGGGGGTGGTCCGGCGGATCGAGGAGAAGATCGCGGGCTTGACCGGCATCGAGCGGATCGATTCCGCCGCCCGGGAAGGCATGGGGACCATCAATGTCGAGGTGATGAAGGGATGGGACATCAAGAAGCTCCTGGATGAAGTCAAATCCGAAGTGGACCGGATCACCACCCTTCCCGATGAAGCCGAGGAACCGGTGGTGCGGGAGGTCACCCGCCAGTCCCAGGTGGTGAGTATCGCCGTTTACGGCGATGCATCGGAAGGGGCCATCAAGCACATGGCGGAAAAGATCAAGGATGATCTCACCAATCTGCCCGGCATCACCCTGGCCGATGTGGCCGCCGTCCGCAGCAGTGAAATCCACGTGGAGATCCCGGAAGAAACCCTGCGCAAGTACGGGCTCACCCTGGGCCAGGTGGCGGACCTCATCACGAAAAACAGCCTGGACCTGCCCGCCGGCCGAATCCGGTCGGAAAACGGGGAGGTGCTGATCCGGACCAAGGGGAGGCGCTATTATGCCGCCGATTACGCCAACATCCCGGTGATCACCCATGCCTCGGGCGCCGTGGTCACCCTGGGGGACATCGCGGACCTGAAGGAAGGGTTTGCCGATGTGGACCTGTTTGCCGGATTCCAGGGCAAACCGGCCGCCATGATCAACGTGTATCGGGTGGCGGACCAGAATGCCTTGAAAGTGGCGGGTGCGGTCAAGCAGTACCTCAAGGAGATCCGGCCGGGCCTTCCACAGGGCATCGATGTCGAATACTACAATGATTTTTCGAAGATTTTAAAAAGCCGCATCAACCTGCTGAGCCGCAACATGATCTACGGCCTGATGCTGGTGAGTCTCATGCTGGGGGTGTTTTTAAATGTCCGTCTGGCCTTCTGGGTCACCCTGGGCATCCCCATCAGTTTTGCCGCCGGCCTTCTCCTGCTGCCGCAGTTTGATGTGTCCATCAACATGATTTCCCTTTTTGCCTTCATCATGGTGCTCGGCATTGTGGTGGACGACGCCATCGTGGTGGGGGAAAACGTGTTCAGCAAACAGGAGGAGGGAATTGCGCCCCTGCGGGCCGCCATCGACGGCACTGTCGAAGTGGGGCGCCCGGTCATATTTTCCGTGCTCACCACCATGGTGGCCTTCTGGCCGCTGCTCCTGGCCGGCGGCATGATGGGCAAGCTGATGCGCAACATCCCCATCGTGGTGATTGCGGTCCTGTTCGGGTCCCTGCTGGAATCGCTGTTCGTGCTGCCCGCGCACCTGGCCCGGAGCCGGGCCGCGGCCGTGAGCGCAAGCCACAGGGAAAAATTCATGGTCCGGGCGCTGGCCTGGGTGATCCGCAAACCCTATGCGGCCCTGGTGTCGTTCTGCGTACGGTGGCGGTATGTGACTCTGGCAGCGGGCCTTGCCGTGCTGATGATGACCATGGGACTGTGGTCTTCGGGCCGGATCAAGTTCACCTTCTTCCCCAAGGTGGAAGGGGACGTGCTCCAGTGCCTGATCACCATGCCCGCCGGGACGCCGGTGGAGCGAACCCGGGAAGTGGTGGACCGGATCGAGGCGGCGGCCAAGCAGGTGATCGCGGCCCGGGAAAAGAAACGGCCGTCGGATGCAGCCCCCCTGATGGAATACAGCGCCTCGCTGATCGGCAGCCAGTTCGGCCGGCACGGCGCCTCCGGTGAAGCCGGCGGCCACCTGGGCCAGGTCTGGGTGCAGCTGCTTGACGGTGAGGTCCGGGATGTAAGCTCCGCGAAATTGAACGATCAATGGCGTGAGGCCGTGGGCGAAATCGGAGACGCGGAATCCCTGACGTTTTCCAGTGAAATTCACAGCGCGGGCACCCCGGTGGAGGTCCATCTCTCCCTGGACGATCACGAACACCTGCTGGCCGCGGCCGATGCGTTAAAGGAGGAACTGGAAGGATTTGCCGGCGTGTTCGACATCCGGGACAGCTATCTGCCCGGAAAAATGGAGATGCAGCTGATGCTCAAACCGTCTGCGGAAAACCTGGGGCTGACTTTAAACGATCTGGCCCGGCAGGTGCGCCATGCCTTTTACGGTGCCGAGGCCCTTCGATTCCAGCGGGACAAGGACGAGGTCAAGGTGCTGGTGCGCTACCCGGAAGATGAGCGAAAATCGATCCACAATGCGGAGGAAATGCGCATCCGGACCGCATCGGGGGCCGAAGTTCCGTTTAGCACGGTGGCCGACATCCACATGAGCCAGGGATATGCCACCATCGAACGGGCCCAGCGGCTGCGGGTGATCAAGGTCATGGCCGACGTGAATGAAAACGCGGCCAACGCCAATGAAATCCGGACCGACCTGGAAGCCCGGGTGCTGCCCGCGCTCCAGAACCGGTTTCCGGGGCTGCGCTATGCCATGGAAGGCGAAGGCAAGGAACAGAAGGAATCGCTGGCCGATGTGTTCAAGGGGTTTCTCATCGCCCTTTTTGCCATTTACGTGCTGCTGGCCATCCCCTTTAAATCCTTTTCCCAGCCGCTGATCGTGATGACCGCCATCCCGTTTGGAATCGTGGGGGCGGTGCTGGGGCACCTGATCATGGGATTTAACTTAAGCATCGTCTCCATCTTCGGGATCGTGGGGCTCTCCGGCGTGGTGGTTAATGACTCCCTGGTGCTCATCGACCGGATCAACCGGCTCCGGGCGGAGGGATACAGCGCCCGTGACGCCGTGCTGCAGGGGGGGAAGCTCCGGTTCCGAGCCATCATCCTCACCTCCCTGACCACCTTTGCGGGGCTGACCCCCATGCTCATGGAAAAGAGCCTCCAGGCCCGGTTCCTGGTGCCCATGGCGGTCAGCCTGGGCTTCGGGGTGATGTTTGCCACCCTGATCACGTTGCTGCTGATTCCCTGCGGGTATATGGTTTTAGAGGACATCCACAATCTGTTCGGTAAATTAAAATTCACCGGTGCTGCGGAAAAGGAAGAACCCATTGCCGCGGAACCGGATGCATACAGGAAATCGTAAATGTATCTGGCAAAAGATCTGATCAACGGAAAAAAGGTGTATTTTATCCGGGAAAGCATCGAACAAAACGGGGTGCTCTCCAGCCGGACCCTGTTCGAACTGGGGCCGGACCCGGGCCGCTATATCATCTATCCGGGTGGAACCGCGTTTTACATCCACGGCGACATCCATGACCGGCTCGGCGAATTGGGGGTGGAGCCGGACAACGTGGCCCTGGAGCAGGTATTCTGGCCGTTTCTGCACCCGGAGACCCGCCGGGTGATCGAAGGGTTTACCCGCAGAAACGGGCGCAAGGAGTCCATCCGGGAGCAGAACCGGCGCTGTGAAACCACCCCTTTTCACATGTTCGACATGCGGCGCATCCATTACTTGCGGTTTGCCCAGATCGACCAGACCCGGCTTTCCCGCGCCCCCCGGAAAATCTACCGGCCGCTGCTGGACAAATCCAGAGACGAGATCGAGCAGTACTTCATGGAACAGGAATCCGTGCTGGACGCCGATGAGAAAAAGACCTACACCTATGTGATTTTTAACGTGGCCGGCCATTTCCCCGGGGAATTTTCGAAAAAATTCCCCCACGCCCTTGCCCGGGACAAGGTGGACGAATATTTCCTGGAAGAGGTCTGCCGCCTGGATGCGGATGCATCATTCTGGACGGGATTGCCCCGATCCGATGCGCTCCCCTCCTACCTGGTGCGTTATGTCTGCTGGTTTTTCGATCATGAATTTGCCCAGGTCCGGCTCATGGAAAACCTGTTCTCCGAATGGATGGACCGGCACCGGCAGTTTACCCCCCCGCCGCAAAAATCCCGGATGGCGGCCGATGAGGCTTCCGAAGTCATGGGCATTCCCGTGGAATCGCTTTCGAACATGACGGTCAAGAATCTCACCCGGCAGTACCGCAAAATGGCCAAGCAGCATCACCCGGATCAGGGCGGCGGCCACGACCGCTTCATCAAACTCAGCGAAGCCTACAAGGCCCTGCTGCGAAAGATCCGGGGGGGAAAGATGCGGTTTTCCACCAGCCGGGGATAGTGCCAGGCAGTATTGATCGATATTCCGTAATCAATAATCAAGCTTTATGCATAAAGGAGACAAATTTTGAGGGCTTACCGTTTCTTTTTGTTAACCTGCTGTCTGTCGATATTGGTTTTATGTCTGGTATCGTGTGAAAAGAAAAAGAAGCAGGGCAAATTGGAGATTACCGGGCAGGAGTTTGTGATGAGGCAGGACACAGAAAACACCTTTACCATTGATGCAAAGGGGAAAATCAAAAATATTGGTGACGCAGATGTTAAAAATGTACTTGTTACCGGTTACTGCAGATCATGCACCGGCGCTTGGGGGGTCGGTCAATGGCAGGCTTCTCCGGACATCGACAGAATGCCTCAGCAAACGGACACCATAAACTATATCGTCGCCGGAGATGAAGAGCCATTCAGCTTCACAGAAGTCGCAGACTATTTATTGACAGGCGACCGAACCAAACCGGATTTACCTGAAAAACTTGAAGTCGTCATTGTGTCTTTTGAAACCGTTGAATAGTGGGTATCGATTTGCAGTCGCATGCTATTTTCAATGGAAGTGTCATCGTGCAGTGACGGCATCAGGGAACTGAGGGAATTTATCTTGACGGGTGGCCTGATATTCCTTACCTTAAGTAAGAAATATGGACAGGAGGATCAAGATGGCTACTGCGAAGATTACAAGTAAGGGGCAGGTGACTTTGCCGAAATCCGTTCGAGATGCACTGCATCTGCGTTCGGGGGACAAAATCGATTTTGTGTTCACCCGAGACAGAGAAGTCCTGCTTCGGCCGGTAACCCGTCGGGTTGATGAAATATTCGGAATTCTGCACCGGCCGGGTCAGAAATCGCTATCTGTTGAAGAAATGAATGCGGCCGTCCGGAAACGATTCGGGGATAAATGATTGCGATTGATACCAATATCCTCGTCCGTTTTCTCGCAAAGGATGACCCGGCTCAATCAGATGCGGTTTATCGTTTGTTCAAGCGGGCGGAGGCAAACCAGGAAGTCCTGCACGTGTCGATACCGGTGTTGATGGAGACGATCTGGGTGCTGGAGTCTGCCTACGGTTTTGAAAGAAGCGCCATCACTCATGCGTTATCCCAATTGCTGCTGATCCCCATCCTCGATTTTCAAATGTTGCCCGCCATTCATGATTTTTTGAATGCCGCGCAGGAAACCGCACCTGACCTTTCCGACCTGCTCATCGCCCATGTTGGAAAAACTGCCGGTTGCGATCACACCCTGACCTTTGATCGAAAAGCCTCACGCTATCCTTTGTTTAAGCTGTTGAAATAATATTTCAGATACTTCCGTGCAAGCAGCCCGCCATGGCCTGGCCCAGCCGGGTGAGAAAATCCGGGAAGAGGCCGCCGGCCACCATCAGCAGGATAAGCCCCAGCATCAGCAGGGTAAAGGCAAGCGGCAGCCGGATGGGGGGCAGCTCATGGTCCGGTTCCAGGAGGTAGGCGGCTTTGAGCACCCGCAGGTAGTAGTAGAGCGAGATCACCACGTTGACCATGGCCAGCAGCACCAGCCAGAACAGCCCTTTTTGCATGGCGCCGGTAAAGACCAGAAGCTTTGCGGTGAACCCGATGGTGGGCGGCACGCCGGCCAGGCCGAACAGGGCCAGCATGAGGGCAAGGGCCATGACGGGGCTGCGGCGGTGGAGTCCTGCCAGCTGATCGATTCCGATATTGCCCCCGTCGTCTCCCACCTCGGTCACCACTGCAAAACAGACGTATTTCATCACCATCAGCGAGGCCGCATAATAGATCACGGAGACGGCGCCGATGAGATTGACGCTTAAAATCCCGATCATCACGTAGCCGGCATGGGCGATGCTGGAAAACGCCAGCATCCGTTTCAAATCGGTCTGGGCGATGGCGGCCAGGTTTCCCGCAAACATGGACAAAAGCGACAGGGCGATCAGAAAATAGATCAGGGGCTGACTGCTTCCCCCGGTCAGGGTGACCAGCCGCAGCAGCACGGCAATGGCCCCCACCTTGGAGGCGGTGGCAATGTAGGCGGAAACCGGGTGGGGTGCCCCCTCATATGCGTCGGGCGCCCAGAAATGGAAGGGGAACAGGGCCAGCTTGAAGAAAAATCCCGAAAGGGAAAAGACAAATCCCACCAGCACCACCGGGTCATCCATGTGCCGCGGCAGGAATTGGGCCAGGTGCGTCAGGTAGGCCGAACCGGCCGCCCCGTAGAGCAGGGCGAATCCGAACAGCATCAGCGCGGATGAGGCCGCGCCGATGAAGAAATACTTCAACCCCGATTCGAGCCCCCCGGCCCGCCCCTTTCGCAGATACACCAGGATATAGAGGCTGTAGCTGGACATCTCCAGGGCCACATAGAGGGTGAGCAGATGAACGCCGGAAGTCAGCAGCATCAACCCCAGGGTGCCGGTGGACAGCAGCAGGTAGAATTCGCTGTGATGGTCTTTTCTGACCCCGGAGAGGTTTTTGCACAGGCTCACCACCGCGAAAAACCCCGCGCAAATAAAAATCTTGAACACTTGTGAATACAGATCGATCTGGTAGGTGCCGGCAAACAGAAGACTCTTTTGATCGATCCACAAAATGCTTATGCCAAGACCGATTCCGGAAAGCCACAGCGCGCAGTGGAAATCCCGCCGGGGCCGGTTTTTGAATAGCGACAGGACCAAAAACACCCCGGCCGTAAACAGGGTGAACAGCTCGGGGACAAACGGGACCCAGTTCATGGCAGGACCCCGCTGATCAGCCAGGCGGAGGCGCCGGTGATGGTATCGATCATCAGATAGGGGAAAAGACCGAAAATAATGATGGCCGCGGCCAAAATCATCCGGGGAATGCCCAGTCCGAAGGGGACATCGATGAGTTGCGCAAATTTTTCATTGGGCGGCCCGTAGAAAACCTTTGCCACCACCCGCAGGAGAAACCAGGCATTGATCACCAAAGCGGACAGGGCGATCACGGCAAAGATCGGGTATGCTTCAAATGCGCCGATGAACACCAAAAGCTCCGCCCAGAAACTGGCCAGGCAGGGGACCCCCATGCCGGCCAGGGCCGCCAGGATGAAATACGCGCTTGCCACCGGAACGATTCCGGAAAGGCCGCCCAGTTCATTGATATCCCGGGTGTGGGTCCGGTCGTAGATATAGCCCACCGCCGAAAAGAACAGGGCGGTCATGACCCCGTGGGCGAACATCTGGAACACGGCCCCGTTTAAGCCGTCCACGGTCATGGTGGAAAGCCCCAGCCCCACCACCCCCATGTGGGACACGCTGGAGTAGCCGATGACGAATTTCAGATCCGTCTGACGAAGGGCGGCCAGTGCGCCGTAGAGGATGCCCACCGCGGCCAGGGCCGCCATGAGCGGGGACCAGAAGGCCCACCCGGAAGGGCACAGAAACATCCCCACCCGCAGGATGCCGAACGCCCCGATCTTCATGAGCACCCCGGCATGGAGCATGCTCACCGCGGTGGGGGCGGCCACGTGCCCGGGCGGGGACCAGGTGTGAAACGGCCACACACCCGCCAGTATGCCAAACCCGATATAAAAAAGGAAGAAGGCGAATTTCTGTGCCGCAGGGGAAAATGTGCCGTGCTGCATCAGGTCCACCAGGGAGAAGGTGTTAAGGCCTGAAACTACCACCAGGTAGATGATCCCGGGAAGGATCAGGGCGCTGCCCGCCAGAAGGTAGAGCATCAGTTTCATGGCCCCGTATTCCTTGCGGGTGCTTCCCCAGATGACGATCAGCAGGTACATGGGAAAGAGCGAAACGTCAAACCAGACAAAGATGAAAAAAAGGTCCAGCGCCATGAACATGCCGTACACCCCGATCACCAGCAGGATGAACAGGGCGAAGAATTCCTTGACCCGGTGGGTAAGCTCCCACATGGTGAGCACGCCGGTGAAATAGACGATGCCGGTCAGAAGGACCAGGGGGACGGAAAAGCCGTCCAGCCCGTTAAAATACGAGATCCCCAGCAGGGGCACCCAGTTGACGCGCTCCACGAACTGAAAGCCCAAAAGGCTTCTGTCATAGGCCGCAAACAGGCAGATGGAAATCAGAAGCGCCGCGCCGGCGCTGGCCGCACTTGCAATCTTGATGGCTTTTTTGTGCTCCGCCGGGATCAGCATCACCGACTAGAAGCCCCGCGACACAGGCGAGCAGAAGCAGGCTCAATATTGGAAAGGGTGCAGCGTGCAGTTCCATAATTTCCTTTATTCGTCTACAAAAAGAGCACCAGAACCGTCAGACCGAAGATCACCGCAAACATCACCATCAGCCGGGTCTGGATCAGCACCCGGTGGCCGGCAGCTGCGATCCTGCCCCAGCTGACCACACCCCGGGCCACCCAGTGGACGAATCCATCCACCACGTGCTGGTCGGTCCGGTTGCACAGGGCGGCTATGCCCCGGTCAACGACGTGCTGCGCAAGCCAGTTGTATATATGGTCCAGATACCACCGCTGACGGAAAAAACGCGCCAGGGCGGGCCATTTTTCCACAAACCCCTTTTGCGGGGCGCGCTTTCGTCCAAACTCCAGCCAGGCGATGATCAGGGCGGCTGCGGCAAGCGACAGGGACACCGGTGCCAGCCAGTCCGGCCCGTGCATTTCTTCGGCCGCGCCGGGCAGGATGAAGTGGTGCAGATCATCCTGAAAGAAGCCCAGCACCAGGGTCACCAGGGCCAGGATCACCAGGGGGGCGGCCATGACTCCGTATCCCAAGCCACCGGTATGGTGGAGTGCGGCATGGCTGTTATCGGATGACGATGGGGATCGCCAGAGAACGAAGATCAGCCGGAAGGTGTAGTATCCGGTGAGAAATACCCCCGCCAGGCCGGCGGCCAGCCAGATGGGGTTGTCCAGGTGCGCCAGGGCGGCCATCACCGCCTCCTTGCTGAAAAACCCCGAAAACGGCCAGATGCCCGACAGGGCCGCAGCCCCCACGGTCATGCAGATCATGGGGATTTTGGCGCTTGCCCCGCCTTTTTGGGCGATTTGGAACATGTCGTTGGTGTCATAGAGGTGGATCAGTACGCCGGCGCACAGAAAAAGAAGCGCCTTGAACCCCGCGTGGGCGGTAAGGTGAAATATTCCGGAAAAATATCCCCCGGCGGCAAGTCCCATGAGCATGAGCCCCAGCTGGCTGATGGTGGAAAAGGCCCACACCTTTTTGATGTCGTTTGTCACCATGGCCATGGTGGCGGCCATGAGCATGGAGGCGGCGCCCACCGAAAGCGCCACGGTCATCACGATTTCAGAGGCGCTGAAAAAGGGAAACAGGCGGGCAAACAGGTAGATGCCCGCGGCCACCATGGTGGCCGAATGGAGCAGGGCGGAGACCGGGGTGGGGCCTTCCATGGCGTCCGGGAGCCAGGTCATCAGGGGGAACTGGGCGCTCTTGCCGATGATCCCCCCCAGGATCAGCAGTCCGCACAGGGTGACCGGAAAAGGGGGGAGCGCGCCGGGGTCGTTGAGCAGCGGGATCTGCCAGGTGCCGGTGGTGACAAGCAGCAGGATCAAACCAGTGAGAAATGCCGTGTCCCCCAGCCGGGTCATGATAAAGGCCTTTTTGCCGGCCTCGGAAGCGGAAAATTTTTCGAACCAGAACCCGATGAGCAGGTAGGAGGCGATGCCCACCAGTTCCCAGAAGATAAAGAGCTGGATGATGGCCGGGGCGATCACCAGGCTGATCATGGCCCAGGCGAACAGGGACATGAAGGCATAATACCGGGCGTATCCGGGATCACCCGACATGTATCCCAGGGAATAGACCTGGACCAGGAAGCTGATGAGCGTTACGATCACCAGCATGAGCAGGCTCAGCGGGTCCAGCAGCGCCCCGATGGGAATGGTCAGTTTTCCGGAAACCACCCAGGGCACAAAGTATTGCAGGGGCGTGGAAATCCCCCAGTGCCGGACCAGCAGGTAGACCGCACACGAAAGCGATGCCGCCACTGCGGAGATGGATACTGCAGCGCCAGCCCGGGGGCGGTTTCGCAGAAAAATCAGGATGACGCCGAAGGCGATCAGGGGCGAAACCGCGGCCGTCCAGGCGGCGATCAGGCTGAATTGGGGTATGGCTTCAGTCATATTCCCTCATAAAGTGGTTTCAAAACTACCCTTTCAAGGAATTATCTTGGAAAAGCATTTAAAATAACTGTATTTTTTTGTTTCCGCAGGTTCCAACACCCCCCTTGGTCCCCCCTCGAGGGGGGAATAAAAGGGGTGTACCGGCGGCGGCCGTTATGATTCGAAAATTCCTTACTGCAAAGACACCGCGCTGCGGGGTCGGGAGCTCCTCCGATTTTCAACATGCTCTTCATTTCTGCCCATTTTTACTTCAGCCTTCCCCTTAATCCATCGTACACGTATCTTCTTCAATGCATTTGGGATGGACCGTTCCGGTCTGGCGGTAGATGCGTACGATCAGGGCCAGGCCCACGGATACCTCGGCTGCGGCCACCGCCAGGATGAACAGGGCGATGGTCTGTCCTTCGACCTGCTGCCACTGAAGCCCCGCCCCCACGAATGCCACCGCCGATGAATTGAGCATGATTTCAAGGCCGATGAGGATCATGATCAGGTTCCGGCGCAAAACGGCGCAGGCCAGCCCCACGACGAACAGGAGACCGGCCAGCAGCAGAACATGGGTGTAGGGGACGATCACGGGGCCTCCTTCTTCTGCTTTCCCCGGCCCAGCAGGAGAGTCCCCACCAGGGCGATGAGCAGCAGAGCGGAGATCATCTCGATGGCCAGCCAGTGCCGGGCAAACAGGTAATAGCCGAATTTTGCCGGTATGGCCGCAGCTGCCTTCATGGGGGCCGGATCCGATCCCGGAGAAAGCACCAGGAGCAGGATGCAGCCGATGAAATAAGCTGCGCAGAGGCCGCCGGCAGCCACCGCATAGGGCCAGGCCGGGGCGTTTGCCGCCGGTTCGGAAACCCGGATCATCATGACGATGAACAGAAAAAGCACCATGATGGCCCCGGCATAGATGATCACCTGGAGGATCGACAACATCGGCGCCCCCAGCAGGTAGAACATCAGCGCCGTGCCCAGAAACGACACCACCAGGTAGAGCACGGCATGCACCATGTTCTGCCGGGTGACCGCCATGACCGTGGAGGCGGCCATCAGCGCGGCAATCAGATAAAATGCGGCGGCGTAAACAGTCACTATAATCTATCCAGATGCGTTTATTTGAATCCGTTAAGTTTGTCCAACTAAATGGAATAATGGAATACTGGAATAATGGGTTTAAAGACGAATAGCACCAATGATTGATTTTTCCATCATTCCATTATTCCATCATTCCACCATTCCAATATTCCATTAACCCTTAAATATCCTCATGCCCTGCCAAACCAATGTATGTGTTGCTACGGCATGTTGGTCCTGATATCCACGGGCGGCGCCTCCCCCTCATGCTCGCCCTTTCCGGCGAGTCTGGTCACGATGCCGGCATGCCGGTAGTAATTATATTCCTTGTCCTTTCCGCAGTGGTCCACCAGGAGATCCGCCTTTTCGTAGACCAGGGAGAGGACGTCGCGCTTTAGATGATCGAAATTCGGGGTGAGCTGGATGGCCGAGGTGGGGCAGGCCTCCTCGCACAGCCCGCAGTAGATGCACCGGGCAAAATTGATGCGGAACCAGGCGGCATAGCGCCGTTCGTTTTCATCCTCGGCGGACTGCATGGAGATGCAGTTGACCGGGCACACCCCCGAGCAGAGATAACAGGCCACGCACCGCTCGCCCCCGTCCGGGTCCCGGGTGAGAATAATCCGGGCCCGCGAGCGTGCCGGCAGAATCCGTTTCTCCTCCGGGTAGAACTCGGTCACCGGCCGGGTGAAGGCGGTCCGGAGGGTAATCCAGAACCCCTTGGCCAGTGAAACCATAATGTCCAACAGGATCATCATAAATTTTATAACCTGTTCATCTGCGCCATATAAGCAATGACCTTGTTTTTCCCCCCTTTCGCAAAGGGGGGCAGGGGGGATTTCGGTCTTCAGTATGCGAAATTCCCCTGAATCCAACCCCTTTAAAAAAGGGGGCTTTAAAAAATCACGATTGCCGCACCCGTCGCCAGGATATTGATCAGACCGGCCGGCACCAGCACCTTCCACCCCAGGTCCATGAGCTGGTCGTAGCGGAGGCGGGGGAGGGTCCCCCGGATCCAGATCATCACCAGCGACACCCCGATGATCTTGATCAAAAGCCACACGGGTGCCGGCAGAAACGGCCCCCGCCAGCCGCCCAGAAAGAATACGGCGATGAGCGCGCCCAGCACCTGCATGTGGATGTATTCCCCCACGAAGAACAGGCCGAAGCGCATGCCGCTGTATTCGGTGTGAAACCCGGCCCCCAGTTCGGTCTCCCCCTCGGGAAGGTCGAAGGGGGTGCGCTTGCTTTCGGCAATGGAGCTGATAAAAAAGATCAAAAAGGCGAAGGGCTGCACCACGATAAAGGGGAGCTTCGCCTGGGCATTGACGATGTCCACCAGGGAAAAGGATCCGGACAGCATCACCACCGGGATGATGGAAAGCCCCAGGGCCAGTTCGTAGCTGACCATCTGGGCCGCCCCCCGGATCCCGCCCAGCAGCGCAAACTTGGAGTTCGACGCCCACCCGCCCAGGGCCACCCCGTAGACGCTGAGCGAGGACAGGGCAAACACATAGAGCAGCCCCACATTGATGTCGGAGACCACCATGGGGATTTTTCGGCCGAACAGGGTCAGCTCCGGGCCGAAGGGGACCACCGCAAACATTAAAAGGGCGGTGGCCGCCACCACCACCGGGGCCATCTTAAAGATCCACGCATCCGATCCGTCGAGCACCACGTCTTCCTTGACCAGCAGCTTGATCCCGTCGGCGAGCGGCTGGAGAATTCCGAAGATCCCGGCCCGGTTGGGGCCGTAGCGTGCCTGGAACCGGCCCAAAAGCTTTCGCTCCACCAGCACCAGGTAGGCGGCCAGGACCAGCAGTACGCCCATCACCAGCCCGATTTTAACCAAAAGGATCAAAAACCCGAGCAGCCACCACAGCATGGAAAAAATTCCCTTGAAGAAGCCAGAAGCCAGAAGTCAGAATTCAGAATAAAACTCATTTTCTGGCTATTTAAAAAAACAACGTTGATAGGTTGTTCTACTCGATGGGGACCACACTCTTCCTATTCCCCCCTTGAGGGGGGATTGAGGGGGGTGTCTCCCCCCGATGGTCCTAAAGAAGCAATATCTTCTTTTTGGATATAAATCGTCCGTCCGCATCCGCCTGCTGCCAGAACAGGTCCAGCAGACGGGGGAGCACCAGGGTGTGTTTGGCCACGCGGCTCGATACCCTGGCCGTAAGATCCAATGGCTTGCGATCGAGATTTATCCGGACGCGGCCGCCGTCGGTGACCCCCAGCGCTTCGGCATCCGCTGTGTTGATGAGCAGTTCTTGCTGTTCACGCTCCCGGAGCCAGGGGGAGTATCGGCCTAAACAATCGGCGCCGAACAGTGCGTCCGTCAGGATTACCTCAAAATCATGGTTTCTTTCGTCGGCCCCATTTTCGATTGGATGCGTCTTTTTATGGGCATCCGGCACCCGGACCCGGGCGCCGGTGCCCGGAAGCTCTTTTACGGGGGCAAGCTCGGCACAGGCATCGATCATGGAACCGATCACCTGCTCATGCGCGGGCGGCGCCGCAGTTTTCATTTCCCACTGAACAAGCGTCTGCCAGGCGGGCGGCATGCCCGTGCCCGGAATGTCGAGGGAAAAGGTCCGGGGCGGATGGCCCCCGTTTCCGGTGATGGAAATGGGAAATCCGCCGGAATGTGCGGCCATCGATTGCTGGACCTGTCCATGGCTGTTGACGAAAATGCCGCCGGATTCAAACACCGTCTGGACGGGGATAAACACATGGGCGCGCTCAGACAGCCCTGAATCCAGACAGTCCAACACTACCAGCAATTCCAGCCGGGACAGGGCCGCTTCCAGACGGGAGCGGTCCGGATAGGTTTCCCACAGGTCGCTTTCCACGGCGATCAATGCTTTGATGTTTTCGTTTTCGATCCCTTCCAGCAGGTCTTCAATGGCGGTTTTTCCCAAGTCCAGAAGCGCGGCTCCGAAGCTGTTCGCCGCAGGCAGGATGCAGAACAAGCCGGCCCTGCCGGCGGTTTTTTGCAGCTTTTCGGCCAGCAGGCCCGCTCCGGTCACCGTCTGTGCATCGGTTGTGTCCGTGCCGCAAATGATGACCGGAAATTTTCCGCCTTCAAGCATATCCGCGGCCACTCGCACTTGTTCATCGGCTGCCGATGCCTGGCTGTCAGCATTCATGGCCTCCGAAAGCCTGCCTAAAAATCCGGACAGGTCCGCCCGGCGCAGGTTCACATGGGCGCATTCAAACGGCAGGGCCACCGGACGCGGGTCGATTACCAGGATTTTGGCTTTTTTACGGGCCGCCTGGCGCAGGGATAGGGCCAGCACCGGGGCTTCATTGACCGGGTCGGCGCCGATGACCAGGATCCGGTCGGCAGATTCGATTTGCGCGAGTGAGATGGCCAGGTCCGGCGACAAAGACGAAACAGCCGACATCACCTTGGCGGCGGTTTCCCGGCGCCACAGGGCCGGGCCGGTAAATCCCCGGGACCGGCAGAGGTGGCCGGCCGCAAAAAGGGTCTCCAGGCTGCTTCGGCCTGAGGCGATAACGCCGATGGCGCCGGGACCGAAACGCGTTTCGATGTCGGAAATCCGCACCAGGGCTTCCGCCGCCGCTTCCTGGGGCGCCGCCCGGTCCGATCCGGTTTTTCCGATCCGGGGGCGCAGTGCTGCATTGGTGTACTCAAACCCGTAGCGCCCCCGGTCGCAGATGAACCAGCCGTTCACCTCCGGGTTGAACCGTGACTCAATCCGGGGAATCCGGCGGTGGCGGGATGATATCATGGTGGCGCAACCCAGGCTGCAGTGGATGCACACCCCCGGGCTTCGCTGGTAGTCCCAGCGCCGGCCGTAATAGCGCGACGGCTTGTCCGTGTACACCCCGGTGGGGCAGATATCAATCAAGTTGCCGGAAAAGGGGCTTTTGAGCATCCCGTCGGAAAACCGGCCGAAAAACACCCTGCCGGCGATGCCCATGACCCCCAGGTCCTTGTATCCCGCATAATCCTGGTAATACCGGACACAGCGATAGCACTGGATGCAGCGATTCATTTCGTGATGCACCAGCGAGCCCAGATACTGATCGGCATAGGTCCGTTTCTTGCCGGTATACCGTCGCCGTCCGTGGCCCCCGGCCACGGTGAGATCCTGGAGCAGGCAGTGCCCCCCCTCGTCGCACACCGGGCAGTCATGGGGGTGATTGATCATCAGCCACTCAATAACAGATTTTCGAAACTCCACGGCATCCGGATCGTTGGTCAAAACGCGCATGCCGTCTTCCGCATCCGTCATGCAGCTCATTTGCAGACCCTTGACCGGCCCCTCCTCGATTTTCACCGCGCAGACCCGGCAGGCCCCCACCGCCCCCAACGCTTCATGGAAGCAGAAGCGGGGAATGTAGATCCCCAGCCGCTGTGCGGCTTCGATCACCTTGGTCCCCTTGGGGACTTCGATTTCGCGGTTGTCGATGGTAGTTTGGGCATATGGTATCCCTCATCGATCCAGGTCCGCCGGGGTGTAATCCACCGAACCGAGAACGGCGATGAGGTCCGGGATGGTGGCGCCGATGGTCATGGCCGGGATCACCTGCACGTTGGTGAAGCTGGGGCCCCGGATGCGCATCCGGTAGGCCGCGCCCAGGCCGTCGCTGACCGCGTAGTACCCCTGTTCGCCCCGGGGGGCCTCGGTGGCGGCATAGGCCTCGCCGCGAGGGATCTTGGGGCCGCGGGTCACGTTGATAAAGTGGTGGATCAGGCTCTCGATGTCATTTAACATGTCTTTGCGCTGCGGCACGGCATACCGGTAGTCGTCCGTGACATACCGGCCGCCGGGCATTGTGCTTGCCGCCTGGCGGATGATCTTGATGCTCTGGCGGCATTCCTCCAGTCGGATGGCGTATCGGGCCAGGCAGTCGCCTTCGGTGGCCGTGGGCACCTCGAATTCAAACCGGTCGTAGGCGCCATAGGGCATTTTTTTGCGCAGGTCCCAGTCCATGCCGCAGGCCCGGAGGTTGGGGCCGGTGACCCCCCAGTCGATGGCCTCCGCCAGGGAGATCACCCCCACCCCCTGGGTGCGCGCCTTGAAAATGGGGTTCTTAAAGAGCAGATTTTCGTAATCCTTCATCCGTTTGGATAAAACATCCGCGAAATGAAGGACCGCCTCCTTCCACCCCTCGGGCAGGTCGGCGGCCACGCCCCCCAGGCGGAACCAGGAGGGGTGGAGGCGGGCGCCGGTGATCATTTCCACGATGTCCATGATCATTTCGCGTTCCCGGAAGGTATAGAAGTTGGGCGTCATGGCCCCTAGATCGTGCCCCATCACCCCCAGGTAGTTTAAGTGGTTGGAGATGCGGAAAAGCTCCGCCAGCAGCACCCGGATATATTCGGCCCGCTCGGGGACTTTGATGCCCGCAATCTTTTCCACGGCCGTCACGTAGGTCATGTTGTTGGCCGCACCGGCCAGATAGTCCACCCGGTCGGTATAGGGGATGTACTGGAGCCAGGTCTGGCGCTCCCCCACTTTTTCCGCGGCCCGGTGATGGTACCCGATCTCCATGTCCATGCCGGTGATGATCTCGCTCTCCAGTTCCAGGATCAGCCGGAACATGCCGTGGGTGCCGGTGTGATGGGGGCCCAGGTTGAGGATCATCTTCTCCCGATTGGGATCCGGGGCAAAATAGTCTTCGCCCTTGCGGGGCTGGCGCATTTCGGCATCCCGGCGGGTGTAGGGGGGCATCTGGGTGGCGCGGCCCGGAAACGATTTGCGTAAGGGGTGGCCTTCCCAGTCCGGGGGCATGAGGATGCGCCGCAGGTCGGAATGTCCGGGAAAATGGATGCCGAACATGTCGTAGATTTCCCGTTCATACCAATTGGCATTCGGCCACAGGTCGCACAGGGTGGGGGCCTCCGGGTGTTCGCCGTAAACGGGCGTCTTGATCCGTATGCGCAAGGGGGGATCAAAGGCGGTCAGGTGATAGACCAGGGAGAAATCCGGGTATTTTTCCCGTTGCCGACGGGCGGATTCGTCAATGGCGGTGTAATCTTCCAGGCGCAGAAATTTAGGGTTGGCCTCTGTTTTGAGAAACGTCAGGACCTTCTTCACCTTGTCTGCGGGGACGGTCACGGTGAGCATGTCCGAGGTGTGTTCTTCCGCCTGGAGATCTTCACCAAAGCGCTGGGCCAGGGCGGCCGACAGGTCCGTCGACTCCTGCCCCAGTGAGATACGGTGGGCAGGTGGCGTCCACATCAGATCCGACCGGCTGTCGAAGAAATCCGGGCGGGGTGACGGAGGTCCCCCGGATGGAAATGCCGTTCATTCCCGGCCCCCGGGTATCCCGGGACTTGGTGATGCCGTCTGCGAGCACCGGCGCCTGAGTCCCCTGGCTGCCGCCCCCCAGGTGAAACACCTTGCCGGAGGGTTTTTCCTCGTTCATTATTTTTTTCTGGAGCAGGTCCACCGCCGCCAGCACCGCCTCGGGCCGGGGCGGGCATCCGGGGATGTAGACATCCACCGGCAGGATCTGGTTGATCCCCTGCACCACGCTGTAAACATCGTACATGCCGCCGCTGTTGGCGCATGATCCCATGGAGATCACCCACTTGGGTTCGGCCATCTGCTCATAGAGGCGAAGCACCACCGGGGCCGCTTTTTTAAATACCGTGCCGGAAATGATCAAAAGATCGCACTGGCGGGGAGAGAGGCGCAGCACCTCCGCACCGAAACGGGCCAGGTCGTAGCGGGGGGTCAACGAGACCGCTTCTTCCACAAAGCAGCAGGAGAGCCCAAAGTACATGGGCCAGAGGCTGTAGCTGCGGGCCCAGTTGATCAGCGGATCGAGAAGCCGGGGGATGGTTTTTACCGGATTTTGGATCGGGTATACCAATCAAGCCCCCCCTTGCGCCAGATGTAGATCAGCCCGGCCAGTAACACGATGATGAAAAAGGACATCTGCAGAAGCCCTTTGACGCCCAGGGGCCGAACGGCCACCCCCCAGGCGAAGATAAACGCCCCTTCCACGTCAAAGATCAGAAAAAAGATGGCCACCATGAAAAAGGGGACCGGGTAGTGGAGCCGTGCCGTGCCCGTGGGGATGATGCCGCTCTCATAGGGGCGCTGCTTTTCGGGATTTTTGCGCTTTTCCCCCAGCCACGCGGTTAAAAAAAGCATCAGGGCCATGAGAACCAGGACCGCCAGGGTAAATACGGCCATGCTGAAAACACCTGGCACCCAGGGGGACAACGCATCAGAAGTATTTACCGGGTCCATTTACAATGCCTCGTATGCAATTTTCGCCAGCAGGAAAACAAGTCGGATAATATCATTCATCCGTAAAATTTATAATAGCATGGAACGATGATGAATATCAATTTAGGAAAAATGTCGCAATGGGGGATAGCATGTATTTCGGCCGTCAGGGGGGAAACATCCGGATGAAGATCAGAAGGGAGGGCGCTCGATCAGAAGATAGAAAAACACGGCGCTGCCCAGGTAGAGCTGCATGACCAGAAAGGCCGCAGGGAATTTAAACCAATGCGATCGGCCGCTGATCTGCTGATAGGCGAAATAGGCGGACAAGCCCAGGATGATTTCCGGTATGACGATGTAAACCGCCACATGGCCGATCATGGCGACATTTTTGGCATACCAGGAGGGCAGCATCCAGGAGAACTGCTCGGACCCGGCAAAAAGGATGAACGCGCTGATGGCCGCCGCGGCATATGCAGCTTTTTCGGAATAGCGGATGTAGAACCGTTCGCCGACAAAGACGATGACAAAAATCGGGATGGTCCATAACCCCGCCATGTACCCCGAGACCGTGCCGAACCTGAACAGGCCGTCCTCGGCAAAGACCAGCACCTGCAGGTGCTTTGACAAAAACCAGTCGGGAAACACCTGAAACACGCTGACAATGAGGGCAAAGAGCCACAGGCTGATCCATTCCCGGTCATTTCGAAACAGGCCCCACAGGGGCAGCATGAGGTTGTAAATGACCACCAGCGCCAACATCCGGATGCCCACGGGCTGACCCAGCGGCAGCAGCAGGACCAGGGCGCACAGCGCGGCAAAGAGGGTATGGACGATCAGGAAATCCTTTTCATTGTCTTGAAACATGAAGCCTTTCTTCCCCTGTGTTCAAGGTGAATAATCGGGATTGAGCGGACATTTCGTATTGATGCAGTTCGGGCATCCGGAAATTCGCAGGTGAACGGCCCAGAAACCGATCAATACGCTAAAATAGAGCGCCCCCCAGGCGGCCAGGGATTTTGAAAGGATGACTGAAACCGGCACCGCCACCCGCAGGCCATAGGCCAGAGTGGCCCATAAGAGCTGCATCCAGCCGAAGCCGGTCTCTTTCTTGGCAAAGAAGCGGTGGACGCAGCTGCCTTCGAGGGGGATGGGGCATCTTTTGCCGTAATAGGCGCAGTACCGGCAGGTGCCGGCATAGATGACCCCATAGGAGGCCGCCCATAGAAACAGATAGAGCAGCGCTGCGGAAATGCCGGCAAAAGAAGAAAGTGCCATCCCGATGATAAATACCGCCGCCAGCAACATCAGGGTCAGTGCATTGTCCGCGGCGGAAAAACGCGAAAGGTATTTTTTTCGACCGGGCCGGATCATTTTTTTCTGCTCCGGACGGTTTCCTCAACGGTCTGCATGGAACTGTAGCCGGGGAAAAATCCCAACTCTTTTTTGGCCTTCTTGTTTGAGGCCACAAAAGGGTAGCGGATATAGTCGAGATACCCGCGATTGACTTCAATTTTAGGGCATCTCAGCCGCCACAGGCACTCCAGGGCGGGGTAGAGAATTTTCGCGGGAATAGGCGCCACCCGGGTTTTGAGCATTTTTGCGATTTCAGACACGGTCAGGGTTCCGTCCCCGGCGATGTTGAATGCGCCGGGGACCGGATTTGCCAGTGCCGCCATGCAGGCGGCAACGAAATCCTGTTCGTGGACGAACTGCACCGGCGGATCGCACCCCTTTACGCACATGGTGAGGGGGAGAAACAGCATCCGGGAAATATAATTGTCCACGGACGGGCCGAACACGGTGCAGGGCCGCAGGATGGTGATCTTCATTTCCGGGTGCCCGGCCGCATAATCCTGCATCATCTGGTCGGTGGCGGCCTTGTAAAAACCGTAGGGGAAGGTTTTGTTTCCCCGCAAAGGTGCGTCTTCCCGGATCCGTTTGGGATTGTCCGGATGGGCGCCATAGGCCAGTGTGGAACTGATGGCGATGAAATGCTTCACCCCGGACATGCGCGCAAGCTCCAGCATATTCCGGGTGCCGTTGACGTCGATGTCGTGCATTTTCTTAAGATTGTGGATCGGCTTGACCACAAAGGCCAGGTGGAGGACGGTATCAATGGAATGGCGGGAAAAAAGCGGGCCGATGGCATCGTCCCGGATGTCTTTTTGATAATATGTGATGCGGTCCGATGCCCGAACCGGCGGGCGGATGTCCATGCCCACGACCTCGCCGGCCATCTCCTCATCGGCTAAAGCTTCGGCCAGCCGGGTCCCCAGGTATCCGGAAACGCCTGTGATCAGGATATTTTTCATTCAGCTGTCCGTATCATAAAAAATGCGGAGGAACCGAGACGACATGCCAGCGGACTCCTCCCGCTCACTGTTCACTATTTTGATGCTTCTATCAGACTGTTGAAAAACTGCGCCTTGAACCGCCATACTGCGTTGCGCGGTGATTCGACAATGCTCACATATTTTTCATATGCTGCGCTTATCAAATCGCCGCGCGCCTTGCCTGGCGGCCCAATGCTTGTTTTTAAACAGCCTGACTCAACTCCGCTGCATCCTGGAAACTCGCCTCCGGCTCAGACAGTCCAGGATGCGGCCGCTCCGTTTCGTCATGAAGCATTCGCAAAATAATGAAGCAATGTTCGCCGGGAGGAGCCCGCAGACATGTCTTTAGCCGTGCCTGCTTAAATAAATTACAGTTTTCAAAAACCGGACGCCGACGGGTGCGTGAGCATGGGTCTGGAGAGCGAATCGTAGATTTTTGCCCTGAAGACCTGGGGCAAAAGAATTACCGCTTCCTATCTCAAGGGCGGCGCTGATCGGGCTTTCCTGACCGGCAAAAAGATTCCTGAGCGACCAGACCCATGCTCGCGCACCCGTCAGCCTCAGATTCCTTCAATTTCATCCCATATCTCCAGAACCGGTTCAGGTCACATCCACCAGCGCGGAAATCCGATCGATAGCCGTATCCACATAATCGTTGTCTTCAATATGGATCTCAATGGCCCCAGTGGGGCAAGCGTCGGCACACCGGCCGCACCCCCGGCAGACGTCGGCATCGATCATCGCGCGCTTGTTCTCCACGGAGATGGCATTGACGAAACAGACGTTTTTCGTGCAGGTCCCGCATCCCACGCACGCATCGGTCACCTCGACTGAAACCCCGGGCATCCTGGATACCTTTTCGCTGATTTCCGGGGAGATGGCGGGCAGCACCTTCCACAGGCAGCAGCAGGGGCAGCAGTTGCAGATGGTCAGCAGCTTTTCGCCCGGCCCGACGCCCAGCCAGACGGCATCCAGCTTGTTTCTGCCGATGAGGTGGACCAGTCCGGCCTCCCGGCAGCGCCGGACATGTTCCAATGCCTCTTCCACGCCGACCTCGCGGCCGAATTTGGGGTTGATCGATTTGGCGGCTTCCCCCAGAAAGAGGCAGCCCAGATCCCGCGGATAATCCTTGCACCCGGTGGAATCCCGGCAGATGCAGAAATCCATGATCCACCGGGTCCCCGACGAACGGATGAAATGGTCCACCACAGCCGAGGGCGCCGCTATGCTGCCGGGTGGTTCGATGGCGGCATCGATGGGAATCACGCCGTCTTTGGGGAGGTAGAAGATGTCGTCTCCTTCAAAAAGGAGATGATCCACCATCCGGCCGATAAACGGATACCGGGTGAGCTTCGACCAGAAAAAACGCTGGGAAAAGGTCTTGTTGATCAGAAATTTGATAAAATAGGGGTTGCCCATGTCAAATTCAGTTGGCGGCCATTTTGGCCCGGGCTTCTAAGGCCAGGTCCCGGACCCGGGCGATATCCTCGTCGGAGAACACGCCGTTGACACCGGAAATGGCCGCAAGCTTCATGCCGTGCTTCAGCCCCATCTTGTAGATGGCCTTGACCTTCTCCCACTCGATGTCCCGTCCGATGGTGAAGACCTCAAAGCGCCCCTCCAGGGCGAGCACGATGGTTTCCGCCAGACAGGCGTAGGCCACCTTGGGGGGCAGACCGATGTCCTTCATCTTGGGGTTGCCGGGGAGCAGGATTTCACCGGATTCGATCACCAATACATCCGGACGCTTGGCCACGTCCTTGGGGGGGATGTCCAAAGGCCGCGCCACATCGGTGATAACACATCCGGGCTTGACCTTGGTGATGTCTAAAATTTTCTTTCCCATCCCCGAGGTGGAGGTGACGATGACATCCATGTCCGCCAGGTACTTGTCCGGGTTGACGGCGGGGTGGATCTTGACGTTGGGGGTTTCCTTTTCGATGGATTCCTTCAGGGCCATGAGCTTGATGATGTTTCGGCCGCACAGGTAGACCTCCTCGAAGGCCATGGCCAGCAGGCGGCAGCAGACCGAACCGATGGCGCCGGTGGCCCCGAACACCATGGTCTTGGCCTTTATTTTCTTGCCCGGTTCGATCTGGATCAGCCCCATGCGGCGCACGGCGTCCGCCGCGGCCCAGAGGGCGCCCGAAGCACTGTAGGAGTTTCCGGTGGTGATGGGAATATCGGCCTTTTTGGCCACGGTGACCCCGGCGTCTCCCACCACCTTGGTAAAGGCGCCCAACCCCATGATCTGGGCGCCCATCCGCTTGGCCATGCGCGCGGCCATGAGCAGGCGCTTGTAGGTGAATTCCGGGGAATGGAGCATCATCTGTTTGGGGGTCCCTCCCACGGTGATCAGCCATCCTTCGGCCTCCATCCCGGTGGGGGACTTGATGCCGGTCACCCTGGAGTAGACCCAGGGCGGGGAGTAGGCCACGATTTTCTCGATGGCATCCACCGCGCCGGGAATTTTCACGAACGGTTTGACCTTCTTTTCCAGTTTGAACTGTTCCTGGGACAGGGGGTGGATAACGAAGGCGAACCGGGAAACCCGCCGGGGATTTCCCGACGGGTAGACCACCCGGGGATGAAGGCCGGTCTTGGTGCTGGTCATCAGATCCAGCATTTCCTCATCGGTGATCTGGTGCTGTTTTTTCCCCAGGGCGGCGATCACCAGGGCTTCCTGGACATTGACCCCCACCACCCGCTTCAGGATCTTGGGGGTGGTGTCGATGATCACGTCCACGCCCTGCTTCCTCAAAAATTCGATCCGGTCGTCATAGGCGGTGGTGGTGATCACGGTCTTTCCCCCCAGTTCCTCGGGGGTGCAGTCTTCCACATAGCTGAAAAAATTGTGATAGGGGATCACGATGACATGGGCCTTCTGCATGGCCTTGTGGATGATGTGACGGTTCCATTTTTTTACCGGAATGGCCGAATCGGTGATCCGCTTGCTGGGGACCCATTTGAGAATGTCATGGGCGCCATTGGCATACAGATCGAGTTCCTTGAAGGAATTTAAAAACTTGGGGACGCCGTTTTCCAGGATGGGGTCGGCGAACATCAGGTTATCGGTGAATTCCGACATCACCTTCGCCATCTTGTAGTGGGTGATCCCGGACAGAAACAGCACCCGGGAATTGTTGAAATACCCGCTCTGCTCGAACTGCATGGAGCGAAGCGCCCATTCATAGGCGACATTGATCAGCCGGTCCCCGGTGGTGACGGGGGTCTTCAAGCGGGACCGGAGTTTGGCCACCTTGCTGGAATCGTCCCAGACAAAATCGAGTATGTCCAATGCCGCTTTGAAATAAGAGCTTTTCTGCCGGGAGGTCGGAAGCCGGATGCTGCCCAGACCGAAGGCGTCGGCCTCGGAATCCAGTTGAATCAGCAGGTCCACGGCCCGGTCGTAGTCTCCGTTGGTGCCGATGCGTCGAATACGAAACTTTTCTCCCAGAAATTTGGCCTCAAATTCATAGTCATTGGCGCTGGACCCCACACTGATGCTGAATACCTGCTTCATTATACCCCCCTCTTCATCTGGTTTCCGGCAAAAATGCCGAAGATCCGGCAATTATACAATGGATGAGTGGAAAAACGACACGATGGATATTGGATCAAGGCGCTGCTTTGGGATTTATCTTCCCCATCTCGGATCAAAATGGCCAGAAACGCCCGTATTGCTTGTAAACAGCGTTAATAGTGACTCCTGTTTGACTAACACAAGTCGTTTTTGAACGCAAGCAGGGAAATTTAAGGCAAATCCTTCACCATCAACCCGGATCAAAAAAATACCCCTTGTCCGTAGGGGAGCGGACAAGGGGGTTAAGAAGGGGTTTTATATTTAAACCAAGAGAAATCTTCCCGATGAAAACTTCTCTTATAAATAAGTTTAAACATCTCTTGATTTTTGTCATCCGGATGGATTTTTAAATAACGGGCAAAAACTCAAACCACATGTTTTTACAGGATTTAATAGACGAGAAAAAATGTTGATAAGTTCCGGTCCGGGACCGGGTCACTTGGCCAGGCGGATCACCTTGCGTCCGAATCCGCGGCCGTCCAGCATCTGCTGAATTTGGCCTTCCAGGTCTTCCAGGCCGATCTCCGTGGCCATTTCGTGCAACCCGGCCAGTTTCCATTCGCCGGCCAGTTTCTCCCAGATAAGCCGCCGGGTGGTCATGGGGCAGTGCTGGGAATCGATGCCAAACAGGCTGATGCCCCTTAATATAAAGGGAAATACGGTCAACGGGAGGTCGGCTCCGGCCACATTGCCGCAGCTGGTGATGTTTCCGCCGATCATGGTGGATTTGATGGCCGTGGTCAGAACGTCTCCCCCCACCGTATCCACCACTCCCGCCCATCTCTGGTTCAGCAGGGGCTTTTTCGTTTCATCGGTGAATACATCTGCATTCACAATTTCTGCGGCACCCAGATCGTTGACAAAACTTTTATCTTCAGCGTGCTTGACGAGCCCCGCTACCCGGTAGCCGGATTTCACTAGAAAGGAGATAGCCATGCTGCCCACCCCGCCGGAGGCGCCGGTCACCAGGATATCCCCCCGGTCGGGAGGGAGATCCTGGATGAGCTTGTAGACGGACAGCCCCGCCGTAAAACCGGCGGTTCCGTAAGTCATGGCCTCTTTAAGGGTCAGATTCGGCGGGAGTTTGACCACCCATCCGGCGGGAACCCGGATGTACTCGGCAAACCCGCCGGAAGTATTCATTCCCAGGTCGTAGCTGGTGACGATAACTTCTTCCCCGGGTGCGAACAGGGATGAGCCGCTTTCCTCCACGACGCCTGCCGCATCGATGCCGGGGGTGTGCGGATAATGGCGGGTAATGCCCCGGTTTCCAGAGGCGGACAGCGCGTCTTTATAGTTGAGGGAAGAAAACATCACCCGCACCAGTACATCCCCGGCCGGCAGTTCGCTGAACGCCTTCCGGGCGATTTTTCTGGTAAAATGATGATCGCCGGCCTCTTCCACCACAAATGCCTTAAATGTCGTATCGGTCATTTCAAACCTCTCTTTTGCAACAGTATGGGGGCGCTGATCGCATTTTTCAAAAATAATAAAAAAATCGCCCCTTATCCGATTTACGGACAAGGGGCTTTTCGGGGAGGGGGTGAGATGAAAATTTTTTTATATTTTCATTTATTTACTCACCGTTTTAAGAATAACCACTCCGGTCGGGTTGTCATGTTTTTTTTTAATGCCTGCCATCAGTGCGGCATTTGGCGCTGAAATATAAAGCGCCCTGTCCGCAATTGCGGACAGGGCGCTTTTCTCAGGAGGTAGGATTATGAAAAAACAAATCGTAGGGAGGTTTATTCCTTCATTCCTATGAAATTAAAATAACCATGAAATCCGGTTTGTCAGTCTTTACGCTGCAACGTGTTCATTTTATGCTCATCCCCGTGAGGGGATGAAGCTCATGGCCCGCTCCGCCAGTGCGGTGATGGTCAGGCTGGGATTCGCCCCGATGTTGGCGGACACCGCCGAACCGTCCGTGATGAACAGCCCCGGATAACCAAACACCTGGTGACGGGTATCGATCACCCCGGTAGCGGCCGATTCCCCCATGTGGCATCCTCCCAGGATATGGGCGGTGGTGGCGGTGTTGCCGATGCTTTCGGTGAGAATGTTCAAGGGCAGGCCGCCGGTCACCTCACCCAGAACCCGGGCGGCATGGTTGGCCACGGGCAGGTAGGTGGGAGCGGACTTGCCCTTCACCGTCCTGGATTTTAAGCCCCTGCGGAACAGGAAGGAGGCTTTCCGGCCATAGACGAAGGAGATCTGGTTGTCCAGGTGCTGCATTACCGTCAGCACGGTCACCCGCCGGTTCCAATCTTTTGCCCCCCAGTTTTTCGCCAGGGTCGAGGGCCGGGCAATCATGGCGGCCAGGGTTTTGAGCGACCGGACGGCCGGATTTGGGTGATCCACTAAAGGGCCGGTCAGAAATTTCATGAAGTTATACCCTTTTGGAAACCGGTTCTGGGTGATGTGGGTGTGCGCGTCCGGGTAGAAATGGGAAGAAATGGCGGTGCCGTGCGTCAGGTCCTTTTCGGTGTCCGGGGAGAGCACCCCCACGATGGCTTCGCTGTTGGTCCGCACCACCCTGCCGAGCTGAGTGGAAACCAGGGGCAAGGTCCGGATGACGTCCCTGCAGTGAAACAGCAGCTCCAGGGTGCCCAGAACGCCCCCTGCCAGCACCACCTGCTTTGCATGGATGGACGGATATTTCCGGAAGGGTTTGGCCGGGTGCTTCATGTCCAGGCCGTATCCACCGGATTCAAGGGGGCGGATGGCGGTCACCTTGCGGAAAGGGAGCACGGATGCCCCCAGACGCCGGGCAAGGTAGAGATAGTTTTTGTCCAGGGTGTTTTTGGACCCGTGGGGGCAGCCGGTCAGACATCTGCCGCACAGGAAGCATCCGCTCCGGTGGGGGCCTGCCCCCTTGAAGAAGGGGTCCGGAACCCGGACCTCCGGGGTGCCGAAATAGATGCCGTTGGGGGTGGGGCCGAAGGTCTGCTCCGCTCCCATCTTCTGAGCGGTCTTTCGAAGATATCCGTCCTGGATATCGGAGGCGGGATTATCCACCACCCCCAGCATGTTTGCGGCCGTTTCATAATGTCCGGCCAGTTCGGCCTTCCAGTCCATCCCCAGGTTGGCCCAGGCCGGGTCCCGGTAAAAGGCATCTTTGGGGCGCAGCAGCACGGCTGCATATACAATGCTGCCTCCGCCCACGCCCACTCCCCGGACCAGGGTCACGTGGCGAAAAAAATCCTGGGAAAAATAGCCGGTCTGCCCCAGGGCGGGTGCCCAGTTGAGGCGAAAAACACTGTCCTCGCCTTCTTCCATGTCTTCGGGCGCAACGGGTCCACCCTGCTCCAGCACCACTACCTTATACCCCTTTTCGGCAAGACGAAGGGCGGAGACGCTCCCCCCGAATCCGCTGCCCACGATGGCCACATCATAGTCCATGGTTTTCTCCCTGATTATGGTGCCTGCACCTGTTCTTTCATGATTTTTTTTCTTCTTGTTGAGGCGGGTTTGATCCCGTTTTCCGGGACCAGGCGCTTTTCCATCCAGTCCAGCATGTAGGGCCAGGTGATCTCAGGCGCGTGCTTTCCGCAGATCAGGTCCACATGCCCCCAGTGGAGGCCCTCCTTTTCCCCGCCGAATACCTTGAACGTCTTATCTTTTGATCCGGCTTTTTCAAACGCTTCCATTACCGCTTCTTTGGGAACGGCCAGATCCCGGTCCCCGTTGACAAACAGGATGGGCGCATGGAGGTCTAAAACGGCGGATTCAAAATCGATGCGGCCGTCGCTGGACAGAAATTTTCCCTTGGCCCCCCATTCGAAAAAAAACTTGACGACATTGAAGCTGGTCCGGTCAAAGCCCTTGAGTATCCGCTCTTCCAGGATATCGCGCTCGATGCTGCCGGGATGCCAGATCTGCAGGGGGATTTTATACAGAGGGTGATCCAGAATCCCGAGCCCCAAAGACGCCAGCAGGCCGATGTAGTCGATGTAAAAAACGTCCGGCTGAAGCTGGGGGAACGGGTAGAACCGGCCTAAAGAGACCCCGGTGCGGGCGATGGCTTTGAGCAGCCGGTTGCCCCGGGCCATGGAGAAGGGGCCTCCGATGGAAATGACGCCGGCCAGACGGTCCTGATACCTGCTGCCCACGCAGTAGGCGATGGAGCCGCCCAGGCTGTGGCCCATGTAGAAGATTTTTTCATTTCCGGTGATCCTGGCGGCAGCGTCCACAAAAGCGGGCATGTCCTGGTGGAGATAGGTTTCAAATGCCTCCGGATACGTGCTGCCGTTGGCCCGGCTGAGGCCGTGCCCCCTCAGTTCGATGTTGAAGGTTTGAAATCCGTTGGCCACCAGATAATTTTCCAGGCTCCGCCGGGTCAGGGTCCAGGTGTAGCGGTTCTGGCCCAGTCCGTGGACCAGCATCACGTGGGAGCGAACCGGCTGGTCGATGGGCTGCTTACGGGTCATGATCAGATTCATGCCGTCTGCGGTGGATACTTCGTGAAGACTGCGGACATAACGGACCGTCTGTCCGTCATTCACCACGTTGGTGACAATACGCTCACCGGCCATATTCATTTTTCTCCTTGCTCCTCAGCTGCCGGATTTTGTCACCTGGTCCCGCAGTTCGCGTTTGAGAACCTTGCCGGCAGGGGAAACCGGGATCATGTCGGTGAAGGCCACCTCCCGCAGTTTCTTGTAAGCCGCCACCTGGCCGTTCACGTGGTCGATGAGCTGCTGCGCGGTGGCATTCTGCCCTTTTTTCAACTGGACAAAAGCCACCGGGTACTCGCCCGATTTTTCATCCGGCTTGCCCACCACCCCGCACATCTCCACGGCCGGATGCGCATAGAGGATCTCCTCGATTTCCCGGGGATAGACATTGTATCCCTTGTAGATGATCATGTCCTTTTTCCGGTCGGTGATGAAGAAGTATCCGTCTTCATCTTCTTTCCCGATATCTCCGGTATAGAGCCAGCCGTCTTTCAACACCTCGGCGGTGGCCTCGGGCCGGTTCCAGTAGCCGCGCATCACCTGGGGGCCTTTGATGCAGATTTCACCCTCCCGGCCGGGGGGGAGGTCTTCGCCGGTTTCCGGATCGACCACCTTGAGCTGCGTGTCAAATATGGGCAGACCCACCGATCCGATTCGGGTCTTTTCGGGGATGGGCGGGTTGCAGGTGGCGCCCATGCTGCATTCGGTCAGGCCGTAGGCTTCGAGCACCACGGATGATGAAAAGGACCGGCGCATCTGTTCCAGCACCGTCACCGGCAGGGGGGCGGCCCCCGACCCGATCAGCCGGATATTGGAGAGATCCACGGTCTTGAAGTCCGGGTGGTTGACCAGGGGCACGTAGAGCTGCGGTGCGCCCCCCAGGGTGGTGGCCCCAAATTTTTTCACCGCCTGGATGTATTCCGCCGGATCGAACCGGGGGAAGACCACCATCGTGGTGCCGCTGGACACCATGTTGTTGAGATAGCCGATGGTTCCCATGGCGTGAAACCAGGGGACCACCACCAGTGCGGTTTCCCGGTCCCGGGCCACGCATCGGTCGGTCTCGGGGTTCACCCCTTCCGGATAGACCAGTTCGATTCTGCCGTCTTTTTCCGCCAGCTGTGCGCCGTTGAACCAGCAGCCGAACTGGAGGGTGTTGGCGGCCACATTTCTGTGGGTCAGCATCACCCCCTTGGAAACGCCGGTGGTGCCGCCGGTGTAGGCCAGGTGGGCCAGGTCACGATCCACGTCGATGTCGACAACGGGCACTTCAGGCGGATGATTCTTGATCAGCTCCATCATGTCCATCGTGTCGGGCACCGGCAGTTTGCCCAACAGTTTCAACGGGGCGATGACGGCGTTGTAGCAGTCGCCGATGCTGGTGGAAATGACCCGTTTCACCGGGGTGTCCGGGATCACCGGGGCGATTCCCGGGTAGAGCAGGTCAAGGCTGAGAAGCGTTTCGGCGCCGGAATCGTTTAACTGGTGGGTGACTTCCTTGGGGGAGAGCAGGGGGCTCAAGGGGGTGAAGACCCCGCCGATCTTCAACAGGGCATAGTAGGCGATGGCAAACTGGGGCATGTTGGGCAGGTGGATGGCCATCCGGTCGCCTTTCCGGATCCCCAGGGCCGAAAGCGCGGCGGCAAATCGGTCCGTCAGGGTCTTGAGCTCTGAAAATGTCAGCACCATCCCGCCGAAATGAATGGCGATGCGGTCGGGTACCCGTTCGGCCGTACTTTCCAGGAAATCATGGACCGGTTTGTCAGGGTAGTTGAGTGACGTCGGCCATTGTTCGGGCCAGGATGTAAAATTTTTTGTCATGGTCCCCCTCCTTGATTGACTGATCGGATGATGCGGTAAGCCTTAGCGGTCGTTTCGATATCAAAAAACAGTGTTATGGGTTGATAACAAATGTTTTTCCATAACATGATTTTTTTTAAATCGGGTAGGAAAATAAATGGGGGGCATGATCCGGTTTTATTTTACGGCCGGATTCCTAAAATGAAATCAATGGACTGGCCAGGTGCTGAACGGCAATGGTGACGGCGGTCTGTTTGGGGTCGACGGGTTCGGCCACCACGCTCAAGACCTTTTCCGGTGTGTTGTTGGTTTCGCTGAGATGGGCCAGCACCAGGTTTTTTAAATCCGCATGCAGGACCTCCATCAGCAGGTCCCGGGAGGATTCATTGCACAAATGCCCGCGGCGGCTCATGATCCGCTGCTTGACGGGCCAGGGATAAGGCCCTTCCTCCAGCATGCGCGTGTCGTGGTTGGCTTCCAGGATCAGGCAGTGGCAGGCATTCAGGTGGTGCCGGACCATGGCCGTGGCCATGCCCAGATCCGTGGCGATGCCGATTTTTTTGCCGCTGCAGGCGATGGTGAATCCTGCCGGGTCCAGGGCGTCATGCGAGGTGGAAAACGGCCGGACAGTCAATTCACCCACGCCGAAAGCGTCGCCGCAGGCAAATGCCCGTCTTTCGCTCAGGGTCCCGATGCCCAGATCCAGGCGACCTGTTTTATCGGAAAGGTATACCGGAAGCCGGTATTTGCGGGAAAGGACACCCACACCCCGGATATGGTCGGCGTGCTCATGGGAGACGATAATGGCGGAAAGTGTTTTGGGGGACAATCCCCTTGCGGCCATCCGGCGTTCGATTTCAATGCCGGACAGGCCGGCGTCGATCAGGATGGCGGTGTGCGGGGTGGCGATATAGATGCAGTTGCCTTTGCTGCCGCTGGCCAGCATGCAGACGCTTAAAACATCACCCGTGTCCGGCGGCGTGAGGACAGCGGCAGGAGCGGGCTTCATCTTCCCGTATGCCCGAATCCGCCGCTGCTTCGCCGGGATTCATCGAGTTCATCCACCACTAAAAGGGCTGCCCGGCAAACCGGGCAAATGATCATCTGGGCCACCCGGTCGCCCCGGTTGACGGTATAAGCGGATTTGCCCAGGTTGATCAGGGCGATTTTGACCTCGCCCCGAAAGTCCGCATCGATGGTGCCGGGCGCGTTGGCCAGGCTGACGCCGTGGTTGACCGCCAGGCCGCTGCGGGGCCGGATCTGGGCTTCGTATCCTTCGGGAAGGGCCATGGCAAAACCGGTGGGGATCAGGGCGATGTCGCCGGGGGCCAGAACGACGGGACGGTCCACGGCGGCACAGACATCCATGCCTGCGGCATGGGCGGTCATATAGCGGGGGAGGGGAATATCCGAATCCGCATCTGGCCGGATCCGGCGGCATTTGATCTCTATCGGGTCATGCACTAAAAAGGATCCTTCAAGATCTTTGAACGTATTCGACGCGTAAATTTTCTTTTGCGATTGATTGGCTGCGGCTGACGGGCGCGTGAACAGGCGACTGGCCGCTCAGAATCTTTTTGCCGGCCACTGCTGCCGATCAGCTGAAGCTCCTGGGCCCGAAAATCACTATTTATTGCGGTTTGAAAACCGGGTCCTTTGGGGCAGGTCGGAAAAAATAGGCTTTGCCTGAACCATCTCGATGAGGAAGTCAGGAGTCAGAATCCAGAATTCAGAAGGAGGTATTCGCCTGCGGCTCAGTCAAATAAAACTTAAATGCCGAAGCGAAGCGACATCAATCATTCTGGCTCCTGACTTCTGACTTCTGGATTCTCATTTAAATTACGGCAAGCCCTTTCAAGGGGCATTTAAAGCCGGGTCATTTGAACCCGGATCTTTACTCGTCCCCGTTTTTTTACAGGCTTCCGGTAAAGATCAGACGGATTTCTTTTCCGGGTCCGAATCCTTTTCCGTGTCATCCAGCAAGGCCTTGCGGCTGAGCTTGATCTTGCCTTCCTTGGTGATCTCCAGCACCTTGACCTTGATGATATCGCCTTCTTTGACCACGTCCCGTGACATTCTTGACCCGGTAGGGGGCCAGTTCCGAGATGTGGACCAGGCCGTCGGTCTTGGGCTTGATCTGCACAAATGCACCGAAATCGGTGATTTTCACCACTTTTCCTTCGTACACGGCCCCTGGCTCGGGGTCCATGCCGATTTCCGCGATGATGTCCGCCGCCCTCTCCCCTTCTTCCTTTGAAAACGCCGCGATCTTCACCAGGCCGGAATCATCGATTTCGATCTGGGTGTTGGTTTCCGCCTGGATGGCGCGGATGATCTTGCCGCCCGGGCCGATGATTTCCCCGATCCGCTCCGGGTTGACCCGGACCGTGAAGATATTGGGCGCATAGGGGGAAAGTTCTCCCCGGGGCGCTTTTAAAGTCTCCTCCATCTTTTTAAGAATGTGGAGCCGGCCTTCTTTGGCCTGCTGAAGCGCTTTGGCCAGGACCTCTTTGGGCAGGGAATGGATCTTGATATCCATCTGCAGGGCGGTGATCCCTTCTGCGGTGCCGGCAACCTTGAAATCCATGTCGCCGGTGTGGTCTTCATCGCCCAGAATGTCGGAGAGGACCACCACTTTGTCGCCGTCGGCCACCAGGCCCATGGCAATTCCGGAAACGGGGGCGGAAATGGGGACCCCGCCGTCCATCATGGCCAGGGAACCGGCGCAAACCGTTCCCATGGACGATGAGCCGTTGGATTCCAGGACTTCCGATACGATCCGGAGAGTGTAGTCAAAGTCTTCCTTCGGAGGCAAAACTTTCTCCAGTGCCCGTCTGGCCAGGGCGCCGTGGCCGATGTCCCGGCGGCTGGGGCCGGAAATGCGCCGGACTTCCCCCACGGAATAGGGAGGGAAGTTGTAATGGAGCATGAACCGAACGGTTTCATCCCCCAAAAGGGTTTCCACCCGCTGCTCGTCTGGCCCGGAGCCCAGGGTTAAAGACGCCAGCACCTGGGTCTCGCCCCGGGTGAACAGCGCACTGCCATGAACCCGGGGAAGCAGGGCCGCTTCACAGGTAATCGGCCGAACCTCATCGAATTTCCGATTGTCGATGCGATGGCCTTTTTCCAGGATAAACTCCCGGTTGACCTGCTTTTCGATGTCTTTGAGAATTTCCGAGACCTGTTTTTTGCGGTCCGCATATTCTTCCCCCAGGTTTTCCACAATGTCGGCCTTGACCTGGTGAAGCGCATCGGTTCGCTTGGATTTTTCAGGGATGGTGACCGCTTCGGCGATTTTCGGCCGGGCTTCGGCCTCGAGTCTGGCCACCAGTTCGGGATCCCGCTGGGGCGGTTCAAATGCCCGCTTGGGGACGCCCGCGCTCTCCCGGAGTTTTTCCTGGAGTTCGATGATGGACTGCAGTTGTTCATGGCCATAGTAAATGGCTTCGGCCATTTCTTCTTCGGAAACGATATTGCCGCCGCCTTCCACCATGATGATGCCGGTTTTCGACCCGGCCACCATGACGTCGATGTCCGAGATCTTGCGCTGTTCGATGGTGGGATTGATGACAAACTCGCCATCGACGCGGCCGACGCGGACGCTGGCCACCGGCCCTTCAAAAGGGATGTCCGAGAGCATGAGCGCCGCCGATGCCCCGTTTAAGGCCAGCACATCCGGGTCATTGACCTGATCCATGGACAGAACCGTTGCGATCACCTGAATTTCGGAGCGGTACCCCTTGGGAAACAGCGGACGGATGGGCCGATCGGTCATGCGGGCGGTAAGCGTTTCCTTTTCGCTGGGCCGGCCGATTTCCCGACGGAAATAGTTTCCCGGAATCCGTCCGGCGGCGTAAATCTTTTCCATGTATTCGACGGATAGCGGCAGAAAATCGATATCGGGCCGCTCTTCCCGGCCGGATACCACGGTCACCAGGATAATGGTTTCGCCGTACTGGACCATGACCGCACCGGAGGCCTGCTTGGCCACTTTGCCGGTCTGGATGGTGAGCGTCTCCCCTCCGATGGTGGTTCTAAATGAAATTTCCATATTTTTTTCTCCTTTGGCTTGTCAGATGTTCAGAGGCCTTCGACCATGAACCCAGCCTCCCAGGCGCCAGAAAGGGGCATTTGCCACATGCTTATCCGCCGAATGATGAGTATGGGAACCTGTTTCAAGAAGGGATGTCATTTCAGTTCTGCATTCAGGCGAGGGCTGTGCCGCGTTTGCTTGCGGCGAAGCCAGTTGGTTGCCCGTGAATGCAAAATAAAGGACTTATCTTCTTAATCCGAGTTCGCTGATGATGGAGCGGTACCGGTGAACATCCTTGTTTTTTACATAATTTAAAAGTCTTCGGCGCTTGCCCACCATGATGAGGAGTCCTCTTCTGGAATGGTGGTCTTTCTTGTGCGCCTTCAAGTGATCGGTCAGGTGGACGATCCGGTCGGTCAGAAGGGCGATCTGCACTTCGGGCGAACCGGTGTCTGATTCATGCAGCTTGAATCTTTCGATGGTTTCCTGTTTCCTGCTTTCTGGAATATTCACACTCTCCTCCTTTAATCGAATTCATTCCCAACGTGAAACTCAGTAAAAAAATAACTTGCAGCATCTGCCCGACAGATCTGCCCGTACCTGTCATATCGATAAAACGCTTTTTCTTCCCGGCCAGTTAAGGCTGTCCGTAGGCACGATATCATATTATGCGTGTTGAAAAACACAACAATAATCATACCGTCCCTGATCGGGGCAAGGGCTGACAATCGCCAGCAGCCGGTTGTCGGGGGTGATCACCTTGACGAAAGCTGCGACCGGAACCGGCGATTCAGGATGGTCATCGAAAGTGATCATCCTGCCGAAACGGATTTTTTCTTCCATCTCCGGGTCGGCGACCACCGCCGCCATATCCCCCAGTGCATCCGACATGGAAATCAGGCGATCGGAAAGCACGTGGCCTTCGGATTGCCGCTCAATTTCCGACAGCTTCACCGCCGCGCTGATGTCAAATCCGCCGCATTCGGTCCGCCGCAGCGACGCCAGATGTCCGCCGCACCCCAGAACACTGCCCATATCCGCGCACAGGGTGCGAATGTAGGTGCCAGATGAGCACCTCACCTCGAAGGAAACCGAAGGTAGGTTGATTTCATTGATTTTAATGTATGAAATATAAACCGGCCGCGCAGGCTTGTAAACCGGTTTTCCTTTCCGGGCATAGCGGTAAAGCGGCACCCCTTCGTGCTTTAGCGCCGAGTATGCCGGCGGCGTCTGTTGGATCTCCCCCTCAAACTGTCGGCACACCGCCCGGATTTCCGCTTCGGTGACGGCATCGGCACAGCGCCTTTGGACCACCGATCCGGTGGCGTCCTGGGTATCGGTGTCCACGCCCAGCCGCATGGTGGCGGCATAGGTTTTGCTGCTGTTTAAAAAAAAGCGGGAAATCCGGGTGGCCCGGTTGATGGTGCAGATCATCACCCCGGTGGCAAACGGGTCCAGCGTTCCCGTATGCCCGGCTTTCCTGAAACCGGTAAGTTTTCGGATCCGGTTGACCACCCCTGCGGAGGTCATGTTTTCCGGCTTGTCCACAATTAAAATGCCGCTGGGTTCGTGCATACTAAATATTCAAATCGCCATCTAAAATGGTATGTCCACCGAATCCTTCAGTCTTCAGCCGCAACGCTTAATCACAGATGCGACGAAAACTGGAAAACAGTTGATTTCAGATCCAGCAGGCTGGTCTTGATATCAAACCCGGCGGCGGTCTGATGCCCGCCGCCCCCGAAGGAGGAGGCGATGGCCGCCACATTCACCGATCCGTCGGAACGGAGACTGACATGGAAATGGCTCCTCCCATTGGAGCGTCCGGCGCTGCTCCGGCGCTCGTAGAGCAAAACCGCAAGCTTCACGTTCTCGATCCGTTTGGCATAATTGATCAGGCCGTTGACGTCTTCGATGTGGGTGCCGCTGGCGTCCAGCATCTTCTGGGTCAGGGTCATGACCGACATCCTGCCGTTTTCAGAAAGCTCGATGGTATCATAGAGCATGTTGAGCAGCTTGATCCGGTTGAGCGAAATGGTCTCATAGACATGGTGCGCCACCTTGTGCGGGTCGGCGCCCCGCCGCACCATCTCATGGGAGATCATGAACGCCTCCGGGGTGGTGTTCGAAAACCGGAAGGAGCCCGTGTCGGCCATGATGCCGGTGTAGATGGCATAGGCCATGCCGGTATCCACCGGTATCTTGAGTTCCTGAATGATCCGGTAGACGATTTCCGCCGTCGATGATGCCGCCGGATCGATCAGCTGCAGCGCCCCGAAGCGGGTGTTTGTCGTATGATGATCGATATTGATGACCACCGGCAGCCGGCTGACCGCCGCTGCGGCATCGCCGATCCGGTGCAGGTCGGAGCAGTCGACGATGATCGCCGTGTCGTATTCGGCCAAGTCCCCGGTCTTATTCAAGATTTTGTGAATCGACGGCAGAAACTGGTACACCGCCGGCAGCGGACTCTCATTGTAGAGCCGCACCTTGCACTTGATCTGCTCCAGGGCGAGGCCGAGTCCGATCAGGGATCCGATGGCATCGCCGTCCGGGTGGACATGAGACGCAATGAAGATGTTTTTACTCTTCTTCAGGTGGCTTATAATCTGCTGTATCATCTTTGACGATTTTTTTCAGCACCGAATCCATGTGAAATCCGTAATCAATCGATTCATCGTAATAAAAACGAAGATCAGGCATATATCGCAGATTCAGTTCCTGTGCAAGTGTATATTTGATGAATCCCTTGGCCTTATCAAAGCCTTCCAGGGCATCTGCTTTGCTGACACTCCGGTCCGAAATGACGAAATAGACGCGCGCCAGTTTGAGATCCGGCGACATCTTCACGCCGGTGATCACCGCTGTTTCCAGCCGCGGGTCCTTGATCGATTTTTTCAGCAGAAGCGAGAGGCTCTCCTGTATCAGGGCGCTCACCCGGTCGGCTCTGGCAAATGGTTTCATATGTGAATGATCTCCATGGTCGTGTCGATGGTCTCGGCCAAATGGAGATCATCGACAAACGCGAAGAGTTTATCGATTTTAGAGTTAACGAGGCGCGAATCATTCCCCACGAAGGCAAATCCGATCTGGGCCCGCTGGTGAAGGTCGTTATCACCGGTTTCCGCAATGGACGCATTAAACGCATTTTTCGACCGGGCCACAATGGATTTGACGACTTTGCGCTTTTCCTTGAGGGAGTGGGCGTCGGAAAGCTTCAGTATAATGGTGCCGAATCCGATAACCATTTGAAAAACATGCTCCCGTCACGATCATATCGTCGGTTTGACCTCTTCGAGATAGTAGCATTCCAGCACGTCGCCGACCTTGATGTCATTATAGTTTTCGACGCCGACCCCGCATTCATAATTCTGGGCGACCTCTTTGGCATCCTCCTTGAAACGCTTGAGGGAGTTGATCTTGCCGTCATAGGCGACGACCCCTTCCCGGATCAGGCGCACCGGCATGTTTCTCTGGATCTTGCCGGAGGTCACCATGCATCCCGCGATGGTGCCGATGGAGGGGACATGGAAGACCTGGCGGACTTCCGCATGGCCCAGCACCTTTTCCACGTACTTGGATTCCATCAGGCCGACCATGGCATCCTGGACATCCTTGATGGCGTTGTAGATGACATCATAATACCGGATATCCACGTTTTCCTCTTCGGCCAGGGAGGCCACCTTGGCCGACGGCCGGACATTGAACCCGATGATGATGGCATTGGATACCGCCGCCAGAGAAATATCGGACTCGTGGATGGGCCCCACGGCGGAGTGAATGACGCTGATCTGCACCTCTTCCCGGGAAAGCTTGAGCAAAGAATCCTTAAGCGCCTCGATGGACCCCTGGACATCGGCCTTGATGATCAGGTTCAGGTCCTTGACCTCGCCTTCCATCAGCCGTTCATACAGCCCTTCCAGGCTCATCCGGCTGGTGCGGGCCAGGTCCTTGGACCGCTGCTTCTGGAGCCGGTGCTCGCTGACCTGCTTGGCATCCTTTTCGTCGGCCAGGGTGGTGAATTCGTCGCCGGCCATGGGAACGCCGGACAATCCCACGATCTGCACCGGCATGGACGGGCCGGCTTCCTTCACCATTTCCCCGGTATCGTTGTACATGGCCCGGACCTTGCCGTAATACATGCCGCAGACCACCGGTTCGCCGGTATGCAGGGTCCCTTCCCGGATGAGAACGGTGGCCACCGGCCCCCGGCCGAGGTCCATTTCGGCCTCGATGATGTTTCCCCGGGCCAGCTTGTTCGGGTTGGCCTTGAGTTCGAGCACCTCCGACTGGAGCAGGATCATTTCCAGCAGGTCGTCGATTCCCATCTGCTGCTTGGCAGACACATTGACGCAGATGGTGTCGCCCCCCCAGTCCTCGGGGACCAGGTTCTTTTCCGCCAGTTCGCGCTTGATCCGGTCCGGGTTGGCTTCGGGCTTATCGATCTTGTTGATGGCCACGATGATGGGGACATTGGCGGCCCGGGCATGGTCGATGGCTTCGATGGTCTGGGGCATGACCCCGTCATCGGCCGCCACCACCAGGATGACGATGTCCGTGACATGGGCGCCCCGGGAGCGCATGGCCGTAAAGGCTTCATGGCCGGGGGTGTCGAGAAAGACGATATCCCCGGAGTCCAGCTTGACATGATAGGCGCCGATATGCTGGGTAATCCCGCCGGCTTCGAGTTCGGTCACCTTGGTCCGGCGGATGACGTCCAGAAGCGATGTCTTGCCGTGATCCACGTGTCCCATGATGGTTACCACCGGCGGCCGGTGGACCATCTGGCCGGGTTCGTCGGTTTCGGCCCTTATGACCGTTTCTTCCTCGAAAGCGGCTTTTTCCACCTCGAAGCCGAATTCCGTGGCCAGCAGGCTGGCCGTATCGTAATCAATGGTCTGGTTGACGGTGACCATCATTCCCATGTTCATCAGCCGCTTGATCAGCTCATTGGCCTTGATGCCCATCCGCTTGGCCAGATCCGCTATCACAATGGTATCATCCACTTTGATCCGCCTCTTGATTGCTTTGGGTATGGTAATCTGGGTTTTCTGGTCGGCGGTTTCGTGGACCGGCTTCCCCTTTTTCCGGCCCTTGCGGGTCCGGCCGTATTTACTGTCATAGAGGGCGTCGCCTTCGATGACCTCTTTACGGCGCAGGGCGGTCTTCAGCTTGCCGACATTGCGGCCTTTTTCCAGGTCCGTAATTTTTTTCTTACCCTTTTTCTTATCGAGATCTTCCTCGATTTCCTTTTCCTTGGCGGCCGCGATATGGGGTTTTTTCTTTTCCGGCTTTTTCTCTTTTGCCGGTTCAGCGGTTGCGGCGGCCGCCGGCTGAGGCGCTTTTTCTTCCGGTTTTTCCACCTCCGGCGGTTTTTCCGGCATGCTGATCACCTTGGCCGGCATGCTTTTCTTGACTTTGCGCTTGGGTTTCTTCTTGTCCTGCTTTTCCGCGGCCTCTGCTTTTTCAGCCGTTTCCGGCTGCGGCTGCGCGGCTTCAACCGGCGCTTGATCCTGCGGTGCCGCCTCTGCCTCGGGGGCAGCCGTTTGCGTTTCGGTGGCTTCGGGTTCAACGGTTTCAGGTTCTGCCGTTTCTGCCGTTTCTGTTTCAATTTCCGCAGGGGTTTCTTCCGCCGGTTCCTCGACAGGGGCAACGGATTCTGATTCCGCGGTGGCCACAACCTCTTCGTTCTCGGCTGGTTCGGCTTCCACTGCAGGGGTCTCTATGACTTCAGCCGGGGCTTCTTCTTGAGTTTCTGAAACCGCTTCAGCGGCCGGAGGCTCCACCGGCTCCGGTTCGGTGGGCACAATTTTGCGCCGCCGCCGGATGACATTCGGTTTGATCCGCTTATCCTCAACAATTTCCTCGGGTTCCGGGCGGCCGAAAATCGTATTCTTAATGCGCTCGATGTCGTCTTCCTCCAGGGTGGACATATGATTTTTGACCTCAATGTCCATATCCTGGACCTTTTCAAGGAGCGCCTTGCTTTCCATGTTCAATTCTCTGGCGAGTTCAAATACTCTGAGTTTTGCCATCCATCCCCCTTGGTGTTCATGAGAACTTCAACACAATTTGATCAAACGGGTATGTTTGAAATATTTTAAAATCGTTATTCGATATCGTCTTCGGCAGCGGCGTCATCTTCGCCGGGTTCTTCCGGTTCGGGTGCTTCCGTTTCATCTTCATCCGAAGACTCCGGAGTCTCCGGCGCTTCCATTGCTTCCATGACATGGTCGATCAGTTGCCGGGCTTCGTCTTCGGTGATTCCGATGGTTTCCACAAGATCCTCCACCGAAGCCTTGGAAAGATCATCCATGGTGAAAAATCCGCTTTTGCGCAGCCGGTCGGCGAGTTCTTCCGTCATGTCCGGAAGATTCATGATCGCTTCGTATTCTCTTTGCATGTATTCGTTATACCGGGTCTCACTCTCCACATCCAGCCGCCAGCCGGTCAGCTTTGAGGCCAGGCGGACATTCTGGCCGCCCTTGCCGATGGCGATGGACAGGTAGTCATCGGGGACCACCACTTCCATGGAATGATTTTCCTCATCGATGATCACCCGGGCGATCTCCGCCGGGGCCAGCGCGTTGCAGACGAATTTGGCCGGGTCCATGTGCCAGGGAATGATGTCGATTTTTTCGCCTTTCAATTCCTGGACCACGCTTTGCACCCGGTTTCCCTTCACCCCGACGCAGGCGCCCACCGGATCGATATCGGAATCGTTCGAACTCACGGCGATCTTGCCCCGGCTTCCCGCTTCCCGGGCCGCGCCGACGATGCTCACGATCCCCTCGCTGATCTCCGGGACTTCCGTTTTAAAAAGGTTCATCAGGAAGCTGGGATGGGTTCGGCTCAGCACGATCTGGGGACCGCGGCTTTCCTCGTGCACTTTCAGGATAAAGGCCCTGAGCCGGTCGCCCCGCCGGTAATTCTCCCCGGGGATCTGCTCCCGTTTGGGAAGTACGGCTTCCGCCTGCCCCAGGTTCACGATGATTTCGTTTCGCGTCACCCGCTGGATGATGCCGTTGATGATCTCCCCCTGGCGCTCGATGAAGCTGTTGTAGACCGCGCTTCGCTCAGCGACTTTCATTTTCTGGATGATCACCTGCTTGGCGCTCTGGGCGGCGATGCGGCCGAAAGTGGTGGTGTCCATCTTGGTGCCCAGGCTGTCGCCGATTTCACATTCCGGGTCCAGCTTGCGCCCTTCTTTCAGGCTGATCTGGAACGCGGCGTCTTCCACCTCGTCGACCACTTCCTTGAACTGAAATACCTCGAGTTCTCCGGTTTCCTCATTATACTGGATTTCAATGTCGATCTTGTTGCCGAACTTCTTCTTGGCCGCAGAACGCAGGGCTTCTTCCAGTGTTTTCACCAGGACATTGAACTCGATTCCCTTGTCCCGGCTCACCTGCTCAATTACACGCTTCATGTCGGTTATAAGCATTGGTTACTCTCCGTTATAATTGACAAGCCGTGCTTTCATAATATCCTCATAGAGAATGACAACCGTTTCTTTTTCCAGCTGAAGATGCACACAGTCGTCAAACATGCCTACCAGGGTTCCTTTGAAATTCTTCTGTCCGTTTATGGGCTGAGCGGTCCTGATCCTGGCCGTCTCTCCCGCAAACCGGTTGAAATCTTCTTTTTTGGATATGGGCCGGTCCAGTCCCGGCGATGATACCTCCAGGGTATAGGGCAGGTCCGTATCCATCTTGATGTCAAGTATGTCCGACAACTGCCGGCTGATCCCGGAGCAATCGTCCAGCGATACGCCGCCGGGTCTGTCGATATAGGCGCGCAGCACGCGGCCGCCGGGTTCGCGCTGAAATTCGACATGGACGAGTTCGATCCCCTCCGCCGTGCACAGGGGGCCGCCGATGTCCCAGGTCAGCGATATCATCTTTTTCTGCAGATCGGCAAATCTGGCCTCCCGGGAAATCTTTGTTTCCGGGTGTTCCGAAATCGCCTTGTGCGCTATGTCATGATGCTCTGTCTTTTTACCCGTTGCCATCTACTGAAACCCCGATCAATCCTTCAACTGCCTGCATGCGTCTTTCTTGCCGGCTTTTCCCCGGCCCCTGTTTAAAGAAACAAAAAAACGGGCAATCATGCCCGTTTCTCAAGCAAATCCATGTTGGTCTCTATCTGCTCAAAACCGCTTCAACCCGAATGGGCCTACAAGAAAATTGGAGCGGGCAACGAGATTCGAACTCGCGACACCAAGCTTGGGAAGCTTGTACTCTACCAACTGAGCTATGCCCGCATCCTTAGCCGCTTAAAATTAAGGCAAAGTAATTTTATTGTCAATACAAATTTTGGGTTTAAAGTAAGTTGAAATGAGGCGGGTGTCAAGGCGGGCTGAACGGGTTATATCCACAGGCGACGGATATGGATTGACCTCCGGATGCGGGTTTGATCCGCTTTTAATCGAGCAGTGCCCTTATTTCATGCAGTCCGGCCCGGATTTCATCTATATCGATTATTGCCGGAAGGGATTCCTTTTTCTGGCACTTGAGGAATTTCCGGGCACCGGGGATCGTAAATTTGCGGTCATAAAGGAGATCTTTGATCTTTAAGATCGATTCGATGTCGGATTTTCGGTAAAGCCGCTGGCCGGAAGGGGTTCGTTTGGGAGATATGATGGGAAATTCAGATTCCCAGAACCGGAGCACATAGGCTTCCAGCGCGGTAATCTCGGACACCTCGCCGATTCTGAAATAAAATTTGTCCGGGATCTGGCACCCTGATGGGCTCTTATTCTCCATCATCACCTTAAATCCGGATGCTCCGTTTGCATTTTGCGGTGAAAATGCGTTCAGACCGGAAGCGACGCGTCAAAAGCTGAAATGAGCCGTTCCGATATCTGCTGGTGAAGATTGTTGACCTGTTTATCCGACAGGGTTTCCTCCGGCGAGCGATACGTGAAGCGGATGGATATGCTCTTTTTACCGGCGGGAATCGATCCCCCCTGGTACAGGTCGAAAATCCGGACATTTTCCATCAGCGCTTCATCAAATGATCGCGCCTTCTGAACAATATCACCCGCCTGGATGTGATTGTCAACAATTAAGGTGACATCCCGCTCTACTGCGGGGAACCGGGGGATGGCGGAAACAGCCGCCGCATCCCGGGAAAGTTCCACCAGGGCGGTAATCTCCAGATCAAAAACGAATGCCGGTTGTTTCAGGTCGAACCGGTCCAGTACGTCAGGCGAGACCTCTCCCATCAAACCGATGAACATCCCTTTCGATTCAATCTTGGCCGTGTGCCCCGGTTGGGTGTAAACGCAGTTCTCATCCGGCATACGGGTAAACATCGGATCGATATGCAATGAATCCAGAAGATTTTCGACCACCCCTTTTAAATCGAAGAAATCACAGGGCTCGGGTTTGTGATGCCAGGTGGGTTCGTGCCGGCTGCCCGTCCACAGCCCGGAAAGTTTTTCGATTTCCTCCGGCTGTTGATCGGGTCCCTGGCTGACAAAGATTTTGCCCAGCTCAAAAAGCCGAAGATCCCGGTTCTGCCGGTAAATATTTCGTTTCATGATCTCGATAAGCCCGGATACCAGCGAGGTTCGCATCACCGCCTGGTCTTCGGACAGCGGATTGATGATATCGAGCATGGACCGCTGATGATCGTCTGGGCCCAGTCCCAGGCGGTCGCAGGCAGAGGCATCGGTGAAGCTGTAGCTGATCGCTTCGGAAAACCCGCATCCAGCCATTTTATCCCGGATGCGGTCCTTGAGCGACAGCCGCCGGGACGGCAGCATGGTCTTTGCCGATATTTTGGGGAAAGTGGTCCGGATCTGGTTGTATCCCCACAGCCGGGCCACCTCCTCCATGAGGTCTTCGGGCCGGCTCACGTCCACCCGGAAGGAAGGGGGGATGACGGAAAGCGCCCCGGGGCCGGTTTCCTCCACGACAAATTCGATGGAGCTGAGGTGATGGGCGATATCTGCGGTATTCAGGGCGGTGCCCAGGTGGCGGTTGGTCCTGTCCGTATCGAGTTGAATGGTCTTTCTCTCAACCGGCTTTGGATGGGCATCGATGATTCCCCCCACCAGGGTTCCGCCCCCGATTTCGGCCATCAGCTGCGCTGCCCGGCGAGCCGCCCGGACGGTCCCTTCGGGATCCACCCCCCGCTCGAACCGGTGGGAGGCGTCGGTGTTGAGGGCTAATCGCTTGGCCGTTTTACGGATGGAGATCGGATCGAAATAGGCGCTTTCGATCAGCACCCGAGAGGTGCCGGGGCTGATTTCAGAGTTTTCGCCGCCCATGACGCCGGCGACGGCCACCGGCTTTTCACCGTCGCATATCATCAGGGTTTCCGCGGTGAGCGTGCGTTCTTTCCCGTCCAAAGTGGTGAAGGCTTCGCCTTCTGCGGCGGTTTTCACCACGATCCGGTGGCCGGCCAAAAGATCGAAATCAAAGGCGTGCAGCGGCTGGCCGGTTTCCATCATCACGAAATTGGTGATGTCCACGATATTGTTGATGGGTTTGAGGTCAACGGAGATCAGCCGGTTCTTCAGCCATTCAGGGGAGGGGCCCACCGTAATACCGGTTATCATCATGGCCGCATATCGCGGACACAGGTCCGGAGCCTCTATGGTGACGGAAGCCAGTTCATGGATATTTCCCGCTGCCGGGGGAAGAACGATCTCAGGCAGTGCGACCCGGCCTCGCACCATGGCCGCCACTTCCCGGGCCACGCCAATGATGCTCAAGCAGTCCGGCCGGTTGGGGGTCAGGCCGATTTCAAATACCACATCGGATAGCTGCAGCACCTCGGCCAGGGGGCTGCCTGCCGCCGCATCGGCATCGAGTGCCATAATCCCGGAGGCACCGGAGCCGAGCTCCAGTTCGGCCTGGCTGCACAGCATGCCTTCCGAAGCCACCCCCCGGATGGTGCTTTTGGCCACCTGCAGGCCGCCGGGAAGGCATGTCCCGGGCAGCGCCAGTGGTGCGATCATTCCCGGCCGTACGTTGGGCGCGCCGCACACCACCGACAGCATCCGGCCGCCTGCATCCACCTTGCACAAAGAGAGCCGGTCCGCATTGGGGTGCCGGCCGACTTCGACGATCCGTCCCGCAACCACCGTGTCCAGGTAATCAAAACGTTTGATGATCGCTTCGACTTCCAGCCCCGCCATGGTGAGACGGTCCGCCAGTTCAGCGGTGGGCATGGACACGGAAACATACTGCTTCAACCAGTCAAGACTGACTTTCATTTCAAAATTGCCTTAAAAACCTGTAGTCATTTTCAAAAAACATGCGGATATCATTGATGCCGTATTTAAGCATGGCAATCCGTTCAACGCCCATGCCGAAGGCAAATCCCGAATAGGCAGACGTGTCGTATCCCACGTTTTCGAAGACTGCCGGGTGGACCATGCCACATCCGAGGACTTCCAGCCAGCCGGTATGGGAGCAGACCTTGCACCCCTTTCCCCGGCACATGACGCACAGGATGTCGACCTCCGCGCTGGGTTCGGTAAAAGGGAAAAAACTGGGCCGGAACTTGAGGCTGGTTTTTTCGTCAAATATCTGGTGCACAAAAGCGGTCAGAATGCCTTTTAAGTCCCCGAAGGAAATCCCCTTGTCCACCAGAAGCCCTTCCACCTGGTGGAACATGGGCGTGTGGGTCAAATCCGAATCGCACCGGTAGACTTTGCCCGGGGCGATGATCTGAACCGGGGGCTGGTACTGCTCCATGATCCGGACCTGGATGGGCGAGGTATGGGTTCGAAGGACAATATTGTCTGAGACGTAAAAAGTGTCCTGCATGTCCCGGGCGGGGTGGTTTTTAGGGATGTTCAGGGCCTCGAAGTTGAAATAGTCCGTTTCCACCTCCGGGCCTTCGGCGATATCAAACCCCATGCGGGAAAATATCTGGCAGATCCGGCGGGTCACCTGGGTGATGGGGTGCAGGGTCCCCTTGGAAGCCGGTCGGCCGGGCAGAGAAACATCGATGAAATCGTGTTTTTCCCGGGCAGCGGCGCCAACCCGCTCGATTGCGGCTCCAAATGCCGCTTCCAGCTCCTTTTTGACCCGGTTGGCGTTTTTTCCTGCCGCCGGCCGTTCTTCGGCCGGCAGATCGGATACCCCCCTTAAGAACAGGGTCACCTGGCCTTTTCGGCCCAGGTATTTTACGGAAAGGGCATTGATGTCATCCGCACCGGATACGCTTTCCAATTCGGCCAGCGCTTCGGCTTTGATCTGTTCAATGGATTTAACGGTTGGGTTCAATTCCTGTAAGCCCTGGTAATAAGTGAATGCTGCTGCCCGGCGGCTCAAAAAGATGCCTTGGGCATCGCAGCCGTATAAATACACAAATCCATCAGGGGTGAATTCACCCGATGATGGATTGCGGTTTCGGGGCCTTGATACCGGTGGGGCGAAGGCCGGATCTGATTTTCACACCGGCGAAAAAACGGATCCTTAAGCATCCGGTTCAGCCGGTGATCGGCTGCTCACTTTTCAACTGCCTGTTTGCAATGGGTCTCCCCCATGCTCGAGATAAGGGGCTGTTGTGAGCGCATGGTCATTAATCGACAGATTAAGTGACGTTTGGCGATCCGAAAAGATCAGGCCCCCGAGGCCCGGCCGGCCAGCTGGGTAAAAGCGCCGGGATCCGAGACGGCCAGCTCGGCCAGTATCTTTCGGTCCAGCTCGATTCCCGACTGTTTCAGTCCGTGCATGAGCACGCTGTAGGACAGACCGTTCATGCGGGCGCCGGCATTGATCCGGGCGATCCATAATTTTCTGAATTCCCGTTTGCGGACTTTCCGGTCGCGGTAGGCATACATCAATGCCTTGTCAACGGCATCGGCCGCCGTTCGGAACAGTTTCCCCCGGCCACCCACAAAACCTTTGGCCAGTTTCAGAACCTTTTTCCTGCGTCTTCTGGCTTTGAATCCTCTTTTTACGCGCATGCCAAAACTCCTTTATCGCTTTTTACCCGTTGGGCAGAAGCAGTCTGATCTCTTTCATATCGGATTTGTTGATGATCTGATCTTTTCTCAATGCCCGTTTCCGCTTGCGGGTCTTTTTGGTCAGAATATGGCTGGCATGAGATTTGGAATATTTGTACTTACCCGTTCCCGTCTGCCGGAACCGTTTTGCTGCGGAACGGTTCGTCTTGATTTTCGGCATAATGTGATTCCTTTCACCAAATGGTTGATGGCGTCTTCTTGTAAAATCACTTACGGCGTTGCAGTGATTCTGTCTCAGCCATCTTAATCTTTTAATAAATCCGGTTTCGGATTTTTCCCGAATATTCCCGAATATAATGGATTGCCCGGAAAAAAGATATTTTGCCGGCAATAAATCCAAACGATCTGTCCGGGATGGCGCGCGGGTACTTGTGCGGCACCCAAATCGCTTCACCAGAACGAAATTCGCATTTCCGGGACGGATAATAAGCCGAGTGTTAACTCGAATGCCGGTCTGCTATTAAACAAAAAAAAGACAGATTTCAATCGGTTTTTTTAAACCGACAAAAAAATCATGGCGCAAAGAAAGTCGATTATGCGCCAATCTATTTGATTTAAATACTAAATTTTAAATTTCTAAAACTGGAAAAAACAGTTCCGGCGACCGGACAAAATCCAAACAATCGGTTGCGGGCGGCGGTGAAAAAGTGGTCTGCGGCCATCGGGCTGGCCGCTCAATCGGCTATTTGGGTGCCAGTACCATATTCATGGTACGGCCTTCCATCTTGGATTGCTGCTCCACTGTGGCAAACATCTTGGTATCCTCGGCGATCTGGTCGAGAAGCGACCTTCCCCTGTCCGTCAGGGTGATTTCCCGACCTCTGAACACGACGGTGACCTTGACTTTGTTCTTCTTGTCAATAAACCGTTTGATGTGGCCGATCTTGATTTCCAGGTCATGGGTGTCCGTTTTGGGTCGGACCTTGATCTCTTTGATCTGAAAAGTCGTCTGCTTTTTTTTGGCTTCCTGCAGCTTTTTATCCTGCTGATACTTAAAGCGGCCGTAATCCATAATCTTGCAGACCGGCGGCGTTGCCGTAGGTGAGACCTCCACCAGATCCAAGCCGAGTTCCTCGGCTGTCGAAAGCGCCTGCTGAATCGAAATGACGCCCAGCTGTTTGCCGTCCGGATCGATAACGCGAACCTCTTTTTCCCTGATGTCCTGGTTTATCCGGGTGGTATTGCCGACCTGTCGTTGTTTAGCTATGCCCGCACCTCCTGTTTTTTTTAATGAAAAACCGGGATTAACATTTACAAGTCAATCCGTGTTGGATATAATTAACCCAAAAATTTATTCTGTTTAATTTAAATATGCAAGAAAAAATAGCGATTAACCCGCCGATTATCGAAAAAAAGAAGGGGCGCCGGTTTTTTTAATCACCTCGATCATCCACCGCCTGCGAAAAGCAGTGAAATTCAACATATCGCAGATAGAATATATATGAATCAAAACGAATTTGTCCACCTCGGGGAAAAAGAACCCTTCTGCTTCCGGTGCGACAGCGAGATTCCCTGCTTTAACGACTGTTGCCGGGATTTAAACCAGTTTCTATCCCCCTATGATATCCTGCGGCTTAAAACCGGCCTCGGCCTGGATTCCACCCGTTTTTTGGATCAGTATGTCCGCATCCATATCGGCCCCCGGACCGGACTGCCCGTGGCGTCGCTGAAACCGGCTGATCCAGTTTTCCGGAAATGTCCGTTTGTCACCCCTTCCGGCTGCCGCGTATATGCGGACCGGCCCGGGTCCTGCCGGATGTATCCCCTGGTGCGGGTGGCTGCCCGGGACCGGGTCAGCGGGACCGTACGGGAACGCTATATGCTTTTGCAGGAAGAACATTGCGCCGGATTCGACCGGGGCGGTCATCGGATGGTCGATGAATGGGTCCGCAATCAGGGATTGGCGCCCTACAATGATTTCAATGACCGGATGACGGACATTATCAGCCTGAACAACCAGCGGGCTTCCGGGCCGCTTTCCGAGTATCTGAAAGACATGTTCGTGCTTTGCCTCTATGATGTGGATCGATTCCGGCGCTTGATTTCCGAGCAGCCGGAGCGCTATAAGACAGGCGATATGATGCCCGCTGCAGGAGATGACCTGGAAGTGCTCGATTTCGGATTTTCCCTGATGACCCATCTTCTGAGCCGGGCCTGACCCGAAGGATACGTGCATTGAATTTAGAAGGCAAAGTGGCTCTGGTGCTGGGCGCCATTCGGGGAATCGGTCGTTCAATTGCCCTGGCCCTGCTGGAAGAGGGGGTGCGGGTGGCCGCCAGCTACTTTGACTGGGAGGCGCATCTGCCCCAAATGCAGGAGGCCTTTGCCCGCACCGGAACAGACCATCTGATCGCCGCAGCCGACCTGCGGGAGCAGGGGCAGGTGGCCGCGCTGGTCAACCAGGTGATCGACCGCTTCGGCCGGATCGATATTCTGGTCAACAACATCGAGCGGGGCGGGTGGCCGGTGGTGCATGGCGCCTATACACCGGCCCAGTGGAACCTGGAAATGGAAACCACCCTGCGGGCCAAGCACTGGGCCTTTGAGAGCGCCATTCCCCATCTTAAGGCCGCGAAGGACGCCTGCGTGATCAACCTGTCTTCCATCGCCGCCCTGGTGGGACGTTCCGGGCCGGCCGGCGTTGTGTTCAACGACGGGTATGCCGCCGCCAGCCGAGGGGTCTCGGCATTGACCGAGACCTGGGCGCGGGTGGGTGCCCCGGAAGTCCGGGTAAACGAGATCATGCTCGGCTTTTTCGAAACCCGGCATGCAGAATCCACCCGTGGCTGGGGAATGCTGACAGAAGATCAGCGGCAGGCCATCCTGGACCACACCCTGATGGGGCGAACCGGAACAATTGACGATGTGGTCCGGATGACGCTGTTTCTGATCAAGGAGGCGGCATTCATGACCGGATCCGTCATCCGTCTGGACGGCGGGTATGTGCTGGGCGGCGACCGGACCGGGCCCCTGCCCGAAGGGGTGGAAAAAATATATTGAGGGGATGTTTGAATTTAAGGTCCAATGGATTGGAGTGACGAAGGTTTACTTCCTGTTCAACATGGGACCTGTATGAAGGCGCAAAGTCTCTGCGCCGTGTCATCCAACCTTAAAGGCGTCATCCATCGCCGGTTTTTCAGAAATACTGCGTTGATAAGCCGGATGCAATGCGTATATTGAACTTTCTTTTATCCGCCATATAAACAACGAGGAGAACATATTAAATGGATTTACCCGATCAGGCCATGGCGAGCATCTCGCCGGTTCAGCTAAGCGACGAAAGCCGATTCGAATTCAAATGCCACAAGGGGCTGTCCTGTTTTACCAAATGCTGCCGGGGGATCGATATCATGCTGACCCCCTATGACATTGTCCGTCTGAAAAACCGGTTGCAGATGCCGTCCGATGAATTTCTGGCCATCTACACCCAGCCGCATCTGCTGGAAAAGACCGACCTGCCGGTGGTGACCCTAAAACTGCTGGATGATGATGAAAATTCATGCCCATTTGTAAGAGACGACGGATGCATCGTCTATGAGGACCGGCCCACCACCTGTCGATATTATCCGCTGGGCGTGGCCTCCCTGAGCTATAAGGATCAGATGGACAAGGGGTTTTATTTTTTCGTGAACGAACCCCACTGCCTGGGGTTTACGGAAAAACAGCCCTGGACGGTGCGCGAATGGCGCCAGGACCAGGGGGTGGATGTCCGGGATGAAATCAATGCGCAATGGACCGATCTGATCGTCCGGAAGCGATCCATTCCGGCCAATATCCGGCTGACGGAAAAGACGAAGAACATGTTTTTCACCGCCAGCTATGATATCGACCGGTTCCGTCGATTCGTCTTCGAAAGCTCCTTTCTCAAGCTTTACGATATCGATGAAAAAACGCGGAAAGAAATCGCATCAGACGAAATCGCCCTGCTCCGGTTCAGTTTCCGATGGCTCAACTGGCTGTTGTACAAGGCCGGGGATTTCAAAATGAACGACCAGGAAGCAGCCCTCCGGAAAGAGCGGTCGAGAGCGGAATAAAGGGTGTGCGGCTGTACCATCGATCGTTTGCCGCTGATGCCGCACGGTTTGTGCGCATCAGTGGCAGTTGATCAGTAGTCCGGGTATGCCAGATTTTCCCAGTTGGCGGGGGTATTGAGCCGCTTTTCGATGTCGATGCCGAAGAAATCAGCGGCCGGTGTCAGTATGCCAGGATCGGCGGCATGCACCCGGCGCAGCGCATCGAGGATGGTGTCGATGCCGTTTGCGGTCATTTTTCCCAGGGGCTGCCGGCAGGCGCCGGAGGGCATGCCCATGATCCGCATCAGGGTCTTGACCGGCAGGGGATTTCGCGCCCGGCAGGCCACCTCTCCAAACGGGGTATTCTCGCGGGTTTTGACCGTCACCAGGTCAAACAGCGGGGCCATGGCCATAGCGATTTTTTCAGCGTCTGCGGCATTCCCGCTGATCAGCAGATTCACCATCTCCGCAACGGCTTTCGGCGCGATGTTGGACATGACCGAAATCACACCGGCGGCATTGATGCCCGGATCGGTCATCATCTTAAAGGTGATGGCGTCATCTCCGGACAGGATGGTAAAATCCGGCCCGCAGCAGGTCCGGGTTCGCCGCATGTTGTCCATGTTGCCGGTGGCTTCCTTCACCGCAGAGACATTGTCAAACTGATCCGCCAGGAGGGCCAGGTCCTCGGGAAGCAGCTGGGCGCCGGTCCGGCCGGGGATCACGTAGGGGATCACCGGGGTGTCGGGGAAACGACTGGCCACCGGCGAGATGTATTCCCTGCGGATCTCCAGGGAACTGGGTCCATTATAATACGGATCCACCAGGAGGATGCCGTCGATGCCGGATTTGACCGCCTGGGCGGTTGCAGCCAGGGTTTCGGCCGTGTTGTTGCTTCCGGTGCCGGCGATGCACATACACCGGCCCCGGGTTTTGGCCGCGATCTCGGAAATCACCCGATGGTGTTCCTCCCAATTGAGGGTAGGGCTCTCCCCGGTGGTGCCCACCGCCAGTATTCCGGTGATCTGATTTTCCATCTGGAAGTGCACCAGCTTTTCCAGTCCGGCGTAATCAACGGCACCTTCCCCGGTAAAAGGCGTGATCAGTGCGGTGTAACATCCGGCTTGCATAAATCCTCCTCTTCATTTCGCATTTGCGCAAATTTTCCTTAAATTACTAAGGAAAAGGACGTATGTTGTCAATTAAAAAACCAGGAATACCGGCTTTTTCGATCAATCACGCCCGGCGGCCCATCCGGTATCCGGAACATCGCAGCGGCCTCCCCGATTTTCCTTGACATTGGGGGTGCCCTTTTTTAATTTTGTTTTTTTTAAATGACTTGAACCTTAATCGAAGGATAAGAATATGTCAGAATCCAGAAGCCTGGAAGAATATATCGCTGTTCAGAGACATGCGATTTCCCAGAATCCCGACTGCGGCATGACCCATTACAATCTGGCCACCGCACTGCTGAACCAGCGGAAATATGATGAGGCCGAAGCTGAATTCAAAGAGGCCATCGGGTGCAGTCCGAACCTTGCCGAAGCCTATGTTCAGCTGGGCGGAATCTGCCTTCAGCGCGGTGACCTGGAGGGATGCCTGAAATACAATGAGCAGAGCATCCATGCCCGCCCCCGGTTTGCCGAAGGATACGGCAACATCGGATTTGTCCATCTGCAGATGGGCAACGTGGAAAAGGCCATTGAATACCTGATCAAGGCCGTCAAATTCAATGAGATATACATCCAGGCCTATGCCACCCTGGCCAATGCCTACCTGTTTGACGGCCAGGTGGACAAGAGCATCGAAACCAACCTCAAGGTTCTTGAAATCGATTCGAATTTTGCTGTGGCCCATCACAACCTGGCCATCGGCTATATGGAGAAAAAGGATGCCGCCGCAGCACGAATTCATTGCAAAAAAGCGCAGGAGCTGGGCTATGCGGTGCCCGCCGAAATCATCGAGGAAATTGAGCGGATGGAATAATGACGGATGGGCAAGCGCCTGTGTCAAGCCGCGCCCGTTTTCGCCCGGAAGATGTTTCCGGTGCGGTAACTGAATATGAATTCTGTTGACAAAGACCGACATTGATTTTATAAAATCTTTTTCCTGTTCTTGTAAATGGGTACATCTGTTCAGGATTTCTTGCGACAGCAAGCAGATATATGCACCAGATCACATCATGTGAAAATGACGGGTAGATCTAATTTCTTAATTTAAAGGGAGGTAAACAATGGCGAAACACAAAACCCCCTTGCTGGACCAGCTGGAGAGCGGTCCGTGGCCGAGCTTTGTGTCCGACATGAAGCAGGAAGCCGCAGCAAGGGCAAAGAATGAGAAGAATGTTGAATATCAGGTCCCTGTTGATGTTGTCGATGACCTGCTGGGTGTGCTTGAGCTTTCTTACAAGGACGGCACCACCCATTGGAAGCACGGCGGTATCGTGGGCGTGTTCGGTTACGGCGGCGGCGTTATCGGCCGCTACTGCGACCAGCCGGAGCAGTTCCCCGGCGTGGCCCATTTCCACACCATCCGGGTCAACCAGCCGGCGGCAAAATTTTACACCACCGAATACCTGAAGCAGCTCTGCGACCTCTGGGAATTCCGGGGCAGCGGGCTGACCAACATGCACGGCTCCACCGGGGACATCATCCTCCTGGGAACCCAGACCAAGCAGCTGGAAGAAATTTTTTATGAGTTGACCCACACGTACAATCAGGATCTGGGCGGCTCCGGCTCCAACCTGCGGACCCCAGCCGACTGTATCGGCGAAGCCCGCTGCGAATACGCCTGCTACGATACCCAGGATCTGTGCCATACCCTGACCAACGAATACCAGGATGAACTCCACCGTCCGGCATTCCCCTACAAGTTCAAGTTCAAGTTCGATGGATGCCCCAACTGCTGCGTGGCCTCCATCGCCCGGTCAGACATGTCCTTCATCGGTACATGGAAGGATGAGATCCGGATCGATCAGGACGCGGTGCAGGGCTACGTAAACGGCGAATTCAAGCCCAACGCCGGCGCCCACTCGGGCCGCGACTGGGGTGCGTTCGACATCCAGAAGGAAGTCATCGGCCTTTGCCCCACCGAGTGCATGAAGTACGAAAATGGCAAGCTGGAGATCAACAACAAGGAATGCACCCGCTGCATGCACTGCATCAACGCGATGCCCCGCGCCCTGCGCCCGGGCAAGCAGAAAGGTCTTTCCATCCTCTGCGGCGCCAAAGCCCCCATCCTGGACGGCGCTCAGATGGGATCGCTGGTGGTTCCCTTTGTTGAAGTCAACAAGGAAAGCGGCTATCAGGAAATCAAGGACGTCATCGAAGCCGTATGGGACTACTGGATGGAAGAAGGCAAGAACCGCGAGCGTCTGGGCGAACTGATGAAGCGCCAGGGATTCCAGAAACTTCTGGAAGCCACGGGCATTCAGCCGATGCCGCAGCACGTGCAGGAACCGCGGCATAACCCGTACATCTTCTGGAAGGAAGACGAGGTCGAAGGCGGCTGGGAGCGGGATGTGAACGAATTCAGAAAACATCATCAGCGATAATAGGGGGTTAATATAATGGCTTTTATATCTTCTGGTTATAATCCGGAAAAACCGATGGAGGACCGGATTACCGACATCGGTCCGAGAAGTTTTGAGGAGTTTTATCCTCCGGTCATCAAGAACAACAAGGGAAAATGGTTGTACCATGAAATCCTGAAACCAGGGGTACTGGTCCATGTTTCCGAGACCGGCGAAGAAGTTTATACCGTAAGAGTGCGGCGGCGCCCGTCTGATGAGCGTCACCCATATCCGTGAAATCTGCGAAATCGCGGACAAACACTGCGACGGGTATGTCCGGTTCACCACCCGTAACAACATCGAGTTCATGGTGGACAGCAAGGACAAGGTCGACCCGCTGGTCAAGGACCTGGAAAGCCGCAAGTTTGACGGCGGCAGTTTCAAGTTCCCCGTGGGCGGCACCGGCGCCGGCATCACCAACATCGTTCACACCCAGGGCTGGATTCACTGCCACACCCCGGCCACCGATGCTTCGGGTCCGGTGAAGGCGGCCATGGACGTGCTGTTCGAAGATTTCCAGAACATGAGAATGCCGGCCCACGTCCGGGTTTCCCTGGCCTGCTGCCTCAACATGTGCGGCGCGGTGCACTGCTCCGATATCGCCATCCTGGGATATCACCGCAAACCGCCGATGGTCGACCATGCGTACCTGGACAACATGTGTGAAATTCCGCTGGCCATCGCCGCATGCCCCACCGCAGCCATCAAGCCCAAGAAGGTCGACGTGGACGGCAAGCAGAAGAACAGCGTGGAAATCAACAGCGAACGGTGCATGTTCTGCGGTAACTGCTACACCATGTGCCCGGCGCTTCCGCTTTCGGACAAGGAAGGCGACGGCATCGTCATCATGGTCGGCGGCAAGGTTTCCAACCGGATTTCGGCACCGAAATTTTCCAAGGTGGCGGTGGCGTTTATCCCCAACGAAACCCCGAGATGGCCGAAAACCACCGACACCATCAAGCACATCGTGGAAGCCTACGCCAATGATGCCCGGAAATACGAGCGTCTGGGTGATTGGGCCGAACGGATCGGCTGGGAAAGATTCTTCGACAAGACCAATCTGGAATTTACCCATCACCTGATCGATGACTTCCGTGATCCGGCCTATTATACCTGGCGCCAGACCACCAACTTCAAATTCTAAATTTATATCAATTCGCGGGGGCACCTCAGGGTGCCCCCGCTCAATGGCAGTTCGAAAAGGATGTCACCATGGAATACGAAGAGGCGAAACAGAAGGTCATCGATGAGCTGACCAAGAAATCCAAATCAAAGTCCAAATTTTACTTCAATGACCTGTCCAAGATTCTGGAAGCCAAGCCCCGGGATGCCAAGAAAATTGTCAATCAGATGGTAAGCGAAGGCATCCTGGAATACTGGTCGAGCGGAAGCACCACCATGTACGGTCTGAAGGGCCAGGGTAAACAGGCTGCCGCCGAACACGAAGAATAACGGCATCTTTAAAATCTCATCTACTGCGTTGAAGTTGTTCTCTTTCCAGATTCAGGCGTGCATTCATGCCTTTGCAAGTCAATGATCACGGCGCATCGTATGTGGGCTTTTAATTCAGCCCTATTTTCATTATTTTAATTTATGCAGAATGCCCGCATCGATATCCCCCGGGTCACCATCGCCGCATTGCGGGGCGGATCCGGAAAGACTGTTCTGTCGATCGGGATCATCGCCGCATTTACCCAGCAGGGTAAAACGGTCGCTCCCTTCAAGAAGGGCCCTGATTATATAGATGCCGGCTGGCTGGCCCTTGCGGCCGGCCGGCCCTGCTACAATCTGGACACCTTCATGGTGGCGGAACCCGCCGTCTGCCACTCCTTCATTTCCCATTCCGCCGATGCCGATATTGCCGTTATCGAAGGCAATCGCGGGCTGTACGACGGACTGGATGCCGATGGCACCACCAGCACCGCCTCACTTGCCAAACTGATCAATTCGCCCGTTATTTTATGCCTCGACTGCACCAAGTCCACCCGGACCATGGCCGCAGTCGTACTCGGATGCCTTCATTTTGATCCGGAGGTGACCATCGAGGGGGTTATTTTAAACCGGATCGCGGGCAGCCGTCACGAGCAGGTCCTTCGGGCAAGCATCGAAACCCATTGCGGTGTAAAGGTGATCGGCGCCGTCCCCAAGTTGAGCGCGGGCGATTTTCCCGAGCGGCATATGGGTCTGATTCCCACCCCCGAGCATCAGCTGGCGAACCGGTCGGTGGAAAATGCCGCCAGAATTGTCTCCAATCACGTGGATGTCCCCGAGGTTCTGCGCATTGCCGCCAAATGGGGGAAATCACCCGTTGCCTGCCCGCCCCGAAGTGATGCCCGCTTTTCCATTTCATCGGATCATGTTCCCGAAAAAAGCGATACCGCAGGCCGTCCCAAAATCGGCGTGATCCGGGATTCCGCTTTTCAGTTTTACTATCCGGACAATATCGAGGCCATCATCGCCGCCGGCGGAGAGGTCGTCCCGGTGAGTCCGCTGAAGGATCAGGGGCTCCCCGATGTCGATGCGCTGTATATCGGCGGCGGATTTCCCGAGACGCATGCCCGGATTCTGAGCGAGAACAGCAGATTCCGCAATGAGCTGAAATCCGCGGCGGATAACGGAATGCCGATATATGCGGAATGCGGCGGCTTGATGTTTCTGGGAGAATCGCTCGTTTTAGACGAATCGTATCCCATGACCGGCGTCCTGCCGGTGGTGTTCGGATTTTCCAAAAAGCCCCAGGGCCACGGATATACCATCATCAGCGTGAATCGGGACAACCCGTATTACCGGAAGGGGACCATACTCAAGGGGCACGAATTCCATTATTCTCATGTCCTTGAGTGGAAGGGGGATGCCGGGGACCTGGTGTTTACGCTTTCCAAGGGGCGGGGAATTTCCGGAAACCGGGACGGGTTCTGCCGCAAAAATGTGCTGGCGACCTATTCCCATATCCATGCACTGGGTGTACCCGACTGGGCGGATCGCTTGGTGAAACTGGCCGGAGGGCATGATCCGGGGGCAAAAGATCAATAACTGACGGGTCTCATGTGATCAAAAGAAAAAGCCGGACGCACGATGTTTCTCGCGCGTCCGGCTTTGCTGTTTTAATGGAAGTTACGGCTCGTTATTTTTCCGGTTTGGGGTGGCATTCGGTGCACTTGACCGGCCCCTTTTTCATTTCCTTGTGGCATCCCACGCAGTTTTCATGGATGGCGCCGTAATAATATTCCAATTGAATCGACTTCCAGTCTTCCGGAGAAACACCCGGCTCCCGTTTGGGTTTTCCGGGTTCGCTGTGGCAGTCCGTGCATTTTTCCACCGGATCACCGGGTTTGAGGCCGGTCAGCGGTTTACCGTCTGCATCGTGGTGGCAGTCCCCGCAACCAAGGCCGTACCCCTCGGGCTTTGGGGCATAGTGTTTTTCATGATGGAACGTCACAATCCCCATTTTGTGCTGTTCGAACATGTCCGTGTTTTTCATCTCAATGACCGCGCTCGGCAGGGCGGCGTCGCCGGATGCGGCGGCGGATTCTCCGGCGGGCTTCTGGCCTTCTTCTTGCGCGTTGATGGCCGCTGCAAAACAGAACAGAGCAAAAACTGCAAGCGCCAGCAGTAAGAGTTTCCGTTTTGATGTCATTTCAAATACCTCCCTTCGTTGATGTTTATATGAATGAATGTTTCAATAATTAGCATGTTGTCTTCAAACGGAAAAAATACCAGCAAAGAATTGCTTTGTCAAAAAAAAACAAAAATATTTATGATCCGGTCATTTCATTCTTAATGCTTGATAATCTCGGGCCTGGAGTTTTTTAGATGATCCCGGATATCCATAATGAAGGGATTGACAAAACGGCTTCTCCAGGAAGGGGCGATTTCATATATGAAATTGAATTCATAAAGGGCTTTGTGCCACTGCCGTTTCCGATAATATGCCTGCCCCAGATACCAGTGGGCAAAGAGTTCTCCCGGGTATTGACTGATGCGCTCCTGGGCCAGTTCGACCATGCCGTCAAGATCATTGACATTGAGCAGATGGCGGGCCTTGAACTTGAATTCATTGGCCGACTCCTCCGATCTGAACGCTTTTCGCATATCGACAAACAGGTAGATGATCACTCCCAACCCGAAGCTGATGACGGCCAGCATTAGGAAGATAAGCCATTTGACATGGACCATCTGGCCGGTCAGCATGTTCATTGAAGTCTGCAACGGGTCCATAGGGTATCAAAATCCTCGCATCTGAGATCTATAATTATGGATTGAGGTGCTATTTCGTTCCGCTCAACATTATCAGCATCCACGGCGGCCAAATCAAATCGAGATCCCTTCAAGGTCGATCCTTTAATGAAATTTCCGGGATTTATCCCGCCGATGAAATTTTTTTCAGACCATGGGAGGGATTTATTTTGGAAAAAATCTCAGTGTAAAATAAAATGATGCCGAAAACCGGCGCTTTCCTGATAACCGAAAAAGGGATTGCAAAAAATTCTTATGAAAAAACATTTGCTTGAGATCAGTTTCCACGACGGCAGCGGCTACATGCCCCTGGTTGACTTCGATGAATGGCGGGTCGCCATGTTGAACTTCAGCCATGACCTGCTGCCGGAAAATATCAGATCCATGCAGCGGCATAATGACACCGATGAGGTATTCGTTTTGCTTCAGGGAAAATGCATTCTGTTTGTTGCAGACGGCACAGCTTCGGCAGGGGCGATATACGCAGAAGATATGGAACCGCTGAAGGGGTATAACGTGAAAAAGGGCGTCTGGCACTCCCATGTCCTGAGCCCGGACGCCCGGGTGCTGATCGTTGAAAACCGGGACACGACCTATGACAATTCCCCTTTCTGCGACCTGGATGCTTCGCAGCGAAAATTTATGGCAGAGAGCGTCCGGAAATTTTGGGAGCAAGAGTGAAACGCAGGAAAGACTTTTTCGGCCTAAGGGCTTTCTGGCAATTTTTCGATCTCCAGAAAATATCGCCGTGCCTGGCGATGAAAAATTCCTGCGTCCGTTCGGGCGCAAAAACAAAAAAACTGCCGGGTCACGTGAATATTGCGTCATCCGGCAGTTTTACTAATCTTTAATGATTGCGGATTTCATCAGGCGTTTCTGACGGAGGTCATCAGTTTGCCCCCCAGAGCAGTGCCGCCGATCAGCATGATGGCACCCAGAATCAGGAATGCCACCAGGCTCAGTACGCCGGGTGCGACCTGGGAAAGCGCAATGATTCCAAGGATGACCGCGGCCACCCCGACAATCACTTCCAGGCCGATCGAGGCGACGACCGCTTTTTTCAATCCTTTTTCCTCTTGTTCTTCTCCGGCCCGAAGCGAATTCAGATGCATTTTGGCACCGCTGGACAGGGCCAGTCCGATTCCCAGAACGATCGCAGCAATGGGCAGCAGCACCAGTGGATACACATTGACCAGCGCCAGAATGCTCAAGGCCAACCCGGCGCCGCCGGCCAGGAATTCAGCGCTCATGCCGCCGGCCACCTGGGCGCTTGTGGATTGCCCCCGTGCTCTGGTCAGCTTGCCGAATTCCGCACTGATGGACAATCCTTCCAGCATAATGGCGGCACTGATACAAATCGCCGCAACAGATGCGAGGATTCCCGGAGCTGCCCCGGCAAGGCCGATGATCGTGAGCACCAGCGCCGCCAGCCCGCCTATCATTTCAATAAACGATCCGCCCGCGAATACCTCCAGAACCCTTTTATCCTGGACGAAGCCCCGGCCCCGGACATCCGCCCGGCGGTCCACCGTATTCAATCTTCTGTCTTCAAAAGTTGCTTCAGCCATGATTGCCTCCTTACATAGATTTTCATGTTCTATCCACTTGCGTTAACCATGCGCAAAGGCTCTGCTCTTTAAATCTTAAGCCTTGCGCTTTTCACCACTAACGATAGGGCAGGGATAGTTAAAAGAAAATGGGGGCAACCCGGTATTTTGGTATGGCGGGGGTGTAGTTTCAAAAAGCAGGACCATCGCCGCGCTGCAGATCAGTCCTTAAGTTTTGCTTCAAGCGTGATTTCAGTACCGGCCAGGGCCCGCGACACCGGGCAGTTTTCTTTCGCATCCTGTGCATGTTTGCTGAAATCGGCCGCATCGATTTCCGGCACGTTGGCCTGGGTGACAAGATCGATTCTGGAAATGGCAAATCCGTTGCCGGATTTTTCCAGATGAACTTTGGCGGTGGTGTGAATCTGTTCGGGTGAATATCCGGCCTTCCCCAGGATCAATGAAAGCGCCATGGAAAAACATCCGGCGTGGGCCGCGCCGATCAGCTCTTCCGGATTGGTACCCGCCCCGGATTCAAATCGGGATTTAAAGGAATAGGCGCCTTCGAATGCTCCGCTTCCCAGTTTCATGGTTCCGTTGCCGTTTTCAAGACTTCCGTTCCACTCAGCTTCCGATTGACGTACTGGCATAGGACCTCCCTGTTGTGTTGTGCAATGGTTCGGATGGATGATGGACCATATTGCCCGATTCTCATGGCGAGGCAAATAGGTGAAAACATGTATATGTGGTACATTTTGAATGTACCTTCGATCCGTGATCAGCAATAAACATTGAAAAATCTATAGGCTTTTACTTTGTGCCGGCATGTCGGGATGATGTCTGAATTCATGTTTTCTTTTTCGCTCTAAAGAGCGCCCTGTCAGGACTGGCACCTGATTGATGCCGCCCCGCGGGGCCGTGGCGATTTCCCCGGTGTTTTGCCCGGGCCATGATTCAGATGAGGCTGGAAATGATGTCGAAAAGATGTTTTTGCGTCAACACGCGGCCCTTGGCCAGAAAGGGATAGTCCTGATCGAAACCGATCCTGCCGCAGTTGATGACTTCCCCTTGCCGGATATCCACATCCAATAGCTGGTTGCCGGAATGGATGGAAAAATAGTCGAGCAGGTTGTTTGCGATCCGGTCCTGCATGAATGAAAGGATTTCGGCCGGTGCTTCAAAAGAGACGATCTCGTAAGCTTGTGGTAGCAGGTCGATCTTTTTGCCGTAATAGAATTCCCCGCGTGTAAAAACAGCCTTTCGGCCGATGCGCAGAGGCCTTAAATACGTGTGCGTCAGGCCGGCGACTTTTTCATTTTTTTCGCAATTGTACGATGGGTTCCGGAATACGGCATCATCGATGCCCAAGTGCGCAAAGACTTGGTCAATGCTCGACATCAGATCGATTACCGGTGGATCGGCATCAAGGCAATTTTTGCGGGATTTCGTTTTCGCCTGACCGGCCATTAAATTTCCCTGTGTCATTTTCAAAGAGTTTAAACGGCGAAGCGTCCCTTGCGCCGGCATCAATTTTCTTTGCCATTTTTATCCGATGGCATCCCACACCGGCTTTTCCAGAAAGCGGGAGAGGGTATCCGCCTGCTGCCGGATCGTGTCGAGACTGCCGTGGTCGATGACGTTGATGCGGCTCCCGTCCGTGAGCACCAGGTTGAGCTCATAGCTGTAGTAAGAATTTTTGTTGCCCCGGCAGTATTCTGAAACCAGTTGGAGCGCGTAAATCCGCTCGATTTCAGTAAATGCGGTCAGCTGCCTCGGCAGGGCATGGCGTGGGTTTTTCCGGCCTTTCCAGAAATAGCCCGCCTGTTTGTCGAAAGTGGCCGGGGCAAAGCCGAAGATCATCATGGCGCCGCCGGCCGCCGCAAAAGCCAGACCCATCAGGACCGGGAATAATCCCTCTGCCGAAAACAACGGGGCGTCCCGGGTCGTGTGGCGATAAAGGAATGCCCCCGCCAGCCCCAGTCCGGCAAGGCAAAAAAACAGGGCAAACAGGAATGCGCCGGCTGAAACCGTAAACACCATCCGCCGGGGGAAACGCTGTGCAGCCGGTGGGTGCAAAAACTGGCGCCGCCTGACTTTGCCGGACCCCACTCTATGGTCTCAGCCAGGGGATCGTTGAAACTTTTGGGATCGACCGGCGTGGGTACCCGGATGTATTTTGCCAGCCGCGCGAAGAGTTGTCTGACCATTGATTTTCGTTTGTGCTGTCGGGTTCATGGGGATTTTCGAATTGTTGCCATCTTATCCAGGAAACGGCGAAAAAGTCAAGGAGGGAGAGTCGCTTACATGGGGCAAAACGAATCAGCTGCAGATAAGTGAGCCTGTTCGGCTGAAGCGCTGGGGCTGTGTATAAAAGGAGACACGTGTATACGGGAAGGAACGAAAATCAGGGCTGTTTCATGCCGATTCGCGTTTCCTGGTGATTGACCATGGCAACATCGACCAAGTAATCGAACCCGGGATCCTTATCGAGGGTATGGCATCGGGTGCAGGTGTTTTCTGTGACCGGCCGCAAAAGCTTGCTGTCCGGGTCTTTTACATGATGGGCGGCGGGGCCGTGGCAAGCTTCGCACTGGACCCCGGCCATCCATCCGCTTCCGGCGTCTGGATTAAAAATGCTGCCGGGATCGGCATTTAGAAGACCCGTGGCATGGCAGGCAAGACAGTCCGGGTCAAACCCCCTCCTGCGGGCTGTCAGGCTCTCATGGGCGCGGGCATGGAGGCTTTCCGCCCAGGACCGGTTGATCTCCGGATGGCAGGACCTGCAGGCGCCGCTGCCCGCAAAGGCTTCCCCGCCTCTTGAGGAAATCAGGGCCTTCATATCGGTTTGGTCCTGCGGGCCAAGGAAGGCTTCTTGTTTTTGATTGATCCAGAGTGCAAACAGCCTCTTGATTTCAGGGTCTTCTTCGATTTGCCCCACCGTGGCCCGGAGGTGCCGGGAAGCGGAGAAGCCGGGTGCGCCGGCAGCAGCGCCGAGATAATCGGTATAGGCGACGTACATGCCCAGGCTGTTGTTGGCTACGATCGGGGGGGATGCCCCCATGTCGTCGACCGGAGCATCGGATGCGGCCAGGCCATCCACGATCATGCCGATGCCGGGGCAGTTTTCAATGAGAGTTGTCCGGTAGGCGGCATCCCCATAAACAATGACCACCATCAGGTCGTCACCGTTTCTGCGCCTGATTTCCCGGAGTGCCGGGATGGGGTCTGCGAAGACAATCTTCGGGTCGGCGGATATGGCCAGCGCCGGGTCCATAACCGATGTCACCACCACCGGCGTACGGCCGCTGTTTTTCATAAACCGCGCAGAAGCCTTGAATCCGGGTATATTTGCTGAAACCAGCGGGACCTTGTAAAACTGCCGAAGTGTATCGGCGGCGTTTTTAAGATCATCCGGTCCGACGCCGATGACCTCCACACCGGAGGCGGCCAGGGCGGACAGGATAAAGTCGTTTTCCGCCGAAGCGGTATCCGGCGCCGGGTTGAAGTTGTCCCCGGCATTGATGACCAGGGTCCGGTCCGGACCGAATTCCCTTTTTAATGTGTCGATCAGTGTTTTCCGGCGGGAAAGCCCCCCCGCCTGGTTCTTCTGTCAGCCGCACGGTTCGGCGTTGCCGTTGAGCCCGCCGCCGTAAATGATCCGCAGAGCGGCGCCCTGCGCGGCATCGCCCCGCATGTCGCCGTCCGCCAGGGATGCCGCCGACGTCAGAAGGATGGCCAGCAGCGTAAACGCAGCGCGCAGGTGGGCTTGATATGACAAAGACCGATGCTCCTCTTTATTTCGTATTCAGATGCGCCGGCGCCGTCGTACAGATCATCATCTGGCGCCTTTTACTTACTGCTTTTTGCATCCGGTTGAATGTAAAGCCAAATTCAGGGGATCAACAATCGTCGTGCCGGCGTATCGAATTTCGACGCGCCCGGGTCGATTGTCGTGTGAATACTAAATCCAATTTCCGTGCCAAAAGTGTCAATTACCGCGCTGGCTGATGGGAAGCAAAAAAAATTGCTGTATTTTAAATCGCTTGCGCTCCTGAAATTCTGATGCCGATCCATTTACGCATTTGGAAATTTAAACATTGACATTTGATGTGTTAACTTTTATTTAACATGTAACCAAAAGGAACGTTACCAAAACGTTACCTTCTTCTGCCCTCAAGAGCGTATGGTCAAAGAGGGCTTGCAAATGGAGATGCCTTAAATCCTCTGATGGAAGATCGTTGTCTGCAGGATATTTTCGATAGCCGGTTTGCGCGTTTACTGCTCGATGCAATGGCAGAAGGCGTCTTCACGCTGGATGTGCAGGGGCGGATCACCTCCTGGAATCCCTCCATGGAAAAACTGACCGGCTACAGTGCCGGAGAGGCCATCGGCCAAACCTGCAAGACCCTGAAATTCACCCGTTGCCTGAACCGGACATGTCCCGAGAACATCAATGAATGCACCATCTACAGCCGGGGTTCGGTGGAATCGGCCGAATGCCAGATGCGCCACCGGGACGGCCATATCGTTCCGGTGATCAAGAATGCACGGGTGGTGAAGGATGAACTGGGCGATGACATCGGCGTGGTGGAGACGGTCACCGATATATCGGAACTGATGGATGTTCGCCGCCAGGTGGAAGAAGCCGCCCTGAAACTGGCCGAAACCCATCAATTTGAAAACATCATCGGTAAAAGCGCCGTCATGCGCAGGGTGTTCGATTCTGTCCGGGCCGCAGCCAAAAGCGATGCCACCGTGCTGATCCAGGGGGAAAGCGGCACCGGAAAGGAACTGGTGGCCGGGGCCATCCATTTTCATAGCGACCGGTCCCGAGGCCCCCTCATCCCCGTCAACTGCAGTGCGCTTTCGGAATCGATTCTGGAAAGCGAACTGTTCGGACATGTGCGGGGGGCGTTTACCGGCGCTCACCGGGATCGGAAAGGCCGGTTCGAGGAATCCCATGGCGGGACCATCTTTCTGGATGAAATCGGCGAGATCAGCCCCTATATACAGCTCAAGCTTTTGCGGGCCATCCAGGAGCGGCAGATCGAGCGGGTGGGAGATTCCAACTCAATGGATCTCGATTTTCGTGTGATCGCCGCCACCAACAAGGACCTGTATGGATTGGTCCGGCAGGGTCTGTTCAGGGAGGATCTGTATTATCGGCTCAAGGTGTTTCCCATCCATATGCCACCGCTGATGGCGCGAAAAGACGACATTCCGCTGCTGGCCACCCATTTTGTAAACCGGTTCAATCGTAAAACCGGCCGGCGGATCAAGGGGGTGGCCAAGGATGCCATGCGGCTGCTGATGGCGCATGCGTGGCCCGGAAATGTCCGGGAACTCGAAAATGCCATCGAGCATGCATTCGTGCTGTGCGAAGAAGAAATTATCAAGGCGGCGGCACTGCCGGTGGAAATCCGCAAAATTCCCGCCGCCCCTCTGCTGGGGCATGGCCCCGTGGTAACGGGGGGCATCCGGGCGGGTTCGCCGAACCGGACGGATCTTCTGGAACTGCTGGATGCATGCGGATGGAACAAGGCCGAGGTGGGCCGCCGGCTCGGCATCAGCCGGACTTCAGTATGGAAGTACATGAAAAAACATGATATTCCGTTAAAAAGACCGGATTAGGGGGCGTGTCCACTTCTCAGGGGAAGCGGATGCCTGTGCGGTCAAAAAGGTTCATCGCACCGGTTTTTTTCAACCGCACCGGATTTTAATAGAAGCTGCGGGAAAATGATCAAAAAAATGTAGTTCTATTTTAAATAAATTCAATTATTTTCAATGGCATGCCCTCCCGTTGAAATTGTTTGTCTTGACAAGGGATTAGTCGGGTGCTCTTATAAAACCTTTTTTACATGGGTTATGGGGTGCAAGTTGTAACTGCTTGATAATTAATATTTTTTCGGAACTGACGGCGGGGCCCCGATTTGGAGTATGATCACTGCAGACGGATTGCCCTCACCAAGGGTTTCCGAGCCCGCAGCATGGCTCCCCGGAAAAAAGCGCATCGCAACCGAACTCTCCGGGATGCACTGTTCAACGGTAAAAGAATGATATCTAAAACGGCTTCAAGAATGAAGGAATGCACATCATGAGCTTAAAGAGAAAATTATCAGCCGGTGATTTTGTAGTCATGGCCGAGATGAACACGCCCAAGGGCGTGGATATATCGGAGCTGGTGACCAATGCGCGGCGCCTCAAGGGCCGGGTGGATGCGGTGGTGATTCCGGACATGGACAACGGTGTCATGCGCATGAGTGCCCTGGCCGGCGGCACGCTGATGCGCCAGCAAGGGTTTGATACGGTCATGCATGTCTATGGCCGGGACAAGAACCGCATTGCCCTCCAGGGCGACCTGCTCGCCGCCTATGTCATGGGCATTGAAAACCTGCTGGTGGTCCGGGGTGAAGAGATGGCCGCCGGGGATCACCGGGAGGCCAAACCCGTGGACGATCTGGATGAGCAGGCGATCTTCGGCATGATCCGCTCCCTGAAGGAGGGGGTTGACATGGCTGGTTTCGAACTCAAGGGAATCCCGGATTTTACCGTGGGATGCGCGCTGCTGCCGTTCACAGATGATGCCGGAATGGAATCCGAAATCGAGTCGATCCGGAAGAAAAAGGAGGCCGGCGCGCAGTTCGTCATCATTCCGCCGATCTTCGACATGGCCCTCTGCACCCGGCTGGTAAAGCGGCTGAAGGAGCTGGATATCGCCGTCATCGCCACGGTTTTTCTGCTGAAAAATGTCGGCATGGCCCGGTACCTTTCCATCAATGATCCGGCTTCCAGGGTCTCCGAAGAAATGATTACCCGGATCCGGAAGGCTTCCGACCGGGAAGCGGAATGCATCCGCATGGCAGGCGAAATGGCACTTGAACTGAAAAAATCGGCTGATGGCATCAAGCTGGTGACGCTGGGCTGGGAACACCGGCTGCCGGCCATCCTTGAAAAAGCGGGATTGTAGCTTAAGACAGCCTTATTCACGACATGGTGCGGAAACTCAATAACCGCAAGCATATAAATAGGTAACACATGGAAGAAAATAGCGATTACAACGGCCACCGGCCTGAAAATAAAAAAATCCTGGTGATCGGCGGCGGCATGGGAGGGATCCGGGCGGCTCTGGACCTTGCCGAGTCCCGCCGGGACGTGGTCCTGATCGATCAGTCATACGCCATCGGCGGACTGATGACCCAGCTGGACCGCACCTTTCCCACCAATAACTGCGATTTATGCACCGTATCACCGCATCTGTCCGAAAGCGGCCGCCAGCTGCACATCGACATCAAACCGATGACCACGGTGGAACGCGTCGAAGGCGAAGCGGGTGATTTTACGGTCACCCTGAAAACCGCTCCCCGCTATATCGATCCGGAAAAATGCACGGCATGCGGTGAATGCGCGGAGAAATTTCCTCAATGGGTGCGGTTTACCCCCGGTCTCGATCCCCGCGCGCCCACCTGCATGCGTTATCCCCAGGCCACGCCTTACGCCTATTCCATCGACATGGAAAAAGTCGAAGATGTCGCGGCGCTGCAGGCGACCTGCCGGGCCGGTGCCATTCTTCCCGAAGATACGGAAAAATGTCAAACCCTGACAGCGGCCTCCATTATCCTCGCCACCGGTGCGGACCTGTTCGATTACTCCGTGCTGGACAACTTCGGGGGCGGGAAATTCGCCAACATCGTCAGCGGACTTGAATATGAACGGATCATGTCGGCCTCCGGACCGACCAAGGGTGAACTGGTCCGGCCCTCGGATGGCAAACGGCCCCAGAAAGTCGCCTGGATTCAATGCGTGGGCTCACGCGGCATCAACCGCGCCGATGTTCCCTACTGCTCCAGCGTCTGCTGCATGTATGCGCTCAAAGAGGCCATGGTCACCAAGGAACGGTTTGCCGACGACATCGAGGCCACTATTTTTTACATGGACATGCGGACATTCGGGAAGGATTACGAGCGCTACCTGGAGCGGGCCAAAGGCGAATACAACGTCCGCCTGATCCGGAGCCGGCCCCATACGGTGCTCGAGCACCCCGAAACCAAAAATCTGTCCATCAATTACATCACCGACGATTCCATTGCGCACCTTACCGAAGAATTCGATATGGTGGTGCTCTCCACCGGATTCAGGGTACCGCAGCGGACACTGGATCTGGCGGCCCGCCTGGGCATCGAAGTCAATGTCCACGGATTCGCCCAGACCGGAAATTTTTCTCCGGTGGCCACTTCGCGTCCGGGAATTTATGTCTGCGGTGTCTATGAAAGCCCCAAGGATATTCCCGAAACCATGGTCCAGGCCAGTGCCGCCGCCTGTGTCGCCGGAGCGGATCTGGAAGTTCCCGCCTCTATCCAGGCCGAAGAAGATGACTTTACGCCCGAGCGGGACGTCTCCGGCGAACCGAGCCGCATCGGGGTGTTCATCTGCGACTGCGGCGAGGAGATCGGCGGTCTCATTGCGGTGCCGTCTCTGGTAAAATTCGCCCAAACCCTTCCAGACGTGGTGGCGGTCGAGGCCGTGGGGCATGGCTGCAGCAGCGCCTCCATGGACCGGATCGAGCAGGTGATCAAAGAGCGCGGCCTCAACCGGGTGGTGATCGGCGGATGTTCACCCCGGACCCATGAGACCAAATTCCAGGATCTGTTGCGCCGGGCGGGACTGAACAAGTACCTGGTCGAAATCGTCAATCTTCGGGACCAGGATGCCTGGGCCCACATCAACCGGCCGGCCGATGCCGAAAACAAGGCGAAAAAATTGCTCAGCATGGGTATATCCGCGGTGCAGAAAAGCCATCCGCTTACCGAGCACACCCTGCCCGTCAGCCAGAACGTGCTGGTGGTGGGCGGTGGTATCACGGGGATGAATGCCGCACTGCAGCTGGCCGGACAGGGTTTCCGGGTCTATCTGCTGGAGCGCGCCGCGAAATTGGGCGGTCTTGCCGGAACCATCCGCCGGACCCTGGAGGGTGACGACGTGTCGGCCTATGTCGCGGACCTGATCAAACGAACCGAGAAAGAGGAACGCATCCAGGTGCTGACCCAGGCCATCATCGTGGATCATTCCGGCATGCCCGGCCTGTTTACCACCGGCATCCAGATGGGGCCGCGCATGCATTACATGCAGATCAAGCACGGGGTCACCATCATGGCCACCGGCGCACTTCCCCGCCGGCCCGACGAATACCTGCTGGGAAAAGACAAACGGGTCATGACCCAGCTGGACCTCGACGGCATCATCGAAGATGACCCGGACCGGATTTCATCCCTGAAAACCATCGTGATGATCCAGTGCGTGGGTTCCCGGCAGCCGGACAATCCCAACTGTTCGCGGGTCTGCTGCCAGACGGCCATTAAAAATGCTCTGCGGATCAAGGCCATCAATCCCGAGGCGGAGATCTTCGTGCTGTATCGGGATATGCGCACCTATGGCTTTTCGGAGGATTATTACCGGGAGGCCCGGAAACAGGACGTGAAATTCGTCCGGTACGGGGTGGAGAACAAGCCGAAGGTAAATGCCGGAGCCGATGGGCTGTCCGTTTTGTTCAATGATCCCATCCTGGGCATGGATATCGAGGTTTCCGCCGACTGCGTGGCCCTGAGCACCGGGTTTGTGGCCGATGAGGAAACCACCGAGGATCTGGCCATCATGTTCCACCTGTCCCGGTCCGAGGACAACTATTACCTGGAAGATCATATCAAGCTGCGGCCCATGGACATGGCGGTCCGGGGATTCTTTATCGCGGGAACGGCACATGCGCCCAAAAATATGCGGGAAAGCATCACCCAGGCGCAGGCGGCTGCCGGCCGGGCACAGACCCTGCTGGCCCAGAAGGTCATCAATGTGGGAGCGGTCACCGCCAGGGTGGACTCCACCAAATGCGCCTCCTGCCTCATCTGTGTGCGCGCCTGTCCGTTTGATGTGCCGTATATCAATGCCGAAGGCTACTCCGAGATCGATCCGGCCAAGTGCCAGGGATGCGGCATCTGCGCCGCGGATTGCCCGGCCAAGGCCATTCAGCTGATGAAATTTGAGGATGATCAGATCATGGCCAAGCTCGACGGCCTGTTTGAAAGGATGAATTAATGGACGCATTCGAACCCGAAATCGTGGCATTCTGCTGCCATTATTGTGCATATACCGCGGCGGACATGGCCGGCAGTCAGCGGCTGTCGTATCCGCCCAATGTGAAAATTATCCGGGTCCCCTGCACCGGGAAAGTGGATGCCATTCATATCATGAAGGCGCTGCAGAAAGGGGCGGACGGGGTATACGTGGCCGGCTGCCTGGAAGGCGACTGCCACTTCAAGACCGGCAATATCCGCGCAGCCAGCCGCGTGCGTCAGGTGCAGGCAATCCTGTCGCGGATCGGCTGGGAGCCGGAGCGGGTGGAAATGATCACCATGTCGGCGGGGATGGGGGAGCGATTCGCCCGGACCGCAGAAGAATTTACGGAAAAAATCCGCCAACTCGGCCCCAACCCGATCGGTATCCCTGCCGGAGAGAAGCGGAAGGCCGCGTGTTAACAAAAGAATGAATTAACGGGAGATATAAACAATGATAACGGCTGAACAAAAACCCATGGATGAAATCATCGCCTGCATCGCGCCCCTGGATCGCATCCTGCTGGTCGGGTGCAACGAATGCGTGAGCGTATGCGCCGCCGGCGGCCGCAAGGAGGTCGGATTGCTTTCTTCCGCTCTGCAGCTGTATTTTTTGAAGCAGGGCAAGACCATCGACATCAAGGAGATCACTCTGGAGCGCCAGTGCGACCCGGAATACGTGGAAGAACTCGTCAGCATGGTGGATACGGCCGACGCCGTCCTGTCCATGGCCTGCGGCTGCGGCGTACAGACCATCGCCGCCCGGTACAAGGAAAAACCGGTCTTTCCGGCGGTCAATACCAAATTCATGGGCGCTTCCGAACGCCAGGGCGTCTGGTCGGAACGGTGCCAGGGATGCGGGGATTGCGTTCTGGGCATCACCGGCGGCATCTGCCCGATCGCCCGCTGCTCCAAAAGCTTGCTGAACGGCCCCTGCGGCGGTTCAACCAAGGGAAAATGCGAGATCGACTCCAACGTGGACTGTGCCTGGCAGCTCATCTGGGACCGGCTCAAGGCGCTGGGACTGGAAAAGCGGTATGAAGAGGTCATGGAAGCCAAGGACTGGCGGACCAGCCGGGATGGCGGACCGCGGAAAATTATCAGAGAGGATCTGGCATCATGAAAACGGAAAGCAGACTGGAAAAGGTATTTAAATCGGGAAACCTGGCGGTCACCTCCGAGTGCGGCCCCCCCCGGGGCGCTGCCCCCGAAAAAGTCAGAGAAAAGGCGGAGATGCTCAAGGGCTATGTCGACGGCATCAACGTGACCGACAACCAGACCGCCATGGTGCGGATGTCGAGCACAGCCGCCTGCATCATGATCAAGCAGATGGGCCTCGATCCCATCCTGCAGATGGTTTCCCGGGACCGGAACCGGCTGGCCATGCAGAGCGACATCATCGGGGTGTATTCCTTCGGAATCAATACCATGCTCTGCCTGTCCGGGGATCATCCCCATTTCGGGGACCATCCCATGGCCAAGAACGTCTATGATCTTGATTCCGTGCAGATGATCCAGATGGTGAAAAAGATGCGGGACGAAGGGAAGTTCCAGGGGGGCGCCGATATCCTCAATCCCCCGAAGATGTTCATCGGCGCAGCGGCCAACCCGTTTGCCGATCCTTTCGAACTCCGGGTGGCGCGGCTGGCCAAGAAGGTCAAGGCAGGCGTCGATTTCATCCAGACCCAGTGCGTCTACAATCTCGATAAATTCGAGACGTGGATGGAAGGGGTCTGCGACAGAGGGCTCCACGAAAAGGTCTATATCATGCCGGGCATTACCCCGATGAAGACCGTGGGCATGGCCCGGTACATGAAAAACAAGGTTCCGGGAATGGATGTTCCCGATGCCATGGTCAAGCGGATGGCGGGGGTCCCCAAAGAAAAACAGGCCGAGGAGGGAATCAAGATCGCCGTCGAGTCTATCCAGCGTCTACGGGAGGTCAAGGGCGTGGCCGGATTCCATATCATGGCCATCGAATGGGAACAGATCGTCCCCGAGATCATAGAAAAAGCTGGTCTTTATCCCCGGCCGGAAGTATAACCGACTTTTGACAGGCACTGATCAATCTATACAGGCAAAAGGAGTGGCAAGATGAACGAGCAGAAATTAATTTTGGTCGTAGACGATGATCCGGATCTGGTGGAATCGGTTTCCATGAAGCTGGAGGCAGCCGGATACCGGACCGCAAAAGCCTATGACGGCATCGAAGCCATGGACCAAATCAAGGAAGAAAAGCCGGCGGGAGTGATTCTCGATGTCATGATGCCCCGCAAGAACGGCTGGAAAGTCTGCGAGGAAATCAAGACCAGCAGCGAACTCAAGAACATCATCGTGATCATGCTGACCGCTGTGGCCGATGCGGTGCAGACGACAAATTATACGCACCACGACGGAAAATCGACTCTGGCGGACGATTACATTCCCAAACCCATTGATCTGAACAAGCTCATGGAAATCGTCTCAGACCAGGTGGGATGACCCGGCCGGGAATTTTTTATCTACCCGGAGCCTTAAAATTTATAAAGATCACCTGCATTTTCCCGACCGGAGCGCTTCCGGCCGGGAAAGTGCAGCGATCAAATTCCTATCGGACATCCTTTCGCTCTGATTTTTGCGCCGAAACTGCAGGGCTTTGCTGCTGTATGACGGGAAAATCGAGGAGCACGCGCCAAAACAGGCAGCGACTGAATGCCAGATCAGAATGCCGCCAGGTGAACCCGTCATGAATTCCATCCGGATGAACGGTATCAAGCTGAGCCAGCCCTATGTGCAGGCGGGCGAGACATTTGAACACGCTTCGCCTGACGGTCTTGTCCATCTGTACCAGCTTCTGTCAGCCGATCGCATCAACATCGCTTTTCTGCTCCTTGATTTTTTGCACTCCCCGGCAATGGTCGACTGTCTGGTGGCGCCGGAGCATCTTGGCAGTGTCCGACACTATCCCACCCAGGCCAATGCCCCGGGAACCCTGTTTTCCTGCCGGACCGCCATGGGAACCCTGTCCCTGTATCCCCATCGATATGATCTGAAATCTCTGGGATATGTCTTGAAGCTCATGGGGAAAAGCGGCTTTGAATTTTTTCGGATGGCCTCTTCCACCGCCACACTGACCTTTGTGGTGAAGTGTCAAGACCAGGAAAACCTGGCGGCATTTTTCGCCGATCGCCTGGACTTGCCGCATACCCATACCCCTTTCCTGCAGGGCCCCATCGATGAGGAGCATCTCCCCAAAAAGGCGCTGGAAACGGTGGCGACCTATGTGGAACAAAAGATCAAGGTTTACGGGATACAGAGCCGGTCCATGCTGATGCTGTGCCGGATGGATCTGGACGGCGGGCAGCTGGAAGCCGCCGGTGTCCAGCTGCAGGAACTGGGCGAACAAGGGTGTAAATTCGCCTTTGCATCCATATCCAGAAGACCGGATGGCGGCTTGCGGATCTTTCTGGTGGTGGAGGAAACAACCCCGGGCGGTCAATCAAAAATGCCGATCAATGGTGCGGCTGCTCAATGGGAAACCCGGTTTGAATCGGCCCAGCTTTTTTCGCCGGTGGCCCTGATCTGCCTTCAGGGCCCGCATTTCGGCGATCGCCACGGCATTGCCGCCCAGGCTTTTTCCGCTTTGCTGAGCCGGTCGATTCCCCTGTGGATCGCCGGGTGCGCCGGTGCTGCCATCCACCTGGTGGTTCCCCAGGAAGCGCTGGCAGACGCGGAAGCCGCACTGGGTCATGTTTTTCAGATGCCTTGATGGATAAATTTGCGCGGAATTTTCGCGGCAAAGGCGCTTAAATATAGGCGCTTAATAGAGATAAAAGGGATATGATATCATTCTGAACGACGGCAAAATTGAGATCACGAAAGAGCAATTCTGGCGATTGCGGGTTTTTGATTCCCTGTCTTATCCAACCATTATCATCAAACCGGATAAGACGGTCGTCAGTGCCAATCAGATCTTCGTGGAAACATTCGGTTTTAGGACTGAATCCCTTTTCGGCAAGACCTGCAGTGAAGTATTTTCCGACGGCACCACCCAGTGCGATACGGATGAATGCCCCATCCACCAGGTGCTGAAACGGAAAAAAGGGTATTCCATGACCCGGCGAAAAGAAAATCGCTGGGAGGACCGGGTGTTTTCGCCCATCCTCGATGACCAGGGGGAGGTCGCCTACATCATCGAAAGCATCCGGGATGTCACCCGGTTGAAATTGCTGGAGAGCGAACTGGCCGGCATCAAGGAGTTTATCAGCCGGGTGGTGCACAGTTCGGCCAGTGCCATCGTGGCTGCAGACCGGCAGGGAAATCTCGAGCTGATGAACCGGGCCGCCCGGGAATTGTTCGGCACCGCCCACCAGAACGGAGGCCGCCGGATTCGGCGGGCCGAAGATCTGTACCCGCCGGGAAAGGCCAAGGAGATCATGCGCATGCTCCGGGATGAGCAGATCGGCGGCAAGGGAAAGCTGCCCAGCACCATGATCACCATCATCAATTCGGACGGGTTGGAAATACCGGTGGAAATGACGGCGGCCATCATTTACGACGATGAGGGCCATGAAACCGCCACCATGGCGATTTACAATGATTTGAGGCATAAGCTGGAAGTCGAAAAGAAGCTTGAGGAAGCCAAGAAACAGCTGGCCCAATCCGATAAAATGGCCTCCCTGGGGCAGCTGGCTGCCGGTGTGGCCCACGAGATCAATAACCCGTTGACCGGGATCCTGTTCAACTCCAGCCTGATCCTGGAAAAACTGGAAACGGATCACCCCCTGCGCTCCGACCTGGAATATATCGTGGAAGATGCCAACCGGTGCAAGGATATTGTCAAGAGCCTGCTGGTTTACAGCCGCCGGACGGATTCCAGGAAGAGCATCGTCCACATCAATGAGGTCGTGGAGCAGAGCCTCCGGCTGACCCGGGACCAGAAGATCTTCGGAAATATCACAGTGAAAAGAGAGCTTGCCGATGACATGATGCTGGTCCATGTGGATGCCAACAAGCTCCAGCAGGTCATCATCAATCTGGTGATGAACGCAGCCGACGCGATGAAGGGCCGGGGTGAACTGACGTTGAGAACCAGCCGGGACAAATTGAACAAAAAAGTATTTCTGGAGGTGCAGGACACCGGCTGCGGGATTCCGGATGAAAACACCTCCCGGATATTCGATCCTTTTTTTACCACCAAGGAAATTGGAAAGAGCACGGGGCTCGGACTTTCCATCGCCTACGGCATCGTCGAGGAACACGGCGGCCGGATTGCGGTGAAAGCCACCGGTTCGTCGGGGACCACCTTTATCCTGGAGCTCCCCCTGTATGCACCGACCGCGGATGAGCCGATGATGTCCGGTGCGCTTTTATAAAGAGTGTTGATAAAAATGGAAACAGAAGATCAAAGTAATCAGCAATCGACCCCGAACATGTTTTTCCAGCCGCGGGTGCTGGTCATCGATGACGAAAAGCGGATCAGGGATTCCTGCTGCCGGTTTCTGAGTGGTGAGGGATGTTTCACTCAGCAGGCCGAAAACGGGGAAATCGGGCTCAAGATGATCGAGGTGAATCATTTCGATATCATCCTGCTGGATTTGATGATGGCCGGGATATCGGGGATGGAGGTATTGTCCAGGGTCAAATCCCTTCATCCCGACACGGTAATCATTGTCATTACCGGGTATGCCACCATCGAGCACTCCATCGAGGCCATGAAACGGGGGGCGTTTGATTTTCTCCCCAAACCCTTTTCCCCCCAGGACCTGCGCCTGGTGGTGACCAAGGCCATTGAGTTCATCCGCACCCTTCAGGATATCGCCACGGAAAAATCACGCATGCGGGTGATGATCAACCTGCTGGGCGACGGGGTGCTGATCACGGACAACAAGAAGCGGGTGGCGCTGGCCAATCCCACCTTCATGAAAATTCTGGGCTGCCGTGGGGGAAACATTATTGGCGGACCGGTCAGCGATATCGTCTCAGAGCCCAAAGTGCTGGAGATGATCGATCAGGCCCTGGCCCAGCCTTTGGAGGAATTCGTCGAACTGACCGAAGAGATCACCATCGCCGACAATGGCCATGACCGGGATCTGATCATCGGCGCCCGCTGCATCCCTTTCCGGGACCGTCTGGGGCGGAACCTGGGAACGGTCACCGTGCTGCACGACATCACGACGCTGCGCCGGCTCGACCGGATGAAATCGGATTTCGTCTCCATGGTGGCCCATGAGATCAAGAGCCCGTTAAATACGGTTTTGATGCAGCTCAACGTCATTTTAGACGGGCTGGCCGGTGACCTGACTGATAAGCAGAAGGAGATGCTGACGCGTTCGTCGGACAAGATCAAGTCGCTCTCCAATCTCTCGGCGGAGCTTCTGGACCTGGCCAAAATCGAATCGGGCCTGATCAACCAGGACAAGGAAAAACTCAATATTGTCGATCTGATAGATGAACAGGTTAAATTTTATCAGGACCAGGCCGGTGAAAAATCGGTGAAGCTGGTCATGGAAAACCCCGGCCGGGCGATTGCCATCATGGGCAATCGGACCAACATCGGCGAGGTGATTGCAAACCTGATCACCAATGCCATCCGGTACAATCGGGAAGGGGGCACCATCACCGCATCGGTCCAGGAAGATGAGCACTATGCCGTCATCCGGGTTTCGGATACGGGTTTCGGCATCCCCGAGGAAGAGGCGGACCGCATCTTTGATCGGTTTTACCGGGTGAAAAATGAAAAGACCCGATTTATCAACGGCACCGGTCTGGGGCTGGCCATCGTCAAGAGCATTGTCGAAGCCCACAACGGCATCATCAAGGTGGACAGCCGAATCGACGAAGGGACCACCTTTTCGGTCTGCCTGCCCCGACTGGCGTAAGTTGATTTAAAGCCTCTCTCAAAGGCGCAAGGATTCAGCTTGCGCCTTTTTTGCGCGTGCGGGAAAAATATTTCCTTTATCTACCATTGCTTTGTATTCTGCAGGCGGCTTTTCTCCGGAAATATAGGCAAATGTGAAAATGGATATCTGCGATGACAATTTTGTCTAAAATATGCTGTCGGTCTTACAAAATTGTAAATCAATTTAAGGAATCAATTATGATATAATAAAACTTAAAATTAATTAATTCAATTATTTATTATTAATAATCGGAAATGGCACGCCCTTTGCTCATATGGTGATGACACTTGGAGAAGACGAATTCAAAGATTGCTCTTTTGATGTTAACGATTATGGGGAAAGGATGGAAAAATGAAAATCTTGTCAACTGTCATTATGTTCGTGCTCGCAGGGGCGACCGCGGCATGGGCGGAGGATGCCTCGCCCGCTGATGCGATTGCACTGGTACAGACCCATGCCGATTATATGTGGACGCTAATGGCGGCCGTGCTGGTATTTTTCATGCAGGCGGGTTTTGCCATGGTGGAAGCCGGATTTACCCGGGCGAAAAATGCGATCAACATCATGATGAAAAACCTGATGGATTTTGCCATGGGCTCTATCGCCTTCTGGGCCATCGGGTTTGGTCTGATGTTCGGCGCCACCCGGACCGGCTGGTTCGGCACTTCCGGTTTTTTCCTGAGTGATTTCACCCCCGGCGGCGATCCCTGGGTGCTGGCCTTCTGGATGTTTCAGGTGGTGTTTGCCGCCACTTCCGCCACCATCGTGTCCGGGGCCATGGCGGAAAGAACCAAGTTCATCGGCTATATTCTCTATAGTGTCGCCATTTCCGCGGTAATTTATCCCGTCTTCGGCAGCTGGGCCTGGGGGAGTCTGTTCCACGGCAGCGGCTGGCTGGAAGGGTTTGGGTTCATCGATTTCGCGGGTTCCACGGTGGTTCATTCCGTGGGCGGGTGGGCCGCCCTGGCCGGCGCCATCGTTCTGGGTCCGCGCCTGGGCAAATACGGCAAGGACGGCGGCATACGCCCGATACTGGGGCACAATATTCCCCTGGCGGCACTGGGGGTGTTTATTCTCTGGATGGGCTGGTTCGGGTTCAATGCCGGCTCCACCACGGCCGCCAATACCGATATCGCCATGATCGCGGTGAATACCAACCTGGCTGCCGCGGCCGGTTGTATCATGGCCATGATCATTTCCTGGATCAAATTCGGGAAGCCGGAAGTGGGTATGAGTCTAAACGGCGCTTTGGCGGGTCTGGTGGGGATCACCGCCGGATGCGCCAACGTGACGCCGACCAGCGCGGTGATCATCGGTCTGGTCGCCGGCGTGCTGGTATTCGTCTCGGTCCTTTTCTTTGACCACATCAAGATCGACGACCCGGTGGGTGCGGTATCGGTGCACGGCGTAAACGGTGCCTGGGGAACACTGGCTGCGGGGCTGTTCAACATCGGCGGAACATCGGCCAAAATCGTGGGCGTCCAGCTGCTGGGCATCGGCGCGGCCTTCGTCTGGACCTTTGCCGCCGCATTTATCGTGTTCAAGCTGATCGATGCGACCATCGGACTGCGGGTTACGCCAGAAGAAGAAATAGAGGGACTCGATTTTGCCGAGCACGGTGGAAATGCCTACCCGGATTTCGAGGTGTATTCCTATTCGGGCACGACTTCTCTTCCCGGTCGGCCATCGGGGCCGGCTTCCCCCGTAAATGCCCTGAAAGCGGCAAAAATGTCCAAAGAAGGCGGGATCGCCTGAGCAATTAAACCTTAAATCTTCCGAGGCAGCCGATGCCGGCACTACATCGGACTGTTTCGGTCTTCAGCCGGGCCGGTAATCGTTACCGGCCCGGTCTGTTTCCGATCAGATGGCAGCAAAAGCGGATCTTTACTCCACCGTCCCCCGGACATTGATGGTTAAATCCGGCCGGATCGGGCTGTCGGTCTGAAGATGGATTTTTCCCATGTACTTGACGGGCGCCTGGGCGGTGCTTTTTGCAGTGACGATATATTTCCCTTCCACCTGGCGGATATCGACAACGGATAGCTTGTCTGCGAGGATATCGTCCACGGATGACCCGTTGATCTTAAACGGATATTGGGGCCGGGGAGTGATGGCGATATCAAAGGTTTCACCGCTTCCAGGAGCGGTCTTGATCCGCAGCGCCCGGGGATCCATTTCCGCGAATTTTTCCACGTCGCCTTCGATGTATAAATAAAAGACGCCTTTGTCCGGATCATTGCTGGATACCAGTATCTTTCTGGAAAAATTCTGCCCGCCGTACCCTTTGGTGTCCATGGTAAAAGTGATTTCTCCTTCCTCGCCGGCCGGGATCTCTTTGGGATAAGCCGCGGTGGTGCATGCGCATCCGGTGATGATGTCCCGAATTTCGAGGGGGAGGCTGCCGGTGTTTTTCACGATGAAGGTATGATCAAACCGGGTTCCGTCCACCACCGGGGAAAATTCAAATACCTGCTGGGGGATTTCCGCCACCGGCCGTTTGGCTATTTTTTCGGCCTGCAGATAATCCGGCAGGGGCTGGTCATTTTCACCGGCAAATGCCGAGGCCGGAATGATCAGGCAAAAAATCGTCATCCATATTTGAAACGTACGCATTTTCATGGTTGCAGATCCTCATTGAAATCAGAATTCGAGTTTAGGGTCCAAGTCTCAGATCTCTTTTTGCCAAAACCCCGGTTGCGGTACAAGCGCTTTTTACGAGAGGGTCATTTTGGGTTTTCGGGTTTTTCTTCCAGAGGGGAGCGGCGCTGAAAGATCCGTGCGCCGATGATGCTGATTTCATAAAGGATCATCAGGGGAAAAGCCATCATGACCTGGGTCACCACATCCGGGGGGGTCAGAATTGCGGCAATGACAAAAAACAGCAGGAGGGCGTATTTTCGGTTTTTTTTCAGAAAATCGACGGAGACCAGACCCAGCCGGGCCAGAAAGGTAATCACCAGGGGCATTTCAAACACCAGGCCGAAAGCGATCAGCAGCTTGGCGGCGAACCCCAGGTATTCCTTCATGGAGGGCAGCGCCCGGATGTTCTGGGTGGCAAACCCCAGCAGAAACTTGAACCCGTAGGGAAAGACGATGAAATAGCCGAACAGCGCCCCCGCCAGAAAGAAAAAGGAGGAGACGATGACGATGGGGAGCATGATCTTGCGCTCCTCCCGATAGAGCCCCGGGGCGACAAACATCCAGAACTGGTAGAGAATCACCGGGACGGCCAGCATAATGCCCGAGAGCAGGGAAACCTTGAGATAGGTGAAAAAGGCTTCCGGAATGCCGGTGAATATCAGGGTATCCCCCTGCTGAAGCGCCGCCAGAAGCGGCTTCGTCAGCAATTGGAAAATTTTCTCCTTGAATACATAGGACACCCCGAACCCCACGGCGATGGCGATAAAGCAGCGGATCAGGCGACTGCGAAGCTCTTCCAGATGGGTGGTAAACGGCAGCTTCTCTTCTTCATGCATCTGTTTTGTTTTCGCTCTCTTCCTGTTTTCCGCCGTTCTTGTCTTCAGCAGGCGGCTGCGGCTGCGGACCGTCCGCCTGGGGATGATCCGATTCATAGGGGGTCAGCGGCTGGATTTCGACCTTGTCCGCGGGGCTCTGCTTCCGGGTGGTGGCCTTGAGTGCACCCCGCACATCGTCATTGATTTCTGTCAGGTTTTTTTTGATGTCGGACAGGTTGTCATCGATGTCGAGGGAATCCTTGAAATCGCGGGAGGCTTTTTTGAATTCATTCAACGCCCGGCCCAGGGACTGGGCCAGGTCAGGCAATTTTTTCGGGCCGATCACGATCAGGGCGACGGCCAATATGACGATCAGTTCGGGCATTCCGATGCCAAACATGAAATTTAACTCCTTGGGAAAAAATTAAATGCTGCAGACATGAGCAACAATATGACCGGCTTCGGGAAAAATCAAGGCCTTGCAGGCGAGTTTGCACGCATTCAGACTGCCCGGCAGGCAAAAAACCGCACTCTTTCCGATCACACCGGCAACTGCCCGTGAAAGCAGGGCCGCAGAAGCGATTTCGGAGTAGCTGAGTTGTGTGAACAGCACCGCAAAAGCAGTCATCTCCTTTTCAAACAGCGGCCGGATGGATTCGATGGTGACGTCCTGCGGCGTCAGTCCGGTGCCGCCGGTGGTGATCAGCAGATGGGGGGAATGGGTGCCGACGGTCTTTTTGACCAGATCTGCAATCTGGGGCCGGTCATCGGATACGACCTGGTGTAGCACCACCATATGGCCTTCTGCTTCCGCCTGCTGCCGCATCCAGGCTCCGCTCTGGTCATCGGCCAGGGTGCGGGTGGATGAAACCGTGATGATGGCCACTCTCAGCTGCCTGGGAGCGTCTTTGACGTGTTCTTTCCGGCCCATGATCGCCTACCCGGTGATGAGATCGACCCGGTCGATGCCGTCGCTTTCCGTGAGCAGCACGTTAACGGCCTGGTCCGGTCGGGTATCGATGGTCTTTCCGGCATAATTGGCCTGGATGGGAAGCTCCCGGTGGCCCCGGTCGATGAGCACGGCCAATTCGATCCGGGCGGGGCGCCCGAAATCCATGATTGCATCCATGGCGGCCCGGATGGTCCTTCCGGTAAACAGCACATCATCAATCAGGATGATCTGCATGTCATTGAGGTTAAATGAGATGTCCGTGGCTTTCACAACGGGCTGCTGGGCCACCCGGGTCCAGTCATCCCGGTATAAATTGATATCCACGGCGCCTGCGGGAAGTTCGGTTCCGGTTTGATGCAATATCATCTCCCGGATGCGCCGGGCCAGGTAAACCCCCCGGGTGTGGATGCCGATCAGGGCCAGATCGTCTATATCCCTGTGCGATTTGATAATATCATCTGTGATCCGCTTCAGAATCCCGCCCATGTCCGGTGCCTCCAGAAGAGGGATGCGGTCGCCCATTTTCATTTCCTTGTTGGGTTTAAAATGTAAAAAAACAGCCGACAGTCTACCCCGGAAGGTGGCCAAGATCAAGTTTTTAAAAAATATGACCCGGGAGAGACATTGCCCTCTGGTCGGAAGGCCGATGATGATATTCCGGAAGTCGGCCCTATCCATTGCGGTCGCGATGGTTGCTGTCGCGAGTGGGCATTGACTTCTCATCGATTATTTTTTAATGTCGGGGTGATGCGGAGATTGGGTGTACTTTCCATTTATTGCGTCATGCAAGAAAAATGGTCGAATGAGGCGGTCGGCACTTATGCAAACCAGGGATGTTTCCTGCAGCGGCGTTATCCTGGCCGGGGGGTTGAGCACCCGCTTTTCCGGCAGGAACAAGGCTTTTCTGGAAATCGACGGTGTTCGGATCATCGACCGGATCTATTCGGTCTTTGCCGCCATATTCGACGAAATCATCATGGTGACCAATGACCCGGTCAGCTACCTGGAATACAATGCCCATATCGCCTCAGACATTCATGACATCCGCAGTTCCCTCACCGGCATTCACACCGGCCTGTTTTACGCAAGCCATCCCTTTATTTTTGTCACTGCCTGCGACACCCCGTTTTTAAAATCTGAAATGGTGAAAACCGTCATAGGCGAGATCGAACCGGACGCGGGGGTGGTGATTCCGGAAACATCTGCCGGCCTGGAGCCCATGTGCGCGGCGTATTCCCGAAAGTGTCTTTCCCTGATGGACCGGCATATCCGGGAAGAAAAATTGAAAATTCAGATGGTGATGCGAAAAACCCGGGTGAAAAAAATCGGGGAAAAGACGCTTCGGTCGGCCGACCCGGAACTGCTTTCCTTTTTTAACATCAATACCGCTGAGCATCTGGCACAGGCACGCTCCCTGAGCAAGGGGAAATAGGGGAGGTGCCGAAGGATTGCGGTCACATTCAGGAGCAAAAAAATGAATATCAATGGCTACATTACTCAGGTAAAGCAGCACCCCGATTTTCACAAGGCCGGAATGGTTCTGTGCCATAACGGGGTCGTCCGGGGCACTTCCCGGGATGGAAGACCCGTTTCCGGGCTGATGGTGTCGGTGGACCACGACCGGCTCGCCCGGATCATCGAGAAAGAAAAACAGTCTGAAGGGATTGTCGAGATTGTCATCCACATCGCGGAAGGCCGCCGCCTGGCGGTGGGAGAGGACGTGATGGTCATCGTGGTGGCCGGCGATATCCGGGATCATGTGATCCGGGTGCTGGAGCGTACCTTAAATGCGGTCAAGCAGACGGTGACCACCAAGACCGAATTTTTCGAAGGGGAATGAGCATGGCCGATGAATTGACCCACCTGGATGAAAAGGGGCGGGTGCAGATGGTGAATGTTTCGGAAAAACCATCCACTTGCCGCCGGGCGGTGGCCCGGGCGGTGGTTTCCATGAAACCGGCCACATTTGCGCGGATCATGGAAAACGACATCAAGAAGGGCAATGTACTGGAGACCGCCCGAATCGCCGGCATCATGGCGGCAAAGAGGACACCGGACCTGATTCCCCTGTGCCATCCCTTGAATATTTCCCATGTGGCGGTGGAGTTTTTCCCGGATGCGGATCGATGCCGGATCGAAATTCGCGCCACGGCGGAGATCTTCGACCGCACCGGGGTGGAGATGGAAGCGCTGACCGCAGTTTCTGTCGCCGGACTGACCATCTACGACATGTGCAAGGCGGTGGACAGGGAAATGGTGATCTCCGGCATCTGTCTGCTGGAAAAGTCCGGCGGCAGGAGCGGGACTTTTGTGCGCAACCCGGCCGACCCCGAACGATAAACCAGCGATGACCGTCCAGCCGCCATTTAATATTGAGGGACATGAGCAATTGCACAGCAGAAACACCAATGATTCATTGAAGCGCGGAGCCCCGAAATCATGTCCGAACCCCTGATGCTCTATGGCCTGATCGCCGCCGGAACCGCTGCCGGTTTTTTGGCCGGCTGGATCATTACCCGGGCGGTTCTGCGCCGCCGCCTGGCCTCTTATGCATCCGTCAATGACCGGCTGGCAGGTGACCTGGAGCGGGCCGGGGCGGAGAAGGATTCCCTGAAAGCCACCCTGGAGCAGTACCACCAGGAACTCCAGGCAGCCGACCGAAGGTACCTGGAATTGTCAAACGCCCATGCGGCATCTGAAAACAGCCTGGAACAGATGCAGGCCCTGAAAACGGACCTGGCGGCGAAAACCGCTGAGGTGCGAACGCTACTGGAGACGGTGTCGGAATTAAAGCAGCGCCAGGCCGAGCTGGCGTGCCGCATGGAGAGCGAACGGGAGGCCGCCCGGGAAAAGGCGGTTTGGTTCGAGGAAATGCGGGCGCGGATGATCGAGACATTTACGGCATTGTCCGGCCGGGTGCTGCAGGAAAACAACCAGGCATTTCTGGACCTGGCGGGTCAGACGTTTTCCGGATATGTGGCGGCGGCCAGAACCGATTTTGAAGGGAGGGAAAAGGCGGTCCGGGAAATGGTGAAACCGGTGGCACAAGTCCTGGAAAAGTACGATCAGCAGGTCCGGTCCATGGAAAAGGCCCGTGAAAAGGCCTATGGCGAACTGACCCAGCAGGTCCTGGCCCTGTCCCATACCCAGAACGAACTGCAGCGGGAGACCGGAAAGCTGGTCAATGCCCTGCGCATGCCCCATGTCCGGGGCCGCTGGGGGGAAATCACCCTGCGCCGGGTGGTGGAAATATCGGGCATGCAGAACCGGTGCGATTTTTTCGAACAGCCCACGGAAAAGGACGGTCAGAACACCGTTCGGCCGGACATGATCATCCAGCTGCCGGGGGATCGGCGCATCATCGTCGATTCCAAGGTGCCCATCACCGCTTACCTGGATTCTCTGGAGGCCCCGTCCAGGGACGGCACGGAGGAGATGCTGGAACGGCATGCCCGGCACGTGCAGACCCATGTTCAGAAACTGGCCCAGAAGGAATACTGGACCCAGTTTGCGCCCACCCCGGAATTCGTGATCCTGTTCATGCCCGGGGAAAATTTTTTCAGCGCGGCCCTGGGGAAAATGCCCGGGCTGATCGAAGAGGCGGCCGGAAAAGGGGTGATCCTGGCCACGCCCACCACCCTGATCTCCCTGCTCAAGGCCGTATCCTACGGATGGAAGCAGACGGCGGCGGCCGATAATGCCAGGGCGGTGTCTACGCTGGGAAATGAACTCTACAATCGTCTGGCATCACTCGTGGATCATTTGAACAGCCTGGGTCGGGACCTGGAGAAATGCGTCTCCACTTTCAACCAGACCGTGGGTTCGCTGGAACGGCGGGTGCTGCCGTCCGCACGGAAATTCGAGGAGATGGGGGTGACGGTCAAGGGCGGAAAAACGCTCATCGCGCTTTCACCGGTGGAAAACAAGCCCCGCCGGATGGTCGTGGAAGAGGACGCATGAGCCGATCTGCATTTTCTGAAGCGCAGAACCCTTTTGATACTCGCGGCAGCTGCATGGGTTCTGTTTTTGCTGACCCCGGGCGATGATATCGCGCTTGCCGAAGGCGGGCATGCATCCCTGGTGCGGATGGATGAGGCCGATATTCCCGTGTTCGTCGATGATTTGATGTACCAGCACCTGACCGATTGTATCGACGGAAGCATTTCTTATTTCAAAAAGCTGCCGGAACAGACCCGTATCCTGTACGGGCGGGATGCGTACACGGCGGCTCACATGGTAAAATCCCTTGAATGCTTTGCCGAATTTATCCGCACCGGCCCCGCCCCCCTGCCGCTGAGCGATTTTATCCGCAGGAATTACCGGGTCTATGTATTTTCAGAAGACGATGCCGGCGTCCCCGTGCTGTTTACCGGCTATTACCTGCCGCAGCTTGCGGGCAGTCTTCTGCGCACGGACAGATTCTGCCATCCCGTGTACGGCCGGCCCCAAGACCTGGTCGTGATCCCGCAGCCGGATCTTTCGAGTGCCGGCAAAGACCGCGAAACCATCGGCCGGAAAGTCGGCAGCCAGGTGGTCCCCTATTACACCCGCCGGGAAATCGAGGAGGGAAGGGGGGCTGAGACACTGAGGCCCATTGTGTGGGTGGATGATCCTGTGGATCTGTTTTTCCTGCACATCCAGGGATCGGGTTCGGTCCGGCTGCCGGGGGGCGATCTGTTACATCTTCATTTTGACACCACCAATGGTCAACCCTACCGCAGCATCGGCAAGTACCTGATCGAAAATGGAAAAATGAAAAAGGAACAGGTCTCCATGCAGTCCCTTCGGGCGTATTTGAAAGCACATCCGGAGGAGATGAACGACATCTTCAACTCCAATGACCGTTACGTCTTTTTTAAGAACTTCAGACCGGGGGGCCGTGGGATGTTACGACATCGAACTCACCCCGGGGCGGTCTCTTCGCCGCCGACCGCCGCATCTGTCCGCCGGCCGGGCTGGTCTACATGGAAGCGCAGAAGCCGGTAAATGCGCCCGAAGGCAGAAAACCCGAGTGGATCGATTGCTCGCGGTTCATGGCCAACCAGGATACGGGCAGCGCCATCACCGGTCCCGGCCGGGCGGATATCTTCTGGGGAAGCGGCCCCTATGCGGAAATGGCCGCCGGCTATATGAAACATCCCGGCCGCCTGTTTTTCCTGGTGCTGAAGCCGGAGGAGTAAAGAAATCGTTCACGTGCACAGATCCTTTGTGGCGGTACAATCTTTTTTGAATTGCCGAACGGAAAAGCCTATCTGCTTCTGTTGAAAAACAGCAGCACGCCCCCTGCACAGGCAAGCCCCGAACTGAACAGAAACAGGGGCCCCGCGCCGACCTTGTCGAAAAAATATCCGTTGATCAGAAATCCCGCCATGATGCCGAATCCGTAGGTCACCGCGTTGTTCACCGACTGGCCCAGGGTTTTGGCCTCTTTCGGGGTCAGCTGGTCGATGTAGAGGATGCTGGCCATGTGAAAGGCGCCATAGGAGAAGGCGTGCAGCATCTGGGAGGCGATGATCGGCACGGGAGAGGAGACGAAGAAAAGGATCAGCCATCGCAGAGCGGCCGCCATGAATGCGCCGATAAGCACATGCTCATAAGAAAACCGCGCAAAGAGCGGCTTTGAAAACATCATCACCCCGATTTCCGCCGCCGAAGCCAGCGCCCAGGTCACGCCGATGAAGGTGGACGAAAACCCCAGGTTGTCCAGGTGGATGGAAAAAAAACCATAATAGGTGCCGTGGCTGGCCAGCATCAGAAAGGCGCAGAACAGAAAGACGAACACCCGGCGATTGGCCAGGGTTTTCACGCCGGCGGAAAACGGGGATTTTCGGGTCGTTCGAACATGTGGAATTTTCAGGGACACGGCCGACTGGACCAGTGATCCGGCCAGGATCAGGACGATGATGACGCTGACGCTGTAATAATCAATGATGCGTCCCACCGCCACCACGGTGAGGATAAACCCGATGGAACCCCATGCCCGAAGCTTTCCGTAGCCGGTCTTTTCCGTGTCCAGCAGGTCCATGGAAAACGATTCCAGAAAGGCGATGACGGGCGCGAAAAAGATGCCGTAAACGGCGGTGATCACAAGCATCGCCTCAAAATCGGTGGTAAGCAGGTAAGACGCCCAGAGGGCTGCGCTGATGAAGCTGCAAAAGATGTAGATGGGTCTGCGGATCAGGTATTTATCCGCAAGCGCCCCCCACGCCAGGGGAAACAGGGCCGTGGCCAGTGTCCGCACCGAGGCGAGCACGCCGATCTGGAAACCCGAAAAATTCAGATGGTAACAGTACAGGTTGAAATAGGGCAGAAAGATGCCCAGTACGGAAAAATAAAGAAAATACTGGGAACTGAGGATCAGGCGGACCGGTTTCATATCGCCCAGCGGCTCACTCCTGGGGAGGCATTGCCGGCAGGGTGGTCCGTGAAGGATTGACGCCCAGCATGACGGAGATCCAGCGGGTCTCTTCGTTGCTCTCCAGCGCAATTTTGATGATCATGGTCAGCGGCACGGACAGGAGCATTCCCACCGGCCCCAGCACCCATCCCCAGAACACCAGGGACAGGAAAACCACCAGTGTGGACAGTCCCAGTCCGCCTCCCATGAACCGGGGTTCAAGGATGGTGCCGAATACGATGTTCACCCCTAAAAATCCGGCGGTGGCCAGCAGCGCATGCAGCAGTCCCAATTGCACCAGGGCCAGCAATACCGCCGGAACCGCCGCCAGGATCGACCCGATGTTGGGAATGTAATTGAGCAGAAACGCCAGCAATCCCCACAGGAGGGCAAAATCAACTCCCAGAATGGCCAGCCAGGCAAACACGGCCAGCCCGGTGAGCAGGCTGAAAATCGTCTTTAATGCCATGTACCGGTTGACGCTTTCCATGAACCGGCTGAAGCCGGAAAGTGATTTTTCCGGCGATTTGAGGGCGCTTCGGATCTTGTTGGGAAAACCGGCCGCTTCCAGCAGGATGAAGATGACCGTCAGCAGGATCAAAAAGGCGTTGGTCAGCGCGCCGCTGAGCCCCGTGAGGGTTTTGGCCGCCATCTGCATGGCGATGCTCGGGTTTAAGGTTTTGCGCAGCATTTCATCGGTGATCTCGATTCCCATCCGGGCCAGCCATTTCTGAAAACTGGCCGACTGAACGATGAGCATTTCCCGATAGGTGGGAATTGAATTGGTAAAATCGTCCACGCTGCTTCCGACGAACCGGGCAATTCCGTACCCGATGGCGACCATGCAGGCGATGATAAAAATGATGGCCACGATGCCGGGCACGCCTTTGCGCTGAAGCCAGAAAAGCGGCGGGGTGAATATGATGGCGATGAAGACGGACAGCAGAAAAGGGATCAGCAGATCGGCCGCATTTTTCATCCCCGCGACGATGACCACAAAACATGCCGCCGCAATCAGAAAGGTGACGCCCTGGGATAAGCCGGTGGTGTTTTGTTCCATCCTGTTTTCCAATCGTGTGCGTGTTTCGTTTTATGATCTTGAAATATTGCGCCTGAAATGCCTGAAACGAAAAATCATGGATTTTGGGCTTTGAGACCAGGGCCGTCATTATGGGCCATAGATCCGCTTTGCCTTCAGATAGTTAATATCAGAAGCGATCTCCCCGCGCAAGCCCCATGACGCCCGGAGTTATTCACTTGACAGAAAACCCGATATCCCTTATGTGTTCAGGAAATTGTGCAAAGGGCGTTCGGCAGAGGCGCGCCGTTCTCCTGCATATGGTAAAATTTCAACAACATCGAAGAGGTATGGTATGAAACACAAGATGCGTTTTACCGGTATCATGATCCTGATGATCATACTGGTCTCCGGAATGGTCACTTTGGCATTTGCCGAAGGACAGGTACCCAAGGCGGTCGCCGAATCCGATTCGTACGATTTCGGCATGGTGGCCGAAGGAAAAACCGTGAAGGCCGATTTTGCCATTAAGAATACCGGCAATGCCGACCTGGTCATCAAAGAAGTCAAAACCGGGTGAGGGTGCACCAAAGCGGCTTCTCCCGATAAGCCGATCCCTCCGGGCGAGGAGGGAATCATTTCAGTACTGGTGGAAACAAAAGGTTACGGCGGCAAAGATCTTCACAAAACCATCCGGGCAATTACCAATGACCCGGAAAACAACGAAATAAAACTCAATATCAGCGGCAAGGTCAGCCAGCTGGCCACCATCGAGCCCAGCCGGGTGAACCTGACCGGGTATGTGGGCGAATCCATCACCCGGACCGTCAAGATCATCCCGGAAGGCAAGACCGCCTTTAACATCTTGAAAATCACTCCCCAGCTGGGGACGGACATTTCCGTGTCTGTAAACGAAAAGGATGAATCCGGCCAGAAGGTCTATGAATTGACCGTGGCGAACACCAAGCAGACTGAAGGCCGGTATTACGACAAGATCATCATCCTGACCGATCAGAGTGATTATCCCCCGCTGACCATCGTGGTCACCGGCTACATCCGGCCCAAACCGGAAGAAAACAAGGGCTGATGGGCCGATACCGGGTACTGGCCTTCGACTGCGACGGGGTGATGTTCGATACGCAAAAGGCCAATTCCGCGTACTATAACGACATCCTGGCAAATTTCGGCCGGCCTCCCATGACGCCGGACCAGTATGCGTATGCCCAGATGCAGACGGTGGACCGGGCGATTGCCCACCTCTTTGAAGATGAGGATGCCATTGCCGCGGCCCATGCTTTCCGCAGAACAAACGGGTACGACCCGTACATCCCCATGATGGAAATGGAGCCGGACCTTGTCCGGCTCCTTGATTTCTACCGGGGCAGGATTTATCTTACCGTGGCCACCAACCGCTCCGACACCATGGGCAAGGTTTTAAAAATCCACGGCATCGAAGACTATTTCGACCTGGTGGTCACCGCCTTGGATGTGCCCCGCCCCAAGCCGCATCCGGATCCGCTGCAAAAGATCCTTGATCATTTTGACGTGCCGCCGGATCAGATGCTGTACGTGGGGGATTCGAAGCTGGATGCGCTTGCGGCCCGGGCGGCCGGCGTTCCCCTGGCGGCTTACGACGATCCGGACCTGGACGGCGATTACCATATCCAGCGTTTGAGTCAGCTCTACGATATCTTAAATTCCTCATAAGCCCATGACAGAAAAAAGACCCACCCTCTATCTCATCGACGGCACCGCCTATATCCACCGGGCCTATCATGCCATCCGCAGCCTGGCCACCTCCAAAGGGTTTCCTTCCAATGCGGTGTTCGGGTTCACCCGGATGCTGATCAAGCTGATGAACGAAAAAAAGCCCGGGTATGCGGCCATGTTTTTTGATTCCAAGGGGGCCACCTTCCGGCATGATCTCTATGCCGACTACAAGGCTAACCGGCCGTCCATGGCCGATGACATGGCCGTGCAGATTCCCTACATCAAAGAAGTCACCCGGGGGTTTGGTCTTCCCATATATGAACAGCAAGGTTTTGAAGCCGACGACCTGATCGGCACCCTGGCCAAAAAGGCGGAGCAGCAGGGGTTTTTCGTGGTCATGGTCACCGGCGACAAGGATTTCGTCCAGCTGGTGACGGACAACATCATTATCTGGGATCCCATGAAAGACCTGCTCATCGACCCCGGGTCCGTGCGGGAAACCTACTGTATCGAACCGCAGCAGATGGCCGACGTGCTCGGGCTGGCCGGAGACGCCTCGGACAACATTCCCGGCGTGCCGGGCATCGGCCAGAAGACCGCCCTCTGCCTGCTCCAGACGTACCGGGACATGGATGACCTGTACGCCCGCATCGATGAGATCAAGTCGGCCAAGCAGAAGGAAAAACTCCTGGCCCATGAGCCCCAGGCCCGTCTGAGCCGGCAGCTGGCCACCATCCACACCGACTGCCCCGTTGACCTGGACATAGACGCCTTTACCTACCGGGGTCCGGACAACACCAGGCTGGCGCATCTGTTCAAGGAGCTTGAATTTCGGCAGCTGCAGAAGGATTACCCCATTTCTTCCGATCTGTCCAAAAAGAATTACCACACCGTACGGGATGAACAGGGATTGTCCGCGCTGGTAAAAGAGATCGAAAAGGCGGGCATCTGTGCGCTGGATACCGAAACCACGGCTCTGGACACCATGACTGCAAATCTGGTGGGGCTTTCATTCGCCGTGCGGCCGGATGAAGCCTGGTATATCCCCTGCGGACATGACCCGGCAGAGGATCAGCTCGATCTGGAGGTGGTGCTGACGGCGCTGCGGCCGGTGCTGGAAAACGCCGATATTGTAAAGGTCGGCCAGAATCTCAAGTATGACTGGACGGTGCTCAGGCGCCATGGGGTCGAGCTGTGCGGGAAGATTTTCGACACCATGCTGGCATCCTACCTGCTGAGCCCGGAAAAGCGGGCCCACAGCCTGGACCAGATCGCCATCGATTACCTGGACCACAAGATGGTCTCCTATGAGGAGGTGATCAAGGCGGCCGGCAAGGTGGATAATTTTTCACAGGTGGGTGTGGAAGCGGCCACCGATTATTCATGCGAGGATGCGGACTGCACGCTGCTGGCCTATGAAAAATTCAAGCCGATGCTCGAATCCGCAGGGCTTGCCCCTCTCTTTGATACCGTGGAAATCCCCCTGATTCCGGTGCTGATGAAAATGGAGATGACCGGCATCCGGGTGGACAAAGACCGGTTAAATGAATTGTCCAAGGATTTCTCCTTCCAGCTGGAGCAGACCTGCAAGCAGATCTATGCGATTGCCTGCTGTGAATTCAACATCAACTCCTCCCAGCAGCTGGGCCAGATCCTGTTTGAGCAGCTGAAACTGCCGGTGGTGAAAAAAACCAAGAAAAAAACCGGGTATTCCACCGATGTGGAGGTGCTCACCGAGCTTTCGGTCCGGCATGAACTGCCGGCCCTGGTGCTGCGGCACCGGACCCTGAGCAAACTGAAATCCACCTATGTGGACGCCCTGTTCGGCCTGATCAACCCCGAAACCGGAAGAATCCACACTTCCTTCAACCAGACCGTGACCGCCACCGGTCGCCTGTCCAGCTCCCAGCCCAATCTCCAGAACATCCCCATCCGCACGGAAGAGGGCCGGGATATCCGGCGTGCGTTTATCCCCCGGCCCGGGTGGCAGTTCATATCCGCCGATTACTCCCAGGTGGAGCTACGGCTGCTGGCCCACTACTCGGATGATGAAATCCTCATCGATGCATTTTTAAAAGATGAAGACGTCCATACCCGCACCGCCGCGGAGGTGTTCGAAGCCCTCCCGTCCATGATCACGCCGGACCTGCGGCGCCAGGCCAAGGTGATCAATTTCGGGATCATCTACGGTATGGGTGCTTACAGCCTGGCCAAGGCGCTCAACATCTCCCAGAAAATGGCCAAGACCTACATCGATCATTATTTCAGGCGGTACAAAGGCGTAAAAGCTTTCATCGACGAGAGCATCGCCATAGCACAGCAGACCGGAAAGGTGGAGACGGAACTGGGCCGCATCCGGTTCATCCCGGATATCAACAGCAATAACGTCAACCTGCGGAAATTTGCCGAACGCACGGCGGTGAACACACGGATTCAGGGGACGGCCGCGGACCTGATCAAACTGGCCATGATCCGGATGGACAAAGCCCTTTCGGAGCGAAATCTCAAATCCGCCATGCTGCTTTCCGTCCATGACGAACTGGTGTTTGAAGTCCCGCCCGAGGAAATGGAGAGGGTAAAGGCACTGGTGAAAGAAATCATGGAAAATATCTGGGAATTCAAAGTGCCCCTGAAGGTGAATGTGGCCGCAGGAGATGACTGGGCAGAGGCGCATTAACCATTAAGCGTTCTTAATCTTCTTCCTTTTTACCTTCGGCCTTCACCGCATCTTCCACCGTCTTGTAGATATTTTTGAAATGATCATGGAAACTCGTTGGCGAAATGTTGCCCACCTCGATGAATTTTACCACGATTTCCTTGGCGGCTTTTAATATCATCTCATCGGTTTTTGATCCCATATTGTACCCCGCGCGCTAAAAACAGACATTTTTTTCAATGCCGTGCTGCCAAGTTCAAATTGTGGGCAAACAAGCGGCTTGATGCGATGCGGACGCGCCGGTTTCAGGCCTTCGGTCGCAAATCCACTGCAATCTTTTCCCGGTATATAGCAGATGGGAATATGGCGTGCAATCCATTACTTGACACTCCCGCTGCACGCTTATTATATTCTTCAATACGGATTGAATCGGAATAAATATTGTTCACCGTCTGGATTTTGTCGGGCGGAAAAACCGGGAGCAAATGATGCTGAAAAATGACATGTTCGGAGTCGGAAGAAATGCGCCGTGTCCCTGCGGCAGCGGGAAAAAATTTAAAAAATGTTGTATGAGCGCCGATTCTCCGCAGCCGGTGGACATGAAGAAGCTTTATGCCCGGAAGTACGACATCCGGCTCAAAAGCGGAAATGAAATAGAGGGGATCCGCAAAAGCGGCGGCCTGGTGATCGAAACACTGGACCTGCTGGAGTCCCATATTCGACCGGGCGTCACCACGGATGAACTGGACCGGATTGCCCATGAATTTGCCCTGGACCATCAGGCGATTCCGGCGCCCTTAAACTACAGGGGGTTTCCCAAGAGCATCTGCACGTCGGTCAACGACGTGATCTGCCACGGGATCCCCGGAAAGCAAGCCCTGGTCGACGGCGATATCATCAACGTGGATGTCACCCTGATTTACCAGGGGTATTTTGCAGATGCCAGCAAGACATATTTCGTGGGAAGGCCCGGCCCGGATGCCCAAAAAATCGTGCGGGTAACCGCCGAGTGCCTGAAGGCGGCCATGGAGGTGCTCAAACCGGGTAATACCATCGGCGATATCGGATGGGCCATCCAGTCCTGCGCGGAGCCGCAGCAATGCTCCGTAGTCCGGGAATTCGTGGGCCACGGCATCGGCTCCGAGTTCCACGAACCGCCCCAGATTCCCCACTATGGCCGGAAAGGCTCCGGCATCCTCCTGGTGCCGGGAATGGTGTTTACGGTGGAGCCCATGATCAATCTGGGAAAACCGGATCTGTTCGTGGCCGCCGACAATTGGACCGCCATCACCCGGGATCGCAAGCTCTCGGCCCAGTTCGAGCAGACTTTCTTGATCACCACGGAGGGTTACGAGAGCCTGACGCCCTATGACTTATAGATCATGAAGTAACGGTCGGCCACGCACCGTGCGGCGGCCGCGGCGGTAAAATCGATGAGTTCCGGAAGGGAGATCCGCTGATTGAACCCGCCCAGGTGCGGACCGGTCAGGATGGCGATGTCCCGTGCCCCTTGTTGCATGCGCTTGATTTCTTCGGCACCCAATCCCCGGCTATTCAGAAAAGAGGCAAATTCCGTTTTGGTCATGGACTTCTGATCGGCGACCCGCAGTACTTCTTCCATGTGGTGATCGACCCCCATTTCCGCAATCATGCGCAAAACCAGCTTTCTGGATGCCGCCGGCAGATCTCCGGAAAAGGCTTTCCCGGTAAATCCTTCGTAATATTGAATAAATACCGATTCAACGGTCCGTTCGGCCAAATCCGGGTCAAACAGGTCCCGGGCGTCGACCGGGTTTCCATTCCCGTCGACACCCCGCCGATCCGGTTCCAGATTCCTGAAATAACTTCCGATCACCAGGAGCAGACTGAACAGGTGGGTGCCGATATGCCCGTAGAGCTTTCGCGGCGAATCGGCAAATGAAACAAGGTGTTCAAAGTCCCGGATACCGGTCCTGCCGATATTCGGATACCGGCAGGAATCGAGCCATTGGTCCAGGCGGCCGCCCCGGTGCCATTCGTACACCCCCTGGTCGGTCCGCCGCTGGCGCTGCACCCGGTTGTGGAACAGGGGAATGGGGGCGGTATGGACGATGCCCGAGGCGCACAGCCGGCCCAGTGTCCCGGCGCTGCGGCCCATGATATCCAGAAAGCGGTCCGGGGGCAGGGGATTTGGATGATGCTCGTTGGGATACGAAAAATATTTTGCCGGTGCGAGAAAAGCAATGCCGTAATAAGGAGGGCCGGACAGGCATTCCGGGGGGATGGCGGGAATCTGCCTGAGTTTAAAAACATATCCCTTGTCGACCCGGATGGGGACGGGCACTCCGAAGCCGTCCGGATCATCCCACTGCCGGATGGGGTCCGACAGATAGGCCTGCCACGTGCTTTCCCGCTCCAGAAGGGGGCAGTCCTGAATCGACCCGGTCAGTTTGACCACCAGCAAGGGGGCATCATTCGGCGGTTGAATTACCAGGTTGCGGCCCTTCCATGAGGGAAGCCGGGCTGTTTCGGGAATGCCGGCGGCCTGCAGCAGGCCCTGCCAGGAGATTTCGGCGATGGATGATGGGTCCGGCAAATCCGGCAGGCATGGCCCCCGGATGATCAGGGGAAGACTTCCCAATGCTTCGGCAGCGGCCTTGAAGGGCTTGCCGGAATGGGCGCTCACAATTTGATTCAGCGCCTGCAGGGCTTTTTGGGCCAGCACGGGGTCGTTCGTCCGGGAAATGACGGAACCAAGCGCGTCCGCCGCTTTTTTATACAGGAAATAGGCCTGGCGCTGGCGTCCATGCACGGTGCCGGCCAGAACGGAGAAAAGTGCGGCCACTGTGGTTTCCGTGACGCATTCGATTTCCCGGCCGATCAGAAACTGAAGGCTCGCCACGGTCATGTAGGTGGCGGCAAAATCACCCTGGCCGTGGATCAGGTAGTCTTCCGCATCCCGGCGCTCTTTTTCGGAAGTCTGGATGTACATGGGACGGATTTCATATCACATCTGGTGCCTGAACGGAAAGCACATCTTTTGGCCCGGATGAAGCATGGAAGCACTATTGGCATTATCGGATATTCAGCGCCGCCAGAAATCCCCCGTGAATGGCATCGTTGATTTTACCCGGCGCAATGCAGTCTCCCACGCAGGTGTGGGCAAGGCAAAGGCCCTGAACCGCCCTGGACAGCGTCTGAACCGGGCGGGAGCCGGCCGCCAGGATGATGGAATCAAACTGTTTCGAATTTTTTTCCCCTTTGACGTCAAAATGCACGGTTTTGTCTTCAATGCGGCTTACCGTGGCCTCCGTCAAAATGGTGACCCCGTAGCGGGCCAGTTTGTCCATCAGCACCCAGCGGGTGGATCGGCCCACATCCTTGCCCGCCCGGGGGAGCATCTCAAATACCGTCACCTTCGAAGTCCCTTCAAACATCAGCGCTTTGAGCCTCTCGGGCGGTTCGGCATCGTATTCAAACAGAAACTGCAGGATATCGGGGGTGAGCGTCCCTTTGGCGGCGGCAAACAAGGCGGTCTCCAGCCCCACGGCCCCGCCGCCGATGACGGCCACTTCTTTTCCAAGGACCGGGTTGTCCTTCATCACCTGCCAGGAGGACATCACCGCGGCACTGTCCGCCCCCTGGATGGGCGGCATCAGGGGTTTTGCCCCTTCGGCGATGATCAGGTAATCCGGGTTGGCGTTTTGAATAAAATCCGGGGTGACTTCGGTATTGAGAAAAACGGGGATGTCGTATTTGTTGACCATGGCCCGGTAGTAGCGGATGAATTCGAACAATTCCTGCTTGTGGGGCGGCGCGCCGGCAATCCAGATCTGTCCGCCGATGTCGCCGTCCTTTTCATAGACTTCCACCCGGTGTCCCATCTGAGTTGCGGTGACGGCGGCCTCCAGGCCGGCGAGTCCCGCCCCGATGATCATGACCCGTTTGGGCGCATCGGTTTGAACGATCTTTCGCTCTTCCTCGAACCCGGCCTGGGGGTTTCCGGCACAAAACACCGGCATGCCGGCAAAGATCTGGTCCGTGCACCCCTGGGAGCAGGCGACACAGGGACGGATTTCATGGGCCTTGCCGGAAAATGCTTTTTGGGGCCAGTAGGGATCGGCGATGAGCACCCGGCCCAGGTTGACCATGTCCGCGCACCCGTCTCTGAGCATCTTTTCGGCTGAATCGGGATCTGCAATCCGGTTGGAGGCCATCACCGGCAGGGATACCGCTTTTTTGATATTCAACGCCAGGTAGGAAAAGGCCCCCCGGGGCAGTTCCATGGGAAGCTGGGGCACCTTGGTGACGTGCCACCCGCCGGTGACATTGAGTGCATCCACACCGGCCTGTTCATAGGCTTGTGCGATGAGCGGGGTCTGTTCGTCCGTGTTGCTCCCCGGCACGAAATCGTTTCCGGCCATGCGGATGGTGAGCGGTACATCGGGGCCCACTGTTTTTCGGGTCAGTTCCAGCACCTCCACGGGAAATCGGAGCCGGTTTTCAAAGCTTCCGCCGTAGCGGTCCTGGCGCTGGTTGGTCAGCGGGGAGAGAAACTGGGTCAACAGATACCCCGCCGATCCGATAATCTCCACCCCGTCAAAGCCGGCTTCAACTGCCCTTACGGCCGCCCGGGCAAATGCGTCCTTGACCCGTTCGATATCCTCTATGGTCATTTCCCGGGGCGTGGTTTTGGAATAGGTGCAGTAAATCGCAGACGGTGCAATGGGGGTCTGGTTGTTGATCAGCATGGGATGGGAAAAGGCGCCGGCGTGAAACAGCTGAATCCAGGCCCGGGCCCCTTCGGCCCTGATCAGGCCGGCCAGTTTCCGGAAAGAGGGGATGGCTTCATCGTCGGCAATGGACAGCGCGGCCAGCCCGGCTCCCAGATCATCGATTCCCACAGGCCCCACGGTGACCATGCCCGCCCCGCCACGGGCCTTTTCCCTGAAATAATGATAATACCGGTCATTTAATTTGCTGTCATAGGAGTACAGCAGACCCAGGGCCGGATAGGCGATCCGGTTCTTGATTTCCATGCGGTTGATGGTGATCGGGGAAAAAAGGGTTTTATACATGTCCGCGCCCCCAAATAGTGAGTTAAATTTTTAAATTGAATTATATTCAAAAGTCGAGGCTCATTATAAATTGGCGGTTTCTGCTTGTCAAGGTTATCATAAATTGAATAAAAAGAGTTGATGCGATATAGACGCATGGGAAATGGCATTTAAAATAGTGGCCGAACGAAAACCGGATACCGGTGGATACCCTGGTTTTTGCTCGGCCACTAATAGGTTGTTAACTCAATTTCGGGTCGTAAGAGATGAAAATATTATTGACGGGCGGTGCCGGTTTTATTGGGAGTCACACCTGTGTCCTGCTGCTGGAAAGTGGGTATGACGTGGTCATTATTGATAACCTTTCAAACAGCAAGGCAGCGGCCCTGACCTGCATTGAGGAAATTACCCGAAAAAGGGTCGCTTTCGTGCACGCGGACCTGCGCAATCGGGACGCGGTGGAAAACTTATTTTCAAATCATCGCTTCAATGCGGTCATCCATTTTGCGGGGCTCAAATGCGTGTCCGAATCCGTCGAGAACCCGTTGTCCTATTATGATAACAACCTCGTGGCGACAATGGTGCTGCTGGATGTGATGCGGCGGCATCATGTCCGGCAACTGGTATTCAGCTCCTCGGCCACGGTATATGGTGAGCCCGAAACAATCCCCCTGCCGGAAAGTGCCGCCCTGCGCCCGGTCAACCCCTATGGCCGGACCAAACTGATGGTCGAAAAGCTCCTGAAGGACGTTCAGGCCTCTGATCCTTCATGGCGGATTGCCATCCTGCGGTATTTCAATCCTGTGGGCGCGCATCCATCGGGATTGATCGGAGAGGACCCCTCGGATATTCCCAACAACCTGATGCCCTACATCAGCAAAGTGGCCGCCGGCGTACTGCCGCAACTCCGGGTCTATGGAAACGATTACCCGACTCCGGACGGCACCGGCATCCGGGACTACATTCATGTGATGGATCTGGCGGAGGGGCATTTAAAAGCCATGGAAAGCATCGGCAGGAAAAGTGGACTGCTGATCTGCAACCTGGGCACGGGCCGGGGGTACAGTGTCCTCGAGATGATCGCTGCATTCGAGGAAGCCTCAAAACGCAAAATCGCATATCAGATTGTGGGCCGCCGACCGGGCGATGTCGCAGTCTGTTATGCCGATCCCGCGCTTTCTGAACGGCAGCTGGGATGGAAAGCCGGGCGCGATCTGTCCGCCATGTGCAGGGATGCCTGGCACTGGCAGTCGATGAATCCGAAAGGGTACCCGGCGCCAAATTGAATTGATGGCTGAAAGCTTTCCTTTTCTGCACGCCCCGATGTTTTTTCTCATTTCGATATCCATTCAGCAAAAAACAATTGTCCGGCCTTTATTGACATCAACAACATCCTGTATTACTTATCCAGTTTGAATCAGAAGAGGAAAGCCAATCCGTGAATCGCATGAGAGAGCTGCACTCAGTTGAGCGGCAGCAGTTTGAAAAGTTATTCAAGCAGGAAAAAATCGACCGGTTCGATGACCGCTTCAAGGTATTGGAAGCGTTTTTGAATAAGGAGCGGCACATGACCGCATCCGACCTTGCAGGCGTGCTCAAAGACCAGAAAGTCAGCCTCCCCGAAGCGTTCATCGAAGAAACCCTGGAATTGATGTGCTACTTCGGGTTCGCCCAGAAGAACCGGTTCAAGAACGGGGACATCCACTATGAACACCGGCACCTGGGGCAGCATCATGACCATTTGATCTGCACCAAATGCGGCGACATATCGGAATTCAAAAACGACCGGCTGGAGCAGCTGCAGGGCCAGGTATCCTCCCAGCTGGGTTTTCACATGCTGCAGCACCGGATGGACATATACGGCATCTGCGGCAACTGCCTGAAGGCAAGAGACCAGCAGATGCCGCTCACCGCCGCCAAACAGGGGGAGCGGGTGGTCATACGGGATTTTCTCGGGGGCGGCGATTTTAAGCTTCGGCTGCTGAGCATGGGGCTGCGGGTGGGAGACGAGCTCGAGGTGATCACCAATCATGGCAAAGGGCGGCTGGTGATTGCCGCGGACTACCAGCGATATGTCCTGGGGCCCGGCATGGCCCAGAAAATCATCGTGGCCCAGATGGCCGCGGCCGACTGATTCCCGAAATTAAATTCCATCCGATTTTATCATAAAGGACAGATATGCGCTTGAGTGACATGAGAGCGGGCCAGTGCGCGCTCATCATCAGTATCGGCGGGGAGCCCCGGCTTAGGCGGCGTATCCTGGAGATGGGGCTGACCCGGGGGGCGGAAGTCTACGTTGAAAAATATGCGCCCCTGAAAGACCCCCTGGAACTGGTGGTGCGGGGAAATCACATTTCCCTGCGGGTGAAGGAAGCCGAAGAAATCATCGTCGAACCCAAGGCCACCTGAAGGCGGATATGGAAACAAAGCAGATCCGGATCGCCCTGACCGGAAATCCCAACTCCGGAAAGACCACCATCTTCAACCAGCTCACCGGGACCCGCCAGAAAGTGGGGAACTGGCCCGGGGTGACGGTGGAAAAAAAAGAGGGCGACATCCAGCGTTTCGGATACGATCTGCAGATCATCGACCTGCCCGGCACCTACAGTCTGACCCCCTTTTCCATCGAAGAGATCGTGGCCCGAAACTTCATCCTGGATGAAAAGCCGGATGTGGTCATCGATATCATCGACGCATCCAACCTGGAGCGCAACCTCTATCTGGCCAATCAGCTGCGGGAACTCGACTGCAAAGTCATATTTGCACTGAACATGGCGGATCAGGCCCGCTCCCGGGGTTTTCGGATCGATGCCAAAAAGATGTCCGAACTGCTGGGCGTTCCGGTTCTTTTTACGGTGGGCAACAAGGGTGAGGGGCTCGATGAACTGATCCAGACCGCCATCGAACTTTCCAAGACACCCATGGACATCCCGGAGGAGCGCAAAGTTCGATACAGCCAGGATATCGAGGCGGCCATCCGCGTGCTCAGACCCTGCATCGCAGAGCGGATCGATGCCTCTTTCCCCTACAATCTCCGGTGGACCGCCATCAAGCTCCTTGAAGACGACCGGATCATAAAAGAGCGGATCACGCAACGTCTGGGGGCGGAAGGCCGCAAAGTTTTAGAAAAGGCCCAGGACCTGCGCGGCCGCCTGATGGACCGGTTAAATGACGATCCGGAAATCGTCATGACCGACGAGCGATATGGATTTATCGCCGGCACCGTCAAGGAAGTCGTGTCTTCCACCACGCACCGGCGGGTGGATATTTCACGCAATATCGACCTGGTCCTCACCAACAAGTTCCTGGGATTTCCCATCTTTGTTTTCTTCATCTGGGCCATGTTCCAGATGACGTTTACCCTGGGCGCCTATCCCATGGGCTGGCTGGATACCGGGGTCAACGCCCTCTCGGCGGGCCTTGCCCACCTGCTGCCGGCAGGAATTTTAAAGGATCTGCTCCTGGAAGGAATTATCGCCGGGGTCGGAAGCATCATCATATTTTTGCCCAACATCCTGATTCTGTTCTTCTGCATCGCCCTGTTTGAAGACACCGGGTACATGGCCCGGGCCGCCTTTTTAATGGACAAGATCATGCACCTGATCGGGCTGCACGGAAAATCCTTCATCCCCATGCTCATGGGGTTCGGGTGCAGCGTGCCCGCCATCATGGCCACCCGCACCCTGGAAAGCCGCAAGGACCGGATCCTCACCATCCTGATCACCCCGTTCATGTCCTGCTCAGCCCGGCTGCCGGTCTACATCGTGCTGGCCGGGACTTTTTTTGCCGCCCATGCCGGCACGGTCATTTTCATGATCTATCTCACCGGAATCGTCGCGGCCATTCTCACCGGCAGATTGTTCAGGACCGTCCTGCTGAGAGGCGAAGACGCCCCCTTTGTGATGGAGCTTCCCCCTTACCGGGTCCCCATGATAAAGAGCCTGGTCATCCACATGTGGGACCGGAGCAAGATGTTTTTAAGAAAAATGGGCGGCATCATCCTGATCGGTTCGATTGTGGTGTGGGGGTTGACCAATTTCCCGCGCAACATTTCCTATTCAACCGATTATGAGACCCGGATCAACGAAATACAGCGGCAGATTCCGCCGGATCAGGCCCTTTCGGCAGCGCAGAAAACGGAATTGCTGCAGCTTCTCAAAACAGCCCGGGAAAAGGAACGGGCGGAAAAATCATACATCGGGCAAATCGGCAAATTCATCGAGCCGGCGTTTGCGCCTCTGGGGATCGACTGGCGGGGAAGCGTGTCGCTGCTCACCGGTTTTGTCGCCAAGGAGATCGTGGTGAGCACCATGGGTGTGCTCTATGCGGCCGGTGATGCAAACGGTGCCGAATCCGAAGTGCTGCGAAACGCACTGAAAGAATCGGGCATGACCCCGCTGTCTGCGCTTGCCATTATGGTATTTGTTTTGCTCTATGTCCCCTGCCTGGCCACAGTAAGCGCCATCACCCGGGAAACCGGGTCTCTCAAATGGACCTTCTTCAACATCGGATACACCACCGGCGTCGCCTGGATTGCTGCGTTTCTTGTTTTCCAGGGGGGGCGCCTGCTGGGGTATTGACCATCCATTTTTACTTAATCCAATCCGTTATGGTCTTCTCGGCTCGCCGGCAAATTATAGGAGGCCGTCCTTGACAGGGGTGCCCGTTTGTGGCATATGGTAAAAAAATAACATTTACGACTTCTTCTTAGCCATAATTGATGATTATCCGATCAAACAGAACCGCCGGTACGTCATTTCCGATTCTCTCTCATTCATCTGAAGATCACGGCTGCGTAGTCAACATCGGCGCGGTTTGCACTGCCTTCATGTCGAAGGCGGCCAGGAGAAGCCCCATTTCTGTAAGAGGTATTATTGTAGCAGCATCCCGTCAACTCTGTCCACGATGACACCCATTCGGCCTTGAGCCGGCCGTCCTGAGCGGCGCTTTCCATTCTTCTTTCCCGGCTTCTTTTCCGCGCTGATCCATTCCGTGCGGAATTCGCCCGCCTGTTGCGCTTTCAAGGAACCCCCTTTTGGGCATTGATCCGCCCGGCCGTTTCCGTTTGTGTCTGAACAGATGGGATATCACAGTTATCATCAGTTAACACCGTTCATGTATGTAAACGGCAGTTATCCTTGAAAAGGAGAAATTTAAATGAGCAAAATCATGCAGCTGATCCAGGAGCACCAGAAAGAGCGTAAGAATAAAAAGAAAGAAGATCAGACATATCCGAAGAATGCCACCTGCAGCCAGTATCTGGAATTGGTCAAACAAAACCCCGAAATCGCCCAGCATGCCCCTTCCCGCATTTTCAACGCCATCATGGAGCGCGGCATCGAGGAAATCCCGGGTCGGGAAGCCTGGGGCGATGCGGTCCAGCGCTACCCGTTTTTTTCAGACTCCATGTTCGGCCAGGAAGAGACCCACGAGAAGCTGGCCCAGTTTTTTGCAGCGGGCGCCCGGCGCACGGAGACGGGCAAACGGATTTTGCTGCTGATGGGCCCCCCCGCGGGCGGCAAGAGTTCCATCGCCTCCATATTGAAAAAAGGTCTCGAGGAGTACAGCCGGAAGGTGCCGCTTTATGCCATCAAGGGATGTGACCTGCACGAGGAGCCGCTCCATCTTATCCCCCGCCACTTGCGCACCAAAGTGGAAGAAGCGCTCGGCGTCAAGATCGAAGGCGACCTGTGCCCCCAGTGCCGGCGTATGCTGTTTGAGGAATACGCGGTGCGCGATGAGGCCGGCGACGTGGTGGAGATCAAATGGGAGGATGTTCCCGTAAACCGTATCACCCTGTCCGAGCGGGCCCGGGTGGGAATTTCCACCTTTCAGCCCGGCGATCCCAAGTCCCAGGACATCAGCGACCTGATCGGGCATGAGGATGTGGCCAAATCCGCCCGGTTCGGCAAGGCCGACCCCAGAAGCTACAGCCTCACCGGGGAGTTGGAAAAGGCCAACCGGGGCATGGTGGAATTCATCGAGATGCTCAAGTGCGACAAAAAATTCCTGTGGTGCCTGATATCGGTGGCCCAGGAGCAGGTGATCAAGGTCCAGGGCTCCACCTTTCCCCAGATCTACGTGGATACCGTTATCCTGTCCCACACCAACCAGCCGGAATTCGAGGAGTTTTCCAAGGAAAAAGAGCCGGCCCTGCACGACCGCATCTACATGATCAAGGTCCCGTACCCCCTGCGGGTCCAAGATGAGAAAAAAGTGTACGAGAAGCTGCTGAGTCAGAGCAATTTCAACGATATCCATGTTTCCCCCTATGCCCTGGACGTGGTCTCCATGTTCACCGTGCTGACCCGGTATGCCAAGAGCAACATCTGCGAGGACCCCATCAAGAAGATGAAATATTACAACGGCGACCGGGTGTCCGAGGACAAGTACCGGGACCCGGTGGATATCCGGGAGCTGCGCAAGGAAGGGGAGAAGCAGGGGGAGGGCTATTTCGGCATCAGCTCGCGATATGCCATCGACGCCATCAATACCGCCCTGGTGGGCAACGGCGCCAAATGCCTGACCCCCCGCATGGTGATCCGTGCCCTGCAGAAGCATTTTGAGCATCACATGGGGTTTTCCAGGGAGGAAGTCCAGCATTACCAGTCCCTGCTCCAGGAAACCCGGGAAGGGACGGTCACCGGCGAGTACAAGCAGATCGTGGAAAAAGAGGTGACCAAGGCCTTTCTCCGCGCCTACGAGGACCTGGCCCGGGAGCAGTTCAACAAGTACATCAGAAACATCACTTCCTTCTGCCGCAGGGAAAAAATAGTCGACGACTTTTCCGGCGAGCGCAGGGATCCGGACGAAAAGTTCATGCGGTCCATCGAGGAGGTGATCGGGGTGACCGAAAACCGCAAGGACCAGTTCCGCCAGGAGGTCCTGGTGTACAAGGCCACCGAGAAGAACTTCGGATACGAAACCTATGAACCGCTCCAGGAAGCCGTGGAGAAGAAACTGCTCCACCAGATGAAGGACACCCTTTCCCTGGTGGTCTCCTCGGAAAGGCCCAAGGGTGACGAGGAGCGCGCCCGCGCCCGGGACCTGTTCGACACCCTGGTCAACGAGCGCGGATTCTGCGAAACCTGCGCCCGGGAGTTCATCGAGGACGCCGCCCGGTTTCTCTCCGAGTAGTCTCTGCGGCATCCCTTAGGTGGTTTATCGATAACAGCAGGGAAAATAACTACGAGAAAAAGGAATGATGGAATAATGGAATAATGGAGTAAAGGGTAAAAGCAAGAATCTCCCAGATGGATTGCAAATTCAAGTCCCCCTTTTTCAAAGGGGGATTCAGGGGGATTTTCCCATCATTCCAACATTCCATTATTCCAGTCCTTCAATCTCGGACAACCAAACAAGTGCCCACCCAAAAAGGGCAACTGGATGAGTATAAGGACTGTCATATGCCAATTTACGAACGGCACCGGGAGACCAAGCAGGGCCCCATGGACGCGGCCCGGCACCGGGAAAAGCAGCGCGAAGCCATCAAGCGGGGCATGCGCGAAATCGTGGCCGATGAAAGCATCATCACCCGCCGCAAGGATGAAAAGGTGAAAGTCCCCATCCGGGGGATCAAGACCTACCGCTTCATCCACGGAAATCCCGGGGGTTCCGGCGGGGGCGGCGTGGGGGAAGGCGAGGGCAAGCCCGGCGACGTGATCGGAAAACGGCCCGGTCGGGGACGCCCCGGCCAGGCCGGGGACCAGCCGGGTGAGGATTACATCGAGACCGAGATCGAGCTGTCCGAACTCATCGAGTTCATGGTGGAGGAGATGGGGCTGCCCAAGATGGCCCCCAAGGACGTGGCCAAGCTGGTGACGCCGGAAGGGTGGAAATACCGCAGCATCTCCAAGACCGGCCTGCGTCCCAACATCGAGAAGAAGCGCACCTTGAAGGAAGGGATGAAGCGGCTGATCTGCTTTATCGAGGAACTCAAGCGGGAAACCGGCAGATCCGATGAAGACTGCGAAACCGCACTGGAAATGGCCCAGGGGGACATCAACGAGGCCCTTGCCATGCTCTCGGACCCCGCGTTTTGTCCGGAGTGCCATCTCACGGCCGCACCCATCATCACCCGGGAGGATCTGCGCTACCGGGTCCTGGAAAACGAATACGCGTACCACTCCAACGCGGTGGTGCTGGCCATGATGGACGTGTCCGCCTCCATGGGGATGGAGAAAAAGTACATCGCCCGCTCGTTTTTCTTCTGGCTGGTGGAAATCTTGAAGCACCTCTATGAGAACGTGGAGATCCGGTTTATCACCCACACCACGGACGCCAAGCTGGTGGACGAATACAATTTCTTCCACAAGGGGGAATCCGGCGGCACCCTGTGCCACACCGCCTTCGATCTGGCCGCCGAACTGGTGGAAAAGCAGTACCCCGTGGAAAAATACAACGTCTACGGCTTTCTGTTTTCCGACGGGGACGACTGGAGCCCGGAAAAGACGGTCAAATCCCTGCGGCACCTGATGCAGCTGGGGGTGAACATGGTGGGCTACGGCGAGGTCATGGATCGAAACGTCATGAGCAACCTCATGCGCATCGCAGAGGATGTGTTTGTCTTAAAACCCCTGACCTCCAGGCGGGACTCTTCCGTGGTGGTTTCCCAGAGCGAGACCCACCCCTTCCTGGCCGTGTTGTTTCGGGATGAAAAGCAGATCCTGCCGGCCATCGAGGAATTTCTGAAAAAGGAGCGCTGGCAGAATGAAAAATGATACCCAACGCCTGGCGCGCATCGACGCTCGCATCCAGGAGATCATGGAAGAGTGGGGGCTCACCGTGGTCCCCACTGATTTTGAAATCATTCCCGCCCAAAGAATGTTTGAGATCATGGCCTACGGCCTGCCGGTCAATTTCCGGCACTGGTCCCGGGGCCGCGACTACGAGCGGGTCCGCACCATCTACGAGCACTCGGGGCTGGGACTTCCCTATGAAACCGTGCTCAACACCTCGCCCCCAAAGGCGTTTCTCATGGAGACCAACCCCTTTGCCATACAGGTGATGGTCATCGCCCACGTGTACGCCCACGTCGATTTTTTCCGGGAGAACCTCCAATTCAAGGAAGCCCCGGAAGACATCCTCCCCAAGGCATACGAGATGGCCAAGCGGTTTGATTATTATGAACACCACTACGGCATCTCCCGGACCGAGCCGCTCATCGATGCGGGCCTGGCGCTTCAGTTCAACATCGATCCGGACATCCATAAATCCCTGGAAAACCGGGACGAGCAGTTCGAGCGGCTCTATGGCGAGACCGATGACGGCGGAAAACCGGTGGATGCGTTTTATAAACTCTTCCCCCGCCAGAAGAAGAAGCGGCCGGACTTCTGGGAACTGGCCCACAAGACGCCGCTGGAGCCGGAGCGCGACCTGCTGGGCTATCTCATCGACCATTCGCCCAAACCCCTGGATCGGTGGGAGCAGGATGTCCTGTCCTCCATCCGCACCCAGGGGATGTATTTCTATCCCCAGCTGCGCACCAAGATCATGAACGAGGGCTGGGCCTCCTACTGGCACGAGCAGGCCATGCGAAAGCTTTTCGAGGAAGGGCTGCTCAATACGGAGGAGCACGGCTACTATGCCCAGTACCACGCGGCGGTCCTGGCACCCAACCGGTTTCAGCTGAATCCCTACCGGGTGGGCCGGAAGATGTTTGAAGACATTCGGAAACGCTGGGACTGCGGCCGGTTCGGCCGTCAGTGGCGGGAATGCGAGGACGACCGGGAGCGGGAGTGCTGGGACAAGGGGCTGGGGGAGGGGCTCGAAAAGATGTTTTCCGTGCGCCGGATCTACTCGGACCGGATGTTTATCGAGCATTTCCTCACCGACGACCTCATCCATGATATGAATCTCTATATCTACGAAGAGCGAAAAACCATGGATGGCGGCAGCGAGATCGTGATCGCGGAGCACCGCCCCGAAATCATCCGGCAGCAGCTCAAGGAAGTGCACGCCGACGGCGGCCAGCCCCGCATCGTGGTGGAGGACGGCAACTACCGGGGCCGGCATGAACTCTACCTGCGCCACATATTCGAAGGCGCTCCGCTCGATTACGAATACCTCCAGAAAACCGTCGAGCACATCTACCACCTCTGGGGCCGCAACGTGCACCTGGAAACCGTGGACGTGCTCAAAAACGACCGCGGCGAGCTTTCCCGCCGAAACGTAGTCTACCAGTACGACGGCATCGGCCATTCCAAAAAAGGATAGACGATTTCCCCAATTTTGAATCCGTTTTATCAAAACCCTCTCTTGAGTCTTACAAATCTCAAAAAGCCCCCCCATTTCAAAAAGTCCCCTTCTAAACTTTTTAAAAGGGGGATTTAGGGGGATTTTCCCTCAGAATACACGACCCTTCCCCCGCCCCCCCCACCCTTCCCTTCTGCGAAAAAGGTCGCCCGTGCGCCCGCCGGGAATAACCCGAGCAGGCCCTGCCCGCATTCGATTGCAAACCCATTGAAAAAAAGATCCGGATATCATAATGATTTTGATTTGGCATCGGTGATTGGAATGCAATCAGGAGGTTTGATGAATCAAAAGAAAAACCAAAGCACCGGGCCGCACACGGTGAAGCTGGATCAATGGATCGACTGCGCGCCGTTTGAGCGGCTGCTGAACATGGAGATCGTGGAGGCGGCCGGGGGCAGGGCGGTGTTGACCATGCCGTTTTATGAACAATATGCCCAGGGAGCCGGCCTGATGCATGGCGGCGCACTGGTCAGCCTGGCCGACACGGCCGTGGGGATGGCCATCAAGAGCCTGCTTCCGCCGGACACGCATTTTGCCACCACCCGGTTGGAAACCGTCTTCCTCTACCCGGTCACAAAAGGCGTGGTGACCGCCGAAGCCAGCGTGACCCGCCGGGAAGGCCGCATCCTCGAAGGAAGCGCCGTGGTCAAAAACGAGGAGGGCCGTGAAGTGATGCGGTTTAACTCCGAGTTCAAGGTGGCCAGGGAAAGAAAGCAGACACTGCTTCCGCGCCTCGATCTTGAACGGTAGGGGAGGGTTTTACGCCTGCCCGCTCCTGTCGGGCATCCCGGCCAACTTGTCGTCATTTTTCTTCATACAACTGCCGCAAGGTTTCCTGAAGGACCGCCAGCCGCTGCTTATCCGCCGGATCATTTGACTTTCTTTTCAGTTCAACCAGCATCCGGATATCGAGCACGCGTAAAGTATATCCCCTGAATTCCAATTCTATGGTTTGACCCAGAAGATCTTCATATGTTTTTCCGTCTTCAATAAACGCCAGGACATCCAGCGGGCCCAGAGGGGTCGATAAAAGCACATGCCCTTCAGAAAAATCTTCCTGTTTTGGCGCTATGACTTTGTCATCAGGGCGACGATAAATAGCGCCTATCGATTTTAGAAATGAAAAGAGCGTTGAAATGTTTTCGGAAGACCGGCGATGCAGGATATCCACATCCAGTGTCGTGACCGGCGCCCCCTGCACCACCGCCGCCAGGCCGCCCACCAGGATAAACTGGATTTCCGCCTTGAGCAGCCCCTCAAGTATCGCGCTCAGATCTGCGCCTGTCGTTTCTTTGCTGTTTGAATGCATTTCTCAATTCCAGAATCGCCCGTACCGCATTGTCATTTGCCTTCAGGCGTTCCTCCGGTGTCATTTTGAGGAACATAATGATCAAGCCTTTATCAACGTCTTTTTTTTCTTGTTCGCCGGTCATAAGATATGAAGAATTTCCCATAGATGCTAACATTAATGAAATCGTAAAAGTCGTATTTTAGGCTTTCGTCATTCCAGCGGATGCGGGAATCTATAGGCTCCCGGAATTTTCAAAATCAGACAGCGACTCCGTTGAATCCAATATAAATGGTTCGGCAAGGCCTTTATAACCGTTTTTATCATATTTATTGTGGCCAAGAATGTTACACTGTCAATAGTTTTATTACAGATGAATGCGCAAGGCATATTCAGGTAAACCCCAAAGCCAGGAGGTGATTGCCATGACCAGCCCCTATGATGCCAGGCCATGGGTTTCGGCTTACGACCCGTGGGTTAACCCGGAGATCGATCTTCCGGAAACGACCTACAAGGACATGCTGGAAGAGGGGCTTTCGGTTGCGCCCGGGCGGCCGGCCATGATTTTTTTCGACCGGCCGATCACGTTTGCCAGGCTTGACGAACTGTCCGCCCGGTTTGCCGCATATCTTTGCGCTTCCGGGTGCCGGGCCGGGGACGTGGTGGCCATCAACATGCCCAATCTCCCCCAGTACCTGATCGCCTTTGCCGGGGCGGTGCGGGCCGGGTGCGCGGTTTCCGGGGTTTCGTTTCTGCTCACCCCCAAGGAATTGTCCTACCAGCTGGCCGATGCCGAAGCAAAAGTCCTGGTCACCCTGGACTCCGTGTTCGAGGAAAAGGTAGCGCCGATTGCGGACCATCTGCCGGCATTGAAGGCGGTGGTGGCAGCCGGGGTGGCCGATTTTCTGCCGCCAATCAAACGGATGCTGGGAAAGCTGTTGAAAAAGATCCCCACCGGCAGGGTTTTTCCCCTGGCCGGAAAGCAGGTGGTATCCTTTCAGCAGGCAATATCTCATCATCGACCCAAATTGCCGAAAGTAGTTTCTTCCCCGGATGAACCCTGCCTGGTCCAGTACACCGGCGGGACCACGGGGCGGCCCAAGGGAGCGCTTTTGACCCACCGCAACATTGCCGCCAATGTGCTTCAGGCCCGTCAGTGGATTAATCTCAAGCCGGGCGATCCGGAGGTGGGGTGCTCGGCATTTCCCTTCTTCCACCTGGCCGGAATGATGCTCGGAATGATGGGGCTCTGCTCGGGCATGACACAGCTGCTGATCCCGGACCCGAGGGATACGAAGCTGATCTGCCGGCTGATTTCCAAATACCGGCCCACGATCATGGCCAACGTGCCCTCCCTTTACCAGATGCTCATGGACGAACCGAAATTTTCAACACTTGATTTCTCTTCCCTTCGCCTGTGCATGTCCGGCGCGGCCCCCTTTTCCGCCGAATCCATCCGCCGGTTCGAGTCCATGGCGGGGGCGGGCAAGGTGCTGGAAGTCTACGGCATGACCGAGACCAGTCCCCTGCTCACCATGAATCCCCACAGCGGCAGAAAAAAGATCGGTTCCGTGGGTATACCGGTCCAAAGCACCCGGATCAAACTGGTGGACGTGGATACCGGAAAGTGCGAAGTCCCGGTGGGGTCCGAAGGGGAGCTGATCGCCCGGGGGCCCCAGGTGATGGCCGGCTACAAGGGGATGCCCGAAGAGACCGCCCATGCCCTGCGCGAATTTGAAGGGGAAACATGGCTCTACACCGGGGATGTGGCACGGATGGATCCGGATGGTTATTTCACCATCGTGGATCGGACCAAGGACATGGTCAATGTGGGCGGCTACAAGGTCTTTTCGCGGGAGGTGGAGGAATCCCTCTACCAATTTCCAGGCGTGGAGTTCTGCGCGGTCATCGGCATCCCCGATCCGAAGCGGCCCGGCTCCGAGCGGGTCAAGGCGGTGATTCAGCCTTCATGGGATATCGATTCGGCCGATATCGACGCCAGGCGAGAAGAACTCCTTAAATACTGCCGGAAGACCATGGCCCCCTACAAGGTTCCCAAAGCGGTGGAATTCACCCGATCCATTCCGCTCACTGCCGTGGGGAAGGTGGACAAGAAGGCGCTTCGTTAGCTTTTGACCGCCTCCGCCCGATTTTCATCGGGCACGCACACCCGGTTTTTGCCCCTATCTTTAGCCTGATACAGCGACTGGTCGGCTTTTTGGATCAGGCGGTAGACGGAATCGGCATCTGAGGGGAATTCTGACACCCCGACGCTGATGGTGACCTTTCCGCCGGGTTGGGTCTCCCGGTGGGCAAATGGGTATTGCGCCACGGCTGTGCATATCCTTTCCGCCAGCGCCGCCGCTTCTGCCTTTGCGGTTTCGGGCATCAGGATGACAAATTCCTCTCCACCGTACCGGGCGGCCACATCCGTTTTCCGGGTCAGGCCTTGAAAACAGCGCGCAAGATCCTGCAGCAGCCGGTCTCCGGGCTGGTGCCCATGGGTGTCGTTATAGTGCTTGAAGTCATCCAGATCGATCATTAAAAAAGACAGGTTCCGCTGATACCGCCGGGCGCGTTCCAGTTCAAGCTCTATTCGGTCCATGAAAAAATGACGGTTATGCAGGCCGGTCAGTTCATCCGTCACGGCCAGCAAGCGGACCTCTTCATTCAATCGGGTGATGATATGAATATAGGTGCCGTGAATCATGCCGAAAAAGCTGCCGACCAGAATGAAAAAGATGGCCATGGGAACATGCTCGAAGGTAAAGGCCCTGGCCAGTGCCGCAAAAATAGTGCCCGGGGTCAAACTGTAAAAGTCATGGGCGATCATGGACAGGGGATGAAGGATGGCGATGCCGAAAAGGGCGCCGGCCAGCGTATGAACGCAAAGACGGCGACCGATGCCGATACGGTTTTCCTGAAACCGTCCGGGCCTGAAAGTTCGTTTGCGATTGCCGTTTTTCACAGACCGGCGGGCCGCCTGGAATATCGACCGGATGGTCATGACACGTTGCTCCAAAATTTTCATATCTGTTCTTGAATCTGACACAAGATAGACATCAATGCATTAATTTCAAAGGATACAGGCCTGCTGCCGCCCGTTAAGCGATTGCCCCCGATCATGCTTTGAAACGACTTTGATCAGGCATTATTTTTAATGAAGGCGTAAACAGCTCCCCATCCGCCGGGCTGTGGTTTTTTTACATGAAGAAACTTTTTAACCTCGAGGGTACACCCCCCTTGAGGGCACACCTTTAATTCCCCCCTCGAGGGGGGACCAAGGGGGGTGTACGGCCCGGCAAAAACAAAAAAATAAATTTGTTTTTCTGGTTATCCCGAAAAAACCAGTAATCGTTTTTCTCCCCCCTTTTGAAAAGGGGGGCGGGGGGGATTTCTCCCGGGAGGCGCCAAATCCCCCTAAATCCCCCTTTTCCAAAGGGGGACTTTGAATCCGGAATTCTGACTGGAGTAATTCCGGATAACTAGATTTGTTTTTACCGTTTGCCGAGTCAACTTATTTCAGAAGCGCCTGATTCTGTTTGCGCGGCGTTTTTGCAGAAAGGAACTTTTGCAACCTTGCCGTCAGGACACCCCCCTCTGCCCTACAAGGGGGGAATAAATCAGGAAGCTGCCTCAAACTCTCCTTGGGTGATGCCAGGGGAATTAGCGTATCCGGGAGGTTTTCTCATGTACTGCATCAGGGCCGATACAGTTTATACGGGCAGGGAAGTGCTCGGAAACCACTATCTGAAGTTTGAGGGCCAGGCCATAAAGGGCATTTCAGCCCAGGCGGAAGGCGAACTGCTGGGGGAATACGCGGTGGTGACGCCGGCGTTTATCGATGCGCATAATCATATCGGCATGGTCCGCGCCGGGGAACCCAATGCGGAGGGTGAATCCAATGACCGTCAGGATCCGGTCCTGGTGCTGGCGGATGCCCTCGACTCGCTGCAGATGGATGACGCGGCTTTAAAGGATGCCGTGGAGATGGGGGTGCTCTATTCCTGCATCGTCCCCGGCAGCGGCAACATCATCGGCGGCCGCTCCGCGGTAATCCGCAACTATGCATCCCACAGCAGCGCCGCCTTTATGGGGCGGGCCGGCATGAAGGCGGCGCTCGGGTACAACCCCATGTCCACTACCGAGTGGAAGGGCAGCCGGCCCACCACCCGCATGGGCACCATCGCCATTTTGCGCAATCGACTCGAGGCGGTGCACCGAAAAGAAAAGCAGTTTGCGGCGGCCGATGATGAGGAAAGAAAGAAGATGGTGTTTACGGCCGAAGAAGAGGCCCTGGGTAAAATCCTGTCCGGGAAGACCGTTTTGAGAACCCATGTCCATAAGATCGATGATATCGCGGTGCTGCTTCGCCTGGTGGACAGATATGGAATCCGGGTCACCGTTGATCATGCCATGGGGGTCAATGATCCCGGGATTTTCCGGGAGTTGAAAGCGCGCGATATTCCGGTGATTTACGGCCCCATCGACGCATTTGCCTACAAGGTGGAGCTCAAGCATGAAAACTGGCGCAACATCGCCCATCTTCTGGAATCGGGGGTCGAGTTCGGGCTGATGTCCGACCACCCGGTGACGCCATCGCGCCAGATTCTGCTTCAGACCCGCTGGTTTATGCGCCTCGGGTATTCACGGCAGCAGGCCATCGAGCTGATTACCCGCAAAAATGCCCGTATTTTAACCATTGAGGATCGGGTGGGCACCCTGGAGACGGGAAAATGGGCCTCTTTTATCTGCTGGAACGGCGACCCCTTTGATCTGTCCTGCTATCCCGTACAAGTTTACGGGGAGGGAAAGCTGCTGTATCAGGCGTAAAAATCAATTTGATCCACATTCGCGGCGTTTTTGAAGAAAGAAACTTTCAAATCGTAACGAAACGACCGCCGCCGCCGGTACACCCCCCTTCGCCCCCCTCAAGGGGGGGCATTGAATTCGATCAATTCCCCCCTCAAGGGGGGACTTCTTTTTCTATCCCCCCTGCCGAGGGGAGACTCCATTTCTTATTCCCTCCTACCGAGGAAAGACTCTATTTTCTATTCCCACCTGCCGAGGGGAGACTTCTTTTTTTATTCCCCCCTGCGAGGGGGGATCAAGGGGGGTGTTGGACCTGCGGATAACAAAAAATGAAGTCACTTAAATTAACCGGTTCGCCAAATCAAGTTCCTTAAAAGCCCAATTCCACCATACATCCAGCTATATATCCAGGCGGCAAAGAGGAGGGGACGGCGATGCGGCCACGAAGACAGGCTTGAATGCGATATGGATATGGAATCAATAGTCGAAAGGCGGATGGATCGGGGCGAAGTGGTATCTCTGTTCGAAAATGGAGGCCACCGGCGCCAGATGCCTGCTGAGAGAAGGAATTTTCAGATCGTTTTTCTTTGATCCGGGCGTGAGAAGTTCGTCCGGTGCGGCGATTTCATTTGCACTGCTGGGTGTAAAATCGACCATATCGGTATCCACGCTGCCGATGAACAGATCACTGGAGATCTTCAAAATTTCCCGGTCGCTCCCCGAAGAAATATAGATTCGGGCCTGTTTGAGCTTCTTCTTTTTGGAACCCGTATCCATCAGGTTCTTTACGGAAGGGGAGATGACGATCGCCTCCCGGGATCTGCCGTCGACGGTGATGGTCGTCTTCTCCACGGCGGTCAGTTCGATCAGATAGCGGCTCTTGCCGTTAAAGGTGTCAAACTGCCGGGTCTCCCCGACTTTCCAGTCCATGGACAGGGCCAGAAAGGCTGCGGAATAGGGGTCAACGGTGAAATTGTCCGATTCGAATTCGATGGATTTTACTCTCCCTTTGTGGTCCTTGCGCACCGATTGAATCATCCCGTCCGGCCGGAAGGTCACCTCGGTTTCCTTTTTCCGTGAATTTTCCCTGGAGTGGTAGACGGAATGCTTTGGAAGCAGGGTTTCAGCTGAAATGACGGCTTCGGTGCTGTACCGGAGTTTGTAAAAAAAATCGATGAACTTGACGGTCTGAGCGCTGGCCTTGATTTCGTAATCGGCTCCGTTTCTGATCAGTTCCAGTACCACGCTTCCGGCCGGAATACCGTTCCACGAAACCCTGTAATCGTATTTGCCCATTTTAGGAGCGAATTTCGAAATATCCGGAGTATATACCGGTGTGGTGATCTTGACCTGGTCGATGGGGATATCTTCTGCCCAGCCGAGGGTTCCGGCAAGAAAAATAACCACCAGAACGGCCGCCAGCTTAAAAACCGTATTTATTTTTCCATTGATTGCAGTTTTCATTTCGAAATCTGACCTCTTGGTTTAAAATATTCCTTTTTCACATGCCGCGCAGGGGGAAATTGGCCCCGTTACCGGCGCATTTAGTTGGAAAATAGGAATATTAAGCAACTTGTCAAGATCATATCATGTGTTTCGCCCCACACCATCCGCGCCGCGCATTTGATCTTGAAATTATTACCTAAACCATTATGTTACCCTCTTATCATGAGAAATCAAGAAAATTTACAGACGTGTGGCCGCGAAACCGTCTTCCCGTTGATTGCAGGAAAAGATGGGGGAAAGGTCTTACCGTTTAGCAGGAGAACGTATTATGGCAGATGAAACAAGTGATTTCTGGCAGCATCATTCAGACGAGTACTTGAAGATGGCCTTTCGCGCGGATCGATCCGAAATCCTGGAGAATCCGGATGGCTACGGTAAAAATACCGGTGATTGCGGGGACACGGTGGAGATTTATTTGACCGTCGAAGAAGACCATGTCCGGTGGGTCAATTACATGACCCAGGGGTGCATCAACACCCGGGCGTGCGCCGGAACGGTGTCGCTGCTGGCCGAAGGCATAAGCGTGCCCGAAGCCTGGGAGATTAAGCCGGAGGATGTCATTTCCTATCTTAAAACCCTGCCCGAAGCATCCGAACACTGCGCCGAATTGGCCGTTGGCGCGCTCTATCGGGCACTGGCGCAGTATCGCACCCACCTTCGGGATCCCTGGAAGAAGGTTTACCGGAAAAGATAGATCGGATCTCTTTTTCTATTACATTTCAAATAGTGATCAGGATACCGCCTTCATGCACATTTTAAAGCCCCTGCCCGCAATTGCCGCCATTTACGGCATGTGGATGTTTGCATCACTTGTGGTCTATGGCCTGGGCGGATTGATTCCGGACGCAGCATTTCATCCCCTGGCCATTCCATTGATCACCCTGATTTATGTGCTGCTGGGATTTTATCTGACCGTATATTTTCTCATCCATGCCGAAAGCGCCTTTCATAAAAAGGACGCACTTCGAACCGGGTACATCATCGGGACAGCCGCCGTCGGGGTGCTGATTTACGGTGCGGCCCGGATATACCACATCTCCGGTCCCCTGATGCAGATGCTCAACACGGCCAATCTGCTGGTACTGGCCAATCTGGTGGGTGCCTGGATCATTACACCGGTTTTGCGCATGGCCGAGCTTTCCATGCTGTGCGTGGTGGCGGCGCTGGCGGACCTGTTCAGCTTTCTGCGGGGACCCACGCGGGCAATCGCTGAAAGCATTCATACCTACTACTCCGGGGGCCTCCAAGGCCCACCGCCGGCCGGCGATTTTCTGCTCATCAAGGTCGCCGTTCCGGGAATGTATTATCTCAAGCCGATTTTCGGCGTATCCGACTGGATCATCATGGCCTTTTTATCGGCTGCGGCCGTCCGCTTCTGCATCGACGACAACCTGGCCGGAAAAAGCCTTCCGGCCATGGTTCGGGAAAAACGAATTTCATTGTATTTTCCCGTCCCGGGAGCGGCACTGGTCATCGCCGTTTTGCTTGCCTACCGCTTCAATATCTTCATCCCCGTGCTCCCGATGGTGGCTGCAGTATTCATATCCTACCTCCTGCTGGGCTATCCCGCCGCCAGACAGTTCACCCGTCGGGACTGGATTCTTCTGGCGGGGTTCTCTTTGGGAATGCTGGTGCTCTTGAGCGTCGGGGTAATGCTGGCCACCTGATCCGAAACCCGGCCTTCTATCACCCGAAACCTTGCCCTCTTGCATAGATTTGTTTTTCAGGAAATTTCGGCGATGCAGTCCCTCGCAGCCATGCCGCTTTTCCGGGCAACATCCCGATAGCAGGAGTGCCGCTCCCCGGATCGGCTGTCACATCTGTCCAACCGCTCCATCACCTTACTATATTCTCTATGGCAACATCGTTTGGCTTTCTCTCTGAATTCAGAATCCATAGGATCACCTCCATTCTGCTTTTTAAGGAAAAGTATAAAAAACCATCAGGTCCATTGCTTCCTGTTTATCTCCAAATTAAGCATGGATATATGAAAGCAAATGGGGGCAATTCGGTAAATTTTCTCCCGCGCGGAGGGGGCCTGTCCGTTGCATGAAACTTCGCTGCGAACGACACAGCCATTTCTGCAACCTGTTTTAAATGCTCCTTGATGGGCTGCGGCCGAGTTTCAATCCTTGTTCTTATGGATAGTTCCCGTCAATGCTATACGGCGCTTCATCCTGGCGCCGGTAAGCTAGGGTTTCAATCCTTGTTCTTATGGATAGTTCCCGTCAATGATCGGCTATGCCGCCGTGTATATCGGTCGAAAATAGTTTCAATCCTTGTTCTTATGGATAGTTCCCGTCAATTGGCGCGACCTGCGGCCGCGGTCGATCTGCGGCTACAGTTTCAATCCTTGTTCTTATGGATAGTTCCCGTCAATCCACTAGAGCCGACGGCCACCCGGACCGCCTGGTGTCGTTTCAATCCTTGTTCTTATGGATAGTTCCCGTCAATATGGCCAACTTCATCATCAAGCGGCGACTGGATGTGGTTTCAATCCTTGTTCTTATGGATAGTTCCCGTCAATAACCGGGCCGTCGATTTAATCGAACGAATACCTGCTGTTTCAATCCTTGTTCTTATGGATAGTTCCCGTCAATAAGTGCCCTGGAAGATCATGTGGTGGAATCCAATTGAGGTTTCAATCCTTGTTCTTATGGATAGTTCCCGTCAATAAGGATGCGATTTCTGACGGCCCACTCGGTGCCGTTCAATCTGTTCTTATGGATAGTTCCCCCCCCGATGGGTTTCAATCCTTGTTCTTATGGATAGTTCCCGTCAATCTGCCTGCGGCTCGGGCTGCCGCGAGCTCTGATTTCAATCCTTGTTCTTATGGATAGTTCCCGTCAATGGCCGTGGAGCTGTTCGAACGCGATGTTTCAATCCTTGTTCTTATGGATAGTTCCCGTCAATGATCGGCTATGCTGCCGTGTACATGGTCGAAAATAGTTTCAATCCTTGTTCTTATGGATAGTTCCCGTCAATATGGCTCCACCTCCGGCCGGGTCATCTGCCGCTCCAGTTTCAATCCTTGTTCTTATGGATAGTTCCCGTCAATCGGATCGGCGGCCGCCCAGGAATGGCTGTTCTTTCAGTTTCAATCCTTGTTCTTATGGATAGTTCCCGTCAATGTCTTCCCGCTGCAGGTTTTCGATGGTCATCAGATGTTTCAATCCTTGTTCTTATGGATAGTTCCCGTCAATAATACGCGGTCGAATACGCGGCCCCGAACCTGGCGTTTCAATCCTTGTTCTTATGGATAGTTCCCGTCAATATAAAATCTGGGCGGACATTTTTACCAGTTCGTCAGAGTTTCAATCCTTGTTCTTATGGATAGTTCCCGTCAATCCGGGAGTCACCCGTACTGCAGATATTGACTGTTCCCGTTTCAATCCTTGTTCTTATGGATAGTTCCCGTCAATATGTCCAGAGTCCCAAAAGGGGCACTATCTGGATTGGGTTTCAATCCTTGTTCTTATGGATAGTTCCCGTCAATCCGATCTGATGGCGGCTTACGGTGAACTGGTCATGGCGTTTCAATCCTTGTTCTTATGGATAGTTCCCGTCAATACGGCATGAACGCATCATACCATTATGCTGATGACAGTTTCAATCCTTGTTCTTATGGATAGTTCCCGTCAATTTTAATGCGCCTTTGGTTTTGAGTGCGCTTAAAAATGGTTTCAATCCTTGTTCTTATGGATAGTTCCCGTCAATTGTGGCAACCGGCTTGTGGCAGGCGTGGCAATTTATGTTTCAATCCTTGTTCTTATGGATAGTTCCCGTCAATTCGCATTGTCAAGCTGTGGGACAATCTCAGTACAGTTTCAATCCTTGTTCTTATGGATAGTTCCCGTCAATTTTTAACTTACTGATTATTGTTGTGTATTCAAAGGTTTCAATCCTTGTTCTTATGGATAGTTCCCGTCAATTGAATTTAACCGCTACATCGGCCCGCACCCGATCCGGTTTCAATCCTTGTTCTTATGGATAGTTCCCGTCAATCTGGATGCCGGGGTGCTCTATTTCTTTTGTAAAATGTTTCAATCCTTGTTCTTATGGATAGTTCCCGTCAATGTGGCTCTGTGGCGATCTGACGCGGCCTTAAATTGGTTTCAATCCTTGTTCTTATGGATAGTTCCCGTCAATATGACACCCGCGGCATCCTGCGTGCCGTCCACTGCGTGTTTCAATCCTTGTTCTTATGGATAGTTCCCGTCAATTTGCCGGTGGTTTGGCGCAGGCTGACGGTGGTGGAGTTTCAATCCTTGTTCTTATGGATAGTTCCCGTCAATACCGTGGAGCCGGTAGGGGTCATTGGTGAGTGCCGGTTTCAATCCTTGTTCTTATGGATAGTTCCCGTCAATCCGGTTTCAACCACAAGGAGGCGATATGCCAATTGATGTTTCAATCCTTGTTCTTATGGATAGTTCCCGTCAATTTCAATCCACTACTCGCTGTTTTCGCCACCGTTTGGTTTCAATCCTTGTTCTTATGGATAGTTCCCGTCAATGCGTGATGTTTCCGAACGATCCACCTGTTTTTCAATTGTTTCAATCCTTGTTCTTATGGATAGTTCCCGTCAATTCGAAGGTCTTCGTCTCCACAGGGCCGTACCCGGAGTTTCAATCCTTGTTCTTATGGATAGTTCCCGTCAATAAAAACTCCAGATCGTGTGCATATTCCGCGATTGGTGTTTCAATCCTTGTTCTTATGGATAGTTCCCGTCAATACGGATTACGTTTACATTGACGAGTTGCAGAAATGTTTCAATCCTTGTTCTTATGGATAGTTCCCGTCAATACCGATTTACCAGTATCAGCCGCATCCAGAACAACAGTTTCAATCCTTGTTCTTATGGATAGTTCCCGTCAATCCCATGTCCCGCCCATGCTCTCCCAAAACACCCCGGGTTTCAATCCTTGTTCTTATGGATAGTTCCCGTCAATGGTATATTCAATACCGCCAGCGGGGGCCACCACGCGTTTCAATCCTTGTTCTTATGGATAGTTCCCGTCAATCGGCCTCAACATCAAAATCGACGTCACCAAACTGGACAAGTTTCAATCCTTGTTCTTATGGATAGTTCCCGTCAATAAGTGCGACCAGGGCAGACTAAGGCAGATCGTAAGTTTCAATCCTTGTTCTTATGGATAGTTCCCGTCAATGCCGGTTTTGGGCCGACTGAAAAGCCGGTGCATGTGTTTCAATCCTTGTTCTTATGGATAGTTCCCGTCAATATCCAAAGGTGGTTCATCTCTGCCTCGCAGCCAGGTTTCAATCCTTGTTCTTATGGATAGTTCCCGTCAATATGGCGGCGAAAAAAGAGATAGCGATTCCTGACCAGTTTCAATCCTTGTTCTTATGGATAGTTCCCGTCAATGACATGAGGCTTAAGTCATACACCCAATCCCCCGGTTGTTTCAATCCTTGTTCTTATGGATAGTTCCCGTCAATGATTGATGACACCAAGGATGCGGACAGCGATACACCAGTTTCAATCCTTGTTCTTATGGATAGTTCCCGTCAATATTATGGCGGAGTGGTAAAATGTCGAATGAATTACTGTTTCAATCCTTGTTCTTATGGATAGTTCCCGTCAATCAAGACACAGATTGATTCTGAGTTTGGGCTGAGGAGTTTCAATCCTTGTTCTTATGGATAGTTCCCGTCAATAATAGTCCAGGCATTGCGGGAACACGGATTATCCAAGTTTCAATCCTTGTTCTTATGGATAGTTCCCGTCAATGACCGGCTTTGGGTGCGGGAAACCCATGCGGATATGTTTCAATCCTTGTTCTTATGGATAGTTCCCGTCAATCTCGAACAAAGGAGCCCATTCGAGTCCATTAGTTTCAATCCTTGTTCTTATGGATAGTTCCCGTCAATCGGGCGGGCGCATACCGCTCACGTGCACGCGAGTTTCAATCCTTGTTCTTATGGATAGTTCCCGTCAATGAATTCTGCCGAGCATTCATGGCTAGTAAAAGTCGGGTTTCAATCCTTGTTCTTATGGATAGTTCCCGTCAATTCGTATTGGCACGTGCACAACCTTCTCAGTGTCAGTTTCAATCCTTGTTCTTATGGATAGTTCCCGTCAATTCATATGGCCGGTACTAGAATAGCGGCAATTTTAGTTTCAATCCTTGTTCTTATGGATAGTTCCCGTCAATTAGTGTAGAATTCCGTTCAGCTCCGGTGTTCAGTGTGGTTTCAATCCTTGTTCTTATGGATAGTTCCCGTCAATACGGACAGGTAAGGCCTGGGAGATCTGGACGACATTTATTGTTTCAATCCTTGTTCTTATGGATAGTTCCCGTCAATATGTCGGTGTTGGCGTAGTCATCGATATCTGGTTTCAATCCTTGTTCTTATGGATAGTTCCCGTCAATCCAATGTGGGCTATGTATAATGCGGCACCGTTGTTTCAATCCTTGTTCTTATGGATAGTTCCCGTCAATCGCCCAGGCACATTGATCACCAAGTCGAATACCGTGTTTCAATCCTTGTTCTTATGGATAGTTCCCGTCAATACTTAAGCACCGTCGCAGATGACGGCCTGTATCATTGTTTCAATCCTTGTTCTTATGGATAGTTCCCGTCAATCAGGATTTCGGTTTCAATCCTTGTTCTTATGGATAGTTCCCGTCAATCACATTCCACCGTCTATGAAGCCGAACATTGTGTTTCAATCCTTGTTCTTATGGATAGTTCCCGTCAATGATACCGATTGCGATCTGAGGCGCAATGGGTTTCAATCCTTGTTCTTATGGATAGTTCCCGTCAATGCGGTTTCAGGACCACCAGCTCTGTTTCAATCCTTGTTCTTATGGATAGTTCCCGTCAATATGCGATGAACGATTGCCACGTGTTGCCACTCAACAGGTTTCAATCCTTGTTCTTATGGATAGTTCCCGTCAATCACAGACCGTGGAAGTGGCGGCGATCGCAAATCTACTGTTTCAATCCTTGTTCTTATGGATAGTTCCCGTCAATAAACTGTCGGGCAACTAAGAATCCGGTATTGGAGTTTCAATCCTTGTTCTTATGGATAGTTCCCGTCAATATAGTCACGCGTATGACCCATCACGGTAGTGCGCGACGTTTCAATCCTTGTTCTTATGGATAGTTCCCGTCAATTGGCGCGGTCCGTGAAATTCTATGTCGCGGCGTACATGAGTTTCAATCCTTGTTCTTATGGATAGTTCCCGTCAATATAATGTTTCAGGATAGTGTTTCAGCTCGATTGTGGTTTCAATCCTTGTTCTTATGGATAGTTCCCGTCAATCAACCGACTACCTGATATCAGCGGCCGCGTATAAGTTTCAATCCTTGTTCTTATGGATAGTTCCCGTCAATCATGGGCTTCATGCCGAGATGCCCGCATTGCAGTGACCGTGTTTCAATCCTTGTTCTTATGGATAGTTCCCGTCAATTGACGGAGGCGCCGAATCATTGCGCATAATATGATGTTTCAATCCTTGTTCTTATGGATAGTTCCCGTCAATTAAGTTGCCATCTTAGTCTCGTTATCCGAATCAAGTTTCAATCCTTGTTCTTATGGATAGTTCCCGTCAATCCAATGTCGCCAGCTCGATCGCACTTGGTTTCAATCCTTGTTCTTATGGATAGTTCCCGTCAATCCTTACCCTGTTTCGAGCAAGCTCCGTTTCCTGGTTTCAATCCTTGTTCTTATGGATAGTTCCCGTCAATGCCATCGATCGGAGATACCAGTCGGCACTACATCAATGTTTCAATCCTTGTTCTTATGGATAGTTCCCGTCAATAGCTGGCATCTGGGCTCGCAAATGGATCAACTTCATGGTTTCAATCCTTGTTCTTATGGATAGTTCCCGTCAATGATCATCGGACATGGTCGACATGTGACTGGACATCGGGTTTCAATCCTTGTTCTTATGGATAGTTCCCGTCAATTGAATCTGACAGCCGCATCAACAGATCCGCATCAACGGTTTCAATCCTTGTTCTTATGGATAGTTCCCGTCAATCGGGCTCGGCATGACTCCAGAGCTATGTCGCTACCATGTTTCAATCCTTGTTCTTATGGATAGTTCCCGTCAATCTGAGAATCACGATGCGACGACTGCTGGAGGCATTCGGTTTCAATCCTTGTTCTTATGGATAGTTCCCGTCAATCCGTAATTCTGTGCCCATATGCCGTTCATTGGTGTTTCAATCCTTGTTCTTATGGATAGTTCCCGTCAATTCGATCGCGTCTGCCGGATGACATCAGCAGGTCAGTTTCAATCCTTGTTCTTATGGATAGTTCCCGTCAATCGGTGCGTCGGCAATTCACGGCGTCACCAGCACCGTGTTTCAATCCTTGTTCTTATGGATAGTTCCCGTCAATTTGATTGCATCGGCATGCAGAACTGTTATGCCATTCGGTTTCAATCCTTGTTCTTATGGATAGTTCCCGTCAATTAGTGAGACTGCCCAGTCAATTGACCTCTTATATGTTTCAATCCTTGTTCTTATGGATAGTTCCCGTCAATCCTCCTTTCTGGAAATATGATTTTAAATCAAGTAGTTGAAAATATTTTGATTCGTTTAGAATCATATCCGTGCTCCAATTTTCATTCAAAAAACCCAACTGAAAGGTACTTCAAAGTGGAAATAAATTTCTGATATTTCAGCTGATAGAGTTATTTATAGCTATTTTCGGTATATTTTTGCATCCCTAAGAAATAATGAAGAAGGGATCAAATGGATTTTTCACACAGATTACCATAGCAGCAGTCCGCGCATCTTGCCTTGTACTTGGTCGGCGCCGGATAAATACCTTTTTGTACAACATCCAGCAACTGCCCGATCATTGTTTTAAGCTCATCAAAAATCCTTTCCGGAATCGGCACTTCCACCAATTTGTTGTTGCTGCGGGTGTAGACGATAAAACCCCGTTTCACAGCTATGCTGAAATTATCCTTGATCAATTGAGCATAGAAGGCAAGCTGAAACCGGTGATTTTTGAAGGTGCGCTCCTTGTATTCGGCATATTTATAATCGAGCGGGGCCGCGGTGCCGTCATCCAGAAAAAGGATTTCATCGATGATCCCGCGGATGCCCATTCCGGAAGCAAGATGGACTGATTTTTCCCGCCGGATGCACCCAATCTTCTTCCTCAGGTAATCCGGGTTGAACCTTGCTTTGTCTTCGTGAACTGTCCGGCCCTTTGTCACCTTGAAGCGCTTTTCCTGGTGCTCGGGAATTTTCAGGTACAGCTCGAAATATGTAAAGCGCGGGCAGTAGAGGAACTCCAGCAGGTCGGTTGCGGTAACGCTTATTGCCGTGCTTTGATATTGCTCCATATCCAAATCGGTATCATTATCCATTTTAAAAGATGGAAGATGCAGTGCTGCTTTCCGCCGGACTACCATTTTCCAGAAGCCCAAGCTGCTCCGAGTATTCGGATGGCCCAGTTCGTAATCGAAAAAGCCGTCCCCCGGTACGTGCTCATGCTGCTCGAATTCGTACTCCAGCAGGAATTGATGTCATACCGAATTAACCGAGCAATAAAATGTATCATCCATATCGCTTAATTTGCTCCTTTACTGTAAACCCGATCCCCTTTTTCGCTTTGTTTTCCGGATTCAACAACTGATCGAGCACCTGAAAAACCACCTGGAACCGCTCATCCGTTTGTTTCCGAAGTCCCTCTATTTCCTTCTTTAATTCCTCACTGACTGAAACCAGATGGCGAATGCGGGTAAAGGTTCGCATGATCTCTATATTGACCCGAATGGCTCGATCATTGTTGAGAACGCTGGAAAGCATGGCGACGCCCTGTTCTGTAAAGGCAAACGGTTTGTATCTTGCACCTCCCCAACTTGAGGTCACAATTTGTGACCTCAAGTTGGTAAATTCTTCTTTACTCATTTCAAACATGAAATCAGGGGGGAATCGATCAATATTGCGCCGGACCGCCTGTTTTAGGACCTTTGTCTCGACTCCGTACAATTCGGCAAGATCTCTGTCTAACATCACCCTAAGGCCACGTATGTGATAAATTTTTGATGCAACCGCGTCCGATGAAATCATATTCGGCATCTCAAACCTCCCAGCATGCTGGATTAAATAAAAAACTTTGCCAGAATCTCTTCGTTTACCAGTTTCTTGTCGAATCCCTGGCCCAAGACCTTGATGCGCCGGAAATCCTCTTGGCAGAAGGGGAAGAGGTAGACGCTCGAAGACAAATTCAGATCTCCTTGATCTCCAGCCAATCGGGCCGCTTTTAACCGTATTCGGCCAGAAGTATATTGGCCAGCCGGTGGGCTTCGTGCTGGATGATGTGCCGGCGCTTGATGTTTTTCCGGCGGTACGCATCGATTCGTCGAAGTGTGCGTTCATGGGTTACTTGTAACTTCAGGTTTCTCGAATGGTTTAATCCATCCGAAGCCATGACTTACTGCATGGCCAATTGCAAATTCATCGGGAAGGATTGCATTTGTGGCGAATCTGCCCAGGACGCCGGTCAGTTGTTGTCCTTTATAATTGCAAGTGACAGTCCTTCTTTCCGTAAAAGTGGCATATAGTCTTTCAGGAAAAATGATATTCAGTCCTTTCAAAGAAGTGAGGATCTGCGCCCGAAGCAGTCTGTCTTCCTCGTATAGCTTGTCCGTAAACTTCATCGGCTTATACTTGGCGTAATTTTTCTGATTGAACAAAAGAACAGGGGTCGCCAGGCGATAATGTAAAAGCCTTTCCGAAATGCCGAACTCGGCGGATGCGGGCTTCAGGAATATATCTGTGGGGCGAACCTCATTGCCGTTTATCGAGATGTTCAGATCAAGCCAGGGGAGTTGAAGGATTTTTTGTGCCGATTCCATCCAGCCGAGAACGAGCCCGTTGTTATTCCGCCATTGATACTGAACCCTGGGGTATCGATAGATGAAAGCGCCGCTTGGATCATGCTGATGAAATTCGTTATCCGGAAAGGCATTGAGTATTCCACCCCGGAGTTGGGCGGCAAGGGTCTGCCTGAATCCTTTAATCGAACTGTCAAAAACAAGTTCCACTACCGTTTTAGGGCGCTTTTCTAAAATGTGCATGTGGATTCCTTTTCCGGGAGTTTCAAAAATCCGGTTTCTTTTGAGTAATACTCTTCAGAATCAAGAAGTATGACGGGATCGCGTTCCGGATCTTTCCCGGCATAAACCTGGATAACTCTTTCATAGAACTTGTGCCGGATTTTTCGGAATTGCTTTTTCTTTTCAAGAGCGTCGAGATCACTGTTGCATATCTCCCGGTATTGTTCCCAGATAGCCTGGTCTGCCGGATTCCGATTTACAAAGCAGGTTACCTGGGGCGGGCCTTCCTCGATAAGTTGGAATTGTTTTTCAAGCTCGGGAAAATTTCCTTCCAGCCAGTATGTTTCAAGATTGACCTGGTCGATGCGCCCCCAGCAGTTTTCAAAATAAATCCGGCTGAGCCGAAGAAAATCTTTTTCCTCAAATTCCAGGGTCGTACCGGAGGATATTTCTGAAAGGCCAAGGGCATCGATGGTAGCGTCAATAAGCGGCACATCGTAGATTTTGGACCATAATGGCGCCTTCAATTCACCGTTTTCATCTTCCTTGTACAGTTTCCAGATGTGCACTTCGCCGGGCGTGCCGCCGTCATGACGATTGGATCGACCGCAGCTCTGGATGATCGAATCAAGGGGCGCGATTTCCCGATGAACTACAGGAAAGCTGAAATCGACGCCGGCCTCGACCAGTTGGGTGGAAACCACTATGCAGGGAATGTTGCGTTTCAGATATTTTTGAACAAGTCGGATCCGGGCGCGGCGGTCCCATGGGGTGAGGTTTGTTGACAGCATGATGATCCGGGAATCCGGGAATGCTTCTTTCAATTTGTCAAATATGTTCTTCACCGATGCCCGGCGATTGAGAATAATCAGGGTGGAACTGAATTCTTCTTTCAAATCCGCAATAATCCGGCCACAAAATGTGGGAAGACTCAGTTTTTCGGTATGGCAGAAAAGCGACACCCGGGAGAGTTTATGGAAATAGCCCGGATGTTTGGTGAGCAATTCTTTTATATCGGGATCATCATGTCTGAAAATCAACGGCCGCGTGGCTGTCAGCAAAACGAATGTCATATTCAGGGCAGCCGCGGCCTCACCAAAAATATGGCGGATGGTTTTCCAGTAACGAAGCGGAACGGCCTGGACTTCGTCCATCAGTACGATGCTGCCGCATAATTGTCCCGCTCGCTTGAGTTCCGAGTTGCTTGCGGAAATCAGGCTGTGAAGGAACTGGTAAAAGGTCGTGATCACAATTTCACTCTGCCAGCTTTCCGTCAGGAGCGCGCCGGCTTCCTCCGCATCGAATTCGGCTACTTTTCCCCGGTAAAGTCCCGGCACCAGATGATGATGTTTCAACAGTACGTCTTCACGGTTTCCCAATCCGCAAAGCCTCATGACATCCGCCATGACCTTGTGATTCTGGTCGATTACCGAGGTGAACGGGAGACAATAAATGATTCGTGGCGGTCTCTTCCGGTTTTTTGAAATGTTTTTCCGGGCATTCAAAGCGGCGTTGAATATAGCCAGGGTCTTGCCCGAACCCGTAGGGGCGGTGAGCGTAAAAAGCCGGTGCTCCGGATTTGTCGCCCATTGATCATTCACTTCACCGGAAATGGCTTCCCGCAGATGGTCCATATTAGAATCCGGCTGCCCGAATTTCTCCGCTTTGTATCTTCCTACCATATCAGCCGGAATTTCGGGCCGGTTCAGGACATAGCCGATGGCTGAATCGATTTTATCCGCAGACAGAAGGGCGCCGTATCCCACCAGAAAGCCAAGGACGCCCGGCGTCTTCATTTCCGGAAAACAGCGGCGGATCTGTGACATCCGGATCTTGCCGAAACTCTCTTGAATGGCCGCGACTGTGAAGTCCTGGTGGTTTAATACCGGCAGGTCTTTGCTATGAAAATAACGGGAAAGGCCCGGGGCGACCCATGCGAGTATATTTTCAATATCAAGACTTTGGAGTTGCAGGGGCAGGGTATCGTCGGATTTAATACGCTGGCGGATATTGCCGTAGGCATTTTCCCAGGAGTCGAATCCCAAGTTTCCATGATGCCGCAAAACGGCAATAAGGATGCTCAGCCTTTTCCACAGGGGCAGATCCAGATATTCGGTAATCTTCCACCCGATACAGGCGCTGCATTCGGAATGGCTTGTAAACCGGTTCCTTTTTTTCTTCTGAAGCCGGTCAACCTGGAAATAAGGAGTGGATTTGCCGATATCGTGGAACAGGCCGGATAAAAATGCGATCTGCCTTAAGTCTTCGCCGGCTTCGAAAGCTGCGGCTTCCGCCGATTCGGCGACCCGGAGAAGATGCCCGGAAAGCGGATCATTTTCGTGCGCCAGACATTCATAGAAAGGAAACAATTTCATCGTCTACCCGGTAAATTTCTGATCCTTTCGAAATTTGACATTCAATCGGGCCGGCATCCTCGGCCAGGAGGATCTCCTGGTAACGGTGGACAATACGATCGCCGTCCATCACCGCCGGAATCCGGGTCCGGTGATACCGCCGGTCGGCTTCATATACGGGAGTAACCCCTTCTCTCAGGGAGATCACCGAATCCGTTTTTGCCGTACCCTCGGGCATTATGTGCGCGGCCGCTTCGCCAACCCAGTTGATATCCGCCAGGCATTGGGCAAGGCCAAGTACCGGTGTGTAAACAGATCGTTGGTCCTCAAGTAGATTCTTCAGCGGGTCATGCATATCGGCCGGCAATCCGCCGATAAATACCCGGAACGCCGGCTCTTTTAAAAATTCGTAATTGACCTGAATATGGGTATTGGTATGGGCGCGCGGCCGCAGATATTTGTCGGTGCCGTCCTTGGTGTTGAGAAGATTGATCGCCGCACGGAAGATCCGCACGGGGGCAAGCAGCCGAATGCCGATTTTGATTTTTTCCCAACACAGTTTTTCATGATATTCCGTTTTCGACAAGCCCAGGACAGCGCCCAGAATTCCCAGCACAGCCGGCGGCGGCGGAAGCGGGAATGTCACCGGGCTCATGGGTGAATATGGTTTTTTGAAATGTCCATATTCTCCGTGGATATCAAAAACCAGGATTTTCATTATTTATATCTCCAGGTTTTCAGCGGCGATATCCCTTGCCTTGAGCAGGTCGATTGCGGCCGCCTCCCGTTGTACGTCCTTGAGGCGGAGCCTTGAATTCTGGCGGACCCGGACGGAAACCACTTTGTCGTTTTGTTTGAAGGCATCGAGCAACTGCGATAGATCAATGCAGAATTGATTCGAATCCCGGATACTTGTTTCTTCTTCAGGCTGATCCGTCATCTTGATCCTGCGATGTAGTGCACCGATTTTGTACCCCTTCCGGTTTTCAATCACCATCAGCAGCATGGGATCATGCCCCATTTTCGAATGGGTGTTGAGCTCGGCGGTGCCGCGCCAAAGGGCATCCAGCATCTGATTCAGATCTTCTTCGGACATTCCGGTAGTGCGGGCGGCGTTTTCGTTGGCAACCCCATAGACGCCGATAAGGGCGTAGGGGAGAAGCCACCGTTCGGCAAACGATTTCTGCGATGCCGAAGCCGAGCCGGCGAAAGCGGCGGTCTGCTGCACCATTTGCGGCGAAACGCGATGCAGGCTGCGGTTAAACGGCATAAACTGGACCGGACCCGTCACTTTCAGGGAAGCCTCATTTTTGCCCATGGGAAGGGCACACCCGAACAGACGGGCATCAATGCATTTTTTCATGATGATGTCCTGAAGTGCATTCAACTTTTCAAGCCCTTTTTTCCCTTTTACGGCTTCATCAATGAAGCTTTCCGCCCGGTCCTTTCCCTGGGATAAAAAACCGTCCGGCTTGAAAGTATCTCGGATCAGAATCTCTGTGCCATTGGCGATCCTTTTTTCCACGTCCGGTTCGCTCGCCAGGAAAAAGTCCCGGACCGTCCGCTTGATCCGGACATCGGTCACCGTCGCTTCGCCGGTTTCCGGGTCCGTGCGGGGCCGGTTTTCATCAAGAGGATCACCATTGGGATTACAGTCCTTGGCCTCATAAAGAAACAGCATTTCATAACGATTTTCAATTGGACCCATTGTCTTCCGCCTCCTCGACATATTCAGAGATTTCTGCCAGTTCCTTGTTGCCGGAAAGCGCCCTGATCCTGCCTTCCAGGCTGTAGCCGATCGTGAATGCAAAAGTGGCTTCTTCGTTCGTGATTTTCCAGGTTTCCCCGCACCTTACCCATGCCTGGGCCAGGTCCGGATCCATGGTTTTCGCAACCAGACCCAGGGCCTCATACTGCGCCAGTTTGTCATGACCTTCCCGGTAGAGCCGTTTCAGATGATCCCGCGGCAGAAGCCGCCCTACAAACTTCTTGGCAAACGGCGTGGTTTTTCGCTTTCCATATTGAACGCTGGTGACAACAGACATGTAGCATCCTGTCAGAAAAGCAACGACTTTTTCCGGCTGGTCAAAAAATTCCGGGTGCTCAAGGATATACTGCCCATAGGGGCTTGCAGGGACTGCACCTTCCATGGGAACTCCTTTTCTGTTCGGGATTATGAGTTGCGTAAGGCATGCATAGCGGTAAAAAGCCCATGCCTGGCGCAGTGTCCAATTGAGCATGGAACTTTCTTTTTTGCCGACGGAGATGATTCGGTTGACCAGGTGATGCAGAAATTGGTTGTACCTGATCTGTTTATGTTCAAACAGGGCGACAAGCCATGCGCGGAAAACTTCTTCGCTCTTGCTTTCGGATGCTTCCGAAAAATTGTGGATCAGCCTGGCATTGATTTCGATCGGCTTTTCCGCCCCATTTTTATCGATAGAGGTCAGGTCATCCGCCGACTTGATTTTCCTGCCGGCATTATAAATGGCTTTCATCCGGCTGGGCAGGACCTGCTGAACTTCCGCCTGAATTCGCCAGGCGGCATTTTCCTGTTTGAAAAAAATCAGGGCAAAAGCCATTTGATCGGAATGGCCGGTAAAATCTTCTAAAAAGTTCTCTTCCTGTGCGATCAGGTCAAACTGCTTGCTGTTTCCCAGCTTGAACCGCCCCGGGTTGGTGGTCAGCAGGTGTTTCATCTCTTCCCGGACTTCTTCGGAATTACTGTAGGGGAGGATCATATAGCTCTGGCCGGCCATGGTGCCGGTCAGATCATCCCCAATGCGGATCACCGCGCCTGAAATTTTTATGGCGCATTCCTCGCATACCGGGAAGTTTTTAACTCCGTCCACCTCTTTGAATCCCCCGGCAATGCTACCGATCTTATCGAGATTGTAGCAGGCCAGGAGTGAATAATTGCCGAAAACAAGTTTGTCTTTTCGACCGCAGACAAAACATGTGCCTTGCGCCCTGATGCCGCCTCGCGTTTTCCAATTGGCCAGAACCGATTGCTGCATGTGGCGTTTGCAGGATTCCCATTTATAAACCGGCAGGACATTGCCATTTGAATTCTTCGCCCAGAACACATACCCGCGATGTTCTTTTCCATCAATTCCAGAGTCTTTGGATTGTGCCTCGACTTCAGCCCAGATGGATTTCAGGTTTTGGGAATAATCGATGACGGTGACATCCAGCCATTTTTTTTCCTCGGGAGTCAGTTCGCCGGATTCCAGGAGATTTTTCACAGCTTTCAGGAGCCGGTTGTCGGTGGTTTTCGCCTGCTTGCAGCAGGGGGTATAATCGGTCCCGTTCGAAGGGCCTGAACGATAAATTACATCTTCCCTTTTATGCAGAACCTTGACGGAATCGAATCGTCCGGTTTCATCAAAGCAGATGGCAAGCCCCCGATCATAAATTTCCGGCATTCCTTCGTTCAGGTATTCGATCAATTCCGAATCCGGCAGGAGTTTACTGTACTCGGAAAGTTTCTGGAACATGTGGTTTTCCTTTATTGTTCCCTTACAGATTGATTATCTGGGCATTTAATTTATCAAAATCCCGGTCAAAAGAAACAACCGGATGGGTGGGAGAAGAACAGGCATACAAAAGGCAATCCACGAAATCGATGCCATGCTTTTCGTACGCCAGCAGGGCGTTGATCAATATAGCCTTGTTTGAATTGACAATGCCGTTGAAGCTGATGACCCGATTCAGCCGGTCCACGATTTCCCCGCGTGGAATCTTATAAAAACTTTCCATGACGTAAATGCATTCCAGCAGGACAGCATCAAGGATCTTGGCTTTTTTTCTGGAATGCGAAACTTCGATCATGAACCGGGTGGCTCTGGGACTGAATTCAGGATGATCATCCAGTAGATAGCGGAGAATGACATTGGTATCGATCAAATGGATTGTTTCGTGAGAATTCACTCGAAGATGCCTGCTTGTCTATGATTTTCGCTCATGTTCATTATTAATTTCCCAGGCAATCTCCTCCTGGATTTTCCCCCTGATCTTATCCAGCGGCTCGTATTTTTTGGCGTAGGCCTTCAGACTGCCGGCCAAGCTTTCCGCTGTTCCGGCGGGCACGCCCTTGAGTTTAACTTCCCCGTTTTCCACCACAAACAATACCGAGCCGTCTTTACTGATATTCAGCTGCTTCCGGATTTGCTTAGGGATGGTCACCTGTCCTTTTTTAGAGACCTTTGCGTACATTTGGTTTTGTCCATATTATAGTGAATATCCTTTATTTTTATTTTTTTCTTTACAATTACAATATTTCATTCATTTTGGAATTTGTCAAACCTCATGTATTGCATCAGGCAGTAATTGGAGGTCACAAATTGTGACCTCCAATTACTTCAAAAAAACTTTGCCAGGATCTCCTCGTTCACCAGCTTCTTGTCGAATCCCTGGCCCAGGACCTTGATGCGCCGGAAATCCTCCTGGCAGAAGGGGAAGAGATAGACGCTGTCCTCTTCCTCGTCGATGATCTCCCGGCAGATTTCGCCCAGTTCATCGAACCGGCTGCTTTCAAGCCGGCCCAGAAATACGCTCTTCTGGACCCGGACGAGGCCGGCCTTCTTGCAGGCCTTGGCCACCTTGTTCCGCTTCTTGTTTTCCACAATATCGTAGATGATCCAGGTCAGAATCGAAGACACACTCAGATCTCCTTGATTTCCAGCCAATCGGGCCGATTTTTGCCGTCTTCGGCCAGAAGTATGTTGGCCAGCCGGTGGGCTTCGTGCTGGATGATGTGACGGCGCTTGATGTTTTTTTTGCGGTAGCGCACCGACTCATCCAGGTGCGTGTTCATGGCCTCCACCACCACGGGTTTGCCGTTCTGGTTTAAGCTGACCGCCTGCTCGCCGGCCTCGAAATAATCATCCTTCATCCGGCGGCCGGTGAACAGGTACACGCCGGTCTGCTCGGCAAAGATGCGGAAGGGTTCGATCAGGTCGAACACCAAAGACTTCTTGTTGTAGTTGTCCGTGTGCAGAAAGCCCACATAGGGGTCGAGGCCGGAGAGGATGCAGGCTTTTTCCACCAGGCTGTAGAGGATGCCATAGCAATAGTTGAGCACCGCGTTGAAAGGGTCTTTGGCCGGCTGGCGGGAGCGGCCGGAGAAGCGGTATTTTTCCGGCAGCAGCTGTGAAATGCACTGAAAGTAGGCCCGGCCGGCGGCCCCCTCGATTCCCATCAGCCGGTTGCGGATGTTCTCTTCCGTGTCTGCCGTAAGCTCCGCCAGATTTTCAAGCGCCTTGGCGATTGCGGCCAGCGGCTTTTCAAACTGCGGCTCCTTTCCGGGGCGGGCATACATCAGCTTCTTGAGATACTGGCCCTGGTTGTCGAATTTCTGCCGGATCATGTCCGTGACCAGCTTGAGGCCGGTTTCCCCGTGCACCGCCGCGTCGAGCTGCCGTCGCCGGATCAGGGCCGTGCTGCCGGTTTTGGAAAACCAGACCCGGCCCACCGGATCGCCATACCCGTCCAAAAAGACGATGTCGATGTTGTGCTCCAGCGCCAGGACCACCGCCTGGGTGGAGAGCATGGCCTTGTTGGTGAGGATGATGGACTCGACCTTCAAGGGGGATATGTCGAACCGCTTCTCCTCATGCTTGAGGCGGAATATCCCGTCTTTCTGGGTGATCAGGGTGCCGGGGGTGTTGATGACCAACTGCATGATTGCCTTGTTCCCTCCTCAGGTGTGGACGGCAAATTGAGCCCTGGGGAAACCGGAACCGATGGGTGCATGGGCCGCCTGCCCGGGGGGATTGCTGGATGCGTTATAAAGATCGTATTTTGAAACCGGAACCGGATAAATTATGAGATGTTGATACTGAAATTTGGCGAGAAATTCAAGTAAATATCAGATTTTATGTTCATAAAAAGCGCAACAGGTGGATGAAAATATTGCAATTTAGCGGATTCGGGTGGTATCAGTCACGTCCGGCGTGCGACAGTTAGACTTTTGATACCGAAAGTGACGAGATGCATTATTACAGGCGAGTAGCCGAAGCCGGGTGCCCCCGAGGCATCAATTCCGATCATCGGAATCATAGAGGATGCAGCCCCAGAGATAGAGGCTGCCGGGTTCGATCACCCGGGGGAGGTGTTCGTTTCGGCGGTGCCAGGGTTTATACATGGCGACGGCCAGCTCGCTGCAGTAGTATCGATTGGGGGTATTGATGCCGATGGTGCCGAGAAAATCGTACTTTTTGCCCACGGCAGCCCGGGCGAAGGCCAGTGCCCGGTCGCGGTTGTCGTCGGTGGCCCACCGGGGACGGATCACCAGGATGCGGTGGGATTTGTTGATGAAGTCCGCCAACGGTGTGGTATGGACGCCGGACGCTTCGGCTTCGATGATTTGCATCCGGTCCAGATCCAGGATTCCGGCATGGCTTAAGGGAATGTTGGTGGCATTGGCCACAAAGGTGTCGGACACGTGGTAGCCGCGGGTCACCAGCCAGTCGCCGTTTTGGGCCACTTTCAGGATTTCGGTTTCAAATGTTTGATTCTGGGTCAGATGGATTTTTTCGGGGGACGGTTGTACGATGGGCCGGCCCAGGCAGGCGGCAATGCTCAGGCAGAGGATCAAAAGGAGTATTTTCTTCATGCTTTGCTCCGAATATGTGAAGAAATACTTGAAATCAGCAACTTTTGTCAGATAATCGTGGATGGAACGGATTGTCAAGTCAAACACGATAATTACCGGGATCTCTGATCGAAACGAAAATCTAATTCCATGCCAGTGACGATGCCGGAAAATGCGATTTCAAATGTGGTGGGATTTGACGATGCCCCTTTTGAGCGGTCTTATCGCGGCCGGGTCAAAGTGGTGGGGGCGGTGTTTGCGGGGCTTCGGTTTGACGGCGTGCTGGTCGGGGATGTCGAACGGGATGGTGCGGATGCGGCGGACCGGCTGGCCGGAATGATCGAACAGTCCAAATTCTACGAACACATCCGGCTGGTCATGCTGCAGGGGATCGCCCTGGCGGGATTTAACGTGGTGAACGTTTTTGCCCTTCATGAACGGCTCAATCTGCCGGTTTTAGTGGTGGCGCGCAAACAGCCGGACATGGATGCCGTCCGGGATGCGCTGCTGAACAAGATCCCCGGGGGAAGTGCCAAGTGGGCGATGATTGAGCGGCTGGGGGAAATGGAAGCGGTCGGATCCGTGTATGTCCAGCGGATGGGTCTGACGAAAGCCTGTGCGGAAAAAACAGTGGCACGGTTTGCCGTGCACAGCCATATCCCGGAGCCGCTGCGCGCAGCCCACATGATCGCCACCGCCCTGGTCGATGGACAGAGCCGGGGCAATCCATAAGGCCGCATCAAACCTGTCTTCTCCGGACAGGTCATCAGATGCTGTCAAATTTTTCCTTCTGTTCCTTGCATTTGATACAGCGGATGGCAAACGGGCGGATTTCCAGTCGGGCCGGCCGGATCCAGCGGCCGCAATCCATGCAGCGGCCATAATCCCCGCTTTCCATCCGCTTGAGGGCCTCCTCGATCTGGTCGAGTTCATTTGCTTTTTTCCGGACGAAGGCAAGCGCGTTGTTTTCGCGAAGCTCCTCCAGCGCCCGGTCGCCGTTTTCCCTCATCAGGTCGACGATATCCTGGTGTTTCTGCTTGGCTTCGCGGTCCATGTCATGAAGTATTTCGTTCCAGAGGCGTGTCTTCCGATCAATGAGGTTCTGGCGGATGACTCCGCGTTCCTCCGGGGTTATCGGCCGCCTGATGATGTTATTTTCTTCCCCCATATCGCCACCTCCGTTTGCATTAATCCGATCTGATAAAAGCATAATGCGCATTGCGATAATTATCAATCAGTGGGCCATGAAAGAAGATTCACTGCTTGTCATGGTGGGGCCGCCACTGCCATGCCGGGGCGATGAATTATTCTCCAATAATTTTCACCAGCACCCGTTTTTTCCTTCTGCCGTCGAACTCGCCGTAGAAGATCTGCTCCCAGGTGCCGAAATCGAGCCGGCCTTCCGTAACCGCCACCACCACCTCCCGTCCCATGACCTGGCGCTTCATGTGGGCGTCGGCATTGTCCTCGCCGACATTGTGCCGGTATTTGGAAACCGGTTCATGGGGGGCGAGTTTTTCCAGCCAGACCTCGTAGTCGTGGTGCAGTCCGGATTCATCGTCGTTGATGAACACCGATGCGGTGATGTGCATGGCATTGACCAGGACCAGCCCTTCCCGGACGCCGCTTTCGGCCAGACACTGGTTCACCTGGGGGGTGATGTTGATGAAGGCCCGGCGGGTGGGAACATTGAAAAACAGCTCTTTTCTGAAACTTTTCATGGAGGCACCGAATCTGATAAGGGTTTATTCGATCTGTTTTTTTGAAATTAACGGATCTGCGGGCGACTGTCAAATTGAGTGCAGGTCTTTCTTTATTTTGCCAGGCATTCCCGGGCCGTTTTCCATTTCAAAAGGGTGCAATGCTGTTTGCCTTCGTCAAATAAAGGATTGCGCCGGAAGCCGGATTGTTCCATAACATTTTTCCATTGAAAAAAACGGCTTTGTTTTTATATTTGTGCCTTTGTATGCTGCCGTGTGCCTGTGAAGACAGCGGCCCCCGAATCGCAAGTCAGATAGTGATATGACCCTCGAAAATCGAATCCGGAAAATCCAGAGAAAAATCCGAAAGGCCATGGCCGCGGATCGTCCATCTCTTGAGCCGGGAGATCGGCCGGATCCGGTCGGCCGTGTCCTCGGGCCGGCAGGGCGAAAAGGCGCTGGAAGATCGCCTGGACAAGCTTGAACAGCGGATCCTTGCCGGCATCGACCGGAGGCGGCGGCGGGAATCATCCCGGCCGGAAATGCGCTACCCGGAAAATCTGCCCATACTGTCCAAAAAAGATCAAATCATCGATGCGATTTCAAAGCACCAGGTGATCATCGTTTCCGGTGAGACCGGGTCGGGCAAGACCACCCAGCTGCCCAAGTTCTGCATCGAAGCGGGGCGGGGGATCGACGGGATCATCGGATGCACCCAGCCCCGGCGCATCGCCGCCATCACCGTTGCCGGCCGCATCGCCCAGGAACTGGAGGAGGCGCCGGGAAATTCGGTGGGCTACAAGATCCGGTTTCAGGATACGTTCAACCGGGACCGGTCTTTCATCAAGCTGATGACCGACGGCATCCTGCTGGCCGAGGCCAACCGGGACCGGTTTTTAAACGAATATGACACCCTGATCATCGATGAAGCCCACGAGCGCAGCTTGAATATCGATTTCATCCTGGGCATGCTCCGGCAGCTGACCCGGAAACGGCCCGACCTGAAGCTGATCATCACCTCGGCCACCATCGACACGGAAAAATTTTCCAAAGCGTTTGAGGACGCGCCCATCATCGAGGTGTCCGGCCGGATGTACCCGGTGGATGTCCGGTATGCCGATGACGGGGCAAACGATGACGACACCTATGTGGACAAGGCGGCGGATGCGGCAGACCGCGTGACGGCGGAAAGCCGGTCCGGGGATGTGCTGATCTTCATGCCCACGGAGCAGGACATCCGGGACACCTGCGAGATCCTTTCCGGCCGCAGATACCCGCACACTACGGTTTTGCCCCTGTACGCGAGGCTTTCCGCAGCCGACCAGATGAAGGTATTTTCCCCCCAGCGGGGCCGCAAGATCGTGGTGGCCACCAACGTGGCGGAAACCTCGATCACGGTTCCGGGGATCCGCTACGTGATCGACACGGGCCTGGCCCGCATTTCCCGGTATGAGCCGCGCTCCCGCACCACCTGCCTGCCCGTCCTGCCTGTTTCCAGGAGCAGCGCGGATCAGCGCAAGGGGCGCTGCGGCCGGGTGCAAAATGGGATCTGCATCCGCCTGTTTACACAAGAGGACTACGAAAACCGGCCCCTGTACACGCTTCCTGAAATCCTGCGCGCCAACCTGTCGGATGTCATTCTTCGCATGATCGCCTTGAAGCTGGGGGATATCGAAGATTTTCCGTTCATCGATCCCCCCCCGGCCCGCCAGATCAAAGACGGGTTTGATCTTCTCTTTGAACTGGGAGCCATTGAAAAGCAGGGGAAAAATACGATATTGACCCGCCGGGGCCGCCTGATGGCGAAAATTCCCCTGGACCCCCGGCTGTCCCGGATGCTGATCGAATCCAGGGAGCGCGGCTGCCTGGCCCAGGTGGTGGTGATCGCATCTGCCCTGACCATCGGCGATCCCCGGGAACGCCCCGAAAACTTCGAACAGGCAGCGGATGCGGCCCATGCCCCATTCAAGGACCCGGCATCTGATTTTGTCACCCTGTACAATATCTGGAAGGCCTGTTTCGGGGAGCCGAACCTGGAGAAAAGCACTTCCATCCGCGCGGCCCGGCTCAAGCAGTTCTGCAGAAAGAATTACATGTCATTCAAGCGGATGCGGGAGTGGCAGGATATTTTCGAGCAGATCACCGGCATCCTGGCCGAATCCGGCATGGACCTGAAAGCGGCAGGGGCCGCAAAGCCGTCTGCGGAAAAGCAGGGGGTCTATTCCGACCTGTACACGGCCGTTCACAAGTCGATTTTGAGCGGCTTTTTATCCAATATCGCCCTCAAGAAGGAAAAAAACCTTTACCAGGCCGCCAAGCAGCGCACGGCCATGATCTTTCCCGGCTCGGGGCTGTTCAACAAGGCCGGCACCTGGATCGTGGCCGCCGAGATGGTGGAGACCTCCCGTCTGTTCGCCCGGACAGCGGCCAATATCGATTCCGGATGGCTGGAGGAACTGGGCCGGGAGCAGTGCAGGTATGCCTGGCTGAATCCCCGGTGGGAGAAGAACAGGGAGGCCGTGGTGGCCGATGAGCAGGTCAGCCTGTTCGGGCTGGTCATCATTTCCGGGCGCACGGTCCTGTATGGTCCCCATGACCCGAAGACCGCAACGGAGATTTTCATCCGCAATGCCCTGATCGAGGGGGATGTCAAGTTCGAGCTTCCGTTTATGACCGCAAACCGGGCCCTGATCGAGGACGTAAAGGACATGGAAAGCCGGGTCCGGCGGCGGGATTTGCTGATTTCAGAAGCCGCGCTGTTTGAATTTTACGACCAACGCCTGGAAAACGTCTATGACATGCCGGGCCTGAAAAAAAAGATCCGGGAGGCGGGGTCGGATGCTTTTTTGCGCATGGGTGAAGCAGATGTCCTGGCGGCGCAGCCCGATCCGGAGCGCTTGCTGCAGTTTCCGGACACCGTGAACCTGGGCGAAAATCAGTTCGCCTGCACCTATCGCTTCCTGCCGGGGGAGAAGGAAGACGGGGTGACCATCCGGATGCCCAAATCTGCCGTCTCCTCCGTGCCCGCGGACACCGCCGACTGGATCGTGCCAGGCCTGCTGGAGGAGAAAATCACCGCCCTGATCCGGTCCCTGCCCAAGTCCCGGCGAAAGGCCCTGGTGCCGATTGGCGACACCGTGGCGGTGATCATGGAACAGATGCCCAAGTACCAGGGCTCCCTGCTGGCAACGCTCAGCGCTTTTATATTCAAGCGCTTCAAGGTGGATATCCCCGTATCCGAGTGGAACACCGATGAACTGGCCGACCACCTGAAGCTTCGCTTTTCCATCACCGATGAAGCCGGCAGGGAACTGGTCAGCGGCCGGGACCGGTCCGTACTGAGGCAGGTTGGCGGACCTGCGCCCGCGCCTGCCGGATTTGACCGGGAGCGGCGGCAGTGGGAACGCGAAGGCCTCACCGGGTGGGACTTCCCGGACCTGCCGGAAGTCATCCTGGTTTCACCGAAAAAGCGGGAAAGCTTTCCCGTGTATCCGGCGCTTACGGATGTGGACGGCCGTGTCGACCTGCGCCTGTTCACGGACAAGGCCGAGGCGCAATGCGCCCATCCCGAAGGCGTGGCGCGCCTGTTTTCCCTCTATTTTGCAAAGGATCTTAAGTTTTTGCATAAAAACCTGGCCGTGGGGCCGGACATGGCCGCTGCGGCCCGCCATTTCGGAGGAAAGACCCAGGTCAGGGACCGGCTGTATGATCGGGTAATCCGGGATCTGTTTGCCGTCAACATCCGCACGAAAAAATTATTTCTCGACCATGCCCAATTCTGCGTCAACCGGATTCTGCCGGCCGGCCAGGCCTTGACGGATGCGGTTTTTCCGGTGATCGGCGCCTGCCATGAAGCCTACGCGTCCATTTCCGCATTGCAGCGCGTGTATTTGAAAAGCGAGGCGATCCAGGCCTTTCTGGGCGAACTGGCACAAGGGCTGTCCCAGCTGGTGCCGCCGCATTTCATTGATCTGTACGATGGAAAAGAAATGGCGCGCCTGGTAAGGTATGCAAAAGCGGTCCGGCTGCGGGCCGAGCGGGGGGTATCCGACATGGACAAGGACCGCAGAAAAGCGGCCCGGGTGAGTCCGTTTGCCTCCGGTTTACATGACCTGGTGGACTCCCTTGATGCATCGGCCTCGGATGAAAAGCGTGATGCCGTAGAGGAATTCTTCTGGATGCTCGAGGAGTACAAGGTCTCGGTATTCGCCCAGGAACTCAAGACCGCCTTTCCCGTCTCCCCCCGGAAACTGGCCGACCTGGAGGCGAAAATCCGGCGGATGATTTGATGGCGCAGATTCTTGTTTGTCGCAGATTCTGGATGCCCGCCTTCGCGGGCATGACAATAATTATATCATTGGCCATTACCCGTCATGCCCGCGGAGGCGGGCATCTATGATTACATTCATTGCCTGATAACTCCGTACAAATCTTTCCATTCAGGATTCTTTTCCTCGATCAGCCGCATTTTCCAGTCACGATTCCACTTCTTGATCCTTTTTTCCCGGGTGATTGCCGACTCTGCATTCTGGTGAACCTCATAATAAACCAGATTCACCACATTATACTTTTCCGTAAACCCCTTCACGAAATGTTGTTTGTGCTGCCAGACGCGCTTGAGCAGATCAGAGGTAACCCCGACGTACAAAGTGCCATTTTTTCTGCTGGCTAAAATGTAAACGTAGAACTGTTTTTCATATTCCATTCTAAACCGCCACCCCACCCATCATGCAGGCGGGCATCCAGATAATCCGCCATCATTCAATTGGCGGCATCAATTCGCAATTATCCGTTTAGATTCCAATATTCCGAGAGTTTTAAGCAACCGTCAGCCTCCTCATCCCGGCCCCGCTTTCGGCATCCGGCCGCATAGATCCGGCATTTTTGCACCAGCATGGAAATGGCGGCCAGCCGCTGGGATTTTGACAAGATGCCGCTTCGCAATATTTTATCGATGCTGTAAATGCGGTATTTGTCCAGGCAGGGGGCGGCGGAAAGCTGGTCTTCGTGGCCGCCCTGTTTGACAATCAGGGGTTCGTCGATCAGGTGCACCGGGTGGTGCGCCGATATCCGCAGCCACAGGTCGTAATCCTCGCAGGCCGGCATGGATTCGTCAAACAGTCCCGCCTGATCAAACAGGGATCTTCGCACCATGACCGCAGATGGGCTGACCAGGCACAGCTCCAGTGAAGGTTCAAATATCATCCCGGAGGGCTTGGCATGCCTGTTTTTAGGATTCACCCGCCGGCCCCGGCGGACCCAGATCTCCTGGGTCTGGCAGATCAGGGCTTCCGGGTGGTCATCGAAAAAGGAGACCTGCCGGGACAACTTGCCCGGCAGCCAGTAATCGTCTGAATCGAGAAAGGCGATCAGTTCCCCGGAGGAAGCTGCAATCCCGTGGTTCCGGGCGGCGGATACCCCCCTGTTGGGCTGGGTGATGACGGTGACGCGCTCCCCATAGGCGGAAAGCAGCTGCGGTGTTTCGTCGGTGGAGCCGTCATCGACAATGAGGAGTTCAAAATCGGTATCATCCTGCTCGAAAACCGAATCAATGGCCCGGGGAAGCGCCCAGGCCCGGTTGTGAGCGGGGATGATAACAGAGACGCGGGGGGAACGGCGGGTTGAGGGCAAGTCGACACCCCCCTAACCCCCCTCGAGGGGGGAATTTTTTGGGGGTCGCCCATGCCGGCATTCCTCCTCGAGAGGGGTACTTTTTGTGGAGAGCCCGTAGCTGAATCCCTTCTCGAGGGGGGATTCTTTTGGGGGCAACCCATGCCGGAATCTCTCTTTAAGAGGAAAATCTTTTTCGGATAACCCATGCCTGAATCCCCCCTTGAGAGGGATAGCTTTTGCGGAGAGCCCGTAGCTGAATCCTCCCCTGAGCGGGGTGCCTTTTATGGAAAACCCATACCTGAATCCCCCCTTGAGGGGGGAATTAAAGGGGGGTGTATCCGGATGCCGATAAACAGGAATACTTCGTATCATGGCCGGCCATCAGCTGTTAAAGGGGATAAACAGCCGGTAGACGCCGTATTCCAGGGTGGCCTTGACCTTGGCGTCGCCTTTTTCGAACACCCGCATCATTTCCTTGTTGGCGGGGAGTACGTCCGCGGTGAAGGCCTGGATGCCGCGCTCCTTGGCCAGGCGCATGAGCATTTTATAGGTGAAGGTGGCGATTCCCAGGCCCTGGTATTCTTCATCAACGACAAAGGCCACGTCCGCGTGCGGCCGTTTGGGGTCCTTGACATACCGGGCTTCGGAGACAATGTGCCCCGCTCCTGCATCCCCCACCAATCCCACGATGGACATGACCTTGCTGTAGTCCACGTTGACATACTCCTGCATCTTGGAATGGGGCATGGTCTTTAACGGGGTGAAATACCGATAATACACGGATTCATCCGAGAACCGGTAGAACAGCCGGCGCATCTCCTCCTCGTCGGAGGGCTTGATGGCCCGGAAGCGGATGGTCACGTCATTCTTGAATGTGTGCTTGGTGGCGATGTCCGACGGATACAGGTGGGCACTTTCGGCCATGAAGATCTGATCTTTGTAGATCATGTTGATGGCCTTTGCCTCTTCGATGAGCTTGGCCCGGTCCTCGGGATGGGCGATTTCGACCAGCGCCTGTGCCCGCTCCCGGATGGTGCGGCCGTTTAAGTTCGCCACACCGTATTCGGTGACCACGAAATCCACCGATTCGCGGACGTTTAACTGGTTGGGGATGTCCTCGATGGAGACCAGGATGTTGGATTCCCCCTTCAGGTTCCGGCTGGGCAGCGCGAAAATGGTGCACCCGCCTTCGGAGATTTCCGCGCCGTTGACGAAATCGATGACCTCGGCGGGATCGGTGGTGACATTGTTCTTGCCGATGTGCAGGGCGATCCGGCCGGAAAGGTCCGCTTTGCGGATGTTCACGATGGCGGTAAACCGGTGGTTTCTTCCGATGCGCATGGGGTTGAAGACCTTTTCGATTCCCTGGAATTCCACCAGCGGATTGCTGCACAGCCAGTTGATCAGCTCCTGGGTCCCCATGGCGTAGGAGGTCAGGGATTTGCCGGGGAAATGCTCCTTGATCCGGTTGGTCACCGCCCCGCTGTTGATCAGGTCCATCAGCGCGTCGGTGAAAACCGGGCTGTGCACCCCCAGATCTTTTTTGGTCATGAGGTGTTTGGCCAGGGGCTCGAACAGCGGCCCGATGGAAAACATGATGCAGCTGCCGTCTTCGATGATGGAGGCCACGTTGGCGGCCACCCGGTCAAACACGGGGTCAATGGGCCAGCGGGGAAAATAAATGGGCTTTTCCGTGGATTTGACCAGGAAGTCGAACTCGTTGATGTTCACAAAGGTGTTGCCCATGGTCACCGGGATATCGGCGTTGATCTCGCCCACCACGATGGGGGCCTGCTTCATGGCCAGCCGGGCCACATCCACGGCCACCCCGAGGCTGCAGTATCCCAGCTGGTTGGGCGGGGTGATCTGGATAAAAGCGATGTCAAAGGGGATGCGGCCGTGCGCGATCAGCTGGGTCAGGCGGGAAAAGCGGCTGGGGATCAGGTCCACCCGGCCTTCCATGATGGCTTCCTTGGCCACCCACCCGGAAAAAAAGGTCTTCAAGCGGTACTTGTTGCTCTTGAGCTCCCGGGGGGAGATGACATCCCCGAAGCTCAGCAGCTGAAAAAGCTCCAGGTCCTGAAGATTGTCCGCGTCCGAGGCCATGAGGTGTTTAACCAGGGTCCTGGGCTCTGCCGCGCCGGTTCCGATGAAGATGCTCATTCCGGGCTCGATTTTGCTGAGCACCTTTTCCGGCGAAACCACCCGGCTTTCCCAATCCATCTGAGTTTTCTCATTCATGATGTCAATTCCCGATGATCTGTTAACCAGCCCATACGTCAAGAGGCCGGCGCCGGCTGTTGTCCTGCTTCCGATTTGCCGATAAAATGCTCATTTTCGGGCGCCCTTTACAAATGCCGCCCGAATTTTATGGAACCGGGCATGCCTGCAGGCATCAAATGAAAATCCCCCTGCCCGTCACAGGCAAGGGGATTTGGTTGAACGGGGCATGCCTGGCGGGCAATCAGTTCTTTGGGTACATGGAGTCGATCTTGTCCTTGTAGGCTTCCAGCGCCACATTTTTTTTCACCTTGAGCGTCGGGGTCAGCATTTTGTTCTCAATGGTGAATTCCGGGACGATGGTGACCTTCTTGATGGTCTCGAATTTGGCGAATTTTTTATTCTTTGCCGCCACTTCCGAGTCGATCAGCTTCTGGATCTCGTCATTGATCATGAGATCTTCCAGGCTGTTGAAGGAGATCCCTTTTTCCCGGGCATATTCGGGCACGTTGTCCGGATCCAGGGTGACCAGGGCGGAAAGGAACTTGCGCTTGTCCCCGATGACCAGGACCTGGTTGATGTACTTGGAGGTGGCGATGTGCCCTTCGATGGCCGACGGGGCGATGTTCTTGCCGCCTGCGGTGATGATGAGGTCCTTTTTCCGACCGGTGATCCGCAGGAAATTCTCGGAATCGATCTCGCCCAGGTCGCCGGTCCGCAGCCACCCGTCCGGCGTCATGGTTTTGGTGGTTTCTTCGGGCATCTTGTAATATTCCCGCATGACGTTGCGGCCACGGAACAGGATCTCGCCATCCTCGTCCAGCTTCTGCTCGATCCCCGGGCCGGGAGGGCCGACCCAGCCGACGCGGTAGTTGTCGACCCGGTTGACGTTGGTGAAGGAGGTGTTTTCCGTCATGCCGAGGCCTTCTAAGACGATGACGTCCGCGCCGATGAAGAACTTCGCGATGGACGGGTCCAGGGGCGCCGCACCGCTGATGCAGAAGCGCAGGCGTCCGCCCAGGGCCGCGTGCAGCTTTGAGAAGACCAGCTTGGAGGCGATCTTGTGCTTGAAGGCCAGCATGGCGGGGATCGATTCCTTGTTCAGGCGGCAGTCCGCCACCTTGTCGCCCACGTCCACGGCCCATTTGAAAATCTTCAAGGCCACGCCGCCCTTGGCTTCCGCGCCGCTGACCACCTTGGAGTACACTTTTTCGTAAATCCGCGGAACGCTGGGGAACCAGTGGGGTTTTGCGATCTTCAGGTCGTCCACGATGGTGTCCATGCTGCGGGCGAAGTTCACCGTGGCGCCCAGGAGCAGGGTGGCGTAAACCAGGGTCCGGGCGAAAATGTGCGCTAAGGGCAGAAAGAGGAAGCTTTCGTCCCCGGCCCGGACATCCGCGCATCCTTCCACCGACTGGGCGGTGAAGGTGATGTTGTCGTGGGTGATGACCGCGCCCTTGGGCACGCCGGTCGTTCCGGAAGTGTAGACGATGGTGGCGATGTCCTCCGGGGTGACCGTCTTGATCCGCTGCTGCAGATCTTTTTCCGTTATCTTTTTCCCCAGCTTGAGGAATTCATCGAAGCTGATGATCCAGTCGTCGTTTTGGGATGCGCCTTCGAAGAGGATTACCTTGCGGATATTGGGAATTTCGTCTCGGATTTGCAGGAGCTTGTCCAACTGGGCCTGATCCTGTGCAAAAATCACCACGGAATCGGAATGATTGATGATGTACTTGCAGTCTTCCGGCAGGTTGGACTGGTAGATGCCCACGGTGGCAGCCCCGATGGTGGCATTGGCCATATCACACAGCACCCACTTGTAGCAGGTATAGCTGAGGATGATCACCTTGTCCCCTTTTTGAACATCCAGAGCCATGAGGCTTTTTCCGACCTGCTTCAACTGGTCGTAATACTCCGCCCAGGTAACCGATTCGGAAGTCCCCTCTGAATCCAGAAACCAGCGGTATGCCGTCGTGTCCGAATGGGCATCGATGGTCTTTTTCAGCATCTGGTGGACGTTCTGGTAATCTATGATGCGCATTGCTGCCTCCCCTCCTTTGAATGATGAGATCGGAAAATTTTTCCCGGTTGCAATTTTTTTTGGGAATCGTCCGATCCCCAAAACCTGTAAAATCGTATTTATCGAATCCGGACTGGGATATTTTTAATCGGATATCTTTAATTGGATGCAACTACATTCCAAGGTCTGGCCGCAAGCCGTGAAACGGCTCGCCGGAGCCTGTGCCAAAGCATGAGTTTAATTGACATAAGTTAGGAGAGGCGGGTGATAATGTCAAGTATTTTCGGGTTTTGTCGCAATTTGAAGGATTTGGTAATTATTGTGAGCTGATTCTATTCGAAGAGAATTCCGGTGTATCCGACAAAAGTATCCCCCGGATTCTCCTCGAAACTGGAGTGGTATCCGACCAGATGCGCCTTCGCCGCCCCCATGGCGCCGGCTGCGGATATGGCGGCAGCTGCAGCGCCTGCACAGCAGGCGTTGTGACGGGACAGCCCCTCACGGATGGTTTCCGCCGGCTTCATGTCGACCATGAGGTCGATGATCCTGCGGTCATTTTCATCCCGGACCCATTCATAGGCCTTCCGGCCGGACCCGGCCGGGGTCATGCCGAAGCTGGGACCGTAGTGAGTGAGGTCGGTGGAGCCGATGACCTTGATGGCGATATTCGATTCTTTGGCGATTTCGATGACGCGCCGGGCCATCTGCAGCGTCTCATCCATGGGAGGTGCCCCTATGGGCAGAAGACGGGCCGATTTAAAGAAGTATTTAATAAAGGGAAGCTGCAGTTCGATGGTGTTGTCGGGGGTAAACCGGCTGGCGGTTTCGATGGTGAACGTATATTCTTTTGCAATTTGTCCCGATATCTCCCGGTCGATCTCGAGGTCGCCGAAGGGCGTCTCCCAGGCGCCGTCTGTCATGATATAGCCGGAGCGCTGGGGCGGCAGGTGCATGCCGAAAATAACCACCACATCCGGATCGGCACCGTCTTTCAGGGCATGGATGACATTGCAGGCCAGGCTTCCGGAAAACTGCCATCCGGCGTGGGGCACCAGCCCGGCCGCGTAGGTTTTAGACAGGTCCGGCTGAAACCGGGTGTCTTTTAGGAACCGGGTGATCTGCCGCTCGCATTCCGCCGCCCCTGAAGGATACCAGGAACCGGCATATACGGCCCTTCGGGTGTTCATGGTCGCCTCCCTGTTTTTATTTGTCTATAGATCAGGTTAACCCCGGATCTGATAATTGACAATCCACAATTGACATTGGCCATTCACAATTGGGGTTAAATGGCTAATGATTGTCTATTTTGATGAGCCGGTAAAAGCATTCTACTTTTATTCCCCCCTGCGAGGGGGACCAAGGGGGGTGTACGGCCCTGCGAAAACAAAAAATGAAATTCGAGTTAAGTTTTCCAGCCTGCTGCAAAGACCCACAAGGGTAACCGGTGTGTTCATCCACCAACTATTTATACCGTTCCATCGCCCGCTTGAATCCGGGAAGTGCGCCGGTGATGGTGGCATCGTCCACGCAGAAGGCCAGCCGGAAGTGGCCGGGGCCGCCGAATCCGGAACCGGGCACCGCCAGGATCAGCTCATCCTGCAGGGCCCGGACGAATTGAACATCGTCTTTGAGCGGCGTTTTGGGAAAAAGATAGAAGGCCCCTGCCGGTGTGACGAATTCGTATCCGGCTTCCCTGAGCCCGTCGCAGAGCAGGTCGCGTTTCTTTGCATATTCAGAAATATCCACACTGATCCCCTGGAGCGCGCCAACGGCCCGCTGCATCAGGGCGGGGGCATTGACAAATCCGAGTATCCGGTTGGCCAGCCCCATCCCGCCCATCAGGTCGGTCTTGTGGGTGGCCGCCGGATTGACCGCGATAAACCCGATCCGCTCCCCGGGAATGGACAGGTCCTTGGAGTAAGATGTGGCCACCAGTGTTTCCGGGTAGCAGGAGAAGATGCTCGGCACGGCGACGCCGTCATAGACGATCTTGCGGTAGGGCTCGTCGGATATCAGGTAAATGGTCGTTGACAGTTGCCTGCTCTTGCGGGTCAGCAGCGCCCCCAGCTGCTCCAGCCGCTGCTTTGAATAGATCCGGCCGGTGGGATTGTTGGGCGAGTTGATCAGCACGGCCCGGGTTTTTTCGTTGATGGCCGCTTCGATGGTTTCAAGGTCAAGATCGAAATCCGGCCGGCTGGAGACCGTGATGAGCCGGCCCCCGTGATTGTCCGCATAGAACATGTATTCCACAAAATAGGGAACCGGCGTGATGACTTCCTCCCCCGGGTTCAGCAGCGTCTTTAAGATGACATTGAGCCCGCCGGCCGCGCCGCAGGTCATGATCACCTCGTTTTCGGTCACCTCCACCTGCTGCTCGCCGGAAAGGTATCCGGCCACTGACTTTCTTACGTCCGGATATCCGATATTGGGCATGTAGGCGTGGTCGCCGGGGTGTTCGTCATTTACCAGTTCAAGAAGTTTTAGTTTGAAGGTCTCCGGGGGGGCGATATTGGGATTGCCCAGGGAAAAATCATAGACGTTTTCCGGGCCATGGATCGATCTCAGGCGGGCGCCTTCCTCGAACATTTTCCGGATCCAGGAGGCCCGGCTGATAAAGGATTCCATCTGTTTTGCAATCGTCATTTCGCCTCCATGATTTGTGCGTTGGTCAACATTTCCTTTAGGTACTATTTTGCGGCCTCGACAGACTTGATCTCCGGAATCTCCTGTTTGATGAGCCGCTCGATCCCGTTTTTAAGCGTCATCTGGGACATGGGGCATCCCGCGCACGCCCCCTTGAGGCGCACGGTTACGATGCCGTCTTTCACTTCCAGCAGTTCCACATCACCGCCGTCGGCTTTCAGAGAAGGGCGAATCTTATCGATCACTTTTTGAACTTTTTCTTTCATGGTGTCTCCTTTCGTTTTCGCGCAGAGAAGCGCCGGATGAACCCCGAATGGTTCGTAGACAAAAAATTATGTCTGGCTGCGGACGACCTTGTTAGAATATTCGCATTCGTCCGCATTCGTCAATATCAGGCGCTTCAATTTCCAGTCGGATCATCGGGCTCCGATCCATTCCGGGCGGCGTAGAACCTGTTTTTAAATGCCGAAAATTCATTGGCCCGGATGGCTTTTCGCATGGCCCGGATCAGGCTGATGTAATAATAGAGATTGTGGATCGTGTTCAGCCGGTAGCCCAGTAGTTCCCGTGATTTGTACAGGTGGTGCAGATAGGCCCGGGAGTAATCACGGCAGGTGGGGCAGCCGCATCGTGGGTCCACCGGATCGGTGTCGAACCGGTGGGCCGCGTTTGAAATGTTGATCTTTCCGAAAGAGGTGAACATCTGACCGTTTCGGGCGTTTCGGGTGGGCATCACGCAGTCGAACATGTCCGCGCCCATCCCCACCAGTTCCACCAGGTCTTCGGGCGTCCCCACCCCCATCACGTATTTGGGCTTATGCTTCGGCAGCAGCGGGAGGGTAAAATCGGCCATTTCCATCATCAGATCCTTGGGTTCGCCCACGCTTAAGCCCCCCACTGCATATCCGGGGAAATCCAGTTCAATCAGGCTTTCGGCGGACCGGTGCCGCAGATCGGCATACATGCCCCCCTGAACGATGCCGAACAACGCATTTTTGCCGGTATCTGAATTTTTCCATGCATCCCTGCACCGGATGGCCCATCGGTCGGTCAGTTCCAGGGCGCTTCGGGCCTGGGCGCGCTCGGCCGGATAGGAAATGCAGCTGTCCAGGCACATGATGATGTCCGCCCCCAGATTTGTCTGGATGCCCACTGCATCTTCCGGGGTGATCATGTGGCGCGATCCGTCGATGTGGGACTGAAAGGAAAATCCGTCCTCCGTGGTCTTGGATATTTTGGCCAGGGAAAAAATCTGGAATCCGCCGCTGTCGGTGAGGATCGGCCGCTCCCAATTCATGAACCGGTGCAGGCCGGAAAATTTTTCGATGACCGCCATGCCCGGGCGCAGGTAGAGGTGATACGTGTTGCCGAGAAGGATCTCCGCCCCGCATGCCACCAGGTCTTCCGGGGCGACGGCTTTGACGGTGCCCGCCGTTCCCACCGGCATGAATACCGGGGTTTCCACGCTGCCGTGGGGCGTGAACAGCCGTCCCGCCCGTGCCCGGGTGTCAGTGGATTCCGCGCTGACGTGAAATTCAAACATAAACAGTCCTAATCGATGAGCATGGCGTCGCCATAGCTGTAAAAACGATAATTTTCCGCGATGGCCCTCCGGTAGGCCGAACGGATCCGATCTATTCCGGCAAAGGCGGAGACCAGCATCAGCAGGGTGGATTTGGGCAGGTGGAAGTTGGTGATCATCGCCTCAACCACTTTAAACCGATACCCGGGATAGATGAACAGGTCGCAGGCACCGGCACCTGCCGCAACTGTTCCGTCCATGCCTGCCGCGTACTCCAGGGTCCGAACGGAAGTGGTTCCCACCGCCACGATGCGCCGGCCTGCACTCCGGGCGGCGTTGATTCCGTTTGCGGCGTCTTCTGAAATGGAAAAATACTCGCGGTGGATTGGATGGTCCCGGATATCATCCGCCTGCACCGGCATGAAGGTGCCATATCCCACGTGAAGGGTCAGGGGAATGATTGAAATGCCGCAGCTTTTCAATTCGGATATCAATGCATCCGAGAAATGCAGCCCGGCGGTGGGAGCGGCCACCGCACCGTTCTGGTCCGCATAGACGGTCTGGTAGGCACTCCGGTCATCGGTCGGCGCCGCATGGGTATGGTCCCGGTGGATGTAAGGGGGCAGGGGAACGCGGCCCATGGTTTCAAGCATGTCGTCAAAGGGCCGGCTGCCGGAAAATTCAACCCGGAAGGTGCGTTCCATGACCGAAGTGACCACCGCGGACAGCGCCGGACCGAAGCGGATGCGGGTGCCGGGGCGGGGGGATTTGGAGGCCCGGATAAGGCATTCGCATTCCACCACGGTGCGCTCCGGGTTCTTGTACACCGCATTGGCGTAATCGATGATCAGCACCTCCACCTTCCCGCCGGTTTCCTTCTGGCCCATCAGCCGGGCCGGGATCACCCGGGTGTCGTTGACCACCAGTACATCGGTGGGTTGAAGCAGGCTTGCCACATCGGAAAACCGGTGGTGCGAGATCTCCCCCGTTTCCTTTCGCAGCCTCAGCAGCCGGGACCGGTCGCGCTGTTCCGCCGGTCTCTGGGCAATCCGGTCTTCCGGCAGGTGGTAATCGTAATCGGATAATGAAAAGGTCATGTATGGCGCAGCACGTTATCTGTAACCAAGTTCAAAGGGGCATCCGCGCATGAAGGTGAATGCGCGCAATGGATAGGTCGATATTTACGTAATCCCGGTGTCAAAGGTTTCCGAGATAGGTCAGCAGCAGTCCGGTGACCATCAGGGCAAAGCCGAATTTCCGAAGGGCATTATCGGGCATCTGCAGCACGATCCGCATCATTTTTTTGACCTGCTCGGGCAGGCCGAAGTAGGGCAGCCCCTCGATAATCAGGACCATTCCAAGGACGCTTAAGAAAAATTTCATTGATCACAAGCCCCTGTTCTGTGTTAAAAGAGCCAATATATTTGCATTTAAAATATTGTCAAAATAAAATACAGCTTTTTTGCGAATAAGAAGAAGGGTGGGAAACAATGGAATTTGAACCGGTCATCGGCCTTGAAGTCCACGCACAGCTGAAAACCGATACCAAGATTTTCTGCGGATGCTCCACCGCTTTCGGGGCCGCGCCCAATACACAGGTCTGCCCCATATGCCTGGGAATGCCCGGGGTGCTGCCGGTGCTCAACAAGAAAGTGGTGGAATACGCCATGCGCATGGCGCTGGCCACCCGCTGCACCATTTCGCAGCAAAGCCGGTTTGCCCGAAAGAATTATTTCTATCCGGACCTGCCCAAGGGATACCAGATCTCCCAGTACGAACTCCCCATTGCCGAAAGCGGGTATGTGGAAATCACGCTGGCTGACGGGACCGCCAAGCACATCGGCATCACCCGGATCCATATGGAGGAAGATGCGGGCAAGCTGATCCATGATCCGGACCGGCCCCGGAGCCTGGTGGATCTAAACCGCACCGGCACGCCGCTGATCGAGATCGTGTCCGAACCGGACCTCCGATCGCCGGAAGAAGCCGGGGCCTACCTGCGGCACCTGCGCTCCATCCTGCGGTACCTGGGCATCAGCGACGGCAACATGGAGGAGGGCAGTTTCCGGTGCGACGCCAACGTGTCCATCCGGCCCGCCGGCTCCCAGACCCTGGGCACCCGGGCGGAGTTGAAGAATCTAAATTCTTTCAAATTCGTCGAAAGTGCCCTCGCCTATGAAATCAAGCGGCAGAAGGGAGTGCTGGCCGATGGCGGCAAGGTGGTGCAGGAAACCCGGCTGTGGGATTCGGCCAAAGGGCGGACCACTTCCATGCGGGGAAAAGAAGAAGCCCACGATTATCGCTATTTTCCCGACCCGGACCTGGTGCCCCTGGTGATCGATCCGCAATGGATTGAAAATGTCCGAGCCGATCTGCCCGAGCTTCCCGATGACCGCAAGAACCGGTTTGCGTCAGATTACGGTTTGCCGGAGTATGACGCCGATGTTCTGACCGCCTCCCGGGAACTGGCCGATTATTTCGAGGCATGCGCCAAAATGGTCAAAACCCCCAAGACCGCGGCCAACTGGATCATGGGGGATCTGATGGGCGTGCTCAACGCCTCCGGGTTGACCATCGAAGACAGCCCCATTCCGGCGGAGCGGCTGGCGGAGCTGATTTTACTGATTGAAGCCGATACCATCAGCGGCAAGATCGCAAAGGCCGTCTTCGAGGAGATGGTCGACACCGGAAAGCCGGCCGGAAAGATCGTTTCTGAAAAAGGGCTGGTCCAGGTCACGGACATGAGCGCCATCGAGGCGGTGGTGGACAAGGTGCTGGCCGACAACCCGGATGAGGTGGAAAATTACCGGGCCGGCAAAAAGAAGCTGATGGGCTTTTTTGTGGGGCAGGTGATGAAGGAAACTAAAGGAAAAGCCAACCCGCAGATGGTCAATCAGCTGCTGGGCAAAAAGCTGGGCTGATTTTTCCGGGCAAGTCTTTGTTGTAAGTCGCCAATGATGCCCTTTATCGTGCCATCCGGTTTGCAAGACGGAGCACGTGCTCGTGAATATACACGAAATAAGGCTCGGGATTGTTTGAAAGCGAGGCGACCGGCCTGTGGGCTTCTCCCGCTCACTGTTCATCATTTTGATGCTTCTAAGACTCGCTGCGCTGCATCCTGGAAACTCGCCTTCGGCTCAAACAGTCCAGGATGCGGCCGCTTTGCTTCGTCAAGAAGCATTCGCAAAATAATGAAGCAATGTTCGCCGGGAGAAACCCACAGGCCGGTCTTAGGCCGTGCAAATTCGCTGTTGCCTAAAACGCCGGCAGACCACCTGACAGCCCTGACCGGATTCCCCGGCCGCCCGGCAGGATGTGGCCAGGGGTTCTGGAAGCGAATTTTATATTTTGCGGCTCTGCTGACTGCTGACTCCTGACTGCAATGCATCCGCAGGCTGAAACAGCCTGCGGATGCACACATCAAAACTACTTCAGAAATAGACTCCGGATAAAGCAGGAGCCATCGTCGTCGTCGTCATCGTTTTGGTCCTGTGAAGCGGCAAACAGCGGAAATTCCCGGTAGGCGAACGGGTCGAAGACACTGGTCATGGAGTAGAAGTTGTCATCGAAGACCGGCATGCCCTGGGCGTCTGCCAGGATGGTGCCGGACTCGCCCAGGGGGAACATGCTCTGGATACGGACCGGGCCGGTTTGACCCATTTCCACGCAGTGGGCATAGGTCGACCGGGATGAAAACGGCATGGTGTGCAGCGGATTCAATGCCAGGGGCGGATTATTGAACATGGGGTGGTTGAATTCGATCACGCCCCGCTTGTCGGTCCCCCAGGGCCGGGCATCCAGGGGGAGCTGCTCGGCCAGGACATTGTCCAGGGCCGCCACAATGATGGCATTGGCGGTCTGGGGCGCATCGGCATCCATTGCATTGGCGAACCAGTCATAGTTATTGACGATGGAGGCGTCTTCGCCGGCCAGTCCGTGCAGCAGCACATTGAACATCACCAATGTGTTCTTCCACTGCGCCTTATCGGTATCATACTCGGTGGAGTCTCCCAGTTCATCCAAAAAGGTCAGGTTGATTACTTCCCGGATCCAGGCGTCGGCCAGCATCCAGGCATCGGACCGGTCCATCCCTTTTTTCCAGTTGTCCCTGCCGCCCTTGACAAAGTGGCCGTCGAACCCGTCCATGATGGCCAGGGCCTCGGTGCGGGCCGGTGAGGGATCTTTGGATACCGCATACCGGAAGTCGTCTTCAACAAAGGCCCAGGGATTTCCGCCGCTGCCGAAGGAATCGGTGGTGGCGATGTACAGGGCCAGGTCCCGCACGTCCGCAAAGCTCAGGTTATCGTGGGTGGTGAGGTAATCCTTGAGCACGTGGGCCCGGTGAAACGGGCCGAAGAAGTAGCTCAGGTTGTTGTAGGAATTGGGGTAATCCGCGCTGCTCTTGTTGTTCCAGCCGGCATAGAATTCCTGGTGGGTGTTGCGGTCCGTGGAGAGGGGTTTTAGGTCATCGACGCTCCACTCCGCCTGGGCGCCGGACATGCCCTGGGGAAAGCGCCAGTCCACCGGCTGGTCGTTGATGATGGAGGGGCGGACCGGGTCCATCCCCGACATCCAGTAGGCGATGTTCCCGTCGTTGTCGGCGTAGCAGAAATGCTGGCTGACCGCAACATTTCGCAGGGCCGCGCCGAATTCATCCATGCTCTTTGCCCGGGCCAGGTTCAGAAATGCGGTCAGTGTGCCGAATTCCTTGCCCCACTGGGAATATTTCCAGGCGACGATGGGGCCGTCGGTGGCCGCATTGTAGGTCTGGGGATTGAAATTGGCCGGGTTGACGATGGGGCCGTGGGGGGAGCGGGTGACGGGGATGGTCACCGGCGCCTGGCCGGCCACGTTGATGGTTTCGCTGCGGGTCGTGTAATAGCCTTCCGGCGCCGAACCCGGTGCGGGTTCAAAATAATAATCCACCGTGTGGGCATGCCCCACCTGCATGGACCAGGCATGATGCGGTGTGCGGCCGATGACGATGCCGGGGAGTCCGGCGATGGCCATGCCGGAGATGTTTAAACCCGCCGCTTCGATGGAGCCCTCCTGGCAGATGGCGGGCGTGTCGAATCCCATCTGGGGTCCGGAATAGAGGATAGGGCGGCCCGAGGCGGTCTTGTTCCCGCTGATCACCCAGGCATAGGAGCCCATCCTGGCGAAGGCATTGATCTTTTCAAGCTTTTCCTGGCGGTCCGCCCACCGGTTCTCCAGGGATTCGGCCATTGACTGCAGATCCGATCCCGGCATGGACGCCGGCGCCGTCACTTCCGGCCCTGCATTTTTTACCGCCATGGCCCCTGCCACCGCCTGGTCGGAAAAATCCGGGATGTAGGTGTAGGCCGCCGGGTCGTTGGTCCAGCGCAGGTCGTTGAACATGGCAAATCCCTGGGCCTGGCCGAACACGGTGCTGAGGTACTGCAGGAGGGCGGCATTGTCGACCTGTCCTGATTTTTGGGCTTCAGGGTCGAAATTGCGAAGCATGAGCGCCTCCCAGGCCATTACATCTTCCACCGTCCAGTTGGCCGGTATATACGGAGTGCCCATCTGCTGGGAAAGAACCTGGAACTCAAAGGGAAGCTGGCTGGGATCGGCGGCGATTTCGGCGATCCGCCGGTTGAACCCGGCCACATATCCATTGATCACTTCCCGGGAGTCTTCATCCAGGGCATTGAATCCGGCGGTCAGTTCCGCGTCCGTGTACCCGGTCATGCGCACCAGCGCGTCCTGGTTCAGGTAGTCCGATCCGAAGATGGCGGCCAGGTTGCCGTTGGCGGACCGGCGGAACAGCTCCGCCTGCCAGAGCCGGTCGGTGGCCACGGCATATCCCATGGCCTCGAACACATCATAGAGGGTCTCATCCGCGTCCCCCTTGATGAACCAGACCCCCTTGTCATCCCGGGTGGTGGTCACGGCGGCGTTGGCTGAGATGGTGAAAGCGAAAACAATCAGTGTTACCAGAAAAAACCAGCGTTTGCCCTTCATTTTTCCTCCTTTGCCAGAGTTAATGCATTCTCAGGTGATGAAAACCGGATGGGTTTATCGGTTTGAACGGGTGAGCATCAAGTATACTGAAGTGATATCTTTGGGGGGCTGTTTTCACAGCTTCATTTATTGCATTGATGCGCCGATGTGTCAACCTGAATGAGGGCGTTGGCGCGTCGGGATAGAGGCGGGCAGAAAAGAAAGGGTTTCCCGCTATTTTCTTGAATCGGGCGTGGAAGTGAAAACGGGAGCGATCCCACCGGATGGGCAGATGATTGGCAAACCCGATTTCTCAGGCAAAATTCAGGATCATACTGTCGTGGGCGGTGTACGTCTTAAACGGCATACCGGCTTCACGGGCGACATATCCGGGGACCGCAATACCGGAGCCGAATTGCGCGTAATCGACAAAGGTCCTGCCGTCGATCAGAACTTTCATTCCCTTGGCCGGGGCTTTCAGCAAGATGATGGCGCTGACATTTTGAAACCGGGACTGAATATCGAGACAAGCCGAGCTTCCCCGCCTGCTGTCCGATATCGACTTCCATATAGTTTTGCGACGCATCGTCAATTTCATATTTGTAGGTTTCACCGATGTGGTTCAATACATTATTCAGATCCACGTTCATGGTATGCCTCCAAAACAGGTGGTTAAGCAGGACTAAAAAATCCTATGTGACCCACAATCTTTCTTTAAGGTAAGGGGGGCGGAGGCAAAGTCAATTCCATCCCATATACCTATCCGCTTGCGGCAGCCCTTGTTGCCGTTTATGTTTATGTCGAATCTGCTCATTTCTATTCATTTAAAAATTTTCCGAGGCATGCATGGGCAACCGGATCGGATTTCAAAATCCCCCTTTGGAAGATATGGTCGCAGTCGGCGCCATCAGCCCCTATGGGTTTCGGCTGTGGTTCAGGTCGAATACCCCCGGAAGCGTATTCATCCGCTGGCAAAAAGACGATCAGCCCTCTCAAGAGATTTGGGTGGATATCCCTCCGAATAATCCGAATGATAACACCGCCGCCGTCCAAATCGGCGGCGACGGTCCTTCGGAACATCGTCTGAGTCCCGGCAACCCCTTACAATTACGAGGTGCGCCATGCCGATGGCCGGCTCATCGGCGATGGGCGTGTTGAAACCGCCCCGGAAGTCCCGGGCGATATCACCGGCCGCTATGCATTTGCGCTGATGAGCTGCAACCAGCCGTTCAAGCACGACGGCCGGGTAAATCCCACCACGGGACAGATGCTCGGAGCCGCGCTGACATGCATCGAAAATCATCATGTCAAATATGCGCTGCTCATGGGTGATCAAATGTATGCGGACATGCCCGCTCCATTATCCCTGTTCAACCCGGATTATTTTGCCACCATCGCCCCGGACGGAAAAAAAGCCATTCAGGAGTGCACGGCCCAGGAGGTGCGGCAACTGTACCACCGGCGATATCGCCAGTTCTGGAATCTTCCCGGATTCAAACGCCTGCGGAGCGCTCTGCCCTGCTATCCCATACTGGATGATCATGATATCATCGACAACTGGGGATCGGATCCGGAACACCAGGAGGAAAAATGGGGTCGATTCATCAATGGCGCGCTGCTGGCATATATGGACTACCAGGGGGCGCCGGTTCTGCCCGTGGGCGATCGCCTTCCTGATTCTTTTGACTACACGTTCTCCTATGGCCCCACCGCCACCTACGTGCTGGATCTGCGGTCCAACCGTCTGGCGGGAAAGAACGGCCGCATTTTCTCCGATCATCAGGAGGCCGGCCTGAAACGGTTTTTAAATACCCGTATGGAGCCGATCCTGTTTATCGTCTTGAGCGTGCCCGTGATTCATCTGCCCCGGTGGTTTTCCAAGGTCATGGCCCGGATTTTCCCGGAACATGAAGACTTTTCAGACCGGTGGTCCACCGGGGCGCATATCCGGGACCGGGACCGGGTTCTTGAGATGATCCATGCGCACCAGTCCGCAAATCCCGCTCAGCGGATCATCCTGCTCAGCGGAGACATCCATATCGGATGCGTGCATCAAATCCGTTTCGGGAGCCGGGTGGTCTATCAGATGGTCTCCAGCCCCATCACCCATACGAACCACTTTCTGGTAAAGGTGGGGGCAAAATGGCTGATCCGGTCCAACCGGCGATACATGACCCGCGACGGCCGTCTGCAGGGAAAAATTCGGCTGTTGCGCGGGGGAAAAGAGCACACCAATCCATACGGCGGATTGAACATCGGCCTGGTGGAAATTGAACCCGGCGGGCAGGATTATGCCCCGAAGTTTCGGTTTCTGCTCTACGGGCACCAAAACGGGCGCCCCAGGTGTGTTTTTCGGTCGCCGTGGATCTGATGCGAAATGAATCCTTTGACTCCGGGCGCCTGTTTTTAAGTCCCTGCTTTTTTTTGCTCCGGTGGGCCATGAAATGTCCGAACTGAAGGCACAGCAGCGTCCACAGGGCGCCGGCGGTCCAGCCGGCCAGCACATCCGTGGGCACAGACGGCTTTTCTCCAGACCCACCGAAAAATGATCCATCGGACATGCGATCGGTCTCCTGAACGGGTTAATATTTACCTAACCATAACAACAGGGAGGGGATTTTGCATCAGGCCACATGTCAATTCCCTGATGGTACCCGGGTGAAAAAAGGATATCCCGGGCCGGAAAAATTGCCCGGGTTTGCCCGAAGTCTTAGTTTATATAAAAAACCCTAAAAAAAGAGACGATGAGATGAATCATCCGGCAAAAAGACCCGCCCCCACCCGGATGCAGGTGGTCCGGAACTCTTCCATTCTGCTCATGACAATGGTGCTCTTTTCCTGTTCGGCGGTATCCAAACAGATGCGGACCGAGGCAGTGGATGTCCCTTTTGAGACGCTGGCCTGGGACACGGAGCCGTACATCGGCAAGACCGTCATCCTGGGCGGCTATATTTATGATCGGCGGGTGCATCTGGGGGTGACCCAGCTGATCATCCTGCAGGCGCCACTGGGTCTCTCGGATCAGCCTAAATCAAAAAAGGATTCCAAGGGGTTTTTCATGGCGCTGTGCGCCGGCGACCTCGATCCGGAAATCTACCGGGTCGGTCAGGACGTCACCGTGGCCGGTACGGTCATGGGCAGGGAGATACCGGATTTTGGCGATATCAGAAAACCGATGGTGCAAATACGCGTTCGTGAAATTCACTATTGGGAATACGGGCACAATGAAGACCGCTGGTATGATGTTTTACAAGCCGTCCCAAGCCCGGGCAAGTAGAAGCCGCTGCACGCATCCTTGAAATTACATCTGCTGCAGAATCTGTTTGACCTGGCTGCCGTCCGCCCGGGGGCCGAAATGGGCCATGATGTCTTTCATGGCCTGCATCTTGTTCTTGTAGGCAGTGAAATCGATATTTTCATCGATCCAGTTTCGGATTTCAGTTTCATCTGCCATGCGGGGCAGGTAGGCCTCCAGAATTTCGATATAGGGCGTATCTCCCTGGCTTTTTGTGTGGGCCAGTGTTTCACGTTCTGAATTGATGAGTTTTTTTAAAATTTTCACCACGTCGTCGTCGGGCAGGGCCTTTTTGTCGCTTCGGCCAAACTCGCCCATGACGACCCGCAGCGCACTTTTCTTTTCCTCGTTTTTTTCTTTCATGGCCCGCATGAGATCCTGCTTGATCTTTTCCTGAATGGTCATTTTCATGCTCCTCATGTAAAACGTGTGTCGAAAAATTTACCGGTATTTTGCGAGAGCATTGATATCCTGAATTTTGCAAAAGAACAAGCCGTAACCGGATGCAGGCGCCGGGTCGTTCTATTCATGTCCTTATGGGGTAATTTTCGGGTGGATACTGTTTAATTTTATCCGAAATAAATGATTTCAGTTACTTTGAAACAGTCAAGGCGGTCGGCTGCATTTGATTTCACGTCAATGAATCATTTCCTCATATTTCCCAAGTAACCGATTGCGTTGAATAGTTCGTTGAATTTAGACAAAAATACAATAAAAACAAAAGATTGTAAATATTGAAAGATTTAGTGAAACAGCAGGCGAAACGCTGATAATGCAATAGAATCAATTTTTTGAAAGATAAATCATCCGGAAACCAAGAACGGGTATTCTGACATAAAGCAAGATCACTCAATAAATACTTTACGAAAAGAGACATGCTAATGCTTAAAAATAAAACATATACGGTCAATCATGTATTTTCAATCGGAGCAATACTTTGTTACTTCTAAAGTGCAGTTCTTCAGTAAACTGGCCTTTTCTATGAAATCATAGGAGGGCGATGGACCCCAAAAGTGACAGCGGCATCCGATCAATATCAAAATCCATTCATCACAGGCGGTCGGATTCATGAAGGCAACAGATTACGCATCTCATGTGAAGGAGAGTCCTGATGACCGGAACCTTAGTGGAAAACAATCATCTGCATGATCAGCGATTCCGTCCATATTCGTTGAATGCTCAATCCGCAGCAGGCGCCGTGCCTGCCGGTCTTTTCAAAATGATTATAAATGAAGATGCCCCCTCATGGAAATCAAGATCGCGTCTATATCCGATGAATCCGCGAAAGGGTCTTACCATGAAAACACGGCGGGCGCTGCATTTTGTTCCCCAGGAAAGTGCCGGCGTGTTGCTGATTATCGGTGAACCCCGTGATGTGGCAACGGCTGCCGAGCGTCTGAAGAATCATTTTTTGTGTATCCTGCTGCTCAATCCCGGCGATTCACCCGATCCGGAAGGCACGGTCGCCCGCAATAAAGGGGGGAATGGCCCCCTTGCCATACAGGTCACCGCACGGCTGAGATCGCTAAGAGGCCACCTGGGCCGGTTTTCCGCCACTGTTTCCTGCAGCCACCTCTCCGCCGACCTGATGTATTTTACGACAGGAAAGTGCGAATATGTTGATCTGGTTCTGGATCTGGGCAAAAAAGAGGTGATGCCTGCCGAATCTCAGCCCTACGGCTACTTCGCCCCGGGACCGGATATGACAGAGCGCTTAGCGGTCCTTCAAACCCTGATATCCCTGTCCGGCCTGATACGTGATCTCAAGCATGCCGTCCCCTGATGATCCGGGAGCGCCGGGCGCCCCTTCAGCCGGATCAGCCGGTAAATTCAGTTGCGCATACTGGTTACCGGGGCGGGGAGGCGGCCGCCGCGCCTGAGAAAGTCTTTTGCGGAAAACGGGTTGACGTGCATGACCGGCGCGGTGCCCAGCAGGCCGCCGAATTCCACCAGATCGCCCGCCTTTGCGCCCGGAACCGGGATGACCCGCACGGCAGTGGTTTTGTTGTTGATGATGCCGATGGACAATTCGTCGGCGATAATCGCATTGATGGTCTCCTCGGGGGTATCTCCGGGGATGGCGAACATATCCAGTCCCACGGAGCAGACCGCGGTGAGGGCTTCGAGCTTGTCCAGCCCCAGGGCGCCGGCCTGCACCGCCTCGATCATCCCGGTGTCTTCGCTGACGGGAATGAACGTACCGGAAAGGCCCCCCACGTTGCCCGAGGCCATGGCCCCCCCTTTCTTGACGGCATTCATCAGCAGGGCCAGGGCTAAAGTCGATCCGTGCGCTCCGATCCGTTCGATGCCGAAGGCCTCGATGACATTTGCCACGGAATCGCCGGCGGCGGTGGTGGAGGCCAGCGAGATATCCACGATGCCGAAAGGAACGTCAAGTGCCCCGGCCAGTTCCCGGCCGATCAGTTCACCGGCCCGGGTAATTTTAAACACCGTGCGCTTGATGACCTCCGACAGCTGGGTCAGATCGCATTCCCTGTTTTTTTCCACCACGCTCTTGACCACCCCCGGTCCGGAGATGCCGATGTTTAAGGCCACATCCGCTTCGCCCACCCCGTGGAAGGCGCCCGCCATGAAGGGGTTGTCTTCGGGGGCGTTGGCAAATACCACGAACTTGGCGCAGCCGACGGCATTTTCGGTTTTGGCGGCCGTTTTCTTCAGCATCCCCCCGATGAGGTTGATCGCATCCAGGTTCAGGCCGGAGATGGAAGATCCGACATTCAAAAACGAGCACACCCGGCTGGTGGCGCTCAAAACCTCCGGCAGGGTGGCGATCAGCATCCGGTCTGCGGCGGTAAATCCCTTGTGCACCAGGGCGCCGAATCCGCCGATGAAATCGATGCCGGCATCCCGGGCGGCCGCATCCAGGGTTCTTGCCATGTCCACGAATTTTTCTTCCTGGCAGTGGATTTCCATGATCAGGCTGGCCGGGGTGATGGCGATGCGCTTATTGACGATGGGGATGCCGTACTTGAGTTCCAGTTTTTCAGATTGGGTGATCAACTGAGACGCATAGCGGTGAATTTTTTCGTACACCTTGTCCTTGAACCGGGAAAAATCCGAGTCGATGCAGTCCTTGAGGTTGATTCCCAACGTGGTGGTCCGGATATCGAGGTTCTGGTACAGGGTCATGCTGGCGGTTTCGTATATTTCTTCAAGCGAGATGGCCATGTCGTTATACCCTGTGCATCATTTTAAAGATGTTTTCATGCTGGACCTGGACCTTCATCCCCAGATCGGCGCCGATACTCACCAGGTTGTTCACCATTTCATCCATTGAAACGACGGCGTCCCTCACATCCACCAGCATGGTCATGACAAAGTAGCCGTCGGTCATGATCCGCTGGTTGATATCGATGATATTGATCTCCTGCTGGAAGAGATATGCGGAAAAGGTTGCCACGATCCCTTTCCGGTCCTTGCCGATGACGGTGATAAATACCAGTTCTTTTTCCATTTTTCCCCACCTGTAAGACGTTGTCGGCTCCGGCCTCCGAAGGCTGCCCAGTCGTTTATATCGGGGTATGGAAAAAAAAGAAAACCATTTTTGCCGCAAACAGGATCAAACCCGCTCTCCGGATGGATTCGCATTCCTGCATGGATCGTAAAACCGCTTTTTATCAGGTTGGGCGTATGGGCGAATTACCGGATCGAAGACGAATTTTTACCCTCCTGAGGGTATTTTCCTTTTCCAGTCCGCACCGGATGATCAGTCCATGATTCTGCCTCAATCCGTCATATTCACGATTGATGCCTTTTGGTTTTTCTTTTTTGGAAAATGATCTGAAAATGGCCGTTTTTTCTTTAACCCCTTTAACTCGCAGCATTTAGGAGGTTTCACATGAAGATAGCAAAAATGATCATCGTTTTGTTGATGGCAGCGCTGATCCCGCTGACCCTGATCACCGGATGTGATGATGATGATGACGACAACAATGATGCCAATGTTCGGGTTCTCCACATGAGCTATGATGCGCCGGCGGTGGATGTGAGATTTGATGATCAGACCGAAATCGCCAATCTGAATTATCCGGAATCCTCCGGCTATGTGGATGTGAATGAAAACGTGAATACCATCACCGTGTTCCCCACCGGGGCGGCTGCCGCCACTCCCGCCGTGCTCCAGCAGAATGTGGATCTGGCAAAAGATCAGCATTACACCGTGGTGGTGCTGGACCAGCTGGCCGATATCGATGCCGTAGTGGCCACGGATGATCGAAAGACGCCTTCGGATCAGGCCAAGGTCCGGTTTATCCATGCGGTACCCGATGCCCCGGCAGTGGACGTTCATATGGGTTCCGGGGCGGGGCCACCGTTTTTCAAAATGTGGCATTCAAGCAGGTGACCGATTACGTGGAAGTTCCCGGAGGAGACTATACGTTTGCGGTGACCCCGGCCAATGCCAGCACCGAACTGGTCCGGTTCAATCCCATCGCCCTGGAAAATGGCAAAGCTTACACCCTTGTGGCCCATGGAACTCTCGATGCGGCGGACAATGCGGATTTCGGGGTGCGGGCGTTTACGGACAACGATGATGGCGCCGCCTATGAAGACCTGTCCGACACCCAGGTGATGGCGGTCAATTTAACGCCCAATGCCGGACCGGTGGACCTGTATGTCGATGATGAGAGCGCCGGAACCAATCTGGCCTATTCGGAAAACACCGGCTACATGAATTTGAATTCCGGCACCCGCACGATCCGGGTGAATACGGCGGGAACACAGAATGCAGTGAGCGAAACCGACCTGGATTGCCAGACCGGAAAACGTTACACGTATCTCGTCGCAGACGATAACATGGAACCACTGGTGCTGGAGGATGATTTCACCCCGCCGCCCGCGGGCATGGCCTATGTGCGCTTTGTGCACCTGGCGCCGGATGCCCCTCCTGTGGATGTCGCTGCCGATGGGACCGTGCTTTTCAACAACGTGGCCTATGGCGAGTCGGACAACGGCGGGATGTTCACTGCAGTGGATGCCGGCACCTATGATCTGGAGGTTCGGGCGGCCGGAACCAATACGCCCGTTCTCACCGTGAATAATGTCGCGTTAAATGAGGGGGCGATTTACACTCTGGTCGCCGAGGGGTACGCCAACCCCGTACCGGGTCAGCCGGCACTCAATGTCCTGGTCATCGAAAACAGGGAAACGGCCGTATCGCCCGATACCCAAACCCCGTCGGACATGAATCCTCCTTCCGACGTGCAGACGCCGGACATGGAAACCCCATCGGATATCGTTTCCCCGGTTGATATGGAAACCCCTTCGGATAGCGATATGCCTTCGGATATGGATAATCCGGATGATATGCAAGCCCCATCGGATATCGAACCGCCGATGGATATGACGATAACGCCGGAATAAGAAAAAATCCCGTTTTCGATCCTTTCCGGAATGGAAAACGGGAGCAGCATTTCAAGAGGGTCAGCGCCGGCCGGATTCGTTTCCAGCCGGCGCTTTGGTGTTCAAAGGGACTTAATTGGCGGTGCTGGGATACATGCTTTCGATTTCCTGGGCATATTTTTCGTTGACGATCCGGCGCTTCATCTTCATGGTGGGCGTGAGTTCACCGCCTTCCACCGAAAACTCCTCGGGGATGATCACGAACTTTTTGATGGTCTGCACCCGGGCTAAAGACTTGTTCACCTCTTCCACCTTTGCCATGAGATAGGCATTGAACTTGGGGCATTTCGCGGCTTGGGCCATGTTTTTGGCCGGGCTTCCGGCGGCCTGGATTTCGGCTTCGATCTTGTCCGGATCAAGGGTGAACAGGGCGCTCATGTACTTGCGCCGGTCGCCGATGACCACGACCTGGTTGACCACCGGGATGGCTTTTAGTTTTCCTTCCAGCACCTGGGGCGGGATATTTTCACCGCCCGCGGTGATGATCAGCTCCTTCTTCCGGTCGGTGATTTTCAAAAACCCCTTTTCATCGATCTTGCCCACGTCTCCGGAGTGGAGCCACCCGTCTTTGTCGAGGGACTCCTTCGTGGCTTCCTCGTTTTTAAAATATCCTTTGAACACGTGGCGTCCGCGCATGAGCACTTCCCCGTCTTCGGCGATCTTGATCTCCGAACCGGGCACCGCCGGACCGGCCCAGCCGATACGGAATTTATTGGGCTGGGGAAGAGACACGGTGCCGGGGCCGGTGCACTCGCTCATGCCGTAGACTTCCGTGACCGGAACGCCCAGGCTGTGGAAGAATTCCAGGGTGTCTAAAGCAATCGGTGCGGCGGTGGTGATGAAGATCTTGCAGCGGTCCAGTCCCAGTTTTTCTTTTACCTTGGTAAAGACGATCTTGTCGGCCAGTCCGTACATGAAGGGCATGGAGCCGCCTTCCTGGAACGCATAGGCCCCGGCAAGCCCCTTCTTTTTGGCCCACAGCGCGATTTTTTTCCGCAGGGGCGGGGCTGCGGCACCGGCCGCCACCATTTTGGCCTGAATCTTTTCCCACACCCGGGGCACGCCCACGAAAAGCGTGGGGCGGACCTCGGTGAGATTTTCTCCCAGTTTCTCCAGGCTTTCGGCAAACCAGACCGTGGCGCCCAGCTGGTAGGGGGCGTGCAGGCTGACCGCCTGTTCGGCGATATGGCTCAAGGGGAGATAGCTGATGATCTGGTCTTCATGATCCGCATCCAGAATACCGATCACCTGCTTGGCCACCCAGACGATGTTGTCATGACTGATCATGACCCCCTTGGGATTGCCGGTGGTGCCGGACGTATAAATCAGGGTGCAGCAGTCATCCGGCTTCTGGATCTTGATCCGCTCCTCCAGCTCTTTTTCAGAGACTTTTTTGGCAAGATTGGGAAGATCCGACCATGAATACACCTGCTCGTCCGGATCGGATCCGTTCATCAGGACAATGGCCTTGAGGTCGGGAAGATCGTTTCGAATCTGTTTGAATTTGGCCAGCTGCTCCGCGTTTTCCACCACGGCGATGTTGGCTTCGCTGTGGTGGGCGATAAAATGGCACTGTTCGGGGCTGTTGGTGGTGTATATGCCGCCGGGGACGGCACCTGCAAAAATGCCGGCCAGATCGCTGATGAACCACTGGGGGCAGTTGTTTCCCAGGATGGATACCGCCTTGCCCTTTTCCAGTCCGAGGGCCATGAACGCCCGGGCCGTCGTGCGGACCTGCTGGTAATAGTCTTTCCAGGTCGTTTCCTTCCAGTCTTCCCCGACTTTGTGTTTCAATGCGATCCGGTCAGCGAATTTGTCCGCTGTTTTTTTAAATTCCGCCATGATCGTCGACTTCATGAACTCCCCCTTTGGTGAAAAGGTTATTGTTAATGGTCATCCGCCCGGTACATCGTATAAAAGAGCACAATCGAATATGAGCCAATGCAGACGCATATTTTTTTTCGGGGTAAGAGCCGAGAAGGAATTAATAATCTGAATTTAATTTGTAAATCATTTAAACGGGGGTTTCAACTAAAAATGAACATCATCTTCATTTGTAAACGCTGTTTTCGGGCAAAGGCAGGGAATCGCTTTGCCTTTTTATCTTTGAAAACCGGGACCAACCGGTATATGTTCCACCGTATTCGGATGAAAGGCGATGTTTGATGAAATTAAAATGTCCTAATGAGAATGGAAACCGCTCTCGATGAAAAAAGATCCCGAAAAACAGGTGCACGGCCGCCGCATAGAGGTGGCAACATACGAATATGATGGGCAATCGGTGGTGGTGGAAGGACGGCTGACCGATACCCGTTTTCGGAACACCTACTACCTGAGCGGCGAATTGAGGCCCCCCGGCATCGTGCATGACCTGATCATCCGCATGCGGGTGACGGGGCCGGACCTGATCATCGAAGACATCGATGTGGAAATGGCGTCGGTACCCCGGGACGACTGCCGGGAAATCGAAGATTCTTTACGGCCGGTGGTGGGCTTGAAAATCAGCGCGGGGTTTACCGAACGGGTCAAGGCGCTGGTGGGGGGCCCGAGAGGCTGCACCCACCTGGTGGCGCTGCTGCTGACCATGGCGCCCGCCGCAGTTCAGGGGGCCTGGGCCGCAGTCGCCCAGCGGCCCATCGATTTCGGGAGCTATTCGGAAAAGGCGCTGGAGATTTTAGAAAACACCTGCTGGATCTGGCGTTCCGAAGGCCCGCTGATCCAGGAATACAAAGAAAAATTCGACCAGGCGAAAACCAGGAAGTGATGTTGCACTACCCGCTGTGAAATTCGCGTTTCAATAGCGCGGCCCCGATGGCAGGGGATTGATATGCGGTCTGCTCCCCTTCAAGCCAGCCCGTGAGATCCGGAGTCGGCAGACGGGGCCCCGCACCGGCGAGATACAGGATGATTCCGAAAAGAGTCGTTGCCCCGGTGAGCAGGATGGTGACCCAGATGGCGCGTTTGAGGCCCTCCAGTGTTATTTCTGCTCCTCCTGAGGATGCCACCTGGAGCATCACCGGGCCGAGGATGAAATCAGCTTCCGAGCGCACGAGTTCCACCAGTGCGATGGTCCGCCCCACCATTTTGACCGGAAGGGAAAAACTGGCCATGATCAGTCCGGGGGCCACTGTGGCGCCGGCGCCGAGCCCGAGCAGTCCGGCGGTTCCGAGCAGAATGGCATGTGACCCCTGGGGCGAAAGAAAGAGCATCGTAATGCCGCCGGCCATGATCAGGATCATGCCTGCCAGGGTCAGCAGCGGCAGAAAACGTGTTCGCAGAAGAGCGCCCAGCAGGAATGCCGTTATCAGCACACCGGCAATCTGGGGCCAGAATGCCAGCCCGGCTTCAAGCGGGGAACGGCCCAGAATTTCAATTAAATAGCGCTCGGAAAGCATCAGAAGTGAAATAAACGCGCCGCCGCCGATGCTGGCGGCAATCAGCCCGAGCAGCGGATAGGTGTGCCACATCGGCTTGACCGGCGCAAGCGGTTCTTTTTTGTGATATTGCGTCAGCAGAAGGGCGATGAGGCAGGCCAACCCTGCGGCCAGCGGTACTGCAAAAATGTATGAAGAGAGTTTGTGGCCGGTCAGCTCCCCGGTGGCCCAGAACGGCAGCACGGTTGCGGCAAATGCCAGCGGGAAGGCCGCCCGGTCATAGGGCAGATCGGGGTTGAACGGCTTCTGGTCCGGCAGGGTAAAAAGCGCAGCCGTAAATACACCGGCGCCGATTCCCGCCAGCCCTGCGTAGAACCAGCGCCAGGATTCATAGTAGGCAACCGTTCCGCCGATCATGGGGCCGATCGTCACCGCACCGAAAAAGCCGATGTTGACGGCGGTCGCCGTTCTCGGCAGCCGTTCCGGAGGAAAACGCCGGAACACCGGCGGCAAAGCCGATACCAGCAGCATCCCGGTGGCCAGACCGGTCAGGACGCGTCCGGCCCCGTACACGAGAACCCCTCCCGATACCGCAGCCAGCAGGCATCCGATAATAAAGAGGATTTCGCAGGACAAAAAAAGCGTGCGCTGGGAGAGCCGCTGGGTTAAATCACCGCCGAGCAGGGCGCCGAACGCATATCCTGCCGTCGACAGCCCGGATATGATTTCAATGCCGTTCAGGCCGGCCCCCAGTTCGGAGACGATCTGATCCCGGTACAGGGATGCTGCGGTGGTCAGGACAATGAAAGGGGAAATTGCAAGTATCGCGATGGTCAGCATGGCACCATAGCTGCCGGCAAACGGGCGGGGTATGGATATGCGCTTCATGGGGCTCCCTCCTGGGGCAGGTTTCCTGTTCCATTTCTTTATAATCGCCCTTGAATGGGATCGGAATGGGGTCGGTGCTGTATTTGCTCAAAAGGGAGTTGGGATATACAAAGACCGGGAGTGGTATGGCGGTGCTGCAATGATGTTTCTCCTACAAAAAAAAACGCAAAGAAAGGTATTTAACAAAAAACCCCTTTGCTTTGCGCGATTGCGGGAGAGATTATAATTTTTTAGATCAGAAGGCCGATGATTTTATCGACGACGGCTTCCTTTTCCGGAGGCAAAAACGGGCATGACGCCCGTGGCCGCGTCCCGATTCGGAAACCTTCCGTCCCTGCGGGAGGCGGTCGGCTGCTTGGCCGGAGCCTGCCGGTGACCGGTGGAAGGCTTGCGGTTGCCCGGATTCTGGATCGAAGATCGTTTAAACGGATCGGCTTTTGTGGGTGAATTATAATTGAAATCGGACAGGGTCCTGCGTTCGATGGCTGATCCGATGACCCTGTCGATGGCCCGGACCATCTGGGTGTCTTCCGCAGTGATCAGGGTAAAGGCGTCGCCCGTACGGGCCGCCCGACCGGTGCGGCCGATGCGGTGGATGTAGGCATCGGGGGTGTTGGGAATATCATAGTTGATCACGTGTGAAACATTGGCGATATCGATCCCCCGCGCGGCGATGTCGGTGGCCACCAGAATCTGGTAGGTTCCGTTGCGAAAGCCGTTAATGGCATCCTGCCGCCGGTTTTGTGAAAGGTTTCCCTGCAACGATGCGGTTTTGTATCCGGCCCGGCTCAGCTGTTCACCCAGGCGTTTGGCCCGGTGTTTGGTGCGGGTGAAGACCAGGACGGAATCGGTCCGGGTCTGCTCAAGCAGCTTGAGCAAAAGCGGTGTCTTCAAATGTTGGGAAACAGGAAAGAGCGCATGGGAAACGGTTTCTGCCGGTGCGGTGATCCCCACCTGGACAGTGACCGGATCGGTCAGGCTTTCGCCTGCCAGACTCCGGATTTCCTGCGGCATGGTGGCGGAAAAAAGCAGGGTCTGCCGTTTTGCCGGTATTTGTTTCAGGATGCGCCGGATGTCGGGCAGAAATCCCATGTCGAACATGTGATCGGCTTCGTCCAGCACCAGTACTTCAAGGGCGGAAAGGTCGACTGTTTTACGGCCGATATGGTCGAGGAGACGGCCGGGGCAGGCCACGATGACATCGGCCCTTTTGCCCGATTTGATCTGCGGGCCGATGGCCACGCCGCCGTAAATGGCCAGGCTTTTCAGGCCGGTCTTTTTCCCCAGGACCCCGATGGCATCGTGGATCTGTTCGGCCAGTTCACGGGTGGGCGCAACGATGAGGGCGCGGGTGGTTCCCCGTTTGCCGTCAATCAGGCGGTTTAAAATCGGCAGTACGAAAGCGGCTGTTTTGCCGGTGCCGGTCTGAGCCAGGCCCATGACGTCCTTGCCGGCCATAACCGGGGGAATGGCCTGGGTCTGAATGGGGGTGGGGACAGTGTATCCGGCGGCGGTAACGCCTGCCGCGACAGCGGGATGGAGCTTAAACGTTTGGAAACTCATAAAACCTCTTCTTGTGAGTGAGCATAAAAAAAGCCCCGGAATTTGTTCCGGGGCTTGCAATTTCTTTTGATTTGTCCAGGAAAAACTACGATGGGCAAAGATAGAGGCTGATAAGGATATTGTCAACATAAATCTTTGCCGACAACGTAAAAAGCGTAATTATGCCCTTCAATTGTGTCCTTTTTTACCCGTCCGTCAGCGGCGCCTCCCTATGATGTATGAGCGAGCGGACGGTTATTCGGAAAAACGGCAAGCGTTTAAATCTCTTTCTCTTCTCAATCCCTTATAATTCCGGCTTTAAAATCATTGAATGACTGGGCCTTTTCCGGGGTCAACCGGAAATTTTTTGGGTTAAGGGCTTGACAAGCAGCGGCAGTCCGGGTTAATGGTAGTACCAATGCACATGCTGGATTAAAAATCGTAACCGAATCTTTAATTAAACTTATCTGAATTAATGGCTAAATTTAATTAAAGGGGTTCCGGCTAAAATTTTAAACATCGATAATCAAGCTGTTTTTATCAGGTTAAAGTAGGACCATTTGAACCGAAATGACGGGTACCATGAATTATAAAGATACCATTTTCAGTCCCGCCCAGGTCGGCAGGGCCGGCGAAGATATCGCGCTGCAGATCGAGGCGGCCATTATCGGCGGAAAGATTGATCCCGGAGAACGCCTGCCCAGTGAGCGGGATCTGCAGGTGCAGTTTCACACGTGCCGGGGCGTGATCCGGGAAGCCCTGGGCGCATTGAAACAAAAGGGCCTGATCGAGATCAAAAAGGGCGCCAAGGGCGGGGCGTTCGTCAAAGAGGTGGAAATGAGACTGGTCAGCGAATCGCTTGCCCTGTTTTTAAAACAGCGGCAGGTGGACCCGGCCTATCTCATCGAGTTTCGCGAAAGCCTCGACCGGACCATCACGACCCTGGCGATCGCCCGGGGAACGCTTGCGGAAAAAGAACAGCTGGTGGCCGGCGCAGAGTGTCTGCTCAAGGAACTCAAAAAGATCGAACCGGACATGGAATCGGTGTTTGAGATCGACCGGAACCTGAACCTGCTTCTGGCGCAAATGACGAAAAACCCGCTGTTCGACTGGATCATGCGGGCCATACAGTCGGGATTGAGCTCCTATGACCACCCCTTGTATACCCATCCGGATTATCGGGAACGAACCGCGATCAACTGGCTGGAAACGGCCCGGGGAATCGCTCAAAACGAGCCGCTGCGCGCCCTTTCGGTTATCGGGTATCATTATGTCATGCTGCGCGATTGTCTGGCAGCGCAATCGGCGCACCAGGATCAAACCGACGAATTTGCAGTAAATCATACGGAAACACAGTGATGCGGGCGCGCCCGGCGAACGGGATCAAAAACGCGCCTGCGCATCCGAAGGAAGTATCGATACATGTTACAGGCATCTCATCTCACTAAAAAATTCGGGGAACTGGTTGCGGTAAATGATCTGAGCTTCCGCGTGGAAACGGGTCAGGTGTATGGCATTGCCGGCCCCAATGGGGCTGGGAAATCAACGGTCTACAACCTGATCACCGGAAATTACGCGTTTGAGGGGGATATCACGTTTAACGGAACGAGCATTTCCGGGATGCCCCCCCACAAGATCGCCCAGCTGGGCATTTCACGCACCTTCCAGATTCCCCAGACCTTTCCCAGCCTCACGGTGGAGCAGACCCTGGGCGTGGGATCCCGCTTTGGTGACGATCAGGGCTATGACGCCGGGTTTGTGGATGAAATCCTGGCGTTTCTGGACCTGGAGGAAGACCGCCACCGGATGACCGGCGATCTCAATCTTCTGGGCAAGAAAAAACTCATGATCGGCGCGGCACTGGCCACCCGCCCGAAAATACTGCTGCTCGACGAGCCCATGGCCGGCTCCAATGCCCATGAAATCCGGGCACTCATGGACCTGATCCGGCGCATCAACGAAGACATGGGGGTTACCATCATCATCATCGAACATTTCATGAAAGTGCTCACCGAACTCACCGAAAGGCTGCTCATCATCGAAGCCGGCACCCAGGTTGCGGAAGGCGACCCGGACGAGGTGACCAGTGATCCCGAGGTGATCGAATGCTATCTGGGCGATGCGTATGCTGACGGCAACTGATGTAAATGCCTACTACGGCCAGTTCCATGTGCTGCACGGGGTTTCGTGCAGGGTGCGCAAGGGCGAAGTGGTGGTCATGCTGGGCCCCAACGGCCACGGCAAGAGCACGCTTTTAAAATCCATCTGCGGTCTGGTGGACCGGGTGGAAGGCACCATCACCTATAAAGGAGACAATATTTCCGGGCTGTCTGCGGAAAAGCTGGTCAACCGGGGGGTGATCTATATCGCGGAAAACCGGGAACTGTTCGGCGACATGACGGTGCTGGAGAATCTGAAACTGGGGGCGTACTCCCCCAACGCGCGCCCGGCGGAAAAGAAAAACCTGGCCCAGGTGTTTGACCTTTTTCCCCGCCTGGCCGAACGGAAAAAGCAGATCGCCTCCACCATGAGCGGCGGGGAAGCCCGCATGCTGGCCATCGCCAGGGGGCTGATGTCCAATGCGGATTTTTTGTGCATCGACGAACCTTCCCTGGGCCTGCAGCCGAACCTTCGAGTGGAAGTCTTCAATATCATAAAGGAAATAAACCGGCAGGGTAAATCCATCCTGCTGGTGGAACAGAACATTCCCCAGATTGCCGAACTGGCGGACCGGATTTATGTGCTGGAAGAAGGGTGCATCACCTTCGAGGGGGATGCCGAAGCCGCCGCCCGGGATGATCACCTGAAAGAAATTTTTTTGGGAATGTAATCGGAAGAAAAGAAACATGCTCCTTGAATATCTGGATGTCTTTATCAGCGGCCTGACCAACGGTTCCGTATATGCGCTCATGGCCGTCGGCCTGACGCTGGTGTACGGTGTGAGCCGGGCGTTTAACTTCGCCTACGGTTCGTTTTTCAGTCTGGGCGGTTATGTCGCCTGGGTTTTCATGATGTATCTGGGTGTGCGGGGCGGTTACATCATGGTCTTTTTCCTGTCCATACCGCTTCTGATGGTCTTCGGGTATTTCACCGAAAAGCTGATCGTCGCCCCTTTGCGAAAACGCTCGGACTGGGAAGTCAAGGTCATGATGATCACCCTGGGACTGGCGCTGTTTATGGACAATGGCTTCCAGGTCCTTTTCGGCCCGCGCATGAAGTCGCTTCCGCCCATCATGGAAGGCGCCATCCAGGCGGGGGATGTTTTCATCTCCAACCAGGACCTGATGATTTTTATCCTGTCGATTTCAGGCATCCTCGCTTTCCGCTGGCTGCTCAACAACACCCGCATCGGCATGGCGGTCCGTGCCGTGGCCCAGAATCCGGCGGGTGCGCAGATTGTCGGAATTCCCAAAGACAAGATTTTCGCGGCCACTTTTGCCATATCCACGGTCATGGTGGGCACGGGGGGCATCCTGCTGGCGCAGAAATATTTTGTTTCTCCCACCGGCGGCTGGGACATCCTGGTCAAATCATGGGTGATCACGGCATTCGGCGGCATGGGCTCAATCCGCGGAGGCCTGTATGCGGCCTTTATCCTGGGGATGCTCGAAGCGTTTGTGGGCTACTGGTTCGGCCTGAACTGGGTCCTTTTTGCCCTGTTCGCCGTGCTGCTCACCACCCTGGCCATCCGGCCACAGGGGCTCATGGGAAAGTGGGGCTGATGGCGAAGTTAAAAGGACCATCTACGGCGTTGCAGCCATTTTTCATCCGCTCAACATACGCGGTGTATGCCCTCGCGGATGAAAAATGGCGCGTCTTGTATATGGGCCTTTTAACTTCGCCATCCCATTAATCCCCTAATGGTTAGGAAGTAAGAACCTTATGACTATGAATTTCAAACGCATGAGTGCGTTTATCGCGCTGATCTATGGCGGCATGGCGCTCATGCCGCTGTTTGTGGGCGGCGTGGATCATCTGATGCATATCCTCATCATGTGCCTGATCTGGGCAGTGGTGGCCTCGTGCTGGGACCTCATCATGGGGTTTGCCGGAATTTTTTCCTTCGGGCAGGTGGCTTTTTTCGTCATCGGCGCCTATGCCTCGGCCATCCTTTCCATCCAGTTTCATATCCATCCGCTGTTGGCCATGCTCCTGGCCGGAGTGGTGGCCGCAGCCTTCGGCGTGCTGGTGGGCCTGCCCTGCCTGCGGCTCAAGGGGGCGTATGTCGCGCTGGTGACCTTTGCCGTGCACATGATCCTGGAGCCTTTTCTGAAAAGCAGCATGGGCCGAGCCATCGGTACCGGCGGCTCCCGGGGGATACTGACCATCCCGCCGCTGGAACTTTTCGGCATCTCCTTCAACACGGACCACAAGGTGGCCGTATTCTATGCGGCCCTGGTGCTGGCCGTGGCCTGCTCGATCATCATCATGCTGGTGATCCGATCCTTCTGGGGAAAGGCATTTCTGGCGCTCAAGGATTCTCAGGAATTTGCCGCCAGCCTGGGCGTCAGCGCGTTTCGGTACAAACTGGCCGTATTCGCCCTCACCAGTTTCCTCACCGGCGTGGTCGGCGGGTTTTATGGACATTACGTGGGCATGCTCTCCACGCGCATGCTCGGGATCGACCTTTTTGTCACGCTCATGATCATGCTGGTTCTGGGCGGCATCGGCCAGTTTCCCGGCGCCATTCTCGGTGCCATCATGACCGTGGCCATCAATGAAAATCTTGCACCCCTCGGATCGTACCGTCCCCTGATACTGGGGGCCCTGGTGGTGGTGCTGGTGCTTCTGCTCCCCGACGGCATCATTGGCCTGCTGCGCAGGCTTACCCCGGGAAAGACCCCTGTCGCAATTGAATCGACGGCTTCCGGGGGCTGAATAAATCGCTGAAAGAAGACGGCAGAAACCGGATACCGTAAACATTCATTTAATAAATGGAGGAAAAAGTGAAGAGAACTGGTTTTGTAATTCTGGTAATTACGGCAATTTTGACCTTTACCGGTACGGCGCTGGCCGCCGATGTGATCAAGGTCGGCGTCCCTCAGGCCATGACCGGCCCTTATACCGACACGGGCGACAACTACTGGAAGGGGATCAAGATGGCCATCGACGAGATCAATGAAGCACGGCGGCCTTCTGGGCAAAACCCTCGTACCCGTTCGTTTCGACACCCAGGAATTTGCCCCGGAACGGGTCATGGAGGGTGCCGATTATCTGTGCGGACAGGAAAAAGTGGATTCCGTACACGCCGGCTGGGCCGGCTGGGGGCAGGATGTGCGCGCATACGGCAAATATAGTGCGCCATTCTTTGCGGACGATGGCTCCCAGTCCGCCGTGGACGTGTTCAACCAGGACCGGGAAAAGTACGGAAATATCTTCCAGCTGACCGATACCGACGTCAACCAGGCCACGAGCATGTTCAACGTGCTGATGGCGCTGCCCTATGAATATCCCAACAAGAAGGTGGTCATCATCAACGCCGACGATGCCTGGGGCATGGGCGTGGGCGACACCCTGGAAGACAATTTCAAGAAAAAGGGGTGGGAAGTGGCCATGCACGAAGTGGTGCCCTATGGCACCCGGGAATGGGGACCGATCCTCACCCGTATCCGCAGACTCAAGCCCGCCATCATCCACGTGGAAATCGTAAGCGCCCAGGAAGTCATCACCTTCTTCCGCCAGTTCATGAAGGCGCCCACCAATTCCATCCTGAGCTACGGCTACTCCATTGTCCCGCGTGAGGTGGTGCAGACCATGGGCAAAGAAGCCGACGGCCTGATCGGTGAAGTCCCCACGGCCATGCCCACGCCCACGGCGCCCACGCCGGAAGCCCAGGCCTGGGTGGACAAGTTCAAGAAGCAGTGGGGGCATCAGCCCCAGGCCGGTTCCTGGGCCGCGTACAGCGGCGTAAAAGCCTGGGCCGCGGCCGTTGATGCCGTGGGCAACGAAAAAGACCACAAAGCCGTCTGCGACTATATCGCCTCCAAGGGATACAAAGGCGAGACCGGCTGGTGGAAATGGGATGAAGACCATGTCATGCGCGGCGGCGGGGATGTGCCCTTCGGCCATTACCAGGTTCAGGACGGCGAGATGGTGACCATCTTCACCGATCCACCGGCAAAACCGTATCTTGATTTCAAATTCATCACCCCACGCTGGATTAAATAATTCATGACCACTTCGCCGTGCGGGGGTGAATCCCCGCACGGCGAAGTGGCCGTCATCCAGCAATTGGATTTTTCCAAAGTTCGTCACCCCGGCGCAGGCCGGGGTCCAGAAACAATCTAAAAAATTGGATTTCCCTGCTCCGGAATGACGGGTAGGAAGTCCCGATTTTTTTTTACGAATCCATAATGATAAAACCCGTAAAGTTTCTGCTTTGAACCGTTTTTCGCAAAAATTATATATCAAAACCAGTTTTGACCGGTGCACGGGATGTGATCTGTGCCGGCTGGCGTGCTCCGAGCACCTGCTGGGCGGCTACAATCCGCATCGGGCCCTTCTGCACATCCGCCACGCGTGTGAAAACCTATATCATTTTCCCACCGTGTGCAATCAGTGCGAAAATGCCTATTGCGCCAAGGTCTGCCCGGTCAACGCCATCGAACGGAACCCGGCCACCGGCGCCCTGGTGGTGGATTCCGGCAAATGCGTCGGGTGCAATCTCTGCCATCGCTACTGCCCGCTTCACGTGGTGGGCGTGGACCCGGAGCTGAAAAAATCGGTCAAGTGCGACCTGTGCGCGGGCGAGCCCGCCTGCGTGGCCGCCTGCCCCACCGGCGCCCTGGAACTGGCCGGGTGCGAAGAACGCGCCGAAGCAGGGGAGGGGGCCTGATGGCAACCAGCTACATGGGAAAACTGCTGTGGGTGGATTTGAGCGGCCGGAATTTCCGGGTGACGGAAACGCCGGAACGGCTGCAGTCCGATTTTGTGGGCGGCAAGGGTTTCGGGGCAAAACTGCTCCATGACCTGACCGCCGCGGGACTCGACCCCTTTTCGCCCCAATGCCCCCTGATGTTTCTGACCGGCCCGCTGACTGCAACGGCCGCGCCGGCCATGCGGGCCTGCGTGGTGACAAAGTCTCCGCTCACGGGAACATTCCTCGATTCGTATTTCGGCGGGCGCTTCGGGCCGGAGATCAAGTACGCCGGGTATGACGGCATCATCATCACGGGCCGGGCCGAAAAACCGGTTTACCTGTGGATCAGCGATGAGGCAGTGCAGTTTCGCTCCGCAGAAGGCATCTGGGGGGAGGATGCGCTGGCCGCAAATGAGCGCATTAAAAAAGACCTGGATGAACCGGAGGCCATGGTCGTGACCATCGGCCAGGGCGGTGAAAACCGGGTTCCCTTTGCGCTCATCAGCTGCGAATACAACCGGCAGGCCGGCCGGGGCGGCGCCGGTGCGGTCATGGGGGCCAAAAACCTGAAAGGCATCGCCGTAAAAGGTTCCGGCCTGGTGAAGGTCCATGACCTGTCCGCCTTTCAAAAAGCCTGTTGCCAGGCCCATGCGGCAATTGCCGAAAGCGAAGTCTGCAAGACGCTCACCTATGGCGGCACCAGCACCAGCGTGGCGTGGGCGTCGGAGGCGGGAGTGCTTCCGCACCGGAATTATGCCGAGCAGGTGGATGCCCGGGCCGGCAGGCTCGGCGACGAAGGCCAGTACAAGCACCTGTTTCTGGGCAAGGCCGCCTGTTTCGGTTGCCCCATCCGCTGCAGCCAGATGGGCGCGGTGCGCACGGGAAAATACGCGCATTTCATCACCGACATCGTGGAATACGAATCCGCCGCGCTGATGGGGTCAAACCTGGACATTCACGATATCCGCGCGGTGGCGCACCTGGTGAAATTGTGCGACCGGTACGGAATCGATTCCATGAGCGCCGGCGGGGTGATCGGCTTTGCCTTCGAAGCCGCCCGGAATGGCGCCATTCAGGAGCCTGATGGAATAAAACTCGATTTCGGAAGCGTGGAAGGCGCGCAATATCTCATCTCCGCCATGGCCCTGCAGGAAGACGAACTGGGGCGCCTTCTCTCCCAGGGCGTGAAACGCGCCAGCGAGATCCTGGGCGGCAATACGGATGCGTATGCCCAACACGTCAAGGGGCTTGAAAGTCCGGCCTGGGGGCCGCGCGGCACACCGGGCATGGGGCTTGCCTACATGACCGCCGACCGGGGCGGCTGCCACCAGCGGGGATTTATGATCGGCTATGAAGTGGGCGGCGAAACCTACAACGGACGGCCCGTTCAAGCCCACACCCTTTCGGGCAAAGCGGAGATATTAAAGGACCGGCAGGATTACCTGTCCGGAACCGATGCGCTGGTCAAGTGCGATTTTGCCGCCTTCGGGATATCGCCGCAGGTTTATGCCGACCTGTTCACCGCCGCCACCGGAAGACCCGTGGGACCCGGATTTTTCAATGAACTGGGAGAACGCATCTGGAACCAGACCCGGCTGTTCAACCTGCGGGAAGGTTTCAGTCAAAAAGATGACCGCCTGCCGCGGCGGTTTGTCGAAGAGGCGCTTTCCAGCGGGCCACACAAGGGACAGCGCATCAGTGAAGAAGACATGGACTTCATGCGCAACGATTATTACCGCGTGCGAGGCTGGGACGAACAGGGGCGCCCCACGGGGCAGACCCTCGATAGACTGGGGCTGGTGTAATGTCCCGTCAAAAAGCGTTCTCGGCCGGGTTGTATCGTTACAACACGGTTGAATTTAGAAATTTGAATACAGATACCATGCCGTTTTCTTCTCCTGATATTTCGGATGAAGGGCAGGCGCATGGAACAGCAAGGAGTCAGCATGAAAAAACACTATGACTATATCATCGTCGGCGGGGGGTCTGCCGGGAGCGTTCTGGCAAATCGCCTGAGCACGAACCCGAAAAACCGGGTGCTGGTGCTGGAGGCCGGTCTGCCGGATTACAAATGGGATTTTCGCATCCACATGCCGGCCGCACTCACCTATCCCCTGGCCAGCCGCATGTACAACTGGTGGTACGAATCCGAACCCGAGCCCTTCATGCACAACCGCCGGGTATACCAGCCGCGCGGAAAAGTCCTGGGGGGATCGAGCTGCATCAACGGCATGATCTACATTCGCGGAAACGCCCAGGATTATGAAAAGTGGGCCAAAGAGCCGGGTTTGGGAAAATGGGATTATGCCCACAACCTGCCCTATTTTCAGCGGTTTGAAGGCCGTCTCCAGGGCGCGGACGAATACCACGGTTCGGTGGGACCCCTTTATCTGACCACCCCGGAGTGCGCAAACCCCCTGTTTGACGCCTTTTTCCAAGCCGTGCAGGAGGCGGGATACCCGCTCACCACGGATGTGAACGGGTACCGGCAGGAGGGTTTCGGATCCTTTGACCGCACCTGCTACCGGGGCCGCCGCTGGAACGCGGCCCGGGCGTACATCCACCCGGTCAAAAACCGTTCCAACCTCACCGTCCTCTGCCGGGCCCACACCACCCGCATCCTTTTTTCCGGGAAAAGGGCGGTGGGTGTGGAATATGTACGGGGCAAAAAGACCATCCAGGCTTCGGGCGGCGAGATCATCTGCTGCGGCGGGGCCATCAATTCGCCCTCGCTGCTCCAGCTTTCCGGCGTGGGTAATGCAGCCGAACTCGATGGGCTCAACATCCCCGTGGTGCAGGACCTTCCCGGTGTGGGCGAAAATCTGCAGGACCACCTGGAAGTCTATGTGCAGTATGCCTGCAAAAAGCCGGTCAGCCTCTATCCGGCCCTCAAAGCCTGGCGGCAGCCCTTTATCGGGGCACAGTGGCTGTTCAAGCGAAAGGGCGTCGGCGCCAGCAACCATTTCGAGGCGGGCGGTTTCATCCGGTCCAACGACACCCTGGAATATCCCAACCTGCAGTATCATTTCCTGCCCATTGCCATCCGCTATGACGGTTCCGTGGCCCAGGGCGGCCACGGCTATCAGGTTCACGTGGGCCCCATGAATACGGACGTGCGCGGAAGCGTCAAAATCACCGGCGCAGACCCTTTTGTCTATCCCAAGGTGAAATTCAACTACCTGTCCACCGAACAGGAGCGCCGGGACTGGGTGGACGCCATCCGGGTCACCCGAAAGATCATGACCCAGCCGGCCTTCGACGAACTCCGGGGGGCGGAGCTCGCCCCGGGCGAGGCGGCCCAGACGGACGAGCAAATTCTGGATTTCGTGGGGCGCGAAGGGGAATCCGCCTATCATCCCAGCTGCACCTGCAAAATGGGAACCGACGACATGGCGGTGGTGGACCCTCAGCTCAAGGTCCGCGGCGTCGAGAACCTGCGCGTGGTGGACGCCTCGGTCATGCCGTACATCACCAACGGCAATATTTATGCACCGGTGATGATGATTGCGGAAAAGGCGGCGGACATGATCCTGGGAAACACGCCCCTGGCGCCGTCTCAGGCACCCTTTTACACGGACGAAAAAAAGGCCGATTCATCGGTTTAATCCATATATTTTTCTAAAACCATTCAACATGATCAGGAGGAGAAGATGAAGAAAAAGATGATGGGAGTTTTGTTGCTGGTACTGCTGGGCGCCGCCGGCACGGCATTTGCCGGGGAAGGCCCCTTTGCCGCGGACAATTTCAGCGCCACGATGTATCTGACCACGGACTATGTTTCCCGGGGGATATCCTTTTCAGGAGAGGACCCGGCCATTCAGGGGACGTTCGATTATGCCAACCCCAACGGCATTTTTGCCGGCATCTGGGCCAGCAGCTGGGACAGCGGGGAAACCTCCAATAACATCGAGACCGGCTACTATGCCGGGTATGCGGGAGCGCTGGGAAATGCCGGATACAGCCTTTCGGCCAACTACTACGTCTATCCCGGTGCCGATGATGATGCAGCGGAATGGGATTACTGGGAATTTGCCGCATCGGCCAATTACACCTTCGATCAGGCGCCCCTGACCCCCGTGGCCGGTGTCGGATATGTCTATTCACCCGACTGGTTCGGGGAAGACGGGGATCTCAACTATGTCAATTCAACCCTTGATCTGGCGCTGCCCATGAATCTGGGCCTGGGATTCGAAGTGGGATATTTCGATCTCCAGGGCGACAAAACCACTCCGGTGGGATTCGGTCTTGACGGCGGCAGCGGATATGATTACGTCCACTGGAGAGTCGGTCTGTCCACGACCCTGGTGGGATTCGGCCTTGACCTGAGCTATCATGACACCACCGAGGAGGATTTCTTCGGAGATCTCGGCGGCTCAAGAGTCGTTTTTACCCTGTCGCGCAGCATTTAAAAATTTAAAAAGATCAGGGTATCTGAAATACGATGCGCCATCTTCGGCTTTGTCAGCCGGGGATGGCGCTTTTTATTTTGAGATCCGGTTCGGCCATGCCGGATAAAGGGCCGGCCGGGTACGGCCGTCAGCCGTTTCACCTTGGTTTCTCATGGGAAAAGCAGGTGGGTGGCGGCCATCATGTTGGGCGCCATGGTCATACTTTTCTGCGAAAGCGTTTCTCGATTTCGCCCACCGGCCATTCCACCAGGGTGGGCCGGCCGTGGGGGCAGTGGAATGGGTTTTCGCACCGGTCCAGATCGGACAGCAGGACTTTCATTTCTGTGGGGGCAAGCGGCTGATGGGCCCGGATGGCGCCGTGGCAGGCCATGAGCACCAGGCAGGCGTCAATGACGTCGGCAAGGCCGGGAGAATGGCCCACCGCGTTGATGGTCTCGGCCATTTCCACGATCAGGGGCCTGATTTCCTGCTGGCCCAGCAGGACCGGGGCCGCCTTGACCACGAAGGTGTTCCCCCCGAAAGGTTCGATTTCCAGGCCCAGCTGATTGAGCTCTTCGATGATCTCGCCGATGGCCGATGCTTCCTTGAATCCCAGTTCGAACGTCTCCGGCAGGATCAGCTTCTGGACGGCCGTTTGCCCGGCATGCGAATGGCCGGATTTGAGGCGTTCGTAGACGATCCGTTCATGTGCGGCATGCTGGTCCACCAGGATCAGTTCGCCTTCATGCTCGCAAAGGATATAGGTGTTCTGGAACTGGCCGATCACCCGGAATTCGGAAAATCGTTTCTTCTCCCACAGGGGCGTCTGCGTAAACGCTGATTGGGGCTTTACGGGTTTGATCAACGGCAGCGGGTCTTCATGCGGTGGCTGCGGCTTCGGGGCGTGCGGCTCATCCGGGGTGCGCGGCTGGGTTTGAAAAGCGGGGGGCGAAGGATGGGCAAACAGGGGGATCGATTCCTGAACCCGGCCGGGAGGCGGAACAGAAGCGGTCCGGAAGGGTTTTTCCCGGGCCGAGGCAAACGCCCCCGCCACTGCCGCCCGGATCGCCTCGTAAATCTGCCGGGAATCGGCAAACCGGATTTCGTGCTTGGCGGGATGCACATTGACATCCACTTCTTCGGGCGGCAGTTTCAAAAACAGCGCGGCCACGGGAAATCTGCCTTTCATGATCCTTCCCCGGAAGCCTTCAAACAGGGCATACTGCATCCCCCGGTCGCGGATGTGACGGCCGTTGACAAAGGTGTAGATTTTCTGGGAAGTACTTCGGGTCACCGACGGGTCGGCGATCCACCCGGAAAGGCGGATGTTTCCGGTGGCAAAGGCCACCGGATGAAGAGAAGATCGGATTTCCGGCCCCAGCACGTCGGCGGTGCGGTCGATGGGGTCGGCCGCCCGGGGCCAGCTTTTCACCTCTTTTGAGTTGTGGATCAGGACAAACCGGATATCCGGCCAGGCAAGTGCCGTGCAGGCCGCCAGTTCGGCGATGTGCCCCATTTCCGTGCTGACGGTTTTCAAGAACTTGCGCCGGGCGGGGGTATTGAAAAACAGCTGGCGGACCGCGATCATGGTCCCCACCGGCGCACCGGTTTCGGCAACCGATTTGATCTTTCCCCCTTCCACCTCGATGCGGGTGCCGGCATCATGGCCGGCCTCCCGGGTCTCTATGGTCAGCCTGGAAACCGAGGCGATGCTGGGCAGGGCCTCTCCCCGGAAACCCAGCGTGCGGATGGAAAACAGGTCCGGGTCATCGGCGATCTTGCTGGTGGCATAGCGCTCCAGGGCCAGCAGGGCGTCGTCGTGCCCCATGCCCGACCCGTCATCCGCCACCCGGATCAGGCTCCGGCCTCCCTGGCCGATCTCGATGGTGATCTTCGTGCTGCCGGCATCGATGGCGTTTTCGAGCAGTTCCTTGACCACCGAGGCCGGACGCTCCACCACCTCCCCGGCGGCAATCTTGTTGGAAAGGATTTCCGGAAGGATTCTGATTTTGGTCAAGCCTTACTCCGCCGGCTCGTCTTTCAGGCATTTGTATAAAAATTCCTGCTTGTCCGGGGGGAGATCAAACACCAGCGAGGCTTCCTCCACCAGCTTGTGAATCGGCTTTTCCGGGTTGTCCTGACGCATCTGCGAAATCCACTTGACCGCCTTTCGCAGGTCTTCTCCTTTGGGTTCGATGCTCATGTGTGATTTCCTCTTTTCAGAATAATGATGAAATCGTAAAAATGTCTTCTCCTCATTCCCGTGAAGCCGGGAAACCAGCTTATACCTTTAGACATTCTGCGGTTACAGCGCCGGCTTTTGTTTATGCCAGGAAGTGGCCTGTTCATAGCAGAAGGCCGCGTTCAGCAGGGCGGCTTCGTCAAAATGGTTTCCCATCAGCTGCAGCCCGATGGGCAGGCCGCCGCCGGAGAACCCGCAGGGGACCGACAGCCCCGGAATACCCGCCAGGTTGGCCGATATGGTGAATATATCGGACAGATACATCGTGAGCGGGTCGTCGGTGTTCTCCCCGATGGTGAAAGCGGGGGTGGGGGTCACCGGGGAAAGGATGATGTCGCATTTTTCAAAGGCGGCGGCAAAATCGCTGCGGATCAGGGTCCGGATCTGGGAGGCCTTGCCGTAGTAGGCATCATAATACCCTGCGGACAGGGCATACGTGCCCAGCAGGATGCGCCGCTGGACTTCGGCGCCGAACCCTTCCGAACGGGTGTTGTGGTACATCTCCATCAGGCTGCCGGCATCCGCCTGCCGGGTACCGTATTTGACCCCGTCATAGCGGGCCAGGTTGGAGCTGGCTTCGGCCGGGGCGATCATGTAGTACACGGCCACGCAGTATTCGGTGTGGGGCAGGGTGATGTCGACAAATTCGGCGCCGGCAGCGGACAGGACCTTCATGGCGCTTTCAATGGCCGATTTCACCTCCGGCGATATCCCTTCGGCCTGATGGTATTCCTTCGGGATGCCGATTTTCACGCCTCTGACATCGCCGGTAAGCGCGGCGCGGTAATCGGGCACCGGCCGGTCGACGGAGGTGGAATCCATGGGATCGTATCCGCATATGGACTGGAGCAGGATGGCCGCATCGGTCACGTCTTTGGCCAGAGGGCCGATCTGATCCAGAGAAGAGGCAAACGCCACCAGGCCGAACCGCGACACCCGGCCGTAGGTGGGTTTGACCCCCACCACCCCGCAGTGGGAGGCCGGCTGGCGAATGGAGCCGCCGGTGTCCGAACCCAAAGATCCCAGGCACATGTCTGCCGCCACTGCGGCCGCGGATCCGCCCGAGGACCCGCCGGGAACCCGGGTGGGGATCCCAGGGGTTTTTCGTGACGAAAAACCCTGAATTTTCCGTGGAGGAGCCCATGGCAAATTCATCCATGTTGACCTTGCCCACGCAGACGGCGCCGGCATCGTTGAGCTTTGAAGCCACGGTGGCATCATAGGGGGGAACAAAGTTTTCAAGTATTTTCGAGGCGCAGGTCGTGCGCACTCCCCGGGTGCAGATCAGGTCCTTTATTGAAAGGGGAATGCCGGTGAGCAGCCCGAAATTTCCGGCGGCAATGGCCGCATCGGCGTCATCTGCCGCCTTCAGGGCGGCTTCTTTGGTCACCGTGATATAGGCGTTGATCCGCCCGTCAACGGAATCGATCCGGTCGAGCACGGAGGAAACCAGATCCCGGCTGGATATCTCCTTTTTTTTCAGCCGGTCCAGGGCTTCATGGATGGTCAGCGTATACAATGGCATCAGGCGCCTTCCTTGCGTTAGATCAAAAAAATGTTTGGATTGTCACTCGATGATCCGGGGAACGATAAAAAAACCCGCTTCACTTTCCGGGGCGTTGGCAAGGGCTTCTTTCTGTCCAAGGGAGACGCCCGGACGGTCCTCCCGGAAGGCATTGGACAGATCCACGGCATGAGCGGTGGCGGCCACGCCAGAGGTGTCGATCCGGTTCAAGGTCTCCACATATTCGAGGATCTGTCCCAGCTGGCCGGCAAAACGGTCGACATGGTGCTCATCAATTTCCAGCCGGGCCAGTTTGGCCACATGAAGGACTTCCGCCTTGGAGATTTTCATTTACAATTCCTTGTTTTGAACACTTCGGTGAATCGGCGAAAACGGCATGAGAACGATTTTGCCCAAGCCTTTTTTCCTGACCGTACCATTTACATTGAACGCACGCGCATGGCGTTACGGCTCAATCCGAAATACCAGACCATCCACACCGGCTTCTTTGAGGCTGCTGCAGTCCTTTTCCGCCATGGCCCGGTTCGGGTAGGGACCGATGCGGACGCGATACCAGGTCACCCCTTTTATTTCGGAGCTCTGGGCGTATGCGGGATACCCCTTGGCCATAAATTTCTGCTTGACTGAATCGGCATTTTCCCTGTCCTGCAGTGAGGCCACCTGGATGGCATACGCGGGAGAAGCGGCATCGGGCGTATTCACCTCCGGGATGGTTTCAGCAGCGGGGCCGGGCGAAATGGTCGCGTCGGGTTCATCTACGACGGCGGGCTCGACAACCGCCGCGGTTTCGGGTAAAGCGGCAATCGATGGCGAAATGGTGGGTTCGGCTGCGCTTGCCGGTTTGGATTCGACCGGTGCCGGGGTTTTTGCGGCCGGGGCCGGTGAATCGGCCGGTTTGGAAAATCGGGCGGTCTTGATCGTCATGACCGCCGGGGCTGTATGCTCGGTCGGTTCGCTCTCAGATGTTGCTGCCTGCGGCGCATCCGATGTTCCTGCCGCATCGGGCGCAAGCGATGGCGCTGTGGCAGCGGATTCGATGGCCCGGGTTGCGGAAGACGGCGCCGCGCCTGGTGTTTGGGCCAACTCAACTGAGGCGGCCTGGCCGGTTTCGGTAACGGCGGCCTCTTTTGCGCCCGATGTCTCGAGTTCATCCGCCGCAATGTCTTTTAGGGGGTCGGTCTTGGAAAACCTGGGCTTGATCACCGGCGGGACATACTGCTTGTAGATACTTGGCTTGTCCCCCGGCTCCTGGAGCTGGGTCAGCACGTCCATGGGCTGGGCAGCTCCTTTGCGAAACGGGCCTCTTTCCTTGAGCACGCTTTCTTTCAGGTTGCCCAGTTTTTCCTCCAGATTGTCGATATCAAATCGCACCGGCAGGGTATTTCTTCCCACCAGGACGCCCAGGTAGAACATGGTGCCGGATATAATAAACAGCGTGAGCAGCCATCCCGACCAGTTCTTCTTGTCGATGACCACAAAAGGCCGGGGCATGGGCCTGGGCGAAGGCTTTTTATCCGGGGGAATCGGCTTTTTTTCCGCCATGGGGGTGCGCCTACATGGATTCGGGTGCTGAAACACCCAGCAGGTTCAGGCCATTTCGAATGACTTTCTGGACAGCGGTTATCAGATAGAGCCTTCCGGCAGTCATTTCGGGATCATCGGTCAACACACGGTGCTTATTATAGTACGCATGAAAGGCCGCCGCAAGCTCCATCAGGTAAAAAGCGATGCGGTGGGGTTCCAGCGCCTGGGCGCCGGCGGATATGGTGTCGGGATACCGGGCCAGGTGTTTGATCAGCTGAATCTCTTCGGGTTCGGTGATGCGTTTCACGGCCGCAGCGTCTGTATCCGTTGTTTCGATGCTCCGCTCCTCGGCCGCTTTTCTCCGGATGCTGGAAATGCGCGCGTGGACGTACTGGACATAATAGACCGGGTTGTCGTTGGTTTTGGCTTTGGCTACTTCCAAGTCGAAATCAAGGGGGCTGTCATAATGGCGGGTTAAAAAAATGAAGCGGGCCGCATCCGTTCCCACTTCATCCACAACCTCCCGCAGGGTCACGAATTTTCCCGCCCGGGTGGACATGGCGATCAAAGCCCCTTTGCGCAGCAGGTTGACCAGCTGCACCAGGATGACCGAAAATTGTGCGGGGTCTTTGCCCGATGCCTTGAGGGATGCGGCAATCCGGGGGATGTAGCCGTGATGGTCCGCGCCCCACACATCGATGATCCGGTCGAATCCCCGGTCGAACTTGTCCTGGTGATAGGCGATATCCGGTGCAAAATAAGTGGTCTGGCCATTTCCGCGCACCACCACCCGGTCCTTTTCATCGCCGAACGCCGAGGTCTTGAACCAAAGCGCCCCCTCCTGCTCATAGATCAGCCCTTTTTCGCGGAAGTTTTCGATTGCGGCCGCCACTTTTCCGGAGTCAAAAAGGCTCTGCTCACTGTACCAGTTGTCAAATTCCACCCCCAGAAGTGCCAGGTCCTCTTTGATTCCCAGCATGATTTCGGATGCGGCAAACCGGGCGCAGAAATTCATGGCAGCATCTTCGGGTTGAGCAAGATACTCCGGGTGCGCCTTTTGGACCTGCCTGGCGATATCGTAGATGTAATCGCCCTGGTAGCAGTCTTCCGGAAAGGAGACGGTTTCTCCGGAAAGCGCTTTGCACCGCAGGTATACGGATCGGCCCAGGGTCTGGATCTGGCGGCCCGAGTCGTTGATGTAGTATTCGCGAAACACGTCATACCCGCAGAAAGATAGAAGCGCGGCGGTTGCATCCCCGACCACCGCACCCCGGCCGTGGCCCACATGAAGCGGACCGGTGGGGTTGGCGCTGACAAACTCCACCTGCACCCGCTGCCCCCGGCCCATGTCCGAGGCGCCGTAATCACTGTTTTTTTGATAAATTTCCGCCAGCACCGGGTGCCAGGCCGATGCCCGGATAAAGAAGTTGATAAATCCCGGGCCGGCAATTTCGGTTCTGGAAATGATATTTTCCGGGTCATCCAGGTGCGAAACGATCGCCTCGGCGATCTTTCGGGGGGGCATTTTCTGGCCGGCGGCATTGACCATGGCGAAATTGGTGGCAAAATCCCCGTGAGTGGCGATCTTCGGCTCATCGATGTCGCCGGGCAAAAAAGCGGCGCTTTTGAGGGCGCCGTCGTCAAGGGCGCGTCCGGCCGCCTGTTGGATCAGGTTCTGAAGTTTATCTTTCATGACACAAGTTTTTCGGGTTGAAGGGTCAGGTCCAGGTCGTTAAAACTTCATTTTATAAGAAATTTGCCCGCTCAAGTCAAGGATGCATTCAGGAGCGCAAGGCGGGGTCAGGCCAATATCATCATATCGGTATTTGGCTAAGCTTGTTCAGAAGGGGGCGAATTTTTTCCTGGTGTTCGGGGTAAATCATCAGCACGGGGATGGGGCGGTTTGGAATCAGGCCGCTGTCCGCCGCTTCTTTCAGATCTTGCCCTGTCAGGTAAAGGAGCATATCTGCGATGTTTCCCGTGTGCCCGGACGGATCCAGGTGCTCGATGAACTGGAGAAACAGGGTGTTGACCGAAAGGGTGAATTCATCGATTACCGCAGCCCCTGTGGGTTCACAGCGCGCGGTGGAGAGCATGCACCGGCATCCGAACGGGCGCAGCGCATATATGGAACATATCCCATCGGTCAGCAGCGGGCAGGATCCCCAGGCGGGATCGATGGCTTCTTCGGGCGGCGCTTTGCGGGAAAGGCACATCTCGGCCATCTGGTTGGTGGTGACTTTCGGAATAAAGCGGGGATCCTTCAATCGGGATTGTATCCGGGCGCGCAGGGCGCTGATCCGGGGCGCATCCATTTCGGAAAGGATCAGCCGGGCCTCGACGCGGGTCAGGGTGATGTTGCAGGTGCAGCAGGTTGCGCAATATTTTTCACAGGCCGTGTTCAGGGATCGGGCATGCGCGTCATAGAGCGCATAAATTTTTTGAAGGGCGGCAATTTGCCGTTTGATATCGATTTCCATGGAGACGCGATACCAGAAAAAGAGGTGCGGGTCAACGAAGGGGTATGAAGAATCAGTCGGCGGTTCTGAACACGGAATAGTATTTTAACACTTTGCTGACGTAATTTTCCGTTTCCGGGTAGGGGGGAATGCAGTTGTAGCGCTCCACTGCCCCGGGGCCCGCATTGTAGGCGGCCAGGCAGAGTTCGATATCGTCGAATTTTTCCATCATTCTGCGCAGGTATCGGGCGCCGGCCATGATGTTTTCCTCGGGATCGAAGGGATCTCCGACATTCAGGAGCGCCACGTTGGCCGGCATGATCTGCATGAGCCCCATGGCGCCGGCCCGGGAGACGGCGGTGGGATTGAAATTGGATTCCACCCGGATGATGGCCTTTAACAGTTCGAAGGGGACGTCATAACGCTGGGCGGCTTTCCGGATCAGGGGATCATAGCGATGGATGCTGCCGCCTTCGTAAAAATAGACCGGTGCAAAACGGGTTTCCGAACTGTAATGACGGTACCGGGAAGAGGTGGGCGCGTTGCTGAAATGCATGACGCCATTTTCATCCACATAGGAATAGATTTCAGCGGACAAATGGGCCGACGGCAGCGCCATGGCCAGAATCAGGAGCATCGGGATCAGCTTGAACGCATATCGAAGTTTGATCTGCATCCGGGTCGTTTCGAATTTTTCGGCCTAATCCGCAGGGATGGGCCCGGTTGATGCCAGATATCGATGAAGCGGTTCTATTTTTATCAACTCGAAATACCTTTTTTTTCTTACCTGTTTAATTTTCTTATAAATGACTTCAATGGCGGATGTCAATTCCGAATTTAGGAGGGCCGACTAAATGTACGGACGTGCGGAAACCATAAAAATGAAATATCATCAAAGTTCTTCGGGGGTAAAGGCGACGACCTCGTCGATATTTTCAGCCCCGGACAGCAGCATGACCAGGCGGTCGATGCCCATGGCGTTTCCCGCGGCGGCGGGCATGTCCGCCAGGGCGCTGTAAAAAGGCCTCCGGCATGGGCGGGACCGGCTGGCCTGAGCGGCGCCGGCGCTCCAGTTCGTCTCCAAAATTCTTCCGCTGTATTTCCGGATCGGTCAGTTCCGTAAACCCGTTGCAAAGCTCCATCCCGGCGATGAACAGTTCGAAGCGCTGTCCGGCGGCGGGATCATGGGGGTGTGCTTTGGCCAGTGTGCATCTGTCTTTTGGAAAATCCATCAGGAACACGGGCCGGCTGTTGCCCAGGTTCGGTTCGATCTCAAAGGCGATGGCTTCGTCAAATGTGTCCTGCTGCAATGCCTTTTGGACATCGGTCCGGGTAAATTGCAGAAAGGCGTCCGCAACGCGCAGCCGGGGCCAGGGAGGCTTCATGTCGATTGCCTTTTGCCCGTAGCGAAGAACGTGGCCCAATCCGAGGCGTCCGCAGACATGGCCGAACAGGTCTTCGCAGTGACGCATCAGATCATAATAGTCGGATTCGGCCGCATACCACTCCAGCATGGTGAACTCTTCCAGGTGCCGGCTTCCCCGCTCCCCCTGGCGGAAACACTTGCAGATCTGGAAAATTTTATCGTAGCCCGCCGCCAGCAGCCGCTTCATGTACAGCTCCGGGGAGGTTTGGAGAAATCCGTTTCCGGCGCGAACCGGATCGATGTAGGGTTCGGGGGCCGGCGCCGGTATCCGGATGGGCGTTTCCACCTCCAGGTACCCGTTCTCGGATAAAAAAATCCCGGATGAGCTGAATCACCCGGGCCCGGAGCGCAAGGTTTTGCTTAATCAGGGTTTGTCTGGCTGTGTGCATGCGCAGAAATGGGGCAAATGAGCCATTTATGGACGGGCACGACGGATCTGGTAGTCATCCTCCACCCGGTCCTGCAGGACGATGTGGTCGTATTCTTCCGGGTCGGCGGCGTTGAACCAGGAAAAACCCTGGTCCTGGCAGGCGGCGCAAGCCTTGCGGGGGATGTGGACGGCCAGGATGCGCTGCCCGTTGTCGCAGCTGGAATCAATTTTCAAGACGCCGCTGCAGTCATTGCAGATGCGCAGGGATTCGTACTGGGTTTCGGACAGGCCGTCGGTGTCGTAGAAAATGCTTCTGCGCCGGTCGGCGAATTTCTTGGTCCCCCGCATGTGTTCCCGGATGTGTTGCTGCTGGCGCCAATTGTTGAGCACGGTCTCGCCGGTTCTTTCGATCACCTGGGTGATCTGGCCGGTCTGGCGCAGTTTTTCATGATCGTAGCCCGGTTCCTTCACCTTGGAGTAGTCGACCCCGGCCATGGCCAGGATGATCCCCACGTTCACGTAGGGAAGCGCCCCTTCGATGGAATAACCTCCTTCCAGCACGGCGATGTCCGGCTTGAGCAGGCGGGTCAGGTCCGCATACCCCTGGGCGGAAAACTGCATGTTGGTCAGCGGGTCGGTGAAATGGTTGTCCTGGCCGGCGGAATTGATGATCAGATCGGGCTTGAACTCATCCAAAATGGGCAGGACCACATGTTCGATGACGTACAGGAATCCTTCCTCGGAAGTATGCGGCGGCAGGGGAATGTTTAAGGTTGTGCCGGCGGCAGACGGCCCCCCCAGTTCTTCGGTAAAGCCGGTTCCCGGATACAGGGTACGGCCGTCCTGGTGGATGGACACATAGAGGGTGTCCGGGTCATGCCAGTAGATGTCCTGGGTGCCGTCCCCATGGTGGCAGTCGGTATCGATGATGGCCACCCGGTCGATGCCGTACTGCTTTCGGAGAAATTCCACCATGATGGCTTCGTTGTTGACGTTGCAGAACCCTCTGCCGCCGTGCACCACCCGCATGGCGTGGTGGCCCGGGGGCCGGACCAGGGCGAATCCCCGCTCGATCTGTTTTTCCATGACCGCCCGGGCGATGGTCTTTGCCCCGCCCGCACTGATGAAATGCGATTCGGTCATCACGCTTTTGGCATCCGGCACGCAGAAATGGACCCGCTGGACATCTGCGATCTCCACCACCTCGGCCTTGTATTCCGTGATGCCGTCGATATCGAACAATCCCTCTTCCAGGACCTGGTCCTGGGTATACAGCAGCCGCTCCTCTCTTTCCGGATGCGTGGGGCTGATGGCCCAGTCGAATGCCGGAAAGAAAATCAGGCCGGTTTTATGTCTGGCGTACAGCATGAAAAGCTCTCCCGAATTGTGGGTCGCTGAAAAAATTTTTGATTATTTAAGTCGGCGCCGTTTCCTGCCGCAGGCGGTTGGTGACCGTCTGGGAGCGATGAATCAGGCCCGGCTTGACCTGGAGTTTGATCCGGATATTTTTTCCCGTCAGCCGGAATCCGCGCACCATGTTGAATTCCAGTTCTTCCAGGACTTCAATTTCCAGGTCTTTGGCATCCGCGCCCGTTTTCATGGCCTTTTCCATGAGGAGGCGGCGCGCCATCTCCATTGCGTCTTTCCGGGTGAACCCGGATTTGACGGGTTCAGAAAAATCTTCCTCCGGTGCGAGGGCCACCCCTTTCTGTGTATTGACAAAAAGCGTCACCTCGCAGGTGGTGCGCGCCAGGGCGGTGCCGATGGCATTTGCCACCGACCACGCGGGGATGACGGAGACCGAATAGTCGGAGACATGCCGGAGGTGTTCGGCAAAAAAGGGTGCCGGCCCCCCCAGCACCAGGATTTTCTTCGGGTGGACCTGGTGCCCGTGCAGCGCCTCGCGTATGGTATACACCGGCTTGTTGTTGATCTGGGCCACCATATCATCGGCAGATCTCAAAATTTCCCGGCAGGCCTGGTCGAAAATTTTTTCGGCGGCTTCCTCTACTGTAATATGGAGCATTTCAGCGATGGGGGCAATCCCGGCGAGCGCGTTTTCCCGGCTGCCGCCCTCGCCCTTGCCCAGCACGAACAGCGCATCCGTGGGCGTGGGCAGTGAGCCGCCATAGGCCATGGCAGGCCCTGTCCGTTCGGGGCCGATCATGATCCGGCCGTCTTCCAGGCGGACGGTGCTGTCGCCCCCGATGGGAATGGAATAGGTATTCAACGCGCGGATCAGGGTCTTGTATCCGCCCAGTTCGATGCCCATGGGTGAAAGGAGCGGGACGCCCCGGATGAGCACGGCCATGTCGGTGGTGGTGCCGCCGATGTCCATGACAATGGTTTCCGCATCCGGGTCGGCAAAGGCTATGGATCCCATGACAGAAGCCGACGGTCCCGAGAGGATGGATTGACCGGGAAAATCGATGGAGGTATCGAAATCCATGGTGCCGCCGTCGGCTTTCAGGATATAGATGGGGATGGTAATCCCTTTTTGGACCAAAGAAGACTTGACCGCTTCGAAGAATTTTTTGTGCACCGGGTACACCGATGCGTTCAAGAACGTCGTGTGAATCCGCCGGGGGAAGCTGAGCTGGCCGGAAATCCGGTGGCCGTAGAAAATTTTGTCCACGTACGGCTTTAAGATCTCTCCAATCTGCTGTTCGTGGGCGGGGTTCCGGGCGGAAAATTTTCCCACCACCCCCACCTGGGAAATGCCGGCGTCCTTGAAACGGAGGGCGATTTGCCGGATTTCATCTTCGTCGACGGCTTCGATTTCTCTGCCCCCGTGATCGATGGAGCCGGCCACGGGATAATAATCGGGGTTGGTGCGGAATGCCTCCGGGTCGATCCCGGGGCCGCTCGATACAATCATGCCCACGGGGGGAAGTTTGTGCTGGGCAATGGCATTGGTGGTCAGGGTCGTGCTGAGGACCGCATGCCGGATTTGGGTGGGCGCAATCCCCGCGGTGATTTTTTCCAGTCCGGTCAGGACCGTCTGAAAAAGCGCCGAGGTGTCGGTGAGGACTTTCACCTGCCGTTCAAGACCGTTTCGTCCCACCAGGACGACATCCGTGTGCGTGCCGCCGACGTCCAGTCCGATGATCATGGGATATCCTTATATGATGTGCGCGAAATCATGCGCACGATGGAAGCGGAGAAGGGGGCGGAAAGAGATCCGTTCATCCTGTCCTTTTTATAAAATTGCTGTTGTCATGGCATTTTAATTATCAATATCCAATAAGCCTTACCTTGTCAATACGCCTGTGCCGCCCAGCCGCCGGCAGGCGGGCGTATTCTTTTCTTGGTTTTAAGTCAATGAATTGATATAAAAAAATTATGTCTGATACCCATTTCATGTCAAAAGCGATCGAACAGGCCAAGCGCGCGTATCGGGCCGGCGAGTTTCCGGTGGGGTGCGTCATCGCCGATGGAAAAGCGGTCCTGGCCGAAGGCTTCCGGGTGAGCACCCGGGGCCGGCATCAAAACGAGATCGATCATGCGGAAATTAACGCACTGCGGAACCTCACGCAGACGCAGGCCGCATTCTGCCTGGAAGATCTGACCCTGTATGCCACCATGGAGCCCTGCCTGATGTGCTTTGCGGCCACTCTGCTCACCGGCATCCGGCGGATCGTGTATGCATATGAAGATGCCATGGGCGGGGGGACCGCCTGTGACCTGGACCGGCTGCCACCGCTGTACCGGGAGCGTCGGCCCACCATCGTTTCCCATGTTCTGCGCGAAAAGAGTCTTGAACTTTTTCAGCGTTATTTTGCCGACCCGGAAAACGCCTACTGGCGGGGAAGCCCCCTGGCCCAATATACCCTGGCCCAGAAACGGCGGGATCAGCCATGAAGTGGATCCCGAATCAACCGGTGCGGATGTGCGCCGAATTTCCCGATTCCCTGGCTGACAGCGCCCGGGAAAAGTGGGACGCATTTATCCGGGCCTGCGAAGAAAAGGCGATAGATCCCGCTGAACTGGGGGATGTGGCCAAAGAGGCAAAGAAAGTGTTCGCCCTGAGTGAATTTGTCGCCCGGCGGGCCGTTCTTTCTCCTGAATTGTTTTTGGACCTGGCTGCCAGCAGGGATTTGATGAAGCCCTATGCGCCGGGCGAATACGCGCGAAAGCTTGCGTCCGCCTGCCGGGGTGCGGAGCAGATGGAGATGCTGTATAGCACCCTTCGAAAGGTCCGGGCCCGGGAATTGGTGCGAATCGCCTTCAGGGACCTGGCCGGGTGGTCGGCCTTGAATGAAACCATGACCGCTCTGTCGGATTTTGCCGATGCGGTTCTGGAGGCCGCCCTGGCCGTATTGCACCGGTGGGCCTGCCATGAATACGGCGTACCGGTGGGCGAAAGCGGCAGGCACCAGTCGCTGGTCGTCATCGGGGTCGGCAAGCTGGGGGGGCAGGAGCTCAATTTTTCTTCGGATATCGATATCATCTTTGCCTTCCCCGAATCCGGCAGAACCAAGGGGGCGGTCTCGTCGATCACCAATGCGGATTTTTTTGCCCGGCTGTGCCGGCGGCTGATCGAGCTGCTGTCCAAATCCACCATCGACGGGTTTGTGTTCCGGCTGGACACGCGGCTTCGGCCGTTCGGTGATTCGGGTCCCCTCGCCATGAGCTTCGATGCCATGGAAACCTATTACCAGGAGCAGGGACGGGAATGGGAGCGCTACGCGCTCATCAAGGGACGGGTGGTGGCCGGAAACCCGGATGCCGGGGCGGAGCTTATGGAGCGGCTCAAACCGTTCGTGTACCGCCGGTACCTGGATTACGGGTCCTTCGATTCATTGAGGGATATGAAACACAAGATTTCCCGGGAAGTCTCCCGCAAGGGGATGGAGGGAAACGTGAAGCTTGGCCCCGGGGGCATCCGGGAAATCGAGTTTTTCGGCCAGATGTTCCAGCTGATCCGGGGCGGCGTAAACCCGGATTATCAGCAGCGGCAAATCTTGAACATCCTGGATGTTCTTGCGCAGGATCACGTGATCCTGCCGCGGGTGCGGGATGAACTCTCCTCCGCCTACGTGTTTCTGCGCAATGTCGAGCATCGGCTCCAGATGGCCGAGGATCTCCAGACCCATCAGCTTCCGGAGTCCGTGGCGAACCGGCAGCGCCTGGCCCTGTCCATGGGATTTGCCGGCTGGGAATCCTTTTTTCAGGAATTAACCGGGATCATGGACCGGGTTCACGCGCATTTCGACGAACTGCTGGCCACCGATGAAGAGCCGGGGCAGATGCAAAACAGCAGCCGGTTCATTCAGGCGGCATGGGAAAACCTCTCCGATCCTGCTGCCAACGCAGATCTCATCAGAAAAGCGGGATTCGGGGACCCCGTCGCCATTTTAAAGATCATGGAACGGTTTCGGGACCTGGCAGCAGCCAAAGATGTCAGCACACAAGGCTGCCAGCGGATTCAGCGGCTGGTGCCGAAGATCATCGCCGAATCAGTGAATGCCGACGAACCTGAAAAGGTGCTAAACCAGATCTTTCAGCTTTTGGAAGCCATCCGCAGGCGCTCCTGTTATGTGGCCCTGCTGCTGGAAAACCCGGATACCATGGCCTACCTGGTGAAGCTGGCCGGGGCCAGCGACCTGGTCATGTCTTTTCTGTCCCGCCATCCTCTGCTGCTCGATGAACTGCTCGACCCGCGGACCCTCTATGCGCCCCTGAGCAAAAAGGAACTGGCATCGGAGCTCGATTCAAGGCTGGGACGCATCGACGCCGGTGATCTGGAGCTGCAAATGGATGATCTGCGCATATTCCGGCAGATCAACACCTTTCGCATCGCAGCGGCGGATGTGGCCGGCACCCTGCCCCTGATGAAAGTGAGCGACGGGCTGACCTTTCTGGCGGAAACCGTCCTGGAAAAGGTGCTGGAAATGGCCTGGGATCATCTGGTTCGCCGGCACGGCCTCCCCTCGGGGAGCCGGGAAACCGGGGAGACGGGATTTGCCATCATCGCCTACGGCAAGCTGGGGGGGCTTGAACTGGGCTACGGGTCGGATCTGGACCTGGTGTTTCTGCACACCGGTGACAAGGGATTTACCGCCGGCGGCAGGATGCAGCCGCTGGACAATGATCAGTTCTATGTGCGGCTGGGGCAGCGGATTATCCATTTTCTCTCCACCCAGACCCGCACCGGAAAGCTCTATGAGACGGACATGCGTCTGCGGCCCAGCGGCAGTTCGGGGATACTGGTCAGCCATGTGGACGCATTCGAATCCTACCAGCAAAGCGCCGCCTGGACCTGGGAGCACCAGGCCCTGATCAAGGCGCGTCCCGTTTGCGGGGACGCAGCGGTAGGAAAGCGGTTTTTAGAAATTCGTGACCGCATGCTTTCCCTTAAGCGGGATCAAACCCATCTGCGTAATGAAGTCGTCGGTATGCGGGAAAAAATGAGAAACGAGCAGGATCGCCGCGCCGAAAAAACATTTAATCTGAAGCAGTCCCCGGGCGGGGTGATCGATATCGAATTTCTGGTTCAATACCTGATTCTGCTGCATGCCCACCGGGATGCGGGGCTGGTCGGATGGACCGATGTGGTCCGGCAGTTAAACAGCCTGGCCCTGGCCGGGATTATTGATGACCGCACCGCGCACATTCTCAAGCAGGCCTACCTGATCTTCCGGTATTATACGCACCGGCTGCGGCTCCAGGAGAAGCCGGCGGTGCTTCCTGATAACCGGTTTACGGAGCTGCGACAGGAAGTGGTCCGGATCTGGCGGGCGCATCTGTCGACCCCTTCCTGATTTCTCATTTTCTTTTGCATGCAACATGATAACCCGGCGGGCGCAGATGCGAGTCGGCGGGAAATCGGCGAAACAGCCGACGGGGACAGCATTTGATGAGAAATCAAATCAGTTGAAGAGATAAAACCCCAGCGCGTTGTCGGGTGCCTGGGTGCTGGTGTATTCCACGCCGGCAAAAAGCCCCTTGATGCTTCTGACAATGACATTTTTCCGGACCTGTGATCGCTGGGGGTCATCGAGCCTGAACTCTACGGTGATATATCGCCGACGGTAAAACGCGGCTGGGCATCGAGTTTGAGCCGCATTCCGGAAAAGGAAATATCGAGCACCGCCATCTGACCGGTGTACTCCTTGGTCCTGGACAGTGCGCTGACGGTTGAATGCCGGTAGATGCCGGGCAGATGGGTCTCCTTCCGAAATTTGCGGCGCTTTTCGATCATGACCGAAAATGCATGCCCGCAGGGGCATTTGATCTTGAGCCGGTCGGCTTCCATATACCTTGAAATATCCATGATGCGGGTTTTCTGACATTCGGGACAGGTCACCGTTGCGGTTTCATCATCATTTATAAACAGCTTCATCATGTTACGGGCCCTCATATCGGTGAAAAAAGATATCAAAGATATCCCCATGCAATTAATCGAACATCGGAGTTTAAAGAGAACGAAAAACGAGAAACATCTCATGAGGGGATGATATCGATATTTTTTTTACATAAATGATCATGTGAAAAAAATCAATGGAATATGAATTGATGATTTCATTTGAAAAATGAAGTTCATTCTTTTATGAGTGGTGGCGTAAAAATCATTTAAATCGGCGATTCCCTTTTAAAAAGGATGTGGACATGAAAAAAATCGAAGCGGTCATCAAGCCGTTTAAGCTCGATGATGTGAAGGAAGGATTAAACGACATCGGTATTCACGGCATGACGGTGTCCGAGATCAAGGGATACGGACGCCAGAAGGGGCATACGGAAATTTATCGCGGCGCCGAATATGCGGTGGATTTTATTCCCAAGATTAAAATTGAAATCGTTATCCCTGCGGAGCGGACGGAAGCCGTGGTGGAAGCGATTCGGAAAGCGGCCTACACGGGCAAGATCGGGGACGGCAAAATTTTTGTGATCCCGGTGGAGCAAGCCATTCGGATCAGGACGGGTGAAAAGGGGCCAGACGCGGTGTAGCCATTTGCTTTAATCGTACTGCCGGGAATCGATGTCGTACTTGGCGGCTTTGTAGGAGAATTTCCGGACGGTGGTGTTGAGCGTTTTGGCGGCCTGTGAAATGTTGCCCCGGGTGTGCTTGAGGGCATCGATGATCATCTCCTTTTCCAGTCGCTCCACCGCTTTTTCCAGGGATAGGGAGGGGAGCGTGCCGCTCTCCTGCCCGGTCTGGAGGGTCGGAGGCAGGTGATAGCTGTGGATGACCTGATCATCGCACAGCAGTACCGCGCGCTCGATGCAGTTTTCCAGTTCCCGGACGTTTCCGGGCCAGTGATAGCTCATGAGCATGTCGATGGCCGGCGTGGAAAACCGCATGATTTTCTTGTTGTTCTCCCGGGTGTATTTTTCCAGGAAAAAATCGGCCAGCACCAGGATATCGGTTTTGCGCTCCCGCAGGGGCGGCAGATAGATGGGAAAGACGTTGATCCGGTAATACAGGTCGCTCCTGAAGTGGCCTTCGTTCACCGCATTTTCCAGGTTCTTGTTGGTGGCGGCGATGATGCGGACATCGATCTTGATGGTCCGGTTGCCGCCGACCCGCTCGAATTCCCGCTCCTGGAGCACCCGTAGCAGTTTGGTCTGCACATCCGGATCGATGGAGCCGATCTCATCTAAAAAGAGGGTCCCCTTGTCGGCCAGTTCGAATTTTCCGGTTTTCTGGTGCAGCGCTCCGGTAAAGGCCCCTTTTTCGTGGCCGAACAGTTCGCTTTCAATCAGGTTGGCGGGAATGGCCGCGCAGTTGATCTTGATGAAGGGGGCTTTGGCCCGGGGGCTGTTGTAATGGATGGAGTTGGCCACCAGTTCCTTTCCCGTTCCGCTTTCTCCCCGGATCAGCACGGTGGCGTTGCTGCCGGCCACCTGTGAGATCATCTGGAACACCTCGCGCATCTTGTTGGAGTTGCCGATGATGTTCTTGATGTGGTATTTTTTCTTGAGCTCGCCCTGCAGCCGCTCGTACTCGGCCTTGAATTTCTCCTTTTCGATGCGGATGCGTTCCAGGTGGATGACCTGGGTGGCGATCATGGCCGCGACCACCGACAGAATTTTTTCCCCTTCATCCAGCAGATAATCCGGATCATAGAGTCGATCCACGCTGAGCGCCCCGATCACCTGCTTTTCTTTTTTAATGGGCACACAGATAAAGGAAAGCTCGTTTTCCTTGATAAGTTTGCGGGTTTCGGTGCGGTTTAAAAACCGCTGATCTTCGCTGATCTTGGCAATGGTGACCGGCCGGCCGGACTGGATCACCTGGCCGGTGATCCCCTCTCCGAGCTTGTATTTGCCCCGCTGCCGGGCGCGCCTGGGGATGCCGTGGGCCACCTCGATGCCGATCTCCTCATTGATGGGATTGAATATGGTAATGGTGCCGCGCACCATATGCATGTTCTTGGACAGCAGCGCCAGGATGTCATAGAGGGACTGCTTCAGCTCGGAAGCGTCATTGAGCACCTGGGAAATCTTGTACAGGAGGCCGATCTCATCTGCACAGGCAATTTGTGAATTTAATTTCGTCATATATGCATGTCTAATTTATATTTTTGCCTGCCGCAAGTGCATTTTTAATCCCGATGAGATACATAAGGAACCGGCTTTCAAAATTAAATTCCGATCGGCCTTCAGTTGTGTTCGGCATACAGACCCTCAACCGGATGCTGATAGAAGGCTTCTTTGTCTTCATACATCCGCTGGTCCGCCAGTTTGATCACATTTTCCGGGTGGGTTTCATCCGATCCGGAAACCCCGATGCTGATGCGGATAAAAAATTCTTCCTGTTTCTGCTGCTTGGTGAAACCCTGTATTCTCAGATTTTTTTCTTTCTCACGAATCCGCCCGATCATTGCTTCGGCCTGGTGGCTGCGGATGCCGGGGAGCAGCAGGGCGAACTCGTCGCCGCCGATACGCGACAAAACATCCGTTTCGCGGCACACGGACTTCAGCAGGTCCGCCACCTGGCGGATCATTTCATCCCCCCGGTCGTGTCCATACCGATCATTGACCCGTTTTAGCCCGTTGATGTCGATGATGAGAATGGAAAAATGCACATCCGGAAACTGCAGGGCGTTTTTAAGGGTTTTTTCATACTCCTGGTCGAAAAAGGACCGGTTGGACACCCCGGTCAGCCCGTCGGTACTGGCGATGGTTTCAAGCCGCCGCATGAGCAGCTTGTTCTGCGTGGCCGAGGAAACCTGGGCCAGAAAAATGGAAATGACCTTAAGCGTGATCGGGTCCAGGGGCGGTCCCTTGATGATCATCTTGCCGATGGCCCGGCGGTCTTTGAGGCGCATGGGAAGCACGGTCCAGTGGCTGTTTGCATCGGTTTCGGCAAGGGTCTCCGCATTGAGCCGGGTGCCGATATCGGCATCCTCCAGATGCTGGCGGTTTTTCAGGACAGCCCTTTGTTCTTCGTCGGACAATCCCTGGAACGCGCCGCTTTCGAGAATTTCCGACCGCCCGCCTTCCAGGAGAATGCCGATGCCCAGGCGGGGGAAGATGGAGCGGAGTTTATTTAAAGTGTATTCAAACAGTGTTCCGATTTCACCGATGGCGTGAATCTGCGTGCTGGTTTCAAAAAGCGACAGGAAAATACGATTCTGCTTTTTGATAATGGTGTTGTTTTCGATGATTTTATCATTTTTCCGGCGCACATCGAAAAGGGCGGCCGAAAGATCCCGGGTCCGTTTTTCAACCAGTAATTCCAACCCCTCCAGCAATTTGGCGTTTTCCACAAAAGGACCCATGGTGATCCCGAAGTTTCGAAATATCTCTTTTTCCGGGCGGGTATAAGACCGGTCGTTGATCTTGTTTCCGATGATCACCAGACAAATCAGCTGGTTTTTGGAAAATACGCCGATTACCATTCCGGCCTGCTGCAGCCAGTCATCGGAATCACTGGAGATCCGGTTTTCAGCGATCCATTTTTCAAGCATTGCCCGGGTGACCAGGGAGGCCTTTTCCGAAAGGATTCTGCGCACAAGCGGGTGTGCTGCCGGTATGGTCAGCGGAATGTCGCCTTCCGGTATGCTTCCGGATGATTTGAAGAACCCGAAGGCATGCAGGTTGTTCCAGGTCGCCCAGCCCGTGAATGCGCTGTCGGATTCACTGTAGAATACCGTGGCGCAGCGGGTATTCATGAATAACGTAAACAGCCAGTCGCAGATTTCCTGATGAATGGCCCGAACATGGTGAATTCCGGACAGCCGATAGGTCAGCTGATAAAATTTTTTCTGCAAAAGGTCGTCCGAGCGCCTGATCAACAAATTTAGGAGGGCGTCCCACAGCTTGTAAAGGGGATGATACAGGACTGCCACCATGAGTATTCCCGCCGCAAATGCCAGATATTGATATTTTTCCGGCAGCAGCATCTTCGGGATCAGGCCGGCGGCAAAAACCAGGGCCACATGGCCGACCTTTAAAAGAATCGACCGCAGCTGCTGCAGCGCGATTCTCAGGTTGTACTTGAACAGGCCGTAGGCCAGCAGGAACAGGGAGATGAAGATGAAGGTTCCCAGGGGATAGAGTTCATAGCCATAAATGGCCGGCGTGTTGGTAAGGCTTAAAGCAGCCGAACTGACAAATCCTATGATCAGGAATTTAATCATGTCCCGGCGATGCGGGTCAGTTGATTTCCGATATGCGGAATACAGGATGGTCACGCAATAGATGGTGGCCGCCATCCACAGGAAACTCATGACATCATATAAAATGGCTTTTTTGGCGAAGAAACCCCAGAAAAAATGATTGATCCCGGAAAAATAATATTGGGTGGGTGTAAGCAGGGCCATTACCGCGCCGACCCCATAGCCGAGATACACCACCCACCACCGGTCCTTTTTGCCGCAGACCAGGTAGGACAGGTGCAGGTTGGCCCCGATCTGGACCAGGACCAAAAAAAAATGATCGATGCGGGAGATGGTCAAAGCGGTTGCCGGGTCGGAAATGATCCCCAGCAGGAAAATATCGAGATTGAGCCCGGCAAAAACCAGGCAGATGATCGAAAAAAGCAGGCTTTCGACCCGGGTCTGTTCCAGTGTGAGTACAAAGATCGATAAAAATGCCGCGCTCAGCACCGAAAGCAGCGGTGGAATCCCGAAGGGCACGATCCGGCGCATCACATCGCCGACATCCTGGTCCTTGATCAGCCAGAAGGACGCGCCCAGCAGCAGGAAATAAATCAGCCCCAGACCGGCTTTTAATATCCCGGCCATGACCTGTCTGCGGGTATATGCGGCTAAAATGGGATTCATAGAGTTTCAAAGATTGCTTGCGCGATTATGCGCGTTTTCGGCTTTTTATGGCCAAAATGCGCTAAATCTCCGCAATAAAGGAATTTTTGATTAAGAAAATGATATGTTTGGCTGTAATTGCATACTATTCTGATGTGCCGCCCCAAAAGGAATGTCATTGCCTTTTTCTTTTGTTTATCAGCAAATCATCATTTATCAAAGCATAAAATTTCTAAGATTTTCATTCAATTAGATCCATATGTGAAATTGTCGGTTGATTAACGCCCTCGCGTCGGTCTATATTTACGCGGTTTCACGTCCGACAGAAGCGGTTGCCGCCCCTGTCGTGCAGTTTGTCGTCGGCATTCGGTCGAAACGAGGACTTTTTGAAGGAGGTCGCAATGAAGAATTTAAAGTGGATCTGTTTAATTGGATTGATGATGGTTGTGCCCATGCTGATCGGCTGCGCCACCCCTTATCCCATGGGGTCTTTGTACACCGGAATCAAATTACCGATGGATGCGGAATCAGGCAAGGCAACGGGGCTAAAAACCGGAACCGCAGAATGCAAGAGCATCCTGGGGCTGGTGGCCACCGGTGACTGCAGCATCAATGCCGCCATGAGAAACGGCAACCTGACCGAAGTCAACTACATGGATTGGGAAGCCGAAAATATCCTGGGAATTATCGGAAACTACAAGCTGGTGGTTTACGGCAGATAACAGAAGTATCTGAACATGCCATGACCGGCGGGGGAATTTGCGGATCCGGAACTGACCATCCGAATGCCGACCCTTTTTATCCACCGTCAGAAGCCGGGATTCCTCGCCTGCCGGTCATGGACATGCTCTGCAGTTCAACCGGTTGAAATTGGATGGAGGTTTCGGGTAATCACCGCTTCCAGGTCATCCGTGTACCCGAAATAAAAATGATCCGCCCCATCGATGACCACAAGCTCCGCTGAGGCGTTCCACGCCGAAACCTTTTTTTTGAGCAGGGCCGGCGGGGCGAATTCGTCGCTGCTGCCGGTCACCACCAGCTTCAGTGCGTTGAATGCAGCCGTTGGCTTGAAGGGCATCAGCGCCGCCGGCGGTGATACCAGGATCATCTCATCGATGGCCACATGGGCTGCGGCATGGGCATTGACCCAGGCGCCGAAGGAATACCCGGTCAGGGAAAGCGGCATCACCCCCCTTTCTTTCAGATAGGCGCAGGCCGCCGCCACATCCTGCTGTTCACCTTCCCCATCGTCATGTGCCCCCATGCTGTTTCCCACCCCCCTGAAGTTAAACCGCAGGGTGGCAAATCCCTTCCCGGCATAAGCTTTTTGAATCGTTTCCACCACTATGTTGTACATGTTTCCGCCGTAGAGCGGGTGCGGATGCGTGATCACCACTCCCGGACCCGGCCCGGCCATATGGAGGCGGCCTTCCAGAAGGAGTCCGTCGTTGCTTTTGAATTCCACCCGTTCTTCAACCATGACGCCGCCTTATCTCAGTACCTTGATGACCTGATCACCGAAGTATGCCTTCTGCCAGTCCTTCATCCCGGCGATCGAATCAAGCGCTTCCATGGATTTCGGTATCCTGTTCCGCAATGGCCTTGAGCAGCGCATTATTGAAAAACACGCCGGGATCCATTCCCAGGGATTTGGCGGTGGACTGCCGCCAGTCCTTTAGACCGGTTTAACTTTTTGGATGTGTCCCGGTCGGGAAAAGACCGGGGGTGGCGGGGATAGGGCACCAGTTCTTTTTCATGCAGTTCAAGCGCCTTTTGCACTGCATCGAGAATGGCCTGACCATACATGTGGATCTGGGTATCGCTTAAGGCCTCGCTCTGGTGAAGTTGTTTTAGCGTTCCGGGTTTGGCCAGGGCGATTTTGATCAGGTCGGCATTGCCCATGACTTTGAAAGGGGGGCGGTCTTTCTGCCGGGCGACCTGCTGGCGGTATGCCAGCAGGTTTTCCAGGACGGCCAGGCTTCGCGGATCCATGCGGCCGGCCCCCTTTACCCGGGTAAACAGGGGCAGGTGATCATTTTCCTCGGGACGCATGGCGGTCATGCGGCCGCACTCTTCCAAAACCCATGCCAGTCGCTGCTTTTGAATCAATTCCGATTTTTGCAGGTGGTAGAGGGGGATGAGGTAGCGCACATCATTTGCCGCATAGTCGATCATCTCCTCGGGAAGCGGACGGCGGGACCAGTCTTTTTTCTGAAACTTTTTTTCCAGTTGCACGTCAAACCGGTTTCTCAGCACCGCCTCGAGCCCGGTTTCCGACTGCCCCAGGAACCGGCTGGCCAGTTCCGTGTCGAAGAGGTTGTCGATGGCCATGCGGTAGCCTTTATACAAAATGCGGATATCATAATCTGCCCCGTGGAAGATTTTGCAGATGCCGGGATTGGAAAAGATTTCACCCAGGGGCGACAAGTCCGATAGTGCCAGGGGGTCGATGACATAGCAGGCGGCGGGACTGGCCGCCTGGATCAGGCACACCTTTTCTTCGAAATGGAACATGGAGTCGGCTTCAAGGTCGAAAGCCAGTTCGGGATACTGCGCCATTTCAGAAACCGCATTTTTGAGCTGGAGATCCGTGGTGATCCGTGTGAGCGTACGAACAGTCGCCTGTTGCATGAGTTTATCCGTTGTCCTGATAGATTTTTGTCATATCTTTTTCCTTGACCCCGCAAGGTCTTATTATTTACATATCAAAAGTTTTCAAAATCGGGTATATAAAGATGTTTTTTTAATCTTGAAAGTGGCGGACGCATCATGAAAATGAATTTCGGCCATGTTCATTTTCCGGATATCCGATTCATATACAAGCATATGATTCCTTTTTGAAATTTCAATATACTGGCAGGTAAGACACCCATGATCAACATTACGTTCCCGGACGGGAATATCAAACAGTATGAAGCACCGCCGGACGGCCTGACGGTGGCCAGATCCATATCGGAAAATTTTGCCAGAAACTGCGTGGCCATGGAGATGGATGGAACGGTGAAAGACCTGTCCACCCTGGTGGACCACGATACGGGCATCCGGTTTATCACCACCAGCGACCCGGAAGGCCTTGAAATCATGCGCCACAGTGCCGCCCATGTCATGGCCCAGGCGATTACCCGTTTGTATCCGGAGGCCAAACTCACCATCGGGCCGGTGGTGGAGGACGGATTTTATTACGATTTTGACATGGAGCCGATCTCGGAAGAAGATTTCGAAAAGATCGAGGCGGAAATCAAAAAGATCGTCAAGGCGAAGCTTCCCATCCGCCGGGAGGAGGTTTCAAAGGCCCGGGCGCTGGAGTTCTATAAGGAAGAGCCCTACAAGACCGAGATGATCGCCGACCTGGAAGACGGCACCATATCATTTTATTCCCAGGATGGATTCACCGATCTGTGCCGGGGGCCGCATGTCCCCGACACCGGGTATATCCGGGCATTCAAATTGATGAAGGTATCCGGGGCCTACTGGCGGGGCGATTCCAACCGGCAGCAGCTCCAGCGCATTTACGGTACTGCTTTTTTCGACAAGAAGGATCTTAAAAATTATTTAAACTTCCTGGAAGAGGCCAAAAAACGTGACCATCGCAAGATCGGGACCGCTTTGGAACTCTTTGCCTTTTTCGATGAAGCCCCGGGGATGGCTTTTTTTGAAGCCAATGGGATGGAGTTGTGGAACGCGCTGCTGGATTACTGGCGGGAGGAGCACCGGGCCGCGGGATACGTGGAGATCAAAACCCCGGTGATCTTGAACCGGAGCCTGTGGGAAAAAAGCGGACATTGGGAGAACTACCGGGAAAACATGTATACCCTGGTCATCGATGAGACCGAATCGGCCATCAAGCCGATGAACTGCCCGGGCGGTTTTCTGCTGTTCAAGCGGCGCCGGCATTCTTACAAGGACCTGCCCATCCGGGCGGCGGAAGTCGGGCTGGTCCACCGGCATGAACTCAGCGGTGTGCTGTCCGGCCTGTTCCGGGTACGCGCCTTTCACCAGGACGATGCCCACATTTTCATGACCCCGGACATGATCCAGCAGGAGATCCTGGGGGTGCTCAAGCTGGTGGAGCGGATATACTCCACCTTCGGTCTGGGGTTTAACCTGGAACTGTCCACCCGCCCGGAAAAATCCATCGGAACCGATGAGCAGTGGGAGAAAGCCACCGGGGGGCTGACCGGCGCCCTGGATGAATACGGGGCTGAATACAAAATCAACGAAGGGGACGGCGCCTTTTACGGGCCAAAGATCGATATTCACATCAAGGACGCCATCGGACGGACCTGGCAGTGCGGCACCATCCAGCTGGACATGGCCATGCCGGAGCGGTTCGATCTCTCCTATGTGGGGGAAGACAATGAAAAGCATCGGCCCGTGATGATCCATCGGGTGGTGTACGGCTCCATCGAGCGATTTCTGGGCATTCTGATCGAACATTTTGCGGGCAAGTTCCCTTTATGGCTGTCTCCTGTGCAGGCGGTCATTCTGCCCATCAATGATTCACTGATCCCTTATGCGCAAGAGGTGAACCTGGCCTTTGCCGCCGCCGGCCTGCGCGCAAGGGTGGATGACCGGACCGAGAGCCTCAACAAGAAGGTCCGGGAAGCCCAGCTCAAGCAGATTCCGCTGATCATCACCGTGGGGGAGAAGGAAAAAAGCGCAGGAACTCTTGCCATCCGGACCTTGGACGGCCAGGTGCACTACGGCGTCGATCGCAACACCTTCATCAACGCGGCCGTGGCCAATATCTGCGCCCGGAAGCTGGAACTTGATCTTTTCGATTGATTTTTAAGAATTGGACAAAAACATAAAAACCCGACGGGGAAAAACCTGCCGGGTTTTTTTGTTTTGCTGATTCGATCACAGGGGTGGAGGCATTGAATGAATGAAGGACTGCCGCCGCAAGAATTATTCGATGAGAGCGGCCGAAGTTCCCGCAGCGGCATTTCGGGCCATTGACGCATACCGGGTCGATGACCTTCTCATGGAGAAACAGCGGGTTCGGCTGGTGCTGCTGCTGGAGTCGCCCTATCAGGCGGAAATCCGCCACAGGCATCCCCTGGCCGGAGCCTCGGGTGTCAGCGCGATAAAATTTTTGATCAGCCATGTTCACGCGGTTTGGTGCCTGGGATCCTACAATCCCTCTGGGGTGCCAGATCATCGGTCGAGAAGAGGCCCGCATCGGCGTGATGAACTGCGCCAATTACCCGCTGGATCGTGGCGTGTACCGTCCGGAAGAGGCGGTATCCGCTGCAGACCTGGTGGAAGGGCTGAACCTGATCCGAAAGGCCCCCGGAACGATGCGGCGAAAGCAGCCTTTTCACCAGCGGCTCGAAGATGACTTGATCAAAGATCTTAAAGGCCGCCTTAAATCCATTCCGGAATCGGCGTTAGTGGTCCCCTGCGGGGAGGCGGCCCGGCGGTTTATCGAAAAATGCGGATTTGGCGGCATCCCTCTGTATCCTCAAAAAGTTCCACATCCATCCCGCAACCAGTGGTTCATGGAAAACAGATTTTCGGACAGGGAAGCCTTCATCCAGACCCTCAACGAGCGGCTTCAATAAAAATGCGCCCAGCCAAACGTTTGAAGATGAATCTGCCGGCCCTGGTCCTCATGATAACGGCTGTATGGCCGTCCCCCGTATCCGATGCCCTTCCGGCCCAATCCGGCCGGCAATGTGTAATCCTGCTGCACGGACTGGCCCGCACCGAAAAATCGATGGACGAAATGGCCGTCCGGCTGAGGGGGGAAGGCTATTTCGTCTTAAACAAAAAATATCCCTCCCGCACGCAGACCATCGAGGAACTGGCCGAAACCGTGATCCCGGAAGCGCTTTTGGCCTGCCGCACCCGGGGAGCCGAAAAAATCCACTTTGTCACCCACTCCATGGGCGGGATCCTGGTCCGCTGCTATTTAAAATACCACCGGATTTCCGAACTGGGCCGGGTGGTGATGCTCAGCCCGCCCAACCAGGGAAGCGAAGTGGTGGACAAGCTGGGGAGGTTCTATTTTTTTAAACGGTTTAACGGCCCTGCCGGCGCTCAGCTTTCCACCGCTTCCGACAGCCTCCCCATGCGCCTGGGTCCGGTGGATTTCGACCTGGGCGTCATCACCGGCGACCGCTCCGTCAACCTGATCCTGTCCCTGCTGATCCCCGGTCCCGATGACGGAAAAGTGTCGGTCAAACGCGCCCGGGTGGAAGGCATGCGCGATTTCATGGTTGTCCACGCCACCCATCCCTTCATCATGAGAAACGAAACGGTTATCGGCCAGACGATTAATTACCTGAAAAAAGGCGCATTCCGGCACAATTTGAATACGGAATGACCCGATTGATATCCGTTTAATTCTGGAATTATGGGGACACAATACTTTAAATTCCATTGATCCTGCCATGTTCATTGACATGGCACGTATGGCGAGATTGGTAGCAGTCGGTTATCCCCATCACATTACGCAACGGTGAAATCGAAGGCGGCAGGCCTTCTTTAATGATGGCGACTATCAGGCCTAAATTGATTTAATGGCGGAATGGTGTGGCCGTTGTGAAGTTGAAATATTGGGTTTCTGCCTGATGCCAAATCATATCCATCTGATCGCCGTTCCAACCAAGACTGATAATTTGAGAACCGCCATCGGCGAACTGCATCGTCGTTATTCACGCATGATTAATTTTCGGAAGGGATGGCGGGGGTATTTATGGCAAGGCCGCTTTTCATCTTTTATCATGGATGAAAGATATTTACTGGTAGCGGTTCGCTTTATTGAGCTTAATTCGGTCAGGGCAAGGCTGTTAACCGATCCAGGAGATTAGAAATGGAGTAGTTGCAGTGCCCATTTGGCAGGAAAAGATGACAAACTCGTAAAGGTCGCTCCATTGTTGGGCATGATTCATTCTTGGTCTGATTTCGTTAAGACGCCTGTTACCGAGACTGAAATGGAGGGCATCAGCAAACACGAGCGAACCGGCCGACCGCTTGGCAGCGATCATTTTATTGATATACTTGAAACCACGACCGGACTTATGCTTCGAAAGAAGAAAACCGGCCCTAATGGACCAACAAAGAATATACAATAATTTAGTATTATGCCCCTAAAATAGAGCCCAAAATAACTCAGAATTCATAGCCGGGATTCTGGGGAAATTTATGAATTTAAAAATTCGTCCGGTTCAATTCCGGCTTGTTTGAGAACAGCATTTAACGTCCCCTCAGGCATATCGCCGGGATGATGAGGGATTGTTGTATACCGGTTTATCTGTGCATTGTACCAGATTTCATGACTGCCGGCTGCCTGACGATCAAAAGTAAATCCAAATTTTTTCAACCTCTTTATGATCTCCCGATATCGAAAACCGCCCAGGCGTCCCATGGTCAAGCGTTTACAATGAGAGGGTAGTCAAATGAATCATCCAGAGCGGATAATTTGATGTTCCCCGAACGTTCAACCTGGGCCTCAATCAGCTTCCGAGCAACATCTCTTGCGATCTCCAAAGTTTCAGTAATGGTACGGCCTTGGGCGACAAGCCCCTGCACGTCTTCAGAGGTTGCCAAATAAATGTCTTCTGATAATTTTTCAATATGTAAGTTAATGATTTTTTCCATGTCGCTATCCTGTTCTGTTTTAAGAGTGCTTTAGCCAAACTTAGCAATTGTTTTGGCTTAAAGCAAGATGGCTTTGTGGTGCGTTTGGGGTAGGGATGGTCATGAATAAAAGCGTTAATCCGGCTCTTTGAGTGGAATTCCGGGGACAGTATATGCGTTATTTGTCAATTTGTTTTCACCAAGGAAGCGGGCGCAATAAAGGGCGGAAACTGTTCTCCTATTTGAGATGAGACTTCCATGTGCTTTGTAATGGGTCATGCATCACCACCATCCGGCCCGGCCATTGATTAGCGGCCCGGTAATTTAAGACCTGTAAAATTCATTAATGGATTTTGACCCGGGAAGGTTGTTTCAGGCGGATGATCAAAAGGCCGTAATGCCGCTCGTCTCTATACTCGGCAAAAACCTTATCCGTCGAGAGGAAGAGATTATCGCGAAAACGACGGTCTTGTTGTCGCATCCAATTTCAGGCTCAAACCCCTCCAATCCAGAATTTTCTGGTCCGCGGTGGCCAATGTAGATGAAGATTGGAGTGCTGTGGCAACGATCAAGCGGTCTGCCGGGTCCCCGTGAAAATCCCGCAATTCAGCTGCCCTGACCGCAATGGCACCATCTACGGGTATTTCGAATAAGCCGTTTTCAATCAATTCCCTGCGCCAGACATCCATTTCCAAATGCATGGCCAGTCTCTTTTTTTGAACGAGCATGGAAATTTCCCAGAAACTGATGGCAGAAACCGCAAGATTGCCGGCGGCAAATTCCTCATTGATGAATCGCAATGCTTTTTGGCCCAAACGGGCATTGCCCTCGTCCAACCAGACCAGAACATGTGTATCCAGAAGCATCATTGTTCAGCGTCCCATGTGATATCAAGCTGGTCGATCAGATCATCATGGCTTTGTATCCTGCCCTGGTGCAGCCCGAACAGGCTTTTGGGACGCGATTTATAGGGGACGAGCTTTGAAATAGGCTTGCCGTTTTTCAGAATCACGATTTCTTCACCGGTCTGGTTGACCTCTTCCATTAATTTAAGGCACTTGGCTTTAAATACAGATGCGTTTATGGTTTGCATATTCAGACTCCTTATGGCTTATCTGACTATAGTCATTTCCATGGTCAATATCAACGGAAAAGTGCAATACATCTAAAATAATTCAGGCGGAAAGATGTGCCCTTTTGATAATAAAGGGGCATGACGGATGCACTATTTTGGCCACTTCTGTCTTCTAAAAGATACATTCTCTCCTTTTTTCATCATCAGCAAATGACTTCCCATTTTGATTATTTTATTCCAATATCAAACATTTATATCTAAAAGACAACCCGCCCGATGCATTTTTTTCTTGACTGGCATATGAAATGCTATAAATTGCACCACTGTGTGGTAGTACCACGAAGTGGCAGTTTGAATTCCAAGCTGCGGCACCTTTCCAAAAAGTCTAAAACAGACGGAGCAAATGATGAAAAATTTTATTTTCACCATAGCAGCAATCCTTCTATTCGCCGGGTGTGTCCATGCAGGATCCAGGGAGACTGACCTGACGGTAACACCCGATCCCGTGTCCGTGGGCCAGCAGGTCCATTTCACCTGTAATTCCAACGGAGGCTGGAAAAAGGGCCAGTTCGAAACGGCTCAGATCACCATCCGGGATGCAGCCAATCGCATCATTGTCAACAGGGCCGATATGGCGGTAAGCGGTACATCCGCATCATATGATTTAACCCTCGATTCCGGCGCCGTTACCGGCACCTGGCAGTTTCAGTGCTTTCTCAGTGACGGCCCCCATTCGCAAACCCGGTCCGGTTCTTTTACGGTCGTGGCGTCCGAGGACCCGGTCAACCACGCGCCGTCGGTCGATGCAGGCGGGCCGTACAACGGCACACCGGGCCAGGCGGTCAGCTTCGACGGTTCGGGCAGCAGTGATCCGGACGGTGATGCATTGACCTATCACTGGACCTTCGGTGACGGGGGATCGGCAAACGGTCCCACTCCCAGCCATGCGTATGCGGCGGCCGGAACCTACGCCGTGACCTTGAGTGTCAGTGACGGGAAGGGCGGCACGGATTCCAGCCAGACCCGTGCGGACATTGCCGCCATTGCCGTCAACCATCTGCCGGTGGCCGTTTCCGGCGGTCCCTACAGCGGCATGGAGAATCTCGCCATTCAATTCGATGGCTCCTTTTCGAGTGATCCGGACGGCGATCCGATGACCTTTGCCTGGGATTTCGGCGACGGGGGATCGGCAAACGGCCCCACTCCCAGCCATACATACGCCGCACCCGGGACCTACACGGTCATCCTGACCGTCAACGACGGGAAAGGGGGGACGGATTCCCATCAGACGAGTGCCGCCATAACTGCCTCGGGCGGGGATGACGGCCTGGCCGCGCATCTGTCCATTCAGGCGTACAACGGACCGTCCACCTGCATCACCTGCCACCCCGCCGAAGCGCAGGAAATGCTCGACAGCCTGCACATGCAGTGGGCCGGTCCCACCCCCGAGCTTTCCAACACCAATGGCGGGGAAAAAGGCAAGGGCGTGGACGGCATCAACACCTTCTGCACCTATGCCATGTCGTCCAAGAGCGCCTGCTTCACCTGCCATGTCCGCTCCGACGGCAATGCTTCCCATGCCCCGGATGTAAATGATGTGGACTGCCTGATGTGCCACAATGACACCTACCAGCGAAAATTCGTGCTCGATCCCATGAATTCGGAAACCGTGGTCAACGTGCTCGGCGAAACCAAGACCTACATGTTCGGCAAAGTCGATTCATATGGGGACTACCTGACCGAACCCGACTTTTCCGCCATGCCGGCGGGGACCACCATGGTGGGTCTTGCCCAAAACGTCCACCTGCCCACCCGGCAGTCCTGCCTTCGCTGCCATGCCAAGGCCGGCGGCGGGGACTGGACCAAGCGGGGCGACATGGGGGTCAATTCCGCCAGCCCGACCCTGGCCCAGGATGTGCACATGAGTCCGGCCGGGGCGAACCTGTCCTGCGCGGACTGCCATTCCGCCGGCAATCACAAGATCGGCGGCCGGGGGATCGATCTTCGGGAAACCGAGGCCCCGGACCCGGCGTGCAGCAACTGCCATTCCTCATCCCCCCATTCCAGTTCCACCTTGAACCGCCATGCCAGCGGCCAGGTGGCCTGCCAGGTGTGCCACATCCTCGAGTTCGCGAAGGGCGGCGCCACCGAGATGTCCCGGGACTTCCGGGAACCGCACTGGAATGCCGGTTTTTGCAATGGCCAGGGTGGGTTTGTGGGCCATGAGATCAAATCCGGAAATGAAAAGCCGGATTACCGGTGGTTTGACGGCACCTCCTATGTGTACAACGTGGGGGACGCCATTTCACCCAATGCAGACGGCACCTACACCATGGCCAGGGCCAACGGAAAGATATTTGACGGCAATTCCAAAATCGTCCCCATCAAGGACCACTGGTCCGTGATGCCGCTGAGCGATTCGGGCAAGATCGTTGCGCCGAAAATCATGACCATGTTCATGACGGGCGACTACGACAAGGCGGTACAGGACGGTATGAAGGAGCAGAACATGACGGGCGGCTACACCATGGTCCATGCCGATGCCGAAATGCTGATCACCCACGGTGTTGAACCCAAATCGAACGCCCCGTCGTGCAGCACCTGCCATGACAACACCGGAAATTCCAACCGGATGATCCCGTTTGGCGATCTGGGTTATCACAACGTGCCGGATGCGGTCCAAAACTGCACCCGGTGCCATGAACGGCACGATGGCAGCTGGCAGTCCGTGCATGACCGGCATGTGGGGTCCATGCATCTGGATTGCACCTACTGCCACATCGATCCCGCCACCGGCACCGTCAAGCCGGCCATCCATGACGACTGATCCGGTGTAGCAAACCACCGGAAGAAAAAATGCAAAACAGGATGCTTCCGCAAGGAGGCATCCTGTTTTGCGTGGTAACGCCTGATTCCGGCACTGAAATACATTATTCCCATTTGCCAAATGCGGGATTTCCCGTATTTGCGCTTCAAGGAAAGCAAGCTATTGTTTCTCGGATAAATCTTAAAAATATCGAAATGTTGTCAAAAGGAGCGGCAATGGCACCTCACCACAATGAAACAGATCATGATATCGACTGCCGGATACTCGGTGAAACGGGGGAGCAGGTATCGGCCATCGGCGTGGGCGGATTTCACATCGGGTCGCCGAAGGTGGACGAACAGCTGGGTATCCGCATCATCCGCAGCGCCATCGATCAGGGCATCAATTTCATGGACAATTCCTGGGATTACAACGACGGGGTCAGTGAAGCGCGGATGGGAAAGGCGCTGCGCGACGGGTACCGGGAAAAGGCCTTTCTCATGACCAAGATCGACGGCCGCTCCAAAGCCGAAGCGGCCCGGCAGCTGGAGCAATCCCTGAAGCGGCTTCAAACCGACTGCATCGATCTGGTCCAGCACCATGAGGTGATCCGGTATGAGGACCCCGACCGCATCTTCGATCCCGACGGCGCCCACGCGGCGCTCCTCGAGGCCAAAAAGGCGGGCAAGCTCCGCTTCATCGGGTTTACCGGCCATAAAGATCCGCACATCCACCTGTATATGCTCGAAGTGGCCGCCCGGCATGGCGTTAAATTCGATGCCGTCCAGATGCCGCTAAACGTCATGGATGCGCATTTCAGAAGCTTTGAAAAACGGGTCCTCCCCGAGCTGGTCCGCGACAATATCGGCGTTCTGGGCATGAAATCCATGGGAAACGGCATCATCTTGAAATCAGGCGCCGTGACGGCAAAGGAGTGCCTCCAGTACGCATTGAATCTCCCCACCTCGGTGGTGATTACGGGCATCGACAGCATGGAAATCCTGGACCAGGCCGTTCAGACCGCCCGAACTTTCCGCCCCTTGAGCGATGAGGATGTTAAGAAAATTCTGGATAAGACAAAAGACCTTGCCGCCGATGGAAAATTCGAGCTCTTCAAAACCGCCACCGTTTTCGATGCCACCGCGAGAAATCTCCACTGGCTGGGGGAGGAGCCGGCGCATGTCCAGAACCTCTCTCCGTCATGACCGGGATTCTATCTGGGAACGGGCCCCAACGGGTTCAATGCGGCTTTGATATTCACCGGTTTTTCGATCTGGTCCTGCTCCAGCATGATTTTTTCGGTCTGCTGCCAGGCGTCCCCGTCAATGGTGCCGATAACCCCATCCGCGGCCGGGCGGATCATCTCCCGGGTGATGTCCAGCTGCTGCTCCAGGATATCCACCGGGGTATCGGGATCAAACTGCTGCAGGGCCTTGACGGCCTTCTCCCGGTTTTCGGGGGCCAGGGCCTGCCGCCATCCTTCCAGCAGGGCGGAAAGGAAGCGCCTTGCCAGTTCGGGGTTTTCCGACAGGGTCCTTGATTCGGTGACCACGGAGTTGGCCACAAATTTCACCCCGTAATCCGCCGGGTTGAAATAGGCGGTCTGCTCCCCCGCCTGCTGCAGCTGTTCGCTGATGATCGGCCCCTGGGCGTTTCGGTAGACCGGCCACAGCTGGACCCGGTTGCGGTAAAAGGGCGTGTAATCATAGCGAACGCTGAACAAGGTCACCTGCGAATCCTTGATGTGCCCTTCGGCCAGCAGCGTGCGCATGATAGTTTCATCGTTTCCGCCAAAGGTGATGCCGATGACTTTTCCCTTCAGGTCTGCAAGATTTTGGATTTGAACCGCTTCCGGTCTGTAGATCCACTGCAGGGGATTGACCTGGAACAGCTGGGCGATCACCACCACCGGAGAACCCTTGGCCCGGGCCCGGATCACCTGGTCTGCGGAAGCTTCGCCGAAATCCGCGTACCCCAGTTCCAACTCCCGGATGGCGTCACGCTCCGGGCCGCCCGCCTTGATGGCAACCGACAGGCCGGCCTGATCGAAAATATGGTACACGTCGGCATACAGCGCGCCCGCCACGCTGACGTTGTAGAGCCATTTCAGCCGGTAGGTGATCTTGTCTCCGGCAAAACCATTTACCGCAGCCAGTGTGATCACCACCGGCGGGATGCAGATGGCCGCGATGATTTGTTTCAGTCTGTTTTTCATTTTCTCATCCCTTTTCTTCATTCAGGCGCCTGAACGCAAAACGCGGGACAAGGGCCAAAATTTGCGCCTCTGGTTTATTCCAGGTTTTCGACCCCGCCGCGAATTTTTTTCGCAAGAAACTCGCGTGGCCCACCGGCATGTCGCCTCCATTGCACAAAACTTCTATGCACTGCTTCCGGTCCATGTTTTTTTTACGGCTGCGCCGCCCATCTCCAGCAGTCCCTGGTAGACGGCCAGGGTGATGCCGATGAGAAACAGGGCAATCAGGATTTTGGACAGATCGCTCTGGTACAGGGCGATGCGGATGGAATACCCGATGCCGGCGTTGGCGGCGATGAATTCGGCCACGATGGTCCCGGCCATGGCCAAAGTGGCGCTGCCGGAAATGACCGTGGTCAGCTGGCCCAGATTCTCGAAGGCCCGGATCTTGACCTCCAGCTGCCACCGCATCCGGCCGGTGGCCCGGTAGAAATGCTCGATATCGTCGATGGGCTTGGACATGATCCCCAGAACGGAAAGCAGCACCGGAAAGTAGCAGATCATGGCCGCGATCAGCAGCCGGGTGAGAAATCCGTCGCCCAAAAGGATAAACAGGATCGGGGCCAGCGCCACGATGGGATAGGCCTGGATGTTGTAGGCGGCCACCTTGATAAAGGAGCCGAACCAGGTGGACCGGCGTCCGGCAATGCCGATGGCAAAGGCCAGGATCACCGACAGAACCTGTCCGACAATGGCCACGGTCAGGGTGTTCAATGTATCCAGGCTGTACCGGTGGGATTCGGCCTTCAGGGTGTGGTAGATGTCGGACGGGGCCGGTATGACGTAATCGGACAGCTGCAACCCGTATTTAACCAGCATCAGCCCACAGATAAACAGCAGGTAGATAATGAAAAACTGGATGATTCGTTTATGCAGCATTCATGATCTCCAGCAGGGATGCATCCAGCTCGTTGCGGGAAAGCGACTGCCCCTGTTTCAAATTGCGCCCATTGATCATGGTGGTGCGCACGGTGTGGTCATCGGCCGAAAATACCAGGATTTCATCGCAGAACCGGGCCACTTCAATGACATTGTGGGAAATGTAGATAAAGTACCGATTCGGAAACATTTCCTTGATGGTCAGGATGATCCTTTCACGCGTGGCTTCATCGACATTGGCCAGGCTTTCGTCCATGATCAGAAGGTCACATTCCTGGAGCAGGTAGCGGATGAGGTTCACCCGGTTCTGCTGCCCCATGGAAAGACTGCCGAATCGTGATCCGATGCAGTCCGAGAGTCCGAACACCTCCACCAGCTGTTCCTTTTTGGATCTCATGGAAGGGGCGATGACCCGGTCCAGGTGCCGCCCCACCCCGGACCAGCCGGGCAGCCGCTCCATGTTGTAGGAATAAAGCAGTTTGTTCATTCCGCCGGCGTCGATCGTACCCGATAACCCGGCCGCATCGCCGGTGATGATTCTGGCCAGCGTGGTCTTGCCCACCCCCGAAGGTCCGAAGAAGGAATGAAATCCGGGCGCTGAAAAGCGGCAGGAGATGCCCGCAAAAAGCGGATGTTCGGCTCCGGGGTACGTGAAGAAGATGTCTTTGCAAATCAGCGGCATGATCCCACCTGTGTTTTAAAAAAACTAAGCTTAACTTCAGGGACGAATAAGATCAAGAGCGTGATTTATTCCGTTTAATCCAAAATACGGGTAAAGCGATTGACAGAGGTCTGTGGAGAAGATATCGTTTTTAGGACGATTTTTTTCAACTATCTGTGTTCATCCGGAAATGAGATAATTTGAACCTGACGCAGAAATTGATCGAATCTGCCACTATATGGATGGGGACTCCCGAATTTTAAGCGGAAATGATGCCATGAACGCGACACCTTCCTTTCATATCACCATTGCCAGGCAGCTGGGAAGCGGCGGGGCGGAGCTGGGCCAGCGGATTGCCGGCCGGCTGGGAATGGCCTACCTGGACCGGCAGATTCTTCAAAATGCCGCAAGCGAACTGGGGATGAGCGAGGCCGAACTGGCCCACCGGGAAGAGCGCATTCAGCGCTTCTGGGTGAGGATGATGGAAGCGTTTTCCATCGGCTGCCCGGAGTACATGCTGGAAACGCCGCCGCTCAAGATGATTTCGGATGAGAAGCTCATCGAGGCCGAACAGCGGGTCCTGCTTCGGCTGTGTTCCCGGGGCCCCTGCGTGATCGTCGGCCGCTGCGGATTTTTTGTGCTGAAAAGCAGTGCGCGCCTGGTAAACATCTTCGTCCACGCACCGCGGTCATTTCGGGTGGAGCGGATCATGAAGTTCTACGGCGCCAAAAGCCGGGAAGCCGCGGGAAAAATCATCGACAAAACCGACCGGGACCGGGAACGGTACGTGGAAAAACTCACCGAGGGCTCCTGGTACGATGCCCGCAATTATCATCTGGTGTTCGATATGGAAAAAATCGGATTCGATGCGGCCGTGGAAACAGTGGCCAAAGTGACTGCCGGATAATACATTCTCTTTTTTCTGGATTCGCCTCTTTCCCCATCCTTCGGGCCTTTTGTCCTCAATCCCCTTGCTTTTTCCCTGATTTTTGCGTCAGCAGAATGGCGATCAGAAACGTGGAGCCGATCAGGGCAAAGATGAAGCAGTGCCGGAAGGTGTCGTGAAAGGCAAAATTCAAGGCCTGCAGCCCCTGCACCCGGCCCAGGAGCATGTGCGCCTTGGCGGAGGCGGCATCCGGGGCAAACAGGCCGGAAAGCTGCATGGCGGCCCCGTCCACGTAGCGCTTCACGTAATTGAAATTCTGCATGACGCCGATCCCCTCGAAATGGATGACCTGGCTTTTTTCCAGCGTATTGGTGGCAATGGCCGTCCCCAGTGATCCGCCCACGAAGCGCAGATAATGCATCAGGCTCACCCCCTGGGCGGTCCGTTTCCCCAGGCTGCCGAGGGCCATGGCGGACAGCGGCGCAAAGAAACAGCCCAGACCGATGCCTAAAGGGACGGTGATAATCGCTGCGCGCACCGAGGGGGTATAATAGTTGAGCGAGGGGATCAAAAACCAGCTGGTAAACAGGTAGAGCAGGCAGCTTCCCGCCAGGATGCGCTGGGGGCCGAACTTGTCGCTCATGATGCCGGCCAGGGGGGAAAATACGGCGATAAAGATGGCAAAGGCCAGCATGTGCAGCCCGGTGTCAAAGGTCCCCAGCATTTTCAGATTTTCATAATACAGGGGCAGCAGGTAAAAAAGCTGGTAGATGGAAAGCCCCATCACGAAAAAATAGAACCCCATGGACAGGGTATAGGTGCGGTTTTTGAAAATGCCGGGATCGATCAGCTTTTCCGAAGACAGGATCTCCGATATCAGGTAGAGCATCAGGGCCATGGCCGCACCGAAGGCCAGCAGCCCGATGGTGGTGGACTGGAACCAGCCCAGCTGCTGCCCCTTGGAAAGCAGGATCAGCAGGAAGACCGTAAAGGTGCCCATGAAAAAGTAGCTGATGAAATTAAATCTAAGCCGCATCTTGTGGGTGATCAGCAGGGGCAGAAACGAAGAGGCGGCCACGAAATTCAGCGCCCCCACCGGCAGGTTGATGTAAAAAACCCAGCGCCAGCTCAGATGTTCGGTGATCCATCCGCCGATGGTGGGCCCCAGCGAAGGGGCGAAACTCACCCCCATGGCATAGATGCCCATGGCGATCCCCTGTTTTTTCGGTGGGTAAATCGAAAACAGGATGGTCTGTGCCGATGCCATGATAAAGGCTTCCCCCACCCCCTGGACCACCCTGAAGGCGATCATGTTGGACAGGGTCCCGGCCATGCCGCACATGGCGGAAGCAATGGTGAAGATGGCCATCCCGGTGATAAAAAGGCGCTTTAAGCCGATCACATGGCTTAAGTTGTGGGTGAGCAGCAGGGCCACGGCCGCAGATGTCATGTATGCCGTGATCACCCACTGGATGCCGTACAGATCAGTGGACAAAGGCCCGATCATCTTTGGAATCACCACGTCCACAATGGTGGTGTCCAGAATGGCCATAAACGCTCCGGCCATGATGATCAGGGTGAGAAACGCCCGGTAGCCGGGCGTAATCGTTTCATAGAAGGGCTTTTCCAGGACCGGATCGTCCATTACGCCCCTTTCCGCCGGATTTCCACTTCTCCGCTCAGGCCCACCTGCAGCAGGCGGATGTCTCCATCCGTGATGTCGATGCGAACGGGAATGCGCTGGGCCACCTTGGTGAATTCACCCGCGGAGATATCCCGGGGGGCCAGGGCGAAGGTGGCGGCCGATGCCGGCATCACCTGGTTGACCACGCCCTTGTATTCCTGATCGGGGTATGCGTCGATGCGGATGCTCACCGGGGCGCCCGGGATCACCCCGTTTAATTTGTTTTCCTCCAGCAGCGCCACCACGTAGAGGCGGTCCGGATCGAGCACCGCGTAGACGGCGCTTGCGGGCGAGACGATGTCGCCGATGCCGGCAAACTGTTTGGCGATCCGGCCGGTGATGGCGCTTTTCAAAACGCAGGCATCGATATTGCTTTCCGCGTTTTCCAGGGCGGCGCGAAGCCCCTTGATCGATTCGGTCAGCGATGCGATATTTTTTTCCACCTCGCCGACCCGGGTGCGGTTGGTCTCGGCCAGGCGGACGGAAAGCCTGGCCGAGGAAATGGAAGCACCCAGCGCGGATGCATTTTCAATGATCGATTTTTTTTCCGCCTCCCGGGTCAGCAGCTGGGTGCCGATGTCTTCGGCCTTATGCTTGGAAACGGCTTTTTGCGCATAGAGGGACTCGAACCGCTGACGGTCGCGCTTTAACTGCTCGATGATCGCCTGAATGCTTTCGGCCTGGGAATTCAACGCCTCTTTTTGTTTATCGAGCTGATCCACCTGGGCGTGGGCGATTTTCACGTTCAGGTCGACTTCATTCTTCAGGCGTTCAAGCAGCAGTTTCTGCTCCCCCAGTTTTTCGTTTGCCGATGCGATTTCAGCCTTCAGCCGCCGGGCATCCAGGCGGTACGGGGTGTCATCGATGGCCGCGACCACCTCGCCGGCCTGTACCGGGTCGCCCTCTGTTTTCGCCATTTTCATCACCCGGCCGCTGACCCGGTTGAAGCCCAGGGTCGCCAGTGAATCGGTCCGGACAAAAACCGCATCCGTCACCGCATACTGCATGCGGTGATGGACAAATCGCAACGCCAAAACAAATACCACGATAATGCCGATCACCAGAAGGCCGACCGCAACGGTTTTTCTCTTTTTGCCCGCGTTCGGGGGAGGATTCATATTTACAGATCTCCTTGCAACTTGTTTTTCGTCCTTTTCAGCCGCAGCCCGATTCCCTGGAGCAAAAGCCGCGTGATGTGGCCCGCCAGCACTTCGGGGGCGTCATGCTCCGGCCGGTAGCCCGGCAGCAGTTTTTTCAGCCCGGCCATCTGGTAGGGATGAACGGCGAGTGAAATGATCGACAGGGTCAGCAGAAACGGGTCGTACGAATCGTCGAGTTGGGTGCACAGATTGTAAACGCCGGTAAAGACATCCGTGAACACTTCCTGTGCCACCAGGCGCAGCCGCTTTTCATCCCCCTCCAGGATTTCCCGGTGAATGAGCCGGGTAAAAACGGGGTCCCGGCTCAACTGTTCGCAGAAACGGCAAATCAGCTGTCGGAGCCGCGCTGCGGGCGGCGCATCGATGGCCATGGCCTGCGTCGCCTGCTGCGCCCGATCGGCGAAGGCATGCTTCATGGCGGCAAGATAAAGCGCCTGTTTGCCGGAAAAATGATGATACAGCGATCCGGCCTTGATTCCCGCCCTTGCGGCGGCTTCCCGCATGGTGACCTGGGCGTACCCTTTTTCCGCGAAAAGGGGAATCACATCCGACAGGATCCGCTGTCTGCATTTGTCATTTTTGGGGCGCATGGGGGTAATCTCTCAGGGCCGCAGCAGGGACTTGATGTCCCAGCCAGACTTCTGCCTTTTTCCGGTTTGAATAAAAGCGGCTTCCGCCAGCCGGCCCACGGCGCGGTCCAGTTCGGCGGCGGCCATTCTGAATCCGTACAGCGCCCCGTAATAATTGGTCTCCGCCATTGTCAGATCGAGACGGGCATCGATCACATCCAGAGAGGATGCGATGTTTTCCTTGTACTGCACATCGGTGATGCGAAAATTTTCTTTTGCCTGGTCAAGGGTCTGTTCCGCGGTGCGGATGTTTTCATCGGCCACTTTGAGATCGAGGAAAGCCTGTTTGACTTCCAGCCGCACATTGTCTTCAACGATGCGGATCTGCGCGGCCACTCCATCTTTTTCACGCTCCTGGCGCAGCACCCGGGCATGCCGCTTGCCCCAGGTCATCAGGTCCCACTGGGCGGTGACGGAAACGCCGGCATTGTGCGAGTTGCCGTAGTCGTTGTCGGAAGCCGCTGCATTCTGGCCGTCCTGCTCATAGGACCCGGCCATGAATACATCCGGATAATAGGCGCTTTTGGCCACGGACACGCCCAGTTCCGCCTGTTTCAACGCCAAGTGCAGGGCCTGCACCGCCGGACGGTTTTCGACGGCTTCGGCCATGAGGGGCGCCAGCTCGGACGGCACCGGCGGCAGCGCCTGGACTTCCTGGACCCGGGTTTTCGCGTCAATGGGAAGGCTGACCAGGGTGTTGAAGGTGGAAACGGCCATTTCCACCCGGCTTTTGGCCCGGGCGGCCGCCTGCCGGTTATTGGCGAGCGCCACCTGGGATTTCAACAGATCGTTGTAGGGGATCAGCCCCTGGTCGTAAAATTTTTGAGCGTCCTGCTCGTGTGCGGCCAGCTGGTCCACGGCCTCATCGGCCGTTTTCCGGAACTGCTCCGCCAGCAGGATTGAGTAATAGGCATTCTTGACCCCTTTTACCACCGACAGCACGGCCTGGCGTTCTTCCTCGGATTTGACATCTACCCCGAGCTTTTCCATCTCCAGGCGGCTGGTCAGGGCAAACCCGGTAAACAGCGGCTGGCGCAGGGTCACGTCCCAATGGAACTGATTGACGTCGTTCATGTCAAACGGCTGATGATTGAACAGGATGTAGGGCGCATCCTTTAACCGGGTGTATTGATACGTTGCGGAAAGTGCCGGGAACAGATCGGCCCGGGCAATTTTTTCCGCCTGCTCCTGGGCGGCCAGCGCATCCCGGGCCTGCTGCAGCGCGCTGCTGCTTTTCAATGCCATGGAGATGGCCTCATCTAACGTCAGGGGGGCAGTTGGCGGTTGACTCTGGGCGGATGCGGCAGCCGACAGGAAAAGCAGAAGGATGGAAGCCACCATTCGCCGGATTCCAAAATATTTTATCATGGCAAAAAATCTTTCTGAAACAGGGGGGCAAACGGTGTTTAAGGAAATGCACTATTGTTTTGCGAGCAAACGTTCGTTTGGTTTATAAGTGCCCGGAGGCCTCTCTGTCAAGCGTTTTTTCAGCGGGCGCACAATGAAAGTGGATGAAGGATCAGGGTGTCAACCGATGATTTGACCTGTACGAACGTTCGGTTGCGGCGAAGAATCCATGAACGCATATCAAATGAACGTTTGCAAAAATAATCGGTGTTGTTATCAATAGAATATGCGAAGAGAACGTATCTGCCCTTAAATGGATTATGGGGAGTCTGGTGGAGCATATGGGTAATTTTGCGGAATACGACCAATACGACGGCACGGGTTTGGCCGAACTGGTACGGCAGGGGCGCATTACCCGTGCGGAGCTTTGCGAGGAAGCCATAAGCCGTGCGGAGAAGATCAATCCGGGATTAAACGCCATCATCACGCCGCTGTATGAGTTTGCCCGGCAGGAGGCGTTGCAGGTCGATACGGATGCACCGTTTTGCGGGGTCCCATTTTTACTCAAGGATGCCCATCACGCCTTAAAAGGTTATGCCATGGGTTCCGGAAGCCGGGTGTGCAAAGGCAGGGCGTCCGATCATGATGCGGAGATTGTAAAGCGGTTCAAGGCCGCCGGACTGGTGATCATGGGGAAGACCAACACCCCGGAATTCAAGCTCGCCAGTGTCACCGAACCCGAGGCGTTCGGGCCGACGCGCAACCCCTGGGACACCCGGTATACACCCGGCGGCTCCAGCGGCGGGTCGGCTGCGGCCGTGGCCGCCCGCATCGTCCCCCTGGCGTCGGCAACGGACGAGGGGGGCTCCATCCGCATTCCCGCGTCCTGCTGCGGGGTATTCGGCCTTAAACCCAGCCGGGGACGAAACCCGGTGGGGCCGGATCTCAGCAATGACTGGGGCGGAATGTCCACCAGCCACGTGATCACCCGCAGCGTCCGGGATTCTGCAGCCGCACTCGATGCGGTTTCCGGTCCGGAGCCGGGCGGGCGCTGTTCCCCGCCCGGGCCGGAAGGGACTTTTCTCCATTCCCTGCAGACAGATCCCGAACCCCTGATCATTGGCTACCATATGCGGTCCGCATACGGCAGGCAGGTCCACCCGGAATGTGTAAAGGCGGTGGAGCAGACGTGCAGACTTCTGGAAGAACTGGGGCACCGCGTGGAAGAGGTCGATCCCGGCTACAGCGAAGAAGCGGTGGCGCTTAACTGGCTCATCATCGTCGTTGGCCACCTGGCCGGGCAGGTGGAAACACTGGCAAAACTTCACGGCCGCCGGGCCGTCGAGCAGAATATCGAGTTGACTTCTTATGCTTTATACCGGCTCGGCCAGCGGATCAGGGCTTTCGATTACATCAGGGCCAGGGAGCAATGGCAGGTGCTCAGGCGCATCATGGACCAGAAATTGGTACGCTATGATATGATCCTTTGTCCGACTATGGGGCTGCCGCCGGTGCCCGTGGGTTCCCAGAAGCCGAAAAAAGCCGATGAGATCGCCATGAAAATCCTTGCCTCAGTTGCGGGCAAAGTCGTCATGGGCAGCCGGAAATTGACGTATTCCATCCTGGGGGAAATCTTGAACAACACCATGAAAAGGCAGATGCTTTATACCATGATCGCCAATGTCACCGGCCTGCCGGCCATGTCCGTGCCCTTGCACTGGACAGGTAACGGCCTTCCCTGCGGGGTTCAATTCATGGGGCGTTTCGGCGATGAGGCAGGCCTGTTGAAGCTGGCTGCCCAGTTGGAAAGCGCCCAGCCCTGGGCGGATCGGAAACCGGTGGTATAATCTGGAAAAATGATCTGGAAAAATGATATGGAAAACAGACGGCCGTCTACCACCTGATCTGGATCAGAAATCCCGTGCCGTGGGGCACCACCGAAACCTGCGTACCCCTGGAAGCCCTGCCGGAGACCATTCTCTGATAGGCTTCCCAATCCTTTTCCGGCGCCGCCGGCTGGGTCAGGATAAACACTTCGCCCCCCAGCGTCCCGGTGAGCGCCGTGACGGCGCCCTGGCCGGTATCTCCGGCAATGGCGGTGGCGGCACCGGCCGCGGTGTTGAGAAGAAGGTTGGCCAGGTGCTTGGTCCAGTCATGGCGCTCGGCCGCCCGTTCGGCGGTGGCGTGAAAAAGATTTTCCGCCGCATGCAGCTTGGCCAGTTTTTCCTCCCGGGTGGATTGGGGAAGATCGCGGATGGGATCGGCGCCGTGACGCGCATGAAGCGGCCGGAAGACCAGGTCCGCCACCCCGATGGCCCCCAGGGTCGACTGGCCGATGTAGTTGACGCGATTATCCGTTTCGTCCGCATTGCTGGCCGCGATGGCGTTGCCCACCAGTGATCCGCCGTTAATGGCCATCCAGCTCCAGTACCAGACCTGGCCGTGGAATTTGTAGGAGTCCAGACGCTCTTCGATAAAGCCGATCCGCTGATCGATGACTTCATCCGACAGGGCGGCATCATTTGATGCGCCGGTCATGACCGCAAACGAAGTCTGCGCCGCACTGAAACAAAAGATCAGGACCAGCAGTCCTGCCGCCAAATTTTTCATATATTCCCCCACAAAAGATTTTGCTGTACTTTGATTTCATTGCAGATCTGGAATAAAACAAACTTTAAAAAAAGAATGTTACACAAATTGATGGGTGTCAAATGAGCGGCAAATCAGTTGTGTATTATTCATAAACGAAGCCTTGAAGGGCGTATGGACAAGAAATTTTTCGGGCAGCCCGGCACCGTATATTTCGATTTGTCAAATTCTACAGGTGTGGGTATAAATGATGCGAAGGATCGTTTTTAGTGTACTCTTTTCTATAACCGTCACCTGACAGGAGATCAAAAAATGATAGCTGAAACCGCTTCATTGAGGACCGCGCGGCTGAAGGAAGAACTTTTGTCCTGCCGTTATGAGATCTGCATTGAACGGATGAAGTATTTCACCGAAGCGCATCGGCAGAATCCCCAGGCGCCTGAGGTGATCCGGAGAGCTGAAGGGGTGGCGCGAACGCTGCAGAAGATGACCATTTTTATCAGAGAGGATGAACTGCTGGTGGGAAACGAAACCGGGAAAAACCTGGGGGAGAAGGTTAATCTCGACCTGCAGCGATTTTATGAAGGGCTCGATAAGCGAGACACCTATGCGGAAGGCTGGAAAATCATATCTGAAAAGAATCACTGGTATTCGGACGGGGAAGACTCGATGTCCCGGCGGGTGATCGGGTAGGCTTTCTTGCAGTATTCACAAACGACTTCCAGATCGTCTTGCCCCGGAAGAAAAAGGGCTTCATTGCTGGATCGGGCAAAAATTTTGAGATTTTCGATCATCTGCTCCTTTGAGCACCCGCACTTGAATTCGACGACTTTGTCGCCCAGGAATTTAAATCCATATTCTGCCATTTCTTGGGTGATCAGCGCTTTATCCGTCAGGGCCTTTTTAAAAATTTCCTGCAACGGCCCGCTGTACCGGGCAAAGGCTTCATCCAGGTCCGCGGGTTCCTCTTTTTCCATCAGGGGCAGCTGGTAGAGCATGAAGCTCTGGTCGCTGTCTTCGGAGATGAATATCCGGCTTTTGACCTGATACGATCGGGAAAGCATGAGGTTGATGATCTCGTTGACATCGGCCCCGTCGATTTCGATGATGGACTGGTAGGGCATTTCGGAACTGGGCAGAAATTTGAGCATCCGCAGCTTCCCGTCGATGGTGTCCGGTGCATCATCTAAGGAATCCGAAAAGATCATCCCCCGCATCAGCCCCATGTCATTCATTTCGATTTTGAGCCGGAAATAAGGGTCTTCCGAATCGATGTAGAAACAAAATGTTTCCCCCGGCTTTAAAAATCCGAGCATGAGTTGGACGGACAGCACCATGGGCCGGAATATAGTGAATTCTGCCGGCCTCAGGTTCTGGGTCAGGACCAGGTCATAAATCAGCCGCTGGCCTTCCAGGAAGTAGAGGGCAAATCGCTTGTCCTTATCGATAAATGTATATAATCGGCTTTGTTTCAGCATTTTGGTTCTCGCAGAAGAGTCTGTCTCATATTACTGCCACGTCACCTGCGGTTTATTGCGCAGCGGCATGCGCTGGTACCTGTACCTGGGATAGCCGACCATCATGGCGCCGAAACTGGTATGGCCATCCGGGAGCGCCATCGCCTTTTGCAGGGGCGGCCATAATGCGGCGGCCGCCTGAAAGAAACCGCCCCAGCAGGTCCCCAGGCCCAGCGAAGGGGCCGCAAGATCCAGATAGGTCAGGGCGATGGTGCAGGCGGTCTGGGCGGTTCGGTCCGCACTGTTCCCATGGGCGATGATCAGGTGCGGCGCATCCCGGCAGATGATATCCACACCGGCCTCCCATGCAGCCACCACCATGTCCATGTGCATGAGGCCGGCCATCTCGGGATGTTCCTTGATCATGTATCTCATCCAGTCGGCCACCATCGAGATCAGGCGTTTGAGTTCATCCCGGTCATAGATCACATGCCATTTCACCGGCTGGGTATTGTGCCCGGACGGCGCAAAAGAGGCCATTTCGATTAATTTTCCGAGCGCCTCCCGGTCCACGGTTTTTTTCTGATAGACCCGCACCGATCTCCGGGAGCGCAAAAAATGCGCCGTCTGATCCGGGTCGGTCAGCCACTCCTTGTTTATCGGCATGCACTGCTCCGGCGGCATCGCTTCATGGGACATGGCGCCGGTCGGGCATACGGCAACGCAGTGCCCGCAGCGGATGCACAGGTTTTGAGCGCCGGGCACCGGCCGGGGAACCCCGTCGCCTTCTTTGAAGTGGATGATTTTGATGGGACAGACATCCGCGCAGATACCGTCCTTGTTGCATTTATCAGGGTCTACCGTTAACAGGGGCATGCGTTCTCCTTGGCTTTTAAAAATGGATCAGATGATGAATCGTTTATTGCCTTTAAAATTCAGTGTCAATCTATGGATGGTTTTCCGGAAAGTCAATGGTTATAGAACGGTCGTTCTTTTTAGCGAATGCCCATCCATAAATGGTCAATTTGTCCGATTCCTGCGGCTAAAATTTTAAAATCGCTGAAACGCCGTATCGGGCAAAAAAGTGTTTTTTCCCGTTTGAGCACCCGTTATTTTTTCACCGCCCCGGCCAGCCCGCCCGAGGTCAGGGCCGCCAGGTTGACCAGGATCATCGGCAGGGGCAGGCCGCCGGGTGAGGCGAGATACCGGGGGGTCCACACCGGGCCGAATTTTTCCTTGTACTGGCGCAATCCCTGAAAATTGTAAAAATTTTCCCCGTAGCGCGCCACCATGATCCCCACACGGTTCCAGAAAGGGGCCAGGGCATGGTCATCCAGACCGGTGAACGGTGCCATGCCCAGATTGAACCATTGATATCCGTTCCGGTTCCCCCACAACATCAGTTCGATGAACAAAAATTCCATCACCCCGTGGGGGGCGTCATGGCGGTACCGCATCAGGTCGACGGACACCTCTTCTTTTTCCGCTCCCGTCAGCAGGTTGGCAAAAGCGATGGGAACGCCGTTGTGCCGGATAATGGCGGCGGGAAACCGCCGGATGTAGGCCGGGTCGAACATTCCCAGTGAAAATCCCTTCTCCCGGGTTTTTTTGAATTCCAGCCAGTCATCGGATATGAGGCGCAGATCGGAAAGGAGCGGATCGATATCCGCTGGCATGACGATTTCAAACCGGCAGCCCTGGCGCTCCAGCTGGCGATAGGTACGGCGAAGCCCTTTTCTGGAACTCCCCTCCAGTGAAAAACCATCCAGCGGCACCCGGGCCTCTTCGCCCAGTTTGAACAGGGCAAGCCCCATGTCCAGGTAAATGGGAAGATTCTGCTGATCCACTTCATAGAAAACCGGCCAGCCGCCGTACCGGTCCGCCAGGGTCCGAAAATCCCAGGCCAGTTCGGCCATTTCATCGCTTCCCCCCACGGGATCACCCATGGCCACCCAGCTCCTGCCTTCCACGGCATACATGATGAAGGCGCTTTTTTTGTCATTGACCAGATAATTTTTGTCCGGCAGCAGGGCCAGATTGGCATAGGTTCGTTTCGATTTTTGCACCAGGGGAGCAATCGCGTCCACGTCCGCTGTTTTGAGCAGCTCGAAATCGGGTTGGGCCGGGCGCAGCAGCCGAATGGCCGCCAGCAGGACCGCCAGGCATATCGCGCCGAATTCCGCCCGCAAAAACCTCGGGGCGCTTGCCGAAAAGGCAAAATGCCACCATAGTTCATTGGAATATTCCACATGACGATGGGAAAACAGCCCCAGCCAGACGGAACCGGCAAAGACGATCAGGATGGCCCCGATCCAGTCCGGGGTGAAATCGAGCTGCATGAGCGAGGTCTTCCGGTAGAAATGATATCTGCCGGGCAGGATGGCAATGAGAATGACCGCCAGGATCAGGGCTTCTTCATAGTCGAGCCCCTTGAAAATCGAGGCGAGGATTCCCATGCCCAGCATGCATACCGTGAGCACGTAGGCGGCATCCATCCGTCGCTGGAGGCCCCGGGCCAGCAGCAGCAGGCCCATGCCGGCGATGCTGCCCAGGAAGTGGGACATTTCGATAAATGCCAGTGGGAACAGTTTCGAAAGGGCCGTCATTCGGTGGCTGACGGCGGGCATGGCGCCGGAGAACAGCAGGATCGCCCCGCCGGCGAAAGTGGCGAAAGACAGCAGCGGAGGCATGACCGTGGCCAGGGAGCGACTGTAGAGCCGGGCCAGTCGGTCAATCATGGCGCGCTGGTGAAGCGATTCGTGAATGCCCAGCAGCAGAACCGCGATCATCAGGGGAAGCAGATAGTAGATGGCCCGGTAGGCCAGAAGGGCTGCCGCAAGGGCTGCCGCCGGCACCTGCGGGGAGAGCATCAGCAGCATGACCGTCTCGAAAACCCCCAGGCCGCCGGGCACCTGGCTGATGAGCCCCGCAAACTGGGCGATCAGGAAAAAGCCCAGAAACGCGGTGAACCCTACGTCCGCCGATGGCGGCAGGAGCAGGTAGAGTACGCTGCCGGCCACGGTCCAATCGAGAACGGATATAAAACTCTGCCGAAAAAAAAGCCTCGGCCCGGGCAGGGAAAACTGCCAACCTTTGATGCGAAACGGTTGTTTTCGGATGGCGCCGGCCGCAAACAGGCAGCAAACTCCCGCCAGCAGGCCCATGCCCAACAGCCGGGTGGATGCGAAGGGCAGGTTCAGGTCCCCGGGCGGGTATACCGGGTGGAAGGTAAACACGCTTGCCGCCAGGAGGAGAAAGCCGATCCAGATGGAAAATGCCGCCATGCCGATGATCCGGGTGATATCGACGGCCGACAATCCCCATCCGGAATAGAGCCGGTAGCGCACCGATGCACCGGCGATCATGGACAGGCCGATGTTGTTGGAAAAGGCGTAGCTGATAAAGGAGGCCAGGACGATGCGGGGCGTGGACATGGATATTTGGATGGCCCGGAAGGCGATCCAGTCATATCCGGACATCACCAGGTAATTGCACAGGGTCAGCAAAACGGCCAGCGACCCGGTGCGGCCGGGAAGGCGCCGCCACTCGGCAATGATGGCGCTGATGTGATAGGTGTGCAACTGGCGGTAGAGGACCCATAGGGCAAGAGAAAAAATGAGCACCCCGGCCAGGGGGAGTAGCTGTTTGAAACGATGGTTCAACTGCGGCATGGGGCTGCTTTCCTGTTTTGAAAACGACCGGCGGACGGGTGTTTTAACCCGACATCTTTTTGAATTTTTTTATGATATGATATCGCTTTGCGCCTGTCAAACGGCCGGCAATTCGGACCTTTTCGGCTCGGAAACCATTGACATGGGCATACCCATACCAAATGGCGGCATAGGGGCGAAAGGATAAACATTGGAATCCTACATCAGCCAGATCGGTCCTTACCTTCAGCAATACGGATACTGGATCGTATTTTCCGCCATTCTGCTGGAAAATTTCGGCCTGCCGCTGCCGGGTGAAACCATGCTGATCACGGCCGCCATCCTGGCCTCCCAGGGGGGAAGGCTCAGCCTCGTTCCCCTGATCCTCACCGCCTGGGGCGCGGCGGTGCTCGGGGACAACTGCGCCTATGGACTGGGTCGATGGGCCGGGCGCAGGCTGGTGATCCAGTATGGACAGCACGTGTTTATCACCCATGAGCGCATCAAACGGGTTGAAACGGGCTTTAACCGGTACGGCGGCATCATCGTCCTGTTTGCGCGGTTCTTTGAAGTCTTCCGCCAGCTCAACGGGCTGGTGGCCGGCACCATGGAAATGCCCTGGCGCCGTTTCCTGTTTTATAATACCATAGGGGGCGGACTGTGGGTCTGCACCTGGACCATTTTGTTCTACTGGCTCGGCGACCGGGCCGGTCTGGCCCTGCGCTTTTTTAAAAAGTTCGAGGCCGATATCCTGGTTGCCATAGCCGTGCTGACTGCCGGTTATCTCGTTTACCGGCTGGTCCGCTGGTACCAGGCCCGCGCAAAGCAATAGGGGCCGGATCCATGCCCTGAAAATCGGGTAAAATAAATTTTTGACACCCCAGGCGAAAGACGGGCGCGGCAAATGGCAGCACCTCGGGCGAAAAAATCGGATGCGAAAACCATACAAAGCGCCGCCGAAGTCCTGTCCGGCACAAAGACCAAGGGCCGTCTCCAGCGTCTCATGCCCTTTTTGGGCCCGGCGTTTATCGCAAGCGTCGCCTATGTGGACCCGGGCAATTTTGCCACCAATATCCAGGCCGGCGCCCAGTTCGGATACATGCTGGTCTGGGTCATCGTGGCCAGCAATCTCATGGCCATGCTCGTCCAGACCCTGTCCGCCAAGCTGGGGATCGCCACCGGGCTGAACCTGGCGGAACACTGCCGGCTCCGGTTTTCCCGGCCGGTGGTCATCGGTATGTGGCTTCTGATGGAACTGGTGGCCATGTCCACGGATCTGGCTGAATTCCTGGGGGCGGCCCTGGGGTTTCAGCTCCTTTTGGGCATTCCCCTGCTGGCCGGGGCGATGCTCACCGCGGTGGCCACCATCCTGATCCTGGGGTTGGAGCGATACGGATTCCGGCCCCTGGAGGCGGTGATTTCATCCATGGTGGGGCTGGTGGCCATATGCTACCTGGTGGAAACCATCATCGACCGGCCGGACTGGTCGGCGGTCTTCTATCATGCGGTGGTGCCCCAGTTGTCCGGCGCCGAAAGCCTGGTGCTGGCATCGGGCATCCTGGGGGCGACCGTCATGCCCCATGCCATCTTCCTGCACTCGGCCCTGACCCAGGGGCGCATCGTGGTCAAAGACACCCGCCAGCGCAAGATGCTCTACCGCTATGAGATCACGGATGTCCTGATTGCCATGGGGATCGCCAGTTTCGTCAACATCGCCATGCTGATCATGGCGGCGGCCACCTTCTACAAGACCGGGCTGACCCACATCGCCAGCATCGAGGAAGCCTACCGGACGCTGGAGCCCCTGCTGGGAAAGGCGGCGGTGTGGTTTTTCGGGCTTTCCCTCCTGGTGGCCGGGCTGTCGTCGGCCACCGTGGGGACCAGCGCCGGCCAGATCATCATGCAGGGGTTCATCCAGCGCCACATCCCCATCTGGCTGCGCCGGGTCGCCACCATGGCCCCTTCCGTGGCGGTGATCGCCATTGGCCTGGACCCCACCCGGACACTGGTGATCAGCCAGGTGGTCCTAAGCTTCGGGCTCCCCTTTGCCATCGTTCCCCTGGTGATGTTCACACGGCGCGCCGACATCATGGGCGATCTGGTGAACCGGTCCGCGACCACGGTGCTGGCCGGCCTGATTGCCGCGGTCATCATCGCGCTCAATATTGTTTTGCTGTATGAAACCTTTTTTTCCGGGTGAGTGGTATGTTCAAAAAAATCCTGGTGCCGCTGGACGGCTCTAAAATGGCGGAGGCCGCGTTGCCGGCCGCGGGTTTTCTGGCGGAAAAATTTGGCGGCTTTATCACCCTGCTGCATGTCATCGAAAAAGATGCGCCCCGGCAGGTTCACGGCCAGCCGCACCTGCAGGATGCGGCCGCGGCGCAGTCGTACCTGAATGAAACGGCGCGCCATGCCGGCCTCGAAAAGATACTGGTGAAAACCCATGTGCACACGCCGGGGGTGGGCAATGTGGCACAAAGCATCCTGGCGCATACCTCTGAGTCGGAACATGACAGCGTGGTGATGTGCTCACATGGCCGGGGCCGGGCCCTGCACCTGTTTCTCGGCAGCATCGCCCAGGAAGTCATGGCCATGGGGCCGGTCCCGGTGCTGGTCACGCGGCCGGACAAAGGGGGAAAAATCCCTTCCTTTTCATGCTCGGCGCTGCTGCTCCCCCTGGACGATGAACCCGATCACGGTCGGGCGCTGCCCGTCTCCCGGGAACTGGCCCGGACCTGCGGTGCGTCCCTGCACCTGTTGCGGGTCATTCCCGATCTTTCCACCCTCTCCGGCACGGAAGCCGTCAAGGGGCGCTTTATGCCCGGCACCACCGCCCGTCTGCTGGAACTGTCCGCGCATGCGGCCGAAGGATTCCTCCGGTCTCGAATCGAGTCGCTGGCCGAGGCGGGTTTTGAGGCCCATGCCCATGTGCTGCGCGGCAATCCGCCGGATGTGATCGTCCGCGCAGCCGGGGAACTCGGCATCGATCTCATTGTTCTGGCCACGCATGGCAAGTCCGGCATGAAGGCATTCTGGGCGGGAAGTGTGGCCCACCATGTCTGCGGCCAGTCCCGGATTCCGCTGCTGCTGATCAAGGCCGGAAAGGAAACCCTTTCATGAAGGGGGGAGGCGGCGGCCGTCAGGATTGATTCTCCAGGCGGCAGCCTGCGACCCCAGTCAATGCGTCTTTTATCGGGTTTTTGAAATCGTTATTCGTGGCATTTTACCAGCAGGATCGATGCCGGCAGGCTCCGTATCACCCGGTCCGCGTCATGCCCGAAGAGAAAATGTTCGAACCGGCCTTCTGCATGGGCGGGCAGGACAATCAGGTCGATATTCTCCTCCCGGACGGCCTTTTCGATTTCCACGGCCGGCTTGCCTTCCTTGATCCATTCGGTGATCTTCAATCCGTTTTTCCGCTCGGCCCCAAGGAGGTGATCCAGTTTATTTTTGGCATCGTCTACCATGTACTGAAACTCTTTTTCCAGGCTGGGGATGGGCAGGTTCCATCCTTCCACGTTGAAAGGATCGTGAATGCTGTAGAGTACATACAAATCCGCGTGATATTTTCGGGCGAGATTGATCCCGGTTTCGTAAAGGTTTTTACAGTATTTCAGGGAATAACCGACCACCAGTATCTTTTTGAAATCTTCCATGTCCTTCTCCCTTCGATTTGGCGCATATCCTTTTTTGGCGCGTCATAATTAGATCATTCGTTGATAACCATAATCTAATCACCCATTGTGCGTAGGCAATCAACTTTTTAAAAGAAAATGCCTGCCAGCCATTGTAAAGCCGTGTTTTTGACAGCGTCGGCGATGATGATCATGATTTGGTGAAAATTGAAACAGTGCGAACGACCCCACCGCGTTTACGCGTTCAAACACCAAAAAGGAAGGTCAGGATGGCCAATCATAATGTAGACGACCGGCTTGAAGACCCGGATGCCATGCTTCCCGTCCGCAGCGGGCGAAAAACGCACATCCTGGAAATTTCCGCTTTCCTGTTTCTGATCGTCCCCTCCATGCTGTTTTCCTTTTTCCTGGTCCGGCAGGGGAGTGTCGGGTTCGTTCTTACGGCGGTTTCGGTGATTTTGAGGGATGCCGGACTGGTCTTTCTGGTCCTTTACTTCCTGTGGCGAAACGGGGAGGCGATCTCCCTGATCGGCTGGAAGAAAGTCCGGCCGGTCAAGGAAATCGTATTGGGGGTGATCCTGTTTTTCCCCATGTATTTTGCCGCCTCCATCCTGGAGCAGGTGCTCAATGCAGCGGGGTTCTCCTCGCCGGCCACGCCGCTGCCGGAATTGCAGATTCATCTGAGCTATTTTTACATCGCGCTGGCGCTTATCATGGTCATCGTGGTGGCCATTTCAGAAGAAACCATATTCCGGGGCTATCTGATGCTCCGTCTCGGCCAGACCACCGGATCGACGGTCGCAGCCATCATTCTTTCCTCTTTTATCTTCTCTTTGGGGCACGGCTATGAGGGATCGGCCGGTGTCATCACGGTGGGGTTCATCGGCCTGGTTTTCGCCGTCATCTTCTGGTGGCGAAAAAATCTGCTGGCGCCCATGACCATGCATTTCATGCAGGATTTTATCGGGATTATTCTTATCCGGCTGCAGACCGGGTGAAGACGGTTTCCGGTCATGCTGAACCCGGCATCTTTTCAACCGCTGTGTTTCACCCAATTTCCGGGCATTCCCGCCAGCAGGGCCAGCGCAGCCCCGGCCAGACCCGCGCCGATGAAAAACGCCGCCGCCGGGCCGATCTGAGCCCAGAAAATCCCGAACAGAAGGCTTGCCGGAAGCGCGGCCAGTCCTACGGTTCCGTGGTATAATCCGAAGGCTTTGCCGCGCATGGATGCCGGCACCAGGTCGGCCACCAGGGCGCGCTCCGCCCCTTCCGTCATTCCGTAAAATGCGCCGTACACTGCCAGCAGCGCCCCCACCATCCACAGGTGGAAGGCAAACGGAATGGCCAGGTAAACCCCGATGTAGATCACCCAGCCGATGGCGATGGCCCGGCGGCGGCCGCCCCGGTCAGACAGCCGCCCCCCGGGGAGGCTGAAGAGGATTTTAGATAAGTGCAGCAGGACCCACAGGGCGATCATCCATCCCAGTCCCAGGCCGAATCGGGTTTGGGCAAAGAAGATGAGAAACAGATCTGAGCTGTTTCCCAGAGCAAACAGGAGCACCGCTCCCAGGTAGAGGATAAAGGGTTTCGGCAGTTTGACGGGGGCAATATTTTTCCCGTCTGAAAAAATCTCCGGAGGACCCTCACAGGCGCCGGTTTCCCGGACCCGGCGCCACAGGGTGAGGGTCGCGGCCAGCCCGGGAATAATGGCCAGTGCAAACACCCACCGCATGGCCTGCATTTCACCCGCGGTGGCCGCACCCTTTTCCTGGTGCCATACCATTTCCTGCCCCAGGACCAGCACCAGAAGCGCCATGGCAACAAGGGGACCGCACACGGCCCCTGCGTGGTCCATCAGCCGGTGGAAACTAAACGCCAGCCCCCGCACATCCGGATCAACGGAATCACACAGAAGGGCATCCCGGGGAGAGGTGCGGATGCCCTTTCCCACCCGGTCCATGAACCGAAGCACGATCACGTGCCAGCCGGCCGCGGCCAGGGCCAGCACCGGCCGGGACAGGCTGGAAATCGCATACCCGCCCAGCGCCAGGGGTTTTCGGATGCCCAGCCGGTCGCTCAACCATCCCGTATACATCTTGAGCAGACTGGCGGTGCTTTCCGCCACCCCCTCCATGAGCCCGATATAGACGGCGGCCATGGCCGGGGGGACCAGCCCCGTGAAAAAGACCGGGAGCAGCGGATAGATCATCTCACTGGACAGATCTGTTAGAAAGCTGACCAGCCCGAGAAAAAAGACATTGCCGGAAAGTGCCCGGCGCAAATCCAGATGAAATAATCCGCTGTCGTCCATGACCGATCAATATATCCTTCAGCCGCCACTTGCGCAACCTTCATCCGCGGTTCATATGCAAAAGATCGCCCCCCTGATGTGCACCCGCCCGGGGGCTGGACGGCTTTGCCGTATTGTTGCTCATCTGATCATAACATGCGGTTATTTTGTGTCTTTTGAATGTTGACAGGGGGGTGGTTTTCTGCAAATATCGCCCGCCAATGAGTTTTTCCGGGGATGATTAACCCGGGCGCGGTGAGGGGTGGACCATCCGGTTGATCCGGATGTCGGAGGGGAGATCCGCACACACTTTTCACCCGAAACGATTCCAATTTTCATTCAAGCGGGTACCCGGGCGGCCAAACGGGGGCGGTTAAACGTACCGACCGTACAAGGCGCCCAAGACGCCGCCAATGCGGGAATCCTCTGAATCTGAATTGGGATGAGGACTTGTATCATGAGTCTGGCCTATACCCTGCGCCTGCTCCGCCGGGCGGGCGCCTTTGCCCGGCCCTATCGACTGTATTTGATCGTCGTTTTATTTTTGACCCTGCTGATCGCTGCCGCGGGGGCGGTGGAGCCCCTGGTGATGAAGTACATCTTCGATTCTTTCGGCGATAAAAACCCGCTGCTTCATTCCCTGCTCATGGGCGTGGCGGGGCTGGTGCTGCTGGGCGCCGGAAAAGAAGTGCTTACCACCCTGTCCAATTACCTGAGCTGGCGCACCCGGCTCAATATCAATTATTCACTTTTAGACGCCACCGTGGAGCGCCTCCACCGGTTTTCCCCGGACTACCACCGGGATGAAGGGGTGGGCGCCACCATGACCCGCCTGGACCGGAGCATCCAGGGATTCATCTCCGCTCTTGCGGAAATTTCATTCAACATCATTCCCGCCCTGGCCTACCTTTCGCTCTCCCTGGTCTTGATGATCCGGCTGGACTGGCGCCTGACCCTGCTGGTGGTGGGGTTTGCTCCGCTGCCGGCCGTCGTGGCCACTTTTGCCGCTCCCGCCCAGATTATCCGGGAAAAGACCCTGCTGGACCGGTGGTCCCGGATCTATTCGCGATTCAACGAGGTCCTGTCCGGGATCGTCACGGTGCGCAGCTTTGCCATGGAAGATGCCGAGAAGCAGCGCTTTCTCCGCCAGGTCGATGAAACCAACCGCATCGTGGTCCGGGGGGTCCGCTATGATTCCGGGGTGGGCGCGCTGCAGAACCTGATCGTCCTGATCGCCCGCATCAGTGCCATCGGCCTGGGCGGATACCTGATTTTACAGGGCCAGAGCACGGTGGGAACCCTGGTGGCCTTTTTGGGGTATGTCAACGGCCTGTTCGGTCCGGTGCAGGGCCTCACCGGAATTTACCGGGTCCTGAGGACCGCCACGGTTTCCCTGGAGCAGGTGTTTGAAATTCTGGATGCACAACAGGCGGTGACGGATGCGCCGGATGCCCGCGAAATCGGCAAATTAAAGGGACACGTCCGTTTTGACCGGGTCACTTTCCGCTACCCGGGAGCAGACCCGGTGCTTGCCGCCGTCTCCATCGAGGCAAAGCCCGGAGAGCTGATCGCCATCGTGGGCCCCAGCGGAGCGGGCAAGACCACCCTCATGGGACTTCTGCAGCGGTTCTATGATCCCTCGTCGGGGGCGGTGTTCATCGACGGGCGCGATATCCGCACCCTCAGGCAGGACCAGTTGAGAAGGCAGATCGGGGTGGTGCTCCAGGATGCCCTGCTGTTCAACGAAAGCATCCGGGACAATATCGCCTACGGCCGTCCCCGGGCCACTTCGGCCGAAATCGAAGCCGCAGCCCGCATCGCGCATGCCCATGAATTCATCATGCGCATGGACAAAGGCTACAACACCCTGGCGGGGGAGCGGGGCGCCCGGCTTTCAGCCGGCGAGCGCCAGCGTATCGCCATTGCACGGGCCATCCTTAAAAACCCGGCCATCCTGGTGTTTGACGAAGCGACCTCGGCACTGGATGCGGAAACCGAGTCTTTGGTGCAGGAAGCCTTTGAAAAGGTGGCCAAGGGCCGCACCACCTTCGTCATCGCCCACCGGCTGTCCACCGTGGTCCGGGCCGACCGGATCCTGGTGCTCAAGGACGGCCGCATTATCGAGCAGGGCAGCCATCAACAGCTCTGCCGCAAAAACGGCCACTACGCCCGGCTGGTGGACCGGCAAACCCGGGGGTTGATGAAGGCGGCATGAAACGATCCGCCGTGCCGGCAAAATGAATGGGCAATGAAGCGCCGGGCAATCCTCCAATATGAAAAAAGCTTACTGTTTCCCCTCTTCATAGCCTCTTTCAAATTCATGCGCCCCTTCTTTTGTCTGCTCGACGCCTTCACCGGTGGCTTCACCTGCGGTGTGGCAGGCCGGAATGGAAGCCAGGGTGATGATACCCAGAATGATCAGCGCCATTAATTTCTTCAACATAGCCATACCTCCTTTATTTGGTTTATAGTAAAATATCGTAAATCCGGTCCGGTGGGTATGGGCGAATGCATGTATACAGCGGGAAAAATCCACTGATTCGAGAGGTGTTCGGGAAGGTACCGGGCGGGTGCGGTTCGGTAAAAAAACAGGGCGGCAAATTCATGCCGCCCTGTTGAAAGGCATCTGCTTGGATAAAGGCCGTGTACGGGTGATTGGCTACTCCAGGTCCACCGCCCCTTTGGTCCTCTGGCGGCGGCTGGATTCCTTTGCATCGTAATCGTTCATGCAGCGGTTGTCTTTTCCCTTGACCAGCGAGCATTCCAGGTATTCGGATGATTCGATGATGCAAGCGCGGATTGCTTTTCCCGCGGGTGTCTTTTCATATTTGCCCAGGTTGCCCGAAACACCTTGAATGCTTGCGCCCAGATCAAGGCCATAGGAGGAGGAACTGGCTTCCACCGTTCGGGAATCCACGATCTCCCCGGTCTCCGTGTCGATCACTTTCAGGTCGATGGCCATGTAGGCCTTGTCCCGTTTGCCGCCGATGGAAAATCCCATCAGGGATATGCCGCCGCCGTCACCGCTGGTCTCTTCTTCGAAGGACGACACGGATCCGGAAACCAGGTACTTGGCCCCCTTGATTTTTCCGATTTTGGCCCGGGTGGCCGGATCGATTCTTCCGGAGGTGCCGAAATCCTGTTCGGTCAGAACGGCGTCGATCTCCTTGCGGTCCAGCACCTGAAACGCCCCCAGATTGGCCAGTTCCGCGGCCAGCATGTCCTGGAGTTCCGATCCCATGCCGCCGCTCCACCACCCGGCGGAAGTTTCATTGGTGAAGCGAAGCACCCCGATGCGGGGTTTTTCTTCGGCAAAACTCATGGTCGTGCAAATCAGCAGCACCAGGACAAAGATCGACATTCCAAACATTTTTCTCATAAAACCTCCTGACGTTTTGGGTGGTGAAACTTTGCAGCTGAAAACGGAAATGCCCGCTATTAGCGAATTTCACGATAATGGCAAGCACGATTTCGGGTCAAGCGGTTTTTTTAAAAATATCAATAATTGATAAGAAAGACACGATTTGCATCAGCGGATGGTTTTTCGGGTAAATGCTGAATTCAGGGAAATTGGAAGGTCTGATCCGGATAAAAAAAAGGGAGGATTTTTATCCTCCCTTTATCGTTCGTTATGAATGAATGATGTCGTCAAATTCAGTTCCGATTATTTTATATATGACCCCCGTAAACGCCGGGCTGTATTTCTCTTGAATCCGCCCATTGCACATGCACCGTCTCGGGCGTTTCGATATTCTCGGCGTCGATCTTGCGCTGCAGTTCTTCTTCTATTTCTCTAACACGATTTCTGCATTCACCCTGACAGCGACCTGAAGCGAGGTCTCTTTCCAATATAGCGTCCATAAGATACCTCCTTTTTCATTATTTCATTTTCGATTCAAATTAAAAGAACCTGTTATTTTTTTTCAGCAGGTTTACAATTAAACTATGTATCCACAGTCCGATGTCAAGACCCGGCCGGGATTGCTTTTTATGCCGCTTCAGAGCCGGGGAAAGGTGAGACCGAAACGTCTGCAGAGTCCTTCAACACTGTCAAAGTCCATATCGAGCGCATATTTCCGGTTGATTTCCTGAAATTTGGCCATGTTTCCCCAGGCTGCAGCGATTTCCCTGAAATAATTTTCAAATCCGGCAGGTGAAATGATTTCGATGATCTCGCAAGGCGTATCTCCTGCATTCCAGAAGGTGTGCCACTGCAGGCGGGGTTTGAACACCCATGCCCCCGGACCAGCCGTCACCACGTCGTCCCCCAGCAGTGCGCCCAGCGTTCCCTTCAGCACATAGGAAAGCTCGTCTTCGTTGTGATGGTAGTGAAGCGGTGCGGCCAGCGCGTGCGGGGCCATGGGATGATGAACTATGGCAAAACGCCTGCCGGTGTCCGCACCCTCAACCTTCCAGCGCACGCCGAGTCCCCCAAAGTCGAAAACCTCGCCATCTTCGGGCAGCACCACTTTCGGAAACCCTTCTCTGGCGAGGTCTTTTCTTAATATCGCGTCCATGAGATGCCTCCTTATATTTTCAATACGAAAAAATCGGGTTATATTTTTGATTACGCCCCCTGAATGAAGCTACGTACCCGCATGCAGATGTCAATCCACTGAAAAAAGAGGTTTGTGAAATGTCGGAATGCGAGAAGCCCCCGGGCACCCATGACGTATTCAACCAGCCCGAAGCGCTTGAAAATTACAATCTGTATGATCAGGATACGGCGTTGATGGAGGCGCTTTACCGGGAAGGCGAAGGCCGCAATGAGGCGGAGGTTCGCGGGTATGGCCGGCTGGCCGGCCATGAACTGCTCTCTCTGGGATTTGACGCCAACGAAAATCCGCCGGACCTGCATACCCATGACCGGTTCGGCCGCCGCATCGACCGGGTGAAATACCATCCGGCCTACCACACCCTGATGGGTGCGGCCATCGAAAACGGCCTGCATTCTTATCCCTGGATCCGCCCCGGACGCGGCGCCCACGTGGCCCGGGCCGCCATGCTCTACTGCCACAACCAGATGGAGGCGGGCACCAGCTGCCCCGTTACCATGACCTTTGCCTGTCTTCCCGTGATCCGGCGTCAGCCGGAAGTGGCGGAAGCGTGGGAAGCCCGGGTGACTGCCACCCTCTACGACGGCCGTGACGTGCCGGCATCCGAAAAGAAGGGGGCCACCATCGGCATGGCCATGACGGAAAAGCAGGGGGGATCGGATGTACGGGCCAATACCACCCGGGCCCATCCCAGAGATGCGTCGGGTCCGGGGCGTCCCTATGAGCTGACGGGCCACAAATGGTTCTGCTCTGCGCCCATGAGCGATGCGTTTTTAACCCTGGCCCAGACGGACAGGGGCCTCTCCTGCTTCCTGCTTCCCCGGTGGCGGCCGGACGGGATGAAAAACGCCATTTACCTGCAGCGGTTGAAAAACAAGCTGGGCAATCGATCCAATGCCTCGGCCGAGGTGGAGTTCCGGTGTGCCCATGCCGTCCTGATCGGAGAAGAGGGCCGCGGCGTGCCCACCATCATCGAAATGGTGGCGCTCACCCGGTTTGACTGCATGGTGGGTTCGGCGGCCCTCATGCGCCAGGCGCTTTCCCAGGCGATTCATCACGCGAGATTTCGAAAGACGTTCGGCAGGTTTCTCATGGACCATCCCCTGATGCAAAATGTACTGGCCGACCTGGCCATCGAAAGCGAGGCGGCGCTGGTGATGGTCATGCGGGTGGCCCGGGCCCTGGACGGATCAATGGACCTGAAAGAAGAGCGGCTTCTGGTTCGCGTCGCCACTGCAGTGGGCAAATACTGGATCTGCAAGCGGGCGCCGGCCATGGTGATCGAAGCGGCCGAATGTCTGGGCGGCAACGGGTATATCGAAGAAAGCATACTGCCCCGCCTCTACCGGGAAGCCCCTGTAAACGCCATATGGGAAGGCTGCGGCAATATCCAGGCGCTGGATGTGCTCCGGGCCATGCAAAAATCCCCTGATGCACTGGAGGTTTTCCTGGAAGAAATCCGACCGGCCCGGCAAATGGAGCCGCATCTGGATGAACGCGCCCGGCGGCTGGAGAAAATGCTTGCAGACAAAGACTCACTGGAATTTCGGTCCAGGCGCCTGATCGAGGAGATGGCCCTGACATTTCAGGGGGCGCTGCTGGTCCGTCATTCGCCGCGGCATGTCGCCGAGGGATTTTGCCGGACCCGGTTGGCCGAACATCCGGGGCGGCTGTATGGGACGCTGCCACCGGGCATCGATGCCGCGGCAATCATTGATCGGGCATTTCCGCCAATGCCGGGAACCTGAAAAGAATGGCCCCGGTTTTTGCCGGGGCGGTTAAATGAATGCGAGTCGTTTGGGATAATATGATCAGTTACAGGCCGTAGTAATCGCAGGCGGCTTTGAACGCATCCTTAAGAAAGGGGATGGAGATCAGAAACAGTGGGATGGCCACCACAAATCCGAAAAGCGGCAGCACCGTAAAACCGGTCACGATGAACAGAATGCCGAGAATCAGCAGGATCGTGCCGATGATAAAGGCCGAAGTTTTTTCTTGAAAACATTTCAATGGCTTCATAGCATCACCTTTCTGTGTTTCGGGGTTCTGACAGCGTTTGCGTGGTCGCGTCTTCTGCTAACCCCTATGATTACTTATAATTAAAAGATAAATATCATGATCGGGATTGTCAATCGGGGCGCCGGAGGATAAAACCCGATGAGCAGGTTCTGGCGCATGTGCATCCAATTAAAAAGGAGATCCAGATGAAAGCGAATCGATTCTTATTCATGGTGATATTTGCTGCTGCGATGGTGGCTGTCCTGGCCGGGCAGGGGGTCTGCGGGCTGGTGCTGACCGACACGGACGGCGGAAAAACGTTCATCTCAAAGGGCAAGATCAAGCAGTCCCCGGCCCAAAAGGGAGATGAATATGCGATTGTCGATCTGGAAAAAGGGACGCTGACCGTTATTCAGCCCGAACAGAAACGAGCGGCTGCGGGCACGGTGGATGAATTCTGCGGGATCATGGATGAAATGAAAAGCAACATGGACCAGGTGATGGAAGAAGTCCGAAAACAGATGAAATCCCAAAACATGCCCGCTGATATGCCCGGCCTGCCGGGGGCACCCCCCCGGGTACGGGTGGAAAATAAGGGCAAAGGCCAGCCCGTTGCAGGGTACGAAACCGAAAAATACCAGGTTTATGCAAATAATCAGCTCTATGAGGAACTCTGGTTTACCAGAGACGATCGGATCATTTCGGAGGGGGGGGACCCCGGACAGATGGCCCGGTTTGAAGCCTGTGCCTCAACCATGCTGGGGCCGGGAGCGGTGGAAAACACCCCCGAACTCCAAAAACTGGCCAGGACGGGCTGGCTGCTCAAGGCCGTTTCATATGCGGACGGAGAAAAGCAAACCCTTATTCAGGTCGACTCCATTGAAAAAATGGATATTCCGCCGGCTGAATTTAACATCCCGGAAGGATATAAGAAAATATCGCTCAAACAGATGTTTGAAGCAAAATAAAAGCGGCAGCGCGATTCCTGCTCCCCCGAGTCGTTATATGAGAATGGCGGCATCTAACCGCCATTCTCATATCCTGATGGATAAATCGTGCAGATGCTTTACTCTTCCCAGTAGATACAATCGGACGGGCAGGCGTCAATGGCGTCCTGAATTTCGTCTTCGGGGCCGCCTTCTGCCTGAATGACATACGCTTTTTCCTCATCTTCATCAAAGGCGAAAACTTCCGGGCAGATTTCCACGCAGCTTTCGCACCCCACGCATTCGTCCCTGTCGATAACCACTTTCATGAATGATCCCCCTCCTTTATTGATTGTTGCGGACATGAAAAGCGCCTTGAAGATGGTCACGGGCGCCTTTCGGCATGTTGTATATTCAATTATTCAGATCGTTTAATCTCTATGGGAACTGCCAATTGCCTTGATTTTTTTCTGAATTTAAAATATAAACATGATCCGATGATTGTAAAAACCGGCGCTCGACTTTCGTCGGGATTTAAAATTTTCCGCCTTGGGCCATTTCAAATGGTGCCCGGGGCCTTCATGCGAAATGGAAAGGAAGATAAGCCATTGTCCGATAATGCAGGCGGAATTGACCAGGCGGGCCAGGACCTGTTCGACTATGCCGTGGACCGGGAGGAACTCAAATGGCTGATGTCGAACCTGCCGGCGGAAGCGGATGCCGACCGGAACAGCATGGAGTACGAACTCCAGATTTTAAAAATCATCGCTGTGGGGTGGAGCCTCTCCTTTTACCTGGAAAATCACCCTTTCAAGCTTGAACTGGCGAAGCTTTACTGGGACCGCATTCGCCAATTTTCAAATCAGCTGTCGGAAACCACCCGCCTGATGACCGGAAAAGACATCGATTATTTTCAGGTATTGAAGAACCGGCTGGATGATTATGTCGCCGTGATGGCGCAAAACCCGGAGGCAAAAATCCCTTCTGCGGCCATCGGGCCGTCTTTTGCCAGGCATTGCGGCAGCCCGGATGACGTGTATGCCATCATGACCGGGACCAAGATGTTTCACTCCGTCCTGGTGCGGGTGCGCAAATATCTTTCCGCCCTCAAATGGCTGGAGGATGAAGCGAGATGAAAAGCCCGGGCAGCAGAAATCCGTTTTCGGCCCGCAAGATCGCCGACAGCATGAATCCGCAGTTTGAATCCATTGTCGAGACGATCAGCGGCGTGGTGCGGGGAAAAGCACCCCAGATCCGCCTGGCCCTGACCTGCCTGTTTGCCGGTGGGCATCTTCTGATCGAGGATCTGCCGGGGATCGGCAAAACCACCCTGGCCAAGGTGCTGGCCAGATGCATGGGGCTCGACTTTCAGCGGATTCAGTTCACCAGCGACATGCTCCCCGGGGATATCCTGGGGGTTTCCATTTTTGATGCGAAAGCCGGATTGTTTCACTTTCATTCCGGCCCGGTCTTCACCCAGGTACTGCTGGCCGATGAAATCAATCGGGCCACCCCCAAAACCCAGAGCGCCCTTCTGGAAGCCATGGAAGAGGAGCAGGTGACCATCGAGGGAAAGACCCGGCCGTTGAAGAAGCCCTTTTTCGTCATTGCCACCCAGAATCCCCTGGAGCATTCCGGAACATTTCCCCTTCCCGAATCCCAGCTGGACCGGTTTTTGATGCGGGTGGCGCTGGGCTATCCGGGTCGGGCCGCTGAAAAAGAAATATTGATCAACGGCGGGGCCGGAAACGCACTGGCGGAAATGGGTGCCTGCATGCTTGAAGCCGATGTCTGCGCCATCCAGGATCGGTGCGCCGGGGTCCATGCCTCAGACACCTTTCTGGAGTACCTGCAGGATATCATCGATTTTACCCGGACCTCCCCCTATTTTCTGGTGGGCCTGTCTCCCCGGGCCGGGCTTTCCCTGCTCAGGGCCTCCCGGGCCTGGGCGTATCTTCACGGCCGGGACTTTGTCATTCCCGAAGACCTCCAGAAGATCCTCCCCCATGTGGCGGGCCATCGGCTGCGGTCCACCAGGGACCGTCTGGAAATTCCCCGAAGCGCGCTTTTGGACCTGTTTGATGAAGTGGCCGTACCCGTTTAAAGGCCGTCCGGGACGGAAAACGGCAGCGGCCGCGCCGGCGTTTCCCCTGATCTTAAACCGCCACCGGGTGTATATCTTTCCCACGCCGTTCGGGTTTTTTTTCATCTTCGTCCTTTTGGCCATGTTGATCGGTTCGGTCAATTACAACAACAACCTGGGATTTCTCCTGGTGTTTCTGCTGGGGGCCCTGCTGCTGGTCTCCATCTTTCACACCTACCGGAATGTCCTGGGCCTGTCCATCCTGTCCGTGTCCGCAGAACCCGTCTTTGCGGGCGATCTTGCGCTCTTTTCCCTCCGGATCCGGGCCGGCCGGATTTTGCGATGTGCCGTGGCGTTTTCGTTTAAAAACGGACCGGTGGCGCTGGAAAACCTGTCCCCTGCTACGGATCAGACCATCATCGTGAGCGCTGAAACAAAGCATCGGGGTGAGTTTGTGCCGGGGAAGCTGACGGTGTGGAGCCGGTTTCCACTGGGATTGTTTCATGCCTGGTCGCATCCGGATCCGGGGGCCGCCTGCCTGGTCTATCCCCGGCCCCGGCCGGCAAGGCGGACGCAAGAAATCAGCGCTATCCCGGATGATGCCGCACGACGGGGGAATGCCGATGATTTCAGGGGATTGCGAACCTACCAGGCGGGCGACCCGGTACGCCGTATCGCCTGGAAGACCCTCTCCCGGGGAATGGGGGTGTTTTTAAAGGATTTCGGAACCGATTCACAGGAACAGACGGTATTTGATTTTGACCACATACCCGGTGATATCGAAACCCGGCTGTCCGGGCTCTGCGATCTGGTGTTAAAATCCCACGGTGCAAATGCCGCCTATGGGGTCAAGATTCCCGGCCGGCTGATCCGGCCGGATCGGGGCGAGCTGCAGAAACAAAAATGCCTACAAGCCCTGGCCCTGTTCAGGGGGTAATTTATATCAATGGCAATTTCCGGACAAAAACACATGCCGCAGATCATCCTTGCCCTGGTGGTTGCCATTCTCCCCCATGTGGTCCGCCTGCCGGTCTGGATCGTGCTCTGGTGCGCTTCGATATGGGGGTATCTGCTCTGGTCTTTGCGTTATGGTTGGCCGATTCCCGGTCGGGGCGTCCGGGTGGCCTTGGCCTGCGCCGGCTTTGCGGGGATTCTGTTGACCTATCCCCGGATCGGGCCGGATGCCTACCTGGGACTGCTTGCCGTCATGTCGGGGGTAAAACCTCTGGAGATAAAGGCCCACCGGGACCGGATGATCACCCTTTTTCTGGCCTACTTCATCGTGATCACCAGCCTGTTCCAGTCCGAAACCCTGTCCATCATCCTGTACATGTTCGTATCGGTATGGGTCACCACGGCCGCGCTTATCCGGATCAATGACCCGGAAGGGCATTTTGGGGCCCACCTGCGCCTTTCATCGAAGATGATCGCCCAGGCCGTGCCGCTGATGGTGGTGCTGTTTCTGGTGTTTCCGCGCATTGATGGCAGTCTTTTCGGCAGTATGCACCGAGATGCGGCCACCAGCGGATTTTCAGACACCCTGAGCCCGGGCAGTGTCTCCCATCTGGCCGAAAACCCGGAGATCGCCTTCAGAGCGCAATTCAAAGACGGGATCCCCCCGTCCCAGGCGCAGTACTGGCGGGGAATCGTCTTTTATGCGTTTGACGGCAGAACCTGGAAACCGGGCAAGCCGGTTCCGGAAAGATTTTCACCCCCAACGGGAGAAGATCCTTTTTCCTACACGATCACCCTGGAACCCAGCGGCCAGCGCTGGCTTTTTGCCCTGGATCTTGCCGGCCGAATTCCGCCCCGGGCCGTCATGCGCGAGGATTTTACCCTTCATCGCCGGTTCGCGGTCTCCCGCACGCTTCGCTATGAGATGGTTTCCTACACCCGCTATCACACGGGGGGCATCCAGCAGTGGGAGCGCCGCCGCTGCCTGCAGCTGCCCGGGCGGTCAAACCCCCGCGCCCGGCAGCTGGCCGAAAAGCTTTCCCGGGGCGCGGACACCGTGCCGGAGAAAATCGATCATGTCCTTGATTATTTAAAAACCGAGGGGTTTGTCTATACTTTGAATCCACCGGCGCTATCCGGCAATCCGGTGGATGCCCTTCTGTTTGACACCAAAAAAGGCTACTGCGAGCATTTTGCCTCGGCCTTCGTCTTTTTGATGCGGGCAATGAATGTGCCCGCCCGAATCGTTGGCGGATATCTGGGGGGGAGATCAACCCGTATGGCGGATACCTGGTGGTTCGCCAGTCCGACGCTCACGTGTGGGCGGAAGTCTTTACCGAAACCGGTGGCTGGGTCCGGGCCGACCCCACGGCCGCGGTGGCACCGGAGCGGATCAGCCGGGGCATGGAGGGCTGGTTGTTGAACACCGGAGCCGGTCCCGGCGGAAGCACCTATCTCAAGCCGGTCATGGGGTGGATCGATCAGGTCCGGTTCGGCTGGGATGCGGTGAATACCCGGTGGCAGGCCTGGTTTTCCGGGTATTCCCATGCCGAGCAGCAGGCGCTGATGAAAAAGATCGGCATTGATGAGGATGCGCTGCGGGCGGGCCTTCAGATGGGGGTGCTGGTTGTTTTCATCTGCCTGTTTTCCGGTGTCAGCATCTGGCTGCTGTTCAAGGCGCCGTCTCCGGGAAAAACAGATCCGGTGGCCCGCTGTTATGAACGATTCTGCCGGAAGCTGGCCCGGCAAGGCATTTTGCGAAAGGCCGGCCAGGGGCCGCTTGACTTTGCGCGGATGGTCGGCAGCCAGCGGCCGGATCTGGGGCCGGCGGCAGCGGAGATCACGGATCTGTATCTGCAGCTGCGCTACAGCAAATCGGCCGGGACCGGGCGGCTGCCTGATTTAAAATCAAAGGTGCGCGCTTTTGAGCCCAAAAAATCAGGATAGGCGTGCTGATGTGACGGGTATCAGCGCGGTATCTTCTTCCCCACGCCGGTATTCGGGCGTATTTCGGCTTGAAAATATCGGCCGTCACAGGTATGAAGATCACTGATCTTCTTTCGGACCGACAAGAGAGTGACTACTGTCATGACCAATCGCCTGATCGCTATCCTCTGGTTTGCGTTCGTGATTATCACATCGCTGTTTTTCTTTCCCATCGCCCTTTTGATCCGGGTGGCGACCGGCCCTTTCGACAGGCGGCTGTTGATTCTGCAGCAGTTTACCTGTTTCTGGGCCGCTTTGTACACCTGGATCGTTCCGGCATGGCCGATAAAAATCCAGGACCGGCACAAGATCCGCCGCGGAACGGTGTATGTGGTGGTGTCCAATCACCAGTCGCTGCTGGACATCCTGGTGATATTCAACCTGTTCTTTCATTTCAAATTCGTCTCCAAAATCGAGATTTTCCGCATCCCCCTGATCGGGTGGAACATGAGTTTGAACCGCTACATCAAGCTCAAGCGGGGGGACAAGCAGAGCATCGCCAAAATGATGGCGGATGCCCAAAAGGCCCTGGCCGGCGGCAATTCCGTGCTGATATTTGCCGAAGGGACCCGATCGCCGGACGGCAACATCAAGGCGTTCAAGCCCGGTGCGTTCATACTGGCCTCCCAGATGAAAGTGCCCATCCTGCCCGTGGTTATTTCCGGGACCAACAAGGCTCTGCCCAAAAAAAGCTTCAATTTCCATGGCAGCCATCCCATCTGCATCCGGGTGTTGGATGAAATTTCCCCCGAATCATTTTCGGATCTGACCGTCGAGGCGCTCACCGAAAGGGTCCGGACGAAAATGATCGACGAACTCAGGCATCTAAGCGCATTCCTCCAGTCATAGATCGACACCCGTGACCGGTTTACGGCGGAAGTGATTTGAAAATTGCGGTGAGCCGTTCCCTGTGATATCTACCTTGATTTTGGACAGCAAGCGATTTCGTTTCATCGCGGTAATTGTAAATTTTTCAGAAAGGTGATTTCAGCAAATGAACAATCGTGCATATATACGATCCACCGGGATGTATGTCCCCGATAAAGTAGTCACAAATGATGACCTGGCCCAGTTGATGGATACCAGCGATGAATGGATTCACAAGCGGTCCGGCATCCGGGAGCGCCGATATGCCCCCGAAGGGGACCGGTGTTCGGACCTGGCCCTGCGTGCGGTGAAAAACCTGCTCTCCAGGGGGGAGGTAAAGGAAGACGAGATCGACTGCATCATTTTTGCGACCCTGAGCCCTGATTTTCATTTTCCGGGTGCGGGGGTATTTCTCCAGGACAAGCTGGGCTGGGCGGAGCGCCACATCCCCTGCTACGACATCCGGCAGCAGTGCAGCGGGTTTATCTATGGCCTGCAGATGGCCCAGGCGTTCATCGAGGCGGGCATGTATGAAAATGTTTTGCTGGTGGGTGCCGAAGTGCATTCCAAAGGGCTGGAATACAACAACCGGGGCCGGGCCGTCACGGTCCTGTTCGGGGACGGGGCCGCCTGCACGGTGGTTTCAAAGGCAAAGGACGAAAAATCCATGATCCTGAGCACAAAGGTGCACGCAGACGGCGCCGGGGCGCTCAACGGGGTTCACATGATCCTGTTTGATATCGGGAAAAAGCCCATCATCTATTATGATCCGGCCGACGAATCCCAGAACGGGGTCATGTTCCCGGAGATGCCCAATCCGAAGAACCTGTTTGCCAATGCGGTGCGGCGGATGGCGGAAGTCAGCCTCTCCGGCTTGCAAAACCTGGGCCTGACCGCAGCCGACATCGACTGGGTGCTGCCCCACCAGGCCAACAAGCGCATCAACGACATGGCCGCCCAGTACATGGGTATTCCCGAGGAGAAGGTGCTGGCCAATATCCATAAATACGGCAATACCACCGCGGCCACCATCCCCCTGCTGCTGGATGAATACACCGTCAACGGCACCATCAAACGCGGCGATCTGATCCTGATGGTGGGGTTCGGCTCCGGATTCACCTGGGGGGCGAGCATCGCCCGGTACTGATCCGAGTCGCAGGAATCCGAATAATAAAAAAATAAAAAAGGGCGCCGGAATCCGGCGCCCTTTCAGCTTGACGTATCAGTTATGGAAGTCGAATTACATCTCGGATTCCGGATGGAATACGTTGACTTCCTTTAGATCATCGCCCAGGTATTCGCGTTCATTGGGCCCCAGGATGCCCATGGCCAGGCAGATGATGGTCCAGAGATGGACCGTCTGCCAGGCGTGGTCCCGGATGTCGGAAAGGTCGTGGACCTGTGCGTGGCAGTTGTGGCAGGGGGTGATGCAGTAATCCGCACCCGTGGCCAGGATCTGCTCGGCCTTGAGGCTGCCGTACTGGCGCCGTTCGTCCGGGTACCCGGCCTGGAGAAACCCGCCGCCGCCGCCGCAGCAGTAGTTGTTGGAGCGGTTGGGGGTCATGTCGATGAAGTTTTCCTCGCCCACCACGGTTTTCACCACAAACCGCAGGTCTTCGGCCACCGGGTCGCCGAAGGACTTGCGCACCAGCTGGCAGGGGTCCTGGACCGTGAACTTGACCTTGAGGTCCTTGTTCCAGTCGGAGCTGACCTTGAGTTTTCCTTCCCGGATCCACTGGGCATAATATTGAATGATGCTTTTGATTTCAAAGTTGTAGGGAATCTTGAATTTCTGCAGTCCGGCCCGGACTGCGAACAGTTCGTGCCCTCACTCGGTGTTGAGCCAGACCTTGCAGCCCAAGATCCTCCACCGCCTTGGCCTTGACTTCGATGATGTGTTTCCAGGCGTCGTTATCGGCCATGAACATGCAGTAGTTTTCTGCGGCCCACCCCTTGGTGCCGTAGGTCCAGTCGGCGCCCACCGAGTGCAGGATCTTCCACAGGGGGACCATTTCATCCGGCTCGGTCACCGGCTCCCGGGAGTTCTGGTTCAGGAAGAATTCGGCACCCTGCTTGTTGACCGGGGCTTCCATGTCCTTGAACTCGGGCTGGGCTTCCCGGTATTCTTCCAGAACGTCTTCCACCACGAACTGGAAATCTTCTTCCGTGGCGCCCATGGCGCTGCAGGTATCGTTTCGAAGGGCCATATCGCATGATCCCAGGATCCCCTTGGGCCGCTGGTCCCGCGGCCAGCTCTGCCGGGCATTGAAGACCAGCTGGGGGATGTTGATCTGCATGGGGCAGACATAGATGCAGCGCATGCACATGGTGCAGTGCCAGACCCAGGGATTTGTGGTCACTTCCTCGTCCATGCCGAGTGCGGCCATGCGCAGAAATTTCCGCGCATCCATGCCGCCGATACCGGTTGCGGGGCAACCGGCGGAGCAGGCGCCGCAGGTCAGGCAAAGATTGAGATTCCCGCCCTCGGGAAGGATCTCCTTCACCTTGTCCATAAACGTGCTTTTGTGTTTTCCGCCAAGTTTGATTGCTGGCTCACCCATTTACATTCTCCTTACGTCATTCTCATATCGAAATGATCCGATGCGATCAGTAGCGGACCATCGCCAGACAGAAATCGCAATAAAACCAAAACTTCTTTTTTACCCATTATATGCCATATGTCAATAATAATTCTTGATAAACAAACCCGTAGGCGTCGGATCAAACAGCGGGCAAAATCGCCCCTGTCCGAAAGTACGCCTCACCTCTGGCCGGGAACGGTTCGTTGAAATCAATTACCGTGTGATTATTATTGCCATTGATGCCGGTCCGTTTTCATTGGGAGGCCCGCCTGTTTTTAAAGGTTTGACACGCTATGCAGACTTGTTTAAAATACCGGATTTTATGAGTGCCGGTGATAACATGCCACAGATTGGATCTATTTAATGCGGGCGGGTGTGACGATGCGTTGGGCCTTTATAATGCGTGTCGGGGTAATGGTGACAATTTTTTCGATTCTGCTGCCCCTGGAAGTTCTTTGGGCGGGGATTGCCGGGCCTGCCGGCAGAAGAGGACCGGGATGCTGAAATGGCCGGGCATCTGCCGGTGTATGTTTATTTTGCAGATGCCGGAAATGATTTCCTGTCAGGCGAACAGCGGGCGATTCAGCCGTCGGCCGACCCCGCTGCCGGGTGCCGTCTGCTGGTAGAGGAGTTGATCCGGGGACCCCGGGGGGATCTTGCAGAGACCCTTCCCCGTAAAACCCGTTTGCGGGCACTTTACCTGGGGCCGGACAAGACCGCCTACGTGGATCTGACCCGGGATGTTTCAACCGGTCTGGCCGGCGGGATCAAGACCGAACTGCTGGCGGTATATTCCATTGTCAACACGCTGGTGCTCAATGTTTCGGAAGTGGAGCAGGTGAAAATATTAATCGAGGGTGAGGAATCGGAGACCCTTTCCGGGCATGTCGATATCCGGTTCCCTTTCAAGGCGGATATCCTGTTGATCAGATGAAAACAGACAAACATATCAAAAAATTGCGCAACATCGGGATCATCGCCCATATTGACGCGGGCAAGACCACGGTGACGGAGCGGATCCTTTTCTATACCGGGCGTTCCCACAAGATCGGCGAGGTCCATGACGGCGAGGCGGTCATGGACTGGATGCCCGACGAGCAGGAACGGGGGATCACCATTACCTCGGCGGTGACCACCTGCCAGTGGAAGGACCACGAGGTGCAGATCATCGATACCCCCGGCCACGTGGATTTCACCATAGAGGTGGAGCGGTCCCTGCGGGTGCTCGACGGTGCAGTGGGCGTGTTCTGCGCCGTGGGCGGGGTGGAGCCCCAGTCCGAAACCGTCTGGCACCAGGCGGATAAGTACCTGGTCCCCAAGATGGCCTTTATCAATAAAATGGACAGGGTCGGTGCGGATTTTTTCCGGGCGGTGGACATGATCAGGGAGCGCCTCAATGCCAATCCGGTTCTGCTTCAGCTGCCGGTGGGGCAGGAGGACAGCTTTTCCGGGGTCATCGACCTGCTCAGGATGCAGCAGCTGACCTGGGAATCCGACGCACCCAACGCGCAGATCATCACCTCCGATATCGAAGATCAGTACCTGGAGCAGGCCGGGGAATACCGGGACAAGCTGCTGGAGCGCGTGGCCGAGGTGGATGATCAGATCATGGAGGCGTACCTGGAGGAAAAACCCATCTCCACGGAGGCGCTGATCGCAGCCATCCGCAAGGCCACGCTGTCGCTGAAGATGGTGCCGCTGCTGTGCGGTGCGGCGCTGAAAAACAAGGGGATTCAGCCCCTGCTGGATGCGGTGATCCAGTTTCTTCCCAGCCCGGTGGAAGTGCCGCCCATCCAGGGGGTGCATCCGGAATCCGGAGAAAAGCTCGAATTTACCGCCAAAGAGGACGGCCCCCTGGTGGCGCTGATCTTCAAGGTTTCCATGATGGAAGGGCGCAAGCTTTCCTTCGTCCGGGTCTATTCCGGAAAGCTGATGGCCAATGCGGACGTGTACAATCCCAGCCGGAAGAAAAAGGAGAAAATCTCCCGCATCCTGCGAATGCACGCCAACAAGCGGGAGCGCCTGGATGTGGCCACTGCAGGGCACATCGTAGGGGTGATGGGCTTAAAGGATTCCTCCACCGGGGAGACCCTGTGCCAGACCACCGCGCCGGTGCTGCTCGAGCAGATGGAATTTTACAAGCCGGTGATTTCCATATCGGTGGAGCCCAAGACCCATGACGATCAGGAAAAACTCGAACAGGTGCTGGAAAAACTCATGGCAGAGGACCCCACGCTGAAGGTCAAGCAGGACGAGGATACCGGCCAGATGATCCTGTCCGGAATGGGGGAGTTGCACTTAGACATCATCACCAGCCGCATGCGCCGGGAATACAACACCAACGTCAACGTGGGAAAACCCCAGGTGGTCTACCGGGAAACCATCGCCAAAGACGCGAGGGCGTCGGCCGTATTCGACAAGGACGTGGCGGGCCAGCGCCATTTCGGGGAAGTGGAGATCCGGTTGAGGCCGCTGCAGCGGGGAAGCGGCAACACCTTTTCCGTAAAAATCCCGCCTCAGCAGATCCCGGAAATATATCTGCCGGCCATCCGGAAAGGGGTGGAGGACGCCATGGAATACGGGGTGGCCATGGGCTACCCGGTTCTGGATGTGGAAGCGGTGGTGACCGGCGGATCATTCAAGGAGTCGATGGGTTCGGACCTGGCCTATACCGTCAGCGCTTCCATGGCCTGCCGGGAGGCGCTCGCCAAGGGCGAATCCTTCCTGCTGGAGCCCATCATGGACGTGGAGGTGTTTGTTCCGGAAACCTTCATGGGCGAGGTGATCGGCGACTTAAGCGCCCGGGGCGGCAAAATCGAGGCCATCTCTTCCAAAGGGGAGATCCAGTTGATTTCAGCCATGGCGCCGCTTTCCCGGATGTTCGGCTATTCCACGGCCCTCCGGTCCGCCTCCCAGGGCCGGGGCAATTTCTCCATGAAATTTTCCCATTTCGACAAGGTCTGATGATTCCATCGATTACCGCAATTCCGGTCGGACCCGGAACCCGGACGGGAAAACCTGCTGTATGGATTCCTTTTCCTCCGGGGGCGGCGTCCGGCGGTTTTTCAGGGATTCCAGTTCTTCCTTGATCTTTTTGATCCGGTCCTTGTCGGTTTCCGTTTCCAGTGCCTGGCTGAAATGGAACCGGGCGGTTTTAATATCGTTTTCCCGCTTGGAATAAAGCCCGAGATAATAATGGGCATCCCCCAGGCGGTCTTGTTTTCCCAGCGTTTTTCCCAGCGCAAACAGCCCTTCCTTGTAGTCCGGGTATCTCATCACCAGTTGCTCCAGGGTGGCGGCGGAATCATCATAGCGCTCCAGCGTGAACTGGGAGCGTCCCAGGTAGAGCCAGGCCTCCGGATTGTCTGATTTCAGGATTTCTTCGGAATTCAGGGTTTTGATGGCTTCCTCGTACTGCCCCGAAAGATAATAGATGCGTCCCAGGTCCGCCTTCAAAAAGGGGTCTTCCGGGTGCTGGGCAATCGCCTGCTTGAGGAGCGGAATGGCTGCCCTGGCGCTGCCGTTTCGGGCCAGGGCCAGGGCGTACCCGTAGCGGGCCATGGCATCATTCGGGTCTTTTTCAACCCGGTTTCGGAACCGCTCCAGGACCATTTCCGAATGGCCGTACAGGGCGGCCACACGCGCCCGGGTCCGGGAAAAGGCATAGGAGGGGACCAGGTGGGGGTCTTTTTCATCCTCCAGCATGTTGCTCAGGTAGATAATCCGCTCCTCGGTGGCCGGGTGGGTCAACAGGTACGTGGGGATCTCATCTGTCCCGTACCACTGGGTGGCCCGGATCTTTTTCAGCACCGCCAGCAGGCCGTGCAGGTCATAGCCGGCCCGCACCAGGGTGGATCGTCCGATCTGGTCGGCCTGGATTTCATTCTCCCGCGAATAGGCCAGCTGCATGGTCTGCCCGGCCGCCATTGAGCCCACCGTCAGGGCTGTTCCGGCCGTGGCGGCGCCGCCCAGCCCCATCAGGATGCCGGCCACCACGCCGGCCAGGGTTACCATACTGGTTTTTTTAGATTTTTCGATCATTTCGGAAATATGGCGGCTGGAAACATGGGCGATTTCATGGGTCAGCAGCCCGGCCAGCTCGTCTTCATTGTCCAGGGCCTCAAACAGCCCGCTCAGGATGAAAATATGCCCCCCGGGTCCGGCAAAGGCGTTGTACGAATCTTCCTTGATCATGTAAAAATGGTACTCGAACGGCTGGGGCGGCATGGCCGACAGGATTTTTTGCCCCACCGATTTGAGGTAATCATTGACCACCGGATCATCAATCACCTGGTAATAGTCGAAAACGGCTTTCAGAAATTCATCCGACAGTTCCTGCTCCTCCATGAGGGTCAGGGCGGATGATTTTTGAGGGCAGGGCACCCCGACAAAGATGAGAACGAGGAGCCCGGCCATGAATTTTTTCAATCGGGTAAGCATGATGTGAAATAAATGTCCTTTTATGGGTGAGAAGCTGAAAATAATAATATGACACATCCTTATCCGCTTTTCAAATGGCGAATAATGTGATAGATCAGATTCACCATGGCACATACCATCTGCGTTGCAAATCAAAAAGGAGGGGTGGGGAAGACCACCACGGCGGTCAATCTGGCTGCGGCCCTGGCCGCGTCCAAAAAAAAGACCCTGCTGGTGGACTGCGACCCCCAGGCCAATGCCACCACCGGACTGGGGGTGGACAAGCGCCTGATCCGGGAATCCCTTTATCATGGATTGATCGACCAGGTTCGGGCCGATCAGCTGATTGCCAAAACCGATATCGATCGGCTGTGGGTGATCCCTTCCAAGGTGGAACTCATCGGGTTTGAAGTGGAGATGATGGGGGAGGAGCACCGGGAGCAGGTACTGCAGCGGTTTCTTTCCCAGTGCGCCGATCAGTTCGACTATATCGTGATCGACTGCCCGCCGTCTTTGAGCCTGTTGACCTTAAACGCCATGACCGCCGCCGACGCGGTCCTCATCCCGCTGCAGAGCGAATTTTTCGCCCTGGAGGGGCTGGGGCAGTTGATGCAGACCATCAAACGGATCAGGGGCGGGTTGAACCCCGCATTGAAAATTGAAGGGATTCTGCTGACCATGGTGGACCGGCGGACCAACCTGTCCGGACAGGTGGCGGACAATGCCGAGAAATATTTCAAGAAGCTGGTCTTCAAGACCCGCATCCCCCGGACGGTCCGGCTGGCTGAAGCGCCCAGCTATGGAAAACCGATCATCGCTTTTGATCCATCCTCCATCGGTTCCAAGTGCTACCTTTCCCTGGCCCGGGAAGTCATCAGGGGAGACCGCTTGAAGGAAAAAATTCATATATTGTAAGCGTAAGCTACAGGCTGAAGGCCAGAGACGGAAGGCTGAAGGGTTTGAGGATTTAAAACCTTTTTTAATTCAGTCTTCGGCCTAAACACCTAAGGGGTGGATGATGCAGAAGAGCAAATCCGACGCAAAAGACAGTGCACCGGCGAAAAAAGGCAGACGCAGCGGACTGGGCAAGGGGCTGGACGCCCTGTTCCCCGATATCGGCATCACCCATGAAACCCCCCGGGGGCAGTTGTTTGAATGTGATATCGACGAGATCCGCCCCAATCCCTATCAGCCCCGGCACAATTTTTCGGAAGCCGAAATGGGGGAACTGGCTGAATCCGTAAAATCCCAGGGTATCCTGCAGCCGCTGCTGGTGAGAAAAGCCAACGATGGATATGAGCTGATCGCCGGTGAACGGCGATTGCGCGCCGCCCGCATGGCCGGCCTGTTCAAGGTGCCGGTTATCGTCAAGGACATCAAGAACACCGAACTGCTGGAAGTGTCCATCATCGAGAACATCCAGCGGGAAAATTTAAACCCCATGGAAGAGGCCGAGGCCTACCTGCGGCTTTCCGGCGAGTTCAATCTGACCCAGGAAGAGATCGCAAAACGGGTGGGAAAGAGCCGGTCCGCGGTGGCCAATTTTCTGCGGCTCAATCAACTGGCCGATGATATCAAGGTCACCATCCGCAACGGTGCCATCAGCATGGGACATGCCCGGGCCCTGCTGGGGGCGGACACAGTCCCGCTGCAGAAGAAAGCCTGGCAACTGGTCATCTCCCAGGGGTTGTCGGTTAGAGATACGGAAAAGCTCATCTCCCGCTTGAACTCCCAGCAAACCAGTCAAAAGACGGCCCCCCGTCCGGATAACATCTATTACTCCAGCCTGGAGGAGGATCTGGGCCGGTATTTCGGCACCAAGGTCGCCATCAAGCGGCACGGGAAAAAAGGGAAGCTCGAGATTGAATTTTACACGGATGAAGATCTCGACCGTCTGCTGGGCCTGTTCAAAGCATAGGCAGGCATGGCCGTTCACATTATCATAGACGGCTACAACCTGATCCGAAGATCTCCGGAGATGTCTTCCCTGGACCGCCAGGCGCTTGAGCTGGGCCGAGAGGCCCTGGTGGAGCAACTGGCCGTATATAAACGGATCAAGCGGCACAAGATCACCATCGTGTTTGACGGATCCGAACAGTATTCCTTTTTTGAGACCAAGGGGCAGGAAAAGGGAATCCAGATCCGGTTTTCCCGGCAGGGGGAATCCGCCGATACCCTGATCATGCGGATGGCCGAGATGGAAAAGCAAAAGGCGCTGGTGGTGAGTTCCGACCATGCGGTCTCCGATTTCTGCGCGTCCCGGGGAGCTGCCGTTATCGGTGCGGACGCCTTTTTGCAGAAAATGGAGATGGCCGCCCTGATTGACTTGAAGGGAGGCGCCATCGAAGACGGACCGGAGGAGGGATGGGCTCTCACCACCCGAAAGAAGGGGCCGTCTAAAAGACCGTCCAAATCGAAACGAAAAAACTGGAAGAAGCTCCAGAAATTATAACGGTTAAAAGATTGACAAAGCCGGATCATGCTTAAGATTTGTATCATCGACGGCCAGGGCGGCGGGATCGGGGCTGCCATCATCAAGCGGCTCAAGGAAGTCTTCGAGGAGTCGGTGGAGATTGTCGCGTTGGGGACCAATGCCATTGCCACCGCCCAGATGCTCAAAGCCAAGGCCAACCGCGGCGCTTCCGGTGAAAACGCCATTGTGCAGACCGTGGCCCGTATGGACTTGATCATCGGGCCGGTTTCCATCATCATGGCCAATTCCATGATGGGGGAGTTGACGCCGGCCATGGCCCAGGCGGTGGCGTCGAGCCCGGCGCGAAAGTACCTGCTGCCGCTGTTTCAGGAAAACGCGGAGATCGTCGGCGCAAAAGGGGTGCCGCTGCCTCATCTGATCGATGAACTGATACAAGCGCATCTGGGCAGGCTGCGGCCGTAAACTCTTTATCAACAGGATAGAAATATGTGTGAAGCAAATGCATACGTGATCGAAAAGGATGGGGAAGAACTGATCATGGAGGCCGTGGATACGGTTGAACCCGAAGCGGCCGGATACAAGCTGATGAACATCTTCGGCGAGCAGAAATTCGTCAAAGGGGTCATCCATTCCCTGTCCCTGGTGGATCATAAGATTTATTTCAAAAAAGAATAATTCCATTTCCGATTCCCGCAGTGTCACTGTGTGAAGAAAATCATCGCTCACAGAGCGATTCTGCACGTGGTTATTCTCCAGCCCGATGATTCCAGACCGGAGTTTCAGATCAAATAAAATCGTGAATGGCCAATCATTCATTTTAAGATAGTTGCATTATGAAAATCACGGTCGCCAGATCAGCGGGGTTTTGCATGGGGGTGCGCCGGGCGGTGGAAATCGCCCTGGATGCATCGAACCGCAGCACGGATCCCATTTACACCTACGGGCCCCTGATCCATAACCCCCAGGTGCTGGAGCTTTTGGAAAACAAAGTCATTTCGGTGATCCATACGATTCCGGAGAAGGGTTCCGGCACCGTGCTCATCCGTGCACACGGCATCCCCCCCCGGGACCGTGAGCTTCTGGAGCGGGCCGGCTTCAACGTGATCGATGCCACCTGTCCCCGGGTCATCAAGGTTCAGTCCATCATTGCCAAGCACGCCCGCCAGGGGTATGCGATCATCATCATCGGGGACCGGGATCATCCCGAAGTCAAAGGGCTGATGGGCTATGCGGGCGACATGGGGCATGTGGCCGAAACCCGCGAAGAGCTGGAAGGCCTGGCCGAATTCGAATCGGCCATCATCGTGGCCCAGACCACCCAGAATTCCGCTTTTTTCAAAGGGGTCAAGGAATGGGTGCGGGCCCGCCATCCCCATTACCGGGTGTTTGACACGATTTGCGATTCAACGGAAAACCGCCAGGCGGATGTGACCCAACTGGCCCGGGAAGTGGATGCCATGGTGGTGGTGGGCGGCCGGGAGAGCGGAAACACCCGGCGTCTGTACGAAATCGCCCGGCAGACGGGAAAACCGGCGGTGCATATCGAAACAGAAGATGAACTGGACCTGCACCAGCTGGGCGGAGCCCGCCGGATCGGCATCACCGCGGGTGCATCCACCCCCAACTGGATCATCAAACGGGTGCACCGGAAACTTGAAGACCTGATGGTCATCCGGGGACAGCGATGCAAACGCTGGCTGTATCTGTTTCAGCGCTACCTGCTGCTGAGCAATATCTACATCGCCATGGGGGCAGGCGGCCTCACCTATGCCGCCACCCGACTCCAGGGGCTATCCCCGTCTTTGCTTCCCGTGTGCCTGGCCGTATTCTATCTACTGTCCATGCATACCTTCAACAACCTGGTGGATATCTCATCGAATCGATACAATGACCCGGACAAGGCCCAGTTTTATCAGCAGAACCGGGGATGGCTGGCGGCAAACATGGTGCTTGCCGGGACGGCGGGGGTGATTACCGCTTTTCTGATGGGGCCGCTGTTCGCCATGCTGGGGGTCTGCATGACCTTCATGGGATTTATTTACATCATCAACCTGGTTCCCCGGCGGCCGGGGCAGGTGTTTCATCCCAAGGTCCGGGATATCCCCGGCTCCAAAACCGTTCTGGCGGCACTGGCATGGGGGATCGTCACCTCAATTGTACCGGCCATCCACGGTTTCGGGCAGGTTCAATGGGTCACCGTGCTGGTGTTTTTATGGACGGCCTGTTTCGTATTCGCGCGCACGGCCTTTTTCGATATCCTGGACATGCAGGGCAGCCGCATCGTGGGCCGGGAAACCATTCCCATCCTGCTGGGGGAGAAAAAGACCCTGCGCCTCATTAAAATACTGCTGTGGATGATGGCGGCGATGATGGCGGCCGCCTCCGCAGCCGGTGTGGTATCCTCCCTGGGGCTTGTGTTGACCCTGTGCCCCCTCTCCATGATCCTGTTTCTGTCCACCAGTGAGCGGGGGCTGTTTTCCCCCGGCCTGCGCCAGGCTTTTCTCATGGAAAGCCACTTCGTCCTGGCCGGCGCGCTGGCCCTGATCTGGTCCCTGATCCGGTAAAACAGTTTCAATTTTTAATGGATAAAAAAAACAGTTGCCTCGGTAAGGCACTGATATATTTTTTATTTTTGCGCCTTGGAAATATTTTTTGTTGAGGGATGGAAAGATCGGATTTTAATGTTTTCCCCAAATGGGGGGCTCGGTTCCGGCGATCAGCCGGGAAATATTGGCCCGGTGGCGAAAAATAATCAGCGCGGAAACCGCCAGGGCGCACCCGGTAAATACGAGCGAATGTAAAATGCCGAACACCCCCGCCGGCAGAAAAAGCGCGGCTGAAAGCGATCCAGCGGATACCCGCCGGGACAGAAGGGTCACCCCGAGAAAAACCGCCAGGGTTGCCAAAAGGGTCGCAGGGGAAATCACCGCAAAGCATCCGGCAGCGGTGGCCACGCCTTTTCCGCCGGTTTTGAATTTCAGGTACACGGGATAAAGGTGGCCGAGAAATGCGGCCAGGGCGCAGATCGACATCCCGACTTCCCGAACCCGGGGACCGTCGCCGGAAAAAAGAGCTGCCGCCAGCATCACCGGGACCGCCCCCTTGAGCAGGTCGCCGGCAAGGGTGGCCAGCCCGGGCTTTAATCCCCCGGTCCGCAGCGCGTTGGTGGCGCCGATGTTGCCGCTGCCCGCAGACCGCAGGTCGGCCGTCTTGAACAGCCGGGCGGACACCAGCCCGAAGGGGATCGATCCTATCAGGTAGGCGAAAAGAAACAGCCCGGCGATGGTGAAAAGGTGTGGAAACATTATGCCGCCTTGGAAATTCAGGTTCAAAAGACACAGTTTAAAGCAGATACCCTTCTGGAATCAAGGTCTTCTTCCGGGAAAGGACCGACACCCCGTGGAGCGATGCGCATGACAGAAGAAATCGATCCTGTTGAAATCCCCATTGACGGACTGCTGGATCTTCACACGTTTCATCCCCGTGAGGCACGGGATCTGGTCAATGAATACCTCCGGGCCTGCCGGGAGAAGCAAATCCTGAATGTCCGCATCATCCACGGCAAAGGGCGGGGAATCCTGAAGCAGGCCGTCCATTCCGCGCTGTCAAAAAATCCCATGGTGGCCTCGTTTTCCGATGCCCCGGCAAACGCGGGCGGATGGGGCGCCACCATCGTCAGGCTGAAAGCTGATTGAAATTTCATGGGTTCACCTTTGCAGTCTTTCCACCTTTTGAATCTGCGATTTTGATGCTATGAGATACGGCTGATGAACAGAATCGATAAAAAAATCTTCTCAGCCCTGTTTTTTTCCATCTTTACGGCGGTGACAGGGGTGGGAATCGTGGTGCCCCTTCTTCCGGTGTACGCCCACAACCTGGGCGCTTCGGGAATTTACATCGCCCTGGTCTTCGGCGGGTTTTCCCTGACCCGCACGGTTTTTCTCCCCTGGTTCGGCCGGCTCTCGGATAAAAAAGGCCGGAAACCCTTCCTCACCATCGGGCTGTTTGCCTATGCGGTGATCGCAATCGCGTTTATTTTTTCGGAAACCATCGAATCTCTGATCATCATCCGTATGGTTCAGGGGGTGGCCTCTGCCATGATCATGCCGGTGGCCCAGGCCTATATCGGCGACATCACCCCGCCCGGGAGGGAAGGAATTGTCATGGGCATGTTCAACATGTCCATCTTCCTGGGGCTCTCCATCGGGCCGCTGCTGGGCGGCGGAATCAAGGACCTGTTCGGCCTCCAGACGGCATTTGGATGTATGGGCGTCCTGGCTTTGGGATCATTTATGATGAGTTATGCCTTCCTGCCGCCGGCCCGGGAGGAGCAGGGGGTGATCAGCGGATACAAGCCGGTTTTCTGGCGGGTGCTGGTTTTCGACCGGACCATTTTCAGCCTGTTTGTCTTCCGCTGGGTCTATGCCACCTGCATCGGCATCATCTGGGGGTTTCTGCCGGTGTACGGGGATGTCCGGTTTTCGTTGTCCTCGGCGGCCATCGGCGTACTGGTGGTGCTGGGGGTCTCCATCAGCGGCATCCTGCATGTGCCCATGGGTATTATAGCCGACCGGATGGACAAGCGCATCCTGGTGGTTTCCGGGGGGCTGGTCAGCGCCGTGGCCATCCTGATGATCGGGTGGTCTGACGGATTCTGGGACTTGTTTGCCGCCAACGTGGTATTCGGCATCGGCGGCGGGATGGCCATGCCTGCCATGATGGCGCTGGCAGTGATCAGCGGGAGCGAAAAGAAGGCCATGGGCACCGTCATGTCGCTGATCACCATCGCCCACAGCCTGGGAATGCTCTGCGGATCACTCTTCGGCGGCATCATCATGGATCTTATGGCACTGCATTACGCGTTTTCCTTCGGATCGCTGATCATGCTCTTCGGGGTGGTGGTTTTTTTCATCGGCATGATAAAAATCCCGGGACTAAAAGGGTTGGAAGCAGAAACATGAGACATTTCGCAAGAAGAGGTGATTGATGCCACGGGTGGATTCGTCCAGGCCGTATGCGGTGTTGACCGGCGATTTCATCGGCTTTTCCGGCCTGCCGGCCGACCTGCGGCAGAACATGTATTTCGTGCTTAAGGACGGAGGCGCCGGGATCAGCCGTGCCTGGCCGGATCTTATGCCCTGGCCGGTGGACGTGTTCAGGGGAGACGGCTGGCAGATCCTGCTGACCGACCCGGCATTGTCGCTGCGAACCGGGCTTTTTTTGCGGGCGCATATCCGGTCCTCTGCCGGAAAGGATGTGGACACCCGCCTGGCCATTGCCATCGGTGCAGTCGATTATGTGCCGGAAGGCCGGGTTTCCGCCGGAGACGGCGAGGCGTTCCGCATGTCCGGCAGGCTGCTTGAAAAGATGACTGCTCCCGGCGCCGGGTCCATCCGCTTCCGCATGGATCGCCACCCGTCATCCGGCTGCCTGGACGCGCTCGCCCGGATGACCGGAGACATGGCCCGGCAGTGGACCCCGCCCCAGGCCCGGGCCGTTGCCGGTGCGCTGCAGGGAATGCCCCATCCGCAGATCAGCCGTCTCTGGAAAAAACCCATCTCCCCCCAGGCGGTGAGCAAACACCTGGCACGCGCCGGCTGGCCGGGTCTCCGCCACGCCCTGGAGGCTTTTGAACAGGCCCTGGGGCATATAAAATAACTGACAGCAGAACTCAGTCCGCGCTCTTCTTCCGGCTCACCGGGGTCATCACCAGTCTGAAGCCGATGTAGTTTCCCTTGAAGTCGGGATAGACGCCGGCGCGGTAGGCGCAGCGGACTTCGTGGGGCGAATTGCACCAGCTGCCGCCCCGGATCACTTTGCGGGCCCCTTTGCCGGACACCACCGGGTTGCTTTGCGCATGTTTTTTGTACCCGCTTTCGAGATAGGTGTCCTGGCACCATTCGTAGACGTTTCCGCTCATATCGTACAGGCCGATGCCGTTGGGCCGCTTCTGCCCCACCGGCCGGGTGGAAATGGCGCTGTTGGCGGAATACCAGGCCAGGTCCTCCAGTTTTTTCCCGCCGGCGTATTTCTCGGGTTTTCCGCAGCTTCGGGCCGCATACTCCCATTCGGCTTCCGTGGGCAGCCGGAAGTGGTACTTGTTTTTATTCAAAACGGTGAGCTTTACAATGAAATCCTGGGCGTCCTGCCAGGAAACCTGCTCCACGGGATGATCCGCACCCTTCTTGAACCCCGAGGGATTGTGGGGCCGTACCTTTTTCCAGAAGGCGCCGGACATCACTTTTTTCCATTGGGCCTGGGTGACCGGGTATTTTCCCATCCAGAATCCGTCGATGAATACCTCGTGGACCGGAAATTCGTCCTTGTTTCCTTCCCCGTCCCAGTTGCCGCCCCCCATCCGGAAACTGCCCGTGGGAACCCATAAAAATTCGGTCCCGGTCACCGGCTCGATCCACGTATCCCCCAGCTGGTGAATTTCGGCAGGCAGCTTGTGAAAAAAGGGCTCCGGTTCAGGCTTGGGTGCGGCGGCCGCTCCATCCTTTTGATATTGCCCCGCGGGGGGCGGATTCTTCAGGGATTCATCGGCAAACAGGGATTGACTGCAGGTGAGGCGATGGTCGCCATTTAAGACCGCGATGATTTCCGTGAGACTGCCGGGGCGTTCGGACGGTTGATATTTCAGACATTTTTCGATCAGCCCCTGGATGTTGTACGGCATGTCGGACCGGTTAAACCGGAGCCCGGATTCGCGAATCAGACGGGTTCGGGTGGTGAAGTCCTCCTTTTCATAGGGGAGGCATCCGAGCCAGATAAAGTAGGCGACAAACCCATAAGCGTAAATCAGGCTGGCCGGCCCGGGGCGTTCATTGCGGATGACCAGTTCGGGGGCGGACCAGTTGGGGGTAAACTGGGCATTGGCCGTGGTGGATACGCTGCTCAACCGCTGCAGGCCGCCCAGATCCCCGATCACCAGCCGGCCGCTCTGATTGATCAGCAAATTGGAGGGCTTTAGATCCTTTACGATAAAGGAATCGCCCGCCTTGCTGATCAATCGGTTCAGCACCTCGGCGAGTTCCCACATCAGCTGGCGGGCCAGCCGGGGGGAGAGCGGATAATGATCGATGACGAAATTGAGCAGGCTGGCCGGGCAGTATTCCATGAGGACAATCAGCCAGGCCTTGGCCTCCTGTTTGGAAACCCGCTTGTCCACCAGGTGGAAATCATGAATCTCGACCACGCCGTCCCCCTTGATTTTGCTGTAATATTCCTGGACGGCATAGAAGTCATGGGAGATCTTGGAATCGAGGGCTTTTGCGGACCGGTAGGAAAATGAGCGCTCCACCATGATGGGCAGAACCTTCACTGCCCGCTCTTTCAGGTTGTCCTTTACCAGGTAGACGGTTCCATAAACCCCTTCCCCGATATTTTTGATCACATCATAGGTGGGAAGACATCGCTTGATGATTTCTTCCATCAGGAAGCTTTCCGCATGCGAATTCTCGATTCTGTATAAATCACGGCCGGATCTCGGCAATGATGAAACTGGTGTTGTCCTTCAACCCTTTCCGGGAGACTTCCTTTAACAGCTTTTTTCCATTTTTGACGGGTGAGGGCATCAGGATGTCAAAAATTTCCTCATCCTGAAGAACATCATTGAGCCCGTCGGAGCAGATGAGATAACAGGCGCTCTCCTGCAGCGGCTCCTGATGGACGTGGATTCTGTCGCCATCCCAGTTGTCTTTGAAAACGGGGCCGATGCCGAATTCGATCAGATGCCTGTAGGGATGCCCGAATACCGTGGCTTCCGGGATCAGGGAGTTGTCCACCCATTCCTGGACCAGTGAGTGGTCGTGGGAAATGTATCGAAGGCCGCTTTCGCCAAAACCGTAAACCCGGCTGTCCCCCGCATTGAAAGCAAAGGCCAGTTGATCGGATATCCACACGCCGGCCACCGTGGTCCCGGAATCGGCGGGGAGATTTTCTTCAGACAGGCGTTGAATCCTGGCGATCTCTTCATGGATGGACCCGCCATTTATGATCTGGTCCGTATTTCTCTGGGCCAGCTGCTCACAGACAAACCGGCTGGCCGTTTCCCCGGCACGGTGACCGCCCATGCCGTCGCATACGGCCAGCAGCAGCTGGTGAACCGAAAAGGCGTTTTTGCACTCGGCACTGTCCTCCTGGCGCACCTTCCCGCCATCGATGATGCAGTCCTCCTGCCGGTCCCGCGGCCCCCGTCGCATGGCCGCATACATGTCGCATTTCATCGCAAGCCTCGCAGATTAAGAATATAGACCAACTCCCCGCCATTGTTCAACCCGGTTTTTCAAAGGCTCTTCCTGCTTTGGTGTGCGCTATGCATGTTTTAATGATGTCGTAAAAAACTCGAAAAAGCTTGGTTGTCGTCATTACTGGATGCCTGCCTTCGCAGGCATGACGTGAAAACTGATTTTTTACGAGGCCTCATGTTTTGCCGGTTCCCGAAAACAGGGTCATCTGCACCGGGCCCTTTTTTCTGGGGGGATGCTCCCGGCGTTTTTGCTTGAGCAGCTGCTTTTCAATATCGTCCAGAAAAGGAGAGCGGGTCCGGGTCCCGGTCCTGCCGTGGATCATCCGTGTATTGGACCAGCACAGGTAGAGGGCTTCTTTTGCCCGGGTCATGCCCACGTAGAAAAGCCGCCTTTCTTCTTCCGCATCCGTATATGAGGCCTTGCCGGCCCGCAGGAAGGGGATGAGGCCGTCCTCGCAGCCGGTGATGAAGACCACGGGAAATTCCAGCCCCTTTGCCGCGTGAAGGGTCATCAGGCACACTTTTTCGGCACCCGTTTCGATCACATCCGGGTCATTTTCCAGTGTGATGGTCTCGATAAAATCCCGGGTGTTTTGCCCGAACGGTTCGGCCATTGCGATGACCCGTTTGAATGCTTCGGAAATTTGGCTGTCATTTGCAAACAGCGGGCGAATCTCGGGCTGCTCCGCCATAAACGCCAGCTTGCGCGAAGCGGTCAGGGATGCGGTTTTTCGGCGAAGATCCGCCATCCGATGGGTCAAGCCGGCCAGGAGTGAATTCCCGGCGGGCGTCAACGCCGGGTGTGCGATCGGTTCATCCCGGGATAAAAGCGTATGGGCGGGGAGTTGATCCCGGTATCCCCGGTTTCTGATGACTTCCATTTCCCCGGGGCTGAAAGGAGAGGCCAGGCAGGCATTGATCCGGTCCAGGTCGGTCCAGGCGGCGCATCTTTCCATCATCTTCAGCCATGCCAGCGCCTCGGCCACCCCCTTGCGCTCAAACAGGTTCTGCCGGCTGGCCAGCTGGAAGGGGATGCCCGCCTTTTCAAACATTTCCCCGAAGATTTCCCCCTGGGCCCGGGTGCGGTAAAGGACCGTAAAATCCGAAAACGCCCGGTTTCCTTCCCAGCCGGTGCCGGACGATTTTCCGAAATCCGTAAAATCAAAACCGGTGCCGCCGATCATCTGCTCGATCATTTTCCCCACGGCCACCGCTTCCGCTTTTTCGGTCTGGGCCGTCAGGATGGTAATATGGGGCAGACCGGAAATGCCGGAATATACCCGGGCGTGGGCGCTATTTAGACTGTGGTTTTCCATGATCTGGCCGGAGGCCTCCAGGATGGTGTCCGTAGACCGGTAGTTGCGGGTCAGCCGGACCCGTCGGGCCGCGGGAAAGTCTAACAGAAAACGCTGGAAAAACGCCACATCCGAGCCCCTGAACCCGTAAATGGACTGGTCCGGGTCGCCGATCACGCACAAGTCGGCGCTATGATTCACCAGGGCCTGGATGATCCGGTACTGGGGCAGATTCAGATCCTGGTATTCATCCACGAACACATAGGGGAACCGGTTTTGCCACTCGGCGCGCACCGTTTGGTCGGTTTGAAGGATCTCCACCGTGCGGGCGATCAGGTCGTCAAAATCACAGGCTTTCTGTGCATCCATCATCTCCCGGTAGATTTGGTATACCGCGGAAATAGATGATGCCGGCATATCTTTGGAAATGGGCGCAAGCTCATCCCCGGGCAGGAGCAGCTGCTGCCGGGCCGCGGAAATCAGCGCGCCCGCGGCTTCCGCGGACCCCCTGACGGTGATGCCGTTTTTTTTAGCCCGGGCCATGGCTGCCCCCATTACGGAGAGCCGCGTGTTTTCGTCGATGAGCGTAAAGCTTTCGGGGGCCTGTTCTTTTAAAAACCGGAGGCAGAAGGCGTGAAACGTGGCGGTCAGGGGCAGCACCGGGTCTTTTCCCAGCAGATCCGAGAGCCGCTGCGCCATTTCCCGGGCGGCCCGGTTGGTGAAGGTGATCGCAAGGATGGATTCGGCAGCGATCTTTTTTTCCCGGATCAGCCAGGCGATGCGGTGGGTCAGCGTCCGGGTTTTGCCCGTGCCCGGTCCGGCGACGATCAGAAGCGGCCCCTGCTCATGGGTGACCGCCCGGGCCTGATCCGGGTTCAAACCGGCCAGCAGGTCCCGGGCGGGCACCGGGTGAATTTGTGCCGTTTGCGCAGCCGCTGCGGGTTTAACAGGTTTGCGGGGGCTTTTGGGAGAGGGATTGGCGCTTGCGGCGCAGGCCTCAGCGGAAAGGGCCTTTTGCGGCATCTGAAACAGCGATTTCTGCCCGGCCAGGGCATCGATCTCCTGCGGTGAAAACACCCGTATGCGGCCGTATTCCCCGTCATAGCCGGCGTTGATGTGAACCCTGCCCGCGCGCATGCGCTCGATGGCCTCGGCCAGAAGACCCATGCCCGCTTCACGCACGGCGGCGGTGGGAAGGGCGTAGAGCAGCGGCAGTTCAGGGCCGAGCCGCTCGAGGACGCGTTCATATGCGGCGGCCACTTTTTTGCTTTTGCATCCCACCCCCTCGATTTCGGACAGGATTTCGGAAAGCGGGATGAGGCTGTAAAAGGGATGCCGATTTTCGGGTCCGTCCCCGTCCTTTCGGGTGGCCAGTTCCTCCACCCGGTGGAGCACCCCCATGGTCAAGGGCTTATTGCAGACCGGGCACAGGTTTCCGTGGTCGATGGATTCTCTGGGATTTAAGCTGACATCGCATTTGCGGTGCCCGTCCTGGTGATATTTTCCTTCTTCGGGGAAAAATTCCAGGGTGCCGATAAATTTTTCCGGGTCCCCGGTTTTGATGGCGTGCTTTACGGCCGGATAGGACAGGTCCGTGTTGAGCAGGTTGGCTTCCCGGCCCAGGTTGGCCGGCGAGTGGGCGTCTGAATTGGACACCAGGGTCAGCCCGTCGATGCCTTTAACCCGCCAGTTCATGGGCGGGTCCGACGAAAGCCCGGTTTCAACGGCGAAGATGTGGGGCGTCAGGTCCGCAAAGCATTCTTCCATGGCATCAAAGCCGGACTTGGCGCCAAACAGCGAAAACCACGGGGTCCAGATGTGGGCGGGAATCAAAAATCCCTCGTCCGAGCACTCCAGCAGGATTTCCAGCAGGTCCCGGGCATCCAGTCCCAGAATGGGCCGGCCGTCCGACACGATGTTTCCGATCCGGTCCAGACGGGCAGCAAAGCGTGCGGTGGACTCCAGGTCCGGCAGAAAAACCAGGTTGTGGATTTTCCGGGTGGCGCCGGACTTCTTGTAGATGCTGCTGATCTCGCCGTTTAACATGAAGCGGACGGGAAATTGATTCTTGAACGGAATCTGGGCTTCGCATTTTTTCTCGATGGCGTCGTTCAGTTTAAACAGCCCGGGTTCTGCCGGAACCAGCTTTTCACGGATTTCGGCAAACCAGGCAGGGTGGGTGAAATCGCCCGTCCCCAGCAGGGTGATTCCTTTCCGCCGGGCGGCGATGTAGAGGTTTTCAAAATCCAGGTTTTTGGCGGTGGCCCGGGAAAACCGGGAATGGATGTGAAGATCTGCGATAAATGTCATGTGATGTTCCGGTCGGGGTTGCTGTGGGGCATCTTAAAAACGTCTGTGATACGCCGGCGCGGATCGGAAAAAGCCCGATAACGTCCTGTCGAACCAAAGATGCGATTTTCCGATCAGGCAACACATATCAATTCCTCATGAGTTTGCACAGGAAAAAGTCCTTGCCCATTGAAGCCATAATCAGTATTGAAATGACTTTGTTCTTATGGGGCCCCAAGCCTCGCGTAAATTCCGCATAATGGCTCAGGAAAAATGATTATCCGGGTCCTTGCGGGAAATGGGAACAAATGCACGCAAGATCATCACATCCATTTCGTCATAGGAGTTAACTGCATGGGTATCTTATCGTCGTCCACTTCCATCACCCGGTACCGGGTGAACGGCCAGATCGCCGAGCCGTTCATGGAAAATGTCATAACGGGTCTGAAGAATCACATGATTCATGAGATCGACAATGATCCCGCCGAAAAAAGCGCAGGGTTTACCTGTTTTGAGACCCCGTTCAAGCCGGACTTTGACAACGCGAATCTCGTCTTCGGCACCCATCTGATCTTTTCCCTGCGGGTGGACAAGAAGACCATTCCTTCCAGCATCATCAAAAAGCAGGTCAACGCGGCCATTGCCAAGCGCCTGGCCGATTCCGACCGCCAGGCCCTGTCCAACAACGAAAAGCGCGAGATCAGGGATGACGTCACCCGAAGGCTCTACACCCGGATTCCGGCGGCGCCCAGCGTCTACGACCTGATCTGGAATTATGAAGGGGGCGAACTGTGGTTTCTGACCAACCTGAAGGCCGCCAACGAAGAGCTGGAAAACCTGTTTTCCAAGGCTTTCAAGCTGTCTCTTATCCGGCTGTTCCCCTACACCGCCGCCGAGATCGCCTGCGGGCTGTCCGATGCCGAGAAGGACCGGCTGAGCAAACTTTCACCCACCCAATTTTTCAGGGGGCAACATGCTTGATGTATCTGTGGCCTACAACCGCTACAAGTTCCTGGGCCATGAATTTCTGACCTGGATGTGGTTCATGATTGACAATGAGAAGGATTCGCTGCTGGAACTGGACAAAGATCTGGCGGATATTTACATCGGCAACCGGGTGGTGCTGGAAAACAGTTCCCTCAACCGGGAGGAAACCATCACCATCAAGGGAGACGGCGCCGGCCTGGAAGAAGGATTGATCGCCCTTTCCAAGGGCGGCAAGGTCGCCGAGATCAACCTGGCCGTCCGGGCGGGGGAGTTTGAATGGCGGTTTAATCTCAAGGGGGAAAGCCTGAATATCGGCGGCCTCAAGCCCCCGGAGACCGGAAAGATCGAATCCAAGGAGGATGTGGAAGGTGCGGTGCTGGAGAAAATTTATCTGTACGAAAAAATAATCAATTTCTCCCACCTGGCCTACCAGGCGTTTTTAAAGCAGCGGATTTCGGAAAGCTGGGAGAACAAGGAAGTAAACCGCATTGCGGAGTGGATCGGCCGGGCCTGATCGGGGGCTGTGACCCGTAAATCACTCATAAATCGGTTTTGACCGGGCGCTTCAGACGGTCAGGTGAGCGATCAGTATCCGCAGGCCGATGCCGATTAAGATGATGCCGCCGATGAATTCCATGCCGGAGCCGAACTTCTTTCCCACGAATTTGCCGGCCCGGATGCCGATGACCGACAGGCCGGCGGTGATGATGCCGATCAGGGCGCTGGGATACCAGATATTGATGTTGATCATGGCCAGGCTCAGGCCCACGGCCAGTGCGTCGATGCTGGTGGCCACCGACAGGATCACCAGGCTCATCCCCTTTGAGGGGTCCCTGCGGAAGGTTTCCGTGTCGGTCTGAAATGCGGATATGATCATCCGGGTGCCGACAAAGGCCAGCAGGGAAAAGGCGATCCAGTGGTCCACGGCTGAAATCAGGTGGGCCACGGTAATACCCGCGGCCCAGCCGATCACCGGCATCATGGCCTGAAACAGGCCGAAATGAAAAGAAAGCCTGAAATAGGCGCGCTTTCCGGAAATCAGCCCGGAGGTGCCGGCGGCCACGGATACGGCAAAGGCATCCATGGCCAGGCCCACGGCAATCAGCAGGATTTCGGGGGTTTGCATGAAAAATAAACCGCGTATGGTCTTTTAAGTTGCAAACGTGTTTGCGAATGTTCCCATAAACGACCCAGTTTATATAACAGAATATGCCGGGTACGCATAGCGTCAAAATGTGGTGAACTATTGTGAATACGTGCCCGTACACATTTACGGGCGCGTGCACGGAAAAATCAACGGAAAACAGGAGGAGGACTGAACATGAAAGAAGTGGTTATCGTATCCGCATGCCGGACGGCCATCGGCGCGTTCGGGGGCACTTTGAAGGACATGATCGGCGCACAGCTGGCCGCCGTGGTCATGAAGGAAGCGGTCGAGCGTGCGGGGATCGATCCGGCCATCATCGATGATGTCCGGTTCGGATGCTGCATGGACCCCACGGACACCTTGAATGTCACCCGGGTGGGCGCCCTGATGGCGGGTATCCCGGACACCGTTCCGGCAGTCACCATCAACCGTGTCTGCATCTCCGGCATGGAGGCCACCCTGTCGGGGATGGCCATGATCCAGGCGGACATGGCCGATGTGGTCCTGGTGGGCGGGGTCGAGCACATGTCCAGCGCACCCTATGAAGTCCCGGCCGCCCGGTGGGGATGCCGCCTGCAGGACCAGGTGTTTGTCGATTCGCTGATCCGGAAGCTTCACTGCGGATCCTATGTGATGCCGTTTTCGGCCGATGCGCCGGTGGACACCACCCAGGCCCCGGCCTCCATGTTCCTGGGGAAACCCTACATCATGGGGCATACCGCGGAATTCATCGCCCAGAAGCACAACATCTCCCGGGAGGAAATGGACGAAGTCGCCTTGAGAAGCCACAACAACGCGGAAAGGGCCAACAAGGAAGGCGATTTTGCAGAAGAGATCGTTCCCGTTTCCGTCCCCCGGCGCAAAAAAGACCCGCTGGTGTTCGACAAGGACGAACATTTCCGCCCGGGGCTGACCATGGCCGACCTGGTGAAGCTGCCCGCAGCATTTGTCCCCAAGATCGGCAAGGTCACCGCCGGAAACTCCAGCGGCTTAAATGACGGGGCCACCGCCATGATCATCATGTCCGCGGACAAGGCCAAAGAACTGGGGCTCACCCCCCTGGCCCGCATCAAGGCCTCGGGCAAGGGCGCCTGTCATCCGGCCCTCATGGGCCTCTCCCCGGTTCCCGCGGTGAACAACCTGCTGGACAGAAGCGGCCTGAAAATCAAGGATTTCGATCTCGTCGAGGTCAACGAGGCCTTTGCCGCACAGTACCTGGGCTGCGAAAAGGAACTGGGCTTGAACCGCGAGATCACCAATGTCAACGGATCCGGCATCGGCCTGGGGCACCCGGTGGGGAGCACCGGCGCCCGGGTGATCGTCACCCTGCTCTACGCCCTGCGCAAGAGAGGCAAACATCTGGGCATGGCCACCCTTTGCGGCGGCGGCGGTGTATCCATGGCCACGGTGATCGAAACCCTGTAGGGCGGACCCGTTGCCGGCGGGCCTGCGCGACAGTAAGCTATGTAAACGAAGGACTTAACCGGAATGCCGACGGGCGGAAGAAATTTTTTTTCCGCCCGTTTTCTTTCGAAATCCTTCCTTTTTTTGCGCCATGGATCATTCTTCATTACTATTTGCAAAGGTGCTTTGCCTTTTAACCGCCGGAGGTGATCCATGCCGTATCGTATCAGCCGCGTGATGTTTTTGATGATTTTTGCCGCCCTGATGGCCATTTCGGTTCCGTCGACGTCCATATCCCAGGATGAAAATCCCCAGGCCCGGAAAATGATGGAGGGCGAACTTCAAGCCCTGAAGACAGCCGATTACCAGCAATTTATTCAAAACGGCAACAGCGCCTTCAAAGAATTGTCCAAAACGGTATTCGACGTACTGGAGATGAGCTGGTCGGAAGAACTGGCCAAAGGATACCAGCTGGATTATCTCGGGGCCATCGAGCGGGTGGGGATGACGGAATATCTCTGGCGGGTGACCTTCACCGGCAGCAATTCACAACACCTGGGCAGGCTGACCCTGGCGGATGGGAAGATCGCCGGGTTCAATCTGGATTAGACGTGGATCGCGTTTAAAGCGCCCCCCCTGCTTTGCGGTGTTTTTGCAGGAATGAACTTTTCAGCGGCAGCCGAAGGGACACCCCCCTGACCCCCCTATGGGGGATTAGGCCTTGAAATTACGTTCAACTTCCTCAATCGAGGGGGGCTCCTTTTTTTATTCCCCCCTGCGAGGGGGGACCAGGGGGGGTGTTGGACCTGCGCAGCGACACAAGATGCGCGGCAAAGATCATCGGATCGAGCGGGCATTGAAAAAACATGGGGAATATGCTTTCCAGACACGTCAAATCGGCCGCATGGATTGCCGTCATCGTTTTTACGGGGGTTTTCGCATCGTTAATGCCAGCCGCTGCGGAACCAGAAACCCCGGAATGGACCACGCGGATCGAACTGGGGCCATCCGTCCAGTACTTTAACTGGGAGGAATTTTCCGATGCCGGGCTCAAACTGGTGGAGGAAAACGGGCTTCGCTACGCGCTGTGTGTCGATGCGGATTCCCGAAAAGGTCATTACGGTTGGCGGGGAGGGCTGCAGGTATTTGCAGGGGAGGTCAATTACAAGGGCTACACCTGGTCCCTGGTCCCGGTGAGGACCGATGTCTTTTACGCCGGCACCCGGCTATATCTGGATGCCGTCCCCGCACACCGATTCGATTCCGGATTGCTGCTGTCCGCCTTTGCGGGTCTGGGCGGACAGGGATGGCTGCGGGACCTGGATGACACCCGCACGCCGGCGGGCGAGCCCGTGGGCGGGGGGGAGGAATGGTGGGGGTGCCTCTATGGCCGGCTGGGGATGGGAGCGGAGTACCCAGTCCGGCCCCGGACGGTCCTGTTTGCCGAGGCCGGCGTGAAGCTGCCCATATATGCCCGCAACGAGGCGGAATTTTTCGTGACCGGCAGCCCCTCTGCCGGCCTGGAACCGGAGATGACCGTTTCCATATTTTCCGCAATGGGTGTGCGCTGGCGGCAAATCGCGGTCAAGCTGACCTATGACACCCTTCGATTCGACCGGTCCAATACAGTGGAAAACTTGTATCAGCCCAGATCGGAATCCGACACCATCAGCCTGAGTGCCGCCTGGATATATTCGTTTTGAATGCAATCTTGATGAAGCCGCAAAAAAGTTCTATTCAGCCTTCACCCTTTTTCCTTGAAAATCCGAAGCGTTCGCATCCGGTTCATGGCCGCGGCCAGATCCAGGCCCCTGAACTGGGCGAGTTCGCCCATGATATAGGGGGCGATCACGTCCAGACCCTGTTCGCAGATGTCGGAGGACACGGCATTGACCACTTCCGCCAGTGTCCGGCCCCCGTCCATGTAGCGGACTGCATACCATAGGGCATACCCGATGGCGCCGGTCTGGCAGGAATCCACGATCTGCTCCACATCCGAAAGATCGATGACACTGTTTCCGAATACGATCTCATGTCTGCCCCTGTCTGAAATCCTGATTTTGCCGGGGATTGCATATGGATTAATGCCGTCTGCCGCCGGGATCCGTTTCCGGATGCCGCCGAAACGGCCGCGCCCTTCCCGCATCCTGGGTGCTGAATCGGATGCGGCGATTTCATGGGCCCGGGCCGTCACGTCTTCCGGCTGGTAGGCATTCATGGCGATCACCTGGTCGGCCACGCTGAAGTAATCGCCGGAACCGCCCATTACCAGAATGGTGGAGATATTTTTGGCTTCGTGGATCTGTTTGACCGTATCGATAAATGGGGTGATGGGTTCCAGATCCTTTGCGATCAGCTGCTGCATCCGGCGGTCCCGGATCATGAAATTGGTGGCGGACGTGTCTTCATCCAGCAGCAGGACCGTGGCCCCGGCTTCGACAGCCTCGGCGATACCGGCGGCCTGGGAAGTGCTTCCGCTGGCATTGGCGGTGGAAAAGGCGGTCGTGTCCTGTTGGAAGGGCAGATGGTTGATGAAGGCGGATATGTCGGTTTTTTCGATGTTTCTGCCGTCGCAGGCGCGGATTTTCATGGTGGCTGCCGGGCAGACCACCATCTCCCTACCGTCTCCCGGAATGTGGTTGTAGATGCCCAGTTCCAGGGCGGAAAGCAGGGTGGATTTTCCGTGAAACCCCCCCCGGTGATCAGGGTCACGCCGCACGGGATGCCCATACCGGCAATTTGCCCCCGATTCGGCAGATCCAGCGTGACTTTAAACTTTTCGGGTGAAATAAAGGGGACCACGTTGTCATCCGGCAGCGGTCTCGGATCGATGCCGCTGGCCCGGGGCAGGCGGCTGCCGTCGGCCACAAACCCGGCAAGTCCCGTTTCTTCAAGCAGGGCGCGCGCGGCTTCGGCATCTTCGGCGGTTTCGATATGGCGGTAAAGGGTTTTTTCGTCTTCCGGGGCGAAATAGAGCGCGTGGTCGACAATTGCGGGCAGTTCGTCGAAGAACATGGCCATGGCATCGGTCCCGGAAATTTTCCGGAACAGGGCGGGCAGGGCCATGCGGAACCGGGCCTCCACCCGGTCTTCGTCGATGATCATGGCGCTGCGGGCAAGGATTTCCTGGCCGGGCGCGGCGATGGTGATCAGGCCGCTCTTGCCGGTCCCCCGGCGCCCGGGTGAACACCATTTCCGGCAGCCGTGGTAAAACCGGCGGGTCAGATAGTCGCACAGGGCGGTGCGGCGGCTGATGGACCGGGTCATATCGGATGTGAAACCGGATCGTTTCCGGTCCACCCGGACCCGCATCCGGCTGGGCCGGGCATAGGGGTCGCCCTGGACGTGGTCGATGTGGAGAAAAAAACGGGCAAACCGGTATGCCCCGGCAATATCCGCGTACGCCTTATACTGTCTGCCGTCGATCCGGGCGAGGATATCTCGAAGATCCTCATGTGAATCCAAATTGTTATCGGGTTTGACGGGCAAGGGGGATGACCTCCTGAAGTCTGCATCAACAGTTCATCCGCATTTTCGGCCTGTCAAATTGAAAAGGGCGGTGCGCAAAAATACTGGCAGCGGACTGCTGAAGCGGGTGCCTTCAGTTGACGTCGGATTTCACCTGGGTGATATAGGTTTTCATCAGCTCTTTGCAGCGGGGATTTTCATTGATCAGGGGAAACAGCTCGGTCAATTCCCGGCGGGCATGGTCTTTTAAATCATCGAAGAAAAGGCTTAATTTTTTCAACATGGGGGAGTCGAGACCGGATACGGCTCTGGCGTCCGTGGCCGCGATGATCCGCTTCAGCCGGATCTCCAGGGCGCCATGGTCTTTTTGGAGGGACATGACCATCAAAAGGGTGTCATAATCGGGTGCGCCGACGGCGGCGGCGGGAAAAAAAATGAGCTCCTCCATCTGAAAATGGCGGATCAGGTCTTTTTTAAGGAAAGACAGGAAATCATGCAGCTCTTCGACAAAGCGTTCATCCCGTTCATTGATCTTTTTGTTGAATTTTACCACATAATCCGTGATGATGTGATGCTCCTGGGCGAGCCTGGCCACTACATTGTTGATGTCGTGCAGTTCAGTCATGTGTCACCTTGATGATGCTGTGGGAAAAAGTTCAACGGCTCCGTTGAGGTAAACGGGCAGAGCATAACATAGATGCGGAGGGATGAAAAGATGTAAACGGGGCCGGCGAAATCGGCTCAGGCCACCTGGCGGGCCATCATCTCCTTGATGGTGTCGATCATCACCGGTTTGAGCTGGCGCCATTTGGGATTAATGGCTTTTCCCTTGAACCAGGTGAAGTCGACGGAAACAAACTGTTCGGGGATAACGTGCTCTGAAAGCGATCCGTATGTGATCAGCGGATAATATTCCACCCAGAGCATCCGGTTGGGATCGATGGCAAAATCCTGGATCACCTTGGACGCGATATGCCCTGCGCAGCTTCGCACGGACATTTTGCTTTCGGCAACATCTGATACAATGGCCACATAGGGGCGCAGGAAAAAAACGGAATTTTTCGCGTCCCCGGACCGGTCAAAAAGAAGAAGCCGGCATTTTCCGGCCGCCAGGCGCAGCTTTCCGCCCCATCCCTCCCAGGAATATATGGAGTCATAAATCACGCGCATCATTCGATTCCGTCGAAATTGATCCTTAAGATTATATCCATTAATCTAATGATAATTGTCCGGCCGGTCAAGATGTAACCGGTGCGGATCTTGGGTTTTGGATGATGTGCTGCGCGGCACAGGCGCTGCGGTGAAAATAAATAGACAGGAAAACCGCCCGGGGCGGATATCCTGAAAAAAAGGAAATTATCAGCCATGAACCAGGAAAATTCATCGGAGTCGGTGCGCTTCATCGACATCGATGACAAGAAGATCATTCTCGTCGGAACCGCCCATGTCTCCCGGCAGAGCGCGGATCTGGTCAAATCGGTCATAGAAGAACAGCAGCCGGAGACCGTCTGCGTGGAACTGTGCGCCTCCCGGTACCAGTCCATCCGGAACAAGGACCAGTGGCAGAATATGGACATCATCAAGGTCATCAAGGAGAAAAAATCGTTTCTGCTGCTGGCCAACCTCATGCTCTCCTCATTTCAGAAGCGCATCGGCGAAAAATTCGACATCAAGCCGGGGGCGGAGATGATCCAGGCCATGGATGCCGCGGAGGCGGCCGGCGCCGAACTGTGCCTGGCGGACCGGGACATCACCGTCACCCTGTCGAGGACCTGGCGCAGCACCGGGTTTTTTGCGAAGATGAAGCTCCTGTTCCAGCTGGTGCTCTCCATGGGGCAGGTGGATGAGATCGAGGAAAAGGACATCGAACAGATGAAGCAGGAGGATATCCTCGAGTCCATCCTGTCGGAAGTGGAAAAAACCCATCCCTCGCTTCGTAAAATCCTGATCGACGAGCGGGACCAGTACCTGGCCCACAAGATCCGCACCGCCCCGGGAAAGAAGATCGTGGCGGTGGTGGGGGCAGGGCACGTCCCGGGAATATTGAAGTATATAGATAAAGATATCGACATTAAACCCCTTGAGCAACTGCCGCCTAAAGGCCGGGCCGCCGGGCTGCTCAAATGGATCATTCCGGCAGCCATCGTGGCGCTTTTGGGAGCGGGATTTTATTACGGCGGAGCGAAGGCCGGCAAGGACATGATCGTGTGGTGGATCGCCGCCAACGGGATTTTCGCCGGGATCGGGGCCGTCATCGCCTGGGGCCATCCCCTGACCATCCTGACGGCGGTGTTTGCCGCGCCGATCACCTCCTTAAACCCCATGATCGCCGCCGGATGGGTTTCCGGGCTGGTGGAGGCGTTCGCCCGCAAGCCCAAGGTGAGGGACCTGGAGCACCTGCCCGAGGATATCCTGTCCGTTCGAGGCTTCTGGAGCAACAAGGTGACCCGGATTCTGCTGGTGGTGGTCTTCACCAACCTGGGCAGCTCGGTGGGCACCTTTGTGGCGGTGCCGCTGATGGTGAAGGTGCTGGGCACATAATGCTGCGGAACAAAGGATGATGCGTGCGGCGGCTGGCAGGAGAAAAATCTTGTTCAAGCGCTCTCATCAAACCACCTGCGGGCTATTTTTCGCTGGCGGAAAGAATCCATTTGATCTGTATTCATTATTTCCGGATGAACCGCGGTCCTGCCGCCGTCTCGTCGTATTATAAAACCACGGCGGGCAGCCACCGGCTTGGATTCTGCACCGGAAAAAAAGATCACCCTGATTTCGAGCCGGGTAATCTTCTCTTCGGTTTGTTCGGTGCCTTCATCGGCCTGAACTGACTGCGCTGCCTTTGAAACCAGGTCTTTGAATGTCCCCAGAAGGGTGAAGGCACCGGATTCCAACGGCCCCTGTTTCAGCAGATATTTGAGCTTCTGCCCTGCATAATCATCGGAGGAAAAGCGACGATAATCTGTTATCCTGAATTGTACTTTATTTTGGGGCGTTTCAGCAATTACATAGATGCTGGAAATATTGATGATGTGCTGGCTCATGTTGATGACCAGGCAGACCGAATCCAAGTCATTATCGGGGGACTGCTGGATCATGATCCTCGGGTAATGCCTGCTTTTAAAATCCCGGTAAAATATATGCGCATAAAAAACCCACACAAACACCAGGATCAGGCTCCCTGCCGCATAAAGCTGAGCCCCGTTTTTCCATACCCATCCGATGATATCCATTTTCTCACTGATCTGCCCTGTGCAGGAATCGTTGAAAAGCCCGGCCAATCCAACCTGAAAAATAAAGAGCCCCTTCGCCAGCGTCAGAAACGAGGGCGTTAAAGTCCCGGCAAGGGCATTTCCGGATGCATGCCTTCGCAGGCATGACGTGAAAATGGCTTTTTACGAGACCGCCACAATACCGGGTTACGATCAACGCATCTTAGCATGTGGCCCCGAGTGCCGGTATAGAATGCGCACTTTATTTAAATGCTTGATGATCGGTATTCTGCGTTTCAACTGAAAGTAGACGTGCCGGGAATCCGGACTTCAAAGATTTTGAAAATCCAGGGGCAGATACGGGTAATTGTTCAATCAACGAGGATTCTTATCCGGCGGCGGCGATACATTAATGCAGACCTTTCCCCCATTTTGCTGATCTGCTTTGCTGTGAATAAATTGGAATTACACTTGGGCATGGTTAAATTGCTGATGTCGGGAATACGCATATCTGGTTATCCCGAAAAATCCAGTAATCGTTTTTCTTCCCCCTTTTGAAAAGGCGGGCGGGGGGGATTTCTCCTAGGAGGCGCCAAATCCCCCTAAATCCCCCTTTTTCAAAGGGGGACTTTGAATCCGGAAATCTAACTGGAGTATTCCGGATACCCAGAAACGCAGATGTTTTGAAACGCCAATAAATGAGCCCGAGAGTGGAAAGACTCTACGCAGAACAAATCAAACAGCTTTACAAGCAAATACCCATCGGATTAACCGCCACGGTGGTCAATTCCCTTGTTCTGGTTATCCTTTTATGGAACGTCATTTCCTCCACAGTCCTGTCCGTCTGGTTTGCTGCAAGCGTTATTCTGGCGGCTTTAAGATACCTGTCTTTTCTGAAATTTACGCGCCTGGTGCGGTCGGCACAACAACCAGCCGAATTTCGGAAATATGAAATCGGGTTCAACCTCGGGATCGCTTTATCCGGCATCATATGGGGTTCGGCCGGTATTTTTCTGTTTCCGGCAAACAGCTTGCCCCACCAGGTCCTCATTGCATTCGTAACGGGCGGAATGGTTGCCGGGGCAGCGGGGACCTTTTCAATCATAATGAACGCTTTTCTGGCGTTCAGTCTGCCGGCGCTGTTGCCTGTGATCATACGGTTTTTTCTGGTAGGAGACCCTGTCCGGATTGGCATGGGGTGCATGACCCTGCTGTTTGGCGGCCTGATGTATTTGACCGCCAAACGGGTGCACCAGGCGGTCGTACTCGCATTAACACTGCAATTTGAAAACAGCGATCTCATCGAAAGACTGGAAGACCGTGTAAAACAGCGGACTGCGGAATTGGCAGCCGCCAACGAAGCCACGCAACGGTTGAATGAGAACCTGGAACTGCGGGTGATCGAGCGCACCCAGCTGGCGGAGCAACGGGCAAAGCAGCTTCGGGGCCTGATGGCGGAGCTGACGCTTGCCGAGCATCAAGAGCGGCGGCGTTTGGCGGGGATTCTTCACGATCACCTGCAGCAGTTTCTGGTTGCAGCAAAAATGAAGGGTGAAATCCTGTGCGGGCAAATCAGGGCGGACCAGAAACCGCCGGTTGAAAATATTCTTAATCTCATCACCCAGTCACTCTCGGTTTCGCGGTCGTTGACCGCTGAACTCTCTCCCCCGGTTCTGCAAAACGGCAGCCTTTCCGCTGCACTGGAATGGCTTGCCGAATGGATGCGGGAAAATCATGAGCTTGCGGTTGAACTGCAGACAGATCCCGATGTCGATCCGAAACGAAAAGACATCACGATTCTATTGTTTCAATCCGCCCGTGAACTGCTCTTCAATGTGGTCAAACATGCGGGCGTGCGATCCGCTCGGGTTGCCATGAACAGCCATGAAGGCGGCCTGTTCAGCTTGACAGTCAGTGATCGGGGAATGGGATTTAATCCGGAAACCCTTTGGGAAAAACCGGGCAGCGGACTCGGGCTCTTAAGCATCCGTGAGCGGCTGACACTGCTGGGCGGAAGCATCAGGATAGAAAGTTCGCCGGGAAAAGGCGCCACTTTCACGCTGATGGTTCCAAGGAAAATGCAGGAAGAAGAACCAGGGGAGACTTAGGGGGATCACTTCATCATTTAGGCTATGAAAGCAAGCCCCGGCCATTGCCACGTGAATCGATCCGATTCAGGTAAAATCTCCTCTCCGGCCGCAACTTACCGCAAATTTACCCACCCGGCTGTCCGATTTTCACCACCGTTCGTTCCATAATCTTTCCTGAATCCGTGGTGAAGGTCATCTTCACCGTGTGGAGCCGGCCTTCGGCAAACAGGCGGACGCATTCGGGATAGAGTTCCCATTCCAGGGCGAGGCCTTTTTTCCGGATGGTGTCGATGGTGTCGTCTTCTTCGATGGAAAAGCATTTCTGTCCGATGATGGGGCCCGAATCCTCTCCGTAGTCGATGAAATGGACCGTGCACCCCCCCACCTTGCACCCGTATCGAAAAGTGTCGCCGTAGCCGTCGACCCCGGGAAAGGCCGGAAGCAGGGCCGGATGGATGTTCATGATCCTGGGCCGATTGGGCGCGGTATTGACCCGGTCGATGAAATAGGGGGTGAGGTTGCGCATGAACCCGGCCAGGACCAGCAGGTCAAACGGAAACGGGGCCATTTCTTTCAGGAGCGCGGCCTCGGCAATGGCCCGGGAGCACAAAAAGGCATCCACCTTTTCCCGGTTTGCATCGGGTGCGAAAAAAGACTGCTTGGAGCGGATATCGGCAAGATCAAAATCGTCAGGCAGTTTCGCCTTGTCCGGACTGCTCTTGAAATCGGCGATCATCCCGGCATAATTTACCACGAATGCCGGGATTTTCTTCTCCCTTGCCTTTAAAAGCCCCCTGGCGCCGGGATTGTCCGATCCCACGAACACCACGTCCGCTTCGATCTTTCCTTCTTCACACGCCCGGGCGATGGCCTCGAAATTGGTGCCCGTGCCGCTGATCAGTGCGCCGATGCGGATGCGTCCCATGGAAAAGAATCTCCGCCTCAGTTGGTCCTGGATTGATAGGGATATACCTTCCCCGGATCGTTGAAATACTCCCGGGTGGTCCGGATCACGACGGGGCTTAAGAGTATCAGCCCCACCAGGTTGGGCCAGGCCATCAATGCGTTGAAGATATCGGAGATGACCCATACCCGTTTTAAGGTGATGGATGCGCCCACCGGCAGCAGCAGGCAGTACAGGATCCGGTAGGGGAGGACCAGCTTCTGGCCGAACAGGTAGTCGATGCAGCGGTCCCCGTAATAGGACCAGCTGATGGCGGTGGAAAAGGCGAAGATGATCAGGCCGAAGGAGACGATGTAGTCCCCGGGGCCGGGAAGGCCCATGTTGAAGGCCCTGGCCGTGAGCACCGCGCCCGTCAATGCTTTTCCCGCCTCGTCGATCTGCAGGTGGGCGTTGGTGGTGAGGATGACCAGCGCGGTCATGGTGCAGACCACGATGGTGTCGATGAAGGGGCCAAGCATGGCCACCAGCCCTTCCCGCACCGGCTCTTCGGTCTGGGCCGCGCCGTGGGCGATGGGGGCGCTCCCCAGCCCCGCCTCATTGGAGAACAGGCCCCGGGCCACACCGGACTGGATGACGAAGGCCAGGGTCGCGCCGGTAAACCCGCCGGCGGCCGCGCTGCCGGTGAAGGCATCGTGAAAGATCTGGGCAAATGCCGCCGGAATCCCGTGGAAATTGGCCAGGATCACCCACAGCGCCCCCAGCACGTAGAAGACGCACATGAACGGCACCAGCCGGCTGGCCACCTGGCCGATCCGCTTGATGCCGCCCTACGATGACGGCAAACACCAGCACCCCGATGACTATGCCCGTGACCAGTTTGGGGATGCCGAAGGAGTGCAGCACCGGCTCGGCCACGGAATTGGCCTGCACCATGTTGCCGATCCCGAAAGAGGCGATGGCGGCAAATACCGCAAACAGAACCCCCAGCCATTTCTGGCCCAGCCCCTTTTCCAGGTAGTACATGGGACCGGCGCCCACGGTGCCGTCTTCATGGATGGTGCGGTAGTGCAGGGAGAGCAGGCATTCGGCATATTTGAGTCCCATGCCGAAGATGGCGGTCACCCACATCCAGAATACCGCGCCGGGGCCGCCCATGGCGATGGCCACCCCGACCCCGGCGATGTTTCCCGTGCCGATGGTGGCGGACAGGGCCGCGCTCAGGGCTTGGAAATGGGTGATTTCCCCTTTGTCATCGGGATTGTCGAATTTCCCGGAGATGATCAGCCAGGCGTACCCGAACTTGCGGATCTGCACCGCCCGGAACAGTATGGCCATGAGAATGCCGGTTCCCACCAGGAGCACGATGGTGACCGGGCCCCACACGAATCCGTTGATGCTGCTTAAAATCTGGTCAATCGGCATACACTCTCCTTCATCAAGGGGTGATCATTTTCTGCTCATGCGTTCCATTTCTGCCGTGAAAGGCCAAGACCCGCGCAAAAACACGGTTGGGATGCCACTATATTTCAATCTGGTTATCCCGAAAAATCCAGTAATCGTTTTTCTCCCCCCTTTTGAAAAGGGGGGCTGGGGGGGATTTCTCCCGGGAGGCGCCAAATCCCCCTAAATCCCCCTTTTTCAAAGGGGGACTTTGAATCCGGAATTCTAACTGGAGTATTCCGGATAACCAGATATTTCAATTGCATTGCGGATCGGGTCACCGTCCGCCGAAAGTGACCTTCATGTCATCGGGGTAGGTGATGGAAAACCCGTACTGGATTTTCGTTTTTCCCCGGGGGGCGACGTCAAAGGTCCACTTGAGCAGGTGGTCCTCTTTTTTGGGCTGTATGTTTTTAAATTCGGTTTCCAGTTTGATCCGCTCATCCCGGATCTGGGGGTAGGCCGCTTCCATGAGAATATCCGCCGGATGCGCGGTGTGGTTTTCCACCGTCACCGCCCAGGTCCATTTAAAGCTTTTCTTGCCGGCAAACAGCCCCTTTTCCCCGGATTCCTTTTCCAGAAGATCCAGTTTTACGGAAATGCCGGGATCGGTCCCGAAAAAGAGATCCTGCTGCGCATCCGGCATGGCAAACATGCGGTCGGCAATAAAGGCCCCATCCACGAAAAACTCGGCATTTCCTTCCGGCAGGGGGAGGAAGGCTTCCGGAGCCATGTTGACATTGGCCGTCAAAAAGGCTTCGGCGGCTTCGTGGGGCCGGATCATGTACTTGAAATCCGCCTTCCAGTTCTGCTGACGAATGGCCACCCTTCGATTCTGGCCCGCCGGAATGAAGTGGCGGCCCAGGTCATAGGTGTCGTACAGGTACTGGGTCTGCCGCCGGGGCGCCTCGCCTGCCGCAAACATCTGTGCCTCGGCATTCGCCTGGGGGGCCATGGCATCGCGCGCCATTTTCCGCATGGGCACGGCTTCAGGCGCCGGCCGGATAATCCAGTCGCCGGTTTCCGGCGGTTCGGGCTGGGTATAGGCCTGGGCGGTGGCCACGGTGACGGCCACATTCTGCCAGTCCGTGCCGGTATTCTGGTAGATATCGGCAAACCAGGAAAAATCGATTGAGGATGCATCCGGTCGGGCGTTCAAGGTGTATGAGGGGGTCCAGGAGCAGCTGGGGGTGCGGTAGCTGTAATCCAGACCGATTTTTTCCGCCCCTGCAGAAGCGCGGTCCGCACCTTTAAGATATACGGTAACCCGCCAGCGCTTTTCCGCCCTGCCGGTGAGATCGTTGATCTCCTCCTGGAGTTTTTTGACCTGATCATTTACCTCCTTGAGGGTCTGCTCATGCTGGTAGATCTCGTCATAGGCGGCAGTCAGGCCGGTTTTCATGGATTGGGCCACCTGATCGACGGACTCGGTCTTCTCCGGCATGTTTTTGCCCATGTTTTCCCAGAAGGCGATATAGGTGCGGTTGGATTTGATCCGGCTCTCAAGCCCCGCCTTTTTTGCCGAAAGCACTTCCAGGCGGTCTTTCAAGGCGGTCAGTTCCTTTGATTCCGGCATGTCTTCCATATCGACCTGAACAGACGAGATGGCATATCTTCCTTTTTCCGGCACCTCGATGGTGAGCGAATCCGTATCCGCGCTCAACGGCAGGAAAAGATCGGCCCGGAGGCGGTCGTTTTCCTTTGCGAGATCAACGGTCTGGTGTTCGGTAATCCGGGCGCCGCTGGGGTAGATGATGACGGATACCGGTTCGGCGAATGCGGCGGCGGGCAGCAGCCATGCGGTCATGGCCAGGCCAAGGGCGGCAAGAACAGTAAGGGCTTTTTTCATGTGTTACTCTTTCGGTTGGGTTTCGGGCGTAAGCGGGGCCATGATGGCATCGGCTTTTCCGGAAGACAGCAGAAACGGGTAGTCGCTTCCTGAAGAAACAGCCGGATAGCCGACGGCATCCTCACCCTGCTTGGCAAAGATGGACAGCGAAACCACCTTATCTTCTCCGGCCTGAAGTTTCAAGGTATAGATGGGATCGGTCAGATCCGCTTTGGTCTTGCCATCGATGAATTCCCGGCATTTCAGGAGGGCTGCCTCATCCAGCAGCTTTTTGACGGCGCCCTCATCCGCAGCGGCTCCGGTTTCATCCTGCCAGGCCATTTTGTCGTCGCGGGCGGGCGCTTGCATCTGCCCTTCGGCTTTTGGCGTCTTCTCACCCGGCGCTGCGGCATCGGGTGCAGCCGGCGCCGCCTTGAGATCCAATTTTCGGGTCTGGCTTCCCCGGGTGATTTCGATCTGGTTGACCGCCCCGGATTCAAACGCCAGCACGGTCTTGTCCCGCAGTTCGTCCACCGGGGTTTCAAAGGGGCTTCTGAAATTTCCCCGGGCATGATAGACGTTTGCGTCGTCTTTGAGTTTGACGAAGGTGTGGCGGCTGGAGGGCGCGGTTTTTCCGATATCAAAGGCGCGCAGGGTCTTTCCCCCGGAACCCGCCGCAACGCTGATGCCCTTTTCCGGCCCCAGGTCATAGCGCTGGTAGCTGTTTTCGGAATCCGATACCAGCGCGGTCACCTTCAGATCCTTGACCGCATCGATCATGGGCTCTACCTTGCTGCTGTCCGCCGGGTATTTTTCGGGATAAATGAGCCATTTGCCGGATTCTTTTTTAAGCTCTATGGAATGGTCCGCCCCCTTGATGGAAATGGAGGTGATATCGGCGGAATCGAGCGGTTTGAGATCGGGAAGTTCATAGTGGGTCCGGTCCGTGGTGCGCAGGGAAAGATACAGCGCCAGGGCGACGATCACCCCGGCCAGCAGGAAATATTCTTTTTTCAGTTTCATCGTCGATCCTCTGTTGGGTATTTCGGCTGAAGGGCGTTTAGTGCCCTTCAGCCTTTATTTTTCAGTTTGCCTGTCGGGTGTGAAACATCATCTGGATCTGTTTTCTGCGGTGTCTGCGGCGCCACAGCATGAACAGCCCGAACAGGGCCACCAGCACGGGAAGGCCCGCGATATTGAAAACCTTCACCGCGTTTTTGGTCTGGGCCCGGGTTTCTTCCAGCGGGTTGAACCGCTGGGTCTTGCTCCGGAGCACCGTGGTGGCGGTGCGGCCGTTCAGGGCGTCGATGGCGTTTAATACGAAAGTGGCATTGGGGCTCCGGCCTTCCGCATCCAGCAGGTTGTCCTTGAGCAGGGCCGATGACCCCACCACCAGCAGCCTGGCCGGTTTCCCCGTTTCAATGGTGGCCGGCCGGCTTTCAACCTTCGCGGCTTGCGCTTCGGGCGCATTCGCTTCCGGGGTATCCGGTTTGATATCCTCGGACGGGTCTTTGGCTTCCGCCGGCTTTTCCGGGATCTCTTTTCCCGCAAAGTAGCTGGGGAACCGCCCTTCGACGAGATAGGCCAGGGTCTGGCTGCCGTACTTTTCCTTTTCCGGGGGCGGCTGGATGAACATGGGGTTCAAGCTGATCTGGCCCTTCATTTCCCAGGATTCGTCCGAGGAGGAAAAGAGCGGCTGCGCGGTGAGTTGATGCGCATTTAGGGTTTCCTTGTCCACCGTGACCGGGGACTGGTTGAGCGTGATCAGCCCCTTGATGTTTTTCATGAAGGTCAGTTCATGATTGATGTGCTCATTTTTGATCATGGGCGCAAAATAGATGGGCTGATCGCCGCCTCCGGCCCGTTCGGGCATTTCCTGGTGGAAGCAGTTCTTGTCCAGCACAAACGATTGGCCGATGTTGACGCCGTAGTGCTTCAGCAGCTTCTCCAGCCCGGTGTCAAGGGGCTGGTAGCTCGGCCCCATGTTGAAGGCGAACTGCTGCCGGGGCGGATTGACCTCCTTGAAGGCGTCCGAGAAAATGGCGATATTGCTTCCCCGCATCAGGGCCTGGTCGATCTGGTAGAGGGCATAATCGGAGAATTTTTCTTCCGGGTGGGCGATGATCAGGGTGTTTAAGCTTTCCGGGATCCGCTCCTTGTCAATCGGGATCTGCTTGAAGGAGTAGTTCTGGGAGACCAGGGTCTGAAAATTGCGCAGCTCGTCGGCGCCGCCCTGCTGCATCATGGCCATGGGGCCGGGAAGTGGAAGCGTTTGGTGATCGGACAGATACCCGATGGTTTCATTGATCCCGATCAAAGATTCGATGTTTTCATTGATGATGTCCTCCAGGCTGTCCATGTCCACCAGCTCGTAGCGGGTGCCGATGATGGGGATGCGCACCACGTTTAACAGATGGATCGTGTCCCTGTTGTCCTGATACGACATCACCAGTCCGATCACGCCGCGGCCGGACGTGATGTTTTCCCGGGGAATGTCCGGCCATTTGAGGCTCATGAGATTGCTGTCGGCCACCAGGGAATCGATCCGGTCTTCCGGCGGGTCGATATACTGGTAGGAAAGCTGTCCGTAGTTCATCGAGTTCAGGTGGTCCACCGCTTTTTCCACCGCTCCGGGAAGATTGCGGAGGTTTTCCACACCCATGTAGCCGGCCACCTGACCGATGGACGAAGACATGTACATCTTGATGTCGACTTTTTCGGGCAGGTTCGCCAGGGTGCTGATCTTGTTGTTGAGCTTGGTAATGGCCGTGGTCAGCCGGTATTCCAGCCCTTCGGTGGAGGTGATGGCCGGGATTTTCTCGATGAGATCGCCATGGATAATCACCAGCCCCATGTAAGCCTTCTTGAACTTGATCTCGTCTTTTTCCAGCATCCGGATTTCCACCGGGTAGATGCCGTAGTTTTCCGCCAGTTTACGGTTTTCTGCAGTCTTTGTGTTTTCACCCCCCTCGTCGGCGGAAACGTCATAGAACCGGAAGTTGAAATTTTTATTTGAGCGGATGGCGTATTCCTGCAGCAGGTCGTTCAGATACTGCCGGGTGTTGTTGTGGGGGGCCGGCAGGTTCTCGGTGAAGAACACATCGATGGTCAGGGGTTCGGAAAGGGAGGACACCGCCTTTTCGCTCGCCTCCGACAGGGAGTACAGGTCGTTTCCGGTCAGGTCCACCCGGAAAAACAGGGTGAGCCCTGCAAGGTTGACCAGCACGACCACCACCATGTAGATGAGAAATTTGATATATGCGTCTGTTTTGAATTTTGCCTTCATCAGGATCTCCTTATTCCGTTTTCAGCAGCGACAAATAGGTGGCATACAGACCGACAAACACCACGCTGAGAAAGTACAGCAGGTCCCGCGAATCGATTATGCCCTTGGAGATGTTGGTAAAATGAGTGTCCGCGCCCAGGTATGCGGCGATCTGGAGAATCGAATCGGGAAAGAAAAACAGAAGCTTGTCGATCAGCGTGAGCGCAAAGCAGATGGCCGCCCCCACGATGAACGCGATGATCTGGTTGCGGGTCAGCGACGAGGCGAAAATGCCCACCGCCGTAAACGCCGATCCCAGCAGCAGGGCGCCGATATAGCCGCCGATGACCGGCCCCCAGTCCAGGTCTCCGATCAGGGAGATGGTGATCGGATAGGCCAGGGTGGGGATAAGAAGCGCCGCCACGATGGCCACGCCGGCGACGAATTTGCCGAGAATGATCTCATTGTAGGTCACCGGCATGGTGAGCAGCAGCTCATAGGAGCCCGCGTAAAGTTCCTCGGAAAACAGCCGCATGGACACGGCCGGGATCACGAACGAAAAGACCAGGGGCAGCAGGGAAAAGAAGTTGCGCATGCTGGCCTGGTCATAGAGGAAAAAGGTGGAAAAGAAAAACCAGCCGGTAATCACCAGGAATATCGAGATGACGATGTAGGCGATGGGCGAGATGAAATAATGTTTGAGTTCTTTTTGGGCGATATGGGTAAACTGCCGCATGTCAGTTCTCCTTGTTGATCTGGCGCGTAAGATCGCGGAAAATGGTTTCAAGCGTCTTGGTTTCCTGGACAAATTCCAGAAGGACCCAGTCGGTCTCCTTGACGGACTTGTAAATCGGCTCCCTCAGGTCCGCATCGGAGCGGCACAGGATGTTTACGTTTAAGCGGCCGTCGTCTTCCGCGCCGCCGGGTTCGATCCGCCGGACGCCGTCGATGCCGGACAGCCGCTGCCGCACCGCATCGAATTCGGCGCCGGCTAAAGACATCCGGATGGTGGTCTCCCGGCCCGCCGCCGCCCTCAGGTGATGGGTGTCGCCGTCCGCCACGATCCGCCCCCGGTTGATGATCACGACCCGGTCGCAGGTGGCCTCGGCTTCGCTCAGGATGTGGGTGGAAAAGATAATGGTCTTTTCCCTGCCGATTTTCTTGATGATGTTGCGGATCTCCACGATCTGGTTGGGGTCGAGGCCCTGGGTGGGTTCATCCAGGATCAGGATGTCCGGATCGTTCATCATGGCATGGGCCAGGCCCACCCGCTGGTTGAGCCCCTTGGACAGCTCGCCGATGGCCTTGTGCATGATGTTGTTCAATCCGCACAGGTCCGCGAGATACCGCAATCGGGGATGGCGGTCGCTCTTTTTGATGCCCCGGATTTTGGCCATGTAATCCAGGTAATCATAGACCAGCATGTCCTTATAAAAAGGCGAGGATTCCGGCAGGTAGCCGATCATCTGCTTGATTTGCAGCGGATGATCCGCCATGGTATAGTCCTTGACGCGGATGGCGCCCGCGCTGGGGCTGAAATACCCCGTAAGCATCTTGAGCGTGGTGGTCTTGCCGGCGCCGTTCGGGCCCAGAAGGCCGACGATCTCACCCTTGCGGATGTCGAAGGTGATCCGGTCAACCGCGCAGAAGCCGTTGTAGTATTTGGTCAGGTCTTTGACATGAATCATGCCCTTCTCCTTGAAAAGATGTTTTCCTCATATATGGGGTGGATTTATTATGGGTGCTACGGAATTTTTTGGAGGCTGCTCATGGTTTATTCATCCCTGAAATTCTGCAGGGTGAAAAATTGAATTCCCCCTGGGTTAGAGGGGGAATTCAGGGGGAGTTTTCAGAAATCCACCGATATAATGAGAAATCACAAATGGACCTCCAAATAGGGGGAACCATAGAGATTTGATTTTTTTTTGTCAACAGGAAATTAAACGGGACCGGGTTCATCCACGGTTACCCGGAATCCGGCATTGGAGCACAGAAATGAAAGCATTTGACCGTCTGGTAAGCATCATGGAAACCCTGCGAAGTCCCGGGGGCTGCCCCTGGGACGCGGAGCAGGACCACCGCAGCCTGATCAACGGGCTCATCGAGGAAGTCTACGAACTGGCACAGGCCGTGGACGAAAATGATCCGGCGGGCATGCGGGAGGAACTCGGCGACGTCTTGCTCCACGTGGTGTTTCATGCCGTCATTGCAAAAGAAAAGAATGAATTTGATGTCGAACAAGTGGTCTCCGGCCTCTGTGACAAGCTGATCTATCGGCACCCCCACGTGTTCGGGGAGGCTACGGTAAACGATTCAGCCGAAGTGGTCGAAAACTGGGACCGGCTGAAGCAGGCGGAAAAAGAGAAAACAGCGCGGGATTCCATATTTTCCGGAATCCCGCCAAAACTGCCGGCGCTGCTGTATGCGAAAAAGATCCAGAAAGCAGCCGGCAAGGTGAATTTCGACTGGGACGATGCGGCCGGGGTGATGGAGAAGATCACCGAAGAAACCGCGGAGCTTTCCGAGGCGATGGGGACGGGGGATAAAGCCCGGATGGCCGATGAAGTCGGGGACCTGCTCTTTTCGGTGATCAACCTGGCCCGCAAGCTCGACATCGATCCCGAAGCCGCCCTGCGCGGGGTCAACCGCAAATTCGTGTCCCGGTTCTCACATATCGAAAAGGCGGCCAAAGCCCAGGGGGTTCCCCTGGCGGAGATGCCCATGGCAGAAAAGGACCGGATCTGGGAGGTGGCCAAAAAGTCTGATGGTTGAAGGGATGGTGCGTAAACGAGACCACCGTCCCGGATGGATATGCCGCACACCTGTAAATCGCTTTGAACTATATCCTTTTCTCGACTTGACATCACTGCTGCACCCTGTGTATCTTTTCCATCATCGTTCTGGATAGTTAGTGCCCATCCACAGATGAGATAATTTGTTCAAGTTCAAGGAAGGCGAAAATTTTAACCGCAGGAATACTCAACGTATTTTGAGGATTAAAATTTGAGCCTGACGCAGAAATTGGGCAAATTAGCCAATTGTGGATGGGCACTAGTTAAATCCTGGCTTTACCAAAACAATTGCTTCATTTTCGGATAATTTGACCGATTGGAAATATCGAGGGCCGCCCTCCTGTGCGGAAAGCGGGGCGAAAAAGCGCAGCCTGTCACACGTCCAGGCATTCATTTGCCACCCGTCTGATTGGAAAGGGATATGAATCCGCACCGTCCAGGCAATTTTGGGGCATAGTGATGTGAGGACGACCATAGGGAGTCTTGGCGTAAGAAGTCCTGTGGATACTTTAGGAATTCTTGTCGGACCAAATTAACACTTTGAAAATTTATATAATAATAGTTATAATTAGTCCATTTTTTGTCCTATGGTGATCTTTTTGAGGACAAAAATCCGATTTTAAGAGTGGTCGACCGGCCCGACGATACTTCGCTATTCATGGGGATTAATAGGACGATGGCCCGCGCAAATCGGCATCACATTACCGGGTACGTATGGCACATTACGCATCGATGCCATAAGAAAGAATTTCTTCTGAAATTCGAAAAAGACAAAAGGCGGTGGCTGAACTGGTTGTTCGAAGCCAAAAAGCGCTTCGGGCTTTGCGTTTTAGATTACACCATCACCTCAAATCATATCCATTTGCTCGTATATGATCGAAAAGAAGGTGTTATTCCGAAATCGATCCAGTTGATAGCCGGCCGAACAGGAAGGGAATATAATATCCGTAAAAACCGGAAAGGCGCCTTCTGGGAAGACCGGTATCATGCCACGGCAGTGAAAACGGATGGCCATTTTGTTAAATGTCTTGCATATATTGATTTGAATATGGTGCGGGCCGGAGTTGTTCAGCACCCCTCAGAATGGGGCTTCGGAGGATATGCGGAAATTCAGAATCCGAAGCAGCGATATTCCATTATAAATCGTCGAGAATTGGTGAATTTGCTCGGGATCAAGGATGATATCCAATTGATGGAATCCCACCGGAGATGGGTTGATGAGATATTGGAAAAAGGATTGAACCACCGGGATGCCAGATGGACGGAAAGCATTGCGGTCGGAGATAAGGAATTCGTGACAGAAACCAGATCAAAACTGGGTGTAAAAGCCGTGGGCCGGAAAATATCAGAAAACAATGGAATCTATGAACTGAGAGAATTCCAGACTCCTTACAATCCTCTTTTTAGTCCTGAAAAGTGCGGGCTAAGCCTTGAAAACGCCTATTTTTGGGGGTAAATTTCAATAATAATCAAGAAGATAATTTGGTCCGACAAGAAACAGAGAAACAGAAAACAAGAAGATAATTTGGTCCGACAAGAAACAGAAGACAGAAGAAACAGGATGAAGAACGAACATAACCATCCGCTGAACCGGGCGCTCCTGACATCGCGCCGGTTACCGGCACATTATATTAGACATAATGGTTGACAGATAGCAGAGCAATTTGTGTCGGCAAGTACAAGCCGCGAAATTCATCATGGCCTCCGACGAGCTTTTGAGGGCCCATTCTCGGCCATGATGAATTTCGCTGACCTCACACCCGGCACACCCATTGATAATTAAAAGACCTGCCATCCTTGCAAACGTGGGTTATGTTGGAAGTCATTTTAAACCACCCAACACAGAGCCAAAACCAAGGAGGCAGGTCATGACAGAGAATAGCACATTTATTGGTATGGACGTCCATAAAAATTCCATCGATATCGCCATTGCGCAAACCGGCCGTGACGGAGAGATCCTGCACTACGGCCAAATAGACGGCACCCTTGCAGCAATAGACAAGGTGGTTCGAAAATTGGTCAGCAAAGGCAACCGGCTGCATTTTGTGTATGAGGCCGGCCCCTGCGGATACCAGATCTACCGCCACCTCACCTCCCGGGGCTTCGATTGCTCGGTAGTGGCTCCTTCCAGGATCCCCAAACCCAGTGGCAAGCAGATCAAAAACGATCGCCGGGATGCCCTGATGCTTGCCCGCTTGCATCGCGCCGGCGAACTGACCGCTGTTCACGTTCCCCTGGCTGAGGACGAGGCCGTCAGAGATCTGACCCGAGCCCGGGAGGATGCCAAGGGCGATGAGAAAAAAAGCAAACAGCGTCTGCTGGCCTTTTTGCTTCGCAGCGGCATCCGCTATACGGGCCGGGCATCGTGGAGCCAGGCCCATATGCGCTGGCTGTCCGACATTAAGATGCCCCACCGGTCACAGCAGGTTGTCCTGCAGGAATATATCGGCACCCTGAACCAGTGCAAAGATCGGGTACAGCGGTTAACCGATCAGATCCGGCAGCTGTTGCCCGAATGGCAACTGTTCCCGGTCGTTCAAGCGCTTCAGAGCATGCGCGGTGTTTCAATGATCGTGGCGGCCACGACGATGGCCGAAATCGGCGACTTGAAACGATTTGAAAATCCTGCCGAGCTGATGGGCTACCTGGGCCTGGTGCCGTCGGAAACTTCCAGCGGCCAAAAGATCAGGCGCGGCTCGATCACCAAGACCGGCAATGGCCATGTGCGGCGTGTATTGGTTGAGGCTGCCTGGGCCTACCGGCTGCCGGCCAGAGTGAGCCGAGTATTGCTCAAACGGCAAGAGGATTTGCCACAATCTATTTGCGACATTGCATGGAAAGCCCAACTCCGACTATGTGCGCGCTACCGGCACCTATGGGCCAAAGGCAAAGTGAAACAAGTCATCGTAACTGCAATCGCAAGAGAACTTTGTGCTTTTATGTGGGCGATCGCCAATGAAACAAAATTTCCAGTAGCGGCATAACAAAGAACCCATTACAACGGACAGCATTTACAAATAAAGGATATTTAAAACGAAAAAAAACATCATTATTCCAAGGCAGCCATAGGGGCGCAACCACGGCCAGGAGAACCCTCGAGGACACTATTGGATAAGCCTTAGGGCCGAACTCCCGAAATTAGACCGAGGCAGCTCCGCGACGAAGCTAAGTCATGCGGTAACCAACCCGCGAATATCAGAGTGATCAACCGTCGCAACACGGTTCCGCCCCTGTGGGTGCCTTGGAACATAAACCAGAACAAGGACTGTTGAAAAACAGTTGGCAGGAAGTGCTTTTTTCTCTTGACAACTGTCAACCATATCAGTGTCATGTTTGAAACTTACAGAAAGATATTTTGGTGTATTGCAATTCTAAACCTCAGTTTTTCATTTCCTGAGCATGCTTATGCTCACATGATAGCAGATTCAGAAGCATTCTTGATTGCAGGTCCATTGATAATTCCATTCGCTAACATAATAAAGCTTATTATTATAGCCCTAATAAAGCCATATAAAGAAATCAGGCCTCTTGGAAGAACTTTTCTATGCGTTGTTTTAGTTGAAATCTTCTTAGTCTTTTTTTCCTCTTCAATAATAATCGCTTTCATAAAAAATGGTATATTTTATCCAGGTTCAGCTTTAAATAGTGGATTAACAGAAATGCAGTGGGGTTTTTCAGTCATCATCTTTTATGGCGTACTTTCGATTTTACCGAATTTTTCTCTTGTCAAAGAGAAAAACCAAAAATTAAAAGAAATAGCTGCTAATCCTATAAAAATATCATATGCAACAATACTCGCGTTTATTACGCCAGCGATAGTAATCTTTTTGGCAGCCATGGCAAAATAATATAACAAAGCAAATGAAGCTGACGCGAAGAAGCCAAGGGCGGAATTACCCGACAGATTGCAAGCAGGGGCATATACGTCTAAACCGCTTGCAAAATTATAAATTCTTCGGATCACCAGGATGCGGGCTCAGGCTGAAGGCCCGATGGAATGCATTTTTTTCAGCCTTCAGCCTGTGACCCTTCAGCCCAAACCTACCTGACCTCTTCCACCCCCAGCGGATACTTTGACAGCGGTTCGCAGCCGTCTGCGTGGATGACGATGGGGTTTTCGTAGCGGAAGCCGATGCTGTCGTCCGGGCAGGCGTACTGCATGGCGCAGATGAGCAGCTCGTTTTCCTGATACACATGGTCCGGGTTGGTCCAGTAGGGGAAGGGGCCGTCGTTTAAGCCGATGCGCCATTCGTCCCCCATCATGCCGATGCCGTGCTCGAAGCCCGGCACCATGTAGTCGGCAAATCCCCGTTCTTCCGCAAACCCCATCATCTGCTCGGCCAGAAGCGACGGGGTGATCCCGGCACGGTAGGTTTCCAGGGTTTTGGTGACGATGTCCACGAAATTGGCCGCATGCCATCTCTGCCGGTCCGTGGCCGGCCCGATCAGGTAGTTGTGGGAATGGTCGCCCAGGCCCAGCATGAACATGGAGTGGATGTCCACCATGAGCGGCTCCCCGGCCTTAAGCTCCCGGCGGGATGCCGGGGTGCAGGCGCCGCCGGCCAGCCCGGTGCGGTACCCGGAAGCAATCTCGTTGCCGCCGGTAAAGGACCATTCCCATTCCGATCCCGCCTTCCGCATGGCCAGGGCCGCGATGCCGGCGATCTCGGTTTCGGTCATCCCTTTCCAGCCGCCGTCCCGGATGGCGTCATAGAGGGCCTGGTGCCCGATATCCACGATGCGGGAGGCTTCCCGGAACCGGTTGATGGTCCCCCGGTCCTTGATCAGGGCCAGCCGGTCGATGATGGTATGGCTGTTGACCAGTTCGCACCCGTCAAGGGCCGCTGAAAACTGCTGGTATTCATAGTGGGTCAGCCACCCTTCGGGCAGGTAGTTGGACATGCCCGATTCGATGCCCACCCGGCCTTTGCCGTTGTTCAGCAACTCGGCGATGAAATCGGAGATCTGTTCGATCTGGTCCTGGCCGCCCATGGGCGCAAACCCGTAGACGTGGTCTTCCCCCAGCCAGGAGTCGTCGGCCACCCGGGCGGCATCGATGACGAAGGTGAACACGGTGGGCAGCCCCTCTGCCGGGATAACGATGAAGCTGCGCCAGGGGCAGAAGGCGTCGGCGATCCAGGACAGGGTCCGCAGCCGGGAACCCAGGTAGACATCGATGTTCTGCTTTGCCATTTCCGCCTGGATGTCCTTGATGCGTTGGGGGAAATCGATAAAATAGGGATGATCCGGATTGAGCAGTCGGGCCATGTTGATCCTCCTTAATATTGGGTGGGGATGGTGGCCAGCACCTTGTTGAGCCGGTCGGCCAGGGAAGCGAGTTTCAACGCCTTGACCATGTTCCCTTTGAGTTTGAGCTTCATGGTCATCAGCGCTTTCTGGGCGCCGAGTTCCCCCCGGGTGATTTTGGCGAAGGTGTCGTAGTCGCCGGCGATGGCAAACTCCGCCTTGGGCGGTTCGCCTTCACCCACCTGCATGTCGGCGAATTTTCCCTCCTCGAATTTGAAAAAGAGAAACTTCTCCCCCCCGCCGGGACAGTTCTTGTAGATGTTGCTCATGGAAGAGGTGGCATAATTCATTTTTTCGGGGGGAAGTTCGGTCTTGAGCCGTTTTTCCGCCTCGTCGCGCCACTGCGGGCTCAGGTAAGTGAATTTTTCGCTCATGGGATTCCTCCTTGGATCAGATGATGGACGGGTCCGTGCTGTCATCGACAAACAAGCCGTGGGTGATGAGTTCCACGGTGTCTTCAAACATCTTTTGAATCCGTACGTCTTCGGTCTTGATATACATCCGGATGATAAACATCTTGTAGACCATGAAAATCACTTCCGCCACCCGGTCCGGATCGACCGGACGGAAAATCTTTTCGGCGATCCCCTGCTGCAGGATGGATCGGATCAGGGCCACGGAATTGCGGTTGATCTCCTCATAGGGGTCCTTTGCCGGAAACATGGGAAAAATCTCCGGGTCGTGGATGAGCAGATCCCGCAAATCCGTATCCAGTGAAAGATACTGGACGGCCTTTTCGCACATGGTCACAAATTTTTGCTTGAGGTCCCCTTCGGCTTCCACCGCTTCGAGCACCTTGCCCTGCCATTTCATGAGCGCATGGGAGACGGTTTTGCGGTACAGGTCTTTTTTGTTCTTCACGTAGACATACAGGTTGCCCTGGGTCATGTTCATCCGGTTGGCGATATCGGCCATGGTGGTCTTCTGATAGCCGAAACGGGAAAAGACCGGCAGGGCGGCCTGGTAGATGATCTCGATGTCTTCTCTGGGTTTCATTTTTTTCTTAACTGAATAAATGAATTTAATGTTTAGTTATTCAATAATGTCGCCGGGCCAGAATGTCAAGGGGATTTAATTCCATTTTGCATTCAAGATGATTCAAAGGCGGCACGGAGGAGGCGATCAATGTACCGGAAATTACATTGGCCGACGACGCAGCCACGGAAGGAAGCGCTTGAATGCGAAAGGCAATAAGGGGAAAATCAGAACAGTTTGAATCCGGTCATCACATCGACGGCCAGAAGCGTCTGGGAATCTGAATAGGTATCGTCGGATTCAAAGGAGTAGAGATAAAACCATTTGTGCTTGAGGGTAAGGGCCAGAAAGGAATTGAGCTGGTAGGAGAGCGCATTGGTGATCTCGGACCGGATCTGCCGGTTGCCGAAATCGATCCGCTCGACGGAAAAGAAGGTATCGAGATGCAGGGAGTAGGCCAGGTCTCCCCAGAGCAGATAGTTTACGTCCATGATGGTTTCAAGACCGGTATAGAGCGCCGTTTCCGGTATCCTGGGTCTGTTTTTCGACACCTAAGCCCACTTTGCCGCTGAAGTGCGGTGTCTCAAACAGCGCCCCCAAAGTATCCCGGATCAGGATCGGCCTGAGATCGTCTGTTTTCACCACCACCGTGTCGACCTGGGTTTTGTGATAGGGGTTCACATAAGATTCGAGGTTATAGGCATACAGCAGCGTTCCACGCAGCAGGTTCTGCAGGTAATCGTCTTCCTGTTTGATCAGGTAGATGTAGGGGGTGAAGACAAATTTGTGATACCGGTTGTACACGGTAAGATCGATGCGGTCTTCCATGCCCCATTTCCGGTAGGTCTCGGCCGGCTTTCCGGGCGGGATATCGATGTCTTCTCCCCGGCTGACACTGGTCTGATTGTAGAAATTAGACAAAAAGACATCGGTGAGCACACGATACCGGCGATCCAGGTAATTAAAATCCGTGCGCAGAAAGACCCGGTCCGCAGAAAGATCGGCCCGGATGATATCCGAGATGGATTCCCAGGTGTTCTTGTATTTGATGTCCCGGCCAAACTGGGCGGCCAATTGGTCATAAACCGACTGGGGGGAGCAGACCCGGTAAAACCGGGCGTCGCTGATGGGGTATCCCTGAACCGATGACCCCGTCGGTCCCGGTGATGACCAGGCGCTTCCGGGCGGCCGCCTGCCGGAGTTCGGCTCCGGAAAGCGTGTACACGTAGACGGGATACCCGTTGTTGACCATGCCCAGAATGTCCGAATAGGTGACGCGCCCCGAAAGGGCGCGCGGCGATACGGCATAGTCTTCGATGATGGCAATTTCCGCCCTGAAGCGGTCCCGCAGCAGCTGGGCGACCTGTTCGGTATCCAGTTGAACCGCGTCGGGGATATTTTCGGCAATGATCTGCTCCCCCTCGCTGGCAAACCGCTTTTTCCACAGGGTGAGCCGCTGGACAAATTCATCATAGGCGGTGGACAGGATCGGCCGGGGCGCGGCCGGTGTAAACTCAAGCCGGTTGACGGACAGGGGCCCGTCTGACGTAAGAGAAAGGGTGTAGAACCCCGCCGGGTCGGTCAGGGTGATCAGGGACCGCCCCGACTCGATGTCCACCCGGTTTGCCCTGGCCGCATACAGTTCGCCGGAGGCGTCTCCGCCGCTGATCACGAGTGAAATCGCCGGCTGCTGCGCCAGCAGGGCCAGATTGTCCGCCTGGGACAGGCCGGAAAGGACGATGATGTGATCCGGTTTTTCGGCCAGAACCTGTCCAAGCGTCTCCTGCATGGCCGCATCGATGTCCTGAAAGGTCACCTCCATCAGCTGTTTTTCGGCAATATCGATCAGCCCCCGCCGGGAGGTCAGCCCGATGAAGGCCAGTTTTTTGCCCTGGATGCTCCGGATAAACCAGGGGGTGAACACGGGGGCATCGTTGTTCCGGATATTGGCGGAAAGGAGCAGGGCCTTTCGGTCCCGGGCCAGAAAGGTCAGGTTGCTCACCCCGATGTTCAAATCCTGGGAAGACACCAGGGTGGCGGCACAGGCCGTGTAATTGAGATAGTCCATCATCAGGGAACCGCAGGAGAACCGCGACAGGATGCCGGGGTAAAAGGCGTTTCCCAGGTCCAGGTACAGGTCCGCAGAGTGATGGTTGCGCCAGTACTGAAGCGACTGGGCCATGATCAGCAGGGGGTCCTTTGAATGCTGGTCTTCGATGGCGGTGTCAAACCGGCCGTTGAGATTGGCCGTGAGCAAAAAGGTGATGTCGTCCGAAGACGGCGCCGCCGCGGCTGCCGGGGAAAAGTACACCAGGGCCGCCAGTATGGGCAAAAACAGCCGTCTGACGAAAAAGAAAAAACCGGGGGGGAACTTGAACATGGGGGCCTTATTTGTTCCGGATGCATTCCAGCAGGGACTGGTAATTCTTGTTCATCTCTTCAATCCGGGCCGTTTTATCATCCAGCATCTTCTGCAGTTGGGTGTGGGATTCAAGCAGCGTCTGGTAAGTCTGGTTCAGGGTATCCAGCTGGGCCTTTTTTTCATCACAGGCGTCCTGTGCCTGTTGAAGCTGCGCCTGCAGGTCTTTGGCGGCCGCCTCTGCATTTGTCAATTCCGTCTTTTTTTCGGATAACTGGCGGTCCAGTTCAGCAATTTTTCCCTCAAGTTCTAATTTCTGGTTTTCGAAATCGGCCTTGAGCGTTTTTTGCGTTTCGTCGAGAAAACCTGCCTGTTCATTCAATTTTTCGGTCAGACGGGATGCGTCCTCATCCCAGGCGCTCTGGATTTCTTCCATGCGGATCATCATTTCGGCCATCTGTTCGCGGTCAGTGCTTTCCAGTTCAGCATACTGCCGGGCCAGATCCTGGTACCACCCGGCCATCTGGTCCATGTCCTGTTCATAGCGGGAGTTCAGATCGGCGACTTCTTCAGTCAGGGCGGCCACACGGTTTTTGATTCGGGCGGATTCGGATTTATATTGCCGGTTTTCTTCTTTGAGCACCTCGTTTTCACGCAGGGCAAGCTTCAGATTGTTTCTCATCAGCCGGTTTTCCGCCTGAAGTTGCTCCGGGGCGGAAAGGGGTCTGCCGCCTTGTATGCCGGCGCATGCGGATATACTCAATACCGCAGCCAAAGCCAGAAGCGTCAGTTTCAGGGGAAATGTCATGATGAAGCGGATCTGATTCACAACCCGCTAGTTATTTCAAAACCGGTGCTGATGTCAAGATTGCGGATATCGTTTGCTGAAATATTTCCATGAACCGCGGCACTCCGGCAGGAGATTTTGGTGAATGGATGAAAAACGGCCTATACATTTCATGAGGGTTTTATTTTCGGGTTTCACCCCATTGTGGCCTCATCTGAAAGTCATAAAATGGGATTGTTATGGTTTAATCCATCAATAATACCTGTCCATAAAGGAGAATGCGCATGTGTTACAATTGCGGATGCGGCAAAGCCGCAGATGACCACGGGAAAGGTCATGCCGGTGTGGATTCCGACGGCAAGGCCATTACGGACAAAACCTTTGAAGCGGCGGCCAAGGCGTTTGGGATGAGCAAGGAAGAGTCCAAGGAAAATACCCATTCGCTGCTCAAAGGAAAAAGCTGACGGAAAATGGACAGCCGTCCGGGTTCTGCCGGGCCGGCTGTCCATTTTTCACGACTCGCGCCATGGCCGAAAAAGGCGCCCCGACAAAATCCCCGAGACAAGCTGTCCTTATTTGCTCCCCTTCGCGCTTATCCCCCGTCATTTATTCCGCCCCGTCAAGCCGGGAACAAACATGCCGGATTCAGGTGGTATTGATTTACACTCGGTGATACGATAGGTAATTATCATTTCTGCAGCAGGCGAGGAAATGACATGTCGGCGATTATCGAAAAAATCATATCCGGGGGGCAGACAGGAGCGGATCGGGCCGCACTGGATTTTGCCATTGAAAACAAAATTCCCCATGGCGGATGGGTTCCCCGCGGCCGCCGGTCCGAGGACGGCAAGATTCCGGAAAAGTACGGGCTGAAAGAGGCGCCCACGCCGGAATACGACCGCCGGACGGAATTAAACGCCTGCCATTCGGACGGCACCCTCATCATCAGCCATGGAAAACTTCAGGGCGGGTCGGCCCTGACCCGAAGAATGGCTGAAAAATACAGTCGGCCCCTGCTGCATATTGATTTATCCGCCACAATCGAATCCGAGGCCGCTTTGTCGGTTGTGCGCTGGATGCGGCAAAACCGGGTGAAAATTTTAAACGTTGCCGGCGCAAGGGCCAGCAGGGACCCGGACATTTATGGCGCAACCCGGAGCCTCCTTTCCGCCGTGCTCCAGATCGATCCTTAAAAGAATCGCACCGCTCCGGGTGATTCAAAGCCATAAAGCCCCGATGAGCCGGAGATAAGAGGCCATGATTTCGAGATCCTGGATGGTGGCGGATTTAGGCATTCTTTCCTTTCAAGAGGCCCATCAGCTGCAGTTCGACCTGGTTGAGGCGCGGCATTCCGGCCATTTTGACCGGGATCAGCTGCTGCTTCTGGAGCACCCGGCCGTGTTTACCCTGGGCCGCCGGGGCGGCCGCGAGAACCTGATGATTTCCGAAACCGAGCTGAAGCGCCTGGGCATCGACCTTGTCCCCACCGAGCGGGGAGGGGACATCACCTATCATGGGCCGGGGCAGCTGGTGGGATACCTGCTGGCGGTCCTTGACAGGGATAAAATGGATATCCCGCATCTGGTCAGCAATGTGGAGGAGGTGATGATCCGAACGGCCATGGATTTTGACCTGCATGCAGGCCGTGATCCGCGCAATCACGGCGTCTGGGTGGATGGCCGGAAGCTGGGCAGCATCGGTATCGCCATCCGCCATGGCATCACCTTCCACGGCTTTGCCTTAAACGTCAATAATGACCTGACCCCCTTTAAATGGATCAACGCCTGCGGACTGGCCGGGGTGGAGGTGACATCGATGTCGGCGCTTGCGGGCCGGCGCTTTCGGATGACGGAAGTGAAACAGCGGATTGTAAGAAATTTTGAGGATATCTTTGATGTCCGCCTTGAACCGGTCGGCGGAGACGATTTGAAAATCCGGCTGGGGGAAAAGGTTGAGTGCAAAAACGGTGCGAAGCTGAAATGATCAGACCCGACTGGCTCAAAAAGCGGCTGCCCCCTATGGCAAACAGCAGCGAGATCCGTGCGCTGGTAAGCAACCGGCAGCTGCATACCGTCTGCCAGGAGGCCAAATGTCCCAATATCTGGGAATGCTTTTCCCGAAAAACAGCGACATTTCTGATCATGGGAAATCGGTGCACCCGGGACTGCCGGTTCTGCGGGGTTGAACAGGGACCTTCCGGCCCGCCCGATCCGGGTGAACCCGCCCGCCTGGCCCGGACCGCAAGCCAGATGAATCTCAAGTATGTGGTGGTCACCTCGGTGACCCGCGATGATCTGCCCATGGGCGGAGCCGCCTTTTTTGCAGAAACCATCTATGCCTTGCGGAAATCCATCGCCGGTGTCCGCATAGAGGTCCTGATTCCTGATTTTTGCGGCGATGTCGATGCCCTTGAACTTGTGATCCGGGCCGGTCCCGATGTTTTGAACCATAATATTGAAACGGTTCCCCGGCTCTATTCCCGGGCGCGTCCCCAGGCAAATTACCGGCAAAGCCTGGATCTGCTGAATCGGGCAAGATCTTTCAATGCGGCCATTCCCACCAAATCGGGGCTGATGCTGGGCCTGGGGGAAAGCGATGATGAAGCCCGGCAGACCCTTGACGATCTCCGGAAGGCCGGCTGCCGTATCCTGACCATCGGGCAGTACCTGCCGCCTTCCAAACATCACCTGCCGGTGGACCGATTTGTCACACCGGAAGCGTTTAACCGGTGGCGGATCATGGGAAAGGAGATGGGGTTTCTGGAAGTCGCTGCCGGGCCTTTTGTCAGAAGCTCTTATCATGCACAGAAAATATACCTTGCGGCCACTGGCCGACCGGCCTGATATCGCCCCTGGCGCCCCTTCTTCCGGCCATGGCCCCTTGACAAATCCGCCGCTGCTTTCATTCTTTAGACAGTTGCTTTTAATTTTCACCTTAAGAAACAGGTAACGAATGAAAGCGCGATATTCAATCCTGATAATGATTTTTGCCGCAGCCGTGCTGATGGCCTCCCGCTTCGTACCTTACAAGAATGATTTCGATCAATCCTATGAAAACAACTATGATTACGGGTATGGGTTCGATCGCAATGTCTACCGGGGTTACAATGAGGACGACCTGGTTCACATCCAGATTACCGACGACGAAATCATCGGCATCCGAAACGGCCGGCGGGTATCGGCCGTCGACCTGCATCTGGACGAATCGGTGCGCTGGTATGGAGAAATGGGGCGTGTAGGCGTGGTGCTCACCACCGAGCGGCTGATGGGGCTATCCACCCGCACCAACTGGAAGATTCTGGATCTCGGGCTGAGTGAAAATCTGACATCGGATATCATGCTGTCGCCGCACCTGGCACTGGCGGTAAGTTCCAAGCGGATCATGGTTTTTGATTCATGGATGGGCCGCTGGGCCACCACGCCTTTCCCCATTCACGACGAATTCAAACAGGAGGCAATCGGTCTGAACGTGGCCGTGGTGCTGACATCCAGGCGGGCTTTCGGGTATGCCCTGGGAAAAACCTTTTTCAAACAGGTGGACATCCGCACCGGTGAAAATGTCAAATCGCTTGAAGTCACTGCAAAGAGTGCCACCCTCCGGACCGACCGCCGGTTGCTGATCTTCACGGCCGGCGATGCATCCTGGTCCAGGGTGGACCTGGATGAATGAAAACATTTGAAATAGCGTTTTTCACCCGTTTATCTTTTGATTTCTCACCGGTCCAACACCCCCCTGGCCCCCCTCGAGGGGGGAATCTGATCGTAATTTCAAGACCTAATCCCCCTTGATGGGGGAATTTAATCGTAATTTCAAGGCCTAATCCCCCCTTGAGGGGGGAATTAAAGGGGGGTGTGCCGTCGGCGGCCGTTAGGATTCAAACGTTTTTTCCTGCAAAAGCACCGCGCAGGCGGGATTTATACCGGTCAGAATTCCGATAGGTTCTGGTAGAACATCACCGTTGCCGGGCTGGTGGCTTCCGGGTCGGTGACCACGTTGATGCAGGCCGGTTTGCCCGATTCGGCAGCCCGCTTCAGCGCCGGGACGATCTCCTCATCTTTGGTGACCAGTTCGCCATAGCCGCCGAGCCCCTCCACCATTTTCTCATATTGCCGCATCCCCAGCTCAGAGCAGGTGCACCGGTCTTTTCCAATGCTCATTTCCTGGGAATGCTTGATCATCCCCCAGGCGCAGTCGTTGTTCACCACGCAGATGATGGGAATGTTGTGCCGAACCGCCGTGTCGAATTCCATGCTGTTGAACCCGAAGGAGCCGTCTCCGTTTAACACGACGACCGGCTTGTCCGGGTGGACCAGCTTGGCGGTGATGGCAAAGGGGATCCCCGTGCCCAGGCATCCCAGCAGGGCGCCGGCAGGGATCATCACGCCGGCCCGGTTGGCCGAGGAAAATCCCGCCAATCCGTAATAGCTGGTGTCTCCCCCGTCGGCGATGTAGAATGCATCTTCACCGAACACCTCCATGATTCTGGCCACCAGCCGGTTGGGATGGATGGGATCGGAGGGGTTTTTTCGCTGCTCCAGTTCGGTGGTCATGAACGCATGGTAGGCATTTTTCAGTTTCTTCAGCCAGTCGCCGTGATCTTTTTTGTCCAGCAAGGGATTGAGCTGCTCCAGAACATACCCGCAATCCCCGATCAGCCCGACATCGGCCGGCCGGTTCCGGTCGATTTCATGGGGATCGATGTCGATGCGCACCACCTTGGCATTGGGGAACAGCTGGCCCGACTGGAGCACCCAGTTGAAGCGGATGCCCGCGGCCACCACCACGTCGGCCTGGGGAAGCCCGGTCATGATGCCGGTGAACCCGCCTTCGTTGATGCACTGGGGGTGGCTATCGGGAAGGATGCCCCGGCCGTTGTTGATCAGGGCAAAGGGCATGCCGGTTTTATCCACGAAGTTTTTCACCGCGTCCCCGCAGCAGCTCATGCCGATGCCGCTGCCGCCCAGAAACATCGGTCTTTCGGCGTTGTTGATGATTTTTACGGCCTCGGCCAGTTCAGACACCTCCGGGTGGGTGGCGGATCTGTGCGTTTTTTTCCTGGGGGATCTGCACGTCCTTGAGTTCGGTCTGGATAAACAGGATGTCGGGCGGCAGTTCCAGAAACACCGGCCCGGGCCGTCCCATGGTGGCGTGACGGAAAGCAAGGGAGAGATATTCGGGGATGCGCTTGATATCATAGCAGGTGGCGCTCCATTTGGTCACCGGCTTGATCATGTCGATCTGGTTCATCTCCTGGAGGGCGCCCTTGAGGTCGTCTCTGAGGGGATGGCGGCCGCAGAGCACCACCAGGGGCGCATTGTCCAGATGGGCGTTCACCACGCCGGTCAGCGCGTTGGTGAATCCGGGGCCCGCCGTCACCAGGCACACGCCGGGTTCCCCCGTGTAAATGGACCAGGCATGGGCCATCATGGCTGCTGCCTGTTCGTGGCGGACATCGATGGTGCGGATGCGGTATTCCGTAAACCCGTCTAGAATATTTTCGATGTGGCCCCCGGAAATCGTAAATACCGTGCTGACGTTTTCCACTTCCTTCATGTATTTGGCCGCCAGATGCCCGCCGTAGATTTTACCCATATTGATCCCTCCTTTAATTAGCGATTTGCCCAAACATGAAATACTTTGCGGCGATCGAAATGAACTTGCATGATCCCGGGCATGCCCATGGCATGTAAACCCGGTTCCCCCAGGCTTTTGAAATTTGCCGCTCTTTTTTTCATCCGGTGATGAGTTTCATGGCGCCTTCAAACCACTGGGCATATACGCCCATTCCCAGTACCTTGAGCTTGCCCTCTGCCGCGGCATTGAACGAGGCATCGGGGGCCTTGCTGGTCATCACGGAAAAAGCCGTATCCGCATCCTGCCATACCAGGGCCACGTCAAAATCCGTATGGTTCCCGCCGGATCGGGAGGACACCGTCCCCTTGTCAAAGATAAGCAGCCGGCCGTATTGGCCGTCCTGGGTCCTGATCAGGATTCGGGCCTGGGCCTTGCTGATGTATTTCTTGAATCTGGTGTTGGTGAACGAGGCGACTTTGAGGACCTGGGACAGGATGAACAGCAGTGTTTGAAGCTTCATGAATCTCTCCTTGCCGGGGTAATGTTATTTGGATAATTCGGGACGGGGCCGCCACCGGAACGCAAACAGCGCCGAAAGTTTTCCGGGACCCGCCGGCGCAGCGATCCGAGCGGGTCAAAGGGCGTTTCGATCCGTTCGCCGAGACGGATCTGCGGGCCGTTATCCAATCCCCTGCAGCCGGGGACCTTGCCCATGCCGATCATCGCACCCGGACCGGTTTTCGAAATCCTTTGAGGGTTCATGCCTGTGCCAGAACGACAGAACGGAAATTTTTCCCCATTGGGTAGAATTGTTCTAAAACTACGCAGGTGTGATTCAAATGTCAAGAAGGACGAAACGATCCGGTAGGGCGGGCGGGTGCAATGATTACCGAAGGCGGATTTCCGAAGAGCGTGCAGTCACAGGCCGGACGGCCGGGTGATGTCCCGCGGCCGTCCGGATGTTTAGTTAATGTCCATCCACAAATGGCTAATTTGCCCAATTTCTGCGTCAGGCTCAAATTTTAATCCTCAAAATACCTTGAGTATTCCTGCGGTTAAAATTTTCGCCTTCCTTGAACTTGAACAAATTATCTCATTCGTGGATGGACACTGTTAACGGGCATCCTGGGTGCCGCCGGATGCTTCCAGGCTGCACTTGGTGAAATCGATCTGCTTGCCGCATTTATCGCATTTATGCGGACGGTTGAATTCATCGGAAAAGATTTCATTCTCTTCGCCGCATTCCGGACATTTGCAGGTAAATGCGCTCAAATTTTTGAAGTGCTGAAATCCCGGGCAGTGCTGGGGGGTTGAACCGATTTGAGGTGCCATGGTTTTCCTCCTTTCGTAGGGGGTTAAAATCTGCCTTTATCACGTGTAAGTCAAAGATAATGACGATTCGGCCATTTCTCAAATTTTTTCACCATATGAATTCCCCAAAAAGCCCGCTTTCAATCTGTTGGTGAAGTAGCCGGTAAAGCGGCTGGCAGGCCTTTATCGAAAAATGAATAAATGGAAACAAAGGGGAGCGCCCGGACCAGGCTGTGCATGAAAAAGAGCAGGTAGAGGGCTGTCAGCTGGCCGGGGGTGAAGAGGGCCTCGTTGAAGGCATTATAGATCAGCAGCGACCACACCGTGTAATTGAGGATGACCCCGAAGAGGATCCAGGGTTTGTTATAGGTGAGCGCAAAATAGAGGGGCAGCTCTTTTTTCACCCGGGCCTTGTCCCCGAGGCGGCCTTCCACATAGAAGGCGGGAAGCTCAAAAAACTGATTTTTAAATCCCAGGTGAAAGGCGGTCAGGAACCAGGGGAAGACCCCCATGTACGACAGCATGCACATGACGGCGGTTTTGAGCAGCCGGTCGCCGGCCGCGTCGAAGAATTTTCCCGAGGCCGTGACTTCTCCCCGCCACCGGGCCAGATTTCCGTCCACCGTGTCCATGAAATTGTTGAAAACGGCCATGAACAAAAAAATCAGAATCTTGTGCGAAGGGGCCGCCAGGTAGAACCAGAGCAGCAGGAGAAGACTTGCCGCCAGCCGAAACAGGGTGATCAGGTTGGGGATGCCCCAGGTCATTTTCACCTCCCGAAATAACCGTTGGCCACCGCATCCCAAGACCGTAAGTGAATGGCGCCGTTGTGCCAGATGGACTACTGCGTGGACTGGTTTCGGATAGACCGGACCTCACCGGTGCTGCTGTCGATCTTTAAAACCTTGTAATTGCGGTTTGCGGCAAAGACGGACTCGCCGACCCTCCCGGCGGCGTTTGGCCGTTTGAAGCTCAGCGTGATGAACCAGAACGTGTTGTCATCCGTCAGTTCCGCTTCTTCCAGGAGAACCTGTCCGAGATCCTGTTCCGAGTAGAGCGTCGTGAGATGTTCGATGGCGATTTCAGATGCCTCTTTTATGCTAATCATGAGGGGATCCGCCGACAAAGGGATTTTATTTCAATGTAAAGAAAGCGTACTTGATTTTCTTTCGTTTCCGGGTCTTCCAGTTGCCGTAAATATTGACTTTTTTCCGGTCCCAGGTGCCGTCTCTATGCTGGATCACCCCCCGAACCAGTGTGTGGCTCAGCACCGTGGTAATCTTGTAGATGTTTCCCCGTTCATCCTGGATAAGAGACCCCCGGCGCACGTAGCGCTGAATCTGACTGGTTTCACAATCTTTGCAGAACCAGGCGTGGACGGGGATCATCACTTTCAATGCGGAAAGAACCGGCTCCACCTTGTGGCAGCCGTTGCATTTGCGCGTACGGGAAACGCGGGGGGCGGCATCCGGTTCATGCCGGGAGGATAATTGGTTTTCATCCGGGTCGTAAACTTCAACCACAAAGATCTGGGGTTCTTTAATTCCAGGGGGCGCATCCGGTATGGTGATGGCCGTTTCCGCCGTTTCGCAAATGCCTTGCCCGCTTGCCGGCAGTTGCGGCTCAGGTTCTAAAATAAGCCCTTGTACTTCTGACAGGATATCCGCAGCGGATGTCTGCTCCGGTTCAGGGTCTTTTTCGGCGTCGGTTTCCCGGGCGGGCAAGCCTGTTGCCGCGGGTTCGGGCAGGATAAGTGCGGCAGTAGAAAATTCGGCCGCTGGTGGGGGCGAAGCGGGAGCGGCCGCTTCGAATTGGGACCGGCAATCTTCGCACCACAGGTCGGTGCTGTCCGTGCTCTGGGCATGAGCGGTCAGCGCCTGGAACGGTTTTTCAAGGTGGCAGCGGGCGCACCGGCTCGGCTGCGGCAGCTGTGCGGCGGCGGTCTGCTGCGGGGGGGATGCATTCACATCAAAACAGATCTTGCAGAACGAGTATCGGCCGTCCGGGCTGAACTTGTTTTCGTAAAAATCGTCTATCTTTTTGATTTCCAGACAATTTTTACACTGCTTATGCGTCTTTCGCTTCATGAAAGATACTATAGCAGCCAATTCGATTTCAGGCCACCGATATCGACCGGGCAGGTCAAATTTTTTCGTTTGTCCGTTTACCAGCGCCGGCAATTCTAAATCCCCCCTGCCACCCTTTGCGAAAGGGGAGGAAATAACGCAAAAAACCACTACCGGAGTCGCGCGGCCGATGCTTTTAAAGCGACCAGAGGGGTAGGCCGGTGATTTCGTCAAACCTTCTGGCAAAATCCGATTCCCCGTAGACGTCGATGATAAACTCACAGGCAAATACGACATTGCCCGGGGCCAAATGGCCGCCGAACGCATGTCCGTTTTCATCGGCCAGGGTGATGTGGGCGTGGACGACGGGGTTTTGATCCTTCAGGGAAATGTTGCCCGATAAAGCCGTTATTTCGAGCGGCTGGTCAAAATCATTGTAACGGTACTGTTTTTCCGTTTGATCATAATACCCCAGCCGGGCCTTTTTTACCGCGCCGATGGCCGAAATCCGTCCTGAGCGGATATTTCGGGAATGACACAGCTTTTCGAGTGCTTCCAGGAGGTCTGCGCCATGGGCGATCCGGCCCATGAAAGATTCCCTGGCGGTGACGGAGAGGGCTTTGGTCATTTGAGGTTTTCCTTTCATCGGATGGTGTTTGTCTTTGCATGGGGTGAATACGAGGGGTCAGGTCAGTTCTTTTGCCTGACGGAAGTCCATTTCAAGTGCATCGGCCACCCGGGGGTGGGTCACCTGTCCGGCATGGGTGTTGACGCTTAGTTCGCAGCCGCCCCACATTTCGCCCGCCTCCGGCCGCACATCCGCGCCGGCCGCACGGTAGCGATCATCGGCAAATCCGCTGCCCGCACCCGCCCCGGCTTCCACCAGCACCTCGTGGCCGTGGCTGACCATTTCAGATACAGAGGCCGGCGTTGCCGAAACCCGGCTTTCATTTTCCTTGATTTCCTTTAAAATGCCGATGCGCATGGATCATCTCCGCGATTGTCTGCCTGCAATAAAGATAATCGGCAAATTGCATATCCGCCAGCAGGCGGCGGCGATGAACATCGACAATTCCGGTTCAGTCAACGGGCCCCTTAAAATTCCTTTTATGCGCTATCATCCATGTTTATTTTTATAAAAATGCCAGGATATGATATTGTCAACTGAAGGTTTTTGGGGACGACGGAGAATTAAAGTCAGCGGGTAAAGGGGGTTGAAAATGACAGGGATAAAAGATCAGGGATATCGCAATTCGGGGATACGGTCCATCGTGGGGCTCGGTCTGATGTTTTGGGTGTTTTTGGCCGTACACCCGTGTCTTGCCCAGGAACCCGTCACCGAAAAATTGGCCGTCATGCCATTTATCAAGGGCCATGATCCGCAGAATCTGGGCCAGACGTTGAGCTGCCCGTTTGCCCGATTCTGCTACGAAGAGATGGGGTTGGCGGAAGGGGCGGATGAAACCATGACCCGCCTGCTTCAGGCCCTGCTTAAAGAGAAGCAGACGGCGCCGGTGATTCCGGAAGAAGATGTCCGGCGCGTTTACGAGGCACTGCTCTTTGACCGGGCCAGCGATACCCCGCTTCATGTGGCCACAATTCTGGGCCGCAGGTTAAATGCCAGTCATGTGATGGTGGGCAATGTCTGGCGCTACCGGGAGCGCGAGGGGACCTCGTTCAGCGTTCAAACCCCTGCCTCCATCGCCTTTTCCCTCTATCTGGTGGATGTGCGGAGCGGGACGCCCGTGTGGGAGGCCAGCTATGATGAAACGCAGAAATCGCTGTCCGAAAATCTCCTGGACGCCCCGGAATTTTTCCGCAGGGGGGCCAAATGGCTGACGGTCGAAGAACTGGCCCGTTCAGGATTGGGCAAAGCACTGGAAGATTATCCCAAATATCCCGAATAGCGCCTCGGGTCTGTTTCAGCCGCCTTTGAGTTCGGGTGCGGTTTCCGTCTCCAGGAATTCAAGGTTTTCCCGCCAGAAAGCCAGTGTCTGCCGGCTCAAACCCAGCAGGTGAAAGGCATGCCCTTCATTTGGAAAATAGCGCACCGTGTGCCGGATTTGCCTGTTTTTCAATGCCTGTTCCAGCCGCCGGGTATCGCTGAGCAGGATGTCGCGGGTGCCGGACATGGCATAAACGGCGGGGAAGGGGCGGATTTCCGGATCATTTGACTCCAGCACCAGCAGCGGGTCCGCCAGTTGGGAGTCCGGGTGGGGTGATTTGTAGGCCTGGCCCAGGTAGGCCCGGGAAACGTCCCGGGCCACTGAATAGCTCAGCTGCCGGAAGTAGGGGTTCATGGGCGGGCTGAGCCGTTTGAGCCGGAACGGATCACTGACCTGCAGATACCCGCAGATGACCATGATGGCCCGGGGGGCGACGCCCGCATCAAAAATGGCCTGGGCAAACGGCTCCGGGCGCCGGAAACAGGCGCAGGCCGCCAGGGCCAGGGTCAGGTTGCCGCCCGCCGACTCCCCGGCGATCACGATCCGGTTCGGATCTCCCCCGAAATTTTCGATATTTTCCACCACCCATTTCCAGGCCCGGCCCGCATCTTCCAGGGCGGCGGGGAATGGATGCCGGGGCGCCAGGCGATAATCGATATTGACCGCCACATATCCCCGGTCGGCATAGGCCAGGGTGATGCCCCGGTGGGTCTGTTTGGAGCAGATGGTAAACCCCCCGCCGTGAATGTACAGGACCACCGGCAGAGGGGAGTCGATGGACCGGGGCCGGTAGAGATCAAGCCTGTGGGAAGGATTTCCGCCGGTATGATAGGCGATATCGGATATGGTCTCGCAGCGCTTTTCCGCTGACCGCTGGTATGTGGAAAACGACCGCATGAAGGACAGGGCCCGCAGCGCCCGGTCAAAGGCTTTTCGCCGAATACGCGTCTTTTGAGATACCGCCGGTGGGCTCTTCATTTCAAATCTATTATCGTTTTTTGTGATCAGTTGGATTGTTTGCATCCGCATGCGCCTTGTCTCCAGGCAGCCAGGGTTTGTAAGTAATCAAAAGCAGTCGCTTTGCGCAAGCATATTTTTCAGGTCCGGCATGGCCGCCTGTTGCGTTTTCCGCAGTTCCCGGGGTTGGCCAATATGAAAATCCTGCGCGAAGCATTTTCAGGCGCACTGTTTTTCCATGTTCCCGTCTTTACTTTTAAAAACGGCCGGGGTATGGTGCCGCCATGATCGACGTGACCGCTGCCATTATCTGCAGGGATGGAAAATGTCTGATCGCCCGGCGGGCGCCCGGCGATCGGCATGCCGGAAAATGGGAGTTTCCCGGCGGCAAGGTCAATCCTGCAGAAACGCCTCAAAACGGGCTTGTCCGTGAAATACGGGAGGAGTTTGCCATCGATGTGGTTGTCCATGAACTGGTCGCAAAAAGCATCCATGTCTACGATCATGGCAAAATCCGGCTGCTGGCCTATCGGGTCACCTGGACCTCGGGCGAGTTGATCCTGATGGTGCACGACCAGATCGCCTGGGTGCCGCCGGACCGACTCCTGGAATATGATCTGCTGCCGGCGGATATTCCCATTGCCAAGAAGTGCCAGGCGCTGAAATGTCGATTCGATCTTGTGTCTTGATCCGGAAAACGGACCCGTTTTGACAATCTGTCCGCTGAGCATCCATAATAGAGACGGGTGGATACACATATTATCCCTGTTCAGGAGTGATCTTTTAAAGGAGGTGGCCGATGGAATTGAATCGCCTGGCGAATATTCCCCCCTGGGAATGGCCGGAAGATGCAGCGGGGTCGCTGCTTGGAGTGATTGACAACCCCCGTGCGGACGTGGCTGACCGGAAATTGGCCGCGCAGCTGGCCGGAGACATTTCCGTGATCAACGACACGCTGGCCGATGCGCTGCTGGCGGTGGCGGGGCGCGCCGGGGAACCTGATGAACTCCGGGAATCTGCGGCGATTTCACTCGGGGCGGTCCTTGAATACGCCGATACCATGGAGTTCGAGGACGTCGATGACATCCTGATTTCAGAGCACGCTTTCCGGCGGATACAGGATGGGCTTCACCGTTTGTTCAAGGACAAGGGGCTTCCCGTCGATGTGCGGCGGCGCATATTGGAAGCCTCGGTTCGGGCCCCCAGGGACTGGCATCCGGAGGCGGTGCGCGAAGCTTATGAAAGCAAGGACCCGGCCTGGCAGCTCACCGCCGTGTTCTGCATGGGCTATGTGCATGGTTTTAAAAAGCAGATACTGGAATCTTTAAACAGCAAAATCCGAAATATCCGTTACCACGCCATCTGTGCGGCGGGCAACTGGGAAATCGCCGAAGCCTGGCCGAAGGTGGTCGGCATCATTGAAAACGAAAAGAAGGACAAGGAGATGCTGCTGGCCGCCATAGATGCGGTGGTGGGTATCCGGCCGCAGGATGCCGCAGCGGTATTGGGCCCTCTGCTTCATTCCAGCGATGAGGACATCGTCGAAGCCGTTCATGAATCCCTTTCCATGGCAGAAGTGATCATGGAAAATGATGAATCCGGCGAAGACGGCGATCAATTTGATTATGATGATGATGCCTTCGGTGACGATGAATATGACGATTATGATGATTACGGGGATGAGGCGGATGATGACGGCGGCGGTGATGTATTCCGATAGACCCCCCTATTTTACTTGGGACCCCGTTCGGGAAAGGGGCCTGGTCGATCCCAGCAGGATATTGAGCGCCGCCTGCCGGATTTTATTGAGCGGCGCGGGTTTCTGCAGGTGGGCAATCTGGTGGGTGTTGAAAAACGATATCCGGGCAAGGGAAGCATCCCCGGTAAAAAACAGGTAGCGTGAAGCAATCGCCGGGAAAAGCCGGCGCGCTTCGCTGAAGCACTCCAGTCCATCCATGACCGGCATGTCGATATCGGAAAGAATCAGCCGGTACCAGGTCGATTTGATTTTTTCCAGCCCTTCGCGACCGTTTTCGGCCATCTCGATGATCCCCTCATCGATCAGAATCGCCTTTAGCAGCTCTGCAATGGCCTCATCGTCCTCGATGATCAGGATTTTCTCCTGCCAGACCGGGTCAAGCTGCATGATCTGGTCGATTTTCGTCCGTTTTTCACCCGACTGCTCAATGAAATACTCGACGGCCCGTTTGTGGGTCTGCAGACCGGCGGCCACCCACTTGAATTCGGAAACGCTCTTTTTGAGCGTATTCACCACGAAGAGGAAGATGTCGTTCCATTCGGAAAATTCCGTGTTGATGATAAAATCCAGCAGGCGGTCCCGGGTGAGGGTGCTTCCGGAAAGGTGGGCCAGCGCCTTGTCAAAATGGGCTTCGATTTTCAACCGGGTCTCCGGGTCCAGAAGGATGGCGGAAGCTTCCCCGTGGGCCACCAGGTGGCTGGCGGCGCTGGCCATGGCATGATAGTGCCAGGCTTCATCTTCCGCAAACCGCCTGATCCGGCCGGCAAAGGCCGGTTCGTCTTTAAACACTTCAGCCGCTCCATTGTAGAATATCCCGGCCTTATGTTCGATTTTGAGCAGCCATTTTACGATATCTTTCATTGCATACGCCCCTGTGCCCTGTGTATAGGTTGCATCAATTGTGACGAATATCTCCTAAAGTAAAACGCGGCATTTAGGTTTCAAGTGCGTCTGCTTTTCAATCGCACACGATAAAATCTGTTCCGCATCCCCTTTATCGCCCGGCTCGCCCATATCGCCGCCCTGTTCGCCAAGTTCTGGATTTTACTTCCCATAGAGAATCTGTATAAAAAAACCGCTTTGGATTGAATTTTTCCGTTGACAATTCTTTGCACAATGTTCATTACTGATAACGGGGTTTACTTTGCACACATTGCACAGTTGGCACATGCCAAATTGCCCCGGAATGGAGCGCCAATGAATGATGCGCCTGTAAAATCATGTCTCATATTCGGCTGCGGCAACCCGCTCTTCGGTGATGACGGGTTCGGCCCGGGCGTGATCGAAACCCTGGAATCCAGCTGCGATCTTCCGCCTCATGTCACCTGCGCGGATGCCGGAACCGCCATCCGCGATCTCCTGTTCGATATTCTGTTGACCCCCGACAAACCCGACCGCATTATCGTCGTCGATGCCGCGGACCGCCCCGGCCGGCTGCCCGGCGAAATCTTTGAAATCGATGTGGATGAAATCGACGTAAAAAAAACATCCGATTTTTCTCTGCATCAGTTTCCCACCACCAACATGCTCAAGGAATTAAAAGATCACACCCAGGTGGACATCCGTGTGTTAGTCGTCCAGATCGAACACATTCCCGAAGAAATTTGCCCCGGCATGTCGGATGCGGTCAAAAGCGCCATTCCCGGCATGTGTGACCGGATTCTGGAAGCAGCCGGTGCGGCGGGAACTTCGAAGCGCCAACCCAATGGAGATGTCATTATATGATTGAAATCAAGGTGGGAAAACTTGCCGAGATCTTCGGCGTCCATCGAAATACGGTCAGCAACTGGATCAAGACCGGCGCGCTCCCGGCAGAACCCAGGATGGGAAAGAAATATGCCATCAGACGGGAAAAATTCATCCGCTTTTTAGATGAAAAGGGAATTTCCCGGGATATGGCAACCGCCCTGATGGGCGATATCGATGTACGGACCATTCCGGAAGCACCGGAAAAAATTCAAACCTCCATTATACCAAAAGAGGTGCCCATGTTCGATAAACCAGTCGGATCGGTAATGGTTGTCGGCGGCGGAATCGCGGGTATACAGGCGTCCCTGGATCTGGCGGATTCGGGGTATTTTGTCTACCTGCTGGAAAAAAGCCCCGGCATCGGCGGCGGCATGGCCAAACTGGACAAGACATTTCCCACCAATGATTGTGCCATGTGAATCATCTCGCCAAAATTGGTCGAGTGCGGTCGGCACTTAAACATTGAAATACTGACATTATCCGAAATTTTAGACGTTACCGGGCAGTCCGGTGCATTTTCCGTCACGGTAAGAAAGAATCCCCGCTACGTCGACATGGACAAATGCATCGCCTGCGGCATCTGCTCCCAGAAATGCCCCAAGAAAGTCGACGATGAATTCAACATGGGGATTTCCAAGCGCAAGGCCGCCTACATCCAGTATGGCCAGACCGTTCCCCTGAAATACGTGATCGATCCGGACAACTGCCTCTATGTGACCAAGGGGAAATGCCGGGCCTGCGAGAAATTCTGCCCCACCGGCGCCATCAACTTCGACGACCGGGAAAAGATTGAAACCATCAATGTGGGATCATTGATCCTCTCCCCCGGTTACACCCCCTTCGACCCGTCCGGTTTGGACTACTACGGGTACGGCAAGATTGCCGACGTGGTCACCAGCCTGGAATACGAGCGGATGCTGTCCGCCGGCGGGCCCTTCCAGGGGCACCTTGAAAAGCCCTCCGACGGCAGAACGCCGGAAAATATTGCCTGGATCCAGTGCGTGGGATCGAGAAACACCAACCGGTGCGACAACGGATACTGCTCCAGCGTCTGCTGCATGTATGCCATGAAGCAGGCCCTGATCACCGCCGCCCACCTGCCGGAAGGCGGAAAACAGAGCATCTTTTTCATGGACATCCGCAGCCACGGCAAGGAGTTCGAACTCTATTACGATTATGCGAAACAAAGCGACGTCCGCTTCATTCGCGCCCGGCCGCACACCATCGAACCCGGACCGAACAATTCGGGTGTGGTCATGACGTATTTCACCGAAGACGGCCAACAGCTGCGGGAACATTTCGACATGGCCGTGCTGTCCATCGGCATGGAGGCTTCCAAGGATGCCGGGTCCCTGGCGAAGAAGACCGGAATCGCCCTGACACCCTACAATTTTGCGAAAATGGGCAGCTTCAACCCCTGTGCCAGCACCCGGGACGGGATTTTCATCGGCGGTGCTTTTGCCGGGCCCATGAATATCCCCACTGCCGTGGCCCAGGCCTCTTCTGCGGCGGCCGAAGCCTCAAAAGCGCTGGTTCTGGCCAAGAACAGTTTGACGCGGGAGAAGAAATATCCGCCTGAAAAACTGATCGCCGGACAGGAACCCCGCATCGGGGTGTTTGTCTGCTCCTGCGGAGTTAACATCGCAAGCGTCATCGACGTGGCCTCGGTTGTGGAATTTGCCAAATCGCTGCCCAATGTGGTCTTTGCCCAGAACAACATGTTCTCCTGTTCGACGGATACCCAGAACATGATGGCCAAAACCATCGAGGAACAGAAACTCAACCGGATCGTGATCGCCGCCTGTTCCCCCCGGACCCATGAACCCCTTTTCCAGGACACGTTGCGGGAGGTTGGCTTGAACGGCTACCTGGTGGAAATGGCCAACATCCGGAATCAGAATGCCTGGGTGCATCACAATGATCCCGAAAAGGCCACGCAGAAGGCCAGAGATCAGGTGCGGATGGCGGTATCCAAGGTGCGCATGGCCTACCCCCTGGAAAGACTCTCGGTGGACGTCGTACAGAAGGCGCTGGTCATCGGCGGCGGGATGGCGGGCATCAATGCAGCCCTCGGGTTTGCCGGCCAGGGATATGAAACCGTTCTGCTGGAAAAATCGGATACGCTGGGCGGCAATGCATTAAACATCCATAAGACCGTCAAGGGGGAAGAGGTGCTTCCGGCGCTGCAGGATTTGATTCAACAGGTGGAAAACCACGAGAAGATCAAGGTCCTGAAAAATGCCCGGTTGAAGTCCGCGAGCGGCATCGTGGGCAGCTTTTCCAGCGAGGTGGAAAGCAACGGCGACACCCACCACATCGATTATGGTGTGGCGATCCTGGCCACGGGCGGCAAAGAATCGGTGCCCACGGAATACCTCTACGGAGAAGACGACCGGGTGATGACCCATCTGCAGTTCGACAGCGAACTGGCCCACCACGCCGATCGGATCAAAAAGGCCGAAAGTGCCGTTTTTATCCAGTGCGTGGGCTCCCGGGATGAACAGCGCAACTACTGCAGCCGGATCTGCTGCACCCACACGGCCAAATCGGCCATCATGCTAAAAGAGCTCAATCCGGACATGAACGTCTATGTCCTGTACCGGGATATGCGCACCTACGGCACCAAAGAGGATTTCTATACAAAGGCCCGGGAACTGGGGGTGATGTTTATCCGCTATGATCTGGACAACAAGCCGGAGGTCTTCCGGGAGGGAGATGATCTGCTCCTGCGGGTGACGGACCCCATCGTCCGGCAGCCGGTGCTCATCGATACCGACTACCTGGTGCTGGCGGCGGCGGTGGTGCCCAACGATGTCTCCGACCTGGTCGGCCTCTTCAGGTGCGCCACCAACCAGGACGGCTTCCTCAACGAAGCCCATCCCAAGCTGCGGCCCGTGGACATGGCGGTGGACGGACTTTTCGTCGCCGGCCTGGCCACCTATCCCAAAATGATCGAAGGTTCGATCTCCCAGGCCAAGGCCGCGGTTTCCCGGGCCAGTGTGATCCTGTCCAAAAGCCGGATGTCTCTGGATGCGGTCAAAAGTTTTGTCACCGAGGCATGCGACGGGTGCGCCATATGCCTGGATGTCTGTCCCTATGATGCCATTTCGCTCAAGGAAGAGTCGGTGAACGGGCATGTGGTAAAGAAGGTCAGCACCGAAGTGGCCCTGTGTAAAGGGTGCGGCATGTGCGAGGCCTCCTGTGCCAAGCAGGGCATCCAGGTGCACAGCTTTACCGACCAGCAGTTAAGGGCCCAGGTGTATGCCGCTCTGGATCTACCCAATTAAACAAGCGCAATAGGAGAAACAAGCCATGTCCGACAGCTTTGAACCGAAAATCATCGGTTTTCTCTGCAACTGGTGCGCCTATGCCGGCGGCGATCTGGCCGGGATCATGCGCCTCCAGTATCCATCCAATCTCCGTGCCATCCGGGTGATGTGCTCCGGCATGGTCCACCCGAACATCGTGGTCGAAGCCCTGTCCAAGGGGGCCGACGGCGTCATGGTCATGGGGTGACATCTGGGGGAATGCCATTACCTGGAAGGTAATGAAAAAGCCCTGGCCCGCTCCGAGGTCATTAAAATCGTGCTGGAGGATTCGGGCATCGACCCGCAGCGGTTTGCCATCGAGTGGGTCTCCTCGGCCGAAGCCCCCCGCTTTGCCGAGGTGGTCACCCGGTTTACGGAGAAGATAAAGGCGCTGGGCCCCGCCATGGCGCAGCCGGCGCAAGCCGCGGCCAACTGATCACATTAAACGATAAGGAATGGGGTCAATGAAACTCGATGAAATCAGACTGGGGAAAACCCGTCAAAGCATATTCAAGGACAAGGTCAGGTCGCTTCTTCCCGACGGCGGAAATCTCAACCTATGCCTGACCTGCGGCGCCTGTTCGTCGGGGTGCCCGGCATCGGGGCTTTCCGGGATGGATCCGCGCAAATTTTTGCGCATGGCCGCCATGGGGATGGACGAGCAGATTCTGAGCACGGACTGGGCCTGGCACTGCACCATGTGCCAGCGCTGCATCTATGTGTGTCCCATGAAGATCGATATCCCCCAGCTGGTCTTTCACGTGCGCAATCACTGGCCGCGGGAGAAACGGCCCAAGGGGATCATCGCCTCCTGCGATGCGGCCCTGCGGCACGACACCTGCAGCGCAATGGGGGCCTCCGAGGAGGACTGGCAGTTCGTGGTGGAAGACGTGGCCGACGAGGTCCGGGACAACCAGAAGGGGTTCGAGGATCTGCAGGCGCCCATGGACAAGAAGGGGGCCGAGTTCTTCCTGAACCAGAATTCGAGGGAGCCGGTCACCGAGCCCGATGAAATGGTCCCCCTGTGGAAGATCCTGAACATGGCCGGGGCGGACTGGACCTACGGCACCAAGGGGTGGGCCGCTGAAAATTACTGCATGTTCATGGCCGACACGGAGAACTGGGAAAAAATTGTCCGCACCAAGGCGAAAGCCGTGGACGACCTGGAGTGTAAGGTCTGGCTCAACACGGAGTGAGGGCACGAATTCTTCGCAGTCCGGGCCGGACTGAAAAAATTCGACATCCCCCACAAGTTTGAAATCAAGAGCATCATCGAATATTACGCCCGGTGGATCCGGGAGGGCCGGCTCAAGGTCAGCGCCGACTGGAACAAGGACCTGAAGGTGAAATTCACCGTCCAGGACCCCTGCCAGCTGGTGCGCAAAAGCCTGGGCGACCCCATCGCCGAAGACCTGCGGTTCGTGGTGAAATCGGTGGTGGGCGAGGAAAATTTCATCGACATGACCCCCAACCGCTCAAACAATTACTGCTGCGGCGGCGGCGGCGGATTCCTCCAGGCCGGATACCCCGAGGCCCGGCGGCAGTTCGGACGGTACAAGTTCGACCAGATCAAGTCCACCGGCGCCGACTACTGCATCACCCCGTGCCACAACTGCCACGCCCAGATCCATGATTTGAGCGAACATTTCGCGGGCGGCTATTTCACCGTCCATCTCTGGACCCTGATCTGCCTGTCCATGGGTGTCCTGGGGGAAAACGAACGGGCCTATCTGGGGCCGGATCTGGCCGGAATCGGCTTATCGGCGATAGGAGGAAGGTTATGGAAACTTTTTTCGACCTGGTTCAGGAAGTCCAGAAACCCGGACTGTGCCATCGGTGCGGCGGATGCGTCACCTTCTGTACGTCCGTCAATTACGGGGCGCTGGAACTGGACAAGGACGGCAAGCCGCGCTACGGGGAAATGGAAAAATGCATCGAATGCGGGCTGTGCTACTCCATCTGTCCGGAAATTGACGAGTACGAAGAGGAGGTCCGCCGCAAGGCGGCCTGGAGTTCTCCCAACGGCCGGATCATCGAAACCAGCGTGGCCCGGGCCAAAGACCCGGAAATCCTCAAAAGAGCCACGGACGGCGGTGTGGTCACGGCCCTGCTGCTGCACCTGTTTAATGCCGGGCGCATCGACGGGGCCATCGTCACCCGCCCCGCCGACCCCCTGCACCGGGAGCCCAGCCTGGCCACCACCGCAGAAGAGATCGCCGATGCCGCCGGATTTTATTTCGATACCTCCCACGGCATGAAGCGGTTTTCCGACCAGTATGTCACCTACTCCACCATCGAGGAGTTCGCCCCCATGGTCAAGAAGGGGCTGCGCCGGGTGGCCCTGGTGGGAACCCCCTGCCAGATCAAGGCCTACCGCCGGATGGAGGTGCTGGGAATCGTGCCGTCCGATTCGGTGAAATTCTGCTTCGGGCTGTTTTGTTCCGGCAATTTCGTTTTCGGGGAGGAGCAGCGGGACCACCTGGCCCGGGAATACCGGTTTGACTGGGCCGATGTGAAAAAGCTCAACATCAAGAAGAATTTCATGATTCATTTGAATTCCGGCGGAGATCCGGTCCATCGAACTTGCCGAGCTGGATTTCATGAAGCGATATGCCTGCAAGTACTGCCCGGACTATTCGGCCGAATTTGCCGATATCTCCTTTGGCGGCATCGGCGCGGAAGAGGGGTGGACCACCCTGATCACCCGAACCCCCCTGGGACGGGCGGTTTTTGCCGATGCCAAGGGCACCGCCCTGGAAGAATTCACACGGGACCGGAACCCCAGCTTCGCCACCGACGCCCTGGCCGCCCTGCGGACGGCATCGGCCCAGAAGAAAAAAAACGCCCGCCAGAACCGGCGGGAACTGGGCAAGAAACCGGTCAACATCAAAAGATAGGAAAAACCTATGCCAGCAAAAGTCGCAAGTGATTGGTTGAATGCCTGCTCGGGCTGCGAAATCGCCATCGTGGACATGGGTGAGCGGTTGCTGACCGTCCTGGAACTGGTGGATTTCGTCCACCTGCCGGCGCTGATGGACCACAAGTATTTCGGCCAGATGGGAGACGGTCAGCATGTGACCATCCCCGAAGCCGACGTGGGCATCCTGAGCGGCGGCATCCGGAATGCCGAGCACCTGGAAGTGGCCAAAGAAATGCGCAAGAAATGCAAGGCCATCATCGCCCTGGGCACCTGCGCCACCCACGGCGGGATTCCGGCCCTGGCCAATTCCTTTAAAAACGAGGACATCTTCACCCGCTACTACGCCACGGAGACCACCGACCAGCCCAACGCGTACCCCACCGACGGGGTGCCGGAACTGCTGGATGCCTGCTATTCCCTGGACGAAAAGATCGATGTGGATATCTATCTGCCCGGGTGCCCGCCCCATTCGGACCAGGTGTTCGAGGCGCTGGTGGCGTTCCTGGAGGGCCGGGCCCCCAAGCTTCGGGACAAGAGCGTCTGCGATACCTGCCCCACCATCCGGAAAGGCAAAGGGGAGGTCCGCCAGCTCAAGCGGTTTCTGGCGGCCCCGCAGTACGGCGCCCCGGGTGAACCCTTAGACAAGATGCGCTGCCTGCTGGAGCAGGGCATCCTCTGCATGGGGCCGGTGACCAAAGCCGGCTGCGGCGGCGATGGCGTGACCCCGCGCTGCGTTTCCGCCCGGGTCCCCTGCCGGGGCTGCTACGGCCCGGTGCAAAAGGATGGCAACCAGCGGCTGGACATGCTGAATGCCCTGGCGTCAAACGGCATCGATACGGCCTCGCTTCCGGAAACCACCTCCATGCTGCGCTTTTCCGGAGGACACCACATGCTGCGGCCATCCATGAAAAGATAAGGAGACATCATGACAGCGACGAGAACCATCAAGATATCGCCCATTACCCGGATCGAGGGGCACGCCACCATCGCCATCCAGCTGGATGAGACGGGCAATGTGGCCGACTCCAAGGTCCATTTTCAGTCCATCCGCGGGTTTGAAAAATTCGTGGAGGGAAAGCCGGCCGAAGAACTTCCCCGGATCGTCAACCGGATCTGCGGCATCTGTCCCTGGCATCATCACCTGGCCTCCAACAAGGCCGTGGACCGGTGCTTCGGAGTGACCCCGCCGCCGGCCGGCCACAAACTGCGGGAACTGGTCCAGACCATCGCCCAGGCCGAGGACAAGCTGCTCCATTTCTTCTTTCTGGCCGCGGCCGATTTCGTGATCGGACCGGATGCCGACTATGCGGTGAGAAATGTCATCGGCGTGGCCAAGGCCAATCCGGAGCTGGCCACCCAGGTGGTCAAGATGCGCCAGAAAGCCAAGATGATCATAGAGAAGTTCGCCGGCAAGGCCATCCATCCGGTGGCCGGCGTGCCGGGCGGGTTTTCCAAGCCCATGACCGAAGAGGACCGCAAATGGATGCTCTCCGACATGCAGGAGATCTTCGATTTTGCCCGGTTCACCATCGATTTTGCCAAGGCCGAGGTGTTCCCCAAATATCTGGATACCATCAAGGTGCTGGGGGTGATCAATACCGGGTTTATCGGCACGGTGGACAAGGACGGGGCCTTGAACCTCTATGACGGCATGCTCCGGCTGATGAAGCCCGACGGCACCTATACCGATTTTGACGTGCAGGACTACACCGATTACCTGGGCGAGCACGTCCCCTCGTGGTCCTACGGCAAGTTTCCCTATGCCAAGTCCTGGGGGGAAGGCTTCTCCCTGGACCTGGAGCGGCCCAAGGGGATCTACCGGGCCAACACCCTGGCCCGGATCAACGTGTGCGACAAGATGGCCACCCCCGCCGCCCAGGCGGAACTGGAAGAATTCCGGTCCCTGTTCGGCCGGCCGGCACAGGCCACCCTTTTATATCACTATGCGCGGCTGATCGAGGAAGTCTACGCCTGCGAGCATGCCATCGAGCTGCTCAACGACCCGGAAATCACCGACCCCAATGTCCGGGCCAAGGTCGAACCCCGGGCCGGCCGGGGCGTGGGATGCGTGGAGGCCCCCCGGGGCACCCTGATCCACGACTATTCCACCGACGAAAACGGAATGATCACCCGGGCCAACCTCATCGTGGGCACCACCCACAATCTCGGCCCCATCAACATGAGCGTGGACCAGGCGGCCAGGTTTCTGATCAAGGACGGAGTGGTGGATGAAGGGATTTTAAACAAGGTGGAGATGGCGGTGCGCGCCTACGACCCATGAATCAGCTGCGCCACGCACCGCCTGGACGGCGGTGTCGCCATCGAAGTCACCATCATGGATGCAAACCACAACGTGATCCAAACGTTAAAAAACTGATGCCATTTTTGCATTCGATCGCTGAGATAAGCATCATTTTGAATTAAATTCAGTCGTTGTTCCTCCGGGTAGGCCGCGGACCGTGCGGGAACGCACACCGCGGCCTTTTAATTTGCTACTTTCTGATTAATGTGAAATTTTAGTCAATGTGCATTCCTTGAGGCGCCGAGGAAAAAAATGAGTTCTTTGCGTCTTGACGGGAGATGCTTTTCAAAATATCGGATTGGAAAAACCCCTCATGTGCCTGGCCATACCCTCAAAGGTGATTGAAATCATGGACGACCTTGCCGTGATCGACGTGGACGGCGTTCAGCGCAAAGCCAGCCTGATGCTGCTCGATGATGTGCAGGTGGGCGATTATGTCATCGTTCACGCGGGATATGCCATCAGCAGGCTCGACGAGGCCTCCGCCCGGGAAACCCTGGACCTGCTGCGCGAAGCGCTGGCCGCATCGGATAAAAATCAATAAAATGCGCCGTCATATCCCATGAAGCACCTGGAAGAATACCGGGAGCGCGATCTTTCCCGGCAGATCATCGAGCAGATCCGATCGGCGTCCGGGCGGCCAGTCCGCATCATGGAGGTGTGCGGCACGCACACGGTCTCCATCTTCAGAAACGGCATCCGGTCCGTGCTGCCCGAAACCATTTCCCTGATCTCGGGGCCGGGTTGCCCGGTGTGCGTCACCGACCAGGGCGACATCGACGCCTTTATCGAACTGGCCCGAAGGGACAATACCATCATCGCCACCTTCGGCGACCTCATCCGGGTGCCCGGGACCCGATCGTCTCTGGGAAGGGAAAAGTCGGCCGGAAGAGACATCCGCATCGTCTATTCCACCCTGGATGCCCTCGATCTGGCCCGCCATCATCCGGACAAGCAGGTGGTGTTCCTGGGGGTGGGGTTTGAAACCACGGCCCCCACCATCGCCGCCTCCATTCTGGGTGCAAGCCGGGAGGGTCTTGAAAATTATTGCGTCTATGCCGCCCACAAACTGGTCCCCCCGGCCCTGGAGGCACTGGCCGGCAATATCGGCGTCGAAATCGATGCCTTTCTCCTGCCGGGGCATGTGTCCGTGGTTATCGGGACAAAAGCCTATGCCCCTTTTTTTGAAAAATACCGCATCCCCTGCGTGATCGCCGGGTTTGAGCCCGCAGACATCCTTTATGCCATTTACCGGCTGGTATGTATGACCGCCGAGGGCCGGCCCGCGCTGGAAAATGCCTATTCACGGGCAGTTGCCCCTGAAGGAAATCCCAAGGCCAGGCAAATCATGGAGCAGGTGTTTGACGTCTGCGATGCCCGCTGGCGGGGGTTGGGCACCATCCCGGACAGCGGCCTGTCCATCCGGAAGGATTTTGCCGCCCATGACGCGGCCCGGCGCTTTGACATCCGCCCCGTGGAATCCGCACCGCCCAAAGGGTGCGCCTGCGGCGACATACTGACCGGCCGGATAACCCCCCCGCAATGCCCTTTGTACAAAAAAGCCTGCACCCCGGCCGACCCGGTGGGGCCGTGCATGGTGTCCAGCGAAGGGACGTGTGCGGCCTATTACCGGTATTCTTGAGGGGAAGGGCTTAAGTGAAAAAAAACGACAAAATTCTCCTGGACCACGGCAGCGGCGGCAAACTGGCCAATGACCTGATCGCAGAAGTCATGCTGGCCGCCTTTGACAATCCCTATCTTTCGGCGCTAAACGATGGCGCCGTCCTTGAGGTCGGGGGCGGGCGGCTGGCATTTTCCACGGACTCCTACGTGGTGGACCCGATTTTTTTTCCCGGCGGCAACATCGGCGACCTGGCCATCAACGGCACGGTCAACGATATCGCCATGTGCGGGGCCTCCCCGATGTACCTGAGCGCCGCCATGATCATCGAAGAGGGATTTCTCCTTTCCGATCTCAAGTCCATTGTCTCGTCCATGGCCGAAGCGGCCCGGAATGCCGGGGTGAGCGTGGTGACCGGCGACACCAAGGTGGTGCCGAAAGGGGCTGCGGACAAGCTTTTCATCAACACCTCCGGCATCGGGGTCATCCCGGAAGGGGTGAATATCTCCGGTCATCTCGCCCGGCCGGGGGATCGGGTTATTTTAAGCGGCAGCATCGCGGACCATGGCATGGCTATCCTGACCCAGCGGGAAGGGCTGTCCTTTGATTCGCCGGTGCGAAGCGACAGCGCGGCCTTGAACCGCCTGGTGGAGCGCATGCTTGCGGTCACCCGGGAAATCCGCGTGCTGCGGGACCCCACCCGGGGCGGCGCAGCCACGGTGTTAAACGAAATCGCACATCAGTCGAATGTGGGCGTGCGCATCCGGGAGGACGCCATCCCCGTCAAGAAACCGGTGGCCGGCCTGTGCGAACTGCTCGGCTTCGATCCCCTCTATGTGGCCAATGAAGGAAAACTGCTGGCCTTTGTTCCCGCAGAACATGCAACGGCGGTGCTATCGGCCATGCGGGCGGATCCCTGCGGCGAGGATGCCTGCATCATCGGCGAAGCCGTCGAAGCACACCCCGGCCGGGTGGTCATGGAAACGCGCATCGGCGGGGAGCGCATCGTGGATATGCTCACCGGCGAACAGCTCCCTCGCATCTGCTGAAATACTAATAATTTATAATTCCCATTTCTTCCAACTGCTTTCGCAGCTGATGAATGCGCCAGCGGTTTACGCCAAAATCAAACAAGGCGATCATCGAGGAGGATCGCACCGATACGGTGCCCTGATCCGGATGGAGCAGCAGTTCGAGATGGTCGACAAACCGGAATACCCGGCTTCTGCACTTGGCGTGGATATAAACGCCGCCTTCCTCTACGATTTCCGTGCGCGGGAGATTGGCCACCACCTCCCTGATCCTGGGCCATGCCGCTTCGGGGGAAATGGCCAGCTCAAATGGCGGGGTCCGGTTATATAGAACCCATGTGGTGCTCGAAACACAGTTTGGCAGCGGATAACAGCCGTCTAATGCCGGATGGTCCCCGTCAAGCCCTGTCACATGCTTGCCCGTGCATCCCAGGATCACCAGACACACCATCACCAGAGCAACCGTTTTCAGCCGGTCGTTCATTCTTCATGCCTTTTTTTTGCAGCCGTTTACGAACGTTTGGGTCCGGGGAATTGATCCGGGATGCGCATGGCGCATCTGACCACGAAAAACATCATGCGCATCAAATCTTCGGCCGTGATGTCGGACCCGGAATCGAGCATCCGGAGGTAGCGATCGGCTTCTTCGACTTCCGTGTGATATCCCATGAGGTTTTCCAGGAAAGTGACCGCCCGGACACGGACCTGCGGCGCCACTTCCGGGTGTGCGGCATCATTTCGCCAGCGGTCCAGCCGTTTTTCCAGCCGGGACATCGAAAAATCGAGCAGCTGCTGCTGCCGGGGATCCACCCGAAAGATGGATTGCGCCTCGATATCCCGGGTGATGGATTTTCTGAGCGACTCGACGGTTATTTCCAGTTCCTGTTTCAGCCGCTGTCTGAACCGGACGGGAATGGTCGGTCGGATACCTTTGGCAAGCGCTCCGAAACGGGAGAGACCGGCGCTCAATTCCTCGGCCGCCGCCGTCCAGAAGGCCATGCTGGTTTCCCTGAAAAAATCGGCGACTGAATTTGCGCCCGGCGCCAGCCGGTCGATGGCATTGATTTTGCCGCCCAGCAGCCGTCCCGCTTTGACAAACAGCAGTTCTCCGGCAATCAGTTCAAAAATGATGGCGATGGCCGCATACCAGTCCTGCAGGGAAAAAATCCGTGGCAGATCGTCAAAATGAGCGTCTATGATTTCATTGGGGAAGAAATTGGACGGCGTGGCATACTGGAGCGAGCCGCCCAAAAGCGGCTGGTCGATTTTCTTTGCTTCCCCGGGCGCAAAGTCCACCGCGGTTTCCAGGTCGATCAGCCCGATATTGAACTTGTCCGGAGAATTTAAAAATACCGGATATAGTTCCGGATCACCCGCTATGATGAGGTTGTCCGGCTTTAAGTCCCGGATGGCCACCCCCTGGCTTCCCGTCCAGAAGAGCAGGTCCAGCAGGTTGGACACGATGCTGTTCATTTTGGGTTCGTTTCGGGCCAGAGACAGGATTCGGGTATACCTTCCGATGACATTTCCATAGTTTTCGGTAATCGGAGCAGCGCTGCTGAAAAGGTCGCCCAGCAGGGCAAGCAGTTCTTTTCGAAACATCCGGGGAAGCTCTTTTTCGATGTTTGCGGCCAGGCGAATCGGAAAATCAGGGCTCCCGGGGGCTCCGGCGGCCAGCCCGGCGGCAAACCAGGCATGATGCCGGTATTGATAAGCGGCCGTATCCAGATGATGCTTGAGCAGCAGTTCTTCACTCCTGCGCTCAAAATCCGCAAGCATGGATGCGGCCTGCCGGCGCGGCGCCTCGGCATCCGGACCGTAGCGGCTGGCAAATTCATGGCGATCGCATATAATGTCGGGATCCCTGAGTATTTCATTGGCAACGGCGTTGATGGTGTCATGCATGCCCTTGGCCACGGGCCCCAGGAAGAAATACCGGGCCAGGTCCATGAAATAGGCATGGGTATTGCCGATTTTGAGGTACTGGCGCAGTTCTTCCCGGCTTTCCAGCAGGGTCAGGTACCGGTCGTCCAGCTGATCGGGCGCCAGCGTCGATTCGCCGGGGAATCGATAGATCCGGCGCAGAATGGTGGCGATCCGCGGCACCAGGCATTCCCGGGGGGCGATCTTGTCCGCGATGCGTGTTTCGCCGCGGATGCTGGCGATGTATTGGGCAAAATCGGTTACGGGCTCGGGCGGGATTTTGATGACCATGTGGTCATCGAAGATGACGTAATAGCAGCTGCTTTTGCTGCGGGTGCCTTCACCGATGGGGCCGATGGTCATGCGCCGGGAATGCCATTGGCCGTGATGCCGGACATGAAGTCGGTAGATGTAATTGCCGGATCGATCCCTTTCCACGGACGTGATGTGTGCCGGGGCGCTTTTCGATGCACCGGTTTGATACCTGAACACCTCGAGAAAAAACCGGACGATATCGATGCCGAATTCAAATTCCAGCCGGGCTTCTGCAGGCGCATCATTATCTGTGCGAGGCTGCCGGCCGGATGCGGCCGGGGATTTTAACCGGTGCGGTCCGCCGGATTTGCGCCGGGTGCCGGTCATCAGGAAAAACAGGAAAGTCAGGCCTGCGGCACCTGCCATCCAGGTCATCAGGCCGAGGCGGATCTCTTCTTTTTCGGTAAAATAATAGGTCAGGAGCGCCGGCACATTCCTGATGCCGTAATCACCCCTGATCACGCGTTTGACGCTGGAGGCGGGGAGGGTGTCGAGGCTTTCGCCGGTGACATAGTACAACTCGCTTCCGATATGCCAGGCCTCATCGGCCTCAATGAAGCGGCCGTCGTTCAGGCACACGATATTCTTGCCAAAAATGTTCAATCCGGCATACAATATCGCAACGATCATCATGATGAGCATTGCGGAAATGATGCGTCCGGGCATAATCCGTCCCTTCCTGCAGCAGTCGAAAACCAGACAATTGAGTTGGATCTTAACACAGGTGAACGGTTTGGGGGCATTAAAATAGTGATGTTTCATCAGGCACAGGCGATTGCCCAGTCGTACCGTCCATTTCGTCCCGGGCAAGCTTGGGGGGCGATCGAAATTGCATTTTTTTTCGGAAATGCGGATATTGAAAACAGATATTTTCTTCACTTCTTTTTTGAACCGCTGATGGAGTCCGTTTAATGAGCATGCAGAACATCGAAATTCGGGACATCTTTACCCGGCTTGCCGACCTTTTGGAACTCAAGGGCGAAAATCCTTTCCGGGTCCGTGCCTACCGGGAAGCCGCGCGGGTGATCGACGGGATGTCCGAGCAGGTGGAAAAACTGGTCAAAGAGGACGGCGATCTGACCGCCTACCGCGGTATCGGCCGGGACTTGGCGGAAAAGATCAGGGAAATCGTTCAAACCGGACGCCTGCAGAAGCTTGAAGAAGTAAAGACCCAGGTCCCGGAAGCCCTGTGCGAACTGATGCGGATTCCCGAACTGGGTCCGAAAAAGGTGGCCCTCCTGCACCAGCGGCTGGGAATCCGGAGTATGGACGACCTGAAAACGGCCGCGGAATCGGGCGCCATTTCGGAGCTCAAGGGATTCGGGAAAAAATCCGAGCAGAAAATCCTCCAGTCGCTTGGCCGCGTCAAGAAAGAAGGTGCGCCGCGCATGCTGATCAGCGACGTGGGGCCATATGCGGATGCCCTGGAAAAATACCTTCTGCAGCAGGATGGGGTAAAGCGGGTGACCGTTGCCGGAAGCTTCCGCCGGGGAAAAGAAACCATAGGGGATCTCGACATCCTGGCCGTCTGCGAACCCGGGCGGGAGGCGAAGGTCATGCAGGCATTTACCGGCTTTGAGGACGTTGCCGGGGTCACCGCCGCCGGCCAGGGCAAAAGCGCCATCCGGCTGCGCTCCGGACTCCAGGTGGATCTGCGGATCGTAAAGGAGGAAAGCTACGGGGCAGCCCTGCATTATTTTACCGGATCAAAGGCCCACAACATCGCCATCCGGCGCCTGGGCATCGACAAAGGGCTCAAGATCAACGAGTACGGGGTGTTTGCCGGGGAGGCGCAGATCGCCGGCGCAACGGAAGAATCGGTGTACCAAGCCGTGGACCTGCCATTTATCGCCCCGGAACTGCGGGAAAATCTCGGGGAAATCGAAGCCGCCCGGGCAGGGGCCCTCCCGGAACTGATTACGCTGGAGGCCATCCGGGGCGACCTGCACGCACACACCCGGCGCACCGACGGCAGGAATACCCTGACGGAAATGGCGCAGGCCGCAAAAGCGATGGGATATGAATACCTGGCCATCACCGAGCATTCCCAGAAGGTGGCCATGGCCGGCGGGCTGACGGAAACAGACCTCCGGGCGCACATGGCCGCCATCGATGCCGTAAATGAAACCCTGGAGGGGTTTACGCTCCTCAAAGGAATCGAGGTGGATATCCTGGCCGACGGAGAACTCGACCTGCCCGATTCGGTCCTGAAGGAGCTCGATATCGTCGTGGGGTCGGCCCATTACTACCAGCGCCTTTCCCGGGAAAAGCAGACGGAGCGCATCATCCGGGCCATGGACAACCCCTGTCTCAAGATTCTCGGTCACCCCACCGGGCGCCTGATCAACTCCCGCGAACCCATGGAGATCGACCTGGAAAAGATGATCGCGGCGGCAAAGGAGCGGAAAGTGGTCATTGAAGTCAACGCCCAGCCGGACCGTCTCGACCTGCCGCACGCCTACTGCAAGATGGCCGTGGAAACGGGAGTGAAGATCGCCATTTCCACCGACGCCCACAGCGCGCTGGGTTTGCACCGGATGAAGAATGGCATTACGGAAGCCCGCCGGGGATGGCTGAAACAAGAAGACGTCATCAACACCCGCCCGCTGAATCAAATGCTGAAATTGCTGCGAGGAAGCTGAGGTGGGAATTTTGCGACTTCACCGCGCCTGATCGCCCCATGTCCAGGCGGTTCAATTCCCTTGCCATGAAACACCCGATACCCTATGGTACTCCTTTGCTTTCTTTACGAAAATAACGGATGGGAAGATGGTGTTATGACCCGACTGGTTTCTTTCTGGGCCGGAAAAAAGGCATATGAGAAGATCATGGCATCAGGGATCCGGCCGGATGATGTCGATGTGGCGGCCGGGGCGGCGGGCGGTCCGAAATGGCTGGTCCTGGGCGGGCTCGACCGACTTTTGTTCGGCTCCTGGTTTGATTCCCGGAAAACCCCTTTGTTTCTTGTCGGCTCCTCCATCGGCGCATGGCGGTTTGCCGCGGTATCCCAGAAGGACCCCCTCGGGGCGCTGAACCGGTTTGAATCGGCCTACCTTCGCCAGACCTACGGTCCACGCCCTTCCATGCAATCGGTCAATGCGCAAATCGAGTCCATCCTGGAGCAGATGATGGGCCCGGACGGTCCGGAGCAGATTTTATCGAATCCCTTGCTTCGCTTGAATATCCTGTCGGTTCAGTGCCGGGGGCTGACGGGGAGCGACACCCGATCCCGGCTGCTGGCCGGACTGGCGCTGGCCGCCGCCGGAAATGCCCTGTTTCGGGGAAGCTTGAAACTGTTTTTTACACGGACCCTGTTTTACGACCCCCGCGATATCCCGCCTTTTTTTGACATGGCGGATTTCCCCATCCACAAAATACCGCTCACCAGAGAAAATATCCGCTCCGCGCTGATGGCTTCGGGCGCAATCCCCATGATCATGCCCGGTGTAAAAGACATCCCCGGCGCCCCGGCCGGGGTTTACCGGGACGGCGGCATCATCGATTATCATCTCAATATCCCGTTTAACACCGGGGACGGCAGGATTGTCCTGTTCCCGCATTATACCGAGCGGGTGGTTCCCGGATGGCTGGACAAGCAGATTTTCTGGCGCGGACCCGACCTGTCGTACATGGAATCCGTCCTGCTGGCCGCCCCCACGGCTGCTTTCCTGGAGTCGCTCCCCCATGGCAAAATTCCCGATCGGACCGATTTCAGCAAATTTAATGGAAGCGACCGGGAGCGGATGGATTACTGGCGGCGGGTGGTCGGTCTCAGCCGCGCTCTGGCCGATGATTTCATGCAGGCGGTGGATTCGGGAGAAATCCGAAATCGGCTGCGGCCGCTTTCCGAATTGTCTTCAGGACGCTGATTTTCGCCTTCCTCTTTCTTTGCCCAATCGCCTGGTTTTTCGTTCGGGCACTGTCACTGCTTAGGGTCTGCCCAAAATAACAAGGCAACCCTGATTTCAGGACAAAACCCTTACTTCGTATTTTTGATAAAATCGAGAATCATCAAGGCAAACGCTTCTGCGCAATCTTCCTGGAGAAAATGCCCGCCGTCCGGGATGGTGGAGTGCGGCTGGTTTTTGGCGCCCGGGATCAGTTTCTGAAAGACCTTGTCTCCTCCCCGGGTGATGGGGTCCCTGTCGCTGAAGGCGGTCAGGAAGGGCTTTTCAAACGACTGCAGCACCCGCCATGCCTCCCGGTTGGCCGCGGCTGCCGGGTCATCGGGCCGGGTGGGGACCAGGGAGGGGAAAATGCGGGCCCCTTCCTTGTAGGTCTCATCCGGGAAGGGGGCGTCATAGGCGGCGATGACATCTGCCGGAAGCGGGTGATGGCAGCCCCCGGAAATGATCTGCCCCACCGGAAATTCGGGGGTTTCCACCGAAAATCGCTGCCATTCCATAAAGGCCTCCGGCATCTGCTGATCGCCGGTGGGCAGCCCGGTATTGGCGGTAACCACCCGGTCGAAGCGGTCCGGCGCCAGGGCGACCAGGCGCAGGCCGATCAGGCCGCCCCAGTCCTGGCAGACCAGGGTGACGGCCTTTAGGGACAATCGCTCCAGGAGCAACTGCTCCATCCAGGCAACGTGCCGCTGGTAGGTATAGTCCTTCCGGCTGGCGGGTTTGTCGGAACGGCCGAAACCCACCAGGTCGGGCGCGATGACCCGGTGCCCGGCCCCGGAAATCAAGGGGATCATTTTGCGGTACAGATAGGACCAGGAGGGCTCACCGTGCATCAGCAGCACGGGCGCGGCATTTTGGGGGCCCTCGTCCAGGTAGTGCGCCCGCAGGGTCCCCCCGTCTCCGTCCGGTATCTCAATGTAATGGGGGGCAAAGGTGTAGCCGGGGAGATGATCGAAACGGTCTTCCGGCGTTCTAAGAACTTTCATGATCGGCCTCCTGATGCTGTCGTTTCAGATCGTGATCCGCCAGCAGCGATGGATGGTCTTTCGCTTGCTGACGTAGTCTTCGGGTATGGTCTGGCGGGTGATCTCTTCGATATGATCAACGGCCAGATCCGTCATTTGCGGGGTGAAATCCTGGTGGTTGGTGGAGAAAAAAACGGTGGCGCCGTCGCGCATCACCCGGACCACCGCATCCAGAAGCTGCGGGTGGTCTTTTGCAATATCGAATTCTTGGCCCCGGGTCCGGGTGGTGGAATACGAGGGGGGATCCACCACCGCAAGATCGAAAGCCGGCCCTTTCTTATCGGCTTTTTTCAAAAAATCAAGTGCATGGGCCTGTATCAGCCGGTTGGATTCTGCCGTGATGCCGTTTATATCCATGTTCTCCCGGGCCCACCGGATAGCGGACTCGGCCCGGTCCACGGACAGGGTGGTTTTGGCGCCGCCCTTTGCGGCATAGCAGGAAAAGGTTCCCGTGTAGCAATACAGGTTGAGAAAGTCCTTGCCACCTGCCATCTCCCGGATCATCTGCCGGGTGTCCCGGTGATCGGAAAACAGCCCCGTGTCCACGTAGTCATAGGGGTTGACATAAAATTTCAGGTCCCGCTCGGACACGATGATTTTTTGATCGGTATAGTCGATGCGCTCATAGCGCTTTCCTTCCTGCCGGCCCGCGCGCCGCTCTTTTAAATGGACGTTTGGCGCGGGCACGTCAAGGGCTTTTGCCACCGCCTCCCCCATCAGGGGAAGCCAGCCGGGCACCGACTGCTTGCGCATGTACTCCCCGATGACCAGATGCCCGGCATACCAGTCCACCACCGCACGAATCTCCGGTATGTCCCAGTCATAGAGCCTGAACACCTCGATATGCTGTTTTGCAAACCGCTTGTGCAGGTGTCTGAATCGCTTCTTCACCCGGTTGGCGAGCATCCGGGCCTGGTCTGAAAATCGGGTGGCAATATCTGGATCAATCATCGATGGACGTTTTCTTTTCGGCTGTCGGGGTGGTACTTTTATCGGGAAAAAGACACGGCGGTAATATACAGCCAAACCAATGGCAAGGCAAGGGGGCAGGTGAGCGGGCACGTTAAAATGCGGATGCCCTCAGAAATGGTACGGGCGGCGTTTTGCGAACTGCCGCTAAAATTTCGCGCCTGTCCGCATGCTTTCCGGACAGGCGCTCAAGGCATGGGGGCGTTCAACACGCTCTAACTGATCATTAAAAATACACCCGAAGGCGTGGCGCAGAATGGACAGTTGCTGAAGGAGGGTTTTCCTTCCACCGTATAGCCGCAGGTGGGGCAGACATAGAAAATTTCATTGGCTGTTTTCCAGTTTTCCAGATTGTCCACCGCCTCCTTGTACAGCTTGGCGTGCTGGGCTTCCACATTCTGGGCATAGGTAAACGTCAGAACGGCTTCCTGGTTGTTGTCTTTCTGCGCCTGGGAGATAAACTCCGGGTACATGGTCGTCTTTTCGTAAGTCTCCCCCTTGATGGCATCCTGGAGGTTTTCCCGGGTGGATTTCACTTCCGGCAGCTGAATATCCGCCTTGGGGACGGCCCCCATGCCCTTGATTACCCGGGCGTGATTTTTCAGGTGGATCTCCTCTGCGCTGGCCACCGCCCGGAAGAGCCGTGCCGCCTTGTGATATCCTTCTTCATCTGCTTTTTGGGCATATGCCAGGTATTTTGCCTGGGCATTGCTTTCCCCGTTGTAGGCGGCCTGGAGGTTTTCCAGGGTTTTGCTCTGCTGTTCCGCGTGAACCGGGACGCTAAGTACGAGCGCCATTCCGAAAATCGCCAGTGCTATCAGTAACGTATTGAACTTTTGTCCCTTCAAATTCATGGTCATCCTCCATTCCGTTTAGGGTCTGTGCGGTTAGGGCAGGTTATAAATACGAATCATCATAAAAGGGAGCGGGAATATTTCCATTGGGTAAATCATTTATTTTTCATTCGTGAGTCATGTAGTCCGAGAAACATCGATCCGAAAACACGGATAGGCGACATGCCCTCCGAAGTATTTTTTCATTGCGCCATAAAAAAAGCCGCTCTATTCCGGCGTTTGCTCCCGGACCGGGTACCCTTCGGCCTGCCAGGCGTGATATCCGCCTTTCAGCGCCCAGACGTTTACGAAACCCATGTCCTGGTACTGTGCCGCCACCCGGGCGGACGTGGCTTCGCTGGGTCAGCCGCAGTAGAAGATGAGGTTTTGATCCTTGGGGAGATTGTCCTTTCTGGCGTCGAGTTCGCTTTTGGTGACGGCGCCTTCGATCATCATTTTGCTGCATCGCTGATCATCATAGGAGCAGACCATGATCGCTTCTCCTGAATCCAGCAGGGCCTTGGCCGCTTCGGGTGAAATGCGTTCAACGGATCCGGAATCCGGGTGGTCCTGCGCCAGGGCCGGCAGGGACACGCATGGAAAAACCGCAAAAACGAAGAAGCCGACAAAAAACATTAATCGTAGATAATTCATATACATCCCCTTTCATAATGAGCACAGCAGAATGGAAGGTAGCGCCTTTTCCGAAGATTCAACTGTAAAGATGCGCATCTAAATGAAAAAGTAAAACATCCTCACCGCCTGATCCTGAAAAGGCGCAATCCCGTGCAGATGGCAAAAATCAACTCTGAACAGGAAAAGGGGGAAGGAAAAATTTCATCATCTGCAGTTTTTTTTTACGAACAGATCGAAGGTATGCTACTGTATAAATGTTTTCACGAGGGGTGATTGAATTTTTCATGTGAAAGGGGAGGAAGACAATGGGCTTGATGAATGTTATCTCGAAAAAAACTTCGTTTACTGTTGCTGTCGGTGTTTCCATGATTTTATGGGCGGGGCTTGCCGCTTTTTTCGGCATCCTGTGTGACTACATCGTCATGCAGGAAAAACAGATGGCGCTTTTCATGACCATCATCACCGTGATCGGGATCATGGCTCCCATATGCATGACCATACAGATCGTTCTGCTTGGCTTGATCAAGCCGCTTTCACTAAAGCCCCTGCGGCCGATCATCGACAATTTGGATGGCTTGGAAATCAAGTCCAGGATAACCATCCCGGAGCTCGAAGAGACGCTCACCGCTTTGAAACGATTTCCCGAAATCAACGCCATCATTGGCCTGCTGCTGTGTTCGGTGATCATTTTGACGCTGATCGGCACGGTGTATCTGAAAGGGTATGAATTCTTCTGGGTCATGACCCAGGTCATATTCGGTGCCCTGGCGGTTCTGATCTACGGTGTCGCCACCTTCCTGTACTCCAGTGCAAAGGCCAACCCCATGCGTAAAAAAGTGTATTACCTGCTCAATGAGTATAAGAAGAATAAAAGAAAAAATTAAAGCAGTGGCGTTTCCGCTACTTTTGATCTCATAAAAATAGGAAAAGAAGGCATCGGCAGAATGATGAAGAATACATACGACTATGATTTTATCGTGATCGGTTCGGGTTTCGGGGGGAGTGTCTCCGCCCTTCGCCTGGCGGAAAAAGGGTACAAGGTGGCGGTTCTGGAAAAAGGGAAGCGCTGGAAAACCGAGGATTTCCCCAAGACCAACTGGAACATCCGGAAAAACCTGTGGCTGCCCGCCATCGGCTGCTACGGCTATCAGATGGTCACCCAGTTGAAGCATGTGCTGATTTTTCACGGCGGCGGGGTGGGCGGCGGGAGTCTGGTGTATGCCAATCAGCTGCTGGTTCCCCCGGATGAAGTGTTTAAACGGCCCGAATGGGGGCAGGGGGACTGGAAGTCGAAGATGATGCCCTTTTATGAAAAGGCCAAAAAGATGCTGGGCGCAAATCCCAGCCCCTATGTGGGAAAAGCGGACAAATGCCTCCAGGAAGTGGGCATCGAACTGACCGGAAAAGATACCTTTCATAAAAACGACGTGGGAATCTTTTTCGGCACGCCGGAAAAAACCGTGCCGGACCCGTATTTTAAAGGAAAAGGGCCGGAGCGGACCGGGTGCACCTTCTGCGGGGCCTGCATGATCGGCTGCCCGGTGGGGGCCAAGAACACCCTGGACAAGAACTACCTGTACCTTGCCGAAGGCCTGGGCGTCGATATCATTCCCGAAACCATGGTCACGGCCATCAGGCCGTCCGGCAACGGATATGAAGTGCTCACCAAAAAATCCACGGGACTGCGGCACCCGGAAAAAACCTATCGTGCCAGCAGCGTGGTCGTGAGCGCAAGCGTCCTGGGAACGGTGAAACTGCTGAACCAGTGCAGGCAGAACGGTCATCTGCCAAACATTTCCGACCAGCTGGGCAATTATGTGCGCACCAATTCAGAGGCCCTGCTGGGCGTAAAATCACGAGACAAGAGTGTCAACTGGAACGATCAGATCGCCATCACTTCCGGCATTTATGCCGACGACACCACCCATATCGAAATGGTCCGCTACAACAAGGGCTCCGATGTTCTGCTGAACCTGTTTACCCTGATGACCGACGGCGGCGGAAAAATCCCGCGGGTCCTGAGGTTTCTCGCAAACATCATCCGGCATCCGATCCGGTTTCTTTCCCTGCTGTGGCCGCTGGGCATGGCCTCGACCACCACCATCGTTTTAGTCATGCAGACGGATGAAAATTACCTGAAGCTCGACTACAAGCCGCGCTGGTGGCGGCTGGGGGCAAAGAGCCAGAATACGACCATCCCCGAAGGCCTGAGACGTTCGCCGGCGTATATCCCCATCGCCAACGAGGTCACCCGGCGGCTGGCGGAAAAGATGGACGGCATTCCCGTGAGCGCCATCACCGAAGTCACCATGAACTCGTCTTCCACCGCGCATATTCTCGGCGGGTGCTGCATGGGTGAATCCCCGGAAGAGGGGGTCGTGAACCGAAGAGGGGAGGTTTTCGGCTACCCGAACCTCTATGTGGCCGACGGTTCGGTGGTGCCGGCCAACCTGGGCGTCAACCCCAGCCTGACCATCACCGCCCTGGCCGAGTACATCATGGACCAGATTCCGGCCAAACACCCAAAAACGGCTGATGCCGCAGGAGAAAAGCAGGATTCTGACGAAAAGGCATCCTCAGTGCCCAAAGCGCCCGCCATGCAGCCGGAAAAGGCATGAGGGTCGGAGAATGGGCGAAATGGCGGATCTAACGTCATTTCCCAAGTGCATTATTGAGGTATTGATACAGCTCTTTTAACTGCGCATCCGAGATCGCCGATTTCGAAAAGGCGGGCATGGGCGGCGGGGCATTGCGGATCCAGGCATTGAAGGTGACGGGACTTGCCAGCATCACGGAGCCGCAAATGCCCCGCTCCGGCTGGATGTTGTTGGCACCGCCGGGGTGGCAGCCCACGCAGTGATTGGAAAATACCTGCTGGCCGGCCTGAAACGCCTCGGGTGCCGGAAAAACCCGTTCGCCGTAAGCGACCACCCCGCCGAAATACCCCAGTGTGACAACCGCCAGAAGCGCGGCCGTATAGATCCCCATCAAACCCTTCGATACCACCGCTCCGTTTCGATATCCCAGGAAAATGGCGATGCACAGGATGATGAACAGAAATCCGGCCATTCCCATTTTGATCTTGAACGCAAACAGCATCGCGCCGGCAAAATAGTGCTGCCAGTCCAGGGCTCCCCCGGCGACGGTGGTAAACCAGAAAAGCAATGCGAGCAGAATGCATAGCCGGGCGGCCCGTGCGTATGTCGACGATCCGAATGGGGAGATCGCCTGCAGCCGTGTCCAGCGGTAGAGCATAAAGGAGATCAGTCCCAGAATAAAAGCACCCATGACCAGCCCGATGGGCATGTGGACCTGGGTGGCATGCACCGGATGGGTATATCCGATGGCGTGCATCGCATTATAAAAAGCATCGACCATTTTTCCATCCCGCCAACAGGGTGAACGGACCCGTTCTTAACTTTTCGGCCCGTAATAGGCCAAAAAAGTATAGGCCTCGTAAAGACTATGCAATAGGGTCGAGAATGTATTTTTATCCATTCCTGACCGTACCCGCTGCCTGAACCCAAGCCACATCTTTAACGACAGAGTCCCTTTTTGCCTGTCTACTGACCGTAAGATGTCTTTACCGTCGATTGGTCAGTGAAATACGGGTTACATTGTATTGCGGAACACCTGTTATGAATTTATGATGTTGAATATCAGAAGATGATAAATCAATTATTTAAAATTAATTCAAATCGATAAATTAAAAAAATCATTTCATTTGGGTCTCGGTTTTTTAGCATCATGAGAATATCATAACGATTAATGTCCGATATCCAAAAGTGCTTCTAACCTTTCAGGCAGGAGAGGGGGAGGTCAATGCAGCGCGTGTTCCATTTTAGCGGAAATATTCTGGCATTTTTCATGGTTCTGTGTTTTTTATGTGCCCCGGATGTCCATGCCGTACCGAGCTACGCCCGGCAGACCGGCCTGGCGTGTGCCCAGTGCCACCGGGCCTTTCCGCAGCTCACCAGCTTCGGGCGCGAATTCAAGGCGGGAGGATATACCCTGTCGCAGCTGAAATCGATCACCGCAAAAGGAGGGACAACGGCGCCCCTGAAGCTCAACGAGGTCCTGCCCTTATCCCTGATGTTTCAGGCCGCCTATGAGCGCACCGATGAAAAACAGCCGGGGACCCAGAACGATGACGTATATTTCCCGCAGCAGTTCAGCGTGTTTCTGGCCGGTGAGATGACGCCCCATGTGGGCACCTTCCTCCAGGTGACCTACACCCAGGAAGATGACAAATTCAGCATGGACAATACCGACATCCGCATCGCATACACCACGGCCCTGATGGGGAAACAGTTTGCCTACGGCCTCACCCTCAACAACAATCCCACGGTGGAGGACCTGTGGAACAGCACCCCGGCCTGGGGATTCCCGTTCGCCTCCCCGGACGATGTGCCGGCGCCTGCAGCCGCAGCGCTGGTGGACGGCGGGCTGGGGCAGGAGGCGGCGGGCCTGGGCGCATACGGGTTCTACAACCGGCAATGGTACGGGGACGTGACCCTGTACCGCACCGCCCAGATCGGGGGGCCGGAACCCCCCTCCGCCGACAGCGAGGACACTATCAACGATGTGGCGCCCTACTGGCGGTTTGCCTGGCAGATGCACGACGCCCCCTACCTGTTGGAACTGGGGACCTACGGCCTTTATGCGAAGCTGTATCCTCAGGGCGTATCCGGGGAAACCGACAACTACACGGATCTGGGTTTCGACTGGGAGTTCAGCCGGCAGATCGGCGATGATGAAATCGTATTTCAGGGGACCTACATCTATGAAACCGTGGACCTGGATGCCAGTTTCGCCGCTGGGAATGCGAGTCATACGTCCAATGACCTCCACACCGCCCGGGCAAATGCCAGCTACTACCTGGACGGCAGCTACGTATTCACGCTCGCCGGATTTTTAATCCGGGGCGACAAGGACAATCATTTCTACTCCAACTCCGATGACCCGCTCCAGACCAGCGCCGGCGGGAGCCCGGACAGCGACGGCATCATCGGCCAGGCGGCGTATTACCCCTGGCAGAACCTGCGGCTTTCGCTGCAGTACACCTATTACACGCAGTTCAATGGGAGCAAGGATAATTACAATGGCCAGGGAAGGGATGCCACGGACAACAACACCCTGTACGTTCTGGCCTGGTTCATGTGGTAGCAGCGGATGGACAAGCGGGTAAAACATGTTCATCATTTTCAGCAGGCAAAACACCCTTTTTCATACCTGCAGGCGGAAGCCTCGCATATCCAGAAAGGAAACCGAAGATGAAAAGAATACTGATGTGGACCCTGGCGGGTCTTGTTGCGGGTGCCGTCTTCATGGGCGGCGTGTTGAATGCAGCCGGCGATGAGGCCGCCCAGGGCAAGCAGGTCTTTGACAATCGCTGCGCTCTGTGCCACGGGCAGAATGGGGCCGGGGACGGCCCGGCGGCATCTTCTTTTACTCCGCCGCCGGCAGATTTTACCAAGGCCGGTTTCTGGGACCGTAAAGATATCGATAGCATCATTTCCCAGACCATCCAGAACGGCAAGGGGGCCATGCCGCCGGTGCCGCTGAGCAGTGATCAGGTCAAGCAGGTGACGGCCTATATGACCCAGAACTTCAAGCCATCGGGCAAGTAAAACGTTAGAATTTGACCACCCCGCGTAATCCGGGGGCCCAGCCGTTTTCTTGATCTTTGCCGGGATGGATGAAGTAGAGGATGTCCGGCTGGAATGACAGATGCGGCCTGATTCACGGATGCACGTCCATTCCATCCGCCCTTATCCGCGGCAAACAATATCTGCGCCAATTCGAAATAAGGAGCAAAACAACATGGCAGTCAAAGAAAACGGACAGTTGGAAAAAATCGCCGCGCTGATGCGCTATTACATGCTCAAGATGACCTCCCAGGCCGGTTCCGGGCATCCCACTTCCGGGCTTTCAGCCGCCGATTTGATGTGCGGGCTTTTTTTCGGGGGGTATTTCCGGTTCGATCCACAGCGGCCCGCCCATCCCAACAACGACCGCCTGATATTTTCCAAGGGGCATGCCTCCCCGCTCCTGTATGCCCTGTGGGGGGCCGCCGGGCAGATCAGCGAGCAGGAGATCATGACCTACCGGAGCTTCGGCAGTGTGCTGGAGGGGCATCCCACTCCCCGGTTCAGGTATGTGGATGCGGCCACCGGATCACTGGGGCAGGGGCTTTCCATGGGCGTGGGCATGGCCATCAATGCCAAATACCTGGACAAGCTCCCCTACCGGACCTTCGTGCTGCTGGGGGACAGCGAAATGGCCGAGGGCTCCCAGTGGGAAGCCATTCAGCTGGGGGCCTACTACAAACTGAACAACCTCATCGGCATCATCGACGTGAACCGGCTGGGCCAGCGCGGCGAGACCATGTACGGCCATGATATCGAAGCCTACGGGAAACGGGTGAACGCCTTCGGCTGGACCCCGATTCTGGTTGACGGCCATTCTTTTCCGGAAATACGCGATGCCTATGAAAAGGCGCTCAAACCTTCAAACGACCGGCCGGTCATGATCATCGCCAAAACCATCAAGGGCAAGGGGGTTCCGGCGGTCGAAGACAAGAACGGCTTCCACGGCAAGCCGGTCAAGGACCTGGAAGAAGCCATCGCGGGACTCGGAAAGATCGATCATTCGGTCAGGGGCGAACTGAAGCAGCCGGAAGATCTTTTCCCGCCGGAAATTGCGGCCGGACAAATCGCGCCGCCGGATTACCCCAAAGATGAGCCGGTGGCCACCCGAAACGGCTATGGAAATGCCCTGAAGCGCATTTATCCGAAATTTCCGGATATGGTCAGCCTGGACGGAGAAGTGAGCAACTCCACCCGGGCCGAATTTTTCAAAAAGGCGCATCCCGACCGGTTTTTCGAGATGTTCATTGCCGAGCAGAACATGGTGGGGGCGGCCCTGGGCCTCCAGAGCCGGGGCAAGATCCCCTTTGTCTCCACCTTTGCGGCGTTTCTGACCCGGGCCTATGACCAGATCCGCATGAGCCACTACTCGGATGCCAACATCAAGTTCGTCGGCTCCCATGCCGGCGTGTCCATCGGCCAGGACGGTCCTTCCCAGATGGGCCTGGAGGACATCGCCATGTTCCGGGCGATCCTGGACAGCGTGGTCCTCTACCCCTGCGATGCCGTATCGGCGGAACGGCTGGTGGAGCAGGCCGCCGATCACGAGGGGATGGTCTACATCCGGACCACCCGGGGGAAAACACCGGTGATTTATGACGCCAATGAACAGTTTCCCATCGGCGGCAGCAAGGTGCTGAAGAAGACCGGGAATGACAAGGCCACCGTAATCGGCGCCGGCATCACCCTGCACGAGGCGCTCAAAGCCCATGACGAGCTGAAACAGGAAAACCTGTCCATCCGCGTCATCGACCTCTACAGCATCAAGCCGATCGATGAGCAAACCCTTCGGGCGGCGGCCGAAGAAACCGCCTTTATCGTCACCGTCGAGGATCATTATGCCGAAGGGGGCATCGGGGAAGCGGTCCGCAGCGCTCTTTTTGACACCGGGGTGCCGGTCCATTCCCTGGCGGTGCGGAAAAAACCCCGGAGCGGCAAGCCCGGCGAACTTCTTGATTTCGAGCAGATCTCCAGCAAAGCCATTGTCGCCAAAGTCAAAGAGGCATGCTGAATGACCGGCAAGACGCAATTTCCGGGACAGGATGCCTTTCGGGTCGTCCGGGTCGGGGTGGCGGCGGACCACGGCGGCTTCGAGCTGAAAACCCGGCTGGCGGAACTGCTGCGCCTGGCCGGCTATGATGTGGTCGATTTCGGTGCCGACCGGCTCGTCCCGGATGATGACTATCCGGATCTGGTGATTCCGCTGGCCCGGGCCGTGGCGGCCGGCGAAGTGGACCGGGGGCTGGCGGTCTGCGGCAGCGGAGTGGGGGCGTGCATGGCCGCCAATAAAGTCACGGGCGCGCGGGCTGCGCTGATCACCGATGGCTTTTCCGCCCACCAGGGGGTGGAGGACGACGACATGAACATCATGTGCCTGGGGGGCCGGGTGACCGGTCATGCCCTGGCCTGGGACCTGGTGCGGACGTTTCTGCACTCCCGGTTCAAGGGGACCGAGCGGTTCCGGCGGCGACTGGACAAGATCCGGGCGCTGGAGGGGAAATAGTAAAGAAGTCAGGAGCCGGAAGCCAGAAGATACATTGTCCTTCGCTCCTTCTGATAATGATGAGCCGAAGGCGAAAACCATATTCTGGATTCTGGATTCTGGATTCTGGCTTCTGGATTTTTATCCGTTTTGAATTGAGAATACAGGAGAGAAAATGAACCCACTGCTCAAAATACAGGAATTCGGCCAGAGCATCTGGATGGATTTTATCCGCCGGCAGCTCATCACCTCGGGTGAACTCCGGCAACTCATCAGGGAGGACGGCCTGCGGGGCGTGACATCCAACCCCAAGATTTTCGACAAGGTGATCGCCGGCAGCCGCGACTATGACGACGACATCCGGGCCATGGCCCTGGAGGGCAGGCACATCGAAGCGATCTACCAGGCCATCACCGTGAGGGACGTGCAGATGGCGGCGGACCAGTTCCGCCCGCTGTACGACGAATCCGAAGGTGCGCACGGGTTTGTCAGCCTGGAGGTCAATCCCCACCTGGCCCATGACACGGAGGGGACCATCGCGGAAGCGCGTCAGCTCTGGAAACTGCTCGACCGGCCCAACGTCTTCATCAAGGTTCCGGCGACAAAGGAAGGCCTGCCGGCCATCCAGCAGCTGATCAGCGAGGGAATCAACGTCAATGTCACCCTTCTGTTCGGCCTGCCCCGCTACAGGGAGGTGGCAAACGCCTATATCAGCGGCCTGGAGGAGCGCGCCGCCCGGGGCGAACCCCTGGAGCGCATCGCATCTGTGGCCAGCTTTTTTCTCAGCCGGATCGACGTGCTGGTCGATCCGAAACTGGAAAAGATGGCGCAGCGGGCGGGCGAGATCGGTGAGGTGGCCGAAAAATGCCAGGGACAGGTGGCCATTGCCAGCGCCCGCCAGGCCTACCAGATCTACAGGGAAATTTTCGAAGGCGGCCGCTTCCGGAAACTGGCGGAAAAGGGGGCCCGTTCCCAGCGGGTCCTGTGGGCCAGCACCAGCACCAAGAATCCCGCCTATGCCGATGTGAAATACGTGGAAGCCCTGATCGGCGAAGAAACCATCAACACGCTGCCCCAGGAAACCCTGGACGCCTACCGGGATCATGGAGCGCCGGAGGCCCGGCTGGAGAACCACCTGGACCAGGCCCGCAGCGTGTTGAAAAATCTGGCCGAACTCGACATCAACATCGATGCGGTCACCCAGCAGCTGGAAGACGAAGGGGTGGAAAAGTTCAACAAGCCCTATGACAGCCTGATGGAGACGCTGAAAAAAGCCCGGGCCGCGGCACTGGAAGAACCGGTGGACCAGCAGCTTATCGAACCCGAAGACTACCGGCAGGAGGCGAAAAAGCAGATCGCCGATCTGGAGAATAAATCCTTTGCCGTCCGCCTGTGGCGCAAGGACCCTTCGCTGTGGAGCGATGAGGAAAATGTTTGCGGCCAGATCAAAGAAAGCCTGGGCTGGCTGCACGTGGCCACCAGGATGGAGGAAAACGTCATTGAACTGGAGGCATTCCGGGACGAGGTGAAGGCCGCGGGATTCAGGCACGTGGTGCACATGGGGATGGGCGGCAGCAGCCTGGCCCCCCTGGCGTTTCAGCGGACGTTTCCCATCGGGGAGAAAGGGATGCCGCTGACGGTGCTCGACACCACCGACCCGGCCACCATCAGAGACATCGATCACCGGGTGCCGCTGGAAAAAACGCTTTTCATCATCGCCAGCAAATCGGGAACCACCGCCGAACCCCTGGCGTTCGGCGAATATTTCTTCAACCGGGTCAAAGCGGTAAAAGGCGAAAAAGCCGGGGAAAATTTCGTGGCCATCACCGATCCCGGGACGCACCTGGAAAACCTGGCCCGGGAGCAGGGCTTTCGACAAACTTTTTTAAATTTCAAGGACATCGGCGGACGATATTCCGCACTTTCCTATTTCGGCCTGGTGCCGGCGGCCCTCATGGGGCTGAATGCAGGGGAACTGCTGGTGCGCTCGCTGCGGATGTGCCATGCCTGCGGATCACCGGTACCCGTTGAAGACAATCCCGGTGTGGTGCTGGGGGCGCTTCTGGGGCAGCTGGCGAAATCCGGTCGGGACAAGGTCACCTTTATCATGCCCCCGGCCATTGAGACGCTGGGCATGTGGCTGGAGCAGCTGCTGGCGGAAAGCACCGGCAAGCAGGAAAAGGGGCTTCTGCCGGTGGCGGGCGAGCCGGTGGGGCCGCCCTCCTTTTACGGAAAGGACCGGGTATTTGTCTATACCCGGCTGTCCGGGTCGATTGATGAACGCCTGGAGCGCAGCGTGGCCGCCCTGAAGGCGGCGGGACACCCGGTGATCACCATCGACATGGGCGACCTCATGGACCTGGGGCAGGAGTTTTTCCGCTGGGAGATCGCCACGGCCACCGCCGGCGCGGTCATCGGGATCAACCCCTTCGACCAGCCCAATGTCCAGGAGAGCAAGGAGAACACCAATCGGCTGCTCAAGACGGCCGAAAAAGAGGGTGGGCTGCCGAAAGAAAAACCGGCACTTTCCGAAGGGGTCCTGAGCCTCTACTGCCCGGATAATATCAAGGGGAAAACCATTTCGGATGCGCTGGCCTATTTTTTAAAAGAGCAGGTCCGTCCCGGCGACTATATCGCGCTACTCTCCTATATTACCGAAGAAGCGGCCGCCGACCGGATCATCTCGAGTCTCCGCCAGCGCCTGGGGCAGCAGTTTAATACCGCCACCACATCGGGATACGGGCCGCGGTATCTGCATTCCACCGGCCAGTTCCACAAGGGGGGGCCCAATTCGGGCATTTTTATCCAGTTGACCCAGGATACCGCGGAAGACGTCAATGTCCCCGGAAAATCCTACTCGTTCGGCATACTCCGGGAGGCCCAGGCGAAAGGGGACTTGGAGGCCCTGAACCGCCACGGCCGCCGGGCCCTGCGCATCCACCTGGGCGCCGATGCCGGCAGAGGCCTTCTCGAACTGGAAAAAGCCGTCAGCAGCGCACTGGTTTAAAGCCGCATTTTACGATCCCGACTCCTGAATCGTTTTCAGATAGGCAATGATATCCTGCATTTTCTGTGAATCGGGCGGAAGTGCATTCCCTTGCAGGGCCATGGTGATGCACTGGTTAATGGCCGTGGTGAGCTGGTCGCTCTTTCCGGCCGGGGTGCTAAAGTTCTGTTTTTCCGTGACCCCGGCCAGCCCCTTGCCATCGGGATGGCAGGTACTGCATGCCTTGTCGTTCGTGCTGCCGCTCAGATTCGGATCATCGAACAGTTTTTGGCCTTCATCTGCGTTTCCTGCCGCATAGGCCAGCGAGAAAACCAGCCCCAGGATAACCAGTCCCATCATCATGCTTTTCAACGTTTTCATATCCGATCTCCATTTTCTGTTGTGTTGTCGAGTTGGCCAGAATCCCCCATGCCGCATGGAGGGACTCAGGCGGGCTGATGCTTCCGGTGGATTTCTTCGAATTTAGAGATTTCATGCATGCTGCCGATGGCAAACGGGATGCGCTGGTGCACTTTTTCCGGCTTGATCTCCATGACGCGCTCTTTTCCGGTGGTGGCATCGCCGCCCGCCTGACGGGCGATCATGGCCAGGGGGGCGCATTCGTATAAAAGCCTGAGTTTTCCGCCCGGCTTGCCGGTGTCCGCCGGATAAAAGTAGATGCCGCCCCGGTGAAGGATCTGGTGCAGGTCCGCCACCAGGGCGCCGGAGTATCGCAGGGAATACTTCCCATCTTCCCCGCTGGTCATTGCATCGGCGAAGCTTCTGGCGGGCTGCGCCCATTTGGCGTAATTTCCGAAATTCGCACTGATGTTTCCGCCCCGGTCCGGCATCCGGATGTTTTCGTGATCCAGCACGAATTCCCCGATTTCCTCGTCGAGCACGAAGCTGTGGACGCCCTCGCCGGCGGTATACACGAGCATGACGGAGGTCCCGTACATGATGTACCCGGCCGCGATCTGGCCGTTTCCGGCCCGCAGAATGGAATCCTCCAAAGAGGCGCCCAGGCCCCGGATGGAAAATATGGAGCCGATCACGCAGTCGACGTCCAGGTTGGACGAGCCGTCGATGGGATCCACCAGGACGACGTATTTTTCCCTGCGCTTGTCGTGGGAGATGGTGGTGGGCTGGTTGAGCTCTTCGGATACGATCGCACCGACAATGTCGACGTAGTCGAAGGCATCCATGAAAACCGTGTTGCCCAGCTGATCGAGGATCTTGACATCCTCCCCCTGGACATTGGTATCGCCGGTCAGCCCGCGCAGCCCGTCCAGGGCCGCGCGGCGCATATAGCTGGAAATGATCTTGGCCACCACGCCCACCTGCATGATCACCCGGGTCAACTCCCCGGTGGCCCCCGGATAGGCTTCCTGGCGACGTGCTAAAAAACGGTCGAGGGTCATGTGTTTTTCATGTTTTTGCGACATTTTTCATCCTTTTTTGGTTTTCGGATCCACCCGGAAACGGCAGACAGGACGCCTTACAACATTTTTAAACCGATAACGCTGCCCTTCCAATGGGGTCTGGAATCCATTTTTTCCATTTGGTGAGTGCAATTTTCGCATATATGCGGTGCATCCATCCGCGCAGACAAGCAGTCTGAGGATGCCGGGCCCATCCTGGAAGTTGCTTCGGCCGACGGCGTTCGGGCAATTAAGATTGTTTGAAGATGATAATATACACCTTTATTGCATGCCGGATACATGGAAGACCTGATTTAAAAATTTTACTATTTTTTTTATGGATTACGGATTAACACGATGCATTCATGAAATGTTTTTGATCAATTTGCAATGGATTCGGGCGCAGTGGATTCGGGGCGACGGATTCGAGGCGACGGATTCGAATATCTACGCAAAAACCCGATTACATCGTGCATTCTACTTCAATTCTGAGGAGGAAATCATGGCACCACAGCAGGAGTCCGGCGCCTCATGCGATATCGGCGTCATCGGCCTGGGCGTCATGGGGCGCAATTTTTCGGCGAATATGGCGGATCACGATTTTGCGGTGCTGGGGTATGACCGGGACGATGAAAAACTCCAGGCGCTTCAAAACGAAAAAAAGGACCGGCACAGGATATATATCGCCCGGGAGATCCGGGATTTTGTGGAGCGCCTCCGCCGCCCCCGCGCCGTGCTGATGCTGGTGCCGGCCGGGAAACCCGTTGATTCGGTCATTGACGAACTCACGCCCCTGCTGGACGCCGGCGACCTGATCATCGACAGCGGCAATTCGCGATTCACCGACACGGACCGGCGCAGCCGCGCCTTGAGCGAATCGGGCCTGCAATTCATGGGGATGGGGATGTCCGGCGGGGAGAGCGGCGCCCGCCACGGGCCCAGCCTGATGCCCGGCGGCCCGGCGGATGCGTATGAGCGGGTCCGGCCGATCCTGGAAGCGGCGGCCGCCCGCGTGAACGGGGATCCCTGCGTGGCCCACCTGGGTCCGGGTTCGGCCGGCCACTATGTCAAGATGGTGCACAACGGCATCGAATACGGGATCATGCAGCTGCTTTCAGAAACCTACGACCTGATGAAGCGGGGTCTGGGCATGGCCCCGGAAGCGATCCACGGCGTTTATGACCGCTGGAACCAGGGGGAACTCAACAGCTACCTGGTGGAAATCACCGCCGGCATTTTTCGCCAGAAAGACGACCGGACCGGAAAATTCCTCATCGACCTGATCATGGACCAGGCCAAGCAGAAGGGGACCGGCGAATGGACCGCCTGGGATGCCCTGGACCTGCAGTCGCCCACCTTCAACATCGAAATCGCCGTCATGATGCGCGACATTTCCGCCTACAAAAAAGAGCGGCAACAGGCCGGCGAGCAGCTGGCCGGTCCCGGGCACCGGATAGCGGCAGAGCGCGAAAAGTTTATCGGGCAGCTCAAAAACGCCCTCTATGCGGCCGTGATCATCACCTATGCCCAGGGAATGGCGCTGCTGCGCCGGGCTTCTGAGGCCTACGGCTACGGCCTGGACCTTGCGACCGTGGCCCGCATCTGGCGGGGGGGGTGCATCATCCGTTCGGCCCTGCTGGAGGACATCCGCTCGGCGTACAAATCAAACCCGGATCTTAAAAACCTGCTGCTTGATGGCCCGATGGGGAAGAAGGCGGCCGGCTGCCAGGACGACCTGCGCCGGATCGTTGCCGCCGGCGTGGCTTCCGGCCTTCCCGTGCCCGGCCTGATGATGGCGCTTTCCTATTTCGACGCCTACCGCAGCGCCTGGCTCCCGGCCAACCTGATCATGGCCCAGCGGGACTACTTCGGCTCCCACACCTATGAGCGGGTGGACACGGAAGGGGTATTTCATACCCAATGGAGGCAATCATGAAAACCAGCCACACCCCCGAACCGACCATTTTCGTGATCCTCGGCGCTTCCGGGGACCTGACCTGGCGCAAACTGATGCCCGCGCTCTACAACCTCTACCTGGACGGGTGGATGCCCGAAAAATACGAGGTACTGGGCTACGGGTACGGAGATATGTCCGACCAGGCCTTCCGGGACCATTTGCGCGGAGGCGTGGATCAGTTCTCGCGCCGGGGAAAAACCGAAGACGACCCCTGGCAGAAGTTTGCCGAAAATCTCCATTTCAGCGAGGCGGACTTGAGTGATGCCAAAGCCTACAAGGTCATGGCCAAGACGCTGGACGGACGGGACAAAAAGTGGGACACCCGGGCCAATCGCATCTTCTACCTGGCCATGCCGCCCAAGATGATCGAACCGGCGGCCCGGAACCTGGCGGAGGCGAAACTGAACCGGGAAAAGAAACGGGCGCGCATCGTGGTGGAAAAGCCCTTCGGCCGGGACCTGGATTCCGCCCGGCAGTTAAACCGCATCCTCGGCCAGCTGTTTGATGAATCCCAGATCTTTCGCATCGACCATTACCTGGGCAAGGAGACCGTGCAGAACATCCTGGCCTTCCGGTTCGGAAACGCCCTGTTCGAACCCCTGTGGAACCGGCAGTTCATCGACCATGTCCAGATTACCGTGGCGGAGCAGTCGGGGATCGGCCACCGCGGCGCCTACTACGACCATGCCGGGGCGCTGCGGGACATGATCCAGAATCACCTGCTGCAGATTTTGTGCCTTATCGCCATGGAGGCCCCGGTGACCTTTGATGACAATGAAATCCGCAACAAGAAGGTGGACGTCCTTCATGCCATCCGACCGATTTCCCAGGAGCAGGTGCACCGCTTCGCCGTGCGGGGCCAGTACGGATCCGGCTGGATCGAGGGCGAAAAGGTCCCCGGATACCGGCACGAGGAGGATGTGGACGAAAATTCCATCACCGAAACCTATGCGGCGGTCAAGTTCTACGTGGACAACTGGCGGTGGCAGGGGGTGCCGTTCTATCTGCGCACGGGCAAGCGGCTTCCCGCCCGGATCTCGGAAGTCTCCATCCAGTTCCATCCGGTCCCCCACCAGGCGTTTCCCGCGGCCGCGCTCCAGGACTGGCGCCCCAACCGTCTGCTGATTTCCATTCAGCCGAACGAAGGGATCCTGCTGAGGTTCGAAGTGAAGCATCCCGGCCCCACCATGCACCTTTCCCCGGTCATGATGCAGTTTTTCTACTCGGAAGCCTTCAATATCGTGCCGCCCGAAGCCTATGAGACCCTGCTGCTGGATCTCATGCGGGGGGATGCCACCCTGTTTCTGCGAGCCGACCAGTCCGAGGCGGCCTGGGAGGTGATCAGCCCGATTCTCAATGTCTGGAGCACGGTGAAATCGACCGACTTCCCCAACTACCCGGCCGGTTCCTGGGGCCCGGAAGAGGCGGAAATCCTGATTGCCCAGGAGGGGATCAGCTGGATCACCCCCACTTCCCTGCAGTGCCAGGAGGACATGGCCACCTGCCGGGTGACGATGGAACCCCGGTCATGATCCGGGTCTTTGCCGATACCGCCTCTTTGGATGCGGCAGCAGCGGCCCTGTTTGTGAAACAGGCCGAATCGGCCATCGAAGCGCACGGCCGTTTCAGTGTGGCCCTGGCCGGGGGAGGGACGCCCGGGGGCATGTACCGGCGCCTGGCACAACCGCCGCTCTCCACGACGGTGGACTGGGGTCGGGTGCACCTCTTCTGGGGGGATGAACGGTGCGTGGGGCCTGACGATCCCCGCAGCAACGCCCGCATGGCCCGGGAAGCGCTCCTGGACCACGTGCCGATCCCAAAGGATCAGGTGCACCCCATTTCATGCCATCATGATCCCGCCGGCGCGGCCCGGGACTATGATGCCCTGCTGCGGGATTTTTTTGCCCCGGAAGGCCCCACTTTTGACCTGGTTCTGCTGGGTCTTGGTGAAAACGGGCATACCGCATCCCTGTTTCCCCACACCGAAGCGCTGGATGCACAGGCGCACTGGGCCGCCCGTGTCCGGGTGGCGGGGCAGGACTATGAGCGGGTGACCCTGACCGCCCCCGTGATCAACCGGGCGCAGCGGGTGGTCTTTCTGGTCTCCGGCGCCCAGAAAGCCGCTGTTTTAAAAGAAGTCCTCACCGGCCCGCCGGATCCCCTGCGTCTGCCGGCCCAACTGATCCGGCCCGGGGAGGAAAATCTCATCTGGCTGGCGGACCGGGCGGCCGCCGCCAGGCTGGAGAAAACATCATGAAAAGACTTTCCGTATCGATTCTTCCTTGTGATTTCGGTCACCTGGCCAGTCAGATCAAGGCGGTGGAGGAGGCGGGGGCCGACTGGGATCCATGTGGATGTCATGGACGGCCATTTCGTCCCCAACCTGACCATGGGCCCGCCCATCGTCAAAGCCATCCGCAAAGCCGCCACCGTTCCCCTGGATGTGCACCTGATGATCGAGAACCCGGATGAATACCTCGAGGCGTATGCAAAGGCCGGGGCCGACCGGATCGGGGTCCAGGTGGAGGCCTGCCGGCACCTGAACCGCACGGTCCAGCGCATCCACGAACTGGGGAAAAAGGCAACGGTGACCTTAAATCCCGCCACCCCCCTCACCGTCCTCGACTATGTCCTCTCCGATGTGGACATGGTGCTGTTGATGTCGGTCAACCCGGGATTTTCCGGCCAGGAATTCATCTCCTCCGTCCTGCCCAAGATCAGGGACCTCCGGCAGCGGATCGACCGCCTTGATCTGCCGGTGCTGCTGGAAGTGGACGGCGGCATTCACCCCGGCATCGCCCAGGCGGTGGCGGCTGCGGGCGCCGACGTCCTGGTGACCGGCTCTGCGGTGTTCAATGAAAAGGACATCGGCGGCAACATTTCTGAATTGAAGCGCGAAATAAAGAAAGGAAGCAGGTGATGGCCGGAGCCGGATATGCCATCGGCGTCGATCTGGGCGGCACCAAGATCGAATATGCGCTGGTGGATGAAAAGGGTCGGATCGAGGCGCAGATGCGGCACCCCACCGATGTCAAAGGGGGGACGGCGGCAGTGGAAAAGCAGATCGCCCAAGGGGTCCGGGAACTTCAAAGCCGGGCGGATTCACCTGTGGCGGGCATCGGGATCGGCGTGGCCGGGCAGATCGAAAAAGATTCCGGCATTGTCCACATGGCGCCCAACCTGGACTGGCATGATGAACCCCTCAAGGAAAATCTCGATCAAATGCTCGACCTTCCGGTCACGGTGACCAATGATGTGCGCGCCGCGGCCTGGGGGGAGTGGCTGCACGGCGCCGGCAGGGGGTGTGAGGACCTGTTGTGCGTGTTCGTGGGCACCGGGGTGGGAGGGGCGGTCGTGTCGGGCGGCCGGATGCTGACCGGCAGTTCCAACACATTCGGTGAAATCGGCCATATCCCGGTCGATCTGCACGGCCCCGTCTGCCACTGCGGCAACCGGGGATGTCTGGAGACCCTGGCCGGGGGGAGGTCCATCGCCGATCGGGCCAGGAAGATCGCCGCGGCGCGTTCCCGCTCCGGGGCCCGGCTTCTGGCGCTGGCGGACGGCGACCCCTGAAAACATCACCGCTGAGACCGTGATCGATGCGTTCCGCAAAGGCGACCCGCTGGCCCGGTCCCTGGTGGAAGAAGCCGCTCACGCCCTGATCGTCGGGATCTCCGGGATGGTGAACCTGGTCAATCCCGCCCGTATTATTTTCGGGGGCGGCATCACCGAAGGCCTGCCGGAGGTGGCGGAATGGGTGGATGAGGGGATCCGCCACCGCGCACTGGCTTCCGCGACGCGTCATCTCGACGTGGCCGCCGCTGAACTGGGGAACCGGGCCGGTGTCGTGGGGGCCGCGGCACTGGCTCTGCGTTCCTTTGCATGATCATCACCGCTGCCACAGGATCTGAGGCGCCTCCAGGGGGAGCCTGACATCGCTGTGTTGGGCAATGGCGCGCACCGTATAATCGTCTGCCGGGCGGACCGCCCTTATGCCGGCGCGGTACAAAAACCCCCCGGTGCTTTCCGGCAGCGGCCGGATGCGGTCCATGGCCTTGCGCACCGGGGCGTCCCCTTCGGCGTATAGTTCGACCTGGACCATGTCCGGATCGAGCTCACCGAAAAAGACTTCCACCTCGAACCGGTGGTTTCCGGCCTCTGTTATTGCGCGTACATCCCCGAAGGAAAGCCCCTCCCATCCTTTCTCCAGGGTTTGCCGCCATGCGTCGATCTGTTTGCCCCTGGCGCCGCGGTCCGCTGCACGGTCCCGAAACGCCAATGCTGCGGGCAGATAATGGGTTTCGGTATATTCGCGCACCGCCCGGCCGGCGCTGTATTGAAGGGTCAGGCCCGTCATGCTCGCCCGCATGCGCGCCACCCAGGGGCCGGGCAAACCGCTCGGGTCCCGGTCGTAGAACGCCGGGATCACCTCGCGCTCGAGCAGGTCATAGAGGGTGTGGGCCTCGGCGGCATCATGGGCCGGATCATCCCCGTGCTCCAGTCCGTCCCCAGGGCCCACCCCACTTCCGGCGTATAGGCTTCGGCCCACCATCCGTCGCGTTCCGACAGGTTAAGCCCGCCGTTGACCAGGACCTTCATGCCGCTGGTGCCGCAGGCCTCCCAGGGACGCCGGGGGGTGTTCAGCCAGACATCCACGCCCTGCACCAGGTGCTCGGTGAGCAGCATGTCATAGTCGCTCAAAAAGACGGCGTGGGGCCGGATCTCGGGCTGGCGGATAAACCGGATCCATTCCCGGATAATGGCCTGCCCGGCCCAATCCGCCGGATGGGCCTTGCCGGCGATGATCAGCTGCACCGGCTGCTTTGAATTGGTCAGCAGGCGCTTCAGCCGTTCGGGATCGTGCAGGAGCAGGTCCGGGCGCTTATAGGTGGCAAATCGGCGGGCGAACCCCAGGGTGAGCGTATCTATGTCCAGCAGGTGCCGGGCGCCCTGCACCTCCTCCGGAGTTGCGCCGGACGCGGCCAGGGTCCGGGACAGGTGCTGCCGGGCGAATACGATGATCTGCTTCCGGGCGGCATTGCGCAGCTGCCAGAAGCGTTCATCTGAAATTTTGCGCACCGGGTGTTTGATTTTTTCGGTCTGCTCCGGCCAGACTGCCTCCCCGTGGGCTTCGATCCAGAGTTTATCGGCCAGTTCCGAAGCCCAGCTGGGGGTGTGGACCCCATTGGTCACATGCCCGATGGGGACTTCCCCTTCCGGCCAGCGGGGAAACAGGGGGGCGAAAATGCGGCGGCTCACCCGGCCATGGAGTTCGCTCACCCCGTTGACCGCCCCGCTGCCCCGGACCGCCAGCCAGGCCATGTTGAAGGGCTCTGACGGGTCGTCGGGATTCTGGCGGCCCAGCCCGAGCAGCCGGGCAGGGGAGATGCCGAGCTGGTTTCCGGCGTAAGCGCCGAGATATTGTTCCACAAGGTCCGGGGCAAATCGGTCGAATCCGGCGGGGACCGCCGTGTGCGTGGTAAAGAGGTTGCCCGCCCGGGTGACCGCCAGGGCCGTGTCGAAGGATGCCCCTGTTTCCTGCATGAAGTCACGGGCACGCTCCAGCACGGCAAAGGCGGCATGCCCCTCGTTCAGGTGGCATACTTCCGGCTTCAGGCCAAGGGCGCGCAGCAGACGCCATCCCCCGATACCCAGGGCCAGCTCCTGCTTGATGCGCAGTTCCTGGCCGCCGCCATACAACTCGCTGGTGATCCCCCGGTGGGCGGGAAAATTGGCCGCGTCATTGCTGTCGAGCAGATAGAGCGTTATCCTGCCCACCTGCACCTGCCAGGCGCGCAGCCACACCGCGTATCCCGGCAGGTCGATTTCGAGCCGCAGCCACTCGCCATCCGCATCGCGCACCGGAGTAATCGGCAGCTGGCCGGGATCATTGTATGGAAAAAGCGCCTGCTGGCCGCCGTCCTTATCGATCACCTGGCGAAAATACCCCTGCTGGTAAAGCAGCCCCACCCCCACCACCGGCACCCCCAGATCACTGGCGGCCTTGAGTTGATCCCCCGCCACATTGCCGAGGCCTCCCGAGTAGATGGGAAGGGCCTCACTCAGCATGAATTCCATGCTGAAGTAGGCCACCGCCGTCAGATTCGGGTCAGGATGATGCCTCTGGAACCAGCAGGGAGAGTTTGCCGCTTCCCGCTTGGACTGCACGAGCCGGTCGACTTCACGGCGGAAGGCGTCATCCGACAACAGGATTTGCAAACGCCTGCGGGAAATGGTCTGGAGCAGCCCCCACGGATTGTGGGTCAGCGCCCACAGGTCAGGATCCAGCTGCCGCCATATGTCATCCGCATAATGATTCCATGACCATCGCATGTCCAGGGCAAGCTCGGCCAGTTGCTGAAATCCCTCTATTTCTGCCGGGAGCAGCGTGAAAGGGGGGCTGCTCGCCTGTTGGGCATCGTCCATGTTCACGTCCTGTATTCACCAGTGCCCCAACGATAAACCGTTTTCGGCATGCAATATTGATTCTGATTGATGCACCCGCATACGCAAGTGGAGAGAAACCGGCGCGACTGCCGTTGATTTAACCGAACGCCCTGCTGAAAATTTCGATCAGGGGCAGCGGATAGATGCCCAGCCAGACCAGCATTATCGTCAGCAGGGCCATGGCGATTCCGCCGACCGCCGACAGGGCGGGGACTGGCGCAGGCGCGGGTTCGGGGAGCCGATCGGCAAAAAGGGCGGCCACCACCCGGAGGTAGTAAAAAAGTCCGATGGTGCTTCCCACCACCAGTATGACCACCAGCGCCCAGCGGGCGGATCCCACGCCGGCGGCCAGGATGTAGACCTTGGCCAGAAACCCGGCGGTCAGCGGAATGCCGGCCAGTGAAAAGAGCATGGCGGCAAAGATTCCGGCAAGGAAAGGGTGCGTCCTGAACAGTCCCCGGAAGTCGGCGATATCCTCGGTCTCGTTGTCGGGTCCGGAAAGCAGGGAAATCACCCCGAATGCGCCCAGGATCGTGACAAAATAGGCCACGAGGTAAAACGCCACCGCGGTTTTGGCCAGGTCCCCGCCGGAAAGGAAGGCCACCATCAGGTATCCCAGGTGGGCGATGGAAGAATAGGCCAGGATGCGCTTGACGTTGTCCTGCAGGAGCGCCAGAAGATTTCCGGCAATCATGGAGGCCGCGGCGATGAGTGCGAATATCAAAAAGAGCACGGAGCCGGGGTGGATATCCATGGGAAAGAACAGGCGGACCAGCAGCGCCACGATGCCGCCTTTGGACACCGATGCCACAAACCCGGCCACGGGCGCCGGCGCCCCCTGGTACACATCGGCGGCCCACCAGTGGAAGGGGACCAGGGCCAGCTTGAAGGCGATTCCCACCACCAGCAGCGCCGCCCCGGCCATCAGCATGATACCTTCGGCCCCGGCCGGCAGGCGAAGCATCGATTCAGCGATATCGGAAAATGCCATGTGCCCGGTTCCCGCATAGAGGAGCGCCATGCCGAACAGGAGAAAGGCGGAGGAGGCGGCGGCCAGGACCAGGTATTTCAAGCCGGCCTCGATGTGGCGGGTGATCCGCCGGGGATAGGCGATCAGGGCATACAGCGACACGGAAAGAATTTCAAATCCGAGGAAAAAAGAGGCGAAATGGGTGCTCGATGCCAGTATGCAGGCGCCTAGAGCGGCCAGCAGCAGAAGGATGTAAAATTCCTCCCGGTTTTCCGTATACGACTGCAGGTAGGGGTAGGCGATCAGGACGGTGAAGGCGGTGCCTGAAAACAAGAGGGCCATGAAAACCGCTGCAAAGGGGTCGAACACGATCAGGGGGGTGACCTGCCGGGCCGGGTTTCCCGAAATCAGGTACAGGGCTGCCGCCGCCGCTGCCAGGCCGGCCAGGGTGATAATCGCCGTGGCCCCATGGCTGCGCTTAAGGCACAGCACGATCATGATCAATACGGGGGTGAGCCCCAGGATGATCAGGGGGGAAATGGCAGCCAGTTCCGCACCGTTCATGGCGCACCTCCCTGCATGTATTGCACCCGGACATCCTCTGCGCTGTTTTCCCGCTGTGGCGCCTTTACGTGGATGGCGCCCGGCGGCAGCCCGCCCTTCACCGACTTCTCGATGGAAGCCATGGCCGGGGCGGCGGTTTTAAACACCGGAGTAGGGTAGAGCCCCAGCCAGAAGATCGCCAGGGCCAGTGCTCCCATCACCGTCATTTCCCTTCCGGTCAGGTCGCTGGCGCCTTTCCATCTGCCGGTATCCTGCCCATGAAGCACGCGCTGTACGATCCACACCGCGTAAATGGTGGCGGTGATAAACCCCACGGTGGCGGCCGCGGTCAGTCCGATGCTGGCGCGATAGGCGCCGATCAGGACCAGAAATTCTCCCACGAAATTGCCCATCCCGGGAAGCCCCATGGAGGCCATGGAGAAAAGGAGCATGGCCGCTCCCATGCGGGGGGCCGCCCCCTTGAATCCGCCCATTTGCGAAAGATCGCGAGTATGGGTCCGTTCCTGGATGGACCCCACCAGGATAAACAGGGCGCCGGTGCTCACGCCGTGGGCCAGGATGGTCATCACCACCCCCTGGAGGGCCAGCCGGTTGAAGGCGAAGATCCCCAGGAGCACGAACCCCATATGGCTGACACTGGTGTAGGCCACCAGCCGTTTGAGATCCTCTTGAGCAAAGGCCATTACTGCGCCGTAGAGGATGGAGATCACCCCCAGGGTCATCATGTAGGGGGCAAAGGCGACGGCCGCGGCCGGAAAAAGGGGCACGGCAAAGCGCATCAGGCCATAAGCCCCGGTTTTCAGCAGCAGCCCGGCCAGGATGACGCTGCCGGCGGTGGGCGCCTGGGTGTGGGCATCGGGTAGCCAGGTATGCAGCGGCACCACCGGGAGCTTGACGGCAAAGGCGGCAAAAAAGGCCAGCATCAGCCAGAATCCGGCCGCCGGGGACAGATCGGTGCCCAGCAGCGCCGGGTAGTCGAAGGTGTAAACCCCCGTGGCCCTTCCATGAATGAAAAAAAGCGCCAGGATGGCCACCAGCATGAACAGCCCGCTGATCTGGGTGAACAGGAAAAATTTGACCGCCGCATATTGACGGTTCTCATGCCCCCAGACCGCAATGATAAAATACATGGGGACCAGCATCAGCTCCCAGAAGAAATAAAACAAAAACAGGTCCATGGCGGAAAACACCCCCAGGATGCCGGCCAGCACCCACATGAGGTTGAGATGGAAGAACCCGGTCTTTTCGGAGATCTCGGTCCAGGCCGATCCCAGGGCCATGATCCCCAGAAAACCGGTCAGAAAGATCAGCAGCAGGGAAAATCCGTCCACGGCCAGGTGAAAGCCGATGCCCAAAGACGGCATCCAGGGCAGGTTCAGTTCGGCCAGCCAGGGGCCGCCGGCGGAAAGGCTCAGGGTGTTCCTGGCGCCGATTGCAATCATGGCGGCCAATGCCATCTGGGCCAGCAGGGCAGACAGGCAGATCCAGCGGGGCCAGCGGTCCGAAATGCGTCCTGCGGCGGCGGCGAGGACGCCGCCGCCGATCAGTATGAGGATCATCCATAAAAGAATCATAAGAACACCGCCATTCCCACGATGAGAACCGCCCCCGCGGCAATTCCGAAGGCATAATGCCGCATTCTGCCGGACTGGGTAAGGCTCAGGCCGGTAAAACCGTCTACGCTGACCCTGGCCATGGCCCGGTAGATAAAATCCACGGCATCGGCGCGGTTGATGCGGGAGAAATACACATAGGGGCGCACCAGCAGCCGATCGTAGATCCAGTCAAATCCCCATCCCGCAAACCACAGCTCCCGCCACAAGGTACCGATCTGCGAACGGGCGATCTGCGATGCGATCCGGGGCAGGCCCATGATGAAAACAAAGACGATAAAAATACCGCCCAAAGAGATCAGGGCCGAAAGGATGGCAAACCAGGCCTCGTATCCTTCCCATGCCGATGCCGCAAGGGTGCGGGGCAGCGAATTTTGCAGGAAGTCCGCCAGCAGGGGGAAATTTCCCAGCATGGGCGGCAGCTGGATGAACCCGCCGATGATCGACAGCAGGGCCAGCACGATCAGGGGGATTTTCATGATTATCCCCGGCCGTCTGCTTATCCGTGTTTTCGCCTCTCCGAAAAAGGTGAGGACCACCATGCGAAACGTATACAGGGAAGTTAAAAAGGCGCCGAAAATGGCGGCCAGCCAGAACCAGACGGAACCCTGGGGGGATGACAGGGCGTTCCAGATGATCTGGTCCTTGCTGTAAAACCCCGCCGTCACCAGCGGTACGGCCGCCAGTGCACCGCTTCCGGCCAGGAAGGTCCAGAAGGTGACCGGCAGCTGTCGCCGCAGCCCCCCCATTTTGAACATGTTGTGCTCATGATCCAGGCAATGGATGATGGATCCGGCGCCCAGAAAGAGCAGTGCCTTGAAAAAGGCGTGGATCATGAAATGAAACACCGCCGCGCTCCAGGCGCCCACCCCCAGGGCTAAAAACATGTACCCGATCTGGCTGATGGTGGAATAGGCCAGCACCCGCTTGATGTCGATCTGGGCCAGTGCGGCAAAGCCCGCCAGGAGCAGGGTGAGGGCGCCTATGGCCGCTACCAGGATCATGACCGCCGGAGAGAGGGCAAACAGCACATGGGTGCGGGCGATGAGGTATACTCCGGCCGTCACCATGGTGGCGGCATGGATCAGCGCACTCACCGGCGTGGGGCCGGCCATGGCATCGGGGAGCCAGGTCTGCAGCGGGAACTGGGCGGATTTGCCCACGGCGCCGCCCAGCAGGAGCAGCGCCGCCGCGGTGGGATAGAAGGAGCCCGCCGGCCATACTGCCTGGGCCCGGTGCATGAGGTCCTGAATCTGCAGTGTCCCCAGCTGGGTAAACAGCAGAAACAGGCCGATGGCCATGGCCGTGTCCCCCACCCGGGTCACCACGAAGGCCTTTCTGGCCGCGTATCCGTTGGCCGGGTCCCTGTACCAGAAGCCGATGAGCAGGTAGCTGCACAGCCCCACCCCCTCCCACCCCAGGTAGAGCAGCACCAGGTTGTCCGCCAGCACCAGGACCAGCATGGAGCCGACAAACAGGTTCATGTAGGCGAAAAACCGGCTGTAGTCCTCGTCTTCGGCCATGAATTCGGTGGAGTAGAAAATGATCAGAAATCCCACCCCGGTGATCACCATCATCCAGACCAGGGAGACGGCGTCCAGATAAAAAGCGATGGCCGGATGGAAACCGCCGGCCTGCCACCAGGTCCACAGGTGCTGGGTGTAGTGCCAGTCCGGCGGCGGATGGGTGACAAAGCTTGCGCATATGGCCACGCTGATGGCGGCTGATACGCCCACCGCCCCGGCACCCAGGACCGCCGCTGCGAAACGGGGCATCCGGGACCCGGCCAGCACCAGCAGCAATGCGGCGGCATAGGGCAGGGCAGGAACGATAAACAGTAGGTCAAGCATGATCATCCCCGCATTTCACTGGCCTGGTCGGAATCCAGTGTCCCCAGGTGGTGATACATGGCCAGGATCAGGGCCAGCCCCACCGAGACTTCCGCCGCGGCCATGGCTAAAATGAATAGAAACATGATCTGTCCGTCGGGCTCCCCCCATCGGGCGCCCGCAGTGATGAAGGCCAGCCCGGCGGCATTGAGCATGATCTCGATGGACAGGAGCATGAAGATGATGTTGCGCCGGGCCAGAAGACCTGCAAGCCCCAGCACGAACAGGATCGCCGCCAGGATGAGTCCGGGGAAAAGCGGGTTGACCACCATTATTCCCCTCCTTTAGCAGTGACGGCCGGGGTGTTGCGCCGCCCCAGGTGCCAGGCCCCGATCAGGCCGGCCAGGAGCAGCATGGATGCGAGTTCGACTCCCAGCAGGTAAGGCCCGAACAGTGCATTCCCCACCGTTCTCGGGGAGACCATCTGCGCCTCGCCCATGACCGGGATTCCCCCCAGGCTGCGCGGACCAGCTCGGCCAGCAGCACCGCACAGAGCAGTGACGGCCCGATCCAGATGCGCGGACTGAGCAGCGCGCTTTCCTGAGAGGGCGCTTTTGCACCGGCCTGCACCATCATGATCACGAAAACAAACAGCACCATGATGGCGCCGGCATAGATGATCACCTCCAGCGCGGCGATATAGGGCGCGCCCAGCACGTAGAAAATGACCGCCACCGCCAGCAGCGAAACGATCAGGTACAGCAGGGCATGCACCGCGTTCTTCCGGGTGATCACCATGATGGTGGCCAGCACCGCCACGGCCGCCGAAATATGAAAGGTCACGTTCATTCCCATTTTTTTTCCCCGTAACGCGTCATTCCCATTTTACCTAAGGGAGGAGGCTGTATACATCCACCGGCGGGTTTTCGTTTTCCGCCTCTCCCTTGTCCTTCCCGCCGACGGCCAGCCCCGCCACCTTGTAAAAGTTGTAATCCGGGTATTTTCCCGGTCCGCTGATCATCAGGTCTTTTTTTTCGTACACCATGTTCTGCCGGACATATTCGCAGTATTCGAAATCCGGCGTCAGCTGGATGGCATAGGTGGGGCAGGCCTCCTCACAGTAGCCGCACAGGATGCAGCGGGAAAAATTGATCCGGAAAAAAGCCGGATACCGGCGTCCCGATTCATCTTCTGCGGCCTGCAGGGCGATGCAGTCCACCGGACAGGCTACCGCGCACAGGTAGCAGGCCACGCAGCGCTCCTTGCCGTCCGGGTCGCACGAAAGGATGATGCGGCCCCTGAAGCGCGGCGGCAGGTAAATCTTTTCATCCGGATACTGCACCGTCACCCGTTTCCGGAAGGTGTGCCGCAGGATGACCCAGATCGATTCAAGTATGGAGATCAAAGCAAACCCCTAATCAGTGCCTGAACGGAAAGTGCAGATTTTGGTTCAAGACAAGGCCGCCGGAATTTTTTGACCGCAGGCGTAGTGTGGCTACGTTGAGGATCAAAAAATTCCAAAGAACGCAGTATTGGGCCAAAAGATGTGCTTTCCGTTCTGGCACTATCTGAATGCCAGCAGTACGCCGGCGGTTCCCACCAGGTTCAACAGGCTCACCGGCAGCAGGATTTTCCAGGCCACCGCCATGAGCTGATCATAGCGGGGCCGGGGCAATGCCGCCCGCATCAGGATAAAGCCGCACGCAAACACGAACATCTTGATCAGAAACCAGACGACCGGCGGCAGAAAAGGGCCCAGCCATCCGCCGAAGAACATCGTGGTGATCAGGCACGAGATCAGCAGGATGCTCAAATATTCGCCCACGAAGAAAAGCCCGAATTTCATTCCCGAATACTCGGTGTGGTAGCCGGCCACCAGCTCGCTTTCCGCCTCGGGAAGATCGAAGGGAAGCCGGTGGGATTCGGCCAGGCCGGCAATCAAAAAGGGCACCATGCCGAGAAACTGGGGGCCGCAGAACCACATCCCCTTCTGGGCCTCCACGATTTCGACCAGGTTGAAGGAGCCGGTCATCATCACCACTCCCATGAGGGACAGGCCCATGAACACCTCGTAGCTGAGCAGCTGGGCAGCGGCCCGCACCCCGCCCAGCAGGGAATATTTGCTGTGCGACGCCCATCCTCCCAGGATCACGCTGTAGACGCCCAGGGAGAACATGGCCAGGAAGAAGAGCACCCCGATGTTGAGATTGGTGATGAAAATGTCCTGGGCAAAAGGCACCACGGCAAAGGAGAGCAGAACGGTCATCAGCAGTATGGCCGGCGCCGCGATAAACACCATCCGGTCCGCAAAAGGCGGGACCCAGTCCTCCTTGAAAAAGATCTTGAGCATGTCCGCCACCACCTGAAGAAGGCCGAAAGGCCCCACCCGGTTGGGTCCGTACCGGTCCTGCCACACCCCCAGCAGGCGCCGCTCCACCCAGATCATCATGGCGCTTCCCGTCAGGGCGAAGATCAGGACCCCGAATACGATCAGCAGGTGACGCAGTATTTCAGGCATGATCTTTCCTCCTTTGGATCGAGACCACCTCCCGCTTAAAAGCCCCCTGGCGTTTTGTGAGCCCGACCGGAAGCCCGGCGGTTTGGGCTGCAAGGCCGGGCATGATCCGCACCGGCAGGTCCAGCACCGTTTCTCCCAGTGTGACGCTCACCATGTCTTCGGCCTCGATTCCCATAGACGCCGCATCCTCGGGGGAAAGCGCCAGATAGGGGGCCGGAGCCCGGGCTGCGATACCGGGTGCATGCATGCTCAGTTCTTCCGAGCCGAATACGTGGTGGATGGGGACCAGGTGCCGCTGATTCTCCCCCAGTTTCCGGATCGGCGGGATATTTGAAAAATATGCGCCTTTTTCTTCCGGGGAGCTCTTGAGCAACTTGTTTCCCGCGCTTCCGCCGCGCAGGGGCCCGGCGATTTCCTCCTGGAATTTTTTGAGCGACTGCACCGAATTCCATCCGGGCCACCAGAACCGGGGGATCAGGGCGGCCGGGGGGAGGGGCGCTTCGTGTCCTTCCATGGAAAAGACCAGGGGCGCATCACGGTCATTTGCCGGCGGAAATTCATGGACGTTGACATTTGCGTGCATGGCGGTCCGGCCGCTGTAGCGATGACTCTGGCGCGGGACTTTGCGGCCCACGATGCGAAAGGCTGCATCCGGCGCTGCTTTTGCCGGATCGGCCCCCTCCGGCAGGGATGCGGTCATGGCGGCCAGCACATCATCGATTGTCTGCCATTTCCCGACCGGGAGCCGGCCCGCGGCAGAGGCCATATCCCGAATCCAGCGCCAGCTGTCGCGCACGCCGTTGCTGGGGGCATATACCTGGAAATACCGCTGGGCACGGCCTTCATTGTTGACCAGTGTGCCGGTCGACTCGGCGAAAACCGTTGCCGGAAGCACCAGATCCGCCCGTTTGGTGGTGGCGTGCGCCAGGTGGTCCAGGCAGATGACATGCCGGGCGGCGGCCAGGATTTTTTCGGCCCGATCCGCATCGATCCGGTCGAACAGATCATTTTCCAGGATGACCAGCGTGTCGGCCTGCCCGTTTTGAAGGGCGTCAAGGGCGCTGTCCAGCCCCCCCCGCCCTCCCAGAAGCCCCAGTCCCAGGCTGTTGCACTCGTCAAAAGTGTAAAGCAGCCGTGCATCCAAACCCGCGGCATGCAGCGCCAAGGCGACATCGGCGGCGGCTTCCAGCAGGGGAAGGCTGCCATACCCGGTTCCTGAAATCACCATGGGGCGCCTGGCCTTGCCGAGGCCCTCGGCAATGGAGGCGGCCGAATCCCGCAGGTCATCGGGCAGGCCTTCTACCGGAGGGGCCGACGGATCCAGGAGGGAGGCCACCTGCGATCCCAGGCGCGCCATGTTGTCGCGGTCGGTGCAGCAGACGCGCTTGGCCACGTTATCCAGGCGGGTGGGATAGGCCGTGGCGATATATAAGGTTTCCTTTTCATATTGGGCGACTTCCCGGAGGCCGGCGTCGTCCCATGCCGGTATCCGGGTGCTGCGGGCGATCCGGGCCGCCTGGAGGTGGATGAGCTGGCGCAGTTTCAATGCCAGGATGGGGGCGGTGTCGGAAACATTTTCTCCCAGCACGAATACCGCATCCGATTCGGCGGCTTCCCGAAGCGATCCCACTGGAACGGGGCTCTTTGCGAGAATGTCTGCGGCCCGGTGCAGGATCTGCCAGTCCGGTTCGGACAACCCGGCAAAAAAATGATCGGCCCCGGCAAGGGCCTTTAGCATGAAATTGGACTCAAGGGAGGCCCGGGGCGATCCGATGCAGATAACCGACCGGGCGTTTTTTATCATGGCGGCGGCCATGGCCAGGGCGATGTCTTTATCGATCGGCTGCAAAGGCGCCTTTTTTTGCACGCGGCGCATGGGCTGGCGGATCCGCTTTTCGCTGTTGACGAATTCATAGCCGTAGCGGCCCCGGTCGCACAGAAAGTAGCCGTTGATATCGTGGTGGTAGCGGTTGCGGATGCGCCGCAGTTCACCGTAGCGTTCGCCGGGGATGGTGTTGCACCCCAGGCTGCAGTGGACGCAGACCGAGGGGGCGGTCTGAAGGTCCCATTTTCGGGTGTAATGGCGCTTTAAGGTCTTGTCGGTGAACACCCCGGTGGGGCAGACCTCCACCAGGTTTCCGGAAAACTCGTTTTCCAGGGTGCCGCTTCCGGACCGGCCGAAAAAAACGTGATCATGGCAGCCAAAGGCGTTGAGATCCCGGCCGCCGGCATAATCGCGGTAAAAACGGACACAGCGGTAGCACTGGATGCAGCGGTTCATCTCGTGGTTGATGAAGGGGCCCAGATCCTGGTTGCGATAGGTGCGTTTGTTGAAGCGGTAGTGCCGGTAGTTGTGGCCGGTCATCACCGTCATGTCCTGGAGATGGCATTCCCCCCCTTCGTCGCAGACCGGGCAGTCATGGGGGTGGTTGACCATCAGCCACTCGATAATGCTGGCCCGGAACTGCCGGACCTCTTCGTCGTCAATGGAAATCCGGGTGCCGTCTTCGGCCGGAGTCATGCAGGACATGACGATGCGGCCCTTCTTGTCGTCTTCATCCTTGAACTGCTTGACCGCGCACTGGCGGCAGGCCCCCACCGACCCCATGGCCGGATGCCAGCAGAAATACGGGATGTCAAAGCCCAGGGAAAGGCAGGCATTGAGCAGGTTCTGGCCTTCCTTCACCTCGTAGGGTTTGTCATCGATGTAGATGGTCGGCATCGGTTATCTCCGGTTTATTGAAAAGGGCAGCGCTGATCTCGGATATGGGCCCAAAAATCGTCTTCGAAGAATTTCAGAGCGCTCTGCAGCGGCTCCATGGCCCCCGGGGCCAGCATGCAGAAGGTGTGTCCCGGCCCCAACAGCTTCGTGTGCCGGCGCAGCATGTCCATGTCCTCGGGCCGCCCCTGGCCGTTTTCAATGGCGTTAAGCACCTTTGCGATCCAGGGAAGCCCTTCCCGGCAGGGGGTGCACCAGCCGCAGGACTCCTGGGCGAAAAATTTCATCAGGTTGTGCACCATTCCCACCGGACAGGTCCTGTCGTCTAAAATCACCATGGTGCCGGTCCCCATCCGGCTGCCCGCCTTCTGGGTGGCGTCGAAATCCATCTGCACGTCCAGGTGCTCCTCCACCAGGAATTCGGTGGACCCCCCGCCCGGGATGACCCCCCTGAATTTGTAGCCGTCCTGCATGCCGCCCGCATGCTCCTCGATGAGTTCCCGTATGGTCACCCCCATGGGAAGCTCCCACCCGCCGGGTTTTTTGACCCGTCCGCTGGCCCCGAAAAGCTTGGTGCCGCCGTTGGCCGTGCGGCTGAGTCCGCGGAACCAGTCCGAACCGTTCATGACAATGTGGGGGACATTGCAGAGGGTCTCCACGTTGTTGGTCACCGTGGGTTTTCCCCACAGACCCACCACCGGCGGGAAGGGCGGCTTGTTGCGGGGAATCGCCCGTTTTCCTTCCAGAGAATTGAGCAGGGCGGTCTCTTCGCCGCAGATATAGCGCCCGGCGCTGATATGAAGATAAAGCTCCAGGCTGCGCCCCGAACCCAGGATGTTTTTCCCCAGGTAATTTGCGCGATAGGCTTCGGCGATCGCTTTTTTAAGATACCGGGCGGCCTTCACATAGGCGTGGCGCAGGAAAATATAGGCGATATCGGCCTCGACGGCATACGCGGCAAGGATGATCCCTTCGATGAGCTGGTGGGGATTTCCTTCCAAAAGAATCCGGTCCTTGAAGGTGCCGGGTTCCATTTCATCGGCGTTGACCACCACGTACTTGGGGTGGACCGCGTCCTTTCCCATGGGAACGAAGCTCCATTTGCTCCCGGTGGGAAATCCGGCGCCCCCCCGGCCCCGCAGGTGGGAGTCTTTCACCACCGAGGTGACTTCGCCGGGGGCCATGCTGCCAAGTGCCTTTCGCAGTGCCTGGTATCCCCCGGTCTTTTCATAGGCGGACAAATCGAGGGGTTGGCCATCGGGCCGGATATGTCGGGTGAGCGGCTGTTCCATGAAATCATTTCCCTTTACGCATAAGATGCCAGAATATCATCGACTTTAGATGCATCCGCGTCCTCGTACAGGTCTTCATCGATCATCAGGGCGGGCGCGTGATGGCAGATGCCCAGGCAGACGTGGGGGAGCAGGGTGAAGCGGCCGTCTTTCGTTGTTTCACCCAGGCCGATCTGCAGCCGTTTCTTTAACGCATTCAGCAGCTCTTCATATCCCATGACCCAGCAGGCGATGCTGTCGCAGACGAATATCACGTGGCGGCCCACGGGCCTCCTGAAGATGCGGTTGTAGAAGGTCGCCACCCCGTCGAGCTCCTCGCAGGACATGTCCAGAAAGTTCGCCACCGCCTCGAGCAGTTCGTCTGAAACCCAACCATTTCGCCGCTGGACGATCTTCAAGGCATCGATGCCGGCTGCGGATTTGTGTTCGTAGTGGGAAATTTCCTTTTCGATTTCCGCGATTTCTTCTTGGGTCAACATGCATCCATCCTGTTTCAAATAATGATCCTTCAGCGGTCCACGTCCGCCATGACAAAATCGATACTGCCGAGAATCGAGATCACGTCGGGCACCATCAACCCCCGGCACAGCAGGGGCAGGGTCTGGAGGTGGGCGAAGGAGGGGGTCCGGATCCGGGTCCGGTAGGAATGGATTCCCCCGTCGCTCACCAGGAAATATCCGTTCCACCCCTTGGTGGCCTCGATGAACACCATTGCCTCTCCCGGAGGGATCACCGGTCCCCAGCTCACCGCCAGGAAGTGGGTAATCAGGGTCTCAATATCATGCAGGGTCCGTCCCTTTTCAGGCGGGACCGCCAGGGGGTGATCCGACTTGTAAGGCCCTTCGGGCATGTTTTTCAGGCACTGGGCGATGATGCGAAGGCTCTGCCGGATTTCCTCGGACCGCATCACCGCCCGGTCATAGCAGTCCCCGTGCGTTCCGGTGGGGATATCGAACTCGAACTGATCGTAGCCGGAATAGGGCCGCTTTTTCCGCAGGTCCCAGCCCACGCCGCAGGCCCTCAGGTTGGGGCCGGTCACGCCCCAGTCGACAGCCTCTTCCGGAGTGTAGCCGCCGATGTCACGCGTCCGGCTTTTAAAAATCCGGTTTTTGAGCACCAGTTTTTCATACTCCCCTATTTTTCCGGACATGTAGTCGAGAAATTCACGGACCATCCGATCCCATCCCCGGGGCAGGTTCTGGGCCACTCCGCCGATGCGGAACCAGCTCGGGTGCATCCGCCCGCCGGTAATGGCCATGACGATATCCAAAAGACGCTCACGGTCGTTGAACATATAAAAAACCGGCGACATCATCCCCACATCCTGGGCAAACGTCCCGTAGTAGACCAGGTGGCTGGAAATCCGGAACAGCTCCACCATCATCACCCGGATCACCTTGACCCGATCGGGCACATCGATGCCGGCCAGCTTTTCCACCGTGAGCACATAGGGGAGGTTGTTCATCACCCCGCCCAGGTAGTCGATGCGGTCGGTATAGGGGATGTAGGTGTGCCAGGTCTGGCGCTCCCCCATTTTTTCCGCGCCCCGGTGGTGAAAACCGATTTCGGGGACCAGGTCCACGATCTCTTCCCCGTCGAGCTGCAGCACCACCCTGAATACGCCGTGGGTTCCGGGATGCTGCGGGCCCATGTTGAGGAAGATCAGGTCCGTGTCCTCGCCCCGGCGCTTCATGCCCCACTGCTCCGGTTCAAATCGCATGGCCGCTTCCTCGGCCGCCTGTTTTCCTGGCGGCATCTGGAAAAAGCCCATTTCGGTGGCCCGGGCCGGGTGCTCCTTGCGCAGGGGATGCCCCTCCCAGGTGTTCGGCATCAGGATGCGCCGCAGCCGGGGATGGCCGAAAAATTCAATGCCGAACATGTCCCAGGCTTCCCGTTCGTACCACTCCGCATTGGGCCACAGGTCGGTGATGGTGGGAAGACCGGGATATTCGTCCGTCAGGGGCACCTTGATGCGGATGTCCGCGTTGCGGTCAAGCGAGATCAGATAGTAGATCACCGTGAAGGTGCTTGCCGGCTGGTGTGCCCGGTGCATCCGCATCCGCTCGTCGATGGCACTCAGGTCGAACAGCATGCAAAACGGGTCCCGCAGCCCGGTCTTCAAAAAGCGCAGCACCTCGTGTACGGCATCCGGCGATATCCACAGGGTGGGCACATCGTCCTTGACCGGCTGCACCGTAAGAATGGACTCAAAAAACCGGTCTTTGAGTTCTGCTATGACATCGGGAGCGTTCGCCGACATGCCCTAACACCCCCCTTGATCCCCCCCCAAGGGGGGAATAAAAAAGTGGGCACCAGAAATATCTTTTTTCAATCCCCCCCTGATGAGGCAACAAAAGCCGCCCATCCTGCCGGAAAAACAATGGAAACCGTTTTTTTTTGCCGCGCTGCATCTATCGGTGTGCAATGACCTGAGCCTTTTCATGGGATTCATCTTGTTTCAAACCTCGTCCGGCGGCCGCAGCAGCGTGGCTTCCCGGCGTCTTTCCCGGGCCTCGTCGCGCATCGAGGGCGCCGGCTCCTTGTAGATTTCCTGGGGACCGACCATGTAGCTCAGCGGCCGCCTTTCGCTTCCCACCGCTTTCTGCAGCAGTCCCAACCCCTGCATGAAGGCGCCGGGGCTGGGGGGGCACCCCGGGACGTAGACATCCACCGGCAGGATCTTGTCCACGCCCTGAATCACGGAATAGATGTCGTACATGCCGCCGGAATTGGCGCAGGACCCCATGGAAATCACCCATTTGGGTTCCATCATCTGTTCATAGAGCCGCAGGATCAGGGGGGCGCATTTGAGAAAGGGAGTTCCTGCAATGACCATCAGGTCCGCTTCCCGGGGAGATGCCCGGATGACCTCGGCCCCGAACCGGGCGATGTCGTACTTGCTGGTCAGGCTGGTGGCCATTTCCACATAGCAGCACGACAGTCCGAAATTAAACGGCCACAGCGAGTTCTTCCGGCCCCAGCTGACCAGCCGCTCAAGCGTTGAAAGGACCACGCTGCGCCGCATGGCATCTTCCAGCGGGTCGGTCTGCTGTCCGGGGATCTCCAGTTTCCCCCGGGAATTTTTTAACCACCGCATATTAAAATCGCCGAAATCTATGTGTTATTTGAAAAGGGTCAATACGGATTCATCAATACAATACTCGGTGTCCACTCAGAGATGGTGGATTTGGGTTCAGGCCGAGGCCGCAGGGGTTTGGAAACCGGAGGCGCAGCAGCGCTGCGTTGAGGATTTCCAAATCACGAGAACGAAGGCCTGGGCCCAAAGACGCCATTTCTGAGTGGACACCTACTTCCATCCCTTGATGTAATCTTCCAATTGTTCGATGACGAACTGCTTGTGGGTAATGATCCCCTTGACGATGTCGCCGATGGAAATGATGCCCGCCACCTGTTCGTTTTCGATTACCGGCAGGTGCCGCACCCGTTTATGGGTCAGCAGTTCCATGCATTCCTCCAGGTTCTTGTCCGGATCGACGGTAATCACTTCGGTGGTCATGATCTCGCTGACCAGCAGATCCTGGGAGCGCTTCCCCTTCAGGATGACCTTCCGGGCATAATCGCGTTCGGAAATCAGGCCGATGATGCGTTTGTCCTTGAGCACCAGCAGCGCCCCGATATTTTTTTCGGCCATGATGCCCAGTGCCTCGTAGACCGTTTGATCGGGTGCAATGGACTCCACCCGGGTCCCTTTGTCCCTGAGGATATCCCTGACTTTTCTCATGATGTCCCCCCCTTTGATTGAGGTTCCGATTTCCGGCGGGCCTTGAGATACCGGATCGTGCCCCAGTCCAGCGCCCCGTTGCGCCAGAGATAGACCAGCGCCGCCAGCAGGATGGCGATGAAAATGTTGATCTCGATATAACCGGCCCATCCCAGGTCACGAAAAGTGACCGCATACAGATAGACGAAAATGGCCTCCAGATCGAAGATGACGAAAAACATGGCCATCAGGTAGAATTTGGCGGCAAAGCGGACATTGGCCGACCCCGTCGAAACCAGTCCTGATTCGTATGTTTCTTTTGCCGCACCATCCCGCCGGCTGCGATGCTGACCCAGCACGGCGGAGAGTGCGATGATCAAACCGGTCAGGCCCGCCACGCAGAAAAAGTAGAGGACCAGCGGCCAGAGTAAAAGGTTTGACGAATTCAATTACAGCATCCTTCTATAGTAGACCAGAACCGGGTTATCACTGAAAATAATGACCACCGGGTCGGAAAAGTAAAGAAAAAGGTCGTAAAAACGACCGTTTTCAATGGGTGACCGTAAAGGTCAGGCCCGCGTTGGCGATCAGGCGGTCGAGCAGTTTGTTCCCCATGGCGCTGGCGGGCGTCCAGAATCCGCCCTGGACCTCCTTTTTGTCGATGTCCTTGAACAGGCAGACCGCGGCTTCTCCCAGCATCTTTCGGGTGGAGCCGTAGCCCGGATCGCGATCCCCCGTCACCGTGACCCTCAGTTCATTTCCGCTGATATCTTTGCCGATCAAATGCAGTTTGTAAAAGCCCTTTTCCTGCTTTTCAGGGGAGGGGCCCTGCCCGGGTTTGGGCAGAAGGGTTTTCTTCAAAATTTCCCGGGTCGGCGCAAAAGCGCCTCCGACGATGAATGCCCCGACGGCTGCCGATAAAGAGGCGGCGCGAAGACGCCCTTTGATGCCCTGACCCATGATCATGGCTTCATCATATTTGAAATCACTCCCATAGGGGTAGCGCATCAGGGCATTGGTCCGGTGCACGACCCGGGTGTTGACCGCGGCCATGATGAACGGTCCCACCCAGCTGTCCACATCTTTATCGTATTCAAACAGATTGACGCCGGGCTGGCGGATGCCGCTTCGCATTCCCTCGGGCGCCAGGGCATAGGGATTTCTGACAATTTTGGCGACTTCAGGATCTTTCCGGACTTCCTCGATGATGTTTAAGATGCTGGCAACGGTCCCCCCGCTGGCCCCGCCGCGCATGGACCTGACCCGCAGCTTCACCCGGTTCATGGCATGGCCGAATTTTTTATGCGCCTGGTTCTGCAGGAAGTACACCCCCATGTCCGAGGGGATGGAGTCAAACCCGCAGGCCGGGACGATGCGGGCGCCGGATGCTTCCGCATCTTTCTGGTGCGCATTGATCATGCGGTGTATCCACTGGGTCTCCCCGGCCAGGTCGCAGTAGTCGGTGCCGTTGGCGGCGCAGGCGGCCACCAGCTTTGATCCCAGCTTCGCATAGGGGCCGACCGTGGAAACGACGAGCCTGGCCTTTTTCGTCATGGCATCGAGAAAGGCCTCGTCGAATGCGTCGCCGACGATTAAGGGCAGGCGGTCGTCGGCATTGAGTTCGCGGTGCACCGATTCCAGTTCCTGCCGGCTGTTGCCGCCCAGTGCGAAGCGGATTTCATCGGTTTTGCCATACCGCGGCCACACATAGGTCGCCAGCAGCTTTCCGATAAATCCGGTGGCGCCCCACAACACGATATCCGCTTCTGGCAGGTCTTTTTCTTTTAGAGCACTCATGCCGTACCTCCATCAAAAAATTTTCCGACACCGGACTTTTCGATCATCTTGTCATAAGTATAAGGATAAAAAGGCGCCGGCGCCATATTATTTTCATCGTAATACAGGAATGAAAAACGCATCTTTTGCGTCAAGCGCGCTCCATTTGCGCCTTCTACTATCATATTGACCGGAGTCGATCATCTTGTTACCATCCTGAAAAATGACATAAAGGAATCTATGCAATAATCAAGGAGTGCGTCATGAAATTGAATAAACAGTTGAGCGGTCTGCTTGTTTTGTCAATTTTCGGGTTGGCCATGCTGTCTGCATGTGCATCCTCCACCCCGCCGCTGGTGACTGCGGCCGGCCAGGGGGAAACCGAAGCCGTCAATCAGCTGATCGCCTCCGGGGTAGATGTGAATGCGGCGACGAAACAGGGGATTACCCCGCTGTTCGCGGCTGCGGCCGCAGGCCGAAAAGAGATGACGGCCCGGCTGCTGGAAAGGGGTGCCGACGTGAATGCGGCCGCAACGCAGGCGCATGTCCTTGATGAGATGATGGTTTATCCGGGAATGACCCCCCTGATGGCCGCGCTGGCAAATGCGCATCCAGAGGTCGCCCGTCTCCTGGTCGAAAGCGGGGCGGATGTGAACATGAAAACCGCATCCGGCCTTACGGCGATGATGATCGCTTCTTTCAATGGAAATGACGAAATGGTGAAGCTTCTGCTGGAGAAAAAGGCCGATCCGAATGCCGCCCTCACCGAAGACATCGTTTTTGCCCAGCATCCCGTATACACCGGCAGCTGCCCCGTTCTGGCCGCAGCCAATGCCGGCAGCGTCAAATGCATGCAGCTGCTGCTCCGGGCCGGAGCGGATTTTAATGCCGCCGACCGGCTGGGCAATTCATTGCTGATGGAAGCAGCCGCCAAAGGCAACCTGCATGCGGTAAAATTCCTGATTGCGCACGGGGCGGACGTGAACGGCCGGTCCACCGAGACGCTCAAGATCGGCCAGGACGTCACGCCCAAGGGGTATTCCGTTTTGTCCGCCGCCGCGGCTAACGGGCATGCGGAGGTGGTAAAATACCTCATCGAAAAGGGCGCGGACGTCAACACCAAAGATGATGAAATGCTCATCGACCCCCTTTTCCTGGCATCCGGCAAGGGCCACATGGAGGTGGTGGAAATTCTGGTGGAAAACGGCGCGGATGTGTTTGCCCTTTCCAAAATGGGAACCGCCCTGAATACGTCAAGACACAACGGGTATGACAATATCGCCAAGTATATCATGAGCGCCCGGGCTGCCCAATTGGCCGCAGAGCAGGCCGCTGCGGAGGAAAAAGCAAAGCCCAAGGAAAAACCTGAGGAAATGCAGGATAAAGAAGCAATATTCGATTGGGCCGGGCAGCAATTAAGGCGCCCGCCGTTTCGATTAATTGTTTTAATCCCAATGGCAAAGCTAAGCGTGAGTCTCCCAGATAGAGACAAAAGGTTTAGCGAAAAAGGCAAAGAGGAGAACGCTGATTAACAGAATTGCATCGCGACCGGATCTGTCTGTGCCGCTCCTCTGCCTGTTTCTTATTTTGCTGAATGCGGGCCCCGCCATCGGGGATACACGCCTTTCGATCCGGGTCACCGATCCCCTGCCGGAAGAATACAGCCTCGTTCTGAAGCAGGATATCGGGGCGGGGTCGCTGCTGAGGCTGCAGGCGGACTCCATCCAGCAATTCAACCATTTCAGTATCCTTGAAGTCAGTGTGGCCGGGCATGTCCTGAAGGAAGTCCATCATGGTTCAGATGAAGAACTGCGAAAAGACTGGAACTGGTTTATTGCCACGCTGCCCATGGTCACCGTCGTGACGGCCGAACCCCTCCGGGCGGGTGATCGGATCGATATCCGCACGAAGAATAACAGGCAAAATCAGGCAAATCCCGGGGTCTCAAGCTACAGCGGTCTGAACTGGTCGATTCGCTTCGTGCAGGTCGACGATATCCGGGCGGTGGATGCAAAACCGGTGAGCGAAACCGTGACCATTGAATTTGTTCCGGGCGAGCCGGTGGGGCTGGAAGCCTATTTAAAGCCAGACGGCCGGCTGCTGGTCACGCCCTGTGATGTTTTCGGCAACCCGGCCAGGCGCGCGGGAATGGGAATCTCCGTAAATGACGGCAGCCGCATCCACACGGCCAGGTTAGACGATGCCGTGCCGACCGTGTTGACGCTCTCACCTTCGGTCGAGCGGGTGGAGGTGAGGGACGCCTTCGACCGATGTGCGCTCAGCAACGCCCTTCCCATTGCCCTTGACGGAACCCCCGTCTGGTTTGGTGACTTTCACTGGCATACCCTGGTCAGCGGCGACGGTCAGCGCGATCCGGAAAAGGCCATGCGGGCCGCACGCGACGAGTTGGGCCTCGATTTTGCCGGACCGAGCGACCATATCGCCGCCGACGGCGACTATCACAACCGGTTCGATCTTCATGTTTCAGATCTGACCGGTCTGGTTGGCCGCTTCGAATCGCCGGGAACATTTGCCGTTATCACCGGGGCCGAACGGAGCACCCGCCACGGCCACGCCAATATCTATGCGGACAGCGACGAAATATGGGCGCAGGTTACGGGAAAATGCGCCGCATCCGGCATGAACCGGCAGGTCAACACCTTCCCGCACCAGGAGATCCAGAAGATTCTCCCGGCCGGGCATGCATTCTATGTTCCCCATCATACCAACGTGGATTCATTTGTGGAAGGCGGGGTTACTTCTGCCGTTGACGGGCTTCCGCTCTGGTATGCCATGTCTTTTCCCCTGCCCGCCGATCGCGATTTCGTGCGGCTGTTCGAAATGTGCCAGCTGCGCGGCTGTTTTGAAACCGAGGAACTTTGTCCGGAATGGGGCGTACGGTACGGCGGTTTCGGTGCCAGTGCGCGATCGGCCCTGGGCCGCGGCTATCATATCGGATTCACGGGGGGCAGCGACAACCATTGCGGCTGGCCCACCCGCGCACCGGGCAAGACCGTCGGATTGACCGGCGTGGTATCGGCGCAATTGGACCGCAAATCGATCTTTGACGCCCTTTACGCCCGGCGCTGTTATGCCACCACCGGTGCGCGCATCGTGGCCGATGCGGCATTGAACGGGTATCCCATCGGAAGCGAGCTGAAGCTCAATCCCGGTGAAGCGCGTATTTTTGAGATCATGATCAAGGGAACCGCACCGATCGAGAAGGTGCAGGTGATCTCGGCCGGAACGGTGCTGGCCGACCTGCCGGTAAAAGGGGCCTCCCTTGATTTTTCGTGTGAGTGGCAAGATGACCGACCGGGCAGGCCCCTGGATGACACCTATTATTATGTGCGCGCCCGTCAGGCGGATGGACACTGCGTCTGGCTCAGCCCCTGGTGGATCGATCTGCCCGAGTAAACGGTTGATGTAAACGATTGTGCGATCGGCAAGATGAAAAATTTCGTCATTTTCTTCTGCGCGGGCATTACGATAACCCGGTTCTCTGTTTTTCGAATTTATATCCCTGCCATTTCTGCAAAATTTTTGCCCTTGATCATCTCCTTTTCTTCGGCGGATACCGGCAGACGATTGATCTCGGTGAGAATGGCGCCGTGGTCGTACAGGTGATCCTCGGGTGACGGATATCCGAAGGGGCCGTCGGTACCGTAGAAGCATTTTTTTGGCCCCAGTGCGGCAACGGCGGCCCGACGGAGCGGCTCATCCAGGTAGGGGCTGGACAGGTCGATGTACACGTTCTTCTTGTCCTCGATGTATGCCCACAGTTTTTTGTAAAACGGCACCCCGGCATGGGCATATACCAGCTTGAGCTTCGGGTGCCGCTCCGGCAGGTGTCTGAAATCCCCATTTGCGCTGTTTCCCCCCAGGTGCAGCAGCAGGGGCAGACCGCGCTCCACGCAGAAAGCGGCCGCATCATCGAGCTGGCTTACCGGGTAGCGGTGCCAGTACGGGTGGCACTTGATGCCGATCCATTTCTTGGAGTCAAGCCCCCTCTCCATTGCCCCAACCGCGTCTTCTTTTGCCGGGTTGATGAAGAACCAACCGTAAAACCGGTCCGGGTGCGCTTTTAATGCGGCTGCCACGGGCTGGTTGTCGGGCTGTTGATCGATATCGTATTTCTTGCCCAGTATGTTGAACTGGCCGTTTTTGGTGACGACGCTTTCATATACCTTCCGCCCGAGAAAATTCCATCTTCCCGCCTGGAGGTTGCGGACAAATTTCGCCAGCTTTTCAGCCGTTCCCTCCACGTGAAAGGGATCCACCATGGGCGGCACCAGGGCGATGCGGTCGATGCCGTGCCGGTCCATCTGGGCGATGAGCCGGTCCATTGTCTCCATCCGTTCATCCAGGTGATAATGCATGTCGATGATCATCTCGCGCCTCCTTTTTTGAGGGTAAACGGGCTTTTATTTTTTGGTTTGAAGTGATTCAGCCTTCGGCCTGGCATCCCCGGTCCCCCCGATATGGGAGGAATAAGGTGAGGGTTACCCGTTGATGGACGCAAACAGGTGTTCAGCTGTTTTGACCCATTGGGCAAATGCGGCGCCATCCCATTTCTCCGGATACTTCCGGTAGTGGCTGAATATCTTTTTGCCCATGGTGGTGGCCCGGTTCAGCTTCATCAGCAGCCCGGGGCGGGTGATCCCGTTGACCAGGGTGCTGACCATGGTCGCAAGATCCGGGGGTTCGAAGATGCCGTTGATGGTGGGGGTCAGCATATTGCCGCTCATGATGTCTTTTTTCATCAGAAACGTGAGATCCTCGTGGGACAGGTCCTGCAAAATTTCCTTCAGTGCCGCCAGTGCCGCAAAGTGGCTGCCGCGCCGGGTGAACCAGAGATGATTATACGGCCAGAGATTCTCCATGGTGCAGGCTTCTTTCTTCAAGGCGGCCTGGATGGTTTCGGCCGCCAGCAGTGCGCCGGTCAACGCCCCGCCCACGCCGCACCCCGTGGTGGGGATCACCTGGCCGGCGGCATCGCCCACGGCCAGGAACCCGGGGGCAGCCAGTGACCAGGGGGACTTGCCCACCAGGACGATGCCGCCGCCCCCGCGCAGTTCCTCTCCGGTAATCGACGGCCGCTCGGCGATCATTTCCCCGATGACTTTCAAGGGATCGACCCGGCCGGGCTCTTCCCGGACCCCGCCGCCGATATCGATGGAATCCTTATGATGCAGATGCGTCCAGAAGTATCCCTTGAAGGCGCCGTATCGGTAATGGTCCGTCAGATCGTCATCTGCTGCAAGCTTGACATCGAGCCGCCGAACCGTTCGGCAGGCATATGCCAGGTCTCCCCCGGAAAATGCCGTTCGGATTTCCGGTGCGCCCGCAAGTTTCGTGCGCAGCTGGGAAAGATACCCGGTGGCGTCCACCACCATGTCCGCTGAAATTTCAGCAGTGGACCCGGTTTCCATATCGGTGACGATCAGCCCCTCCACCCGGATGCTTTCCAAAGATGCGTCCGTGTTTCCGATCAGCCCGTCCACCCGGTGCCGGTAGAATATCTTGGCCCCGGCGGCTCCCGCCTGTTTTGCCAGGCGGGAGCCGAGCACCTTCCGGTCGGTGGTGATGTACCTGAATTCCACCCCGCTGCGGGTGGCCCCTGAAAGGTCGGGAAACCGGATCTGGAGCGGATCGATCCGGTGGGGTTCGAAGATGTTGTCGTCGTCTTCGCCGGATTTGACCAGCTTTCCTTTGAATCGGCCGTCCACCACCGCAGGGATATCGAATCCCGCAGCGGCCAGTGCCGATTTCTCCACCGCGTCGGACCAGTTGTGCCCAAGCGTGCCTTCCGATTTCAGTTCAAAGACCGCCACCGAGATTCCGGCTGAAGCCAGCTGCCGGGCCAGCAGGGTGCCCCCCGGCCCTGCGCCGGCGATGACGACCTGGTAATCCTTTGGAGATTTCATGAGATCTTCCCCTCCCAATTTGGATGATAATGATGAAATCTAACTCTTTATCGGAACAACCGTCAACCAGTTTCAGAAAGAGGTAGCGCGACTGTTCGATTTTGTCGGGATTTACTGGTCGCACACTGTCTTTGGCGCCATGTTTTACCGAGCCGTGTGCCCATGACAACGTTTATGGCCATCACCGCATCCACGCGCCGGCTTTTCAGAAACTTATTTAATCTTGTGAATTGAATAAATCAATTATGATCAAAATTACAATAGAAATTAAGAATTTGACTCAACATGGCCCCTGGTCTATGGCTTACCCATAAACTGGCGCGATCACGGATCTGTTTGCTCCGCCGCCAAAAATATCAAACCGGAGTGTAGACCATGAATAATGATCCATCCACCTTTGAGCCCTTGATTAACGATGGTCTAAACGGCCAGCCGCCTGCCAAGCGGGTGCTGAAGTATGTTCAGTCCAGAAAAGAGAGGGGCGCGCCCATCGCAGGCGTCTATTGCGCCTATGCGCCGGTGGAACTCCTGCAGGCCATGGGCATTGTGCCCGCGGTGTTGTGCGCATTCTCGAAAATCCCCATCGAGTCCGCCGAGTCCGTTCTTCCGGCCAATTTGTGCCCGTTGATCAAGTCCAGCTACGGCTTTGTCCTGGAGGGGACCTGTCCCTTTTTCGCCATGGCCGATACCGTCATTGCCGAAACCACATGCGACGGCAAGAAAAAGATGTTTGAACTCATCTCCGAGGTCAAGCCCATCCACGTGATGGATCTGCCCCAGCTTCCCGATGAAGCCGAGGCGCAGGCCAATTGGCGCCAGATGATTATCAAGCTCAAGAATTTCCTGGAGAATCGTTTTAATATCAATGTTTCCGACCGGCAGATCGAAGAAAACCTTCAGATGTCCAACCGCAAAAACCGGCTGATGCGAAAGATTTTTGATTTTGCCGCCATGCATCCGCCGGTGATCAGCTGGCAGGAAATGTACGAGGTCTGCTGGCTGGCACTGCCGTCAACGGGGCAGGAGATCATCCCGCTGCTGGAATCGGTGGTGCAAAAGCTGGAAAACCGTGCGGCCGCCGGCTGCCACTTCGGAACACCGGATTCCCCCCGGGTGCTGGTAACGGGAAGCCCCGTCAGCGGGGATGCGGCCAAGATCTTCAAGGTCATCGAAGCGGCCGGGGGGGTGGTGGTGGCCCCGGATAACTGCACGGGGATGAAGCCTTTCATGGGTGATTTTGCCGAAAACACGGGAGATCCCATCGGATCACTGGCAAGCCGGTATCTTAAAATCCCGTGCGCCTGCATGTCCCCCAATACCCGCCGCCTGGATGCGCTTTCGGAAATGATTGAAAAATTTGCGCCCGACGTGGTGATCGACTTTATTCTCCAGGCCTGCCATGCCTATAATGTAGAATCCTACAAGGTCGGCAACCACGTGACCGAAAACCACGGGGTGGCCTTCCTGAAAGTGGAATCCGACTATTCTGAGACCGACATCGGACAGATCAGGACCCGCATCGAAGCCGTTTTTGAAATGCTGCCCGCCAAAAAGAAGGCCGGGGCAGGGGCATTGTAGTGCCCTGATCACTTTGTCAGGATGCCAGGCGGTCGGCTTTGACCTTCAATCATGCCGCCGCTGCATCGGGGACCAGACGGTCAATCCCTTTTTTTCTCGTTTTTCAACCCCCCCCGCCATTTTCTGCGCGGGGGGCATTTCTCAGCCCCTTTCAGGACTTCAGTCGCGTTTATTCAAGGGGCATACCTTCAGGCATTCGTCGCAGGCCAGCCAGTAGTCATTTCCCGCCGTGTTGATCACCCGTTCGATATGCTTGAGGCCCTGTTCGTCCTTGAGGGCCAGGGGATAGATGGCATGTTTGATGGTATGGCCCAGGCAGGTCATCTTCTGAAACTCCCCGGTTTCAGAAAAAGCGCTGGACTGGCATTTCTGCTGGCAGGCATGGCATTTTTCCGGGCAGGGCATCTGGTCGTTTACCGGGTCTGCCGGCATTGGCGCGCTGGTGATCACGGCCCCGAGCCGCAGCAATGCGCCGTATTGCGGATGATACATCAATCCGCTTCTCCCGAAGGCCCCCAGGCCGGCGTTTACGGCCGCATGCTTCAGTGAAATCATTCCCCACGGTTCAAATTCATGAAAAACCAGCGGGGCGTAGCTCGGGATCATCACCGTATCGAAGCGGCCCTGATCCTCGATGAAGTTGCACAATTCGAAACTGATCTCGTCCAGGTGCCGGTAGACCGTATGATAGGCGCGCTGAAGAAGATGCAGATTGTACGCCGGAGACGACAGAACGCCCCTGGACACGGGGATGCCAAATACGATCACGGTCCGGGCATCCTTGCACACCCTTCCCGGATGATGCGCCTCCGGTGCGGCATTAAACCGGTCGATGGAAGCAAAGCCGAGTGCGGAGACCCTGCCGGAAAGAAACTTTGTGATCGATTCTTTCAAAGCCATATTCATTTTATTTCCTCCTTCGTCTTCTTTGCGCAGGTCTGAAGAAGTGTATGCTGCCATACAAGTTACTTGCATACAAGGTTTGCCGGCTGAAACCGTTCGGTTACCCGCCGGGCTCGATAGATGCGGTTTTTTTGATTCATTGAATCAGACAGAGTGAATTTTCGCGGTCTTTGCGTCCTGACGAGCGATTCAGGCTTTTTGCAGTTTCATCCAAATTTTTCTGCCATTAAGACCGAAAAATTACCCGATCGCCTGCTGCCGGACTTTCAGGAGCAGTTCTTTTAACATCGCCTGTTCGGCCGAACTGAGCGGCTGCAGGAACTCCCGGTTGGCCTCATCCGAAAGGGCCCGGATCTTGAGGGTGGTGCCGCGGCCTTTTTCGGTCAGGCAGATTCGGATGGCCCGCCGGTCTTCGGGATGGGGCCGCCGCTCGATGAAATTCCCCGCTTCCAGCCGGTCCAGTATGCCGGTAAGGGTCGCGCTGTCCAGAAGGGTCCGGCTGCCCAGTTCGCAGGAGGGGATTTCGTCCTCGTCCCCCAGGAAACCCAGTACCATTGCCTGGGCCGTGGTGAGGCTCAAGCAGGAAACGACATTGGACCAGAACCGGGCCCCCGCCTGGTTGGCCTTTGCCAGATGAAAAAATATGCAATCCGTGACTTTCATGATGATATGGGGATATCCTTCGATTATGGTTATGTATGTGGCTCGTATGCAAGCATTAATGTGAGCGTTTAGTCAAGATAAATTGCGTCAACTCTTTTTTCTTTCCAAAATACCTTTTGCAGGGCCGTCAAATACATCATCTACCCCATATGCACATCCCCTGCTGCTGAAGGAAATTGAGTTTGACTTTGACGCTTTTTCAATAATTCAAATGAAGCGCAGAAGCGAAGCGAAAGTTTTTAAATTGAAAGGCGGTGCGGGATGATGAAATCGGGGGGCGGCATGAATACAGACAAAATGCGCAAAATGTCCGGTACGATCCGGATTCTGGCCATTGCGGTGGTGCTTGTTTTTGCGGTGTTCCTGGGTCGGCAGGTCTTCAGCGGGTTTACCCCGTCGGACCGGATACCGGCGGATGCCAAATCTGATTTCGGTTTGATGGCCGAGGCATGGAATGCCATCCAGGCCCACTACGTGGACAGGTCGTCCGTAAAACCGGTGCCAATGACATATGGCGCCATCAGCGGCATGGTGGCTGCCCTGGGGGATGATGACCACAGCACATTTCTCACCCCGGAGATGCTCAAGAAGGAAAACGAATATACGCAGGGCCAGTATAAGGGGATCGGTGCCGAGGTGAAGATGAAAAATGGACAGGTGACCGTGGTAACGCCAATTGACGGCTCCCCGGCGCAGAAGGCTGGCCTCAAACCCGGCGAAGTCATCCTGGCGGTTGACGGCCAGAATGTTTCCGGTCTCAAGCTGATTCAAGTGGTCAAACGGATTGCCGGTCCGGAGGGTACCGAGGTCACCCTTTCGATTCTCGACCCGGTTACCGGCAAAACCCGCAAAGTTACATTGGTGCGGGCCGAAATTACCGTGGACAACGTGAGCCTGCAGCGGCTTCCCGGAACCCGGATCGACCATTTGCGGATCGCGGGGTTCAGCGAAAATGTCACGAAAAACCTGAAAACAGCCCTCATGAAGCTAAAGAGCGACGACTCCGCAGGGATTATCCTGGACCTGCGAAACAATCCGGGCGGTCTTCTGGAAAAAGCCGTTTCCGTCGCCAGTCAGTTCCTGGCCGGGGGGAATGTGCTTCTGGAAAAAAACGCCCGGGGGAAGATCAAAAAGGTCCCCGTGGAAAAGGGGGGCGCGGCACTGCATATACCCATGGTGGCATTGGTGAACGGCGGCACCGCCAGCGCCGCTGAAATTGTGGCCGGGGCGCTTCAGGACCACGGCCGGGCAGAGCTGGTGGGAACCAAAACGTTTGGCACCGGGACGGTGCTTCGGGAGTTTCCCCTGTCTGACGGTTCGGTCATGCTTCTGGCAGTGGAGGAGTGGCTGACGCCGGATGGCAGAACCATCTGGCACAAGGGAATCGAGCCCAACCGGGTAATCGATCTGCCGGAAGGTACCGCCCCGCTGTTTCCTATGGAAGAACGCAACATGACCCCGCAGCAGCTTGAACAGAGCAAAGACCGGCAATTGCTTTACGCCTTGGGCCTTCTCACCGAAAAGCAGGGCCGATGATGCCCCAATTCGGAACGCGGCCCGGTTATTCTTGTATCCTGGAGATCACGCACGGCTCGGGCCCTTCCTTTTCAAATATGCAGGGCCGCTAAGTAGATGCCGGCCCCGTTGGTGGAAAATGCGAACCGCACCAAAAGTTTTTCGGCATACCGCTTGGCCTGGGCCAGCCCCTCGGTGTCGGCACATCCCGGCGCTTGGCCTCGATCACGGCAAGCTTCTGGCCCCGGTAGATCAACACATAATCGGCAATCTCAGCTTTTGCCCGCTGCCCCGCCCCCTGAATCCGGCCCGGCGCGATCACCTCCCGGCCGATCCGGCTGGCTGCCACCAAGGCCCATCCGGCGGCCTTTAAAGCCGGATCAATCAGTTCGGCGCGGGTTTCGGCTTCATTCATCGGCGACATCCCGGATCAGCATGTTCATGATCAGCCGTATCATAGTCTCCTTGTTGACGGGATCGGATTCGGCCACCAGCAGCGTGAGGGCGGTCAGCCCGATATCATTTATTACCGGCTCCCCCTGCTGGTTTGCCAGCCGGCCGTTCCGGTGCAGAAAATCGATAAAGAGAAAGGCCGCACTGCGCTTGTTGCCGTCGGCAAACGGGTGGTTTTTGACCACAAAGTAGAGCAGATGCGCCGCCTTTGCCTCCACGCTGGGATAGGCCGGCTCACCGAACACCGTCTGATCCAGGTTGCCCAGCAGCGCGGCCAGGCCGTCTTTGTTTTCCCGCGCAAACAGGTCGGTGGCTTCTCCGCGGGCCATCAAATCGGCTTTCAATCCGGCCAGCGCAGCCCTGGCTTCGTTCACCGAAGGCAGGCGTCCGCCGGATTCCGCCCTGGGCTCGGTCAGCAGCCCCTCGTCATAGCGCTGCAGCAGTAAAAAAGTCTGGGCATACCGGGTGATGATCTCCACCAGACCCCGCCCGCTGTCGGTAGTCAGCTCCCGGCTCCGGGCGGCCTTGTGCACCAGGTCCATGGCCGCTTCCAGCTCCCGGGCGTTTTCCTCGAAGCGCCGCCGGTTCAGGGTCCAGCCCCGGGTGAGATGCTCCCGCAGCACCCGGGTGGCCCACTGGCGAAATCGGGTGCCCTGATGCGATTTAACCCGATAACCTACTGATATAATGATATCCAAATTGTAATGCTCTATCTCCCGTGAAACCCTCCTGGAACCCTCCTGGCGAACTATCCGGAATTTCCGGATGGTTGGTTTCCGCTCAAGTTCACACTCGGCAAAAACATTCTGGATATGCTCATTCACCGTTCGCACATCCTTGCCGAAAAGCGATGACATCTGCTTCTGTGTCAACCATACAGTGTCACTCTCGGGGTCCAGCAGCACCTCTACCGGTTTATTGGCATCCTGATAAATAACGACAGCGCCTTGGGTGTCGGCATTGTTCATGCGGCGGCCTCTTTGATCTGACGGGTGTCGGAATATCCGCTCTGAAACCGGCTGCGGATCTCTCCGAAAATCTCGCCAATCTTATATTCTATGGTGTCCGGACCGGCGGCCCGTTGCTTAAACCCCCGCAAATAGGAAAAGAGTTTTCTGTTCACGAAATCGACCAGGTCGTCTCCGGTAAGCGCCGTGTCATGGTCGAAACCGCCGCCGGCCTTTTTGGGCGCGGCCCATGTTGACCAGCGGAAATGATCCTCGATGATGTAATCATAGGATTTTCCCACCAGGGCGGCCTGCATGGCCCGCTCGTGTTCCAGATCATCGAGATACTTTAAAAACAGCATCCAGGAGGTCTGCTCGGTATAGTCCAGCTCCGTGGCGCATCCCGCCTCTTTCCGGAGCACGTCATCGATATTTCGAAAGGTTTGTTCGAACATTTTTTTCGTCTTTTCAGTTTGTCTGCCGTGATGCCGCCCGCCGCAGGTGTTTTCGGTCCGATGCGGTTACAACCCTGAACGCTTGCGCATGACATTGTCATGCGCTAACTGGTATTCATAATGCGCTGCGATATCATTTACATTGTGTTCATCAATTTCCAGTGCTTCTTTTGGAACCTTTTCATTGGCTTTTTTTATCGCTTTCAGGATTCCTTTCCCCTTGCGAAGCCATCTTAATACCTCATTATCATAGCGTACCTGGTCTTTGGTGCGATCACCGATAACTTCATTTGCGTTTTTCAGATATTGTTCAAGCAGGTCCATAATCTCCCATTTCCGTAATTGTTCAGACAAACCGCAGTTCAGCCGTCCGGTGATAATCCAGCCGGAGATTTGCATAAATTGTGCATTTCGGAATGTCCTGTTGAAAAAAATCACATTAACAGCATGATTTTTTTATATAAAGAATAATCTGTGGTGTCAACTCAGGAAATGATGAAAAGACGAAAAGATGCTGCCGCGGCACACGGGAACCATCTGTTTGTCGAAATGCGCATTCTTCTAAGGAAGTGGATTCAATTAAAACCGCCTTGACGCTGCACTTGTCTCGTTGTATCGATTTATTTTATGGAATAATATGTTTCAATTCAGAAAGTCGATCCATGCGTCGGCTCGGAGATCCAAAAGAAAAATGATGGCCGGTCCGGCATGGCCTGGAAGAGGAGAATTCATGAAATGCGATTGCAGGCACTGGGATGCCATATTTTCCAATACGGAAGATTCCAAACTGGGGTGGTATGAAAAAGACACGTCAAAAACCTTTGCGCTGCTTAAAAAAATACCCGGCTGGGATAAAGCATCTGTATTTCTGCCCGGAGCGGGCACCTCGGTGTTGATCGAGGATCTGCTTTCCCGGGAGGTCCGGCTGATAGTAAACGACATCAGCAGCGAAGCGCTAAACCGGGTCCGGCAAAGACTTGAGGATCACTCCCGTATATGCGGCTGGCTGTGCCAGGACATCGCCCGGCCGATTCCGGAGCCCGTTCCGGCAGCCGACATATGGATCGACCGGGCGGTGCTGCATTTTCTTACCGATGAAGAAGACATCAACGGGTATTTTCAAAATGTCCGATCCGTTTTAAGGGTCGGCGGCCATGCGGTATTTGCGGAATTTTCATTGACGGGGGCACCCAGATGCGCAGGGCTGGTCCTCCATCGCTACTCGGTGGATGAACTGGCGCAGCGCCTGGGGCCGTCCTTTGAGATGATCGATCAGTTTGACCACACCTATATCAATCCCTTCGGCGATCCCCGGCCCTATATCTACGCTCTGTTCAAAAGAGTATGATAAAGATCACAAGAGTGCTTTGAAATCGCGGCTTGGGAGTTCAATGTATAGTTGAAGGTTTGGTTTGGAAACCGCTTTCAAGGTCTCTAATTCGGTAAATGCTTAAATAATTTCATTTTTTTGTTTCCGCAGGTCCGACACCCCCCTTTGTCCCCCCTCAAGGGGGGAATGAATGGGAGCGGCGGTTCGGTTTCATCCAATCGGCGCGATTTTAAAACTGCTGCCGCATGCTGCCGGCCAGCACCTCCGGCGGGGTGAGGATCAGTTCGTTTCGCAGCAGCTTCTGGAGGAAGTAATCGTCGGTGCGGTAGTTTTCATAGACGTTCTGCCGGGAGATGATGCGGATGAAGCACCGGAAGGATTCCCTGCGCTGGTCCAGGGGGCCGGAGTAGAGCGCAAAGTTAAAGGTCGAGATCCCCATGCCCGCATAGCCGTGGAGCACCTTGACCAGTCCTGCGGCAAGGCCCTTCACGTCATCTATATCCATTTCCCGGAAATGGGTGCGTTTGGTCAGCACGCCCATGACTTCATTGGCGCCCTGGGGGGAGAAGGCGGTGATCCACTCCACCGGCCCGGTGGCGCCGATGTAGCGCTCCCCGGCAACTTTTTCCTGCTGGACCAGATCGTACCAGTAGCAGCTGTGATGGGCTTCGTAATACCGCTCGCCCGCGTCGAGAAGCGATTCGAGAAAGGTGAAGGGAAGATCGCCGCCCATCATCTGGAAATGGGGATGGGCGATGGATGCGCCCGCAGGGCCCAGGTAGTTGCCGTTGAGGGTCAGGTATTTGACGCTTTTATCCTTGGACAGCGCCTGCGCCAGCTCCAGGGAGGCCTGGAACGCTTCTTCCACCGGTGCCGCATTGAATTGATCCAGCGGGACGTAATGCTTTTCTCCCACCCGGATAACGGCATGGATCTGGCCGGCGGGGAAAATGTTGGGGAACAGCACCGCCTGGCCCACCTGGATGCGCCCTTCGGGGACCACGTCCGTGGGGTATGTCGGCGTCATGGCCGCCCACCGGTCCTCGCATAAAAAGCACCGGGACTCGCTTTCTTTCGCCATTTTTTCAATCAGGGCCATGTCGCTGCTGCCGTAGAACATGGCCACCTTGTCCTGAAGCCGCGGATTGAACACGCTCTGGGCGCCGGTCAGCGGGTCTTTCCGGATCTCCAGCTCCTGGGTATCCAGATCGTTGTTCATCATGGGGTTGTGGATGGTCGACTTCTGGGTGTGCTTTCTAAATTCGATTTTTCGGGTCATGGGTGGCCTCCCTGCGGGAATTAACATACTGAATTCGGACCGGTTGTCAAGGTTTCCGTTTACACATCGAAATGCGGTTTTGATCATGGGAAATCTATCAATGGACCCATTGCGGGTACGATATCGCATACGGTCAGGCCTTCCTGGGGCCATCTGACCTGGTCGACTTTTTCAAGATATTTCCCGGCAAGTTCCTCGCCGAGCCAGTGCCTGGCCAGGGCCGGGTCATGATCTTTTTGCTGGTTTCCGGCATAGGGGACGAAAAGATCTTTTAGCAGCAGGGCGCGGTACAAGCGGCGTTCTGCGAAAAGGGGCGCCATTCCCTTTTCCTGCCGGTATCCATTGATGCGCATGGGAATGGCGATTCCGGTGGGGTCGAGGTCGCCAAAATAGGCGATGCCATTTGCGGCGACCCGGGTTTCGATCTCCATAAGACCGTCGCTGGCCCGTTCGGCCGCACAGGCCTGAAAGCCCTGGCCGTAAACCACCGCCGCGAAACACCGCAGGATTTCGTTTGCCCGGCAGCAGCTCCAATAGCTATTGGAATTTTCGACCACCAGGAGCGGTTTGCCGCCGGTTTCGCGGATGTCCAGGGAAAAGGGGTGGAAGGGAAGAGGTTCCGGACAGTAGAAACAGTCCAGGTCCGCCAGGGTGATCCGTCCCCCGAACAGGCCGTGCCGGACATGGCGATCCAGCGCTTTCTCGTCTCCGAAGATTTCCAGTGACCGTTCCCGATGGGGGAGAGGCGTTGCATCCGGTTTCCGGGTGCGCAGGTAATGATTCACCCGCTTTGCCCGTTTAAGCTCCTCGATATCCGAGAGGGTATGGGCAAAGGCCACCATTCGCGTCGGTTCCCAGGCCGTTTCGTTTCTCAGGCCATCACGGGTTTCCCGGCGCTTTTGCCGGGCCGCGTCTTCTTCGGTGCGCACCGCCGTCACAAAACGCGGCAGGCCCGTTTGCCGGTCCCAGCATTGCGTTGTGGCCGGGAGGCGAAGAAGGCCTTCCCCGGCCAGGTTATGAAGGATTTGCAGGATCCGGTCCCGGATTTCGAAATCGCTCAACGGGCCGAGCGGCTGCCGGCGGACTTCGGCCAGAATCGTTTCCATTTTTACCCGTTTCCCCCGGCCAGATGCGATTCGGGCGATCACGGCTTCACGCAGGATACGGTCCATCATGCTTCTCCCGGCGTTTTTCCACGTTTAGTTCCGTGATTTCAAGGCAGTCATACGTAACGTTGTCGATTTCGAGCTTTTTGTCCCCTTTCCGGATGGCCACCCGGAGTTCGAACAGGTCGAGTGATTCACGGTCGTTGATTCCGGTCAGGTAGACGCACTGGATCCCCATGGCCCGGGCCACTTTCAGCTGGGCATCCAGGAAATCGGACCGGTTGCAGACCCCGAGCGGGTTGTCCAGGACCAGGAAGGCCGGGATCCGGTCATCGCTCCTGTTCCGCCGTTTTTTTCGCATGGAGATCAGGAGTGAATAGAGGAGCACGGCGGTGGTGAGGGCTTCTCCGCCCGAACCCAGGTCCTTTCCCACCGGCTCGTAGTTGCGCCCCGTATCGTCACATTTGAGCAGGCGGATGCCGAACACCTTTTTTCCGGATGCCGCCTCCAGGAGCCGGTAGAGCAACTCCGATCCCAGGCAGTTGCCGGCCTTGGGATTCACCTCGGGAAGGCGGTTCTGCTCGATGAGTTCATTGAGCCAGTTTTCCAGTGATTGGTGAAAAATATCCCCGTGCCGGGCGAAATCGAGGCGTGCGCCGGCCCGCAGAATCGGTTTACCGCCATAGATGTAAACGTCGGCGGGAATGGTTTCCTGGGCCGCCGCCTGGAGCTTCTGGTGGTATTCCCGGCTGCGCTGCAGGAGCATGTCCAGGAGGTTATCCACGATCCGCCGGGAAAGTTCCAGATCGCTTTCGATGTTGCGGGCGATTTCCTCGCAGCGCTGGATCAGCTCCCGGCCCTGGGAACCGAGGGATTCGGCATCGTGCGCCCGGAGCGCGTCGATTACCGCCGGAAGGTGGTGTTTGTAGGCTTCACCCTGGAGATCGACCTGGAGCCTTTCAAAAGCGCCGCTCATCTTGCGGCGGAAACCTTCGACGGCTTGCCGGTCCGCTTCCTCGGATGCGATCATCTCCTGCACCTGGTCCCCCAGGGACTTTACCGCCGCGATCCGCTCCCCGTCCGAGGCGGCGTTCATCAGGTCCGGCCATCTTACCCGGGGGGACCGGTTGTCCCATAGCGGCGGAAAAGTACGGATTCCCGCCGCTCCCAGCTGGGCCTCATGGCGCAGCGATTCTATGGTTTTCTTTTCTTCTTCCAGTCTGCGGCAGCGCTGGCCCAGCCGCTGATGCGTATCTTCGTGCCGCGCCGCCTCGCTTTCGAACCGGTGCATGAGTCCGTCCGGATCATGGCCGGCCATATCGGTTTCCGTGATATCCGGAACAATTCCTTTTTTCCTTCGAACCGACAATTCCGCATCCAGCTGCCCGAATTCCCTGCGCTGATGGTCGAGATCGGATTCCAGCCGGGTCCTGGCTTCCTTGCCTTTGTCAAGTTCAGTGGTGATGGCTTCTCTGCGTTCCTCGCGTTCCGTTGCGCTCCGGGCGGCCCAGGTATCTGCGAGATTCTCATCATAGAGGGGATGCTCACGACGAAAAACGACGAATCGGGCTTCCCGCCGGGCGATGATCTCCTGGAGCGCATCCAGTTCCTTCCGGAGTGCATCGATCCCCAGCTCACTGGCCATGAGGCGTTGATCTTCCATTGCCGCCGCATGAAGACCCCGGAGCGTTTTCAGGTCCAGCGAAAGGGCGTCTTCCTGTTCCGCCGCGGAAACGATAACGTCCCGGGGCCGGGGCACATCGCCGTCCCGGTCGTCCAGACCTTTCAGCTTTTCATTGAGTTCGCGAATATCGCCCGTGAAACGCCAGATATCGTCCTGGATTTTTACAAGTATGCCGTCATCGGCCGCAATCCCTTTTTCCATTTCAGCAAGTGAGGATTCTGTCTCTTCCCTTTCCCGCAGCCAGCAATCGAGATCGGCATAGTCGCGCAGCCATTTTTCCACCTGGCCCAGCCATTCCCCGAACCGGGTCGCCTCCTCCGATAAATGCAGGTGCAGTTGTTCCTGTTCGCTTCTTTGTTCCCGAAGGGTTTCCGTCCGTTCCTCGGTTTCCCCGATTTTCACGGACAGGGCTGAAAGGGAAACCTCCAGTTCCTTGACCCGCTCGGACAGCGCCGCCACCGCGGCACGGTCCGGCCAGGTTTCCCGGTAGGCATGAAGGGCCCGGCTCGATTGGGCCATTTCCAGGAGGACGGCTTTTTCTTCGGCGATCTCCCGGCCAAGTGCATCCAGATGTTCCCGAAGCCGGTCCCGGGTCTCCGCCATGTGGCGCTTCGAATAGACCTGCGGATTTTCCGGCCGGATCACGGTATGGGCGATGGGGATTATTGCATCCGGCGGGCAGGGGATTGAAATGACCACCGGACGGTGGAGCCATTCCGGAACCGGCAGGCCGCGCACGGTTTCGATCACCTCCGGGGTTGCCGCCATGATGCCGGTAAAGCGGCCGGGGTCGCCCTCGATGAATTCGGCCATTTCTTCGGGAAATTCATACAGGTTGGCCAGGTATTCCGGAAAGGACTTGATCTCGCCGGGGGAGACGCCGGCATGATGGTAATGGGCGATCAATCGCTGGGTCTGATCGTCTGCGGCCAGGGTTTCCGTCCGGCTGAGGCGTTCCATCTCGCTTTCCAGAGCCATGCGGTTTGCCAGCTTTTCATCCATCCGATCCTGGCGCCGGGCAATGGCATCATCCAGGCGGGAAATCAGCTCCGCGGCCGTAGGCTCGAAAGCCGGGACCCCCGCCATCCGCTGGAGATGGAGATCATCCCTGAGACGGGAACGCTCCCGGGCTTCTGTTTCCACCCGCTCCCTTGCCCGGTTGAGGCATGCATCGACATCCGACCGTTCGGTTTGCAGATTCCGCCACTGGCTGTTGCCGATCCGTATCTCCTCTTCAAGGGCATCCATCCGATTCCGGGCGCCAGTGATGCACGCCCGGATCGATTCGTTTTTCCCCTTCAGGCGATCCCGGGCGTTTGCGGGGGTTTCGCCCGGTTCCAGGGGAAGCGCGGCCTGCATGGTTTCCGCGGCCCGGATATTGTCGGTGATCCGGGCGATCTTCTCATCAATCGCCTTTCGTTGCGCCAATGCGGCGGTCCGGCGTTCGGTGACCGTCTTTTCGGTCTCCCGGGCGGCCTGTTTCCGGTTTTGCAAGGCCTCGATTTCTTCCCCGACCCGTTGCCGGTCCGCATCGAGGCGGATGTGGTATTGCATTGCCAGCCCTTTGACCTTGTGCAGCACAGGGGCCAGTTCTGCATTCGCCTGGAGCAGGGCCGCTTCCTTGATTTCCGCCTCGGACCGTTTTTTCCGGATCTCCGCCAGATGGTCCGCGGCTTTCAGGGCCGTTTCCTCGCTTTGAAGCCGGTCGATCGCTTCCTTTGCCTGCCCGATTTCCGCTTCCGCGGTTTCAATTTCCCGGTCCAGCTTGTAGATCTGAACCGCCAGGCTGTTGGCTTGTGCGATTTCCATTCGGGAAAGGGCTTCATTCCGCTGAATTTCGGCTTCCGCGAGGTCCGGCGCGAGGGACTCCAGCTTCCGGCCGGCCGTCTGATCCGCTTCCTGCAGGAGATGGGCCGCCTCTCCCAGTTTCGCCTGCCAGGCATCGACCGCGCCGCGGGCGTTGCGCCATTGCCCGGCAATGGCGTCGAAATCGGAAATCTGCTCCTTGAGGTTCCGGGCGGCTTGAAGCTGCTTTATTTTCTGCGGGCGGTCCTTCATCTTGTGCATGGATTGACCGATGGTTTCCCGGAGGGTGGCGGCCGCGTCCATATCGGCCACGCACCCCAGGAAAAAACTCACGAATTCGGATTCGGACCGGAATTTGAACGCATCCTTGATCCCCCCTTCGGTCCGGGCGAAGTCGATCTGGCGGTCGATAAGCCAGGGATCCAGGCCGAGCCGCTCCAGGTTGTCGAGCCAATCCTTCTGGGAAGTGGTCTGCTGGATGAGGGGGGAGATGAAATCCCGGACCGCCTTGAACGGCTGTTCCCGGCGGAGAAGGGGACTCCATTCCCTGCGCAGCGCATCGAAGAAGTCCGCCGACTGGGCGATGAAATGAATGCGATCCGTCTTGTCCGGCGCGCCGGGGTGCCGGTAGAGGAGTTGTCCGAGAACCAGGTGCTCCATGGGCTCCTGTTCGAACAGGGTGGGTTGGAGCAGGGTCGCCATGTCCAGGAGAACCACGGCCGGTCGGCCCGGGATAAGATATTGCTCCAGGGTTTTGTCCCCGCCGGATTGAAGATGCTGGACGAAGCGCTTTTCGGCCGGGCAGAAGACATTCAGGATAAAGGAAAGCAGCGTTGTCTTGCAGGTGCCGTTGGCGGCGAACAAAACCCCGTGGTCCGCCAGTCCGTTTTCCCGGAAAATGGGAACAAACCCGTTGCGCAGGAGATTTTCTCCCGCCGTAATGTCGCTGACAAAGATTCTACAGAGCCGATACATCCGAATCCCCTTCCGGTGCGGACGACGTTTCCCGTAATTCCGCATCTTTTACAATGTCCCGAAATGCGTGGAAGGAATAGACGATTCCCTCCCGCATGGCGGTCTGGTAGGCCGGAGTGGGCCGGTACTCGATCTCGCCCGGCGTCTCCCGGAACGCCAGGAGATACCCCGTCTCCACCATGTGCTCCAATACCCGGCTGATCAGGTCCACCCAGCTGTTGCCGGCCCCCGCGCGCAGCCGGTCCGGATTTTCTTCGGGCAGTTCCCGCAGCCGTTCGGCCACTGTCCGCACCTGGGGATGAAGCCGGTCTTCGTCCTCCGAAAGGGCGGATTCGGCCCGGGCGAATCGGCGCAGGATGTTGATGACATCGGCCGTCACAATGGCGCCCAGGTCCTCCACGGGCGCATCCAGGTCCGACTCGGTGGGAAAGAATGCGGCGGCAATGGCGCAATGGACCGGGAGCACGTCTGCTGCCTTGAGGTCGCTCCGGGCCAGGAGCCTGCCGTAGTCCGTCAGGTTGGTGGCGAAAAAGCTGTCCGCCCCCCGTGCCGACAGGCGCAGCCCGTTGTCTTCGAGGGCCAGGAGCCGGAGGTCCATGGCCCTGAGTCCGGCTTCCACCAGCCGGCGGAACGGCTCCTCGGCCTGAAAGCGCTGGACCAGCTCGGTCATCTCGCCGCTGTTCTGGGCCACCATCCGCTTGTTGCCGCCGCTGTAAACCAGGCTGAGATAGATGAGCCGATTGGCTTCATACATTATTTCGACAGTCATGGGATGTCCTTCATGCGCTTCAGAACCAGTTCATGCCCCCGGTATCGCCTCCCGGCGGGAAGGTCGATCCCGATCCTCTCTTCCGTGTCCGGCATTTCCACCCGGACACGGGATTTTTTCGCCTGGCGCCGCTCCACCAGACACTGAAAGACCGCCATGGCCAGGGCCACCGGAAACAGGTCCCCTTTTTCCGCTGCCACCGCATCCGTCAGCAGGGTGCTCAACCGGATTTCGCCTTTCCCCCGAACCGTTACGTGAATCATCTCGAATGCCTGCCGCATCATCGTTTCGTCCAGCTCGGACACGAACCGCTCGATGGCGGCGCCGTCCACTTCGAGCACCGTCTGGTTCCGGTCTCCGGGGGTATTCTGGCGCTCCAGGGCCCGATCACATGCCTCGATCACGGCCGCCGGGTCGAACAGGGGGATTTGCGCCGGCGGGTCGATCCTGGCGATGAACTCAGCACCGATTACAGCGGCGTGGGTCTCCTCCAGGCGGAAAATCCGTCCCATCACGTCGTCCATGGGCGGAAACGCCCCGAGTGCGCGCCTCCGGAACAGCTTATGGCTGTTGTTGTGATAATCCTCCGGCAGGTGCTGCAATTCACCGGAAAGCTTCATCAACTGGTGGTTGAGTTTTCCGAGCAGTTCCGCCAGGCGGTGGAGTTTGACCGCGTGTTTCTCCTCCCCGGTCGTCTGGAGGTTTTCAATGACCATATTGTGAAGGCGGCCCCCTTCCCTCTGAACATCCGTGGCCTGGTTGACGCCTTCTTCGGCCAGGGCATGGACTTGCTCGAAATCCACGGCATGGATATTGCGCTGAATCAGGCGGCGGGTGTTGCGGACTTCAAGCGCCTTGCGGGCGCATTGCTTGCGGTTGCCGTCCGCCACCGAGATGGCGTCATCCACGTTGCCCCTTTCGATGAGCAGTTTGATCCGCAGGTTTCCGATGGCCGTGGCGTCAAGGGCGCTGGTCTCGTGCAGCCCGAAATAGGCGGCGTACCCCTCATCGGTAAGGGCGAACAGGGCTTCTCGCCCTTCGCCCGTGTAGACCGTCTTGATGAGCCAGAACTTGCGGGTCAGATATTTCCCGGACGGCCCGTCGAAATACGTGTAGCTGAAGGGGAGGTACCGGTTCCCCCGGTTGACCAGATGGTCGAATACCTTGTTCAATACCTCGTTGAGTCCGTCGTCGGTGGCCGCCATTTCGCAGGCCACGACCTGTTTGCGGGCCAGTGGGAGGATTTTTTCGAGCACTTCGGCCCGGGTCGCCCCGGACTGGTATTCGGAAAGTTCCGAGATGGCATCCAGGATCGCAAAAGCGATCCACATGACATCCATCCCATCCCGGACGGTTGTGATATCATCCGCATCGCTCTGGGGAAAGCGGCGGGCCTCCAATTCATAAATGGGCCGCATGATCAGGGCGGAATGGACCGCCCGGCTGACATCTGTTGCAAAGCCGGTATCCGAAAGCGCCTGCTGATCCTGGGGCAACAGGTGATTGGTTTCCGGTTCCGCCGTTTTTTCAGATCTCGTGAAATTAATCAGATCAAGTTGAATTGGCATATTTGTTTTTCATTTTTCGGAATGGGTGGATTTTTCGGCCTTCTTTTCCTTTTGGAATAAGGAACTTCGGCTTTGTCGTCAAGGAGATTCCATATTCCGGGATGCGGCGCAAGCGGAAATCGGCATTTTCAAAAATATGCCTCTTTGGATTGTCACGTTTTGCTCAGCGCCGCCCTCCTGCCGATGCCGGGTTTGATTTGCGGGGACTTCTGCCGGTGAGCCCCGATGTGCAGGCGGATATCCATGGCTGTCTTGATACCGACGAGCGCGAACAGGAGCGGGGCAGGGGAGCCGAGCATCATCACCGGCAAGCCGCCGGCGATAATGGTGATGTGCAGCAGCATGATCCGTTTGTAGGGCTGGTTCATCAGGTTCTGGATGGATGCGGTTTTATATTCACCCCGGCGCAGATAGTTCTGGACAAACGAGATGCCGTGGCTGATGAACAGACCAAGGATCAGCCATGCCATCTCCGGGGTGAGGTTCAACCATAGACGGTGGATGACCGAGACCAGAAGCTGCAGGAAAATAAGGTGTCCGGGCCAGTGGGACGAACCGAAGATGTTCCCGGTATCGCCGCCGAATTTCAAAAAGAGCATGAGAAAGAGCCCGTGCACGGCGCAGAAGCCGCCGAAGTGAAGACAGAAAAACGGAATGGCAAAGAGTTTGCCCAGGTTGGCCAGGGGGGAATCGAGTCGGGCCAGGGCCATTTTCAGGACATTATAGACGCCGATGATCAGATTTTCGGTCCAGTAGAGCAGCAGGATCACCGCTACGTCCCATCCCAGCAGCACAACACCGGCAAGCGGCAGGAGATTGGCCGCGGCCAGGGAAGCGATGGATTCAATGTCCTTTACTCTTAAAAAATCAGCCATGGTGCCGGACGGATTCCTCCTCAGAAAATCAATTTTTGCAAATTATTATAGGCGATTGACTCTTTTTCAATCGATATCGTCTATCCTGGCCGGCGGTCCGACACCCCCCTCAGTCCCCTTTCGAGTGACCTGCAATAGCGCATGGTAATGTCCATCGCGCGTAAATGCCCCGCTGCCGCTTGTTTTCGTGTTTGAAAATTATCAGAAAGTGATCAGAAGTTAAACAATTATTTGAATATATTGAAAGGATCAGATAGGATGGCGGCAATTTTTGGTTCATCAACATTGATCCCCTTCGACTGGCCTCTTTTCCGGGCAGCGGGTGGAGGGGGCATTCAATCCGGATGATGAAATGGTAATTTGATCTTTCGATCAGTATATGAAATGGCCGGATGTGACAGAAGTCGTCCCAAAGCCCCGGATCGGAAGTTTACACCCAATCTGAACATTTCCTCTTATAAATCGGGGTTCATCCTTATCCGAAAGTATCTGCTATGACCTTGTCTGCTTTTCATCCGCGCCGGATGGCCCGCTGGATTCAATCCGTCAGCATCGGCATCATACCGGTGACTGTCGGTGTCGTTTTTTTTCTGATCGTGTTTGACAATCAATCTTTCTTCAAAGCGGTTTTAAAAGCCATGGGGCGCTTTACCCCGGTGGATGCCGCCTTCATGGCATCCCTGGTGGTTTCCCTGGCCGCGGCAATGACATTTATCCTGTCCTTGGTCGCTTTCAAATATCTGTTTAAGCCCGTGGTCACGCTGCTGCTGGTCACCGCCGCGTTTGCCGCCTATTTCATGGATGCCTACGGGATCATGATCGACAAAAGCATGATGGTCAACATCATGCAGACCGATTCGGGGGAAGTCGGGGAATTGATCAATCTCGGCATGTTTTATCACGCGACGCTTTTCGGGATCCTGCCCAGCCTGGTCCTCTGGAAGATCAAAATCGCTTACCGGCCCTTTTTCAGGGAAATGCTGTCAAAACTCGGCATACTGCTGATCTGCCTGGCGATCCTGGGGGTAAACGCCGCCTTCTTTTACAAGGATTACGCTTCCATCTTCCGCAACAACCGGTACCTGCGCTATCTGATCAATCCGGTCAACTACATCTATGCGACGCAATCGTATGTGAAACATCAATTCGACAGCGGCATCAAGATTATCCTCCCCATTGGCGAGGATGCGGTGGCGGCGGTCGGTCCCGCCGGCGGCAAAAAAACGGTGACCATTCTGGTGCTGGGGGAGACCGCCCGGGCGGCCAATTTTTCCCTGGACGGATATGAAAGAGACACCAATCCGCTCCTGAGCAAGGAAGACATCATCAATTTCAGTCATTTCTATTCCAGCGGAACCTCCACCGCCGAGTCGCTTCCCCGCATGTTTTCACACCAGACCCGGGATACGTTTTCCGATGACAAGAATTATGAGAATGTACTGGATGTGCTGTCCCATGCGGGCATGAGCGTCCTGTGGCGGGAGAACAACTCAGGGTGCAAGGGGCTTTGCCAGCGGGTCGATTTCGAAGACCTGCGGGACTCGACCGTATCCGGATTGTGCCGACCGGACGAATGCTACGATGAAATCCTGCTGCACAATTTAAAGGATTATATTGACAAAGCGGACAATGACATCTTTATTGTGCTCCATCAGAAGGGGAGCCATGGCCCCACTTACGACCTGCGGTACCCGGATGCGTTCCGCAAGTTTACCCCCGTGTGCAGCAAGGGGCGGATGGAAGACTGCACCCGGCAGGAGATCATCAATTCCTATGACAATACCATCCTGTACACGGATTATTTCCTGTCCCGGGTGATCGGGTTCCTGCAGGATATTTCAGGTCAATATAACACCGCCATGCTCTATGCGTCCGATCACGGCGAGTCGCTGGGTGAAAACAATGTGTACCTGCACGGGCTGCCGTACTGGATGGCACCCGACGAGCAGACGCATGTACCGTTTATCCTCTGGTTTTCAAAAGGATTCACGGACCGGTTCAAAATCGACATTCCCCGCTTGAGAGCAGAGAGTGATCAGACGTATTCCCATGACGCACTGTTCAGTTCGATCCTGGGGATGCTGGATATAAAAACCAGCGTATATGACAAATCCCTGGATATTTTTGCGGGATGCAAAAACTAATCAAGAACAACCCCATGTACATCTACCTGATGGTGCTGACCATCTGCGCCACGGGGGGGCTCCAGGCCTGGCGGACCCTTTTTGACAATTATGCCGTCAATATTATCGGGTTGAACGGGGAGCATGTGGGGGTGGTGCAGAGCGTCCGGGAAATCCCCGGATTTCTATCCCTGCTGGTGGTGTACGTTCTGCTGGTGGTCAGGGAATACAAGCTGTCCGCCCTGTCCGTGCTGCTGCTGGGCATCGGGGTGGCGGCAACCGGGCTGGCGCCCTCCTTTTACGGCATTGTCTTTACCACCATGGTGATGAGCTTCGGGTTTCATTATTTCGAAACCACCAACCAGTCGCTGACCCTGCAGTATTTCGATGTCCGCACCTCTCCGCTGGTGTTCGGAAAACTCAGAAGTTATGCCGCGGCCTCCAACATCGGCGCGGGGATCGTGATTCTCATCATCGCCCCTCTGATGAGCTATAAGCAGATGTACCTGCTGTTCGGCGCCCTGATCATCGGGGCCGCCCTGTGGGCGATGACCCGAAATCCCACCGACAAAAACATCATCCCCCAGCACAGAAAGATGCTGCTCAAGAAACAATACTGGCTGTTTTACGCGCTGACCTTCATGGCCGGGGCCCGGCGGCAGATCTTCATTGCTTTTGCGGTATACCTGCTGGTGCGTAAATTCGAATTTTCCGTCCAGGAGATCGCGGCCCTGTTTCTGGTCAACAACGTGATCAATTATTTCCTGAGCCCGTTTATCGGCAAGTGCATTGTCCGGTTTGGCGAGCGCCGGGTCCTCTCCCTGGAGTATTTCAGCCTGATTCTGATATTTGTAGCCTATGCGATGGTCCAGTCCAAGCTCCTGGTGGCGTTTTTGTATATCGCGGATCATATATTCTTCAATTTTGCCATTGCCATCCGGACATTCTTCCAGAAAATCGCCGATCCCCGGCATATCGCCCCCAGCATGGCGGTGGGGTTTACCATCAACCACATTGCCGCGGTGATCCTGCCGGCCGTGGGCGGCCTTCTGTGGATGGTGGACTATCGGATCCCCTTTGTCGCCGGCGCATTTTTCAGCCTGATCTCCCTGATCCTGGTCCAGCAGATCACCGGGCAGCTGCAAAAAAACGGCCGCCCCGAAGAAATGCCGGAAATCGCCGCAAAGATAATCCTCCCCAAAACCCTATAACGTCTTAAAACAGTTAAGTGACTTCATTTTTTTGTCATCCGCAGGTTCAACACCCCCCCTGCCCCCCTCAAGGGGGGAATTAACGTAATTTCAAAACCTAATCCCCCCTCGGGATTTAAACGTAATTTCAAAGCTTAATCCCCCCTTGAGGGGGGGAATTAAAGGGGGGTGTGCCGGCGGCGGCCGTTACGATTCTAAAGTTCCTTTCCTGCAAAAACACCGCCCAGCGGGGTCGGGCGCTTTTTACAGGGCCATCCAACTTGAAAACATCCTTTTCTGTTTTACTCTAAACACCTGTGATGCATCAGATATGAATTTGTGTACATCGGTTCCATGGTCTGAAACACGCCGGAGGCCAAGCGAGGTAAAAACGTTGCGTACCGGGGTCCTATGTTTTGTTGTCATGATCATAGACTGTAGCTAAATGGGGATTTTCGTTGACTTTTCATGCAAAAAGAATAGTCTGTTCACTTGGTGGTCAATCCAAATACAAGATGTTTCAAGCTGTCCCTGGAAACGTTTCAAGTCTTTAAAGCGGGTTAATTTCGACGAAAAGGTAAAGGCATGCTGCAAGATGTTCGCTTCGGCGGAATGAAGTTCGTGATCCTGATCGCTGTTTGCTTGATCCCCCTGTTAGCCGGCCCCGCGCGGGCGGATTCCGAGTCCGGCAAATCAAACGAAGGGGGCCCCGGTCTTTTGGAGATACGGATGAAGGGTGCTGAAAAAATGCCGCCGGTGCCGTTTCCGCATGCCGGGCACACGAAAAACATCGAGTCTGAAAATGTTGCGGATGGAAATTGTCTGGTGTGCCATCTGAAAAAGGATGGAAAGCTGATATTTGATTTCAGGAATGCCGATGTCCTTGGCTATGAAGGCGCCATGGCCCTTTACCATGATGAATGCGGCGGCTGCCATAAGAAAATGAAGGCAAAAGGCGAAACATCCGGACCGATGATCAGCAGCTGCCGGGAATGCCACCGCGAGGAAAAGGTGCCGGCACCTGCCTGGCAGCCCCTGGATTTTGACCGGTCTTTGCATTACCGGCACGTCACATCACCGGAAATCCGGTTCATGCCGCAGGTGTTCGACACCAACTGCGGCGCATGCCACCACGTCTATGATGAACAGCTGAAAAAGACGGTTTACAAGGAAGGCGAAGAAGGGTCCTGCCAGTACTGCCACAAGGCCGTGAAAACAGATGACACCCGCTCCTGGCCGAATGCGGCCCATGCCATGTGCGTCAACTGCCATCTGGACGAGCGGAAACAAAACAAAAAAGCCGGTCCGGTGGAATGCGCCGGCTGTCACAGCCGGCAGGGACAGGCGAAGATCGAGACGATATCGGAGGTGCCGCGGCTGAAATGGAAACAGCCGGATGCCGTTTTATTGATTCCCTGGCTGAAGGAGGCCGTCAAACTGGGGAAACTGCCCGAGCAGTTGACCGATCCGGTGGTGTTCAACCACAAAGCCCATGAAGCGGTGACCGGCAAGTGCCGGCAATGCCACCATGCCTCCATGGAACCCTGTGCCAAATGCCACACCACCCGGGGGAGCAAAGAAGGCGATTTCATTCCCCTGGAAAGGGCCATGCACGAAAAGAAGTCCAATATCAGCTGCGTGGGGTGCCATCAGGATGCCATGTGGCAGCCCGACTGCGCCGGCTGTCATGCCCGCATGGCCAACCAGCCGTTTGCCGACATGGAATGCCGGCGGTGCCACAGCATCGATCCGCAGCAGCTGAAAACCCTGCCGGTGACGGATGCGGAAAGAAAACAGATCGCCGAAACAGTGGTCCAGAATCGGGATTTGACCCAGCAGATGGTGCCCGAAAAGGATATCCCCGAGAAGGTGAAGATCGATATCATGTCCGATGTGTACCAGCCGGCCGAATTTCCCCATCGCAAGATCGTGCTCGCGCTGGCTGAAAAGACCGGAAAGAGCAAGTTGGCTGCATGGTTTCACGATAAGCCGGAAACCCTGTGCATGGGATGCCATCACAACAGCCCGGCATCACTCAGACCGCCGCGATGCGTGAGCTGCCATGCGCTTTCCGGAGCCGGAACGGCCGAAGAGCGGCCCGCCCTCAAGGGGGCGTATCACGGTCAGTGCATCGGATGCCATATCAAGATGAATATTGAAAAGCCTTCGGCGACCGACTGCATCGGCTGCCATAAGCAGGCAACACGCAACATGAAACAAGAAACAGAAAATACGGAAGTACGTCAGCCCTTTTAAAGACACCCCCCAAGCCCCCCTCAAGGGGGGAATTGGAGAGTCAGATATAACATTTTAATTCACCCCTTAAGGGGAGCATCTGCTTTGAAATCCACCATAGAGTGGGGCACCTGCTTAGTTCCCCCATTGAAAGGGGCACCTTCTTTAAATCCCAACCTAGGGGGGTAATCTCCTTTAAATCCCCCCTTGAGGGGGGCTTGGGGGGTGTTGGGTAAGTAACTGAATACAAGGTAAATTGATTATGTCCATCACCCGTAGAAGATTTTTAAGCTGGATCGCCGCCGGGGCCGGGGCCGGGGCCGGCACCCTGTATGCCAATAAATCATATGCTGCCGGAAACATCCATTTCACGGGATACCCGGGAAGCTCCGGCGTCCTGCACGATATCACCCGGTGCATCGGTTGCCGCAAGTGCGAGGCGGCCTGCAACCAGGTGAACAAGCTGCCGGCGCCGGAAACGCCCTTTGACAACCTGGACGTGCTGAAGGCATACCGGGAGCTGAACCCGGCCATGTACACGGTGGTCAACCGGTTCTACCCGGCATCTCCGCAGCTGCCGGTGCATGTCAAGCGGCAGTGCAATCACTGCCTGGAGCCGGCTTGCGCCTCTGCCTGCTTCGTCAAGGCCTTGAAAAAACAAAAAACGGGTGCCGTCACCTATGATGCATCCCTGTGCGTCGGCTGCCGCTACTGCATGGTCGCCTGTCCCTTTAGCGTGCCGGCCTATGAATATCACAACCCCCTGACCCCGAAGGTGATGAAGTGCACCATGTGCCATCCCCGGCTGGAAAAGGGGCTGCTGCCCGGGTGCGTGGAAGCCTGCCCCAAGGAGGCGCTGACCTTCGGCAAGCGGGATGAACTGATCCGGGTCGCCCGGCAGCGGATGTATCAATATCCCGAACGCTATATCGATCACATCTACGGTGAAAACGAAATGGGCGGCACCAGCTGGCTGTATCTGGCGGGAAGCCCCTTCGGCAGCCTGGGCATGAGAGAAGACCTGGGCGTTACCCCGGCCCCGGCCCTGACGTCCGGCGCCCTGGCCGTGGTGCCCATGGCCGTGACCCTGGGCGTGGTGCTTCTCACCGGCATCCATGCCATTGCCCAGCGCAGGGATCGGGTAGCCGAAGAGGAGCAGAACCAGGCGGTCGCGCAGACCCGGGCTGAGGCGGATGCCAGGATGCACGAAAAGCTGGCCGAACAGAAGAAGGCGGCGGAAAAGGAAAAAGAGGCCGCCGTCAAGCGCGAAGTGGAAAAGGCGCTGGCCGAAGCGGCCGAAAAGGAAAAGAAAGCGCAATCCGCCGGGGCGTCCGTCGAAGACAAACCCGGCCCATCCGCAGCATCGGATGCCGGCGAGGAGGAAGAATAGTATTTATGGAACAGCAGCATTCAGCCGCTCCCCTTCATCAGTCGTACTTTACCCCATTTAATATCGTTTCGGGCCTGATCATCGCCATGGGACTGGTCCTGACGATCCTGCGGTTCACCGGCGGCCTAGGGGCGGTGACCCACCTGGATCACAACAACCCGTGGGGGCTCTGGATCGGGTTTGACCTGCTGTGCGGCGTGGCCCTGGCCGCCGGCGGATACATGACCTCGGCGGCGGTCTACATCTTCGGGCTGAAGCGGTACCACAGCGCGGTCCGGCCGGCGATTCTCACCGCTTTTCTGGGATACGCCCTGGTGGTGCTGGCCCTGCATTACGACGTGGGGCGGCCGTGGCGGCTGCCGTACCCGATATTCCTGTCCCAGGGGACTTCGTCTCTTCTGTTTGAAGTGGCATTGTGCGTGTTTCTCTACCTGACCGTGCTGTTTATCGAGTTTTCCCCCGCGGCCATGGAATGGCTGGGCATGAAGCGGGCCCGGAACGTGGTGGTCCGGCTGGTGCTGGTGCTCACCATTTTCGGCGTGATCCTGTCCACCCTGCACCAGTCGTCGCTGGGCGCACTGTATCTCATCGCACCGTCAAAGCTCCATCCGCTGTGGTACTCCACCTATCTGGCGCTCTTTTTCTATGTATCGAGCATGTTTGCGGGGCTTTCCATGGTGATTTTCGAAAGCACCCTGTCGCATAAGTTCCTGCATCACAAGATGGATGCCGAACACAAGGCGGAAAGCGACGGAGTGGCGCTCGGTTTTGCCAAGGCCGCCTCCTTCATCATGATGGGGTATGTCTTTATCCAGCTGATCGGGCTGGCCGTGGACAACGACTGGCATTACCTGGCCACCGGCTGGGGGGCCTGGTACCTTCTGGAGCTGGTGGGTTTTGTGGCCCTGCCGTCGTTTTCCTATGCCATCGGGGTGCGGGAGAAAAATATCCGCCTGATCCGGTGGACGGCCCTCTGGACGGTGCTCGGCATCGTGTTGAACCGCTTGAACGTCTCCCTGATCGCCTTTAACTGGCAGCTGCCCGCATCCCAGCGGTATTTCCCCAGCTGGATGGAAATCGGGACCACCCTGTTCATCGTTACGCTCGGGGTGGTGATCTACCGCTTTATCGCCACCCGGATGCCGATTCTCTATGCGCATCCGGAATATCATCAGGATTAGGAAACTTTTAAAATGGAAAATGCGTTTTTCACACTGCAGGATTTCATGCTTCACTCGAAAGCGATGGCCTACCTGCTCATGGCCGCGGCCCTGATCGGATTGCCCCTGTTCTGGACCTTTCTGACCGGTCGGGACAAAAAAAAACGGACGTTTTGATCATGTTTCATTTACGCGTGTCGCGGCAAGGAGGCAAAGCACAATGTATGCGTTTTTAACCGGGCCGATGTTTTATCTTTCCCTGGCGGTGTTCGTCATCGGCCTGATCGTCCGGGTGGTCCTTTATATCCGGGGGCTGGACTGGAAACTCGATCGGGTGGCCTACCGGGCCCATCCCAAAGCAGGGATCCGGGGTGCCCTGCGTTCGGTCTTTTTCTGGCTGATCCCTTTCGGGACCCGCAGCTGGCGGACCCAGCCGTTCATGACGGTGGTATTCTTCATTTTCCATATCGGCGTGGTGCTGGTGCCGCTGTTTCTGCTGGGCCACAACCTGTTTTTGCAGGAAGCGCTCGGGTTTTCCTTTTTCTTCACCCTCCCGCCGGCGGCGGCCGACGCGCTGACCTGGGGGGTGGTGGTCTCGGCAATCCTGCTGGCGCTGCGGCGGGTGGCCCTGCCGGAAGTCCGGATACTGACCACCGGGTATGATTACCTGATCCTGGCCATTTCCGCGGCCCCGTTTGTCACCGGCCTGGTCTGCCGCTACGGCGCAGGCGATTATTCGGCCTGGATCACCGCTCATGTCGTGGCCGGGGAACTGCTGCTAATCGCCGCGCCGTTCACCAAATTGTCCCATATCGTCTTGTATTTCATGTCCCGGGGCCAGATCGGAATGGATTTCGGCATCAAACGCGGCGGCATGAAGAAGAACGGGGATATGGCCTGGTAACATCAGGATCATTTATTTTCTAAGACAATTGAAATCAGGAGTTTGTCATGCCGGAAGGTACGCTGTGCAACAAGCAGCCGATCAATACCGATGAAGCGCTGAAGACCCTTCTTGGGGACAAGGGGGGCAAGACATATTACGAGGAAATGAAGCATTTGGAGGTGGACAGCAAAAAGCTGTGGGACACCATCCAGAAAACAATGAAATCCCGCCTGAAGACCTGGCTTTCCATCTGCGCCCACTGCGGCATGTGCGCCGACAGCTGCTTTTTGTACCGCATCAACGACTGCGACCCCAAACAGGTGCCGGCGTATAAAATCCAGTCCACCCTGGGGGAGATCGTCCGGAAAAAGGGCCGCGTGAGCAACGAATTCATGCACATGGCCATGGAGACCGCCTGGGCCAAGTGCACCTGCTGCAACCGGTGCGCGCTGTACTGCCCGCACGGCATCGACGTGGGGGTGATGATGGGTTATCTTCGGGGCCTGCTTTACCAGCAGGGGTTCGTCCCATGGGAGATGAAGATCGGGGCCGGCATGCACCGGGTTTACCGGGCCCAGATGGATGTCACCCCCGAGGATTTCATCGAAACCTTCGAGTGGATGGTGGATGAATGGGGTGAGGAATATGCCGGACTGAGCGTACCGGTGGATAAGGTCGGGGCCGATATCATGTACACGGTCAACGCCCGGGAGGTCAAACACTACCCCGAGGATCTGGCCGAGGCCGCCATCTTGTTCAACATCGCCGGCGAGGACTGGACCGTTCCCAGTTCGGGATGGGAGCTGACCAGCCTGGCCATGTTCGCCGGGGACTGGGAGGCCTGCGCCATGCAGGTAAAAAGCGTCTATGATGCCATGGAGCGGCTCAAGCCCAAACGGATGGTGGGGACCGAGTGCGGACACGCCCACCGGGCCACCGTGGTGGAAGGGCCCTACTGGGCCGGCCGGGAGGACGGGCAGACCCCGGTGCCCTCGATTCATTATGTGGAATGGGTGGCCGAGGCGCTGCGGACGGGTAAACTCAAGATCGATCCGGAAAAGCGGATCAAACGGCCGGTCACCGTTCAGGATTCCTGCAACTACGTCCGCAATCATGGTCTAAAGGAAGCCACCCGGGAAATTATCAGCTACATGGTGGAACCGGGCTACTTCATCGATATGGCGCCCAACAGGCAGCATAACTACTGCTGCGGCGGCGGCGGCGGGTTCAACGGCATCGGCCTGTTCCGTCCCCAGCGGAACAAGGCCCTGATCACCAAGCGGGACCAGATCTTAAACACCGGCGCCGAACTGGTCATCGCCCCCTGCCACAACTGCTGGGACGCCATCCGGGATCTCGAGGAGGAATACAAGATCGGCATCGAATGGTCTTTCTTGAAGCCGCTGCTGATCAAAATGGTGGAGGTGCCCGCGCATATGAAGGTGGAGGAATGAACTGGCGACCTTGATTTTACGCTTGACAACATGGCAAAGTGTAAATACGGTAATTACAAAAGTTATGATCAAACAAGGAGCCAAACCCATGGAAAATCACATAAGAGTAAGAGATGCAAAACTGATTCCGATTGGAAACTCAAAGGGGGTTCGTATACCCAAAGCGCTCCTCCAAAAATACGGTCTGAAAGGTTCTCTTTTAATTGAAGAAACCGACAAGGGGCTGCTGCTTCGGAATAAAGAGGAAAGTAAGCTTTCCTGGGAAGAAACATATAAATCCATGGCAATGGAAAAGGAACATTGGGCCGATTTTGACACAACGCTTCTTGATGGGTTGGAGGATGAGGACTTTGAGTATTAAAAGGTACGAGATATATTTTGCAGATCTCAATCCCGCGATAGGAAGCGAAATAAAAAAGAGTCGCCCCGTGGTCATCATCAGCCAGGATGAAATGAATAAATATCTGGAAACGGTAGTTGTATGTCCATTAACATCAAAATTGCATCCTCAATGGAGGACCCGGATCCAGATTAAATGCGCGAAAAAAAATGCTGAAATCGCTGTTGACCAAATTCGTACCATTAGCAAACAAAGATTGAAGGACAAAATTGATCAGCTATCGAATAGCAAAACCGCCCAACTACGAAAACTCATAACCGATATGTACGGTGAATAATTGACTGCTCAGTCCTGCATGCTGAGCACATCGCCGCCGGGCAGGCCCAGTTCCATGGCCCGCAGCACCCGGCGCAGGAGTTTGCCCGAGCGGGTTTTGGGGAGTTTTTCGATGAATACCAGCTCCCGGACGTAGATGTCCCCCGAAAGATTGCCCTTCAAAAACGCCTTGATTTCGTAATTGAGCCGGTTGGATGAGGCAAATCCTTTTTTCAGGGTCACAAAGGCCTTGAGAAAGGAGATGCCCTGGCCCGGCGCGGTCCCCTTGGAAATCACCGCGGCTTCCGCCACCGCCGGGTGCATGGTGAGTACCTGTTCGATTTCAAACGGCCCCAGTATCCGGTCCCCGCCGGCCTTGATCAGGTCATCGTTTCTCCCCTGGTGATAAAAATAGCCTTCCTCGTCCGCCACCGCCACGTCGCCCGTGATGAACCATCCGTTCATGAAATACCGGGAATACCGCTCCTCATCATGCCACAGGCCGGTCATCAGGCCCGGCCAGTTCACCTTGACGGCCAGTTCGCCCAATGTCAGGGCCGGCAGGGGCTCACCGTTTTCATCGATGACGGCCGCTTCGATGCCGGGAAGGGGTTTGCCCATGGAACCGGGTTTGATGTCCATGCCCGGATAATTGGCGATGCAGATAATGCCGGTTTCGGTCATCCACCAGTTGTCATGGGGGGTGCGCCTCAGATTTTCCCGAACCCAGTAGAGGAGGTCCGGCACCAGGGGCGCCCCCACCGTTGCGATATGCCGCAGGGCGGACAGGTCGTACCGGGTGGGCAGGTCTTCCCCCGACTCCATGAGGTCGCGAAGGATGCGGGGGGTGGTGTACCAGGTGGTAACCCGGTGTTTTTCCAGCGCACGGTACCAGTTGGCAGCGGAAAAGTGGTTTCCGATGAACAGGCTGGTGATGCCGCAGAGCCACGGGGCGAAGGCACCGTAAACCGTGCCCGTGACCCATGCCGGATCCGCATCCGCCCACAAAATGGTATCTTCCTTGATGTCCAGCACCCATTTGGCCGAGGTGTAGATGCCGGTCATGTCACCATGGGAATGGATGATACCCTTGGGGGGGCGGGTCGACCCGGAGGTGAACATCAGGTAGAGCGGCGTTTCTTCGGGAAACAATGCCGCCGGGAGGTGGGCCGGGTAGCGGTCCGGGGTGTTGTCGATGACGGTTTCGCTGGAAAACAGGCCGGGGGCCGGGCCGTGAACCAGAAGAATGTGGCGCAGTTGATCGGCAAATTCAAACGATATTTTTTCCACCAGGTCGGGATGGGTCAGCACACCCCGGGGGGCGATGCTTTCCAGGCGGACTTCGATTTCATAGAAGTTGGAGGTGGAAAAGATCGGGCAGAACAGGACCCCCAGCCGGGCGCAGGCGGCCATGGCGTAAAATGTTTCCGGGCAGGGGGGCAGAAAGATGACCAGCCGGTCGCCTTTAGCGAATCCGAAATCGCTGAGCATGCCGGCCCACTGGCAGGATTTGGCGTAAAGCTGCGCATAGGTGCATTGCTCTTTCCTGAAATGCGATTCGAATACCAGGGCCAGATGGTCTTTTTTTTCCGGGTGCGCCGCCCATTTGTCGATGGACTCGGCAATGATGTTCATTTCGGTCGCGCTGCCTGCGGAAAACCGCTCCTTGAGCTTTTCCCAGGAAAACCCGGCGCGCGCTTCGTCATAGGCGGCCAGGTTGGCATCTTGAGGGTTCTCGGCGGGGATTCGGGCTTTGATCATAATCTGGGTTTTCCGTTGAATTTAGATTTTTCTGGCAGCGAAGTCCCCATTTAAAGGGGGATTTGATAGCCGAATTATGGTAAATCCGTTGGTGCTTCCCCGAATTTTCTTCAGGCCTGCAGTTCCGTCATCACCCCAAACTGCCGGTGAATGCTTCTGACGGAAGCGATCAGATCCCTGACCGCGGGTGATCCGGCGCCGGGGTGCGGCACCGGCGGAAGATCGGCCCCCTCTAATGCCGACAGCACCGATTTTATGCAGTTGGCCAGCGCCATCGGCTCGTATCCGCCCTCCAGGGCCAAAAACAGGGGCGGGGCCGGATCGGACACGGATGCGGCCGAGTCCATGATCAGCCGGGTGATGCGGCCGTATACCTGTTCGGAAAACCGGGACCGGCCGATGGGGTCATCGTTGTGGGCATCGAATCCGGCGGCTACCATGATGAGCTGGGGCTTGTACCCGGCAATGACCGGCCCCAGGGTTTGATCATAGAGCAGCACCAGGTCATCGTCCGTAAACGACCGGTCGATGGGGATATTCATGGTGTGGCCCGCCCCGATCCCCACCCCGGTCTGGGTCATTTCCCCGGAGTAGGGGTAGAGCATAAGATCATGGGTGGAATAATAATAGACATTTTTTTGGCCGTAAAAAGTATCGTTTAAGCCGTTTCCGTGATGGATGTCCCAGTCCACGATCAGGATCCGTTCGATGGGATGATTGTCCATTGCGTAGCGGGCGGCGATGGCGATGTTGTTGAAGATACAGAACCCGGAAGACTTGTCGGCAAGGGCGTGGTGGCCCGGGGGGCGCACCAGGGCGAAAAATGCGTCGCAGCGGCCGGCCATCAAAAGATCCACTCCCTGGATGCAGGCCCCGGCCGCCAGCCAGGCGGACAGGTAGCTATGGGCCGAAACCGGCGTATCCGGTGCCAGGCTGGTGATGCGCTGGTCCGCTGTTTTTAAGATCCGCCGGGTGTGGGCCGGGGTATGCACCCGCTCCACCTGCTGGAGCGTGGCGGGTTCGGCCCGGATCTCCAGGAACCGGCCGGCAAAATCCCGGGCAAGCATTCGAAAGACAGCGGAGAGCCGCTTGGGATGCTCGGGATGAAAATGGCCGGTTTTATGTTCGCCGAACCGTTCGTCGCGGACAATGCCGACCCGATAGGGTTTAATGGTCAAAATTCACCGGAATTGATGTTTTGCCCGCAGGGGCAGGCACGGGGGCCTGCCCTGCGGTATTCTCGGATTGATGCATTGCAGGGGCGGCCCCCTGTGGCCGCCCCCTTAAATCCGCAATTTTTACATTTTCGACACATCCACCCGGTCTTCAATCAGCTTGTCGATGACCGATTCGTCGGCGATGGTGGAGGTGTCCCCCAGTTCATCGACGCGGCCTGCAGCGATCTTTTTCAGAATGCGGCGCATGATTTTTCCGGAGCGGGTCTTGGGCAGGCCTTCCACGAACTGAATCACATCGATGGTGGCAATGGGGCCGATCTCTTTTCTGACCTGACCCACCAGTTCTTTCTTGAGCGCGTCTGAAGGGGCGGCATTGCTTTTCAGGATGACGAAGGCATAGATCCCCTGGCCCTTGATGCTGTGGGGAAATCCCACCACCGCGGCTTCGGCCACGTCCTTGTGCAGCACCAGGGCCGATTCGATTTCGGCGGTTCCCATCCGGTGGCCTGAGACGTTAATCACGTCGTCGATCCGGCCGATAATCCAGAAATAGCCGTCTTCATCCTTTCGGGCGCCGTCACCGGTGAAATACATGCCCGGCACCTGGGAAAAATAGGTATTCACGAACCGTTCATGATCGCCGTAAACCGTTCTGGCAATTCCCGGCCAGGGCTTTTTGATGGCCAGGATTCCCTCTTCATTGGGAAATTTCACCTCCTCGCCGGTGTCGTCGAGGATCACCGGATCAACTCCGAAGAAAGGAAACGAGCAGGATCCCGGCTTGATGGGGGCGACGGCGGGAAGCGGGGTGATCATGTGCCCACCGGTCTCGGTCTGCCACCAGGTATCGACGATGGGGCACCAGTCCCGGCCCACGAAATGGTGATACCAGCGCCAGGCTTCCGGGTTGATGGGTTCGCCCACCGTTCCCAGGAGTTTGAGCGAGGAGATATCGTGCTTCTGCACGTGTTTTTCCCCTTCTTTGGCCAGGGCCCGGATGGCGGTGGGTGCGGTGTAGAACTTGGCCACCTTGTAACGCTCGACAATGGCCCAGAACCGGTCAAACCCCGGGTAGCTGGGAATCCCTTCGAACATGACGCTGGTAAAGCCGTTGATCAGGGGACCATACAGGATGTAGCTGTGCCCGGTGATCCACCCGATGTCGGCCGTGCACCAGAAGATTTCATCGTCTTTCATATCGAACACCAGGCGGTTGGTGATGGCCGCATACAGGAGATATCCGCCGTGGGTATGCACCACGCCTTTGGGTTTTCCCGTGCTGCCGGATGTGTACAGAATGAAGAGGGGGTCTTCGGCATCCATGGATTCCGGGGCCACATAGTCGGGAAGGTCCGCGGATTCCGCTTCGTGCCACCAGATTTCTTTTTCCTTCAGAGAAATGCCCGAATTCGTATGGTTGACCACGATCACGGTTTGAACGCCCGGGCAGGATTTAAGGGCCTCGTCCACGTTGTTTTTCAGCGGCACCGGCTTGCCGCCCCGGAAACCGCCGTCCGCGGTGATCACCATCTTGGCGTCGCAGTCCTTGATCCGGTTGGCGATGGCTTCAGCGGAAAATCCGCCGAACACCACGCTGTGGATGGCGCCGATGCGGGCGCAGGCCAGCATGGCCACGGGCAGTTCAATGATCATGGGAAGATAGATGATCACCCGGTCGCCCTTCTGGAGGCCTTTTGATTTGAGCACCGCGGCAAACTTGTTGACCCGGGCGTAAAGGTCGCCGTAGGTGTATGTCCGGGCATCGTCCGGATTGTCGCCTTCCCAGTAATAGGCGATCTTGTCTTTGATGGTGTCCATGTGCCGGTCCAGGCAGTTATAGGAGGCATTGAGCCGTCCATTGCCGAACCACTTGATGTCACCGCGTTCGAAATCGTATTTCAGGACAAAATCCCACTTCTTGTCCCAGCTGAGGTATTTTTCCGCCTGCTCACCCCAGAACCCGTCCGGGTCCGTGATGGAACGGCGGTGCATTTCCTGGTACTGCTCCATGCTGCTGATATAGGCGGTTTTCTGATAGGTCTCCAAATGGGCGTCATACTTGTCTGGATGCTGCGTCATAGGATCTCCTTTTTCCTGTGGTGTGGTGGTGATTTTCCCTTTCCTGTCTTCATGCCTTATGATTTCGCTTCCGGTGCTTCAAACCGGCAATTTAAGATCATCATACCGTCATCAAGCGTCGTCTTGACCTTGTAGGGGAGAGTTTTAAACAGCTTGATCATCCCCTTGTTTTCGGGTGCGGTATAGGCGACCAGCCCGGATACCCCGTTGTCCTGAGCCGCTTCGGCCAGCTTCATCAGGATCACCCGGGCGATTCCTTTTCCCTGCCAGGGCCGGGCCACGGAAAAAGCCACTTCCGCGATGTTGTTTTTGGATTCGAGCATATAGGCGCCCACCCCGATGACCGTGCCGAATCCGAATTCCCCGGTCAGCGCCAGGATGGTAAGGTTTTTCACATAATCGGTCTCGATCATGGAGTCCACGAACTCTTCGCGAAGAAAGCTGGTCTTTTCGTAAAAGAACCGGGAGATGACGTCCTTTTTGTCCAGGTTGTAAAAATGCTCCTGGATTCGCCGGTCGTCAACGGGCTTGGCCGGCCGGAACTTGACCACCTGGGCCCCGAAGCGGCGGGTTTCTTCCAGCCCGGCCGGGTACACGCTGCGAAGGGATTCCCCAAGGCGCCGCCCGGCACTCATCAGGTTGAGTTCCTTTGCCATCTGGAACAGTTCGTCCCGGAACTTGGGATGCGCCAGGCTGATCATGGCGATGGCGCGCTCCTGAAGGTTTTTGCCGAACAGGTTGACCGCGCCGTATTCGCTCACCACGTAGGACACATCGCCCCTGGGGATGACGACCGCACCGTCTTTGATTTCCGGGACGATGCGGCTGGCGGCCCCGTCCATGGAAGTGGAAGGGATCAGCAGGATCGATTTGCCTTCCGGCGCCGCCGCCGCCCCCCGCATGAAATCGAGGATGGAAGAGACCCCGGCGAAATAGTTGTGGGGCAGGGCGTCCACCGCCGCCTGTCCGGTAAGATCCATTTCCAGGACCATGTTCACCACCACCATCTTGTTGTGCTGGGCGATGATTCCCGGATTGTTGACGTAATCGGACGGGTAAAATTCGATGGAGGGGTTGTCGTGGACAAACTCATAGAGGTTTTTCGACCCCACGGCATTGCTGGCCACGATCTTTCCTTCGTTTAAGCCTTTATACCGGTTGGTGATAACGCCCCTGGATACCAGGTCCATGAGTCCGTCGATGACGAACTGGGTATGAATGCCCAGGTCGTTTTTGCCGGACAGTGCCAGGAGAATGGCCTTGGGCGTGGCCCCCAGCCCCAGTTGAAAGGTGGAGCCGTCTTCCACCAGGTTGGCCACCAGGCGGGCGATCTTGTGGGCGGATTCAAATTCCGGGAGCTGCTCGATGGTGAGCAGGTCTTCCTCGTATTCGACAACCACGTCCACATCATTGACGTGGATGAAGCTGTGGCCGAGCACCCGGGGCATATTGGAGTTGACATGGGCGATCACCAGGTCTGCGGCCCGGGCGGCGGCCAGCCCCACGTCCACCGATATCCCCAGGCTCATCCATCCGAAATCGTCCGGCGGGGAGGTCTGGATGAGGGCGGCATTGATGGGCAGATGCCTTTTCTTGAACAGATTGGGGACCGCCGAGATATTCATGGGCGTGATGAACGGCTTGCTGGACGCAAGGTGTTTGGCTGCAGCCGAACCCTGGTAGATGTTGCGGATACTGAAATTTTCCAGTTTGGCTTTTTCCGCCAGCTTCGTGATCGGTGAATTTTCCAGGCTCATCAGCCGGACGATTTCAAGATCCGAAAAGCGGTCGGCCATGGATACCAGGGTTCGGACCAGGTGCTGGGGTTCCCCGCAGGAAGAGCCGATGAAGATGCGCTGACCGGATTTGATCCGGGATATCGCCTCCTGGGCGGTTCGGCGTTTGTTCAGGTATTCATCCGGCCAGTAACGATTCTCCATGGCGCAACTCCGTTTCTACAATTGTGAAATGAGATGGTGGACGCCTGATCATCATTGTAAACACTGTACCAAGTACCACAGGCGATTTTCAATTGACAACAAAATTCTGCTCACTAAAGGGCTTCGGAAATAGCGAAAAAGTGCATCTGAAACCTGAAATGCGGTTTTAGAACGGTATGTTGAATGCACGCAGCGGCTCGATCCCTGGGACGTCAAATATCCGGGCGCAATCCGCCCTCGCGCCCCGGCCATTGTTTTCAAGCTGCCTACAGGAAGGATTCGATAAATTTCCGAACTTCTTTTTTCCCCCTGAATATTCCGAAATGCCCCTCGCAAAGGATGTCCGCGTCCAGCTCAGCCAGTTTTCTGAGAGACTTCGCGTAGTCATTCTGGTCGGATTTGAGCACCGGGTGAAGCGGGCCATGCACGTCCTGGCCGAACAGGACCCGCTGGCCGTCGGAATCCATCATGTAGGCGACCGATCCGGGCGAGTGGCCAGGAATATGAATGGCGGTGATATTCCGGTCTCCCAGAAGAACCTGGACCGAATCGGAGGCCAGTTTGTGGTCCACCGTGCAGGGTTCGATGTGCTGACCGTACCAGCCGGCGGCAGTGACCAGGTTGTTGCCTTCTTCGAGGTAAACGGCGTCAAGTTCGTGGGCCACGGTCATGCAGCCGGTGATTTCCCGGACGTTCCGGGCGCCGCCGGTGTGGTCGATATGGCAGTGGGTGATGAGCAGGTACTCGATCTGCTCCGGCGTCACTCCGCATGACCGGATATTTTCGAACAGGGGCTCCGGGTCCCCGCCGCATCCGGCGTCCACCAGGGAGGCGTGCCCTTCGAATTTGATCAGAAAAACGGCGGCATCGTTTTGTGAAGTCAGATCCGGCCCCCCCACCTGAAAAATTTCCGATGTGATTTCTGCATGCATGATCAGTCATCCATTATGTTGCGCCCGGCAAACAGGATGCCCTGGTTGACCGGACTGTATTGATAGGTAATCGGATATGGCGACAGGCCCAGACCGGCAAGGGTCCGGCTGATAAAATGAGACGATCCCAATTCAAGTGTTGCCGCAGACCGGGTCATGGTCTGGGCGAACCGGATGGGATTGATAAATACATTGGCCTTGATGGGGATGTCACCGATCATCGAATACGTGGTAAACCGGGTGACCTTTTCCCGCCGGGTGGGCAGAACCCGGCCCCGAAGGGACAGGATCTTTTCGTCACCCTCGGACAGGTGGCAGGTGATGGCGGAACCGGATTTTTCAAAGGCGATGCCGGCAATGAATTTGGGAAAGCCGTACATCTGAACCCCACCTTTGCGGGCGATCTCCGTGGTGACCGGCAACTGCCAGATATAGGCGGAGAAATGGCGCCGGGCCATCTGCAGCACGGGGGTGATCCCCGCGATCCGGGGCTTGCCATAAGAGACGATGACGGCGACGGCAAACTCGTTGTAGGGATCGATATCCGTTTTGTGGTATTCGAATGCGGAAAACGCGATCAACGCCCGTCCCGGATAGAGTTCCACCGGATACATTCCGCCGGGGGGGAGCAGCGCTCTTATTTTATTCGTATCTGCCGTATAAATGGCGGTGATGGAAGTGGTGTCGTAATAAAAAACCGGGAGCAGCGCCTGCTCGCCTTCCCATTCCATTTCCCATTGTTTGATGCCGCTGAAAAAATCGGTATTCATAGATCGGCTCCGTTGGAAAAAGACATAGCCGGCGTACCTATTCATCCCCGGATTCCGGATGCGCGCCCAGCCGTCCGAAATGGGACAGGGGAGAGACGGCATATATCCCCTGGGAAGGCTTTCCGGTTTTCCGGCACAGTTCTTCCATAAAGGAAATTGCCGAATCGAGCATGAACGCATCCTCGATGGCGGCAAATATCGTGTTGTTGTGTCGCCCGCCGCCGCTGGTCAGGCTTCTCAGGCCCGCAAAGATGGGCACATGCTGGGATACCAGCTGCAGCGCACCCGTGCTTTCAATCACCGTTGCCCCCGGGATGCCCAGGTCCAGCCATCCGGTGATCAGTTCATCCAGCAGGTCTTCGTTTTCGATGACGGCTATGAGTAAGTACACTGCCCATCCTGTTCCTAAATATAATGACGGCCGGGGAATCCCGCCACAATTGCACGGCAGAACCGTCGTCATTTCATGGGTGTTGGTGTTGTGAAGTTCAGGTGATACCGGGGCGGACCGGGGCGGTGCTCTGCTCCAGGCGGTCGATCTCATCCCAGAGACGACGGGGATCGTTTTCCTGTTTTACTGCTTTTAAAAAATCGGGATTCCGGCAAAGCCGCGAGACCCGGGCCAGCAGGCGGACATGAATGGCGGGGTCTGCCTCGGGAATGATCAGGGAGAGGATGACATCCACCGGCCGGTGGTCCAGCGCCTCGAAGGGCACGGGCGTCTTCAGGCGGATCAGCAGAACGGCGGCATTCTCGGCTTCCGGGCTGGTGGTATGCGGAAAACCGATTCCGCCGCCCACCCCCGTGCTCATGGTCTCTTCCCGCTCCAGCAGGCCCTTGTACAGCTGATCAAAATGATCGACGATGCCGTTTTTTACGCACACTTCGGCAACATAGCGCAACACACCGGTTTTGTCCGATAACGGCACATCCAGGTAGATGTTTGCCGGCCGCAGGTAGTCAGTGATTCTCACTATAACTCCTAATATTTATTATTAATAAATAATTAGGTCAACTTATCCAAATTGTCAAGTCAATCCCGGAAATGTTATGCACCGGTGAATATTTTCAGCACATTCAGGCACGTTTGATTATTCAGACCCGATGGGTTTTGCTTGACACCGGTTTTGATGCAATGCTATTTTCAATTATAACTTTTTGAAACTATAAGATTTTTGCAAAAGCGTGATCGCCCGATGGGTCGTATCGATTTAAAAATTTACCGTTCGCCGCTGCAGTGCCCCATTTTCTGGTTTTGCCTGGCCGTGCTGTCGATCCTCCTGCTCGCACCTGCGGCCGGTGCGGCAAAAACCGTTTACGTGATCCCGGTGGAAGGCACCGTGGATCCGGGCATGGCCGCATTCATCGAGCGGGCCCGGCGCGATGTTTCAAAAGATCCGGACCATCCACTGGTGGTGCTTGAAATGGACACCTTTGGCGGCCGGGTCGATTCCGCCCTGGAAATCGTCGATACCCTGCTGACGCTGCCGCCGGAGCAGACCGTCGCCTTTGTGGAGAAAAAGGCCATTTCCGCCGGCGCCCTGATCTCGCTGTCCTGCGGCAGCCTGGTCATGCGGCCGGCCACCACCATCGGCGACAGCGCGCCCATTTCCTATTCCCAGGAGGGTGCGGAAATGCTGGGAGAGAAATTCCAGTCCCCCATCCGGGCCAAGTTCCGGGCGCTGGCCATCCGAAACGGATACCCGGTGGATCTGGCCGAGGCCATGGTCACGCCGGAAAAAGAGGTCTTCGCCGTGGAAATGAACGGCAAGCGCGAGTTTTTGAATGAAAAGGAATACGCCGATTTGACCGATGCGGAGAAAAAGGCCATCACTTTCAAGAAAACCGTGGTGGCCAAAGGGGAGCTTCTGACCCTGCATGCCGAGGAGGCCGTGGAACTCGGCTTTGCGAAAATGATCGCCGATTCCATCCCGGACATGCTTTCCAAGATGGGACTGGCGGAGGCGAAGGTGGTGCGCATCGAGCAGACCTGGTCGGAATCGATGGTGAGAATGATCGGCGCCATCTCCCCGATCCTGATCATGATTGGCCTTGCCGCCCTGTACATGGAAATGAAAGCGCCGGGTTTCGGTCTGCCCGGCCTGATCGGGATTCTGTGCCTGGGGATCGTCTTTTTCAACCAGTACCTGGTGGGCCTGGCCAATTACAGCGAACTGCTGATACTCATCGCCGGGCTGGTGCTGATGGGGTTTGAGGTGTTTGTCCTGCCGGGCTTCGGCATCGCCGGTTTTGCCGGAATCGTATTGATCGCCGTCGGGATGGTCCTGTCCTTTCAAAATTTTGTCATTCCCAATCCTTCCATCCCCTGGGAAATGGACCTGTTTATTCACAACATCATTATCGTGCTCGGCGCTTACTTATTTGCCTTTCTGGTGGGGCTGTTTTTCATCCGCTACATTTTTCCCCTGCTGTCGAAGGCATTTGAGGGGCCGTATCTGACCACCACTTTAAAGGACGCCCATGCGGATTCCAGTGAAATCGGAAACATCCGGCCCGGGGATACCGGCGTGGCCTTGACCTTTCTGCGCCCGGCGGGCAAGATGAAGATCGGTGACAACGTCTATGACGTGGTCACTGAAAACGAGTTTCTGGAAAAGGGAACCCCGCTGGTGGTCCTTTCAGTCAAACGAAACCGCATAGTCGTTGCCGGGAGTAAAGCCGCATGAGCGCCGCCCTGATCATCCCCATCGTCCTGCAGCTGGCCGGGGTCATCGTATTGATCGCCGAGATCGTGCTCCCTTCCGGCGGGGTGCTCACCATTTTGTCCATCGGCCTGTTCGGGTATTCGCTCTTCATGGTATTCACCACATTTTCCGGTACCATCGGTATGATCTTTGTCCTTGCGGATGTCATCATACTGCCGGTGGCGCTTTATTTCGGTATCCAGATGCTGGCCCGGGGCCCGGCCACGTTGAAGTCGACCCTGCTCAGGACGTCGGGTTTTTCCTCCCAGTCGGAGGAGCTGATCCGGTACCTGGATCAACCCGGGACCGCCATGACCGACCTGCGGCCGGCGGGTGCGGCCCGCATCAGCGGAAACCGGGTCGATGTGGTCAGCCGGGGAGAATACATCGAAAAAGGCGCTGAAATCGTGGTGATCAAGGTGGAGGGCAACCGGGTGGTGGTCCGGCAAAAGGCATAAAGGCGCTGGCTTTGCGAGAAAATGTGCTTTGCCGGTATATTTCCGATACGCAAATTCAATATTTAAAATCAAGGAGGGATCATGGGACCGGAATCAGTCGTTTATATCCTCATATTCATTGCGGCCATCGTTTTAATCTATTTTGTGGGATCGGCCATCTCCCTGTGGGTGCAGGCTCTGGTTTCCGGCGCCCATGTGGGGCTGTTCAATATCGTGTTCATGCGATTTCGGAAGGTGCCGCCCCGGCTGGTGGTCACCGCCAAGATCATGGCGGTCAAGGCGGGCCTGGACATCTCTTCAAATGATCTGGAATCCCATTTCCTGGCCGGCGGAGACGTCATGCGGGTGGTCCAGGCCCTGATCGCTGCGGACAAGGCCAATATCGACCTGATATTCAACCGGGCGGCCGCCATCGATCTGGCCGGCCGAAACGTTTTGGAAGCGGTGCAGATGAGCGTCAATCCCAAGGTGATCGAAACCCCGCTGGTGGCGGCCATGGCCAAGGACGGCATCCAGCTCAAGGCCATCTCCCGGGTGACCGTTCGGGCCAATATCGACCGCCTGGTGGGCGGCGCGGGCGCCGAAACCATCCTGGCCCGGGTGGGGGAGGGGATCGTCACCACCATCGGCTCATCCGACAGCCACAAGCAGGTCCTGGAAAATCCGGATCTGATCTCCAAAAGGGTCCTGGAAAAAGGCCTGGATGCGGGCACCGCCTATGAGATCCTCTCCATCGACATCGCGGATGTGGACGTGGGCAAGAACATCGGTGCCGAACTGGAAACCGACCGGGCCGAGGCCGACAAGAAGATCGCCCAGGCCAAGGCCGAGGAGCGCCGGGCCATGGCATATGCCGTGGAACAGGAAATGAGGGCCCGGGTCCAGGAAATGCGGGCCAAGGTGGTGGAGGCCGAGGCCGAGGTGCCGCTGGCCATTGCCGAAGCCTTCCGCAAAGGCAACCTCGGGGTGATGGATTATTACCGGCTGCGAAACATCCAGGCCGATACCCAGATGCGCGATTCCATTGCCGCGCCCCATGAAGGCAAAGGCGGTTCTACGGACACTTCAGACATGAAATAGCGGACCGGTTCTTGGTCGGGCACTGAATAGACAATCATTGTATGCGGGGGCGGCCCCCTGGCCGCCCTTCGATAATTTTGACAACAGAAGTGGAAAAATCATGAGTTTTGATAGCCTGATATTCATACTGGTGATTGTGGCGATCATTTTGAGCAACGTGTTTAAAATGATCAAAAAAACTTCGGATACCGGAGGCGCTAAAATGCAGAAGCCGTCGGCCACCGGATGGAAAAAGAAGGTTTCGGACGTACTGGCGCAGATCAAAGAAGAAATGCGCAAGGCCGCTGAGCAGCAGACCGGGGAAAAGCCATCGGGACGGGGGACCGGATGGGAGCAGGTGATGGTGCCGTCCCCGCGTCCGGATGAACGGGGGGTAAAGGACACGCCCGAATTGCGGCAGACGTTTGAAGAAGCCATAAAGAAGCCGTACCCGCCGGAACCCGGCCCGGAAATGTCCGTTCCGGGCCTGCCGTCCTATGCGGCCCCTGCCACCGGGGCCATGTATGAGCAGCATCGAAAACAAAGGGCCGTGGTGATCAACCGCCGCAACCTGCGCCAGGCGGTGATCTGGTCTGAAATTCTGGCAAAACCGGTGGGGCTGCGCGACCTGGAAGAATAGATTTATCCATTTTTCAATTGATTACAAAACCACGGCGGAGGCAGCTTTGGCCGGATCTCCCGTTTGTGGTTTTTCTTTTTTTTTGGTATGGATTCGTCTGTGATTTGACCCGAAAAGCGCTACAGTTATGAAATCATGAAGAATAGAAATATCATGGAAATACCTGATCCCATCGTGGCGGTGTTGATGGCCATGTGGATCTGTTTATCCGTCATTCCGGCCGGTGCAGCGGAAAATGCCGTCACCCGGGACGCCAACCATGACGGCAAGGCCGACCAGATCGCCCACCTGGATGACTCCGGGGTGATCCGGAAACTGGAAATCGATGGGGATGCGGACGGCCGCATGGAAACGGTTCAAATTTACCAGGACGGCAAGCTGCAAAAGGTGGAGCAGGATACGAGCGGGGACGGCAAAGCGGATGTCGTCGATTGGTTTGAAAACAAGATCCGCACCCGCCGGGAGGAACTCGATGCCAAGGGGCGGGTCATACGCCGGGTTGATTTTGCCGCCCCTGACATCCCCGCGCAAGTTGAGCAGGATACGGATGGGGACGGCCGGCTGGATGCGACCCAGTTCTATGAAAATGGCATCATGACGCATACCGAAACGCAGGCGGAGACGTCCGGCCGGATGGTCACGTTTTATACCGGCGGCCGGGCCGATTATGCCAAGCAGGATGAAAACAACGACGGCCGATTTGAAACGACGGTTTATTACAACCGGGAAAACCAGCCGGAAAAAGTCCTTTCCGATCCTGACCAGGATGGCCGGATAGACATCGAACAAAATTTTTCAGGGGGTGCGCTGGCCACGGAAATGCGCGATTCAGACAAAGACGGGCGGATGGACACGGTGACTGATTTTAAAAACGGCCGTGCCATTACCCGGAAGAAGGACACCACGGGCGACGGCCGGTTCGATACCGTCACCACTTTCGATGACGGCCGCATCCGCAAAACGGAGAGGGACACCAACGCCGACGGCCAGGCGGATACCACCCTGTTTTATGACCCGGATGAGCGGCCTGCCAGGGAGATCTCGGATGTCGATTTTGACGGCCGGCCCGACCAGTGGCGCTATTTTGAATCCGATGGGGTCATCCGGGTGGAACACGACCGCAACCGGGACGGCCGCGCGGACCTTAAGGTCTGGTATAAAGGCGGCCAGAAGGACTCGATGGAATCAGACGATGATTTTGACGGCCGGTTCGAACTGACCCGGACCTTTGATGCCGCCGGGCCCCTGACCGACCGGCTGGATGCCGATGGGGACGGGGCGGCCGAAACCTGCTGGTTTTATGCCGGCGGGGAGATTTGCCGGAAAGAAGCGGACATGGATGGCGACGGCCGTGTGGATGTCAGGCAATATTACGGGCCGGACGGACATCTGGTCAAGAGCGAGGAAATCAAGGGGGCTGACGGCAAAATCGGTCTGACCTGGTATTATGACGATGCCGGCCGGCCGTTGCGGGCGGAGGCGGATACGGATTCAGACGGCCGCATCGACATCTGGTACGCCTATGAAAAGGGCCGGCTGGCCCAGGTGCGGGAGGATTCCAATCATGACGGCGCCCCCGATATTTTCGAAACCTATGATGAATCCGAAAAGCGGGTCAAACGGTCCCGGGACCTTGATTTCGACGGCGTGCAGGACATCAGCGAAGATTTTTAGCGCCATGATCCAATTTTTCTTTTACCGCGAAGAACACGGAGGTTAAATCCCCCATATTTCCCTTCGGGGTGAAGTTAGCGTTTTTCAGGTCCATCAAAACAAGGATAAGAAACATGATCGAACTTCTGGCCAAAGGCGGGGTGCTGGTTCCCCCCATTCTCATCTGCTCCGTGCTGGCCCTGGCGATTTTTTTAGAGCGCCTGATCCGGTTTTCCCGGATGCGAACCCGGGGGGCGGGACTGGCTGAAAAAGTGGTGAAGATGCTCAAGAACGGCGATGTGGCCGGGGCGCATGAGACCGCCGCCTCCAGCAATTCCCCCATGGGGCGGGTGCTGGCCCGGGCCATCGAGTTTCGGGAAGACGACCGCGAGACCCTGGAGACGGTCATCGCGCACGCCTCCGACGAGGAGGTCAGGAGCCTGTCCACCTATCTTCAGGCCCTGGCAACCATCGGAAATATCGCACCCCTGTTGGGGCTGCTGGGGACGGTGGTCGGAATGATCAAGGCGTTTATGGTCATCCAGCAGATGGGGGGGAAAGTCAATGCCGCGGTGCTGGCCGGCGGGATCTGGGAAGCCATGCTCACCACCGCCCTGGGGCTGGCCGTGGCCCTGCCCACCATGGTGGCCCACAGCTACCTGATTTCCCGGGTGGACAAGTATGAATCCCGGCTTCATGACGGGGCCGTGTTTTTCATCACCGCCATGATGAAAAAATAGGCGGACAAGGAGGCATTTTGCTGGTTTATCGCCGAAAAAGGGAACGCTACGGCATCCAGGCGCCGCTGACGTCCCTGATCGATATCGTGTTCATGCTGCTGATCTATTTTCTGCTCACCACCAACTTCATGGTGGAGCAGGGAATCGATGTCAACCTGCCGGACGCGGAGGCCTCCGCCCCCCAGGACCAGCAGGAGATCACCATCTATGTGGATGCGGCCGGAATGGTGTACCTGGGGAAAGCCCCGGTTGATTTCAACGACCTGTTCGGCCGCTTGAGAGACGAAATCATCGCCCGCCCGGACCGGCTGGTGGTGATCAAGGCGGACGGATCGATCATGCTGGACCGGGCGGTGAAAGTGATGGACATCGCCCGGGCGGCCGGTGCCCAGCGCCTGTTTCTGGCAACCGAGAAAGCCCGGTGAGGTCGATTCCGGTGCCGGATGTGCGTCAACACCGCCGGGATAAGATCAACTGGCTGTTCATCGGGCTGGTGGGGGCATCCCTGATCGTTCATGCCGGTATTTTTCTGAAAATGTCCGGGCTGTTCGAATCCAGGCAGCCGTCTTACCTTGAAATACATGTGCAGAAAAACGCAATGCCCGCTCCCCGGAAAATTCCCCGGCCGCTGAGCGGCGCGGCCCCGGCGCCGCGGCCCTCCGTTCCGGAAATTCAGGATTCACAGTCGATGCCGGAGGCGGCCGCACCCAAACGGCTGGTGCAACCTTCCGCCCTGGCGGCATCCGCACCGGCACCGCCGCCGGCCATGCCGTTTGTGCCGGATGCGGCACCCGATATCGTGGAATGGACCCCGCCGGTAAAGGGAAACGATTCCGCCTCGGATTCGGCGGATCATTATCTTTCCGGGCTGCGCCGGCGCATCGAGGAAAAAAAATCGTATCCGCCCGCCGCCCGCCAGCGGCGTATCGCGGGGAGGGCAGTCGTAGAATTTGTGATCAACGCCGACGGGGCGGCATCCGGGATGAAAATCATCGAGAGCGCGCGCTCTTCGCTGCTGGACCAGGCGGCCCTGGAGGCGGTGCGAAAGGCCTCCCCTTTTGAGCGGCCGCCGGCGGACCGTTTTGATCTGCCGTTGAAACTTCAGATTCCGATAACCTTTGAGATCATACCATGAGGAGTAAAGCATGAAAATCGCCATCGCCGGAAAAGGAGGAAGCGGCAAGAGCACGCTTTCCGTGCTTCTTTCCCGCTCCTTTCGGAATGCGGGATACAAGGTCCTGGTAGTGGATGCGGACGAATCCAACGTGGGGCTTGACACCCTGATGGGCATGAGCCCCAAAGACCACCTGCTCGATTACCTGGGGGGCAAAAAGGGGTTCAAGGAAAAACTCAACCAGAAGATGATGATGGACAATCCGGCCGGGATCTTTGCCGGAAAGCAGACCATCGGCGACATCCCCCCAAACTGTGTGGCCGAAAAAGACGGCATCAAACTGGTGATCATCGGCAAGATCCAGGATTTCGGGGAAGGGTGCGCCTGCCCCCTGGGCATTTTGTCCAAAAAATTTCTGGCCAGCATCACCGAGAGTGAGACCGAGGTCATCCTGGTGGATACCGAGGCGGGGGTGGAGCACTTCGGCCGGGGCATGGAGGCGGAATGCGACATCGTCGTCGGCGTGATCGATCCCACGGCCGAGTCCTTCAAGCTTGCCAGAAAGATCGAGGAGATGGCGGGCAAAGCCGGCAAGCAGCTCTATTTCATCTTAAACAAGGTGGAACCGTCCATCCGCCCCATCATGATGCGCCATATCAATCCCGACCGGGTGATCGGATATGTTCCCAAGGACAATCCCATCTTCCTGGACAGCCTGGAAGGCCGGGCCCTTTCCCGGCAACTTTCAGAGGTCGATGAAATCTGCCGCCGCCTGATGTCCAATTTTTGCGGATGACCGCCGCGGCTGCCTTATTTCCGGTTGGACACGAGATAGCTTTCCAGGCGGTCCATGCCGATTTCGATGTTTTCCAGGGAATTTGCGTAGGAAAATCGCAGGTATCCTTCGCCGTTTTTCCCAAAATCGATCCCCGGCGTCACCCCCACATGCGCACGTTCAAGAATGTCGAAGGCCAGGCCATAGGAATCGCCTGAAATGTGGCGGGCATTGGCAAACACGTAGAAGGCGCCGGTGGGTTCGACGGCGATGCCGAATCCCATCTCCTTCAGGCGCGAAATCATGTAGCGGCGCCGCCGGTCATAGGTCTTCCTCATCTTCCGGATATCGTCACCGGCATACTCGAGGGCCGCGATGCCGGCCTTCTGCGCCATGGCGTTGGCGGAGATGAAGAAGTTCTGGTGGATTTTCTGCATGGGCCGGATCAGATCCTTCGGCGCAATTACGTACCCGAGCCGAAATCCCGTCATGGCGTAGAGCTTGGAAAAACCGTTGAACACCACGGCATGATCGGTGAACTCCAGTATGGAATGGGCGGCCCCTTCGTAGACCAGGCCGTGGTAGATCTCATCGGAGAGGATCAGCGGGGAAAGACCGGCGATCTTTTGCATCCGTTCGGGGGAGAGCAGGGTCCCGGTGGGATTTGACGGGGAATTGATCAATATTCCCCTGGTCTTTTGACTGATTTTTTCCCGGATGGCATCGGTCCGGTACTGGAAGGCATCGGATTCGAACACCGGCACGGTGACGGGAACGCCGTCGAAAAAATTGATGAAATTCGGATAGCACGCATAATGCGGGTCTGAAATAATGACTTCGTCGCCTTTTTCGATGAGGGCGGCAAACAGGATCAGCATGGCCGGAGATGTACCCGATGTGATCACCACCTGGTCGGGATGGAGCCAGTCCACGCCATAGGTTTTGCGGTAGTGCTCGCAGACCGCTTCCCTGAGCTCGATGAGCCCCAGGCTGTGGGTGTAATGGGTGTATCCGTCGGCCAGGCCTTTTTCGGCAGCCTCCCGCACGCATGCCGGTGTATCGAAATCCGGCTCGCCCACTTCCAGGTGGATGACATCGATCCCACGGCGTTGCATTTCATGCGCTTTTTCCAGCACATCCATGACGATAAAAGAAGTAATTTTTTCAGCGCGCCCGGCAATCATTTATGTCTCCGTGTATCGGTCTCATTTAGAGGAAGGTTTCAATGCGCTTTTTATATCGAAATGCCGGGAAAAAATAAACAGAAGAAAAAAAGGAGCGATTCCGGAGAAATCGACTCCAACAACTAATAACGTTAATGATCGGATCCATCTGTCTACAGATGGTTGGAGGGGGTACACTTCCGCCTGGACCATCACTATAACCACCAAAAAGCAACAACCCGTAAGGCGCTGGACAAATCCAGTGTGTTGCAGGTAAACCGATGAAGAAACAGCTGAGTTTATTCACTGAAACATGCGTTGCAAACCTTTACAAGGATAGTATTTTTCTGATACTTTACGTTGTGTTGCAATCGACTGAATCAACTCTTTATTTCCACGAATCCCGCTGATCAGCGGCTGTAAATGCTTTTATGGGCAACTTGAAATGCCCACAGAGCCACCTTCATTTGTTTTGGTTCGATCTGCCGTTTTTTTTACATTGCCTGCAGATGTTCTTTGATCAAAAACCAGGTTAATCAAAGAAGAGGAGCGCCTTATGATCCGAAAACTCGCATTGATGGCGATGATCTCCGTTGTTTCGATGATGTTCTCCGCGTGCGCATCTCTGTTCACGCCCCCGCTGGTCAAGGCGGTCTATACCCGAGACCGGGATCAGCTCAATCAGCTGCTGGCGCAGGGCGCGGATGTGAATGAAGCCACCGGCCAGGGCGTCACCCCCTTGATCCTTGCCGCATCCATCGGGGATGATCAAGCCGCTCCAGAAACTGCTCGACAAGGGTGCGGATGTGAATGCGGCCATAACAGAGACCTTTACCAGCGAAGGAGAACTGGTGCCCGAAGGCGTCACCGCGCTGATGGCCGCCCTGAGCAAGCAGCATTCGAATATTGCCGAAATGCTGATCCGGCACGGTGCGGATGTGAACCTGAAAACCGTAAACGGGAGCACCGCCCTGATGATCGCTGCGGGCAACGATGATCCCGCAATTGTCGGGATGCTCATCGAAAAGGGGGCGGATGTCAACGCGGCCACGACAAAAACCTTCGAATATCAGAATGATACCATTTACAGCGGTGCGACGGCGCTGATGGGGGCCGTCTACCGGAAGCGGGGGGATATCGCCAAAATTTTGATTCAACACGGTGCAGATGTAAATGCGACATCTGAGGTCGGCGGCACGCCCCTGATGATCGCCGCCGGAAACGGCGACGCTGAATTGACAGCCGCCCTGCTCGCCAAGGGCGCCGATCCGAATGCGGGACTTACTGAAGACATTGTGGTAAAAGGAATGCCGGTCTTCCAGGGCGCCAATGCCATGCTTGCAGCGGCAGACGGGGGAAATGCCGAATGCCTGCGCCTGATGGCCCGGTATGGCGGAGATCTCAATTCATGCGATAAAAACGGCTCCCTGCCCCTGATCGCTGCGGCGGCAAAAGGGCACCTTGACGCCGTCAAATTCCTGGTGGAGCACGGCGCGGATGTCAACGGCAAGACCACGGCAAGGTTCATGCTGGGCAAGGATATGGTCCCCAAGGGGAGTTCGGTGCTGACGGCGGCCGCTTTCGGCGGACATACGGCGGTGGTGAAATACCTCCTGGCGCACGGCGCGGACGTGAACATCCACGATGATGAATTCGACGTCGATGCGCTCTTCCTGGCCGCCATGAAAGGTCATTTCAGTACCTGGTCAAGGTTCTCGTGGAGAATGGCGCGGATGTATTTCACCTGACCAAGATGGGGACCGCGCATAACACGGCGTATCACAATGGCCACGACAACATCGTCCGGTACATCAATGAGGCCCGGGAAGCAGTCAAAAACAGGCAGGAAACGGAAAAAGGGATATGACGGCCCTGAAATCCCGGCTGGTCCCACAATGTCGCAAAAACACGGAAGTCGAAGGGAAGGACACGATGATGCCTCACCGCACGCGATTTTTAACGCTCTTTTTAATCATCCCCCTCTTTTTTGCCGGCGGCTGCGCCGCCACCCGGACCCGGATGATGGTGGACAGCATGAATCCCCTGATGATGAAAATGCATGATGCCACCAGTCGAAACGGCGACCTGAAACTGGTCCGGGACGCCATGCCGGCCTTCCTGCTCCAGATGGACGGGTTTATTGAAGCCTCTCCGAACAACCAAGTGCTCTTGATCAATGCCTCCGAAGCCTACATGGGATATGCATTCATGTTCGTTGAGGAAAAGGACCGGCAGCGGGCCAAGGGGCTCTATTTCAAGTCCAGGGAGTATGCGCTCAGGAGTCTGAAGCAGAATAAGACCTTTGCCGCGGCTTTGAAACAGGATGACCTGGATGTCTTCAAAAAATCGCTGCAGACCTTCAGCAAAAAAGATGTGCCCTCCCTGTACTTTGCGACCAATTCCTGGCTGCAGTGGGTCGGCATGGCATCTTCAGACGATTCGAGCGTGTTAAACGACCTTCCCCGGCTGGAAGCCATGATCGACCGGGTCATGGAACTGGACGACACCTTTTACCACGGGGGCATCCATGCCATTCTGGGGGTCTTTTATGTGGCCAGCCCGGAGATGTTCGGCGGCCGGCCGGAGCTGGCCCAGTTCCAGTTCGATGAAGCCTTCGACATTTCAGATTCCAGATACCTGCTGTGGAAATACCTGTATGCCCGCTACTATGCCTTTGCCACGGGCGACCGGCCGCTTTTCGTATCCACACTGGAAGACATCATCGCGGCGCCAGACAATCTCCTGCCCGGGGAAAACTTCGCCAACTCGGCCGCCAAATCCAAAGCCAGAACACTGCTGTCCCACGTGGATGACTATTTTCTCGCAGAATGAAAGACGGTATATGACCCGTCTCCATGCATCATTGAAAGGACTTGCGTATAAAGCGAAGAAGTCAGGAGTCAGAATCCAGGAGCCAGAATGAATTGATGCCGCTTTGCTCCGCATTTTTTTCTCTATCTGACTATCTGGCTGAGCCGCAGGCGAAAACATTCTTTCCGGATTCCGGATTCTGGATTCCGGCTTCTGACTTCTCACTTCTTTTCGATAATCCGGACTGCTCTTAAGTCTGATTGCTTATATCCTATGAAAACATTCATCGCCAAACGCCTCTTCTACGCCCTCCTGATCCTTTTTCTAGTCTCCCTGCTAACCTTTTTTCTGGGACGGCTGAGAGACCCGGTGCAGGCCGCCTCGTTTTCCACCCGGATGGGGATGGCGGACCCGGAGGTGATCGAGGCCATCCGGGCCCAGTTCGGGTTGGACAAGCCGGTTTACGTCCAGTATTTCCTGTGGATCAAAAACTTTTTCCAGGGCGACTGGGGCATCTCCATGACCTACCGGGAGGATGTGATGGAGATGTTCATGGATCGGCTCCCCATCACCCTGGAGCTGTTTGCGGGTTCGGTCTTCTGGGCGGCGATCATCGGATTTCCCTTCGGCATCCTCTCCGCTCTTCGCCGCAACACCTGGCTGGACGCCTCCCTGACCACCGGCGCCGTAATCGGCATCTCCATCCCGGTCTTCTGGCAGTCCATCGTCATGATCTACCTGTTTGCCGTGGTCATCCATCTCTTTCCGCCCTCGGGGTATGTCCCGTTTTCGGAAAACCCCTGGGGGAACCTTTTGTCCGTGGCCATGCCCACGTTCATCCTGGGGACCCACAGCGCCGGGCTCATCAGCCGCTATGTCCGGTCCAGCCTTCTGGAGGTCCTCGGCCAGGATTACATCCGCACGGCATATGCCAAGGGCCTTGGGGAGCGGGCCGTTCTGGTCCGGCATGCCCTCAAGCCTGCCCTGATCCCGGTGGTGACGGTCATCGGCATGGAATGGGGGTACGTGGTGGCCGGATCATTTATCATCGAATACATGTTCGCCATTCCGGGGCTGGGCCGCATGTGCCTGAATGCCATCTTTGCCGGAGATTTCCCCGTGATCCAGGCCACGCTTATCCTGGTGGCCCTTAACATCATTGCCGTAAACCTGGCTGTGGATCTCTTGTACGGATACCTCGATCCGCGGGTGAGGGTGCAATGACGATCTCCGAGCGCACGGTTTTTGCCGCACTGGTGCGGCACAAGGTTGCCGTTGCGGGGATGGTCATCCTGGCCGCCCTGACCTTCATGACCGTTTTCGCCCCCTGGATCGCCCCCTATGATCCGAACGAACAGGATCTCTACCACGTGCTGGAGGGCCCCACCCGGCAGCATCTGCTCGGGACCGACGATGTGGGCCGGGACCTGCTGTCCCGGGTGATTTTCGGTTCCCGGGTGACCCTTCTGATCGGCATCCTCTCCACCTTGTCCGCCGCAATGATCGGGGTGATTCTGGGCCTGGTGGCCGGATACAAGGGAGGGGTTTCCGACATGATCATCATGCGCATTACCGACACCTTCATGAGCATGCCGCCGCTGATCCTGGTGCTGGTGATGGTGGCGGCCCTGGGGCCGGGCGCCAAAAGCCTGATCATCGCCATCACCGTGCTCACCTGGACCGGGTATACCCGGATCGTACGGGGCGAAGCCATGCGGGTGCGGGAACTCCCCTTCATCGAAGCGGCCCATGCCCTGGGGGCCTCCGAGTTCCGGATCATGTTCCGGCATCTCCTTCCCAACATCATGGCCCCCATCGTGGTGACCGCATCCATCGCCATCGGGGTCAACATCATGCTGGAAAGCACGGTTTCCTTCCTCGGCCTGGGGGTGCAGCCCCCCATCCCCACCTGGGGAAACGAACTGCGGGTCGGCTATTCCTACCTGGAGGTGGTCCCCCTCTACTCCATGGCCCCCGGCCTGATGATCACCCTGGCGGTGCTGGCCTTCAATTTCATCGGGGACGGGCTGAGGGATGTGTTTGATCCACGGGTGAATGGATAGAAGCCAGGAGCCAGAATCCAGAATCCAGAATCCAGAAGGGGATGGCGAATATGAGAAAGGATGAATTAAAAAGGAAAGCCGCAAAGGAATTTCAGGATCTGATTGTCTGGCAGAAAGCGCATCAATTTGTCTTGTCCGTGTAAACTCTTTAGAGGGCTATCTTTCCGCTATTCTGAATGACATTGTCTAAATTCTGGATTCCGGATTCTGGCTCCTGGATTCTGTTTCTATGCTTTTACAAGTCAGAAATCTCAGCACCCATTTCCAAACCCGCAGCGGTATTGTGAAAGCCGTCGACGATGTTTCGTTCGATCTGGACCAGGGCGAGGTCCTGGGCATCGTGGGGGAAAGCGGGTGCGGCAAGACGGTGACCGCATTGTCGCTGCTGCGCCTGATTCCCGATCCGCCGGGAAAAATCGCCGGCGGGGAGGTCCTGTTCAAAGGCCGGGATCTGCTGTCATTGCGCGAAAAGGAAATATGCGGCATCCGGGGCAACCGGATCGCCATGATCTTTCAGGAACCCATGACCGCGCTCAATCCGGTGCTGAGCGTGGGGCGCCAGGTCATGGAGCCGCTGATCCTGCACAGGGATGTTCGCCGGAAAGCAGCGGTCCGGGAATGCATCCGGCTGTTGAAACAGGTGCGCATACCCGATGCCGAAACCCGGCGCCATGCATACCCGCATCAGCTCTCCGGCGGGATGCGCCAGCGGGTCATGGTGGCCATGGGGCTTTCCTGCAACCCCGAGCTGATCATCGCGGACGAACCGACCACCTCCCTGGATGTGACCCTCCAGGCAGAACTTCTGGCGTTCATGAAAGGGCTTACCCGGAGCCGGGGGACCGCCCTGATCCTCATCACCCACAACCTGGGGATCGTGGCGCGCTACGCCGACAAGGTGATGATCATGTATGCGGGCAGCATCATTGAAAAGGCGCCGACCCCGGCGCTCTACCGGGGGCCGCGCCACCCCTACACGAAAGGCTTGCTGGCTTCTGTTCCCCGGCTGGACCGGGATATCCGGCAGAAGCTTCTCCCCATTGAGGGGCAGCCCCCGGACCTGGCGGAT
>CAWGYD010000005.1:0-399663 GCA_963826785.1 uncultured delta proteobacterium
GGGGGATTGAGTGGTATTAATCCCCCATGAAGGAGATTCCCCCCTTGAGGGGGGCGAAGGGGGGTGTTGGACCGGTGAGAAATCAAAAGATAGACGGGTGAAAAACGTTTTACCGAGTTAACTTCCTTGAAAGTCGGCAATTTTTTTCATACCCTTGAAGTTGACCAGCAGGGTTTATTGACAATATTTTTTGAATTTCTTACCTTATTTGCATCGATAACGATATGGAGGGAATGTTTATGCAGACAACGATATCGAGCAAATTCCAGGTGGTCATCCCAAAACCCGCGCGGGAACGCCTCAATCTGAAACCGAAGCAGAAACTCACGGTGATTGAAAAAGACGGCATGCTGATCCTGGTGCCGCAGATGACGCTTGAGTCCCTGCGGGGCATGGCTGCCGGCGCAAAAGTTAATGACTATCGGGACAAGACGGATCGTTTCTGATGCATGTGGTGGATTCCTGCGGCTGGCTGGAATGGTTTTCGGACGGCGCACTGGCCGAGGCTTACGGCACTTATTTAACTGATGCGGAACAGCTCCTGGTCCCGGGCGTGGTTCTTTACGAAGTGTACAAGATTCTTAAAAGGGAGATCGGAGAGGAGCGGGCCCTGTTTGCGGTCAGTTACATGAAGACGGCCACGGTGATTCCCATCGACGACCACATTGCCCTCAAGGCCGCGGATCTGGCGCTGCAGCACCATCTCGCCATGGCGGATGCCATGGTATATGCGACTGCGCTGATTCATGATTCCACGCTTTATACTTCAAATGCCGATTTTAAAGGATTGCCCATGGTTTATTGGGAAATGGTGATCTGATCGAGCATATCGGAAGGGTGGGGAAGGTCTTTTATGATAAAAAATCCAGATTATGATAACAAAATAAAATATCTGGCCCGGCAATATGGACTGTTGGAGATTTACGTCTTTGGGAGCCGCGCTGAGGAAGCCAAGATGCGGCTTGAAGGTGAAGAAGTAAAGGCGCATTTTCCCCGCTCGGATCTTGATATCGGGATTCGGGTAAGAAATGCTTCAGATTTGGGTGTTTTGGAGCGGGTGAATTTGAGCATTGCGTTTGAGGACTTATTTGAAGTCTCGCGCGTTGATCTGGTCATTTTAAATGAAGCGGATCCATTTCTTGCACTCGATATCATAAAAGGCAGCCTTATTTTTGCCAAGGATTTAGATGATCAGGCCCGTTACGAACTCTTTGTGATGCGACGTGCCGGGGATCTTCTACCTTTTAAAAGAGCACGCATGAAGGCAATTCTGAATGAAGGTGGCAGATGAGCGCCGGTTTGATTCGTACAAGCGTTGTTGCGGAGCGCATTGCCTGGGTGCGGCAAATGGTGCAGGGGATACGTAGCCTTCCGATGTCAGATTATGAAAGTTTTGTTAAAGAAGCGCACAATGTGGCGGCGGCGGAATCTTATTTGCGTCGAGCCCTGGAAGCGGTTTTGGATTTGGGACGTCACGTGCTGGCCAAAGGATTCAGTATTGTTGTTGATGAATATAGAGAAATCGGTACAAAATTATATGAAGAAGGCGTTATTGATGAAAATGGTCGATTATTGCTGAGGCAAATGGCGGGATACCGCAATCGTATGGTCCATTTTTATCATGAAGTATCCAAAAAGGAACTTTACGAAATATGTACACAGCGGTTGCCCGATATTGAAATTGTCTGCGATGGGATCATTGATTGGTTAAAACAGAATCCAGCGGCAATGGATGAATTGTTTTCTTAATTTCGTAATAGCATTGAGTTAAAATTCCCCAATAACAGGGGAATGGAGTAGAACCTGAGAAAATTCCCCAAGAAAGGGGGAATGGAGTAGAACCCTGATAAAATTTCAACCAAGGGAGGGATGGATTAGAATTCCTTCATAAAATTCCCCCCTTGAGGGCATAGGCGCTAACTTAATGACCGATGCAATATCTTCTAATTTGTCGTTCCTCTTAAGAGCGTCATTCCGGCAGTCTTTAAGCCGGAATCCAGGAAGACGAAATGAACAGGCAACCAGCGGTATACATTCTTGCAAATAAAAGAAACGGCACCCTTTGCTATTCATTGGATTCCGGCTAAAAGACTGCCGGAATGACATAAAGGATGATTACGAGGGGGATACTATGCGTTAAGTTAGCGCTTATGCCCCTTGAGGGGGGGCAGGGGGGGTGTTCCGGCTGGCACCCGAAACACAAATAGTGATGGATTAGAATTCCTTCATAAAATTCCCCCCTTGAGGGGGGGCAGGGGGGGTGTTCCGGCTGGCACCCGGAACACAAATAGTGATGGTTATACGATCTCCTCAAAGCAGATACACTGGAAGGGAGCAGGACATAATGGGTGCGCTGACCGGCAAAAATATTGTTTTGGGGGTAAGCGGCGGGATTGCGGCGTATAAGAGTGTGGAACTGCTGCGGCTGCTGCAGAAGGCGGGGGCGGAGGTCCGGGTGGTGATGACCCAAAACGCCAAATGGTTTGTCGGCCCCATGACATTTGAAGCCATTTCCGGCCATCCGGTGTATTCCGGGATGTTCGGCGAACAGGCGGACCCGGGGATGAGCCACATTTCCTGGGCGGAAGCAGCCGACGCCGTGGTGATCGCGCCGGCCACGGCCAATATCATCGGAAAACTGGCCAACGGGATTGCAGACGATGCCCTGTCGACCTTCATGCTGGTGGTGACCGCCCCAAAGATCATCTGTCCGGCCATGAACACCCACATGTATGAAAATCGAAGCGTGCAGCGCAACCTGGATGTCCTGGAAAAAGACGGCTACACCATTGTCGAACCCGGGGCGGGGGAATTGGCCTGCAAGGCGGTGGGGCCGGGACGTTTGGCCGATCCGGCGACCATACTGGAGTATGTTCTCTCCGCTTTTCACCCCCGGGACCTGGCGGGCAAAAAAGTGCTCGTCACGGCCGGTCCCACCCGGGAATACATCGACCCGGTCCGTTTCATCAGCAACCCGTCTTCCGGCAAGATGGGGTATGCCATTGCCCGGGCCGCGGCTATGCGGGGGGCGGAAGTGGTGCTGGTTTCCGGGCCGACAGCATTGTCAGAGCCCATAGGGGTTGAACGGGTCGATGTGGATACCGTCGATCAGATGGCCCATGCGGTGTTTGAACAGATGGATTCATCCGATATCATCATCAAGGTGGCGGCCGTATCCGATTACCGGCCGGAAGCAGCGGAGTCTCATAAGATTAAAAAACATGCTGATGAACTGACCCTGAAGCTGGTTAAAACGACCGATATCCTCTATGAACTGGGCAAGCGGAAAAAGCCGGGCCAGGTGCTGGTCGGTTTTGCCGCCGAAACCCGGGATCTTGAAGAAAATGCCCTTAAAAAGCTTAAAGCCAAAAATCTGGACATGATCGCCGGCAACCTTATCGGCGCAGCCGATTCCGGGTTCGGCGTCGATACCAACCGGATCAACCTGTTTTTCCGGGATGGGTCCGTGGAGGAACTGCCGGTCATGGATAAGGATGCTGCCGCCCATGTGATCCTGGACCGGATTGTCAGTTCTTTTTAAAGCATTTTTGGCCTAAATGCTTGATTTGAAAATAAAATTTTTCGTTTGCAGTCCCTGTTTTGTTTGACACTTCGGCTATGATGATATATAGACATATATATCTAACACCAAAACGCCTACTGGAGTTATATGCATAAGCAAATATTTTTCTGTGAATAAGGAACGCAAATGGGCAGCAAAAGGACCATCATCACGATTGACGACGAAAATAAGATTTGGTTGGAAACCTATAGCAATTCACTGGGCATATCCATGGCCGAAGCGATTAGAAGAGGGATACGATGCCTGAGAGAAAATCAGCATCGAATGCTGTACAAGGATCTGGTGCAGCAGACCCGGGGAAAATGGAAAAAGGGCGATGGGATGAAATACCAGAACCAAATTCGGGCCGAATGGGATTGAGGTGATGACAAAACGGCTTTTAGATTCTGTTATTCTCATTGATCATTTAAACAGTATTGAAGCAGCAAGCGAGTTTATCAGATCACTTGAACCTCGGGAAACGGCCATTTCCGTGATCACGTATGCGGAAATTATGGTGGGTATCGACGAAATGGATAAATCAATCATTAAATCATTCCTTTATCAGTTTGAACGATTCTCAATTGATATTGATATCGCAGACAAAGCAGCTGATTTGCGAAAAAAATACAGGTGGAAATTACCGGATGCTTTTCAGGCGGCCCTGGCCGTTCATCATAAAGTTTTACTTACAACAAGAAACATAAAGGATTTTCCACCCGAGAAGCATGGATTTGTCGAAATACCATATACAATTTGAAGGAATACTCACTATACAATATAAGGTATAATGTAATTTTATATTGGGATTTCAGTCGATTGTGAAAATCAGATATTGGAATGGTGCAGTATGCAAAAAAAGATCCTTTTGGACTTTTTACAAAAGAATAAGGAACATTACAGAAATAAGTACGGGATCACCAAAATAGGATTGTTTGGCAGTTATGCCCGGTGTGAAGAAGATGAGCAAAGCGATATCGATGTTGTGGTTGAAATCGAGAAAAGTATGAAAAACATACATAATTTTTTAAATTTCAAACGTGAACTTGAACGGTCAATCGGCAAAGAGATCGATTTGGGCATTGAAAGTGCTTTAAAACCCGTTGCGAAAGAAATCATTCAAAGAGATATCACCTATGTCTAAGCGGGAGGAAAAGCTTTATTTGACCGATGTCTTTGAATCAATCACTGCAATAGAATCTTATACCAGCGCTTTATCAGCTGAAGAGTTTGTAACGGACAGAAAAACATATAATGCCACCATCAGAGAATTTCAGATTATTGGGGAAGCAGTCAGCAAGTTGAGCGATTTCACAATTGAGAAGTATCCAGGCATTGAATGGAGGGATATAAAGGACTTCAGAAATCTTCTTGTTCATGAGTACTTCGGCGTGGATCTGGAGATGGTATGGAATATCATTGTTGACGATCTGCCCAAGTTAAAATCAGCTGTTAACGAATTGCTGGGATTTAAATGACGTCTCAAAAAAAAGCCTTTATCGAAATTACCCGCGATATCAATGCGCACCTGAATTTTCTGCTGGATCTTGATTTGCCGGGGGTGAACTGTTCCGAAAAAACCCTCGAGATTATCCGATCGTGGGAGGGCACGGCGCCGATTCGCGGGAAGACCGTGAAGGAAATCCATGCCGAACTGCGGCAATGCCGGGGCTGCGCATTGGCCGACAAACGAAACAGCGTGGTGCTGGGGGACGGCAACCCCAGGGCGAAGCTGATGTTTATCGGCGGAATCCCGGAGGCAAGGGACAATCTGACCGGAATTTCCTACAGCGGAAAGGCAGGGGAACTGCTGACCAACATGATCAAGGCCATGAAACTCTCCCGGGAGCAGGTGTATATCTGCCATGCGGTTAAATGCCGCTGCAGCGACGATTCTCTTATGGCGGATGCGGTCCGTGCCTGTAAAATTCCCCTCAAAAGGGAACTTGCGGCGATAAAACCTGTGATCATCTGCACCCTGGGGGAGGTGGCCGCCAGGACATTGCTGAAGACATCCCAGCCGGTTTCGCGGCTGCGGGGGCGGTTTCATGACTACAAGGGAATCCGCGTCATGCCGGTTTACGCGCCCGAGGACATGCTGGAAGATCCGTCCCTCAAGCGTCCGGCGTGGGAGGACCTTCAACTGGTGATGGAGGCGTATAAAAATATTTGACTTTTCATGCCGCCAATCCCAAATTTGGGATGTATTCTATTATGTTTAGACAGGCGGGTGTTTTTCTGCGAGAAGGCCGACACCCTACTTCGACACCCCCCTTCGCCCCCCTCAAGGGGGGAATTGGGGAAGGGAGAGGGAGGAGGCTTGTCCAGCCTCTCGCTCTGCGGATAATAGGCAAAAAGACATCATAGAGACAGCAAGCGTTGCTTATTCAGCAGGATATGGCTCTTCGGGATGTAAATGTATATTCCCCCCTCGACACCCCCCTTCGCCCCCCTCAAGGGGGGAATTGGAGAAGGTAGAGGGATTTTAGAGAAGGGAGCCTGCCGAAATTGAATCGCGCCGCGCATGAAATAGATAAAAAACACCTCAGATGCAGAAGTAGATGTATTCAATAGGATAACAACCATTTAGGGCATAAATGTATATTCCCCCCTTGAGGGGGGCGCAGGGGGGTGTTCCGCAAGGAAGAATATAGACGGGACCGGCACACAATCATAGCAAGGGATGGATTAAGAAGGCTTTTTGCCGAATCGGCAATTATTCATTTGACAATTTTCTAACCGGATGTTTTAAAGATATCAATTAAATAGCATTGCTTTTTCCAGCGGGGGCCGCAGACCTCCGCTTTATATTTTCTGGATGTTAAAAAAAAAATCGAAAAGGAGTGGTATCAGGGTATGGCAAAGAAAGAAAAACCGACCAAGGAAAAGCCGCTTGAAAAGCTGACCGCAACGGAACTTCGTAAAATGGCCATGGAGATTCCCGACATTACCGGTGCACACGGCATGAACAAGGCCGAACTCATCAAGTCGATCAAGGCAGCCAAAGGGATCAAGGAGGACGGCTCGAAAAAAATCGGCCTCGATGTCCGTGAAACCAAGCAGAAGATCCGCAAGCTCAAATCCGCGCGGGAAAATTTTCTTGAACAGGACAATCAGAAAATGGCCGATGTGTATCGACGCCGGATCAGCTCGCTGAAGAAGAAGACCCGGAGGGCGTAAATATCAGTCGGATGAAGCAGCAGACCCGAGAGCGGGTGGCGCCTTCCCGGATTGCATTTGATATCGACGGGGTGTTTGCGGATACGATGACCCTGTTCCTGCAGATCGCTGAAAATGATTTCGGCCTGTATGGTCTGCAGTATGAGCACATCACGGATTACGATGTCAAAGGCCTGCCCGGGATGACCCAGGTACTGGTCGGGGAGATCGTCGAGCGGATCCTGGACGGCAGTCACCGATTCGATTTAAAGGCTTTAGATGGGGCAACCCGTGTCCTGAAGCGGATTAACCGCCGTCACCGGCCGACGCTCTTTGTCACCGCCCGGCCGAATGCGGACCAGATATTCGGTTGGATTCTGGATCGGCTCAGCCTGGAGGCGGAGAATATCGAGGTGGTGGCCACCGGTTCTTTCGAGGATAAAATCGATGTGCTCCTGGAGCATGAAATCGGCTACTTTGTCGAAGATCGGCTGGAAACCTGTTTTCTGCTGGAAAAGGTGGGCATCCGCCCCATCGTATTTGCCCAGCCCTGGAATCGGAAACCCCATCCGTTCATCGAGGTGAAAAATTGGCATGAACTTGAAGACCTGATTGAATTTGAATGAATTCATCCTCATCAAAGCAGATGCTCGATTCCTTTATCGGCTTTCTTTCGGCTGAAAAAGGCTATTCGGACAATACCTGCCGGGCCTATGCCCGGGATCTGGATGATTTTCTGATTTTTTTCAATAATAACCGGGCGCTTTGCATCACGCAGGATGATGTGGATGACCCGCCGGACACGGAAACGGACCTAAACGATCTCGAACGCACCAGCGCCCTGATTATCCGCAATTACCTGGGGGTGCTTCACAAGCAGAAGATCAAGAAATCCTCCGTTGCCCGGAAGCTGTCTTCCATCCGGTCGTTTTTCAAGTTTCTGGAAAAGCACGGAGTGGTAACGCATAATCCGGCGGAGGCGGTTTTGACCCCCCGCCAGGATAAACCGATCCCCAATTACCTCACGGTGGACGATGTGTTCAGGCTGCTTGATTCCATCAGGACCGACAGCATCTCAGGCAAGCGCAACCGGGCCATTCTGGAGGCAATGTATTCAACCGGCATTCGGGTGTCCGAACTGGTGGGGTTGAATATTCCGGATGTCGATTTTTCCGGAAAAACGATTCGGGTGCTGGGAAAAGGAAACACGGAGCGGGTTGTCCCCATCGGTAAAACCGCGCTGGAAACCATCCGGCAATACCGGGATGCGCTGGATCAGAAGGACGCTCCCATAAACCGGAAAGGGCCATTATTTCTGAACAAGGACAAGGGCCGCCTGACCGCCCGGTCCGTCGCCCGGATTCTGGATGCGGCGGCCCGAAAAGCCGGCATCACCGTGCCGGTGGCCCCGCATGACCTGCGGCATTCGTTTGCCACGCACATGCTGGATGCCGGGGTGGATCTGCGGGCGGTGCAGGAACTGCTTGGACACCGGCAGCTCTCCACCACCCAGAAATACACGCATGTGAGCATCGACCGCCTGATGAAGGCCTATGATGATGCGCATCCCAGAAAGTAGATTTTCTGATGGAAAGCACATCTTTTGGCCCAAGACGGCGTTCTCGGAATTTTTCGATCCTCAACGTAGCGAAACTACGCCTGCGGTCGAAAAATTCCTGCGGCCTTGTCTTGAACCAAAATCTGCACTTTCCATTCAGAAAACAGAAAGCATAACGGTTTGAATATGAATTTTCACGGCACCACGATATTGGCGGTACGGCACAGGGGAAAGGTTGCGGTGGCCGGTGACGGCCAGGTGACCCTGGGCGAGTCGGTCATCAAGCACAAGGCGAAAAAAGTCCGGCGGATCTACAATGACCGGATCATCGTCGGGTTTGCCGGGGCCACGGCCGATGCCTTGAATCTTTCCGAGAAACTCGAAGGAAAGCTGGAGCGCTACAACGGCAACCTGACCCGGGCGGCGGTGGAACTGGCCCGGGACTGGCGCACGGACAAATTCCTGCGCCGCCTGGAAGCCATGATGATCGCAGTCGATGCCGATCAGATGCTTCTGCTGTCCGGAAATGGAGACGTCATCGAACCGGACGAGGGGATCATCGCCATCGGCTCCGGCGGTGTGGCCGCGCGGTCTGCGGCCCTGGCCCTGCTGCGGCACGCGGACCCGGACCGCTTCACCGCCCGCCAGATCGTCCAGGACGCCATGGAGATCGCAGCCGAAACCTGCATCTATACGAATCACTCCATTACTGTGGAGGAGTTGTAGGGTAGCGGGGGGCGACACCCCCCTGGCCCCCCTCAAGGGGGGAATTGGATGGTTCTCAAGGTGGGGAATTGGGTGGTTCTCGATGGGGAATATATCCATTGACGGGGAATTGGACCCGAGGCGGCGGGACACCCCCCTGACCCCCCTCGAGGGGGGAATTGGATGAGTTTTTAAATGGGGATTATGTAATTCTCGATGGGGAATATTTCCATTGACGGGGAGTTGGACCCGAGGCGGCGGGACACCCCCCTGGCCCCCCTCGAGGGGGGAATTGGTTGAGTTTTCAAGGTGGGGATCGGATGGTTCTCAAAGTGGGGGTTGAAACTGGGGTGTAGCCGGAAAAAAAAGCACGCTTTTCGATTTCATCGGTAATGATCAATTCCCCCCTTGAGGGGGGCGAAGGGGGGTGTCCGAATTGACTCGATCAAAAATCATCCCCTACAACCCGAACCTGATCGAAAACGCCAGAAACTTCGAAACAACAGTACGCTTTCCGAGGTACTGCTGTGGCAGCAGATAAAAAATAAGAAAATAAGAGGATACAGATTTTTCAGACAAAAACCGATCGATCGTTATATTGTCGATTTCTTCTGCAAGGATCTCTTGCTCGCCATCGAAATCGATGGGCAAACCCATGATTTCAAAATGGATGCCGACAGCGTGCGGCAGAAGAAAATCGAATCAATGGGTGTTACCGTTCTGAGGTTTTTGGATATTGATGTAAAAAAGAATATGGACGGGGTGTTGAAAATGATTGAAAGATGCATTGAAGATCTTGAGAGAAAACACCCCCCTGGCTCCACCGAGGGGACACCCCCAACCCCCCTCAAGGGGGGAATAAAATGAATTATTAATTTATTAATGACTCGAGGGAATCCGATTTAAGGTGACCCCGAGGGGATCCAAATTCAAAAACTCCCTATGGGAGTTGGGTTTGGTCCCTCCAGGGGGAATTCCTCCGTAATCCCCCCTTGAGGGGGGCCGGGGTATAGGGGCGCATGAATGACCGATTTGAGACCCTTTGATATTGTAAACGAGCTGGATAAATACATCATCGGCCAGCACCGGGCGAAGCGTTCGGTGGCCATTGCGCTGCGGAACCGATGGCGCCGGCGCCAGGTGGAAGAAGACCTGCGCGAGGAAATCGCGCCGAAAAACATTATCCTGATCGGCCCCACCGGCGTGGGCAAAACCGAGATCGCCCGGCGGCTCGCCCGCCTGACCGAATCCCCCTTCATCAAGGTGGAAGCCTCCAAATTCACCGAGGTGGGGTACGTGGGCCGGGACGTGGAATCCATGATCCGGGACCTGCTGGAGCTGTCCATCAACATGATCAAATCCCGGGAGCAGGAGGCGGTCAAGGAAAAGGCCAGGGAAATCGCCGAGGAGCGCATGCTCGACATCCTGCTGCCTGAATCCAGGGACCGGCTTAAAAAGCCCGCCGGCGATACGTCCGATGCCATTGAACTGCACCCCGTGGAAGCGGAAGCGACGGCATCCCACACCCGGGAAAAGTTGCGGCGCATGCTCAGGGAAGGCCGGATGGACGACCGGTTTGTGGACATGGAAGTGCCGGACCGGTCCATTCCCATGGTGGAGATTTTTTCCAGCGCCGGCATGGAGGAGATGGGGATCAACTTCAAGGACATGCTGGGAAACCTGATGCCGCGTTCCAGTGCCAAGAAGCGCAAGATCAAGGTGGCCGAGGCCATGCAGATCCTGGCCCAGGAGGAAGCCCAGCGGCTGGTGGACATGGACAAGGTGGTCAAGGAAGCCATCGAAAAGGTGGAGCAGTCCGGGATCGTGTTTCTCGATGAAATCGACAAGATCACGGGAAAAGAAGGGGGCGCCGGCCCGGATGTGTCCCGGGAGGGGGTGCAGCGCGACCTGCTGCCCATCATCGAAGGGAGCACGGTGACCACCAAGCACGGCCCGGTGAAGACCGACCACATCCTGTTCATCGCCTCGGGCGCGTTTCATGTGAGCAAGCCCTCGGATCTCATCCCGGAACTCCAGGGGCGCTTCCCCATCCGGGTGGAACTCGATTCCCTGGGGCGCGAAGAATTCGCCCGCATCCTGACGGAGCCCAAAAACGCGCTGCTGCGTCAATACATGGCCATGCTGCGCACCGAAGGGGTGGAAATCGAGTTTACGGATGATGCGGTCGATGAAATCGCCAGAGTGGCCGAAAGCGTGAACAACCAGACGGAAAACATCGGCGCCCGGCGGCTGCACACCCTGATGGAGCACCTGCTGGAAGATATCCTGTTCGACGCGCCGGACATGGAAGAAAAAAAGATCCTCATCGACAAGGAATACGTCTACGCCAAGGTCAAGGACATCATGGAGGATGAGGACCTGAGCCGGTATATATTGTAGAAATTTCTCAACCGTGGGGTGTTATCTTGCGGTGTTTCTGGCAAAAAACCGGCGGTTTGTTGCAACGCCGGGGGGACACCCCCCTTTAATTCCCCCCTCAAGGGGGGATTCAGGTAGTATTAATCCCCCATAAGGGGAGAACGACTTGTTTTATTCCCCCATAAGGGGAGGGCGGCCGTGTTTAATTCCTCTTGAGGGGGGATCGACCTGTTTTATCCCCCATTAAGGAGATTCCCCCCTTGAGGGGGGCGAAGGGGGGTGTCGCGCCGCCCACTGAATTTACTCAAAATTTAAATACAGATCTCAATCTGACTGAAAGAAAGTTGAAATGACACCGCATGTCGCCGACATACTGATCGAGGCGCTTCCCTATATCCGGTTTTTTTCCGGCATGACCATCGTGGTCAAGTACGGGGGGCATGCCATGGTGGATGAGCAGCTGAAGATGGATTTCGCCAAGGATATCACCCTGATGAAATATATCGGGATGAACCCGGTGGTGGTCCACGGCGGCGGCCCGCAGATCAACCTGGTGCTGGAGCGGATGGGGATGAGCCCCAGGTTCGTCCGGGGGATGCGCTTTACCGATGAGCAGACCATGGATGTGGTGGAGATGGTCCTGGGCGGCAAGGTCAACAAGGCCATCGTGACCCAGATCAACAGCCAGGGCGGAAAATCCGTGGGGCTGTGCGGCAAGGACGGCGGCCTGATCCAGGCGGAAAAAATGAAGATCATGTACCAGCCGGACGAAAACAAACCGCCGGAAATCATCGATCCCGGCCTGGTGGGCACGGTAAAGCAGGTCAATCCGGAGATCATCCACACGCTCACCCGGCAGGGGTTTATTCCCGGTGATCGCCCCGGTGGGGGTGGGGGACAAGGGCGAAACCTACAACATCAATGCCGACCTGGTGGCCTCAAAACTGGCGGGCGCGCTGTCGGCCGGCCGGCTGATCTACCTGACGGACGTTGACGGCATACTGGACACGGAGAAAAAGCTGATCTCGTCTGTGGATGCCCGGACCATCAAAAAGATGGTGGACGAAAAAGTGGTCACCGGCGGCATGATCCCCAAGATCGAGTATGCTTTAGACGCGCTGCAAAACGGGGTGGAGAAGGTTCAGATCATCAACGGCACCCGGCGGCATGCCCTGCTGCTGGAATTGTTCACGGACAAAGGAATCGGAACGGAAGTCAAGCAATGAAGGACAACATCATTTCACAGGCGGACACGGTCATCGCACAGACCTATCAGCGGTTTCCGCTGGTGATCAAAAAGGGAAAGGGATGCACCCTGTGGGATACGGAGGGTAAATCCTACACGGATTTCGTGGCCGGGATCGCCGTCTGCAACCTGGGGCATGCGGTCCCCGAGGTGTCCCGGGCCCTGGCGGACCAGGCCCAGCAGTTGTTTCACGTCTCCAACCTCTATTACACCATTCCCCAGGTGGAGCTGGCCCAATGGCTGGTGGATCGCAGCTTTGCGGACCGGGTCTTTTTCTGCAACAGCGGGGCCGAAGCCAACGAGGCCGCCATCAAGCTGGCGCGGAAATATTTTCATGACAAGGGGGAGAACGAGCGCTTCCGCATCATCACCATGGAGCAGTCCTTTCACGGCCGGACATTTGCCACCTTGTCCGCCACCGGGCAGCTGAAGGTGAAGCTGGGGTTCGACCCCATCCTGCACGGGTTCGAATTTGTTCCGTTCAATGACCTGGATGCGGTCAAAAACCGCATGGACGACACCATCTGCGCCGTCCTGCTGGAGCCGGTGCAGGGGGAGGGCGGGATTCGCTGCCCGGAACCCGGGTATCTGGCGGCCATCCGGGACTTGTGCGACCAGACCGGCACCCTGATGATACTCGATGAAGTCCAGACCGGCATCGGCCGGACGGGCAAGCTGTTCGCCCATGAGCATTTCGGTATTCAGCCGGACATCATGACGCTGGCCAAGGCCCTGGGCAACGGCCTTCCCATAGGGGCGATGCTCGCCCGTGAATCGGTTGCGGCCGCATTTACGCCGGGTTCGCACGCCTCCACCTTCGGCGGGACACCCATTATCACGGCCGCGGCCCTGGAAGTGATGAAGCTGATCGAACGGGAGAATATCCTCGATCATTGCGTAGAGGTCGGCGCGTATTTCGAAAATGCGCTGGAGAAGCTCAAGGATCGCCACGAAGTCATCGAAGATGTGCGGGGAAAGGGGTTGCTGCTGGGGATCAAACTCGCAACAGAAGGGGCGCCCATCGTGAAGCGCTGTATGGAACGGGGCTTTCTGATCAACTGCATACAGAATTCGATTCTGCGTTTCATTCCGCCGCTGATCATCTCAAAGGAAGAGATTGATTCCCTGATCGCCTGCCTGGACGACATTTTTTCCAGCCGGGAATACTTGAAATAGTGTAAATCCAGCCCCATGACCCAAGCCCCCATTAAAAGGGATTTCGGAGGTTCTCTTAAAAGTCCCCCTTTTTTTCAAAGGGGGATTCAGGGGGATTTTAAGGGGATTTAAGGAGATATTTTGAAGAAGGATTTACTCACGCTTGCAGATCTCAGCGCCGCTGATTTCAACATCTTTTTTGAGCGTGCCGCTGAACTGAAAAAACGGCATCGACAGGGCATTGCGGACCGGCCCCTGGATGGTAAATCATTCGGATTGATTTTTGAAAAACCGTCCACCCGGACCCGCATCTCATTTGAGGCTGCCGCCATTCAACTGGGGGCGGTGCCGATCTTCATCAGCTCCGGCGATACCCAGATGGCCCGCAACGAACCCGTGGCCGACACGGCCCGGGTTTTGTCGAGATATCTGGATGCCATCGCCATCCGCACCTTTTCCCAGGACCTGCTGGTGGAATTTGCCGCAACCGCCGATATCCCCATTATCAATGCATTGACGGACCTGTACCATCCCTGCCAGATTCTGAGCGATCTGATGACGGTGATCGAGAAAAAAGAAGGGTATGCCGGCCGTAAAATCGCCTGGGTGGGCGACGGCAACAACATGGCCCATTCCTGGATCAATGCGGCGGCCGTGCTGGGGTTCGAACTGGTGCTGGCCTGCCCGGAAGGATATGACCCGGATCAGTCGATCCTGGAGAGGGCCGGCAAATCCAATCCGGCCATCCGCGTGGTCAGGGATCCCCGGGAAGCGGTCCGGGGCGCAGACGTCGTGAACACGGACGTGTGGGCGAGCATGGGCCAGGAGCACGAACAGGAAAAGCGACGCGCCGTGTTCGAACCCTATCAGGTCAATGCCCGGCTGCTGGAAACCGCGAAAGCCGATGCCATCGTGATGCACTGTCTGCCCGCCCACCGGGAGGAAGAAATCACGGCCGAGGTGCTGGAAGGCCCGCAATCCGTGGTGTGGGACCAGGCCGAAAACAAGCTTCATATGCACAAGGCCATTTTGGATGTGCTGATTTCTAAGAAACAGGATTAGGTTGAATTCGTGCAGTGCAGGTGTACGTAAACGTGCACGAAATAAGATTTGGGAATTTACATAAGTATAAGGACTTATTGATATAGATTGCCAGGGGCGCAACACCCCCCTTAATCCCCCCTCAAGGGGGGAATCGGAAGTGGGGGACGCCTCAAGGGGGGAATCGGAAGTGGGGGACGCCTCAAGGGGGGAATCGGAAGTGGGGACGCCTCAAGGGGGGAGTGGGGCGCTGTTCATTCTCTTCCCTTAGCTATTGAGTGAGATGAAGAGCAGGAGCAAGACGGGTAATTACTTCCAATACCGCCCATAACCCGAATCCCCCCTTGAGGGGGGCCAGGGGGGGTGTCGCGTTGGATTGCCAAATAAAAAGATCAATCGACAAAGGGGCTTTGGGTAACGAACATGGGCAAAAAAGACATCAACAAGGTCGTGCTGGCGTATTCCGGCGGGTTGGACACGTCGGTGATTTTAAAATGGCTGATTGAAACCTATGACTGCGAAGTGGTGGCGTTTTCCGCCGATATCGGGCAGGCGGAGGAACTGGACCACCTGGACGAAAAGGCGAAAAAGACCGGCGCGGTCAGCGTCTACATCGATGACCTGCGGGAGGATTTTGTCCGGGATTATGTATTCCCGGCGTTTCGGGCCAATGCCGTTTACGAGGGGCAGTATCTTTTGGGCACCTCGCTTGCCCGGCCTTTGATTGCCAAGCGCCAGATGGAGATCGCCGCGGCCGAAGGAGCCGATGCGGTCAGCCACGGGGCCACGGGCAAAGGCAATGACCAGGTCCGGTTTGAACTCACCTATTTTGCCATGAATCCGCACATCAAGATCATCGCCCCCTGGCGGGAATGGGATCTCAACTCGCGCACCGCGCTGACGAAATTTGCCGAACAGCACGGCATCCCCGTCCCCACCACCAAGAAATCGCCCTACAGCACGGACCGCAACCTGCTGCACATCAGCTATGAGGGGGGCGTGCTGGAAGATCCCTGGAATCAGCCCCCCGATGATATGTACCGGCTTTCGGTTTCCCCCAAAGACGCTCCGGACCATTCGGAAATCATCGAGATCACATTTCAGCAGGGCAATCCCGTGGCGGTAAACGATCACCACCTGTCGCCGGCCAATCTTCTGGCCGAACTCAACCGGATCGGCGGGGCAAACGGCATCGGCCGCGCCGACATCGTCGAAAACCGGTTTGTGGGGATGAAATCAAGGGGAGTGTACGAAACCCCCGGCGGCACCATTCTGCGGGCGGCCCACATGGCCCTGGAATCGATCACCCTGGACCGCGAGGTCATGCACCTGCGCGATTCTTTGATTCCCCGGTATGCGGAAATGATCTACTACGGCTTCTGGTTCGCCCCGGAGCGCGAACTGCTGCAGAACATGATCGATGAGACCCAGAAGACCGTTTCCGGCGTGGTGCGCCTCGAACTCTACAAGGGCAACTGCCGGGTTCTGGGCCGCAAATCGGATGAATCGCTCTACAACGTCGATTTCGCGACTTTTGAGGATGATTCCGTGTACCGCCAGGCGGACGCGGAAGGGTTTATCCGGTTAAATGCGCTGCGGCTGAGAATTCGGAAAATGATGAGCGATCGTTAATAGAAGGGCGGATTTGTCTATGCACAGGGGGAACACCCCCCTGGCCCCCCTCAAGGGGGGAATTGGTTTTAGGGAACACCCCCCTGGCCCCCCTCAAGGGGGGAATTGTTTTTGGGGAACACCCCCCTGGCCTTCCCTCAAGGGGCAACACCCCCCCTAACCCCCCTCAAGGGGGGAATAGAAATTTTTTTGGGCAAGTCCCCCAGGTGAACTTTTCCATACAAGGAGGGGGAGGGGGGCCTCCTTGTAGCATTGGGTCGCAATAAAAACCTAATTCCCCCCTTGAGGGGGGGCAGGGGGGTGTTCGGACGAACCCCAAGGATAAAATTTAAGATTATAGGTCTATTTTCATGGCGGAAAAACCCTGGGACGGCAGGTTTGAGGAGAAGACGGATGCGGCGGTGGAGGCGTTTACCTCCTCCATTCAGATCGACCGGCGTCTTTTTGAATACGACATCGACGGCAGCGTTGCCCATTGCCGGATGCTGGCAAAATCGGGCATTATCACGGACTCCGAAGCTTCGGCACTGATTGAGGGGCTGGAAAAAATCCGGGAGGAAATCCGAAGCGGAAACTTCACCTATTCGGACAGCCTGGAAGACATCCACATGCACATCGAGGCCCGCCTGGCCCACCATGTGGGGGATGTCTCCCGCAAGCTCCACACCGCCCGCAGCCGGAACGATCAGGTGGCGCTGGATATCCGGCTCTACCTGAGGGACTGGAGCCAAAAGATCATAACGGGTTTGCATCGTCTCAGAAAAACCCTCGTGGAACTGGCCGAGCGCCACATGGAGGTGGTCATGCCCGGCTACACCCACCTGCAGCGGGCCCAGCCGGTGCTCTTTTCCCACCACCTGATGGCCTATTATGAAATGTTTTCCCGGGACGCCAAACGGTTTTCAGACGGCCTGAAACGGATCAATATCCTGCCCCTGGGGGCTGCGGCCCTGGCGGGCACCACCTATCCCATCGACCGGGCCTATACGGCTCAGCTTCTCGGCTTTGACGGCGTCTGCTTAAACAGCATGGATGCGGTGTCCGACCGCGACTTCATCCTGGAATTTTTGTCTTCGGCCAGCATCTGCATGGTCCATTTCAGCCGGTTTTCGGAGGAACTGGTCCTCTGGTCGTCTTCTGAATTCAAGTTCGTCGAGCTCTCCGATGCCTTTTCCACCGGCAGCAGCATCATGCCCCAGAAGAAAAATCCCGATATCCCGGAACTGGTCCGGGGAAAAACCGGCCGGGTGTTCGGCAGCCTGGTGGCCCTGCTGACCTTGATGAAGGGCCTGCCGCTGGCCTACAACCGGGACATGCAGGAGGACAAGCCCCCGCTGTTTGACGCGGTGGACACCCTTGCCGCCTGCATCGACATCTTTTCCCGGATGCTGCCGAAGATTACGGTCAATGAGAAGATCATGCGAAATGCCGCTTCGGCCGGGTACCTGAATGCCACGGACATGGCCGATTACCTGGTGGTCAAGGGAATGGCCTTTCGGGAAGCCCATTCCTGCGTGGGCAAAGCGGTTGCCTATGCGCTGGGCAAAAGAAAGGAGCTTCACGAACTGGGACTGGATGAGTTGAAGGCGTTTTCGGACCTGATCGATGATGATATCTTTGAAGCGCTTGAAATCCGGGCCATGATCGACCGCCGCAGCTGCATCGGCGGGACGGCGACGCAAAACGTGGCAGCGGCCGTAAAAGCGGCAAAGCAGGCACTGGCCCAGGAGCGGCCGTAAAAGCCGGGATTTTGATCGATCTCAAGCCGATTTTAAAAACCTTCCTTGATCCCTCCGGATGGAAAAAAATGGCCCCCTTTTCCCAAAGATATGCTATGAAATGTATTTTTCTTATTCTGGCCCTTTCCTGCGTTATCATCGTCCCGGCATGCGGAAGAAAGGCGCCGCCATTGCCGCCGTCATCGATTGAACCGCCGGTGGTGGGCGATATCGAAGTCATCCGGAAGGGCAATACCGTCGAGCTTTCCTGGCCCGTTCCGGATTGGGAGGGCGGCCCTTCAAATGAACTGGCCGGATTTTTTGTCTATCGGGGAGAGGTCAATCCGGAACAGGATTGTGAGGGCTGCCCGGTCCGCTACACCCGGGTTGCCGATGTGCGACTGGACGAGATGGCAGCCCTTTTCGGAGACCGTGCCGGATATACGGATACGGTCGAACCGGGGGGCATTTACAAGTACCAGGTGACCAGTTATACCCAAAGCGGCAGCGAAAGCGAGCCGTCAGAGACCATCACCATCGATGGGTAAGTAATCAAACGAACCATGTCCGCAGATCACGAAAATCAGCCGATGGGGCATACCGCATATCTCTCCATCGGCGCCAACCTGGGGGACAAGATCCAAAACTGCCGGCGTGCCCTGGAAAAGATGTCCCGGGATCCCCTGATCCACATCGTTCAGGTGTCGGATTATTTCCGAACCGAACCGGTGGGCTACCTGGATCAGCCCTGGTTTGTCAATGCGGCGGTGGAGATTGCCACCGGGTACAGCCCGGAAAATCTGCTGATGCGGTTAAAAGACATCGAGCGCCAGGCCGGACGGAAACAGGGCGGGGTCCGGTTCGGCCCCCGGATGATCGACATGGATATTCTCCTGTTCGATAACCTGGCATGCACGGGGCCGGATCTGGTGATTCCGCACCCGCGGATGCACGAGCGCGCATTTGTGCTCCGGCCGCTCTGCGATATCGCACCGGATGCTGGTTCATCCGGTGTTGAAAAAGACCATTTGCCAACTGCTGTCGGACCTGCAGGCCGAAAATCAGACGTGCATACGCATGGAAAAATCGGATGCGGCGATATAAAGAATTTTTATCGGGGGCGTTCTTAAAAAGTGAGTGTGGAATAATCATAATAGTCGCAACACCCCCCTTAATCCCCCCTCAAGGGGGGAATCATTCCTCTATACAAGGGGGAAATTAAGGGGGGTGTTCGATAATTCAATTTTCATACAGATTACAGGAGGAATTCAATAGATGAAGTTTTTTATCGATACGGCAAACATCAAGGAAATCAAGGAAGCCAACGACATGGGAATGGTGGATGGCGTGACCACCAATCCGTCCCTGATCGCCAGGGAAGGGGGCGATTTCAAGGAAATCATCACCCGGATCTGCGAAGTTGTGGACGGCCCCATCAGTGCGGAGGTCATCAGCCTGGATGCGGCCGGAATGGTGGCGGAAGCGCGGGACCTGGCGAAGATTCACAAGAACATCGTGGTGAAAATTCCCATGACCGTTGACGGCTTAAAAGCGGTTCGGACCCTGTCCGGCGAGGGGATCAAGACCAATGTCACCCTGGTGTTCTCCTCCCTGCAGGCGCTCATGGCCGCAAAAGCCGGGGCCACCTACGTCAGCCCCTTCGTGGGCCGTCTGGACGATCTTTCCCATGACGGGATGACCCTGGTGGAAGAAATCGTTACCATATATGACAACTATGGCTATGAAACCGAAGTCATCGTCGCCAGTGTCCGCAATCCCCTGCACGTGCTGGAATCTGCCAAGATCGGGGCCGATATCGCCACCATCCCGTTCAACGTGCTGGTCAAGCTGGCCGGCCACCCGCTGACGGATAGCGGCATCAAGGCATTTCTGGCGGATTGGGAAAAAGCAAAGAAATAATCGGCCAGCGGTTCGGAAAAGAGCCTGACATGACGGTTTCGTAAAAAGCTCCTGTCCCCGCTGCGCGGTGTTTTTACAGGAGGAACTTTTCAGCGGCAGCCGAAAGGACACCCCCCTGACCCCCCTCAAGGGGGGAATTTGATGGTGATTTCAAGGCCTGACCCCCCATCATAGGGGAATTTGATGGTGATTCCAAGGACTTACCACCCTCATGGTGCGAATTTAATGATCGGAATTCCAAGGCCTGACCACCCTCAAGGGGGGGGGAGATTGATAGTGATTTCAAGGACTAAACCCCCTCAATAGGGGAATTTGATCGGAATTCCAAGGCCTAATCCCCCCTTGAGGGGGGGCAGGGGGGGTGTTGGACCGGTGAGAAATCAAAAGATAAACGGGTGAAAAACGTTTTACCGGGTTAAATTCCTTGGAAGCATTTAGACGTCGTGCTTGCGTTATCACTATCTAAGATGGTTATAGACTTCTGTTTTCCCGGAGCTATGAATTTGGGACTTTTTACGACTCCATGAAACATTCTGAAAGCAAAAAAAGAGATTCGGCCCATGGATGTAAAGCGAACCTTCTATGATCTGCTGGCGCACCCCAACAGCCTGACGCTGTTTCGAGTGGCCGCGGTACCGCTGCTGGTCATTCTGATGCTGTTTTCGAACCGGCTGAGCGGATTGCTGGCCGCCGCGGTGTTCAGCGCGGCGGCGATTACCGATTATTTCGACGGGTACCTGGCCCGGCGATACGGCCTGACCTCGAATCTGGGGAAAATCATGGATCCGCTGGCGGACAAGCTCCTGGTATCATCTGCATTTATCATGATGATCGCCTTGAACCGGGTTCCCGCCTGGATGATCTGCGTGATCATCGGCCGGGAACTGGCGGTCACCGGGCTGCGGAACCTGATCAGTGAAGTAGGCGAGGATGTGTCCGCATCCGTGCTGGGCAAGTACAAGACCGGTTTTCAGATCGCCGCCATCATCCCCCTGCTGATCCATTACGAATATTTCGGGATCGATTTTCATGCCGTGGGGATGGTGCTGCTGTGGATGGCCCTTTTCGTCACCCTCTGGTCCGGAATCGATTATTTCGTCAGGTTCAGGAAACTCCTGGCTTATTAAAAAATTACAAGGAGGCGTTTTTCATGAGCAAAAGCATCTATGAACAGATGACCGACAAGATCATGCTGACCGGATCAACGCTCATTCCCGAGCTTTTCCGGATGATCGCCGATGAAAAAGAGGCCGAACTGCTGATGGCCATGCCCGGAACACCGGCCCAGCTGGCGGAAAAATTGGGCCGGCCCGTCGACGAAGTCGAAAAGGATTGCAAAACCCTTTACCACAAGGGGCTGGCGTTCAAATCATACAAGGGCGAAAGCGTCGCCTTTAAAATGTGCCGCGATATGATCCAGTTCCACGACGCCACCATCCTCTGGGCAGAGGCCCCCAGAGCGTATCTGGATCTGTGGCAGAAGTTCATGGAAGTGGAATGGCCCGATTTCGCCCGGCTGGCTGAACAGTTTTTCCCGAAAGCCTTCACCCGGGTCATCCCGGTGCAGCAGTCCATCGATGCGGGCAATCAGCAGGTGCTCGACGTGGACAGCGCCAACCGGATCATCGAAAGCGCGGAAAAAGTGGCCGTGACCAAGTGCACCTGTCGGCTGATCGCCCACAAGTGCGACCAGCCGCTGGAAGTCTGCCTGCAGGTGGATAATGCGGCCCGCTACACCATCGACCGGGGGTCCGGCAGGGAAGTGACCAAGGCTGAAGCGCTTGATATCCTGCGCATGAGCGAGGAAAAGGGGCTGGTGCACGTGACCATGAACCGCTCCCATGCGGGCCATTTCATCTGCAACTGCTGCGGGTGCTGCTGCCAGGCGCTGCCCCTGGTGATCTCGGATGGATTGAAGATACTGGATCCGAGCCGCTTTCTGGCCGAAATCGACGCAACGCTCTGCAGCGGATGCGAAACCTGCACCGACCGCTGCCAATTCAAGGCGATCGTCCCCGTTGACGAGGATGAGGAAGAAGAAATCCACATGCAGGTGGTTCCGGAGAAATGCATGGGATGCGGCATCTGCCAGATCACCTGTCCGGAAGAGGCGATTTCCATGAAGGAAGTCCGGCCGACGGATTTCATCCCCGCGTGATCCGCGCGTATTTTTTTGTTGACAAATGAAGGCCAGATCATTAATTTGCTAACTCGATGAGCGGGAATAACTCAGTGGTAGAGTGCGACCTTGCCAAGGTCGAAGTCGCGAGTTCGAATCTCGTTTCCCGCTCCATTTTTTTTTGGCGGCATAGCCAAGTGGTAAGGCAGAGGCCTGCAAAGCCTTTATTCCCCAGTTCGAATCTGGGTGCCGCCTCCAAATTACTGCTGTAAAGACAAATATTTAAGCGGGGCATCAACCCCGCTTTTTTTATTGTGTTTGCCCCCATCCCGGATTTTTCTTCTCCCTTTCTTGAACGCATTGTTCCCGCCGTGCGGCGTTTTATGGATACGCATTGCAAAGGGCCGGCTTTGCCACCGAGAAGAGCGGATCAACCCAACCGTTTCTTTTTCAGGCTTGATAAACATTGTTTTTGAATGTATACAGTCACTCATGTGTCACTTTGCCTGATCGCAGGCATTTTCTTTCACTTTCAAACGACTAATCGAGTGGGGAGGTTGTGTATGCGTAAGAACCGGTGGTCTGTTCTGGTCTTTTTATTAACCCTTGGCCTCTGTCTGCCAAATGCATGGGCGGAAAATCCCGAAAACACGGGAACAATCATGGATGCCCAGGTGCAGCCTGTTGCGAGTGAAATGACGGCGCCGCCGGTCGATGCACTGGCGGCCGCGGATGAACTCATTGACAAGGGCGGTCTGGAGAATTGCAAACAGGCGTACGACATCTGCATGAAAGCCGTGGCGGAAAATCCGGACAGCTATAAAGCCAACTGGATGTCGGCAATGGCCTGCAGGGAATACGGCAATGAAGTCAAGAAATCCGAAAAGGCCGGATGGGAGGATTTCTGCAAGGAATATGGGAAAAAAGGCATGGAATTTGCCGAGAAAGCCGTGCAACTGGATCCCAAAAAACCCGAGGGGCATTACTGGTACGGCATGAATGTCGGTATCTACTCGGACGGTGTGAGCATCCTTACCGCATTGCGGGAAGGGCTCAAGAATAAGACGCAGTCGAGTTTCGAAGCCACTTACAATATTGACAAGACATATGACAAGGGCGGCCCCATCGTGGCGCTCGGCCGGTTCTGGCAGGTGCTGCCGTGGATCGCCGGCGGGGACAAGGACAAGGCGGAGAAATATTACCGGGAATTTCAAAAATCAAAGTTTTACGGGAATCCGGATGGAGTCGAGTTCAACATCTATTTTGCCGAGCTTCTGATGGACAGCCGGAAAACCAAGAAGGAAGCAAAAGCGCTCTTGCTGGACGTCCCGAAAATTTCAAATGATCCCTACTGGAACAAGAAAGCCAAGGCAATGCTTAAAGATTTGTAGACACCACGGCTTCATCAAATTGATCGGGTGACAAAAGGCAGGGGGAAATTATTTTTCTCCTGCCTTTTTTGCAATCAGGATGATCCGGATATCCATGACATTGGTGCCGGTGGGGCCGGTCATCAGCAGATTTTGAGTTTTCTTGAAGAACCGGTAGCTGTCGTTGTTCTCCAGAAATGATTCCGGGTCAAGACCCATGGATCCGGCCAGGGCGGTTGTCCGGCTGTCCACTACCGCGCCTGCGGCATCCGTGGGGCCGTCCGTTCCGTCCGTTCCCGCCGACAGAATCACCGTTTCCCCCTGCCCGGCGATTTCCAGGGCTGCGGTGAGGGCAAATTCCTGGTTTCTGCCGCCCCGTCCGTTCCCTTTGAGAACCACCGTGGTTTCTCCGCCTGACAGCAGGCATGCCGGCGGGGCAACCGGATTTCCGGACTGATGGATCTCCCGGATCATGGCCGAATGGAAACGGGCGCAGGCCCGGGTTTCGCCCTCAAACGAGGATGACAGGATCAGGGGGCGGTATCCCAGCTTCTCTGCGGCATCCCTGGCCGCGCACAGCGCCTGAAAATTGCTCCCCACGATGTGATAATCGGCTTTGTTAAAAATGGGGTCCAGGGGTTTGGGCGTTTCGGGCAGGCCGCCCGCATTTCCCTGCTCAATCCGGCGGATGACGGAATCGGGCAGTTGGTGGCGCAGGTGATAGCGTTCGATGATATTTGCGCAATCGGAGAAGGTGCTGGTGTCCGGAACCGTCGGGCCCGAGGCGATGACATCGGGTGCATCCCCCACCACATCGGACAGCGCCAGCGTGACGATCCTGGCGGGATATGCGGATACGGCAAGCTGCCCTCCCTTAATTTGGGAAATGTGCTTGCGGATGGCATTGATTTCGTAGATATCGGCCCCGCAGGCCAGAAGCCGGTCGATGGTGGTCTGCTTTTCCAGCAGGGTGACCGGCCGTGCGGGCAGCGGAAGAAGTGCTGAACCGCCCCCGGAAAGCAGGCATATGATCAGGTCATCGGGCCCGGCTTTCTCCGCAATTTCCATTATCGCCGCGGCCCCGGTCATGCCGGCGGCATCCGGGAGGGGATGGCCCGCTTCTATCAGGCGGATTTTTTCAAGCGGCGCGGTGTGCCCGTATTTGACGCAGATTGCGCCCCCCGAAACCGCGCCGCCCAGGAGGGACTCCATGGCGGCCCCCATCTGGGCGGAGGCCTTGCCTGCGCCGATCACATAAATGTGCTTGTAGTGGGAGATCCTGAAAGGCTGCTCCCCTATGAAGAGTTCGCCGTGTCTGACGCGGCAGTGGCGGTTGACAGCCGCACCGGCATGAACGGATGCGATGCTTTTATTGAAAATGGATACGGCATCCTGCCGCATCCGGGAGAGGAAAGGGGCGGGATCTTGCATACCGGAATTTACATGGCCTGGCTTTCTGCGGTCTTGTGATCTTCCTTGCTCGATTTCGGCTTTTTCTTTTTCAGGCAGAGCCGGTCCTTTCGCACAAAGGCGCAGAGCTTGGGATTATAATATTCCTTGCAGTTTAAGGGATTATATAGCGGACATTCAGGATGTTTTTTTGACATGAAGCAATATCCTTTTAAATATTTTTATTTTCGTCTTGAATTTTTCATATTATCATAAACGCCTTTGTATAACAAGCGGACATCTTACTTTTTATGGCAATACCCATGACCGGATCTCTCCGGCAAATCTTTTGACAATGCTCAGAAGCAGTGTCATACATGCATGTTTGTGGGTTTGGAGAAAAGGGGCATTTGCAATTTCCGGGTATTGGAAGATGAGGATGAATGACTGATTATGATGCATTGAAATCGGACCTGGTGGGCATCAATGACCGGCTGTGCGCCTTGCTGGAACAGGCGGATGCCCTTCCGGTGACCGCAGAGCATGCCTTCGGGGAATGGCGGCAAAGATGCCGGAGCATCCGGAAACAGATTGATGAAAAACTGATCCGGGTGGCGGTGATCGGCACCATCAAATCCGGCAAATCGAGCCTGATCAACGCCCTTTTCGAAGACGATTATCTGAAGCGGGGCGCCGGTGTGGTCACCTCTATGGTCACCCGTATCCGCAAGGGAGAGCAGCTCAAGGCCAACCTGTATTTCAAATCGTGGGATGAAGTAAACGCGGAAATGGAAAGGGCCCTGGTGCTGTTTCCCTCTCTGGATTGGCGCTCCCGGAAAGACAAGTTCGACATCCGCAGGGAATCCGACCGCGCGGAGCTGCGCCAGGCGCTGGGGACCCTTGAAACCCGGCATCTGGTGACCAATGATACGCGCAACCAGAACAGCCTGATCCTTTCCGGCTACATCAGCGGGTATGACCGGGTGGAGCCCATCCTCTCGGCCGGCCGGTTGACACAGGTATATACGGGCGAAGATTTTGCCACCCATCGGGATTTTTCCGGAAATGAGAACCTGGCCTTGTACCTCAAAGATATCTGCCTGGAGATCGATGCCGGCAAAATGGGCAGAAACATGGAAATCGCCGACTGCCAGGGCAGCGACTCGCCCAACCCCCTGCACATGGCCATGATCCAGGATTATCTGCTGTATGCCAACCTGCTCATCTATGTGATCAGCAGCCGGACCGGGGTTCGGCAGGGCGATATTAATTTTCTGTCCATGATCCGAAAGATGGGCATCATGGACAACATCCTGTTCGTGATCAATTGCGATTTCAATGAACATGAGTCCCTCCAGAACCTTCAGGCGGTTGCGCAGAAGATCAGGGAAGACCTGTCCATGATCAAAAACAACGCGATGGCATTCACCTATTCCGCGCTCTACCATCTGTTTTCGGCCCAGGCGGACCGGCTTTCTGAAAAGGACCGGCAGCGGCTGGCCCAATGGAAGTCGGATGCGGCGCTTGTCTCCTTCTCAACAGAGGAGGAGACGCGTTTCCGGCATCGCCTGGAGGAGATCGTTACCCGGCATCGCTACGTCGTGCTGCTCAAGAATCATTTCGAACGGCTGAAGATGATGATGTCCGCGCTTCGGCAATGGATTCGATTCAACCAGGATGTTCTGGCCAGGGGCGCCGATGAAACCGCGCAGCTGATCAAAAAACTCAAATCCCAGCAGAAGAAAACCAACAGGGTCAAATCCATCGTCAAGAATACCCTGGAAGGGGCGCTGCTGGAGATCAAGAAGGAAATCCGGATGGAAGCGGACCGGTTTTTTGATCCGCGCACCGGCGAAGTGGTCCCTTTGCTCCTCGATTTTGTCCGGCAATACACGATCCCCCTGCATGCCTATGCCGAACGCCTGGAAAGCGCGGGTTTTTCCGATACCCTGTACCTGGTTTTTCAGGAATTCAAGCTGGCCCTCGACACCTTCATGGCAGAGCAGGTGAACCCGAAAATTTTTCATTTCGTGAAGCGGGAAGAGGATAAAATAAGCGAGTATTTTGATTCCGTGAGCGGACCCTACCTGGCCATGGTCAAGGATGCGCTGACCGAATACAACGCGGCGCTGGAGAAAATCGGCCTGGGCGCCTTTGAAGAGCAGAATCTGCCGCACCTGTCCATGGATATACCGGCGATCAAGGCGGATAAGCGACTGGAACTGCCGCCGGCATCCGCCACCATGAACTACAGCGCGGCCATTCGGACCGAGGCCATCATGCGTCTGGGGATCTATAACGTGGTGGAAGGGATCAGGAAACTGATCCGGAAATCGGTGCGAAACGAGAAGGAAAATGCCCTGATGGCGTTGAAGGACGCATCCTCCCGTATGAAAAAAGAAACCGAGGCCGGCCTGTTGTTTCATTTCAAGAATTACCGGGAAAACATTAAATTCCAGTATATTATTCCGCTGGCCGATGCCGTGTCCGAAAATATCTTCAGGGTATTGATGGATCAGTTCTATGATTATACGGCCTATATGAGCCGGTTTGGCGACCAGACGGCAAAAAACCAGCTGGACAAAGAGCAGCTGGCGTCTTCTCTGCAAAACATTTTTTCCGCCATCGAGGAAACCGAGGCCTTGATGGCCCGGTTCAGCAGTAAATTGACCGCGGCCGCGCCATCATAGCCGAAGAGTTCTTATTTCCGAAAAAACCCCGTCTGTTTTTTTTCGTCTTTTCATCATCTTTTCAATGATCATCTTGCTTTTCATCGGCAATTATGTATGTTTGAAAACCATATCGGTGGCTGAACGAAAACCGTCTATTTGCCCGATATCTGCGTCAGGCTCAAATTTTAATCCTCAAAATACCTTGAGTATTCCTGCGGTTAAAATTTTCGCCTTCCTTGATCTTGACCAAATATCCGGGTTTTCGTTCGGCCACTATTTACTGGAAATATTTGATCCGGAGGAGATATGGTTCGCAAGAAGACGAGGATTGTCGCCGTTGCCAATGAAAAAGGGGGCGTGGGCAAAACCGCCATGGTGGTCAATCTGGGGGCGGCGCTGTCCCGGGAAGGCCAAAAGGTGCTGGTCATCGACATGGACCCGCAAGCAAATGCCACCAGCGGGCTCGGCATCGAGCCGGACGACGGAAAGGCGACGATTTATGATCTGCTGATCAATGAAAACGGGTATACGGCAAAGGATGCGATATGCCCCACGAAATGGAAGCATCTTTCCGTCATCGCTTCGCACATCGACCTGTCCGGTGCAGAGGTGGAACTGGTGGATGCCGAAGGCCGGGAAAACCGCTTGAAGGAGGCCATCGCCGGTATTGCCGGAGATTATGACGTGATCATCATGGACACCCCGCCGAGCCTCTCCCTGCTCACCATCAACGTGTTTTCAGCGGCCACCGAGGTGCTGGTGCCCTGTCAGACTCAGCCATACGCCTACCGTGCGCTGGCCGACCTTTTCGATACCATCTCCGATATCCGGGAGGAAATCAATCCCGGCCTGAAGATTTCCGGAATCGTTCCCACCTTTTTCGATACGCGCACCCGCATCAGCCGGGAAATCATGGAACGGCTGCGGGAAAACGAGCGCTACCGGCCATTTGTTTATCAGACGGCCATCCGGATGAATACCACCATTGCCGCCAGCGCCGATGCCGGCAAACCGGTTATTTTTTATCGGACCGGCAGCTATGGGGCCGAGGATTTCCAATCACTGGCACTCGAATTTTTAAAATCGGCCTGACCACATTAACACTTGATTATAATGACGCGATGGATTTAATATCGGTGCATGTGCTGACTGATTCGTCAGTCATATCGAACCCGTTTAATTGAGGAGCGCATGGAAGGGGAACCGAAAACCAGATCGGCCTTGATCGCATCTGCCATCCGCATGTTCCAGGAAAAGGGGTACCAGTTCACCCGCGTGTCGGACATCGTTTCCGAGGCCGGCGTGGCCCAGGGCACCTTCTATAATTATTTTCGATCCAAGGAAACCATTTTCCGGGAGATCTGCAGCGATTTCATGAATCAGGTCAAGGAGTTATTCCTTGCACGCTCGGAGCATATGTTCGACGGGGAAACCCCGGACGAAATCCGCAGCAGTGTCCGGCTGGTGATCAAGGATGTATTTATCATCTATCGAAACAACCTGGCGGTGGCCGAACTCCTTTTCCGGGAAGGGATCGGCAATGGCGGATTGTTCAAGGAAATCTACGAGGACATCCTGTTCCTTTTTCTGACCCTGATCCAGGAGCAGGTGGAAAAAGGGGTCGCCAAAGGCTTTCTTCAAACCGAAGATGCGGAAATGGCCTCGGTGATGCTGTTCGGGCTGTTTGAGCGGACCCTGTTTTATTTCATGCTGGTGCGGCAGAGCACGGATTTTGAAAAGCTCGAGCGGGTGTTGTCGGACTTTATTTTAAAAGGGCTGTCCTTTGACGAGTCGTCTCCGGCATTTACCGGCCGGATTTGACAAAGGGCAGTCCGCAACGGCTTGAATCACGCCGATGCTTTTAAATCCTCGATGATGCGCTCAAAGACGTGGCGGCAGATTTCATACCCGAAACCCCGCCGCCCCAGAAACCGGGCGACTTTTAATTTCAGGGTCTTTTCCTCCAGATCTTTCCAGCGGTTCAATCTCGGCAGAACAGCCGCCCATGCCGCATCTTTTTCGTCGACATCCATCAGGCTTTCATCGATCAGCTTTTCATCGATCCCTTTTTCCGAAAGCTCCCATTTCAGGGCATAGCGCCCCTTGGGCTTGAAGCGCTGCCGGTTTTCGACCCACATGCGCGCAAATTCCGCGTCATTGATGTAGCCGTTTTTTTCCAGGCGCTCCATGATCATTTCCGTCTGCCGGCCATCGATGCCTTTGTTCTTCAGGTAATCGATCACTTCCTTTCGGCTGCGGGAACGAAATGCCAGAAAGCGCAGGACGCGGGAATAGGCCAGGTGCCGGGCATCCTCGCGCTTGAATGCCTCGACGTCCGACTCGGAAATGACATCACCGGTTTTAATTCGGGAAAGGGCTGCGGCAAAACCGGAAAAAGCGTATTCATGATTGATGAACACATTGACCCGGTCACGGTGTTTTTTCTGGAAAGTGATGGCGGTGATGGTCAGTGGCATGGGCTCCGGCCTGTGATTTGCCACGCTCCGGTGAAATTGAACCCCTCACGACGGGTTATCGTACTGTGGGTCCATCTCTTCATCTTTGATATTGGCAAGCTCATTTAACGCCTTTCGGATTTCCCGGGTCCCTTCGATATAGATCCGATGAACATCCGAATATTCCTGCCGGACCTTTGAAAGCGGGAATCGGCCGCCGGTCTGGATCAGGTGTTTGCGGGCCAGGTCGCGGATCATCTGCCAGCTGTCCTTGCGGGTCTGGGTGTTCAAAAGGACCAGTTGATCGAGATTTTTGATGCCCGCGCGGTGAAAGTAGGACTTGAGGTACTTCATGGGCAGAAGCATCCAGAAAGTCATGAACAGGATCACCGCAGCGGCTCCGGCAATGCCGCTGACGGGATCGTACGGTCCTCCCAGGACCCCGGCGTAAAGCCCCCCGAAGACAGCGGCACCGCCCGCCAGGAGGCTGATGCATATCCCGATCAAATTGTACTTGATGGAAAACTTCCTGCGCCGGGTGCGGTAGGCCAGCATGGCTTCAAGAAATTGATCCAGCCGTTCGGCGTGGGTTTCCACAAACGTGGCCAGATTGTCCAGGCGGTGCCTGGGCGCATCCAGAACGGCGCTCTGCAGCTTTTTGCGCTGGTTTTCCAGATTCACCAGGAAACCCTGATCCTCCGTGGGCGGATAGGGGATGTTTTTCGCCGCCCGCGAGGAATAGGTCAGGTGAATGGTGGGGATATCTTTCCGGCCGGTGATCTGGGAGAGATTCCAGCACAGGGTGCCGTAGACATGGAGCAGGTCGCTTAAGGAATTGCACTCATCGATCCGGTTGAGCACAAACAGGACCCGGTCCTCAAATGTGCGGGTGGCAATGGTTTCTCTCAAACTGGTATGGGCTTCCCGGACCGTTCCGGCCTTGTGGGGATCAAAAAGAACCAGCACCAGATCCGCCAATTGGGCCAGGTCGCCGATGACCTGCTGATAGTCATACCCCCGGTCCCGTTCGGTGATGCTGTCGAGCATGCCGGGCGTATCGATGAGCGCCAGGTTTTTTAAAAAAGGGGAATTGACCTTTTTCAGCCGGAAGTGCGACGCAAACCGCTGGCCGTGCTTTTTGAGGATTTCAAAGGGGTATTCGGGATCATTGAGCAGGTATTTGCCGTCCCGTTCCATGGTGACGCGGATGTTTTCGGAATCGGGTACCGTGTCGTCATAGGTGATAATGGTAAACGAATCATCCGTGGGGGCCTGTCCGATAGCCTGAACGGGCGCTCCCAAGAATTCGTTGATCAGGGTGGATTTGCCGGATGAATAATTGCCCAGAATCAGCACCATGGGCCGCCACTTGATGGTCGACTCCAGCGGTACATCGCTGTACCCGTATTCCTGGGCGACCGGCGACAGATACTGGTGAACCATGGCCACCATTTCCGTGCGCAATGAATTGATAAAATTTTCACGGTACATGAAGCGCTCCTGCAATTGCTGTCCGACGGTCTCCAATATTCCCGGTCCGGTTTTGTGCGGGGACCATATGAAAATATAACCAGCTTGGTTTGTATTAAATTCCGGCCTCCGCCTCAATGGGTGCGTAAGATCCGAATTTTTACGGGTTCATCAAATATGATGAACCCGTAAAAGCAAAGTTCGTCACTCCGGTGAAAACCGGAGTCTATAACCAACTTAGTTTGTAGTAGATTCCGGCCTCCGCCGGAATGAGAAAGCGTAAGATCCGAATTTTTACGGGTTCATCAAATATAGCGCAACTTTCAAAAATGCGCACGGGTACAGATTCAAAGAGTTCAGTATCAGCAAAAGAATTTCAGGTCAATGAATCAAGGGCCCTTGTTTGGTCCTTACTAAGGCCGTTTCAGTCGATTCATCACACTTGTGATTTCTGCCGGTGATAAAACATGCGCTGCCGCATCCAGCTTGATCGCTTCCTGGGGCATCCCGAAAACCACCGATGTTTCCATGTTCTGCACGATGGTCAGCGCGCCGGCGGAATTCATCTCTTTAAGACCGACGGAACCGTCATTTCCCATCCCCGTCAGCAGAACGCCCATGGCATTTGATCCGAAGATGCGGGATACGGATGAAAACAGGTGGGTGATGGGGCGCCGCATCAGGACAATGTGTTTATGACGACTGAGGAAAATCTGGCGGGCGGGCGTGATTTCCATGTAGTGATCCTCAGGCGCGAAGTACACATGGCCTTTCACCAGGCTGTCGCCTGTTCTGGCGATTTTCAGACAAAGGGCCGTTGATTTGGACAGCCAGTTCAGCATGCCTTCCAGAAATCCCAGGGAGATGTGCTGGACGATCAGGATGGGAATGGGAAAATCTTCCGGCAGCCCGGCAAGAAGGGTCTGCAGCACGGGCGGGCCTCCGGTGGACGCACCGATGGCAATGAGTTCGATGCGGTCGGATTCATCCTGGCGGACGGACACCGGCGGCATTTTGTCGGCTGTTGATTTTCGGTGCCGGGGTTTGAGCCGCCGGACCACCTTGATCTCAGACATCAGCTTGACGGTCCGGACCAGTTTTTCCACCAGCACTTCGGATTCGGGATGCCCGATGCCGGGCGGTTTCTGGGAGACCGCCACCGCCCCGGCCTTCATGGCCTGAAAGATATTTCCCGTCTGATCCGGGGCCACCAGGGTACTGTGAATCACGATGGGTACCGGGCTTTTCTCCATGATGGCCAGGGTGGCATCATACCCGTTCATTTCCGGCATCTGTATGTCCATGATGATGACACTGGGTTTGAGCTGCTGGGCCAGCACAACCGCTTCTTTGCCGTTTTTGGCAAGGCCCGCCAGCCTCAGATCCGGCTCGGATTCGATGATGTGCCTCAGGTATTCACGGGTGGTCAGGGAATCATCCACTACCAGTACGTCGATCATATGGATGTCCCTATGCTCTGATTTCTTCCTTTTGATTTGGCCTCATAGAGGCAGCGGTCCGCCGCTTTGATCATTTCTTCGGTATCGATGTCCGATGTTTCGCTCCCTTCCGTGAGGGAGGCGATGCCGAAGCTGGCCGTGATTTGGATCATGTCGCCGTTTGCAGGCGTTTGCGCCTCCGAGACCAGTTGGCGGCAGCGCTCGGCTACGGCCGTTGCGCCATTCAGGTCGGTTTCGGGCAGCACGATGATGAACTCCTCCCCGCCGTACCGGGCCATCCAGTCAAGATCCTTTCTTAAGCTGGTGTCGATGATGCGCGCAAATGATTGCAACACCTTGTCTCCCACCTGGTGGCCGTACTGGTCATTCACCCGCTTGAAATGATCGATATCGCAGATGATGACGGCCAGGGGAGAAAGATACCGCACCGCCCGCTTGAAGGCCTTGGGCAGGTTTTCATTCAAATAGCCGCGGTTGAACACGCGGGTGAGGGGATCGGTGATGGAGAGCAGCGCAATTTCCCGGTTGCGCTGCTTCAGGGATGCTTCCAGGCGGATAACCCGCTCGGCGGTGGTGAGCCGGGCGATCAACTCCGCATCATCCACCGGCTTGGTCAGGTAATCGTCCGCCCCGGCTTCAAGCCCTTCGATGATGTCGAGTTTGGAATCCTTGGCCGTGAGCAGAATGATGTAGACATACCCGCCGAAATCATGCTTGCGGATGGCCCGGCAGAGTTCCGACCCGTCCATTTCCGGCATGATCCAGTCGGTGATGACGATGGAAATCTGGGTGCTCAGCAGGGTGTTCATGGCCTCGAGCCCGTTTTGAACATGGGTGACAGGGTAGCCGTGGCTTTCCAGCATGAGCTGAAATTTCAGCGCCTGGGTCCGGCTGTCTTCCACCAGGAGTATTTCCAGATCTTTTGTCATGAATTTAGTTATCCTGATTTGAATTATGCTAAATCAGCGGCCAGACGAAAACCGTCCATTTGCCCATATCCTGGTTTTCATCTGGCCGCTAAATTAACCGGTTGAGGACTTCGAGCAGATTGCTCTTGTCAAAATTGTTTTTTACGATATAGGCGTCCGCCCCCGCATCGACACCCCGTTCCCGGTCGGAGCGGGAATCCAGGCTGGTGACCAGGATTACGGGCAGATGGGAGAGCGACTTGTCTTTACGGATGGCTTCGGTCAATTCGAACCCGTTCATATTGGGCATCTCCACATCCGAGACCACGGCATCATACGTCCCGGATTTGAGGCATTGCAATCCGTCCGCCCCGTCAATCGATGTCTGCACTAAAAATCCGGAGGCTTCCAGAATGTTCTTGAGCAGGGTCCTTGAGGTAAATGAATCTTCCACCACCAGCACGGATCTGGATGATGCATAATCCGGCTGAGAATGCACATCGATGACCGCCGCTGGAACGGCGCTTTCGGTGGCGGACTTGATCAGATCATTTACATTGATGATCGGGACCACGCGGCCGCTTCCCAGGATGGTGGCGCCGGAGATGTTGGTGACCCGCCGCAGCTGTTTTCCCAGGGACTTGACCAGAATGGCCTGCTCCTGAATGATCCTGTCTACAATAACGGCCATTTCCTTATCTGCGCTGCTGATAAGGATGGCCGGCAGCCCCCCTGAATGCCGGGAAAAGGAAGCAGGCGTCTTCTCAGCGGCTGGAATTTTCAGGACATCGCCCAGATCAACCAGAGACAGCGCGCGCCCGTTGAAGGAGAGGACACTGCGGTTTTCCGCCGTCTTGATATTCGCCGGATCGATATTCAGGGTGTGATTGACAAATGCATTGGGGATGATGAAAAAGTGGCCCCGGGTTAAGACCAGTATCCCCCGGTAGGTGGTAAGCGTCACGGGAAGATCGACAATAAAGGCACTTCCCCGGCCGGGTTCGTTATTAACGCGAAGGGTGCCGCCGAGCCGTTCGATAACATCCTGAACGATGGCCATCCCGAGCCCACGGCCGGATATTTCGTCGATGATGGGGCTGGTGGAGATTCCCGAATGAAAGATCAGGGCGAGGGCTTCATCTTCGGGTATGTTTTTGGCATTTTCGGCGGTCATGATGCCGGCCTTGACGGCCCTGGCCTTGATGGCGCCGATATCGATTCCGCAGCCATCATCGGACAGCTCGATTTCCACCCGGCTGCTTTCGGGTTGACGGGCGATCACCCGGATCCGCCCCCAGGATTTTTTGCGGCTCTTTTCACGAATGACGGGAAGCTCGATGCCATGGTCCACGGCATTTCGAAGCAGGTGAATCAGGGGATCTTTGAGGCCTTCGAGAATCCGTTTATCCACTTCGATATCGCCGCCGGCGAGTTCGACTTCGACTTCCTTGCCCCGCTGCCGGGCGATTTCCCGGACCATCCGGGGAATCAGGGCGAACAGGGTGGAAAAGGGGAGAAGCGAGGTCTTTTTCATTTCGTCCAGCAGGTCGTCCACCAGGGCGCCGATGGTCCGGGTATCGAGTTCCAGCGAGGCGGAAAGCGCGTTGATCTGCTCATAGACGTTTTGCAGATGCGCCTGCCCGGATTCGATAAAGCCGGTAATCCGCTTGCCGGCAAAACCATTGGTACCGGCATTTTTGTTCCGGGCCTGGCTTTTGAGTTCGGGCATGATGCGTTTATACTGTTTGCGCCAGTGGCGAAGGATGTCATCGACCCGATGCATCCTGAACAGGTGCTGATTGAGGATCTGCTTGATTGAAATCAGCTCTTCTGTTTTCAGCAACAGGCTGTCGAGCTTGGCCGTCGATATGCGCACGGTTTCGGAAAACAGCGGCTTGGGCCCGGTTGCGCAAGGCGATGGCGTCGACGGGCCGGAAGGCAGCGGCGGGGTTGTCCAGTTGTGATCATCTTCGGGTTCGGGATCATCATTGAACTGAACCTGAGCGGGTGAAGAAGTAGTTCCCCGCGTTTTTGAGCGCAAATCGCCGGGATTTGAAATCCTGGCCACGTCTGCCGGCATTTTCGGCGAGTCCCCGCCGGCGATGGCGCTCTGGATGGCGATCAGCGTTTGCGCGGCCTTTTCAAACTGCGGATTGAGTTGATTGCGCCCGGATTCATCGGCGGCGATATAGGTTTCGATCAGGGCGGTCGATTCATGGAGGATGTCAAAAAGAGCGGGCGTAAATCCGGATTTCTGCTGTTTCAGCTCGCTGAAGAGGGTTTCCATGACCTGGCACAGGGATTCGATTGCGGGGATGTTGACCGACCGGGCAGCCCCTTTGAGGCTGTGGGCTTCCCGATAAATGATTTCCACAATCTTTTCAGATCTGTCCGCATCGTCTGTCTTTTCCAGTTCCGTGAGCCTGGAGAACAGGTTCTCGATGCGTTCGCACGCCTCCTCGGCAAAGGCTTCCAGCAGCTGTCGTTGCAGTTCCTCTGTATTCATTTACGTCAAACCGCTGCTAAATGGTATAACTTGAAGTGATGTCTTTCATCATATGGGCCGTGGCCTCCAGCCCCTTGATGGCGTCTTCCAGCATCTTGACGCTGTCGAGGTTCTGCTGGGTCGCGTCATTGATGCTTTCCATGGCCTGGGACAGCTGGTCCATGCCGGAAAGCTGCTGCTGGTTGGATGCGGTGATCTGCATGGCCGCATTGGCGGATTCCACCACGGCTTTGGACAGGCGGTCGATGGCGTTTCCCGCCTGGTCGGAAAGTTCGACCGCTTCCCGGACCGTCTTGGTTCCTCTTTCGGTGGCCATCACCGCCGCGGCGGTGGCCTTCTGGATGTCTTCGAGAATGGCCCGGACCTGGTTGGTGGCCTCTTTGGACTGATCCGCCAGGGATTTGACTTCCTGGGCCACCACCGCAAACCCCCGGCCGTGCTCGCCCGCTTTGGCCGCCTCTATGGCGGCGTTGACGGAAAGAATATTGGATTGATCGGCGATATCCGAGACCGTGTTGATGATCTCTTCGATGCTCTTGGTCTGCTCGGAGAGCTGGACCGTGCTTTCGGCGATATAATTCATTTCCTCATTGATCCGCTCGATGCCGGTCATGGTATTCTCGGTGGCCTGTTTGCCGGTGAAGGAAATCTTGGCGGTGGTGTCCGCGCTCGCGGATACATTTTCCGCCTTTTCATTGGCGATCTGGGAGGTCTGTTTGACTTCTTCAACGGTGGTGGAGACCTCGCTGATGGAGCTCGATGTTTCCGAGGCGCTGGTGGCCAGCTGGGAGGCGGTGGTGGAAATCTGGCTGATGGAGGATACCAGCAGGTCCGTGGAATCGATCATCCGCTTGATCTGCTTCCTGAATTTCTTGATGGTTTCATTATAGGTTTTGATCAGCAGCCCGATCTCATCCGAGCGGTCCTTATTGGCCATGGTCATTTCAGGGGTGAAAGTTGCCGTCATTGAGCATGACGATCCGGTAGGAGAGATCGTTTATGGGACGTGCGATCATGGTCGACTGGAGATATCCCACCAGTGCGACCAGCACGATGAGCACGATCACCGTCCAGAAGGTGTTGACCCCCATTTTGTGAAGCAGATTGAATGCCTCCGTCCGGTCCACCTTGGTGACAATGGCCCAGTCGAAATCCGTCCCGATTTTTTCATTGAGCCCCAGGTCGGAATAGGCGCTCAGCACGGCCACCCCCCGGTAATCATGAATGCTCTGGGTCCCCGACCGGTGCTGCAGGGCCGGACCGACCGCTTCGGCATTGACAATCCGGGTCAGGGTGGTCGGCTCCGTGCTGAAGCGTGAATCAGTGCGCATGTAGAGGTCTTCGCCCGCCAGGTAGGTCTCCCCGGTTTCTCCCATTCCGGTGGAATCCAGCACCAGCGCATTGATCTGGGACGCATTGATCTGAAAGATCAGCACGGCCGTCAGTTCTCCGATATCGCCATAAACCGGGGCCCCCATGAACATGGCGGGGGGCGCATCGGTTTGATAGGTGATGATATCCGTCAGAAGGGGTTCTTCGGTTTCCATGATCTTTTTCCACAGACGCGTGGTATAGGCATTCTGATCCGGAGATACGGCCGGATCGATTTGATATTCATGGTTGGAGGCCGCCGAATAGAGCGGGTGGCCGGTTTCATTGAGCACGATGATATCGTTGTATCCGAAGACCTTCATGTAATAATCGAACAGCGGATTCATTTCCTGGTAGGTCCGGTTGTTGAGCATGGTCCGGATATGCTGGGACCGCGACAGCAGGATGAGATTGTTCAAACGGTCCCGGATAAAGCCCAGGGTCTGCTCCTGCTTGATCTTGTTGATGGAGGCGATATGGCTGAAGGCCTGGGCTTCCAATGCCTCCCTGGAGAAAAAATAGGTCAGTGAGCCAAGAACGATCAGTGGGATCAAGCCCACGATGAAAAACTGGATGATCAGCTTGGCCATGATGCTTCTCTTGATATACCGGATCATAGAAATCTCCTTATCGAAAAACCGACTTTACTGAAAAAAGATTTGAAACCGTTTCTATTCGTATGCATCCTGATCGATGCGCATCTTGGGGTCGGACAGAATTTTTCCGCCATCGATGATGACCAGGCCCTCGGCGGTCACCCCCTTCAGATAGGCCGAACGGACGCCGGTCAGCGTGGGCAGGGATGGCTGGAGGGTATTTCGCGGTATGGATCTGACCCCGACGATCTCATCGGCGATGATCCCGAATTCCATATCCGTTTTTGAAAGGATGATCACATGGCCTTTGTCCGCGCTTTCACGACCGGGAAGGTCGAAAAAAAGCTTCAGATCGATCACGGATATGATTTCTCCCCGGTAATTGATAATGCCGACGATAAAATCGGGAAGCCCGGGGATGTAGGTGACCGTCTTTAGCGGTTCGATGATGCGGATACGGGACAATTCAATGCCATAGAATTCCCGGGCCAGTCGAAAAACCACCACCTCCAGGCCATCTGCCGTCCGGGCGGCATCGCTGATGCGGATGCCCCGGGCCAGGCGTTCCGCCCGGGCTTTCAAAATATCCGCCGGCGTCGATGAAACAAGATGTAGAAAACCGGTTTTTCGCATAGGGGTTTAATTGATCATGTTTTTGATGGTTTCCATCAACCGGCGGCTGGTCAATCCTTCGGAGTGGGGCAGGATGTCATCCGGGTCCCTGGACTGCAAAAGCGCCAGTGCATTTTGAAAACTCCTGCGGTTTTCAGCCAGCCGCTTCTCCTTTTGCATCAGCAGGCCGAGCAGGAAATGGGCCATGATAAATTCCGGATCCAGGTACAGCGACTGCTTTACCGCCCGTATGGCGGACGCCGTTTCCCCTGAAGCCTGAAACAGAGTGGCCATCAGATAGTAAATTTCCGGGTTGAGTTTTTCAGAGGCGAGGGCCTTCGCGCACCATTTGCGGGCGCAGCCCAGATCCCCCAGGTTGGCGTGCGCTTTTGCCAGAAGGGTCATGGACTGGGTTTTCATGAGAAACGCTTTATCCGCAGTTGCCTGATTGGACAAAAGCGGCGTCAGCAGATCCACACACCCTGCATATGTTCCCCGTTCATAGGCGGCCAGGGCATCCTGGAAGATTTCGACAGCCGGGCGGGTTTCGTTTTGCGTATCGGTGATGCGCCGGATGTTGGTATGACTTTTCTTCCGGTCGGACCTAGTGTCCGGCGGGCGCAGGGTCATTTCAGGCGGCCGGACATCCTGCGCATCATCGCGTTCCCGGGATCTGGGCATTCCTTTTCGATAAAATATGGCATTGGGAAATCGGACCGGGGTCAGGCCGGGCGTCTTGACGAACCCGGATTCCGCCGGGCCGGTGATGAGCCATCCGTTGGCGACCAGCATCTGCGCAAGGCTGCCGAGCACGTGGTCGCGGCTGTGGGCATCAAAATACATCAGCACGTTCCGGCACAGGATGATATCGACGGGTTCAGCGCAATTGAGCCGGGCGCCCAGGTCCCGATCCGCCAGGTTCAGCTGGGTAAACCGTACCATGGAGCGGATGCGGGGCGACAGCTCGAAGCGGTTTCCGGAAAGCGGGGTGAAATATTTTTCGATGATCTCATCCGGTGTTTCCCGGAGCGACCAGGGGGTATAAATGCCTTTTTCGGCTTTTTTTAAGGATTCCGGGTTGATGTCGCTTCCGATGATGGTGATATCCCATCGCCTGAGGCGGGGAAGGGCATGGTCGATCAGAATAGCGATGGAATAGGGCTCCTCGCCAGTGGCGCAGCCCGCGCTCCAGAAAATCAGCTTTTCAATGCCGCGCCGGGGGTTTTGGACAAGTCCTCGGAAAATATGATCCTTCAATATCTGGAAAAAATTTTTATCCCGCAGGAAATACGTTTCACCCACGGTGAGATGCCCGATCACCGTATCGAGAAGTTCGGGCGAGGGGGGAGACGTCATGAACAGGTCGATGAACTCGCCAATTTCATAATCGAGTCGGGCGGCGGCGGTCTTCATCCCCTTGGATAACGTCTGCCATTTTTTTTCGGGAAAATGCAGCCCGGTATGCTCAAGGATATACCGGCTGAGCTGATCCAGCTGGTGATCCGCAATATCATTCATCAGGCAGACTCATTTTGGGCACAAACAAACGATGCGATATTTTCGATCTCATCTGCTGGAAACAGTTTTTCAATGGCATAGATCAGCACGGTCCGGCCCTGATGCCGGGCCACGCCCGAGATGAAGTCTTCCATGCCGGGAAATATGTCTTCTGATCCCACAGTGGACTGTTCGGTCAGGGAGGCAACCTCGACGATGGCATCTGCAAAAAAGGCGACCGCGTGATTCGATATCCGGGCAATGATCATTTTGTCGTCGATCACCACCTCTTTATCCGGCAGCTTGAATTGCCTTCGAAAATCAATGACCGGCACGACCTCGCCCCGCATGTCGATCACGCCCATCAGCAGGTCCGGACCGTCATGAACAGCGGTGATCCAGACAGCGGGAATAATTTGGACCACAAATGCCACCGGTATGGCATAGTGCCGGTCTTCGGTGGTAAAGATGACGTATTGATTTTGCTCCATGACCGGTAGACCCATAAACAGCTTTCAAGGTACTTAACTCGGTAAATGGTTTAAAAAATGTAGTCTTTTGTTTCCGCAGGTCCGACACCCCCCTTCGCCCCCCTTGTATGGGAATTAAAAGGGGGATCCTTGCGGCTGAAAAATTCCTTACTGCAAAAACATGGCGCAGCGGCCTGATCCCCCCTTGAGGGGGGGATTAAAGGGGGGTGTCCTTTCGGCTGCCGCTGAAAAGTTCCTTACTGCAAAAACACCGCATGACGGGGTATAATGCTTGCAATATGATGAACGGCTGATCACCGTGGCTTCAAATTGGCACATCGTCTGTTTTTTATCAAGTAAAACATTGGTTTTCGCCCGCATTGGACGCGCGGGAGGGGCTCAAAACGCCCAAATGCCCCTTGACATCGCCGCAAGATGGGGTTAAATAAAGACAATTTGTATTAAAAATCAAAAAATTACAAGTTGCCGGGTGCCGGAAACGGCTTAAAGGGGAAGACGGTGCAAATCCGTCGTGGTCCCGCCGCTGTGAGTGGGGACGAAGGCTGCAACAGCCACTGTTTCGGGTTGACCGAAATGGGAAGGTGCAGTTAATAGAGCGATCCACAAACCAGAAGACCTGCCCGGCAGTGTGGTGCTTTTCCGCGCGGATACCGGTACAGCGCCATTCATCAGGATGAAGAAACTGGGTGCAATCCTTGAATTCCCATTAGGGGGAATCCAGGGATTTTTTTATTTGGAGGCCGGCGTGTCTGTTTTTGGAAAAACGGTGATTGTTCTGACGATGGTCTTTGCCTTTTCATGTGCAGGCCCGGCGAAAACGGCCGATGCTGCGGACCGGGTTGTGCGGGACCAGGCCGGAAGGACCGTCCGGGTTCCGGTTTTACCCTGCCGGGTGGTATCGCTTGCCCCGAGCATCACCGAGATCATCTATGCCATCGGAGAGCAGGATCGTCTGAAAGGGGCCACCGTATACAGCAATTATCCGGCAGCCGCCAGTAGATCTGCCCCGGGTGGGCACCTATATCCACCCCGACCTGGAACGGATTGTCTCCCTGCGCCCGGACCTGTGCATCGCCATCAAGGACGGAAATCCCCGTGAAGTCGTCGACCGGCTGGAATCGCTCGGCATACCCGTGTACGCCGTCAACCCCAGGGACCTGTCGACGATTATGGGGGCCATCATTCAAATCGGGGACCTGCTGCAGGCAAATGATCAGGCACAGCAACGGGTTGCCGGTATGAAAAAGCGGATCGAGCGGGTCAGGGCGCTGACATCCTGCATCCCCCACCGGCCGAAGGTGTTTTTTCAGATCGGGGTGGCCCCGATCATATCCGCCGGCTCGGACACCTTCATCCATGAGATGATCGAACTGGCCGGCGGAGTGAACCTGGCCGCCGAAAGCACCGGCTACCCGGCATTTTCAATGGAAGAGGTCCTGGTAATGGCGCCGGAAGTCATGATCATCACCACCATGGCCAGGGAAAACGTCTTCGACCAGGTGATGGACAGGTGGCGCAGATGGCCGCAGATTCCGGCGGTGAAAGATGACCGGATCTACCTGGTGGACTCGGACCTTTTCGATCGGCCCACCCCGCGCCTGGTGGATGCCCTGGAAGAACTGGTCCGTCTCATTCACCCGGAATTGAACCTGAACCCGCCCGGATCCTCGTGATGTCGAAGATCGTTTCTAAAATCTTCTGGACCACCTTCGCCACCGGTATGCTGCTGGCGCTGCTGATGTTTCTGGGCCTCTGCCTGGGGTCGGCTGGAACCGGCAGTCGGCCGTTTGTCGAGGTCATCCGCAGTTTCCATCACCCGGAATCGCCCATGTATGCCATTATCTGGCAGCTTCGTTTTCCCCGGGTGCTGGTGGCCGCCCTGGTGGGGGCCACGCTTTCCATCGGCGGGCTGGTTTTTCAGGCCCTGCTCCGCAACCCCCTGGCTGAACCCTACATCCTGGGCATTTCCGGCGGGTCGGCCATAGGCGCCATTATCGGTATACTCTTGAATCTCGCCCGCTTCCCCGGAGTGAGCCTGTTTGCCTTCCTGGGCGGCATGGGGACCCTGTTTCTGGTGCTGGCCGTGAGCAGGGGGGCGACGTTGATGAAAAAGGAAACGCTTCTGCTGGCCGGCGTGATGGTCAACGCTTTCTGCTCGGCGGTCATCATGTTTCTCATCTCCCTCACCCAGGATGCGCGGATCCACAACATCATCTTCTGGCTGATGGGCGACCTTTCCGCCATCGGCATGCACGAAACCGGCATGCTGGCCCTGATGGTAATTCCCTGTTTTCTGATCATATTCCGGCTGTCAAATGCCATGAACCTGCTGCTGATGGGAAAGGAAATGGCCCAATCCATGGGGATCAACGTCACCTGGATCACCATGCTGCTTCTGGTCATCAGTTCGTTCATGGTGAGCGCCACGGTGGCCAATTGCGGGCTGGTGGCCTTCGTGGGCCTGGTGATACCGCACCTGTTCCGGCTGATCCTGGGGGCGGACCACCGGATTCTGGCGCCGGCCTGCATCTTCGGGGGAGGCGCCTACCTGGTGGCCTGCGATCTGCTGGCGCGGACCCTGCCGCGCCAGGGGGAAATCCCGGCCGGGGTGATCACCGCGCTGGTGGGGGCACCGGTATTTATCCTGCTGCTCAAGAGGGCGGGCAGATGACAGATGCGGTCCGCGTTCACTCCCTTTCATACGGCTATGAGGCCGAAACGGTGCTGGATGATATCTCCTTCAACGTGCGCGCAGGGGAGTGCTTCGTCATCATCGGGCCCAACGGGTCGGGCAAAACCACCCTGACCAAGATCATCGCCGGGCTCATCCGTCCGAAACAGGGACAAATCGATTTGATGGGAACCCCCATGCGGGCCTACTCCCGCAGGACCCTGGCCCGGTTGCTGGCCATCGTCCCCCAGTCCATTCCCATGGATTTTCCCTTCACGGTAAAAGAGGTGGTGCTGTTCGGCAGGACTCCGCACCTGGGCACCTTCGGCCTGGAATCGAAAGCGGATTTGGAACTGGCCCGGCAGGCCATGGTTTTCACCGAGGTGGCCCACCTCGCCCGCCGGCGGCTGGACCAGTTAAGCGGCGGCGAGCGCCAGCGGGTGTTTATCGCCCGGGCCATCTGTCAGGAGCCCGAGGTCATGGTCTTAGACGAGCCCACCGCTTCGCTGGATATCGCGCACCAGCTCCGGATCATGGACCTGATGGAAAAGATGAAAAAGGAAAAGGGGATCACCGTGATCATGGTGTCCCATGATGTGAACCTGGCCGCCCTGTATGCCGATACCCTGCTGTTGATCAGCAGGGGAAAGCTGGTTGAGTACGGCCCACCGAAAGACGTGCTCACCTATGAGATCCTGGAAGCCGTGTACGGGTGCCCCCTGCTGGTGGATGAAAATCCACTGGACCGCCTTCCCCGCATCACCCCCGTGCCGGGGCGCTATCTCTCCGGCGGCAGCTTTCCCCCCGATGATTCGTGATTGGTGAACGTAGGCGTTCACGCAGATTTCACCCACCCGTGAGCCGTTCCAGACTATCTCTTGCAAATTCGATTCCCGGGTCGATCTGAAGTGCGATCCGGTAAAATTCGATGGCTTTTTCCGTGTTCCCCATGTCGCGGTAGTTGGAGGCGATATTGGCATAATCGATGGCCGATGCGGGATTCAGCCGCACGACCTCTGAAAAGCAGTCGATGGCTTTTGCATGCTGTTTGAGCTTGAAATGGCAAAACCCCATCAGGTTGAGGATATCGGTCCGCTCCGGATCTGCCGCCAGGCCCTGCTGCAGGATTTCAAGCGCCTTTTCAAAGTGCCCCAAATCTTTCAGGCAGACGCCCATATAGGAGCAGATGCTGGAAACATCCTGGGGATCCGGATTCAAATTAAGCGCCCGTTCAAAGTGGCCGTAAGCGGTTTCGGGATCCCCGGCAGCCAGGTGAACGGTTCCCCGGTAGAAGGCGACGTAGTATTTTCCAGGAAGCACCCGGTCGATCTCGGATAGTTTCTGCATGGCCGTGGCCGGATCCGCATTTTCGGCGATCAGCTTGCAGGAGAACATGCCCACGCTGGTGGCGGCCGCCCGCTCCCGGAAATGGGCGCCGGGAACGATGGTGTAAAAGGCGGCGCAATCCAGCTGCGGATGGGTGGTATCGATGGCGATAACTTCAAAATTTCGTTCAGACAGCGCCGATATGCAGCGGCGCACCTCCGTCCTGAAATTGGGGTCTGATATGTCCGGCAGGCGGGTTATGGGGATTTGCGATGGCGGATGCGTGATGAATCGCGCCTCGTTAAGCGCGGCAAACTTGGGCAGGCCGCTGGCCACATAATTGGACCCGGAATTGAAATCTCCGCCCAGCTGTGCGGTTTCCGTCAATGCGCGGCTCAGGGCTTTTTCCGGGTGGGTGGCGGTTCCGGCGGTCCAGACGATCTCGCTTTTTTCCGGAAATGTGGCCGGGTCATGGGCCAGCACCCCCACCGTGGGAATGCCCATGTCCAGGGTGAAATCGGAAAGATAAAGTGAAATGCCATTCTTTTGGAACTTTTCGATCAGCTGGCGCACCACCGGGTCCGTCGACCGAGTCCGCCTCAATGGCGGGAACCCGGCGCTTCTCCCGGCAGATCCGGGCCGACACGTGGCGTTCCACGATTTCGCAGATGCCCTGGCAGAGGGCTTCCTCGGGGCAGTTGCCGGCCGACGTGCCGTTAAATTCGTTGATGGCGAAAAACCAGTCGAAGGGGACCCGAACGCGTTCTTCCCGGGTCAGGTTGTACCCCCAGGTCCACTTCATGGGCAGGTCGGAAAAAATTTCTTTGGCAACGGCCAGGTCATCTGAATCATCATGCACGGATTTGGCTATCGAATCCAGATCGATTCGGGGTTCTTTCAGATTTCGGAATGTGTCGAAAATGAAGTTTTGGGGCTGACTGGCAAAAGAATAGAAACTGAAGCGCTCCACCAGTTCCATCACCGCGCTGGCTTCGGCCTGGGCCGGGGTGGCCCCTTTGCCCATCTGTTTCCGGGTGCCGGTCAGGCTCGCCGCATCGGAACCGCAGACACTGAAGTAAACGGGGATATCGAGCCTGCCGTTGTCGATGCGGACCGTCTGATCCAGGATGCGAAGGTCGAGTCGGTTAAATGCGGCCTTGACCCGGCGGATGGTCTCCTCCGGTGGAACCAGTTTGTCCAGGTCATGCGTGAATTGCTTGACGGCATCGTGTAAGCGGAGGTGATCCGGTTTCATAATCAAAATGCTCTCAATGGTCTATATTTGTAAAAAGATTCCGATCCCGCTGCGCGGTGTTTTTGCAGCAAGGAACTTTCGAGTGGTAAGAGCGGCCGCCGGGACACCCCCCTTTAATTCCCCCCTCAAGGGGGGATTCTTTTTTCTATTCCCCCTCTCGCGAGGAAGGGCTTTTTGTTTTTATTCCCCTCTCGCGAGGGGGGCTCCATTTTTTATTCCCTTTTGCGCGGGGGGGACTCCTTTTTTAATTCCCCCCTGTGAGGGGGGACAAAGGGGGGTGTTGGACCTGCCGGCGGGGCTAAGCCATCCGATTATCAAAAGAGCCAATTATTTATAATGGTTTGCAAAAAATCAAAAAGGCCATGCAGCCGATAGCGCCATACCATAGGCAATAAGGGCGGCCGGGTCAAGTTTTAACCCGGTTTGGAGTTTGACTTTGAGTGTCATGGTGCGCGGCTTTGATTCATTTGGATGTAACTAAAGGAAATAATTGTTTTTGATTCATTGCGCCATGGGTGTTATGAAGAAATTCTGGATATGAACCTTTTAAAGGTACCGGAGAGTTTGATGATCACGCGCAAATCCAAGATCGGCCTTTCGCCAGGGTCGCTGGTCTATGTGGGGGACCGGAAGGACGAACCGGTCCGGATCTCGATTATTCATTATGATGCGGATCATGCCACGGAGATGAAATCTGCGGACATTGAAGACGTCCTTGAAACCAAACCCGGTGCAGGGGTGGTTTGGATCAATGTATCCGGGGTCCATGATATCCGCATCATCGAAAAAATCGGCCGGCGGTTTGATCTGCACCCGCTTCTTCTGGAAGATATCTTAAATACCGAGCAGCGGCCGAAGATCGACGACTACGATGATTACCTGTTTTTGACACTGAAGATGGCCTATTTCGACACCAAAGACAAACTCGAACTGGAGCAGGTGGGGATTGTCATTTCCAGCGGGGTGATCATTTCCTTCCAGGAGCGGGAAGGGGATGTTTTTGAAGCCGTGCGGGAACGGATCCGTAAAGCCAAGGGGCGCATCCGGAAATCCGGGGCCGATTATCTGGCCTATGCATTAATCGACATGGTGGTGGACCACTATTTCGGGGTCTTGGAAAAAATCGGGGATATCATCGAGGACCTGCAGGAGGAGGTCATCCATGAGCCGGATCCGGAGACCCTTCATTACATTCAGAATCTCAAACATCAGATAATTCACCTGCGCCGGTCCGTCTGGCCCCTGCGGGAAGTGGTGAACTGGCTTTTGCGGGGGGAATCGAACCTGGTGGGCAGGGATGTGATGATCTATCTCAAGGATATCTACGACCACACCATCCAGGTGGCGGACACGGTGGAAACCTATCGGGACATGCTGGCCAGTCTGCTCGACATTTACCTGTCCAGTCTCAGCAACAAAATGAACGAGACAATGAAAGTCCTGACCGTCATTGCCACCCTGTTTATTCCCCTGACGTTTTTTACCGGGATATACGGGATGAATTTCAAGTACATGCCGGAGCTGGACTGGCGGTATTCCTACCCGATTTTCTGGCTGTTCGTCATCGTGGTTTTTATCATGATGATTTTCATGTTCAAACGCAAAAACTGGCTTTGATGGGTGCACATGACCGGGTTGCCCGTCCACGTGAACGGAAAGTGAACGTAAAGGTAAAGGTAAAGGTAAAGGTAAAGGTTAAAAGACAAAGTAAATATTTATGGGAGGAAAGAAGGTATTTGGAGGGTTATGGCTGGCGGGCATGTGGACAGGATTCTGTCCGCTCAGTGATCTTTTTGCCGTCCGAAGCAGCTGTGCTCGGATAAATGCTTCGACTTTTGATTACGGCGGACCCACATTCCGGCTTTTACAGGCAAAAATCTCAAATTCGCTCCCAGAACCCTGTTCACATGTCCGCCAGAGGTCATATTGCAACAAGATTTAGTTTATTAAGTTTCCCGGCCCGCATTTGTGAATATTATACGAGGCGGACAAATCAGGCCCGGTGTTTTCTTTCTAAAAGCATTTCGATAAACGCGTCTGCCCGGGTCTGGAATTGGGCCATGGAAAAATTGCGTTCATCCATGTGATCGGCATCGATGAATACCGACGGGATGCCGAGTTCTTCTTCCAGGGCGCGCCGGATTTCCATCTGGCCCAGGGTGATGGGGAGGCATGACTTGTTGCGGTGGAAGATCACCCCGTCGATGGCGTAATCCCGGCAGGCCTTGAGCACCATCTCCTTTCTCCGGGAAATGGAGACGCAGGAAACCAGGGGGTAGGACATGAGGCTTTTGATGGCCAGCGCCCGGATGGGATCGCTGGTGTCCATACGGATGGACCAGGCGGCACTGTAGGTTTCCGCCACGAAAACGCCGCCGGCGGGTTCGAAATAGTTAAACAGCGCCATGTTGTACCACAGGGGAATATTGTCCCAGAACAGGCGCAATTTTTCGTCTTCGATCACGCCGATGCCGGCTTCCGCCCGGGATCTGACCTCATCTCTTACCCGGCCGAGATAATCGACTGCGACATCGGTCCCCTGGAGGGTCACCATCACGAACATGATGCCCATTTCCGCGGCGGAAAAAGGGACCGGTACGCATTTGCGAAAGGACATGATTTCATCCCACAGGGCGCATGCTTTGTCTGAAAGCGCCACGGTTTCCGCGAGCCGATCCATATCAAGGGTCCGTCCGGTTTCTGTTTCCAGAAAATCGATCAGCCGGTTCATCTCCGAGACGGCATATTCGATGTGAGATTCTCCGATCTCTTCCACTGCGGTCTGGGGAAGGTCTCCGGAATAGACCTTTGCCCGGGGAAACCGCCGCTCCAGTGCCTGAAAGATTTTCATCACCGGGACGCAGCCGCCGAAGGGGGTGAGCAGCAGGTCCGGTTCGGGCAGTCCGCCGAAGGGGGAATTCCTGTCACTCATGGGGCCGTGAACATACCCGATGATGTTTCTCAGATACCCGCATAAATCCCGGGAATACCCCATGTTTTCAGATACGGTGAAGTTTTGGGGGGAGAGCCCGAAGGCCGCGCACACCGGCGACCAGTTCTCCGGAAACACGGGCTGCAGGTCCATGGCGTAAAACAGCTCGATGGCGCCGTTCATGGGCGGCATCCACCCCACCGGTATTTTCTTTGTCTTCGCCTCGACACATCGGGTGTAGTATTCGGTGATCACCCGGGTGAGTTCTCTTGCCGTGTTGAGCCGTTTCTTGGTTTTGGGCGGACTGTTCATCATACTCCCGGAAGAATTTCAGGAATTGCCAGCAGATGGCGCCATCATCTCGAGAAAGGACTCCAGCCGGTTTTTCAGCTGGCCTTCGGCCTGCCAGGTTTCATCCACTTCCAGCAGAAGGCTGGGCCAGCCGCGGCGCTTGAGTTCATCGGACAGGGCGGGAAAATCGGCCAGGTGCGGCGTACAGAATTTTTGAACCACAAAGATGGCGCTTTTAGCTCCGGATATTTCCATCAGATCCGCAATCATGGCGCCGCGATCCGCCGCACGGCTCCGGGAAGGGCAGGGGAGGCGGTGGATATGCCGGTGAAACAGCCGTTTAACAGGATCTTTTTGATTGCCATACTCCGGAAAGTACCTGCGCAGCCCTGTGCAAAGGTCGTCCGCCACGATTCTGGCCCCGCAGGATTCGATCAGGGCGAATATGGCATTTTCTTCGACCAGGCTTCCCGACACCAGCACCCGGGGCCGTTTGTCTACCTGCACAAACGTGTTTCTCATGTGTCCGGCCAGGGACTCGAGTGCTTCCAGATAATCCTCGGGGGACAGCGCATCTTCTGCGCTCACAATGGTGTTGAAATCCGCTGCGGAGAAGGAAAGCTCGTCATGCATCCGCATTTCGTAAAACCGCCACAGGATATCATAGGTGCGGCCATACAGGGCAATGGAACGCGCCAGGGCCGAATCGGAATAGGTGCCGCCGCAATTATTCAGCCTTGTGGCCAATTCCCGGACAGCTGCGGAAAAAAAATTTCCGGCACCCTCCGTCTGGTTATAGGGCAGGGGCAGGGTGTGCACCAGTTCAAGGTCTATGGCGTCCTTCCAGATGTTGACCGTGCCGCAGGCCGCATCACAGGTGTATCCCTGAACGAGTCCGGAAAGGTAATCGTATTTTCCATTCAATGCATTTTCCAGGCCCCGTTTCATGTAAGGGCAGATGAAATCCGGAACGTGGGCATTGGCTTTTTCAACCGGACCGGGACCGCCGTTGATGCGTGCCGGGATAAATCCGGCCGCATGGATGATTTCCACCGGCGTATAGGAGCAGAAATAGCCGATGATTTTTTTGCCGGAAGCAGCGGCCCGGCGGAAATAATCAGTGCTTCCATCGACCGCATCGGCAAACGGCTTGAGCAGGTCGTCTCTCATTTGACGGCTTCCGCATTCCTGCTCAGGGTCTCTGCCGAATCCTGATGCAATCTTGCAAGTTCCTGGTCCCGCAACTTTCTGCGCAGGATTTTGCCCACCGCACTCTTGGGGAGTTCATGGACAAATTCCACCTGCTTCGGCATCTTGTAGGCGGCCAGGCGCTCCCGGCAGTAGGCCAGGACCGCTTCAGCCGTCAGATTCTCTCCGGGTTTTACCACCACGAAGGATTTGACCGTCTCGCCCCGGTAGGCATCCGGGATGCCGATGGTGCACGCCTCCAGGATTGCGGGATGGTCGAAGAGCACATTGTCGAGTTCCACGGGATAGATGTTGTAGCCGCCGGCGATGATCATGTCTTTTTTCCGGTCCACGATGGAAAGATACCCGTCTTCGTCGAACCGTCCGATATCGCCGGAGTAGAACCACCCGTCCACCAGCACTTTATCCGTCTCTTCCGGCTTCTTGTAATAGCCCTTCATCACCTGGGGGCCTTTGATGAGGATTTCGCCGGCCTCGCCGGTGGGCATCTCCTTCTCGCCGGTTTCAATGTCCATGATTTTGATATCCGTGTCCGGCACCGGGCAGCCCACCGTTCCCGGTTTGATGACCCCGCCCCAGGGGGTGACCGTGACGACGGGTGAATTTTCGGTGGAGCCGTACACCTCGCACATGTCCGCGCCGGTTAAGGTTTTGAGCTCCCGGATGGTATCGGCCGCCAGGGGCGCGGCGCCGGAGAAGAAGCCCTTGATAGAGGCCATGTTCAGCTTTCTGAATTCGGGATCATTTAAGAGCCCCACGAAAATGGTCGGCACGCCGGGCAGGAAAGTGGGCTTGTATTTTTTGATGATCTCGATGTTGATCTTGGGTTCCGGCCGGGGCACCAGGATGATCTGGTACGCCTGCCAGATGGCAAAGTTCTGGATGGCGGTAAACCCGGCGGAATGGAAAAAAGGAAAATTGCCCACCATGATTTCCCCTGCGGGCGCAAGGTCCGGGAACCAGGCGGCAAACTGCTGGACATTGCAGCTCATGTTGGCGTGGGTCAGCATCACCCCCTTGCTCACCCCGGTGGTGCCGCCGGTGTAGAGCAGGGCGCCGATTCCTTCCCACTCGCTTCGGTCTTCCACCGGGTCTGTCGGGTATTTTCCAATCAGGTCCGTGAACTCCAGCAGGTTTTCATCCGGCGTAATTTTGCGCACCATATCCTTTTTGACCAGCGGGAACAGCTGTTTCTTGGGGAAGGGAAGATAGGAATGGATATGGCAGGCGATGATCTTTTCAATTTTCGTCTGGTCCATGATTTTTAGGATCCGCGGCACCAACAGGGACAGGGTGATGATGGCCACGGCATCCGAATCATCGAGTTGATAGGAAAGCTCCCGCTCGGTATAGAGGGGGTTGGTCTGGACGGTTGCCGCACCGATTCTGAAGACCGCGTAATTGGCGATCACCGCCTGGGGAATATTGGGAAGGCATACCGCCACCTTGTCTCCGGCCTTGACACCCAAATCCAAAAGGGCCCGGGAAAACGCATTGACCATTTTCTCCAGTCGTTCATAGGCGAAAATTTTTCCCATGTAATTGAGAACGGGATGGTCGGGAAAATTTTTTGCGGACCGGGAAAGGGCGGCTGAAACCGTGGTGCGGTCATAATTCAGGCTCGGTTTTACGCCCGGTGCATAGGATGGGTGCCAGAGTCTGCTGTCCATGGCCAATCTCCTTGTGAAGAAGGGTTTACTGCAGGTGGGATGCCAGGAACCGGGCCTGTTCAAAAACGGCTCTTTCGAAATCAGGCCCGGTATAGATGTCGAAGTGTCCGATCGGATATTGAATGAATTCGCAGTCCGGAATTTTATTGGCTGTTTTTTCGACCATTTTCGCGTCGATCAGTGAATCGTATTTCGCCGACATGAGCATGGCCGGGCAGGTGATCTTTGGCGCAGAAGCAATGGGGCGGTATGATGCAAATTTCAGCAGGATGCGGGCGGGGCACTTGTTTTCCCACCCGGTGTTATCGGGTTTGATGGCCATCAGCCCGTCATAGGCATCGGGCGTATTCATGATGGCAAACTCATCGGGATGTCCGACGATTTTGACATAATGGGGCGCCCGGAAGGTGGCCATCCGGGCCAGATCGCGCAGCCCATGGGGCAGTGCCTGCAAGAGGAACGCCGGCCCCAGTTTCAGGGTGGTGGAGATGGCATCCACAAACGGGACCTGGGCGACGATGGCACAAAGCCCTTTTTCTCTTGCGGCGGTGACCATCACGTGCCCGCCGGAAAAGGAGCTTCCCCACAGGGCAATCCGCGTGGCGTCGATTTGCGTCAGGGCGCGGACATGGGAGAGCGCGGCCGTCCAGTCCTGGAGGTGCCGGGCCGGGTCCACCAGGTTCCGGGGTTCGCCGTCGCTGTCGCCGAAGGTGCGGTAATCGAACACATACACCGCCATGCCCCGGGCGGCGAAATGCTCGGCATAGGGGGCCAGTCCGAACGATTTTTCCGCCCCGAAACCGTGGGCCATGATGATCACGGGCGGCTTTTGGACGCCGTCTGGCAGATAGAGATCGCCGCCGCAGCGGATCTTATGGCTGATGAAATCGGATGACGTTTTTACGTAAGGGTAATCTGGAGATGAATTCATGGCAATTAACTCCACCGGCATGCCTCCTTCAGTACCAGGCCTGAAAGAGATGGGGATCGGGATATCGGCAACTATATGGCGATCATGCCCGATCAGTTCACGGCAACGATGGTTTCCGCGATTTTTTCGGCGGAAAGCCCGAACAGGTCACGCATGTTCACCCGTTCAAGAAGATTGTCATTCCAGGTGATATTGGTTTCCTGCACCAGGTTCTTAATGTGTTCATGTTTGCCGCCCAACGCCTTGACCTTGGCCTCCAGCGAAACGGCTTCATTGAATGCGATATCTAAAAGCAGCAGGTGTTCAATCGTGTTGGGCCGGTCCGGGTCATCCGAGATCAGGGGAATGACCAGGATGCTGCGGTCGTCCTTACGTCCCTTGCCGATATACACGTTTCCGCGCCGGACGATGATCTTCTTGGTCCCTTTCAGCGTCCTGTCCTGTTCCGCCCGCGACGACATGGCGGCAGATGTGCCGGTTTTCCGGACGACTTCGATCACCGTATCATCGGTGGGCTCCCCCAGCAGGTTGATGCCGGCGATATGATACAGGGTGGCCCCCTTCAGGTCTGCGATGATCCGCTGCAGGTTCTTCAATACCATGATGTTGCTGATGGTGAGCTGGTCGATGTGAAATCCGTATTCGGCCACCGCGTCGAAAAGCGGACCTTCGATCTTCTCTTCGATGCGGCTGGTCCCCACGGTCACCGTCTTGGCCTGGTGCTTGATGGCATCCACCGGCCGGGCCAGGCAGTTGATGGCCTCCCCCAGCGCCTCGAAAAATCGGGTGAACATGTTGGTGGCGGTCCCCTTGATGCCGAAATCAAGTTCAAAATCGGCTACGGGCAGGCGGCCGGCCAGGTACTTCAGCAGCAGGATCAGGTGGGTGGCCCCCCGGATGCCGATGGTGGCGGACAATCGGTTTTCATCCTGCTGCTGCCTGAGTTCCCGGTAGAATCGGATGATCTTTTCCCGGAAAGACTCCTCCAGTGCAATTTCGAAAATATCCATGTTCTTCTCGGTATTTTCCTGGATCAGCTGGTTGATGTCCGTACGGAAATCATAGAGGAAGCGGGAGCCCTCGTTGATGGCCAGCGCCGCATAATATCCCCACAGATGCCCCACCAGGGTATTTAAAATCGGGGCGAAATGTTCGCTCACCGCCGGCACGTGAATGACATCGGCCGCATAAGGGGCAAACCGGTGCTCGTGCTCGTCGGCGATGACGATGGGCAGGGCTTTGTGGGACTTGAATATGGCGGTGTCCTTGATGATATCACCGATCACGCTGCGCCGGGTGCCCGCTGCGCAGACAAAGATCAGGGGTTCCGAGGAGAGATCGATGTGTTTTTTGTCCTCCACGTAATCGGAAGAAATGGTCTTGTAGCACAGTTCGCTCAGCTTGATGCGGATTTCGTCTGCCGCCGCCTTGTTGGGACCGGACCCCACCGCCGCCCAGTACGTCCTGGCGACCGCGTGGCGGAAGGCGGATTCTTTGATCTGGCGCTTGCCGGCCAGCACGGTTTCCATATGGCCGGGCAGTTCGATCATGGTTTTGATCTCGTTTGAGATAAACCCCTGGTTTCTTCGGCCGGTCAGCTGTGCAAAAAAAAGCCCGAGCACCGCACCTGCGATAATCTGGGAATAAAACGCCTTGGTGGAGGCCACCGACATTTCGATATCCCGGCCGCTGCTGGTGTAGATGACGCCGTCCACCTTGAAGGTCAGATCCGAGTCCCGCCGGTTGACGATGGCAATTGAAAATGCGCCCCGCTTTTTGACCATGTCCACGGTCTTGTTGGTGTCGGTGGTGGTCCCCGACTGGCTGATGGGGATTAAAAGCGTGTCCGACATGTCCCCGGTTCCGTTTGGGTCCATCACGAATCCGCTCAACTCCGACGATTTCAACGACTGGATCACGACGGCCGGATCATTCAGATAATAACGCATAATGTCGCCACATGCCTGTGCCGCCACGCCGGCGGTTCCCTGGCCGATCAGCAGGATGCGCCGTATTTTGCCTGCGCAGAATGTTTCCCGGATCTTTTCCGGCACCATCTTGTCATCTAAGGTCACCGCATAGCGAAGCTCTCCGTCTTCGATGATTTTCCACCGGTTCTGAAGGGTCTTTGAAACCGATGCGGGCGATTCCGAAATTTCTTTTAAGAAATAATGATCAAAATTCTGGCGGTCGATATCCCGGGCGGTCAGCGGTGTTTCGCGGAGATCATCCCTGCTCAGGGGAAGCGGCGTGCCGTTGTACCAGGCGGCACGGATCCCTTCCAGAGATCCGCTGCAATTCTGATCGATCACAAAAATCTGGCCCCGCACGGCATTTCCGGCAGCATCCGTGTGGATTTTTTCTCCGTCCATTTTAATATATTGCGACGTCTCCTCCACCAGTCCGTACAATTCCGAGGTGGGGATGTAATGGTCTTTTGCCAGGCCCACAAAAATGGCCTGGCCGCTTCCTTTCAGGGCCAGGAAAAGTTTTCCCGGGGCAAGGTCCGTGTGCATGGAAATCGCGTGGGACCCGTCAAAATCATTCACTGCCAGCCGGAACGCTTCTTCGATGGGGTGACCCTGCTTGACATAATGTTGAATATGGACGGGAATGATTTTGGTATCCCCGGTGATTTCATCGGGGAAAACGAGGCCGTTTTGCCTGTATTTTTCTTTCAGGGACTGGAAATTGTCGATATCCCCGTTCAGGCAGACGTGAATCGTGGCGTCTGCATCTGATGATACGGATGTGATATTGTCCAGGGGGTGGCAGTTGGCTTCGTTGATATCCCCCACCGATGCCCATCGGGTATGCGCGCAAACCGTGTGATACTGGTGGGGCAGGCTGATGAGGAGTTGAAGGATCCGGTCCTGTCGGATCTGCTCCCGCAGGAAGGCGACGTTGTCGCCCAGCCGTCCGATTTCAGCGGCGATTTTATAGGTCAGGGCGATGGACACCCGGCAGGCCGTGCCGTCCGCCTGCATTTTTCGATACCGGATGCTGAGGTTGGAAAGAATCTGATGACCGCACCTGTCGAAAAAGGCAGCCTCAAGCCCGGATGCGCCAAGCGCCCGATAAAAGTCCGCATCTGCGGCATCATCTATGATAAACAGGAGGGAAATGCCCGCGGAATCGCGGCCGCGGACTTCGAGCCGATCGATGCTGTTGAATACGGCATTTAGATTTTTCAGGCAGACGGCGGCCTGATGATGTAAAACCGGCTCCGGGACGCTGGACAGCGCCCGGATCTTTTCCATATTCCCGAGCAGTTCCGATAAAAGCGCCCACCGGATGTCTTTTAACGTCTCCAGGCGGCGGCTGATGGTATCCACATCGGCTGCGGCAAGCCGGCCCATGTGGACCTGCAGCAGGCTTGTCTCTTTTAAGATGACATCCTGGATGGTTTTCTCCAGGCGTTTGATCCGCTCCTGCGCCTCAAAATCATTGATCAACTCTAAAAAAGGCTTTTTGCCCTTGAGTGCCAGGACCGCGCCGGAAACTCCGGCAATCGCGTCATTGCCGCCGAGATAATGGGTGTGGGCCGGATGGCTGTTACGGGCGCAGAATTCATACCCCATGGAAAGCAGATTTTCAATCCGGCTTTCGATTCCGGACAGGTCCGGGGTATGTCGCTCATCTTCACCCTTTTTATAATAAACAATGCCGGTAAAGCCGCAGTTGAGGATGGCCGACCCCAGGAATGGGAAAAAGATCAGCGTCTGCGGACCTGTGCTTGAAGGATGTTTTCCGAAGCAGACCCGGGTTTGCACCCATATATGCCGCAAACATTTAAGATATTTGCGTATGGATCGTTCGTGCATCTGTTTTTCAGGTCTGTGGTGTTTCATCGTCATTGGTTTTAAAATACCTTTCGATTACCATCCGTGCGTATTGGGCGGACCGGGTGCCGATGTAGTCCTGATGCACCACCAGTGTGCAGAGCGCGATTTTGCGGACTCCGTTTTTGTCTTCGGCAAACCCCGCAAACCAGTCATATTTAAGATGGCGCATGTTGTTGTTGATGGAGCCGGTCTTCCCCCCGATAATGAGTTTGGACCAGATTTTATCAGACTTCAAGGGCTTGAACGACCGGGCGGCGGTCCCGGAAATCACCGTGGCCTGAAGCAGTTCCTTCAATGTGGCGGCGGTGCAGTTCTCCACCGCCTGAAAACAGAATTCCGGCTGCTGTTCATACAGCATCCGGCCGCCGGCAGTGGTGACCCGGTCGATAACCGTGGGTGCGACGAATGCCCCCTCGTTTAATATGGCGGAAATGATCAGTGCGCCGTGAAGCGGGGAGATCCGGGTCCGGTGATTGAACCCGCTGGCCACCTCGGCCCAGTTGTATGGATTTTCATCGACGGCCATCTGGCTGGCCGCCATGGGGATTTCGAAGTCGAACTCCCGGTTGAATCCGAAAGCGGCCGCATAGGTTTCAAGGGTGGATTTACCCAATACATGATAGCCGATTTTTCCAAAGACCGGGTTGACCGAATCGGCAAATGATTCTTCAAATGTCATGGTGGAGGTATATTTGTTGATCTGATCCGACAGCTGACGTTTATAAAGCGTGTACTTGTTGCCGTTGAATTCAACCGGCGTGTTGCAATTGTAGCTGTTTTTTTCCACGGCGGCCGCCGCGGTCACGATCTTGAACAGGCTGGCGGCCGGAAAATCAGCAATTGAACAGGTGTTTTGACAAGCCCCGCTCCGGTCGAAGCTGACCATGCAGATGAGCCTGCCGGTGTCCGGTTCCATGGCCACCAGCCCAAAGTACAGGCTGTTTTTTTGATCAACGTGATCGGTTACATATTGCTGCAGGTCGGGATCGATGCTCCATTCGATGGTATAGGTTTTCCCGCCGGTATTCAACATTGTTTCAGCGGAATCAATCCGGTCGGGGGGCATCCATCGGAGAATGCGCTGCCGGGCACGCTTGTCAACGGCTTTGATTTTATCGGGAAAGATTAGAGAGTACTGTTTGAACGGCACTTCGAGGCTCCGGTCCAGCAGCCGGAATACGGAATGGATCGCCAGCAGCAGGATCGCCAGGAGCAGAATGTAGCCGGGTAGCCGTCTTACGGCCCTGTAGGCATCGTCCTTTTTCTGCAGCCGGGACTGGTAGGTCTTCCATTTTTTGGCGGCACTTTTCCTGCCCTGTTGAAAAACCGGCCGTTTACCCATTTATGAATATTTACGGTCCATCAATATTAATCCAATATACTTAACTTCAGCCCATAACGGTGTCAAACCGTTTTTCAGCGGAAACGGATGGGACAGTGAATCCCCGAAACCGTATCGTGAGAGAGTGAGCAGATAAAATCGTGGGTTGTCTCTTTATTCCGGTTTTTTAACGAAGAAGTGATGATGTTATTCAAGATCAGAAAGAAGGTTTTTTGCCTGATCCTGCCAGTATTTATTCTTCGAAATTTTTGGCACTTCCTCTAAAAGTGCTTTTGCCTCATCTCTGGTCTTGCTGTCCTCCATCAGCAGTTCGGCATAGTATACATTAAATTGTACCGTATACGGGCGCCCGAAAAATTTTGTTTTATGAAATTCACGATAATACTTCATTGCCAGTTTTTTATCTTTTAAAGGCCACGGGAGAACCGCCCAGAACCTTCCCAGCGCTGCGATGGGGCCGCCATGCTCGTAATATTTGTCATATTGGTAAGATGTTTCAAAACTTTGCTGGACCTTACCCTTTAACCCCTCCAAAATTGCGGTCAGCATGCTCACCGAGTCTGTATAAATGCCGGCATTCATACCATACCAGAAATGTCCCTCAACTTTTTCCGGATTCAATGCAATGGCCTTTTCAGCGTATGTCATCCCCATTTTTCCGTATAGCCGGCAGGTGTCTTTCCAGTCGGGAAGATACAACTCCTTCGTGTACATTCCATAAAACCAGCAAGTCTTCGCAGCCATCCAGTTTGCCTCGAAACTGTCGGGGTCTTTTTTCAAGCCTTCCAGGCAATAATCAAGCGCCTTTTTGGAGTTTTTCAATCCCTCCTTTTCCATGAGCTCCTGCTCCTGGATTATTTCCATGAGTTTTTGCGCCTTGATCAAAACATCAGGCGTTTCATGAGACGCTGAGTCGGTGGTGACTGGCTGCATGGCTTGATTTTTGGGATCAGACTGTGGCAAAATATCCTCGGCCCATATGCCTGGGCAATTGAGCAAGACGCACAGTAAAACAAAGTAAAAACATATATCAAGTGCTTTCATTATTTATCAGCTGGACCTTTTTTCGGTTATGTGGGTGATGGCTTTTTTCGCTTGTGTTTATCCGTAAATGAGATATTTTGCTCAAGTTGTGGATGGACACTGACTTGATATTCATGCCAGCTTTCAAAAGTCCTGTCAATTAAACCTTCTCATTTACTATAAAATATATGGTTATTGATAAATCAACAATGTTTTAAAATTCAGAAAATACTAGTTTTCAACTAGCATTAACCTGCCATAATTTCAGTTATTCATATTTATTAAGAATTGATAATTACAAAATGAATTATTGATGAACCCGCAAAAAGTCGGATTTTACGGTTTCGTCATTCCGGCGGAGGCCGGAATCTACTACAAACTAAGTTGGTTATAGACTCCGGTTTTCACCGGAGTGACGAACTTCGGACTTTTTACGGGGTCATCAATTATTGGTTCAGCAATAAACCGTGTTCATCACTACATATCTACTACAAACTAAGTTGGTTATAGACTCCGGTTTTCACCGGAGTGACGAACTTTGGACTTTTTACGGGTTCATCAAACTTAAACACATCAGGAAAGCAGATCATGAAAGATAGATACTCAATTGTTGGGCCTTTTTATGACCTTATGTCAATCGTTTACAGCTTCAATCAAATAGACAGATGCAAAATCGCCATGCTTGACCGGATCAAGCCCGACAGCAAAGTTCTGTTCGCCGGCGTGGGGCACGGCATTGATGCAATAGCAGCCGCTGAACTCGGTGCAAAGGTGACGGTTGTTGATTTGTCGGCGACAATGCTGGAAAGATTCAACAAGAGAATCGGAAACAAAACATTTACAAATCCGATCCGGCAGCTTCATCAGAATATCCTTGAGACAGATGAATTCGAAACGTACGACATGGTGTTTGCTCACTTCTTTCTCAATGTGTTTTCAGAAAAAATGATGATCGAAGTTCTTGGCCACCTGACCAAGCTTGCGAAGAAGGAAGGATTCGTAGTGGTGGGTGATTTCACACCACCCAAAGGGAATTGGATCGCCAGATTTTTTCAAATTCTTTACTGGCGCATGGCGGATCTGTTTTTCTGGATGGCCACTAAAAATGCACTTCACCCCGTATATGATTATCAAAAGCACATGCAGGATCTCGGTCTCAAAATAAAAACCGTAAAATATTTCAGAATGCTTTTTGATGAACGGTACTATTCCATACTGGGACAGAAAGCGCCACTCACTCAATAAAAGATTATCAACGATACTGATATCGCTCATAAGACAATGATATTACTACTTCCCACGTCAAAAAGCACCAGCCGGTTCTCTCTTGAAGAGAGAATGTCATACCTTAAGGAATACGGCAGTCACTGCATGGCTTTTTCATTGCTTCAGCCGGGAATAGGATACTTTGATGTTCCGGGAAAAGGATTTATCGCATATGAGGAAAAATGGGGTCGGCGGGCGGTATTAGCCGAACCGGTGTGTCATAAAAGCGATCAGCAAACACTCCTTGGCGAATTCCTGAAAAAGGGCGCACCTGCGGGGTTTGCCCAGGTATCTGAACCCGTTGCCCGACTCCTGCATGAGGAATTTGGTTTTTTTGCGACTCAATTCGGTATTGAATCGATCATCGATTTGCAAAACTGGGACCTCAAGGGCAAAAAAAAGCAGATCCTGCGGACATCGGTTAATCAAGCCAGGAAAAAGGGAATATCCATCCAGGAAAATTATGATGAAAAAAGACACCATCAACTTACAGGGGAATGGCGTCAGACAAGGAAAGTGAAAAGCAGAGAAATCAGATTCCTCATCAGACCCATGAAGATGGATTGCGAGGATTCAACGAGAAAATTTTTCGCTTATCAGGGCGATGAACTCATTGGACTGATATTCTTCGATCCGGTCTACTCAAACGGTAAAATTATCAGCTATGTTCCAAATATATCAAGATTCAGCCCGTTATTCAGGCAGGGGATCTTCTATACCATCATGATTCACGCCATGGATATTTTCAAAAAGGAAGGGGTCGAGCAGATACATCTGGGGCTTTCCGCATTTGCAGTTGATGACGCGAATCAGTATTATGAAACGGTGATACCCAAAAAACTGGTCCGGTTTTTATATGAATATGGCAATGGGATTTACAGTTTTAAAGGCATTCATTTTACAAAATCGCGATTCAGTGGAAAAGAGTACCCGACGTTTTGTTCTCATAAAGGCAAATTCCCGGTCAGGGAAATTATCACCCTGTTTAAAATTTCAAACTTTTTTTAGCGGCCATTCATGAGCCTTAATTTCAGGAGATAGATTATGGACATACCGTCAGTATTTCTTAAAAAACTTTACGCCTCCGGAAGCCTCGCAAACGACGAAAAAGGCATTCGCTTCAGCCTTACCAATCCCCTTGGCGACGCGACCCTGACGGGAATGACGAAGGTTGAAATCGACGGAAAAGAGATGCCGCTTGATAAAGTTGTGGCAAACGTTGAAGGGCGGCCGGTGAAGGCATCGGAGGTGGATAAAGACAATCCCATCCAGTTCCGACTCGGTCAGACAGTCGACATCCATGTCCAGGCGGATCCGCTTGAAACGGGGAAAGCCTATTGCCTGCGGTTTGCTTTTGAAACAGCACCGTTCGGCCCCTTGAAGTTTGACGTTGATGATACCATTGTCGAAGACGGTGGCGTCCAGGTAAAGATACCGCACGACAGGGCGCATAACTACGATCCTGACATTATCGAAAAGCGGCAGACATTCATTGAATCTTACACCGGTGTAAAACTTCAGCATATTAACAAATACTCATTCGACCCGAAATTGACCCAGGGGAATATTGAAAACTTTACGGGGGTTGCCCAGATTCCGATCGGGCTTGCCGGACCTTTGAAAGTGAACGGCGAGCATGCCAGCGGCGAATTTCTGATTCCGCTGGCCACCACGGAAGGCACACTGGTCGCCTCCTACAACCGCGGCATAAAGATGATCAACTTGAGCGGCGGTATTACCACCACCATATTGGATGATATGATGCAGCGGGCGCCGGTTTTCTGCTTTGACTCCGCCCGCAGGGCACTTGCCTTTTCCAAATGGATCGATGAAAATATAGAAGAAATCAGAAAACAGGCCGAAGCAACCTCCAATGTGGCCAAACTCATCGACATTCAAAAATTCCTTACCAGCAAGTTTGTTAACTTGCGCTTCAACTATGCCACCGGAGATGCGGCCGGGCAGAACATGGTGACGTCCGCCACGTTTGCGGCCTGCACCTGGATTGCGGATCATTTTGACGGTATCCGGCGCTATTACATGGATGGCAATATGACCACGGATAAAAAGACATCCATGATCAATACCATGCATACGCGCGGCAAGCGTGTCGCAGCTGAATTGATCCTCAAACGGGATCTGCTGATCGAGCACCTGAGAACTGATCCTGAAGCCTGTGAATATTATCTGAAGGTTGCAAGTCTCGGCACATTCATGGCCGGCGGCACCAGCAACGGCGTTCAAAGTGCAAATGCCATTGCTGCGCTTTTCATGGCGACCGGGCAGGATGTGGCGAATGTGGTGGAATCTTCAACCGGTATGGTCCATATGGAAATTACACCGGAAGGAGATCTTTATGCCTCGCTGACCATCCCTTCGCTGATCGTCGGTACTTACGGCGGCGGCACCGGACTCCCCACCCAACGAGAATGCCTTGAAATTTTAGGATGTTATGGCAAAGGAAAGGTTCTCAAGTTCGCCGAAATTGCTGCCGCCGTTGCAGCGGCCGGAGAAATATCACTCGGCGCAGCGGTATCTTCTCTTGAATGGGTATCGGCCCATGAAAAATACGGGAGAAACCGCTGATGAAAACCGCTCATTTTATATAATTTCGTTTTTGTGCAACAGGCCGAAGCATCCTGCCACTGAACCTTTGAGGAAGTTGAATTCATGCAGCGTCAGTCCCTGGCTTCTATCGGTTTCTGGAATCCGACATCATCTTACCCTGCATTTTCAAGAAAAGATCTGCTGTCGGTAATTCCACTGGTGCGCGAACCGGTTCACGTCGTTCAGGATGAATCAAACGGGCGACTCGGGCTGTCATTGGCGGGAGAGGTTTTTCAGACAACCGGTGCGCGAAATACCCATTATCGACTGATGGCATCCCTTCCCGCACTCTATCCGGAATGGCTGGGCGACAGGTCATTTAACGAGGTGCACGGCGTCCGGTTCCCCTATGTTGCCGGTGCCATGTTTCGGGGTATCGCATCCGCCGAAATGGTCATTGCAATGGCAAAAACAGGAATGATCGGTTTTTTCGGCGCTGCCGGGCTATGCATCGATGATATTGAAAAAGCCATCCAAAAAATCAAATCCGCCATCGGCCACGCGGGATTGCCCTGGGGCAGCAATTTGATCTATTCACCCAATGACCCTGAACTGTCGGAAAGGGTGGTTGATCTTTACCTTCGGGAAGGGGTGAATCGCATATCCGCCTCTGCATTTATGTCTCTTACGCCAAGCATCATACGATATGCAAGCACAGGATTATCTGCAGACAGTCAGGGAAACATCAACAGAAGAAATTTTGTTTTTGCAAAACTTTCACGACCGGAAGTGGCGCGATTGTTCATGTCCCCGGCGCCAAAATCCATTCTGGATCTTCTGGTTAAAAATGGCAAACTGACCCAGGCAGAAGCTTTTTTGGCATCCAAAATACCGGTTGCCGAAGATATTACCGTTGAAGCGGACTCGGGCGGCCATACGGACAATCGACCCCTTACCGCCCTGCTCCCGACGATTCTTTCGATGAGAGACGATATATCATCGGCAAACAGCTATGTCCGGCCCATACGGATCGGTGCTGCAGGGGGATTGGGAACGCCGTCGGCAGTTGCCGCCGCCTTTTCGATGGGGGCCGCATATGTGCTGACCGGTTCCGTTAATCAGGCAGCCATCGAATCGGGCTTGTCTGATGCAGGGAAAAAAATGCTGGCAATGGCCGATGTCGCCGACGTGACGATGTCGCCTGCGGCTGACATGTTCGAACTCGGGGTAAAAGTCCAGGTGCTAAAACGCGGTACCATGTTCTGCAACCGGGCGGCGAATCTTTATACGATCTATTCCCAGAACACTTCCATCGATACCATTCCAGAAGATGTCAGGGCCCAACTGGAAAAAGATGTATTTAAAGCACCGCTGGAAAAAATATGGGCACAAACCCTTGATTTCTTTTCTCAACGCGATCCAAGTCAAATCGAAAAAGCTCAGAAAAATCCCAAACAGCGCATGGCGTTGATTTTTAAATGGTATCTGGGCAATTCAGCCAATTGGGCGATCTGCGGCGATCCGGATCACCGGATCGATTATCAAATTTGCTGCGGCCCCTCCATGGGGGCGTTTAATACATGGGTAAAAGGGTCATACCTTGAAAAAACTGAAAATCGACGCGTATCCGATATTGCCCTCAACCTTCTTGAGGGTGCGGCGGTTGTCACCAGGGCACAGCAGTTTCGAAGCTATGGCGTACCGGTACCCGGCGAGGCATTCAACTTCAAGCCCCGTCCGCTTTCCTATAATCATGCCTCAAAATGAGCCGACATTATGTCTTCCCCAAAAAGCATAAGAACAAAAAAATCCGATGCCGACACCCGGAATCGGGTATCTGAAACAAAATCAACCCCAAAAGCGCCTCCCATAGCCGTCATCGGCATGGGTTGTCTCTTTCCGGGGTCTCAAGATAAAGAGGGGTTCTGGCGCGATATCACGGCCGGTCGGGATACGATAACGGAAGTGCCGCCCAGCCATTTTCTCATCGATCAATACTATGACCCGGATCCTTCCGTCCCCGATAAAACATATTGCAGAAGAGGCGCTTTCCTTTCTCCGGTTGAATTTGATCCCATGGCATTCAGTATTCCGCCGGCCAACCTGGCGGCCACCGATACGTCGCAATTGCTAAGTCTTCTGGTCGCTGAACAGGTGCTGACGAATGCGTTTGACGGAAAACTGAAAAGCATGGACCGCAGCCGGATCAGCGTGATCCTGGGGGTGGCTGCCGGTCTGGAGCTCCTTGGCGAAATGGCAAACCGGCTCGTGAAGCCCAACTGGATCAAAGGGATGCGTGAGGCCGGTCTTCCGGAAAATGAAATCGAAGATATCTGCAAACGGATCATGGCGACCCATTCGCCCTGGAAGGAAAGTACGTTTCCCGGTCTTCTCGGAAATGTAGTTGCCGGACGTATTGCGAACCACTTTGATCTGGGCGGCATCAACTGTACGAATGACGCCGCGTGCGCCAGCTCTTTATCAGCGATGTCACAGGGGCTTAATGAACTTTATGCGGGAACGTCGGATGTGGTGATCGTCGGGGGAGCGGACACCAATAACGACACCTTTTTGTTTGTCAGTTTTTCAAAGACACCGGCGCTGTCCCCCACGCATGACTGTCGACCCTTTTCCGACAAAGCAGACGGCATGGTTCTCGGAGAAGGCATCGGTATGGTCGCGATCAAGCGGCTCGATGACGCGGAACGTGACGGCGATCCGATTTACGCGGTGATACGCGGCATCGGGGCATCATCGGACGGCAAAGGGACCAGTATTTATGCGCCGCTCCCAAAGGGTCAGGCGCTTGCGCTCCGCCGTTGTTACGCGGCATCCGCTTACGGACCTGAGACCGTAGAGTTGCTTGAAGCCCATGGGACCGCGACCAAGCCGGGCGATAAAGCTGAAATCGAGGCGCTTACCAGCGTTTTCGGCCATGAAACCAATCGGACGGACAAACAATGGTGCGCCCTTGGATCGGTAAAATCCCAGATCGGTCACACCAAAAGTGCAGCCGCTGCAGCCGGTATCATCAAAGCCGTCATGGGCATCCGTCACAAGGTGCTGCCGCCGACGATCAAGGTTGAGCGGCCCAATCCGTTGCTGAAGCTTGAAGAAAGTCCATTTTATGTGAACACGCAGTGTCGGCCATGGGTAAGGGATGATTCTCACCCGAGAAGAGCTTCGATAAGTTCTTTTGGTTTCGGCGGAACTAATTTTCATTTAACTGTTGAAGAATATAAGGGGCCGGGCAAATCCGCCTGGCGACTCCGCAACGTTCCGACGGAGCTCGTCATATTGGGTGCCCAAAATGCCAAAGCGCTTGAAGATCTTTGCCGGCAGGCAGCCAAAGACCTGAACACCGAAGGTGTCCTGACCTATATCGCAAAAACATCGCAGGAAGCCTTTGATTCATCATGCCCGGCCAGATTGGCAATCGTTGCATCCAACGAAAGAGATCTTGAAACCAAGCTTCATTATGCGGCAAAAGCCCTCTCCGAAAAACCCGGGAGCGGATTTTCATTGCCCAATGGCTTGTTCTGTGCGGTTGAAAAAGCAGAGCCCGGCGATATTGCTTTTCTGTTTCCCGGGCAGGGCACCAGCGGTTGTCTGGATATGGGTGCCGATCTGGCGATGCAATTTAACGACGCCATGAATATTTGGGATTTTTCCGCATCGTTTGACAAAAAACGCGGCGCCAGGGAATTTCTGCACAAAGTGGTTTTTCCCATTCCTGCCTTTACCGAAGCGGAAAAGGATGCACAGCATGCAAAACTCGCCCGGACCGAATGGGCCCAGCCCGGCGTCCTGACATCCAGCATATCCATGTCGGCGATTCTTAAAGGCCTTGGCATCAAGCCGGATTGTGTGGGTGGGCACAGCCTTGGCGAAATCACCGCACTTTATGATGCCGGTGTGCTTGATCTGGAAAGCCTGCTCAGTGTCTGCTTCAAACGGGGCGAATTGATGGCCGGCGCAGCACAAAATCCCGGCACCATGACCGCTGCACTATGCGATATTGCCAAAGCACAGGCCGTTCTGGACAAAATCAAAAACAAAAATAAAATCATCATTGCAAATCACAACAGCCCGAGTCAGGTTGTTTTTTCCGGTCCTGTCCCTGACATGGAAGCGGTTGAAACGGTCCTTAAAGCAGAAAACATAAAATTCAGACGTCTGCCGGTTTCCGCTGCATTCCACTCGTCTCTGATGAGCGAGGTGTGCGCTTCATTTCTGGCATACATGAAGGAATTTGATTTCAAAAAACCAACGGTTCCGATTTATTCGAATGCGACCGGAAAGCCGCATCAAAACAAACCGGACAAGATCCGCGAAGCACTGGCCAATCAGATCGACCATCCTGTTCAATTTGTAAAAGAAATCGAATCGATGTATGCAGCCGGTGTCCGCACCTTTATCGAAGTCGGGTCAGGTGCCGTCCTCACCAGTTTTGTCGACAAAATTTTAAGCGACAAACCCCACACCGCCATAAACATGGACACCAAAAAAGAACACGGCATCACAGGCCTTTGGAAAGCACTTGCAAGACTTGTCATTTCCGGCGTAACGCCCGATTTTTCATATTTATGGAAAGAATATGCCCCAATAGAGGATCCCCGCAAAAGAGAAAAGCCCAAATTTTCAGTCATGCTATCAGGAACGAACTACGGAAAACCCTACCCGCCGGCCGGCGGAATAAGCGACTACCCGAAACCGAATCCACCCAGAGTTCGAGAAGCGGATAAGGAGCCAGACAAATTGAATGCTGCTGTTGAGAACAGGGTAAGTAATACAGGTATCAACGTTAATACGGACCTTGGAAGCCAGGCGGCAGGGAACCAGGCGACTCAAGCATCAATACGTCCACAGGCACCCCCTCTGCCGTTTGCTCAGGAACCCATTTCCGTCCAAAGATCAGCGCCGCCGCATACCCCCACCTGCAATATCAAATCCGGTGAAAGTGCATGGGTTAAAACATTTCAGGATATTCAGCGGCAAACCACCGAGGCGCACAGTGCCTATCTGAAATTTATGGCGGACAGCCATCTCAGCTTTCTAAAAACCGCCGAATCATCCAATATCGCCTTCAGTTCGCTTCTCACAGGGGGCACCGGCCTTTCAGGCGGAGTCGACATCCAACAGCCGCCCATGAATTCAAGTGCAGGGATCACCGCTGCACCCGAACCAAAACCTGTTCATCGTCCGTCCATCCCGGCTGCATCGATGGAAATGGCATCCCCCACACCTGAGCCAGAGGCGCCGTATCAGTCGATTAAAGCCCCGACTGCTGAAGTACCGGTCTCCGCTCCGGTGGAAACACCGGTGGTTGCTTCCAGTCCTTCACCCCCTGCTTCGTCGCCCACCGGCATTGATTTTACGGAAATGCTCCTTGACGTGGTTGCGGATAAAACCGGCTACCCGAAGGAAATTTTAACCCTTGAAATGGATCTTGAGCTCGATCTGGGGATTGACTCCATCAAGCGCGTTGAAATTTTCTCCGCCATCAATGAAGAAAATCCGTGGATCCCGGAAGTCGATCCGTCGGTCATGGCGGAAATCAAAACACTTGGCGATGTGGTCGATTTTATCGGCCGATACGCACCTTCAATTCCTGCTTCAGCCCAACCGCAGATTGTTGAATCGCCGGTCGCCCAACCGGCGGCAACGCCGGTAGCTGCTTCCAATCCTTCAGCCCCTGCTTCGCTGCCCACCGGCATTGATTTTACGGAAATGCTTCTTGACGTGGTTGCGGATAAAACCGGTTACCCGAAGGAAATTTTAACCCTTGAAATGGATCTTGAGCTCGATCTGGGGATTGACTCCATCAAGCGCGTTGAAATTTTCTCCGCCATCAATGAAGAAAATCCGTGGATCCCGGAAATCGATCCTTCAGTTATGGCGGAAATTAAAACACTCGGCGATGTGGTCGATTTTATCGGCCGATACGCACCTTCAATTCCTGCTTCAGCCCAACCTCAGGTTGTTGAATCGCCGGTCTCCCAATCGGCGGCAACGCCGGTAGCTGCTTCCAATCCTTCAGCCCCTGCTTCGCTGCCCACCGGCATTGATTTTCCGGAAATGCTCCTTGACGTGGTTGCGGATAAAACCGGCTACCCGAAGGAAATTTTAACCCTTGAAATGGATCTCGAGCTCGATCTGGGGATTGACTCCATCAAGCGCGTTGAAATTTTCTCCGCCATCAATGAAGAAAATCCGTGGATCCCGGAAATCGATCCTTCAGTTATGGCGGAAATTAAAACACTCGGCGATGTGGTCGATTTTATCGGCCGATACGCACCTTCAATCTCTGCTTCAACTCCATCACAGGTTGTTGAATCGCCGGTCGCCCAACCGGCGGCAACGCCGGTAGTTGCTTCCAATCCTTCAGCCCCTGCTTCGCTGCCCACCGGCATTGATTTTACGGAAATGCTCCTTGACGTGGTTGCGGATAAAACCGGCTACCCGAAGGAGATTTTAACCCTTGAAATGGATCTCGAGCTCGATCTCGGCATTGACTCCATCAAGCGCGTTGAGATTTTCTCCGCCATCAATGAAGAAAATCCATGGATCCCGGAAGTCGATCCCTCGGTCATGGCTGAAATCAAAACACTCAGTGATGTGGTCGATTTTGTAAAACATTCACTTGATAAGGCCGTCTCCACCTCATCCGAGCCATCGACCCCTGAAGCGCAGCGTTTGGAAACATCAGCAACCGAGACAATTCCGGGCATTGACAGATATGTGCTTCGCCTAACGCCGGTCTCCTTTTCCGGTTTTTCCATGCCCGGCCTCCTGGAAGCCCGCCATTTATGTATCACAAACGATGAAACCGGCATTGCCAAGGCGTTGGCCGCAGAACTTGAGAAAAATGGCATAACTGCAACGGTTGTTGAAAATGTGCCGGATAACTGCGATGGGTTGATTTTCCTTGGCGGGTTGCGGAAAATTGCAAACCCGCAGGACGCAATTCATGTCAACCACGAAGCATTTGCCGCCGCCCAGAAAATCGCCGCGCAATTGACCCAATCCGGCGGCATTTTGGTGACCGTCCAAAACACCGGGGGTGATTTTGGATTATCCGGACAGGCAGGTGATCGTGTCTGGCTTTGCGGACTTACCGGCCTGGTCAAAACCGCGGCCATTGAATGGCCGAAAGCATCGGTCAAAGCAATCGACATTGATCGCGGAAAGTTGTCGGCGAAAAAACTGGCGGCCGCCATTTGTCTTGAACTGATGACCGGCGGCCCGGACCTGGAAGTCGGGATCAAATCGGACGGCAGCCGGTATTGTCTGAAAAGTTATCGCAAACCCGCCAGCGAGTCCGGCCATATGCTTAATGAGAATGACGTCATCGTCGCGTCCGGCGGCGCCAGGGGAATTACGGCAAAAGCACTCATCCAGCTGGCCCGGGATTTTCATCCCCGTCTGGTGCTGCTGGGCCGAACCCATCCGGCTGATGAACCGGCCTGCTGCCGGGGAGCTGCAACAGACGCCGAGTTGAAAGTGGCGCTTCTTCAAGCGGCCAAGGCAGGTGGGAAAACCGTAAAACCGATGGATCTTGAAAAACAGGCGCACCAGATCCTTGCGGCCCGGGAAATGAAATCAAACATAGACGCCATGAGACAAGCCGGATCTGATGTCAAATATGTGGTGGCGGATGTGCAGAATGAAACTGATATTTCAAACGCGCTTGACACGGTCAGAAAAGAGTGGGGCGGCATCACCGGGATCATCCATGGCGCAGGTGTTCTGGCGGACAAACTGATCGCCGAAAAAAGCAAGGCGCAATTCGACCGGGTTTTTGACACAAAGGTGCAGGGACTCCGCTCACTTCTGAACGCTACTGCCAAAGACCCGTTGAAAGTGATCTGTTTCTTCTCCTCCATTGCAGGACGTACCGGGAATATGGGGCAAAGCGATTACGCCATGGCCAATGAAATTCTGAACAAAGTAGCCGATGCAGAGGCGATGCGGCGCAAAGGCAAATGCCTTGTCAAATCCTTGAACTGGGGCCCGTGGGACAGCGGCATGGTTTCACCGCTGCTTAAAGCCCATTTCAAGGAAGCGGGCATCCCGCTCTTGCCGATGGATGCCGGCGTGAAATACTTTGTGAAGGAAATCACCGAAAATGCATCAGAAGATGTCGAGGTGGTTATCGGCCCGGATCCGAATTTCGCCTTTTCAAGCAGCCCCATTACACGCGAACTGAATTTAAGTCTGCTCGTAAACAAGAAAAATTATCCATTCATGGACAGCCATCGCATCAAAGAGATGCCGGTCGTACCGGTTGCCATGGTCATCGAGTGGTTTGCCCGTACCGCCCAACTCTACAATCCGGACATGAATTACATGGGTTGTAAAGATCTCAAGGTCCTCAAGGGAATTAAGCTGGATAACTTCATCACCGGCAGTGATCATTTTACGATATGCTGCCGCCAGGAAAACGGAGACCGATCGTTTCTGGAGCTGGATCTGCTGGGTCCGGATAAGGGTGCTCATTATAAAGCAAAGATCGAAATGTCTGCTGAAAAAATCACAAATAACAATGGGAAAAAACCCAGGTCGAACGGAATTCCAAAATGGAAATGGGACGTTTCTGACATTTATACAGACAAGCTTTTTCACGGACCCGAATTTCAAGTCATCAAGTCCCTTAAAGGCGTTTCCAGCAATACCGCAACCGCCGTTCTGGGTGGCATAGACGGATTGTCATGGCCGCAGGGATTATGGAAATTTGATGTTGCCGCACTCGACGGCGGTTTGCAGCTGGCGATTCTATGGGGGCTGCACAATTCAAATAAGAAATCGTTGCCGACCAAAATCGGTGCCTTTTACGCCTACCAGAATGGTCCGATCAACGGGCCAATCGACTGCATACTGGATGGCAAATCAATTCAAAACGGGCGAACGCTCTCGGACATTTCGTTCTTCGATAAAGACGGGAAACTTGCTGCAAAACTGTGCGATGTGGAGATGCATATGCTGCCGGACAGCACGGTTTAGATCCGCCCCGATAACAGGAGAACATCAATAAATGCCCTTTGAGCCGATTGCCATTGTCGGACAATCCTGCCTTTTCCCCGGAGCACTGAATCCAGAAGCACTCTGGGAAAAAATAGCCGCCGGTAAAAATTTGCTGTCAAAAGTCCCCGAAGGGTATTGGCGGATCAGGCCTGATCTCGTCATGGCGCCACCGCGACAAAATGCCATTGATATCACCTGGTGCGACCAGGGCGGATATATCAGCGGATTTGAGTCGATTTTCAATCCCGATGGTTTTGCAATCCCCAAAAAAGAAATTTTAAAATACGGTCATCTGGTGCACTGGCTCCTTCACACGGCACGCGAAGCATTAAATGACGCCGGGCATGCCAGTGCCGATGGTCTCAATGCCGGGATTGTCTTCGGTAATTTATCCTATCCCACGCCTGCCATGTCCGAATTTGCCGAATCCGTCTGGCTTGATGCACAGGCAAGCCGTTTTTTGGGCGGTAACGCCAGGCATATCGCCAATGTTGCACAACCCCATGCGGTCAATCGGTTCATGTCCGGTCTGCCCGCGCATGTTGTGGCCCGGGCGCTCGAATTGAATAGAGGTGCTTTTGCCATCGATGCGGCTTGTGCGTCATCTCTTTTCGCCATTAAAATTGCCTGCGACCGATTGCACGATCGAAAGGCGGACCTGATGCTCGCCGGGGGTGTACAGGGGGCCGACGATTTGATTATCCACATCGGTTTCTGTACCTTGCAGGCCATGAGCCAGACCGGCCGAAGCCGTCCGTTTCATAAAAACGCGGACGGCCTCGTCCCCGCGGAGGGCTGCGGTTTTGTGGTTTTAAAAAGACTTGCAGATGCAGTCAAATCAGGCGATGAAATTCACGGCGTCATCAGAGGGATCGGCCTTTCAAACGACGGGAGAGGACGCGGTCTGCTTTTCCCATCGGCTGACGGCCAATTCAGGGCCATGCAGAAAGCGTATCAGATGTCCGGGATTGATCCGTCACAGATTTCATTGCTGGAGTGTCATGCCACGGGCACCAAAGTCGGTGATGAAATTGAATTGGAAAGCACCAGCCGGATTTTTAATGGTTTACGCCAGATTCCCATCGGCACCATAAAATCAAATATGGGCCATCCCATCACCGCCTCCGGAATCGCCGGCATTTTGAAAGTCACCGGCGCGATGAAGGCGGGCACCCGGCCGCCGACCCTCCACGTGGATGAACCCACCGAAAAGTTGAAAAACACGCCGTTTCGCCTGATTAAAGAACCGGAACCATGGCCATCAGACGCTCCGAGAATCGCCGGGATCAGCAACTTCGGCTTCGGCGGAAATAATGCGCACCTGATTCTGGAGCAATGGGACAAAAAATCGTACCAAAAACCGCTCCCGGCAAAATCACTTCGAAAAACCGATATTGCCATTGTCGGCATGGGCGCCGTCGTTGCTTCAGGGAACGGATTGGAAGATTTCATCAAAACCATTTTCTCCGGCAATCCGGCGCTTACGCAAGAAGATGACGGAAAAATGGCCGGAAAGGCAGTTTCTTTTGAACTGCCGATCATGGGGCTCGGGTTCTTCCCGGCGGCCCTCGATCAAACCCTGCCACAGCAGCTTCTCATGTTGAAAGCCGCCATGGATGCACTTGATGAGGTGGATATATTCCCGAAAAAGCGGGCCGGTGTGTTTGTCGGGATGGGGTGTGATTGCGAGGTGACCCGATCCGGAATGTGCTGGCGGCTTCCGCAATTTGTCTGCGACTGGCTGAAAACAAAAGAGATGACCCCGGAAATGAAGGACTGGATTGAATCGGTCAAGAACGATCAGATCAATCCGGCCCGTGAGGCTTCAGCCATCTTAGGGGCCATGCCGAATATCGTGGCCAACCGGTTAAACAGCCAGTTCGATATTGAAGGCCAGAGCTTTACGATTTCATCTGAGGAGCTGTCCGGCATACGGTGCCTTGAAACGGCCATACGCGCACTTCAAGCCGGTGAAATCGATGCCGCCATCGTTGGCGCCGTCGACCTGTCCTGTGAAACCGTTCATATGGCAGCGGCCCGGGAAGTACTCAATAACGAAAGCCAAATTCCCGGCGATGCCGCCGTTGCGCTGATCTTAAAACGCAAATCAGATGCGATATCGGATGGTGATCAAATATATGCGCTTTTCCCCGGTAAAAAAGATGAGATCGCCGATGATCCCATGTCTAAGCTGGAATGGTCATGCGATACAGCCGGACAACTCATTGAACCGCTGGTCGGGCATTCACATGCTGCGTCGGGGTTGCTCCATGTCGCGACCGCGGCACTGGCATGCCATTTCAGAGCGCAGCCGGCTGGTATTGGAAATAAAGCCATCCCCTGGCTTTCATCACAAAAACGAACCGCCGATGTGACGATCAACGCCCTGGGAGGAGAATCCTCAAGAATAACTGTAACCGAAGATACAGACATCTCACCGGGGCGTCTGGTATTATCGCCTTTCCCAAAACTCCACATTTATTCCGGCAATGATAATACAGAAATATTAGAAAATCTCGATAAAGGCCGCGAATCAGATACCGGGCCGGCGCGACTGGTCCTTGTTGCAGAGCATCCGTCGTTGCTTTCAGACCTTCAGCAACGCGCACGGATGCTTCTTGAACAAGATCGAGATAAGCCTGATTTTTTTCTAAACGAGGGTATTTATTACTGCCGTCGGCCAATTGAAGGTGAACTTGCATTTGTATTTACAGGCGCTGCAGGCATATACCCCCAAATGGGAAGCGATTTGTTTCTTGCGTTCCCGGAAGATGATTCGAGGCGGTGATAACGCGTTTCGGCCTGAACACCGATAAAATCCGCCAATGGATGCGCGATACGGACGAAGACGCTATTCCAACCCCCGAAATCATGCTGTGGCGCAGTTCGTTTTTGTCACAAGTCCATGCCGTCATTTCGCAAAAATATTTAGGCCTCAAACCGCAGGCCGCCATTGGTTTTTCCTCCGGAGAATCCAATTCCCTCTTTGCCATGGGCGCATGGCACGATATGGGACAGATGGCCGCTGATCTTGAACATAAGAACGTCTATGCCCATGAAATCGGCGGTGCGTTCAATGTCGCCAAAAAAGCCTGGAATTTAAAAGGAAGAAAAAAAGCGGTCTGGACGAACTGGGGGATTCTCGCCCCGGAGAGCGAGGTCAGAGAAGCGCTTGACGTCGGAACCTCTGGCGCACCTGATCATCATCAACGCGCCGGGCAGTATGGTCATCGGCGGAGAGCGGGGCGCCTGCGAACGGATTATCGATAAAATCGGTAAAAGCAAAGCATATCCGCTGGCCTACAATATCATCAACCACTGCCCTGAATTATCCCAATACGCGGATGAATGGCGAACACTTCATCGCCGTGACACGGCAGACGTTGCCGATGTCCGGTTTTACTCCGCCGCGACATGCAGCCATTATCATCCCACGGCTGAAAAATCGGCCCGGGCCATTCTGGATATGGCGACCCGCACGCTCGATTTTCCCCGGATGATTGAAAACGCCTGGAAAGACGGGGTTCGAATTTTCCTTGAACACGGCCCTCGCAATAACTGCAGCCAGTGGATCGATCAGATCCTTGAGGGGAAGGATCACCTGGCGGTCTCGCTGGATCAACGCGGCCGATCTTCCCTGACCCAGATGGTGCATGCTGCGGCACAACTCAAGTCGGCCGGGGTGTCCGTCAATTTCGATGAGTTTGAAAAACGGATAGCGTCATCCGATTTGAGCAAAAATGATCGTCATAACAGTAAACAGGATAAACAGTTTCCCACCAGAACCTATCGCGTTCATCCTTCCAGAATTGAATTGCCTGAAATTCCCCGGGCCGGCGGAAAAGTTATCCATTTTTCGCCGGCCCAAACCGATGCATCCGGTATATCTGAGAAAAGCGGGGATACAGATCCGGAAGATATGCAAATGATGCCGCCGGCCCCCCACCTGCCGTCCATTATGGAAGAGATCGAGGCATCAGCGAAACAGACTGAGGACACACAGGAGATATCGGATATTTTGAAAAACAATCCAGAAACGGATCTTTTTACAGAGCGTATTTTGGCGGATATCGCATCGCAAAATGCCGATATATCCAAAGTGCATCAGGATTTTCTCGCACAGCAGTCCAAAGTCCATGAACGTTATCTGGATCACCGCTTAAATGTGTTAACCCTGCTGGGAAAGCTCGCCGGGCAGGAAATTTTTCCTTCTTCTCCTGAAGCAGGCGCATCCGCGATTCCGAACCGGAAAAACGCTTCTTGTCAACCGCCTGGCAAACCTGTTCGTGATAATGAGGCCAAACCGGAAATCAAATCTGGTCGCAAATCAGATACCCCAAGTGCCCCGCCTGTTTCTGCTAACCCGGATCATGATTCCGGTGCATCCGATGCATCCGAAAATTTTATCGACCCTGTGAATGATGGCGTTGTTCATAAGCATGTCGATCCGGTCAGAGAAAAGTTTTCCCATGAACGATATATCGAACCGACCGGGCCGACATTTTCCAAAGAACAGCTTGAAATTCTGGCGTCGGGCAACATATCAGACGTTTTCGGGCCGATGTTTAAGATTCAGGACAACTATCCCAGGCAGGTGCGCCTTCCTGAATATCCGCTTCTGCTGGCCGACAGAATCACCGGGCTGGATGCAGAACCCGGCTCAATGGGCAAAGGCGTCATCTGGACGGAAACAGACGTTGTTGCGGGGGCCTGGTACTTAAATGATATTTACATGCCTCCCGGCGTCACCGTTGAGTCCGGCCAATGTGACTTGACCCTTGTTTCATACCTGGGTGCGGATTTTAAAAATCAAGGCAAACGCGTATATCGGCTGCTCGGGTGTGACCTCATCTATTACGGCGAACCGCCGAAGGTCGGCGATACGCTCTGCTACCAGATCCACGTGGATGGTCACGCGAATATCGGCGAAACCCGGATTTTCTTTTTCCACTATGACTGCCGGATCAATGGCGAACTGCGTCTGTCCGTCAGAAATGCGCAGGCCGGGTTTTTTTCCGATGAAGAACTGGCCCGATCCGGCGGCATTCTCTGGCGTCCTGAAACCGGTGAGCACAAGCCGGATGATGAGGCGATTCTTGTTCCGCCATATGTTAAATGTACCCGAAATCAATTTTCCAAAGACCTGGTGAAAGCGTTTTCCGAAGGCCGCGTGTTTGAATGCTTCGGCCCCGGTTTCGAGTTGACCGAGACCCACTCAAAAACGCCCAAACTCCAGTCCGGCATGATGCTGCTCCTGGATCAGGTCACCCGGTTCGACCCGAAAGGCGGCCCATGGGGCCGCGGGTATCTCAAGGTGGAGAATGATATCCCGCCGGATGCATGGTATCTGACATGCCATTTTAAAAACGATCCCTGCATGCCGGGAACCTTGATGAGCGACGCCTGTTTGCAGAGTCTCGCGTTTTATTTGACGGCCATGGGGTTTACCATTAAAAGGGACGGCTGGCGTTTCGACCCCGTACCGGATGAAATATATCATATCAAATGCCGGGGGCAGGTCACTCCGGAAAGTCATAGACTGGTGTATGAAGTTTTTGTGGAAGAGATCATTGCCGAGCCATGCCCCACCGTCTATGCCGATATTTTAGCCACCTGCGACGGACTGAAAATTCTGCATATTCGCCGCATGGGGCTGCGTCTGGTGCCCGATTATCCGCTGGATTGCTGGCCGCACCTGCTTGAAGGGCATGTTGAAAAACATCCGGTTGCCCGAATCGGGGATATGGAATTCGGATACAGGTCGCTTTTGGCCTGTGCGTTCGGCAGACCGTCAGATGCTTTCGGCGAGCTGGGGAAACCGTTTGACGGGCCGCGGCATATCGCCCGTCTTCCCGGCCCCCCCTACCATTTCATGTCACGGGTCGTATCCATTCAAGCAACCATGGGCAGCATGCGCACCAATGAGACGATCGAGGTTGATTACGATATTCCGCCGGATGCATGGTATTTCGATCAAAACGGCAACCGCACCATGCCTTTTTGCGTGCTCATGGAAGTTGCGCTGCAGCCCTGCGGCTGGCTGGCGGTGTTTGAAGGCGGTCCCGCCGCATCAGAAAAACCGTTGTACTTCCGCAACATGGATGGCACCGGTACGCTGACCAAAGAAATTTTTCCGGATTCCGGAACGATCCGCACCCGTACGACCCTCACCAATATCATCAATTTCTCGGGCTTTATTCTCATTAATTTTGATGTTGAATGTTTTATCGCCGACGCCTGTATTTATAAAATGAAGACGGGGTTTGGCTTTTTTCTCAAAGAAGCCCTTGACCATCAGGTGGGACTGCCCGCCACGGATGAGGATCGCCAGTGGCTCGAGGAACCCTGTGATTTTCTGGTGGAACTGACAGACAGACCGCCCGGGTATTGTGAAGTCGCGCCCTGCCTGCCAAAACCCATGCTGTTAATGATTGATCGTGTGACCGGTTTCTGGCCGAAAGGCGGACGCAAAGGCATCGGTCGTCTCAGGGCTGAAAAAAAAGTTGATATCAGTGAATGGTTTTTCAAAGCCCATTTCTTTCATGACCCTGTTCAACCCGGTTCCCTTGGGGTGGAGGCCATGATACAGACGCTTCAATTTTACATGTGCCACACCGCCATGGCCGAAGGAATTAAAAATCCGCGGTTTGTACCCATCGCCATTGATAAGCCGGTCACCTGGAAATACCGGGGCCAGGTGACCCCAGTCATTAAGCGAATCTCCGTTGAGATGGATATTATCGAAACGGGACGGGATGAAAAGGGTTCCTTTGCCGTTGCCGAAGCATGGCTGTGGGCGGATCAGCTAAGAATTTTTCATGTAAAAGATTTATGCATGTATATTGTGCCCGGAGGCCCTGACGCATATGAGAAAAAGAGAAACAATAATGAAAGCGGGGATCATTCCGGTGCGAAAAGCCAAAAACATTCCGTAAAAAACAGTGTCATTAAATATATCACGGGTACCGTGCCCATCGATCATGTCGATCCCGCTTTCATTCATCTTTCCAGAGACAAAAAAACAGCTTCATGTGACTTAATGCCCCTTTCCCGTTTTCCAATCATGATTCAGAAAACAGACAGCAAAAAGCCCTGCATCGAAGTGGGAGCGCCTGTACTGGATTATGAGCGGATTTTTGAATATGGCCGGAAATTATTTAATATCGGTCCCTGGTTATTTGAAAATATTACCCGCTCGCTATGGGAACGGTTTGTAAGATATGTGATTATCGAAGATCCCAACGCCTTTGAAAAAGTCTCGAACCGCAGTCTCCTTTATCTTGGAAATCACCAGATCCAGGTGGAATCCATGCTTTTTCCATTATTGGCCCAGGTACTGACAAAACGCCGAATTGTCACCATTGCCGATGCAGCCCACAAAACCGGTTGGATCGGCGCTTTAAATGATATTATCTACTCGCATCCGGGGATTTTTTACCCCAAAAATATCGTATACTTTGATCAGACCAACCGAAAATCCCTGTTTGATATCATTGATAAATTCAAAGAACAGATTCAAAAAGAAGGGATATCCGTATTTCTGCACACCGAAGGCCGACTTGGACTGACATGTAAAACGCCCGTAAAGGTGTTAAGTTCGGTTTTTATCGACATGGCCCTTGAATCCGATTTACCGATCATACCGGTCCGGTTTACCGGCGGGCTTCCGGTTGAAAAACTTGAAAAGACCCTCGACTTTCCGGTGGGGTACGGAAAACAGGACTACTATATCGGCAAACCGATTTTACCTGAAACACTCAGGGCGTTAAATTATGCGGACCGCAGAAAGACGGTCATTGATGCCATCAACAGGCTTGGTGGTTTAAATGAACAGGAAACCCCTCATGCGCCTGACCCGCATTTCACGAAAGAAGTTGAATCATGGCAGAAACAGACAGGCGCCTCCGAAGTAAAAGCAGTAATTTTTAAAGCCTTGGAGATGTTAAACGATCCCCCGGAAACAAACCTGCACAACCTGCTGGTGAAACGCGGCAATAGAGCGGCAGTTCAGTATGCAGATGATGAAAGCGGCCTCTGGTTGGAAAAACTGTCAGAGTGGCTATTCAGTTCGAAGGGATATATATAAGGAATTCATAATGCCAAAGACCCCCATAAATAAACAATCCTCCCAAAAAACCGACGGTCCGCCCACTTTTTTTTTAAAAGATAGAGATATTGAAGAACAGTTACTGATCAAGGACAGGGCCATTGCTTCGGCCATTTATGGAATTGGGATCGGCGATCTTGAAGGAAATATTATCTATGTGAATGATGCTGCCCTGCGGATGTGGGGAGCGGGAGACCCTTCGGAAATTCTGGGCCGATCTGCCCTGGAATTTGCCAGAGATAAGGAACAGGCGGAGCAGATTTTAATTGAAATGGTGCAAAACGGGCACTGGGAGGGCGAAATTGAAGGGTTTCGAAAAGATGGCACGCCGGCCACCATTCATATGGCGGCCAATATCGTCTACAATGAAAATGGCGAGCCCATCTGCACGATGGATTCCTTTATCGATATCACCGATCGAAAGAAAATGGAGGAAGAGCTCCGTATCAAAGACTTTGCCATCGCCTCTTCAATTTACGGCATCGGCATGGGCGATCTGGAAGGCAATATCACCTATATCAATAATGCGGCGCTGCAAATGTGGGGAGCGGATGACCCTTCTGATGTGATTGGCCGATCTGCCCTGGAACTTGCCAGAGATAAAGACCAGGCGGAGCAGATATTGCTTGAAATGCTGACAAAAGGGAGCTGGGAAGGTGAAATTGAAGGGTTTCGAAAAGACGGTACGCCGGCCACCATCCAAATGGCAGCCAATATTGTCTATAATGAAAATGGCGAGCCCATCTGCACAATGGACTCTTTCATTGACATCACCGATCGAAAAAAAATGGAGGAAGAGCTTCGCATCAAGGATTTTGCGGTCTCATCGTCCATCCAGGGAATTGTCATCGGTGATTTGATGGGGAATATCACGTATGTGAACAGCGCCTTTCTTGAATTGTGGGGCGATGATGATGCTTCTGAAATCATTGGAAAATCAGCCATCAGCTTTGCAGTGGATCAAGAACAGGCGGAAAAAGCCCTGGAAGCCGTTTTGGACAAGGGTTATTGGAGGGACGAAGTCGATGTAATGATCAAAGACGGCTCCATCATCACCGTTCTGGTTTCAGCCAATCTGGTGAAAGGTGCCGAGCATAATCCGATCTGCATGATGGCATCTTTCATGGATATCACGGATCGTAAAGTAGCCGAAGCAAAACTCGAAGCGGCCAACGAAGAGCTTGAAGCACGGGTAATGGAGCGAACCCGTGAACTTCTAAGGATGAATGAACGACTCGTTGCCGAAGTTGAAGAACGCAAGCTGTCTGCAAAGGCGTTGATCGAAAAAGAGGAGGAGCTTCGTCTGCAAACGATAAATCTTCAGGAAACAAACACCGCTTTGAAAATTTTATTAAAACAGCGGGAACAGGACAAGGAAGATCTTGAAGACAAAGTCTTGTCAAATGTCAAAAATTTAATTTTACCCTACATCGAAAAACTAAATGAAACCCGGGTAAACTCCAAACAAAAAACGTATCTGGACATTCTTGAGTCAAATGTTAATGAAATCGTATCCCCTTACCTGCAAAAATTGTCGGGGCATTTATTAAAAAACCTCACCCCCATGCAGGTCCAGGTGGCCGACCTGGTTAAAGCCGGCAAAACAACCAAGGAAATTGCCGATCTGCTTCGTCTGTCCGACAGAGCCATTGAATTTCATCGAAACAATATCAGGGATCAGCTGGGATTAAAAAGCAAAAAGATCAATTTAAGAAACTTCCTGCTGTCTCTGACGCAATGAATTTATTGAAGTTGGAAAACCTGGTCCTCTGGGCCAGGTCAGAGCAATCGGCTATGCCACACCACGGATATGGAATAATGGAATGTTGGAATAATGGGTTTGCAGGTATCCTGCTTTCTTTTATTTCACGGACAGGCCCGGCGGCACCGGCCGATCCAGGGTGACCACGGCGCCGTCTTTATCGGAAATGGCCGCCAGCAACATTCCCTCCGAGCGGACTCCCATGATGGTGGCGGGTTTCAGGTTGGCCACGATCACCACCTGTTTTCCGATAATCTGTTCGGGCGTGTAATGCCGGGCAATCCCGGCCACCAGGGTCCGCCTTTTGCCCCCATCTTCAACTTCAAGCTTCAACAGTTTATTGGCTTTGGGAACCGGTTGGGCAGCCACCACCCGGGCCACCCGGAGGTCGAGTTTGAAGACATCCTCGATGCTGATCTCCGGTTTTGCTGCCCCGGGTGCCGCTGGCGAGGACTTCTTTTCCGGTTTTGGGTCAATTTTTCCAGGTTTGTCCGCCTCGATGCGGGGGAAGAGCTGCACCGGCTTTGATATCCGGGTTCGGGGCAAAATGGAACCCCAATTCTTGAGCCGGCTGAGCAGACCATCGGCCGGGTCGTTTCCCTGGCCCAGGTGCGCCATCATGGCCGTCGATGTTTCCGGCATTACCGGCGAAATCAGGCCGGCTACAACCCGCAGTCCTTCCAGAAGATTGATCATGACCGCACCCAGGCGGTCTTTTTGCGCTTCGTCTTTGGCCATCTCCCATGGCGCCATCGTATCCACGTATTTGTTCATCCTTGAAATCAGCTGCCAGACCGCCTGCAGGGCCTTGTGAAACTGCAGGTTTTCCATTGCGGCTTCAAAATCGGAAATGGCCCCGGATGCATCCTCTTTCAAGCCGGGAATATCGGTTTTTGCCGCCGGATCAATATCCGGGACGATGCCTTTGAAATACTTGTTGAACATGGCCAGCACCCGGGAGAACAGGTTTCCCAGATCATTGGCCAGATCCGAATTGATGCGGCTGACCAGGATGTCTTCTGAAAAATTCGAATCCAGGCCGAACACCATCTCTCTCATCAGGAAGAACCGGATGGCGTCCGTGCCATAGGTGGATTTCAAATACACCGGGTCCACGACATTGCCGATGCTTTTTGACATCTTGGTTTCATCCACATTCCAGTAGCCGTGCACATACAGGTTCTGGTAGAGATCGATGCCGGCCGCTTTTAGCATAATGGGCCAGTAGATCCCGTGGGGTTTCAAGATGTCTTTTGCCACGATGTGGCGTGCATGGGGCCAGAATTTCTTGAAGTTGTCGCCGTCCGGATAGCCGAGAGCGGAGACATAGTTGAGCAGGGCGTCAAACCAGACATAGGTGACGAATTTATCATCGAAGGGCAGGGGGATTCCCCATTCCAGGCGAGACTTGGGCCGGGAGATGCAAAGGTCCTCCAGCGGTTCGCGCAGAAACGCCAGTACTTCATTTTTATACCGTTCCGGCTGGATGAACTGCGGATGGGCGTGAATATGGGCGATCAGCCAGTCCTGGTAGCGGCTCATTTTAAAAAAATAATTGGATTCCCGGATCATCTCCGGCCGGGTGCCGTGATCCGGGCATTTCCCTTCCGTGAGTTCGCGTTCCTGATAGAACCGCTCGCAGTCAAAGCAGTAGAGACCCTGGTATTCTGAAAAATAAATGTCTCCGGCATCATAGATCTGCTGCAGCACCCGCGTGACCACCCGGATGTGATCCGGATCGGTGGTGCGGATGAAATGGTCATAATCGATGTCGTAGCGGGGCCACAGGTCGAAAAAGAGGCGGCTGACGGCGTCCGCGTATTCCCGGGGCGCCATCTGCTGTTTTTCCGCTGCCTTGACGATCTTGTCCCCGTGCTCGTCGGTTCCGGTCAGAAAAAAGGTATCGGCTCCCTGCATCCGGTGAAACCGCCGGGCTACGTCCGCGGCGATGGTGGTGTAGGTATGGCCCAGGTGGGGTCTGGCATTCACGTAATAAATGGGAGTGGTGATATAAAATGGATCGGTCATGATCCGGTTTCCTTTCTGCCCGGGCGCCTTTCCGGCGGGGTGTAGGCATCATTTTCAAACGTCAGGCAGCACATCAGGCGCCCGCAAACCCCTGATATCTTTGTGGGGTTGAGCGAAAGTCCCTGCTTTTTCGCCATTTTGATGGAAACGGGATCAAATTTGGTCATGAACATGCAGCAGCACAGTTCCCGGCCGCATCTGCCGATCCCGCCGCACATCTTCGCCTGGTTTCGGATGCCGACCTGGCGCATTTCGATTTTGATGCGGAATTCCCGGACCAGCATCTTGACCAGTTTACGGAAATCCACCCGGCCGTCGGCCGTAAAAAAGAAGGTCATTTTGGTGGCGTCAAAATTGCTTTCGGCGCAGAACAGGTTCATCTCCAGTTCCAGTTCTTTAATGCAGGCGTGACAGAAGGCAAACGCCCGGGCTTCGGTCTCCCGGTTCTGTTCAAGCTGCCCCAGGTCCTGCTCCGTGGCCGGCCGGAATACTTTTTTCAAGGCATGGGACTGCTTTTCAACCTGGGCCGGCTGAGTGGCCACAACGCCGAACCCAAGTCCGTTTTCCGTCTCCACGATCACCCGGTCGCCCACATTCAGCACAAAGGCACCGCAGCTGAAATCGTATATCTTGCCCGCTGGTTTGAAACGGACGCCAATGACTTTCTCCATTTCCATATATTCAACCTTTAATGGCAAACCTGAGCCATCTTTTTATAATTGCCCGGAAACGATTTCAGGCGCTAATTTCTGGCGGCAATCGCCATCACAAGACGATCCATGGTCAGCCGCGGATTGGCATTTGCCTGAAGATCCGATTCCGCAATGGATATGGCCTCCAATTTACGGACAACCGCGTCCAAACTGGTTCTGGAAGCTGCCTGACGCAAAACAACGATTAAATCCCGGTTGATCACCCGATCCGGCGCATCCCCGCAGACGGCGATGTCCCGGAACCAGATTTTCATGACATCCAGTGCGTTTGTCAATTGGTCCCGGTTTTTGGAAAGGGCTTCTGAAAAGACAAGACCCGGACGGATCCGGCCGGAAGAGAAACAGCGGACGGCCTTAAGAATCTGATCGCGCTGGTCAATCCAGTCCGTTTCGATCAGTCTTTTTGCCCGGGCCATGCTTCCCTGTGCCATTGCCGCAATAACCGAGGCATGGGGTGTGGCCAACCCCTCGTATTTTATCAAATGGTCCTGCAGGCGGTCCCGGGAGATCGGATTGAACCGGATGTGCCGGCACCTGGAAACAATGGTGGGCAGCAGGTTTGAATCGCTGTCCGCGATCAGCAGAAAGATGGTCCGATCCGGTGGCTCTTCGATGATCTTGAGCAGCGTATTGCCCGCTTCGGCATTCAACGTATGGGCATCCGCGATAATCGCCGCACGGATTTGGGCCTCGTTGGGTTTAAGGATGAGTTTTCGGCAGAGGTCCCGCACCGAATCCACTTTGATGGCTGCCCCTGCCGGTTTGAGGCGATGGATATCCGGATGGCTTCCCCCCAGGATTTTCCGGCAGGACCGGCAGGTACCGCAGGGATAAAAAGCATCGTTTGTCTTTGCCAAAACAACATCGGTCGTGACCGTCGGATGGCGGACATGCCGATTTTCACAGTTGCAGGTCATGGCCAACATCAGCGCGGCGGCACTTTTTCCCACTCCCGCCGTTCCCGTAAACAAAAAGGCATGGGGAAGGTTGCCGCTTTCAAGGATGTCCGTCAGCAGACGGACGGGCCTTTCCTGGTCGATCAGTTTGTCTATCCCGGGCACGCGGTTATCCGGCCGATTATTTATTGACCCGTTCCCTGAGTTCTTTGCCGCACTTGAAGAAAGGCAGCTTCTTGGGCTGAATCATTACCTTTTCACCGGTCTTGGGATTACGGCCCACATAGCTTTTGTAATTTTTGACAAAAAAACTGCAAAGGCCGCGGATTTCAATTCGTTCATCTTCGATCAGGGCGTCGGACATGGAATCGAAAAATATCTGCACCACCTTTGCCGCTTCGGATTTTGAAATGTCCGCTTCCTTTTTAAGAGCTGAAATGAGCTCCAGTTTGTTCATACTGCCTCCTGTTTTACGTGAATATCCTCGGTGATATGCTGGATAAGCGCACATGTTTCTAAACGGGGGCGCTGCCCCCGGCAACATTTTTAACGGCCGGCAATTTTGCCTTCTTCCGGTCAGCCATAAATGCCGGTAACATTCGGTATTGCCTATAATTAAATATAAATTTATAGAAAGTCAAGGGGTTATATAAATATTATCATCATGCGGGGATCGGATTTCAGATAAATGCCAAAAGTTCCGTTGTTTACCAGTGGCCCCACCCGTCAGAGGGTGTTTCCGATGCCACCCAACCCGAGCAGATTGACCATCAGCCCGAACCGGCGGTCGTCTTCTTTGTCTTCCACAAAGACGTCCACTCCCCAGCATTGTGCGGTATACAGCAGGCCGATCCCTTTTTCAATATCGATGCCGTCTTCCAGGTTCCGTTCATATTTCCCGTACAGCCGGATGCGGCGGGTGATCAACTTGCTGAAGTTGAGGTAAATGGACTGACTGACGTCTTTTTCATACCGGTGCTCCACCAGGAGGTAATCTCCGGTAAGAAAGGCCATGCGGCCGTAGATATTATGGGTGATCAGGTCCCCCTGATCATGGCTCCACTGCGCATCGGCATGAAGGGTTAACAGATGAGCAGGGGTGACGTCAAGCTCGAAATACAGCGGGCGGAAGGGGTCGGTGCCCTCCGGATCATCCGGTTTGAAATCATAGGGTTGTTCGACCCGAATGCGGCATAACTGGTCATACTGATAAATGGGCGCGCCGCCGATTGCCGGCCGTTCAGGCAACGGCGCCAGCGTTCTGGCGGTAAAGAGCTGGGTCAGTGAGAAGGTGAGCAGGTTTAGGCTTTCCAGCCGGTCGGTTTCATCAAAAAACGGAAATTCGGATTGATCTGTTTTGGGAACATAGAAATATGATATTTGTGGAATCAGGGTATGCTTGATTTTATCGATGGACCATCGGTCGACCTCATATATTCCGGCCATTTCCGTGGAGAGGTCCGCCCCCAGGTCGTAAGTTTCCCGGTGTTGTAAGGCGGCATCATCCATGTCCTGTGAGTCGGTGTCGTCTTGATCCACATACCAGGCGGTTTGGCGGAAACCCGCCGAGGGTTCGAATGCGACGAATCGTTCTAAAGGACAGGGGAAGATACAGCCGGGGGTAGATATCAGTCCGCTGTCCATCGAGGCCGTCTTTTCGAAAGAAATTCGTATAGCCCGATTCCAGTTCGTAAAAGACCGGAGACCGGCCGATGGGCTGCTTTAAGGTGGCAAATGAAATCCGCGGCAGGCGCTGGAGCGTATCGTCGGGCAGGTCCTGAGTCCGATCGATCACGTTGTCATACCAGATCACATCGGCATCGAAGCTGGCCGTGGACCATGTCCGGTTGATGGACGCGCTGTTCTGGCGGACCGGATCATTTTCATCATCGAGATCCCGGCCGTACTCGGATACAAAATAATCCCGGGTGGCGTTATAACCGGTATATCCGCTGTCGAATTCCCGCAGGTAATCCTGATCGCTGACGATATCGATGTCCATCTTGAGCTGTGCTTCAAGGGGCAGTTCCTGATTGGCCTTGGCCCTGAACCAGTACCGGTCCGAATTGGTGCGAAGAACCTTGTCCTGCGGGTACCCCCAGTTATCACTGGCATCACCGATGCCGTCGTCGATTTTCTCGTCATCTAAATAGTCCGCCATCAGGGTGCCCAATGATCCGGGCGAAAGCGCATAGCGGTATTCGGCGCCGTATTTCAGGCCCCGCGCCTCGAGATAGTGGAGGTAGAAAGTGGCATCGGTGCTGCGGTTGATGGCCCAGAAATACGGCTGTATGTATTCGGCGCCATTTCGGTTCGAATATCCCAATTGAGGCGGCAACAGGCCGGACTGCCGCCTCTGCTTGACCGGAAACAGAAAATAAGGAACATAGGCGACGGGCAGCTGTTTGGCCCATAGGGTGGCATGTTTCAGGGTGCCGTAGGACTCCAGGGTGACATCGAGGTCCCTGCCGGTGATTTCCCAGGCCGGGTGATCCCCATCGCAGGTGGTCAGGCTTCCCCGATCGATGGTGTAGCTTTGTTTTCCGGTTTTGCGGATCTCGTTTCCACGGATATAGAAATGTTTGCTTTCCACAAAAATGGTGCCATCATAGATCACGCCGGTGGCGGTATCCAGGTTGATTTCGACCCGGTCGCCAGTGAGAAAATCTTTGCCCACACTCAGCCGGACATTTTTTTCCGCTACGGCTTCCATCGTGTCCCGGTTGAATCGGACCACATCGGCGGCAAGGGTTTTATCGCTTTGGGTGATAATCACGTTGCCGGTAGCGGTGAATATGTTCGTATCCTGGTCATAGGCGACCCGGTCTGCCGTCAGCCGCCAGGGCATGCCTGCCGTCGAAGGGGCGGGAGGGGCGGTATCGGTCGGGGTGGATGCCGGGCATGATCCCGGCTGAACCAGAAAGATCAGCAATGCGGCAATAAAAAAGATGCACCGGGGTAAACAATATATTGGGAGATGCCTCAGATGCATTCGATTTTGATCCGTCCTCTGGGGATTGCCTGAAACAGAGCGCCCGCCGCTTCCGGCGGGCTGCGGGAAGAGATGCCCTGTTTTCCCGGTTTGGGGAAGAATACCTTGATGAACCCATAAATTTCCAGTATAAAATCGTCCAACACCCAAAAAGTCAAACGAAAATCGTCCTTCAAGGGGAAGGCAGAAGTGAAAAAGACATTTATTGAACTGATCAAGCCGGGCGATGCGGTGGACGATCTTTTCGTTTTGTCAGAAAAGGTAATGTCGCGCAAAAAGGATGGCGGCAGCTTCATCAGCATCATGCTCACGGACAGGACCGGAAAGCTCAAGGGCGTTATCTGGGATGATGTGGATCAGTTCAGCACAAGTCCGGTCTGTGGCGATTTCGTTCACGTCCGGGGAAGCGTTTCAGAATACCGGGGGGTGCCCCAGCTGGTGATCAAGTCCATGATCGTCCACCCTTCCGATGCAGTGCAGCTCGCGGATTTTCTTCCGGCCACCCGGAGAAACGTGGATGCCATGATGGGGCGCCTGCTGAAACTCACCGACAGCATCCAGACACCGGAGATCAAATCGCTGCTGTATGAATTCTGGGGGGATGAAGCCTTTCTCGTCAGGTTCAAATCCGCTCCGGCCGCCAAAAGGATGCATCACGCATACCTGGGCGGTTTGCTGGAGCACACCCTTTCCCTGGCCATTCTATCCGACCGGGTGGCGGACCACTACACCGGGATCGACCGGGACCTGCTGATGGCCGGCGCCATGCTGCACGACATCGGCAAAATCGAAGAGTTCAAGTACGATGTACGCATCGATTACTCAGATGCCGGCCGGTTGATCAGCCATATTGTGATCGGAGTGGGCATGGTCGAAAAAAAAATATCGGCTATGGACAATTTCCCCGAAAAGCTCGCGCTTTTGTTGAAACACATGGTCGTCAGCCATCATGGACAAAAGGAACTCGGATCGCCGGAGACGCCAAAGACCCTTGAAGCGGTTTTGCTGAATTACCTGGATGAAATCGATTCCAAGATCAACGGCATCCGTGAATTTATGGAATCCCAGGACGCAAACGAAGACTGGACAAGCTATCACCGGCCCCTGGAGCGGTTTTTCTACAAGGGGGGATTGAAAAGTGAATGATGTCCCTTTAATGGATTTGTGATGATTCATGTTTATCTCATTTGAAGGGGGAGAAGGCTCCGGGAAAACCACCCAGATCCGTGCGGTCGCCGACCGGCTGGCCGAATCGGGGCATGATTGCGTGGTGACCAAGGAACCGGGGGGGACCGTCATCGGTGAAAAAATACGGGCCATCCTTTTGAGTCCCGGAACCGGTGCGCTCGATCCCGTGACCGAACTTTTGCTGTATGCCGCGGACCGGAATCAGCACGTCCGGGAAATGATCCAGCCAATGCTCGCGGCGGGAAAGATCGTCCTGTGCGACCGCTTTCTCGATTCCACCCGCGTTTACCAGGGATTTGCCCGGGGCCTTGACAAAAAGCTCATTGACCGTTTAAACGATCTGGTCCTGGGCCTGTTGCGGCCGGATCTCACCTTTTTGCTCGATATTAAACCCGAGGAAGGGCTCAAACGGGTCTGGCGCCAGGTGGAAAGCGGGGGGCGCCCGGTGGATGAGACCCGGTTTGAAAATGAGCGGCTCTTGTTTCACCAAAAGGTTAGAAACGGATACCTGGAACTGTCTTTTCAGGAACCGGACCGTTTCGTGGTCATCGATGCCGCCGGCAGTCCCGACCAGGTCTTCAATGCGATCTGGGAAAAGATCGCCTCCTTTTTAACCGATTCGAGCGCGTGATTGTGCACGCGCATCAGCGCAATACCCGCGGCATTTATCGCCGTGTCCAAGGATAATTTCGATGGCAGACTCAATCCTCGATACCATCGGCAATACGCCCATGGTGGAAATCCGGCGGCTGAACCCCAATCCGGATGTGAAAATACTGGCAAAGCTGGAGTATTTCAATCCCGGCGGGTCTATCAAGGACCGGCCGGCCCTGTATATGATCGAAGATGGCGAAAGATCCGGCCGGCTCACGAAAGACAAGATCGTCATCGAGGCCACCAGCGGCAATACCGGCATCGGCCTGGCACTGATCTGTTCCGTGAAAGGGTACCGGCTCCTGTTGGCCATGTCCGAGGCGGCCAGCATCGAGCGGCGCAAGATCCTCATCGCCCGGGGCGCCGAAATTCTGCTCACCCCCGGCCATCTGGGAACCGACGGGGCCATCGAGGAAGTCTATCGTCTGGTCCGTGAAAATCCGGACACCTATTTCATGTCGGACCAGTACAACAACCCGGCCAACTGGAAAGCGCATTACCACGGCACCGCCGGGGAAATCATCGCCCAGACCGGCGGAAAGGTGGATGCGATTGTCGCCACCATGGGAACCACCGGCACAGTGATGGGCCTGGCCAAGCGCTTTTCGGAATATGACCCTAAAGTGAAAATCATCGGGGTAGAGCCCTACCTGGGCCATAAGCTCCAGGGCCTGAAAAATCTCAAGGAAGCCTATTGCCCTGAGATATTTCAAAAAAATCTGCTAAGTGCCAAGGTCAATATCGATGATGAAGAGGCCTTTGAGATGACCCGGCGCCTTGGGCGGGAGGAGGGGCTTTTCGTCGGCATGAGCAGCGGTGCGGCCATGGTGATTGCCGCGCAGGAGGCCCGGAACATGACCTCGGGAACCATCGTGGTGATCTTCCCGGACAACGGGGAGAGGTATTTGAGCACCCCGCTGTTTTCGGTGAAAAAGAAGGTCGACATCCGGCTGTTTAACTCCATGAGCCGCAAAAAAGAGCCACTTGAGCCGATCCAGCCGGGGCGGGTCTCCATTTATTCCTGCGGCCCCACCGCGGATTCCCGGATGCACCTGGGCGAGTGCCGGCGCTTTGTGTTTTCGGATCTGCTGTCCCGGTACCTGGGCTACCGCGGGTATGCCGTCAACCACATCATGAACATCACCGATTACGACGACAAAACCATCCTCGGATCCGAGCGGGCCGGTAAGGCACTGGCAGAATTTACCCAGGAGTACATCGATCTTTTCAAGGCCGACCTCGAAGCACTCCGGATCAAGCCTGCGGACCAGTATCCCCGGGCCAGCGAACACATCAATGACATGGTCGACCTGGCCAAGCAGCTGACGGCCAGAGGATCGGCATACGAGAAGCTGCGCTCCCTCTATTTTTCCATTGCGTCATTTCCGGAATACGGCAGGCTTTCAGGGATCGACCTGGAGAAAATCAAGCTGGGGGCCACCGTGGATCTGGACGAATACGAAAAAAACAACCCCCGGGATTTCACCCTGTTCAAGCGGGCCAAGCTGTCGGAGCTGAAAAGGGGCATCTACGTCAAGACCGAATGGGGAAATGTCCGCCCCTCGTGGCATATCCAGTGTGCCGCCATGGCCATGAAATATCTCGGCGAGCGCTACGATATTCATACCAGCAGCCGTGATCTGATTTTTCCGCACCATGAAAACGAACTGGCCATTGCAAAGGCGGTCTCGGGAAAATCCATGGTGAAATACTGGATCCATTGCGAACAGGTCCAGGTGGAAAACAGCAACGGGCTGCCGGAGATCGGAGAGGTGTTCGGTGACGGTATCACGCCAAGAGAAATCCGCTTCTGGATGATTTCAGGGCATTACCGTAAGCCGATCACGTTTTCCAAGCAGCGGCTGGTGCAGGCCCGCAGTGCACTGAAGCGCCTGGACACCTGTATTCAAGCATTGATGAAGGTGAAGGGCGGCAAAGGCTGCCCGGAATCTGATCAGCTGGCCTACGACATCAAGCAGGGGTTCATCAACGCCATGGATGACGACCTGAATCTTCCCCAGGCCATGGCCGTCATCTATAAAAAGATCAAGGAGATCAATACGCTGGTCAGCGAGGGCCAATTCAGCGAAGATGACGCCCGGAAGGTAATCGCCGCATTTGAAAATATCGACCAGGTACTTAACATATTTGATTTTGAGCCCGGCGAAGCCGACCCTCGGGCCCGGTCCCTGCGTGAAGAAAGGCAGGCGGCCCGTAAAGCGAAGGATTTTGACCGGGCCGATGCCATACGGGCGGAACTCGAGGCCCTTGGGATCGAGGTCCATGACGATAAATTGCCTTAAACGTCAACAATACCGATGAAACTGCAGAGAACAGGCATAATTTAAATGAAACCCGCATACTTCCCATTTTCGTATATTCCGGAACCGGTTGCCGCCGCCATCCATGAATTTTTCGGCGGCGTGGTGGTATACCAGCCCAATGACCGATGCATTCCCGCATTGGCACGGCAGTTGGCCGATGCCGGCAAAGTAGAAATCCGGGTTCCGGTCACGGGTGACGAGGATCGATTATCCGCAAAGTTGGCCGAATACCATCAGTGGAGCAACATCCATGGAAAGAGTGCCGCCATGCTGGCCGCCCGGCCCGGAAAAGGGACCTATCCATCCGATTTTTCATCAAACATCAGTTCCGAGATTCTGGGTGAATCCGCTCAGGCGGATGAAAAAGCCGATCCCCTTTTTTCCGCGCGGTTGTTTTTGCAGACGGCCCAGCAGTTCGATCAGGATCAGGACGATATCGATCGGAAACTGGCCCATGCCGAGCGGTCCCGGAAAAATCTGCTGTCCGGTCTCGACGGACGGCCCGCCGACGCATCCCTGGACCTGCCGTTTCCCGAGGAGGATGCCGGGGCGCTGATGACGCTCTCCCGGCTTTCCGCGTGGTGCCGGCTGGCAAATGAAGATGCCGCCATGCCGTTGGTTCTGGTCACCTCCAGCCGGGAGGTGGTGCGCCACATACAGGAAAAGTTTTCCGAAAAGCTCCGCACCATCGATGTTTTGTCATCGGGCGCAGGGGGAAATCTTGCCGAGGCAGTGAATAAAGCGCTTTTGGACCTGACGCAAATTCCGCGGGACGCCAAAACCCTTGAATTCCCCGCTTTTTCGGCAAACGTGAATGAAAACATTCAAATTCAGATGCTTATCATAGAGGACACATCCCCGGACCGATTCTGCCGCCTGTTCATCGATCCGGCGCAGCATCTTCCCGCACCCAAGGGGCCCAGTGCCCATATGGTGGTCTTCCTATTTTCGATAAAATGATTAAAATGAATAAGAATTCTTGACTCCGGATTCCATTTGGGTTAAGGAAAATTTCTTCGTATACCATGCCGGAGTGACATCCTGTCATTCGGGTTGAAATTCAACATATCATTGAATTCAGGGTAATTTATCAACAGGAAAGGAGAATGAGAGATGGCTTTTAATCCGACCGTCGATTCGGACAAGTGTGAAGGTTGTGAAGAATGTGTAGACGTTTGCCCCGTGGAAGTATTTGAGATCCAGGACGGCAAATCCGTACCGGTCAATGCCGAAGAATGCCTCGGCTGCGAAAGCTGCGTCGAAGTATGCGAGCCCGGCGCCATTACCGTTGAAGAAAGCTGATTTTTGCGATTGCGCTTCCCCGGTTGGATTCAATTTCCGTCCAAACCGGGGAAGCCGATTGCCGTTTGCCCCCCTGTTTTTCTGATTTCACCCCGTCTTTCACCATTTCCTCAATCCACCATGCAAGACGCTCATGATATCTGACTTTCCGGAAATGGCGCTGGTCCGGCAGCAACTCATCCGGTCTCGAATCGATGATCCGTCATTGGCATTCCAGCAAAGCCTTGCGCTGATTTCAAACCGCATCGCTCTGAAAAAGGGACAGACCATCGCCATTGCGGTGGGCAGCCGGAAGATCGACCGGCTCGATGCCGTGGTGAAGACCTGTGTAGATTTCTTGAAGGAGAAAGGCGCCCGGCCGTTTATCGTTCCGGCCATGGGAAGCCACGGCGGGGCCACTGCCGAGGGGCAGAAAAACATCCTGGCGGGCCTGAATATCACCGAAGCCGGAATGGGGGTTCCCATCGCCCCTGATATGGACACGGCCCGCATCGGCGCTATTGATGGCGTTAATCTGTATGTCGCCAAAACCGCTCTTTCTGCGGATCATATCGTTGTGATCAACCGGGTCAAACCCCATACGAAATTTGAAGCACCCATTGAAAGCGGTCTGTGCAAGATGCTGACCGTCGGCCTGGGAAAGGCCCAGGGAGCGGCCGAGTTCCACCGGGCCGCGATTTCCCGTTCGTTTGGCATCATCGAAACCGCCGCCCAACACCTGCTTGGACATCTCAAGCTGCTCTTTTGCATCGGCCTGGTCGAAGACGGCTGCGGACAGATGGCGCATATCGAAGCCGTGATGCCGGATCGGCTGATCGCAGCGGAAAAACAGCTGCTGATCCGCTCCAGGCAGATGCTGGCCCGCATACCGTTTGATCAGCTGGATATCCTCATCGTTGACTACATGGGCAAAAACATTTCCGGTATCGGCATGGATTCCAATGTGACCGGGCGGCACAGGGACCTTACGGGAGACATGTTTATGGCGCCCCATGTCAAGCGGATATTCGTCCGGGACCTTTCCCCCGCGTCGGACGGCAATGCCAACGGCATTGGCCTGGCGGATTTCACCACCGATCGTCTGGTGAATCGTCTGGACCGCAGAAAAACGTTTGTCAACGCCATTACGGCCATCTCGCCGGAAAAAGCGGCCATCCCGATTCATTTTCCCACGGACCGTGAAAGCCTTTCAGCTTGTGCGAAGACCACCGGTGTCCAGTCCGTCAAGGAACTTCGCATGATCCGGATCACCCATACGGCAGACCTTGAATTCATGTCGGCCTCGCGCGCTCTTGAAAAGGAGATTCTATCCAATCCCCATTTAATCCGCAAAAGTCCCTGGGCGCCCATGGCATTTGACGCAAATGGAAATCTGGAGGAGTTTTTACCGGATGAAAAAAGAATACCTGTATAAGTCGGGGGTTCAAACCCCCTATGGGCGGATCACCCTGACCTTTTACGTGGACCCGTTTGTTCTTAAAGAAATTTTGCTGCCCGGTGCGGCGCCGGAATCTCGATGCCTTGATTTTCAAAAGGACGGTTCCGATCACGCCAAACTCGATGAGATGATCGGGCGGATCATGGAATGTATTGAGGGCAGAAACAGCCAAGACTTCTGGCAATACCTGAGTTTTGACGGGTTGAGCCCGCTTCAGGCGGAAGTTTTGAGAAAAGTGGCCCAGATCCCATACGGTGAATTGGCCACCTATAAGGATATCGCCGTGGCCATCGGGCGCCCCCGCGCCTGCCGGTTTGTGGGATCGGCGCTGGCGAAAAATCCATATCCGATCCTGATCCCCTGCCATCGGATCATCCGCAGCGATCTGAGCATCGGCGGCTTCGGGGGCGGGACTGCCCTGAAGCAGAAGATGATCAATTATGAGCGGAGTTCAGCAGAAGCACGCATCTTGCGAAACCCGTCCGAATGTGATACGAGTCGGCCATGAAACTCTACATCATCGATGAAATCAGAATTCACGACCACCAGAAGATCAAGGACTATCTGGACGCACACCTCGGGCCTGCCGAGATGGGTAACATTTACTGGCTCCCTGTAGACCCTTCACTGTTCACCGAACTTCAGGCGGCGCACACGGATTGCCATCCGCTTTATTTCGCCCTCGAGTTGAATACGGATTCTATTGCCGCGGAATTTCTGGTCCGCACCCGGAATCGCCTCCGCTGCGATTGCATTGGAAACGCCACCCGGTCCCAGCGCGATTGGTTGATGGATTTCATGGACTCGATTTTCGAAAAACTTGAAATCCTCTGTTAGGACAATCATGACGGAACATTCTATGAATATGGAAAATGAATCCGGGGTGCTCAGACTCATCCCCCTCGGGGGCCTCGGTGAAATCGGCATGAATATGATGGTGATCGAATACGGTCAGACCATCGTCATTGTCGATGTGGGTTTGATGTTTCCGGAAGACTACATGCTCGGGGTGGACTATGTGATTCCGGACATGGAGTATATCCGGCAGCATCACAGCCGGGTGGCCGGCGTGGTCCTGACACATGCTCATGAGGACCATATCGGAGCGCTGCCGCATCTCTTAAAGCAGATCAATGTTCCGGTATACGCCACCGCCTTTACCTTAGGAGTGCTCCGGCACAAACTGGAGGAGCATGATCTGCTGGCATCGGCCGTCCTGCGCGAAATCGCCCCGGGTCAGGTGTTGACGCTTTCGCCGTTTGAATTCCAGTTCATCCGCGTGAATCACAGCGTGGTGGATGGCGTCGGCCTGGCCATTTCGACACCTGCTGGAATGATCGTCCATACCGGCGATTTTAAACTGTCCGAATCCTTCATCCCCGGCATGAAAACCGATGTGCAGGCTTTTGCGCGTCTGGGGGAGAAAGGCATACTGGCCCTGTTGTCGGATTCCACCAACGTGGAAAAAGAAGGCCATACCATGTCCGACGCCCGGGTGGGGGAAACCCTGGAAAAGATCATTTCCAAAAGCCGCGGGCGGGTGATTGTCGCCCTGTTTGCTTCCAATATCGCCCGGATCCAGCAGGTGGCGGACATCATCCGGTCCAGGGGAAGAAAGATCCTGTTCAACGGCCGCAGCATCGAGCTGAGCGTCAGCATCGCCAAGCAATTGAACATGCTTGATATCCCCGAAGACATGGAAGTCAGGATCGAAGAGATCGATTATCTCGAATCGCGCCAGCTGGTCATCATCACCACCGGCAGCCAGGGGGAACCCATGTCGGCCCTGACCCGGATGTCCACCGGGACCCACAGGCAGATCCGCATCGAGGCAGGGGATACGGTGATCCTGTCCTCAAAGTTCATACCCGGTAACGAAAAAGCCATCGCCAAGATCATCAACAATCTGTTTCGAAAAGGGGCGGATGTCATCTATGAGAAGATTTCCGATATCCATGTGTCCGGCCATGCGTTTCGGGAAGAGCTCAAGATGATGATCGGGTTGACCCGCCCGACGTATTTCATTCCCATTCACGGTGAGTACCGGCATCTCATTCACCATGCGCAGCTGGCGGAAGAAGCCGGCATTCCCAAAGACCGGGTGCTTCTGGCGGAAAACGGAGACGTCATCGAGTTCGATCCGGAAGGCGGACGGGTGGCGGGAAAAATCGCTACCAGCCGGATACTGGTGGACGGCAAGGGAATCGGGGATGTGGGCCGTTCGGTATTGAAAGAGCGGCGGATCCTGTCGGAGGAGGGGCTGGTGGTGGTCACCCTGGCGCTGGATGAGGAAACCGGATTTGTGGTCTACGGCCCGGAGATCGTCTCGAAAGGGTTTGTGTTCGAATTTGAAACCGGGCATATCATCGAAGATGCCAAGTGCGTCATCCTCGAAATCATCGAAGAAGTCGCCCTGGTGGATCCCGCGGACCGCTGCGAGGTGCTCCGGAAAAAACTACTCCGGGCACTGCGGGAATATTTCACGTTTACCATGAAGCGAAAACCGGTTATACTACCGTTTATTCTCGAGGTATAAGTAAATTCTATCCACCAGATGATTATCATTCAATGAGCGACTGATTTGCCGATATCCATGCGCAGAGAAATCATCAGCATTCTCCTGTTCTTTCTGGTCGTCTTTACGCTGGTGAGCCTGGTCTCTTATAGCCCGGCCGACCCGTCCATCCATCATGCCCGATCCATGGGGCCGGTGGATAATTTTTTCGGCCTGTTCGGCGCGCACCTGGCGGGATTTCTCATTGGTCTGTTCGGCCTGGGCGCTTTCTGGATACCGGTGCTGTTCATGATTGCCTGTGTCGATTTCTTCCGGAAACGCTCCGGACGGGCAGTCGCCCACACCGCATCCGGGGGGCTGCTCCTGATCGTCTCCACGGGCGCACTGCTGTCTTTTTTCAGTGAGAGCTATCCGCTTTTCGGCAACCGGTTCACCGCCGGCGGGATCATCGGCCTGCCCATCAAATCTTTTCTGATGGCCTATTCAAACTGGACCGGGGGCTTGGCAATCCTCATCCTTTTTTTTCTGATCGGATTTATTCTCACCACTCGAATCTCTTTATTCGCGGCCCTCAAAAATACCGGCAAGCTTGGGTTGACCGCAGGTAGTTCGGCCAAATCCGGGTACCTGCTGTTCAAGGAAAATCGCAAAGCCCGGAAGAAAGTCCGGCCCGAACCGCCGCGCAAGTCCAAAAATGTTAAAAAATTGCCCAAGCCCGATCCCAAGCCCGACCCCAAGCCCGAATTGAAATCCGATCCCGAGCCCAAGGTTGAACTGACCATCAAGGAGACACTCCCGCCCAGGCCGCTGCGGGCCGTTCCCGCCCCGAAACAGCAGGTATTTGAATCCATGCGGTTTGGCGAAGGTTTCCAGCTGCCGCCGCTGGAATTTTTGAAGGATCCGGAGGTGATCGTCGATTCCGTGGATCATGAAAATCTGAAATACATGAGCAAGCTGCTGGAGCAGAAGCTCGATGATTTCGGGGTGCGGGGGAAGGTGGTCACCGTGCTGCCGGGGCCGGTGATCACACGCTTTGAGTTCGAGCCCGCGCCCGGCATCAAGATCAACAAGGTCGTCAACCTGGCCGATGACCTGGCCCTGGCGCTGCGGGCATTGAGCATCCGGATTATCGCCCCCATACCGGGTAAAGCGGTGATCGGCATCGAAGTCCCCAACACCCGCCGGGAAGTGGTGGTGATCAAGGATATCGTGGCTTCACCCGTATTTGACAAGTCAAAGTCGAGCCTGACCATCGCTTTGGGAAAAGATATCGTGGGAAGCCCCGTAGTGGCGGATCTGGAAACCATGCCCCATCTGCTGATCGCCGGCGCCACGGGTACCGGCAAGAGCGTGGCCCTGAATACCATGATATGCTCCATGCTCTATAAGGCCACCCCGGAAGATACCAAGCTGATCATGATCGATCCCAAGCGGATCGAGCTGTCCATGTATGACGGGATCCCCCATCTCATCACCCCGGTGGTCACGGACATGAAAAAGGCCACCAACGCCCTGTTCTGGGCGGTTCGGGAAATGGAGCGGCGCTACAAGCTCCTTTCCGAGACCCGGGTGCGAAACATCCGCCAGTACAACCGCAAGGTCAAATCCGAAGCGCAGGAAAAAAAGACGGACGAGGAGACTCCAGTAAGGGAAGTCCTCCCTTACATCGTGGTCATTATCGATGAATTGGCCGACCTGATGATGGTGGCCTCCCGGGACGTGGAAGTCAGCCTGACCCGCCTGGCCCAGATGGCCCGTGCCTCGGGCATCCACCTGATCCTGGCCACCCAGCGGCCGTCGGTGGATATCCTCACCGGGGTGATCAAGGCCAATTTTCCCACCCGGCTCTCTTTCCAGGTCTCTTCCAAGACGGATTCAAGGACCATCATCGACGCCAACGGGGCCGAGGCCCTTCTCGGAAACGGGGACATGCTGTTTCTCCCGCCCGGAACGGCAAAGCTGCAGCGCATCCACGGAGCCTATATTTCCGAAGAAGAGATCAACAAGATCATCGAGTTTTTAAAGGCCCAGGAAAAGCCCGAATACGACCACGACATCCTGGAAGCCCCGGAAGTTCAGAAGGAGAACGGCGGGGAAAAGGACTTTGACGAACGCTACGACGATGCGGTGGCCCTGGTTACCAAATCCGGCCAGGCCTCTATCTCCATGGTCCAGCGGCACCTGCGGATCGGTTACAACAGGGCCGCCCGGATCATCGAAATGATGGAGGAGGAGGGGGTGGTGGGTCCTTCCGACGGGGTCAAGCCCCGTGAGGTGCTGGCCAGGAATTATGATGATATGGAGTAGTGTTTACCTACTGGGAAGAGGTGGTGCTCAAAACTGAGGCGACGCGCCTGTGGGGTTCTCCCGCTCACGCGCCACTATTTTGATGCTTCTAAGACTTCGCTCCGCTGCATTCTGGAAACTCGCCTGCCGGCTCAGACAGTCCAGAATGCGGCCGCTCCGCTTCGTCTTGAAGCATTCGCAAAATATTGGCGCAATGTTCGCCGAGAGAACCCCACAGGCGCGTCTCGGGCACTGCAAATTGTGGATGGATGTTATATGTCCGTTTCGATGAAGTTCGATAATTCATTATTAGATTCAGTAAAAGGCTTCCTCGACCCAAAAGAGGGCCGGCGCCTCTATGATATCGCTCTGGATGCGTCAAAGAAAGGCCCCTGTCTGGAGATCGGCAGCTACTGCGGCAAATCGACCCTGTATCTGGGGGCGGCTTGCCGGGAAAACGATTCGGTCCTGTTTTCCATCGATCATCATCGGGGATCAGAGGAGCAGCAGCCGGGGGAAGGCTACTTCGACCCGGACACCTATGACTGCCGCCGGGGTTGCATGGACACCTTTCCGCTGTTTCGGGACACCCTGGCCCGAAGCGGCCTTGAGGATACCGTGGTGCCCATCGTGGCGTCCTCGGCGCTGATTGCCCGGCAGTGGAGCACGCCTCTTTCCCTGGTCTTCATCGATGGCGGCCATACTTATCAGGCGGCCTGCGCCGATTTTGCAAGCTGGGCAGGCCACATCCGGCCCGGCGGATACCTGTTGATCCACGATATTTTTGAAAATCCGGAAGCGGGGGGGCAGGCACCGTATCAGGTCTATTGCCTGGCGGCACAGTCGGGTCTTTTTTCAGAACTGCCCATGACCGGATCACTTGGGGTTTTGCGGCGCCTGGGGTGCGGGGAGATACCCTGCGGTCAGGATTTTCTCAGATAGACCACCAGGCTTTTTCCCATCACCGGATTGAGCAGCCGGTCGAGAAAACGGGTGATTTTCGGCTGTTCCATGATGTCCCAGGTGAGCAGGCGATGATAGAGGGAAACGGGCAGGAAGTCGTTGTTGTGCAGACCCACCAGGCACTTGAGCCACCAGAATGGGGTGTGCAGGCTGTGGGCGAAATGAAAACCCCACTGGCGCAGCCCCTGTTTTTCAAATAAAGATGAAATCTGGTCTTTGCGGTAGATCCGGATATGCCCTCCCTTTGAATTTCCATAATCCCTGGAAAGCATCCAGCAGATTTTTTCCGGAAGATACCGGGGGACGCTGATCACCAGGTTGCCGCCGGGTTTTAACACCCGGTTGAGTTCAGCTGCCGCGGCTTCATGGTTGGGGACATGCTCCATCACTTCCGAGCAGATGACGTGGTCGAAACAGCCGTTTGCGTAGGGCAGGGCGGTGATATCGGCAGCAGATACCGCCCAGGTGCCGCCGCCGTATTCGTCAAAGGTCTCCAGGTAGGCCAGCCGCTCTTTGGCGGCCTGCAGATCGCTGAAGTTGAGATCCGCCCCGAAAACCCGCACGTCCGTAAACCGCAGGGCGCCGTCCGCATGCCGGCCCGATCCGCAGCCGATATCGAGTATGCGGTCATTGGGGCGGATCCGAAGTTTTTTAAAATCGACCGTAATCATCCATGACCTTCCGGTAGATGTCCACGGTGGTCCGGGCGGCTGCCTCCCAGGTCAGGTGCTGCCGGACCCGCTCCAGCCCGGCGCGGGACAGGCGTTCGGCCAGATCGGGATGCTCCAGAACTTTTAGAATGGCTTGCATCAGTGCGTTTGCGTCCGATGGGGGGACCAGGAGGCCGGCGTCTCCCACCACCTCGGGCAGGGCGCCTCCGGTGGTGCTGATGACCGGAACTCCGCAGGCCATGGCTTCCCCGGCGGGGAGGCCGAATCCTTCGTATACGGAAGGGACCACCGCCACAGAGGCCATTGCATACTGGCGGACAAATTCCTCGCTGCTGATGCGGCCGGTAAAGGTGATCCGGCGGCCGATACCCAGTGAGCGGATAAATTTTTCCACCTGGCCGTTTTTTTTGGGCGCCCCCACCACGATCAGCCGGATGTCTCTTTTTCTGCTGATTTCGGCCACGGCGGTCAGCAGGTACATCAGCCCCTTGAGGGGCGTGTCCGCGCTGGTGGTCACGATGATCCGGTTCGGCTGACGGGTAATTTCAGGAATGGGATAAAACAGGTCCGTGTTGATCCCGTTGGGAACGATGCTGAACCTGTTTTCAGCGATGTTGAACTCACGGCAGATGTCGTTTCGGGCGCAGCTGGAGACCGTGATGATGTGCGGAAGCGTGCGTGCAACGCGCTTTTGCATATCCAGAAAGGAATACCACCGCAGTTCTTTGAGCTTTCGCCACAGGGGCGCGGCCGATTTCACCGCGATGTGCCGATCCACGGTGATGGGATGGTGAATGGTGGCCACCGTGGGGATTTTGTTTTTAATCGACCAGAGACCATAGGAGAGACTCTGGTTGTCGTGCACGACATCATAGCGGCGGAGGTGTTTTTTCAGGTATCGGTGGGCGCGCAGGCCAAAGGTAAAGGGCTCTGAAAACCCCATGCTGGAGATGCCGAACCACTCGATGAAATTGATGGGATCGGCCAGTTCAGCCATCCGGGGCATGCGAAACAGGTCGTCGGGATTGTACAGATCCAGACTGGGCAGTTTGATAAGATCAATGCCCGGATCCAACTCCGGGTAAGGCGGGCCCGAAACCACGTCCACCCGATGGCCGAGCCCCGTCAAGGCAAGGCTCAGGTTCCGCACATACCCCCCCTGGCCGCCGCAGTGGGGATGACTGCGGTAGCTGAGCAGGCAAATGCGAAGCGGTCTGCTTCCGTTGTTTTTCATAGGATATGGATGATCAAGTAATTGACGATTTACCGGCAACATTGTATGTTGGTGCCGTAACGGAAAGCATTTTTTTAAAACATTCTTCTGCGGCCGTTTATCGACCCGAATATGCGATTTTCCGTTGCGGCATGATGTCAAGCTGTATCAAATATAGTCGCACCGGTATTTCGTCAAGTGATTTTTGTGGATTAGGCGAGTCTGTAAGACTCCCTTCATTCCAGGCCGGCGAACCCGAACCCTAACGCTTTGGAGAAATGAACGCTTTATGCCGGATCCGAACCTTGGTGTCAATATTGGCGGGATTTATCTGAAAAATCCGGTGATGACCGCTTCGGGAACCTTTGGCTACGGCCGGGAATTCAATGAACTCATCGACTTGAATCGACTGGGCGGCATCATCGTCAAGGGCTTGTCGCTCAAACCCTCCGCCGGCAATGCACCGCCACGGATCGTCGAAACGGCCTGCGGGATGCTAAATGCCATCGGACTCGAAAATATCGGGATCGACGCTTTTGTCAGGGACAAGCTGCCTTTCCTGAAACAGTTTAAAACCGCCGTGATCGTAAACATCTACGGCAAAACCATCGATGAGTATGCGGACCTGGCCGCCCGGATCGACGAACTCGATGACGTTGCCGGGATTGAAGTCAATATTTCCTGCCCCAATGTCAAAGCCGGGGGCGTGGCCTTCGGGGTGGACCCCTGCGCCGCCGCCGGTGTTATTAAAATGGTGCGGAAGCAGACCTCAAAACCGGTCATCACCAAGCTTTCTCCCAATGTCTCCGATGTTGGCGAGATCGCCAGAAGTGTTGAAGCCGAGGGAACGGACGCGGTGTCCCTGATCAATACGCTCACCGGCATGGCCATTGATATTCATACCCGCAAGCCGGTGCTCGGAAACATCACCGGCGGGCTGTCCGGTCCGGCCATCAAGCCGGTGGCGCTGCGCATGGTCTGGCAGGTTGCCCGGTCGGTGAAGGTGCCCGTGATCGGCATCGGCGGGATCATGACCGCCACAGACGCACTGGAGTTTCTCATCGCCGGCGCTTCGGCGATCCAGGTGGGAACCGCCAGCTTCACCAATCCCCGCGCCACCATGGACATCCTCGACGGCATCACCGACTTCTGTAGGACGCATCGAATTGACGATATTCACCAACTGATCGGTTCGCTGCAGGCATAAAATATCCTGAATGAAAAAATCTGTAAAAATTCCAATTTTTATGATATCAGGTATATAAAAATATCGGGTCGGTTTGGGCCAAACACCACAATACTAAGGAAAGGAGTCACTATGTTCAAGAAAGCGTTTATTGCTGTTCTGATCGTTTTGATGATGGGATCATTCGCCGCCGCACGCGAATATAAAGGAGTCGACATGCCCGAGACCCTGCAGGACGGGAATCAGCTTCTGGTATTGAACGGTGTCGGCCTTCGAAACCTGATGATCATCAAGGTATATGTGGGTGGCCTGTATCTTCCGGGTGCCGAAACAAATCCGGATATCATCATGAATGCGGATGAGCCCATGGCCATCCGGCTGCAGATGCTCCGGGATTCAAGCCCCAAAACCATGAACACCGCTTTGAAGAACGGCATGAGGACCTCCTCGGGTGAAAATTATCCGCAGATCGAAGAGCGGATCAACACCTTCAAGACTTTTCTGTCCGATCCCATTGAAGAAGGCAATGTTTTCGAATTCAAATATCTTCCGGCCAAAGGGCTCGATGTCATCAAAAACGGAGAGTTGAAGGGCAACATCCCGGGGTTGGATTTCAAACAGGCGTTTTTCGGCATCTGGTTAAACGAAAAAAGCCCGGCCGACTCGGGACTCAAAGAGAGCATGCTTGAAGGAAAGGTGAGCCCGGAAGCACTGGCTCAGCAGCAGGCATTCGCCAATCAGAAGATGGAAGCTGAAAAGGCAGCCATGCTGGCCAAGGCGAATGAGCGCGCCAAGCAGGCCGAAATGGAAAAAGCAAAAGCCGAAGCCGAAGCCCGCAAACAGGCGGATGCTGCTGCCGCCGAAGCGGAAAAGCAGGCCCAGGCCGCTCAGGCCGCCGCTGACGCCGAAGCCGCCAAAAAAGCGGAACAAGCCAAGCTGATGGCTGCAAAAGCGACGAAGGAAACCAAGAAAGCCGCCTCGACAGCCGCCCCCCAGGCGCCCAAAGCCCCTGCCGCCGCCATCGATAATGCCCAGTTCGAAAATCAGGACATCTATTTTGGCGTCAACCAGACCGCTTTGTCCGGTGATGCCAGAAACAAGCTGGCGGCCAAGGCCAAATGGCTCCAGCAGAACCCGGACAAGACCGTGGCCATCGAGGTGTACAGCGACCCGCGGGGATCACGGGAATATAATTACGAATTGGCCAAACAGCGCGCCAAGAGCGTCATCGATTACCTGGTGAATGCGGGTATCAACGTCAACCGTTTGGACACGATCATTTATGGCGAGGACCGTCTGGTCGCCGTGGGTGATAACGAGCAGGCCTGGTCCCAGAACCGGCGGGCTCACTTCCGCATCAAGTAGTCATTTCCGAATAGAGGACAAAAAAAAGAGGGGCTGTTAAAGCCCCTCTTTTTTTTGTCCGGTAAATGGGGCGGCTGGTACTCGGATAGCCGCTCCCCGAGGTCTTCTATAATGCTTCTGTGGTCAACGCGGGGTTGTGTTTGATATACTCCAGGCGGTTTAAGCCGTTGATATAGGCGTAGGTGGCTGGCGGTGATGATATCCGGATCGGCGCCCCTGCCGATGGCCATGACTTCGTCTTCCTTGAGCCGGACCGTCACCTCGCCCTGGGCGTCCGTGCCGCCGGTGAGCGCGCTGATGGTAAAGCGCATCAGCTGGGATTTGGTATCCGTCAACTTGGCAACGGCATTGTAAGCCGCATCGATGGGTCCGTTTCCGCTTCCCGTTCCCATGACCTCCTGACCGTTGATCAGCATCTTGACCGTGGCCATGGGCAGAACCGTGGTGCCGCTGGTGACCTGCAGGTATTTCAGCGCAAATATGTCCGCCGTGCGCAGCACTTCCTGGTTGACCAGGGCCTCCAGGTCTTCGTCCATCACCACCTTTTTTTTGTCCGCCAGGGCCTTGAACTTGGTGAACACGATCTTGAGTTCCTCGTCCGACAAATCGTATCCCATGTCTTTCAGGTGGCGGTGCAGGGCGTGTTTCCCCGAGTGCTTCCCCATGACCAGCCGGGTGCTGGTGAGTCCCACGGTTTCCGGCCGCATGATTTCATAGGTCATGGGGTTTTTCAGCAGTCCGTCCTGATGGATGCCGGCTTCATGGGCAAAGGCATTGGCCCCCACGATGGCTTTGTTCGGCTGGACCAGGATGCCGGTGATCATGCTGACCAGCCTGGAAATGGGGACGATCTGGCTGGTCTGGATGCCGGTGGTCACCGGCGCATAGGTGGGGCGGGTGTTGATGGCCATGGCCAGTTCTTCCAGGGACGTATTTCCCGCCCGTTCGCCGATGCCGTTGATGGTGACCTCCGCCTGCCGGGCCCCGGCTTTGATGGCGGCCAGGGTGTTGGCCGTGGCCAGCCCCAGGTCGTTGTGGCAGTGAACACTTAATATGGCCTTGCCGATATTGGGGGTGTGCTCCATGACATAGCGGATCAGCATGCCGAACTCTTCCGGGATGGCGTAGCCCACCGTATCGGGCAGGTTGATTGTCCGGGCGCCGGCGTCGATCACCGCTTCAAACACCCGGCACAGAAAATCCGGGTCGCTCCGGGAGCCGTCTTCGGCCGAAAACTCGATGTTGTCGGTGAACTGCCGGGCATAGCGGACCGCTTCCACCGCCGATTTGAGCACTTCTTCCCGATCCATGTTCAGCTTGTACTTCATGTGGATGTCGGAAGTGGCCAGAAAGGTATGGATCCGGGGTCTGGCCGCGTGGCAGATGGCCTTCCAGGCCCGGTCGATATCGTTTACCGTGGCCCGGGCCAGGGCGGCGATCTCCGAGTTGACCACTTTTTTGGCCACCTGGGTGACGGCTTCAAAATCCCCTTCGGATGCCGCCGGAAATCCGGCTTCGATGATGTCCACCCCCAGTTTTTCCAGCTGGGTGGCGATCCGGACCTTCTCGGCGGTATTCATGCTGGCCCCCGGCGACTGTTCGCCATCCCGCAGCGTCGTATCAAATATGAAGACTTTTTCTTTCATCCCTTTATCCCAGATAATCGATTCGTTGAAGTGGAGTTCGGTTTTCATGGCACTCTATCTGCCGTTTCCATTCTGCTTGTTGAGCTTGGACAGCTTGTACTGGAAGCTGTCGGCCAGGGCCTGCCAGCTGGCTTCGATGATGTCTTCTGAAACACCCATGGTGGTCCATATGGCTTCCTCGTCTCTCGATTCGATGAGCACCCGCACCCGGGCGGCGGTCCCTTCACGGCCGTCTAAAACCCGGACCTTGAAGTCCACCAGGTGCACGGGATCCAGGACCTTGCCGTACATGTAGGTCAGGGCCTTTCGCAGAGCGTTGTCCAGGGCGCTGACCGGGCCGTCGCCTTCCGCGGCGGTGATCTCTTCGGTTTCACCGTCAACCGAGATCTTGATGGTGGCGTGGCAGTAGCAGGGCCGATCCTTGTTTTTTTCGATGGTGACCCGGAAGGACTCGAGATCAAAGCAGGATTTGAACTGGTTGGCCAGTTTCTCCACCATGATTTGAAAGCTGCCGTCCGCCACATCAAACTGGTAGCCTTCGTTTTCCATCTGTTTGACCCGGGCGATGATGTCCTTGGAGTCGATGCCGTTTTCCGAAAGGGATATGCCCAGTTCTTTGGCCTTGAATTCGATGTTGCTCTTGCCGGCCATGTCCGATACCAGCACCCGCCGCTGATTGCCCACCAGTGCCGGGTCCATGTGCTCATAGGCCCGGGGCTCCTTCATGATGGCATTCACATGAAGCCCCCCTTTGTGGGCAAAAGCGCTTTTCCCCACGAATGGCCGGGTGTTGAGCGGTGTCATGTTGGCGGTTTCGCTCACATACAACGAGACCTTGCGCAGTTTTTTCAGATTGTCGTCGGTGATGCAGGGATATCCCATCTTCAGCTTCAGGATGGGGATGATGGCGGTCAGGTCCGCGTTTCCGCACCGCTCGCCATAGCCGTTGATGGTCCCCTGGACCATGGCCGCCCCGGCCCGGACCGCGGCAATGGAATTGGCCACCCCCAGCCCGGCGTCATTATGGGCGTGAATCCCGTAGATAAAGGGAACACTCCGCTTTTTCAGAACATCGGATTTGTCAAAATAGGCTTTCACCTCTGTGATGATCATCTCGATTTCGTGGGGGAGCGTTCCGCCGTTGGTATCGCAGAGCACGAGAGTATCCGCGCCCCCTTCGATGGCTGCGGAAAGGGTCTGCAGGGCATATTTGGGATTGTCCTTGTAGCCGTCGAAAAAGTGCTCCGCATCATAGTGGACCTCGACTCCGCCGGATTTGAGATAGGCGACCGACTCGGAGATCAGGCCCAGATTATCGCGGAGTCCTATGCGCAGGATCTTTCTGACATGCAGGTCCCAGGTCTTGCCGAAGATGGTGCCTGCCGGCGCACCGCTGTCTAAAATGGCATTGAGATGCCGATCTTCCCCGGCCGTAATGCCGTACTTGTGGGTGGCGCCGAAAGCAGCCATTTTCGCGTTTTCAAAATTTTCCCCGGCAGCGGATTGGAAGAAGTCCCGATCCTTGTCATTGGCCCCGGGCCATCCGCCCTCGATGTAATGGATACCCAGGTCATTTAGCCGCCTGGCGATTTTGAGCTTGTCCAGGGCGGAAAAGTTGATTTTTTCCCCCTGGGTGCCGTCTCTCAGTGTCGTGTCATACAGCCGGATGGGTTCCATAATCTTCCAAATCCTGGCGACGCCTGCATTTGCACACGTCTTTTCAAATTGATGCGATTAGATCTGGAATAATGGAATGTTGGAATAATGGGTAGGACTCATTTAAAAACCCATTATTCCATTATTCCATATTCCATTTTGATTTTTTACCGATAAATGGTGAAAAATACCCGCAGCCGAGTTATTTTCCCCGCCGGTCGGGTCTCAGGGACCGGACCGCGGCCCCGGCCTGCCACATTTCCGAATTCTTGATCTGGTCGAGTTCGGCCTGCAGCTTGACCTTGTAGTCGGGTGCGCCATTGGCCTCGATCACCCGCTTGGTTTCCTTGCCGGTGGCCACCGCGTTATAGAGGTCTTCGAAGACCGGCGCCACCGCATCGCGGAATTTGGGTGACCAGTCGAGGGCCCCGCGCTGGGCCGTGGCGCTGCAGTTGGAGAACATCCAGTCCATGCCGTTCTGGTCCACCAGGCGGATCAGGCTCTGGGTCAGTTCCTCCACGGTTTCATTGAAGGCTTCACTGGGGGAATGGCCGTTCTTGCGCAGGATGTTGTACTGGGCTTCCATGACGCCGGCCAGGCAGCCCATGAGCACGCCCCGCTCGCCGGTGAGATCGCTGTAAACCTCTTTCTGGAAGGTGGTGGGGAAGAGGTATCCCGATCCGATGGCAATCCCTATGGCCAGGGCCCGGTCTTTGGCCCGGCCCGTGTAATCCTGATCCACCGCGTAGCTGGAGTTGATGCCGGCGCCGGCCAGGAAATTCGCCCGCACGCTGGTCCCCGATCCCTTGGGGGCCGCCAGGATGACATCCACGTTGGGCGGCGCAATCACGCCGGTCTGGTCCTTGTAGACGATGGAAAAGCCGTGGGAGAAGTAAAGCGCATCGCCTTCATTCAGGCATTCCTTGATTTTGGGCCAGGTGGCCACCTGGCCCGGCGTCGGAGAGCAGTTCCATGACAATGGTTCCTCTCCGGGCGGCTTCCTCCAGGGGAAACAGAGATTTTCCGGGTACGAATCCGTCCCGGACGGCCTTTTCCCAGTACTCGTCGCCTTCCATCTGGCCGATGATGACATCGATGCCGTTGTCTCTCATGTTAAGCGCCTGGGCGGGTCCCTGGACCCCGTAGCCGAGCACCGCGATGGTCTCGCCCTTCAGGATCTCCCGGGCCTTTTCAATGGGGAATTCATCGGATGTGATTACGTCTTCCTTTACGCCGCCAAAATCGATAATGGTCATGGTTCCCTCCTGTAAAATGTATTTTAATGTCCGTAAAATGATTTTATTCGTGCACGTGCACGAAAATTCGGATCCCTCTGGATATCTTACGCGCCTCTTCCCAGTGCAATGCTTCCCGTCCGGGCGATCTCCCGGATGCCGAAGGGTTTGAGCAGGTTGAGAATCGCCGCGATTTTGCCCGAGTCCCCGATGATAATAACGGTATAATGCTCCTGGCCGACATCCACCACCTGCCCCCTGAAAATATCCGTGATCCGCAGGATCTCGGCCCGGTTTTCCGGCTTGGCGTAGACCTTGATGAGAATCATTTCCCGCTCCACGTATTCCATGCCGGTCAGATCCGTCACCTTGATGACATTGATCAGCTTGTTCAACTGTTTTTTGATCTGCTCCAGGATGATGGTATTGCCTTCGGTGACCATGGTCACCCGGGAAACATTCTTTTCCACGGTTTCCGCCACGCAAAGACTTTCAATGTTGTATCCGCGGCCGGAAAACAGCCCGGCGATGCGGGACAGAACCCCCGGTTCATTATCCACGAGAATGGAAAGCAGATGTTTCTTTTCCTTCATGTCACAATCCTTTGTCTTTAGAACAAATGCATTTCAACCGATATCCAGCGTCTTTCAGGCACATCCATGATCTGATGTCCGCCTGACCCGGAAGCCTTTTTCAGACCAGCAGCATCTTGGTGATGGGGGCGCCTGCGGGCACCATGGGATAAACGCCTTCTTCCGGCTCCACCACGAAATCCATGATCACGGCTCCCGGACAGGCAAGCCCCTCCTTGAGGACTTTTTCCACTTCATCCGGGGTCGTCGCCCTCAGGCCCACCGCGCCGTAGGCTTCGGCAAGCTTCACAAAATCGGGCGTGTGCACGAATTTGGTGGATGAATAGGAGCGGTTGTAGAACAATTCCTGCCACTGCCGCACCATTCCCAGAAATCCGTTGTTCAGGATCACCACCTTCACCGGCAGTTTGTACTGGACGGCCGTGGCCATTTCCTGGATATTCATCTGGATGCTGCCGTCCCCGGCGATGTCCACCACCAGCTGGTCCGGCGCTCCGACCTGGGCCCCCACCGCTGCGGGAAGACCGAATCCCATGACCCCGAGGCCGCCGGAGGTGATAAACCGGCCCGGCTGGTCGAAATGATAGAACTGGGCCGCCCACATCTGATTCTGCCCCACCTCGGTGGTGATGATGGCATTGCCCCCGGTCAGTTCGTAGAGCTTTTCGATCACGTACTGGGGTTTGATGGTCTTTTCCTGCTGATACGCCAGGGGGGTGCTGCTTTTCCATGCGGAAATCCGGGCCAGCCACTCTTTGCGGTTTTCCCCGATATCACTTAAGTCTTCCTGGCACAGCATCTGGTTGAGCAGTTCGAGCGTGATCTTGCAGTCGCCCACCACCGGGACCGACACCTGGATGTTTTTCTGTATGGAGGTCGGGTCAATATCGATCTGCACGATTTTGCATTGAGTGGCAAATTCGTCTGTTTTGCCGGTGACCCGGTCGTCGAAACGGACGCCGACCGCGATCATCAGATCGCATTCCGACACGGACATGTTGGCCCGGTAGGTTCCGTGCATACCCAGCATGCCCAGCCAGAGCGGATCGGTTCCGGGAAACCCGCCCAGGCCCATCAGAGAGCCGGTGACCGGTATCTGTGCTTTGTGGGCCAGTTCGGTCAACTCCGCATTCGCCCCGGACAGGATGACGCCGCCGCCGGTGAAGATGACCGGCTTTTTAGCTTCCCGGATCAGCTCGACCACCTTCTGGAGTTGTTTTCGATTGGGCACATACGTGGGATTGTATGAGCGCAGCTGAACCTCGTCTGGCATCTTGAATTCCACGGTGGCATTGCTCACGTCCTTGGGCAGATCGATGAGAACGGGGCCGGGCCGCCCGGAGCGGGCGATATGAAAAGCCTCCCGGATGATCCGGGCCAGATCCGCCACATCCTTCACCAGGTAGTTGTGCTTGGTGCACGGCCGGGTGATGCCGACGATGTCGACTTCCTGGAAGGCGTCGTTGCCGATCAGTTTGGTGGGCACCTGGCCGGTAAAGATCACGATGGGGATCGAATCCATGTAGGCCGATGCAATGCCGGTGACGGTATTGGTGGCCCCGGGACCGGACGTCACCAGGCACACGCCGACCTTGCCGGTGGCCCGGGCATAGCCGTCGGCCGCATGGATCGCCCCCTGCTCGTGGCGGGCCAGAATATGCCTCAGATCGGTGCGCGCGAGTTCATCATAAATGTCGAGCACGGCACCGCCGGGATACCCGAAAATCGTGTCGACGCACTCCTCTTTGAGCATTCTCATCAGAATTTGAGCACCAGTCATTTTGCTCATAGTCAACCTTTCTTCAAATGGATCTCTTTTCCAAGATGCCAGAGTTTAACGATGATGTTTTCCAGGCATTCTTTGCGTTTCTTTTTCAGCGTATCTTTATCCCCGTCTCATTTCGCCAAAAGACATTATTTCATTACCGCGCCTTTATCGGCGGAAGAGACCAGCTTCGCATACCGGGCCATGTAGCCTTTGGTGATTTTCAGGGCAGGGGCCACCCATTTTTCCAGCCGCTCTTTGATTTGTGCGTCATCAACGGCCAGGTGGATGCGTTTTGCCGGAATATCGATGTCGATGCGGTCGCCTTCTTCAATAACGGCGATGATCCCTTTCTGCATGGCTTCCGGAGAGACATGGCCGATGGCCGCCCCCCGGGTGCCGCCGGAAAAACGGCCGTCCGTGATCAGCGCCACATCCGCGTCCAGTCCCATGCCGGCGATGGCCGAGGTGGGGGTGAGCATCTCCCGCATGCCGGGGCCGCCCATGGGGCCTTCGTACCGGATGACCACCACATCTCCCTTGTTGATTTTGCCGCCCAGGATGGCCTCGGTGGCCGCCTCCTCGGAATCAAACACCCGGGCCGGGCCCTGGTGCTTCATCATCTTTTCCACCACCGCGGACTGCTTCACCACGCAGCCGTTTGGTGCGATATTGCCGAACAGGACCGCCAGTCCCCCCTCCTGGTGATAGGGGTTTTCCACCGGCCGGATGACGCCGATGTCGATCATTTTGCAGGCGGCGATATTTTCGCCCACTGTTTTCCCGGTGGCGGTGATACAATCCGTATGAATCCGGCCGGATTTTGCCAGCACGTTGAGCAGGGCCTGAATTCCGCCGGCATGGTTCAGGTCCTCGATGTGGTGCGGACCGCCCGGGCTCAGCGAACACAGGTGCGGCGTCTTTTTGCTGATGGTATTGATCAAGTCCAGATCCATGGGCAGATCTAATTCATGGGCAATGGCCGCCAGGTGCAGAACCGTGTTAGTGGAGCATCCCAGGGCCATATCCGCGGTCAGGGCATTTTCAAACGCCTTCTGCGTCAGGATCTTGCGGGGGGTGATCTGTTTTTCATGCAGTTCCATGATCTTGATGCCGGCCATCTTGGCCAGGCGCAGCCGGGCGGACATCACCGCCGGGATGGTGCCGTTTCCCGGAAGGCCCATGCCGATGGCTTCGGTCAGGCAGTTCATGGAATTTGCCGTAAACATCCCCGCGCAGGAACCGCAGGTGGGGCAGGCGGCATCTTCGATCTCGAGGAGCTCGGTCTTCGGTCATCTTTCCGGTGCGGACGGCACCGACCGCTTCAAAGACCGTGATCAGGTCGATTTCCTTCCCCGGGTTCGACGGGTGCCGCCCGGCCAGCATGGGTCCGCCGGAAATGAAAATGGAAGGGATGTCCAGGCGGGCGGCGGCCATGAGCATGCCCGGCACGATCTTGTCGCAATTGGGGATCATGACCATGGCATCCAGGGCATGGGCGGTGGCCATCACTTCAATGGAGTCGGCGATCAGCTCGCGGCTGCCCAGGGAATATTTCATGCCTTCGTGGTTCATGGCAATGCCGTCGCATACCCCGATGGTGCCGAATTCGATGGGTGTGCCGCCGGCCATGTAGATGCCGGCTTTTACGGCTTCCGTGATCTTGTCCAGATTGACATGACCGGGAATGATGGTGTTGACGGAATTGGCAATGCCGATCAACGGCCGTGAAATTTCCTCATCCGTGTAACCGATGGCCTTGAACAGGCTGCGGTGCGGGGCGCGTTCAATCCCCTTTTTGGCTCTGTCGCTTCTCATGGCGGCCCTTTCTCGAAAAAAAAACCGTTATCAGCCTTTCGTGCTGATAACGGTTTTTTTCCGGTTTATATGGTTTGGTTTCAAGCCATTATCAACACTTGTCCCTGTCGCAGGCAATGACGCCTACGATAAGGATAACAAGAAGTAGCAGATAGTTGAACATGGCTATAAAATTTTTTCGTATGGGTAAAAAGAAATTGAATTCGGTATCCTTACCAGCATGAAGATCGTTTGTCAAGCCGGTTTTTTGAAGATCGGGCAAATTTTGAGAAAAAATCATCTTGCCGGGGAGCCGAAGCCGTTTTCAAACCATTCCGGGGCAAGGCGCATGAAGCGTTTTTGGTGATGCGCATCGCTCATCGGGTGATCACCATTGGTTTGGCGGATCAGCTTTTTCGGATCCTTCGCTGCCTGATAGATCTCCAGCGCATTTTCAAAGGGTACGATGTTATCCGCATCCCCGTGGAAGATCAGAATATTGGAAACATGAAACAGCCGGTCTGAGATGTCGAATGCAAGCTTTTCCCGGTTTAAACCGGTCAACAGCGGCTGCTTGTCCGGATCCACGACATACGGCGGTTTGATGGTGTCGCTGCGGACCGGCGCCGCCACGGTGACCAGGGATGCAATCGGAAAATGGGCTGATGCGGCCATGGAAACGGCACCGCCATAGGAACTGCCGAACAGGGCGACCTGTTCCCCGGTTTCCGGCAAAGACGAAATGGTTTAAATGGCGCAAGCCAGGTCCGTGCATCTTCCCTTGAAAGTGGTAACCGATGCAAAATCCCCCTCGCTTTTTCCGCACCCCCGGTGATCGAAGCGGAAATAGGCGATTCCCCGGGCATTGCATATTTGAGCCAGGGCGATCTGCTTGGGGGAATTGCCGCTGCTGAGAAGCCCATGGGAACCGATCACCACGGGCGGATTTTTTTGTAGCGGAAGGTGGAGTATTCCGCACAGCCTCAGGGAATCGGATATGAAATGGATTTCAATTTGGCGCATGGGCTTGCCTTGTGGTAAGGATGCCTTATTACTTCTCTCGCAAAGGCCGCAACGAACTTTGGATTTACGGGTTCATCATCTCTGGTCTGTGTCGGATTTGTTTTTTCCGTAACGTATTCGGTTCGTGTAAAACCATATCAGGATATATAAATGACAGTCAAAAAGAATCAGCAGATTGAGCTTGAAATCAAGGATTTGGCCTTCGGGGGGAAGGGGATCGCCAAGGTCGACGGATTTGCCGTATTTGTCGCACAGACGGCGCCGTCTGACCGGGTGCTGGCGCAGGTCATCCGAAAAAAGAAGAGCTATGCGGAAGCCCGCGTGCTTAAATATTTGCATCGCTCTTCCCTGCGGGTGGATCCGCCGTGTCCTTACAGCGGCATCTGCGGCGGATGCACCTGGCAGTTTCTGGACTACAGCGCCCAGCTGGAAGTCAAGCAGCGGCATGTGGGCGAAGCCCTATCCCACATCGGCGGCATCGAAGATGCTCTGATTCATCCAACCCTCCCTTCCGAAAAACGCTTCGGATACCGCAACAAAATGGAGTTTTCCTGTGCGGACCGGCGCTGGCGGCTTCCGGAGGAAATGGATGACGCGCCCGCGGATGCTGATTTTGCCCTGGGGCTGCATGTGCCCGGGACCTTTTATAAAGTGCTCGACATCGAGGCCTGCCTGCTGCAGCCCGACCTGGGAAACCGGATACTAAACGATGTGAAAACACACATCCGGCAATCCCCCCTTTCGCCCTATGGGCTTTCCTCCCATGAAGGATTCTGGCGGTTTCTGATGCTTCGCCATTCCCAGGCCCATGATTCCTGGATGGTCAACATCGTCACCGCATACGAGGACATGGGAGAAGTCAGGCCCCTGGCCGGATTCTTAAAGGACAAATACCCGCAGGTGGTTTGCGTGACCAACAACATCACCTCCCGGAAATCCGGGGTGGCGGCCGGGGAATATGAAATTCACCTGGAAGGGGAAAAATGCCTCCGGGAACGGCTGGGTCCCTACGAATTTGAAATATCGTCCAATTCTTTTTTCCAGACCAACACCCTGGGTGCGCAGCGGCTGTATGACACGGTTAAAAAATTCGCCCGGCTTTCCGGCAGGGAGTCCGTCCTCGACCTTTACAGCGGTACGGGGACCATTCCCATCTGGCTGTCGGATGCGGCCGCACAGGTCATTGGCATCGAAATCGTGGCGGATGCCGTTTCCGATGCCCGGAAAAATTGCGATACCAACGGGGTGACCAACTGCAGCTTCATCGCCGGGGATATCCGCCAGACGATTGATTCCGTGGAAAAACGCCCCGACCGCCTGATCATCGATCCCCCGCGTACCGGCATGCACCCGGATGTGGCCGCAAAAGTCATGGAAATGGCGCCGCCCCGGATCGTCTATGTTTCCTGCAATCCGGCAACCCTGGCCAGGGATGCGGCATTGCTCAAAGAGCGGTATCGGCTGGTGGAAGTGCAACCCGTGGACATGTTTCCCCACACCTATCATATTGAAGCGGTTGCGGCATTTGACCTGCGCTGAACCTGCGATTTGCGAGGAGGCTAATTGTGAAAATCGAAATGACACCCATTGGTCTTTCCAAAGTTCCGCCTTGCATCTTCAATTCGCGATTTTTAACCGTGGCTGTTGAGATTTAATGGCAGGCGGTTATAGTAATAATAATCGGATAAGATTTGCGGATGCCATATTAAAAGGAGGTCCGGCAATGAGAAAACAGATCAGCCGTATTTTCTGTGCGACGGATTTTTCCCGGTTTGCCGAAGAAGTAGTGACCTACGGTATTCGCCTGGCAAAAGAATTCAATGCCGGGCTTTATATCTGTCATGTCGTGGATCTGCCGTCGGTATCCATGTACGGAGAGGCGGTTGCCGGCCCTATCGAATACCAGAACCGGTTCATGGAATATGCGCGCCAGGAGATCGAGCGCCTGGTGGGAAGCGAATCCATTGAATACACGCCACTGGTAACGATCGGAAACACCACCGAGGAAATCAACCGCCTGGCCAAGGACCATGCCGCCGATCTTGTGATTACCGCTACCCACGGCCGGTCGGGCCTGAAGCGGCTTTTCCTGGGTTCGGTGACCGAGCGTCTCATGCGGACGCTTCCCTGTCCGCTGCTGGTCTTGAAAGGCGCCGAAGAAGATGCGCCCAGAAGTTTGTCTAAATTCCCATTCCGCAAGATCCTGGTGGGGTGTGATTTTTCAGCCCACTCCGATGAAGCCTTAAAGTACAGCCTGAACATGGCGCAGGAATTTGAAAGCGAATTTCACCTGGTGCACGTGGTGGAGCCTTCCGGTTACCGGGATCTGTTCGAACTTGCCTCCCAGCCGGCGGTGGACAGGATCAAAGAGGATCTCTATGACATGATCAAAGAGCGGCTTTCGGAACGCGTTCCCGTTGACGCCCTGAACTGGATTTCCTTAAAGACCCAGCTGCTGGTGGGAAAACCCTATGAGGAGATCATCCGGTATGCGGCTTTAAACGATATCGACCTCATCGCCATGGGCATCAGGGGCCACGGTATGGTTGAGGACCTGCTGATCGGCTCCACCACCGACCGGGTCATCCGGCGGTCGCCGTGCCCGGTGCTCTCGGTATACATGGATTCATGAACTGATCCTCGACCGATCCTGGCAATTCGCCATGGCTCCTGATGAATCCTCATGGCTTGTCAATGGTATGAGAGGTATGAGAAATCTATACCGCACCGGTGCCGGTCTGCTTCTCCATGACCACTTCGCCCCGGGGGCTGATGACGATTTCCCTGACCGGGACATCCATCCCGGACCGTTCAATCCCCTTCTTCACGATCATGGGCAGCCCCGAGCAGCAGGGGACTTCCATGGTGACGATGGTGACGTCCCGGATCCGTGCTTTCTTGAAGATATCGGTGAATTTTGAGACATAAGCGTCAGTTTCGTCAAACTTGGGACATCCCATCATGACCGCTTTGCCGGCGAGCAGGTCCCGATGAAAATCAGGGTAGGCGACCGCCACGCAATCGGCTGTTACCAGCAGGCTGGCGTTTTTTAGAAAAGCCGCGTCCGCGGGTACCAGCCGGATCTGAACGGGCCAGTGGGAAAGGGCCGAAGCTGTTTTATTCCCGTGGCTGCCGGATTTTGCCTGAACCGCGGGTCGCAAGGTCTGGATCTGTGCTGAAGGGCATCCGCAGGCCAGGTTCAGGGGCGTTTGTTTCCCGGTGTCCGGACTCTGCGATTTAAGGTGTTCATCCACCGCCGTCTCATCGAATTCATCGGCGACCCGCCGGATGATTTTCAGCGCGCCCTGGGGACATTCCCCGATGCATGCCCCCAGCCCGTCGCACAGGTTGTCCGAGATCACTTTGGCCTTGCCGTCCACCAGCTGCAGCGCCCCTTCTGCGCAGGAAAGGATGCACTGGCCGCAGCCGTCACATTTTTCTTCGTCTATTTCAATTATTTTTCTATCGGTTTGCATAACATCATTTCCTTATCCGATGAGCCGGTTTTCAGCGACTATTTTTCCGTTTGCGGTCAGAAAAGACCGTTGAATTATTTTTTTGAGCTTCTGGTCATCCGAAGACTTTTCTTTGCGGTCATCCTCCAGGTTGGCGATCAGGTCGGCATCATAGAGGACTTTGAAATTAAGGGTTTCCCCGTCACGGGGGTGATGGTGATGACCGATGATATCGCAGACTTCATCGATCAGGGGGGCGGCGGCACCGACGGTTTCGAGAACTTTTCGGGCAATGGGCGGCCCCTCGGCTTCCTGAAACCGTGCCGCCGTTGACCGGTGCTTCTTTTCGGCCTCATGGATGCCGATGTCGTGAAGATAGGCGGCAGCCAGGATGACGGCCATGTTGCCGCCTTCCGCCTTGGCGATTTCTTCGGCATAGCGCGCGACCCGCATGGCGTGCCCGATCCGTTTGAAATCCTTGTTGAAGTATCTTTTCATTTCAATGGCGATGCGGTCCTTCATCAGGTCCTCCCGTTGTGCCATCAACTCCGGCGGCAGTGAGCCGATGCACTGGTCGGCAAACTGGCAGTAGGAGGCGCATCCGAAATCCATATTCGGATTGGCAAACCGGTGTCCGCAGGCATCGCACTTTCGGGCGGTGTCATCCTTGAAAAATTCAACCATTGTGCCGCATTGGGGGCATCGGGTTTCAAAAATGGAACCCGGCTGCCAGTATCGGCTGTCCTGTCCGGGACATTTCATCGGCATCCTCCTGTTTTTAAGTTGAAAAAATCAGACCGCTATGTTCTGTATTTGAATTTAAGAACCATATGGTGTAAATCAATAATTCAAATATTTCCGGTTTATCCGGCTCACATAACGATTGGTTCGTTAAATGAGATGATAACTGAATCAAAATATATCGCATTGACTTAGGTCAAATCAGCCTGTTTTTAAATACCCAGATGCGGATGTCCCATGCCCGAGAAAAAATTCAAGCAGATACTGGCAAATGAGAAAAACCTGGTCCGGATTCTCGATAGTTTGAAGGAGGGGATCATCGCCCATGACCTGGACCGCCGCATATTCTTCTTCAACCGGGAAGCCGAGCGGATCACCGGCTACCGCAGAGAGGAAGTGCTGGATCGGGATTGCCATTTGGCCTTCAGCGAACCGTTTTGCGGAGAGCGCTGCCTGTTCCATCATCCCGGTCAGCCCCTGCCGGATGAAGCCTCCCATTTGATCAACCTGGTCACCAAGGACGGCGAACTCCGCCACGTGGAAATGGCCACCACCACCTTGCGAGACGACAACAACCAGGTATTCGGGATTCTGGCGTTTCTTTTGGATAACACCGATATGCTCAAATGCCGTATGCGGACCGGGGACCTGACCGGCTACGGGGATATCGTGGGGCGCGACAGCACGATGATTAAAATTTTCCAGCAGATAGAGGATGTGGCCGCCTATGATTTTCCGGTTCACATCTATGGTGAAACCGGCACGGGGAAAGAACTGGTGGCCGAGGCGATTCACAATGCCAGCCGCAGGGCGGGGGCGCCTTTTGTTCCCATCAACTGCGGCGCCCTGCCGGAGGGATTGATCGAAAGCGAACTGTTCGGCCATGTCAAAGGCGCGTTTTCCGGCGCCATCAGGGACAAAAAAGGGCGCTTCGAGCTGGCGGACGGCGGGACCCTGCTGCTGGATGAAATAGCGGAACTCTCCAAGGATATCCAGGTTAAACTGCTGAGATTCCTTCAGACCGGCAAGTTTGAAAAAGTGGGGGGGGAGCAGACCCTGTCGGTCAATGTCCGCATCATCAGCGCCACCAATGCGGATCTTCTAAAGGAGGTCAAGCGCAAGGCGTTTCGGGATGACCTCTATTATCGATTGAATGTTATTCCCATCCATCTGCCTCCCTTGCGGGATCGAAAAATCGATATTCCGCTGCTGGTGGAATACTTTTTAAAGCGGTTCATGCCCTCAAAAACCGACACCCCGCCCGCGGTGACACGCGAAGCGCTCTCCCTGTTTATGGATTACCAGTGGCCCGGCAATATCCGGCAGCTGCAGAATGTCCTTCAATATGCAATTGTTAAGAGCAACGGTAAAGTCATCCGGCCCGAGGACCTGCCCATGGAACTGGCGGGTGAGCGCAGGGCAGGGGCGGTCCGGCGGGGCCCGGGAAAAAAACTGGATAGCGAATCCGTATGTTCCGCCCTGAAAAAGACCGGCAATAACAAGGCCAAAGCCGCACGACTCCTCGGCGTTGGCCGCGCCACGCTCTACCGGTTCCTGGATGAGCATCCCGAAGCGGTGCCGCCGCCGCTGCAATCCCTGGCGTGACCTTGTTTAAATCCATTCAACGCGCCGGTTTCATGCACCTGAAGAGAAGCTTTCGCAAAGAGCGCGCAGGCCGATTTCAAGGAACCTGACCCGGCAAGCGGTTTTTAGGTTCATTTTTTTGTTTCCGCAGGTCCGAACACCCCCCTTGGTCCCCCCTCGAGGGGGGAATAAACCGGGGGTATCCCTTGCGACTAAAAAGTTCTTCCTGCAAAAACATCCCGGCAGCGGGGTGAGGCGCTTTGAAAAAAGAAGATCGAACCCCTGGGGCATTTCCAGCGAAAAGTTACCTCTTTTTTTAAAAAACACAGGGAATCGGATGGCGCAGCCGGATCCGATATCTGTCCAACTCCACATCGTAGACCAGAATTTCCACCCCGTTTTCAATAGCCTTTTTCAATTCGGCAGCGTATGCCGGATCGATGTGCACCGCGGGCGCAAACCGATGCGCATCCATGCGCTGGATCAGGTAAACCATTACCCCCCGGTACCCTGAAGCGACAAGGGTCTGCAACTCCACCAGATGGGTCCGCCCCCTTACGGTGACGGCATCCGGAAAGCAGGCCAGGCCGTCTTTGACCAGTGTGCAGTTCTTGATTTCCACATAACAGGGGGCAGCATCCTTGCGGGTCAGCATAAGGTCGATGCGGGAGCGTTCGCCCACCCTGACTTCAGGCCGTACCTCCGTGTAGCCGGCCAGCGGTGCAATGGCGCCGCTCGTTATCGCGCGGGCGATGAGCCGGTTGGGCAGCAGCGTGTTGACCCCCACCAGAGAGCCGGGCATGTCAATGATCTCCCAGGTGTATTTGAGCTTGCGGCGGGGTTTGTCCTGCAATGAGAGAAAAACCCGCCTACCGGGTTCACAGCAGCCGGTCATGGCCCCGGAATTGGGGCAATGGGCGGTCACCTGCCTTCCGTCATCCAGCCGGATGTCAGCCAGAAATCGTTTGTACCGTTTCATCAGCGTGCCGGGGATGAGTTCCGGAAAGATGATGTCCGGACAATCATTCAAGCCCTCTGATTTGATGTGTTTATCCATTGAATGCCGGCCTGTTTCAGGTTGTCGGTAGGTGTATCGGTATCGTCTCTGGCCTTTATGAAACAGTTTCGTATCAGGTTGCCGGTTAGAACACCAGGGAATATCCTTTCTGCTGAAGACCAGCCCAGCTTCCAAAATGGCATAAAATATAAATTTCGTCTGATTTCAGTTGCCTATATGAACGGTTGGATGAGCTGCCGTTGAAAAAGCCTGTATAGTCCGAATCTGGCATGTTTTTTGAATTTGATTTAAAGTTGAATCAAACCGGCGCGAAAAACGCCCAGGAGAATATTCTGCCAGTGAAATCATGCAACGACAATATCAAAAAGACGCTTAAAATCGTCGAGCAGATGATCGCACTTTCAAATACGGGGGATGCCGATCGGGAGGATGTCGGCTGTGGAATCCTCTACGGCATTTTGCGAGATTCCGCCTACAGGATCAGGAAAGTGGCCGAGGCGGAAATGCTGTCCCACCAAAAAAAAGGGACCTGGGAATAATTCCTGACTTTTTTAGTGCAATATGATAGATGAATCGTATCTCACTATATAAATCGTAAACATGATAGGATAAGGAGAGTGACCAATGGCAAGCATGAAAGGAACGCAAACCGAGAAGAACCTGCTGACCGCTTTTGCGGGTGAATCCCAGGCCCGGAACCGGTATACCTATTTTGCCAGCAAGGCCAAGAAAGAAGGGTATGAGCAGATCGCTTTTATTTTCGAAGAGACCGCCAACCAGGAAAAGGAGCATGCCAAGCGCTTTTTCAGCTTCCTGGAAGGGGGGGAAACCCAAATCGCCGCCGCATTTCCGGCGGGCATGGTGGGGGACACCGTGGACAATCTGAAGGCGGCCGCGGCCGGGGAAAATTACGAGCATACCGAGATGTATCCCGGGTTTGCAAAAATTGCCCGTGAAGAAGGGTTTGATGCCGTGGCCATGGTATTCGATGCGGTTTCCGTCGCGGAAAAACAGCATGAGAAGCGGTACCGGGACCTGGCAGCCAACATCGATCAGGACAGCGTCTTCAAAAAGAGCGAGCCGGCGGTGTGGCGGTGCCGGAACTGCGGATACCTCCATGAAGGCGCAGAAGCGCCGGCCATGTGCCCGGCCTGCGCGCACCCGCGGGCGCACTATGAAGTGCTCGGTGAAAATTACTAGCGGCTCAAGGCAAAGTGCCTCTTTTTTGGCCCAAAACACCATTTTTGTTAAATTTTCATCCTCGATCAGCACTGAATCATAGATTAGAACAATGGAACAATGAAATGGAGAATCTAAATGGGATACGAGTTTACGGCAAAAGAAATATTTGAAATGGCCATGCAGATCGAACGAAACGGTGCGGCCTTTTACGAAAGCGCCGCCAGCAGTGCGGCCAGCGAATCGGAAAAAACCTTTTTGACCGATCTTGCCCGGATGGAACGGCAGCATGAGAAGACGTTTGCCGATCTGGAAAAAGACCTGAGCGATGCGGAACAGTCCCAGACCGTATTTGATCCCGAGGACGAAGCGGCCCAATATCTCAAGGCATTGGCGGACACCCGGGTGTTTTTCGAAAAGGAGATGGATGCCTCCTCGATGAAGGAAATATTGAAATCCGCCATCACCGCGGAGAAGGATTCCATCGTGTTTTACCTGGGCATGAAGGAACTGGTCCCTGAAAAACTGGGGAAAAGCAGGTTGGATAACATCATCAAAGAAGAAATGGGACATATCCGGCTGCTCAGCAAGAAACTGGTCGGCCTGAAGGCGTAAACGGTTTGAGCAACGCCTGTCAAAAATGAAAATAATCGGGAGGAGGAAACAACAGATGGCAAAACGCCTGGAAGTTTACAAATGCTCAGTTTGCGGGAATATCGTGGAAGTGCTGGTCGGCGGCGCCGGGGAACTGGTCTGCTGCGGTCAGCCCATGGCGCTGCAAACGGAAAATACCGTGGATGCGGCAAAGGAAAAGCATGTACCGGTCATTGAGAAAACGGATGCCGGATATAAGGTCAAGGTCGGATCTGTGGCCCATCCCATGGAGGAAAAACATTACATCCAGTGGATTGAACTGATCGCAGACGGCAAAAGCTACCTTCAGTTCTTAAATCCCGGGGATGCCCCCGAAGCGGTGTTTGCGATTGCCGCCGAAAGCGTCACCGCACGGGAGTACTGCAATCTGCACGGCCATTGGAAGGCCGGTTGATTTTTCAAAGGAGGTATTTTCGATGACAAGCTGGAAATGCACCAATTGCGGGTATACGTTCGAGGCGGAGGCGCCGCCCAAGCAGTGCCCGTCATGCAAGGAAAAATGCGAATTCGTCGATGTGTCCTGCTACACCCCCGACTGCGCGGACAAGGGGATGGATGACAGGCTGGGCCGCAAAAAATCTTAAACGAAAGAAAATTAAATGGCTAAAGCATTGATCGTCTGCGCGACCCGCACCGGGGAAACCCTGACCATCGGCGGATTGATCGCCGAAGGCATGCGGTTTTCCGGGGTGGATGTCAGCGTACTCAACGTGAACCAGATCAAATCGGAAGCCGACCTGGCGGGTTATGACGCCTATGTTTTTGGATCGGCCACCTACCATGGCGATATGCTGCAGGGGATGAAGACATTTTTGTTCCTGGCGGAAAAAGCCGACCTGGTAAACAAAATCGGCGGCGCATTCGGCGCCTTCGGGTGGAGCGGGGAGGCGCCGGAGCGGATCTACAACACCATGAAGAATATCTTCAACATGAACATGGTCAGCGGCCCCCTGATGCTGAAATCGAGCAGTCTTGGAGGGGGAATGAAAATGGCCCAGGACTACGGGCGGGAAATCGCCGCTAAAATTGATACACTGAAATAAGGAGGTTTTTTTATGACCACACCGCAACACTGCCCTGGATTCCAGCAGTTCAAATCACTGAAATCATTTACCTGCAAATGCCCTTCCTGCGGCGAGGCAAAAGAGATTTTTTCCGATGAGTTCGAAAAGCCGCACAAGTGCGATGCCTGCGGCGAACCCATCGATTTCACCCAGTGCACCCTTGAGGGAAGCGCAGCGTAAGGCCATCGTGTGATCCGGATGTAAGAATCAGCTGGATTCGTGAGTAAAATAGTTGAAGAGGATGATACATATGGCCAAAGCCGCTCTTCTGATGGCTGTCGTCTGGGTCAGCTTCCTGTGTCCGCCGGCATTTTCCGGCCAGCCGGCCGAATCGGTGGACAAGGGAGCCGAAATGATTAAGATTTACTCGGGAAGCATGGCGCCCGCCCTTTTTCCGCACCGGTTCCACCAGGAGAGACTAAATGACTGCGGCACCTGCCATGCCTTGTTTCCCATGAAGTCCGGGATCATCCGGGAGATGAAAGACGAAGGTACGTTAAGCAGGCAGCAGGTGATGAACACAAAATGCCTCGCCTGCCACAAGGAACTCAACGCTGCCGGAAAACCTGCGGGCCCCATGGCCTGCAGCCAGTGCCACGTGCGAAATCCCTGAAGGATAGTGTGGAAATACCCATACACGGGACTTTGAAACCATAATTTGTCGAAAAAAGGAGGTTTTTATGGATAAGTATGTATGTACGGTATGCGGTTATGTATATGACCCGGCAAAAGGCGATCCGGATGGCGGCGTGGCGGCCGGAACGGCCTTCGAAGATTTACCCGATGACTGGGAATGCCCGGTTTGCGGCGCGCCCAAAAGCGATTTCGAAAAGCAATAAATCATACAATTAAAAACCGGTTGGATACGGACCTTGTCTGTTGAAAACCGGTTTTTTTATATGCGGGCAGGTCAATTTTTAGAAAATGCGAAAGGATGGAGGATGAAACCGGTAAAGGTGGCCGAAGGTATATATCAGGTCGGTGTCCTCGATTGGAATATCCGGGATTTTCACGGGTATTCCACGGAGCGGGGCACCAGCTACAATTCCTACCTGATCATGGATGAAAAGGTGGTTCTGGTCGATTCGGTGAAAAAGGAATTTGCCGATGAACTGCTGCGAAACATTTCCGAAATTATCGACCCGAAAAAAATCGATCTGGTCATCAGCAACCACACGGAGATGGATCATTCCGGCGGCCTGCCCCGGATCATGCACTACATAGGCGAGGACAAGCCCCTGTACTGCTCCAAGATGGGCCAGAAAAACCTGTCCCTTCATTTTCCCCGGAAATGGAATTTCCATGCGGTTGAGAACGGGGAAACGCTTTCCATCGGAAAACGGACCCTGACCTTTCTGGAAACCCGGATGCTGCACTGGCCCGATTCCATGTTCACCTACTCCCAAACAGACGGTATCCTGTTTTCAAGCGATGCCTTCGGACAGCATTATGCCGGATACGAGATGTTCGATGACGCGGTCGGTGGGGAAATGATCATGGGCCAGGCCAAAAAATATTTCGCCAACATCCTGCTCCTTTACGCACCAAAGACATTAAAACTCCTCGAGAAAGTCACCGAACTTTCCCTGGACATCAACATTATCTGCCCGGACCACGGGGTCATCTGGAGAAAAAACCCCGGAAAAATCATCGATGCCTATGTCCGATGGAGCCGCCAGGATCCCGCACAGAAAGCCGTGGTCATCTATGACACCATGTGGGGGAGCACCCGCTCCATGGCCGAATCCATTGCCGACGGCATCCACGCCGAGGGAGTGGCGGCGATCCCGATTCATATCCGCAGTTCCCATCGAAGCGACATCATGACCGAGGTGCTCGACGCCCGGGCCGTGGTAATGGGATCACCCACCTTGAACAATGGTCTGTTCCCCACGGTCAGCGACGTGCTGACCTATATGAAGGGGTTGAAACCCAGGAACAAACTGGGGGCGGCGTTCGGCTCCTATGGGTGGAGCGGGGAGGCCATGGGGCTGATCCGGGCGGAAATGGAGGCCATGAAATTTGAACTGGTCGACCCGGGATTGAAAATCCAGTATGTGCCGGAAGCAGACGGCCAGAGCGACTGTTATGATTTCGGCAGAACCATCGGCCGGGCGGTGAAAGCAAAATAACCATGAAGATACCGGTGGTGGAACTGAGTGACTGTATCCTGTGCGGCGTGTGCGAAGAAGTCTGCCCCGCCGTATTCCGGATCAGCGAGGCGGGGTACGTGGAGGTCATCGACCTGTCCGCCTATCCGGAAGCCGACGTGGACGAAGCCATCAAAAACTGTCCGAAGGACTGCATACAGTGGCAGGAGGTGTAAACGGCCTTGACTTCCCGCCAGGTCAAGAAAGAATTAAAGCCCCTTCTGCTCTCGGATGATCCTGCCGATTTTATAGACGGGATCTGCCGGATGCGGTTTAAAGAAGCGGTAAACGGCCTGTTTTCATTTCTCTATGATACCGATCCAGGGGTGCGCTGGCACGCCGTTGCGGCCATGGGCCGGTTGGTCTCAAGGGCAGCGAAATCGGAAATGGAATCGGCCCGGGTGATCATGCGGCGTCTGATGTGGAACTTAAATGATGAATCCGGCGGCATCGGATGGGGTTCTCCGGAGGCCATGGGCGAGATCATGGCCCATCACCAGGGTCTTGCCAGAGAGTTCGCTTTGATCCTGCGTTCCTATATCCGGAAAGACGAAAACTTCATCGAGCATCCGGACCTGCAGAAAGGGGTGTTGTGGGCGATCGGCCGCCTGGCCGGGCGTTTCCCCCAGTATCTGCCCGAGGCGGATGTACATGTGATCCCGTTTTTGAATTCAAATGATGCCGTGCACCGCGGGTATGCCGCCTGGGCATCAGGCAATCTGACCAGTTTTGCCGCTGTCGGGCCCTTACTCGAATTGATCGAAGATCAAGATGAAATTGAATTGTTTGAGGATTTGAAGGTGAAAGTTGCAAAGGTGGGAATTTTGGCCAGAAACGCCCTTGAAAAAATCAAAGCAAATCAGAAGGAGTGATCGATCATGTTTGTTTTAGGTTTGCAGGGGAGTCCGCGCAGGAAAGGAAATACCCATTTTCTGCTGTCCGCGTTCCTGACGGAAATGGAAAAAAGAGGGGCGGAAACAATGGCCGTCCACGTGCCGGAAAAGAAAATCCGGCCCTGTACGGGATGCAATGCCTGCGAGCGAAAAGGCGTCTGTTCGCTGCAGGATGACGAAATGAAAGATCTCTATCCGCTGTTTCGCCGCGCCGACATCGTGGTGGCGGCCACCCCCATCTATTTCTACAATGCCACGGCCCAGCTGAAAATCGTCATCGACCGGTCCCAGACCCTTTGGTCGCGCAAATACAAGCTTGACCTTACCGATCCGGGAAGGCCCCATCGCAAGGGGATTCTGCTGTCGCTGGGGGCGACGAAAGGGAAAAACCTGTTTGAGGGGATGCACCTGACGGCCCGCTACTTTTTTGATGCGGTGGGCGCCGGGTATGCGGGCAGCCTGACCTACTGGCGCATCGAGGAGATCGGGGACATGAAAAACCACCCGGGGGTTCTCGATGATGTCGGGCAGCTGGCTGAAAAGGTTGATCCTTTGTTCAAGCGGAAAAAGATTTTATTCGCCTGCCGGGAAAATGCCGGCCGAAGCCAGATGGCAGGCGCCTTCGCCCGTTTTTATGCCGGGGATAAAATCGACGTGATGACCGCCGGCAGCAGCCCTGCTGCAGCAATCAACCCGCTGATGGTGAAGGTGATGGCGGAAAAAGGGCTGGATCTGGCTTTTATACAGCCGCAGTCGCTGGATACGGTGCTTTCCAAAACCACCCCTGACATGATCGTCACCATGGGATGCGGGGAAGAGTGCCCGTTTATTCCCGGCACAAAACGCATGGACTGGGATCTGCCCGACCCGGCCGGCCAGGACGAGGATTTCGTGCGCAGGGTCCGCGACGAAATCGAAGAGCGGGTGAAACAACTGATTGCCGAAGTTACCGGCACATCACCCCTTGTCGATGCCTGACGGACCCGCGAACAGGAATCTGGTCACTCAGGGATCTTTTTGCCGGCCGGGACAGCTCATCAGCGCTATGCATGAAGTTTGGGCATCGGCGAGCCAGTTGAATCGGTTTTGAAGGCAAAAATCTCCAATTCGCTCTCCAGATCCCTGCTCACGTGCCCGTCAGGAGATCGGTCGTTTAAAATTCAGACCATGACCGCTATCCTGAGGTACGCCCATAGGGCTCTCCCGGCGAAACATTGCTCAGAGTGTAAATGCTTCCTGATGAAGCGGCAAATTCCATGAAAGAAATCGATTCTTCCCGCATTCAGGTGTTAAACGACGGCGACATCCGGGACGGGTCGTATGTGCTTTACTGGATGCAGCAGTCCCAGCGGGTGCAATTTAATCATGCCCTGGCCTATGCCGTCGAACTGGCCGACCATTATCAGAAATCGGTCTTGGCTGCTTTTGTTGTCGATCCGGACTATCCTGAAGCCAACCACCGCCACTTCCGGTTCATGCTGGAAGGGATCATGGAAGTGCGCCAACAGCTGAAAGATCTTGGCATTCAACTGGTGCTGCGGGTGGGCAGTCCGCCGGAGGTCATCGGAAATATGGCCCCCGCGTGCGCCATGGTGGTGTGCGACCGGGGGTACCTCCGGCATCAGATCAAATGGCGCGCCGCACTTGCGGAAAATTCCCCCTGCCGGGTGGTCCAGGTGGAAAGCGATGCGGTCGTACCCGTAGAAACCGCTTCAACGAAGGCGGAATATGCCGCAAGGACCCTGCGTCCCAAAATTACCCGGCAGCTGGACCGCTATTTGAAACCCATCCGTATTTTTCCCCCGAAAAGATCTTCCCTGGATCTGGATGTCAAAAGTATTTCCATCGGCGGCTTGGACGATTTCATCGATTCGTTAAAAATCGATATGAGCGTCTCCCCGGTCACCCGGTTTTACAAGGGGGGCCCCTCAAGGGCCGAGCAGGTTTTCACATCGTTTCTGAAGCATAATCTCAATTACTATCCGGATGATCACAACCAGCCCCAGAAGGATTCCATGTCCCACATGAGCATGTACCTTCATTTCGGCCAGGTTTCTTCCCTGGATCTGGCCCTGAGGGTAAAAGATGCGGGCGCCGTTTCCGAATCGGCCCGGGAAGCCTATCTGGAGCAGTTGATCGTACGCCGCGAACTGGCGGTAAATCTTGTCTTCCATAAATCTGATTATGATCGCTACGCCTCTATTCCGGGGTGGGCCGGGGAAACCCTGGATCAGCATCGCGGGGACAGGCGTGAGCACCTATACCGTGCCGAAGAACTCGAAAACGGACAAACCCATGATCCTTACTGGAATGCCGCCATGGGGGAAATGGCTGTGACCGGATACATGCACAATTACATGCGCATGTACTGGGGAAAGAAAATCCTGGAGTGGTCCGAATCGCCCGAAGCCGCATACCAGTCCATGCTGTATTTGAATAATAAATATTTTGTCGACGGCCGGGACCCCAATTCATATGCGGGCGTCGGCTGGATTTTCGGGCTCCATGACCGGGCCTGGAAGGAACGCGGGGTGTACGGTAAGATCCGGTACATGGCCGCCTCGGGTCTTGAGCGAAAATGCGATATCGGGGCCTATGTCGACCGGATCGGCCGGCTGGCCGGGAAGTAGCGGTGCATTTGACATTTTGGGATATATTTTTACTTTACATAAAGCAACTGATGTCAACCCGGCATATTTGAATTAAGGATAAGAAAAGATGAATTATTGCGCCCACTGCGGTAAGCCCATCAGCTGGAAAACGCCCGAAGGTGATGACCGGGAGCGTTTTGTCTGCGAATCCTGTGATATTGTCTATTATCAGAATCCGAAAATGGTGGTCGGCTGTCTTCCCGTGTGGGAGAACAAGATCCTGCTGATCCGCCGGGGCATCGAACCGAGGCACGGCAAATGGACCCTGCCGGCCGGGTATCTTGAAAACGGGGAAACCGTCATAGAGGGAGCCGCCCGGGAAACCCTGGAAGAATCCGGGGCCCGGGTGGCGCAGCTGGAGCCTTATACCCTGTATCATGTGTTTCCCATCAACCAGATCTACATGATTTTCAGGGCGCAGCTGTCGAACATGGAATTTACCGTCGGCCCCGAAAGCTCAAGCGTCCGGCTTTTTGAAGAATCGGATATTCCCTGGGACGAACTGGCCTTCAAGGTGGTTGAAAAAACCCTCCGGCAATATTTCATAGACTTGCCCCACAACCTTTTTCCTTTCCATATCGGCGATATCCACTTAGATCCCAAATTGATGAGCCATTGATCATATTTACGCCCTGATTTCTTCTTCGGCAAACCATATGCGATTCTGCCTTGACATGGGATTTTTGCAGGGTCTATTATGAGCATTTGCTGAAAACTCGGGGGTGAATCGATTTATGGATTGACCTGCCGGATCGAATCCATATTTTATGGGTTCAAACTATGGAATATTTAGATGGATGATTTAAAACTCCGACAGGAACTGCTTGAAACCATCAGCGGGAAAAAGATTTCCGGCTGTATCCAGTGCGGTACCTGCAGCGCCTCCTGCCCGTTTGCACACCTGATGGATCATGCCCCGCGCGAACTCTTTGCGCTGGCGCGCGACGGAGAGATGGCGGTGGTTCTTTCTTCGAATACCCCCTGGTTCTGTGTTTCCTGCTACCAGTGCATGTCCAGGTGCCCCCGGCAGATCCCGGTGACGGACATCATGTACACCTTGAAACAGATGGCCCACCGATACGGCAGTGTTCCGCCGGTCCATAAAATGCCCGATATGTACAGGCTGTTCAAAAGCGAGGTGGTGCGGAAAGGGCGGGTCAACGGAACACTTTTGATGGGCCGCTACGGTATGGTGCATCCCGGCGACATGATGGGCAAGATCGGCATCGGGCTTTCACTGCTTAAGAAAAGGCGTGTGGATCTCAAATCCGAAAAAATACGCCGGCCGGGTCATCTTGGCTGCCTGCTGGAAAAAGGAAAAGACGGGAAATGAAATACGGATTCTATCCCGGATGCGCCTTTCAGACCGAGTCCGGGTGCAAGGCCTCGGTGGAGGCGGTTTCACGGCATGCCGGCATCGAGCTCAATTATCTGGATGACTGGAACTGCTGCGGGGCCACGGTGGCGGTAAGCCTTAGTGAAAATGACGGCCTGGTCCTTCCGGCGCGCAATTTCGCGCTGGCTTCCCGCCAGGGGCTGGACACACTGATTACCACCTGCAATGCCTGCTATACCTCACTGAAAAAAGCGCACAAAATGATTTCCAAATCCCCTGCCGTTTGCGAGCGCATCAACCATCAACTGGCCGGACAGGGGCTTGCGATCGAGCGGCTCCCCGAGGTCCGGCACCTGCTGGATGTTCTGGTCCATGATATACCCGAAACCACCTGGAATATGCGCCGGGAAACAGGGCCGGTGCAGGTGGCCGCGTATTATGGCTGCCAATTCACCCGGCCCTGGGAGGACCTGGGCCATCCCGAGCGGCCGGACGTCATGGAGACGTTTTTTTCGCGGCTCGGCTTAGCGGTGGTGGACCATTCGGCCAGAACCCTGTGCTGCGGTGCTTCCCATTTCTTCCCCTATGAGAGCGACTGCCTGCCGCTCATCGGACGGATCATCGGGGAGATGAGGCGAAAAGGCGCGCAGGTGATCGGCACCATCTGCCCCATGTGCCAGTTGAACCTGGAGGCGGCACAGGCCAAACTGCCCGGAAAGCCCCTCCCGGTCCTGTATTTTACCCAGCTGGCCGGACTGGCGCTGGGCATGGACCCGGAAAGTCTGGATATTCAGAAACTCGTCATTCCCGCAGATGAATACCTGAAAGCGTTTAAACGGATTTGATGATGAGCGAAACCATCAGAATCGGCGTATATGTCTGCCACTGCGGCACGAATATCTCCCCCCGGGTGGATGTGGCCGCCCTTTCGGAATTTGCCGGCACCCTTGATCATGTGGCGGTATCCCGGGATTACAAGTTCATGTGCTCTGCGCCGGGGCAGGAATTTATCGTAAACGATATCCATGAAAAAGGGCTGAACCGGGTGGTAGTGGCTTCCTGCTCGCCCCGGATGCACGAACCCACCTTCCGCAGGGCCTGCGAGAAGGCCGGCATCAACGCGCATTACTTTCAGATGGCCAACATCCGGGAGCAGGCCTCCTGGGTGACCACGGATTCCGCCGAAGCCACCCAAAAAGCAAAGGCCGCCGTGTCCGCCGCCGTTGCCCGGGTGGCATTTCACACGCCCTTATCCAGCCGGGAAGTCCCGGTGAAAAAATCGGTCCTGGTGGTGGGCGGCGGCATCGCGGGCATCCAGGCGGCCATAACGGCAGCGGAGGCCGGTTACCAGGTGTTTCTGGTGGAGCGGGAGCCCTCCATCGGCGGCAACATGGCCAAATTCGACAAGACCTTTCCCTCCCTGGATTGCGCGGCCTGTATCATGACCCCGAAGATGGTGGAAGTCAGCCAGCATGAAAATATCGAACTGATGACCTTCAGTGAAGTGGCGGCCCTCGAGGGGTTTGTGGGCAATTTCAAGGTGCGGGTGCGCCACAAGCCCAGGTTCGTCGATGCCGGAAAATGTACGGGGTGCGGCATCTGTTCGGAAAAATGCCCGGCAAAAGCCCCTTCCGAGTTCGATCATCATCTGAGTGTCCGCAAGGCGATCTATTCCCCCTTTCCCCAGGCCGTGCCGAAAACACCGGTAATCGATATTGAAAATTGCATCTATTTCAAGAAAGGCCGCTGCCGGGCCTGCGAGAAATTCTGCGAAGCCGGGGCCGTTGATTTCAACCAGGCAGAGACGTTTTCGGACATCGAGGTGGGGGCGGTGATCCTGGCCACCGGTTTCAAGGCGTTTGACCCCGCCCCCATGGTCTCCTACGGGTATGGCATTTTCCCGGAAGTATATACCAGCCTGGAGTTTGAGCGCTTAAACAACGCCACCGGCCCCACCGCCGGGGCCATACGGACAAAGGACGGCAAAACCCCGAAGCGGGTGGCCATCGTTCATTGTGTCGGCTCCCGGGACTTGCGCCACCATGCCTACTGCTCCCGGGTGTGCTGCATGTATTCCATGAAATTCGCCCACCTGGTGCGGGAGAAGACCGGGGCCGAAGTATGGGAATTCTACATCGATATCCGCTCACCCGGCAAGGCGTATGAGGAATTTTACAACCGGGTGCAGGAAGAGGGGGTTCACCTGGTCCGGGGCCGGGTGGCCGAGGTCACCGACATTTTCGACAACCCGGCTGATGAGGGCCGGCTCACCGTGGTGGCGGAAAATACCCTGACCCGCAGGACCCTGCGCATACCCGTGGACATGGTGATCCTGGGGGTGGGACTGGAACCGGCGGACGGCGCGGACGACATGGGCCGGCTCATGGGGGTGCAGCGGGATGCGGACGGGTGGTTCAACGAACTGCACGTGAAGCTCGCCCCGGTAAAAACCGCCATGAACGGCATATTTCTCGCCGGGTGCTGCCAGGGGCCCAAGGACATCCCGGACACGGTGGCCCAGGCATCGGCCGCGGCCGGGGAGGCGGTGTCCCTGCTGTCGAAGGGGACCGTGACCACCCGGGCGGAGGTTTCCTTTATCGACCCGGACCTGTGTTCGGGCTGCCGGACCTGTATCTCGGTCTGCCCTTATTCGGCCATCTCCATGGACGAGAAGCAAAATGTGGCCGTGGTCAATGAAGCCCTCTGCCAGGGATGCGGCAGCTGCGCCGCGGCCTGCCCCGGCAGCGCGGCCTCGGTGCGCCATTTCACCGACAGACAGGTCATGGCCGAGTTGGAGGGGATTTTCCCGTGATTTTGAAAAGAGACATGCTCTTTAAAGATCAACTAAATCGATGTTTTTATCGTCACCCCGGCGGAGGCCGGGGTCCAGAACGGCTGAACATCTGGATTCCGGCCTCCGCTGGAAGGACAAATGCTTTGGTACGAGGCGAAGAAATGACTGAATATGAACCCAAGATCATTGCCATGGTGTGCAACTGGTGCACCTACACCGCGGCGGACCTGGCCGGCACCTCGCGGCTTTCGTATCCGTCCAATGTGCGGATCATCCGGCTGATGTGCACCGGCATGATCGATGTGAAGCACATCATCAAGGCCTTCCTGGAAGGGGCGGACGGCGTTTTCATCGGCGGATGCCACCCCGGGGACTGCCACTACATCAACGGCAATTTGAAAGCCGAAAAGCGGATCAGGGGCGTGGGCAAGATCCTGGCGCAGTTCGGGTTTGATGCCGGCCGCCTGGAACTCCAATGGATCGGCGCCAGCGAAGGGCCGGAGTTTCAGCGCCACATGACCCGGTTCGTGGAACATATCAGGGAACTGGGACCCAGCCAGACACAGGACAGAATGATCTTGTAGGCGATCAATGAATACATAATTGTTTACCAGCTTGAGGTAGAGATTTTCCCAATATTCTATAAATTGTCCCGAAGCCTCCATTCCCCCCTTGAGGGGGGATAAAGGGGGGTGTTGGGGCTGATCGAGCAAAGTATGGATTAATCCATGGAATTGATTTCAACAATTAAAACCCGATCAAAACCCTCCGAGGCGGTTTCTGAATTCTGAGGCCGACTGCTTTCCGAAAAGCAGGTGGATGCTGTTCTGGTCGCGGCAAACACGCCGTATTCCGATCTGCCCATGCCGGCTTTGATCACCGACCCGGAACAGATGACGGCGGCCCGCCCCCTTGCACCGGCCGCCCCGTTCAATGCCGCCCGCCAGGCAAGCGCGGTGCTGCGGCAGAAAACGGGCAAACGGATCGCCCTGGTGCTCCGGCCCTGCGAGGTCCGGGCCCTGATCGAGTTGGCCAAGCTCAACCAGTGCAGCCTGGACAACGCCCTGCTCATCAGCTTTGAATGCGCCGGCCGCATGGAAAATGCGGATTTTCTGGAACAGGTGAAACAGGACCCGGCGTTTTTCGAAAAGTTCAACCTGATGGCGGACCCATCAACCCTCATCTGTCCCTCCTGCCGGGCTTGCACGCACTTTGCGCCAACCGGCGCAGATATTGTATTCAACCTGATATCCGTCCCCGCAGACCAGTACATCGGCATCAGCGCCGGCACGGAAGCGGGCCGGGACCTGATTGAGAAGCTGAAGATCGGTGCAGAAGATGCCATCCGGCCACAGGATGAGCGGATGGCGGAGTTAAAATCAAAGCGGCAAGCGGAAAAAGAGGCCCTGGCAGCGCGGGTTTCGGATGAGACCGGGCGCATGGAAAAATTCCAGCACTACTTTGCCCACTGCCTGAACTGCTCCAACTGCCGGGTGGCCTGCCCGGTCTGCTACTGCCGGGAGTGCGTGTTTGTCACCGAGGCGTTTGACTACCCGCCCGAAATCCTGTTCAGGCGGGCGGAGAAAAAGGGGATGATCAAGCTCCCCCAGGACACCTCCATGTTCCATCTCACCCGCATGGCCCACATGGCGCACGCCTGCGTGGGCTGCGGCCAGTGCAGCAGCGCCTGCCCCAGCCATATCCCGGTGGCAGACGTTTTCATCGCGGTGGGCCAACAGGTCCAGGAGCTTTACGGGTACGAACCGGGACGGGACCTTGCAGAAAAAATCCCGCTGCTCGATTTTGGGGCCGTATCGGAAAAGCAAAAACAGGATATCCATCATTGACCGCACCTGAGAAAAAATATGACATCGTGGTGGCCGGGGCCGGGATCAGCGGGATCCACGCGGCCATCGAACTGGCGGAGATGGACTGCCGGGTGCTGCTGCTTGACCGGGCAAACACCATCGGCGGGCTGCTCATGCAGCTGGACCACCAGTTTCCCGGCAACGGCTGCGGCATGTGCCGCATGCTGCCCATGATCGGCACCGACGAGTGCACCAGCACCTGCCTCCGCCGGGGGCTCGACCATGAGCGCATCGATATCATGACCTCCACGGAGATCGCCTCTGTTTCAGGAAGCCCGGGCGATCTGACCGTCAGTCTGAAAGTGGGCGCAGAGGCAGAGTCAAAATCCATGGAAATCATCGATGTCGGGGCGGTGATTTTCGCCCCCGGGGTGGAGCTGTTCGATCCGGCTGCCGTGGATGTTTACGGATACGGCGTTTTACCCAATGTGGTGACCGCACTTTCTTTTGAACAGATGTTGAGCAGCAGCGGCCCGGACGGGGGGAAACTGTTGCGGCCTTCGGACAGGCAGCCGGTCCGGCGCATCGCCTGGGTGCAGTGCGTGGGCTCCCGGAATATCATGCTGGATGCCCCCCACTGCTCCACCTCCTGCTGCATGTTTGCCGTCAAAGAGGCCATGCTGGCCCGGGAGAAGCTGGGGCCGGATGCGGAGACCACGATCTATTATATGGATATGCGGACCTTCGGCCGGGATTACCAGCGGTACCGGGACCGGGCCGAGGCATCCGGCGTCCGGTTTGTGCGCTGCCGCATCCACAGCATCGACCCGGGGGACGCGCCCGGGGATCTGAAGATCACCTATGTGACCCCGGAAGGGGAAAAGAGGGGAAGAGATTCATCGATCTGGCGGTCCTCTCCACCGGCGGGCGATCCCTGCGGCAAAATCCCGAATTTGCATCGCATGAAGGGGTGTACACCCTCGAAGCCGGGCCGGATATTAAAGAGATCGCCGAATCGGTTATCCAGGCGCAGGTGATCGCTGGAAGGGCGTATGAATCCATCCGGCAGGACAGGAGCGAAACGCCGGGGAAAGGCAATGATGCAATATCCCACAGAGATGCGCAGAAAGTGAAAAAATCCGCCCTGGTGGTGGGCGGCGGCCCGGCCGGGCTCTCCGCCTCCCTGTGCCTGGCCCGGAATGGTGCCGATGTGGTCATCGTGGAAAAAAGCGACCGCCTGGGCGGAAACCTCCCCCACATTCTTTCCCCGGAAATCCGCTCCGGGATTGAAGAGCTGATCAGTAAAGCAGAAGCGCATCCCCGCATCCGGATATTTAAAAAGGCCGAGGTGCTCACCCACGAAGGGATCACCGGCCGCTTTTCTTCCTGCATCCGTCTAGATTCCGGCGAAGAGACGAAAATCGCCCATGGGGCGGCCGTCCTGGCCATGGGCGGAAATCCGGCCAAAACGAATGCGTACGGCCTGGGTTCGCATGATCAGATCATCACCCAGCTTGAACTGTCGCGCCGCCTGGACGAAAACGGATCCGGCATGCCGCCAAAAACGGTGGTGATGATCCAGTGCGCCGGCTGCCGGGAGGCGCCGCAAAACTTTTGCAGCCGGATCTGCTGCACCCATGCCCTTCAAAACGCCGTCCGCATCCGGGAAATGGATCCCAAGGCCCAGGTGTATGTCTTTTACCGGGACATCATGACCATGGGAAATGAAGAGCAACTTTACACTGAGGCCCGGCAAAAAGGGGTGCTGTTCATCCCCTTTGACAAGGATGACAAGCCAACGGTCAGCCTGGCTTCGGGCAACCCCGAAGTCATTGGATATGATCCGGTCATGGGCGAGGAGATCCGCCTGCAGCCGGACCTGGTGGTACTTTCGACCGGTGTTGCGCCTGCGCCCGCTGAAGATCTATCAGAAATTTTCCGGATCGAACTGACCGAGGACGGGTTTTTGAAAGAGGCCGACACCAAGTGGCGGCCGGTGGATACAATGCGGGCAGGCGTTTTTGCCGCCGGCCTGGGCCGTGCGCCCTTGAAGGCGGAAGCCGCCATGCGGGAAGGGGAGGCCGCGGCATATCGGGCACTTCGCATTCTGAATCGAAAGATTCTGCTGCCCAATCAAGTTTCAGCAAATGTTAAGCCGGCGCTCTGCTCTGGCTGCCAGGTGTGCATTCCCGCATGCCCCTATGCGGCCCGCTACCTGGATGCACTCACCGGTAAAGCCATGGTGGATGCGGCTGCCTGCCAGGGGTGCGGCGCCTGCGTGGCCGCCTGTCCTAATAAGGCGAGTTATCTGCTCAGCAATGAAGATGCAAAGATTACGGAATTGATTGAAGAGATATTATGAAGATTACCGAACGCAAACCCTCAGACATCGCCCAGAACGCTCCCAGCCGACCCGCCGGAAGCAATACCTGGACATGTGCCTCTCCTGCGGCACGTGCTCGGCCGGGTGCCCCATCACCGGCATGAGCGGATTCGATCCCCGCAAGATCGTGCGCATGGTCCTCTATGGCCGGGACCGGGAACTGGTGGACTCAAAGCTTCCCTGGCTGTGCACCATGTGCGGCAAATGCGAGCACGCCTGCCCCATGGGGATCAACATCGTCAACATCATCCGCACGGTCCGGGGCATGGTGGACCGGGAGGCGGTGCCGGGGATGATCCACAAGGGGGTGGAGCTGGGGCTTGAGACCGGCAACAACCTGGGCCTTCCGGCCGAGGATTTCCAGTTTATCATCGAGGATGTGGCCGAGGAACTGGCGGCCGAACCCGGGTTTGAAGATTTTACCATCCAGTTCGACAAGAAGGGCGCCAACCTGCTCCACACCCTGCACAACAAACTGGTCAACACCCAGAACGAGGACCTGGTCCACTGGTGGAAGATTTTCCATATGGCCGGCGAGGACTTCACCATCCCCAGCACCAACTGGGAGGGGGTGAACTGGGGCCTGTTCTCCGGGGACGATGCCGCCATGAAAACTTTTGTGGGCCGAATCGTCGAGCACATGGAGCAGCTGGAGGTCAAAAACCTCATGTACCCGGAATGAGGGCACGCCTACATGGCAACCCGGTTCGGGCTGCAAAAATGGTTTCCGGATTTCTTCGAGCGCTTCGGCACATACACGGTATTCGATCTGCTGGTGGACTACATTCAGTCCGGCCGGATCACCCTGGACAAATCGGTCATCACCCAGAGGGCCGCCTACCATGATCCCTGCAATTACGGCCGCAAGTCCGAGGAGCTTTTCGGCCACGGGTACTTCGAGGAGCCCCGCTGGGTGATGGACCAGTGCATTGCCGACTGGGTGGACCTTTTCCCCGCAAAAGGCAACCAGTACTGCTGCGGCGGGGGAGGGGGGACGCTGCTCACCCCCTACAAGGAGGAGCGCTTCCATTACGGCCAAAAAAAGATCGAACAGATCAGACGCACCGGCGCCCAACTGATCGTCGTCCCCTGTCACTCCTGCCACGGCCAGATCAAGGCCCTTTTGGAGGCGCATGACCTATCCGAAATCCAGGTCAAATACCTGTGGGAAGTGGTGGCCGATGCCCTGGTGACTGGCAAATAAAGTTTTTTTTCAAATTTGCGGCTGTTAAAAACATCAACGAAACTCGACCACCTGATTCTTCTACACTCAAACGAAGCGCTGATAATCTTCTTCCTGAATAAAGCTTCACTAATTTCCCTTCCAAGTTGTATGCCCCCTCATTTCTTGTAATTTTGAGTAATTTTTTGTTTCCGAAATCCTCTCCGGTTATGCGTATCAGAACAAATTTTGGGATGGCTTAACAAAAATTGTCACTTTAACAAGCTGACATTTTTTATTCGCACAATTTGCATTGAGACTTCTTATTAAAAGCTGATAACTAAGAATCTAATATTTCATATGTTAATCTATTGAATAGATTTAAATTATAGATAAGTCCCGTTACGGCATAATATTTGCAAATTCAATTTTGTTTAGATCAATTTAAACGATATTTTTAGGCCAAAACCATCGCGAGGTGGTGACGGAAAGCCACGGGTCTTACAGAGACAGCCGGGTTGCATGAAACACCAGTGCACACCCGGTTTTTTATTTGGAGGAAGAAATCGGATAAAAACCTAATAACTGCATAATTTAATTTTTCTATAATCAATCTGTTTTTTTCAGTCAACTCTTTGAGGGGAGGGTTCCATGAAGAAGTTCAGCTGCAGGACCGGTTTGGCCGGTTCCAGACCCAACATCAGCAACCATCACATCCACTTCGTCAAAATTCTACTGTTTTTATCACTATGTCTATTCATGTGCAGTGCCCCCGGTATAACTGTGGCCGCCCTGGCTGCGCCTTTCGAATGGCCGAGCTCTTGGGAACTGATTTATACCGATGAGCCCCAGAGTGGATGCACTCCTGAAAGAGACATCCGGGAAATTTATCATAATTATGATTATGACACCGGATACTATTTTTTACGCATGCGCTGTGCCGGGACTGTGGGTTGGGCGCCAGGAGGCAATTGGAACGGGGTGCGTTACAAATGGTTTTTCGATGGAGACGGCAACGGAACTTACCAGGGGGGGAAAGCACTAAATTATGAAATTACCTTTGTCGTGGAAGATACGGACAGCGAAAATCCTTCTGACAAGGGCGACGGTCTGGGCGAGATTTATCTTTATATTGGAGGCGTTTTACAGCTGGGTCCCCTGGACGGAAGCGGAACACCGGGACTTGCAGGAGCAGGTGAAACCCAGGGCGTAAAAGGTGAAATCGGGTACCGGCTGGTGGATAATAATTATATCGATATGTACATCTCCTATGACCTGATGCCCGACATTCGACGAATATTCAGATATCGCCCAGATATTCTTTGCCACCGACAATGAACAGGGCCAACTCCAATCCGCATCAGACTGCGATCGTCCTGGTGACTTCTTTACCCCCGAACCGGGAATTGACATTGCCAAAACAATATTGGACGTCGATAGCGAAGGGGCGACGGCAAGCGTGGATGAGGTCGGAGATATCATCACGTACCAGGTGGTGGTGACCAACACCGGAAATGTCGACCTGAACGGGGTTTTACTTTCGGACACACTTGTTCCTGCAGTCGGTTCAGAAGCCGAATCCATTACCGACAATGACATCCTTGAAATCGGCGAATCCTGGACATGGACATATACCTATTCCGCCACACAATCCGATATTGATACGAACGGCGGCGGATCGGGCTATATTCAAAATACGGCGACCGTGAGCACTGATGAAATCGCGGATCAAAGTTCAAGCGCAGCGGTTCCCATCAATCAAAACCCCGCGTATACCATCGAAAAATCTGTAACTGATGTGGATGGAGCGGGCGCCACCGGCCATGTGGATGCGGCCGGGGATGTAATCGCCTATCAAATCGTGATCACCAACACCGGCAACCAGACATTGACCGGCGTATCCGTTAATGATCCCCTACTCGGAAGCCTTACAGGTCCGACAGAATCGCTTGTTATTGATGGTGATCTGGCGGTGGGCGAAACATGGACATACACTGGCAGCTATACCGCACTGCAGTCGGATATTGATAATAATGGCGGCGGCGACGGCGATATCGACAATACCGCCACCGTGGACTGCAATCAACTCGATGCTGAAACCGACAGCGCAGAAGTCATTCTGGACCAGAACGCCTCATACACCATCACCAAGGAAGTGACCGATGTGGATGGCGGAGGACCTTCGGCCCATGCCGATGCAGCGGGTGACGTGATCGCCTATCGAATTTCGGTGGAAAACACAGGTAATACGAGCCTGACCGGGATTACCCTTAATGATTCGCTCCTAGGATCTCTGTCCGTTCCTTCGGGAGACACCACAAATCCGGGCACTCTGGATGTGGGCGAAACATGGATATACACTGGCAGCTATACCGTGCTGCAGTCGGATATTGATAATAATGGCGGCGGCGACGGCGATATCGACAATACCGCCACCGTGGACTGCAATGAGCTTGGTGCTGAAACCGACAGCGCTGCGGTTATTCTGGATCAGAATGCCTCATACACCATCACCAAGGAAGTGACCGATGTGGATGGCGGAGGACCTTCGGCCCATGCCAATGAAGCCGGGGATGTGATTGACTACCGGATATCGGTGGAGAACACCGGCAATACGAGCCTGACCGGAGTAACACTTAATGATTCGCTCCTCGGGGCTCTGTCCGCTCCTTCGGGGGACAACACCAATCCGGGCACTCTGGATGTGGGCGAAACCTGGGTTTACATCGACTCCTACACCGTGCTGCAGTCGGATATTGACAACAATGGCGGCGGTGACGGCGACATCGATAATACCGCCACCGTGGACTGCAATGAACTGGATGCTGAAACCGACAGCGTAGCGGTTATTCTGGATCAGAACCCTTCATATAACATTGTAAAAACAGTTACCGACGTCGGCGGCGGCGGACCTTCGGGCAGTGTCGATGCAGCAGGAGATGTGATCAGTTACCGGATATCGGTGGAAAATACCGGAACACAAGCTTGACCGGGGTATCTGTTACGGACCCGCTCCTCGGAAGCCTGTCCGCTCCCACGGGTGACAGCACCAATCCGGGGACTCTGGATGTGGGTGAAACCTGGGTTTACACCGGCTCCTACACCGTGCAGCAGTCGGATATTGACAATAATGGCGGCGGCGACGGAGATATCGACAATACGGCCACTGTCAACTGCAGTGAATTGAGTGCCGAATCTGACAGTGCGGCTGTTCCTGTGTCTGGTTCTCCTTCGTATTCCATTATTAAGGAAGTGACCGACGTGGATGGCGGCGGACCTTTGGCCCATGCCAGTGAAGCAGGCGATGTAATCGACTATCGAATTTCGGTTGAAAACACCGGCAATACAAGCCTCACCGGCTTAACCCTCGATGATTCGCTCCTCGGAACTTTGACCGTTTCCTCCGGTGATACCACCAATCCTAATGTTCTGGACGTGAACGAAACCTGGGTCTACATCGGCAGCTACACCGTAATACAGTCGGATATTGACAATAATGGCGGCGGTGACGGCGACATCGACAATACCGCCACCGTGGACTGCAATGAACTGGATGCTGAAACAGACAGCGCTGCGGTCATTCTGGATCAGAATGCCTCATACATCACCACCAAAACGGTCACCGATGTGGATGGCGGCGGACCTTCAGCCCATGCCAATGAAGCCGGCGATGTCATCACTTATCAAATTTCGGTTGAAAACACCGGCAATACGAGCCTGACCGGGGTAACCGTCAACGACCCGCTCCTCGGAGCTCTATTCACTCCCACAGGGGACAACACCAATCCGGGTATTCTGGATGTGGGCGAAACATGGGTTTATACCGGCTCCTACACGGTGACACAGTCGGATCTTGACAATAATGGCGGCGGCGACGGCGACATCGACAACACGGCCACCACGGACTGCAATGAACTCGATGCTGAAACCGACAGCGTAGCGGTCATTCTGGATCAGAATGCCTCATATACCATCACCAAGACGGTCACCGACGTGGATGGGGGCGGATCTTCTGCCCATGCCAATGCAGCCGGGGATGTCATCACTTATCAGATTTCGGTGGTAAACACCGGCAATACAAGCCTGACCGGCATATCCGTCAACGATCCCCTCCTTGGAAGCTTGTCCGGCCCCACAGGCGATAGCACCAATGTTGGTACCTGGATGTGGCCGAAACATGGGTTTACACCGGCTCCTACACAGTGGTGCAGTCGGATATTGACAATAATGGCGGCGGCGACGGCGATATTGACAATACCGTCACCGTGGACTGCAATGAACTGGATGCTGAATCCGACAGTGCAGCGGTCATTCTGGACCAGAATGCATCATATGTCATTACAAAGACGGTTACCGACGTGGATGGTGGCGGCGCAACCGCTCATGTCGATGCCGTTGGTGACATCATCGCTTACCAGATAGTGGTGACCAATACCGGGAATGCCAACATTACCGGGGTTTCAGTAAGTGATCCGCTTCTTGGGGCGATGAATGGGCTGGTTGAATCGATTGCAAGTGACAGCATTCTGCAAATCAATGAAACCTGGACATATACCGGAAGTTATACAGTGCTGCAGTTGGATATTGACAATAATGGCGGTGGCGACGGAGATATCGACAATATGGCCACTTTGAGCAGCAACGAATTGTCGGATAAAACCGATGCGGTATCCGTGGCAATTGATTATAACCCGGCGTACACCCTTTCCAAAACCATCGCGGATGTCGGCGGGAACGGCCCAACTGGTGTGGTCAAATCCGCCGGAACTGCCATTACATACAATATTGTTCTGACCAATACCGGAAATTCGGCTTTAACCGGCGTATTACTGAGCAATCAAACCGCCACGCTTGGGGGGATAACCGAATCCGTCAGCGCCAATGGCATTCTGGATGTCGGCGAACAGTGGACGTGTACCGCCACATACTTGGTGACTCAATCGGATATCGACAATAGAGGTATTGATGCAACTGGTGCCGCAGATGGAGATGGTGATATTGACAGCACCACCACGGCCGACTGTAATGAATTGTCTGCAATATACGCCAGTGCAGCAGTCCGGATCTACGCTTATGTCAGCATCCCCACCTTAAACGAATGGGGCATGATCATCATGTCCATCCTGATGCTGGGCTTTACCATCTATTTTATGAGGCGCAGCAAATCACAGGAAATTTAAATTTCAATCCATAACATAAGATTCAGAATGGGCGGTTCTTTGAACCGCCCATTCTGTTAAATACACTTCCTTTTCATCTCCAAATCTCTTCAGCACGGTATTTTTGCCCTCACTAAATGATCTCTCAGCAACCTGTTCTGCGTATCCCGTCAATCGACAATTTTGACGAAAAGATCTTAAATTGTCGAAATAAGACCGCTCGATTTTCGATTCAACCATCTGTGTTTTAAGTGAATTCAATATTGGCATGATTATTGATATGTATTTAAGCAATAATCACGCTTGGCAATAGGGAATCCCCCAACATCAAAAACACAGAAACAGCAGAACAAGCCCGGAGCCGGTCAGGCCTTGTCTGTCCATGATGATACGCGCATGGCCCAGCTCTCCGTTTAAAATATCCCCTTGAGCGTGCCTTTTCGTGGCACGCTCAAGGGGAGACAAAACCAGCTGCCTTATTCCCACATTTTAAGAAGGAGATTCGTATGCGCAACTCAGAAAACAAGATGGGAAAGTTATGCGTTCGAACCGCATGGATTTTTGCTGCAATTCTGTTGTTGTTACCTGCGGCTTCCAGTGCATTCGAAATTGAGATCGATGTAACTCCGAATGTACTGAATCTGTCCAGCAACGGGGAGGTGGTGACGGTCCACACCAACATTGAGTATGGATGGGTGGATGTTTCCTCATTGTATCTCGATGGCTTGCCCATCAGCAGCTGGAAGGCAGATGACCGCGGATATTTTGTGGCCAAATTCTTGATGGAGGATATCAAAGGTCTGCCGCTTGTCATTGATGAGCCGAATACTTTCAAATTGGTGGGTTTGACCACCAATGGAATTGCATTCTGGGGTGAAGAAGACGTTTTGATCATCCAAATGCTTCCGAAAGGAAGATAATCCCAAAACCCAAAACAAAAAGGAGAAGCAGATGAAGAACAGAAGAAAATGGATTGCCGCAGTGATGATGATCAGTTTGATCATGGCCGCGCCTGCACTGGCCGGAAAAGGTGCCTGCCCGATGACGCAGCAGCAGTCACAGACGCAGGCAGGGACACAGGTACGGCAATGCACTCAGTCCCAACAGCAATACTGCCAGCAGAACTTCGGACAGACCTGCCCCCTGATTTCCGAGGGGGAGCCGGTGGTCATCACCGGGACCGTATACGAAGATTCCTATGCGGGCAGCGGGTTGATCCTGGATACCAATGCCGAGGAAAATACAGTCATCTACGGCATCGGCCCCCAGTGGTACTGGGACCAGGTCGGGGTTTCCAAACCTGCGGTGGGGGAAACCGTCACGGTCGATGCCCTGGTCCTCACTTACAGCGACGGCACCCAGAAAATAATTGCCACCACCATCACCATCGGCGAAATTTCAATCGATCTGCGTGATGTGGATGGAAAACCCCTGTGGCGGTATGCCGGCCGGCAGCTTTAAAAATCATATTCAAAAAGAATGGATGGGGGAAGTTGCGCATCTTCCCCCATCTGTTTTGGTGATCGGTTTTGTTGAAAATGGCCGGCGCTTGACGCGGCCACGGTTATGTGAAATAAATATAACAGGAAAACAAACGGTTGAATGTTTATATGAGAATATTTATCAGTCGGCATGCCTGTTTCATCGCACTGATTGCCCTGGCGCTGCAGGTCTTGAGCGCCCGGGCAGATGCCTTTGATGTGTCCGCTCAGTTTTCGGGCGGATATGACAGCAATGTCATCCAGGCCCGGGATGAAGAAGGTTCGGGCTTCGGGCTGTACGGATTGTCCGTCGGGCACCGCCTCTATGAGAACACGGACGGGCTCTCCTCCGATCTTTACCTGGAAGGGTCCTATCAGCAGTATTTTGATTTTGACGATAATTACATGGTGAAAGCCGGGGGCGCCACCGACTGGTTTTACACCGATTCGCTAAAACCCCAAATTTATTACGAGGGGCTGATTTACCGGGATGATGAGTTTGAAGCAGATGATTTAAATCAGCTCATGCTGGGCGGACGGCTGGAATGGCTGGCCCATGCGCGCCTGACCGCCGCCCTGGATCAGGCGGTCTTGTACCTGGATGGTAAAGAAGATCCATTTTATGCGCCCGGGGAGGTCCCATCGACACCCGGCGGTCCTTCCGGCCCAGGCCGGCATGGCCAGGGCAGCGGCGGATTCGGCGGCGGCACCGGGGGGATGGGCGGTATGGGCGGATCCGCCGGAACCGGCGGAACTGCAGGCGGCGCTATTACAGATGTCTCCGGAAACGCCGTCCTGAGCCGGACCCGGACCGAGCTGACCTTCTTTATTTCGCCCGCTTTGTCCGCCGGCACCCGGCTGACCTTTCACCGGATGTGGGCATCCGAGGACCGGGACGCCTACCGGGGCGGCGGGGCATCCGTATTTGCGGACTGGACGCCTGTCCCCAAATACAAGATTTTTGCCGCGTTTGAGTATCTTACGGCCGATTATGTGGATGATCCGGATGAACGCAAAGACAACATCCGGACAGCGGACCTTGGATTGATCCGCTCCTTTGATTCATTTGACCTTTTCGCAAAAGCCCGCTGGCAGGACATCGATTCCACCCTCTGGGCTGAAACTTACCAACGGACGGTGATCCAATGCGGCGTCTCCTGGTACTTCTGATCATTTTTGCCATAACGGTTGCACCGGCCTTTTGCCAGGCCACGGAAGCGCTGCTGGGCAGGATTGTCTCCGTTGACCAGGGAAAAAACGAACTTCGGGTCCGGCTCAATCCCGATCCGGAGCAGAGTGAGGACGCAGAGGCCGGCCAGCAGGGGCAGGAAATCACCGTCACTTATCCGGAGGGAAGCCTGCCCCCTTCAATGAAGGCCGGGACCGTCATCCGCATCTGGGGGGATTATGCTGCGGGGGATTCCCAAATATTTGAGTCCCGGGCCATCCGGCAGGGGTTCTGCCGGGCCGGGGAGGATCCCACCGGCGTGCGTTCGCGCATCGGCCGCTCCCCCGGCAGCGGGCGCATGGGACGTATGCCCGGCCATCACGGCAGGTGAAGCGTATGCTGAACCGCCGCCAGTCGGAAACTCTAAAGCCCCAAGACCCGCCGGTCCCCTCTTTTTTCCGGCTGGCCCCCACCTGGAAGGGCAATCTGCTGGTATTCGGCCTTTTAATCGCCGTCACCCTGGGCTGGTTCTACTGGCAGGTCCGGTCCGCGCAGCAGACTTTCACCCAGCATGTGACGGAGCAGACCCGGCTCCTGGCGTCGGTGATCCGGCTCAATGCGGACAGCGCCAGATTTTCCCTGTCCGTCATCGAAGATGTCATGGAAACCTTTCTGGGCAATGCGGCCCGGTTTGTCGATTACCTGGATGCGGTGGAGCCGTTTTCATCATCCGAACTGGCCGCGTTTTCACGAGAAATCGGGCTTTCCGGCATCCGCATCATCAGCGCCGGATCCCAGGTGACCGAGGGGCCTGCCGGCTGGCTTCCCCGAAATGCGGATTGCGCGCGTGCCTCGACCCTGTCCTATGACCGGAAGGCGAATACTTATTTCTTGAGCATGCCCCGGGCCGGAGGCGGATGTGTGGTGGTGGGCTTTTCCGCCGAGCACATCCGGGAATTGCAGGAGCAGATCCGGCTGCCCAACCAGGTTCGCGCCCTGACCGGTCTGCCGGAGATCGAATATGTGCGCATGGATCCCCGGCCCCAGGCGAAATTTTCAGGTTCCGAAGCGCCCGTGGTGCGCTTTGTGGAAACCCAAAAGGGGAAAACCGCAGAAGCCATACTCCCCATGGGCGCCCAGTTCCTGATCGTCGGGGTGTCCGCAGGCGGATTTTTCGACCGGGTGGATCAGCTGTGGCGCCAGTTCTTTATGTTCGCCGCCATGATTGCCGCGGTGGGCGCGTTTTTGTCCTGGATCTGGTACCGCTACCAGATGGGCTACCTTTCCCAGATCCGCGATTTTGAAAAGCACCTGGCCCGTGAACAGGAGGATGCGGCCCTGGGGCGGGCGTCGGCCACCATCACCCATGAACTGAGAAACCCTTTAAACGCCATCAGTATGGGGCTGCAGCGCCTGAATCTGGAAGCCGCCGAGATCTCCGGCGAGCATCGGCAGCTGCTCGCCTCTCTACTGGCATCGGTGAAGCGGACCAACGACATCATCGCCGATCTGAAGCGCTATGCCGGCCCCATCAAACCCAGGCGGCAGCCGGTCCGCATCAATTCACTGGTTTCCGAACTGCTGACCCTCTACCGCAGCGTGTGCCGGGAACAAAACATCGAGGTCAGCTTTAATTCGGATACATCATCTCAGGTAAACGGGGATTACGATCTGCTGGCGGTGGTGGTTGAAAATCTGATCAAAAATGCCATAGAAGCGCAGCCGTCCGGCGGGGAGCTGTCCGTGCAGATCCGGGAGCGGCATCCCAGGATTGAACTTTTAATCGAAAACAGTGGATTGCATATATCGGCAGAGCCGCTGCCCATGATTTTCGAACCGTATTTTACCACCAAAACCCGCGGGTCGGGGCTGGGCCTGGCCACGGTCAAGCGGATTGTCGATGCGCATGGCGGGAGCATCTCCGCAGATTCACCAATCCCGGGCAAACTGCGGATGAGGGTCCTGCTGCCCAAGGTCAAAAAGATAAACATAAAAGGACTGAGATGAAGATACTGGTCGTCGATGATGAGCCGCTGCAGTGCGACCTGCTGAAAGGGTTTCTCGAAAAACACGCGTATGAAGTCGTCACCGCCCAGACCGGAGTCGATGCCATGCGCCTTTTCCGGGATATGCCGTTTCAAATGGTGCTGCTGGATCACCGGCTGCCCGACGCTGCCGGCGATGACATCCTGGATCAGATAAAATCCATCAATCCGCTGACCCGGAGCATCATGATCACGGCCTACGGCACAGTGGACACGGCGGTGCGGGTGATGAAGCTGGGGGCGGACGATTTCCTGGAAAAACCGGTGGACCTGGAAGCGCTTCTGGAAAAGATCCGCCGTATCGAGCAGATGGTGGAAGTGGAGGCGGAGGCGGGCAAGGTGGCTGACGAACTGGCCGGCGCCCCCCTGCCGGTCCGGATCATCGGGGAGAGCGCCGAGATGAAAAACGTGCTCTCCCTGGCCCGGCGGATCGCTCCCACTCCCTGGGCCGTGCTCATCCGGGGCGAGACCGGTACCGGCAAGGAACTGATCGCCCACCTGATCCACCTGCTCAGCCCGAGAAAAGACCAGCCCTTCGTGGAGGTCAACTGCGCCGCCATTCCGGAAAACCTGTTCGAGTCCGAGCTGTTCGGGCACGAAAAAGGGGCGTTTACCGGCGCCCACGCGGCCCGGCGGGGCCGGTTCGAATTGGCCGACGCAGGCACCCTGTTCCTGGACGAAATCGGGGAACTCCCCCAGCATCTCCAGGCCAAGCTGCTGCGGGTGTTGCAGGAGAACAAGATTTTCCGGGTGGGGAGTGAAAACCCCATCCAGGTGGACGTCCGGGTGATCACCGCCACCAACCGGGACTTAAAGCAACTGGTGGAGGTGGGCGGGTTCCGGGAGGACCTGTTCTACCGCCTCAAGGTCCTGGAAATCGAGATTCCGCCTCTGCGACGGCGCAAGCAGGACATTCCCGTGCTGACCGATCATTTCATGGACCGGTACGGCTCCGGCGCCCACCGGATGGAAGCGGATGCGATGGCCACCCTGGTCAAATATGATTTTCCCGGCAATGTCCGTGAACTCGAGCATATCATACAGCGAACCGTGACCCTTGGCCGAACGAGCCTGATCTCTGTACGCGATCTGCCCGAAGAAATCCGCTACTGTCAGGCGCCGGATTCAAAAACGCTTTCCATCCGTCTGGAGGCCGTGGAGAGGGAGATGATCCGCACCGCCCTGGAAAAACAGGAGTGGAATCAATCCCGGGCGGCCGAGTCCCTCGGCATCAGCGAAAGGGTGCTGCGTTATAAGATGAAAAAGAACGGGATCATCAATCCGAAATACAGGTGAACACGATGAATAAACACGATATCGGCTTTGAGCACGCCCTTGGCCTGGCCATGGAAAATGTCTCTCCCCTCGGCACCGAAACCGTTGCCATACCCCGTGCCGTGGGCCGACATCTGGCCGAAAGGGCCGTCTCCCTCGTGGATTCCCCCTCCGTGGACGCCTCTTTAAAGGACGGCTTTGCCGTTGTTTCCGCAGATATTGCCGGCGCATCTCTTGAACATCGGGTTCAACTTGAAATCGTCGGTGAATCGGCCGCCGGCGATCATTGGCCGCCTTCTGTCCGCACCGGTCAGGCGGTGCGCATTCTGAGCGGCGCCCCCATTCCGGAAGGTGCGGATGCGGTGCTTGCAGAAGAATATACCAGACGGTCCGGTTCGCATCTTCTGGCGTTTGCAGACGCTCGGCCCGGACGCAATATTCTGCCCATGGGAACGGATGTACGGTGCGGCGAAATCATCGGCGAAACCGGGCAGATGGTCACCCCGCAGCTGCTGGGTCTGCTGGTGGCGGGCGGCATTTCCGGAATTCTGGCATACAAACGCCCGAAAATCGGACTTCTGGCCACCGGCAACGAGATCCTGCTGCCGGGACAGCCCATCGAACCGGGCAAGGTGTATGCGAGCAATGCCGCGCTTCAGATGGCCTGGCTGTCGTCCGTGGGGATGGAAACCGCGGTGGCGGTATCCGGCGATTCCGCCGATCGTCTCGAAGCATGCATCAAGCGGCTGCATGAGACATGCGATGTGGTGATCACATCCGGCGGGGCCTGGAAAGGGGACCGGGACCTGGTGGCGGGCGTACTCGATTCCATGGGCTGGACTCTGTTGTTTCACCGGATCCGCATGGGGCCGGGAAAGGCGCTGGGCATGGGCATTTTAGACACCAAACCGGTGTTCTGCCTCCCCGGCGGTCCGGCATCCAATGAAGCGGCCTTTCTCCATGTCGTCTTTCCGGCGATTTTAAAGATCGCCGGCGCCCGGACCTGCCCTTACCTGTACCTGGAAGGCTACCTGGCGGAAGACGTCACCGGCCAGGTGGATTGGACCCAGTTTGTTCAATGTGAAATCATCCAGACCGCGCCGGAAATTCGCTTGAAACCCAAGAAGATGAAAAGCCGGATGGCCGCCATGATGAAAACCCCGGCCGTAATCAAGATCCCCGAAGGGGTGGACCGGATCACCGCCGGCACCCGGGTGCCGTTTCTGTGCATCAACCCGTTCCGTTTCAGCTATCCTATTTGAAGCATTTTTTTTCAGCCTCGATGTGCCCGGGCTTCGGATTCGGTCTTGATGGCCTGGAGGAGCCGAATGGTCAACTGATGCAGCCTGCCGGTTACACCGGCCAATCGGGCCGGCAGGAGCAGGATTCCGTTGAAGACTTCCGTGCTTTTCACGGTGACCATGGTTTTTCGCTGGTTGAATTCAAAGGTGTGCCTTGCGGAAATCCCCCACTTGGAACCGGTCCAGATCACTTTTTTGCCCGGGTTGCAGGTTTCGACCACCGGCGCGATGCGGATGGGGAAAAAGATCGGGTTCAGCTCAAAGGAAATGCAGCTTCCCCGGGTAAACGTTCTGCCCTGCTCAAAACGGCATTCCCGGCAGACCGGATTCCATTCCCGCCACTGGCCGATGTCCGAAAACACCTCCCAGACAACCGAAAGAGGGGCGTTGATGCGGATTTTTTCAGTGATGATCATTTTTCGCTTTCCCTGGGGGATAAAAAACACGATTGCCGGGACAGGATGCCCGGGCCGCTGGTCTCTTCGGAAAGGGCGGTGCAGATGGCCTGTTCCATGGATATCAGGTCCACGGGGACCAGTTCCCGGATGCGGTCGTTTCTGCAGATGGCCTCGTTTTTCAATCCCTCGGCCAGGGGGAGGACGACCCCTGCGGGGACCGGTGTGATCAGGGTGATCCAATAGGCGGAAATCCTGGGGCTGAACATGGGAACGGGAATGATCGTCCTTCGGATACCGCGCACCCGGGCATACAATCCGATCAGGTCCGCGTAGCTCAAGATATCCGGCCCGCCGATATCGAAAGACCCTCCGGCGGTTTCAGGCACTTGGGCACATCCCGCCAGGTAATCGAGGACGTTTTGTATGGCAATGGGCTGGGACCGGGTGTAGATCCATCGGGGGCAGAGCATCACCGGCAGCCGCTCCGTCAAGTAGCGGATGATTTCAAATCCGGCGCCCCCGGCGCCGATGATCACTGCGGCCCGAAGCACCGTGGTTTTCGGCGTTGCCGATTGAAGGATGTGCCCCACTTCCTGGCGGCTGGCCAGATGACTGGAAAGGTCATCCGCCATTTCGCCCAGGCCGCCGAGATAGATGATTCGGGATACCCCGGCGCTCTGGGCGGCACGGATGAAATTTTCAGCCGCATGGCGGTCCCGGGTTTCAAACTCCCGGGTTTCCCGGATGCTGCGGCCCCCCATGGAATGGACCAGGTAAAAGGCGGTGTCGATGCCTTCGACTGCCGGGGAAAGACTTTCGGGTTTTAACAGATCGCCGTGGACGATCTCCGGTTTATTGGCCAGCTGCACCGGCAGGTCCAGTTTCTCCGGGGGGCGGACCAGGCAGCGCGCCGCACATCCCATGCGGTCAAGATGCAGCAGCAGACGTTTGCCGATAAATCCGGTGGCGCCGGCAATGAGCAGCCGCGACTGGTGAAACGGTTTTTCAAAAGTCAGTTGATCGACCATACTCCCGCATTGAATTTGGGGCCATCAGCGCTTAAGATAATACATTCATTTTCAAATAATCTAAAATAATATATATATTCTTTTGAGATGGCACACAATCATTTGGGAGAAACAAGATGGAGAACCGGATCAAACTGGGGATCAGTTCTTGCCTGCTGGGCGAAAATGTCCGCTGGAACGGCGGGCACAAGCTCGACCACTTTTTGCGCGACACCCTGGGGCAGTACATCGAATATGTGCCGGTCTGCCCCGAAGTGGAATGCGGGCTGCCCACCCCGCGGGAGACCATGCGGCTGGTGGGCGACGCCGAAAACCCGCGCCTGGTGACCTCCCGCTCGGGCATCGATCACACGCAGCGGATGGCCGAGTGGGCGGCAAGGCGGGTCCGGGACCTGGAAAAAGAAGATCTGTGTGGTTTTATTTTCAAGGCCAATTCCCCCAGCAGCGGGCTTTTACGGGTCAAGGTATACGGCCCCAAGGGGCTGCCGGAAAAAAAAGGGATCGGGATGTTTGCCCGGGCCTTTACCGGGCATTTCCCTTTGATTCCGGTGGAGGAGGAAGGCCGGCTGCATGATCCGATGCTTCGTGAAAATTTCATCGAACAGATTTTTGTCTTCAAGCAGTGGCGGGAACTGGCGGCTCGAAAATGGCGGCCGGCCGACATCATCGATTTTCATACCCGCAATAAGCTGCTTATCATGGCCCACAGCCAGCAGATCGCCCGGGATATGGGCAAACTGGTGGCAGGCGTCAAACACATCGATCCCGAGACATTCTACCGGCAGTATGAATCGTCTCTCATGGCGGCGCTTCGCCTGAAAGCAACGGTTCCAAAAAACATGAATGTCCTGCAGCACATGATGGGATATTTCAGAGATCAGCTGAGCAAAGACGAGAAGCAGGAACTTCTGGAGATATTTGATCAGTATCGGCGGGGTTACGTGCCGCTGATCGTTCCGCTCACGCTGATCAATCATTATGTGCGCAAATACGATCAGGCCTACCTGCGCAGTCAGGCGTATTTGAATCCGCACCCCGTTGAACTTAAAATCCGCACCTACATGTAGAGCGTTTCTGAATGAAAAAAGACCAGATCAGTGTGTTGGAGGAAATTTTTCAGGTCATTGCAGAATCTGAAAATCCCGATCAGACGTTAGACCGGATCGTCCAGATTATCGCCCGGCGGTTCTCGGTGGATGTCTGTTCGGTTTATGTCTATGATGCGCCCCGGAACCGGCTGGTTCTGCGGGCGACCGTGGGGCTCAGCCGCAATTCGGTAGGCTCCATCGAGATGGATCTCAGCGAGGGATTGACCGGCATGGCCATCGAAGAGTCACGGCCGGTCTTCGTCACCGATCCGTCCACCCATCCCCGGTTCAAGTATTATGCGCAAAGCGGGGAAGAGATCTACCGGACATTTTTAGCGCTGCCCCTGATTTATCACCAGCAGATCCTGGGAGCGATGGTGGTGCAGACGCTTTCCAGAGACGGAATATCGGAATCCGACATCCCGGTTTTCGAAAATATTTCCAGCCAGATTTCGGCAACGGTCGCCTATACCGGATTGATCCTGCGAAACGGCCGTCAGCCCTTTGCCAACGGGGCTGAAAATCAGCCGGTGATGTCCGACGGTGAATGTTATTACCGGCGAAACTGCTTGAGAGGCGAGGCGGTTTCGGAGTCGGTGGCAGAAGGCGCGGCCCATTACCTGCCCGAGACCATCGAGTTTGACCAGGTCGGATGCACCTACGCCCCGGATGCGCAAACCGAGGACCAGCGGATCGAAAGCGCCTTTCTGGGGGCAGAAGAACAGATCCGCCGCATTGCCGAGAGGGCCAAGGCCATTTCCCCCGAAGAGGCGGGCATGGTGGAAGCCCACCTGATGTTTTTGTCGGACAAATCCCTGAAAAACAAGATCAAGGAAAAGATCGCGTCCGGAAACTGTGCCGAATATGCCTTAAAGCAGGTCATCATGGCCTACGTGGAAAAGTTCAGGGCGGTGGAAGACCCCTACCTGAGCGAACGTGCGGCCGATATCCTCGACATCGGCCGGCGGGTGCTGGACATGCTCATCGGCTCCAACGGCGAGCTTCACCGCACCTTCGAGCAGGATACCATCGTGATTGCCTCGGACCTGTCACCGGTGGATCTCCTGGCCATCCGGCAGCCCCGCCTGAAAGGCATCGTGCTCGCCAGGGGCGGCCGAACCTCTCATACGGTCATCCTGGCCAAGTCATTTGAACTCGCCATCGTCATCGGGGTGCACAATGTGATCGAAACCGTCCGTGAGGGGGATCACCTGATTTTAGACGGGGTGTCCGGGTTCGTGTTCGCCAATCCACCCGATGAAATCCGGGTGGAGTATGACCGGCGCCGGGCTGAAGAAAAGGCGATCGTCAAAAAACTGGAGAGCATCCGGGATCTGCCCGCCGTCACCACCGACGGCGCAACCATCGCGATGGGGGCCAATATCGGCCTGATGTCGGATACGGAGCTGGTCAAAAAATCAGGTGCGGACCACGTGGGGCTGTACCGCACCGAATTTCCGTTCCTGCTGCGAAAGAGCTTTCCCACAGAAGACGATCAGTTTTCCATTTATAAAAAGGTGCTGGAAAACATCGAAAACCGATGGGTGACCATCCGGACCTTCGATGCGGGCGGGGACAAGTTTTTGCCCTACACGGATTCCCCCCGGGAAGAAAACCCGTTTCTCGGGTGGCGGTCCATCCGCATCAGCCTGGATCTGGAAGAGGTGTTCCGCACGCAGATCCGTGCGATCCTTCGGGCTTCTGCATTCGGAAAAGTGAAAATGCTTTTTCCCATGATCACTTCGGTAAAGGAAATCCGCCGCATCACCGAAATCGTGGCTTCCGAAAAGCACAAGCTGAGCAAAGAAGAAATTGCCTATGATCAAGGCATTCAGCTGGGAATAATGATCGAGGTGCCGGCCGCCGCCCGGATACTGGACCGCCTGTTGCGATACATCGATTTTGTGAGCATCGGCACCAACGACCTGGTCCAGTACCTCCTGGCGGTGGACCGCAACAATCAGAAAGTGGGCGGTCTTTATAATGCCCTGCATCCTTCGGTCATCGAGACCATTGCCGATATCACCGCCTTGTGCAAAGCCCATCAAACCCCGGTGGGCATCTGCGGCGAGGCGGCCTCCCGCCATGAATGCCTGCTGCTGTATGCGGGAATGGGGGTGGATTCCGTCAGCATGACCCCCACCTCCATCCCGGCGGCCAAGCAGTTCATCCGCCGGCTGAGCCAGACGGAGGCCGCCGGCATCCTGGAGGAAACCCGCCGCATGGAGGACACGGAGGTCATCGACCGGTTCATCCGTGACTATATCCAGCAGCACCATTTAGATTAATTCCGCTTTTTTCCCCATTCTTTCGATCCGGATTTGACAATTGACATCGGTTTTCACATTTGTCATATTTCAGGGTCGTATTTTGTCTTTTCTGTGTTTTTCCCGCGCATCTGATAGACGGATGATTCGGCGGCGGATCTACCCGCGAAAGGAATGGTATGGTCGTAAAACGACAGCCGGTTAAAAGGGTTGCCTTAATCGCGCTCGTTCTTGTTTCCTGTTTTTCCGTGATGGGACTCAGCCGCATCGAACTTTCCGACGGCAGTTCCATCGAAGCGGAAATATTGAGTGAAAAGCCGGATCTCGTGTTCGTGGATCTTGGCTTTACGGTCCTGGGAATCCCCCGTGATGATATCATCAGCATTGCCGCCCAGGAAAACGGCGGCACGCTGGTCGAGGACGACGGGAACCTCTATAAACGGCTGGAAAAAGGCCAGAGCCTGCCGGTCAAGACCCTGGTGGAGCAGCTGGGGCCCTCTGTTCTTGTCGTTCAAACCCCCACCAGCCTCGGATCGGGCTTTATGATCCATCCGGACGGCTACCTGATTACCAACCATCACGTGATTGCCGGAGAGCACCAGTTGTCGGTCACGGTTTTCGAAACCACCCGCCAGGGCATGCGCAATCTCAAGAAACACCAGTATGATGATGTCCGCATTGTGGCCACCAGCCCCGACTGGGACCTGGCCCTGTTAAAGATCGAGGGTGTTGAAAAACCGGACTTCCAGGCGGCGCCCATCGGCGACAGCAGCGCCCTGAAGCAGGGGCAGCCCGTTTTTGCCATCGGCAATCCCCTGGGTCTGGAGCGCTCCGTTTCACAGGGCATTGTCAGCAGCCGGAACCGGCTCGTCAACGGACGGCTCTATGTTCAGACCACCGCACAAATCAACGCCGGAAATTCGGGCGGGCCGCTGTTCAACCTCAAGGGCGAAGTGGTGGGGGTCAACAACATGAAGATCATATCCCAGGGGGCCGAGGGGCTCGGGTTTGCCATCCCCGCCGCCGTTTTGCGCTATTTCCTGGAAAATCGGGATGCCTTTGCTTTCGATGCCCGAAATGCCAACAGCGGTTACCGCTACAACACGCCGCCCATCCCGGCGGCAGCCGAAAAGGGAGAAAATGAAAATTAAATTTTCCATTATGGCCGTGGCCTTCATCCTGGCGTCTGCATTTTCAGTCCATGCGGCAGCGCCGCCGTTCGAGTCCGTTCTGCCCGAAGACACGTTTTTGTGCATCAGCATCGACAGCATGAAAACATTCTACAAAAATGCCAAGGACCATCCGCTCTACCAGCTGGCCCAGAACAAGGCGTTTGTAAAGCTGCTTTCCTCCCTACCCGGAAAGGCGGAATCGGATCAGCCCGATCAAAATGACGAAAGTTTCGCCCAGGCCTTTGAGAAGGAAATGGGAATCAAACCGGAGCGTCTCCCCGAGCTTTTTCCCGGACAGTGGCTTCTGGCCATGACGGATGCCGATCTTGCGCAAATGGCGGCCGCAGAAGAAAGCGGCAATGCGGATGACCTGCCGATGACCCTGATCCTTTCCCACAGCGGCGATACGGCGGCCATCAAGTCGATGATTTTCGCCTCCGCCCGATACGATGAAAAAAATGAAGGCGCCAAACACCGCATCATCGAGGAAACCTACCATGGCGCCCGGCTCTTTCACGAGGAAACGGAAAAAGACAACGTCACCACGGATGCCGGCTCCTATGCGCTGCTCGACGATGTCCTGATTCTGACCCGGTCCAAGGAGCGCGCCCGGGAAATGGTGATCCGGTTTAAAGATGTGCCGGAAAATTCATTCTACACGGGCAAACGGTTTGCAAAAATTCGGCCCCACTTGAAAAATACGGGCGCTTATGTCTATCTCAATTTTGAAAAGCCCGCGGCCATGCTCGCAGAAGCGGCAAAAAAGAAAGCCGCGGCGGCAAACCGGTCGAGTGAAAGCAAGGGGCCCATGGACATGGTTTCCCCGGAGTTGATTCTGCAGACCTTGAACCCCGGCGCCTTCGAGGGGTTTTTCCTGGGGGCGGACATCCACCCGGATACCAGCCGGATCAGCAGCGGTCTGCTGCTGAAGAACCGCACCGGGCTGGCATCACTGCTCCAGTTCGAAAACAAATCTCCCCAGCAGCCAGCATATGTGCCCGATACCGTGGTGAGCGCCAGCGTCAGCCGGTTTGATATCGGCACGGCCTTAAACAACATGGAAGGCCTCCTGGCCCAGGCGCTTCCCTTTGTCAACGGCATGTACCAGGGGTACCTGGCCCAGATCAAAGCCAATTCCGGTGTGGACCTCCGGGCGGACCTGATCGCCAACCTGGGAAGCGAAATGACCATTATCAACATGCCCATTGAATCGTCGGCCTCCAAAAAGCCGGGCCAGGATCCGTTCCAGCAGGTGATCGCCATCGGCATCAAAGACAAGCAGGGTTTTGAAATGGCACTGGATGGCATTAAATCCATGCTGGGAGCCTCCGAGAACTTTGAAAAAACCGACTATCTCGGCCAGACCCTCTACCGGTTCAAATCCGCTCCGGGAACCGGCGGCCCTGCGCTCGGCGGATTTTCCTACATGATCACCGACGACACGGTGTTCTTCTGTACCGGCCCCGCTACCGGACTGCAGCGGGTATTGTCCTACCAGAAAAAACCCGCCCGGCTGCTGTGGGACAAAGCCGTTGTCCGCAAGGCGAAGAAGCTGCTTCCCGCCGGGAATGTCGCCTTCAGCTATACGGATCTCGACACGATGATGGACGCGTTGATCACCGGGCTTGCAAGTTTCAAGACGACCGGGGCGGACAAGTCTTCCGATGCGGATATCGAGCAACTGAAAAAACAGATTGCCTTTCCTTTTTACCTCATCTTCCAGACCTATTCCGAAGAAAATGGAATATTTTACAAGGGCGTTCTGCTTGAAAAAGAAAAGTAAAATCCTTATCGGTTTCATTGCCGCCTGGTGTGCGGTCCAGCTGCTGGGCCTCGCTCCGGCCCGCGCCCTGTGCCTGACGGGACCGGAAGTGGTCAAGCTCGACTGGAATACCCGTGCCATGACCGCAGCGGATGTCAATGCCGACGGGTTAACCGATATCATCGTGATCGACAATGATACCGCAAGGGTGATGATCCTCTACCAGACCGCGGACGGAAAGTCTCCCGCCAGCACCCGGCGCATCGTTCACCCCGACCGGTGGGAGCCGGTCCTGGAAGACGCCCGTTTTCAGAAAGGCCATGTGGTGACAGGTCTCATGGCCTTTGACCTGGCCGCAGGCGACTTGAACGGCGACGGGCGGGTGGACCTGGCCTATACCGGGAATACCGTCCCCCTGACCATCCGGTTTCAGGGAGAAGAGGGTGAGTTTTCCGAAGAATGGACGGACGACCATATCGAGCCGCTGCAGTGGTCTTCCTGTATGCAGATCACCGATATCGATTCCGACGGGTCAAACGAACTGATCGTGCTGGCCTCAAAGAACCTTTACGTTTACCGGCTTTCCGAAAGCGGCCGCCCCTATCTGTGGCGATTTTACCGGTTGTCCGACGAGCGGGCCGGCCGCTTGTGGGTGGCGGATATCAATGGGGACCGCCGCAGGGATATCCTTTACATGGTCGACGATGATGCCAGCCCGGTGATGATCCGGCTGCAGGATGAAACATGCGACTTCGGACCGGAAATCCCCGTCCGCACCGGGCAGGCATTCAAGGCCCTGGCCTACCTGCAAGGCGCCCCGGACACCTTCTCCATGGCCGCCGTTTCATCCGCCACCGGTCTGATCCGGACCATCGGCATCGAACATTCCATGGAAGAAGCGTCCGATTCCATGCAGCTCAACATCTATTCATCCGACATCGCCTCTGGGAATACGGCCCTCTATGCGGCCGGGGATTTCAATGGTGACGGACTGCCGGACATGGCGGCGGCCGATCCGGGCGGGGCCCGGGTGCTGATCTATTTCCGCCAGGCGGATGCCCGCTTTAAAGAGGCGGCGGTTTTTCCCTCCTTTTCTCACGTGTCCGCTCTCAGCACCCTCCGGAAAGGAAAGGATAAGCCAGATGCGCTGCTTCTGGTCAGTGAGGATGAGTCGGTGGCCGGTATTTCGGAAATGACGCTTGCATCAAAGCCGCGCCTGAACTTTCCGGTTATCCTTAAAACCGGAGCCAAACCCCTGATAGCCGCAGCCATCGAAGCGGACGGCGGCCGGGCAGGGGACGAGATCGTCCTCGTTGAAAAAACGGACCAGGACAGCCTTTTGAATCTCAGGCTGCTGGCCTTTGAAAATGGGGATGTGAAGGAGATATCGGCAGCCGAATTGAATAACATCCAGCGGGAACCCCGGGATCTGTTTGTCACGGATCTCAACAATGACCGTAAAGAGGACCTGCTGATGATGTTTCCCCGGGAACCGGCCCGGATCTTTATCCAGAAAGACGGTAATCTGGTGGAAGTCTGCCAGGATTCAGCTATCCGCAAAGGGACCCTGGATGATCTGAATCCGGCCCGCCTGGGGAGCGGGGATTCAAATAATGACGGCGCGGATGAACTGCTGGTTTCAGCCGACGGCTATGTGCGCGCACTGCAGTTGAATGAAAAAAATGAACTGACCATCATCGACCAGTTTAACTCCGCCCATTCCAGCGCGCGGCTGGAGGCGCCGGAGTTCGTCGATATCGACGGCGACGGCCGGGCTGAACTGCTGGTGATGGTGCCGGAAAAAAAAGTGATCGAGGTGCTCAACCGCCAGGATGACGGGATTTACCGCTCCAGGAAGTTCATCGAAATCGGCGACATCAGCCTGTCCGGTTCTCTGATCTACCCGGACCCGGACGGGGTCAGTCTCATATACCTGGGCAAGGACCGTTTCTGGGAGATGGCCTTCGGACGGGGCGCATGGGCGGGCAAGGACAGGGTGCCCCCCTATGAAACCGACCTGAAGGATGTTGCCTATACCGCCCTGGGCGCGGGGGAATTCGATGGCGTCGCCGGAGATGACCTGATCGCCGTCGATGGCCAGAACCATGTGCTCGAGCTGCTGACCGCCGAGGCCTCCGCCGGATATAAAAGCCGGCTGCATTTCACCATTTTCGACCAGAATCTCAATTACGGCGGGCGCAGGGGATCCACCGACGAGCCCCGGGAGATGCTGATCGATGATTTCAGCGCAGACGGCAAAGACGACATCGCCCTGCTGGTCCACGACCGGATCCTGCTGTATATTCAAAAATAGCATTTAAAAATATCATTGTCGGCATCAAAGCATATGTTCGATTTTTTCCCGGCAGGGGGATCAAGGGAGATACTCTTTGCCATCCAACAGTTTTGAAAGCAGAAACCGATGACCCTCCATACTGAATCCTGTAATCGCATCATCTTTTGCGACTTTGACGGGACCATCACCGAGAAAGAGTCTTTGGACCGGGTGTTTCAAAAATTTGCCCCCGACGTGTGGAAGCCCATGAAAGACGACCTGGTGGCAGGACGCATCACCGTCCGGGAAGCCGTGACCCGCACCATCGATTCCATGGCTTCATCCGATTACCCCGATATCATGGACTATACCCTGACCTTTCCCATCCGGCCCGGGTTCGAGGCCCTGCTCGATTTTCTCGATTCACAACAGGTGCCGCTGGTGGTGCTTTCCGGCGGCATTCGCGGGATGGTGGAAGTCCGGCTGGGGGAGTTGAAAAAACGGGTGCACGGCATATTCGCCGCGGATGTGGACACTACGGGAAAATGTCTGCGCACCGACTCCGCCCATACCGGGGAAACGGAGCTTGTGGACAAAGTCTCTGTAATGAAAAAGTTTGATGCAGATGAAAAAATCGCCATCGGCGACGGCATCACCGACTTCAACATGGCCCGCGCCGCCGACCTGGTCTTCGCCCGGTCCGGGCTGGCCCGGTACCTGGCGCAAAACAATATACCCTTTACTCCCTGGTCGGATTTTTTCGAAATCCGGGATGAATTACAACGCCGATTCACCAGGATTTGAAAATGCCTGAAAACCGTTAATCTGCAATCGCCCGCACGTTTGCGGATCAGGGGCCATCTTTGGATATGGCGCCAAACCCGAAATAGGTCCGGATGAAATCCGGTTGATCCTTCTTCTTGAATTCTTCCAGGGACCACTCCTCCCGTGACAGCATGCTTCGATACGGCCCCCTCAGCACATAGGTGCATGCGTCCATCGCTGTTTTATCGGCCAGCAAAACCCGAACCCGTGTCCGGTCATACATCTCGCCTTCAAATATATCCAGCCGACACACAGCACTTTCATCCAGATCAAAATAGACGATCCCGTCCGTTGTTTCACCTGATGCCGGAATCAGGGCGGGGTAGTGTTTTTCCTTGAGCTTATACCGCGCATAACCGGCCAAACGGGCATTTTCACCGGTATGCGCCCGCCCGGCAGCCATGGCCAGTATCTCAGGGACCATCAGGGTACCGTATGCAAACAGGTTCATGATTGCCATCCACGTTCAATTTATAACTATCGCTTCTGAAATCAAACATCTCATGGAAATTTTAAAAGGGCAACTTGAAACCGCCGAAAAACCCGGTTCCCTGGGTGTGAAAAATGTCGGGGCAATTAGTCCTTTTATAATGATTAAAAATTATTTATAAAGGATTGATATTTAAGTACAGCCCCATCATTTTTCGTATGAGCCGTTCATAAATCAACATTCAGGAGGAGGGTTATGGAAGAAATCAGTCATCTTCAGCAGATCGTCACCGAAATGATCGATTTTCTCGTCCAGTACAGTTTTCAGATCATCGGCGCACTGGTGACCCTGGCGGTGGGAATCTTCATCTCACGGTGGGTATCCGGGCTGGTGGTGGGCCTGTGTCAGAAAAAAGGGCTGGACGTGACCCTCACCCGTTTTTTCGGCCAGATGACCAAAATCGTGATCATGATTTTTGTCCTGGTGGTGGTCATCGGCAAATTCGGCATTTCCATCGCACCTTTTATCGCCGCCATCGGCGCCATGCTGTTCGGTGCCAGTTTCGCCCTGCAGGGACCGCTTTCCAACTACAGCGCGGGGCTGATCATCATTTTAACCCGTCCCTTCGTGGTGGGCAACACCATCGCCGTCAAGGGGGTGAAAGGGGTGGTGGATGAGGTCTCCATGTCTTCCACCGTTTTGTTCAACGAGGACGGGGAAAAGATCACCATTCCCAACAAGCACATCATCGGCGAGGTGCTGACCAATTCCTTTGCTAACCGGATTGTGGAAGCCGGCGTGGGCATCTCCTATGATGATGACCCCGAAAATGCCATTCACGTGATCGAATCGATCATGGCCGCATACCCGCAGATCGCCGATGCCCCGGCCCCGGTGGTGGGCATCGAGGAATACGGGGACTCTTCCATCAATATCGGGATGCGCTACTGGGTGCCCACCCGGGAGTATTATAAAATTCAGTACGCCGTCAACCTGGACGTTTACAAGAAATTCAAGGCGGCAAATATCACCATCCCCTTTCCCCAGCGCGACGTGCATCTGATGCCCCAGCAATGAAAAACTGCCCGCAGCCGGTTTGCCCGACACCGATTGCAGCCGTATATTTTTATCCGGTTTCAACATCCGATGGGGAGCAAAAATCATGGCGGAAGGTAAAATCAAGACGCACGGTTTCGGTCGCACGGGCATCGCGGTGACCCGGGTGGGACTGGGCGGGGAAGGGGTGCTGCGGACATTCGGCAGGTCCGACGAGGCGCGCGGGGTGATCCAGGCGGCCATTGGACAAGGGATCTCCTATTTTGACTGCGCCCGGGTCTATTCCGACAGCGAGCGCTATTACGGCAGCGTATGGAAGGAAAAACCCGATGTCCGGGCCGGGATCTTTCAGGCCAGCAAGTCCGCCCGACGGGACCGCCGGGGAGCGTTGACCGAACTGGAAGAAACCTTGTCCCGGCTGAATACCGATCATTTGGACCTGTGGCAGATCCACGATGTCCGCACTGAGGCTGAAATCGATCAGATTGCCGGGCCCGGCGGCGCTCTGGAAGCATTTATCGAAGCCCGGCAGCAGGGCCGTGTGCGCCATATCGGCGTCACCGGCCACCATGATCCGGGCGTCCTGACCCGGGCGGTGACACAATGGCCGGTGGATTCGGTCATGATGCCCGTCAATCCGGCCGAAGGCGTCCTGGGCGGATTTCTCACCCGCACCCTGCCGGCGGCCAGGGAAAAGGGGATTGCCGTTATCGGCATGAAAATTCTGGGGGCGGGCCAGTTCATCGTCCCCCGGCTGGCGGTCAGTGCGGAACTGCTGATCCGCTATGCCCTGGACCGGGAAATCACGGTGGCCATCGTGGGCTGTTCCACCCCGGCCGAAGTGGAAACGCTTGCGGCCATCGGCCGGTCGGGGAAACCCCTTTCCCCGGATGAACATGACCGGCTCGTCAAGATGTTCACGCCCCATGCCCGGAAACTGGCGTATTACCGGGGAGTGGTGTAGCCGGCAGGTCACCGGCGCATCTCAGTGCAGCCAGTTCCCATGAGTCGCTGCGTTCTTCGATCATGGTTTTGATGAATGTCTCCACCAGTCCCGGGTCGAAACGGGCGCCCGCATCCTGCCGGAGCTGTTCCGCCGCTTCTTCGGGTGAAAAGACCCGGTTGTAAGGCCGTCTCATGGGTCATGGTATCAAAGGCGTGAATGATGGCAAATACCCGGTCCAGGTAGGGGATTTCCGTTTCCTTCAGCCCGCGGGGATAACCGGACCCGTCCCATCGCTCCGCATGGGAAAGGACTTCATCGCTGATGCGGGCGGTGTCGGCAAAGGAGGTGACGATGCGGTACCCGATTTCCGCATGCTTTTTCAGGACCGACCACTCTTCCTGGGTCAGCGAGTCGGGTTTGCTCAGGATCGATTTGGGAACGGCCACCAGGCCGATATCATGAAATTCGGTTAAAAGCGCCAGATCTTCCATCTTCTCTCTGGAAAAATTCAATTCCCGTCCAAATTTTCGCCCCAGGATATGCATGCGGTCGATTTGGATCCGCAATTCCGGTATCGAATCGGTGAGCCGGGAAAAAAGCGAGGAGAGGACAAATTCCTTGTTCTCCCGGCTGCCCGCCAGCTTATTGTCGTACATCCGCTGCCTGGCCGTCCGGATCACCCGGTGCGTGTTCTGGGCCATGTTTTCCTTGGTGGCCGTCCCCAGGGCGATGCTGGGCCGGTTGGTCAGGGTTCGGCCCTGGTTGGTGGCATTGTGGATGCGGTCGCAGATGGCCTCGGCCGTATGCCGGTCCGTCGCCGGCAGGATAATGGAAAATTCATCTCCTCCCCACCGGGCGATGATGTCTTCATCCCGGCAGCAGACCTTCAGTATTTCGGCCATCCGTTTGAGCAGGGCGTCGCCTTCATCATGCCCGAACACCTCATTGATCATCTTCAGGTTATTCAAGTCTCCCATTATGATGGAAACCGGAAGCATCCGTTCGGTATCCAGCCGCGCGGCTTCCTCTTCGAACCAGGCCCGGTTGAACAGCCCCGTGACCCGATCGTGAAAGCTGATATAGCGGATGTGTTCCTCCGCTTTTTTGCGTTCGGTGATGTCTCGGGAAATCACCAGCACGGTTTCCACCATGCCGCTTTTGGCAAATTCGGGGATGACCCGCCCGCCGAAATGCCGCTCCCCGAAAAGGGAGTTCAATGAATATTCCACGTTCGTTTCCCGCCCCGTTTCAATGACGGTTTTCACCGCGGTTTCCCAGAGCTGGATCTGTTCTTCGGGCATCCCCAGCTCGGAGTTGGTTCGGCCGGTGAACTGCTCTTTGGTAATGCCGGTGATGCCTTCAAACGCCGGGTTGACGAACAGGTAGCGCATTTCGCGGTTCAGCCGGAAGATGAGGTCCGGTGAATTGTCGATCAGCGTGCGCAATTCATATTCATTGCGCCGAAGCGTCTCCTCGGCTTTTTTCCGCTCTGTGATGTCCCGCCATGCCAGCACCGCCCCCGTGACCTTTCCGGAAGCATCGTAGATGGGGCCGGCGGTGGTGGCAATGGCGATCATTTGACCATTTGCGGTTTTGAGCATGGATTCCTCATCCCGGATCACCTCCCCGCGCATGGCCCGCGACAGGGGAAGCTCCTCCGCCTGTTTAGGGGTTTTGCCATCCAGGTGATAGGGCTCCCATGCAGACAGAATATCATTCATGTTTGCCGCCTGAAGATCCTGGATCGGTTTGCCCGTGACGATTTCATTGTATTTGCTCAACACGGTGATCCGCATGTCCGGTTTATCCGCAAAGATGATCCCCTCGGGCAGATATTCCAGAAGCGCAAAAAGCCGCCGCCGGGCATCTTCGGCGGCATCCCGCGCCCGGGTGAGTTCACGGGTCCGTTCTTCAACCCGCAGTTCGAGTTCCTGGTTGGTTTTGCGAAGTTCATCCTCGGCGCGCGCCTTTTCCTCCTGGGCCGCTTTCATCCGCAGGGCGTTTTTGACCGCCGAACCCAGGCGGGTCAGCTTCCCTTTGAGAATATAGTCTGCCGCGCCGGACCGGAGCAGCGCCGCCGCCGCTTCTTCTTCAAGCACGCCCGAAACGATGATGAAGGGGATGAACGGATAGCGTTCATGTGCCAGGCGCAGGGCATCCATTCCGTCGAATCGGGGCAGGCGGTAATCGGCCAGGATGATGTCGGGCCTGAAGCGTTCGAGTTCGGCCACGAATTGTGCTTCTGTTTCCACCCGCCGGCATGCGGGTGAATACCCCTCATCAATCAGGCGCTCTTCATTTAGGTGGGCATCGGCTGGATTGTCTTCCAGCATCAGAATGCGAAGGCCGTCGTTCATGATATTTCCTCGCGTGGCGGCAACTTGACGATGGTTGAGTTTAAACCCATAAACCGCACCACCGCACCAGCAGAAAAATGCATAGGATGCCGTTTACCAGGGGCGCCGGCGACCGGGTGACGGTTGTTCCCATAAACATAATGGTGAAGAAGAAAATCGTAAACACCATCGCCAGCAAATAGCACGCTCATGATGGCGCTCCGGCCGGAAGGGTGAAGAAAAAGGTCGACCCGGATCCGGGCATGGACTCCACCCAGATACGCCCGCCATGCATATCGACGATTTTTTTGCAGATGGCCAGGCCGATGCCGGTGCCGGGGTATTCTTCCCGGGAGTGCAGCCGCTGGAAGACCGCAAACAATTTGGAGAAATATTTGGGGTCGATGCCGATGCCGTTGTCCGAGATCGAAAAACGCCACATGTCATCCGTCCGCCGTGCTGAAACATGCACCCGGGGCGCGGCATCCGGCTTTTTGAATTTAAGGGCGTTTCCCAAAAGGTTCTGCAGCAGCTGGCTCATGCCCGTTTCATCTGCCAAAACCGTGGGAAGCGGGTCATGGGTGACAGTGGCGCGGGTCTCCCGGATCGATTCGGAGAGATTGGTCAAAGCCCGGTCGAGCACAAGTTCGGCATCAACGGGCCTGCGCTTGGCCTCGGTCCGGCCGGCCCGGGAAAAAGAGAGCAGGTCCCGGATCAGCTGCTGCATGCGCAGGGTGCTGTCGGTGATGTATTGCATGTAGGTCCGACCCCGTTCATCCAGCAGGTTTGAGTAGCGCCGCTCGATCAGTTCGGTAAAATTTTCGACAATCCTCAATGGCTCCTGCAGATCATGGGAGGCGATGTAGGCGAACTGTTCCAGTTCCTGGTTCGTTCGCTCCAGCCGGGCCTGATAATTTTTGATATCGGAGATGTCCCGGGTAATGGCGAGAATGGATTGAACCCGCCCCTGGTCATCTTTTTCCGGTGCGAATATGGAAAAGAAATGCTGGCGGCCGAAATTGGGGCTGTTGAATTCAAATTCGAGGCTCTCCTGTTTCCCGGTGGCCCATACATTTTCAAAGTGCGTTTTCCAGAAGGCCACTTTATCCGCGGGCATGCCCAGTTCTGCATTGGTTTTGCCGATGATCTCGCTCCGGGACAATCCGTAGACCTTTTCTCCGTAAGGATTGATATAGGTATGCCGCAGGTCCCGGTCGAACCGGGCGATGACGTCCGGGCTGTTTTCAGCCAGAATGCGGTATTCCCGTTCCCTCGTTTTCAGGGCGTCTTCCGCCCGGATCCGGTCGGTGATTTCCACCCCCACCACCCCCACCCCCCACCGGCCTCCCGGAAGGGTCACCGGAAAATGCGAAGACAGCCAGTGCCGGATGTCCTCCGGGTGTGAAGGGCTGACGCCCCTGACATGAATATTGATGTCGGGCCGGCCGGTCCGGAGCACCTTTTCAAAACTCGGCCCCACCACCGGCATGATCTGCGGTTCGACCTCATCGAATCTTTTCCCCCGGTATTCCTCGAGCGTCATGCCCACGTCATCGTCTTCGGCCCGGCTGGCTTTGATAAATCGCAATTCATCATCCAGCATGAGCATGAGCACGGGTGATTCAACGAAGAACGCATTGAGCTGGGCTTCAGAGATCCGGAGCGCTTCTTCGATTTTGACCTGTTCCGTGATGTCCTGGGTGGTGCCGAATCCGCTGACCAGATCCCCCCTGGTATCGAGCTCCAGTTCCGCTTTTTCCCGGACCCATTTGATGCCGCTGGAAGTCACAATCCGATGCTCGATATCATAGGACTTTCCCGTTAGCGCCGCCGACCATTGCAGTTCGACCCGCTCCCGATCATCCGGGTGAACCGCCGATAAGAAGACCTCGTAGGTCATGGGAGTGCCGGGTGCGATTTCAAAAATCCGGTAGACTTCATCCGACCAGCGCAGGCGGTTATTCGAAATATCGATCCGCCAGCTGCCCACATGCGCCACTGCCTGGGCCCGGTTTAAATCCTCCCGGCTTTCCAGCAGGGCCTTTTCCGCTTCTTTGCGCCCGGTCACATCCCGGAAAAAAATAGAAAGCCCTTCGGCAGACGGATAGGCCCGCACTTCAATCCAGATGGACAAAGGGGTATAGAATTGCTCAAAATCCACCGGGGCTCCCGTGGACATCGCATATGCATACTGGTCCAGAAACCGCCTGGCATAGGGGTTTGAAAAGATATCCCGGAAATTTCGGGTCAACAGTTCACCGCGTTTTTGACCCAGGATGAATTCCGCCATGGAATTGACATACGTCACCTTCCATTGCCGGTCGATGGCGATAAACGCATCGGTCATGCTTTCCAGTATCCCCGTGAGCCGTTCGTCTATCCGGCAGCCTGGGTTTTCTGCATTCCGGAAATCCCTGATCGGCTCTTGCCGGGGGGCTTTCCCGTTTTCCGCACCGTTTTCCGCCTCCGCTATGATGTCTCCATTTTTCCCCTGCAGGCGCGATTCCGCAGCTTCGCGCATCCGTCGTTCGGATTCGAGGGCTGCCCGGGTCTCCTCCAGTTGACGGGTGCATTCCGACAGCCGCTTTTCAAGCGGGCCGGATTTTGGATTCCCATGTGGAAAATCGGTTTCGTTGTGGGTCATGCTCCGACTTTTTTCTGGATTTCAGGGTTGCAGAAAACAGCGCCTTCCGGGGGATGAAAAAAGACAAATGTTTCATAATAACCAGATGCGATGAATTTTAAATGGGGTTTTGAACCTATTTGGATGGGGGAAAAAGATGGTATACGAAGAGGCGGGAAGATTTAAAAGTTGAGCGGTTAAAATAGCTGCCGCCCGGGTCGTTCTTGTCCGGGGCGCAACCCATGGAAGTGGTCAGGAGACGCTGGCCGTGACTTCGGCGACTTCTACGGGGAGATGAATAATAAAGGTGGTTCCATGATTCAACTGGCTGTCCGCCTGGATGGTGCCGTTGTGGCTCCGGATGATGCCGTAGGCGGATGCCAGCCCGAGGCCGGTCCCCTTGTGCCGCTCCTTGGTGGAGAAAAACGGTTCGAAGATCCGGCTTCGGGTTTCTTCATCCATTCCGGTGCCGGTGTCGGTCACGGTGATGCGGATGTATCGGCCGGGGATGGCCTCATAGGGCGCTGCTGCGATAACGTTTAAGCGCGTGTTTGAGGTGGACAGATACAGATCCCCGGACCCTGACATGGCATCGGATGCGTTTATAAACAGGTTGAGCAGCACCTGTTCGATCTGTGCGCGATTGACATCCACGATGCGGATATCCGGCGAAAGGGATAAATGGATGCGGATTCCGGGCCGGGTGTGGCTGAACAGGTCGGCACTTTTTTCGATCAGTTCGTTTACATTGGTGGGACAAAGTTCGTATTTTTCCTCCCGGGCGAATCCCAGAAGCTGCCGGGTGATGTTTGCGCCGCTTTCCACGTAGGTTTCGATGGCCTTGACGTGATCGATGACCTGTTGCGGGTTGTCGGTGGTTCTTCGGATCAGACCGGTGCGGCCCATGATGCCCATCAATAAGTTGTTGAAATCGTGGGCCAGGCCGCCGGCCAGCGTTCCCACGGCCTTCATTTTCTGGGCCTGAAACAGCTGATGCTGCAGCATCTTTTTTTCCGTCACATCCCGGGCGATCCCCCGGAATCCGGCCGGCCGGCCGTTTTGCTCCTTGACCAGGGAAACCGATGTTTCCAGGAAGCGCTCGGTGCGGTCCTTGCGGATGACCCGCCAGTCGAATGCTTTTGCGGGCATGCGGGTTCGAAACACATAATTGAACGTTCGATAAACGGTTTCGGCGGTTTTGGGGTTCATGAGGACCTTGAAATTTTTTCCGATCAATTCGGCCTTTTCGTATCCCAGGATCTGGTGCATGGCCTCATTGAAGAACAGGAGGTTTCCCTTGAGGTCCACCTCGAAATAGCCGTCCTCGATGCTTGACAGGATGTCCTGGTGTTTCTCCTCGCTCCGGATCAGTTCCTGCCGGACAAATGTTGCATCCACCAGCTGCCGGGACAGGGAAAGGGCCATCAGGATCACCATCGCCAGAAAAGCATATTCGCTGATATAAATAAATTCGAAGACCCCGATCACCATGAGGGCATCACTTAAAAACCCAAGGAAAAAAATGGCCACGCTGATCAGCAGGGGCAGCGCCCGCCGGGCATCCTTCCGGCGGTAATAATCGATGCTGATCCATAACACGTAAACAAATCCCGCAATGCCGGCTATGGTCTGGAAAATACTGAACGGCCCGGGCATGGGCTCGAAATAGATGACCTGGAAATCAAAAGGAAGATGGATCAGCTTGACATCGGGAATATCCTCCCGCCAGATGAGACTGTTGTGCACCAGGAGCTGAACGGCGGCAACAGCGGTATAGATGCCGTAAAAGAGATAGTTTAGTTTCCGGCCGGAATAGGCGGTGTAGTCACAGACAAACTGAATGAAGGCAATCGCGAAAAAAGATAAAAACAGGTATTGAAGCCGGATCCAGAAGGCGCCCTCCGTTATGGAGGTGGCGGAATACAGACCTGCGCTGGAGACATCGTAAGCGGCGATAAACAGGCAGGTCACGGCAAAAGAGAGAAATTCGCGGTTTTCTTTGATGCGCCGGAAGGTGTACAGGTAGTATATGCCTAAGTATCCAACGATACTGGCCAGAACGATCGGCGGTATGGAAGCGGTTTTGATCAATGGATGTCCTCGTCGGCAATGATGCGATCGGTAAATTAAAAGACTTGCCAGAGAACGGATCCGCCCTGGAAGGAGGGGTTTCAGCCTGTAAATAAACTGAGTAGATGTATATTTCGTCTATACCAGAAAAAATTGTTTTCTGTCCATGATTAATTGACGAATTTTCCATCAATGCAGGATCTGCGGACGTGAGGCTGGAGGTGTGAAAACGCGTAATGGATGTAATAGGAAAACCATAAAACCATACCGATCATTTGAAGCGCATCTTCTATCAATTCGGATACGTTCCCGCGGTGCCATGACAAATCGCAGACAACGGATGCGGCAAAAAAGAACAGGGCAGACACAAAAAGGAAAAATTGGTGCCGCATCAAGAATGATCTGAAAAAAACAAGGTAGGAAGCGATCAGTATCAGATATCCCAACATCACGCCGGCTTTCGGTATGTGGAGGTATGTGGGGATGATATTCTGGTGCAGCATGAACTGTTCATCCAGGACCAGGATGGCGGTCAGGAGGCCGGAAAAGAGAAAGAAGATCGAAATTTTCGCTTCGGCTTTCAGCAGGGCGGCGGTAAACAGGCAGACCGCGGCCGTTGAACACCAGATCAGGATGCAGATATTGGGTATCAACCCGACCAGGGGATATGCATAGAATAGGGCGGCAGGGGGCTTGATCAGATATTCGACGGGAACATTGAAGTGCAGCCGAAGAATGACCGGCAGCAAAAATAAAAAAAAGATGGCTGCGCAGGAGGCTGCCAGGATCCGGATGGCAAAGCCCGATGGGATGAGGGGCCGGTAATCAAAAGTCATGGTCAATCCGCTATGTAAAAGTCCATCATAATAAAGTCCTGTTTCAGCACAATAGGCATTGGACCCCGGACTGGCAAACTGCACGGTGATTTGCAGCAGGAAACTTTTGGATCGTAACGGCCGCAGTCGGCACACCCCCCTTTAATTCCCCCCTCAAGGGGGGATTAGGCCTTGGAATTACGATCAAATGTCCTCTCGATGGGGGATTAGACCTTAAAATCAGGTTTAAATTCCCGAGAGGGGATTAGGCTTTGAAATTACGTTTAAATTCCCGAGGGGGGCGGTCTTGAAATCTCGTTTAAATCCTCGAGGTTGGGGATTAGTCCTTGAAATCTCATTCAAATTCCCCCCTTGAGGGGGAATTTCTCTTTTTATTCCCCCCTTGAGGGGGGGCAGGGGGGGTGTCCGGCCGGTGAGAAATCAATAGATAAACAGTTGAAAATCGCTTTATCGAGTTTAAGTCCCCTGGAAACATCGTATCCTGCTAAGCGGTATTCTTGCAGTAAGAAACCTGCGGCCCCCCGTGCACGTGCACGTTCACGTTCACGTTCGCGAAAAAAAACTTCAAGTTTTCCTAAAAACAGATATGAATGGATGAAGAGGCAAACAGGTGTTATCTTTATTGGCCAAAGAATTTGAATGCTGCAACGCCAGTGCCGAAATCCTGAAAGGAACCCATCATGAACGGAGCTGATCTGATCATTAAAACCGCGGCGGATGCCGGGGTGACGGTCTGTTTTACCAATCCGGGGACCACCGAAATGCCGCTGGTCAATGCCCTGGACCACGAAGACCGCATTCATGCGGTACTTGGCCTGTTTGAGGGCGTCTGCACCGGAGCCGCTGACGGGTATGGCCGAATGGCGGAAAAACCGGCCATGACCCTGCTGCACCTGGGGCCCGGACTGGGAAACGGCCTGGCAAATCTCCACAATGCACGGCGGGCGAAATACGCCATTGGTCAACCTGGTGGGGGAGCATGCCACCTGGCACCGGCCCTATGATCCGCTGCTGGCCATGGACATCGAGTCATTGGCGGCCACCGTGTCCGGATGGCAGCGCACCCCGCGCAGGGCGGAGGATCTGTCCCGGTACACGGCCGCGGCCATCGAAGCGGCCCGGGAGGGGCAGATCGCCACCCTGATCGTTCCCCAGGATTTCCAGTGGACCCAGGTGGGCGAGCCGACACGGGCTGAGTCCGAGCAGCCCCGGAAAAAAATTGATCCGGAAAAGGTGGAGGCCGCTGCAAAACTGCTTCGGTCCGGCGGCAGATGCGCACTGATACTGGGCGGGCATGGCCTGCGGGAAAAAGGGATGATGATCGCATCCCGGATTAAAACAGCTGCCGGCTGCGACCTGCTCTGCGAGACTTTCCCGGCGCGGATGGAGCGCGGGGCCGGGCTGCCGGCCGTGTCCAAAATCCCCTATCTTCCGGAGATGGCCAAAGACGTGCTGGCCGTGTACGACCGGGTCGTCCTTGCCGGGGCGAAGAAGCCCATTTCCTTTTTCGGGTATGAAAATTCAGAAAGCCTGCTGCTGGAGCAGCGGCAGGAAACGGCCGATATCGCCGCGCCGGACGAAGATGTCGAGGCGGCGATGGAGGCCCTGGCCCAGTACCTGCAGGCGCCCCTTGATCCCCGGCCGGAGATGCAGGTCAGCGAAAATCGGCCCGGGATTGCGACCGGCAAGCTCGACGGGGACAAGATCGGGCGGGTGCTTTCCGCGTTGCAGCCCAAAAACGCCATCATCGTGGAAGAAGCCGTCACGAACAGTCTGCCCTGGTTCCTGCACAGCGCCGCCTGCCCGCGCCATACCCTTTTATCTTTGACCGGCGGGGCGATCGGGCAGGGGATCCCGTGCGCCACCGGGGCCGCCATTGCCTGTCCGGACCGGCCGGTGATCAATTTCCAGGCGGACGGCAGCGCCATGTACACCATACAGGCATTGTGGACCCAGGCCCGGGAGCATCTGAATGTCACCACCCTGATCTGCAATAACCGCAGCTATGACATATTGAAGCTGGAACTGGCCCGGGCAGGGGTGGCGAACCCCGGAAAAACCGCCCAGAAAGTGACCGACCTGACCGGCATCAACTGGGTGAAGCTCGGCCAGGCCCAGGGCGTGGCCTCGGTATCGGTCGAAACCGCCGAAGATCTGGCCAAACAGCTTCAAAAGGCCCTGGATGAATCCGGCCCGCATCTGATCGAGATGATCCTGTAGCCTTGTGTGCCGAGTCTATGCTGCTGACGAGATCCGCAGCCGGTCCAGCGATTCTTCGGCCTGTGCCATGATCCGGTCGAAAAGTTCTTTCATGGGGGGGATGTCGTCGGCCAGGCCGATTCCCTGGCCGCAGGCCAGTATCCCCATGGTCAGGTCGCCTTCGTCGAACATCTTCTTTGCGTTTTCCCCCTTGATCACCTCGTAGAGCTGCGCAAAATCGGCCATTTTTTCTTCCAGTGCCGCGCATTTCCGGGCGGCCTCATTGGCCCATACCCGGTGGGTGGCGTTTAAAGAGCGCATGACCAGCATGGTGTCGAGTTCGCAGGCGCCGACCAGGGCATTTTTGACGTTGTCATGGATGGGGGCTTCCCGGGTGGCCAGCAGGCGGGTGCCCATGATCACCGCTTCGGCACCCAGCGCCAGGACCGCCGCGACCCCGCGGCCATCGCCGATGCCGCCCCCGCCGATCACCGGCACGTTGACCGCATTGACCACCGCCGGCACCAGCGCCAGTGTGCCGATGTCCAGCCGGCCCGTGGCGCCGCCGTTTTCATATCCCACCACGGTGATGATATCCGCGCCCATGGCTTCGACCTTTTTGGCATACCGGACGCCCACGCATTTGTGAATCCAGGTCATCTCCAGGTCCTTGAACCGGCTGACCAGTTCTTCGGGGGCGTGGTGGCCGGAGGTTTCCACGATTTTAACGCCATGGTCGGCCATGACATCGACATAGTCATTGTTGTCGATCTGGGTCATGGCGGGAAACAGGTTGATGTTGACCCCGTAGGGTTTGTCGGTCAGCGTCTTCATCTTTGTGATGGCCTGGTCAAAGGCCTCCTTGGACTTGTAATTGGCCGACGCCATGACGCCCATACCGCCGGCGTTGGACATGGCCGCCACGAACTCGGCGGTGGAGATCCACATCATGGCGCCGCCGATGATGGGATAATCGATGTTGAGCATCCGGGTGATCTGGGTCTGAATCATGGTACCTCCCTGGGGTTGAAAGTATTTATCGGTAAAGATCCTGAAATTTATCATCAAGTGGGTAAAAAACGCATCATATTCATGTCAAATGCGGCGGTTTATGTCAAGATATCTGAAATATACGAAACCCGGGCCGTCCTGATTAAGAAAGGCAGCGGCGCGCAGAGCTCTGCGGTTTGACAACGAAGCGGATGAAACATAGTATTTTTGTCACGCCAAATGATTCATAATGCCTGATGCCGGCAATCCACGGCGTCAACATCGAAAGGAGAAACCGATGGCAAAAGAGCTCTTTCCGCTTCCCTTTGAAATCTCAGACGACCACTACGGACACGAAGCCCACCTGTGCGTTGCCGGTGCGATCGGATTTGTGAAGAACAATCTGTCCAAGTACAAGGACTACGTCCGAAATCCGAAATTTGTCTGCAAAAACTGCGGGCGTGCCGCGGCCAATGCCGAGAATCTGTGCGAGCCCGATTCCCTGTAATCTTCTTTTTCAATCAGGCCCTAAAAACCGCCAGCCGTGTTTTCAGACAAGCGGTCGGCGCGATGCCTGCGCCCGGCAGGATTGACAACTTCGTTTTGCTCCTGTACGTTTAGCCAAAAATATTTGTTTTACTAAAGTACCGGGCTTGAACAGATGAGGAGATGAGCATGGCGAAATTGAAGCGCTGGACGCTGGGGTTGCTTGCAGCGGCGTTCGTTCTTTTTATACTGAATGACATTCTGATCCTGCTGTTTCTGGATGAGGTGGTCGACTACTGGTGGTTTTCCACCCTCGGATACGGCGGATTTTACCTGCTGCGGCTCTTCTACCGCTATCTCATCTTCGGGGTGTCCACCCTCGTTTTGTTCCTGATCTTTTTCCTCAATTTCTGGGTCGCATCCCGGTTTCTGGGTAGCGCGAGTCCGCCTTCCAGCGATACCGGGAAAAAAAGATTGTCATTTCCGGCAATGGTCCGGCATTTCAGGTCCGGGTCCATGACAGTCTATGCCCCCCTTTCCCTGGTGCTGGCCATCTTTATCGCCATTCCCCTGTTTCAGAAATGGCAGGCGTTCCTCTTCTATGTTTTCGGACCGTCTTCGGGCATACCGGATCCCGCCTACGGAATGGACGCCAGTTTCTATACCTTCAAGTATCCGATCTACATCCTGCTTCAAAACCGCCTGATGCTGGTTTCGGTCATCCTGCTGGCGGCATCGGCCCTCCTGTACTGGATTGAACGAAGGACCCTGTACAAGTCGGGGGGAAGTCTGCCCCGGGGCGCCAGGATTCATCTCAACATCCTGGCTCTTTTTGTCATTGCCATATACGGCTGGTCTTTCATGCTCCAGCGGTACGGACTGCTGTACGACCGGGCGCACATGGACCTGTTCTTCGGCCCCGGCTACACCCAGATGACCGTCATCCTGCCGCTGATCTGGGGGTGCCTGGCCCTGTGGATCATCGCCGCCCTGGCCGTGCTCTACTTACTGAATTTCCGCAAGCGGATCATACCGGTGACGGCGATTGTCCTGCTGTTTGCGGGGATGCTGGGCCTGCGCTATTCCGCTTTCCTGCCCAACATCGTCCAGCGATACATCGTGAACCCCAATGAATACACCATGGAAGCGCCTTACATGGCCAGGAATATCGCCGCCACGCTGGAGGCGTATAAATTGACCGATGTGGACGTGCGGGAGTACAAGGTCAAGTACGACCTCCTGGAAGAGACGGCCAGGGCCATCCGCCTCAACCTGGCCAGCATCCCGGTGTGGGACCGGGAACTGCTGGACAAGGTCTACGATCAGGTACAGGCCATTCGTCCCTACTATGAGTTCAACGGCGTGGACGTGGGCCGGTACACGGTGGAGGATCGATACCAGCAGGTGAACCTGGCCGCCCGGGAGATCAACCTGGACAAGCTCCCCTTACATGCACAGAACTGGATCAACACCCATTTCCAATACACGCACGGCTATGGAGTGGTGATGAATCCCGCGGCCCAGAGCGGCGAGGAATTCATGGTCTGGTATCTCAGCGGGATCAAGCCCGAATCCAACTATGAGCTGCCCGTGCCCCAGCCTTCCATTTATCACGGGCTGGAAAATTATCACTACGTGATTGCCCCCAACAAGATCGGCGAACTGGATTATCCCATGGGGGATACGTTCGCCTCCTCGAATTATTCAGGGGATGTGGGCATCCCTTTGAGCTCCATCTGGAAGAAACTGCTGTTTGCCATCTATTTCAAGGACCGCAACATCCTGTTTACCACCAAAACCACGGATGACAGCCGTATCCTGTTCCGGCGCAACATCCGGGAAGCCATCGGCGTCCTGACCCCGTTTTTCGAGCTCGATCGGGATCCTTATATCACCCTTACCCCAGAAGGCCTTTTCTGGATTCAGGACGCGTATATCACGAGCGAATATTTTCCCTATTCCATGCCGTTTGACGGCAAACGAAATTATATCCGCAACTCGGTAAAGATCACGGTCAACGCGTATTCGGGACAGGTCGATTTTTATATCGCCGACCCGGAGGACATGTTTATCCGGGCTTACGACCGCATGTACCCGGGGCTGTTGAAGCCGCTGAACATGATGCCCAAAGACCTGCAGAAACACATCCGGTATCCCAAGGATATCTTCAAGGTCCAGATGGGCGTCTACCAGAAGTACCACCAGACCAACACGGAAACCTTCTACCGGGAGGAGGACCTCTGGGAATTCGCCGAACAGCCGGAGAGCGAAATCGCCAGCATCGGGCGCGGTCCCATGGATCCCTATTTCCTGACCATCAACCTGATTGACCCGACCCGCCGGGAATATCTCCTGCTCTCTCCCATGAACCCGGTGAACCGGCCCAATCTGCGGGCCCTGGCCATCGCGGGATGCGACGGGGAGCACTACGGGAAGTTCTACATATACAGCTTTCCCCGGGGGGAACAGGTGTACGGTCCGGGGCAGATCAGCGCCCTGATCAACCAGGACACCTATATCGCCGAGCAGTTCACCCTGTGGGACCAGGCCGGGTCCGAGGTGAAGCGGGGGCGCATGATCATTCTTCCCATCGGTCATCAGGTATTCTACATCCAGCCCATCTACCTGACGGCTACCGGGAACCTCAATATCCCCCAGCTGCAGCGGCTGATCATCAGCCAGGGCGATGTGGTGGCCATGGATGTCTCCCTGGAAAAAGCCTTCCGGCGCGTGGAAAACGAGCTGATCACCCAAATGAAGTATCAGGCCGCACCCATGGGCGCGACGCCGAAGACCCAGGCGCCCGCGCCCAATGCGGAAGTGCTGCCGGGAAATCGGAAGCCGCCCCCAAAACTGCCCGTGCCGGAGCCCACCCCGCCGCCCGGCGTCAAGAAACAGGTCCCGGTACCGAACGCCGGTGCCGGCGCCCATTAGCGCCGGCAGGTGGTGAGGCTACACCTGATCACCGAATGAGCGTGCAACGGTTTTGGCGAGCGCCAGCGTGTGCTTGCGGATTTCCTGGTCGGTTCTCCCGGGGTATCGGGCATAGCTGATCATGATGCCGTTTAATGCGGAGAAGAGCGCATGTGCCCGCAGCCGGCTGTCCGGTGCGGGGGAAGTCCGCGCAAGGGCCTGTTCAATATGGTCCATCAGCCTGCGCATGATGGTATTTAGCTTATCCGCGCCACGGGCCGACATTTCGCCCCCCAGCATGAAGTGGCCCATCATCTGGTAAAACGTCATGTGGTCGTTTAAATAGTCGATGTAGCATTCACAGAGCCGGTGAAGGGACATGCCGGACGATTGGTTTTCCGCTTCCAGCAGCTCTGCGATTTCCTGTGCGTTTTGAAGAAAGATGTCTAAAAACAGCCCGGTCATGTTCTCATAGTAGTTGTACAGCGTCCCCACGCTGACGCCGGCCCGCCCGGCGATTTCGCGCACGGTCACGGACCGGAAATCACGCTCCGCAAAAAGGTCCCGGGCCGCATCCAGGATGAGCTTTCGCCGGGCCTGCCTTTCCCTTAGCTTCAAATTTTTCAGATTGTTTTCAGCATTCATGGCAAAGATGTTTTATGTGCACGGATTTATATGGGTAATCCCTCGCGTTTTCGGCATGGCCGCCCTACTTTTTGCCCTCAAAGACCCGTTCCATATCTTCATCCGTGTAACAGCGCTCCGTCTCGTCCGGGTTTCCGGCATCGTCTTCCATCTGCCGGCGGTCATAGGCCGGATCGAGCACCTCGTTGTAATATTCATGCTGGATCAGCAGGTTCATGATTTCGCTGGTGCCGGTCCAGATCATGCCCAGCCGGGTGTCCCGCAATGCCCGTTCGATGGGGAATACGTCGGTGTAGCCGATGCCGCCCATGATCTGCATGGCATGGTTGACCACTTCCCAGGCCGATTCCGTGGCAAAGCGCTTGGCCTCGCTCACCAGCCGGCGGACGTTGGGGACGTTTTCGTCCACGGCCCGGGCCGCCATGAAGGAAATGGCCCTGGCCGCGTCGAGCTTGGTAATGGAATCGGCCACCAGGAAGTTGATCCCCTGGTATTTCCGGATTTCCTTGCCGAAGGCCCGGCGGCGGTTGGAATAGCGCACCGCCAGATCCAGTGCGCCCCATGTCCCCAGGCAGCCCGCGGCCGATGTCAGCCGTTCCGGGATCATCATCTGGTGGAAGCAGAGCGCTCCGCCATGGAGTTCGCCCAGCAGGTTTTCCCTGGGGACCCTGACATCCCGAAACACCAGCCGGCCGGTTCCGCCGCCCCGGCATCCCAGCAGGCCGTACTGGTACTCGGTGGTGACCCCGGGGCCCCGCTCCACGATGAGCAGGCTGATGCGGCTGTATTTATGCGCGCTGGGCGTAAAATTCGTGCGGCAGTAGACCAGGAAGAAGTCGGCCCCCTCGGCCCCCACCACGAATCGTTTCATGCCGTTCAGGATGAAATGGTCGCCGTGGAGTTCCGCCCGGGTCATGGCCCCGAAAAAGTCGGAGCCGCCCCGGGGTTCGGTCAGGGCTTCTGCGGAAACCAGCTTTCCCGCAAGATACGGTTTGAGATATTTCTCCTTCTGCGCCTCGGTGCCGAAAATGTTCAAGGCTTCCCCAACGATGGAGGGCATGACGAACGCGCAGCCCAGGGCCATGCCCAGGCACCCGATTTCTTCGGCCGCGGCCACTTCCGCCACCCAGCTCATGCCGCGTCCGCCGTATTTTTTGGGAAACCGGAGGCCAAACAGGTTGCGCGCGGCCAGCTTTTCCACGAATTCCCGGGGGTAGATGATCTCGTCCTTGTCCATTTTGCGCAGAAATTCGCTGGAGATTTCTTCCTTTACGAATTGGCGCACCTCTTTTTTGACTGCTTGTTCCTCGGGCGTCAGCAGAAAATCATACATGGACCGGCCTCCTTTTCACATGGGTTTACTGAAAAATGAACATTGATCAATTTAATGAGCATCGCTCAAAATTGTCAAGCCAAATTGAAAACGGCGACGGGAAGAAATTTGCGTAAAAGGCCCTTCCAGGACATTGAAAGGCTTTTCATAATAATTATTTTACGCTCAGTTAAACGTGGAAGCGTTTGATGTTGTAAATAATTGCTTGAAGGAGGTGTTAAAATGATGAGACCAATCGATATGCTGCCTGCTTTGAGTTTTAATGATCGGCCCGGTGAACTGGTAAATCGTTTTCTCGAGGACTGGCAGCGGCCGTTTTTTGCCTCGAACCAGTGGGATGCATGGTTTCCGGCCGCAGATATCAGGGAAACGGACCAGCACTATGAACTGAGCATCGAGGTGCCGGGAATCGACATGAAGGACCTGGATATCGCCTATGATCAGGGCCACCTGATTGTAAAAGGCGAAAAGACGAAGGAAAGCACCACTGAACATGAAAACTGTTACTGTTCGGAACGATTTTCCGGCAGGTTCGAGAGGCGGTTTCCGATTTCCGGAAGGGTGGCGGAAGACGGGATCAGGGCCACGTTGAAAAATGGGGTGTTGACGGTGACGCTGCCCAAGGCTGAAGAAAGCAGGCCGAAAAAAATTGAGATCCACTAAAAAACCACTGCATTTCTATCGTGCAGTCACTATACAGTAAAGGCGCCGCCGGTTTCCGGCGGCGCCTTTATTGTATTGTGACAGGCTTAAGCGGTAAAGACGCTCTGCAGGCTGCCTTTTGGCCGCCATTTCGCTGCGCTTCCCATCGATGCCGCTCAATCCTCCCGCTCAATCCTCATGATTGATAAATGGACGCCAAAAGATTATCTCTTTATATGGCCTGAAAGAAAAGTTTGTGCATTTTTCAAAAGCGCGGAAAAGGAGGACGGACATGAATCATCGACTGGTACTGCTGCGGCACGGACAGAGCCAATGGAACCTGGAGAACCGGTTTACGGGATGGACCGATGTGGACCTGAGCGAAAAGGGGACTGAGGAGGCCAACAAAGCCGCGGATATTTTGATTGAAAAGGGCTTTGAGTTCGACGTGGCCTTCACCTCGGTGCTCAAGCGCGCCATTCGCACCCTGTGGATCGTGCTTGACCGGATGGACCGGATGTGGATTCCGGTTCATCGCTCCTGGCGCCTGAACGAGCGGATGTACGGCGCGCTCCAGGGTTTGAACAAGGCGGAAACCGCCAGGGAACATGGGGATGAGCAGGTCCACATCTGGCGCAGGAGTTATGATATCCCGCCGCCGGAATTAAAGGCGGATGATGATCGATTTCCCGGCCGCGACCCCCGGTATGCGGATCTGGATAAACGCGATCTGCCCCGCACGGAAAGCCTCAAAAACACGATCGATCGGTTCATGCCGTACTGGCACGACGCCATCGCACCGGTTTTGAAGAGCGGCAAGCGGGTGATCATCTCCGCCCACGGCAACAGCCTGCGGGGGCTGGTCAAGTTTTTCGATCAGATGTCCGAAGAAGAGATCACGGGATTGAATATTCCCACCGGCATCCCCCTGATCTATGAGCTGGATGAAAAACTGAGGCCGCTGGACAAGTATTATCTCGGTGATCCGGATGAAGTCGCCAAAGCCGCCGATGCCGTGGCCAGACAGGGTGCTGCCGGCGACCACTGAGATCCGCCACGCCATAGGAAATACCTGATGGGATTTTTCTGTTCGGGAAAGCCCCTGCTCATTTTCATTTTTACCGCCAGGCGTATCTGTGGTAAACAAAATGATGATGAACCCGTAAAAAGTCCAAAGTTCGTCACTCCGGTGAAAACCGGAGTCTATAACCAACTTGGTTTGTAGTAGATTCCGGCCTCCGCTGGAATGACGAAAGCGTAAAATCCGACTTTTTACGGCCTCATCAATGACGGCTTTCACCAGAATCACATAAGGACGATTAATGTTATCAGATGAACTTGAAAGATTGAAAAAGCTTCTGGACCAGGGGGCCATTGACGAGGAGGAATATAAAACCGCCAAGAAGCGGATCCTCGAATCCACCCCGCCCATCGACATCCATGCGGAACCGGTCGACGGATACCAGTTGTTCGGCCTGGCCCCCAATACGTATGCCATGATGATCCACCTGTCCCAGTTTGCCGTTTTTGTACTGCCCCTGGCCGGTTGCGTTCTCCCCATCGTTCTCTGGCTTCTGGGCAAGGATAAGGACGGATTCGTGGACCGGCACGGCCGTGCGGCGGTCAACTGGATCATCAGTGAATTTATTTACGGGATCGTGTTCGGCGTTCTGATCTTTGTCTTGATCGGGATTCCGCTGATGATGGTGCTGGTGATTCTCGGCGTTATTTTTCCCATCTTCGCCGCCATTGCAGCCAATGATTACAGGGAGTATACGTACCCGTTATCCATCCAGTTCCTGAAATAGCACAGGAGAAAATGGACCCAGGCGAACCCTATCTGAGCCCGGCAGGCTGCGTGCTGGCCATCGACCTGGGCAGCGGCAGCGTCAAGTCCGCCGTTGTATCCGAAAACGGCGATGTGATTTCGTGTGCCGCCGAACCCATCGACACGTTTTTTCTTCCGGGGGGCGGCGCGGAGCAGGATCCGGAACAGTGGTGGGGGGCGGCGAAGCGGACGGCTTCAAATGCGCTGGCACAATCGGGGATCTCGTCTTCGCAGGTTGCCGCAGTCGCCTGCGATTCCCAGTGGTCGGTGGTGGTTCCGGTGGACGAACAGGCGCATCCGCTGGCCAATGCCGTCCATTGGCTCGATACGCGGGGCGGGCCCCATAACCGCGCCCTGGCCGGGGGATTTCCGGCAATCGACGGCTATAACCTGTTCAAGCTGCGTAAATGGATTGGCCTCACCGGCCTGGTTCCCACCCATTCGGGCGTCGACTCCCTGGGCCATGTCCTGTACCTCAAGCATGAGCAGCCCGACCTGTATTGCCGCACCCACAAATTCCTGGAGCCGATGGATTACCTCACTTCCCGGCTGACCGGGAAAATCAGTGCCACCCAGAAGACCATGTCCCCCTTCATGGTTTCGGAAAACCGTACATGGGGGCAAACCCGATACAGCGACGTCCTTTTGAAAATGGCCGGCCTGGAGCGGGACAAGTTCCCGGAGATGATCGAAAACAACGGCATCGCCGGCACGCTGGCGCCGGGCCCAGCAGCGGAGCTGGGGCTCTCTTCATCGGTGAAGGTGATTGCTGGCATCGGCGATTCAAACGTGAGCGCCATCGGGTCCGGGGCCATCGACGACTACGAGGCGGTTATCTATATCGGCACCTCCATGTACATGACCTTTCACGTGCCGTTTAAGAAAACCGATATCCTGCGCATGATGACCGTGCTGCCCAGCCCCTTTCCCGGCCGCTATTACCTGCTGGGGGAGCAGGGGGCCGGCGGCCGATGCCTCCAGTTTTTTCTGCATCAGCTCATCTACCCCAAAGACGGGTTCGGCAGCGGCGAACTCCCCGATGACGCCTATGAGCGGTTCAATGCCATGGCCGCATCGTCTACGCCGGGGAGCAACGGCGTCATTTTCCTCCCCTGGCTCAACGGCTCCATCATCCCCAATGAAGATGCCCATATGCGAGGCGGTTTCATAAACCTGTCCTTCAACACGAACCGGGGGGATATGGCCCGGGCGGTGATGGAGGGCCTGGCCTTCAACAACCGCTGGACCCGGGAGTCGGCCGAGGCCTTTGCCGGCAGGAAAATCCCCCATTTCCGGTTTTCCGGCGGGGGCGCCCAGAGCGATCTCTGGGCCCAGATCCACGCCGATGTGCTCGGCGTGCCAATTCATCAGGTAGAAGACCCGGTCAACGCCACGGTCCGGGGGTGCGCACTTCTGGCGCAGGTCTGCCTGGGGCAGCGCAGCCTGGCCCGGACCGCGTCTATGATCCGCATCCGCCGCGTCTTTGAGCCGGACCCGGCAAACGCTCCTGTTTACGATAAGATGTATCGCCAGTACCGGCAGTTGTTTAAACGCAACCGGAAGATTTTTCACGCGCTCAATGGTCCACCGAACTGACCCGAAAGGAATCGCAAATGGCGGAAAAGACAGACACGGCAGCGCCCGAGGACCCCTTCAAACCCTACAAGGGGCGATTTGAAACCATCGACCGCATCCCCGAAAGCGGCCGGGACAAAGAGGATCTGTTAAAAGAGATCGCCGTCATGGCCGAGGAGGAAAACGCCCGATGGCAAACGGGCAAGGTGTCGGGCACCTTCTACCATGCCGGGGAGGCGCACCGGGCGTTTTTAAACCGGGTGTTTTCCTTTTTTTCTCATGCGAACACGATCCAGTTCGACATCTGCCCCTCGATGGCCAAGTTCGAAAGCGAAGTGATCGCCATGACGGCCAAAATGCTCCACGCCGAAGCCGCCGCCGCGCATCATCCGGATGACCGGGTGTGCGGCACCATGACCTCGGGGGGAAGCGAGAGCATCGCCATGGCCATGAAGGTCTACCGGGACAAGGCCCTGGCGGAAAAGGAAATTCAACATCCGGAAATCATCCTGCCCGACACCGCCCATCCGGCGTTTCACAAGGCCGGGCAGTACTTCGGCATCCGGATGGTGATCGTCCCCACCAGTGCGCCGGACTTCCGGGTCGACCCGGCGGCCATGGCGGAGCGGATCAACGGCAACACCGTGGCCGTGGTGGGAAGCGCCGGAAATTACCCCTACGGGCTGATCGATCCCCTGGGTAAATTATCGGATCTCGCCCTGGCGCACAACCTGTGGTTCCACGTGGACGGATGCCTGGGCGGGTTCATCCTTCCCTGGATCGAAAAGCTGGGCTACCCCGTTGAACCCTTTGACTTCCGGCTGCCCGGCGTCACCTCCATGTCCGCCGACACCCATAAGTTCGGCTATGCCCTGAAGGGGACCTCGGTGGTGCTCTATCGGAATACGGAATTCCGGAAGTACCAGTATTTTTCATATCCGGACTGGTCCGGCGGCATCTATGCCTCCCCCACCTCCGCCGGCAGCCGCTCAGGCGGGCTCAGCGCGGCGACATGGGCATCCATGAACTACCTGGGCGAAGAAGGGTATCTCCGGGCCGCCCGGGCCATCATGGATGTGGCCGATGAGATCAAGGAAGGGGTTCAAAAAGTTCCCGAACTGATTGTCATCGGGGAGCCCACCTTCATCATCTCTTTCCGCTCCGAAGAAATAGACGTGTTTCACATCAACGATTTCATGAAGGAAAAGGGGTGGCGCTTCAATGCCCTCCAGCTGCCGCCGGCGCTGCATTTCTGCGTGACCCTGCCCCAGACGCAGGTGCCGGGCCTGGCCGCGCGGTTCAATGCCGATCTGTCGGCCGGGGTCGCCTACGCCAAGGCGAATGCGGGCAAACCGGCCCAGAGCAGCGCCCTGTACGGCATGGCCGGCACCGTCGAAGGCAACCGGATGGTCGAAGACCTGCTCCGGAGCGTGTTCGACCACATGTATGACATCTGACAAGATGATTTTTTTTGGCAGGGGGAAGGATGAAGTCCAATTCAAAACCAAAAAGGAGGAGGAATTCATGAAACCATCAGATCAAACCCTTTGCAGCTACTGCGGCAAAAAACGCTGCTTCATGGGCGACCTGTCCAAAGCGCCGGAATTCTGCCCGACCCACCGGCAGCCGGAAGCCCTGGCCGCGGCCCGGCAAAAGCTGGATGAGCCTGAAAACAGCGAGATGGCGCGATCGGTGGCGAAAACCTGGAAGGAGTACGGCAAGCTCACCCGGGTGGAGGAGACCATCCAGTATGCCCGGCTGCGCGGGTACGGCAAACTGGGGATCGCCTTTTGCGTGGGGCTTTCGGAAGAGGCCGAGAAGCTGACCAACCTGCTGATCAATGAACGCTTCGAGGTCGTATCGGTCTCCTGCATGTGCGGGGCCTTAAGCTCGGACGACGTGAATCTTCCCGACGAAGACAAGATCGTCCCCGGCATGCGCCAGCCCATGTGCAACCCCATCGGCCAGGCCGCGGTGCTGGATGCCGAAGGGGTCGAGCTCAACATCCTGCTCGGCCTGTGCGTAGGCGACGACACGCTCTTCATCAAGCATTCAAAAGCCCCGGTCACGGTGCTGGCGGTCAAGGACCGGGTCCTGGCCCACAACCCCCTGGGCGCGCTCTACACCTCCCGGCACATCTACACCCGCCTCAACACCCGCAAACCCAAAACCATGGAGCCCGGGGAATAGCGCACTGCACAAGATCACATTTTTTTCTGAGCGGTCGCTGTAATCCGGCCAGTGTTGATTTTCCATTCCCCGATCAACGCGGCTTTCCTTCTCCCCCCTTTAGTAAAAAGGGGGGCAGGGGGGGATTTAAAAAGGGCAGCCTCAAATCCGGCAAATCGGACTCTCCTGTCCATCCATATCAACCGTAGATAAATCACCTTGACTTCAAGAATAATTTTTCCTAAAAAATCTGATTAGATACATACAAGGCTGAACACCATATCCACATCGGAATCTGTCAAACCATATCAAACGATATCGCGAAATTGGATAAAGCCGTGCATCCATCCGATCCGCATGCGGAGAAAAAAGAACAGGCCCATTCCCCTCCAACCATCCGGCCGCCCAAGCTAATGGACCAGCTGCGCGAGGCACTTCGGTCCCGCCATTACAGCCGGCGGACCGAACAAACATATTGCAGTTGGGTCAGGCGATTTATTCATTTTCATGGTGTTCGTCACCCGGCTGATATGGCCGAACCTGAGATAAATGCGTTTCTGACCCACCTTGCAGTAAAGGATAAAGTCAGCGCTTCCACCCAGAACCAGGCACTGAGTGCATTGCTTTTTCTCTACCGCCATGTTCTTGAACGCGAAATAGGCGATCTGGGTAAAGTTATACGGGCCCGCAAACCAAAGCGCCTGCCCGTGGTAATGACCCGTGAAGAAGTCAAGGCGGTAGTCAATCAGCTGAAAGGCGATAAATGGCTGATGGGAATGCTTATGTACGGCGCGGGTCTCAGGCTGATGGAGGGTGAAGAGGAATGCCTGCGGCTGAGGGTTCAGGATATCGATTTTGAAAAAAATGAACTTTTGGTGCGCGATGGTAAAGGCGCAAAAGATCGAAGAACCATGCTGCCGTCATCTATCAAAATACCGCTTCAGCGCCATCTTGAACGTGTAAAAGAAATTCATGCCCATGATTTGGCCGAAGGGCTTGGTTCTGTCAAACTCCCGGGGGCTCTTGACCGAAAATACCCCAATGCTTCCAGGGAGTGGCGATGGCAGTGGGTTTTCCCCCAGGAAAATCGGTGGAAGAACAGGCAAACCGGTGAACAGGGACGCCACCATGTTCATGAAACTCTCATGCAACGAGCCGAGAGGGAAAAAAAATATTGGGAGAGCCCACCCACCTGCTAGAATCCGGGTATGACATAAGAACCATACAGGAATTGATGGGTCACAAAGACGTATCCACGACCATGATCTATACGCATGTTTTGTGCGCAGGAGGACAGGGCGTTCGGAGTCCGGCAGATGAATTATAGCCGGTATATGCAGTCTGCATATACCGGCAGCATTAAATCGTAATTCAGGTGTAACTTATTAATATATAATATTTAAAATCTTTTATTCTTTAATTTGCATATTGTCTTATACAGACAATTACTTGTCTGTGTTTACGGTTTTATACAGAACTGCATATATATTGTTCGCCCGGAGTAAAATACTATATGAAATGGAATAGAATCTGTTTTTATCTTTTAGTTATATTATTTTTCAGTATAAACGTATTTGCCAATGATGATAAGCAAATGCTTGATTTGGCTAATAGGCTTTTTCAAACTACAGCTATTCAGTGTAGCGATAACGATAAATGTTATTGTGTGGAATATAAATCTAAAGTCAATATACCTCAACGGTATGTTAAATCTCAATTTTGCAAAAAAGACACCTCTTCTGATAAGCAGATGTTTAGTTTTATTTCATGGGATAAAGAGGGGCATAAAGTCGATGAAGGGGATTATTCAATGGATGGAAAAATGATTGGTAACTGGGTGAGTTGGCACCCTAACGGAGAAAAGGCAGCTGAAGGTTTATACTCTGATGGTGAACCAGTTGGAGTTCATATAACATGGCATAAAAACGGGAAACGAGCCTCGAAGGGTCAATATTTAGATGGAAAAATGGATGGTATTTGGCTCATGTGGGATAGTTCCGGTAATTTGAAACAGAAATTTATCTGGAATAATGGTACGTTGGTCTCAAAAGAAGAACAATAGTTAAAAAAGGCGAACAATTGGGTGCACGTGAGCCTGCCGCTGACGCGTCAGCCCACGTGACCCAAAGCGTTATGCACTACTAAAGTAGGTAATGAAATATGAGCGCACCTGACAGAATCAAAGAATTAACCGAGACATTTGATAATAATCTGGAATCCTATAAAAAAGGCATTTATAACGAAACCCAGGTGCGCCGAGAATTCATCGACCCTTTTTTCGAAGAATTGGGTTGGGATGTCGGCAACAAGAGGGCCATGCCGAAGCCTATAAGGATGTGATTCACGAAGATGCCATCAAGGTTGGTGGCGTTACCAAAGCGCCGGATTATTGTTTTCGTATCGGCGGCACTCGTAAGTTTTTTCTGGAAGCGAAGAAACCGTCCGTCAATATTAAGGAAGATATCCATCCGTCCTACCAATTGCGCCGCTATGGCTGGAGCGCCAAGCTGCCCGCTCAGTATTCTCACGGACTTCGAAGAATTCGCCGTTTACGATTGCCGGGTAAAACCGGCGAAAACCGACAAGGCTTCCCATTCCCGCATCCTTTATCTGAAATACACGGATTATGAAGATCGGTGGGATGAAATCGCCGGCATCTTTTCCAATGATGCAATCCTGAAAGGCTCCTTTGACAAATACGTCGAATCCAAAAAGGCAAAAAAGGAACCACCGAGGTCGATACCGCTTTCCTGCAGGAGATCGAGCGCTGGCGGGAACTCTTGGCCCGCAATATCGCCCTGCGGAACCCGAACCTTTCCCAGCGGGAATTGAATTTCGCCGTTCAGCAGACCATTGACCGGATCGTATTTCTTCGTATCTGCGAGGATCGGGGAATCGAAAATTACGGCGGGTTGATGGCCCTGCAGAACGGGGAGAATGTTTACGAGCGTCTGTTTCAGCTGTTCAATAAAGCGGATGAAAAATACAATTCCGGGCTGTTTCATTTCAAAAAGGAAAAAGGCCGCGAGAAATTGCGACAATCTGACGCCATGCCTGCAGATAGATGACAAGCCTTTAAAGGAAATTTTCAAAAATCTGTATTATCCGGAAAGTCCTTACGAGTTTTCTGTCCTGCCGGCCGACATTCTCGGACAGGTTTATGAAAAGTTCCTCGGCAAGGTGATCCGGCTCACCGCCGGGCATCAGGCAAAAATCGAGGAAAAACCGGAAGTCCGCAAAGCAGGCGGGGTTTATTATACGCCGGGATACATCGTGGATTATATCGTCAAAAACACGGTGGGAAAGCTGGTGGAAGGCAAAAAGCCCGGCCCCAGGGGCGGCGTGAGCCATCTGAAGATACTCGATCCGGCTTGCGGTTCGGGTTCGTTTCTGATCGGCGCATATCAGTTTTTACTGGACTGGCACCTGGATGAATATATCAATGACGGCCCGGAAAAATGGTCAAAAGGCAAAACTCCCCGCGTCTACCAGTCCCACAAAGGGGAATGGCGGCTTGACGACCGACGAACGCAAACGGATTCTGTTGAACAACATTTACGGCGTGGACATCGATCATCAGGCAGTGGAAGTGACCAAGCTTTCCTTGCTGCTCAAGGTGCTGGAAGGCGAGGACGAACAGAGCATTGGCAAGCAGATGCTGTTGTTTCAGGAGCGGGTCCTGCCGGACCTGTCGAATAACATCAAATGCGGAAATTCTCTGATCGGGCCGGATTTCTATGATGATCAGCAGATGAACATATTTGATGAAGAAGAAATTTATCGCGTCAATGCATTTGATTGGAATGCCGAATTCCCTGAGATAATGAAGGACGGCGGGTTTGATGCGTGATCGGAAATCCGCCATATGTCAGGCAGGAAAGTATTAAGGCGAGCAAAGAATATCTTTCAAGTCACTATGATTCTGCATCAGGTACTGCGGATCTCTATGTCTACTTTCTCGAAAAAGCAGTCCGACTATTGCGTGAAGATGGTTACGCTTCATACATTGTTTCAAGTAGTTTCCTCAAAACTTCTTTTGCTAAACCTTTACGCGAAACGCTCAAACGCCATGCAAGCATTATTGAATTGACAGATTTTGGGGGCTTGCCTGTTTTCGAGAACGCTAAAGATACTTACGTTTGCATTCCAGTCTTTCGGAATTCACACCAACCCAATACGATCACAATCCGGAAGGTCAGCACACTAGAGCCCACAAAACGATCCAAACAGATGACATCATCTGGCTTTCATATCTCCCATTCACGTTTTAGTCAGGATGAATACGCTCTTAGAAGTGATGAGGAAGAAAATCTCTACCGCAAGAGCTAGTGGAGAATAATACGGCACTGGAGAAAGTTGTCTCAGGGCTCTACTATGGAATAAAAACCGGATACAATAATGCTTTTGTTCTTCCATCGCCAAAAGCGGTAGAATTGAGAGATTCGAAAGATAAAACTACCTCCTCTTTTTTGCATCCATCTTATGGGGGACAAGATATTCGTCGATATCATTTGCGCCCGTTGAAAACTTATTTAATTTGTATTCCATCCGGTTGGACATACAAGACTTATGGTTTGGTGGAAGAATTGGAAGCATGGCAACTTTTCAAGAAAGATAATCCGGCACTCGCCACACATTTTATGAGTCACCGTGATGCTTTGATTAGGCGGACGGATAAGGGCGATTTTTGGTGGGAACTACGTCCTTGCGATTATTATGGCGTTCTATATGCCGAAAAGATAATTTTCCCTGATATATGTAAAAGTTCAAGGTTTTACCTGGATAAATCAGGAAGCTATGTTCTGAATACTGCCTATGCAATAGCTTCAGCGGATCGTTTTCTTCTCGGCATTCTCAACAGCCAATTATTTTGGTGGCTCATTTCCCAAATCAGCATTCCATTTGGTGTCAGAGCTGGAGAATTTCGTTATCGACTTATATATCAATACATGAAGCAGGTGCCCATCCGCGTAATCAACTTTGACAACCACGCCGATGTGGCCATGCACGACCAGATCGTCAATTTTGTTAATCAGATGCTTGAGTTAAACAAAAGGCTGGCCGAATCCAAAATGCCCCAGGCAACAGAGATGTTGAAGCGGCAAATCCAAAGCACAGATAAACAAATTGATGACATTGTATATAAACTTTATGATTTAACAGATGAAGAAGTAAAAATTGTAGAATCAGGAAATAAAAATGCATAACAGAAAAATTCAGCGGACCAAAAGGCCGCGCCGCTGATTAAAACCGTTAGCAATTGAGGCATTATGAGAAGTGACATACCAGAAAAAGATTGGAAAAAGCTCAGATCATTGAAGGATTCTACGCTTAATATAGCATGTGATAGAATATTAGAAAAAATCAAAAATCTTGCAGAATCTCGTGGATCTGAAAACCATAAATACTACTTGAAACTTTGGAAGCTTCTTAGAGATGAAGATAAAGAGATATCATTAATGTTTGATGATCTAAAACGAAGTACAGGTATTTTTAAACTCGCGATGTGGAAAAAGAATGGGCTTCTATCGCAAGAGTCCTTTGATGAATTATCTAAGGAAACTCAGGAAAATATTGATTTAATATTAGATTTAAATCGCTAACATCCTAGTACAGTCGACAGCCGGGGCCTGGGCGTTTTTCTAAGTATGTACTACACCAGAAATCATTATCTTGTTAAAAAGCTGTGGAAGCCCCGGCTGCCACTGACCGCAGCGTTGGGTCTCAGGCATTACACCGCAGTTTTCGTTGACAACATGTAGCCCTGTGGATACAATTAGGCCATGATTGAAATTCGCAAAACTGAAGTTTTCGCTAAATGGATTGATGAGTTGCGTGATATCAGCGCTCGTGCTCGAATCCAAGTCCGGATCGAGCGATTGGCTGCTGGAAATCCGGGAGATGTTAAGCCGGTAGGTGAAGGAGTTTCAGAGTTGCGGATTGCTTATGGACCCGGATATCGGGTGTATTACAAAAAACACGGCCAGAAGGTGGTAATTTTATTGGCAGGTGGAGACAAAAACACCCAGGCCAAAGATATAAAAACCGCCTTGCGTCTGGCACAGAATTTATAGGAGTGTATTATGGCTAAAACAGTAACTACCCGATACGATGTCGCTGAACATCTTCGAACACCAGAGGAAATGGCTGCTTATCTTGAAGCTTGCATTGAGGAGGCGAATGGTGATGCGGCCTTTATCGCAAAAGCGCTTGGTGATATCGCCCGAGCCAAGGGGATGTCACGGGTTGCGCGTGATGCAGGTCTATCACGCGAAAGTCTCTACAAAGCTCTCTCTGGGGAGCGGACCCCAGGTTTCGACACAATCCTTAAGGTTATAAGTGCCCTTGGTTTAAAATTGCACGCAGAAGCAGCTACCGTAGATAGCAAGACCCAACACGAGGTTGAACCAGACCGCGTGTAGCGTTGCGGTTTTCCTTGAATAATCCCGGCGCGGCTGGTTAACCTGGGCGTTCGTGAAGAAAAAGAGTTATCTTTATGAAAAGATCAAAAACGTTTACTCCACATCTTTTGTTTACTATCACAATGCTTTTAATTTTTGCAGGTTTACTAACTTATCTGTTGTATTCTTGGAGAATTGAAGGTGGCATATTATATGTAGTGTTTTCGATTTTCCCGTTAATTGGTGTGGTGGCGTTTGCTCGCCCGTTGTTATTTTTTCCTCATGTGACGATAGATAATCACAAAAGAATTACAATTCGCTATTGGGTTGGTAGCGGATTCACTGAAAATGTTTCGAATGCATTATATGAAATAGTAGTAAAAAATGACGAAATAAGGAGCTACAGATTCAGAATTAAAAATAAACATTTTCAAGTTTCTCCATCAACTTATATTCAAGGTGATGAGCTATCGGAGATTTTGAAATCGTTAATTAAAAAGGAAAAATTGATCCTGAGTGTTATATCCATATAATCAGCAACAATTTCATCACTAACAATCGATGGCTATATATTTAGTATGGTATCAAGAATTTTAAAAAAATTGTCACTTATTCGATTTTTTCACTTGATTTTTATCTTGTACTAATTGTATAATATCTTGAATTTTTGATTTAAAATCTTATAATCCGGAATCCGGTAAAACGCTTCCAATCAAAAATCTTCAGGAAAAAATATGCGAAGAGTTATCGACCCCCAAATGAAAATCGGTGAAAAAGCAATCGCCAGCATCAAATTTGATCTCCGCTGCCGGGACGAAATCCCCAAACTGCTTCGCGGGTTGCAGGCCATATACTGCAACCGGGAACTGCGCGAAAAGGTCTTCGCCGTTCTCGCTGAGATCATCCGGATCATATCGATCCCAACAATGGCCGCAAGGGCATGGATCTGTGGAAAATATTCGTCCTGGGCACCCTGCGGCTCAACTGCGACTGGGATCATGATAAACTCCATGACATCGCCAATAATCACAAAACACTCCGGCAGATGCTCGGCGATGGCACAATGGATGCCGATTATCAGTATTCACTGCAAACCCTCAAGGAGAATATCTCCTTGTTTACACCGGAGGTGTTGGACAAAATCAATCAGCTCGTTGTCCAGTACGGTCATCAGTTGGCCGGTAAAAAAAAAGATCAAAAATTGACCGGAAGCTGTGATTCTTTCGTCGTTGAAACCGATGTTCATTATCCAACTGATATTAATCTACTTTTTGATGCCATGCGAAAAATGATCACGCTGATCATGCGTATCTGCGAACATATGAAGATTACTGATTAGCGCCAGGGCGAACACCATATTCGTAAAGCAAAAAAATTGTATCGAAAAGCCCAACGGTTAAAACACTCTCATCAAAAGATAAGACCAAAAAAGCCGAAAGGGCTTGAGTGATCTTGATGCTCACAATGAGTACATCAATCTGGCTCGCTTTTATGTTGATAAAATTAGGCAATCGTTCACTTTATTGCTGACATCCAATATCCTCACCCAAATGAAAATAGCTGAAGTAAAAGATTATATGGTTCATGCCGAAAGGCAGATCGATCAGATCTGCAGAAGAGTTGTTCAAGGCGAAACGATCCCCCATCACGAAAAGGTGTTCTCACTCTTTGAGCAACACACCGAATGGATCAGCAAAGGCAAAGCCGGTGTTCCGGTGGAACTCGGTTTAAAGGTTTGCATTGTCAAAGATGAATACAATTTCATTTTGCATCATCATGTGATGCAAAATGAAAAAGACGACAAAATGATCGTTTCCATTATCAAAGAAACGCAGCGCAGATTTGCCGATTTTAAAAATTGCAGTTTCGACAAAGGTTTTCATAGCCAAACAATCAGAAAGAATTGGCGATTATTTTAGAGAGAGCAGTGCTTCCCAAAAAGGGGAGGCTTTCGGCTATTAATAAAGAAATCGAGAACTCCGAAGAATTTAAAAAAGCGAAAAGAAAGCATTCGGCAGTTGAATCCTCGATCAATGCACTGGGCAATCACGGACTGGACAGGTGCCGGGACCATGGCATTGAAGGTTTCAAACGCTATGTCGCCTTGGCCGTTGTAGCACGCAATATTCAGCTCATCGGTCATATGTTACAACAAAAAGAAGTCACTCGGTTGCGCCGCCAGGAAAAGAGAGAACGAAAAGCAGCTTAAACAAGCGATATTTGAGGCACCGGCAGGATACCTGCGTTCAAAAATAAGAAAATGGGCCGAAAATCATAGCTTTTTGCGATATTGAAAATAGTTTTGACCAATGCCGCTTGGATCTCATGCTGAATTTCCCTAGCCGGCACAAAAATCCGGCGAAATTTTCTGCGGAAAAATTTAAAGGTTGTCGTTCGGCTTTTTGGGCAGCTTAGCGCCGCGTTCGTTATATTTCAATAGAGGAGCAAAGAGAATGACAGAACGTTACCTGGAAGTTTCGCAGGAAGCAGGGGCGGCGTTATTCGCTCGGAATATCGAAGGCCCGGTTATAATGCTGAATCTGCTTCGTTTTCGCGATGTAGCTGACTATTCCGATAATCCGGAGTTGATGCCTTCCGAGCCTATATCCGGAGCAGAGGCGTTTCAAAAATACATAGATCACACATTGCCAATTCTCAGGAAAAGTGGTGGTGATCTTGTATTTTTAGGGAAAGGCGGCAAATACCTGATTGGACCCCCGAAGGAGCAGTGGGACCTCGTAATGCTTGTTCGCCAAAACTCGCTGGCTGATTTTATGAACTTTTCATCGAACCAAGAGTACCTGACCGGTTTGGGCCATCGGACTGCCGCTTTAGAAGATTCACGATTATTGCCAATTATTGAATCAAAATCAGCAGCATAACCATTGTGCTGAAGCTGCGGGCACCCCTTTTGCCCGATTGGATGACTCCGCAACAGGATTGTCCGGCGAACCTGTCGGTTCAGCCGGCCTCGTCACCTTGGCCGGCTGAACTTTTCGTCGGGCTGCCTGTCCTCCGGTCATGAGGCCGGCGGAACATCAAGCAGGCCCATCAGTAGCTTCCCAGCACCTTCAGGTAATCCGTTTTCTCCCGCAGGGCGTTTAACACCGGCGCAAGGGCATCCGAGTCCACATCCCCCTCCAGGTCGATGTAGAACATGTACTCCCAGGGTTTGCCGTGGATGGGCCGGGATTCGAGTTTGACCAGGTTGACCCCGTTGTCCGCAAAAATTTTAAGGGTGGCGAACAGTGACCCCGGCTTGTTGCCGGTGGAATAGATCAGGGAGGATTTGCGCTTCCCCCCGTTCTTGATCGATTGGGCGCCGATGACAACGAAGCGGGTGTAGTTCCTGGGGTTGGTCTCGATTCCTTCTTTGATGATTTCCATGCCATAGGTGTCGGCCGCCTCTTTTCCGGCCAGGGCCGCATCGGTTCTACTTTCGCTTGCCTTGATCTGCTTGACCGCCCGGGCCGTGTCCGTGACCGAGATCAACTCCCATCCGGGATGGGTCTCCAGGTACTGCCGGCATTGCTGAAACACCTGGGGATGGGAAAAGACGCGCTTGATCTGTTCGGGTTTGGTGCCCGGGTGGCCGATCAGGTTGTGCTTGATGCGCAGCATGATCTCGCCGATGATCCGAAGATCGTATTCCAGCAGCAGGTCGTAGTTTTCATGGATGCTTCCGGCCAGTGAATTTTCCAGCGGCACCACCCCGAAATCGGCTTTTCCGGCCCGGACCGCCTCAAAAATGGACTTGAAGGAATCCACCGGCAGGGGATCGACCTGTTCGCCGAAAAACTGGGTGCAGGCCTTGTGGCTGTAGCTGCCGATTTCCCCCAGAAATGCCGCCCGACGCGTGCCGCCCGCTCCTTCCTTTTTGAGGTTTTTCACTGCCCGGGCCTTGTCCAGGTACCCGAAATCGAGCTGCTTGTCCACCACCGGCGCGATCACGTAGATGTCGCGCATCAGCTGACCGAACTGTTCCGGGTACAGGCTCTGGGCCCCGTCGGACATGGCATGGTCCGGATCGTTGTGCACCTCGATCATCAGGCCGTCGGCGCCGGCGGCCACGGCGGCCCGGGCCATGGGGCTGACCTTTTCCCGGCTGCCGGTGGCATGGCTGGGGTCGATGATCACCGGCAGGTGGGTGAGCTTTTTGATCACCGGGATGGCGGACAGGTCCAGCGTGTTGCGGGTGTAGGGTTCGAAGGTCCGGATCCCCCGCTCGCACAGGATGACGTTTTCGTTGCCTTCGGACAGGATGTATTCGGCGGACATGAGCCACTCCTCGATGGTGGCGGCCAGCCCCCGCTTGAGCAGGACCGGCTTGCCCAGGCGGCCCACGCACTTGAGCAGGTCGAAATTCTGCATGTTGCGGGCCCCCACCTGCACCACGTCGATGTACTTCATGATGAGATCCGCCTGGGCCGGGGAGGTGACTTCGGTGACGATGCGCAGCCCGTAGGTATCGCGCACTTCCGCCAGGATTTTCAGGCCCTCTTCGCCCATCCCCTGGAACGAATAGGGGGAGGTGCGGGGCTTGAAGGCGCCGCCCCTGAAGAACACCGCCCCGAATTTCCGGACTTCGGCGGCAATGGCCAGGCACTGGGCGCGGCTTTCCACCGCGCAGGGGCCGGCCATGACCACGAGCCGCTCACCCCCCACCAGTACGTCGCCCACCTGGATTTTCGAATCCTCGGGATGCATCTGGCGGCTGACCAGCTTGAACGCGGTATTGACCGGCACCACTTTGGCCACCCCGGAAAGCTTCTCGAAGGTGGCAGGCTCCAGGCGCGTGCCGCCGGTGGCGCCGATGATCGCCTGGCCCGCGTCGGTGATTTCACGGAAGATGCTGCCGCCTTCCCGAAGGATGCTCAGGATCTGGTTTTTCTGTTTCTGGGTGATGTCCGGTTCAAGAACGATTAACATGGCTGCCTCTCCCGTCTGTTGAGGGTAAAAAATAAAAAAAGCCCCGGGAACCTTCCCGGAGCTTTTAAAATAAAAAACCCCGGGTGGACCGTTTGAAGTCCACCCGGGGTGTATGTCTTTTGTGCTTAGACCACCGGATGGACGCTTCTAAAGCTGAAAAAGAAGCGCCAGGAATTAAATTTAAAATTGTTCGTCAGGGTTGTCGGTATCAAAATTTCACCATTTGAGTTTTCAAAAGAAGTAGGCGGTTGCCGGGGGCATGTCAAGTAAATTTTGACGGACTCGGCAAAAATCTGAATATTTGGCCAAGGGCGCAAAGACCGCAAAGATAAAAATTGACCCGATACCGCAGGTGCTTGCTGAGCGGCGGCAAGTTTGCTATTGTCCCATCTTGTCGCCATATATTTGCCTGATCAAAACCAGACCGGTTCATTCATGCGAATCGGACTAAACAAAGCGATCTGTGTTGATGAATCCTGTTCTATCCATCGCCTGTTTTGTTACACCCCATGGTTTCGGCCACGCCGCCCGGGCATCGGCGGTTATGGATGCGATATTCGCCCGTTGGCCGTTTGTCCGGTTTGAAATATTCACCACGGTGCCGGAATGGTTTTTCGGGCAATCGATTTCAGCCCCCTTCCATCATCACCCAATCCAAACCGACATCGGCCTGGTGCAGACTTCCCCGCTGGCTTTTGATCTTTCCGATACCGTAGATGCCCTCGACGCATTTTTGCCGTTTGCCGACGAGATGCTCGATCGACTGTGCGAAACCCTTATTCGTCAAAATTGCTCGATGGTCCTGTGCGATATTGCCCCCATGGGGATCGCTGCGGGAAAGCGGGCCGGGATTTCCACCGTGTTGGTTCAAAATTTCACCTGGGACTGGATCTATGAAAACTACCTGGATTTGGATCAGCGGCTTTATCCCCATATTCAATACCTGAAAAACTGGTTTTTAAAAGCCGATCACCTGATCCAGACGCATCCGGAATGCGTGACCCGAAAAGATGCCGCCTCCGTTCCGCCCATATCCCGGAAACCCGGGCAGGCGCCGTCGGAGGTCCGGAAACGGCTGTTTCTCCGACCCGGGGATAAAATGGTGCTGATCACCATGGGGGGTGTTCCGGACAGTCCCGGATTCATGGAAAAGCTTGCGCAATATGGGGAAGGGGTGCATTTCATCGTTGCCGGCGATTTTCCGGATGCACCGAAAGAAGGGCTGCAAAAGGGGAACCTGGTCCTGCTGCCCAGGGCCTCGAACTTTTACCACCCGGACCTGGTGGCCGCTTCGGACGCGGTGGTGGGCAAGATCGGATACGGCACCCTTGCCGAAGTCTATCAAGCCGGCGTGCCCTTCGGATATGTTCCCCGTCCCGATTTCAGGGAAACGCCTTACCTGTGCCGGTTTGCCCGGATGAACCTGCCGGGGCTGGAAATTGGTGCAGATGATTATCGAAGCGGAAGATGGCTCGATCAGCTGCCGGAACTGCTGTCGCTGCCCCGGGCGCCTGCCGACCGGGTAAACGGCGCGGACATGGCCGCGGAATACATCTGCCGCACCCTGTCCTGCGAACTCGAGATTCTGGAGATCGTGGATGACGGCGGGTGCGTCATCGGGGCGGCGCCGCGAAAACAGGTGCACGGCAATTGCGAATGGCTGCACCGGGTCGTGCATGTGCTGGTGTTTGATGACCGCGGACGGCTCCTGCTGCAGAAACGGTCCATGTCCAAGCGCGTGGCGCCGGGGAGATGGGATACCTCCGTGGGCGGGCACGTGGACTGCGGGGAAACCGTAAAAGAGGCACTGTTCCGGGAAACGGCCGAGGAACTGGGCATCTTGCCGGACAACCCCCGGTTTATCTACCAGTACATTCATGCCAATGCATTTGAATCCGAGCTGGTGTATACTTATGTGTGCACCCATGACGGCGCAGTTTCATTCAATCCCGAGGAGATCGACGCGGTGAAATTCTGGGAAAACAGCGAAATCCAATCTGCTCTGGGCAAAGGGATTCTCAGCGACAATTTCGAGGACGAGTACCGGCGGTACCTGCAGTGGGCCGGGTCAAACGGCCACAGCGAAGGCCGCTTCGATGAATAGCCGCATGGAATCTTATATCATTGCCGAAGAGCCGTTTTACCTGCCCATCAACGATGAGGTGGAGATTTTTTCAGCGGCCTTTCAGACGCGCACGCCGGTGCTCCTCAAGGGGCCCACCGGAACCGGCAAGACCCGCTTTGTGGAGTACATGGCCCATCGGCTGGGAAAGGCGCAGGCCGAAAATGAACCCGACCGATTCCTCCCGCTGGTCACCATCGCCTGCCACGAAGACCTGACCGCCACCGACCTGGTGGGCAAATACCTGCTCATCAGCGATGAAACGGTCTGGGTGGACGGACCATTGACCCGGGTGGTGAAGAGCGGCGGCATCTGCTACCTGGACGAAATCGTGGAGGCCCGCAAGGACACCACGGTCATCATCCATTCCCTGACCGATCACCGCCGCATCCTTCCCATCGACAAGACCGGACAGATCATCACCGCACATCCCCGCTTCTTCCTGGTCATATCCTACAATCCCGGGTACCAGAGCATCATCAAGGATTTGAAGCCCAGCACGCGCCAGCGGTTCGTCTCCATTGAATTTTCCTTTCCGGACAGGAAAAAGGAGGCGCTGATCATCGCCCGTGAAGCCGGGGTGGACCCGCAGCTGGCCGATGGACTTGCCCTGCTGGGCGAAAAAGTCCGGAACATGAAGGGATATGCGCTGAAAGAGGGGGCCGGCACCCGCCTGCTGGTGTATGCCGCCCGGCTGATTCAGCAGGGGATCGGCAGACGGCGCGCCTGCGAAATTGCGGTGATGAATGCCTTAAGCGATGATGCCGAGGTGCAGCGGGCCATATCGGAGGTCATCAGCACCATTTTCACCTAGTGCCCGGACATCGCACAAAAATATTTGCAAAACTCTTTTATGAATCCTTACAGATATCAAGCTTTTGTCATTCCGGCGGAGGCCGGAATCTACTACAAACTAAGTTGGTTATAGACTCCGATTTTCACCGGAGTGACGAACTTCACATTTTATGTCTGAACCATTGAACACATGGAGCGATCTGCTTCTTCTGCTGCGGGAGAAGATACCCGGCATCCCGGGTGATGTCCTCTCCTATGTGCAGCATCTTCAAAAGGCTGCGGATACGCATTCCGCCGGCCGGTGGGCCGATCACATCCGCACCGCCCTGATGGGGTTGTCCAAAGACGAATGGCCTATGTGGCTGAGCGTCGGGAAAAACCTGTCCGCACAATCCGCAACGGCCGAAGCGCAATTTTTTTCCTCGGACCCGGAGCCGTTTGCACGTCTTTTAAAACCCGACCGCCGGATTTGTCTTTCCATTCTTGCGCACCTCTCCATCCGGGATGCTTCCGCGGCGCAGGCATTCTATGACAATGCGCTGGCGCACCTGGGCCGGGTTCATCCGGATATCCGGGCGGATCTGCTGGAATTTTCCCGGTCCCTGCCCGGCAGTACCGGGGTGAGTGTGGATCGGGTGTTTTCCATCCTTCTTCACGCATTTGCGGACCAGACTTTGCGCCGGCAGGAAATCGCCATGCGGCAAGCCCATAAAATCGCGAAGCGCAGCCCGGAAGCGGTCCTGCGCTTCTTTATGAATCTGCCCGGAAAGCTGTCGGCCATGGAGGAAAATTCGTTTATCCACTGGGTGGAAAACGGCCTGGCGCTCACTGCCGGAGACGACGCCGGGTGCATCGGCTATTTTGGATTGACCACTTCCCAGGCCGCAGAAGCCCTCAGCTGCCATGAAAATGCGGTCTGGCTGGAGGAGGTAAAGGATGTCCTGTCCCTTTACGCCCGCGCCCTGAGCGGAAAAGACATCCGGTTTAAAGGCGATGCATCGCCTCATGCCGAAGATGCCATACATCCCGAAAATGACGGCTATGTGTTTGAACTTCCCCCGTGTATTGCGGAAACGGCGGACAATGAAGCCAATTTCCGGTTTTACAAGGTCAAAACCGCCCGCCTGGCCGGTTACATCGAGTTTGGTGATTATGAAAACGGGATTTTAGAGATCATTGAAAAGCTGGACCGCCTGAAGGCCGCCCCCCTGGCCCGCTCGATTTTCACCATTATCGAAAATGCCCGCATCGATCTGCTGCTGATGCGGCATTATCCCGGAATCAGAAAAGACATCCACACCGTTCGCGATCAGACACTGGGCCAGCGGCCGGATGTTTCCACCCTGGGCGCGGCATCCGCAATGCTTGAAATCATCTACCGGATATCCATCAACCGATTTAAAAGCAGTATGGCGCCTGAAGGGATTGTCGATTTTTCCGCCCAGGCCCGGAAGATCATCACCCCCTTTCTGGGCCAAACGCCCGGATTGTGGGATAGCTATGGGGTCACGCTCCAGCTTTACGAGTGCATCCGGCGTTTGTTGACCGGCGGGCAAAAAGTATTGCCGGAAGGGCCGATTCCACCGGATCTGCCGCAGGGGGAGGGCGCGGCAGCTGTTTCCGGGGGAAATCAGGTTTCGGAATCGGAAGAAGAAGCAGCAGGGGAAATGGATCCGGATATGCTGATGGGTATCGAGGCATTTCCGGACCAGCTGGAAAACTGGGAAAAACTGGCCGTTCACAGCATCCAGGGCAGCGGCAACGATCCTGCCGGGCAGTATGTCACAGACCTGATGGACCTGGACAATGCATCTTCTGGTGATGATCCGGCGCTTCGGCCCGGGGCCGCTGCTGCGCCCCGATCTCCCAGCGGCGCCGCCCGGGAAGAATCCGTCTATGTGTATGATGAATGGGATTTTGAGCGCAAGGGGTTTCGCCGGCAATGGTGCCGGCTGGTGGAAAAGCCGGCACCGCCCAGGGACTCCTGCCGGTTGAACCGGGTATTAAACGAGTACGCGTACCTGATCCGGGAGGTGAAGTCCCAGTTTCAGCGGATCCGTCCCAGGGTTTTTGATATTGTCCGGCATGCGGATGCCGGGGATGAATTCAATGTAGATGCGCTGGTGAACGCCATGGTGGATAAAAAGGCCGGGCAGGCGCCAGATGATGCGGTTTACATACGCAAACAGCGGCGAAAGCAGTCGGTCCGCCTGGTGTTTCTGGTGGACATGAGCGCGTCAACGGATGACCGGGCGAAGCTGCTCGATATGGACAAGAGCGCCGGCCAGGCGGAAAAGCGGATCATCGACATTGAAATCGAAAGCCTCATCATCATGAGCGAAGCCCTGGAAGGGCTCGATTTCAGCTATGCCGTCTATGGCTTTTCCGGCTATGGCCGCCAGTCGGTGGAGGTCTACCGCATCAAGGATTTTGATGATGATGATAAATTGGAAATTCAGCAGCGCATCTGCGGCATCACGCCCCTTCGCGGGACCCGGATGGGAACCGCCGTCCGTCATGCGATCCGCAAATTCGAGGATGCGGATGATGAACTCAAAATCCTGCTGCTGTTAAGTGACGGCTACCCCCAGGATGTCGATTACGGCGAAGACCGGCGATCCGGAGAATACGGACTGCATGACACCATGATGGCCATCCAGGAAGCAAAAATTAAAGGGATTCAGCCCTTTTGCATCACCTTCAATCACAGCGGCACCGATTACCTGAAAGTCATGCAGGATCCCACCCGTTACCTGGCCCTGATCGACACCTACATGCTTCCCAAAATGCTCCCCCGCGTGGTGGAATCCCTCATGGTGGATTGAATTCCACGCGGTCACGTGCTTTGTAAACGCAAAAGGGATTACCCGCAATCTTTGACAAATGCGGGTTTCATTCATACTTTAATACTAAATTGTTGCCGTCTGGGCAGAACCTGCGGCCATTATTCACCTGAAAACAGGGAGGTCCACATGTATGATAAACAGAAATTATGCGACAAGATCAGGGAAATCTATCCGGATGTCGGTGAATGCGGCATAGACGTGCAGGTTGAATATGATGAACCGCAGAAATCCTGGGTAGTGAATTTGAAAAAAGACAAGCACCACTTAAAGACCTACCTTGAACCCGGGGATGCGGATGCCTGCATGTCCGGCAAGCAGTGCGTGGCCCTCGGGATTGAAATCGCCCAGTTGAGGGATAACGTCCAGCGGCGTTGAGCCGGACGGAAAATTCCAGTCACTTAATCGAATATAAAAAGCCCGGCCTGTCGCTCTTGACAGGCCGGGCTTTTTTATGCTGAAAAGTGGAGGAAAGAGAAGGAGGGGAAGCGCCGGGGAGGGGAGGGGGGCCCGGCGCTTCCCCTTTCTCTTTAGAGAGAGCCGATATCGGCTCTTTTGTTCTCTGCACTATTAATAAAGCATTATTGATGCCAGTTTTTATTTTTATCTCTAAAAAAATGAATTTTTTTTAAAAAAGATGCCAATCGGTGCGTTAGAAAATCCGCATAATTGAATTTTACGGATTTTCAGAAAGTTATATGTTGTCGCGTGACTTTTGCCACCCCGGTCGCTTTGTCATTTTTCCTTCAAATCTCCCGATCAGGGAGCGAAACCCCCATGAACTGATTTTAAATGAGCGGTTTGAGTATTTATTTGTATACATGTGTATTTAAAAAAACACTTTTTGGGCCGAAATGCAAGCAGCCGGAATTCACCAATCACCAAAGCATCTATGATAAATCAGGGGCAAAACAATTGAATTGCCGGAAAGGGGCCGGGCTGAAAGGTGCGCAGGTCAGGTGGTTTCGTCCGCCCGGGCATCCTTTTTGAGTTCATATTTTGAAATGAGGCGGGAGAGATAGGTGCGCTGAATACCCATGATGGAAGCGGCCTTGGTCTGGTTGCCGCCGGTCTGTTTCAGGTTGAGGATGATAAAACGCTTTTTGAATTCATCAATGGCTTCCTGGAGGGTGATTCCGGTTTCGATCCGGTCGAGGGTGATGTCTGCATTGAGCATGGGCAAATCTTCAGGCAGGATCTGCTCACCATTTCCCATGACCACGGCCCGCTCGATGGCATTGCGGAGTTCGCGCACATTGCCCGGCCAGTCATAGCGCATCATTTTTTCCATGGCGTTCTTTGAAATGTCGACCTGGAAATTGCCCTTTTCCTTTTTGAAGGTATCGATGAAATGGCGGGCCAGGGCGGGAATATCTTCCTTGCGGTCGCGCAGCGGCGGCATATGCAGTTCCACCACATTGAGACGGTAATACAGGTCTTCCCGGAATTTGCCCTTGGGAATTTCCTCGGCAATGACCTTGTTGGTGGCGGCGATGATGCGGATATCGACCGAAATCGGTGAATTGCCGCCGACCCGGTAAAAAACGCCGTCCTGGAGCACCCGGAGCAGCTTGGCCTGCATGCTGGGGCTCATTTCCGCGATTTCATCGAGGAAAATGGTGCTTTCGTCCGCGAGTTCAAATTTCCCGATTTTCTGTTCATTGGCGCCGGTGAAGGCCCCTTTTTCATGGCCGAACAGTTCGTCTTCCAGCAGGGATTCGGGCATGGCCGCACAGTTCAAGGTGACCATGTGCCGCTTGTTCCGGGAACTGGCCTGGTGAATCAGGCGGGCGAGCATTTCCTTCCCGGTCCCGCTTTCCCCCAGGATCAGTGTGCTGGCCATGGAATCCCCAACCTTCAGCGCATCGGTAACCACTTTCCGGATGGCGGCGCTCTGGCCGATGATCTGGTTGCCCATGCCCAGCGCCTGCCGGAGCCCTTCGTTTTCCCGTTCAACCGTCTGAAATTTGCGGGCATTGACGATGGCAGTGGCCGCAAGATCGGCAAATACGTTCAGCAGTTCCAGATCGCTTTCAATGAACGATCCGCTGTCCGATTTGTTGATAAATTCAATGGCGCCGATGACCTCGTTGTCGATCTTCATGGGAACACAGGCGATGGAGCGGGTCTTGAACCCGATTTTGTCGCTGATGGAGCGGTACCAGCGGCTGTCCTTGGTGACATCCTTGATCAGGAGCGGTTCACCGGTCTTGACCACGTGCCCGACGATCCCCTGCCCGATCTTTATTTCAAAATTTTTAATCTCATCTTTTTTAATGCCGGTGGTGACCTTGAAATACAGTTTCTTGGTTTTCTGGTCAAGGAGCAGCAGCGAACTGGCTTTGGCCCGCATAATCCGCGTTCCCGTCTCCATAATCAACTCGAGGAGCTGATTGAGATCATGAACGAACGACACCCAGGTGGAAATATCTTTTAAATGATCGATGGACAGATCTTTATATGTCTGTGTCTGTGCGGCTTTCATATTGGATTTTTAAAAATTCCCTTCAAAAAAAAATATTTATCATTGGGTGTATGTTTTGGGTATCAGTTGGATAAATGATATTTGTTATAAAAAAGTGTAAATGTCAAGACGCCGTGTGGGCGCTATTTTCATAAATATATGTTGCTTGTCCGGTTTTCGCCAATTCGGCGGTGATGGAAATGCCCGCCGGCTTTAGTGAAATGCCTGAAAATGGCTATCATTTGGTAATAAGTATTTTTTTATTATAGATTTTTAACGTTCCCGGCTAAATCCGGACGGGAACTGGGCCCTTAAAAAAAATGGTTTAAATTATGGGGTTTCAGACGTGAATGCCTATCATTTGTCAATGGTCCTTTAATAAAGATGAACCCGTAAAAAGTCCAAAGTTCGTCACTCCGGTGAAAACCGGAGTCTATAACCAACTTAGTTTGTAGTAGATTCCGGCCTCCGCCGGAATGACGAAAGCGTAAAATCCGACTTTTTACGGTTTCATCAATAAAGGATCCTTTAATAATTGGAGAGGGGGGTTGATTGTCATGCAGATTAAACGGATTTTGATCAAAATTTTCGGTTCTGCGGGCCTGCTTGTACTGCTGCTGGCCATGTTTATCGAGGTACGCTATGGCGGGGGCACTGCCGACTTTCCGGACCGGACCACCACCCCGTTGTATCCGGGCGGAATCCTTGAGACCGTTGCCGACCTTCCGTTGCCGCCGGGCAATCTGGCAATTTCGGAGGACGGCCGGCTTTTTTTCTCGTTTCATCCCGAGGCCCGGCCCCATATACGTGTGGCGGAGTGGAAAAACGGGCAGGCCGTGCCGTATCCGTCAGAAGCCTATCAGGGGTCCGGCAGCCAGGATGTTTTTTTCGATACCGTGCTGTCGGTGCGCATCGACGGGCAGAACCGGTTGTGGACCCTGGACCTGGCCAATCACGGCCTGGGCCAGCCGCGGCTGCTGGCATTTGATCTGGCCACGGATCAATTGGTTCACCGCTTTGATTTCCCGGATGAGTACGCCGGACTGGGTTCGCATTTAAACGATTTTCAGGTGGACCCGGAAGGCAAGACCCTCTACATCGCCGATGCATCGATTCTGGCCAAGACACCGGCGATCCTTGTTTACGATGTCGATGCGCAAAAATGCAGGAGACTGCTTGAATCCGACCCTTCTGTTTTGCCGGAGCCTTACGTCCCGGTGGTGGGCGGCCGAAAGATGGAAATTTTCGGCATTTTCGCCATCCGCCCCGGAGTCGACTCCATCGCCCTGGACAAGGACGGAAAATGGCTCTATTTCGCCCCCGTCACCGCCACCCACATGTATCGGATCCGGACGACGGACCTGAAAAACCCGGACCTGTCCAGCCAGGAATTGTCCGCCCGGGTGGAGGAATTTGCGCCAAAATCAATGAGCGACGGGCTGAGCATGGATGCCCAAAACAATATCTACATCACCGACATGGAGCATTTCGCCATCCTTCGGCTGACCCCGGACAAAGGCCTGCAGACACTGATCATCGACGACCGGCTGCGATGGCCCGACGGTCTGGGGTTCGGGCCGGACGGATACCTGTACGTCAGCTGCAGTGCCCTGCACCAGGTGATCGGCAGGACCCCCGGGTTCATCAAGAATCATTCCCCTTACCAGATCTTTCGCTTCACGCCGGGAGTGGACGGCATTCCCGGTCATTGAAAAATTCCCGTCATCATGGTCATGCAGACACCCGCCTGCGCCTGTCCTTTTTAGGCGTGCAGGCGGGGTGCCTGGCTCATCGGCGAGAACGTTTCGCAAATTTCGTTTTCTGAAGAAAAGACCCCGTCAATAAACCTTAAATATTCTTTGAATGCCCCCCCTTTTGTGAAGTGCCACACGGTTTGCAAAAGATACCCCGTTGCTTATTATTTTGATCACGCCATTGCGTGGATGCCATATAAATCAATGATTTTTATAATTTTGACCAGCAAGGACAGAGCACCGGCATGTCATCACAGGATGCGGTTTATGAAAAAAAAGGAATATGCGGCATCTGCAGCGCGGGATGCTGGGTCGTTGTTAAATATGATGAGCAAAACAGAATGGTGGGCGTCCGGCCGGATGATTCCTCCGATATGGGCATCCTGTGCCGCATCGGCGAAAAAGCGCCCGAGATCGTCTACTCGCCCCACCGCCTGAAATACCCCTTGAAGCGAAAAGGGGAAAAGGGAAGCTATGATTTCGAGCGGATCTCCTGGAATCAGGCCTATGAGACCATTGTTGAAAATTTAAACCGGATCAAGGCCGAATCCGGCCCCGAAGCCACTGCCATCTACACCGGGGTCGGCACCTTCGAACTGGCCCTGTGCGATGTTTTTCAGCCCAAACAGGTCCGGGTATCGTCTGCCTCCAGCGTGCTTTTCCCCTTCGGGTCGCCGCACACCATGGGGGTCGGCGCGCTCTGCTACGTGGCCTACGGCATGATCGCCCCGCATGTCACCTTCGGCGGCATGCTGGTGGACATGTACAACGACATCGAAAATTCCGAATTGATCGTGGTGTGGGGGACCAACCCGGCAACGGACCTGCCCCCCATCGACATGAAGCGGATCCTTTCGGCAAAGGGCCGGGGAGCGGAAGTGGTGGTGATCGATCCCCGGCGGACCGAAACCGTGGGGCTCACCGACGCCTTGTGGCTCCCCATCCGTCCGGGCACCGATGGGGCCCTGGCGCTGGGGCTCTGCAATGTCCTTATCGAAGAAGAACTCTATGATGAAAGTTTCGTGGAAAACTGGACCCTCGGGTTTGACGATTTTTCCAGCTACGTCCAGCATTACCGCCCCGAGGTGGTTTCCCGGATTACCGGCATCGATGAACAGGAGATCGTTTCCCTGGCCCGGCGGCTGGCCGCCGCCCGGGGCGCTTCCCAGTTGATGTACACCGGGCTTGAATACAGCAATTCCGGGGTCCAGGCCATCCGGGCGGCCTTTACCCTGTGGGCCCTGGCCGGCCAGCTCGATGTGCCCGGCGGCCGCTGTTTCCTGATGAAGGACAACGTCTTTCCCATCAACCGCGACGGCCTGGTGGACAGCCCTGAAGGGGTTTCACACCTGGGGGAGGACAAATTCCCCGTGTACGTTCATTACCGGGACGAATCCCACGCCATCGCCCTTCCGGAATCCGTATTGAATGAAAACCCGTATAAAATCCGATCGCTCATCATCCAGGGCGGGTCCATCACCACCTCCTGGCCCAATCCGGACCTGTGGCGAAGGACCTTGAACGGGCTTGATTTCCTGGTCTGCATCGATCGGCAGATGACCGCAGACGCGGCCTATGCCGATATCGTGCTGCCGGCCTGCACCTATTATGAAACCGAATCGTACATGACCTATGGTTCCGTGTTTAAAATCCGGGAGCAGATGATCGAGCCGGTGGGTGAGGCGAGATCGGATTTTTTCATTATGGCGGAACTGGCCCGGCGGCTCGGCTACGGGCATCTCTATCCCCAGACTCCCCGGGAGATGTTTGATTACGTGTTGAAGGGAAGCGGGTTTACCATCGATGAGATCCGGGCCCGGGGCGGCATGGTCTCGGTGGATACATCCATGATGCAGTACAAGAAATGGGAAAAAGGGCTTCTGCGCAAGGATGGCAATCCGGGATTTGACACCCCTTCGGGAAAATTTGAGATCGCCTCGTCCATACTGGAGGAATTCGGCTACGATCCGCTTCCGGTGTACACGGAGCCCGCGGAAGGGCCGCTTTCCCGGCCGGACCTGCTGGATGCGTTCCCCCTGGTGTTCAATTCCGGCGGCCGGATGCGCACCAGCTTTCATACCCAGCACCACGGCATTAAAAGCCTGAACAAAGAGCGGCCCGAACCGGCGGTGACCATCAGCGCACTCGATGCCCAGGCCCGCGGGATCGCCGACGGCGACAAAGTGGTCATTTCCACCCCCCGGGGATCGCTGACCATGCGGGCCATGGTCTCGGAAAACATCGCCCCCGGATGCATCGACGCCAATCATGCCTGCGGCAGTCCCGTTGGCCCGAAAGCCTGGCAGGATACCAACATCAACGACCTGACCGACCTGGACCAGTATGATCCCATCTCCGGGTTTCCCGTCTACAAGTGCCTCCTGTGCGATGTCGAAAAGGCCTCCGGAAGCCAGGACCGGCTTCAGATGAAGGCGTTGGCCCTTGGGCCGGAGATTTTACGACCCAAGGCGAACCGTGCGCCCCTGCGTGAAATTTACCTGGACAACAACGCCACCACGGCCATTTCCACAGAAGTCCGCGAGGCCATGGTGGCGGCCATGTCGGTTCACGGCAATCCATCGAGCATCCATGAGGCAGGCACCCGCGCCCGGAAAATCATCGACGGTGCCCGCCGGAAGGTGGCCGCCGCGCTCAACTGCACCTCCAGAAGGATCATCTTTACCGGGTGCGGGTCCGAGGCCAACAACATGGCCATCAAAGGCATTGTCCTGTCCAATGGCCGATCCGATCGTCATGTGATCACCTCGTCCATCGAGCATCCGTCCGTTCTGGCCGCCTGCAGGTGGCTGGAGCAGCGCGGGGTTGATGTCACCTATGTGCCGGTGGATGCAACGGGCCGGATTGACCCCGATGATGTCAAAGCGGCCATCACGCCGAAGACCTGCCTGATCACCATCATGGCCGCCAACAACGAGACCGGCGCCATCCAGCCCGTCAAAGAAATTGCGGAAATCGCCGGGGAAAAAGGGATCGCATTTCATGTCGACGGCATTCAGGCCTTCGGCAAAATCCCGGTGGATGTCTCCGAATGGGGGTGCGGGCTGCTTTCCATGTCCGCCCACAAGCTTTACGGCCCCAAGGGCGTGGGGGCCCTGTATGTCGGCAGGGATGTCGCCCTGGATGCACTGATCCATGGCGGCGGGCATGAACACGGCCTGCGGTCCGGAACGGAAAACACCGTGGGCATCGCCGGGTTCGGAAAAGCCTGCGAACACCTCCCGTCCGTGCTGGACCGGATGGATCAGGTCAGGGGGCTTCGGGACCGGCTGGAGGCGGTGATCGCAACTGCCGTTCCCGACTACCGGTTGAACGGGCCCCAAAACCATCGACTCCCCAACACCCTCAATGTCACCCTGCCGGGATTTCGGGGGGAATCCCTGGTGGTGGCCCTGGCCCGCAAAGGCATCTATTTTTCATCCGGCTCCGCCTGCCATGCGGGGTCCTCCGATCCGTCCCATGCGCTTCTGGCCATGGGGTTGAGCGAAGCAGACGCCCACTGCGCCCTGCGGTTTTCTCTTTCTGTCGATACCCGCGCCGAAGACATCGATCAAGTCGGGGCGCTGCTGACCCAAACCTTAAACGAATCCAGGCAGCTGGTCCATTTCGTACCGTGCCGGTAATCGCCTGCAAGAGGTATATATGAATGTAAACCCCAATTCCTTCAGCGTCGTCCAGCCCATCCCGGCCGAGAAATGCGATGATTTTGCAAAGGATGTCTTAATCGGGCTTTCCCGCCCCCAAAAGCGGATTCCCTGCAAGCACCTCTATGATGACACCGGATCGATGCTGTTTACCCGCATTACCGAACTTCCGGAATATTATCCCACCGCCTGCGAAATGGAGATCCTGTTGACCCATCGCAAGACGCTGGGTGAAATCATTCCGGAAAACAGGCTCAATATCGTCGAACTGGGAGCGGGTGACGGGCAGAAGACCCGGGTTCTGGTCGATTATTTCCTGGACCGGGACCGCAGCTTCCATTACGTCCCCATCGACATCTCCCAAAGCGCGGTGGAATGCCTGTCTTCCGATTTTCTGGCGGCTTTTCCGGACCTGTCCATCACCGGCATCGTGTCGGACTATTTCATCGGGCTGGACTGGCTGGCCGAACAGAATCACTGCACCAATGTCGTCCTGTTCCTGGGGTCCACCATCGGAAACCTGACCCCGGAGGAGCGGCAGATGTTTTTGTCCCGATTGCAGGCCTGTCTGAACCCGGGAGATTACGTCCTGATCGGGTATGACCTGAAAAAGGACGTGGACCTTGTCACCCGGGCGTACAATGATGCGGAAGGGGTGACCGCGCAGTTCAACCTGAACCTGCTTGCGCGGATGAACGCGGAACTCGATGCCCGGTTCGACCTGGAGGCATTTGAATACCACAGCCGGTGGAACGAGAAAGCGGGCGCTATCCAGAGTTTCCTGGTCAGCCGGATGGATCAGACCGTGCCGGTGGGCTCACTGGACCGCGAGTTTTCATTTACTTCAAATGAGCCGCTGCACACGGAATCCTCCTACAAATTCACCGTGGGCGGAATCGAAGATGAGGTGCGGGCGCTTGGATTTGAAGTGGTGTCTCATTTTTTCGACCACCGCCGTTATTTCGCGGACAGTCTTTTGAGGATACATTGATCCGAAATGACGGGTAAGGAAATTGCAGGACTTTATCCGACTTATAAATGTGATGAAGCCGGATAACGGGATCACATTATTTTGACAGAAACCGCCTGTAAACCATTGCGGATTTTTCCGGGTATTCCATAATCGGCAGATGCCCGCATTGCTCGATCAATTCGACCTTAAGCCCGGGGTGATGCGATTTCAGGATTTCGGCACCGCCGGGATTCAATATCCGGTCCTCTTTTCCCCAGATCACCAGCACCGGTCCAGGATATCGGCCGATCCGCTCTTCCAGTGAATAGCGGTGTGAGGTCAGGTCCCCCACTGCTTTTTTAAGGAAATCCCTGCTCGAAACAAATTTTTGCTGGTAGTAGATTCTCACCGGCCGGGGGAAGAACGGTTGATGAACAAAATTGAGATCCATGAGCCGCCGGAAATCAGCAGCGTTATTCACGATGAACGGATTTTCGCCCCTGTCGAACATTTTCATGAGTTCGGATGCCGGTGCGCTCAAAACGCCTGCCGGGGCGACGAGCAGCAGGGACTCGACCCGGTCGGGATGCTGAGCCGCGTATTCACCGGCAATGGCGCCGCCCATGGAATGCCCGCCGAGGTGGAAAGATGAAATGCCCATGGATTTGATGAATACATCGAGCCGCCCGGCCTGGGAGACGATATCATAGGCGGCTTTCATGTCGCGGGTAGATTCGCCGAATCCAGGCAGATCCGGTATGACCACCCGGTAATCATGCGTCAGGCGGCGGGCGAACCGGAGAAAATTGTCCTTGTCCCCCCCGAAGCCGTGAACCAATACGATGACGGGGCCGTCGCCTCCCTCAAGGAATGCAAACCGGGTCCCGTTGACAGTGATGGCGTTTTCATGCAGGCCGGCCGCCAGGCGTTCCGCGTCAATCCCGGCCCGGGCCAGCCATGCCGGCGACGCATAGTACAGGCCGGCCAGGGCGATCAGCAATCCGGAAAATAGAAGGAAAAAGGCCTTTGATTTCTTTTTCATGAAAACTCCTTTCGCAAATCCGTTGGCGTTGCATAGACATAAGAATATAGACCCGGCAGGTCAATATGTTTTTCCGAAGGATTTAAAGATTCTATGTATTTCAATCCGGATTCATCGGATTTTCGTTTGCATCAGGAGTTGAATCCCTCTAAAATAAAGATAAAAATTCAAACGCTGAGTTTAAAATGCATACCTGAACACGGGACGGAGAATGAAATTGCTGGATCGATGGATAAAAAGCGTATTTCTGATATCAATGTTCATGCTGCTGCCGGCATGCACCTATATGACCCATCCGGATCAGGTGATCCATGATCCGGCAAGGGATCGGGACTGGGGGAAAGCCCAGCCCACCGCAAAGGATCGGGCGGCCCATGACATCGAGGGGGATCAACCCTTTGAGTGGTGGTACTTCGACGGGCATCTGGACAACGGACAGACCTTCGTGGGGGTGTTTCATCTGCCCAGCTTTGTCACCAACGAACCGGCCGTCACCTTTTCGCTCTATGATCCGGACTGGACCCGGCTGGATTTCAGTAAAAGCATCAGCAAAGAAGATTTCGAGGCATCCAAACAAGACATTCACATCGAAACACCGGCCGGATTCGTCCGCCGCCTCGATGACAAGACATACCATGTCCGCTGGATCATGGACGGATTGGATGCGGATTTTACCCTGACCACCTTGGCGCCGGGATGGCGGCCGATGGAAGAAAACGGGAAGGTCAATCAGCAGTCCCAGGAGTTTTTCTGGGTGGTGCACCAGGCGAGAAACCGGATCGAAGGGACGCTTACCGTAAACGGACAGACCTCCCAGGTGACGGGAGAAGGGTATGCGGATCACAACTGGGGCCGGAAAAAATTGAACAAGATCACCCGCCGCTGGGTGTGGGGCCGGATTATTGCCGGCGATTACACCATTATCTATGCCGATGTCGAATACCGCGATCCCAAGGTGGTCTCCCGGCCCCTGTATATCGCCAAAGGTGATAAAATGCTGGTGGGTTCCGGAAGCCCCGCCATCCGGCAATGGAAATTCAGGACCCATAAAGAGCTGAAACGGTACTATCCGAGGCGGCTTTCCATTGTTTACGAAGACGAGAACATCTCGGCGGACATCGAAATCGCCCGCAAAGAACTGGTGGAGGCGGTGAACCTGCTCAAAGCCGGCGGATATCCCGCCATCGTGCGCTGGCCCATCCAATGGTTTGTCGCCCGGCCGTCCTACTTCCGGGTGATCGGGGATTATGAAGGTGAAATCATGATCGATGGAAAAGTGGACAACATTTCAGGGCAATGCCTGTATGAAGTAATGGAATTTGATTGAAAAGCTTTGCCCCGCATCTCATCTCTCCGGTGCGGCCAGGGTAAACAGCATCCCTGCCGCGGCCAGGTCCAGGAAGATAAACACCATATACGCCATGTCGTAATTTCCCAGGCGGTCATAGCTGGTTCCGGCAATGATGTATCCCGCCATCTGGAGCACCAGGAATAAGGAAGAAAGACGAAACACGGCCGGAAACCCGTGCCGGCCGAACAAAGAGGCCACCATGACCGGGTAGACCGCCATGATGCCGCCCATGGCAAATCCGTAGACGAAAATAAATGCCGACAGTGCCGCCATGGAGTTTTTGATCAGCACCAGTGAGAGGCCCAGCGCATTGGCAAACGCCATGATCGTGACCACACGCCGGGGATCAAACCGGTCGCAGAGCAGCCCCCATGTGAACTTGCCGGCCGTCCCGATCAGCGCCGTCAAAGCCATCAGACCCATGGCGGACATATGCGAAAACCCCATATCGGAAAACCGGGGTTTGAGCTGGGACATCACCCCCACCGTACCGATCATGAGCATGCCGAAAGATAAGCCGAGTTTCCAGAATGCGCCGGACCGGACCAGGCTTGCTACCCGCCATTGGGAGCTATACGCTTTTGTCCCGGCAGGACTTGGCGGCAGGGCGGTTTTCGGCGGGATGAACAGAGGAGACGCATCGAAATCCCCGTCAGGCGCAAGCCCCATCTCCTCGGGCCAGTTCCGGATGACCATCCAGGCCAGCGGCCCGACACACATGATCAAAAACCCCAGGCAGAGTGCGGTCCGGTTCAAGCCGTACGAAAGGATCATGGCCATGGCGGCCATGGGGAGGATGGCCCCTGAAAAGGAAATGCCGGCCGTGGCGAGCCCCAGGGCCGTGCCCCGTTTGCGGATAAACCAGTTGTTCACCGCCGTACTGGCCACGATCCCGCCATAGGCGCCGTTTCCCATGTACATCAGGGCATAGCAGGCGTAAAACTGCCAGAGGTGCTCCACCCGCACCATCAGCATGAACCCGATGCCGCTGGCAAAAGAACCGGCGAGCATCAGGACCCTCACCCCGGTTTTCATCAGCAGGGTGCCGTAGAAGAACTGGCAGATGAAACTAAACAGTGTGCCGATGACCAGGGCCAGGTTCAGGTCGGTGCGGGACCATCCCCGCAGGCTGCAGATCGGCTCCAGCAGGGCGTTAAACGCATAGAACCCGGTACCGCCGGCCATGAAATAGGCAAAAAAGGCCACCCCCACGATCTTCCACCCGTAAAAAAATGCGGGCCGCGTAGGCGGTTGTCCAAAAAGCCCGGCCTTTTGCGGATCGGGGTTATTCATGATCAAGGCCGGCGCTGCAGATTTCGGATGCAGCCCCGCCACAGGCAGAATTTATCCTTGATCGGTTAATTTTCATGTCCCCTCCCGGCAAAGTCCGCGCATCATTGATTGAATAGGCCCATTTATATCCTTGGCGGCAAATCCCATCAATCCTTTTTTCTTCGGATCCTTTTTCTTCGGATCTTTTTTTCTTCGGATCTTTCGATTCGGATTTCATACCTGTTGAACGGCAGCACTGATCTTGTTATGCTCCTTAAAACCATTTTAAAAGGAATAAGATGAATATGAGAAAGCTGGCCGTCTTTTTTTCCGCAGGCGCTCTGGGCGGGCTGATCAACAGCCTGATGGTGTGGGGATTCGGCATTGAGAAGATCACCCGGCATTTCGGCGTGATGATCGCGCCGCACCTGAGTCCGGCATGGCTGTACCCGCGAATCGTCTGGGGCGGCATCTGGGGTTTTGTGTTTATCCTTCCGTTTTATGCATCCAAACCGTTTCGGAAAGGATTGATCCTCAGCCTGTTTCCCACCCTGGTGCAGCTGCTGGTGGTTTTTCCCTTCCAGGCGCACAAGGGATACCTGGGCCTCGAACTGGGGATGCTCACCCCGGTGTTTGTTCTCCTGTTCAACGCCGCCTGGGGGATTACGGCGGCCTTTGTGATCCGGTATGCCCGGTAAATGCCGGATTGCGGAAATCAACGCCGCCGTGGTGGTACCGCCGGTCTTTGATTTTTACGCCACCCGGCACCGGTTTTCCGCACTGGGCGCCCACATTGTCGGTAAAATCCTTAAGGAAAACGGCTGCACAACAACGCTGTTCAATTTCCCCGCATCGGTCCGCAAGGGGGCGGGTGCGCCCCTTCCCCCTGAATTTGCGTATCTAAAACCCTTTCTCGTCAAAAACGAAACCGGGAAGCTCTCGTTTTTCACCCGGTATCAGCGATTCGGCCCGGGCATAGAGGAATGCGCCCGGCAGGTGCTGGCCATTACGCCGAACCTGGTTCTGATCTCCTGCTTTGCGTTTGCCTATGCCGGCGCCGCGCTGGAACTGGCGGCAGCCCTGCGCAGGGCAGCGCCTGATCTTGCCATTGCCGTGGGGGGCGCCGGGGTAAGCTGTCATCCGCAGTATTTCATCCGCAGGGATTGTATTGATTTTGCCTTCACGGGGGAGGCCGAGGTGTCCCTTCCCGCATTTATCTTCGCCCTACGGAAAGGAGAGGGCGAGTTTTTGGAGGTGCCCAACCTTTTTTATAAGAAAGACGGCCGCGTCTTATCGCCGGATTCAATCCGCCGCACGGCCCCCGAAGAAGTGGACTGGGTGGTCCGGAAAACAGGGGAAACCCGGGAGACCATCCATCTCACCACCGCGCTGAGCCGCGGGTGCATCAAGAAATGCCGCTTCTGTTCCAATTTTTTGAGCCAGGGCCGAACCTTCCGCAAGGTTCCCTTAAACAGGATCAGAAGCGTGATGGAGGATCTCACCGCAACATATCCCCCATCCGGCAAAAAGCTCTGCATCAATTTCGAAGATGACAATCTGCTGCTCGATCCCGATTATTTCTTTTCGGTCATGGAGGCCATAAAAACTCGGTTTCCCCAAGCGGTCTTTTGTGCGGAAAATGGAATCGATCATACCTTTTTGACAGAAAAACGGCTGCAACGGCTGATGGACATGGGCTTTGCCCAGTTCAACCTCTCCATCGCCTCCGCCCGGCCGGATATCTTGAAAGACGAGGCCCGCCCCATCCGCCCGAAGATTTATGAAGCCGCCGTGCAGGCCATCCATTTACGGCATATCCCCTGCATCACCTACTTCATCTGCGGGTTTGCCAAAGATACGCCCGAAACCATCGTCTCTGCCATATCCCGCCTGGCCGGCCTGCCTACCCTGCTGGGGATTTCCCTGTTCTACCCGGTCCCCGGTCTGCCGGATTATGAAGACATGTCGGTGTTCGATTCGGTTTTGCCGCAGATGTGCGCGGGGTCGGCGGCGTTTCCCTGGAACCGGTCGCTGACCACCGGCCAGCTGATCACGGCCTTTCGGCTCACCCGCCTGGTCAACCTGCTCAAATCGAAAACCCCTTCCGAAACCGATCGCGCCCTTCTCCGGAAAATCCGATCCACCCGCAGGCTCTACACCCTGGTAAGGGAAAATAAGGTCGAATCCATCATCCCCGTGCCGGCAGCCGACGAACAGATGGTGTCCATGTTTTTTGACAGGGTGGATCTCGATGCCGTGGCCCCCTTGTGATCACACCAGCTTTGGAAGCATCATGGTGGCGAAACTCAGCATGAGCAGAAATCCGCACATATCCGTGATCGTGGTCAGGATGGGCCCGGATGCCAGCGCCGGATCCGATTTCATCCACTTTAACAAAAGGGGCACGCATCCCCCGATGGATACCGCCACCACCGTGTTGATGGCCATGGCACCGGCCACCACCATGCCCAGGTAAATGTTGCCTTTCCATAAATAGGCGCCCATCCCCAGCAGCAGCCCCAGGACAATGCCGTTGATCACGCCCACCGATATTTCCTTGAACCAGACCCGAAAGACTTCATACGGCTTGATGAACCCCAGGCTCAGTTCCCGGATGGAAACCGCCACCGCCTGGTTGCCGGAGCATCCGCTCATGTCCGATATAATGGGCAGAAACACGGCCAGGGCGATCACAGCGGACAAAGTCTCCTGGTAGGCGGCAATCACGCTGGCCGCAATCATGTTTAAAACGATGTTGATGCTCAGCCAGGACAGCCTCCTGGAAGAACGCCGCCAGACCGGCATGGAGCGAAGCTCTTCACCGCCGACGATACCCTGGGATTTGAGGTAATGGCTGTCGGACCTGTCGATCAGCGCGTCATCCACATCCTCCCTGCGCACGACGCCGATGAGGTGGCCATTCCCATCCGTAACGGGAACGCCCATGAGCTCGTGTTCGTCAAAAAAGAGCCCCAGTTCCGTCAGCGGGGTATCATCTTGGATAAAGAGGGGATCGCGAATCATGATATCCCCGATTCTTCGCTTGTACGGGGACAGAAGCAGGTCCCGCAGCCGCAGCACGCCGGTAAGGACCTTCTCCTCGGTGACAATGTACGTATACTGAACGTTATAATCCGAGTAGACTTCCGCATGCTCCCGAAAGTCCCGAATCACGTCATCCACAAAAGACTTCTCATACACGCAGAGGAATTCGGTGATCATCAGCCCGCCGGCCACACCGGGGGGATACCCCGCCAGCAGCCGCGCATCCGCGGATGCCGAGGGCTCCATTTCCCCCAGTATGGCTTCAGCCTCCTCGTCATCGAGTTTGGCAATCAGGTCCGCCCGGTCGTTGCTCTGCATCTGATTAAGCACCTGGGCCGCATCCGATGCCGGAACCTGCCTGAGCAGGTCCAGGGCCATTGCCTCGGGTATTTGCTCCATCAGTTCGGCGGCATCTTTCTCATCCAGAATCCGGATAAACGCCTTTTGATCTTCAACCGATAACCGCGACAGGGCGCGTGCGATTTCACCCGGCGGCAGTTCATCCAGACAGTTCGTCAGTTCCGCAACATCGCCGCGTTCAAGAAGATCCTCGAGCTGTTCCCAAGGCCGGGTTTCCATTTCTTCAGGCATGTAATATTCCTCTGCGTTAAGCGCGGAGCGCTGTTTTTAATCGCGTCCGGCAGGTATGAACCGAATTACATAAGCATAATCATAATCCATTTCTCCACATATGACATTCTCCCCTGTTTTCTTCGGGGTTCAATATATTCCAACATTTTCCTCCTGTTTTCAACTGGGTGCAGCTGTTTACAACAATACCTTCGTGATTATTTTTGAGGGTGCCGGTTGGCCGGGTAAATTTTAGCAATGGGAAACCGACAGGGGATCAAAGGGCCGAGATGGTGGCTGTTCAGCATTCAGGAGCCGGGAGAAAGAGATGGATGAAAAAAATAGCGGCAGGTCGGTGCCCACGCGGGGTCGAACACTGGATCATGCCGCTTCCGTTTATGATTATTTGGAACCCATATTGATGCTGGGAAAAGAGGGCCGGTATGATCAGCAGATTATTTCGCTCCTCGACATCCAGCCCGGGCATCGGGTTTTGGACCTGGGGTGCGGCACCGGGGTTTTGACCCGGGCCATCGGAGATCGGCTGGATGACCAAAAGGGCGGGATTGCCGTAGGGATCGATGCGGCGGCGAAAATGATCGATGTCGCCCGCAAAAAACGGGGGACCGATACCTGCCGGTTCGAAGTGGCGGCAGCCGAACAGCTGCCGTTTGAAGACGCATCGTTTGATGCCGTCGTTTCCAGCCTCTTTTTCCACCACGTTCCCATCGATCTGAAGGAAAAAAGCCTCCGGGAAGCCGCGCGCGTGCTCAGGCCGGGCGGAATCCTGGTGATTGCGGATATGCACAGGCCCTCAACGCCCTTTGGCTTCCTGGTTTCCCATGCGTCCCGCTGGCTGCTGATGCAGCCCCAGATCGGTGAAAACACCCGGGGCGTTCTTCCCGGCCTGATCGAAAGTGCCGGATTTCATCTTCCCCGCCTGATTGAAACCTACTTCGGTTATATCGCCGTATTTTACAGCCGCAAGTCGAATTAAATCCACAAGCTGGTTTACAAATGGAATTTTTTGAAGAAATCGTTAGTTTTAAGAAACAGGCAAGCCCGTGGGGAAAAAGCGATGCGCTGATCCTGCTGGAGGATGAACTCCACGAGGCCCTTGAACTGTACTGGAAGACCGCAGGCCGCATCCTGGAAGGGAGCGGCACCCGGCTTTATGATGCACCGGAAGGATATTATGCGTTTTCAAGCAACTTCTTTTCCGCACTTTTCCTCTATTCCTATCACAGGGCCGGGATCGACCGGGGGCGCCGCGTGCTCTATGCCGCACTCAACCAGTGTATCCGGGGAATGGTCACCGGTGCCGACAATATCCTGGATGACGAATACAAGAAGACCCTGGAAACCGATCTGCCGGAAGAGGGGACCCGGTTTCGATCGGTGCTCGACATCATGGTTTCAGATCGCGTCCTTTTCGATCTCCTGTCGCATGCCATGCCCGGCGAGGTAAAGAAGATTCTCGGCGCCAGCGCCGTCTCCCTGCGCGCCCTGGTCCGCAGCGGTGCCCAGGAAGCCGGGGAGGAGACCGGGGTCGGTGACATCCTTTCGCCGGATGAAATCATCCGTACCGTGCATCATTTCAAGACCGGGCTGCTGTTCCAGTCCCCCTGGGCGATTCCGAATTTTATGGAAAACCGGCTGGCCGCATCCGCTTCCGACATGTCGCGTGCGCTTTATGATGTGGGGCTCGGATGCCAGATCATGGATGACATGGTCGATCTTTCGGCCGACCTCCGGGACCGCCGCCATAACTATGTCGTCTCGCTTATCTGCCATGGTTTCGGGGATGCTGCGTGCAGGCGGATGGATGCGTTCACTGCCGCCGGCATCGATTTTCAAAGCGAAGATCTCCTGTCGGAGTTTCCAGGCGCCCGGGCCGTTGCCGAGACCAAAATTCGGGAGTACCTGGAGCGGGGGTTCGGCCTGCTGTTTGAGCCCCGCCACCAATTCCTGGTGGAGCCGGCCATCCGGTTTCTCTGGGAGCGGATCGGAGCCGCACTCCTCCGGAATTGAAGGGATCCTTTTTGGAGAAACCCAGCATCTTCTGCATTCACTGGATCCGCACCGCATATCTGTTTCTGCTCCGCTCGGGCAGATCGACGCTGGCCCTTTCCCTGATGGTGGTGGCCGCAGTCGCGAGCCTGATCTTCCTTTCCGCGTTTGCCGTAGGGGTAAACGACGCCATGATCCGCAATTCCGTGGGACTTTTTTCAGGTGATATCTCCGCAGCCGGCCTTCCTTCCGCAATGACCCCGCAGGACCTGCGGGTGAAGGGGGTCACCCGGGTGCTCAAGCGGGTCATGATTCCCGGAACACTTTCCTATGCAGGCCATTTTGAAACCCTGACCCTGATCGGCATCCAACCGGCCAGGGAGCGGGAAACCACGGCCTTTCACCGGAAGATCATCCGGGGAACCGGCCTTCGTGCAGATTCCTCCCATATCTTGATCAGCACAGCAGTGGCGGAAAAATTGGGCGTCGATACCGGCGCGGTCATCCGGTTTACGGCAGGCGGCGAAAAACAGACAGTGGAATTGACGGTTTCAGGTATTTACCGCACCGGCATGCCGTTTCTTGATCAGGAAGCGGCCTTGTGCCCGGTCGATGTTCTACCGGTCAACCCCGGGGTGTGGTCGGCCGCCGTATTTGTAAAAGCCGGGGTCTCCCCCGAATCCATCGTTTCTAAATATCACCGGCTTTTCGGCCGGACCGGATCATTTATCACCTGGAAGCAGATGATGCCGGACCTGGTGCAGCTGATCCAGCTGAACTTCATCTCCATGAGCATCGTCATGGTTCTGGTTTTCGGGGTGGTGTCCCTCGGGATCGCCTGTGCGTTTGTCGTCTATATTTTCCGGAGCCTGCGGGAGTACGGCATCATGAAGGCCATGGGCGTGACCTCCGGCGAGGTGGCCTTTCTCATCGCCGCCGAGGTGGTGCTGGTCAACCTGGCGGCCTGCCTGGCGGGAGGGGTGATCGGCGCGGCGGCGGTGGTTATGTTTTCGCATATCGGCATCGACCTGGGGCATTGGACCAGCTACAACCCGTATTTTGCCGTTTCCGGGGAGATTTTTCCCCGTCTGACCCCGTACTCTCTTGTGGTTCCACCCGCCATGGCAATCATCTTCGGCCTTTTCTCCGCCATATGGCCGGCCCTGCTGGTGGCCCGAAAGCAGGCGGTCGATATCCTGAGAGGGGCGTGAAGAGATGATCCAGGTACAACATTTGACCCAAACGTTTGCCTCGGGCCGGGGCCGGCTGCAGGCCCTTTCGGATATCTCTTTTTCAATGAAACCGGGCAGCGCCGCCGCCATCATCGGCAAATCCGGATCCGGAAAGACTACGCTGCTCAACTGCATCGGCGGGCTCCTGCGCCCGGAGCAGGGGAGGGTGACCTGCTTTGGAATCCCGATCCATGAACTGGGGGGAAAAGCGCTGAGCCTGTTCCAACGAAAGCGCCTGGGGTTTATTTTCCAGCATGGAAACCTTTTGTCCTATTACACGGTGGCCGACAACATGGCCCTTCCGCTGATCCTGAACGGGGTGGGTAAAAGGAAGCGCGAACACCGGGTGGCCTACCTTCTGGAGCGGATCGGCCTTCCCGGCGTCAACAATGCCCTGCCCGGCGAACTCTCGGGCGGGGAGGCCCAGCGCGTGGCTGCCGCCAGGGCCATCGCCCATTCCCCGCAGCTCATCCTGGCAGACGAACCCACCGCCAGTCTCGATTCCGAAACCGGCAAAGACCTGGCTGCCCTTCTGTTTGAAATGGTAAAAGCCGAAAAAAGCACCTTGATCCTTTCCACCCATGACCCTGAACTCCTCCATGCAGCCGACCCGGTATTCACCATCCGGGACGGAAGAATCGCCGGGGGAGAAATGAACAACGGAGGGCTTTGATCGATGAAAACCGCAAAACGGCTATTCCTGATATTTCTTGCCGTCATTTCATTTTCCGGCTGCGCCTACCGGTACTACCTGGGAATGCACGGCCCGTCCATCCGGGAGTTTCCCGACATTCACAAAGGATACACCGAAGACTCCCAGTGCCTGGCCTGCCACGGGCCGGGCAGCGATTCCACCGCCACTCCCACCACCCATCCCGGATTTACCGGCTGCCTGAAGTGTCACAATGACAAGGAAAGTCAGTAACGGGTTTTTACCAGATAAATGGGTTCGATTTCCGGAGACAAATGCCTGCGGATGGGAGCCAGCGAAGTTTCAGCACAGGCGCACTGGCCGTGTCGACTCTGTGGCTGTTCGCAGCATCATCTTCCCATGCGCAGTTCCACAACGTTTTGAAACCGGCTGACAACGTAGTAGCAGGAGACGTTTAAGCGCATCAGCTGCGTGGACGGAGATGTTGCGAAATCGGATAGATGGGGATGTTTTTCAAGGAAAATATTTCGCAGCGCGATCAATTCATCGTCCGAAGCCACATCCACCGCTCCCGTGGCGGTGACCGCCAGGGCCTTAGCAAAATCAGAGGGTGCATTCGACCGGTTGTCGATCATCATCGCCGCCCGCGGGTCGGATTTCAGGTTCGCGTATTTTCGCGTGGCGGTTCCGGTTGCGAAAAAAATCGCCTTCAGATCCCCTGAGCAGGCAAATGCCATCAGGCTGGTATACGGCTGCCCGTGATCATGGGTCGCCAGAACAGCCAGACCCTGTGAGGCCATCAGGTCAGTCAGTGCACGCCACAATTCTTCTGTCGGATGTTCTTCATTCATCGGGTTTATTAATTCCTCAGTAAACGTGAAAATAAATGCAATATCCCCATTCCGCCATGCCCGACGACATATGCTTCAATCAACCCCGTCAATGTTTCATGGATTTCCTTTACGGACTCGGCCCAGGGTGCCATGAAACGCCAGGAAATAAACCAGGAGAATCCCGATAAAACAACCAGGGTCAATGCCCCAAGGCCCAGCCCCTGCACAATGGCCGCCATTCCATATGGACTTGCATCCGGCAGCTGGAATCGCTTCAGCTGCAAAAGATCCTTTTTCAATTGGGCGAAATTGCCATAGAAGTACGGGAAAAAATGTTTAAACCCATGATTTTTCATTTCGATAAAGATGAAAATAAAGGTAATCGGCAGCAGGGACAATCCGGTGCCGATGTGTATCCATGTTCCATAATATTCGGCGGCCTTTCGGCTGACCTCACCGTTATTCGCAAATCCCATGAAGTTGCTGACGATAATCTGGCTCAAGACCAAAAACAGAATGGCAATATGAAGAAATCGAACCGCCGGCGGCTGCTGTTCGCGCAAATAATCGGATACGACATGTATGACGCGCATTTTATCACCTTTCATTTGTTTTGATGCATTCGTAAAAAGTCGGGAATTTCCGCACCCGTCATTCCGGCGCAGGCCGGAAACCAGTTTTTTCAATCTGTCCTGGACCCCGGCCTGCGCCGGGGTGACGAACTTTGGACTCTTTACGGTTTCATCATTTGTTAATGCATCCGTTATTCCATTGCTTTTGCCGCATGCCTTCCTTTGAATCAGGAAAACGTCTCCTTTGGCGGGTTGTAATAGCCCAGCCGCAGAAACTGGTATTTTTTTTTAAGTTCACGGATCAGGGCGGGAATGCCCATGGCAGGGGATGGCGTGTAGCCGATGGCACTAAAGTAAAGATCCGGATCGATATTCAAATTGCGGGTCTGGATCATGTTTACCGGCATGGTGTCCAGAAAGCGGTACAGGGCCTGGACCTCTGTTTCCATGTCCGTGAACCCGGGCATGAAGAACAGGTTGATGGAAACGAAAATGCCGGCCGAAAGAGACACCTCGATGGCGGACAGGACGTCTTCGAAGCGATAGTTCACCGGATGGTGATAGGCCAGGTAATACTCCCGGGTGGGGGAGTTCATGCTGATACGGATGGAATCGAGCCCCGCTTCGATGAGCTTTCGCGCCATTTCCGGGTTCGACCCGTTGGTGTTGAGATTGATCGTTCCCCTGTCCGTTTCCTGCCGCACCATTCTGATGGCGCGCACCAGGTCCTCCCCCCGCAGCAGGGGCTCCCCTTCGCACCCCTGGCCGAAGCTGGCCACCGGCGTTTTCACCTTTTTAAAATGATGAATGATCACGTCGGCGATCTCTTCGGGGGTGGGCTTGAAATCAAGCCTGTGCTGGGGTTCGGTGAATCCGGACCGGTCGTCCTGGTGGGAGAGGCACCCGATGCATCCGGCATTGCAGGCCGGGGAAGTGGGAATGGGGGCTTCGTAGCGTTCCAGAAAGAAGTTGCGGGCGCACAGGCAGTCGTATTGGGTGGAGCATTTCGCCAGCTGCCGGATCAGCCGGTTTTTGGGATATTTCGCCTTTTTCCGGCGGATGGCTCTTAAAAGGGCGTCATAATCCTGGTGAATCTGCGGATCCGACCGGGGGTCTTCGTCGATGCGGATGGCCGGCACGTAAAAATCTTCGTCCATGAACACCACCCCGGAATAGGCCCACAGGGGAAGCACCGGCGCATCCGGGGTTTTGTGACTCGCCGGAAGATAGGTCCGCAGATATCCCGAAGACAGAAAGGCCGAGACCGCCCACGCGGGGCCGCCTTCTGGCGTTTTTCGCATGATTTTGTTTTTGCGGGTTAGCCGGTCATAATAGACCGGGTGCCGGCCGGGCAGGTAATAGAGATAGCTGCCGAAGGGAAGCTTGATCAGATCATGCCGGTCCACCCGCACCCATTGACTGCCGGTGCGGAAAAGGGGTTCCCGGTCCGGATAGTCATAGACCTGCTCCTTCTGGTCGGCATATACAAGATCCACGGGACGGTGCTTCATGAGCCGGTATTTCCCTTCCCCGGTTTTCGATGGGACTGCGACCAGAGATACAGGGCAATGGCCGTGGCCGCAGATGCGTTTAACGATTCCACGGCTTCTGCAATGGGAATGGAAATGGCTTTTGGCCGCAGGTGAGCCGGCAGACCGGGGCCTTCCAGTCCCGGGAGGAAGGCAAAGGTATCCGGAAAATCGATCCTGGAGATATCTTCTCCTTCCCCGGACAGGGGGAGAATGGCCAGACTTTCGGGCAGTTCCGAAATCGAAGGGCCCTGGTACAGGTCTGCGTGAAACAGGTTGCCGCCGGAGGCCCGGATGGTCTTGGGGTGATACGGATGGGCGGATTCGGCCAGCAGGATCACCTGGTCCACCCCGAAAGCAACGGCCGACCGGATCACGGTGCCCACGTTTTCCGGGTCCTGGAAGGGGACCAGCAGGCTGCACCCGGGGAGCAGTCCTTTTTCGCACTGCCAGGGTTTGATGGGCGGGGTGCGCACCAGAAGCAGCGGGGCGCCGGTATCGAACGTATCGAGGGCCTTGAACAGGCCCGGGGCCAGGGCATACCATTTAAGGTGCCCGGGGGCGCCTTCCGGCGGCATCTGGCGGGTGTCCGGCGAAATCCAGGCATCGCAGAGATCCGGAAACCGGATCAGGATTTCATGAATCGGCTTGGTGCCGGCAACGATGGCCATTTGATGCTTCTTGATGCCCCGGCCCGTAAGCAGCTTCTTTAAGGTCTTGAAGATAGGGTTCTGTTCGCTTTCGATTTCGTGAAAGGTGTACTTTTTCATGGCAGAAGATTTTTTCTCCGCGCCCGAGGGCACCAGGCGCTTGAATACCACCAGCCGGCGGTCGTGGGAAGTGTGCGGGATCCGGTAGGCAATGTCTTTTTCCAGTAAAAATTGTCCGGAAAACCGGTTTGCGGCATCCGCGATTTCATCCTCGCAGTGGGGCCCCTTCATGAAGATCACCTGTCCGCCTTCGGACACGCAGCCGGAGACCCGCTGGAGGGTATCGGGGATCTGTTCCACCGCCCGGGTGATCACGCCGGCAACGGGGGTTTCGAATCTTTCGGTGATGCTGTGGGCAATCACCCGGGTTTCTTTCAGGTTCAGCTGCTGAACCGCCAGGTTCAAGAAATCCGCCCGGTTCTTCCGGGTTTCGGCAAGAATCACATTCAGGTGCGGAAAGGCGATTTTCAAGGGAATGCCCGGCATGCCGGGGCCCGTCCCCAGGTCGAGCAGGGGGGAGGGAAGATCGATCAGCTGCCCGGGCAGGATGGAGTCCACATAGAGTTTGAGCACCATGTTGGTAAAATTGTGAATCCGGGTGAGGTTCAGTTCGGGATTGAACCGGCGCAGTAATCTGTGATAGGACAACAGAAGGGCCATCTGGTCTTCTGAAAATTCGATCCCGGAGCGCTTCAGGAGTGACGACATCTCCTGCAGCCGCCCCGGGTCGGCATGGTCAGGTCGGTTGTTCATTTTTGCGTTCATTGGCCGGTGCTTTATTTCTTGCTGTCAGCTGATCGTTTGGGACAATTTCTGGTGAATGGTTTAATCGATTCCCGCCCGTTTTTCTTTGTTCCCCGGTGGCCGGTGTTTCATGAGGACAACCACCTGCTGGTCCTATATAAACCAGCGGGCCTGTTAATTCAAGGAGATCATACCAGCGACCCCTCCCTGCTGGATCTGGCCCGGGACTGGATAAAGGAGCGCTACCGGAAACCGGGCCGGGTTTTTATGGGCATGGTGCACCGCCTGGATCGCCCGGTGGCCGGCATTATCCTGTTTTGCCGCACCTCAAAAGCCGCCGCACGGATGAGCGAGCAATTCCGGCAGGGGACGATCAAAAAGACCTATATGGCGGTGGTGGAAGGGCATCTGCCCGCGCCTTCCGGCCGCCTGGTCGATCATCTGCATCGCCAGGGCCGCTCCAGCATTGTCGCTGCCGCCCCGGACGATCGCAGCAGGGAAGCCTCGCTCTGCTACCGGGTCTTGGCAAGCGAAGGGGAGCGCAGCCTGGTGGAAATCGACCTGGAATCGGGCCGCCATCACCAGATCCGGGTTCAGCTGGCCCATGCGGGGGCGGTCATCCTGGGAGATCTGCGCTACGGCGCCAGAGAGCCGATGCCCCAGCGTCAGATTGCCCTGTTTGCCAGGCGGCTGTCTTTTGTTCACCCCACTCTGAAACTGCCCTTTGAATATGAATGTCCATACCCGGCGGGATGGCCCTGGCCGTGTCATCTCGATGGTCCCGATGCCCCCCCCTGGAACTGGGAAGATCTGCGATGCCTCCTTCCAAAATAATTGCCGGCCACCATCGTCGATCCCAAGTCCCCGTCGATTTACAGGTCATAATATAATCATTTGAATTAATATCTAAATTTTTTTGGAAGCGGCCGACCGGCGAGCCAAAATCCAGCGCTGTTTTTCCATGAAAATTTATTTTTTTCGGCCCTCACTATTTCCTTGACACATTGTGGTTTTGAGATCACATTCCGACGAAAAAGGGCCGGCTTTTTGCCGGTTCCGAGCACGACAGGACCCGTCTGGAAAACACGGGCAACGCCTGGAAGCGGGCGACGTTTTTCAGATGGATTTTTCACTCGGTTAACGCAGCCATTTATGAATGGGAGACACACGATGCAACAACCCCTGATTGCCCATCACGACGCAGCAAGCATCATCGAACAGGATGAAGAGGTTGAACCTCCAAGTCCCGTGCCGCTTTCCGCCAATCGCCGGGAAGCCCTTCTGCTCACCCCCGCCTCCTCCGTTATCCCCCTGCGCCGGAGTTACCGCCGGAAAACACTGAAGACTTTAAATAAAACGCAGATATTTCGTAAACAGTTCTATCCCCATATACTCAACAAAGACTGGAACAGCTGGCAGTGGCAGGTCAGAAACCGGATCTGCTCCCAGGCCCAGATCACCCGCTTTCTGAGCCTGACTTCAGATGAGGAAAGCGCCTTTTCATACCTGAAAACCAAATTGCCGCTGGGCATCACCCCCTATTACATGAGCCTGATGCAGCGGGAAGGATCGGATTATCCGCTGCGCAAGACGGTGGTGCCCACGGTGCACGAGTTTTTCAAACTCCCCGGAGAGCAAAACGATCCCCTGGGCGAAGAGCACCAGAGCCCGGTACCCGGACTGGTGCACCGGTACCCGGACCGGGTGCTGCTGCTGATCAGTGACTTCTGCGCCGCCTACTGCCGTTACTGCACCCGTTCGCGCATGGTGGGGCGCGGGATCATCCACCCGGGTGAAAACCGCCTGGAGCGGGCCTTCGAATACATCCGCCAGACGCCCGCCATCCGGGACGTGCTCCTGTCCGGCGGAGACCCGCTGACCCTTTCGGACAAGAAGCTGGACTGGATTCTGTCCAAAATCCGGGAAATCGAGCATGTGGAAATCATCCGGATCGGGACCAAAACCCCGGCGGTGCTTCCACAGCGGATCACTCCCCAGCTGGTGAAGATCCTCAAAAAATATCACCCGCTGCTGATGAGCATTCATTTCACCCACCCGGACGAATGCACGCCGGAATCCGCCGCCGCCTGCGCCATGCTGGCGGATGCGGGAATTCCCCTGGGGTCCCAGACCGTTCTGTTAAAAGGGGTGAATGACCAGGTCGATACCATGAAAAGCCTGGTTCACAACCTGCTCAAGATGCGGGTCCGGCCCTATTACCTCTACCAGTGCGACCCGGTCACCGGCACCAGCCATTTCCGGACGCCGGTGGAAACGGGTGTGGAAATCATCCGCGGACTGCGGGGGCATACCTCCGGATACGCCATTCCCACCTATGTGATCGATGCCCCGGGGGGCGGCGGCAAGATTCCGGTCATGCCCGATTACGTAGTGGATCGCACCGAAACGGAAGTGATTCTCACCAATTTTGAGAACCGGATATTTCATTATCCGACCACTACCGTGGAAACGGGCGAGGTTTGTCCCGGAGGCAACTAAATGGAAACCCATATCTGCCTGTGCGCCCTGTGCGCCGGGCGCGGTCTGACCTGCTGCCAGGGGGCGGACCGGGATATTTTCGTCACCGCCGGTGATGTCCGCCGGATCAGCGGCATCACCGGCCATCTTGATTTCTTCGAATTCCGGCGACCGGTGAATACCGCCTACTGCGGGGATGATGCAGACCCGGTCTGGTCGCTCAAAGTATTTCGGCCGGACGGGACCCGCCGGGTGCTGAAAAAAAACCCTTCCGGCGACTGCATTTTTCTGACCCCAAACGGCTGTGTGCTGCCCCTGCATTTGCGGCCCCTGATCTGCCGGCTTCACCCGGTGGACTATACAGCGGAGAAAATCCTGCCGGAATTGGCGCCGGGATGCCCGGTGGACCTTCTGGAACCCGGCGCCAATCTATTGCAGTCCATTGGAATCGACCCGCAGGAAGTGATCGGATGGCACCGGGCCCTCTATGCGGAAATCACATCGGAAAATACATTATGAAAATCGGACTCACCTATGACCTGCGGTCGGAATACCTGGCCATGGGGTACAGCGAAGAAGAAACCGCGGAATTCGACCGGGACGACACCGTTTCCGCCATTGAAGAGGCCCTGCAGCAGCTGGGCCACGACACCGACCGGATCGGACATGCCCGGCGGCTCACCGAACGGCTGGTGCACGGGGACCGCTGGGACCTGGTGTTCAACTTCGCAGAAGGGCTTTCCGGCCTTTCCCGGGAATCCCAGGTGCCGGCCATCCTGGATCTGTATGAAATCCCCTATACCTTTTCGGACCCCCTGGTCATGGGGCTTACCCTCCACAAGGGAATGACCAAGCAGCTGGTCCGCCAGGGCGGGTTCGCCACCCCGGACTTTGCCGTCATCGAGTGCATGGAAGACCTGGAGAAGGTGGGCTTTGATCCCCCGTATTTTGCCAAACCGGTGGCCGAAGGGACCGGGAAAGGGATCACCGCTCAATCCGTCATTTCAGGTCCGGATCAGCTCCGGCATGTCTGCGCTCAGCTGCTCCGGCAGTTTGACCAGCCGGTGCTGGTGGAGCGGTTCCTGGACGGCAGGGAGTTCACGGTGGGGCTGGTGGGCACCGGCAGGGATGCGCGGGTGCTGGGGACGATGGAGGTCATCCTGCTGGAAAACGCGGAAAAGCAGGTCTACTCCTATGTGAACAAGGAAAAATGCGAGGAGCTGGTGAAATATCGCCTGGTCAGGCCCGACGGGGACATTTCCGTGGCCGAGACCGAACGCCTGGCCCTGGGCACCTGGCGCCACCTGGGGTGCCGGGATGCCGGACGGGTGGATATCCGGTGCGACAGCGCGGGAAAACCGTTCTTCCTGGAAGTCAATCCCCTGGCCGGCCTGCATCCGGAGCACTCGGACCTGCCGATCCTGTGCAGCCACCTGAAATTTTCCTTTGTCCGGCTGATCGAAGCGATCGTGGCATCGGCTTGTCAACGTATCCGGACAACCGCTCTGCCTGCCGCAGGATCAAAATGCGCATCGTTATAGCCCACAATGCGGTAGATGATTCCTCTTCCCTGGACGAGCAGGATGTGCTGGTTCAGGCCCGGGCCGTGCAGGAGGCGTTGAACTGCCTGGGCCATTCGTCATGCCTGCTGCCCTGCAGCCTGGATCTGGCGGCCTTCAAGCGCGAATTGGCGCAGTGGCGGCCCGACCTGGTGTTCAACCTGGTGGAATCCCTGGACGGCCGGGGGCAGCTGATTGACTTCGTCCCTTCCATGCTCGACTGCATGGGCGTCCCGTACACGGGAGCCTCTGCCGCATCCATCCATTTGACTTCCGGCAAGGCCCAGGCCAAGGCCCGTATGCGCGGCGCCGGCCTGCCCACGGCAGAGTGGGTCGGCCCTTTTCCGAAGGATGCCTGGTCGGTTCGGGATCTGCCGGTCTCCGCTTTTCCAGGGGTTTTTATCATCAAATCCGTGTGGGAGCATGCCTCCTTTGGATTGGCCGGAGACGGCCTGGTTGAAGCAGAATCCATGGATGACCTGGCAGCGGCATTGCAATCGCGGGCACCGATTCTGGGCGGCGCCTGTTTTGCCGAGCGGTACATTGAAGGAAGGGAATTTAATCTTGCCCTCCTGGCCGAACCGGATGGCGTACAGGTCCTGCCGCCGGCGGAGATCATTTTTGAGGGATACGGCCCGGACCGGGTCCGCATCGTCGATTACCGGGCCAAGTGGGAGGCCGACTCCTATGAATACAGCCACACCCCCAGAAGGTTTGATTTTCCCGAAACGGAAGCCGCTCTGCTGACCGCATTGACCGAAGCCGCGCTTAGCTGCTGGCGGGTCTTTGATTTGAAGGGGTATGCCCGGGTGGATTTCCGGGTGGATGCCGACGGCCGGATTTTCATCCTGGAAGTCAACACCAATCCCTGTCTTTCCCCTGATGCCGGGTTTGCCGCCGCCCTGGACCGCGCCGGCATCCCTTTCGAATCCGCCGTCAGCCGCATCATCGAGGATGCGCGCCGGCCGAAAGGCTTTGGAGGGGGATTTCCTGAAAAGCATTGTGCGCCAAATGACGAAATCGCCCCGGCCGGTAATCCACCCGGCCTGAACTTCCGTTACGCGCCGGACCCGCAGGATGCGGCGGTGGTCCGCCAAATCATCGAAGAGACCGGTTTTTTCCGGCCGGATGAAGTGGCGGTGGCGGTGGAACTGGTGGAGGACCGGCTTTTAAAGGGTCCCGCAAGCGATTACGATTTCGTCTTTCTGGAAGAAGCGGGCCGGGTGGCCGGATATTCCTGTTTCGGCAAAATCCCCTGCACCGTGGACAGCTACGATCTCTACTGGATCGCCGTGCGCCCGGAACTCCAGAAAAGCGGCCTGGGACGAAAAATCATGGTCGAAACCGAGCGGCTGATCCGAAAGCGCGGCGGGAATCGAATCTATATCGATACCTCCCAATCCGAAAAATACGAGACCACCCAGGCGTTCTACGAAAGATGCGGATACAGGGTGGAAGCGGTTCTGCCCGATTTCTACATGCCGGGGGATGGAAAAGTCATCTACTGCCGCCGGCTTTCATGAAAGGAAATGGACCCGGCGACACCCCCCTGGCCCCCCTCAAGGGGGGAATACCCTTGGGTGGTTTTGCGATTTTAAATTAGATCCGCCTCAACAGATTACTGATTCTCTATCTTATTTTTCCCTTGGAGGCACAAAACAAATTCCCCCCTTGAGGGGGGCCAAGGGGGGTGTTTCGCTTCGCCGCCCCCCTCCGCCTTCATCATTCCGAATTTTTTCTGCGTTTCCCCGGCGGTTTCCCCTTTTCGCCCACCACCACCTTCTTCTGCGCTTCCTTGTTCTTGAGCCCTTTTTCCACATACAGCGGTTCATCGTTCACCAGGTCGGACCCGGTGTGATACATGGCCGAGGCTACGGTCGACGGTCCCGGGGTGAAAATCTGGATCTGTTCGGGCGTGAATTTGAAATTTTTGCGGATAAACGATTTGAGCGCCCGCATGTCGTCCATGGTGCATCCGGGGTAGGCGGCGATGAAATAGCAGGTTAAAAACTGCTTTTTGCCAAGCGCCCGGTTGGTCCGGTCATACAGGGCAATGAATTTTTCGGTGAATTCGCCCCCGGGCTTGCCCATCAGTTTCAGGACATGATCTTCCGAATGCTCGGGCGCGATCTTGAGCTGTCCCGAGATATGGTGGGATGCTATTTCCTCCAGGTATTTTTCTCCCCATTTCCGGTCCTGCAGCACCAGGTCGTGCCGGACCCCGGACCCGATGAACACTCGCCGGATTCCCGGAACATTTCGAATGCGGCGCAGCAGCTCGATCTGCCGCTCATGGCTGATTCCCAGCCGGCTGCAGGCGGCCGGCACCAGGCATCGCTTGTGGGCGCACAGCCCCTTTTCGCTTTTGCGGCCGCAGGCCATGCCATACATGTTGGCCGTGGGTCCGCCCATGTCGGTGATGATTCCCTTGAAATCCGGGTGTTGGGTTATTTTTTTCGCCTCCCGGAGAATGGAGGCTTCGCTCCGGCTGATGACGGCTTTTCCTTCATGAACGGCGATTGCGCAGAAATTGCATTCCCCGAAGCACCCCCGGTGGGTGGTGAGGGAAAACCGGATGGTTTCCATCGCCCGGACCGGACCCTGGGCCTGGTGGACGGGATGGACCGCCCGCTCGTAATCGAGTTCAAAAATGCGGTCGAGATCCTCGGGCGAAGGAGGAAACTGCGGCGGGTGATGGACCAGGTAGCGGGTGTCCTGCAGCTGGCACATGCCTTTTGCGGTAAACGGGTCATTGTTTTGATAAAACGTCTGAAACATTTTCTCAAACGCATGCGTATCGCCTGCGGCCTCCGCATGGGACGGCAGCACCAGGTAGCCGTCCGGCGCTTCTTTGGCCGCATGGCAGGTTCCCCGGATGCCGGTGAGCGATTCACCCCTTTTGATCCGCGAAGCGATTTCCAGAATGGTCTTTTCCCCCATGCCGTAGACCAGCAGGTCGGCTTTGGCGTCAAAAAGGACCGAGCGCCGCACGCTGTCCGACCAGTAGTCGTAATGGGAGATGCGCCGCAGGCTGGCCTCCATGCCGCCGAGCACGATGGGGCGAGTGCTTTTGAAATGCCTTCGGATCAGGTTGGCATAGGCGATCACGGCCCGGTCCGGCCGCCGGTTGTTCTGCCCGCCGGCGGTGAGGTCGTCTGATTTTCGCGGCTTCATCGTGGCAGTGGTGTTGGCGATCATGGAGTCCATGCATCCGCCGGTCACGCCCCAGAAAAGGGCTGGTTCACCCAGGCGGGTGATATCGGTATCCGATGACATGTCCGGCTGGGCGATGATCCCCACCCGGTACCCGGCGGCCGCCAGGGTTTTGCCGATCACGGCCACCCCGATGTGGGGAGAATCGATGTAGCTGTCCCCGGTGACCAGGATCACATCCGGATTCGGCCATCCCAGGGCATCCATTTCTTTTCGGGTTGCGGGTAGAAACATGTTGGCGTAAACGTATAATGATTGAGTAAATGGGGTTTGCCAGAAAGTAACACCGGAAATGGCATTTTAAAGGCGAAAAGTCCAGGTGAAAGGTTGAAAATCACATGATTTCCGATAACACGCCGGTAATCGCAGGCGTCTGCCAGTATACCCAGCCGAAGGAGACACCGGATCCCCTCGATCCCCTCCATCTCATGGCCGGATCCGGCGCGGGGGCCATCGCCGATGCGGGGGTCTCCCGTATGGCGGAAAAGGTGGATGCGCTCTTTGTGGTCAACCTTTTTTCCTGGTCGTACCGGGATGTCTGCACCGACTTGTCCCGGCTGCTGAAAATTCATCCCGGTCATCGGCACTATTCCGACCTGGGGGGAAACAGCCCCCAGGCACTGGTCGGCAAGGCCGCTGCCGGCATTGCCCAGGGCCGATACCGCGCGGTGCTCATCGCCGGGGCGGAAGCCGGAAACGCCATCCGCCGTGCGGGCAAGGGGCAGATCGAACTGAACTGGCCGGAAAAGCAACCGGCCGGGCAGTCACGCTGAAAATTCCCGGCCGCCGTTCACCTCCTATGAGATGACCTATGACATTTTCGCGCCGGCCCATACCTATGCCTTCTTCGAAAATGCCATGCGCGGCGCCATGGGATGGTCCATGGATGCGCACCGCTTCATATCGGGGCGCGTTTGCGAAAAACTCTCCGCCATTGCCGCGGCCAATCCCCATGCGTGGTCCCGGGAAATAAAAACAACGGAACAGATCATCACCCCGGCGCCGAACAATCGCATGGTGGCATTTCCCTACACCCTGCGCATGAACGCCAACATCCATGTGGACATGACCGCCGCCATTCTGCTGACCAGCGCAAAAGAAGCGCGGGCCGCCGGAATTGCCGAAGAGAAATGGGTTTACCCCATGGGGAGCGCGGGCCTAAACAACATCTGGAATGTGGCCCGGCGGCCGGCCCTCCATGATTCGCCGGCCATGGGGGCCTGCGCCCGGCTGGCCCTGGACCAGGCCGGGTGCAGTGTCGATGACATCGACTTTTTTGATTTTTACAGCTGTTTTCCCTGGGCCGTGGAGGCGGCCTGCCTGGAACTGGGTATCGGCATAGACGATCCCCGTGATTTTACCGTGACCGGCGGCCTGCCGTATTTCGGCGGCCCGGGCAACAACTACACCCTGCACGCCATTGCCGAAGTGGTGGAGCGCATCCGGAAAGACCGGTCCCGAAAAGCCCTGGTCACCGCCATGGGATGGTTCAACACCAAGCTTGCGGCAGGAATTTACGGAGGTGAACCCTCCGCCCGGGGCTGGACGGAAAGAGACGATTCTTCCCTGCAGGCGGATTTGCAGCAATCCGAACTCCCGCCGCCCGAAGAGAAGCCGGAAGGGCCGATGACCGTGGAAACCTATATCATCTGCCACGACCGCACCGGCGCCCCACAGCACGGCACCGTCATCGGCCGCCTGCAAGACGGCCGCCGGGCCATGGCCTTCATGGATGCCGATCCCGGGCGGCTTTCGGAACTGGAACGAATCGAACTGATCGGGGCAAAGGGGAGGGCGCACCATGACCTGAACAGCGGCAAAAACTGGTTTTGCCTGTAACCGGAATCGAGGCGGAAATCAGGGAGGGCGCCAGAATTGTAAAGAGGCTTCCACCTCGTGTCCGGGGTTCCTGATTCTTCATATCTTTTTCAATTTCAGGTTGACCTTGCGCACGTGCGGTTTGAATGACCGCATCCCGCCGCCGCAGCTGACCACCTTCAGCACCGCCTCGGGATCGTTGACCGCTACACCCGACAGACACGTCACGGGCGTGTCTTGAAATATCTCCGGCAGAAGAGGCGTCGATGCGCCCAGGATGACAACTTCCCGGCAGTTTTTCGCCGCTGTCATCAGATCATCGATGGTTCCGTTGATGATGGAAGTGGCCGTGATCAGGGCCACCTGGCAATCCGGCAAAAGGTCTCCGATCCGGCTTGCGGGCAGCAGATCACCTCTGGGCCGGTCGATCTGCTCAAAGATCAGCAGTTCTCCGGCTTTTTCCTTGAGTTCCGCCACCATGGGGGCAAAATGGCCAACCATTCCCACCCGGTCGTCCGGTCGGACATCTGCCACCGCCGCCCTCGACCCCGACAGGACATGTTTTGCAGGCGGACGGATGATGGCATTGGCCGCGGCCAGAGCCACGGAGACGGCCACGTGGTTGTCCGAAGACATCAGCCCGATCAGGTCCCGGACATACTTGACGCCCGTCAGAGTCCGGCTGTCAAACCGGTCGCAATGGGCGGGCAGATCCTTCAACAGCGTGGCCGCAAGGCCGACCCGGCCGTCTTCGGTCAACACCGCCGTGTATCCCAGCCCGATGCGGATGTCCCGGACCTCGAATTATCGCATGCGGTCGCAAGATGTTTTTTGATCTTTTGCCTTCACAATCTGCATATTCGTATTCCAGGCCAAGAGATTGATATCTTATCACCGCAGCCTTAATGTCCTAACGTCTGGAGCGTTGGCGTATCAAACGCAAGTATCAAACTTTTGATGCATCGTAAAAGTCGGGAATTTCCTTACACGTCGATTCCGGAGAAGGTCAGAATAGTTTTTTCAAGTGGATATGATAAATGTCTGCGCTGGGGCGACGAACTTCAAGCTTTTAACGGGTCCATCAATTATAATCTTTTAGTGCACTAACGCAAAAATGATAATAGTTTCGGATAGGTAAATATTCCGATTGAACTCTGATTCATGCATGCGGAGATTCCTATGTCCGGAGTAATCATTTACGAGCGGTTTACATGGTTTCACAATCAGGTGAAGGCCGGAAGGTATCCCAATACACGGCATCTTTCCGAACGTTTCGAAATCTCCCGCCGTACGGCCAAGCGCAATATCGAATTCATGAAAGATCGGCTGGAGGCCCCCCTCGATATGATCATGCTCATCGCGGATATTTCTTACGGCAATGACGCGTTTGAATTACCCCATCTGCCGGTGACCCCGAAGAAGTGCTTGCGGTACTGATCGCCCGGCGTTTGTTGTCGAATACGGCAGGGGGATTCATCAGCAACGCCATGCGCCGGTTCGGCCGCAAACTGTTGAACCACGCAGTCGGTTTCGGCCTGGAAGCCCAGATCGCCTGGAACAGATTTTTTCCGCCACATGGCATGGGTTTTCCCCGGTGCCTTCGGATATTTTTCATGTGGTCACCCGATCTCTTCTCGAACAAAAGCTCATAGAGTTCACTTATCATTCTCCTGCTATCAGAATCAACAACTCGCCGGACTGTTGAGCCCCACCACTTACAGCATTATATGGCATCTTGGGTATTGATCGCCAAGTGCAGGCTCCGAAACCAATGGCGAAAATTTTACCTTGCACGGATGAGCAACTGGAAACTGCTTGATGAGATTTTCCAACCCAAGCCCACTGGAGGAATGGCAGAGCCAACTGAAAGGCGCTTTCGGAATATTTCAGGGGGGTCGCCTGCTTGCCCGTTATTCTGCGTTTCAATCCATTTCAGGGCAAAATGGATCCGAGAACAGCAATGGCATTCCGAGCAGTCTTTTCAAGAGATCCCCGGCGGCGGAGTAGAACTTTGCATTCCCGTGGCGGATTTTCGTGAAGTCAAAATGATGATCCTCCAGTTCGGTGCCGATGTCGAAGTGATCGCCCCGGATGCCCTCCGCCTGGAAGTGGCTGAGGAAATCCGGAAAATGGACAGAATTTACGGCATTGAAAACTCAGCTGAAAACATGGGTAAAGCCCATAGTGATTTGTGAAATCTGGCCTTACAGAGGCCATTTTTAAAGTCCCCCTTTTAAAAGGGGGATTCAGGGGGATTTTCTTTCTCAACTCCCTTTGTCCCGATGTCGTTAATCAGAATAATTATATCAATCGAAACCCTTTTTTTTCACATGTGGGCCATGGAATGTCACCCCAGAGATTGTATAAGGGTATTCAGCATAATCTAAAATCCCAGAGTCCGTCCTCCAAAATGTGAAGGCGAGAAATGAATCTCTCCAGGCGATCGATATTAAAAAATCATTCCCGCTTTCTACACAACCTCCCCGGCCTCTCCCCGCAAGGTGGAGGACGGCAAACCAGAAACCCGGGATCTGTTGCTCGACCGGCTTTTATATCGAGGGTTCCAGTTTTATAAAAGCCCCAATCTCGTGAGCCGCCTCAATGCGGGACTGCGTTCATCTTGCGGGTCGACCCCGCAAATGTATATGTGGAAATCCTTATCGACAACATCAAACTCGGCTTCGTCCCGCGGACGGAGAACAAGCACATCAGCCGGTTGCTGGGACAGGGTGCACAACTGACAAGCCGAGCAGTCGAAGTCGATCCGGGAGAGAGGATGTAGATGGTGAGGGTGGAGGTTGGGTTGACAATAGTGTTTAGAACAGGGACTTATTCAATTAAATTCCAAAATTATTGAAAGGAAAAAGACCATGTCCGACAGTTTGACTCTTGAAATCTTAAAGCGGGCAGTGGCCGGCAAGGCCGCGGCTTTCCGTTGCATCACCGAGTATCAGCCAGCCGGAGGACCGGGGGACAAGATTTTTCCGCCAACTTACGAGGGAGGCAAATACGCCGTGGAAACACGCATGCTCGATGGGGAAGCCGTGGAATGCGTATTGCTTGATTCAGTACAGTCCCAGGCCAACCGGATGGAATTGGCACTTCTGGAAGCCTTTCGTTCGAAGCGTATTGATCTGCCGATCATCGAAACCCGTTTTAATGATGACCGTCTTTTGAAAAAATTCACGGTAACTCAGTCTTGAAGCGCCCCATCGGATAGCGGATGCAATTTTCAGGGACAGTCAGATCGAAGAAAACGAGAACAAAATTATGTTCCGCAAATCAAAAAAAGGAAGAATCCTCGATTCTGCCGATGTGCGGAACGCTACAGGGTTGTTTGGACTCTGCCCGACTGCCTTGGTTTTTGGAGTATGGGATTCAACCGGGCCGCGCGGAGGGCTAGGGGCCAAGATCCAGAGAGCAATCGTGTCGGAGATCATCGGTATTTATGCCCAAGCAGGCAGGAAGACGAGCAGCCGGATCGACCCGCTCCAAGTGCGTTTGGATGCTGGACCGCTTTATGCGCGTGCCGAAAAGAATGGCCACGATCCGGATTGGACCATCAACAAGGAATTGGCGGAGCAAATCCGGTAAAGATCGGTAAAAAGAAGGATGGCAAACCCTCGGAAGCCAATCATAGTAATATCCCTCCGCATATCACGGACGGCGGATTTACTATCCGCAATGCTATACAGACGACCGTTCTTTCGCTGGCGGCGATTCGACGACTTCGATTCCCCCTGAACGGTCAGGGTGACTCGGATCTGGAGGTCGATATTGACGCCAGGACAGTTTTGGCGGCGCTCGGACTGCTTGCCGCCGTCATTGCCCGCGAGGAAGGCGCGGACCTGCGGTCAAGATGCCAACTTATCCCCACTGAGGATTTTGAATCGGAATTATTGGGGCAGCCGGGAAGCGATCCGAAAAAGTACAAAGTTGATGCCCAAACGGCCATCTCACTGTTCAATCAGGCCGTTGAACATGCCAAGGGAAAAAAGCTGCCGTGGGAAAGCGAAGTTATCCTGACTCCCCATACCGACTTGATCACACTGGTAAGCCGCAGCCAGCAAAAGGAAGCCAACAGCGAAGAAGAGGAAAGTGATGATGTTCGCCTTATGCATCAATTACCTGAATGGCTGGGTAATGGCGGCTGTTGATGGCGCCAGAAAAGAACGTGCTGAATGGCCACCTCACCCGGACCGTGTTTTTATGGCAATGTCTGCCGCCTGGTTTGAAACCGGGCAGGTTGACCGGGAGAAAGATGCTCTCGAATGGCTTGAAAAACTTCCGCCGCCCGAAATTGCTGCTACTGATGCCGAATTCCGCCGAGATTTTTCAGGCGGGATTCCGGAAACCAGCTATGTCCCGGTTAACGATCCGGCTCTGAGCAAAAGGCTTCCAGAAACCAGCCAATTTACAAAACTCAAGGAAGCAGGGCTCTGCCTTCTTCCAGATTTCAGACCCCGACAACCCCGTAAATTTCCCGTGGCCATACCTCATATCCCGATAGTCCATATGATATGGAAGAAAAAACTCCCACCGGAATACAAGGACTCTCTATCATCTTTGTGCAGCAAGGTCGTTTCCATCGGGCATTCCGCCTCCTTGGTCCAGATGTGGCTCACGGAAAACCCGCCCACCCCCAACTTGGTCCCTGTGACCGGTTTGGCAATGCATCGTTTACGTGTTTTCAGTTCAGGCAGGCTCGAATACCTGAAAATCCGTTGCAATCGGGAAGAAGTGATCCGGCACAGGGATCTGAATGCCGCCCAGGCGAATCTTGAGGAACAGAAAAAGGAAATCGATCAAAAAAGGAAGACTGCAATCAAAGGACTGAAAGGGACGGATAAAAAGATGGCGGAGGAACCTTATGTCCGGGATTTAGAAGCAATTGATAGCTCCCTTAAAAAATGCAAGTCAGAACTCGAAAGTTTCGGAGGCAAAGTTCCCAACAATTTATGGCCGGAACCTGGATTATGGCAGGGGTATGGCCGTCCACGGCCGTCGACCGGTCAGTCAATCCGGAAGTCTTTTTGACGAGCGGCTGATTATCATGAGCATTAATGGGAAGCGGTTGCATCTGACTTCGACCCTCAAGCTGACGGAAGCGATCCGCGGTGCATTGCTTTCCGCCTGCTCCGAACCGATTCCGGAATGGATTTCAGGACATCAGCCGGGCGGGACCCGGTCGCTCGATCCGCATATTGCGAACATCCCCCTTCCTTTCGTGGGGCCGGCCCGATCGTGCGGACGGCCGGATCATGGGCGCCGCCCTGGCGCTGCCCAGAATGATCGATAAAAAAGAAGCCGGAAGAATTCTCGATCCTGGCTCAGGGACGAAAACGGGTTGCCTCGCCGGATCCGCCTTTTTGATGGGCAATGGCTGGAATGCGTAATGGAGCTCGAAACCCGCGAAACACCGCCTTGGAGCCTGCAAAGTGAACAATGGATCCAAGCGTCACGGATTTCGGGCGAGCATCACCCCGATTGTGCTGGATCGGCATTTTGATGGCAAGGACAAGTGGGAAAAGGCTGCCGAGGTCGTCAAAAACGCTTGTGAACGGATCGGCCTCCCCCGGCCGTAACGGGTGCTGCTGCACCCGGTGTCACTCGTGGAAGGTGCGCCACATTCTTGGGAATTTCAGCCCTTAAAGCGAAAGTCCGACAATGGGAGGATGCATCATTGCCATGGCGTGATCTTTTTTCCCGAGCCGGTGAGTGGCCCGGTTCTATTGGGGGCGGGCCGATTCAGGGGCTATGGGCTTTGCAGGCCGATGGAGCAGGGAGGTATTCAGCAATGACTGATTTAAATGCGGAACTTTTTTCCGAATTCTTTCTGAATCTGTGGGGGTATCCGCCTTTTGCGTGGCAAAGGGAAATGGCGCGGAGAGTGCTGGAAAATTCCGACCAGCCTTGGCCCGAAGCGATTGCATTGCCAACAGCTGCCGGGAAAACGGCCTGCCTCGATATCGCTGTCTACACGCTTGCAGCCCAAGCCATAAACAATGATGGGGTATGGACTTCCAGAGCGCCCCGGAGGATTTTTTTCGTCGTGGACAGGCGGGTGATCGTTGATGAGGCTTTTGAACGCGCCCGCCGGATTGCCCGAAAGCTTCAAGCGGCCGGAAACGGAATTGTTCGCGAAGTCGCAGACAGCTCAGATTTTTGGCTGGTGGTGACATCCCGCTGATGTGTTTCCAACTGCGCGGCGGTATGTATCGCTCCGATGCCTGGGCGAGATCACCCCTTCAATCGGCCATTATCGCCTCAACCGTTGACCAGATCGGCTCTCGTATTCTGTTTCGTGCTTATGGCCGATCATCGAAAGCCTGGCCCATCCAGGCCGGTCTTGCTGCCAACGATGCCTTGATCCTGTTGGATGAAGCCCATTGTTCACAGCCGTTCATGGAAACGCTTCACTCCGTTCGACGCTACCGGCAATGGGCCGAAAAGCCGCTGCCCAACCCTTTCCATATTTCGATTCTGTCGGCTACTCCGCCTGAAACACAGGATGTGTTCCGCGACACATCCGACGAACCCCGGACCCAGGGGCATCCGCTCGGCGACCGTCAGCTTGCCGGTAAACAATCTGAAGGAGACCGAGGCAAACGGCAGAAAAGCGGTGCCGGAATTTGCCCGGGAATTGGCGGATCAGGCCGAATTCCTGGTAAAGGATAAACCTTGGGCCGCTGTGATCTTCGTCAATTATGTCGCCACCGCGCGGGCGGTCCATCGTATCCTCGCGGCCAGGCACGGCGAGAATGCGATACTGCTGACCGGTCGCATGCGGCCAATCGACAAGGATGATACGATTTCTGATCGACTACATAAATTTGATTTCTTATCAGTATGCTTGACGGTAGGCTTAGTGCGCCCGTATTCATTGTGGCTACACAAACCCTGGAAGTCGGCGCTGACCTTGACTTCGATGTTCTGGTGACTAAGTGTGCCAGTCTTGATGCTCTCCGCCAGCGTTTCGGAAGACTAAACCGTATGGGCAGGGACATTGAGGCAAACGCGGCAATTCTCATAAGCGCGGATCTTGCAAAATCCAGCCTCAGTGATCCAGTGTATGGCGAGGCAATATGCCGGACATGGCTTTGGCTCAACGAGCAAAGGACGGGAACGGGATCGTTAACATGGGCATCGACGCCTTGGCTGAACGCCTCCCGGAATGTGATGATCTTGCCCTCCTGAATGCGCCTGTGAACCATGCGCCCGTGATGCTCCCGGCCCATGTGGATTGCTGGGTTCAAGACACAACCGGAACCGGTTCCGAGCCCGGATGTTTCCGTCTTCCTGCACGGTCCCGGCCGGATTTCCGCCGATGTTCAGGTTTGCTGGCGCGCGGATATCGACCTTTCCCGAGAAAAATGAAGCATCGATTGATGTTATGGCACTTTGTCCGCCTTCAGCCGCCGAGTCCCTGGCTGTGCCAATTTGGTTGATGCGTCGATGGATCGACGGCAAAGAAATTCAAACCGGTGCGGTTTCTGATGTGGAAGGCACGGTTGTTGAGTCTCAGGAGGACGATGAAAAAAACAATCAGTCGAGCCGACGACGGGTGATTCGTTGGCGGGGCCGTGATGAGGCCGAAGTGACCGATAATTCCTATTCGATTCGTCCCGGAGATGTGATCGTCATTCCAACCTCAGAGGAAGGATGGGAAAGCCTGGGGGATTTCCCTCAATCCACCACCATGGCTTCCGTTTCCGACTGGGGGGACAGGGCCTATGCAACCGCTCGCGCCAAGGCGATATTATACACTTTATCCCGATGTAATTGCCGGTTGGCTGGATAATGCATCAAAACCCAGGTTTATGGACCTGGCGAAAGGTGCGAGGGCGGTATGGGAGGAAAATCCTGATACTTTAATTCTTTCATTGCAGGAAATCATCGCCTTTCTTGCTGTTGACGAGACCGCGCCCGACTGGCTCAGAAGAATCGCTGCCGGACTTCCCCGGGATTACGCCACATTGAAGCGTTCCGTGATCCTTCACCCGCTCGGAGATGGGGTAATCGTCAGGGGGCGTGAGCGGATTGATCCGCAAGCGGATCGATCATTTTTTGAGGAGGTGGATTGGTTCACCGATGAGGATGATGCCAGTGCATCGGGAACCACGAATGTATCTCTCGAATCCCATCTCGCAGGTGTTGCTGCCTTATGCCGACGTTTTGCGGAAGGATGTGCGCTGTCTGAACTTGCCGGGGATCTTGAATGTGCAGGAAGGCTTCATGATGTTGGAAAAGCCGATCCACGTTTCCAGGCGCTTTTGAAGGGTGGAAATCCTTGGGCACAGGGGGATCTGCTGGCAAAATCTTCCGATATGCCTCAAGGAAGAATGGCTTATGCCCGGGCACTAAGGACCGTGGGCTACCCTGAACATGGCCGGCATGAACTGCTGTCAGTTCGACTGGTGGAATCCAAACCCAATTTATTGCCGGAGGATTCGGAACTGTTGGATCTCTGTTTACACCTGATTGAGAGCCATCATGGCCACTGCCGGCCTTTTGCCCCGGTGATATATGATCCCGAGCCGGTGGATGTATCGGTTGATCTTAATGGTTCCACCCTTTCATCACGTTCGACGACAGACTTGAACGTTTGGATTCCGGTGTATCGGAACGTTTCTGGAACTTACTCGCCGATATGGTTGGTGGGGGCTTGCCTGGCTTGAAGCAATTCTGCGGCTTGCGGATCATCGACGCAGCGAATGGAAGAATGCGCGCGGAGGGAGAAAAGATGAAGGAGCTTGTTCTGAAAGGAATAGATGGGGCAAACCCGCTGGGGTTTCTTGCGGCAATAGGGACTGTGATAACGGCTCAGACATTTTCTACTGCAGTTTCAATGGGTTGGCGGAATGAATATGGCGCATGGCGGCCATTCTTATCCGGGTGCGAGGATGATGAAACAACATTTACAGAGGCCATTGCCGTTGCTTTGTCCGCAACTTCTGTAGAACCATTCAATATAGATAAAAAATTGCCGTTTTCTGTGAAGCGCCTGGAGGGGGCACTCAAAAAGTATACAACTAAAAACAGATCCTAAGAACCGCCGTTGCGCCGACCTGCTGGCCGCATTGGGAAGCGAAGCCTGCATGGATAAAAAAAACGAAAATTTTCAGGATACTTTTTTCCGAATGGTCAGAAGTGGCGATGCCGCCGGACAAGGCCTTCCACATTATGCGATTTCAATAAGAAACTCTACCGGCGTCGAGGAGCTTCGCAAGACATTATTTGAATTTTGGGATTACACGGACAGAGGGTTCAGTCTTCGTTGGAATCCTTTGGAAGACCAACGTTATGCCCTTCGATGGCATGATCCGAGCAAAAATAAGGATGAATTTGCGCTGGGCACAATGAATGGTGCGAATACTCTCGCGCTTGAGGCATTATCGTTATTTCCTGTAGTGCCTTTACAGAATGATCTCGCAACAACAGGGTTTTTCAAAGGCAAACAACGACATGTATACTTTACATGGCCGATTTGGGAAGGAGCGGTTTCTGTCGAGACCATACGCTCAATTCTCACTTTGCATGACCTCCATGAAGAAACCCCTTCACGGGAAAAAATGCTGGCACGTGGGATAATGGAAGTATTCAGGTGTGAACGAATTGCGCCAAATCAATATTATTGGAATTTTTCCCCTGCCATGCCGGTTTGAGGAGGATAAGAGAAATAAAACCCAGATGAATGAATCGGCTAATCCAAAAATCATGGATCTCAAACAAACTCATAGATGAAATGGCTAACTCATGATTTAATAGGCTATTGATTGGACAATTAATATGATATATAACTGATATAATTTAACAAAATGATCAAGAGCGAGGAGCTGTCACGCCGAATGGAAGGGGTGACGGGCGCCGCCAGAAAATTTTTGCCGACGGTGTTAATAAGGACAATAAATGACCATGCGGAGAAACAATGAATGATTTTGTCGCAGGTGACCGTGTTATCCATCCCGAGGCTGGCGTGGGAACAGTCCACAAGGCTGGGCGCCAATATTACACCATTGTTTTTGATGACGGCCGGGAGGCTATGATGCGCCGGGATCATCCTTATTTAAAACCTGCTGATTCGGATCCGACCAGAAAGCTAAGTCAGAGGACGCTGAGTCCCTGGTTTGGCCGGAATCGACCTTCCGCATGGAAAGCGATGATGAGGAGCGACATTCCATGGGCTCGCACTGGAGCCCGTTTTTCGATGATGCGAGTGTAATTATGAAACGCCTGCCGGGCATTCTCGGTAAAGCTGTACCGCTGATGCCTGGTGCAAGCCCATGGTGGCCAAAACATTGTGACGCGTTACCCCCGGATTGGCCACGGGGCGCCCATTTGGTCTGGCCCGATCCAATGGGTGGCCTCGGTCTTACCCTGATTATCACTCCGGAAAACAATCATCTTTTAAGCTTATATCCTTTCTTTCCCAAGGGTGTTCAGCATCAACTGATGATTCACGAAATCTCCGTCTGGCCCTCAGGTGTGGAGGCGCAAATTACAGTCGATGCCGACGGTTGTCCATTGAGCTTTTTCGACACCCGTTATTTGAACCATCGGGAATATTACAAGGCGGGACACCGTTATGAGTTTATCTCAGAGCCATCGCGTACAACGCCGGCATTGCAAGAGAAAAGAGTATTCGCGTGAAACACCATCCCGAAGTAGCGCTTTGGTTGGCCGAGAGTACATTAGATAATCAGGTTGTTCCTGCTGTTGAGGAATTATGCTTGGAAGGAGCAGTCTGTTTTTCAGCTATTCCTGAATGGGACATCGATGATTACAGCTTTCGGGTTTCGGTGCGGGAAGTCATGTCTGTTGAGGATATCCTGGGGCAGGCCGGATGGATTGTACAGGCGCCGATATTTCGCCTCGAAAACGAAAAGAATTTTGATTTGAATATTCTTATCACGCAACGCGCATGGCAATCGGAAAAACCTCCGGAAATTGGGATGGATATCGAAGGAACCTTATGGCTGCAGGGTTTTCTCTGGCATCCGGTGATTTGAGAAATGGACATGAACTCAAAGGAAGCTATTTTTCCATCTCATTACGAAAAACTGGCGGTTGGTCTGGCTGGGCTCAGTCAGTACATTTGTCAGGAACTGCTCAATCGACCGGCCCCGCAAAGACCCGCATGGGATTTTCCTGGGGAAATCATGCCACTTTCGGATCGTATGCAGCAGGCGTTTCAATTATTGGTGAAAAAGCTGAACATCTTTTCCGACCAGGTCCTGCCTCCCTCGAAATCGCTATCGGGAAATGAGGTGCAGGCGGCAGTTGTGGCGCTGTCCATGCCGGTGGAACAGATTTTGGAAATTTATCGCGAGCTGTGGCGGCTCTCATTTCCGGAAGCATGGAACCCGGACGGTACCTGATATCGGCAATGATGGAACGTCCCTTGCGTGACTTGCTTAATTTATTTGACAGATTCGAGTCGGTGATCAGTCATCCCGAGGTCGCGCCGGCAGAAGCGCGGCAGGGGCTCATCCGGCTTCATCTGGAATTGACGATTGAAGTGGAAGTGAAGGCTTTTTCTCAATGGTGCGATGGCCTGCAGGAAACGAGGAAAAGATGTTCCGAAAACAGCCTGTGGTTGCTGGTGCTTGGATTTCTGTTAGGCCTTTGGTGGAGTTGACTGATTATCAGGATCGAAAAACAATCTCCTCTAACTAAAAATATGATGATCAGATCGAGATTTATAATCCGGGAAGGCTGCCTGAGGGCCTACGCGTGGAGCTGCTGCTTGCGGGGGATTACATTTCAAGTATCCGTAACCGGAAAATCGCGGATATGTTCAAGGAAGCGGGTTTGATCGAGAAATACGGGACGGGCATCCAGCGTATTCTGCGGGGGTTTGCCGATTATGGGTTGCCTGAACCGAAGTTCGAGGAGATCGGAGATGGATTCAGGGTAACGGTCTATAAACTGGAGGTGAAGGAAGTCACCCCCCAAGTCACCGAGCAAGTCACCGAGCAAGTCACCGAGCAAGTTACCGAGCAAGTTACCGAGCAAGTTACCGGCAGCCTGTTGAGACTCATCTCGTTTTGCACTGAACCCAGGAGCCGGCAGGAGCTGATGTCACATCTGGGCATCAGGCACCGGGAACATTTTCGTTCTAATATATTAGGAAAGGCGCTTCAATCAGGCTTGATCGACCCCACCATTCCGGAGAAGCCCCGCAGCCGTTTCCAAAAATACCGTCTCACTGAAAAAGGCAGGAAGATGCTCGCTGCAAGGACTCGAAAAGGGAAAGAACAATAGGGAATTTCTGCTATGACCCAGGAACCGATATCTGTCGAAAACCATGTCCCTCAGGAATTCATCCCCGCCCGCATGCTCAACGAATACGTGTACTGCCCGCGGCTGGCGTACATGATGTGGGTGCAGGGGGAGTTTGCCCACAGTGCCGATACGGTTGAAGGGGCCATCCGTCATAAGCGGGTGGACAGGCAATCGGGCAAGCTGCCGGATCAAGAGGATGCCGGCGATGAAAAAATTCATGCCCGATCCGTTCACCTGACATCGGAGCGGCTGGGGATCACGGCTGTTATTGATTTGGTCGAAGGCGGGAAGGACGGAGTACAACCGGTCGATTATAAAAAAGGAAAGCGGCCGCACACTGCTGCCGGAGCTTATGATCCGGAACGGGTGCAGGTCTGTGTGCAGGGTCTTTTACTCAGGGAACATGGCTTCAAGACCGATTCCGGACAATTGTATTTTGCCGGATCAAAAGAGCGGGTGGTGGTTAAGTTCGATGATGACCTGGTTGCCATGACCTTACAAGCTGCCGATGGCCTTCGGACCCTTGGCAGCATGGATCTGCCGCCGGAACCGCTTGAAGACAGTCCAAAATGCCCCCGGTGTTCACTTCTGGGAATTTGCCTTCCCGACGAAGTCCGTTTTCTCAATCATCTGGATGACAAAATCCGGCCGGTCATGCCGGCTTCCGAACCGGGCCTGCCCCTCTATGTTCAGTCTCCCCGTGCGTATCTCCGCAAGGACGGGGATGTGATCGTCATAGAAGAAAATCGTGAGAAAGTGGCTGAGGCTCGCATCGGCGAAATCAGCCAGTTGGTGCTGTACGGAAGTTCGGTGGTGACCACTCCGGTTATCCATGAATGCTTTCGCCGGAATATACCGGTGACCTACATGAGTTACGGCGGCTGGTTTCTCGGGCATACAATCGGAACCGGACATAAGAACGTTGAAATCAGAACCCATCAGTATCGGGCAAGTTTTGATCCGAAAACGTGCCTCAGAATCGCCCGGGGGCTCGTTGCGGCAAAGATCGCCAATTGTCGAACTCTCTTGAGGCGGAATTGGAAAGAGAAGGAAAGTATCGAGATCCGTCCGGAAGATGTCTTCCTGCAATTTCGAAATGACATCCGGCAGGCAGCCCGGGCGGAAAGAATCGATGAACTGCTGGGTGTCGAGGGTAATTCGGCACGACGGTATTTTCGAAATTTCGAGCAGATGCTCCTTCCGGACAGAGAGGAGATCGGTGGATTCCGATTCGATAACCGCAATCGGCGGCCGCCCACAGATCCTGTCAATGCCATGTTATCTTTTGCCTATGCCATGCTGACCCGCGAATGGACCATCGCGCTGTCCGCCGTGGGGTTCGATCCCTACAAGGGGTTTTATCACCAGCCGCGATTCGGCCGGCCGGCACTCGCGTTGGACATGATGGAGCCGTTTCGTCCCCTTCTGGCCGATTCCGTTGTCTTGACGGCAATCAACAACCGAGAAGTGACCGGAACGGATTTTATCAGGAGCGCTACGGGATGCAACCTGACCCCTGCAGGGCGTAAGCGTTTCATCGCTACATTTGAAAGACGTATGTCCCAGGAAGTCACGCATCCTGTTTTTGCGTACAGGATCAGCTATCGAAGGCTCCTGGAAGTCCAGTCCAGGCTGCTCGGCCGGTTTCTTTCCGGTGAAATTCCCCGATATCCCAATTTTATAACCCGGTAATCAGGAAGAGATGATGGAACATTTTTATCTGGTTGCCTATGATATCTGTGATAATAAAAGATGGCGGAAAGTTTATAAAACCATGAAAGGCTATGGACAGTGGTTGCAGCTGTCCATTTTCCAGTGTCGATTGAATAGAATGAAGATTTTGCTTATGGAAGAACAATTAAGAGATATTGTAAAACATGATGAGGATCATGTAATCATTGTTGATATGGGGCCGGCCCAGAATATCAAACCGAAGGTACGGAGCATCGGCAGAGCATTCGCGCCCATTGAAAACAGGTCGGTGATCGTGTGATTTTTTTTTGCCGGTTCCACGCGAGCGGTGCTGATGCACCTGATCCTCCGGCATCACTCGAAAAACTTAAGTTCTTTGAAAATTTGAAATATCAGGAACATTGATATGATTGGGAGCAAGTCGATTGATATTTGGATAACAAAAACAGTGTGCCTCTCGCAAATGCCCTTGCAAAGACTGGCCAGTCGCCAGTTTTCGAGGGGGCAGATTTCCGGAGCAGAAATGCTCCGGCCTCATTGAAGCGCATCGAAGCGTCCGGTTCGGTCATGTCCATGCGGTAGATTTCCGGAGCAGAAATGCTCCGGCCTCATTGAAGCACCACCTGATCGTACTTTTCGCGATCGGACTCGACGATTTCCGGAGCAGAAATGCTCCGGCCTCATTGAAGCGCCGGTGCATCGGTGCGTCATCTGCCAGCGGATGCGATTTCCGGAGCAGAAATGCTCCGGCCTCATTGAAGCTATCCTATGTTTCGGATAGTTTGATGATCCGGCCGGTGATTTCCGGAGCAGAAATGCTCCGGCCTCATTGAAGCTCCATAGCAAATGTCGATATCGGTCTACTGCGCATGCTGATTTCCGGAGCAGAAATGCTCCGGCCTCATTGAAGCGATCGCTTTCGTCTTTGATGACCGCATCCGGCCATGGATTTCCGGAGCAGAAATGCTCCGGCCTCATTGAAGCCGATGCGCATGCGGGATTTCCAGTCGATGCTCGACGATTTCCGGAGCAGAAATGCTCCGGCCTCATTGAAGCGTCATGTTCGGCGGTGAGTATTGCTGCCGCATGTCATGATTTCCGGAGCAGAAATGCTCCGGCCTCATTGAAGCTGATCATGTCGCAGATCAGCACATGCACCAACGATCGCGATTTCCGGAGCAGAAATGCTCCGGCCTCATTGAAGCCGATGTCAACGGGTATGTCGTCAAGCTGACCGCTGCCGTAGATTTCCGGAGCAGAAATGCTCCGGCCTCATTGAAGCCCGCTGCACGTTGCAGCGAATGCATGTGGCAGTCATCAGATTTCCGGAGCAGAAATGCTCCGGCCTCATTGAAGCATCGTGGCATGGCAACCTGAAATCGCGTCAATCGATTTCCGGAGCAGAAATGCTCCGGCCTCATTGAAGCTGCTGTGTCGTCGGCATCTGGTCGCATGCTCGAGCCGCGATTTCCGGAGCAGAAATGCTCCGGCCTCATTGAAGCGAGCGTCACCGGATGATCAGTCGCCATGCGTCGATCGGATTTCCGGAGCAGAAATGCTCCGGCCTCATTGAAGCACGATATCCCAGCGGATCACAAATCGCTCGATACGATTTCCGGAGCAGAAATGCTCCGGCCTCATTGAAGCACCTGCCGCCGATGCGGATCGGTCGAGACGTCCTCGATTTCCGGAGCAGAAATGCTCCGGCCTCATTGAAGCTCGATGGCGGTCGATGACTTGCGCCGAATCATGGTGATTTCCGGAGCAGAAATGCTCCGGCCTCATTGAAGCATCGCAATGCGTGCCAGTCGTGCATCGCCGACTGCGGATTTCCGGAGCAGAAATGCTCCGGCCTCATTGAAGCCTGACCAGTCGTCGCACCTGAATCTCGATCGACAGTCCGGATTTCCGGAGCAGAAATGCTCCGGCCTCATTGAAGCTGGTGTCAATCGATGATCCTTGCATCGGCAATCGACTGATTTCCGGAGCAGAAATGCTCCGGCCTCATTGAAGCGCTACCGTCAGCAGTCATGCGGTCAGTGCAGCTCGATCAGATTTCCGGAGCAGAAATGCTCCGGCCTCATTGAAGCATGACATACCGTCGGATACGGATTCGAGAATTTCTGATTTCCGGAGCAGAAATGCTCCGGCCTCATTGAAGCGATCGATACAGCGCAGGTTGTAGCCGAGTACATCTGACCGATTTCCGGAGCAGAAATGCTCCGGCCTCATTGAAGCGTGATGACCGATGCAATTAGCAGGCGACATCTTGATCGATTTCCGGAGCAGAAATGCTCCGGCCTCATTGAAGCCGAATGAGCGGCCGGGTGATCGGCCACCATGCTACGATTTCCGGAGCAGAAATGCTCCGGCCTCATTGAAGCCATCGATGCCAGCACGATGAACCGTGCCGCTAAGTCAGATTTCCGGAGCAGAAATGCTCCGGCCTCATTGAAGCTCGTCATGCCGTACGCTGTCGAGTGACCTTGTAGGCGATTTCCGGAGCAGAAATGCTCCGGCCTCATTGAAGCCTCAGACATCGGCTTGCCGATGCACCCCCGAGCTGGGATTTCCGGAGCAGAAATGCTCCGGCCTCATTGAAGCATCAGTCATTTCTGGGCGATCCACGATCGGACGATCCGATTTCCGGAGCAGAAATGCTCCGGCCTCATTGAAGCGCTGCGGCATGACAAATTCGTCATGACCAGGATGGCGGATTTCCGGAGCAGAAATGCTCCGGCCTCATTGAAGCTCCCTCGATCGGCCCTGGCAGCACCAGGGCTGATTTCCGGAGCAGAAATGCTCCGGCCTCATTGAAGCTACACTGATCACCGTATTGGCCGCAATTTCGGACACCGATTTCCGGAGCAGAAATGCTCCGGCCTCATTGAAGCATCACTAGTACGGCGAGTGATACGGAGTTAATCAGTCGAGATTTCCGGAGCAGAAATGCTCCGGCCTCATTGAAGCTCGCGTTAACCGTCAGCGTCCGAACACGTCTATCGGCGGATTTCCGGAGCAGAAATGCTCCGGCCTCATTGAAGCCTGCATACGGCCGTGACTAATACTGTTTTTCAGGATTTCCGGAGCAGAAATGCTCCGGCCTCATTGAAGCAGAATCAGGGCGTCTGAAAACGGACGGATCCAGAGATTTCCGGAGCAGAAATGCTTCGGCTTCATTGAAGCAGCATATGGGTTTTCATCCGGAGGCTATTTCGTAAGTCTGCCGCACCCCGTTACTCTGCCGCTCTCCAGGAACAGGGCGTGGGTAATGGAGCGGGGGATTTCCTCCGCATAGTGGGTGACGTAGATCAGGCGGGTGGCGGTTTGGCCCGTCAGGCGGTCCAGCATGCCGATGATCATCTCCCGTTTTTGGGCGTCCAGTCCCTGGCAGGGTTCGTCCAGGATCAGCAGGTCGGGTTTTTTTACCATGGCCCGGGCAATGAGCGCCATCCGCTGCTGGCCGGCGGAAATTTGGTGAAACGGCCGCTTTTCCAAATCGGAAATCTCAAATGAGGCCATTGTTTTGCACGCGGCCTCTTCCTGGTCCGGGGTGGGGTTTCGGAACAGGCCGATGGAGTCGTAAAAGCCCGAGCAGACCACGCGGACGCAGGGCGTGTCCCCGGGATAAAACATCCGCAGCTCCGGTGCCATCCAGCCGATATGCTTCTTGATGTCCCAGATGCTTTCCCCGGATCCGCGCTTCATGCCGAACAGGGTAATGTCATTGGCATAGGCCTGCGGGTTGTCTGCCGTCACCAGGCTCAACAGGGTGGATTTGCCGGCGCCGTTCGGCCCGAGAATGGCCCAGTGCTCGTTTTTCCGCATGGTCCAGTTCACCCGATCGAGCACCCGGACGCTGCCGTAGGTGACGGTGACATCCGTAAGACGGACCAGTTCGCCGACGTTTCCCTGCGCAATGGTTTCACCTTCCGCTGCTGCCGAGCAGCCGGAAAGTGTTTCAAACCGGGGGGGGCTCTCCGGTTGAACGGGCTGGGGAGCAAGCACGTCGTTGATTTTTCCCATGGCAACGACATGGCGGTTTTCAAGGCGGACGGCGTGGGTGAACCCCTGGACCAGGTCCTGCGGACGGCTGACGCTCAGCACCAGCTGCGGGGTTGCCGACGACAGCAGGTTTTCGATCAGGCGGCGCAGGGTTTTCCGGGAAGGGGCATCCAGCCCGCTGAAGGGCTCCTTGAAGATAATCAGGCGGGGATTTCGAAGAAGCGCCCGGGCGATGCGGATTTTATGCTGCTCCCCGGAAGACAGGTGAATCAGCCGCCGATCCAGCAATTGATCCACGGCCAGGTTTTCCAGCAGATGCGTTTCATTGTCTGATCCCGGCTCATTTGAGTCAAAAAGAAAATCCCGGACCCGGGGGGAAGATGTTTCCAGCATGCTGTGCCAGCGGGCCTGGTAGAATCCGTCGCCAAAGCGGCCCCGGCCGTTGTCATCGGCAGATACGCTGATAATCTCGTCATGAGCATAGTGAGACCGTCCGCGGGGGTAGCGGGCCGGATCATCGAAATAATAGCGCGCCTCCATGCCGGGCCTGCGGGGTTTGCCCGCCAGGGCGGCTGCCAGGGCGGATTTTCCCGAGCCGGTGGGACCGAAGAGGATCCAGTGCTGACCTGTTTGTATCCGCCAGTCAAGATCTGAAAATTCAGTTGTCTCGGACCCGGTCGCCTTCAGGGTGATCAGGGGCCGGCCGGCATTCTTCTTGCCGCACCGGCAGACCGCGCAGCGCGTGTCGCAGCACATCTGGCAGGAAAAGCAGTCCGGGCAGGGATGCTTTTTCTCCCCGTCCGGGTTCTTCTCCGGTACATAGACTTTTCCGGGCAGCCCGGCAACGGAGACAAAGGGCATGTCAGCATCCGTTCGATGATGATGAGGAGGACGGTGTGATGCGTTCATCGTGGCAGAAAACCATCAGGTCGTCGTCCTTGGCGCAGGCAAGCGTCATGTTGACGGACCGGGCGAGTTCGACCGCAAGGGCCGTGGGCCGGGAAATGCCGATGAGCAGCTCCAGCCGCGCCCGGGCCGCTTTCTGGACCAGTTCATAGCTGACGCGCGAAGACATGACCGCAAAAGCGGCGGTTTCAATCTTTTTTTCCAGAAACACCTTGCCGATCGCCTTGTCTAAGGCATTGTGCCTGCCCACATCCTCTCCGAAAGAAAGGGGCGCACCTTTTGCGTCGAGGACCATGGCGGCATGGGCGGCCCTGGTCTGCTTGTACAGGCGCTGAAAAGAAGAGAGCGAATCGGCAGCGGCCAGCGCCCGCACCGCCGGTATCTTAAACGAATGGGCGGCCGGTGTGAGAATCTGGTGGAGGTCGCTGATCACCTCCTTGCCGCAGATACCGCAGCTGGTCTGGCTGACAAACCCTTTTCGCAGCAGCAGGTCCGCCACTTTTTTCCGCCGCGCTTCCGTCAGGATCAGGGTGACCACATTGACCCCTTCTTCGGTGCAGAACCCCATGTCGGAAATGTCATCGGGATGGTCGATGAGCCCTTCGGCCAGGCAGAACCCGGCGGCGTGGGGCATTTCATCGCCGGGGGTGCGCATGACCACGGAATAGGGTTGACCATTGACCCGAACGGCCAGCGGCTCCTCGACGATCAGTTCCTGGTCCTGATATTTCCCGGTGCCGTTGGTGTAAACGAGCATGCGGTGTGATTTCGAATCATTTGTCATCAATGTTTATATCCCGCAGGTAAAATCATCACATTCCTTGTCCGCCAGGATTTCCATGGCAAACAGGATGCGTTCTTCCTTGTCTTTCCGGTCCTCCGGAAGGAGGGCGTGCGGATGTTGATCGACCCATTGCAGCAGTTCGTTGCGAGCCGGAATGTTTTCGATGCCGGCGCCGATGACGGCACCGGATGCAGTATCCATGACGATGGCATCCTTTCCGTTGGTAATGACCGACAGCGGCGCCACGCGGGCGTCCAGGAGCCGCGCCGCCGACAGAACAGGGCGCTGGCGGGTCACCAGGGAGCCGGGCCGGAACACGACGATCATATCGGTAAACCCGGTGGCCCGGATGGCGAAATCAACCCGGAATTTACCGGTTTTGCCATCCACTTCAACCGGAATGGCCAGCCGGGGGACGATCTCGTCTTTCATGTATCCGCAGTTGACCACCAGGTGCCGGGCTATGAACTGGCGCGCACGTTCGTCATGGGTTTCGGGCAGTACCTCGCCGGTGAGATAATCGGTGATTTCGCCCAGGATGAGATGGTCTCTGCCCATGATTACCTTCCGATCAGGAAAATGCCGTAGGTGGCCCGCAGGTTCGGCAGGAACCGGACATAGGCGCCGGTCCGGTCCTGATTGTCCGTATTGATGGACGCTTCCTTTAGTATACGAAAGCCGACTGCGGATGCAAATTTCTTGAAATCGGAGATGGAAATCACCCGGATGTTGGGGGTGTTGTACCATTCATAGGGCAGCTGGCGGGGTGATCGGGGCGCGCCCGGTCAACAGCAGCTGCAGGCGGACATGCCAGTGGCCGAAATTGGGGAAACTGACGATGGCTTTTTTGCCGACGCGCAGCATGGACCGGATCAGCTCCATGGGGGCGTACACCTGCTGCAGGGTCTGGCTCAGGATCACATAGTCAAAGGTCGGTCCGCGATAATCGTCGATTTCCTCGTTAATATCGCCCTGCATGACGGAAAGCCCCTTTGCGATGCAGCTGGCCACCCGGTATTCCACAATCTCGATGCCGGTTTCCCTGACCTGTTTGTGCTTTTTCAGGTAGAGCAGCAGATCGCCTTCGCCGCAGCCCAGCTCGAGCACCTGGAAGCGCCCGGGTGGATCCAGGAGGCGATGATCTGCAGGTCATAGCGCAGGGTGCTGTATTGGCTGTTATCGGCATCTGTTCATGGACGCTTTCGAGAAATCCCTTCACCAGATCGGTCAGACGGGCGGTTGGGCAGCAGAAAGGCATCATGGCCCCATTCGGCCTCGATTTCGCAGAAACTGACATGCAGGCCGCTTTTTTTCATGGCCTTGACCATGTCCCGGGACTGGTAGGTGGGGTAGAGCCAGTCCGAGGTAAAGGAGACCACCAGAAACCGGGGCCGACATCTGGCAAACGCGTTGACGGCGGAACAGTATCCGTCGGTCCGGGTCAGGTCGAAATAATCGGCCGCCTTGGTGATGTAGAGAAAGGAATTGGCATCAAAGCGCTCGACAAATTTCGGTCCCCTGGTAGCGCAGGTAGCTCTCCACCTGGAAATCGGCGTCGAAATTAAAGGAGAAATCGTTGCTTGTCCTGGAGCCGGCGGCCGAATTTCTTGCGCATGGCCTCGTCGGAGAGGTAGGTGATATGGCCGATCATCCGGGCCACGGCCAGGCCCAGATCCGGCTTCTGTCCGCCGTAATAATCGCCGTTGTTCCAGTTGGGATCGGCCATGATCGCCTGGCGGGCCACTTCGTTAAAGGCGATGGCCAGGGCCGAATGGCGCAGTGGTGGTGGCCAGCGGGATGGCGGAGGCCACCATTTCCGGATACGAAACGCACCACTGCAGCACCTGCATGCCGCCCATGGAACCGCCGATCATGGACAGGAGTCTTCTCGATTCCCAGATGATCGAGCAGGGCTTTCTGCGCCCGCACCATGTCCCCGATGGTGACCACCGGAAAACGGAGGCCGTAGGGTTTGCCGGTTTTCGGGTTGATGGAAGACGGGCCGGTGGATCCCATGCAGCCGCCCAGCACATTGGAGCAGATGACAAAATAGCGGTCCGTATCGATCCCTTTGCCGGGCCCGACCATGTTGTCCCACCAGCCGGGCTTGTCGTCTTCTTCGGCGTAATAGCCGGCCACATGGGAATCGCCGGTGAGGGCATGGAGAACCAGGATGGCGTTGTCCCTTATCCTCAGTCAGGGTGCCGAAGGTTTCATAGGCGAGGGTGATGGGACCCAGCCGGGCGCCGCTGTCGAGCACCATTTCATCCGGCGGTTCGGCAAAGGTGAAAAATTTCTTTTTCACCAGGCCCGCGGAGCGCCCCTCCCTGTCGTGGGTAATGTATTCGCTCATTCAAGCTTCTTCAAATTTTTGATTCTCAATTAATTTAATCTGTTTGCAAAGTTAAATTCATTGGAAGCATTGTACACGGCTGCGGTTATTGTTTTGGCAACCGACCGGTTTGACACCCCCCTTCGCCCCCCTCAAGGGGATAAGCGCTAACTTAACGCATAGTATCCCCCCCGTAATCATCCTTTATGTCATTCCGGCAGTCTTTTAGCCGGAATCCATTTAAATGATTGCGGGATACAAATCCTCCCAATCGGGATTCGTTCTCTCAATCAAATGCATTTTCCACTTTCGTTTCCAGTCTTTCAATCGTTTCTCTCGCTGGATAGCAGATTCCATACTTCCATGAAGCTTAGATACCAAACCAAAAAATGGACTCCATACTTTTTGGTGAACCCTTCCACGAAATTGTTTCTATGTTCCCAAACTCGCTTGATGAGGTCGGAGGTCACACCGATATAAAGGGTGCCGTTTCTTTTATTTGCAAGAATGTATACCGCTGGTTGCCTGTTCATTTCGTCTTCCTGGATTCCGGCTTAAAGACTGCCGGAATGACGTTCTTAAGAGGAACGACAAATTAGAAGATATTGCATCGGTCATTAAGTTAGCGCCTATGCCCCTCAAGGGGGGAATTAATGGGAAGTGTCCCGGTGGCACTCAATGTGCTTTAACCCTATGCCTTTTAACACAAAGAGGGGGATCATCCGATCCCCCCCCTTTATACATGATTAATGATTTAAATCAATATCAGGCCATCATTCTCCGGTCGGCCATATCGACCAGCACCCGCTCCCGGGCCTTGTCGATACCTAAAGCCGCGCGCTTCTTATCGATGTGGGCGATCATCAGGTCCGCCATCTCGATGGGATCGGGGGTAAAACCCCATTTCCCCATGCCCTGCTTTTCCATACCCGAGAACAGGAGTTCATGGAACTTGGTGTTTTCCACGATGGGGAAGGTGACCCCGAATACCGTGTACACGCCGGAAGCCACGAAGTACTGGCCGATGGAAATGGCTTTTTCGCTCATCCACTCGGGCGCTGCCCCGGCCACGGGGAGATCGGCGATGCTTTCGCCCAGTCCGCCCACCCTGACCATTTCGGAGGCCGCGATCAGGATGCGGCTGTTGTCCACGCAGGAGCCGAGCCCCAGAACCGGCGGCATGCCCACGGCCTCGCAGACTTCCCGAAGGCCCGGTCCGGCCAGGTAGGCCGCCTCGGGGGTGTAAAGCCCCGCTTTGGCCAGGGCGATCTGGGAGCATCCGGTCTGAAGCACCAGGATGTCATTCTGGATGAGCCGTTTGACCAGTTCCACGTGCACATAGTCCTGCTTGACCCGCGGGTTGGTGCATCCGACCACGCCGGCAACACCCCGGATGCGGCCGTTGATGATGTTTTCGTTTAGCGGGGTGTAGCTTCCCCGGAAACTTCCGCCCAGCATGTAATTGATGTATTCGTAGGAGAACCCGTGAATGCTGGGGCTGACCTTGCGGGGAATCTGTACCGGATATTTCCGGTTTTTAAACCGGCTGATCGCCTTGATGACGATTTCATCCGTGCTTTCCCGGGGATTGTGCTCGTTGAACTCGATATGTTTGGCGCCCTCGATGCGGCACCGGGGGTTGGTGGTAAACAGGTGGGTGCCGTAGCACTGGGCCACTTTTGACAGGCCCTGCTGTATGCACTGCACGTCCACGGCCATGGCATCCACCGCACCGGTGACGATGACCGCCTCGGTGGATGTAAAATTGCCCGCGTGCGGAATGCCGTGCCGGGAGATCATCTCGGCGCCGGAGCAGCACATGCCCACCAGGTTGATCCCCTCGGCGCCCGCCTTCTTGGCCGCTTCCACCAGGGTGGGTTCGTTTACCGAGGCCAGCACCGATTCGAAGAGATTGGGTTCATGTCCGTGGACGATGATGTTGACCTGGTTTTCCTTCAACACGCCCATGTTGACCTCGGTCAGGACCGGGGTGGGGGTGCCGTAGATGATGTCGGAGATTTCGGTGGCCACCATGGAACCGCCCCAGCCGTCGGACAAGGCTGTCCGGCTCGACTGCCGGGTGATGTTCTCGTAATCCTGATCCACGCCCATGTGGGTCCGGTGCATCAGGTCCATGATTTCCCGCATGGCGCCCCGGGGGACCAGTCCATGCTTGCGCCAGGTCTCCAGGGTTTTTGCCGGCGCTCGCTTGGCAAACGGGATTTCGCCTTCCACCTGGGTATACGTGCGCTCCAGTTCCCTGTAAAGATCCATGGCCACATCTTCGATGGTGCGGCCCTCGGTTTCGATCCCGATGGATTCTGCGATATTGATCAGTTTTTCCGGCTCTTTGATGGAGTATTCCGGAATATTGCCTTTGACCACTTCCCGGAACAGATCGAGCATGGCCATGCCGTGGTCCGTATGGGCGGCTGCGCCGGAGGCGACCATGCGGGCGAAGTTGCGGGCCATGATGGTATCCAGCGTAGCCCCGCAGACGCCGACCTTGCTGTAGGGGTCTTTTGCGTTCAGCCGGCACGGGCCCATGGAACAGTGCTTGCAGCAGGCCGAATCCGCGCCAATGGGGCAGGCCTTCATATTGGCGGCCCGGTCAAAACAAAGTTCGACGCCGTCCTTGCGGGCTTTGAGAATCATCTCACCCGTGGATTCACAGGTGGTGATATCTTTTATGTCCAGTACTTTGTCAGTGGATTTTTTAATATCCTTTTCCATATAACCTCCGATTTGGGTTTGGGGGGGTTGGGTTGACCTGCATTTATCCCATTGGCCTCGACCACGAGATCAGGTGTAAACTTAACGTAATCATGCTTTGGAAATATTCAAAACATGTGCCACAAAAATATAAAACTTTTTCCGGTATTTCCACCATGCAATATGTCACTGAATTCCATCCATTTCACCGCAGTTGGCAGAAAAGCCATAGAAATTAAGCAGTTTTCAAAACCCGAATCCGGGCTTTGAAAATGCCGGATTTGCGCTTTAAATGTATCATTTTAAATGAAACACAACTGTATCGTGCGCGGTTTGGGCCGATGCATCCAACCCATCGCCAATCATGTTGCAGGCCGCAGCAATCGAATTGAATGAACCCGGGGATCTTGGCACAGACTCTGCAGATGCTTATTCCTGTGATACTGAAACCATAGCGAAGGGAGCAGAAAACATGATGCATTTACGTGATCTTCAAAATAACAGGGAACTGGTCAATGAAATCGACTGGGAAATGACTCCGGAAGAGGCGGTGACGCTGTACCTGGAGTGGGGAAACAACTGGGCCCACGGCAAATACGTAATTCGATCCAAAAACGATGTGTCTCATTATTTCGTGGTGTATGCCTGGGAAGACCCGCCGGTCATCTTCCTGGTCCGCCGCAATTCCGAAGGGGCCGAAGATATCGCCCGGATCTCGCTTCCCGAAACCCTCCGGAAGAAATTCATGCGCACCACCGGCATCAACAAGGGGGTGTATGCGGTGGAAGGCGAAATACGGGAATGGCTCCAATCCGAATTGAGATGCCATTAAATAGTGGTCGAACGAAACAAGATCCCGACTGCGAAACGGATTGACATAGAAAAGCCGTTTTTTTGAAAGAATGGCCAATCATGATTATTCTGCTGTTTAAGCCCTCTGCCGCGGCATCCGATCATTTACGAGGGAGGCACCGATATGAACCATTTAAAAGACGAGAAAAGCCCCTATCTCCTCCAGCATGCGGACCAGCCCGTGGACTGGTATCCATGGGGGACGGCGGCATTCGATAAAGCATCCCGGGAAGACAAGCCCATCCTGGTTTCCATCGGATATTCCACTTGCCACTGGTGCCATGTGATGGCCCATGAATCCTTTTCGAATCCCGACATCGCCGATATCATGAACCGGCATTTCGTTTCGGTGAAGGTGGACCGGGAAGAGCGGCCGGATGTAGATACCATTTATATTACTGCCGTGTCCGCCATGACGGGCTCCGCCGGGTGGCCGCTCAACGTCTTTCTGACCCCCGACGGCAGGCCGTTTTACGGCGGGACCTACTTTCCGCCGTTTTCCCGCTCCGGAATGCCCGGGTGGCAGGATGTGCTGCGGCAGGTGGACAAAGCCTGGCACGATCCTGCCCAGCGGGACAATATTGTCTCTTCGGCCACCGCCATCACCGACCGGCTGAAACAGTTCCTGGACGCTTCTGCGCCGTCATCGGGCTCCGGTCTGCCCGACATCGCCATTGCGGATGCGGCGGCCAGGACCTTTTCCAATTCCTATGACGAGCGATTCGGCGGTTTTTCTCCGGCCCCCAAATTCCCGTCGCCTTCGGTTCCGCGTTTCCTGATGGCCTATTCATCCGCCAAATTGGGCGAAGGCGCCCGGCCCCTGGGAAACAAAGTGAGGGATATGGCCCTGCACACCCTGGACGCCATGGCCAGGGGCGGGATTTATGATCAACTGGGCGGCGGTTTTCACCGGTATTCCACCGACGAGCGGTGGCATGTGCCCCATTTCGAAAAAATGCTCTACGACAACGCGCAACTGGTGCTGGCCTATCTGGAGGCCTGGCAGCTGTCCGGGAAAAACATGTTTGCCGATGTGGCCCGAAAGACCGTTGCGTACGTGCTGCGGGACATGACCCATCCCGATGGTGCCTTCTATTCGGCCGAAGATGCTGACAGCAGCGAACCTGGCCGGCCGGATTCAAAAAAGAAGGAAGGCGCCTTCTATGTGTGGGCGGCCGATGAGATCCGGGCGCATCTCGACGCATCTTCCGCCGAAATTTTTTGTTTTTTTTATGGCGTCCGGGATGGCGGAAACGCCGCCAATGATCCCATTCAACGAGTTTACGGGCAAAAATGTACTGTTTTGTGCCCACACCCCGGCGGAGACGGCCGAAAAATTCGGCAGAACGGAATCCGAAATCGCAACCATCATCGAAGCGGCCCGCCGGAAATTGTTTGCCCTGCGCAAAGACCGGCCCCGGCCGCACCTGGATGATAAAATTATCACCTCCTGGAATGGACTGATGATATCGGCAATTGCCCGTGCATATACGTTGATGGGTGATCCTGCCTATCTCGCGGCGGCGCAAAAAGCGGCCGACTTCATTCATGACCGGCTCTATAACCCGGCGACGGGCGACCTGTTCCGGCGCTGGCATTCAGGGGAATGCAAGGTGGCGGGAACATCGGAGGATTATGCCTTCTATGTCCAGTGCCTGATCGACCTCTATGAAGCGGATTTTGACCCCGCAAACCTTCACCGGGCAAATGAGGTGAACCGCCATTTCATTGAGCGATTCTATGACGAAGCCGACGGGGGCGTGTACCTGACCGGCGAAGATCATGACCCTCACCTGATCATGCGGGTCAAGGAATTTTCAGACAGCGTCATTCCTTCAGCCGCTTCGGTGGCCGCATTGAACATGCTGAGACTTTCTCAATTCACCGGCAATGAGCAATTTAAAAACATGGCGGAAAAAACCATTCGCCAGAGCCTGTCCCGGCATTCCGGGCAGGGTGCCGCATCACCTTTGATGCTGGTGGCGCTGATGACCGCGCTGTCCCGCCACGTCCAGGTGATCATCTCGGGGCCGCCGGATGCCAAAGAGACCCGAAGCATGATCGGCGCCGCACGAAGTGTCCCGCACCTGGGCAAATCCATGCTGCTCATCGGCAGTTCGGAAAACAAAAAAATGCTGGCAGACCTGTTTCCGTTTATCGATTCGATTCCGGAACCCGATGGAAAGGGCTCTATGGCCTTTATCTGCCGTGATTATACCTGCGAACACCCGGTCACAGATCCGGATTCGGTTCTGCGGCTGCTTCAGGCCATGTAATGAATAACATTTGACTCAAAGAAGGAGCGTATCGATGACGAAGAACTACCAGATCAAGACCGCCTGTCCCCAGTGCGGATGCAGCGCCGTATCCCACCTGAGCCAGGAGGAGATGAAACAGCGATTCGGCCAGGTTCCCAACGTGGAGATGGAATGCAGTGAATGTATGTCCAAATACCAGGCGGAAATGAAAAAGGCCTGTCCCGAGTGGGACAATGACTGCAAAGCAGGGAAGTAGGAGGCGAAACACGCCCTGATGGGGCGCCATATCAACCCGATGGAAAAGGAGGAAGAAACATGGATGTCAGAGATTACTGCAGCGGAATGGAATCGGAACTGACGGCGTGGAAGGCCAAACTGTTCGATGTGGCCGCACGGGCGGACCACCTGGGGACGGCGGAAAAAGACAAGGTGTGGTCCTATTTCAATGACATGAAGATCATCGTCCGGGAAATGGAGGACAAGATCGACAAGCTTCGAACCGAGTGCCCCTCCGAGTGGAGTCCCCAGCGCAAGGAAATCGAGGATGCCCACGTGGATATGCGCTCAAAATACCAGGAGACCATGGAATATATCGGAAAAGCCGCACCGGTATCGATTCCCGGATGATTCGATTGCCGCAGTTCGCTTCGACAAGAGCGAGTTTGAAATGATTGTGATTTTAAGTCCCCCTTAGAAAAAGGGGGATTTAGGGGGATTTTGGTGCGCCGGAATCTTAAATCCCCTTTTGTCTTCGCAGGTCCGACACCCCCCTGAGCCCCCCTCAAGGGGGGAATTTTAGGGGTGTACCAGCGCCTCCAACTTGCTCAGTTCACGGGTCGGAGTGGTCCCGGTACAGCCGGGCAAGCCTTTCCGGCGGCACTCCGGCGAGAAACAAAATTGAAATGATCCGGTTTCGAAGGGTGCAGGAAACAATTCCTTCCTTTTCCCATCGGCGCGGGGAGGTGACGGCTGCAGAGGGCAGGATGCGGACAAAACCGCCCGCGCGCCGGATCCGGCGCATCAGGTCGACATCTTCCATGATGGGGATTTCGGAAAATCCCCCCATTTTCTTGAAGAAGGACGCCTTGATGAAGATGGCCTGGTCCCCATAGGGGATCCGGGTGATGCGGGTTCGCAGAAAGGCGGCCTTTTCGATGATCCGGAAGACCGGCTTTTTCGAATCGATTTTCAGGCCAAAGGCGCCGGCCGATGTCCCGGGCCCGGCCAGGGCGCGTTTAATTGATGGGAACGCATCTTCGGGCAGCCGGGTGTCGGCATGAAGAAAAACCAGGATGCGGCCGGCCGCTTCTGCGGCCCCGACATTGAGCTGCCTGCCGCGTCCTTGGGGCGATACGATTTTAATGATGCCGCCTCGGGAAATGGCCTCGATGGTCGAGCCGGATCGATCCCCATCCACCACGATGACCTCGAGTTCCGTACCCGGAAGGGGAGGGGGGAGGCAGGCCAGGGTCTCATTGATCCTGCACGCTTCGTTCAAAACCGGGATGATGATGGAAATGTCCGGGAGCGGGCGCACCATCAATCCTTCGTAAAAATGATGTCCCCGTAAAATGCCACCGCGGATTCTCCCGTGTTGTCCGAGTCGGTCATGATGGCCACGCCGGAGATATTCGGCGGTTCGGTGCCGAATGCCCGTTTGTAGTCCTCGTAAATGTTGCGCGTTTCGGTCACCCATTCGCCGACCCTGGAGCTGCCGGATTCGATGACGATCATCTTGACCCGGTCCGTGTACGGATTGTCCGTTATCCGGCCCTGTTCGGCCCGGCTGGCCCAGATGTAGTTTATGGCGCCGGTGGGGGGGTATTCGCCGTAAATCAGTTTTAGGGCCGAAAATTTGGCTTTTTCAAAAAACCCCACCCGGTCCGGATCGTATGCAAAGGCGATGTAGATCCGCGCCGGGTAGTCATCCCCGGATTTCCGGGTAACATCCCCGTTTTCATAGATGTTTTCAATCTTCCAGCGCCAGGAAATGACCGGATACGCTTTCGGATCGATGGTGATCTTGCGGATCAGCCCGGAGGCCGAAGCCCGGCTGTCCGCCTTGATCACCGTGGTGCCGTCTACACTTACCAGGCGATAGTCCGTGTGGGCGTCAATATTCTTGAAGGTCAGCGGCTTCCATTGATCCGGCAGTCCCTGTGAAGCATCGAGCGCAGAAAATTTCCCCACTTCAAGCGTTTTGTTTTCCGAGGCCGGAGACATTCCCCACGCCAGAAACAGCGTCAAAAGGGCCGCGGCCACTGCAGGGCCGGTCGAGGCAAATTTATGAGTGATCATCATTTTGATTCCATCAGTTTCAATTTTTTCAAGCACTGAATGGTTTGCGGGGCATCTGCGCCCCCTCGGGTCTGATTCTCTATGAACCCGGCCAGGTCCGGCCAGTCGTCGATGTCCTGCCATACACCGAGTGCGTGGATTTTTTTGCCTGCTTTTTCAAGTATTCCACGCGTCCGGGCATAAACCGTGTCCGTGCTCCAGGGAATGCCGGTAAACACGGCGGGATAAAACGTATTTTGCTTAAACCCGATCAGGTAATACCCGCCGTCTGCTGCCGGTCCGATCACGCAGTCATGGTCATCCAGGCGGTCTGCCGCCTCTGCAAGAAAGTGGTCCGGAAGATCGGGAAAATCCGATCCCACCAGAATGGCTTTTTGAAAGCCTGCGGAAAACGTGTCGGCAAAGGCATTTAACATTTTTTCGCCCAGGTCCGGGCCGGTCTGGGGAAAATAGTCAAACCGGGAACCCAGCAGGCGCTCCATTTCGGACCTGCTTTCGGGCGGGAAATAGCAGATCCGTGGAACCAGCCCGGCGTGCAGGATTTTTTCCAGCATGTCGGTCAGGAAGCAGGAATAGAGTGCAAGGGTTGATTCTGCTCCGATATGCCGGGCCAGCCGGGTTTTCACCTGGCCGGGCAGGGGCGTGCGGGCAAACAGTATGACGCGTAAATTCGTATCCGGGTCCTTATTCATCTTTTTTTTCCGCGCCTGAACCGGTGGAATTTCTCCAGCAGGCGCAGTGCGCGCCCGGGGGCATGCGCTTTTTTCCATTCACCGGCGGCATACCGGTTGGCTTCGGCCAGCGTGGGATAAATGTGGATGGTCCCCAGAATTTTGTTCAGCCCCAGCTTGTACTTCATGGCCAGAACATATTCGTGGATCCATTCCCCGGCATGCGGCCCCACGATCGTGGCCCCGAGTATGGCATCCGATCCCTTGCGGGTGAGCACTTTTACGAACCCCTGCGCCTCGGATTCGGCAATGGCCCGGTCCAGGTCCTGCAGCCCATAGATGGTCACTTCAAAATCGATATCCTGTGCGGCGGCATCGGTTTCGTTCATGCCCACCCGGGCCACTTCCGGCTCCGTGAAAGTGGTCCAGGGGATCACCCGGTAATCGACCTTGAACTTTTTCAAACTGCCGAACAGCGAATTGACCGCCGCAAACCAGGCCTGGTAGCTTGCCGCGTGGGTGAACTGGAAGGGGCCGGCCACATCGCCTGCGCAGAAGATGGTGGGGATGCGGGTCTGCAGTCCGGCATCGGTGCGGATGGTGCCATCGCCGTTGAATTCCACCCCGAGGGATTCCAGGCCGAAACCGGAGGAATTGGGTTTGCGCCCCACGGCCACCAGGATGTCGTCAAACTCGATCCGAACCTCCTGTCCCGCATGATCGCAGACCAGGATTTTTCGTCCCTCCCGGATTAGAACCTGTTTGGCCTGGTGGCGGGTCAGCACCCGGATGCCGGTATCAGTAAATTTTTTTTCCATAAATTCGGCGACATCCGGATCTTCCCGTCCCATGATCTGCGGCCCCATTTCCACCTGGGTGACCGCCGAGCCCAGGATGGCAAAAGCCTGGGCCATTTCACATCCGATGGGGCCGCCTCCCAGCACTACCAGCCGTTCAGGCAGGTGCCGGATGGACCAAAGGCTGTCGGAAGTCAGGCAGCCGGCCTGATCGAGTCCGGGAATAGGGGGGACAAACGGCTTTGCGCCCGTGGCCACCACGATGGCCCGGGTGGTCAATACGCGGCCGTTCACCTCGACGCTGTAGGGGGAGGTGATCCTGGCCTCCCCGGTGATGCATTCCACCCCCAGACCGGAGTAGCGTTCAATGGAATCATGGGGTTCGATGGTCTTGATGATCCGGTGTACCCGTTCCATGACGTCTTTGAAGTCGAAACGGACGTCGGCGTGCGCGAATCCGAAGTCTTTTGCCCGTTTGGCGTAAGAGAGCACCCGGGCGCTTTTGATCAGCGCCTTGCTGGGCACGCACCCGGTGTTCAGGCAATCGCCGCCCATTTTTTCCTTTTCGATCAGGGCGACTTTGGATTTGACGGTGGCGGCAATGTAGGCGCTCACCAGCCCCGCGGAGCCGGCGCCGATAACCACCAGGTTGTAATCGAATTTTTTCGGCTTCTGGTATGGGGACATGGCCCGCCATCGGGTGATGCGGCGGTTGAGAAGCTTGGCAATCCAGGGGAACAGCCCCAGCAGGATAAATGCCAGGATCAGGTCGAAGGAGAGGATGTCCCCGGCGGACCGGATTTCGGCCAGCCGGGTGCCGGCATTGACATAGACCAGGGTGCCGGGGAGCATGCCGATCTGGCTGACGAGGTAAAACACGGCCGTTCGGATGGGGGTCAGCGCCATGGCCAGGTTGATGACAAAAAAAGGGAAGACCGGCACCAGGCGCAGGGTGAACAGAAAAAATGCGCCGTCTTTTTTCACCCCTTCATTTATTTTTTCAAGCCGTTTTCCGAATTTTTGCTGAACGACATCTTTAAACAGAAACCGGGCCGCCAGAAAGGCCAGGGTCGCGCCGATGGTGCTGGCAAAGGAGACCGCCACCGTGCCTACAAGCAGCCCGAACAGTGCCCCCCCGGCCAGGGTCATGGCGGCCGCCCCGGGAAGGGAAAGGCCGGTAACGAGGATGTAGATCGCCATGTAGGCACCGATGGTCAATGCCTTATGGTCGGCGTACAGATTCCCAAGTGCCTGGCTGCTGCCCTTCAGATAATCTACGGTCAGGTACTGATCGGCACCCGAGGCAAAAAAAAGGACAACCAGAACCAGCACAACGACGATCAGACCTGCTTTCAATATGGTTTTGCGCTTCATAGCCACCATTCGGGTTTGAAAATTGAAATACTATACCAAATTTCTAAGCAGTTTCCGAATCATATTGTTCCAATGGTTATGAATAACCCCTTCCATTCGTTTTGAACGAGTTGAATGGACCGATATTTAGACTTATGTTGTAGAAAATCGGGTTGGGTCTGCTTCTAAACCATCGTATTCGAAAAGGGGGTATTTATGGAATTTCAGGATGTGGTCATGAACCGGCGTGCAGTGAATTACTTTGACCCCGAAAAAGACGTATCCGATGAACAGATCCGGCAGATGGTGGAAATGGCTGCACAGGCGCCGTCCAGCTTCAACCTTCAGCCGTGGCATTTGATTCTTCTGCGCAGCCGGGAAGATAAAATGCGGCTGCGCAAAAATGCCTGGGACCAGGCCAAGGTCAGTGAAGCGCCGGTCACCATGATTGTTCTGGCGGACATGAGCGGCTGGAAGCCGGAAAACCGGTTCTTGCAGAACGCTTTTGAAAACCTGGTGAAGGTGGGGCAGCTCAAGGAAGAGCAGAAGGACTGGTTTCTGGGCGAGTGCCGGTCGCTGTATGGAGAAACCGAGGCCCGCCAGGTGGCATTTGCCAACAAGAATACCGGGTTTTTCGCCATGAACCTGATGCTTGCGGCCAAAAGCATGGGCATCGACACCCATCCCATGGACGGGTTCGACCTGGAAGCGGTCAAGAAGGAGTTCAAGATTCCGGCCCATTACTGGGTTCCCCTGCTGCTGGCGGTGGGGTATTTCCGCCAGGAGATGACCCTTTTCCCCGCAAATGGCGCAAGCGCTTTGATGAGATTGTCGTACGTTTTGATGGATAATGATTTCTGCCTGTGCTATAGAAATTTTTCGAAGATCCCGGGCACGATAACCTAACCGAAGGGAGGGCGCGACATGGCCGAAACCAACATTATGATTTATACCTTGAGTACCTGCAGCCACTGCAAAGCCACCAAGAAGTTCTTAAACGACTGCAATGTCGAATATGACATGGTGGATGTCGATCTGGCGGACAGCGAGGAACGCAAAGCGATCCTGGAGGATGTGAAAAAACTCAATCCGAGATGTTCATTTCCCACCATTAAAATCGGTGACAGGGTCATCGTCGGGTATAAGGAAAAAGAGATCAAGGAGGCCCTCGGACTCTCATGAAAGTTGAACAGCTTTATGAACAGTTGAAGAAAATCCAGGAATCCAAGGGGTATTTTTTCAACCGGGACAAAGATCTGGTTTTCGATCTGCTGGATTCCCTCCTTCAGAACAAGGAGCGCTACGGCTATATGAACTGCCCCTGCCGCCTTTCTTCCGGCGACCGGGAGCACGACAGGGATATCATCTGCCCCTGCGTCTACCGGGAGCCGGATGTCGAGGAATACGGCAGCTGCTATTGCGCCCTGTATGTATCCAGAAAATGGAACGAGGGCGAAATCGAACACCAGTACGTCCCCGAAAGACGGCCCCCGGAAAAATTCGATTTTTGATCATATTTAAAGCGATACTTTATGGATTTGATTGAACCGGTCGAAAAACTGGTAGATATTGAAGATGCCCGGATTTCATTTCTCCATTACGGAAGCGCCGGTCCTCCGGTCATCCTGATTCATGCCACGGGTTTTCTGCCATGGCTGTGGCACCCCATCGCCCAGGGGCTTTCCGAAAAATACCAGGTGTTTGCGCCGTATTTCTGCGATTACCGGTGTGCGGACCCGGAGGCGGGCGGACTGAGCTGGCGGTTTCTGGCCCGGGATCTGGTCTCTTTCTGCCGGGAGCTAAATATCGCCTCGCCATTCATGGTGGGCCATTCCATGGGCGGTGCGGTCATGACGATTGCCAGCGGGCGTTTCAATCTGCCTGTTCGCAAGATGGTGCTCATCGAACCGATTCTGCTGCCTCATGAACTCTACCAGGCCAAAATACGGGTGGAAGACCACCCCCTGGCCGGAAAATCCATCCGGCGCAAAAACGGGTGGTCAAATGCCGGCGAAGCCAGGGCCTACCTGAAATCAAAACCCCTGTTTGCCGCCTGGGATGAGCAGATCCTGGACCTGTATGTCGCCCACGGGATGGTGCCGTCACCCGATGGCGGCCTCGAACTGGCCTGCCACCCCCGGCAGGAAGCCGCGCTTTTCATGGGCAGCATGGCCTATGATCCCTGGCCGTATGTCCCCAATGTTAACTGCCCCGTTCTGGTGATGGAAGGGGAACACACCGAAAACAAGGGATTTATCGATTATCCCGGATTGGCCGGACAATTTCCCCGGGGGCATTACGTGTCCGTTGACGGCGCCGGTCACCTGATTCCCATGGAAAAGCCCCACACCGTGCTGTCCATTATCCGATCCTTTTTTGAAGAAAAATGATCATGTCCCCGCCCCGATCGTGAACGCAGCCATTCTCATGCAGTGAAGTCGAGTTCAACGGATAAAGGGAAAACCATCATGGAGCAGGTATACCTGGCATATGTTACCGCCGGCAGCAAAAGCGAGGCCGTGGCCATTGGAAACGAGCTGGTGGAACATGGGCTGGCCGCCTGCGTGAACATTATCGACAACATGAATTCCATTTATATCTGGGACGGCGAACTTCAGTACGACAACGAGGTGGTCCTGATCGCCAAAACCACCGAAGCCCGCCTTCCCGAACTGATGGAAAGCATCAAATCCAATCACAGTTATGACTGCCCCTGCATCCTCACACTGCCGGTATCGGGCGGAAACCCGGCTTTTCTGGAATGGGTTGCAGGCCAGGTGAAAAAACCATGATGCATCCGCCCAAAGAGGAATTTCAATGGAACTGACGGATCTTTTACCGCTGGAACAATGGAAGCAGCTGGAGCAGGATCTGCACGAGCGCTCGGGCCTGGATGTCAATGTCTTCAACCGCGAAGGCATCCGGATTACGGATTACAAGCAGTGGGTCAACCGGTTCTGTCCCCGGATCAAGGCCGATGACCGGGGCCAGAGTTATATCTGTGCGGTGGCGCACATGAACATCGCGGAAATGGCCCGGCAGTCCGGAGAACCCACCGCCGAGGAATGCGATGCCGGGCTGCTGAAATTCGTGGTGCCGATTGTGGTAAATGGTGAATTTCTCGGATCCATCGGTGCGTGCGGCCTGATTCTGGAAGAGGGGGAGGTGGACTCCTTCATGGTCAATAAGACCATTGGAATGGAAGAAGATGAAATCGAGGATCTCACTTACGACATCAAGCATGTTTCCCGGGCGGAAGTGGATCAACTGGGGGATTACATTCGGGAAAGACTAAACCATATCATCGGCGATTACGAAAATAAAAAGCAATCGTATTGACATTTTCTCAGTCAACAGGTTAGGTTACCCGCGATACGAAGATTGGGTTGCGCTGAGATCAATTCCCGCAGCATCTACAGCAACTACATTTATGGAATTCTCCCGATCGTTATGAATGACTCTGCATTGCTGACGGCATCCATATATGCGGCTGTCGAAGCCGGCGTCGCCGCGCTTGAAATTTACGACAAGGACTTTGAAGTCGAGTTCAAGGCCGATGATTCGCCGCTGACCCTGGCGGACAAACAATCCCACCGGATCATTGCCGCCTGTCTGGCGGATTTCGACATCCCCATGCTCAGCGAGGAAGGCAAATCGATTCCCTTTGAAGCGCGTGGCGCCTGGCCGTCCCTCCTGGTTGTCGACCCCCTCGACGGAACCAAGGAATTCATCAAGAAAAACGGTGAATTCACCATTAACATCGCGCTGGTCTGCGATCGCCGGCCGGTGATGGGGGTCATCTATGTACCGGTCAAAAAACGGCTTTATTTCGCCTTAAAAGACCTTGGCGCCTACCGCCTGGACATTGACCACCCGGAACACATCCGGCAAATCTCGTATGATCAACTCCGAAGCATATCGGATCAGATCCGTGCGGCGGCCGATCCGAACCGGCCGTTTACCATCGTGGGAAGCCGGTCCCATGCCACCCCGGAACTTACGGCATACGTGGCAGACAAGCGCAAGTCCCATGGAAATCTTGATTTTATCTCCGCGGGCAGTTCTTTGAAATTCTGCCTGGTTGCCGAAGGAAGGGCCGACGTGTATCCGCGCCTCGGGCCCACCATGGAGTGGGATACGGCGGCCGGCCATGCCATTGCCGAGGCGGCCGGCGCCGCAATTTTCTGCAGCGAAACCCGCCAACCCCTGTTATACAACAAACCGAACCTGCTAAATCCCTGGTTTGTCGTTTCAAACGGCAGGCATTGAAACTTTCCAACGAAATATCACCATGAGAGCGCGTAATGACCGAAACCGTTTATGATGCCCACGGCGGCAGCCTGATCAGTCTGATTGTCGATGAGGATCGTGCCAGGCTGCTTAAAGAAATCGCCATGAACCTGCCCGATGTCGTTTTGAACGACCGTCACCTGTGCGACCTGGAACTGCTGGCCGTGGGTGGATTTTCACCCCTCCAGGGATTCATGGTCCGGGCGGATTATGAATCGGTGCTGGATCGGATGCGGCTGCAGGACAACACCCTCTGGCCGCTGCCCATCTGTCTGGACATCTCCGAAGCCCAGGCCGGGCGGCTGGAGGTCGGCCAGTCGGTGGCCCTCCGTGATCCGGAAGGATTTCTGCTGGCGGTCATGCATGTGGAAGATATCTGGCCGGTGGACCGGGAAAAAGAAGCGAAAAAAGCCTATGAAACCATGGACACCTGCCACCCCGGCGTATATTACCTGATGAAAAAGTCGGGAGATTTTTATATCGGCGGCCGACTGGAAGTCATCAGTTCACCGCTGCATTTTGATTTCAAGCAGCTTCGTCTCTATCCCCGGGAGGTCCGGCAGACGTATACCAAGCTCGGATGGCAGCGTGTGGTCGGGTTCCAGACCCGCAATCCCCTGCACCGCTTCCAGTTTGAAATGACCACCAAGGCCATGCGCCATGCCCGGGCCAATCTGCTTCTCCTGCCGGTGGTGGGGATGACCCGGCCCGATGACTTCGATCAATACACACGGGTTCGCTGCTACAAGGCCGTTGCCGGCCATTATCCGCCCGATTCCCATGTCCTGTCGCTGCTTCCCCTGGCCATGCGGCTTTCGGGTCCGCGCGACGCCATACTGGACACGATCATCGCCAAGAATTACGGCTGCACCCATTTCATCGTAGGGCATGACCATGCCAGCCCCGGGCCGGACACAAACGGAGAACCTTTTTACGAATGCGACCGCGCCCGGTGCCTGGCCGCCGAGTTTTCCGGCGAAATCGGCGTCGAGATCGTTCCCTTCGAGGAAATGGTCTACCTCCCGTTTGAAGACGAATACCGCTCCAAGGACAAAGTCGCTGCGGGGACCCAGACCATATCACTTTCCGGCTCCGACATCCGGGTGCGTATCCGGGAGGGCCGGCGCATCCCCGAATGGGCCACCTTCACCGAAGTGGTCACGGAACTGCAGAAAGCCTATCCCCCTCCCCATCGGCAGGGCTTCACCGTCTTTTTGACCGGCCTTTCCGGTGCCGGCAAATCGACCGTGGCCAAGGTTTTGTATTCAAAGTTTTTGGAAATCGGGGACCGTCCGGTAACGCTGCTGGACGGAGACATCGTCCGGCGCAACCTGTCCAGCGAACTGTCCTTCAGCAAGGAGCACCGGGACATCAATGTGGCCCGGATCGGTTTTGTGGCCAGCGAAATCACCAAGAACAGAGGGATCGCCATCTGTGCGCCCATCGCTCCCTATGAATACACCCGCCGGGAAATCCGCACCGTGGTGGAGCAATACGGCGGATTCATCGAAATTCACGTATGCACCCCCATCACCGAATGTGAAAAGCGCGACCGGAAAGGAATGTATGCCAAGGCCCGGGCCGGCCTGATCAAGGGGTTCACCGGCGTGGATGACCCCTACGAAGATCCCACGCGGCCGGAATTGCGGATCGACACCTCCAACATGACCCCGGTGGAAGCGGCGCAGGAAATACTGCTTTTTCTCGGAAAGAAAGGATACATCTGAATCATGGCGACAAAGCCCGTCATTGCCGTTATCGGACTGGGATACGTGGGGTTGCCGGTGGCCGTCGAATTCGGCAAACGCTACCCCACCATCGGGTATGATTTAAAGGCCCATATGATCAAGGCCTATCAGGCGCACACGGACCCCAATGGCGAATTGTCCGCAGAAGAACTCAAGGCCGCGCTCCACCTTGAATACACCACGGACCCCGCAAGGCTTGCGGAAGCCGACGTGATCATCGTGGCGGTCCCCACGCCCATCGATGATGCCCGTCAGCCGGATCTCGGCCCGGTCCGGGGCGCTACGGAGACCGCCGGCAGGCACATGAAACCGGGGGCGGTGGTGGTGTACGAATCCACGGTGTATCCCGGCACCACGGAAGAGGTCTGCGTTCCGATCCTGGAAAAGATGTCGGGCATGACCTGGAAGACGGATTTTCATGTGGGATATTCTCCGGAGCGGATCAACCCGGGCGACAAAACACATACCCTGCCCAACATCACCAAGGTCGTGTCCGGTGATACCCCGGAAACCCTGGATTTGCTGGCCGGTCTCTATGGGGCCATCATCCCGGCGGGGATTTATCGGGCTCCCAACATCCGTACCGCCGAAGCCGCCAAGGTGATCGAAAATACACAGCGGGATTTGAATATCGCCCTGATGAACGAACTCTCGGTGATTTTTGACCGGCTGGGGATCGACACCGTGGAAGTGCTGGAGGCGGCCTCCACCAAGTGGAATTTCCTCCCGTTCCGCCCCGGGCTGGTGGGCGGTCACTGCATCGGCGTGGACCCGTATTACCTGACCTACCGGGCGGAAAGGGCCGGGTATCATCCCGAAGTCATCCTGGCCGGGCGCCGGATCAACGACAACATGGGAAAGTTCGTGGTGGAAAAAACCGTCAAGCTCATGGCCCGGTCCTGCGAAAATATCATGAACGCCCGGGTCGGCATTTTCGGGCTGACCTTCAAGGAGGACTGCTCCGACCTCAGAAATTCCCGGGTGACCGACATCATCTCCGAACTGAGCGCCTACGGCATCATTCCCCTGGTCCACGATCCCCTGGCCGATGTGGACGAGGCCCGGCGTATTTTCAACATCCGTTTGACCCCGTTTGAGGAGATGAAGAACCTGGATGCCATCATTATCGCCGTGTCCCACCGATCTTATAAATCCATGCGGGTCGCTGATTTTGCCGATCGGCTCAATTCAAACGGCTGCCTGATCGATATCAAGGCCATACTGCCCATGGATGAGGTCAAGGCATCCGGGGTTCATTTCTGGCGACTGTAGGTCACTCTGATCCCGCCCCTTATTTTTTCGTAGTAGATGATATCCACGGGAATCGTTTCGTTTAGAAACGGCTTTGACGCATAGGAGGTCGGCTTGACGGAAACCGGTGTGAGGCCGATAAAGCCGTCGATCCCCTTTGTTTCTTCCTCCGGGGTGGCCAGCCGGTAAGTGGTGTTTTTCATGGCGGCGATTTTCTTGAGGACGCTTTCCTGAAACCGCAGTCCGGCATAGGTCTTGGTCAGGACCAGCTCACTGATCCAACGCCGGGTCATGGCCCGGTCGATCCCGGCCATGGCCGTTCTCATCTTTTCAACCATTTCATAGGTCTTTTCAGAAGCCTGATCAATGGCACCGGGATGTTTGCCGGTGTACCACTTTACCCATTCTCCATAGCCCCGGCCCGGAAATTCCTGGATCAATTCCGACATCTGTCCCACCTGGTTGGGCCGGGTGGCCTGTGAGTTCTGGTTGGCCAGATTGAGCAGCTGGGTGGTGTACTTGGGGAAAGGGTCGGCGCTTCCCGCCACATCTTCCATGATGTCGGCCATGGCCAGGGTGAACCGAAGATCGTGCGTGGCATCCTGCGCCAGAACAGCCACCATGCCGCCGGATGCAGCAGCCGTTATCAGCCAGCAGGCAACCATCAGCATCGACCGGGTCTTCATGCCCATATTCATGATGTTATCCCTCCTGTATCGTGATTGATTCTCATCACTTCATCTCGACAGATGATATATATCACGATTTCAGGAAAGATAAAAGCCATTGAGATTCAATTACTTATTATCTCATTGGGCTCATACCAACCGGGCGTTGATCCCGCTGCCGACGGGACACCCCCCTTTAATTCCCCCCTGCCAGGCATAAGCGCTAACTTAACGCATAGTATCCCCCTCGTAATCATCCTTTATGTCATTCCGGCAGTCTTTTAGCCGGAATCCAATGAATAGCAAAGGGTGCCGTTTCTTTTATTTGCAAGAATGTATACCGCTGGTTGCCTGTTCATTTCGTCTTCCTGGATTCCGGCTTAAAGACTGCCGGAATGACGCTCTTAAGAGGAACGACAAATTAGAAGATATTGCATCGGTCATTAAGTTAGCGCCTATGCCCCTGCCAGGGGGGGGACTGAGGGGGGTGAGCCGTCCGGTAGTGAAAAATTTTTTGGCGAATCCTTGATAAAATCGTAAAAAGTCTTTATGAGACAACATTGATGAAGCCGTAAAAAGTCGGATTTTACGCTTTCGATAGGGGTCGGGAAAGGCTCTCGCCCTCCCCGCCCTCCGAACCGTGCGTGCGGTTCTCCCGCACACGGCTCTCCAGTTGGTAGTTTCAACATCGTGACTGGCGCGCCACAGCATGGGCTTCGGTTAAGGTGAAAAGCCCGTGCTCAGCGAAAAATGCATTAGGCCAGCGTTTATGATCGGCCAGGCAGCGACCCATACCCGGTCGTCGCTTTTGTTTGCGCAAGACAGATCGCAGTCGGCGGCGGACAAAACCATCAATCATCTTAAAGGTAAATGGATTCGCATGTTTGAAGTAGCCAAACCAACCTATGAGCATCGGATTCAAACTGCCTATTATCTGGTCCAGGCTCTCTCCACGGGATCGGCCGGTTTTGGCCCGTATACGCTCCCGCAGGGACTTGAGGCTTTTCTTTCGAACCCATCGCTTTCCGGCTTCAAACCGGTAACCCAGGAAGTCAAAGCCTTGTCCTTCTACTGTGCAGTCTCCCACGTGGGTTTTGTCCGGATGCAGGGTAAGTTCATTTTCTTTTACCCAGGCGCGTATGTCGGCCAGGGCCGACTGCGCTGCCTCTGCACTGGGACACATCACCACAAAGTCATCTGCGTATCGGACCATGCGATAACCTTTTGTCCGCATCAGCACATCCAGCGGATGCAGGTACAGGTTCGCCAGCAGGGGACTGATCACCGCACCTTGCGGAGTTCCTCCGGTCGGCGTCCAGCGCTCCAGCCCACGGACGATATCCTGACCCAGGTATCCCCGAATCAGATCCAGAATACGCCCGTCGCTGATGCGCTCCTGCACTCGGATCATCAATCGGTCATGCGGAATGGTGTCAAAGTAGCTCGCAAGGTCGGCGTCCACAACGTGCGTGTAGCCTGCCTTAATCAAACCGTCTACCTCCCGCAGGGCGTCTTTGCATCCGCGTCCAGGTCGAAAGCCATAGCTCGAATCCAGAAAGTCCCATTCGAAAATCGGCTCTATTACCAGCTTCAGCGCAGTTTGTACGATGCGGTCTTTTACCGCCGGAATGCCCAGGGGTCGAGTGCGACCCGGCCCTTTGGGTATCTCCACGCGCTTGACCGGCTGCGGCCGGTAAGTGCCGGCCTTCAATGCTTCTTCCAGCTCCTTAAGATATTTATCCGCCTTCAACGAAAACCGCTCAACGCTCTGCCCGTCCACTCCGGCCGCCCCCTTGTTTCGCGCGACCTTGTGCCACGCCAGTTCCAGGGTGCCGGGACGAACCAGCTTGTCGATCAAGCTGAACCACTTGCCTCCTTTGACGCCGTTTTCCAGCGCCGCCAGCATGCGCGGCGTCCAAATCGAGGCTTCCACCCAGCACCAGTCCCGATGCCCGGTCTCTGCGCCTTGCTTAGCCGTTACCGGCACTGCCGGCGCTTTGCTTATGCTTTGCCTGTCGTTGGATTTCACGCATCTACCTTCCTGCCTCCCTTCCCTCGGCACGGTTTTGCTTCCCGCGCTTTCCGCAGCATCGGCTGCTTCGGTACTATGAAGGCTCTGACTCCTGCCTGCGTCACCTCGCAAACAGGTCTCTCCGCTTATCTCGCCACACCTTTCCGGCGTTCCACCTCCAACCACGTGATGCGCCCCGGCACCGCTTTACGCGCCAATACCCAGCGTACCGGACGATTTTCGGACTTCACCATGAATGAGCAGGCTCGTCGCTGCATCCCGCCGAATCAAGTTCGTCATCCTGCGGACCGCCAGTTCGTCTCCGGTTGCTCTCCACCCCACCTCGCGGTGACGCAGTTACCCTCGACTACGGGGCCTTGGCTTACCCCGACACGGACTTACACCGTGCTGATATGGCGCCTTTACGGACGCACTCATTCCGGCGGAGGCCGGAATCTACTACAAACTAAGTTGGTTATAGACTCCGGTTTTCACCGGAGTGACGAACTTCGGACTTTTTACGGGTTCATCAACATTTGAAATGCATAATTTTTGCGCAGAATCTATAAATTCTCAGTCCCGCTTTGCGAGAAAATAACACCTTACGAGCCCATCAAATTGATAGACAAAGATCCGCACTTTATCTCGGTGATTATCCCGAGCACCGGACGCAGCACCCTTTCCGAGACAAAAGACGCATTAAACCGTCAGACCAGACCTCCCGATGAAGTGGTTGTGGTTTTCGACAAAAACCGAAAAGGACCGAGTTGGGCCAGAAATGAAGGGTTTGCAAAAACGAAGGGAGATCTGGTGGCGTTTACAGATGATGATTGTATTCCAGGGGAGGATTGGCTTGAGCGGATGGCGGCGGCGATTGACAAATATGACGCGGCCATGGTCAGCAGCCATTACCTTGAGACGGATCCGTTCCTTCAGGAAATCCGGCTCCGCCGACGGTTTCCGACCGAAGACCGGATCAATCCGGACGGGTTTGTGGGCAACACCGGCAATGTCATCTATCGCCGGTCGTGTCTGGAGGAGTGCCTGAATGTGGACGGGTTTATCTTCAACCCGGTTTTTAAAACCTATGGGTGCGAAGACATCGACCTGGTTTTCAGGTTGCAGCGCCGGGGACACAAAGTCGTGTTTATCGACAACCGGATCAAACACCTGAAAAAAATGACGCCTGTAAAATACCTGCGACACCAGTTTAGCAGAGGAATCGGCATCGGCATCCTCTATGGGACACAGAAGCCCTTCAAACCGGAGCAGGCACCGGATAAAAGTCTGCTGTGGGATGAGAAAAAGACAGGCCGCCGCGCCGGCAAGTGGCTGCTCATGATTTGGAGAAAAGTCTTTGGACCCTTTGACGGGCAAAGTTTTTCGACCGTCAGGCACTTTCTGGTTTTCTGGCTCGGTGAGAAAACACAGGCACTTGGTTTTCTATATGCGCTTGCGGTCAAATACAAAAAGAGGCATCCAATCAGCATGATGACGGATAAATGATGGAAAAGCCACTGATCCGACTGGCCGTCGGAATTCTTCGAACAATCCCGGAACCCGTTGCATATCCGCTGATCCGGCTCGCCGGCACGGTGCGCCGACGGTATGCCGTCCGGCGGAAAATTCCGGAGATGATCATTTTTTTCATCACCAACCGCTGCAATGCCGCATGCGACCATTGTTTTTACTGGAAGGAAGTCGCAGGGGCAGCGGATGAAATGTCTATACAAGAGATTGGGAAATTATCAAAGAGTCTCCGGGGCGTCAAAGCCATCAGTTTGACCGGCGGCGAACCGTTTCTAAGAGAGGACCTGGCGGATATCGTCCGGCTGTTTTCAGATGCGGGGGTCAGCATCATCAGCATTCCGACCAACGGCATCCGGTTTGAAAAAATCATCGATTTTGCCAAAAACATGTCGGCAATCATCGGACACGCCACGCTCAAAATAAATGTCTCCATCGACGGGCCTCGGGAATGGCACGACCATATTCGAAACGTCAAAGGCTGTTATGACAGGGCGATGAAAACCATCATGGGGTTGAAGGCCGTCATGGAAACCCGCGACAATTTATCCGTTGCCGTCGCCACTACCGTGACCCATGGTAATTTGCCGTACCTGAAGGATTTCCTTCCTGAGCTGTGCCGGTTGAATGTGCCGCTGATCGTTTCACCGGTCAGGGGGGGCGGCAATAACACCATCGGCATCCCTGTAAACATCAGGAGGGATTTGAATCCCCAGAATGCCGATATTCTCGTGTCGGCAGAGGAGATGGATCATCTCAGATCTCTGCTGACGGCGGCCGCGAACAAACAGGGCTTTGTAAACTGGAGTGCGTTTCAGCAGGTCAAACTGGAGATGATGGGCAATGTCATGAAACATCAGCACCGGATGCTCGACTGCCTGGCCGGATATGCGGATGGCGTAATCTACAACAATGGTGATGTGGCGCTATGCGAGCCGACCAAACCGTTCGGAAACCTCAGGGATGTGGACATGGATTTCAAATCGCTCTGGTGGTCAAAGGCCGCCGACGATATGAGGAAACGGACCAGGGGCTGTTTCTGCATTCACCCGTGCAACCTGGGCACAAACATGAAATATGACGCAGACTGCCTGAACAAGATCATCCGGAACCCAAAGTAGAATGTTGCCGTTGGCGTCTGGCGCTCCCAGGGAACTTAACCCGGTTGATTTCTCACTGGTCCAACACCCCCCTGGCCCCCCTCAAGGGGGGAATTTGGTCATAATTTCAAGGCATAATCCACCCTTGAGTTGTTCAGGGGGGAATTAAAGGGGGGTGTGCCGGCGGCCGTTAGGATTCAAAATTTGATGAAGCCGTAAAAAGTCGGATTTTACACTTTCGTCATTCCGGCGGAGGCCGGAATCTACTACAAACTGAGCTGGTTATAGACTCCGGTTTTCACCGGAGTGACGAACTTCGGACTTTTTACGGGTTCATCAAAATTTCTTGCTGCAAAAACGCCGTCCGGCGGGGTCGGGTGCTCTTTATGCTGATGGTCGGAAATTGGATCGATGCCGGGCCTGCGCAAACAGCTCTTCGTAAATGGCCATATGTTTTTTCATGGCAATTTCGTTTTCAAATACCGCTTTCACATACTGATGGCCCTTTTCCCCCTGTTTTTGCCACCGTTGATCTTCCAGGAGAAACCGGAGTCCTTTTTCAAAGTCATTGTTCTTTGCATGGTAGCCGAATTGCGATGCAAACCCGTCCGGGTCCACATGGCTGAGGATCGCGCATTTGGCAGCGGCCGATTCGAGAAAGGAATTGGGGAGCGCTTCCCGGGTGGCGGTGTTTACCATGATCCAGCTCTCCTTTCGCATCCGGGCATGGTCTTCTGACGCAAACTGGTCGACAAAGCCAGCAAATTCCAGGTTCGGGATGTTCGCATATTTTTTTCGAAGATACGCCTCCCACCCCTTGTCCCGGGACTTGCCCATAACGATGAATTTCACCTGCGGAAATTTTTCGGCAAGATCTAAAAACAGCTCCGGCCGTTTCCGCCTGTCCAGACGGGCAAGGTAGCATACGGTGGGCGTTTTCGCTTTTTCGATATTGTCCGGCAGTGAAACCGGCGTCGGCAGAAATTCGGGATCCTGCCGGAGATGGTACATTGTTTTGACTTTGGGGATCAAATAGTTGGCGATGGTATAGACCCGGTCCATCCGCCGAATACATCGACGCACGAACAGATTGTTTTCAAACAGATAATTATGCAGAACCTGCCACCGGTTCAGGGAGGGAAGCTCAAACTCCATTTTCCAGTCGGTGGTATCCCGGGGATCCCGAAACGTCACCATATGTTTTTTATGCGGCATGGATCTCAGGGCCAGAAAGGTGGTGAGAGACGGCTCGCAGGAATGGTAGATATCCGCGTTGCAGTTTCTCAGCAGGCGGGCCGCCTCAAACGGATAATAGGGAGAAAACCCGTACACGGTGATGCCGTCGAGTATTTCAACCGGCTTCTGGCCTTTTCTGCGGGGAACCACTGCACACACCGATACACCCCGCCGGGCAAGCTCCCCGCCGATGGTACGGGTGGCTCTGCCGAACCCGCCGAATTTTCCCCACGCAAATATTTCAACGGATATGAGGCAAATCTTCATCAGGCGCAGCCTTCTATACGCATAACTAACATTTAGAAAAATAAACCGGGGACCGATCGACGGGTTGCCCGTCAGCCGATAGCGTCGCCGCCAAATTGCCGCCACATCGCCTTCATGTCCTGATGCGCCTTGGCGTTCAATGCGGTGTATGCGGTTTTCAGCATCTGCTTTACGTCATCCCCATGACGAAACACATGGTCCGAACTGCCGGCAAGTTGCCTCGGGTAATCGCCTTCAAGGGGCAGTACGGGAAAGGGGTAATCAAACAAGCTGAAGAGCCCTATAATACATCGGCCGGCGATACCGCTTTTCAAGATAATTGATCCAGTGTGTCGAGCGGGGTTTGAAACCGGTCCGTTAACGCCATTCTGTCGTTTAAAATCACAATCTGTTTTTTCATAAGTGCAAGCTAATACCACCAGAGGCATGGATTGCAAACGACTTTTTAAAATTTTGATGAACCCGTAAAGTCGGATTTTACACTTTCGTCATTCCAGCGAAGGCCGGAATCCAGTTTTTCCAATCGGTCTTGCCCCCCGCCTGCGCCGGGCTGACGAACTTTGGACTTTTTACGACTCCATCATACATGAACCGATTTCGTGGCCGCCTTAAATGCGGATGTCATCTTCCCGATGCGTTCCGCCAGATCGGAATTGCCGATGTTTTCTTCGATCATCCGCTCAAATGCGCTGCCGATAACCACGCCGTCGGCAAGGGCGGCTACCGCACGGACATCTTCATCCGTGGAGATGCCGAAACCCACGCACACGGGCAGATCGGTCACGGATCGCAGGATTTCCATCTGTCCCCCGATTTCAGAGGTGTCCAGCCCATCGCTGCCGGTCACGCCGGTCTTTGACACCAGGTACAGAAACCCGGATGCGGCCTTGGCGATTTTGGCCATCCGCTCCTTCGGGGTGGTGGGTGCCACCAGGTTGATGAAGGAAAAGGCGTTTTCATCCCAGCCGGCGATGAGTTCCCCGGATTCCTCCAGGGGCAGGTCCACCACCAGCAGGCCATCGGCACCCGACATGTCGCGCATCTTCATAGAACCGGTCGGTGCCGTAAGCCAGAATGGGATTGTAATAGGAAAACAGGATAATCGGAATATCCGTGAATTGACGGATCTGATCGGTCATTTCAAGAACGGTCGGCAGGCTGACCCCGTTTTTCAAGGCGCGCATGGAGGAGCGCTGGATGACCGGTCCGTCGGCAGTGGGATCGGAAAAAGGGACCCCCAGTTCCAGGATGTCCATACCGTTTTCACACATGGCCCGAATGATTTTAGTGGAACTTTTCAAATCCGGATCGCCCGCCGTGACAAACCCTACCAGGGCTTTTTCCTGTTTTACTTTCAGGCGTTCAAATGTTTTTTTCAATCGGCTCATTGCTTACGCTCCTTTTTCCACGGATGTGACGATCCCCAAATCCTTGTCCCCCCGGCCGGACAGGTTCACGATGATGATGTCGTTTTTGTCTCTGCTTTTTGCTTCCACGAGGGCGGCGGCCAGGGCGTGGGAACTCTCCAGGGCCGGGATGATGCCTTCGGTGCGGCAGAGCAGATAGAAAGCATCCAATGCCTGGCGGTCATCGATAGCCGTATACCGGACCCGCTCAAGGTCTTTGAGCAGGGAGTGCTCCGGGCCCACGCCGGGATAGTCGAGGCCTGCGGAAATAGAATGGGCTTCTGTGATCTGGCCGAACCCGTCCTGGAGTACATAGGACTTGGAGCCGTGCAGCACACCCACCGATCCGGCGCACAAGGTGGCCGCGTGCTTGCCGGTGTCGATCCCGGTGCCGGCGGCTTCTGCGCCAAGCATCTCCACCGGGTCGTTTAGAAACGGGTAGAAGAGCCCCATGGCGTTTGAGCCGCCGCCTACACAGGCCACCAGGAGGTCGGGCAGGCGTCCGGCCATTTCCATGATCTGGGCCCGGGCTTCTTCGCCGATGATTTTCTGGAATTCCCGCACCATTAGAGGGTAGGGATGGGGGCCGGCCACGGACCCAATCACGTAAAAGGTGTCCCGCACCGCGCTCACCCAGTAGCGAAGGGCCTCGTTCATGGCATCCTTTAAAGTGCCGGTGCCGGAGGAAACCGGGACCACCTGGGCGCCCAGCAGTTCCATCCGCTTCACGTTGGGGGCCTGACGCCGAATGTCCTCTTCGCCCATGAAGATTTTGCATTCCATGCCGAACAGGGCTGCCACTGTGGCGGTGGCCACCCCATGTTGACCGGCGCCGGTTTCCGCGATCACCTTTTTCTTGCCCATCCACCGGGCCAGCAATGCCTGGCCCATGGTGTTGTTGATCTTGTGCGCCCCGGTGTGGGTGAGGTCCTCACGCTTGAGATAAATGGCGGCGCCTCCGAGCTTGCGGGTGAATCGCTCTGCAAAGAAAAGCGGGGTGGGACGGCCCGCATAATGGGTCAGTAGATCGGCCAATTCCCGTTGAAATGCCGGGTCGGGCATATACTTGAAAAAAGCCGATTCCAGTTCGATCAGGGCGGGCATGAGGGTTTCAGCCACGTAGCGGCCGCCATAGGGGCCGAAATGCCCCCGGACATCCGGATGATCTGTGGTCGTGTAATTTTGTTCTCGGTTCATCGGAAAATTCTCCTTGGTTGGGTATGGATGCGGCATTTTGAAACCGTGCGAATGAATGCCGCCACTTTTTCGATATCCTTGCGGCCCGGCGATGATTCCACCCCGGAGCTTACATCCACCGCATCCGGGCAGGCGTCCATGATGGCCTTTTCCACGTTGTCACGATTCAGTCCGCCCGCCAGGACAAAGGGATGGGTTTTTCCAAACGGGCGGGCGTCATGCCAGTTCCAGGTGAGCGCATTGCCGCCGGGCAAGATCCCCTTCTGGCATTCCAGCAGATACGCCGAGGCGCGGTATTGATCCGCGTCAGAAAAAAAGGGGGGATGTTTCATGTACAATCCCTTGATGACGGTCAACCCCTGGCGCCTGATTTGCGCCACCAATTCGGGGGGCTCACTGCCGTGAAGCTGGATGGCATCCAGCCCGCACTTTTCGGCCGCCGCCATGATGGCCTCAAAGGGTTCGTCGACAAACACCCCCACACGGGCAATCGGCGGCAAAAGCCGTTTGCAGATATGTTCAGCCTGCTCCGGCGTCACATAGCGGGGGCTTTTTGAATAAAAAACCACGCCCACGGCATCCGGTTCGAGGCGGGCAATTGCCTCTGCCTCGTCGATCCGGGTGATCCCGCAGATCTTGACCTGCGGTGCACGTGTCGCAGATGTGGCTGATGGAGGTTGAGATTGAGCTTGAGCTGCTTGTTTATGTTTCATACGATTGGCTCTGATGTCTTTGTTCGGGAGGTCAAACACCCCCCTTTATCCCCCCTCACAGGGGGGAATTTTTTATGAATTTATTTCCCCTCACATGGAAGGCATTCAATCATTCCTCTATCCGGTTTCACACATATATATCAAAAATCCCCCCTCGAGGGGGGTTAGGGGGGTGTCCCGCCCTCTCAAATCTCCCCCCTCGAGAAGGTGCCCCGCCTCTCAAATCCCCCCCTCGAAGGGTGCCCTGCCCTCTCAATTCCCCCCTCGAAGGGTGTCCCCTCGTCCCTCTCTAAATCCCCCCCTCGAAGGGTGTCCCTCTCTCTCAATTCCCCCCTTGAGGGGGGGCAGGGGGGTGTTCCGCCCGATCAATATATCTTTTGATGAAGTCAGTGTGTCCCCTTGAGTTCACGCAGAAAACTTGCCGGGTCTTCGGACCGCACGAGGCTTTCCCCGATTAAAAAATGGAAGATGCCGCTCTGCAGGGTTTGTTCGATGTCCTTTCGCGTTGAAATCCCGCTGGCGGCCACGGGGATGCGGTCTTGCCCCAGGTGGCCCACCAGATCGGAGGCGGTCCGGATGTCGGTTTCAAAGGATTTCAGGTTCCGGTTGTTGATGCCCACCAGCTTTGCGGAGGTTTCCCGGATCCTGTCGATGTCATCCATGGTGTGGATCTCCACCAGGGCGTCGAGACTCAGGGCGCGGCAGATGTCGAGGTAGTCGCGCAGCTGGGCCCGGGAGAGGATCCGCACGATCAGCAGGACGGCATCCGCACCGATCACCGCAGCCTCGAAGATCTGGTATTCGGAGATGAAAAAATCCTTCTGCAGCACCGGCAGATTCGTGGCGCTTCTGGCCGCCTGAAGATCATCGATGCTACCCTTGAACCAGAGGTCTTCGGTGAGCACCGACAGGGCGGAGGCGCCGCCGCGCTCGTAGGCCGAAGCGATGGCTTGCGGGTCCAGGTCCGGCCGGATATCCCCCCTGGAGGGCGATGCCCGCTTGATTTCGGCGATAATATGGAGGTGATCCGGGCCGAAATCTTCCATGGGTGCGATAAAAGGCCGTCGGGCATCTGCCTCTTCGGCTTCGTTTCGGAGGCTGGCCTCAGACCTATGCTTTCGTTTGCCCGATACCACCTCTTGTTTATATTCCACGATCCGGCTCAAGATGTCGCTGCTCATCATCCGTTCTCCCGGGTGTAGGCGATGAGGGCATCGAGTTTTTCGGCGGCCTTACCGCTGTCGATGGCCCCTTCGGCCAGATGGATGCCGCCGGCGATATCACCGGCCTTGCCGGCGGCCACCAGGGCGGCGGCGGCATTGATAAGGATAACGTCTCGTTTGGGGCCTTTTTCTCCGGAAAGAAGCTGCCGGGTGATAACCGCATTCTCGGCGGGATCACCGCCGACAAGTGCTTCGGGGTCTGCCAGCTGCCCGAAATAGAGTTCCGGGGCGAGATCATAGGTGGAAATTCCCTTGTCATTGACCTCGGACACCCGGGTGGCGGCACAGACGGAGATTTCATCCAGGCCGTCATGGCCGTGCACCACAAACGCCCTCCGGGTTCCCAGCAGCTGAAGGGCACGGGCGAACATTTCGGTAAGTTCCGGTGCGAATACCCCCAGCAGCTGGCAGTTGGCTGCGGCCGGATTGGTCAGCGGACCCAGCATGTTGAAGATGCTTCTAATGCCCACCTGCTTTCGGGCATTGGCCGCATGCCGCATGGCGCCATGGAAGATCGGGGCGAACAAAAAGCCGATGCCGATTTCGGCAATGGCTTCCTCCACCACTTCGGGTGCCGTATCGAGCTTCATTCCCAGGGCTTCCAGCAGATCCGCGCTGCCGCACTGGCTGGAGACGGAACGGTTGCCGTGCTTGGCCACGGTCACCCCGCATCCGGCGACGACAAAGGCGGTGGTGGTGGAAATATTGAAGGTCTTTGCAGCGTCTCCCCCCGTGCCGCAGGTATCCACGACAACAGGTGCATTCACCTCGATCCGGGCGGCCTTTCGCCGCATGGCCGCGGCCGCTCCGGCCAGCTCCTCGAAGGTCTCCCCCTTGGTGGAAAGCGCTCCCATGAACGCGCCGATCTGGGCGTCGGTGAGGGTGCCGGAGAAGATCTCGGTCATCATCTCGGACATCTCCTCCCGGGTCAGGTCCTGGCGATGGATGATTTTGTTCAGGTACTGTTTAAACATGGCTGTTTTCCTCCCCTTGAATGAAATTTCGCAAAAGGCGCTTGCCCACAGGCGTCATGATCGATTCCGGATGGAACTGGATCCCCTCGGTGGGATGCGTCCGATGTCGAAGCCCCATGATTTCCCCCTCATCCGTCCGGGCAGTGATTTCCAGGCAATCGGGCAGATCGGTTTTCGAAACCGCCAGGGAATGGTACCGCATGGCGGCAAACGGCTTGTTGATCCCTTTGTACAGCTTTTGGCCGTCGGCAGTCACCATGGAGGTCTTGCCGTGCATGATCTTCGATGCGGAAACGATTTTTCCGCCAAAGGCCGCGGCAATGGCCTGGTGGCCCAGGCAGACGCCCAGAACCGGCACCCGGCCCGAAAAATGCCGGATGACGGCAATGGAAAGACCGGCCGATTCCGGTGCCCCGGGGCCGGGGGAGATGACAATCGCCTTGAGGGGCAGTTCCTCCAGATCCTGTATGGAAAAGGAATCGTTTCTGAAAACCCGGACCGCTTCGCCCAACTGCCGCAGGTACTGGACCAGATTGTAGGTGAATGAATCATAATTGTCGATCATCACGATCATGGAAATCTCCTTAGACAGTGGCCCTATTTACGGGCCGAGATCAGGGCCAGGGCCTTTTCGATGGCCATGGCCTTGTTGACGGTTTCGATGCGCTCTTTTTCCGGCACCGAATCATAGACGATGCCGGCACCGGCATTGACGGTCAGCTTCCCGTTTTTTACGCAGGCGGTGCGGATGGTGATGGCCAGATCCATGTTGCCGGAAAAGGATATGTAGCCCACCGCGCCCCCGTAAGGCCCCCGAGGGTATTCCTCCAGTTCACTGATGATTTCCATGGCCCGGATCTTGGGGGCGCCGGACAGGGTGCCGGCCGGAAAAGTGGCCTGCATCAGGTCCCATGCGTCCAGGCCCGTATCCAGGTCGCACCGGATATTGGATACCAGGTGCATGACATGCGAATAGCGCTCCACCACCATCAGGTCGGTCACCTGCACGGTCCCGGTCTGGGCGATCCGGCCCAGGTCGTTTCGGCCCAGGTCCACCAGCATGAGGTGCTCGGCCCGCTCCTTTTCGTCCTTGAGCAGTTCATCGGCCAGCGCCCGGTCCTCCTGTTCGGAGCCGCCCCGGGGCCGGGTGCCGGCAATGGGGCGCAGGGTGGCCACACCGCTTTCCAGGCGCACCATGGTTTCAGGCGAAGACCCCACCAGGGCGGTGCCGTCCAGGTGGAGGAAGAAGAGGTAGGGAGACGGGTTGATGTAGCGCTGGGCCCGGTAGAGTGAGAGCAGGTTGTCGGGCGCCTGGCAGGAAAACGGCTGGGAAATGACGGCCTGGATGATATCTCCGGCCTTGATGTGTTCGATGACGGTCTTTACTTTTTCGCCGAAATGCGCCCGGGAATAGGGGGAGGTCAGGCTATGCAAATGATTTTCAGTAAAAGGCGGATCCATTGGTATCGCGCCCTTCATGCGTGCCTGAAGGGCATCGATGCGGGACAGGGCGGCCGCGTGGGCGCTGTCGGCATCGGGGTGGTCATCTCCAAAAACGATGGCGACAAACATCAGGGTGTTTCGAATATTGTCGAAAATAAGCATCTCATCCGGAAGAATGAAATGGATCAGCGGCTCACTGTCGGGAAGGTGGTGGGGAATCTTTTCGATCAGGCTTACCGCCTCGTATGCGATAAATCCCACCAGTCCGCCCCAGAACCTGGGCAGGTCGGGCAGTACCGCCGCATTGAACTTTTCCATGTAATCTCGCAGCAGATCAAAGGGCCTGCCCATGTGGGCCATGCGCTCGCAGCCGCCATTGCTGCTGATCTCCAGGTGATCTTTATAAACGCGCAGATGGGCCCGGGCCGAGGTGGAAAGGAAACTGTACCGTCCCCATCTTTCGCCTCCTTCCACACTTTCAAACAGAAATGCAGGCCCGTTTTGCGAGTAGATCCGGGCCAGCACCGAGACCGGTGTTTCCATGTCGGCCAGGATTTCACGGCAGACCGGAACCACGTTGTGCCGGGAATACAACTGCTTAAAGGTGTTTGAATCCGGAAACTGTCTCAATCGCATCAACTTTTCCTTTTTCTGTTATGTTTCGCTTCAGAAAAACCTTTTTACCAATACCGGCTTGCCGGAACACCCCCCTGACCCCCATAAGCGCTAACTTAACGCATAGTATCCCCCCCGTAATCATCCTTTATGTCATTCCGGCAGTCTTTTAGCCGGAATCCATCTAAATGATTGCGGGATACAAATCCTCCCAATCGGGATTCGTTCTCTCAATCAAATGCATTTTCCACTTTCGTTTCCAGTCTTTCAATCGTTTCTCTCGCTGGATAGCAGATTCCATACTTCCATGAAGCTCATACCAAACCAAAAAATGGACTCCATACTTTTTGGTGAACCCTTCCACGAAATTGTTTCTATGTTCCCAAACTCGCTTGATGAGGTCGGAGGTCACACCGATATAAAGGGTGCCGTTTCTTTTATTTGCAAGAATGTATACCGCTGGTTGCCTGTTCATTTCGTCTTCCTGGATTCCGGCTTAAAGACTGCCGGAATGACGCTCTTAAGAGGAACGACAAATTAGAAGATATTGCATCGGTCATTAAGTTAGCGCTTATGCCCCTGACCCCCCTGCCAGGGGGGAATTAAGGGGTGGCGTGCCTTCACCGTGAATGTCAGTTCCTTTTACAAAAACACCGCACTGCGGGGTGGGGTGCTTTCAAACAAAAAAAAAGACCGTGGATGTTTCCACGGTCTTTTATGCACAAAAAAACCGTGGGCTCTGGGGTGCCCACGGTTTTTTTAAATCTTTATGTCAGGTAAACGGCGCTTCCGTCGGCAGGCCCCTAAAAATCAGCCCGCCACCACCAGAAGCAGTGGCCCGATGTGCATTTATTTGATCGAATGTTTAATTTCATGTCTGTACTCGTATCGCTCTTTCAAGGGACAGAATCGATGCCCTGTTTCGGATTCCCCGTGAGGAAATTTTCGGATTCCTCGTGAGGTAATTTTCGGATTCCCTCCGCGAGGAAATTTTAAGATTACCCCTGCGATGCCAATTAAGATTTTTCCCTTGAGGCCTATTTTAAATTCCCCCCTTGAGGCCCATTCCAGATTCCCCCCTTGAGGGGGGCAGGGGGGTGTTCCGCTCGTTTCAACACAAATAATTTCGGGCGAATTTTTTGTCAAGCAATTTTTTGATCTCCGACGTGCCTACAATCCCTATTCCATGTAAAAGCATGGAAAAAAGTTGTGATGATCGGTTTGGCATGTCATAAAGATGAAGCTTTATTCCTTGGATCTGTCTGAGAAAGAAAGAGAAGTCGATGATCAGTGAAATTCTGGCCACCGGAGATGAAATTTGCCACGGTACATTCGTGGATACCAATTCCGCCCATATCGCCCTGGCCTTGCGGGAACTCGGGATCGAAGTCGCCCGTCACTCCTGCGTGGGCGATGATCTGGGCATGCTGGTGAAGGTGATGAAAGAGATCGGCGGGCGCGCCGATATCGCCGTGGTGACCGGCGGGCTGGGACCCACCACCGACGATTTGACCGCACAGGCCGCAGCCGCGGCAGCAGGGGTTGAGCTCAAGCTCGACCCGAATGCGGCGGATTCCATCAAAGCGATCTTCGACCGCTTCGGCCGGTCCATGGCCGACTCCGACCTCAAGCAGGCCATGCTGCCCGAAGGCGCCGCGGTCATATACAACCGGGCGGGAACCGCCCCGGGATTTTCCGTCAAGATCGGAAAATGCCGGTTTTACTTCCTGCCGGGCATTCCATCCGAGATGGAAAAAATGCTCCTCGATGTGATCGCTCAAGTCAGGGAGGCGGCCGGATACGTGTCCCTGTACAGCCGGACCCGGCAGTTGTCGGTGTTCGGGCTGCCCGAGGCCCGGATCAACGATCTGCTGGCGGAAGTGGAACGCACGTGCCCGGGCGTAAAGCTGGGGATGATTGCCCGGTTTCCCATTATTTACGTGAAACTGACCGCCGGTGGGGATCATCCTGCCGAAGTGGATGCCCTGCTGCTTCAGGCAGTGGAATATGCGGCTGCACGGCTGGGTGATCACCTGTTTTCATTGTCCGGCCTCACCATGGAAGAAGAAGTTGGAAATCTGCTGCGGAAGCGCGGCATCACGGTTGCGGCGGCGGAAAGCTGCACCGGGGGCCTGGTGGCCCACATGCTCACCAATATGGCCGGCAGCTCCGATTATTTTCTGTTTTCGGCGGTCACCTATTCGAATCAGGCCAAGGAGAAAGTCCTGGGTGTAGCCAATGAAACCCTGAGTCGTTATGGCGCGGTTCATGAAGAAACCGCAAAGGAAATGGCCGTGGGCGCCCGGCGGGTTTCAGGAGCGGATGTAGCGGTTTCCACCACGGGAATTGCCGGCCCCTCCGGCGGATCGGATGAGAAACCGGTGGGAACGGTCTGCATCGGAATCGCCACGCCGGATCAAGTCGCGGGCAAACGATTCAATTCCCCATTTCAGGGATCGGCTGTACAACAAGCAGATCTTTGCCGTATGCGCCCTGGATTTCCTGCGGCGGATGCTTCTTGCGGAAAAACAAATGTGATTCAGGTTGACTTTAGAGTGTACACTTATTAATTTAAATGTACACTTTGTAAAATTAAGGTCAACAGTCGAAAGGACTGCAACATGGAAATCAATGTCAAAGAAGCCAGATCAAAGATCAGCGCCCTTTTAGACAGAACCCGCAAGGGGGAGGAAATCATTATTGTGCGACGGGGCAGAAGGGTTGCGCGACTCGTCCCTTTTGACGTGAAGGAGAGGCGACTGCCCGATTTAAGCGACTTCAGGTCCTCGATCGCGATAAAAGGGGATGCCCTCAGTCAGATGGTCATTCGGCAGCGCAATGAGGAACGTTATTGATGTTTTATCTGGATACCAGTGTGCTGGTGGCCTATTACTGCCCCGAAAGTCTGAGCGAATCGGTTCAAAAATTTCTAAGCGAACAAGTTAAGCCGGGTATCAGTTCTTTGACGGAAGTAGAGCTATTTTCCGCAGTGGCCAAAAAAGTGCGCACAAAGGAAGTCGATCAGGCGGACGGGAATCGTATTTTAGCCAAATTTTCTTCCCATGTGGACGGCGAATTATTTACGATGATTTCCGTGGAAAATCATCACTGGCGGATGGCCCGGGGGTGGCTCGGTCTTTTCACTACACCGCTTAGAGCACTTGATGCCATTCATCTTGCAATCGCTTCTGCCGAAGGGTTGGAATTGATCACGTGTGACAGGTTTCTTCATCAGGCTGCCGGTGCTCTGAATGTCAAGAGCCATTTCATGGATGGATGAAATTCATAAGCGAAATTTGATGAAGCCGTAAAAAGTCGGATTTTACGCTTTCGTCATTCCGGCGGAGGCCGGAATCTACTACAAACTTAGTTGGTTATAGACTCCGGCTTTCACCGGAGTGACGAACTTCGGACTTTTTACGGGTTCATCAAATTTCGGTAATTGAAAGGAATTGATCAAAAATGAACTGGATGGGAAAAATGGTGGGCGGCACCATCGGGTTTGCCCTGGGCGGCCCCATAGGTGCGGTGGCGGGTGCGGCTTTCGGCCATTTGTTTGACGGCGGTGAGGCGCCTGAAAAAAAAGAATGCGATCCCCAGGCACAGGCCCCGCCCACCCTGTCCAATGAAAAGGCCCAGATGACGTTTTTTCTGGCTGCATTTTCCATGCTGGGCAAGCTGGCCACTGCCGACGGGGACGTCTCCGAACCGGAAATCAAGTCGGTCAACTCCTTCATGGCCGACGATCTTGCGTTAAACGAACAGAGCCGGCATGTGGCCGAACAGATTTTTCAGGCCGCCACCTGCTCTTCCGAAACGTTTGAAAGTTTCGCCCACCAGTTTTTTCAGCAGTTCAAGCACGAACAGCGGCTGCTGGAAATGATGATCGATATTTTGATCCGTGTTTCCCTGGCCGATGGTCATCTTCAGGAAAACGAAGAAAAACTCATCTTGTCTGCGGTTCATACGTTCAAAATGAATCCGGGCACGTACGAGACCATCAAAAGCCGGTATGTCCGGAATTCCGACCCGTATTATGCGATTCTTGGCGTCAGCCGCGATGATTCAGATGAAGAGATCAAAAAACAGTACCGTAAACTGGCAATGGAAAACCATCCGGACACGGTAGCCGCCAAGGGGCTGCCCGACGAATTTAATTCCCTGGCACAGGAAAAATTCAGGGAAATACAGACCGCCTATGAGGCCGTCAGAAAAGAGCGGGGCTTCTGATATGATAAAGCTTGTTTCCGGGGATTTGCAGAAGATCGAGGCGCCTTTGCTGATTATCCCCGTCTGTGAAGACAAAAATCTTCATGATGATCCGGTCGTTCTGGATCTGTTGAAACCGCTGGCCCGGTATGACGAGTTTACCGGAAAATCCGGAGAAGAATTCATGTGGTTTCCCGCAAATCACATCAAAGCGGCACGGGTGTTGTTTGTCGGCATCGGAAAATCCGATAAACTCGACTTGGAAACATTTCGGGACTTTGCCGGAAGAGCCGTCAAGCGCGGAATCAAAAAAGAATTTGGCCGCATGGTATTGTGCGCACCGTCATTTGAAAAAATCAACATGCCCGCCCACTCGATTATCACGGCTTTAGCAGAAGGCGCCGTTCTGGCCAACCACGTCTTCGACCGGTACAAAAAGGAAAAGAAGAAAAAGTTGTTGTCCGATATACGGGTGTTTACGGATGCGCAAACCGTGAAAACCGGCAAGCCGTGGGTCAAACAGGCCGAAATTATCTGCCAGGGGACGATCCTTGCCCGTGACTGGGTGAATACACCCCCCAACGACAAGCGGCCGGATCAATTTGTCCGGCTCATGCACAGGGCTGCGGAAAAAGAGAATTTGAAAATCACGGTTCTCGACGAAAAGGAACTCAAAAAAAATAAGATGGGCGGCATCCTGGCGGTGGGCGCCGGCAGCCAAAGCCGCCCGCGGATGATGATTATCGACTATCATCCCGCGCCGGAGACCCGATCCGCAAAGAAGGCCAAAACGATTGCCCTGGTGGGAAAAGGGGTCACGTTTGATTCCGGGGGAATCAATTTGAAATCTTCGGGCGGTCTGGCGGACATGAAAATGGACATGGCCGGCGCCGCCGCCGTTGCCGCCGCCCTGATCACCGCGGCCCGGTTGTCTTTGGGCATGCGGGTGGTGGGGGTCATTCCGGTGGTGGAGAACATGGTGTCCGGCGATGCGGTCCGGCCCGGGGATATTATTGCTTCCTATTCCGGAAAATCCGTGGAGATCGGCAACACGGATGCCGAAGGCCGCCTGATCCTGATGGATGCGCTCGCCTATGCGGTCAGAACATTCAAGCCGGATGCGGTGCTCGACATCGCCACCCTCACCGGCGCATGCATCGTGGCCCTGGGGGAAAAGATCGCCGGTGTGTTCTCACAGGATCAAAAACTGTCCGATGACATCGTGGCTTCCGGTGACGCCACCCACGAGCGGTGCTGGGCCATGCCCATGCCGGAAGACTACAAGGATATGCTCAAAAGCGATCTGGCGGACATGAAAAATGTCGGGGCCGCACGCTGGGCGGGCTCCATTGTCGCGGCCCTGTTTTTGTCCGAATTTGTCGGAAATACCCGTTGGGCGCACATCGATATCGCCGGTCCGGCATTTGCCAAAAAAGACAACGGCTACTGCGGCCCGGGCGGAACCGGCTTCGGCGTCCGCCTCTTTATCGACCTGCTGCAGAAATGGCAGTTGGATTGATGGCTGAAAACCATTTGCGTTGTCCTTCGCAAAACATCAGGGGTGGTTAGGGGTAGGGGCGGCAGCGGGTCGTAACACCCCCCTTTATCCCCCCTGAAGGGGGGAATTTTTATGTTGCATGACATCGATCTATTCCCCCATACACGGGGTGATTCCTAAACACGGGGGTGAATTCTATCTTTATCCCCACAAACCTATTATTCCCCCCTTGAGGGGGGGCAGGGGGGGTGTTTCCCCTCGCGGGTTAGCAGGGGGGGTGTTGCCCCTGAAGGGCTCAGGGGTGTTACCCCTTGGGGCCGGCCGGTGGGCTGTCGCTCCCATCCAAAAATAGATTTCTCCCACATCTGAACGGATACGGTCTTTTTTGATTTTTTCTTTGCATCTTCCGTAGATTTGACTATATTGCAGTTCTTCATCAAAAAGTCGAATCGCCTGCTGACATTCATCAAAAATTATCGGGAAAAAGGATCGTGACGGAATATAAAAACGTGCTGGTGACCGGCGCTGCCGGGTTTATCGGGTTTCATCTGTGCCGCCGTCTGCTGGAAGAGGGATGCCGGGTGACCGGTCTGGACAATCTGTGTGACTACTATGATGTCAATCTGAAAAAAGACCGCCTGGCACAGCTTCACCCCTATGAGCGGTTCAGTTTTGTTCAAACGGATTTAAGCGATCTTGCAGCGCTGACCCACGTATTTGCGGAAAGCGGATTTGACGTGGTGGTAAACCTGGCGGCCCAGGCCGGGGTCCGCTATTCCCTGACCAATCCCCATGCCTATGTGAGTGCCAACCTGGTGGGATTTGTCAATCTCCTGGAATGCTGCCGTCATCACCAGATCAAGCACCTGGTGTTTGCCTCATCGAGTTCGGTTTACGGCGCCAATACCAACATGCCGTTTTCCGTGCATGACAATGTGGACCACCCGGTCTCCATCTATGCGGCCACCAAAAAATCAAATGAACTCATGGCCCACACCTACAGCCATCTCTACGATCTTCCCTGCACGGGCTTGCGCTTTTTCACGGTATACGGCCCCTGGGGGCGGCCGGACATGGCCCTTTTTCTGTTCACCAAAGCTATTCTGGACAAACAGCCCATCCATGTGTTCAACCATGGACGCATGCGCCGGGATTTCACCTACATCGACGACATCATCGAAGGCGTGGTCCGGGTCATGGGGCACCTGCCGGCTGCAAATCCGGACTGGTCCGGTCAATCGCCCGATCCCGGCACCTCCTATGCGAAATACCGGATCTATAATATCGGCAACAACCAGCCGGTGGAGCTGTCCCGCTTTATCGAAGTGATCGAAGAGATGCTGGGGCAAAAAGCGGAAAAATTGTATGAAGACCTGCAGCCGGGGGATGTGAAGGAGACCTATGCAGATATCGATGATCTGCATCATGCCGTGGGTTTCAGGCCGATCACTTCCATCGAGACCGGCATCAAACGGTTTATCGACTGGTATCAAAAATATTACGGCCAGGCAACATAGGGGCAACCCCACGGCCCAACACCCCCCTTTAATTCCCCCCTCAAAGGGGGACTGAGGGAATGTACGGACCGCCGGCGGGGCTAAACAATAGCGAATTATCAAAAGAAAGCTCTCGACCCCGCTGCGCAATGTTTTTGCAGGAAGGAAATTTCGAATTTTAACGCCCACCGTCAATGCCCCTCCCCTTAATTCCCCCATACAAGGGGGGACTGAGGGAATGTACGGACCGCCGGCGGGGCTAAACAATAGCGAATTATCAAAAGAAAGCTCTCGACCCCGCTGCGCGATGTTTTGCAGGAAGGAATTTTTGAATCCGAACGGCCACCATCAGTGCCTCCTCCCCTTAATTCCCCCCTCGAGGGGGGCGAAGGGGGGTGTCGGCCTTCCGGAAACCAAAAAATTCATTATTGAAGTTCCGTGCTTAGTCAATTTCCTTAAAAGCGGAATTCAGGGGGTTTTTATTTAATCCATGCAGAAACTGCTGATCCTCATCGGAATTGCCGTCATCCTGATCGGCCTGGCCTGGCCCTGGCTGGGAAAACTCCCCCTGGGCCGTCTTCCCGGCGATATCATCATCAGCCGCCCCGGATTCAAATTCTATTTCCCCGTCACCACTATGATCCTTGTCAGCATCATTCTTTCACTGATCATGTGGCTCCTTCGCAAATAAGCCTTTTGCCCGCTTCCATTCTTCCCGTCGGTGTTTGATGTCAGGTTCCTCTGGTAAATCCTCGAAAACACGGTTGACAGAGAGAATCTGCCGCATTAAAGTAGTTTTAAAGCCTACTTTACTGGAGGGACAATATATGAAAACCATTACGGCTGCCAATGCGAATCGCGGGTTTTCCAAATTGCTGCGTGAAGTGAGAAAGGGGGAAGAAGTCACCATTTTGTCGAGAGGTACGCCCGTGGCCAAAATCATTTCTGTTCATCAAGAGACGCTTCAAAAAAATGCAATGAAGAATCTCCTGTTGACCCGATTAAAAGCCCAGGCGGTAACGGGATCTCGGAATTGGACCCGTGACGAATTATATGATGACCCTCCATGCGCGTAGCCCTGGATACGAATATAATCGCCTATGCCGAAGGAATCGGAGATGCTTCCCGCTGCGCCGATGCCATCCGGCTGATTGAACAATTGCCCGCCGAAATTATTCTGCTTCCCGCCCAAACTTTGGGGGAACTTTTCCGGGTCCTGACCGGAAAGGCAAAACGGGAGGCCGGGCTTGCACGAGAGGCGATTATGACATGGGCCGATAGCTTTGAAGTTGCCGATTCATCATGGACGGCTTTCCAGGCTGCGATGGATCTGGTGGTTGATCACCGGTTACAGATCTGGGACGCTTTAATCATGTCTGTTGCAGCCGAAAATCACTGTCGCCTCCTCTTGAGCGAAGACTTGCAAAACGGATTCATCTGGAGAGGTGTCACCGTGGTTAATCCCTTTGCTACGCCATCTTCCCCGCTGCTCGATAATCTTCTGCAAACCGGTTGACCTCAAAGCATAATCCGTCGTTTTTTCGAAACACCGGTCAATTGCTCAACACCTCCCGCATCTGCATCCGCCAGCTTTCCGCGTATCTTCCGCCGTTTTCAACCAGCTGTTCATGTGCCCCGGATTCGACAATCCGGCCGTCTTCCATGACATGAATGATATCCGCATGCATGGCCGTGGTGAATCGATGGGTGATGATCAAAACGGTGTGCCCTGCGCTCAGTTCCCGGAACCGGGCCAGCCATTCGGCTTCGGCCCAGGAATCCATGGCACTGGTGGGTTCGTCTAAAACAATGATGGACGCATCCCGGAAAAATGCCCGCGCCAGGGCAAGCCGCTGCCATTCACCCACGGAAAGCTCCGCCCCGCCGAACCATTTCCCCAGAACCGTATCATATCCCAGTGGCAGCTTTCTGATGATCGATTTCATGCCAGACGCCTGGGCCGCTGCATCAATTTTATCCTTATCATCAGCGTCATCCAGCGACCCCAACGTGATATTTTCTGCGGCAGTCGTGTGATAATGAACCGGCTCCTGAAACAGGACCGTGATCTGCCGCCGCAATGATGCCAGGTCCATCTCCCGCAGATCCTTGCCGTCCACCCGGATTTTGCCTGTTTGCGGATCATAGAACCGGCACAGCAACTTGATCAGCGTGCTTTTGCCGGACCCATTGTGCCCGACGATGGCCGTTACCCGACCGGCTTCAAGTGAAAGTGAAAAGTTTTCAACAGCAAAACGCTCACTTCCCGGATATGTAAAGGATACATCTTCAAACCGGATTTCCCGGCGCACTTCAAAATGAGCAGCTTCGGCCGATGGGTTGTCGTTGACTTGGGATTCGATGGCCAGAAATTGAAAGAGGTTTTCCAGAAAAAGGGTGCTGCGGTAGATCTGCCCCGTGCTGGAGAGCATGGAGCGGAGTAAGGCCTGCCCCTGCTGAAATGCCTGGTAGCACAGCACCAGGTCGCCCAACTGCGCCACGCCCCGCAGGGTGCGAAGCAGCATCCATCCGATGCCGATCAGTCCGCCGCTCCAGGCGACCAGCCCCGCGATCAGTTCGGTCTTCATCTCATCCCGGGCCAGTCTGAGGCGTCCGGAGCGAAGGCGTGAACGCACACGCCGATACTGATCCCGGAAATGCGGCCCCAAACCGAACAATCGGACTTCTGCAGCGCTTTCCCTCTCCGTCATCAGCCAGTCATAATACCGCACCAGCCGGTTGTTGATGGTGTTCTTCACCCGCCACTTATGTTCCCGCAGGACGAAGTTTCCCACCACCCACAGGCCGGGCAGGGCGCTTGCGATCAGCAGCAGCGGCATCCAGAAGGCGTATCCCGCCAAAAGAACGGCCAGGGCCAGCAGCGTGACGGAGTTTTGGATGAAATTTCCAAGGTTTTCCAGAAGATTCAGCGGTTGATGGATGGCATCCACGCTGGCGCGATACAGCAGGTCATAGGAGTCCGGATGATCGTAAAAGGACATATCCAGGCCCAGTGCCTTTGCGTGGATCAGGTCATTGATGTGGTCCTGGACAAATTCGGCCTGAACGGTCCGTGCCCGGTTCACCAGGCTGGAGAGCACCTGGCTGAGGACCCACAATACGCCCATCACCGCTACGGGTGCCCACACCGGTGAGAATTTATCAAAAACTGTCCCGGGCGTTCCGGCGGCTCCCGCCAGAATATTGACCACGTACCGGATCATGTACACCAGCGCGGCCGGCACCAGTCCCTGGAGCAGAAGGAGCATGCCCCACAAAAGGGTCCATTGCCGCGCGGCCCGCCACACCAGCCGGATGCCCCGGCCCATTAACGGCAATCGTGAAAGAAATTCATTTAATGCGGCTTTTAGCATGATCAATCTATGATGAAATTGAAAGAAATCGGTTCAATATTGATGAAGCCGTAAAAAGTCGGATTTTACGCTTTCGTCATTCCGGCGGAGGCCGGAATCTACAACAAACTAAGTTGGTTATAGACTCCGGTTTTCACCGGAATGAGTGCGTCCGTAAAGGCGCCATATCAGCACGGTGTAAGTCCGTGTCGGGGTAAGCCAAGGCCCCGTAGTCGAGGGTAACTGCGTCACCGCGAGGTGGGGTGGAGAGCAACCGGAGACGAACTGGCGGTCCGCAGGATGACGAACTTGATTCGGCGGGATGCAGCGACGAGCCTGCTCATTCATGGTGAAGTCCGAAAATCGTCCGGTACGCTGGGTATTGGCGCGTAAAGCGGTGCCGGGGCGCATCACGTGGTTGGAGGTGGAACGCCGGAAAGGTGTGGCGAGATAAGCGGAGAGACCTGTTTGCGAGGTGACGCAGGCAGGAGTCAGAGCCTTCATAGTACCGAAGCAGCCGATGCTGCGGAAAGCGCGGGAAGCAAAACCGTGCCGAGGGAAGGGAGGCAGGAAGGTAGATGCGTGAAATCCAACGACAGGCAAAGCATAAGCAAAGCGCCGGCAGTGCCGGTAACGGCTAAGCAAGGCGCAGAGACCGGGCATCGGGACTGGTGCTGGGTGGAAGCCTCGATTTGGACGCCGCGCATGCTGGCGGCGCTGGAAAACGGCGTCAAAGGAGGCAAGTGGTTCAGCTTGATCGACAAGCTGGTTCGTCCCGGCACCCTGGAACTGGCGTGGCACAAGGTCGCGCGAAACAAGGGGGCGGCCGGAGTGGACGGGCAGAGCGTTGAGCGGTTTTCGTTGAAGGCGGATAAATATCTTAAGGAGCTGGAAGAAGCATTGAAGGCCGGCACTTACCGGCCGCAGCCGGTCAAGCGCGTGGAGATACCCAAAGGGCCGGGTCGCACTCGACCCCTGGGCATTCCGGCGGTAAAAGACCGCATCGTACAAACTGCGCTGAAGCTGGTAATAGAGCCGATTTTCGAATGGGACTTTCTGGATTCGAGCTATGGCTTTCGACCTGGACGCGGATGCAAAGACGCCCTGCGGGAGGTAGACGGTTTGATTAAGGCAGGCTACACGCACGTTGTGGACGCCGACCTTGCGAGCTACTTTGACACCATTCCGCATGACCGATTGATGATCCGAGTGCAGGAGCGCATCAGCGACGGGCGTATTCTGGATCTGATTCGGGGATACCTGGGTCAGGATATCGTCCGTGGGCTGGAGCGCTGGACGCCGACCGGAGGAACTCCGCAAGGTGCGGTGATCAGTCCCCTGCTGGCGAACCTGTACCTGCATCCGCTGGATGTGCTGATGCGGACAAAAGGTTATCGCATGGTCCGATACGCAGATGACTTTGTGGTGATGTGTCCCAGTGCAGAGGCAGCGCAGTCGGCCCTGGCCGACATACGCGCCTGGGTAAAAGAAAATGAACTTACCCTGCATCCGGACAAAACCCACGTGGGAGACTGCACAGTAGAAGGACAAGGCTTTGACTTCCTGGGTTACCGGTTTGAAGCCGGAAAGCGATGGGTTCGAAAGAAAAGCCTCAAGTCCCTGCGGGAGCGTATACGGGCCAAAACCGGCCGATCCCGTGGAGAGAGCCTGGACCAGATAATAGGCAGTTTGAATCCGATGCTCATAGGTTGGTTTGGCTACTTCAAACATGCGAATCCATTTACCTTTAAGATGATTGATGGTTTTGTCCGCCGCCGACTGCGATCTGTCTTGCGCAAACAAAAGCGACGACCGGGTATGGGTCGCTGCCTGGCCGATCATAAACGCTGGCCTAATGCATTTTTCGCTGAGCACGGGCTTTTCACCTTAACCGAAGCCCATGCTGTGGCGCGCCAGTCACGATGTTGAAACTACCAACTGGAGAGCCGTGTGCGGGAGAACCGCACGCACGGTTCGGAGGGCGGGGAGGGCGAGAGCCTTTCCCGACCCCTATCGAAAGCGTAAATTCGGACTTTTTACGGGTTCATCAATATTGATTCTCTATATAATCGATATGTTTGCTTAGCCGGACGGTCCGACACCCCCCTTTATCCCCCCTGGAGGGGCATAAGCGCTGACTTAACGCATAGTATCCCCCCCGTAATCATCCTTTATGTCATTCCGGCAGTCTTTTAGCCGGAATCCAATGAATAGCAAAGGGTGCCGTTTCTTTTATTTGCAAGAATGTATACCGCTGGTTGCCTGTTCATTTCGTCTTCCTGGATTCCGGCTTAAAGACTGCCGGAATGACGCTCTTAAGAGGAACGACAAATTAGAAGATATTGCATCGGTCATTAAGTTAGCGCCTATGCCCTGGAGGGGGGAATTTTCCGATATCCCCCACTCCCCCCTTGAGGGGGGAATTAAAGGGGGGGTGTTTCGGCGTCAGCCACAACGCAATCACAGATAGTCTTATACTGTAAAAACAACCTATGGTTATGCGGAAGTTACACACTTCGCGGCATATTCACATAAACACTTTTCCCATTCAACCTTTATCTTTTCGTCGATTCCCTTCAGGAGGGGGGATAAAGGGGGAGTGCAAGCCGAACACAGGTAACACTTTGGAGCTTTAACTCAAAAAAAACTGGATTCCGGATAAAAGCCTCCCGGAATGACTTAAAAGAGAAAATCCTGAATTTGTTAGGTCCCAACAAAGATTGACAACTCAATCCCTTTACAATATTTTAATTTCATATTCAGACGGGAATTTGCAGCTTAAATTCAAACAATCAATGTTGATGAAGCCGTAAAAAGTCGGTTTTACGCTTTCGTCATTCCGGCGGAGGCCGGAATCTACTACAAACTAAGCTGGTTATAGACTCCGGTTTTCACCGGAGTGACGAACTTCGGACTTTTTGCGGGTTCATCAATGTTTATTAAATCAAGAGAGAAACGATGAGAGGCGAACTTACCGCTATAATTGAAAAGGCCCCCGGAGGTGGATATTGGGCCATTTGTCCGGAAATTCCTGGTGCCAATGGACAAGGTGAAACCATCGAAGAAACAAAAGATAATTTAAAAGAGGCTGTTCTGCTTATTCTGGAGGACCGGCTTGAAGACATCAAACGGGGCCTTCCCGATGACATCATTCAGGATACGATAGCTCTCTGATGAAACGAAAAGATCTTGAAAAAATGTTGCGTTTAGCCGGCTGTTATCTGAAGAGAGAAGGAAAAATCACATTCCTTATGGATTAACCCCAGAACAGGCGTTTTGGAAGCCGTACCAAGGCATGCGGAATTAAAAGAACCTTTGGCAAGAAAGATCTTGAAAAGTTTAGACGCAGCATAATTCGACTTAACCCATCGCATCACCCCAGCGAGCATCCCCAGCGAGCATCCCCCAGCGAGCATCCCCCCAACGTCATTCCGGAGATCTTTTATCCGGAATCCATCTCCTTCATCCGGCATTCCGGCCCGATCCCACAAACATCTTGACAACACTGGTACCGGTCACCCACAACGTTAATTTCTTCTTTCATAGCAATCCATTCCCCATACAAGGAGGGCGCCCACAATCCATTCCCCCCTCGAGATGTGCGCCCAATCTCCATTCCTCCCCTTGAAAAGTGGAAGCCATTTTTCAAATCGTTGACGGGCCGGACCAAAAACTAATGATTATTTATTGCATATCCCCTCCAGCAAGTATATATTAAATGCCATTACTGGAGGAAATATGCAAGAAATTGGAGTGGATCTGCCGGATAGTGTCTGGCTCCAACATTATTTTGCTCATTATGCCAACCCCAAGGCGGTAATTGCGCGTCTTGTGCGCAACGGAGTGTTATATCGTCTCAAAAGAGGGCTTTATTTCAAGGCGGAAAAAAAAAGCGATCCTTACACCAAGGGAAAGGCTTCGAACCGCCTGTACGGTCCATCTTATGTCTCTTTTGTCTATGCGCTCAGGTGGTACGGTCTTATACCGGAACATGTGGCGCACATCACTTCGGCAACAATGGGTAAGGGCAGAAAAAAAAGATATGATACACCGTTGGGATCGTTTTTTTATCAGGATATCCCAGCGGATGCCTATCCTCATGGAATAGGCTTTGTCGGTGAGAGATCTGATCGGTTTTTGATGGCATCTCCGGAAAAAGCCCTTTGCGATGAATTATACCGGGTCTCCGGAATACGTTCCGTAAAGAGATTGAAGCACTCTCCTTTCGGATGATTTGCGGTTGGATCATGATATGCTGGGCAAGCTGAACCATAAAGAATTGATCTTATTCTCTGCAAAATACCACTCATCAACGTTGGATACGTTTATCAGGTATCTGGAAAGAGGTCGGGATGCGTGAGGCCGCTGTACAATTATTCGAAGAATATCTGCAAAAAAATGACGGGGCCGTGGACAGGGCTTTGGCCGAGGTCATCCAGGTCATCGCATTGCTGGGGCTGTCGCGTACGGATTTTTTTTCCCAGGCAGCATTTTACGGTGGCACCGCCCTGAGACTTTTGTATAATCTGGATAGATTTTCCGAAGATCTGGATTTTTCGCTGATTCAACCGGCAAAGGAGTTCCGGTTGTCAGCCTATCTGGCCGCCTTGCAGGCTGAAATGGAAGCATTCGGATTCATGGTGGATATTGAAGACCGAAAGAAAAGCACCGACACTTCCATTGAATCCGCTTTTATAAAAGCCAACACAAGAACGCATGTAATTCAGGCGGGAGTGCCGCACGCCATTGCAAAAAGAATCCACAGAAGCGCAATATGTAAAGTGAAACTTAAAGTCGACGTTGACCCGCCGCCGGGTGCTGAGTTTGATGCAAAGTATGTTGATGATCCGGTTCCCTTTTCCATCCGGTCCTACTCCGGGCCGTCTCTACTGGCGGGGAAAATGGACGCGATTCTGTACCGGGGCTGGCAAAACCGTGTAAAAGGGCGGGACTGGTATGATTTCGCCTTTTTTGTTCGAAAAAAAATTCCGCTTTTACTACCGCACTTTGAAGCACGAATTCGGCAGAGAGGTGTCTACACCCGGCAAATCCCCTTGAGCCATGAAGAATGTGTGCAAATGATTGCGGATCGTATCAAAACAGTTGATTTTGGAGCGGCAAAAGCCGATGTCATTGCCTTTTTACCCCATCCCGGGGATCTGGATGTATGGTCCAGGGATTATTTTGACCATGTGCTACGCAATTTGCGATTTCTTCCCGAATATACAGGCTAAAACAATTAGATCGAAAATCTTTCTGAACCTCACCGTCATTCCGGAGATTTTTTATCCGGAATCCATCTGTGAGCAGGGCCTTTGACAAATGAGGCAACATTAATTATTATGTGGCCACATTGATATCAATTAAACAGGAGAAGAATCGTCATGGAAAGGGTCGGCATAAGAGAATTAAAAGAGAATATGAGCCGCTATATGAGCAAAATCAGAACGGGGGAAAAAATTATTTTGACGGATCGAAAAAAGGAAATCGCCATCATAATGCCTCTTGGGAAAAAGCCCGGGGAAGAAAAACTCTATCAGCTGATTCAGCAGGGATTGGCTTCCTGGGACGGCGGCATGCCGGAGGGCGTACCGGGAAGGATCGCCTCAAAGGGAAAGAGCGTATCTTCGGCAGTTATTGAAGACCGGCGGTAACCATGATTCTGTATCTGGATACCAGCAGTCTGGTCAAATTATATGTGGAAGAAGCAGAATCAGCAGAGATTGAGAGCATTGTCAAATCATCTGAAGCTGCCGCAACTTCGATCGTCGCTTATGCGGAGGCAAGAGCGGCTTTTGCCCGGCGATTCAGGGAAGGCGCCTTCACCCATGATGATTATAATCGCCTGAAACAGTACTTTGACAAGGATTGGCGCAATTACTTTGTTTTGAATGTCACAGAAGAAGTGATCGGCCTGGCGGGTAATCTTTCAGAAGAGCATGCATTAAGGGGTTTTGATTCCATCCATTTGGCTTCGGCAGTCATATTGCACCGGAAGACATCCTCGCCCGTTGTATTCTCATGCTTTGATGAACAGCTCATGAAAGCAGCCACTCAGAAAGGACTTAACAAAAAATCGGAAACCTCCCGGGAGAAGACGGCTGTGAATCATGTACATTTTCAGTTGCTTCAAAAAATGGCAAAAAAATATGTCTGGTGGGAAATGCCCGATGCCGCCATGATCAGGCCTGAGCGCATTATCAAGCAGGTGATGAATATCGGTGATTTTGATGATGTCCTTCTGCTGGTTGAATCCCTGGGAGAGCCGTATTTACGGAAGATTTTGAAGAATGCCGAGGCCGGCGATTTTAATTCCCGATCCTGGACTTACTGGCATTACCGGCTGGGACTTGCCGAACCCGGCCATGTCCCCGCCCCGCCAAAGCGGAAAATTCAATGATCCGAACCTTTAAACCCCGCATGGATGTTCTGCCTCCTGCCCAGAAACGGTTATGGGGGAACTCCGCAACACCCAGTTCGAAGCAAAAGATTACCGGGATATTGCCGTCATGATCGCGGCCGGTATCAGCCTCTCCAAAGGGCTTGCCGGCGCGCGCGGAATGTATGGGCTGCAATTTCAGCCGATTGAAAGCCTGAAAGCGATGGTCTATTTTGAGGGTGGAGATCTGCATACGCTGAAACCCGAAGAAAAGGAAATCCTGATCCGCGCCGCCGGAAAGGTGCGTGACCTGCCGGTGGTTGAGATTGTCTCTCGCCATTTGGCGCTATGAACCAAAAGAGGTTATCGGCAGCGGTTCATGCGCTGCGCAATTTGCGATTTCTTCCCGAATATAAAAGGAGCTTTCATGCTGAAGCCCGATGATATGCACAAAGTACAACAATTTTGTTCAACATACTCCGAAATAGCGGCAGCCTATCTCTTCGGGTCTTCGGCAACCGGCAAGGACCGTAAAAAAAGCGACATTGATATCGCCATTATGGTAAAATCTAAAATCGAGGCTATGGTGCGGGTCGAAATGGAAACGGCCCTTTCCACCCGACTGCATCGGGATGTCGATCTCGTGATTTTCGATCAGGGCTCTCCTCTTCTTCAGCATCAGATTCTGAAATACGGCCGCCTGGTCTATGAGGCGGATCCAAAAGAGCGTGTTCGGCAGGAAGTTTTTGCCCGAAATGCATATTTGGACAGCGCCTATTTGTACCGCAAGATCAAACCGGAGACCGCGCATGGTGGACATTGAGCTTCTTTCCAGAAAACTCTCACGCCTTCAGTGCTATGTGGATGAGTTAAAGGCAGCCACGGATATTACCTGGGAAAAGTACCGATCCGATCTTCGGACCAAGAGCCTTTGTGGAGCGTTTTCTGCATCTTGCCATAGAAGAGGTGATCGACATCGCCAACCACATTGTCTCGTTTGAACAATGGCGGGAGCCTTCCGGATATCGGGATCTGTTGCAGATTCTTTCAGAAAAAGGAATTATCCCGGAAAAACAGCTTCCCCGGTTTCAGAATATGGCTTCGTTCCGTAACATGCTGGTCCATCGCTACGAAAATATCGATGAAGAACTGGTTTACGGCATCTTCAGCAAACACTTGGCAGATTTTGAACTTTTTGCAGCCTTAATCATGCAATGGGTTAAAATATCCCACTAACCCATCACCATCACACCCATAACCCCTAACCCCTAACCACCCATAACCCATAACCCATAACTACCCATCCTACCCATCACCCATAACCCATCACCTATCGTTCCCTGGATTCTCTGACTGCCGTGATAATATCTTTTGTAGTTGCCTTGGTTTGGATTCCAGGAACATCAAATGGAGATTTTTTGCTTTTTGTAAAAATTATTGAAAATGTTTCACCACCCCTTCTTTTGATAATAACTTCTTCATTTCTTGCGGTATTAAGAACATCAGCGAGACGCTGTCTTGCTTCAGAATATGTATATACTTTCATGATTGCTTTACTCCAAAATTGTGATCCCCATCTCCCGCGCTACCCTTTGCATTCCAACGTCAAGCGTGAGTAACGGACTGCGAAGGTTTTCAGCGCATTTCAAAAAGTATGCATCATATGCATATAGGTTAAATTTAATTGCGATGCTTAATGCTGATTTTATATCCGTTTTTCTTAAATCAACGGGTATCTGTTGAACAATCTCCCAAGCTGATTCGACTTCTTCCTTTATTAAAACGTGTTTTTTCATCATTGCCGTCAATGCATTTCCAATTTCAAAAGGCAAAACATCAGGTGCAATTAATTCATGGCCTTCGGTAAATTGGATGATTTTTTCTTTTTCCGGCTCGTTCAAAGCAACTGCTATAAATGTATTTGTGTCAGCGACTATTTTCATAGGTACAATTGTACGCATTTCGCCCCCGGTTGTCAAACCAAATTTCAGCGCGGCCCGAATGCCCCGCATAACCAGATGGCACCCCTAATAATCTAATAATCCAAAATCCACTTGATCCAGTTTGGTTTTATTTGGTATGGTTGGTTTAAAAAGACCTGCCAGGTCTTTTTAAACCAAAAGGAGTTGAATTATTATGAAGATAGTCAATATTTCTGAGGCAAAAACCAATCTTTCCAAGCTGGTGGCGCTTGTTTACCGTGGAGAGAAGGTTGTTATTGCAAAAAACAACCTGCCGCTTGTGGATCTGGTTATTCATAAACCGGAAGGAAAAAGAAAACTCGGATTGCTGGCAGGCAAATTCACTGTTCCGGACAATATAATGGATGAGGATGCTGAAATAAACTCAATGTTCTATGGCAGTGATTCATGAATATCATCATTGATACCCATATTTTTCTCTGGGCATTGTCTGATCCGGAGAGGATAAGTGCTTCGAAACGTACGGCATTGGAAGATTTGTCCAATACGATCTATGTCAGTGCTGTCAGTATCGCTGAAATTATGATTAAGGCATCTGTCGGGAAGCTTGCGATAGACTTTAATCCGGCAGATATGGCTACCGAAAGCGGCTTCGCGCTTCTTGATTTCAGCGCGGAAGCAGCGTTGTTGCTCAAGGATATGCCATTTCACCATAAAGATCTTTTCGATCGCATGCTGATAGCGCAAAGCATTACAGACAACTTTCCGATAATGACGGAAAATCCGAAAATAGCGCTGTATGATTGCCGGGTAATGTGATTATGTAATGGCATATCAGATAACGCATTGCCACCTCCGCCCCATGTCGCGTCGTTTTCTTCTTCATGAAAAGGTGATTCAGCGGGTTTTCCCCAAAGATTTACAGAGAAAATACCAGTATGTCAGATCCATTTTATGTAAATAGACTGTATCCTTTTACATGCTCTAATTCGCATTAATGTTCACAATCGTTACAGTTCATCTTGTCATCTTGACATTTTGTCATTTATTACATATCTTAGTCTGTAAGCAATCAGCGTTTCAAACGATATCCAAAAGAGGACATTATGCTTGTAACCATCGATAAAAGAGGCAGTATCAATTTGCCAGCTTCCGTTCGGAAGGATTTAGGTATTCGGTCAGGAACCCACCTGGAGCTGACCGTGGCACCCGGCGGGGCCATCACACTTTTTCCGGTTGAAATATATCGCAGCATCAAACTCAGCGATGCCGGTTTATTAAAAATTAAAGAGGCCAGAGCATCAGAACCGGCCACATTCCCGGAATGGTTTGACAAGGAACTTGCCGATGCCGGAACTGATCCCGAATAAAAAATTCATCGCTGATCTTGTAAATTTCAAAAAGAATCCGGCATTAATCAAAAAAATTGCCAAATGCTTGAAGTTTCTGGAAACCAATCCCCTTCATCCGGGGCTGAAAATTGAGCGGATCGCCAATGACCCGAGTGCTTGGTCCGCTCGTGTGGACTTAAAATACCGAATATCCTTTGAACCTTCTGCCTTTCGTGAGAATGGTGCGCCGGACTGGACTTTCCCTATAAATCTTTTGCGCATCCTGGAGCATGACGATCTTTACAAAACTCCTCATTAAATTCTTTTTTTCAGTCTGATGTCAGAACGCAGCATAATTCGACTTAACCCATCGCATCACCCCAGGTAGCATCCCCCCAACGTCATTCCGGAGATCTTTTATCCGGAATCCATCTCCTTCATCCGGCATTCCGGCCCGATCCCACAAACATCATGACAACACTGGTACTGGTCACCCAACAGCATTGCCCGGCTCCGTTTCACCGGAAGCTCAAAATTTATCTTCCGTTTCTTCTTCCATAGCATTCCATTCCCCCCTCGAGGGAGGCGCCCACATTCCATTCCCCCCTCGAGGGAGGCGCCCACATTCCATTCCCCCCTCGAGGGGCATAGGCGCTAACTTAATGACCGATGCAATATCTTCTAATTTGTCGTTCCTCTTAAGAGCGTCATTCCGGCAGTCTTTAAGCCGGAATCCAGGAAGACGAAATGAACAGGCAACCAGCGGTATACATTCTTGCAAATAAAAGAAACGGCACCCTTTATATCGGTGTGACCTCCGACCTCATCAAGCGAGTTTGGGAACATAGAAACAATTTCGTGGAAGGGTTCACCAAAAAGTATGGAGTCCATTTTTTGGTTTGGTATGAGCTTCATGGAAGTATGGAATCTGCTATCCAGCCAGAGAAACGATTGAAAGACTGGAAACGAAAGTGGAAAATGCATTTGATTGAGAGAACGAATCCCGATTGGGAGGATTTGTATCCCGCAATCATTTAAATGGATTCCGGCTAAAAGCCTGCCGGAATGACATAAAGGATGATTACGGGGGGGATATTATGCGTTAAGTTAGCGCTTATGCCCCTTGAGGGAGGCGCCCACATTCCATTCCCCCCTCGAGGGAGGCGCCCACATTCCATTCCCCCCTCGAGGGGGGCGCCCCACACTCCATTCCCCCCTAGAGGGAGGCGCCCACAAATCTCCATTCCCCCCTTGAGGGGGGCGCAGGGGGGGTGTCCCCACGCTGGCAATGAACTCCACAACCCATGGGTCACGTCCGCAGTCATCGTTTAGCCAGCTTTTATCTGAAGAGAGAATGAAAATCTCATTTTTTATTGATTAAACCCCGAACAGGCGTTTTGAAAACCATACAATGCATGCGGAAACTAAAAGAATCAAGGCCTTTGAAAAATGAGGCAACGTTAATTATTATGTGGGCACATTGGTATCAATCAAAGAGGAGAAGAATCGTTATGGAAAGGGTCGGCATAAGAGAATTAAAAAGAGTAATATGAGCCGCTATATGAGCAAAATCAGAACGGGGAAAAAAATTATTTTGACGGATCGAAAAAAGGAAATCGCCATCATAATGCCTCTTTGGGAAAAAGATATAGCTTAAGGCTTCGTTAGGCATATACTAGAATCATAACAAAAAATCGGAAACCTCCCAGGAGATGCCGGCTGTGAATTATCCGTTTGAATGGGAACAGATTATCATCGAGGCGAGAGAGAAGGATTTGTGGGTGGAGCCGATCACTGTTTCTCGTTTGATCCGGGAATTTCCAGCAAAGAACATGCAGGCAATCAAGTGGATTAAACCCGTGAACGAAACAAAATTACTGAAACTCCTTGAGACCGTCAGTGATGATATCGGGATTATCAACCAGTATGGTGAATTTCGCTTCAATGATCAGAAAGAAGGACTTTTATCTTGTCTTCCGATATCCAGAGGGTAATGTCGATATCCAGGGTGGCCTTGGGGTTTCCCCATTTCGCATTGGCCAAGCCGCCAATGACCATGTAATAGACACTGTGATTGTCCAAGACGGCGGTAATATCGCGAAGCGATTTTTCAAAAACATTTTTATTTCGGGCATGCCAGCGCCTTGTGCATTTTAATAATGCCTTCGACATTGATTTCTCTTTGCCTGGCATCCTCCAGAATCAATTCATACAACTCGAAAACTGCGGCAAGGCTCTGATCGTCATCCATCTTGTCCCGGCGGTTTTTCTCCCATTCGTTAAATCGATGGAGCGATTCAAGATATTGTTTGTATGGGTTTTTGGTGGGGGATTGGTTTTTCATGGGGATAGGATATTATACTGATCCCTGGCTCCTTGCAGAATCTCATCACGGAAATAGCGGCTGAGGCTGTTTGGGGTATTTATGTCTACTCTGCGACCTCCAAAAAGCCTTGAAAGTTCCTGTTCCATATCGAATAGCTCGAAAAAACCAACTCGTGCGCCGGGTTTAAACTCTACCAATACATCAACGTCGCTGTTTGGCCCAAAGTCTTCTCGTAAAACAGACCCAAAGAATGCGAATCGCCGGATTTTATTCCGTTGGCAAAAATCAGCAATTTCCTTTTCCGGTATTTTTATTTGCATACAAATATCTTCTTTTTATGAGGCAATGGGTTAGGGGATTAAGGGGTGCTGGGTGGTTCGAGTCGTTTCATCCAGTTCAGGCGATCATAGTGTTTATCATAGGAATATAATTCGTATATTTCCTTTATCCTCATGCTGCAGGCATTATATGCATCGATATAGTCGATACGTTTTTCCTCGTAAACGGCAAGCGCATGAAGAATGACTTCTTTATTTTCGCACTCCAGGTTTTCTGTGTTGAGAATCTTTTCGACCTTTTCGCGAATGTCTGTTCTTGACAGCTCGTAATAAGATTCAAGAACCCATATAATTTCGGCTATGACCATGTCATTGGTACACAATATTTCTTCTCCGGCAACAGCTTTCCGGAAAAGCGCTTCGCAGGCATTTGCCTGGTGAGCAACATCGTTAATGAGGAAGCGAAGAAATATGTTGGTGTCAACAAAGCGCATTTTACTCCTTCCCTTCGGCGATTTTCTTTGCAATTGCCTTGCGGGCGGATGCACGTATATCTTCGAAGTCGCCGGGTTTGCCTTTTGCCGGTACGCTGCCCTTTAATTCGAGAATATCTCCATGGATAGGCCTAAGAATAACCTTCCCGTCTTCGAGCAGGTAAAGCAAGCGATCGTTTGGCTTGATTCTGAGCAATTCCCTAATCTTTTTAGGAATTGTTGTTTGTCCCTTACTGGTGACGATTGACTGCACCATGGTGAATCTCCTTATTTATTTTATATGCATTACATTTTAAAGAATGAATTGTTTATTGTCAAGGGGAGGGAGGAGGATAATGTTTTGGTAATGGGTTATGGGTAATGGGTTATGGGGGGAAGGGGGAAAGGGAGTGATGGGGGAGGGGTTTCGGGGTCTTCATGTTTGGCAGAAATCGAGGGATTTGGCGGTTGCGGTATATGAACAGACAGATCAAGGGATGTTGAAAAAGGATTTTGGTTTGCGTGATCAGATCAGGTGATCAGCTGTCAGCGTGCCCAGTAACATCGCGGAGAGTGATGAGCGGGACACGAATAAAGATGCCATCCGATTTTTCTATATGGCAAAAGGATCATTAGCCGAGTTAAGAACGCAACTTGAAATCGCCCATTTGATAGGCTATATCGAAAAAGATTCTTTTTCCGAATTCGAAAATCGCTGCCAGGAAATCGCCAGAATGCTGGGCAGCTTAATAAAAGCAAGAAGCCCCCAAGCTCCTAAAAAAAATTTGCTAACCCATAACCCATAACCCATAACCCATAACCCCTAACCCACTAACCCATAACCTGCCGCGAAAGCACCAGCACATCGGCAAATCCATGATGGGGCGGTGCATCGATGATGATCCGATCAAATTTTTCTATATCACTGAAAATCATTTATTTCCTTCCGCCTTCCATGGAAGTCCCGAAATCCCGAACGCGATGATATGGGTGATCAGCAGCCAGCCCACTCCCAGAATCAGGATACCGGATATGGGATATCCGGAATAGGGGGTTGAAAATTCCGTGAGCATGCTGTTGATGATGGCAATCCCGAGGGCCACCGGGGTGATGAATTTGATGCAGTATTTCCAAAGCTGCAGGATCACATAATTGAAGATCCGATGCCGGGTCCCGGAAAGTCCCAGCTGGGAGACGATATGGGATTTGAGCTTTTCCGTCCGGTAGAGCCATCCGATGATGAAGGCCTCTATGATGCCCACGGTGATCAGGCCATAATGGTTGAGGAAATGGTCGACGATATCGAGCCAGTAGAGCCCCGCATGGCTGGTAAAAAGAAGCGAAAGGCAAAATCCGATGGCGCATATCAGCGTGATGACGATTTTTCGGGAGGTTCCGAACTTGTCGATGGCCGCCGCCGTAAAGGCTTCGATGATGGAGATGGAAGAGGAAATCCCGGCGATCATGAGCAGAAAGAAAAACAGCAGTCCGAACAGTCTGCCGAAGGGCAGCAGGGAGATGGCCTGGGGATAGGCCACAAAGGCCAGACCGATTCCGGACTGAACCGTGTCCCGGATGGGGACACCCTGCTTCAGGGCCATGTAGCCGAGAATGCTGAATACCCCGAGGCCGGCGAACACCTCATAGGAGCTGTTGGTCAGCGCCACGATGATGCTGTTTTTAAAGATGTTGGCATTCTTGGGAAGATAAGAGGCGTAGGCGATCATGATCCCGAAGCCCAGGGACAGAGAAAAAAAGATCTGGCCGTAGGCGGCGATCCAGACATTTAAGTTCATGATCTTTGAAAAATCCGGGGTGAGATAGAGCCGGATACCGCTTCCAGCCCCCTCCAAAAACATCGACCAGATGATGATAATCAGGGTAATGGCAAACAGCACCGGCATCATGAACTTAACCGCCCGCTCAAGGCCTTTTTCAACACTCTGAAAGCTTATCCACCAGTTGATGAACCAGACCACGGCCACGCCGCCGACAATGGGCAGGTTCAATCCCCGAAAGTCCCACACGCCTTCGGATTTGTTCAAAAACGTGGAAAAGAAAAACGTATTGGGATCGCTGCCCCATTTCAGGGTAAACGAAAAGATCACATAATTGAGGCACCAGCCGATGATCACGATATAGTAGGCCAGGATGCCGAACATGACGAATACCACCGACCACCATCCCAGCCATTCCCATTTGCTGTCGATCAGGAAAAAGGCTTTGGGCGCCGATGCTTCCTTTTTGTGCCCGAGGGCGAATTCAAGCATCAGGATGGGGATGCCGGCTGTGATGAGGGCCACTACATAGGGGATCAGAAATGCGCCGCCGCCGTTTTCATACGCCACATAGGGAAAGCGCCAGATGTTTCCCAGACCCACGGCTGAACCGATGGCCGCAAACAGAAACCCCGCGCTGCTCCCCCATTGTGGCCGGCTGTTCTCCTGTCTTTCTTTACTGACCATGTGCTGCCTCCCGAAGACATAAAAAGATTACAGATCCATGGCATTTTCATCGTCTGATCGGAAGAATACCATATCACTTCTCAGGTGATTTTGCGGCGATTTTTTGCAAGCTTCTCATGAAAGGAACTTAACCCGGTAAAGCGTTTTCCACCCGTTTATCTTTTGATTTCCCACCGGTCCAACACCCCCCCTGCCCCCCCTCAAGGGGGGAATTTGATTGTATATTCAAAGACCAATTCCCCTTTAGGGAGGAATTTGATTGTATTTCAAGGCCTAATCCCCTCGGGAGGAAAAAATTTGATCGTAATTTCAAGGCCTAATCCCCCCTTGATGGGGAAATTTGATCGTAATTTCAAAGCTTAATCCCCCGTGATGGGGAAATTTTCAATAACTAATCCCCCCTTGAGGGGGGGCAGGGGGGGTGTCCCGGCGGCGGCCGTTACGATTCAAAAGTTCCTTCCTGTAAAAACACCGCGCAGCGGGGACGGGAGCTTTTTAAGAGGCGGGGATAAGTCATTGTTGATATCTCCGTCAGGGGCGGGCTTGGTGCTGCAGGAAACATTTTACGGTCGGCGGGACTTTCCTTCATCAAATGACTTCTTCCCATACCAGTTGATCTGGCGGCATATGCCCCTGATGATGCTGACCTCCCGGGGCCCGCAGGGGATAGCGTGAAAAGAAAAGCCGGATTTTATTCATCCAGTAGTCCGGGTTTTCCGGGTTAATGTAGTTGATTTTCACCAGGACGTCTTTGAGTTGTTCGTACATGCCGTCTAATTCATGGCGGCTGGCCAGGCGGGGAAGAAAATCGGATTTGCGAACCTGGCCGGCCTGAAACAGTTCGTAGCAGATGATCATCACGGACTGGGCCAGGTTGATGGAAGAGAACTCGGCCGTGGGAATGTTGACCAGGCAGTGGCACTGCCGGATCTCTTCATTGGTCAGCCCACGGTCTTCGGGGCCGAAAACCACGGCGATGCGGTTATTTTCGGAAATGGATGAAAGGTGTTCGGCCAATACGGCGGGTTTGAGGATCAGCTGGCGCTGGGAACCCAGTCGCGCGGTGGTTCCGACCACGTAGTTGAAGGCGGCCAGTGCGGTCTCCAGGTTATCCTGAACGGATATGGCATTGACCATATCGGCTGCCGCATGGGTGGCCAGCCGGTAGATGGCTTCCGGATCAAATCGCTCCGGGTCCACGACCGTCAGGTGCGAAAACCCCATATTCTTAATCGCGCGTGCAGCAGACCCGATATTTTCCGGGTAACGGGGCCGGTGCAAAACGATGGTGATCTGATCCAGTTTCAGAGCGTTTTTCATGATTTTGGGATACATTTGGGGGCAGTTTTAAGCCTGCCCGTGTTCGTGTGGTATTAACTGAAAATCAGTAATATTTCAGTGGTCTGAAAAAAGCGATATATCAATGGCAAAGCGCTTCACACCCCCCTGGCCCCCCTCAAGGGGGGAATCATTCTCTATACTGACGATTACCCACACATGACGACGGGGATGAATTGGCATGGGTGCAAAGACTCGATTTAATTTATAATTAATTGTTCATCGCCTTTTAATTCCCCCCTTGAGGGGGGCAGGGGGGTGTCCCCGCGCCGGTCATCTCAAGGGGGGAATCATTCTCTATGCTGACGATTACCCACACATGACGACGGGGATGAATTGGCATGGGTGCAAAGACTCGATTTAATTTATAATTAATTGTTCATCGCCTTTTAATTCCCCCCTTGAGGGGGGCAGGGGGGTGTCCCCGCGCCGGTCATCTCAAGGGGGGAATTATTCTCTATACTGACGATTACCCACACATAACGACGGGGATGAATTGGCATGGGTACAAAGACTCGTTATCAATTTACAATTGCAAATTGATAATTCGCAATTCACAATAAATTGTTCATCATGATCATGGAAAAAATTAAGAGGTGCCTCCCCATTAAATTCCCCCCTTGAGGGGGGGGCAGGGGGGGTGTCCCCACGCCGGTCATCTCGCTAAACGAATACGGTTTCCAGAAATTCCATGAAGGCGCGGCACAGCGGGGAAGGGGTGCGGTCCTTGTGAACGGTCAGATAAAAGTGCCGCTTGAGATCGAGTCCCCGGATGGCCAGGGATTTTAATTTATTCTCAGCCAGATCTTCTTCCACCGCAATGGGGGATAGAATCGATACGCCCAGATGGTGCTTGATTCCTTGAATGACCGCTGCGGTGCTCCCCATTTCCGCGATGATATTCAAGCCCTCCAACGTCGAATCCGATCGGGAGAAGCTGTCCTGGATCGATCGAAGCGTTCCCGATCCACTTTCCCGGATAATGAACGGCTCGGTCTTCAACATGGAGATATCGATTTCTGAGCGATCCGCCCATTTATGATCAGATGGAATGATCAGGCGCAACGTGTCTTCGATCAATTCTTTTTGAATCGTATTCGGGCTGTCTGTTTTTGCTCCCACGATGCCCATTTCCAGCTTGTAGGCCAGGATTTCCTCGATAATCTGGGCCGTATCCCCGATTTTTAGCGATATGTTTACGTTCTGGTGTTCATTGACGAACCGGCCGATAACTGGCGGAAGGATATAGCCGCCGGGGATGGTGCTGCCGCCGATGGTCAGGCGTCCGCTGATTTTTCCCAGAAACTCGTTCATGGCCGATTCGGTTTCCTGGAAAAGGGTGCTGATCCGCGTGGCATAAGCGTACAGCAATTCGCCAGCCTTGGTGGGCAGGGCCTGCTTTCCTAAGCGGTCGATCAACTGACACCCGAAATAGTTCTCCAGTTCCTTGATATGGCTGCTGATGGTCGGCTGAGTCAGATTCACCGCCTTGGCCGCTTTTGAAAAGCCCTTCAGTTCGACGACTTTTTGAAATATTTTCAGGTGCCACAGGTCCATCGCAGATCCCGCCTTAATTTTAATATTTGAGAAAGAACAACGTTGATGAACCCGCAAAAAGTCGGATTTTACGCTTTTGTCATTCCGGCGGAGGCCGGAATCTACTACAAACTAAGCTGGTTATAGACTCCGGTTTTCACCGGAGTGACGAACTTCGGACTTTTTACGGATTCATCAACGTTATTTGGCGGCATGTATTGCCGCAGACTCGACCACCATACGAATTTTATTAAAAAATTCAATACAAAATACCAAATGATCGAAATTTACAATTTGATTATTTGATATATTGCTTATATTTCAGAAAATATGACTATCCAGGAAATAATACAATCCTTCCTATCTCTGAAAGGGTATCCACATGTCTGAAATAGACGCGCGCAAGATGGCTTGCCCGGCGCCGGTGCTCATGGTCCGGGAGGCGGTGGAAAATCAGCATCCTGCCGTTATACAGGTGATTGTCGACAACGACGCCGCCCGGCAGAATGTTTCAAGATTTTTGCAATCAAGATCCTACACGGTGCAAACAGAAGCCCGGGACTCGGAATTTAAAGTCACCGGCAGGCGGGGTGAAGAAGCGTCCGACCAGCCGCGGGACCAGGGAGTAAGAGGCGAAAAACCAGATGCGCGGCAGAAAATCATGGTCATGATCGCCACCGACCGGATCGGATATGGCGATGCGGAACTGGGCCGGAAGCTGATGGTGAATTTCATTAAAACCCTTAAGGAAATGGGGGCGGACCTGTGGCGGCTGGTCATGGTCAACAACGGGGTCAAACTCGCCGTTGCCGGATCGGAAGTGATCGATGATTTAAAAACCTTGAGGAAAATGGCGTTTCCATTCTGGTCTGCGGCACCTGCCTGACCCATTTCAATCTGCTCGATGCCAAACAGGTGGGGGAAACCACCAACATGCTCGATATCGTCACCGCCATGCAGCTGGCCGAAAAAGTCATCAATATTTAAAGTCAAAGATCAGGTTCTTATCCTTTAACTACTGTTATTTATCGCTATCGTTTTTGCCATCGTCAAAGTGATCTGCCGATTTTGGCAGGTGCTTCCTGCCAATCCCAAACATGGGCCCGCGCTTTGAGCCCTCCCGTCGTGCCGTGATGAGAAGTGGATCGTTGCGATACGTTTTTGTATCGTTTTGCGTCGAACCGTGCTTATAATTACGGGAAATACCATCCGCATCCGTGCAGCAGCTTAAACTCTGCCGGGTTTTGCGCCAAGAGTGCTGCTCTGGCATGGAATTTGTAACATTCGATTACAAAGGAATCTTCAATTGAAGAATCGATTGTGTCAATTGCTCGGCATCCGCTATCCCGTCATCCAGGCCGGAATGGTCTGGGTTTCCGACTGGCGCCTGGCCTGCGCCGCCAGCGAAGCGGGCATTCTCGGAACCATCGGGACCGGGGCCATGTCGATGGAGGAGATCGGAGAAAACATAAAATCCATGAAAGCCGCCACCGACCGGCCGTTTGCCGTCAATATTCCGCTTTTGCGGCCGGATGCGGTCGAACTGGTCGAGTTCTGCCAGAAAGAAAAGGTGAGCATTTTCATCACTTCGGCCGGAAATCCCCAGAAGCTTGCCGACATCATCAAGTCATCCAAAAACATCTGGATACATGTGGTCCCGTCAGTCCGAGGGGCGCAAAAGGCGGTGGAAGCGGGTGCGGACGCGGTCATCGGGGAGGGGTACGAAGCCGGCGGGCATAACAGCCCCTATGAGATTACCACCCTGGCGCTGATCCCGCAGCTGGCCGATGCGGTGGAGGTCCCCGTGGCCGGGGCCGGCGGCATCGCCGACGGCAGGGGGATCGCCGCGGTGATGGCCCTGGGGGCGGATGGCGCCCAGCTGGGCACCCGGTTCATCGCCACCCGGGAATGCCCGGCCCACGAGCACTATAAACAAATGATTGTTGAGGCCCTGGACCACGGCACATGCATCGTCGGTCGAAAACTCAATATGCTGCGGGTGCTGAAAAATGCATTTTCCGACACCATGGTTGAAGCGGAAAACCAGGGGGCGACCAGAGAAGCTCTTCTGGAGATCATCGGAAATGAATTCAACCGGAATCGCGCCGCATCGCTTCTGGGGGACCTGGAGGAAGGCGCCTTTCAGGCCGGACAGTCCGCCGGTTTAATCCGGGACATTCCCACCGTCGCAGAGCTGGTCGAGCGGCTGATTGATGAATATGAACAGGCGAAAACATCCCTTCCATCCCTTGGCGGGTCTGCATCCGCCGATCCCCTGCATTGAATCAGGAAAGGTTTTATGATAAAGTACAACGGAATCAATCATCTGGCGCTTGCCACAAATGACATGGAAAAAACCATCCGGTTCTGGCGCGACCTCCTGGGGATGCGGCTGGTGGCGGGTCTGGGAGACAGCCGGTTCCGGCATTATTTTTTTGAAATCTCGGATACGGATCTGATCGCATTTTTTGAGTGGCCGGATGTGGAAAATATTGATCTCAAGGATCACGGGGTGCCTGTCAGCGGGCCGCTGGCCTTCGATCATGTATCGGTCGGGGTGCGCGACGCAAAGAGTCTGTGGGAACTTAAAGACCGGCTGGAAGCGGCTGGATTCTGGGTTTCGGAGGTGATCGACCACGGCTTTATTCTCTCGATTTACACTTTTGATCCCAACCACATCGCCATTGAATTCAGCGTGGCGGTAGAGGGGGTGGATTTGCGAAAGCACCCGTTGATGAAAGACCGGCATCCGGCCATGGCCGCAAACGAAGGTTCGGAGCCTCAGCCAGGGCACTGGCCGGAAACAGTTCACTCAACTTCAAAGGATGAACAGGATATATTTCCCGGTGAAGGCGTTGTTTTCAGGGAATCAACAAGTCGATTTGAAAGGAAATCATCATGAAATTAGTCGTTATCGGCGGGGTCGCCGGCGGGGCCACCGCAGCCGCAAGGGCCCGCCGGCTCAATGAAGAGGCACAAATCGTACTGTTTGAAAGAGGACCCTACATTTCTTTTGCCAATTGCGGCCTCCCCTACTACATCGGGGAGATCATCAAGGAGCGGGACAGCCTGCTGGTCACCACGGAGAAGATGTTTAGCGACCGGTATCGGGTCGATATCCGCAGCCGTTCGGAAGTGACCGCCATCGACCGCGAAAACAAGACGGTATCCGTTAAAAACCTGTCTGACGGGGAGACCTATACGGAACCCTACGACCGGATTATCCTGGCGCCCGGGGCCGAACCCATCCGTCCGCCCCTGCCGGGCTTCGATCTGGATCGCATTTTCCAGCTCCGGAACATACCGGACACCGACCGGATCAAGGCATATGTGGATCAGAACAAGCCGGGATCCGCAGTGATCGTGGGCGGCGGGTTCATCGGCCTGGAGATGGCTGAAAACCTGGTTCACCGGGGGGTGAAAACCACCATTGTGGAAAAGATGCCCCACGTGATGCCATCCCTGGATGAGGAAATGGCCGGCCTGCTGCAGGCGCATCTTACGGAAAAGGGGGTCGAATGCGTCACCAATGACGGGATTGCCGCATTTTCTGAAAAAGAGGGCATACTGTCCGTGACAACGGAAAGCGGCCGGGAAATTCAATGCGACCTGGTCATTTTATCGGTGGGGGTGAGGCCGGACACGAAGCTTGCCAATGCCGCGGGCCTCAAGATCGGCGAAACCGGCGGCATCTGGGTAGACCCCACCATGCGGACATCGGACCCGGACATCTATGCGGTGGGCGACGCCGTTGAAATCCATGATTTCATCACGGGCGGAAAAACACTGGTTCCGCTCGCCGGCCCCGCCAACAAACAGGCCCGTATCGCCGCGGACAACGTCATGGGCCGAAAAAGCGTGTACCGCGGTGCGTTGGGGAGCATGGTGGTCAAGGTGTTTGACCTGGTGGCGGCCTCCACGGGATGCACGGAAAAGAAGCTGCAAAACATGAAAATGCCCTACCGAAAAAGCATCACCCACTCCGGTTCTCATGCGGGCTATTACCCGGGTTCCCAGATGATGGCCATCAAGCTGATGTTTTCACCGGGAAGCGGCAAGCTGCTGGGCGCCCAGATCGTTGGGGCAGAGGGCGTGGACAAGCGGATCGACGTGATGGCCGCCGCCCTTCACGGGAACATGTCGGTATTTGACCTGGAGGAGTTGGAACTGGCCTATGCACCGCCCTATTCGTCGGCCAAGGACCCGGTCAATATCGCCGGGTATGTCGCCGCCAACCTGCTCAAGGGGGATATGGATGCGGTTTGCTGGGATGAAATCTGTGAATGCGACCCGAATACAGAAGTGCTCCTGGACCTCCGAAATTCAGATGAACTCGAAGAAGTCGGCCGAATTGAGGGGGCACTGCACATCCCTCTGGCCAAACTCAGGGACCGCCTGGATGAACTGGATCCGGACAAGCGGTATGTTCCTTTCTGCGCAGTGGGCCTGCGGGGTTATGTGGGACATCGGATCCTGACCCAGCATGGTTTCGACTCGCGCAATTTATCCGGCGGATATAAAACCTATTCGCATGCCGGCAAAAAGAACACCAGCGGGAATAAAGCGCATAAGGCATAGCCTTTTTGGATGGCTTTCGGCAACCTGCCGGGATAAGAGGAAATCGCCTGTGCCTCCGGCATTGACCGCTACGGGGATGATGATCATATTTATGGCTAAGACATAAAAAACACTCTATTTCCGGAGGAGATCATTACATGATTGTCAGATGCGGAAAATGCGGGACCAAAAATCGGGTTGAAAAACACGGTGCGGGGTTGAAACCCGTCTGCGGCCGGTGCGGGGCCCCGCTGGTGGCGGCCGCCGCCCGGGGGAAGGTTGTGAAGGTGACCGACCAGGCGTTTCAGGCAGAGGTCCTTTCTGAAAAAGGGCCGGTGCTGGTGGACTGCTGGGCGCCCTGGTGCGGCCCGTGTCAGACGGTGGGGCCGGTCATGGACCAGCTTGCCGCCCAATATGCCGGACGGCTGAAAGTGGCCAAGCTGAACGTCGATGAAAATCCGAAGAACTTCGGCCGCCTACACCATCCGCAGTGTTCCAACCCTGTTGTTCTTTAAAAATGGACAATTGAAACATACGGCGACCGGGGCGCTCCCCAGGCACGAAATCGAACGGCACCTTGCAACAATCATATAATCTCACATATAATCTCATACTTTAGTTCAACCCCAGCGAGGAGGAAAAGAATGCCCAAAAAAATCTTAGTTGCTCTGGATGACTCGGAAAACGCCATGCGTGCAGTGAATTTCGTATCCCGATACTTTGCGCCGGACAGCGAAGTGACGCTGTTTCACGTCTTTCAGGATACCCAGTCCCTGTGTTCGCTGCAGAGCCCCGAACTCATCCCGTACTTTCTGGAGCAGCAGAGCGCTTTCTGTTCCCTTGAAAACAAGAAGCGCGAAATCATGGACACCTCCATGGAGCGGGCCAAGAACGCGCTGATCGGCTGCGGATTCGAAAGCTCGCAGGTGCATGTGAAACCGGCCACGGCAGAGCAGGGCATTGCCAGGGATATTATCGCAGAAGCCCGGAACGGGCATTACGAGGTGGTGGTGCTGGGGAAGAAGGGGCATTCCGGCATCAAGGAATTTTTTCTGGGAAGCGTTACCCAGAAGGTGATCAATGGAGTGAAAAATGCTTCCGTATTGATGGTGGACTGACGTTTGCGAAGAACTGAACATCATTTGCGGTGAGGCGTTTGGCCGCGGCCATCACGACATGTCGCGTGAGCGGCTCAATAAAATCGGCCGGAGGAGTTGCCATGAATATTCTGATAACGGGGGGTTCGGGATTTGTGGGTACTTTTCTCACCAGGGAACTGCTGGGGAAGGGACACAAGGTCGTTGCGGTGGACGCGGTGCCGCCAAAAACCGCTTCTGATCAGCCCCGGTTCCGTTTCGTGCGGGCCGACACCACCCGGCCGGGCGACTGGCAGGGCGGGGTGGCCGATGTCGATGCGGTGATCAACCTGGCCGGCAGGAATATTTTTCATTACTGGACAAAAAAATATAAAAAAGAAATTTATGACACCCGGGTTCTGACCACCCGAAACCTGGTGGATGCGCTTCCTGACAATCCAAAAGTGGTGGTATGCTCCACCTCTGCCGTGGGGTATTACGGCAGCCGGGGCGAGGCGGTCCTGGATGAGACGGCCGCCCCCGGGGATGATTTTCTGGCAACCGTATCCATGGACTGGGAAGCAGAAGCCCTGCGGGCAAGGGAAAAGGGCGCGCGGGTGGTCCTGACCCGGTTTGGCATCGTCATGGGGCCCGGGGGCGGTGCATTGAAGCAGATGGTCCCGGCCTTCAAGTTTTTTCTCGGCGGGCCCCTGGGAGACGGCAGTCAGTGGTTTTCCTGGATCCAAATCGAGGATCTGGTGGGCGCGATGATATTTGCACTGGAACATGCCACCCTGGATGGCCCCGTAAATTTCTGCTCACCCGAACCGGTGAGAAACCGGCGCTTTGTCAAAGCCCTGGCCCATCAGCTCGGCCGGCCGGCATTTCTCCGGGTACCCGGGTTTGCCTTGCGCTTGGCTGCCGGGGAATTGGGCGAGGTGGTCCTGGGCAGTCAGCGGGTGGTTCCGTCCAAGCTGGATGCCGCCGGGTTTGAATTTAAATTTCCCCAAATCGAAGACGCCCTGCGCGTTTCCGTATAGCGAAAGGAATCGGATATGGAAGAAAAAACCTTTTCAGTACCCAATATATCCTGCAAACATTGCGTGGCCACCATCAAGAATGAATTATCCGAGATCGAAGGCGTTGACCGGGTGGAGGGCGATCCTGAAAATCGCAAGATTACGGTTTGGTGGAAGGCGCCGGCCACGCAGGACCGGATCCGTAAGATGCTCCAAGAGATCAATTATCCCGCGGAGCCGTAAATGCCGGAACAGCAGATCACCCTTCCGGTAACCGGCATGACCTGCGCCAACTGCGCGGCCAATATCAAACGAAGTGTCGAAAAGCTGGAAGGGGTTGTCCATGCCGACGTCAATTTTGCCGCCGAACAGCTCACCGTTGTTTTCGATGCCAGCCAGGTCAACATAGACGACATCATCGGCCGGGTGCGAAAGGCCGGTTATGACGTGATCACCCGGTCTGCGGACCTGGCCCTGACCGGCATGACCTGCGCCAACTGCGCGGCGGCCGTCGAACGGACCCTGAACAAAAAGGTGCCCGGGGTGATTTCGGCCGCGGTTAATTTTGCGGCCGAGCGCGCCACGGTGGAGTACGTGCCCACCATGGCCGGGATCGACGATCTGGTCAAGGCGGTCGAGAAGGCCGGTTATGGCGCGATATCATCCGAGGCCGGGGAAACCGGCGAAGACGCCGAGTCCGCCGCCCGGGACGCGGAAGTGGCCGATCAAATCCGAAAGTTTGAGGTGGGGTTGGCTTTTACCCTGCCGCTGTTTGCGCTCTCCATGGGCCGGGATTTTCTGCTCCTGGGGGCATGGTCGCACGCGCCGTGGATGAACTGGCTCTTTTTTGCCTTGGCCACGCCGGTCCAGTTTTATACCGGGTGGGATTACTACGTGGGCGGGTATCGCAGCCTGTTGAACCGCAGCGCCAACATGGATGTCCTGGTGGCCATGGGATCGTCGGTGGCCTATGGCTATTCCGTGGCGGTGCTCCTGTCCCCTGTGATGGGCGGTCATGTCTATTTCGAAACATCGGCGGTGATTATCACCCTGATCAAAATCGGCAAACTGCTGGAGGTGCAAACCAAGCGCAAAACCGGCGGCTCCATCCGCAAACTCATCGGCCTGCGCCCAAAAACCGCAACCGTCATTAAGGCGGGGAGGGAAGAGCAGGTCCCCATCACCCGGGTGGAAAAAGGCGATCTGATAATGGTTCGCCCCGGGGAGCGGATTCCCGTGGACGGGGTGGTGGTGAAGGGGCGCTCTTCAGTGGACGAAGCCATGCTCACAGGTGAGCCGCTGCCCGTGGACAAGAAACCGGGGGATTCGGTGGTGGGCGGCGCCATTACCGTGGAAGGCACCCTGCAGTTTGAAGCCACCCGGGTGGGCAGGGATACGGCCCTGGCACAGATTATCCGGCTGGTTCAGGAAGCCCAGGGAAGCCGCGCGCCCATTCAGGCCATTGCCGATCGCGTGGCCGCCGTGTTCGTCCCCCTGGTCATTTCAGCGGCGCTGGTGACCTTTCTGATCTGGCTGCTGCTGACCGGGGCGTTCGTCCCCTCCATGATCCGGCTGGTGGCGGTCCTGGTGATCGCCTGCCCCTGCGCGCTGGGGCTGGCCACGCCCACGGCCATGATGGCGGGAATGGGAAAAGGGGCGGAAAACGGGATCCTCTTTAAAAGCTCGGTGGCCCTGGAGCAGGCGGCGCAGCTGGATGCCATCGTGCTGGACAAGACCGGAACCCTCACCCTGGGAAAACCGGAAGTGACGGATATCATCAGTTTACGAAAGGCGTGCGGGGATGAAATCGATCTGCTGAAAATGGCGGCCTCGGCGGAGCAGGGATCCGAGCACCCGGTGGGCCGGGCGATCCTGAAAGCGGCCCGGGAAAAGAATATCGATCCTTTTGAATTTTCGGACTTCAAGGCCCACGGCGGTTCCGGCGTGGAAGCGAATATCGGCGGCCGGATGGTGGCCGTGGGACGACCGGACTGGTTTTCATCAGAGCGCGGGGTCGATATTTCCGCTGCATCGGGCAACATCGACAAACTCCAGCAGGAGGGAAAAACCGTGATGCTGGTGGTTTTCGATGAAGGGTTGCTGTGCGGACTGATTGCGGTTTCCGATACCCTGAAGCCGGAGTCAAAGGCAGCCGTGGCGGCGCTGCATGCCTCCGGGCACCGGGTTTCCATGCTGACCGGAGACAACCGGCAGACCGCCCGGGCGATCGCCGGCCGGGTTCACATTGACGATGTGATCGCCGAAGTCCGACCCGATGAGAAGGCGGCGGCCGTGAAAAGGCTGCAGGAAACGCATATGAAGATCGGCATGGTAGGCGACGGCATCAATGATGCGCCGGCACTGGCACGGGCCGACGTCGGGTTTGCCATCGGCACGGGAACCGACGTGGCAATCGAAACCGCGGATGTGATACTGACCAGCGGCAACCTGACCGGCATTTCACGGGCAGTCCGGCTCAGCCGAAAAACCATGAAAACGGTCCGGCAGAACCTGTTCTGGGCCTTTGGCTACAATGTGGTCCTCATACCGATTGCCGCGGGGGTGCTCGCACCATTTGAAGGCGTCCCGGCATTTCTCCAGCACCTGCACCCCATCCTGGCTGCCCTTGCCATGGCGTTTTCCAGCATATCGGTGGTCACCAACAGCCTTTTGCTGTCAAGAGCCAACATCGAGTAAAGTGTGGTTTTTCCCTTGGGAGAACAAATTTTTAACAAAAATGGTAAAAAGGACAATCGCAATGAACGTGGATCAACTGGTTTTCCGTATAGCCGGCATTTTTATCCTGTTTAGCCTGGCACTGGCCTATTTTCACAGTTCCTACTGGCTCTGGTTTACCGCTTTTGTCGGTGCCAACATGGTTCAGGCCTCTTTTTCGGGATTCTGTCCCATGGCCGCCTTTTTAAAAAAATTCGGGATCAAGCCGGGTCGGGCGTTTGATTAGATCATGCAAATTTTTTTAAACGGGCTTTATGACCGGTATAACCGGCGGGATTATGTCCGCCCGGACCCCATCGAACTGATCTATCCCTATGGGGATCTGAGGGATCGGGAAATCGCCGGGCTGATCGCGGCCTGTCTGGCCTATGGCCGGGTACAGCAGATCTTGAAAAGTGTTTCTTCGGTACTGAACGCGATGGGGCCGTCGCCTTGACCGGTATTTGACGAGAACAGAAGACGACTCGGATCCGAGCGGATTTTGCCGCCTTCGTGCACCGGTTTGCCCGGGGAAGTCATTTATCGTCGCTGCTTATTGCTATAAAACGGATCATTTCGGATTACGGGACGCTGCAGGACTGTTTCCATGATGGATATAACAGCGGTGATGAAACCGTTCTGCCGGCGCTCACAGGCTTTGTGGCAAATATCTGCATGGCCGCACCGGGGGAGGGGCCCGGCCACCTGGTTCCCGCACCGGATAAACAAAGCGCCTGCAAGCGCCTTCACCTGTTCCTGCGGTGGATGGTGCGCGGCGATGCCGTGGACCCGGGAGGGTGGGACCGTATTTGCCCGTCGAAGCTGATCGTTCCCGTGGATGTCCACATGCACCGCCTCGGCTGCCGGCTGGGGCTGACAGACCGGAAACAGGCCAACCTGAAAACGGCCCTGGCGCTTACCGCCGGGTTTCGGCGATATGCACCCGACGACCCCGTGCGCTACGATTTCGCCCTGACCCGCTTCGGTATCCGTGATGATCTGAAAGGCCGGCTGGATTACAGCCAATCACTCGTATAACTCACAAAAGTTGTTCACGTCGATTTTTTCATTGACCTGATGGCCTTTGTCTGCTAAACAAACTTGATTATTCTTGACGTGGGGATGTAGCTCAGCTGGGAGAGCGCTGCGTTCGCAATGCAGAGGTCAGGGGTTCGAGCCCCCTCATCTCCACCAATTCCGATTTTTCGCTTCTCACGCTTCAGAATGCCGGTATTCTGAAGCATAAGATCAGGTCTGAATCCATGAAACGGCATGCCGAAACCGAACGGATCACCAAGGAAACGCAGATCCGGGCGACATTTTCCCTCGATGGCACCGGCGCCAGTGACATCTCCACCCAGATCCCCTTTTTCGACCACATGCTGACCCTGTTTTCCGTCCACGGATTTTTTGATATGATGGTGAAAGCGACCGGCGACATCGAAGTCGATTATCACCATACCATGGAAGATGTGGGGCTGGTTCTGGGCGATCTGTTCAACCAGGCGCTGGGGGATCGAAAAGGCATCCGCCGTTATGGCGCCGCATCGGTCCCCATGGATGATGCCCTCACCGAGGTGAGCGTGGATCTTTCAAATCGGCCTTTTCTCGTTTACCGCATTCCGCCGCTTCTTTCCAGCCAGGTTGATCTGCATGTCAATCAGGCAAAGGAATTCTTCCGGGCCTTCGTCAACCGGGCCGGAATCAACCTGCATATCAATGCCCTTTATGGTGAAAATGACCACCATGTCACCGAATCCATTTTCAAGGCATTCGCCCGGGCTTTAGACCAGGCATCGGGTACGGATCCCCGCATTGCATCCGTGCATTCGTCCAAAGGGCTTCTCTGATTTTGTCATCGGCAGTAGATGGACCGCATATGATCGTTATTCCCGCAATCGATATTAAATCCGGCAAATGCGTCCGCCTGCTCCAGGGACGCATGGATGCCGAAACCGTATTCTCTGATGATCCTGCGGCCATGGGGCTTCGCTGGGAATCGCAGGGGGCGGAATTGATTCACGTTGTCGATCTCGACGGCGCCGTGGAGAAGAAGCCCGTGAATCTTGAATCCATTCGGGCGATTTTAAACCGGGTGTCGATCCCTATTCAGGTCGGCGGCGGCATCCGGGACATGGACACCATCCGGGTCTACATGGATCTGGGCGTGCAGCGGATCGTTATCGGCACCGAAGCCATCCGGAATCCGGAACTGGTGAAGACCGCCTGCCGGGAATTTCCCGGACGCATGGTGGTGGGAATCGATGCGAAAGAGGGGATGGTGGCCATCGAAGGCTGGACCGAAGTGACCCGGGTAACGGCGGTGGACCTGGCCAGGCAGTTTGAAGATGACGGGATCGCGGCCATCAATTTCACTGATATCGAACGCGACGGCATGCGCACCGGCCCCAATATTGAACAGACCCGGGCGCTGGCCCGCGCTGTTTCCATTCCCGTGGTCGCATCGGGCGGGGTTTCATCCATGACCGATATCATGAATCTGGCCCCGCTGGCATCAGACGGTGTCGTCGGGATCATCACCGGAAGGGCCCTGTATGACGGCAGCCTGGATCTTGAAGCGGCCCTGGCCTATTTGCGAAACGCTTGATTTTTCATTGACATCCGTTAATCAGCGTATTATATTTATTTGATTCCCATCGGTATGGATAAATTTGTCAAATCAGGCATTTATATATTCTGCTGAGGCCTGATTTTGCCCGATCGGATGGATGAACGCATCCACACCTGCCCATCTTACCTGTTTGCGAGGCGGGAGGTACCCTTTTTTTGGCGATTTTTTTTCCTGAAGACAAGATTGCGGAAATTCGGAATTCCGTAGATATTGTCGACCTCATATCCGAACGCGTGGTTTTGAAAAATGCGGGCAAAGATCATATCGGTCTTTGTCCGTTTCATTCTGAAAAAACACCCTCCTTTACGGTCAGCCCCTTAAAGCAGATTTTTCATTGTTTCGGCTGCGGTGCGGGAGGCGACATTTTTTCGTTTATGATGAAGCACGACGGCGTGGAGTTTCCGGAAGCCGTGCAATTGCTGGCACGCCGATGCGGGGTGGACCTTCCGGCAGATTCCGCTGATCCGCATCAGCGTCAAGCCCTTTCGGACCGGCAGCGGCTGTACGACCTTAACCTGCGGGTGATGAAGTTCTATCAAAGCAGGCTGGCAGAAGAGACGGCGGGAAAAGCCGCCCTGGCGTATCTGGCCCGGCGGGGATTTTCAAAGGCCGCCATCGACCAGTTCAGCCTGGGATTTGCGTCTGACGACTGGGACGCGCTGGTCAATTTTTTTCGTAAAATCCGGGTTCCCATGGATCTGGCCGAGAAATCGGGCCTGGTGATTCCCCGGAAAAGCGCAAAGGGTTTTTACGATCGTTTTCGCAACCGGATCATCTTTCCCATTTTTGATCCTTCCGGCCAGGTGATCGGATTCGGCGGCCGGGTGCTCGATGAGGCATTGCCCAAATATCTGAATTCTCCGGAGACCCTGCTGTATCATAAAGGCAGGACCCTCTATGGGGTGCAAACCGCAAAGGCAAGGTGCCGGGAGACCGGCCGCGTTTATATTGTGGAGGGGTATTTCGATCTGATCGCACTTCACCAGCATGGCATCACCAATACGGTGGCCACGCTGGGAACGGCATTGACGCCCCAGCATGCCAAACTGCTGCGGCGGGGATTTGCAGATCAGGTTTTTCTGGTATTCGACTCGGATCAGGCCGGCATCAAGGCTGCCGAGCGGAGCATGCCCATTTTCATCAATGAATCGGTCAGCGCTTCGGTCATTGTCCTGCCCAAAGGCCATGATCCGGATACCTATGTGTTCGAATTCGGCGCCGAGGCTTTTAATAAACTGGCGGAGAAGGCCATGGGGATGGTCGATTTCCTGATTGAATCCGCCGTCGCCGCCCATGGCCTTTCCATGGAAGGCATCGTTCGGATCATCGGCCAATTGGCCCCACAGCTTGGGCAGATCGAGGACGGGGTGGCCCGATCCCTGCATATCCGGCATCTTTCCGAACGGCTGGGGGTGGATGAAGCCGCCGTTATGGAGCGGGTAAAAACAGCTGCCCGTCGGTCGGCTTCCCTGTCCGGACCGAACGGACGGAAATCCGGAATCGAGGTGTCCGGAGCGTCGGCACCTGACCATCCGATCAGCCGGCTCGAGCAGCAGGTGATTTCCATGATGTTAAAGTGCAATGAAATTTTGCCGGTGATTGAAAACAGGGGAATCCTTGATTATATTGATGACAAATTGCTCCAGTCAGTCGGACGCGTGATTCTTGCGCACCCGCCGTCGGAAGAGGGAAGCATTGCCGATTTGATGAATCATTTGACCGAATCCCGGCAAAGGGCTCTGATCGCTTCCCTGGTCATCGAAGATGCGAAGTGGGATACCCGGTCGTGCAATAATCTGATTGCCCAACTGATACAAAGCAAGTCAAAGCGTGAAGCGGTTTTGCTGCGCCAGATCAAGGCGGCGGAAGAGCGAAATGACCACGCAACACTCTTTGAACTGCTGAAGCAGAAACAGGATCAAGTGGCGAAACGCCATTGATATATAAAAAGATAACCGTTTGTGAGGAGGCCTTTATTTATGGCAAAAAAATCGACCAAAACACATGATGGGTCCGAAGAAGTCAAAATTGAAAAATTTGACGAACTGGTCTCCAAGGGGAAGGAACAGGGATATCTGACGTATGATCAGATCAGTGAGGTGCTTCCCGAAGAAATGATGTCCCCTGAACAGATCGATGAAACCCTGATGTGGTTTGACGATTTGGATATCGAGGTGGTGGAAAAACGGAAAAAAATTTCGGAATCCGAGAAAAAGGATGAAAATGAGAGCGAAAAGTTTTCCGATTCCGACGATGTGGACTCGATCTCCACTTATGGTTCGGTAACCGACCCGGTCAAGATGTATCTCAGGGAAATGGGTCTGGTAACACTGTTGTCCCGGGAAGGGGAAATCGTCATCGCCAAGAAAATCGAGGCCGGCGAGCAGGAAATGCTGCGGGCCATGCTGGAGACCACCATCGGGGTGAACAGCATTATCCAGCTGGGAGAGCAGATTGCCTCCGGTGTGCTTCGACCCAAGCACGTGTTGAGGGATATCGATGAGGGCGACACGATAGTGGATGAGTCGATCCAGATTGAAAGTTTTCTGGAGATGATCGATGCCATCAAGAAGATCGATGATGAGAATCATGAACTCCGGAAAAAACTCTATGGCGACGAAATACTTGATCCGGAAGAGCGACGTCGGACCCGGCGGTCCATACGCCGCCGAAACCGAAAGATTTTCGACCACTTCAAGGAATGGCGCCTGGAAAGCGATGTGATCGATGCCATTGAAAAGGAAATCCGGGAGCAGTCCGAGTGGTTTGAAATCAAAAACAAGATGTTCTGCCGATGTGTCGCCGAATTTGATCTGCCCATCATGGAAGTGCGTGAAAAGCTGGAATCCGGTGAACAGGCCTTTGTCAGCTGGGCATGTACCTGCACGGAACGTAAAGACCGCGACCTGAATACCCTGTTTTCCGAGTTGAAAAGACTCCAGACCGAGGGGGCGGAGCGGGAGAAGGAACTCAATGCCGATTATCGCAATTTGAAGCGGATCATGGGCAGCATCGAGGAGGGACGGCTCATCGCCAAGGAAGCCAAAGGGGAACTGGTCAAGGCAAACCTGCGGCTGGTGGTCAGCATTGCCAAGAAATATACCAACCGGGGATTGCAGTTTCTCGATTTGATTCAGGAAGGCAACATCGGATTGATGAAAGCGGTGGATAAGTTTGAGTACCGCCGGGGGTATAAGTTTTCCACCTACGCCACCTGGTGGATCCGGCAGGCCATCACCCGCGCCATCGCGGACCAGGCCCGGACCATCCGCATTCCCGTGCATATGATCGAGACCATTAACAAGCTGATCCGCACCTCGCGGTACCTGGTCCAGGAACTGGGGCGGGAGCCCACCCCGGAGGAAATCGCGGGAAAAATGGAAGTTCCGCTGGACAAGGTGCGAAAGGTATTGAAAATCGCCCGTGAGCCCATCTCCCTGGAAACGCCCATCGGCGAGGAAGATGACAGCCATCTGGGAGATTTCATCGAGGATAAGACCTTCATGCTTCCCTCCGAAGCCGCCATCAACATGAACCTGGCCGAACAGACCCGCAAGGTGCTCGCCACGCTGACTCCGCGTGAAGAAAAAGTGCTGCGGATGCGGTTCGGCATCGGCGAAAAAGCGGATCATACCTTAGAAGAGGTGGGAAGCGATTTTGCGGTAACCCGTGAACGGATCCGTCAGATCGAGGCCAAAGCGCTCCGGAAATTGCGGCACCCCACCCGCAGCCGGAAATTGAAATATTTTATCGAATCCTGATATTTAAACACGGAACTTGACAACAAATCAACACAAGCGATAGAAACCAATTGCGTATGTTTTCATGGGGGCCCATAGCTCAGCTGGAAGAGCCACCGGCTCATAACCGGTCGGTCCCTGGTTCGAACCCAGGTGGGCCCATCAACTGTGATACTCGCACGCCTGTGAAAACAGGCGGGCTAACGGCGAAGAAGGCGTGGGGCGATGATTCCGCGCCTTTTTTTTTAGCCTTTTTTTAAACAGGGATGCCATGGATATGAATCATGCCGCTCGTCAATGATATCATCCGCCTGCTCGAACAGATTGCCCCGAATCGGCTGGCGGAAGACTGGGACAACGCGGGGCTGCAGATCGGCAGTCGGCAATGGCGGGCCGACCGCATCATGATTGCCCTGGATCCCCTCCTTTCCGTCGTCAAAGCCGCCTGTGAAAAACAAATCGACCTGCTCATCACCCACCATCCCTTAATTTTTTCTCCTCTGAAACAAATCAATTTCGATACCCCCCAGGGAGAGATATTTTCCCTTGCCGCAAATCATCGGTTGTCTGTCATTGCCGCCCATACCAACCTGGACAGCGCCGCCGGCGGCCTGAATGATCTTCTGGCGAGCAAACTTCACCTGCACGACATCAAAAGCCTGGTGCCGCCTTCCGGCAGCAGGGACGAATATAAACTTGCGCTTTATGTCCCGGCAGACCATTTCAGATCCGTTCTGGACGCTTTGTTCGACACCCCCGCCGGCAAAATCGGGAATTACACCCACTGCACTTTTTCACAGGAGGGAACCGGAACATTCAAACCCGGCCCCGACGCTGTTCCCCGATTCGGCGTTTCCGGTCAGATCAACTTTGCCCAGGAGGTCAGAATCGAAGCCAACGTGGCCAAAAAGGATTTAAACGCCACTCTTACTCGGGTGGAGCAGGCACATCCCTATGAAACCATGGCGTATGATCTTTATCCGCTGTTTTCCCGCGAAGCGGACACGGGGCTGGGCCGGGTGGGAAAGCTCGAAGCGGCCATGGATCTGTCGGCGTTTGCCGATGACATCAAGTCACGGCTCGGCCTGGGGGCTGTCCGGGTCGCCGGGGCCACCCGCATGAGGGTGCAAAATGTCGCCGTGTGCACCGGAAGCGGCGCCGGATTGCTCAAGCCGTTTTTTGCCTCGAATGCAGACGTTTTTGTGACCGGTGATCTGCGCTACCATGATGCCCAGGATGTTTTGGCGCGCAACCGGGGCCTGGTCGACATCGGCCATTTTGCATCCGAGCATCTGATGGTGGAAATGGTCAAAAATCGGCTTGAAGATCTGGCCGTGCGGGAAGGGTATGACGTCACCATTGAGGCCTTCGACGCAGAGGCCGATCCGTTTGAGGTGCGTTAGTGCGTACGCCGTTGCGGCTGACTTCGCCGATGGATCGGCTTCTTCCGGTGCCTCGCGAAGTCATCATTATCAATCTTTAATATTAATGGAACCGGCAATGAAATGCACCAGCAGAGATCAGATCGAATACATGATTGAACTGCAGCAGGAAGAAACTGCGGCAGCAAAAATCCGGGTACAACTGGAACAGCTTCCCAAACAGATCGAGGCTTTGGAAAACACCCTGGCAGAATTCGAACAATCGGTTTCATCCCACAAGACGATTGTCGAAGATCTGAAAAAAAACTACCGGGGACTGGAAGCTGAAATGCAAACCAATCTGGGGCGCATCAAGAAGCGTCAGGAGCAGCTCGATGCCGTGAAAACCAACAAGGAATATCAGGCGCTTTTAAAAGACATCGAAGAAATTAAAAAAATCAATTCCCGGATGGAAGACAAAGCCATAGAATGCATGGATCAGATCGAAGCCGCCGAACGCATCGTCGGGGAAAAAGAAGAAGCCCAGGCGGCGGCCCGTGAAGATATCCAGCGGCAGCAGGAGGGCCTGGCGGCAGAAGCAGGCGAGCGGAAAAAAGAACTGGCTGAACTGGATTTAAAGCAGCAGGCCATCCGGCAGCGCATCGATCCTGATCTGATGGAGCAGTACGAATTTATCAAATCCCAGGTGGGCGGCAGGGTGATCGCCCAGGCGAAAAACTCGGTTTGCCTCGGATGCCATATGAACATCCCTCCCCAGATGTACAATGAACTGCACCGGGAAAATGAAATAAGGATTTGCCCTCATTGTCATCGGATGCTATATGTTTTATGTTAGTTCGGTCAGCGTGACCCAGGCGATCGCCGGCTTTTGCCGGAGGAAAGTCCGAACACCGAAGGGCAGGGTGCTCCATAACGTGGAGTCGCGGCAACGTGAAGGAAAGTGCAACAGAGAGCAGACCGCCCCGCACGAAAGCGGGGTAAGGGTGAAACGGTGCGGTAAGAGCGCACCAGTTTCCCGGGCGACCGGGAAAGCTATGTAAACCCCACCCGGTGCAAGACCAAATAGGGGAACGTTCAGGGCGGCCCGTCCGAGTTCCCGGGTAGGTCGCAAGAGATAACGGGCAACCGTTGTCCTAGAGGAATGATCGCTGCCCGGCTGCCGGGTAACCGCAGCCGGTGACAGAATTCGGCTTACGGGTCACGCTGGCCCATCTTATTTCCGAAAAACGGCAAGATTACAGGCGGATTTTGATTCAGTGGCGGAAAACATCAATCCAGAAGATCTAAGTTCATCCGCAAAAAACGGCAAGGCCTTGGTCGAGTCCTGCGATATTTCATTTGCCGAGAAGGCCCGGGTCCATTCCTACAATTACCTGCGATGCGCGCTCTATCTGAGCGGCTGCAAGTCTCCAGAGCATGTGTTCACCCAGAGCCTCTACTCGAAGCTGATCACCAGTTCTCATCTGCTGGAGGATTTTCTCGATTTCCATGGCGCCAAAAACAATTCCAAATGGTACTTCTACCGTGAACTGGCGGCGGCCGTCCGGCACATGAGCCTGGGGGCCTATGCACAGAAGCATGTGGTCAACCGCCTGGTCTTCTATGACATCGAATCCAAGGAGGATTTCCGCAAGCACGGCAACATCGCACTCGAATTCATGACCGGTTCACTGATCAAGATGGCGCCCGTGATCCTGGACGAGGCCCGCAGCCTCAATATCCCGCTGCCCAAAAAGCCGTTTCTGGCGGAGCATTTCCCCGGTATTACCACCGGCGACATGCTGGAAACCGATTTCGAGGACGAAGTCAAGGACCGGATGCGCAATCACATTGTCCGGGTGGCAAACGAGTTTCTATCCATTGCCGGGGACTTCGACACCTATGAATTTTTTGAGGTCTACGACCAGGACGGTCTGAAAGCACTGGTGCCCAGCCGGGTGAACGAGGTGGAGATCCGGCGGTTTGAAATGCTGGTGCACAATATCCAGTCCTCCTTTGACACCTATGTGGTCCATGGGGGCCAGTTTTACGGCAACAACGTCCTGAAGCGGTTCCGCTCCTATGTATCGGTGATCTACCATCTGCTGCAGGTCATGGGCCGGCTCCTGCATTTTTACGAACGCCACCTGATCGAGATCGGCTATAAACATTCCTACAAGAAAGCCCGGGAGCGCCTGATGGAACTGGTGGATCCGGACGCCCTGCTGGACTGTACCATCAATTTCGGGCTCTACTACGTCAACCATTTCTTTTCGGCCGGCAAGGAAGTGGCCCGGGAAATCCTCAAAGAGAATGTGGAGCGCTCGTCCATTACCGTGGGCATCCCCAGGGACCTTGGTTTTCATTGCCGCCCCAGCCTCATGGTGGCCAAAATCGTCCAGAATTACGGTGGGGAGGTCGAAATGGTGGTCAACGGGGACCGCTATGATGCCAGCAGCGTTCTGGATATCCAGTGGGCCGGCGGGAAGATCCAGCGGGAAAATATTCAACAGGTTACCTTCGAAGGTGATATCCGCGCGTTAAACGATATCCAGACCCTGGCCGGCGTCAATTACGGGGAAGACCGCATGGGAAAGGGTATTCCGCTCCCCAAAAGCCTCCAGTACCTGAGATAGAAGTTTTTGGCGATGACGTCGGTTTCAGCAGTGATCGTTGCCGGTGGACAGGGTTTGCGGATGGGGTCCGGCACCCGGAAACAATACCTCTTCATCGGCGGTCGTCCCATTCTCAGTTGCACGCTCCTTGCCATCGACGCCTGTCCGATGATCCAGTCGATTTACCTCGCCGTTCCGGAAGACGACATTGCTTTCTGCCAGGACCGGATTGTTGCCCCGCTGCCACTGAAATCGACCGTCCAGCTGGTGGCCGGCGGAAAAGAGCGGCAGAACTCCGTCTGTAATGCCCTTGAAGCGATAGACGGCAAGGCCCAGGTAGTGGTCATCCATGACGGGGTACGGCCGTTTATCCGCCAGGATCGGATCGCGGCATGCATCGAGGCGGCCATATCCGCCGGCGCCGCCAGCCTGGGGATCCCGGCATCAGATACTTTAAAATCAGTTGACCGGGACGGAAACATCATTGAGACCATTCCCAGAGAATCTGTCTGGCTGACCCAGACGCCCCAGGCGTTTTCGTATGAACTGATCCGATCGGCCCATGACGCGGCCCGCGCCTGCGGATTTGCCGGCACGGATGATGCCTCGCTGGTGCAGCGGCAGGGGCACAACGTCAGAATGGTTCGCGGTGCGGCCACCAATATCAAAATCACCACCCCCGAAGACATCATCCTGGCTGATGCGATTTTAAACATATGGGATAAAAAACAGATATAAATCATTTTTCCTTTATCTTGCTCATGCGCCTGGTCGGGTTTTATTTGAGCACGGGCATGCCGTTGTATTCATTTTCAAATAGTGAGGGAGGTCATAAATGGATGAGCTGATGACGATTATCAAGGAACGTCGCAGTATCCGCAATTACGAAGAGAAGGATGTGCCGGATGAGGCGCTGCAAGCCATTCTGGAAGCGGTCCAGTGGGCACCGTCCTGGGCCAACACCCAGTGCTGGGAGATCGTGGTGATCCGAGACCCTGCGGTCAAGGAAAAGGTGCAGGCGGCGGTCCCGGCATCCAATCCGGGCTTCAAATCAATTGTCAGAGCCCCGCTGCTGCTGGCGGTCTGCGCCCGGAAGGGGACATCCGGATTCTATAAGGATGTGGTGACCACCAAATTCGGCGACTGGTTCATGTTCGATGCCGGTCTGGCCACCCAGAACATCTGTCTGGCCGCGCATGGGCTGGGACTCGGAACCGTCGTGATCGGCCTCTACGACCATGACAAGGCGAGGGCCGCGCTGAATCTGCCCGAATCCGTGGAACTGGTCGCCCTGATGCCTATCGGGTATCCCTCAAAGGTTCCGTCCGCTCCCAAACGGAAAGAAATCAGCGAATTTGTCCATATCGATTCTTATGGGAACAAGCCGTAAGCCACGGCATCATGACGGCTTCCTTTATCAGCATTTTTTCATTATCCTTTTTGGTGGCCCTGACCGGCGCCATGTCTCCCGGCCCCCTGCTGACCTATACCATCGCCCGGTCGGCCGAAGACGGCGGCCGGGGATACCTGATGGGCTTCTGGATCATCGCGGGACATGCGCTGGTGGAGATGGTCATTGTGCTGCTCCTGATTTCCGGGTTTTCATTCATATTCGAGAATTTGTACTTCATGCGCGCCGTGGGAGTGGTTGGCGGTGCGATTTTGATGGTTTTCGGCGGGGTGATTTTAAAGAACGTGAAAAGCGGCACCATTTCGGCGGACTTTTTGAGCGGGGCTGGAAGACCTCGTGCGTGAAGGGATGTCTGCACCGGGGCGCAAGGTATTGAAAAACCCCGTCATCGGCGGGATGCTCGTCTCCATGGCCAATCCGTACTGGTGGATCTGGTGGGCCACCATCGGACTGGCGTTCATGCTCCAGTTTAAGATCTCATCTTCAAATATATCGGGCCTGATCGCCTTTTTTGCGGGCCACGAGGCAGGCGACCTCGCCTGGTACCTTCTCGTATCCGTAATGGCGTTTTTCGGCCTGCGTTATCTCAGCCGCCGTGTCTATGCTTCCATACTGGTGGCGTGCGGCATTTTCATGATCGGTTTCGGGGCGTACCTGGGCGGGTCATGGATATTCAGACCGGCATTGACCTGAAGGACGACTCGCATGGGTACAGAAGACCAGGAGACGAAGGCGTCCGGGGCCGAACTCCCCCGCCTGAAAGCCCGGGTGAAGGATCTGGAAGCCATGAAGGCAAAAGAGGCGCAAGCCCGGCAGGCGTTGTTCGAAAGCGAACAGCGGTACCGGAGCGTTTTTGAAAACACCGGCACCGCCACCATCATCATTGAACATGACATGACCATTTCCATGGGCAACGCCAAGTTCGTCGAACTCACCGGCTATTCCAAGCCGGAAATCGAGGGGAAAATGAAATGGACGGCCTTCGTTGTCCCGGACGACCGGGACCGGATGGCCGAGTATCATCGCAAGCGGCGGATTGACCGGCTTTCTGCTCCCACCGAATACGAATGCCGGGTGTTTGATCGCAAGGGTGAGATCAAGCACATGTTTGTGCGCATCGACATGATTCCGGACACCCTGCAGAGCGTGGCTTCCTTCATGGACATCACCGCTTTCAAACAGACCGAATCGGCCCTGATCGAGAGTGAGCGCAAACTTTCCAAACTCATGGGCAATCTTCCGGGGATGGCCTATCGATGCCGGCATGATGATTTCCGCACCATGAATTACGTCAGCGCGGGCTGCAAATGGCTGACCGGATATGCCCCCTATGATCTCATCGACAATGCCTCCAGGGCATATACGGATCTGATTCATCCGGAAGATATCGACCGGGTCCGGCAGCGGATCGGGGCCGCGCTTTCCGCAAACCGGCCTTTTCAGATGGAATACCGAATTGTATCGGCATCCGGTGAAATCAAATGGGTCTGGGAAGAAGGGCTGGGTATTTTTGCCGATGGCGGCGAGGCCATTGAATTTGAAGGATTTATTTCCGATATCACCGGGCATAAACTGGAAGAGCAGCAGCTCCGCCGGGAAAACATCACGCTCAAGAGCAATATCAAGGAGCGGTATAAGTTCGGCGCCATCATCGGGAAAAACCGGGCCATGCAGGAAGTGTACGAGCGGATTTCAAAAGCCGCCGCCGGCCGGGCCAATGTGATCATCTACGGGGAATCCGGAACCGGCAAGGAACTGGTGGCCCGGGAAATCCACCGGATCAGCGATACGGGCGACCTCCCGTTTATTCCGGTCAACTGCAGCGCCATCCCGGAAAATTTGTTCGAAAGTGAATTTTTTGGTCACCGCAAAGGGGCTTTTACCGGGGCGGTCAATGACAAGTCGGGATATTTCGACCGCGCGGACGGCGGCACCCTGTTTCTCGATGAACTGGGTGAAATCGGCATCAGCGTCCAGGCGAAGCTGCTCCGGGTGCTGGAGGGCGGAGGCTATACCCCGGTGGGGGGAAACGAGGTCAAAAACGTGTCGGTGCGGATTCTGGCGGCCACCAGCCGGGATTTGAAAGCAGAAGTGAAGAAGGGACGGATGCGGGAGGATTTTTTTTACCGGATTCACATCATCCCCATCACCATGCCGCCTTTGCGGGAACGAAAAGATGACCTTCCCCTGCTGATCGAACATTTTCTGACGCTCTATTCCAAATCAGACCACGTCCCGGATGTGGACGGCAAACTGCTGGGCCGGTTATACAATTATGACTGGCCCGGCAATGTCCGGGAACTCCAGAACGTGCTTCAGCGCTATATCACCCTCAATACGCTTGATTTTTTAAGCACCGACATATCGGGCTCGGTTCAGTCGCAGCAGGATTTTGCACCTGAACCCGAAGGGCTTCTTGAGGGGCCTCTGGATGCCGCCATGGACCAATGTGAAAAAAGGATCATCCGGCATGCACTGGAAAAAAGCCAGTGGAAGAAAAACGATACCGCAGACCATCTGAAGATCAACCGCAAGACGCTGTTTCGCAAAATGAAAAAACACGGACTGGATTAACCCCTTTTTGGGGCGTTATCGCCCCAAAGGATATTTACAACATTGATTCAATGGCTTAAGTAATATTTGTCTATTTAAAGGGGCTAAAATGCCCCTTGCCATGGCTCCTGCACCATTGCGCCGGCGGTCAGCTCTATGAGATGACCGCCGGCGTTTATTTTATAATCCGTCGGCACTTCCACCACCGGTTTACAGGCATCCACCAAATCGTCGCGCACCTTTTCGGCTGGTCAAGATCTTGAATCATGATTACTCTTTTCAATTGTTGGAATGAGAATTGCATATTTATGCCATTGAAGAGGGTAACATGTCACCCTGGACCTCGATTCGTCATTCAGGATGACTCAATGTAAAATTAAAGGAGTACTTTGACATGATACATAAATTTTCAATATTTCCGTTCAGAAGATCGGCAAAACGAACGTCGGTGCTTCCCATGGATTTCGGAACCATGTACTTTTTATATCCTTCTGAGAGTTCATATTTTTATGGCATCGAATCCATGGGCATCGCCGGCCGGGTCGTCCGCGCCCTCAAAAGCCTGACTTGCAAAAAAAGTGGATGCGGATGTGAATTATTATAAAAACGATCCGACCTTCTTTTAAAATCGATGCGCTAAATTAAGGTCTTATATTCCCCCCTCCTGTTTTTAAACAGGTGCACAAAAAAAAGCCGGAAGCCTTGCGGGGTTCCGGCTTTTTTTTGTGCAATTGATCTTTGTCATCTGATTTTGGACAAGCTGGTCATCGAAAAACCGGTCTAAGGGTTTGCTGTCTTGCCGGGACTGATGGCATTTGCCGTTTCGGCGATGACCGCTTTTGATATTCGGGAAACGCCGGTGCTCATGGACTGGGCCAATCCCAGGGGGTTATTCTGGTCAAGGGGAACCCGGGCGTTAAAAGTCTTTTGAAAGCATATTTTCTTGCCGGGATCGGATTCGTTTTCACGGGTCAGGGTCAGGGTGACGGAGGCAATGGCATTCCATTTTCCGTCCTGGTCCTGCTCATAAAATTTTCCGACAAACCCCTGGAGGCGGTGGGTGGGTGCATGGGACCCGGAGAGATTTACGGCGGAAAAGAGGTTGGATGCACGCAGATCTCTGGCCAAATCTGCCGTCACCATCTCTGCAGGCGGTATAATCCACATGAAATAGGTGTAGAAGTTTTCGGTGTAAGAACCCGAACTGTAGATGATCCGGTTGGAGTTATAGGGGGGGAGCGCGGTGAGCGGATCGATGGCCAGTATATAGGGCAGAGGGCTTTCCCGAACCGGCGGCGGCGGCGGATAATCCAGGGTATAATATTTGATGGGGAGCTTCTGGGTGGATTTGCCGATACAGCCGGAAAGAGAAACGAACAGGCCGGCGGCTGCCAGGATCATCAGGAACATAAAGAGCCGGGTTTTGGTATTCATGGGATCACTCCTGAAACGGCTGAATCGGTTTTTCCGGAGGCGGTTTGGAAAACAGCAGAGACGACGGCTGATTCCGGAGTTCCTGTATCAGACCGCTCAGGTTTTCGGCAGCGGAACTGATCTGGTTCATGGTCGAACGGATTTTCTGATCAAACTGATCCAGTTGGGTGTTGGATGTCACCACCGTGGATTGGATTTCCCGAAGCAGCGCGGAAGCCTGTTTCGCCGCAGTCTGAAATTCATCCAGGGACCGTGTCAGATTCTCGGACTGCCGGACCACGGACTGATCGATCCGGCTGACCGTCTGTCTGGAGGCAGACAGCAGTTGATTGGCATTCGCTCCGGTTTCCTGAATCATTTTATTGAGTTTATTCCATTTTTCAGGATCAAGGATCGCGTTGGCATTTTCAAGGGTATTGATGACCTGATCGGAAATCTGCCGGACCCTGGCTTCTTTCAGGGTCTGGTTGGTCAGGTTGAGCGTTTCTGAGATGCTTTCGGATATGCCTTTGAAATCGATCTGCTTTAAATTATTGATGATATCGGAGACGTCCGAGAGCATCTGCTGGATATTCGAGGGGCGGGTGGGAATCACCGGATATTTGGGTTCGAAGCTCAGTTTGGGCGGGATGGGCACGCCCCCCTGCCGCTGGCGTTCGAGTTCCACGTACATGATGCCGGTAATCCCGACGGCCTTGAGCCTGGCGACCATGTAGTCGATTTCCTTTAGCGGTTCATCCAGGTTGATGACAATCCGGACCAGGTTTCCATCCGGCGCGACTCCGATGCTTTGCACCCGGCCCACCGCAACACCGCGGTACTTTACGGGTGAATCCTCTTTGAGCCCCTGGACGGATTCATCGAAAAAGGCGACGTATTTTCGTCCCTCCTTCAAATACTGGAACATGCCCAACCAGAAAACAAACAGGACGACAACCGACATCCCGATCAGGACAAAAAGACCAACGGCAAATTTGGTTCGAATCGACGGCATTGCTGCCTATTCTTTTTCTAAAGGTTTAAAAATATAATCTACCAATCTTATTCAATTTTAAGACAAATGCAATTTTCTTTTTTAAATACCCGCCCTGCGCTGAAAAAATTTTCGCACCAGTGGATTGTCGCTCCCGGTTTTCAGCTCCCCGGGGCTCCCCCTGGCGATGATTTTCCGGGTGCCCTTATCCAGCATGATCACCTGGGATGCTACAGTGAAAATACTGTCCAGTTCATGGGTGACGATGATCATGGTGGTCCCCAGCTGACGATTGATTTCTAAAATAAGTTCGTCGATTTCCGCTGCGGTGATGGGGTCGAGCCCGGCCGAAGGCTCATCCAGGAAAAGGATCTGGGGGTTTAATGCAAGTGCACGGGCCAGGCCGGCCCGTTTTTTCATGCCGCCGCTGATTTCAGCAGGGGTGTGATCCTCATAGCATTCCAATCCCACCAGGGAGAGCTTCATCCGGACCATGCTGGCAATGGCGCTTTTGGAAAGGGAGGTGAACTCGGCAATGGGAAGGGCGATATTTTCGCCAATGGTCATGGAGCCGATCAATGCGCTGCCCTGGAATAGAACCCCGATGTTTCGCAGCGCCTGGTGAAACTGCTTTTCCGAACAGGTGGCGATATCCACTCCGTCGATGTGAACATGTCCGGAAAGCGGATTCTCAAGTCCGACCATCTGGCGCAGCAATGTACTTTTTCCGGAACCGCTGCCGCCCAGGATACCGAAAATCTCTCCTTTCTCCACGGAGAATGAAATGTGGTCCAGGATCAGGAAATTCCCGTATTGAACCACCAGATCTTCGACTTGGATGATTTCGGATGAACGGTTCATTTCATCTCCACTGACTCCGGATCACGGCAAAAACAGAGTCAAACAGGATGATCAAAAAGATGCTGGTGACCACGGCGGATGTGGCGGCGTTTCCCACTGCCGAAGCCCCGCCCTTGGCTTGAAATCCTCTCAGGCAGCCCACTGCGGCGATCAGAGAAGCAAACACAAATGACTTGAACAACCCCCACAGCAGTTCGAAAAGGGTGAGGGTGGCGATGGTCTGGCTGATGTAGGTCCCGGCGGTGAGATCGAGCATGGTGATGCCGATCATCAGCCCCCCGCTGATGGCAAATACATTGGAAAACATGGCCAGCAGCGGAATGACCAGAACGGCGGCGATCAGCCGGGGGATCGCCAGGAATAATACAGGGTCAAATCCCATGGTGATCAACGCGTCGATTTCCTCGGAAATCTTCATGGAACTGATTTCCGCCGCATACGCGGAACCCGATCGTCCCGCCACGATGATGGCGGTCATGATGGGCCCGAGTTCGGATACCATGGCCATGGCCACCAGGGATGCCACATAAATATTGGCGCCAAACGGCTTGAGCTGGAGCGATGACATGAAGGCCATGATCAGCCCCAGCAGAAAACTGATCAGTGCCACCACCGGCAGGGCATCCACTCCGGTGGTTTTCATGTGCCAGACGATATCTTCCCCCCGAAGGGATTTGGGTTTCTGAAAGATCCGGGCGGCCGCCAGCACGATGGACCCAATAAAGTCGACAAAAAATTTGAGGCCGGCAAATATGCGGATGGTGGCTTCCCCGAGTTCGACGATCAGGTTCTGGCGGGTCCGGCCGGATGAAAGGGGGCAGTGCTGGTCGACATCAAAGTGGACCATCTCGGCGATTTTTTTGAAATTGTCGGGTGCATTTTGGATGACAAACCGGTCCATTTTCATATCCAGCATGTGCTTGACCTCATAGAGGACCAGCGCGCCGTAATCATCCATGTGCGTAACCGATGTCAGATCAAACCGTATCGTTTCTCCCGGGTAATCCTTGAGCCGCAGCGAAAGTGCCTTTAGCGCGTCTGCTGCCGTCTGGATGGTGAATTCGCCGGAAAGCGAAATGGTCCACCCGGTATTGGCATCTTCGGAAACGTCGAAGTCGAATGTGTCGAAATGGGCGACCATGGATCAGGTGAAATCCGTTAGGGGAAAATGCGGCCGGTTATCGGAATCGCAGCCCATCTTCGCATTGACAATTTTTCCTGCTTTGGCTTTTTCTCTTGTTGATTGATGTATCATATTAAAATATGAAACCAATATCAACCTGTTCTGTTGACTGGTGATGTATATCCGATTAAGTGTAAGCCCATTTCGAGAAAGGACCAACGTTGGACGACAGCAGAAAAGACAGCAGCCAGGAGCTGGACGGGCTTCGCCGTCAGATTGATGAAATTGATGAGCAGCTGGTACAACTTCTGGCCGAACGGCAAAAGCAGGTCGGGCGGGTCGTTGAACTGAAAAAACGCTACAGCCTGCCGGTTTATCATCCGGCGCGGGAGGAAGACGTGATCACCGGCCGCCGGGAGCAGGCCCGCCGGATGGGCCTGAATCCCGATTTTGTGGAGGAGCTGTATCGCATCATTATCCGGCAGTCGCGAATCGAGCAGTCCGGGCACCTGGCGCGAAAGGCCATCCGGCCCGGTGCGGCCGTGCTGATCGTTGGCGGACACGGTGAGATGGGGCGCTATTTTGCCCGATGCTTCGACGCGGCCGGATACGAGGTTCGGCTCATGGGGCGCAACGACTGGGATCGTATCGAATCCCTGTGCACCGGAATCGATATGGCCATGGTATCGGTTCCCATCGAATCCACCGCCGAAATTATTGATCGGCTGGGGCCCCATCTGCCTTCACATGCGGTGCTCACCGATATTACCAGCATCAAATCGGAGCCGCTGAAATCCATGCTTTGTGCGCATTCCGGGCCGGTACTGGGGCTGCATCCCCTGTTCGGCCCCACCCCGGCATCCCTGGACAAGCAGATTATCGTGGCCACGCCCGGAAGGGACCAGGAGAAATACCAGTGGATCCTCGACCAGTTCGCGGCCTGGGGAGCCGTGGTCGTGATCTCCGATCCTGACGAGCACGATGAGGTGATGTCCGTGGTGCAGGCCCTGCGCCATTTTGCCACCTTCTCCTTCGGCCAGTTCCTGGCGAAAAGAAACGTCCCGCTGGCCAGGACCCTGGAATTTTCGAGTCCGATTTACCGGCTGGAACTGGGCATGGTGGGCCGTCTGTTCGCCCAGGATGCCGCCTTGTATGCAGAGATCATCTTCTCCTCCAAAAAGCGCTTGGAATTGCTCAAGTCTTACATAGAAGGCCTGAGCGCCAATATGTCCATGCTGGAATCGGGCGACAAGGCCGATTTCATCGCGCAGTTCAATCAAATAGCGGAGTGGTTCGGGCCTTTCGGCGAACAAGCCATGCGGGAGAGTTCTTTTCTGATTGACAAGCTGATCGAACGCTTTTGACGCAAGACATGGAATTTATCAAGTACCACGACTTCGGGCCGGTCAAATCCTGCGAACTGGGATGGTCGCCGGCAGGACGCCCTTTAATGACGGTGCACTGCTTTATTCTGGGCAGCATCCTGATCGATACCGGTCTTTCCCACATGCAGGCTTACGTCCTGAATCTGGTAAAGCAATATCGAATCTCGCAGGTGCTGCTGACGCACCATCACGAGGATCACAGCGGCAATGCCGCGGCCATTGCCCAGGCATTCGGCATTCCGGTTTTGGGGCATCCGGAAACCGTTCGCAAAATGCGGGGTCCCCGTAAAATGCTGCCGTATCAGCACCTGATGTGGGGGCGTGCCATGCCCCTTGAGATGCGGGAGGTGCCGGCCATTGTCGATACGGGAAAACACCGGCTGACGCCGATCCATACCCCCGGGCACAGTCGGGACCATACCGTTTACCTCGCACCGGAGTTGGGAATCCTCTTTTCCGGTGATCTTTATCTTTCCGATCGGATCAAGTATTTCCGCTCCGATGAACAGATCGGGGACCAGATCCGTTCCCTGAAACACATCCTATCCCATGATTTTGAGATCCTTTTATGCAATCACCGGCCCCAACTGACCCGGGGGCGGATTCACCTGGCCAGGAAACTGCAGTATCTGGAGGACTTCAAAGGAAACGTAGCGGGTCTGGCCGAAAAGGGGATGACTGCATCGGCCATCATGCAAAAGCTGCGCTTGCAGGAGCAGCATCTGGTCAAATGGATCTGCTTTGGCAATGTCAGCATGAAGCAGATGGTCCGGTCGGTAATATCCGATCACCGGCAAACATCATCAAGCAGATAACTGATCCTTTTAGAGGCTTCCGCGTGCAGCCAAAAGTCTTCGTCCAAAGCAGATGACCCGTCAAGAGACTGTCATTTAATGCCAGGCCAAAAACATCCTCCGCAATAGCGGGAACTGCAACCTTCCCGCTACAGGCCGCCGGATCTGAACTTTTGAACCTGGTCCCGGTAATAGGACTTGTTCGACCCGGCCAGGCGCAGGGCATCCTCGCTGGTGGACAGGGCCTTTTGAATATCGCCATTGACGTAATAGGCCTCTGCCAGGGTATCGAGGATGTGCGCCTCCGGAGACAAACTGGCCGCTCGTTTGGCCAGTTGCAGCGCTTTTTGCGGATGCCGGCAATCCGGCTGGGGGCAGGTGGCATACAGCCAGGCCAGGTTGTTCAGTGCACGGACATGGTCCGGATCGATGGCAATGGCCTTCTGGTAGGCGGCAATGGTCTTGCCGAAGTCTTCCTCGCTGTAATAGATGTCTCCCAGGACCTGGTACAGGTCTGCATTGTCCGGCTGGGCTTCAATCTGATGGATCACAATGTTTTTTAACAGACCGGTGTTGAGCGTTTCGGCGGTCGCGCCGAAATTGAGCTGATATCCCGCCCAGCCGGCCAGGATCAAGCCGACCGCATACAAGAGGATGGTGCTTTTGATTTTGCGGTCCTGGCGCTTCACCCATCGGCGGTCCTGCTGACTCTTTTCAAGGTAATCGATTCTTTCCTGCAGGCTGAAATGGTGCCAGTTGGGCCGGTCCTTGGGCTGCCCGCTAGTGGATGCGATTTTCTCGAAAGTGGTCACCAGGGGCTGGGCGCTTCCCATGATTGAAAGCGCGTGCAGATCGGCCTGGCGCTCGAAATTGCGCATGAAAAACCCGAACACATACCGAAAATAGAGCAGAAACACGACAATCATGACGAAGCTGAACGTAATGGAGATGAAGGTATTATAATTTGCGCCTTTATCCGCTATTCCATAAACGGCCTCGGCATAGAGGATCAGGTAGATGATGAAATTCAGCAGGGAAAAGGCGATCACCAGGTATCCGGCAAAAAAGATCAGATAAAACAGCAGATGTTTTTTCTGGATATGACCGATTTCGTGGGCCACCACCGCGTCGATCTCCAGCGGGTCCAGCTGCCGGAGAAGGGCAGGGGTCACCAGGATGTACCGGAATCGCTTGATCAGCCCCATGACCCCGGCGGTAATGGCCCGGCCGCCGAACAGGGGCCAGATCATGATGTCCCGGTATTTCATGCCGGCTCTTTCACAAAGCGATTCGATCCTGTGCCGCGTCAGGCCGGGTTTCAATGGCCGGCATCCCCAGAACCACTGAATCATCCAGGGGCCGATAATGGCCAGGAGCAAAAGGAAGAACAGGAAATAGCCGATCTGCCCGGCCGGGGACATGAGCAGCGCTTTTGGCCCCTCAAAGGGGAGCAGGTTGATCAGGTCGGCAGTGGCGGACAAAAACAGCCATGGCAGCAGCACCGGCAGGGAGAAAAAAATGTTGGAAAGTACGTATTCCCGGAGGCTCCCGCCGGTTCTGTAAATCCGTTCATGGGCGCCGTAGGCGAAGATCCATACCAGGGTCAGATACCCGACAAAAAGTGCCAGAAACAACAGCGCTTCCAGTGTGGGAACCTGTTTGACCACCGGCAGGCGGTACAGCAGCACCCCGATGTTGACCACATAGACATCCAGCGCAAAGACCAGGAGGGAAAGGAAGTACAGACGGGTCAGGGTCTGATGAAACAGGTGGTCCAGATCCCTTAAGTGCAGCCGTTCGACCCGGGACCGGACCCTGCGGAACTGAAGCCAGGAAAAAAAGGCAAAGGAGGCGATCAGAGCCAGAAATAAAAAAATCGTGCGCCAGACCGGAAATTGGGGATCATCTGCGGGCTGATAGGTGGAGTAGATCAGAAGGGCGATGATGTAATATAAGAAATTGCCGAACATGGAGATCACGCGCCCCGGTTTTTTCCGGAGGGGCAGAACCGCTCCTTTTCACTGTATATGCATCCGCAATACGGCTGCCGGTACATTTCCATGGCCTTGGAAGCGGCGATCCCTTCCTTCCATCCGACCCTGAAATCCTCGTAGTAAAATTCAACGCCGATGTTTTTCCCCACGGATTCGCCGATGGAGCGGATGAGATCATGCTTTTGAAATTTGCTGTAGAGCAGGGTGGTGGTGAAATGGGAAAACCGCCCTTTTCTGGCAATATGGGCGGCAGCGGTCAATCGTTCGAAATAGCAGATCCGGCAGCGGTCTCCTTCCCTGAATACGATTTTGCGCAAAAAACCCTCCACATCATATCCCTGCTCGTACACCACCTTGATGTCCTGTTTCCGGGCATACGCTTCCAGGGTCTGGCGGCGTTTCTCCGATTCGGTGAAGGGATGGATGTTATGGGGGTAAAAATATCCCATCAGTTCGACATTTTTCCGCCTGAGTGACGCAATGGGGTAGATGGCACATGGGGCGCAACAGATATGGACCAGCATTTTCATGCGCGTTCTCCGAAAATGGCGGTCCCGATCCGCACCATGGTCGCGCCTTCTGCGATGGCGGCCGCAAAATCGCCGGTCATGCCCATGGAAAGCGCTTCCATCCGGACATTTTCAATCCCGGATGATCCGATGTGGGCGCTCAGCCGGGATAAGGATTTAAAGTAGGGCCGGGCCTTTTCCGGGCAGTCGAAGAAGGGGGGCATGGTCATCAATCCCCGGATGGAAAGATGCTCCAACCGGCTGATGTCCGTGATCAGGGCGAGCGCATCGTCTTTGGCGACGCCGGCCTTGGACGGCTCTTCGGCAATATTGACCTGGATGAGAATCTGCTGGATCTTGCCCATCTTCTGCGCCTGTTTGTCGATTTCTGCGGCCAGTTTGAATCGGTCCACCGAATGGATCAGGTCGAAATGGCGGACGGCGTACGCGGCCTTTTTGGTCTGCAGGCGGCCGATGAAATGCCAGGATACCGGCTGATCGGCAAGGGCGTCGATTTTGGGAAGCGCTTCCTGGATATAGTTTTCACCCAGGGTGTCGATACCGGCCGCAATGCCCTGCCGGATCCGGTCCGCGGAAACGGTTTTGGTCACCGCGATCAGCCGGATTTGATCGGGATCACGGCCGCTGGCCAATGCCGCCTTACGGATTTCAGACCTGATTTGGATGACTGCCTCTTTTATGCTCAACCATTTTCTCCCGGAAAGTGCATCGTCTGACCGGAGCCGGTGCCGAGTCGAACAACATTGTGGGCAAGCAGATGGTCAAAGAGCATGCATACCGGAAGGCCCACCACATTGGTGTAAGAGCCCCGGATCTGCCGCACCATAAACGATCCGATTCCCTGAATGCCGTATCCGCCGGCTTTGTCATAGGGTTCCCCGGTCCGGATATACCATTCGATCTCCGCTTCGGAAAGGATTTTAAAATCCACTTCCGTTGCTGCCGCATCCGTGTGGCTGTGGCGGCATTGTCGGCAAATCACCGATATACCGGTATACACCCGGTGCGTTTTCCCGCTCAGCCGGTGCATCATGTTCCTGGCATCCTCGAGGGAAGACGGTTTCCCCAGTACCCGATCATCCACCACAACGGCGGAATCGGCGCCGATTACCCAACTGGAAGGGTGAAGGTCTGCGATTTCTCCTGCCTTGGCGGCAGCAAGTGCCCTGACATAATGTGTCGGTTCGGGATGGGAAAACGCCTCTTCCTTGACCCGGCTCGGTATAATAGTAAACTGTAAGCCGAGCTTTTCAAGAAGCGCGCGACGCCTGGGGGACGCAGATGCCAGAATTAAATTTTCAGAATCGATCATTTTCATTCTATGTTCACGCGGTTCCGGCACTGTTAAATTGAAAAAGGAACTTTTGCAAAAAACCGGCAAAGAAAAAGATTTTTGAAATCTTCGCCTGTCAATTCTCTGTCTGATGGCCTTTGCGCGTGAATTTAGCAGACGTCCCGGTTTTGGATAAAGAAAATTGATGAAGCCGTAAAAAGTCGGATTTTACACTTTCGTCATTCCGGCGGAGGCCGGAATCTACTACAAACTAAGTTGGTTATAGACTCCGGTTTTCACCGGAGTGACGAACTTCGGACTTTTTACGGGTTCATCAAAATTCTTACCACATACCGGCCCTTGATATATAAAATCCCACAATCAGGCGGGCCGATCATTGCCCGATGATCAGCATCTGATCCGGACGGTCAAATGTCCGGGTGATGACTTGGCCGCACAGGGAGCGGTATTCGATTTGTCCCGGCCCGCAGTAGCCGCCCAGGCCGAAGCAGAGGGTTGAATCGTCCTGATTGCCGGCGCCCCGGCCGGCAGCGATCTCTCTGACCTGGCTTGCGCCGGGAAGGGTCAGGGTCAACCGCCCGCCGATGCCGAAACGGTTGCAGCCGGAATCACGGATGCCGACCTTGAGCCAGTGATTCCCGTTGCCGTTGTTTTTCAGCAGGTGGACGCCCTTTTCCCCGGTGACCAGCAAATCAATGAACCCGTCGCCATCGAAGTCGGCAAATGCACATCCCCAGGCGTTCTCCACCCGGGTCCCGGAAACCCAGGTGATATCTTCAAACCGGCCCCCGGGTTGGTTGACATATAAATGGGCGTTTCGGCCGGAATAGATGGAAGTGATGTAAAGGTCGAGATCGCCGTCATTATCCACATCAGCCAGGGCGGGGTCCGCGTTGGTCTCTTCAAAGGAAATTCCCGAATCAACATATATATCGGCAAAAGAATAGCCAGGCGCCCCTCCATTGATCAGGAGCATGTTTTGATCTGAGATTTCAATATAGCGGGGGTGGGCCAGGTTGGTGATGAACAGGTCCGGGTCGGTGTCATTGTCCAGATCGCCGCTTACCGGACCGATGGAATGTCCGAAATAGCCCTTTTTCATGTATCCGCGCACGCCGGCCTTTTCGGATCGGTCCACCAGGGTGAGATCGCCGCGATTCATCCACAGGAAATTGGGGTCCAGGCGATAGTTGGCGACGACGATATCGAGGTAACCGTCCTGGTTGTAATCCGTCCAGGTGGCGCCGCGGCCGCACATGGCCTCATCGGTGATGATGCCGGCACGGTCTGAGATATCGGAAAATCCGCCGGATCCGTCATTGAGATAGAGCTGATCCGGTATGCCGGTGCCCCGCATGATTGAAAAATTTTCATAATTGACCACATACAGATCGATAAACCCGTCGTTGTTCAGGTCTCCCCAGGCCGCGGCGGCCGTGGTTCGTTTTTCAGCACCGAAAAGTCCATGCTGCACTTCGGTAAAGGCCCCGCCCTGATTGTTGAGCAGGTGGTTTTCGTTCCGGGAATAGACGAACAGGTCAAGATCGCCGTCATTGTCATAATCGCCGAAAATGCCGCCGTCTGAAGCGGCAAATTCAGAAAGCCCCGCAGCATCGGTAACCTCTTCAAAATGACCACGGCCGCGATTGCAAAACAGCAGGTGACCATCCAGAAGCAGATCCGGCCGGCCGTCCAGGTTATAGTCCCCCCAGGCGGCATGCTGTGCGGATCGGCCGAACAGGCCCGCCGTCTCGGTGACATCCGAAAAGGAAATTTGATGTTGTGCCGAAGCAAAATAGCGGGCCGGGTCGCCGTCAAACGTATATTGCGATTTCATCAGACTGCGCAGGCGGGGGAGGGGGTCGGCATCGGGGCTGCCGGTTTCAAGGGCACGGCGGTAAAAGGCCACAGCGCCGATCGTGTCTTTTTGGATTTCAGCGATCTGTCCCAGGTAATCATAGGCCTCACCCAGGAGCGGATCTTCGGCAGCCGCCCGGGAAAGGGCTGCGCGTGCCAGATCAAATTGTTCCAGGGCAAACCAGGCGCGGCCCATCAGGTAATCGCGTTGCGCTTGCTGATGTTGCAGTTCCGCCTGCCACAATGCATCGCTAAATCCATCGGGTCTTTCTTCCGGTCGAGCCGTGGCATGATTATCTTCCAGAAGATCGAGGGCTGCTTCCGGGAGTCGGTTTTGTTCGATCAGCCACCGGGCGACCCCGGTTCTGATCTGTCGGCTGTTTACCTCAGGGGGATTAAATCGAGATATCTCTTCAAGGGGGTCAATGGCACTATCTGCGAGGCGCTGCTTTTCTGAAAGATATTGTCGGGCGACATATCCGGCGAACCGGCGGTGGGGGAAATGCTCCAGGTACGATTCAATCAGGCGCATTTTGGTCGCCGGCTCTTTTTTTTCAATGATGATCTCTTCAAAAAGGCTGCGGGCAACACTCTCCTGAAGGTCCGGATCGTCGGGGGGAAGGCTCCGGGCAAGTTCTAAGAGGATGTCCTGCTGCCGGGCCCGATCGCCCATGAATTCATATGCAATATAGACCGCAAAGAGGGCTTCCGGCCGGCGTCGGGAAGTATCCAGCAGGTTGCGCGCTTCCTGCCGGATGGTTTCTTTGAGGGCGGCGTTCTTTTTCCCGTCCGCCAGCCGGGCCATCCACCAGAGGCTGTAGGCGGCGTCATATGCTGGCGCCCTGTCGATCAGTAGACCGGCGGTGAGCGCCGCCGCCTTGAACTGATCCATGGCAAATTGCGCGGCTGCTTTTTCATACTGCCATTCAACGCGGTCGGGGAAAAGCCGGCCGGCCTGATCAAAAACAAGAATCGCCCGTTTGTGAAAGCGCTCCCGGGACAAGGCCGTTCCCTGTTCAACGAGCAACTCATAATCCGGCCCGGAAACGACCTTTGATCTTGCAACGCCCACAACATCTGAACCGGTACAGGAAGCAAGGATGAATATTAATGCACAGACCGCAGCGATGCAGCCAAAATAGCGCCGGCCAGAAGAATTTCCCCGATGATCCGATGCACAGATGGTTTGAATCATTTAAGTTTATCTCCTGAAATCAATTTAAACGCCTCCGATAAGGCTTTTCGGCATACAGGCTCCGAAATACTGGCGCATAAAACCTCTTGAAGAAAAAGATGAAAGTAAATGGGAAGTGTAATGATTTGAATCTACTATAAACGAAGATGAAACGACTCGCAATGATAACAATCCTGCTTTTCATGCCCCCTGGGCACTTGGATTTGGCTTTCATGGCCTATTTGACATTGCCTGGCAGAAATACGGCAAGGCAATGTCCGTATTCAGGTCGCGAAAATTGTCGCGTCCCAGCTGTTTTCGCCTGTTGACTTTAATTGTGATTACAAATAGTTTGAGGGTATGATAATCCGGACAAGGCCGCGCACCATTGCCCACCTGGAGTTCTTTTAATTGCAATCCACACGGAAGGAAAAAGGATGAAAACAAAGATAATGCTGGTTCTGAGCGTATTCGCATGCCTGCTTGTTCTTCAATCGACCACCGCAATTTGCGCCGAATCATCTGGGGCGCCGGAATTGGTGGGGCTTTTGACCAATCAGCTGGGCATAACCGAGAGCCAGGCGTCCGGAGGCGCCGGGGCGCTTTTCCAGATGGCGAAAGGCAGCCTGCCGGAAAGCGACTATCTGAAAGTGGCTGAAGCGATTCCGGGCATTGACACACTGATCCAGTCCGCGCCCGCTGTTTCAAGTTCGAACAAAGGGGTTTCAGGCCAAATAGATGGATTTGCAAAAGGATTGGGCTCAATCACCAGGACAGCAGACAACGTAAATAAAATGGCAATGGTGACCGATCAATTTTCAAAACTGGGGCTTGATCCGGGCATGGTATCCCAGTTCATTCCTATTATCCTGAATTATGCCAACTCAAAAGGAGGGGAGACTGTTATGAATCTTCTCAAGAGTGTATGGCAATAAATTCGCTTTTCGCCACCCCGGGAATTTTGGTAAAGATAGTAATGCTAAATTTCCGGGGTGGCAGGATAAGTGATCCCGCCATTTATCTCCCATGAAGACTTTTCATGGCAATTCCAGCAGTCTGTAAACTGCATAAGCGCTTTGGCCTATATAAAATTCAGGAATCGTAAAAATGAAATATCCGGCAATGCAAGAATTGTTAATGAAAGAATTACGGCTGTACCATTACCCGGTTGCCGTAAAATTTTTTTTCGATCAGGCTCAGATCGAATCCTTTAAAGGCAAAGCCGATGCATATCATTCACCCATGAAACCCACAACCTTTTGCCAGTGGGAAATCGGAGCCCGTATGAAAGGGCAGATCGTTTACGGGACAAAAGACCATTTAGGCTGCAGCAATGCCCGATATAGCTTCGGGTGGAAAGAACTTGATGAATCCGAAATTAAGAGCCACGCCAAATATACCCGCAACCTTGAGCAGGCCGAGCGTTTCATCAAATCCAAGCCCAGGCTTTCGGAAGGGCTGATCGGCATTGCCGTGGCACCGCTGGAAAAAGCTGAAATCTTAGGCGGTGCCGATACCGTTCATTTATACTGCGACAACATGCAGGCGTATCATCTCGCGGTGGACTACATGACAGCAACCGACACCCACCCCCTTCAAACCAATATCACCATGAATTCCTCGGCCTGCGGCGGCAATGTATGGACTTACCTGAACACGTCATTCAACATGCTCCCGGCCTGCTCGGGCGCTTATAATTCCGGTAAAACTGAACGCGGCGAGACCAACGTGATAATTCCGGGCTCTAAAATAGAAGCTGTCTGCCGGCGCCTCAAGGAGCGCATTGATCATCTGGGCAGCAGCGCAATCACCAAGCCCGGAGATGGCTTCCCGGGTGCGGATATCTGCAAGAATTGCCCGTTAAGAAGGACGACATCATGGGCGAGAATGGGTCCCAAGAATCTCGTCGGAGCACATGATGTTCTCCTGCGGCGGAATCGTCGTTATTAGCAGAGCGCACATCCCACCAATCATCCGGTATATCAACGATATCATCCGTTCAGTCGGGAAAAATATGTGATGAGGCTACGTTGCTCGTTATTGGGTCTGAAATGGCTTGCGCTTTTATCAACTTTCTTTTATATTTCAAATTCAATTTTTGGCGGCCGAGGCCGATTTTGCGATTGTAACCGAAGGTAACAAAAAGATGTGCTGAATACGTTCCTTAAAGCTGTTTTTAAAGATCGAATTGTAGCAAAAAATTACAAAAATGATATTTTTTGATCAAATGTGGCCGAATATGATTTAAAGTTATACATGAAGAAATCAGCAAGAAACGCTGTATTAATTGATATATAGCACATGCGCCTGGGTGGCGGAATTGGTAGACGCAAGGGACTTAAAATCCCTTGGGGCATGTCCCCGTACGAGTTCGATTCTCGTCCTAGGCACCAGAACAAAATGAAATGATTCGGAAAAGTTGGGGCATCGCTGATAAGGTGTCTTTTTGCCCGGATCATTTTTGAGTTTTTTCATATTCTATGCTTTTTTTTCAACCTGTAACGGCGATGCAGCGGCCTCAGGGATGCGTTGACAGGTTTTTGAAACAAGGAGTTTTTGCCGGATGAATGTCTGTATTATCGGGACCGGTTATGTGGGATTGGTGGCTGCTGCCTGTTTTGCGGAAATGGGCAACCAGGTCTGCTGTTTCGATGTCAATCAACAGGTCCTGGAAATTTTGCACAACGGCGGTATCCATATCTTTGAGCCCGGGCTTGAGGATATCGTCAAGCGAAACATGACCCAGGGCCGCCTGAAGTTTACCTCTGAATTTGCCGAAGCAATCGGCAGCGCCCAGTTCGTGTTCAACTGTGTGGGGACTCCGCCCCTGTCTGATGGATCATGTGACCTTTCCTATGTGTATAACGTGGCCCACCAGATCGGTAAAACCATTTCCGATTACAAGATTATCATCAATAAATCCACCGTCCCCGTGGGGACCGCCGACGAAATGCGCGCTATCATCGCAACGGAACTTAAAAACCGCAACATGAATATCGGCTTCGATGTGGTATCCAATCCTGAATTTTTAAAGGAGGGGGATGCGGTCAATGATTTCATGAAGCCGGATCGGGTCATCATCGGCGCGGACAACCCCGATGTGGCCAGGCAGGTCGGTACTCTTTACGCCCCTTTTGCCCGCAGCCGGGACAAACTGATCACCATGGGGGTGCGGAGTGCGGAGATGACCAAGTACGCCGCCAACTGCATGCTGGCCACAAAAATTTCCTTCATCAATGAAATGGCCAATATTTGCGAGCGGGTGGGTGCGGATATCCGGGATGTGCGGCTCGGCATCGGTTCTGATCACCGGATCGGTTATCATTTCATTTATCCCGGGGTGGGATACGGCGGATCCTGTTTTCCAAAAGATGTCAACGCCCTGATCAAGACCGCCATCTGCAATGCTTACATCCCCCAGTTGCTGGCGGCCGTGGAAGACGTCAATAACCGGCAGAAACAAGTCATGGCCGAGAAGATCATCGGCTATTTCGAACAAAAAGGGGGCAGTGCCGGAAGATCCATCGCGGTGTGGGGAATTGCATTCAAAGCCAATACCGATGATATCAGGGATTCGGCTGCCATCGTCATCATCAAACGACTAATCCAGTCCGGCATGACCGTGCGGGCCTTTGACCCGGCAGCGGATAAAAATGCCCGGCTCGCCCTGGCCGACCAACCGGGCGTCGAAATCGCAACCGATCAGTACCGCATGCTTCAGGGCGCAGACGCCCTTGCCGTGGTGACCGATTGGAACCAGTTCAGAAACCCCGATTTTTACCGCATTCATCGGGAATTGAAAACCCCGGTGATATTTGACGGCAGAAATCTGTATGCCTCCAATAAGATCGTGGCGGATCTGGGGTTTGCCTGTTTCGGCATGGGAAGGGCCGCTCTGGTTCCTGACCGCGCGGATTTGTAGCCCCCGTCTATGGCAGGATCATTGCTGAAATTCCTGCGAACCGTTTTCCTGATCCTGATTTCAGCCCAACTGTATGCATTCTCCTTTCCCAAATCATCCTGGGTATGGGCGTCTTTTTTTGCTCTGGTTCCACTGTTTGCCGCACTTGAAAATGCCGGGTCGATCTTACGAAAAGCATTGACCGGATTCGGCTGGGGTGCGGCCATGGGCCTGTCCATGGGATATTGGCTGTTTCCCACGCTGGTGAACCACTACGGGGTATCCTTTCCCAAAACCTTCCTGTTCGTTTTTCTGGCCCTGTTGCTTCCGCTGGGTCTTCTCTATTCTGCTTTTTCCGCGGCATATGGATTTCTTCAAAAAGACCGCTTCTTTTTTTATGCCCTTTCGGTTCCGTCATTGTGGACACTGGCGGAGTACATGAAAGAACAGGTTCCGGTGATGATCCCCTGGGGCGGATTGAGCAGCGCGCTGACGGCAATTCCCGCATACATCCAGATGGCCGATATTGTCGGCGCCTACGGGGTCACTTTTGCGGCTGTTGACGGTCAATGCACTCTGCTGGTATGTCCTGCGTGGATTGATCCTGACCCGCCGACATCCATCCGAAAGCGGTCTTTCTCCCATTAAACAGCCGTGGCTGCCCCTTGCCCTGATTCTTCTGCTGATTGTTCTTCCGCTTGGGTATGGCAAGATTCGGATCCGGCAGATGAAAACCCTTTTGGATCATGGCATAAACCAAAATGCGCCGGCGGCCGTTCTGGTGCAGGCCAATTTCAGTTTGTCGGAACGATGGAGCGGGATGGGTTTTTACCATCGGTTGAAAACGTATCTGGACATGTCCGGCAGCGGGGGCGAGGGCGCAGGTCGGGTAATCGTCTGGCCGGAGACGGCATTGAATTCTTCAACACATGTTAATGATGGCCTTTTTATGGAGATGATGCGCTATATCGGGGAAGAATCTCTGCTGATATCCGGCGGGATCATGACCGATGACGCCGACGGCGAAAACGGGGTATACAACTGCGCTTTTCTGATCTCGGGCGACGGCCATCTGATGCGCTATGATAAGCATATTCTCCTGCCCTATGCGGAGACAGCCCCCCTGATAGACCTGCTGGGACAATATTACACGGCCCCGGATGCGTTCATACCCGGCCGGTCACCCGTGGCGTTTAAGACGCCGCTGGGCCGTGTCGGGCTTTCCATCTGTTTTGAGATCCTGTATCCGGGGCTCGTCCGGCGGGCAGTGAGCGACGGGGCCGAGTTTCTGGTCAACATTTCAAATGACGCCTGGTTTGATGATTCGCCCATGCCATACCAGCACCTCGACGGTGCGGTACTGCGGGCCGTGGAAAACCGGCGGTTTGTGCTGCGCACGTCCAACAGCGGCATCTCCGCCGTCATCTCGCCGGCAGGCGCGACCGTGAAAAAGAGCGGCCTGTTTTCAGCCGAGACAATATCGGGTAACTTTCTGCCGCTGAGGCAAAAGAGCATTTACACCCGGTGGGGTGATCTCATTGTGTATTTTTCCGCCTTTTACCTGATGGCCGCTCTTTTGAAGATAATCTGGATGGGGCATGAAAACGACAGCAAGGTAAAAGCGATTCGCTCTTAGCAGGATGCAGGAGCGAATCGCCGGAATGTCCGATCAGCGAGCCTGATGACCTTCGGATTTTAGCCGTTCAAGTTCCTTGCGCATATTTTCACGACGCTGGAAGGCGTCCGCTTCATCACCGAAGGTCTGCTGCTGCAGGGATTTGATGCGCTGCTCCTTTTCTTCGGGGGCAATTTCCGTGTCTGCCATGATCTTTTGCTCTGCCTGACGGTAATTTTCTTCCTTCTGCTGGTCCTGGGAAATTTCCTGGTCCACCGCTTCCATCCGGCCGACCACTTCGGGGGAGAAGAATTCATTCCTGAATTCTTTTATCTTCTGCTCCCGGGCTTCTTCTGAAGCCATTTCGTCGAAATCCTTTTCGTAGATTTTGATTTTTTCCTGGTAGCGATTATAGGAATTCGGGTGTTTTTCGACGTCCTGCGCCTCATCACCCCACATGTCCTGGTTTAATTTTTCGATCTGCGTTTCCTTGTCACTTCCGTACATGTCATCATTTGCCACGATAGATGCGCGTCTGAACGCATATTCCTTGGATTTGACGTCCGCACCGAAAAGTTTGTCCGCCAGTTCGACGCCCAGCCGCTCCCTCCTGAACTCCTGAATCCGGCGAAGGATCGCAATGGCTTCTTCCGGTGTTCGGACCTGGGAAAGGTTATTGAACTCGGAAACCAGGTCCATTTCGGTCTGGAGGTATTTCTGGTAAATCTCAAAGAGTTTTTCCGCTTCGGGTTCGGAGAATTCCGAAAGCAGGTATTCATGGACCTGTTCGAGGTGATCGCCCATGGTTTGGCTTTTTCTGAATTTATGCTCCAGGTGCTTGAAATAATTCAAGGTGGCATAGGCGTTGATCAGACCCTCGGAAAGGACATTTCGCAGGTTTTCACCCCCGCTTGTATCCTGTTTGGTGAAATTGCCGCTGTCTTTAACCGCTCCACTTGCATCCGGCTGCTGCGGCTGGTTGAGCTTAAACGGGGTGCGCGCCTTCTGGACATCTTCCAGGCTGATGTCGTAGGTTTTATCGAAAATGTAGCCGGTGTCCTGACTCTCCGAAGGATAAAGCCAGTATCCGACCATCAGCAGGAGGATGAGCAGACCGCCGATGGCGATCAGCTTGCTTCGGGTCAATTTCATCACGCACGCTCCATGAATCACGCAGTTTTCGAGTAAGCAGAAGAAAAAAAGAAGTTCAGCTTCTGGATTGTCATAAAACTTGGAAAAACCGTCAATAGAAAATTTTAAAATAAAAAGGGGCCCCCTGGGAAGGGGCCCCTTTTTTGGATCGGCGTTTCATTTTCTTCTGATGGATTAAAGATCGAGTCAAATGAAACGGGTTGGAAATTATTCCAGGGTGGATCAATACCCCCAGTCTTTGAGCTCGCTTACCATGGAGATGTAGAACTCATTGGCATCAAAACCCGGAGTGATGCCGAAAGGCTGGGATACGATGTTGAGATGGTCGCAGCCGGCGCTGTACCAGGAAGCGTCTTCCGTTCCCCGGAATGTTCCCCATTTGGCGCTGTTGACACTGACCAGGCCGTCATTTGCGCCTTCATATGCCAGCAGGATCGGCCAGGTGGCAACAAAATACCAGTTGCGGGCATCCACGGCCATCATTTTGATTTTTGCCGCCCAGCTCTGATAATAGATGCCGGGCATGTTCGGCGTATTGGGATTGAAGGTATTGATCATGTAAGATCGGGTCAGGTCATATCCGTTTTGCAGGCTGTTGGGGTTCGTGTCGCCGAAAATGAAGGCGTAGACAAAATCAAGGGTGCCGCCAACCAGCCATTCCAGTGAATTGGGAACCACGCCCAGAATCACGTCGGCAACGGCGCTTCCCCGATGGGGTCCGGCGATGCTGGTGTAGGAGGCCACTTTTCCGGAAAGCCCCAGGTTGGAAATGGCGTAGCGGGTGTACAGGGTGCCATGGGAATGGCCGATGATATTTGCTTTTGCCTTCCCGGTGACCGCCAGGACATAGAGGAACTGATTTTTGAAATCGGCGGCTTTGGCGGCGGTGCTGTCCATCCCGTTTACCGAGGTAATATACACATCCGCCCCTTCATCTTCCAGTGCTTCGGGAATGCCCCACCAGTAGTCCACGATTCCTAAAATGGATGCCGAAGCGCCCATGCCATGGGCCATTATAACGGGAAACTTGGTTTTACAAGGATCGGTTTCGCCGCCGGCAAATGCGGCGCAGGGTACTGTAAGCAGAAGCACGAATAAAAGAAATCGGAACACACGCTTTTTCGAAAAGAACATGATCTCCCCCTCTTGTTTTTTCGTTGATGAAATGTTCTACCTGCCGTTAACGTTAGTTATGATTAACTGATATCTAAAGGTTAAACGGATGTCAAGATGAAAAATGTTGATTCTTTACTATAAACGATGTTTTCGATCGATAACCCGCGACGCGTCTATGAATCGCGACATAGATGTTGACCCGAAAGGGAGGACGTAATAGGGTACAATTTTTTAATGGACATGCGCCAGTCGCTGCCTTATGTTAGCCTTCGGAAAGATTCCTGATTGAAAATGGAAAGTTACTTGATGACTCATGATTTGGATATTGCGCTTTCTCCCGAACAGAAAGCTGCGGTTGAACACAAGGGGTCAGCTCTGGTGGTGGCCGGGGCGGGATCGGGGAAAACCCGCACCCTTACGGCCAAAATCGTACACCTGATCCGTTCGGGAATCGCCCCGGAACGAATTCTGGCGATTACCTTTACCAACAAGGCCGCCGATGAGATGAAACATCGGCTGGTGGAAATGACCGGTTTCTCCCTGGATCGCTTTCCCTGGGTGCGCACCTATCACAGCGCCTGTTACCGTATCCTTCGGACCCACTGCCAACTGCTGGGATATCAAAATCCTCTTCAGATCTATTCAAACTACCAGCAGGAGAAACTGGTCAAGGAGATCCTGATCCGGGGCAATATCGACAAGAAATACTTCTATCAGGTGTCCGCCCATATTTCCCATGCCAAGAACTCGGGTGATCCGGATGCCTATTTCGATAAAAACCCACGTCTTTCTTATTTCCGTCTGCGGGATATCTTCGACCGGTATGAAAAAAGCCTCATGGAAAGAAACGCGGTGGATTTCGACAACATCCTGTACATGACCCGGGAGTTGCTGCGGACGCACGAGACCATACGGAAGCAGTATCTCAATCTTTTTTCGTACGTTCTGGTGGACGAATATCAGGATACCAACAACCTTCAGGAAGACCTGACGCGTCTGTTGACCGGCGGGGAGAACCTTTTCTGCGTAGGGGATGACTGGCAGGCCATTTATGGTTTCCGCGGCAGCAATGTCAATCATTTCCTGTCTTTTGCCAAAAATTATGAAAATGCAAAGATTTTCCGCCTGGAGCGCAATTACCGGTCCGCCTCAGAAATCGTGGATGCCGCCAATGGCCTGATCCGCTATAACCGGCAGCGGATGGACAAAACCTGTTTTTCCAAAAAAACCGGCGGGAGCATCGAAATTCAAGAATTTTACAGCGATTCGGAGGAGGCCATGTGGGTCTCCGACAAGATCCGGCGTTTACATGATGCGGGTATTGACTATGATCAGATCGCGGTCCTGTACCGGACCAAGTTTTGTTCGCTTTCCTTTGAAAAAGCCTTCCGCTATGCCTCCATTCCCTATCGCATGCTCGGCGCAAAGGGATTCTTCGAACGCAGGGAAATATTGGATATCACCTGCTACCTGACCGCCGCCGTGTTTGACAAAGATGACGCGGCATTCGAACGGATTATCAATGTGCCCAAGCGGGGCATCGGTCCCGGAACCGTTAAAAAGATCGGTGAGATGAAGACGGAAGGGGAGAGCCTGCAGGGGGCGGCCCGGATGGCCCTGGAGAAAAAGATTCTGTCGGGAAAAATCTATGATGCCCTCAAGCACCTGTTTTCGATTCTCGACGAAGTGGCTTCCATGTCTCCGGATAGGGCCATTCGAACGATTCTCGATCGGACGGGCTATCTTGATAATCTGAAACAGAGCGCAAAAACCCGTGAAGATTATACCGCCAGGGAAGAAAATATTGAACAGCTGATTTATTCCGCCTCCCTGAAGGATTCCATCGTGGAATATCTGGAGGAGGCTTCTTTGATCAGGGAAGACCGTAAAGAGGAAGAAGAAGAGGGCGCTTCTCAGAGCGCAGTCAATCTTGCGACCATGCACGCCAGCAAGGGACTGGAATTTCACGCGGTGTTTGTTGCGGGATGCGAGGAAAATCTCCTTCCCCACTGGAAATCCAAGGAAACCGATTTGGAACTTCAGGAGGAACGCCGGCTGATGTACGTGGCCATGACACGGGCGGCCCATTGTCTCTTCGTGAGTTCCGCAAATTTTCGAAAAGGCCAGTTCAATCCCAAAAGCCGGTTCGTGGATGAACTGTTGTCTCCACCGCTGGAGTGACCGGTATGAGTAAAACACCGGCTTGATGCAGGGGGGGCGATTCACGGTGAGGGCCGGTTTAGGCCGGTTTACCGGGAATTTGATATCCTGGGACGAAGCGTTATTTTTTATTCAAAACGTTTTTAAGCTTTTGCTCGAGTTCTTCGTGGCGCTTTTTTTTCTTTTCCGCCTGTTCAGCAGCCAGTGCCTCGATTTTTTTTTGCTGATTTTCACGGGACTGCATGAATTTCATCAGTTCCGAGGCCATGGAATCGGGTTCGGCTGAAGCGGAAATATCTTCAATTTTGAGATGATCTTTGATAAAGATGCGGATATCACCGGCCTTTTCCAGGATCTGAATGATATCCAGGTCCGCCATCCGGCGGCAGAGGCGCAAGGTCTCCTCAGATGAAAACATCAACAGCGAGTTGATGGCGTCGATTGAGGCAGGGGCGGCATCTCTGTACTCCAAAATCCGTATGGCGGCAACCACCAGGTGCGCTTTTGAGTAGAAATCGTCCTTTTTCATTTTGCTCCTTTACGGCGCAAGCGCTTCAAAACAGGGCCGACCTGTAAAAGCATCTGAAATATCGAGGTGTTCAGGGTATCCAATGCTTGACACCCCGATTTGATGATCGTATCATTCGTGCTGTTTTTGTCAAGACGATCAGTTGACATTCCTGTGTTCATATTCATATCACCGGTCATAGAGGGGAGAATCCGATGAGCGACATTTTTGATGTAAAAGCAAGGGAAATATTAGATTCCAGAGGAAATCCAACCGTTGAGGTCGATGTGATCCTGGCCTGCGGCGTGATGGGGCGCGCCGCGGTTCCGTCGGGCGCTTCCACGGGCACCCGGGAGGCACTCGAACTGCGGGACGGTGATAAATCGCGATACCTTGGAAAAGGCGTGACCCAGGCGGTGGCCAATGTAAACGACTCCATCGCACCGGAAATCGTGGGCATGGACGCAACGGACCAGTTTGCCATCGACCGGTTTCTGATCGACCTGGACGGCACCGAAAACAAATCCAGGCTCGGGGCCAATGCCCTTCTGGGGGTATCTATGGCCATGGCCCGGGCCGCAGCCCAGGTGATCGGCATCCCTCTGTACCGCTATCTCGGCGGGCTGAGTGCGCGCTATCTGCCCATTCCCATGATGAATATCGTCAACGGCGGCGCGCATGCCGCCAATAACCTCGACATACAGGAGTTCATGATCATTCCGCTGGGGGCGAAGACCATTGCCGAAGCCGTGCGCATGGGAGCGGAAACCTTCCACCAGCTCAAGAAGATCCTGAAAGAGAAGGGGATGAACACGGCCGTGGGAGATGAAGGCGGGTTCGCGCCTGATTTTTCTTCCAATGAAGAGGCGATAAAGGTCATCCTTCAGGCCATAGAAGCCGCCGGATATAATCCCGGAGAGGAAATCGGCCTGGGCCTCGATGCGGCGGCCAGTGAATTCTACAAGGACGGCAAATATCACCTGGCATCGGAAAATAAACAGCTGAGCGCGTCTGAAATGATCGATTACTACCAGTCTCTGATTGAAAAGTACCCCCTGTACTCCATTGAAGACGGACTGGCGGAGCAGGATTGGGAAAACTGGTCCCTGATGACCGAAAAACTCGGCCGGCTGGTGCAGCTGGTCGGCGATGACGTGTTTGTCACCAATCCGAAGATATTCGCCGAAGGCATTCGGGACGGCATCGGAAACTCCATTCTGGTTAAACTCAATCAAATCGGGACCGTATCGGAAACCCTGACTACGATTGAGATGGCCAAGCAGGCGGGATATACCACTGTCATTTCCCACCGGTCCGGGGAAACCGAGGATTCGTTCATTTCAGATCTCGTGGTGGGGGTCACCGGCGGTCAGATCAAGACCGGTTCCATGTCCAGAAGCGACCGCATTGCCAAATACAACCAGCTCATCCGCATCGAAGAAGAACTCGGGAATAATGCAAAGATGTCCGAAAACGTCTTTACATTCTCGTAAACCCGTTTTAAACCATTCAGAGACAAACCGCCTGGAGACAAGATTTAAGTGTCCATCGGGAATGGGTCCATCTTTAAATACATTTGGATATGGGATGTTCCGGCATAAAAACTTCGTTTCTGCCTTATTGGCTGCCTCCGTAATTTTCAGTACTTCTCATGCTCATGGCTATATCCCCCAGGGTCGGCATTTGATTCAGCTGATGCTGGAAAGGATGGATCTTCCGGGCACCCTGGACATCCGGCAGCGCCTGGTGGTGACCGATGCCCGTATTGATTCGCAAAGCCCCCGGATCGAACAGGAAGTCCGCATCCGGCTGCCGGAACAGTACCGATCCGATATTGATACCGGTCAGATGCATCAGTTCCAGGTCGTCACCCCCGGGGGGGCAATGACGGTGATCGGCAATCAGATCGTTTCCGAAACCCAAACCTGGATGGATGATTACAAGGAACTCCTGATCTATCGATCCCGAAAACGGTTGGCCGAGCGGCTGGAGCAATCCGGCATCCGACTTTCAGCGACCGGTCTGGGACGATTTGACGGCAGGATCTGCTATATCATCGGCGCCACGCATGAACATGCACAGAGTCCGCAGGTGTGGATCTCAAAGGATACGTTTTTCCCGGTAAGATGGATTTCCGGTGCAAAAGGGGAGGGGGCGTCCGCAACTGAGATCCAATATCACAACTGGCAGCACACGGACGGTTTCTGGTATCCGTATCAAATCGAATTCTACAAAAACGGTGAAATGATCAGAAAGGTCGAGGTGCTTTCGATTAAAAAGAATATTGCCTTTTCCGATCACCTGTTTGATCTGTTAAAGCTCAAGCAGCAATATGCGCCCAATGCCGCGGTCAATGCTGAAAAAAAGGACAAAAGCGATATCCAAAAAGAAATTGAAGATTTCAAGCGGATGTTTGAATAGATCATAATCATTCAGGGGCACTTATGTCTGGAAAAACTAAATTCATCTTTGTTACCGGAGGCGTTTTGTCCTCCCTTGGAAAGGGTCTGGCTTCCGCCTCCATAGGCGCCCTGCTGGAAAGCCGGGGTCTGAGCGTAACGCTTTTGAAACTCGACCCGTATATCAATGTGGACCCCGGCACCATGAACCCGTTTCAGCACGGGGAGGTGTTCGTCACGGATGACGGAACGGAGACCGATCTCGATCTCGGTCACTACGAGCGCTTCGTTACGGTGAGGCTGGGCGCCGACAATAATTTCACCACCGGAAAAATCTACCACTCGGTGATTACAAAAGAAAGACGCGGCGATTATCTGGGGGGAACCGTCCAGGTCATTCCCCACATCACCGATGAAATCAAGAACAGCATTCTTCGAACCGCCGCGGATTACGACGTGGTGATCGTCGAAATCGGGGGGACCATCGGCGACATCGAATCATTGCCCTTCCTCGAGGCCATACGGCAGTTTCGGTTCGATGTGGGCAAGGAAAACGTGGTCTACATCCATCTGACCTTCGTCCCCTATATTCCCACTGCCGGTGAACTCAAAACCAAACCCACCCAGCACAGCGTCAAGGAACTCAGAAGCATCGGCATTCAACCCGATATCCTCCTGTGCCGGACAGACCGATTCCTGTCTAAAGAAATCAAAGCCAAGATCGCCCTGTTCTGCAATGTCAGCCAGGATGCGGTCATTACGGCAAAGGATGTGGACTGCATTTACGAAGTCCCCCTGGTTTTCAACCAGGAAGGACTGGATCAGAAAATTCTGGAACAGCTCAATATCTGGACCGGCTCCCCCCGCCTGGAGGCGTGGCGAAAGCTGGTCAACCGGTATAAGAATCCGCCCCACTGCGTGCGGATCGCCATCGTGGGGAAATATACGGATTTGACAGAATCCTACAAAAGTCTCAACGAGGCGCTGTATCATGGCGGAATTGAAAACGATGCCTGCGTCAAGCTGATTTTTGTGGATTCGGGCAACCTGGATGCGGATAATGTGGAAAAGGAACTGGCCGAAGCCGACGGCATTCTCGTGCCCGGCGGATTCGGGTCCCGGGGCATCGACGGAAAGATGCTCGCCATCCGCTACGCCCGGGAGCGCAGCGTGCCCTATTTCGGCATCTGTTTAGGCATGCAGCTGGCGGTGATCGAATTTGCCCGGAATGTGGCCCATATTCCAGACGCTCACAGCTCCGAATTCAATCCGGACACGCAATCGCCGGTGATCGACCTGATGACCGAATGGTACGACGAAAGGGCCCAGACCGTCCAGAAACGGGATGCAGATTCCGAAAAGGGCGGCACCATGCGCCTGGGCGCTTACCCTTGCCGGTTGGGCAACAAAAACACCCTGGCCTTCACCGCCTACCAGCAGGAGAAGATTTCTGAACGCCATCGCCACCGCTATGAATTCAACAACCGGTTCCGCAAAGCCCTGGAAGAAAGTGGACTGATCTTTTCCGGGCTCTCACCCAAGGGAGACCTGGTGGAGATCGTTGAATTAAAGGATCACCCGTGGTTCCTCGGCTGCCAGTTCCATCCGGAATTCAAATCCCGGCCCATGGCACCTCACCCGCTGTTTCGGGAATTTATCCGGGCATCGCTCGCCCATTCGAAAAAGGGTCAACAACCCAAAGAAAATATGCGGGCAAACCGCAGAAAAGACGAGGAGACCGTCTAATTTATTCTAATCTTTAGAAGTATGTTGACATTGGTTTCATCTGCTGATAGGGGTATGAAAATTTAATCGCGGATCGAAGAGTTGTACTTCTTGCGTTTTACAAAACGCCGGGCGACGTGATCTTCTCTTCGATTTTAAGGATTGTCCATAAGAAATCAGCAGGTAAAGCCGGTTCATGGAACATCCGCAGTCCACATTATTAGATGCCCGCCTGTCCAGGGAAGAGGGACTCGAATCCTCATCGCATCTGCAGGCATCCGCATTGAAGCGAATCCGGGATGCGGTCTTAAACTGCATATACAACTACGCTGATGATGATGAACAGCTGATCCTCGAATTGCGGGCTCTGGCGGAAGTCGGCGGCAGCAGGGCCTATTCGGTGTTTTTCAATGTGTTGACCCACCTGGATCTTGAACCTGCAGTGGCCGAAGACTGCTGGCACCAGATACTCGATCATCGAATCCACCTTACCGAGACCCTCGGGCGCAGAGTAAACTTCCGGACCGTCATCTGCGATTATTTCTGCTCCGTCAATAAAGCTTTCCAGAATCCGGTGGTCGTCGAAATCCATGTATTTCAGGATCAGCTTAGATCGCTTAAGTACGACAGCCTCACCGGTCTGAATACCCGGGCTACTTTTGAGGAAAATCTGAAGGTGGAGTTCGCCCGGGCCAAGCGATATGAAACCGAATTGTCCCTGCTGTTTTTCGATCTGGACGATTTTAAAAACATAAACGATCTGTTCGGGCATCTGGCCGGTGATATGGTGTTGAAAGATGTCGGCAGAATCGTCCGGAACGAGATCCGCGCCGAAGATACGGCTGCCCGTTACGGCGGCGAGGAAATCGTGATTATTCTTCCCCAGACCGGAAAGGTCGACGCCCTTATACTGGGGGAACGGATCCGCCGAAAAATTGAATCACGGAACCTGCGCTATGGCGATAAAACCATTCAGCCGACCATCAGCGGCGGGCTGGCCAGTTTCCCCATCGATGCGTGCAGTGAAACCGATCTCTTGAAATTCGCCGATAATGCCCTGTACCGGGCCAAACAGCACGGTAAGAACAACATCGCCGTTTATTCCCACAATAAGCGGAGATTTTTGCGGATCAATTTTATTTCACATATCCAGATCCGTAGAATCGGGTTTGATGACCACGTCCTTGCCTCAAAGGCCATCAGCAAAAACCTGAGCGTAGCCGGCATTCTGTTTGAAAGCGACATGTTTTTCGAAATCGGCACCCGGATCGAATTAAATGTTCCGATGCCGCATGCCGGAAAGGGTATCTCCGTCATCGGCACCGTGGTTCGGGTGGAGGTTTTTCATTCCAATCAATACGAAATCGGCGTATCCTTTCTGGAAATGGACACGCAGTCCAAAAATGAAATTTCACGATATCTGGTGCGCCACCTCAAGGATGATCCGCAATAAAATTTTCACCCCGAACCTTCCTCCGGCCCTTTCCAAGAAAGATGCCATCGGCATCGTCGCCCCTTCGAGTCCCTTCGACCGGCAGAAATTTGATCAGGGCGCCTCGGTTCTGAAGCACATGGGATATCGACTGGTGGTTTCAGATTCCCTGTTTTCGGAACAAGGGTACCTGGCCGGTTCTGATCGAATCCGTGCCCAGGCATTCAATGCATGCTTTGCCGATCCTGACATCCGCGCCATCTGGTGCGTCAGGGGGGGGTACGGATCCATGCGGATACTTCCGCTGATCGATTATGACCTGATTGCATCAAACCCCAAGATATTGATCGGATGCAGCGATATCACGGCTCTGCTCAATACCGTGTATGCCCGCGCCGGTCTGGTGACCTTTCATGGCCCCATGATCGCCTCCCTGGGGGCAGCGGCACCGGAGACGATCGAAGGCATCGAAAAAGCGGTTTCAGGGGAAGATGCCGTTATGCTGAAATCTGCCGAAGATGCCCCCATCTGCCCGGGAACTGCCTCCGGACCGGTGATGGGCGGAAATCTGTCCACCCTGAACCATCTGCTGGCGACACCCTATGAACCGGATTTTTCAGGCCACATTCTTTTAATAGAGGATATTGGTGAGGCGCCCTATCGCATCGACAGAATGCTGAGCCAGATGAAAATGGCCGGATGCTTCGACAAGATTGCCGGGGTGGCCGCAGGATCTTTCGTTCAATGCGGCGACATTGAAATGGTTCACCTTATCATAAAAGACATATTTGCCGATCTGCATATCCCGGTCCTGGCCGGTTTAGACTTCGGCCACGGGGATCCGAATATGACCATTGCCATCGGGATAAATGCACGCCTGGATGCTGATCACGGGATTCTTGCAGTCGATGCCCCATCTGTTTTGCATCAAAACATGCCATGAAATCCGTTGACCACATGATGCGCCAGGGGGTTTGCGACAACGTGTTTCCCGGCGGTGTCCTCAGTGTCTGGTCTTCAGGAAATCAAGTTTTTGAAGAGGCATACGGGGTGACCGATCACACCGTTTCGGCGCCGGTCCGAACCGATACCCTTTTTGATCTGGCGTCACTGACCAAGCCCCTGGCCACCGCCCTTGCCGCAATGATTCTGATTGAGCAAAAGCGTCTGGATCTGAATTGGAAAATAGGCGAGGTGATCGCTGATCTGCGCCATACGGAGAAGCAAGACATTGAAATTCGTCACCTGCTGATTCATAATTCCGGTTTGACCGATTACCGCCCCTATTATCTCACCCTGCAGAATCTGCCATTTTCCCAGCGCAAAACCGCCCTGCACCAAATGCTGGTGGACGAGCCGCTGATTTCCGGTATCGGTGAAAAAACGCGCTACAGTGATATCGGTTTCATGCTCCTGCAATGGGTGATTGAAACCATTACCCAAACCGGCCTGGATATATTCATTCAGTCTTCTGCATATGCGCCATTAAACATCAAGGACCTTTTTTTTGTCCCCGGGAATCGACCCTTGTCAACCGATAATGTGGCCGCCACCGAGCAGTGCCCCTGGCGGCGCACCCTGGTAAAAGGGGGGGTGCATGATGAGAACGCCCATATTCTCGGCGGGGTGGCCGGGCATGCCGGATTATTTGGAACCGCGGATGCGATTTGCCGCCTCCTGGAGACACTGCTAAATGCCTATCATGGCGATGCCCCGGACAATATCTTCTCACCGGCCGTTGTCCGCACATTTCTCAGTTCCCAGTCCGATTCGGATCGGGCCCTGGGGTTTGACCGTCCGTCGGCTAAACATTCCAGCTGCGGCGATGGTTTCAATAAGGCGGCGACCTTCGGTCATCTGGGTTATACCGGCACCTCCTTCTGGATGGATACGGCACAATCGATTATTGTGGTGCTGCTGACCAACCGGGTTCACCCGAGCCGCAGGAATGAGAAGATCAGACAATTCCGGCCCCGTCTGCATAACGCGGTTATTCGTGCGATACTGAAAGATCGTTGACTATTTTATTCTTGTATTGACCTATCATTTCTGTTAGCTAAAAGGGTCAAACGGCCCTGTCCGATCCCGATCTTCAATTTTCCGTAATTACATCAAATATACTTTTTCACAACGGTTAAGGAGGCATGACCTTGTTTTTGGATTCGTTGCTTGGCGTCTTTTCCAATGATCTTGCGATCGATCTGGGCACCGCCAATACGCTTGTTTTTGTCAAGGGTAAGGGAATCGTGTTGAGCGAACCGTCTGTGGTAGCCGTCCGAACCGATAATCGAATGAAAAACCGGGTGCTGGCCGTAGGGCTCGAGGCAAAAAACATGCTGGGGCGGACTCCCGGCAATATCGTGGCCATCCGCCCGATGCACGATGGCGTCATTGCAGATTTTGATGTCACCGAAGCCATGCTCCGGCATTTCATCCGAAAGGTGCACAACCGGCGCTCCTTTATCCGGCCCCGGATCATCATCGCAGTCCCCACCGGAATTACGCCGGTTGAGAAACGGGCTGTCCGTGAAGCCGCGGAATCCGCGGGCGCACGAGAAGTCTTTCTGATCGAAGAGCCCATGGCCGCTGCCATCGGAGCAGGTCTGCCCATTACGGAACCCACCTGCAACATGGTGGTCGATATCGGCGGCGGAACCACCGAGGTGGCCGTCATTTCCCTGGCCGGAATCGTTTACAGCCGCTCCATCCGCGTGGCCGGGGACAAGATGGACGCCGCCATCATGCAGTATATCAAGCGGAAATATAATCTGCTCATCGGCGAGCGCACCGCTGAAATCATTAAAACCACCATCGGAAATGCATATCCGGATTCTGAAAATTATGAAACCCTGGAAGTCAAGGGAAGGGATCTGGTATCGGGTATCCCCAAAATTTTGACCATTGATTCGGAAGAGATCCGGGTGGCGATTTCGGAACAGATTGATGCCATTATTGAAACGACCAAAATTGCCCTTGAGCAAACCCCGCCCGAACTGGCCGCCGATATTGTTGACCGCGGAATCGTGCTGACCGGCGGTGGAGCGCTGCTGAAAAATCTGGACAAGCTGCTTCGCGAGGAGACCGGACTGCCCATCACGGTGACCGAGGACCCGCTGTCTGCCGTGGCCATGGGATCCGGCATGACCCTCAACAGCATCGAAATACTCCGTCAGGTGGTAATCGAATAATCCATGTTTTCCAAGAAGACGATGGTGGCGGCAGGCGTTCTGATTCTGATCGCCTTAAATGTATTCGTCTTTTCATTTACCTATATTCGAAAATCCACCATCGGCGAGGCCGCAGCCCGAACCGTTTTATTCGTCGTCTCCCCTGTTCAGGAAAAGCTTTCCGGAGCGGTTTCGTTCATGGATGGCGTATGGTCGCATTATTTCTTCCTGATCAATGTTTCGAATCAGAATGTACGGCTCAGACGCGAACTCGCCGCGGCCAATGAGAAGAACCGGTACTGCCAGGAAATCGCACTGGCCAATGAACGTCTTCGGGCTTTTGTCGACTTGAAGGAAAAGTCGGACAACCAGTTCATTCCCGCCGAGATCATCGCCAAGGATCCGTCTCCCTGGTACTGCAGCCTCGTCATCAACCGGGGATCTGCGGTCGGGGTATCCAAAGGCCTTCCGGTTGTGGCTCCGGAGGGCGTTGTCGGCCAGGTGATTTCTGCTTCTTCCGGCTATGCCCGAGTTCTGTTGATCACCGACCGGAACAGCGCGGTGGACGCTCTGGTGCAGAGGACCCGGGCACGGGGGATCGTCCGGGGCAAGTCCAACGGGGCATGCCAGTTCGATTACGCGCTGCGCAAGCAGGAAATCAGGGTAGGGGATATCATCGTCTCTTCCGGGCTCGATGGCATCTACCCCAAAGGGTGGTCGATTGGACGCGTATCCAAGGTTATCCGCCGCAACTCCGGTTTATTTCAAGAAATCGAAATAACGCCGTTTGTCGATTTCAAGAAACTCGAAGAACTCATGGTCATCTCCAACCCGCCCAACCCGAATGATGACGTTGCTGACAGCCCGTGATGCGCTACCTGATTCTTCTGGCATTTTCCATTCTGCTGGTATCCATTCAGACCAGTATCGTCCCGGGTCTTCCGCTGCCGTTGTCAATCTATAATCCGGTAATCCCTTTTATTCTATACCTGATCCTGTTCAGGACCTTTGGCGAAGCCCTGACATTTGTTCTGATCTGCGGCGGCATGTTGGACACCCTGTCCGGCGCTCCCGCGGGCACATATGTCATTACTTATATTTTATTGCTGCTGATGTTTTCCAACCTGAAAACGGTTTTTCAACTGCCGGGAGCCCTCCTGTTTCACAGTACGTTGATTTTTTCGGTATTTTTTGAAAGCCTGATGTTTGGGGGGATAAACTTACTTTCCGACAGGGCGATGCCGGCCTTTGCGCAGCTGTTTGCGGTAATCCTGATCCAGATCTTGTGGGCCATTGTCACTGGCCGTTTGATATATGGTCTTTTTGCCTTCGGATTCGATTTTGCCGGCCGTCTGTCGATCACCGGAGGAAAGGATAAAATTTGACCGGTCTGCATGGACATTTCTGATGATTCAAAAAAAATCAATTGAGAAATGTTTTCAAAAAGTCGACAGCGGCTGGTTCAAAAGACGGCTGTTCGGGCTGATGATCCTGGTGTTTCTCGCCTTTATGGTGCTGGGGGTCCGTCTGTTCTACCTTCAGATCGTTCTCGGGGAAGAATATTTCAAATTGTCCGAGAACAATTGTATCCGCATTCAGCGCGTCAAGCCTTTCAGAGGGCAGATTTTTGATCGCAATGGCGTCCCTCTGGTGGAAAATCGACCCTCATTTGATTTAAATCTGATTCCATATGATGCCCGTCCAGTGAATGAAACGATTTCAAAGCTGGCGGGATACATGAATGGTGCAGCCGATGGGGTCATGGATAAAATTGATGGCGAAAACTGCGGCGCCGGTTTTACGCCGATCGTGCTCAAGGCGGATATTTCCCGGGAAACGCTCGCCGTCATTTCCGCGCATCAGTTTGATCTTCCGGGCATTGTCATTGAAACCAATGCCCGGCGGCATTATTTATTTGAAAGCATGGCCGCCCATTTAATCGGTTATCTGGGGGAAATCAGCCCCCGTGAGTTGAAAATGCCCAAATTCAAGGATTACCGGAGCGGAGATGTGATCGGCCGCTTCGGAGTTGAAAAGACTTTCGAATCCTTTCTAAGCGGCGTCTCCGGCGGCCGCATCGTTCAGGTTAACGCGAGCGGCCAGGTGGTAAAGGTCCTCGATACAGTGGAGGCCCGTCCCGGAAACAACATCTATTTGACCATTGATCATGTGCTTCAGGAAAAGGCCGAACAACTGCTGACCGATAAAACCGGTGCGGTGGTCGCTCTCGTGCCTTTCACCGGGGAAATCCTCGCCATGGCCAGCAGCCCCGCATTCAACCCCAATCATCTGGTTGACGGCATTTCCACGGCGGACTGGAAAAGCCTGATCATCAACCCGGACCGGCCAATGACCAACAAAGCGGTCCAGGGGGTATACCCCCCGGCATCCACCTACAAGATCGTGACCGCGGTGGCCGGGCTCGAAGAGGGAATCATCGATGAAAATACGGCCATCTATTGCCCCGGACGATATAAATACGGCAATCGGTATTATGGGTGCTGGAAAGAACACGGTCACGGCAATTTGACGGTGGTCGATGCCATTGCACAGTCCTGTGATGTTTTTTTCTACCAGGTGGGCAAGCGGCTCGGGGTGGATCGACTGGCCGATTATGCCAGGCGTTTCGGGCTGGGGGCATCCGTCGGCATCGATCTGGACCTGGAAGCCGAAGGCCTGATTCCCACAGCCGACTGGAAGTTGAAACGCTTCGGCATCCCCTGGCAGGGGGGGGAAAATCTATCCATTGCCATCGGGCAGGGTTACAACCTGGTGACACCGCTCCAGATGGCCGTCTTAACGGCAGCAGTTGCAAATGGCGGGACCGTGTATAAACCCCGTTTGTTCAATTCGATTTCGACAGTTGAAGGACAATGTGTCAGAAAGGGCGAACCCGAAATCATTCGGCAGCTGGGTATCAGTGAAAAATCCCTGCGACTGGTTCAAAAGGGGATGTTTGAGGTGGTTCACGGCCGTCACGGGACCGCCCGGACGTATGTCAATGACAAGGAGGTGGATATCAGCGGAAAAACGGGAACCGCCCAAGTCGTCAGCCGGCGCATATCGGACAAGGTCAAGAACCGGGATGAGGACCCCCGCAATCTGCCCCATGCCTGGTTTATCGGCTACGCGCCTTCCGATCATCCCGAAATCGCCATTTCCGTGCTGATTGAAAACGGAGAGCATGGTTCCAGCAGCGCCGGTCCCATTGCCAAGGAATTAATACTGATCTATCTTAACAAACATGCCGAATGCGACGCGGGGTCGGGAATTGAATCGGTTAAAGGAGATTTATAAAAATGGCAAGTGATGCGAAAATGACGGATAATCCGCAGGGCGAAAAGGAATCGGCTGTTGTATCCAACTTCATTCGGCATATCATAGAAGACGATATGCGAACCGGGAAATTTGACGGCCGCGTGGTGACCCGTTTTCCGCCGGAGCCCAATGGTTATCTGCACATCGGTCATGCCAAATCCATCTGCCTGAATTTCGGACTGGCCCGCGATTACCAGGGCCGCTGCCATCTGCGGTTCGACGACACCAACCCGGGCAAGGAAAACGTCGAATATGTCGATTCCATCCGGGAGGATGTGCACTGGCTGGGGTTTGACTGGAAAGGGCATGAGTATTTCGCCTCCGACTATTTTGAACGGTTGTACGCCTTTGCCGTTTCCCTGATCAAAGGGGGGAAGGCGTATGTGGACAGCCAGAGCGCCGAGGAAATCCGGGCCAATCGCGGGACCCTGACCGAACCGGGCAAAAACAGCCCCTTCCGGGAGCGGTCGGTGGATGAAAACCTGACGCTGTTTGAGCAGATGCGGGCGGGGGAATTTGAGGAAGGCGCATGCGTGCTCAGGGCGAAAATCGATATGACCGCCGCCAATATCATCATGCGCGACCCTACCCTCTACCGCATCCGAAAACAGAGCCACCATCGCACGGGAGATCAATGGCCCATCTATCCCATGTATGACTTCGCCCATGGCCTGTCCGACTCCATCGAGGGGGTCACCCATTCCATCTGCACCCTCGAATTCGAAAATAACCGGGAACTCTATGACTGGGTGCTCGATGCCCTGGAGGTCTATCACCCCCAGCAGATCGAGTTTGCCCGCCTCAATCTGACCAACACGGTGCTGAGCAAGCGCAAGCTGATTCAACTGGTGGAAGGGGGTTATGTCTCCGGATGGGACGACCCGCGCATGCCCACCATTTCGGGGTTGCGGCGGAGAGGATACACCCCGGAATCCATCCGCAGTTTCTGCGAGCGCATCGGTGTAGCCAAGCGCGACAGCATGGTTGATCTTGGCCTTCTGGAATACAGCATCCGGGAGGACCTGAATAAAAAGGCGCCCCGGTATATGGCGGTGTTAAATCCGCTGCGGGTGGTAATTACAAATTATCCCGAGGGGCAGGTGGAAGAACTCGCCGCCGTCAACAATCCCGAGGACGCGGCCATGGGGACGCGCAAAATTCCATTTTCACGGGAACTGTTCATCGAGGCCGATGATTTCATGGAGGATCCGCCCAAAAAATTCTACCGGCTGTCGCCCGGCCGGGAAGTCAGGCTCCGGTACGCTTATTTCATCACTTGCACGGAAGTGGTCAAGGATGAAGACGGCAACATCATCGAACTGCGGTGCACCTATGATCCGCAGACAAAAGGCGGCGATGCACCGGATGGCCGAAAGGTCAAATCCACGCTGCACTGGGTTTGCGCTTCACATGCCGCTGATGCCCAAGTCCGGCTTTACGAACCGCTGTTCAGCGTCGAAAATCCCGGGGCTGAAAAGGACTTTACTTCCGTATTGAATCCGGATTCAGTCCAGGTTCTTGACGGATGCCGGCTCGAACCGGCCCTGGGCGGGCTTTCGGAAACAGAGCCCTGTCAGTTCGAACGCCTCGGATATTTCTGTAAAGATGCCAAAGATTCGACTTCATCCCGACCGGTCTTCAATCGGATCGTCACCCTGAGGGATACCTGGGCCAAAATCAGAAAAGCACAAGGATGATGTCTTTCTGGATAAGGCTGGATAAGACAAAACCAATTTGTGGACTTGACCTTCCGTATCGCCGCCTTACTTTCAGACTAAAGGCAGTTTCGCCTTGTTGAATTAAAAATTTTAACGGTTTGCGGATGATGACCTCCGGACCCTCGGAAAAGGAGGATGAAGATGAGAACCGAATGCACACAGATCAGAGAATACCATGAGATTCTGCCCGAATTGCGGGTGGTGCTTGAAAACCTCAGTGATCATTTAATCAGCGACGAATTGTCCTGGATCTAGAATCTGGCGATTCGGATCGCTTGAAAAAATATTTAGGATCATATAGAAAAGGCAAAGATCCCGATTTCGGGTCTTTGCCTTTTTTTTTCGAAATGATTACATGTTTACCATCACCTCATTCATGTGAAACCCGGGTCTGGTTCCCGCCCCTTCAACTGTTTTAGGACAAGGAGTGTGATTCATGCTGAATTTTCAATTAACGCCGGAACAGCAGAACATACGAGAAAAGGCCCGCGAATTTGCCCGCAGGCATGTTCTGCCGGTGGCTTCCTATTACGACCAGGTCGATAAAACTCCTGTACCCGTACTGAAAAAAGCGTTTGAAGCTGGAATCATTAATGGCGATATTCCAGAAGCATACGGCGGAAAAGGATACGGAGTCCTGGAGGGCGTACTGGTCACGGAGGAAATCGCTGCGGCCTGTCCGGGGATCGCCACATCCATTTTTGACAATTCACTGGGCATGGAACCCCTGATTCTGTGTGACAACGAAACCGCCAAGCGGAAATATCTTCCCTCCATCATCAAGGATTTCAAGCTGATCAGCTTTGCCACGTCCGAACCGACCATGGGGTCGGACGTCTCCGGCATCCGATGTCTGGCAAAGGAAGACGGGGACGACTACATTCTAAACGGAACCAAATACTGGGTAACCAACGGCGGGCTTGCCGATTATTTTTCCATATTTGCCACCGTGGATCCCAAATCCGCCCACCAGGGAATCTGTGCGTTTCTGGTGGAGCGCGACGCTAAAGGCGTGCGGGTGGGAAAGGCGATCCCCAAGCTGGGGCAGCGCTCTTCCAATACGGTAGGGATCTATTTCGACAATGTCCGGATACCGAAAGAAAATGTGCTGGCAAAGCCCGGCGATGGGTTTCTCCTGGCCATGCGGACATTTTCGCGGACACGTCCGGCCATCGGTGCATTTGCTGTCGGCGCCGCCCGGTCCGCCATGGAGTTTGCCATCGAGTATGCTAAGAAGCGGCGGGCATTTGGAACTCAAATTGCCAATTTTCAAGCCATCCAGTTCAAGATCGCGGAAATGTACCAGAAGGTGGAAACATCCCGGCTTCTCACCTGGAAAGCGGCCTGGGAAGCCGATAAGGGGATGGACCCTACGATTTCCGCATCCATCGCCAAGTTTTATTCGACGGAGGCCGCCTTTCAGGTGGCGGATGAGGCGCTGCAAACCTTCGGCGGGTATGGATATACCCGTATGTACCCCATTGAAAAACTGTTCAGAGACACCCGGCTTTTCCGCATCTATGAGGGGACCAGCGAGGTTCAGCGCATGATTGTCGCCGGATACGCAATGAATACCTATCAACCGGTGATGCCGCCGATGGAGGAAATCTTTATCCACCGGGACAGGAATCCGGATGAAATCAACCAGCCGGGCAAACCGGAAACCACCGCCTGGCGATGCCGGATGTGCGGCTATATTCATTACGGCGATGAGCCACCGGAACTCTGCCCCTACTGTTTTTTCCCCCGCAGCGCGTTTAAAAGCAGCCGGACGGAAGAAAAATCCGATGCCCAGAACACCTCTCCCCGCCAGGATCCGCCATCCGGCTGATCGGGAAAAAAATTACGCATGCTCTGTCATTTCATTTGCCAGAGCATGCGTAATCCATGCAAAAGATAGAAAAAAATAACCCCGATGGCCGGCTGCAAGATAAGTTTTTACATACTACAGGCGGATCAACTCGTAATTTCGGCTTCCCAGCCCGATTTTTTCCGCATAATCCAGCTGAAGGGCCCAGTCCACCGTCGGGTAGATCCCCCGGAACTTGTCGTCCCCCGATCCGGTATGATCGGTCAGACAGGCATCGGCCAATACCGGCTCCCGGTTGACCAGGTCCACCGATGCCTGATCGATGGCCACGGGATCAAGGGAGGCGACCACGCCGATGTCCCTGACGATGGGGGCATCATTGTAAGGGACGCAATCGCAGGCAGGTGAAACATGGTTGATGAAGTTGATGAAAAAGGCTTTTCCGGCCTTGTTTTTCAGCACGCCCATGGCATATTCCATCATGCTTTCCATGAATATCGGGATCGACTGGTTCCACTGAATCTGCACCGCCCCTCTTTCGCATACCAGTATGCATTCCCCGCAGCCGATGCAGGTTTCCACGTTGACGCTGGCTTTTTTCTCCGCAAGGGACAAGGCATGCTGAGAACAATGAAGCACGCATTCACCGCATCCGACACATTTTTTCCGGTTGACTTTAGGGGCGACGTCTGAATGCTGCTCCAGTTTGCCCCGGCGCGAGGCGCATCCCATGCCGACGTTTTTCAGCGCGCCGCCGAAGCCGGAAAGTTCATGGCCTTTAAAATGGGCGACTGAAATCAGCGCGTCGGCTTCAACGATTTCTTTTCCAATGTAGACTTTTTCGAAATGCTTCTGGTGGATTTCAACTGCTGTCTCGGAGCGTCCGCGCATACCGTCGGCAATGATCAGGGGGGCATTGACCACTGGATAGGCAAAGCCGTTTCGGATGGCGGTGGCCAGATGATGGGGGGCATCTCCGCGGGTTCCGGCATACAGTGTGTTGGCATCGGTGAGAAACGGTACAGCACCGGTGGCGCCCACCGATTCCACGATTTGCCGGAGAAATACCGGACGGATATAGGCGGTGTTGCCCATTTCTCCGAAATGGAGCTTGATGGCGGCAAGATCCCTTTTTTTCAATACACTTGGCAGCCCGGTCGTATCCATGAGACGGTTCAGTTTCGAAAGGAAATTTTCTTTATAGGTGGCTCTGAAATCGATGAAATAAACTCTGCTTGACATTTCTGCCTCCGATTTTTTATGAGTGTAAGTTCTATGCGGGTTGCGGCCTTATTCAGGCGTTGCCGCAATGCTTCCCGGGTTGATGTGTTTTTCCGCAGGTTACCTTTGATTTGTAAGATTTGTACCAGATCAACCCTGGAGAAAAGAATCCGGGTCGCCCTATATTTTTAGGGACAGGATTATCACAGGTGGGCGGTCTGTCAAAGCAGAAACGATTGACCGGGATTGCAGATATGAATAAGACGGGCCGCCGGTTCGCGTGCCTGAATCGAATGCTTCCAACTGGCAGGATAACGCATGTTCGACAGACGGCTGGTGCAGAATTTTGACTGGGGACTGCTGGGCATCACGCTCTTGCTTTCCGCCGTCGGTATTCTAGTTTTGAACAGTGCGGTCACCGCGGCCGGCTGCGATCCGAACTCCGCTTTGTTTTACAAGCAGATCATCTGGTTCGGGGCGGGCCTGCTGATGATGATGGTCGCGGTGCTGTTTCATTATCGGCATCTGGAAAAATGGGGTCCGTTGATCTATTTCCTTTGCATGCTGACCCTCATCTGCGTTCATGTTTTCGGTAAACATGCAGGCGGGTCCACCCGGTGGCTGGCCATCGGTCCGTTTACCCTCCAGCCTTCAGAGCCGATCAAGATCGGTGTGATCATTATCCTGTCGCGGTTCTTTGCCCGCAATGTCCGACTGACCGGATTAAATTTCAGGCACCTTGCCATCCCCATGATGCTGACCGCCGTTCCTTTTCTGCTTGTGGCCACCCAGCCGGATCTGGGAACTGCCGGCACCATTGCACTCATTGCCGGGTCCATGACCCTGTTTGCGAAGATCGAAAAAAAGACCCTGCTGATTTCCCTGGTCGTCATCATCATCGCAATTCCGGTGGGATGGAAAATGCTTCAACCTTACCAGCAAAATCGGGTTTTGACCCTTCTGTCACCGGACCGTGATCCGCTGGGCGCCGGATATCATATCCGCCAGAGCAAAATCGCAGTGGGTTCGGGGATGGTGTTCGGGAAAGGGTATATGCAGGGAACACAGAAGATGCTCTCTTTTTTGCCGGAGCAGCATACCGATTTCATTTTTTCGGTGATGGCTGAGGAATGGGGGTTTTCGGGATCCATCGGGCTTCTATTCTTGTATTTAATGCTCATCGCGTTTGGCTTGAATGTCGCCCACTCCTGCCGGGATTCATTCGGGACCTTTCTGGCGGTGGGGATTACGGCCATGATTTTCTGGCAGACCTTTATCAATATTGCCATGGTGATGGGATTGATGCCGGTTGTGGGCATGCCCCTGCCGTTGATCAGTTATGGCGGCTCTTCCGTCATTACCGTCCTGATCGGCATCGGGATTCTGCTCAATATCAGCATGCGACGGTTCATGAAAGAATAGGTCAAGATGCCTGTTTTTCTACCAATTGAATTTCGATCCGGCGTGCAAAATTCACAGAGGGGATCAAAGTCGTAAAATTTTAGAAAAACAATTCAAAAAAGTTTGACAAGTAATAGGGGTTGATGGTAAGCCTTTTTGCTTAAATTAAAAGAATATGAATACAATTTAAGTTGATAGCGATGTTTAAACCTTCCGGAGGGTGTGCGTATGGTAAGTATTGATCCTGTTGCATTGGTGATCCAGATTGTCAATTTTCTGGTGCTGATCTGGGCATTGAATCAAGTGCTCTACAAACCGATCAGGCAGATTATTGCCCAGAGGAATGAGAAAGTAAACGGACTCGAAAAAAACATCAGCCGATTCGAGCAGGACGCCCTGGATAAAGACCAGGCATTGAAGGCCGGCATCAAGGAGGCGCGGGAAAAGGGCCTGAAGGAAAAAGAGGCCTACGAAGGCCAGGCCCGGCAGGAAGAAATGAAGCTGATCGAACAGATCAATGAAAAGGCCCGTGCGGATCTGACCCAGATCCGGGAGAAAATCACCCAGGAGGCCCAGGACGCTCGAAAATCGCTGCAGCAGCAGATTGAATCCTTTGCTGATGAGATCAGCCGAAAAATTTTGGGGAGGGCGGTGTAATGACGCTATCTCGGATCATCCGATATTCACGAATTGCCTTGATACCCATGATATTGCTGGCCGCTCAGACCGTTCTGGCCTCGTCCGGCGGCACAACCCATGGCGAAGCCGCTGGCAGCGGGGGATGGGCTGTTACCGATACCTACCGGGTCATGAATTTTGCGGTTCTGGCCATCGCTCTGTTTTTTATTCTGCGGAAGCCTGTCGCACAGTTTTTGGGAAACCGCATCAAATCCATCCAGGAGCAGATGGAAGAACTCGAACTCAAGAAAGCCGAAGCCGAAAAGCTCATGGCGGAGTATAATGAGAAACTATCTTCTCTGAGCGCCGAGGCGGAGAAAATCATCGCCCAGTATCGCAAGCAGGGGGAGGAAGCCAAGAAGAAAATTCTGGCGGAAGCCCAGAATGCCGCTGTTAAGCTCGAAGAGCAGGCCCGCCGGACCATTGATCATGAGTTCAAAGAGGCAAAACGCCAGCTGGAGGAGGAAATCCTGGAGCAGGCCATTGCCAAGGCGGAAGCCAGACTCAAGCAGAACATTACGGACCAGGACCAGGAAATGCTCGTGGGTGAATACTTAAATAAGGTGGTGATAAAGTGAGAAGTTCAGCAATTGCCAGGCGATATGCAAAAGCGTTGATCCTCATCGGAAAAGACGATTCAAATGCCGAGCAGTACCGGCAGGAACTCGAAGACATTGTCTCTTTGATGCAAAATCAACCCATGCTGGCGCAAACCGTCACAAACCCGTTGCATAATATCAAGAACCGGCGCATGGTGCTGCAATCTGTTCTGAAGAAGCTTCAGCTCTCCAAGGTGATGAACTCTTTTATTCTGCTGCTTTTTGATAAGGGGCGCATCAATTCCCTGGAACAGATCACCGATTATTACGTTCGACTTGCAGATGAGTTGAAGGGCGTTGTCAGAGCGAACCTGACCACTGCAACGGAACTTTCATCGGAGAGTTTTGAACGTATCCGCAGTGCATTGTCCGAGATGACCCGGAAGGAAGTTTTTCTCGAAGCGCAAACCGATGCCGCGCTCATCGGCGGAGTGGTGACCAAAATAGGAGATCTTGTGTTGGATGGGAGTATCCGGACACAATTGCAAAATATGCGAGAATCATTAAAAAGGGGTGAGAGAATCTAATGGAAATAAGAGCCGAAGAAATCAGTCAGATTATTAAGGATCAAATTCAGGATTTTGACAAGAAAGTCGAGCTGAGCGAAACAGGCATCGTCCTGTCGGTGGGCGACGGAATTGCGCGCGTCTATGGTCTGGAAAAGGTCCAGGCACTGGAACTCGTCGAATTCCCCCATCAGATTCTCGGCCTGGCGATGAACCTCGAGGAAGATAATGTGGGTATCGCCGTCATGGGCGAGGTCCGGTATATCAAGGAGGGCGATATCGTCAAACGGACCGGACGGATCGCGGAAGTGCCGGTGGGCGAGGCCGTTCTGGGGCGCGTTCTGAACGCCATGGGGGAACCCATTGACGGAAAAGGGCCGGTGGATGCCAAAGAAACCCGCCGGATCGAAATGGTCGCGCCCGGCGTTATCGCCCGGAAAAGCGTGCATGAACCCTGCTATACCGGTTTGAAGGCGGTCGACGCCATGACGCCGGTGGGCCGCGGCCAGCGCGAACTGATCATCGGCGACCGTCAGATCGGCAAAACAGCCGTCGCGGTTGATGCCATCCTGGCCCAGAAGAACACCGATATTTACTGCATTTATGTTGCCTGCGGTCAGAAAAAATCCACGGTGGCCCAGGTGGTTTCAGTCCTGGAAAAGCACGGCGCCATGGAATACACCACCGTTATTTCCGCCACCGCGTCTGATCCCGCCACCCTGCAGTTCATCGCGCCTTATGCCGGATGCTCCATGGGTGAATATTTTCGCGACAACGGAAAACACGCGCTGATCATTTATGACGATCTTTCCAAGCAGGCCACCGCTTATCGCCAGGTTTCCCTGCTGATGCGCCGTCCCCCCGGTCGTGAAGCCTACCCCGGGGATATTTTTTACAACCATTCGCGTCTTCTGGAGCGGGCCGCCAAACTCAATGATGAACTGGGCGCCGGGTCCCTTACGGCATTGCCCATCATTGAAACCCAGGCCGGCGACGTCTCCGCCTTTATTCCCACCAACGTGATCTCGATTACAGACGGGCAGATATACCTCGAACCGAGCCTGTTCTTCGCCGGTGTACGTCCGGCCATCAACGTCGGACTTTCGGTATCCCGGGTCGGCGGCGCCGCCCAGGAAAAAGCAATGAAGCAGGTGGCCGGAACCCTTCGGCTGGATCTGGCCCAGTATCGTGAATTGGAGTCCTTTGCCGCCTTCGGTTCCGATCTTGATGCCGCCACCCAGAAGCAGCTCCTCCGGGGCGAAAGACTGGTCGAAATCTTGAAGCAGCCCCAGTATCAGCCGCTGTCCCTGGAAAAGCAGGTCGCCATCCTCTATGCCGGTGCCAAGGGATTTCTTGATCAGCTCCCCACCAGCGTTTTGGCCAAATACGAGGCCGGCCTCTACCAGTTCATCGAAAGCCGGTATCCTCAGCTTTTTTCGGGCATCGCCAAAGAGAAGAAAATCACCGATGAACTGGATCAGCTACTGCAAAAAGCGCTCAAGGAATACGGTGAAGAATTCAAGGACACCATCAAGTAGCATATATGGTTTCTGATCTGTCCCATTGATCAAACATTCACCCTGAAGAGGCAGTAGATAATGGCATCCTTAAAAGTAGTCAAATCAAAGATCTCCGGTGTTAAAAAGACCAAGCAGATCACCAAGGCCATGAACATGGTGGCCACGTCGAAGCTGCGCGGCACCCAGACGGCCATGACGGCGTTTCGGCCCTATGCGGACAAATTCGCCGAGGTCCTGGGTAATATCGCGGAAAAAGCCGGCGATGATATCAGCCCGCTTCTGGTCCCGAGAGTCGAAGTCAAAACCACGCATATCGTGATGATGACTTCCGATCGGGGGCTCTGCGGCGGTTTCAACATCAATCTCATTGAAAAAGCCGAAGAATTAATGGAGGAAAAGACCGGGAAGGGAATCTCGGTTTCATTCACCAATTTCGGCAAAAAAGGCAGAGACTGGTGCCGCAAGAACAAACTGACCATCGTCAATCAATACCTGAACGTCATCGGCGGCAAGATCGGGTTCAGCGTGGCATCCAAAGCCGGCCAGGAACTGATTAAGGGCTTTCTGGACGGCAACTATGACGAGGTTTTCGTTGTATACGCCAATTTTCTGAGCGTGGGTGCCCAACCGCCGGTGGTCAGGCAGTTGCTGCCGATTCCTGTGATCGAAAAAGAACAAGAAACGCAGGACGATACCCCATATCTGGCGGAACATATTATTGAACCGTCACCCGATGAGCTGTTGAATGAGATGCTCCCGCGAAATGTGCACATTCAGCTGTACAATGCGCTGCTGGAGACATCGACGAGTGAACACGCGGCGCGCATGCGGGCCATGGACAACGCGACCAAGGCCTGCAATGACATGATTGAAAATTTGACTCTGGTGTACAACAAGGCCCGTCAGGCGGCCATTACAATGGAACTAATGGATATCGTTGGCGGTGCCGAGGCACTCAGGGGATAAACATCGAATCAATATGTGTATATAGATAGGAGGATCTATCAATGGCAGAAAATTTTGGCAAGATCACACAGGTGATGGGCCCGATTGTCGATGTCGAGTTCGAACAGGGAAACCTGCCCGAAATTCTGACGGCTCTTTTAATCACCAACCCGGCAATCAACGATCAGGAAGACAACCTGGTCACGGAAGTTGCCCAGCATCTGGGCGATAATGTCGTTCGCACCATCGCCATGGACGTCACCGACGGTCTGGTCCGCGGTGCCGCCGTCAAGGACACGGGAAAGCCGATCATGATGCCGGTGGGAGAAGCCTCCCTCGGCCGCGTGCTGAACGTGGTGGGACGTCCCGTGGACGGACTGGGCCCGGTCAGTCAGGAAAAAATGATGCCGATTCACCGGCCGGCTCCGAAATTCACGGAACAGGATACTTCGGTTCATGTTCTCGAGACCGGCATCAAGGTTATCGACCTGCTGGTGCCGTTTCCCCGTGGCGGTAAAATGGGACTGTTCGGCGGTGCCGGCGTCGGCAAGACCGTTATCATGATGGAAATGGTCAACAACATCGCCATGCATCACGGCGGGTATTCCGTTTTCGCCGGCGTGGGAGAGCGGACCCGTGAAGGAAATGACCTGTACCATGAAATGAAGGATTCCGGCGTTCTGCCCAAGGCCGCCCTGGTGTACGGCCAGATGACCGAGCCTCCGGGAGCTCGTGCCCGGGTGGCGCTCTCCGCGCTGACCGTCGCCGAATACTTCCGGGATATGGAAGGTCAGGACGTGTTGATCTTCATCGACAATATCTTCCGTTTCACCCAGGCGGGCCAGGAAGTTTCCTCCCTGCTCGGCCGCATGCCCTCTGCGGTCGGTTATCAGCCCACTCTGGCCGTCGACCTGGGCGAACTCCAGGAGCGGATCACCTCCACGGACAAGGGCTCTATTACCGCTGTTCAGTGCGTGTACGTGCCCGCGGATGACCTGACCGACCCCGCCCCGGCCACCACCTTTGCCCATTTGGACGGCACCGTGGTACTTTCCCGGCAGATCGCCGAGCTCGGTATTTACCCGGCCGTGGATCCGCTTGACTCCACTTCCCGCATTCTCGATCCCAACTATATCGGGGAAGAGCACTACAACGTGGCGCGCGAAGTGCAGATGATCCTCCAGAAATACAAGGAACTGCAGGATATCATCGCCATTCTGGGTATCGAGGAGCTCTCAGACGAAGACAAACTGACCGTTTCCCGGGCCCGGAAAATTCAACGGTTCCTTTCTCAGCCGTTCCATGTCGCCGAGACATTCACCGGCCTGTCCGGCGCCTATGTCAAAATTGAAGATACCGTCAGGGGATTCAAGGAGATCACGGAAGGCAAGCACGACGATCTTCCGGAGCAGGCCTTCTACATGGTGGGAACGATCGAGCAAGCCGTCGAAAAATCCAATAAAATGGCTGCTGCATAAAGCATAAGGAAAAATCAATGGCTGAAATGCTGAAACTGGAAGTCGTCACTCCGGAAAAATATGTCGTCAGCGAGGACGTGGAAATCGTCATGGCGCCGGGAACCCTCGGAGAATTCGGGGTGCTGCCCGGGCACACGCCCTTTTTGACGTCCCTCAAAATCGGACGGATCAATTATAAAGACAAAAGCGGCAAGGATCACCACCTGTTCGTCAGCGGCGGTTTTGCCGAAGCGCTTCCGGACAGGGTGACCATTCTGGCGGAATCGGCCGAAAAAAGCATCGACATTGATCTGGAGCGCGCCAAAGCCGCATTGGACAGGGCACAAAAACGCCTTTCTGAAAAAGAGGACACGATCAATTTCGAAAGAGCCAAGGCTGCGCTCTACAGGGCCATCGAACGGTTGAAGGTTGCCGAATCCGCAAAGCTGTAGCGAAATGAATCATCCTGCGCTTTAAATTGACCCAGGCGCGGATGTTAAATGGATTTATCCTCTATTCAAAAGGGCAAGCCAGTTAACTGGTTTGCCCTTTTTCTGTTGTGATGGGGAAACAAAATGTTGAATAAGACGACGATCATCATCCTGGCGGCGGGGAAGGGGACCCGCATGAAATCGGATCAGGCGAAGGTGCTTCATCTGCTTTCAGGCCGTACGATGATTTCCTATGTGGTCCATTCTGCAGTTGAAGTCGCGGGGAATCAGGTCATCGTGGTGGTAGGCACCCAGGCCGAAAAAGTCAAATCGGAAATACAGAAGGCGTCGAAGGTGCGGTTTGCGCTTCAGCAGGATCAGATGGGGACGGGGCATGCCGTCAAATGCGCACTGCCGACCATATCAAGCGATACGGATGAAGTGGTGATCCTGTCCGGCGACGTTCCGCTGATTCAACCCGCCACAATCCGTTCGCTAATCGATCAGCACCGGGCCGACGGGAATCAGCTCACCTTAATGGCCTTGGATCTTGAAGATCCATTTGGCTATGGACGATTGATCATCGACAAAAATGGATGTGTTGAAAGAATCGCCGAGGAAGTCGATGCCATCGATGCTGAGCGGGACATCCGGCTGGTCAATGCCGGTGTGTACTGTGTGCAGAAGCCTTTTCTCCAATCGGCCATCATGAAGCTCAAGACGGATAACCGCCAGCACGAGATGTATCTCACCGATATCGTAAAAATCGCCAGTGAAGAGCAGCATAAAACCGGCTGGATGCTTTGTGAGAATCCGTGTGAACTGGTCGGTATCAACACTTGTCAGGACCTGCTGAAGGTAGAGGCTTTGTTGAAGGAAATGCCGAAAAAGTCTTGACTTTAAAAACAATCGAATACTATAAGTTTGATAAATACATGAGGTGAAAATTGGATATAGACGACGTGATGCTCCAATTTGATCAGATTGAGAAAAAAGTTGGAAACTTGATTCAACAGTGCAAGACCCTCGAATCTGAGAATGAACGGCTGACTTCCCGAATTCAAAATTTGGAGGCCGAACTTCAGAGAAGGGTCGAGACGGAAAACACGTTTTCGGAACAAAAAGAGAAGATCCGGTTGAAAATCGATGGACTTCTGACCAAACTTGACCTCGCTGCCACTGATGAACAGAATCAGTGATTGCAGGATGAGGAGATTGCAAGGCATTCGTGGATCAAATCATAACAATTGAGCTTTTAGGTGAAATTTTCAAGTTCAGGGTCGACGAGCCCGGAGCCGATGCCGAGAAGGTCGCCGCGCATCTGGTGCAGGAGGTTGGGAAAGTCGAGTCCCAGCTGCCTTCACATGCGGCAAAGACCAATAAGCTCGCCATACTGGCCCTGGCCGCATTGAATATTTCAAGACAGCATTTGGAATTGTCGCGAAAGTATTCCGATCTGGTGGGTAAGATAAGGGGACGCGCTGCTAAAATCGGCAGCCTGATGGAAAACCGCCCTTCTTGAAAACGAAATCTTTTTTCATATCGACTGTTGAAAAAGAAAAATTTAAAGGTTATGATATATCACGAATGAGGCAGTTCCGAAAAAGTAGCAGCAGGATAATGAAATGCTTGAAATTACCCCTGCCGTGCTCGTGATTGAATGATGCTCCTTGACCCAACAGTGACATAACGGGGGCCTTTCCTGGTTTCGGTGTGCAGGTTCCGCTTGTACGGAAAAGCCTAAAGAAGCTATAAGGCGCCCACCTTGACCGATTCGGCTCAAGGTTTTATTCAACACGGCGATGGCGGGGGTATTATTTTTCCAACCAGATCCAATCAATAGATGCCGGGCTGTTGTGGACAAACCGGTGGTCACCTTCCCTGAAGCATCCGTCCTCATTGTTTTTCTGATTTATCTTCTTGTTTTATTAAATGAAATTTCGATATGATGGTGCTGATCTGCAATAAATTGCAGATTCTTCCCTGGATATCTCCGTGGAAGGAACAGGCGAATCAAACAGATCACCCGCCTGCGTGGCGGTTTCCAGCACAAAGGACTTGAAAATGGACTTGCCGGATTCACATTGACTGTCTCGTTTTGATTCACATCTTAAATGCGAAATATGTCAACAGATATATTTTGAGGAGAAAATGAATGGATGCAACCACCTATTTCCTGATGCTTATCATCGGTGGGGTAATCGGTTTTTTCGGAGCCCAGTTTTTTCGCGATCGGTTCATGTCCCAGAAGTTAAAGGACGCCGAAGATAAGGCTGCAATGATCGTTCATACCGCTGAACGAAAGGCCGATTCACTGATCAAGGAAGCGCAGATCGAGGCCAAAGACCGTCTTTTTAAAATGAAGAATGATTTTGACGCCGAAACTGCGGAAGCCCGGTCGGAGTTGAAAAAGCAGGAAAAACGTCTGCAGCAGAAAGAAGAAAATTTAGATAAGAAGAATGAACAACTGGAATTGCATACCAAGGAAGCCCTGCGCAAGGAAAAGGAACTCCTGAAAAAAGAAGAATCCCTGGGTGCCAAAGAGAATATGTATGACAGCATGATCAGTGAGCAGAAGGGCCGCCTGGAAGCCATTTCCGGTCTGACCGCGGAAGAAGCCAAGGACCTGCTCATCCAGTCCATGGAAAATGAAGCCCGTCATGAAGGGGCCAAGATCATCAAACGGGTGACCGCCGAAGCACGGGAGAACGCGGACAAGGAGGCCAAGAAAATCATAGCCACCGCCATTCAGCGCTACGCCGGGGACTTTGTGGCCGAAAGAACGGTTTCCGTGGTGCAGCTGCCCGATGATGAAATGAAGGGCCGGATCATCGGCCGGGAGGGCCGAAATATCCGTGCGCTGGAGGCGGCCACCGGAATCGACCTGATTATTGATGACACACCCGAGGCGGTGATCCTGTCCGGCTTCAATCCTGTCCGGCGTGAAGTGGCGCGTCTTTCCCTCATTCGGTTGATCGAAGACGGCCGGATTCATCCGGCACGGATCGAGGATGTGGTGAAGAAGGTCAGTGAGGAGGTGGATATCACGATCAAGGAAGCCGGCGATCAGGCCGCCTTCGACCTCGGGGTTCATGGCATCAATAACGAATTGATCCGATACCTGGGCCGGCTGAAATTCCGGACCAGCTATGCCCAGAACGTGCTTCAGCATTCGGTTGAAGTGGGTTTCTTATGCGGGGCCATGGCCGCTGAACTGGGGCTCAATATTAAATTGGCCAAACGGATGGGATTGCTTCACGATATCGGCAAGGCCATCGACCATGAAGTCGACGGATCGCACGCTGAAATCGGCGGGCGGCTGGCCAAGAAGTGCGGGGAAACCGCCAAGGTGGTCCATGCGATTGCCGCACACCATGAAGACCTCCCTCCGGAATCGGTCTATGATGTCCTGGTCCAGGCAGCGGACGCCCTCTCAGGCGCACGGCCCGGCGCACGCAAGGAGCTTCTGGAAAATTATATAAAACGCCTGGAAGACCTGGAAGGGATTGCCAATACATTCCAGGGCGTGTCCAATTCATATGCCATTCAGGCCGGCCGCGAACTGCGGGTGATCGTCGACGGCGGGCAGCTTACGGATGAGGATTCGGTGCTGCTCAGCAAGGATATCGTCAAGAAGATCGAAGAGACGCTGACCTTTCCGGGTCAGATCAAGGTGATCGTCATCCGGGAAACCCGTGCGGTGGAATACGCGAATAAATAGAAAGAAGGATGATGGCCACAGTTATTGATGTACTGCAGGAGCGCGGTTTTATTGAAAACCAGACCCATGATTTGGAATTAAAAACCTATATTCAGTCCGGTCCGGCCACGTGCTATATCGGGTTTGATCCCACGGCATCGAGTCTGCACGTGGGCAGCCTGGTACCGATCATGTCTCTTGCGCACATGCAGCGGCATGGCCACCGTCCCATTGCGCTGGTGGGTGGCGGTACCGGCCTGGTAGGGGACCCCAGCGGCAAAACGGAAATGCGCAAACTGCTGACGCCTGAAGATGTGGACCACAATGCCGCCTGTCTCAAGGCTCAGCTGTCGCGCTTCATCGATTTCGATGCGGGAAATGCCCTTCTGCTCAACAATGCGGACTGGCTGGTGGGACTGGAATATATTCCTTTCTTGAGGGACATCGGCCGCCATTTTTCCGTCAACCGGATGATCAAGGCGGAAAGCTACCGGGCCCGCCTGGACTCGGAAGAGGGTCTGAACTTTATCGAATTTAATTACATGCTGCTCCAGGCCTACGATTTCCTGAAATTGTATGAGAGCCACGGATGCCGGCTCCAGATGGGCGGAAGCGATCAGTGGGGCAATATCGTTGCTGGAATCGACCTGGTGCGCCGCATGCGTCAGGCAGAGACCTACGGCATCACCTTCCCCTTGGTGACCACTGCCAGCGGGGCCAAAATGGGCAAGACCGCTGCAGGGGCCGTCTGGCTGGACAGCGAACGGACCTCGCCCTATGATTATTTCCAGTTCTGGGTGAATACGGATGACAAGGATGTGGCCCGCTTCCTGGCCCTGTTTACCTTTCTTCCCATGGCGGAAATTAGGGAGGTGGAAAGTCTTGAAGGAGTAGACATCAACAGCGCCAAGTCGATCCTGGCCTATGAGGCTACCCGTCTGTGTCATGGTAAAAATGAAGCAGATAAAGCCAAGCACACATCATCAAAAAATTTTGGTAAACGGGAAATACCCCATTCTATTTTGCCTTCAAGTGAAATAAGGCGTAAAGGAATAGAAGTATATCAAGGTGTTGTAACCGAAATTTCAGATAATGACGATATAACGGATATTACATGGTTTGAACCGTCAGAGATGACTCCCGGCATTCCGGCATTCAAACTCTACCATCAGGTAGGCCTCGCCCAATCCGGCAGTGCGGCCCGGCGGCTCATTCAGCAAGGGGGCGCCTATATCAATGGTATTAGAGTGGAAACAGAGGATTACCTGGTTACTCTGGAGCAAGTCCAAAACGGGGAGATCGAGCTTCGGGCCGGCAAGAAAAAATTTCATAAAATTAAATTGAAAAATTGAAGAATACCTGTTGACAAGCAGGTCCTTTTCCTTTACTTTGCAATTCTTTCAACGGGTGAAAACCTGATGAAAAAAACGGTGACAAAAGCAGTTGACTCACCGGTTCAGGGTGATTAAATTTTAATTACC